>NZ_JASZYF010000028.1 GCF_030317115.1 Variovorax gracilis
CTGCCCTGCGCCCACCATCTGCGCGATCAGGTAGAAGGCCACGACCACCAGCGTGCCCGACGCCGCGAACACGCGCACCGGTGTCTGCTCGAAGCGGAAGGCCGCGACATCGGCAAAAGTGAACTTGCCCAGATTGCGCAGCCGCTCCGCCAGCAAGAAGGTCACCACCGGCCAGCCGACCAGGAAGCCGATCGAGTAGATCAGCCCGTCGAAGCCGCCCACCATCACTGCGGCAGAAATGCCGAGAAACGAGGCGGCGGACATGTAGTCGCCCGCGATCGCCATGCCGTTCTGGAAGCCGGTGATGCCGCCGCCGGCGGTGTAGAAGTCGGCCGCGCTCTTGGTCTTGGCAGCGGCCCACTTGGTGATGAAGAGCGTGCCGACGACAAAGGCGGCGAACATGCCGATGGCCGTCCAGTTGGTGGCCTGCTTTTCCAGCTGGCCGAGATCGGCACCGGCAGCCTGCACGCCGCCGGCTGCCGCCAGCAGGACCATCAGGCCCAGCGCCTTTGCAGAGAGTGAGCAAGAGAGAGAGCGGTTCATTTCAGCGCCGCCTTCGCGACCTCGTCGGTCAGCCGGTCGTACTCGCCGTTGGCCCGGTGGACGTAGATGCCGGTGATGACGATGGTGAACACGATGACCGCGAGCCCGATCGGCATGCCGATCGTCGTGACGCCGCTGCCCAGCCGCGTGGCAAGGAATGGCTTGTCGAAGGCAACCAGCAGGATGAAGCCGTAGTACACGACCATCATCGCCGCGGCCAGCCACCAGCCGAAGCGCGAGCGCTTCGACTTCAAGGCCTGGTAGTTCGGGTCGCGCAGGATCCTGGACGTCAGATCGTTGTCCATCGTCAGTTCCTTTCCATGAGCTGCTCGAGCACGGCTGGGTTCTCCAGCGTCGAGGTGTCCTGCGTGATCGCCTCGTCCTTGGCGATCGAGCGCAGCAGGCGCCGCATGATCTTTCCGCTGCGCGTCTTGGGCAGGTTGTCGCCGAAGCGGATGTCCTTCGGCTTGGCGATGGGGCCGATTTCCTTGGCCACCCAGTTGCGCAACTCCGTCGCGATCTTCCTGGCTTCGTCGCCGGTCGGCCGCGGGCCTTTCAGCACGATGAAGGCGCAGATCGTCTCGCCCGTCGTTTCGTCCGGCCGCCCCACGACAGCGGCCTCGGCCACCAGCGCCGTGCAGGACACGAGCGCCGATTCGATTTCCATCGTGCCCATGCGGTGGCCCGAGACGTTCAGCACGTCGTCGATGCGGCCGGTGATGGTGAAGTAGCCGGTCTTGGCGTCACGAATCGATCCGTCGCCCGCCAGGTAGTAGCCCTTGAGTTCCGGCGGGAAGTAGCTGACCTTGAACCGCTCGGGATCGCCCCAGATGTTGCGGATCATGCCCGGCCACGGCTTCTTCACCACCAGGAGTCCGCCTTGACCGTGGGGCACGTCGTTGCCGGTCTCGTCGACGACGGCCGCCGCGATGCCCGGGAAAGGCAGCGTGCATGATCCGGGCACCAGCGGTGTCGCGCCGGGCAAGGGCGTGATCATGTGGCCGCCGGTCTCGGTCTGCCAGAAGGTATCGACGATCGGGCAGCGGCCACCGCCGACGTGCTGGTGGTACCACTCCCAGGCTGCCGGATTGATCGGCTCGCCGACCGAGCCGAGGATGCGCAGGCTGGTCAGGTCGTAGCTCCTGGGATGCACCGCCTCGCTGGCCTCGGCCGCCTTGATCAGCGAGCGGATGGCGGTAGGCGCGGTGTAGAACACGCTGACCTTGTGGTCCTGGATCATCTTCCAGAATCGGCCCGCGTCCGGGTAGGTGGGCACGCCTTCGAACACCACCTGCGTCGCGCCGATCGCCAGCGGGCCATAGGTGATGTAGGTGTGGCCCGTGACCCAGCCGATGTCGGCGGTGCACCAGAACACATCCTCGTCCCTCAGGTCGAAGGTCCAGGTCGTGCTCACTGCCGCCTGCACCAGGTAACCACCGGTCGAATGCTGAACGCCCTTGGGCTTGCCGGTCGACCCGGAGGTGTACAACAGGAACAGCGGGTGTTCCGCACCCACCCATTCGGGCTCGCAGGTGTCGCCCTGCTTTTCCGTCTCCTCGTGCATCCAGCGGTCGCGCGAAGCGTCCCACGCGATCTGGCCGCCGGTGCGCCGGTAGACGATCACGTCCTTGATCGACTCGCAGCCACCGAGCGTCATCGCTTCCTCGACGATGGCTTTAAGTGGCAGCTGCTTGCCCCCCCGCAATTGCTCGTCGGCCGTGATCACCATCACCGCGCCGGCGCCTGCGATGCGATCGCGAAGGCTTTGCGCCGAGAAGCCGCCGAAGACCACCGAGTGCGTGGCACCGATGCGCGCGCAGGCCTGCATGGCGACCACGCCCTCGACGCTCATCGACATGTAGATGACGACACGGTCGCCCTTCTTCACGCCCCGGGCCTTCAGCGCATTGGCCAGGCGGCAGGTGCGCGCCAGCAGGTCGCTGTAGGTGACGCGGCTGACCTGGCCGTCGTCGGCCTCGAAGAGGATCGCCACCTTGTCGCCCCGACCGCGCTCGACATGGCGGTCCAGGCAGTTGTAGGACGCATTCAGCGTGCCGTCCTCGAACCATTTGAAGAATGGCGCGCCGCTTTCATCGAGCGACTGCGTGAACGGCGTCTTCCAGCTCACGAACTCGCGAGCCAGACGTGCCCAGTAAGCACCGAGATCGACGTCTGCCTCGGCCACCAGTTTCAGGTAGGCCGGCATGCCGGATACGTGCGCGCCCTTCATGGCGGCGTCTGGTACCGGATAGTTAATCGCTTCTTCGCTCATTGCATCTCCTTGCGCGGGACCGGCGTGGGTCAATCAGTCAAACGCTGAAGGCCGCACGCCGACAGTCCTACCCTGCGCTCACCCTGTGCTCGAGTCTGTGCGCTAGCACACCAACGGGGGCGCCTGCCGAGAGCTGCTTGCGATTGGTTCTGTGCTCAAGGGCGTCGGTCTCATCGCTTTCTGTATCGTCGCAATCGCCTTGGATTCGAAGCCGACCCTTCGGAGCGCGACAGAACCTCGGCGCCGCTGCACGCTTGGCAGATTCGCAGTTGAACCGGTTCGGCAGCGCCCGGTGCCAACTGGTGGCGACGATGGGGGAACGTAGCGGTACGTCGTTTCACAAGCGCAAATCAATCTGCAGGAGATCCGCCCCTGACTGCCGCGAGACCGCCGCCTGCACATTGCCGCCCCTGCGGGACAAAGTGAGGTCGACAGCGCCTTGAGGCAAGCGCAGGTCGCGCAGCACGAGCGCATCGATCTCGCCGGGCAGAACCGGTTGCTCCACCACAATGCGTCCGTGCATGGCGTCAATGTCGATGCCCAGGCAGCCCTGCAGCAGCATGAACACCGAGCCGGCGGCCCAAGCATGGGGCAGGCATGCCGCCGGATAGGAGACCGGCGCCTCACTAGTCACCCTTGCGAAACCGCAAAACAGTTCGGGCAGGCGCATGCCCACCTGGCTGGCACATTCGAACATCTCGCTCGTCAATCGCGCCGTGCTGTCCCGCTCGCCGTAGCGCGCCATGCCGGCAGCGCACAATGCCACGTCGTGGGGCCAGACGGACCCGTTGTGGTACGACATGGGGTTGTAGCGAATGGCCTTGGACGACAGCGTGCGCAGGCCCCAGCCCGACTCGAGGCCGGCAGCGAGCAGTTGGCGCGCTACGGCTCGGCCGCGCTCGGCGCCTGGCAGTCCCATGTACAGCAAATGCCCTGGGTTGGAGGCATAGACGCGACACGGCGCACCGGCACCGTCCAGCGCCAGGGCGTAGAACTGCATGTCTTCCTGCCAGAAGCGTGCCTCTACCCGCTCCCGCCAGGCCTCGGCCGCCTCCGCGTACGGTGCAACTGCCGTGTCGTGCCCCAGCCACTCCGCCAGCAGCGCCATTCCCTGCAATGCAGCGACCGCGTAGCCTTGAACTTCGACCAGCGCAATTGGCCCTTCGGGCGTGCGCCCATCCTCGTGGAAGATGGCGTCGTGGCTGTCCTTCCACCCCTGGTTGGCCAGACCGGAAGCCTGCGCACGTGCGTAAGTCAGAAATCCGCCATGCCGATTCGCATTGCCCAGAATCCAGGCGGTCGCTGCCACCAAGGCAGGCCACAGCTCCACGATGAAGGAACGATCCGCCGTGCGCCGGGCATAGGCAGCCGCCAGCGCAACGAACAGCGGCGTTGTGTCCACGCCGCCGTAGTAGCGGCCGAAGGGCAGTTCACCCATCGCCGTCATTTCGCCCTTGCGCAGTTCATGCATGATCTTGCCGGGCTCCGCATCGTGAAAGGCCGACGACTCGCGAGCCTGATGACTGGCCAGGTAGGCCAGCACGCCACGCGCCAGGGATGGCTTGAGCCACAGGGTCTGTAGCGCGGTAATGATTGCGTCGCGTCCGAAGGGGGTGGAGAACCACGGAATGCCAGCATAGGGATAGGGCCCGGTCGGAAGTGCAGTGGTCAGCAACGCAAGGTCGGCTTCCGAGCGATCCAGCCAGGCCTGGAACTGGCGGGCGGAAGTCCGCACGCGCGCACCGGCGCGCTGACGAGTGCGCATGCTGCGCCGTGCAGCAGCGCTCGCGGCCCGAAACTGCGCGCGCGTCGGTGCCAGCGCAGCCGGGCCGATGTCGACATACAGGACAACATCCTCGCGACTGTTCAGGACAAGGTCGAAGCGGCAGCACTTCTCGTCGATGGCTGTGGGCTGGATCGAGAACACCACGCGCGTTCGCCGCTCGACGCCATCCAGCCCTCGGTATCCCAATTCGACCTCCTTGCTCTGCACCTTGGCGGGCAGAAATTCGCCCCGCGCTCCCCGCGCACCTCGAAGGTGTCGCTGAAATCGGCACCGTAGCCCACGGTGAGCTGCAACCGTGTGACCGCTATGCCGTAGTTCCTCAAGGTGATGCTCTCGCGTAACAGCCCGTCCCACTGGAGGCGTCGCCGCTCGATGTGCACCACCCCCTGCGGCAGGGATTCGTCCCCCAGCGGGGGCAGCGGTCGGTTGGTGGCATGCGCGGTGAAGAACACGTTGTCACGGCTGACCGCGCTGGACAGCAGGGTCGGCCGTTCGCCTCCCAGCACCAGGTAGAAGCACGACAGCAGGCGCGTATCCTCCAGAAAGAAGCCATCGCCCGAACCCGCAATGTCGCCATAGGTGTCAGCAACCACGAAACTGTCGCCGTCCTTGAGGACGTGGAGATGATCGGGCGTGCGCGGTACCGATGCGTTCGACATTGCGCTCTGAGGGTGCGGCACTCCATGCGGATGGGGCGAGTTCATGCCACCTCGCTCTCGTGCAGTCGGCGGTTGCCAACGAGTTGCCAATACAGGCGAGCGTAGCGATTCGCCATCGCCTGCGCAGTGAAGCGCTCATCGAACGCTCGGCGCACGCGCGTGCGCGACAGCTCTCCGATACCGTGCACTGCCTTCACGGCCCCAGCGATGTCGTCGACGATGAGACCCGAGACGCCGTGCTCCACCACCTCTGGGACCGAACCGCAACGCCAGGCGATGACGGGTGTGCCGCACGCCATCGCCTCGATCATCACCAGGCCAAAAGGCTCGGGCCAGTCAATCGGAAACAGCAACGCCCGCGCGCCACCCAGGAAGGCACTCTTCTCGGAGTCGCCGATCTCGCCGACGAAGTCGATCAGCGGGTGGCCCAGAAGGGGCCGGATGCACTCGTCGAAGTAGGCGCGATCTACAGCGTCCACCTTGGCCGCAATCTTCAGGGGTACACCGGCCGCCTTCGCGATTTCGATCGCCCGATCGGGTCGCTTCTCCGGCGAAATTCGCCCCAAGAAGGCGAGGTAGCCCCCTAGAGTCCGTGGACTGAACTGGTAGTGATCAGGCAGCATGCCGTGTTGCACCGTGGCGTACCAGTTGGCATCCGGCAGCGGGGCGCGCTGGCTGCTGGAAATGGAGACCAATGGATACGAATGCCACCGTGCATAGACGCCGCGCAGGTCATCGATATCGAGCCGACCATGCAGGGTCGTGAGCGTGCGTTCCGACATGTCCTCGAAGAAGGGAAAGTGGATCAGGTCGACGTGAAAGTGAATGACGTCAAATGCATCCGCACGCCGTCGCACCTCGTGAATCATGGTGAGGTGGCTGGCCAGATCCGAGTTCAGGCGCCCGCTGTCCAGGCGAAGCGGCCGGGCACGTGTAGCGACCAGCGTGGCCTTGGTCTGTGTCTCGCCGGCGGCGAACAGCGTGACCTCGTGACCCTGATCGACCAGAGCATCCGTGAGATGGGCCACCACCCGCTCCGTGCCGCCATACATTTTCGGCGGCACCGCCTCGTACAACGGGGCCACCTGTGCAATCCTCATGTCGTGGCTCCGATCCAGTCGTCGTGGGTGATGGTGACGTGGGTCGGGCCCAGGGTGGCCAGCACATGGCCCCACCAGGGCAGATCGAGCAGACTGAGTTGCATCAAGGTCCAATCAAGGTTGCGCGACCACTCCAGATGGACGGCAATGTCCTATCCACGATGCTGGTCTGCCACGAGGGCAAGCGTCTGTGCGCCACCGCACGGTGAATCCATTTGCCGCCGCCTTCAGTCCTTTGGCGTGCTACCGTACAGACCCGGTGGGCGCTTGAGCGCAAGCTGTGCGCTTGCCGGGCGACTCGCGCGCCTCGCCGGACGCCATGCTTGCATCTTCTGAGTTGTTGCCCGTCGTTGTCTAGGAGTCACAAGACGCGTAGCTGAACCGAATCACACGTAGAAGTACGGACTGAGGAAATCATGGTCAAGAAGATTCAGCTAAATGACGAGCAGTGGACGAAGCTGGTCACTCTGGCCAGCCTTTCGGGCAGGGAGGCCAAAGTCGAATCGAGTCATTTTTCGGGTCGCCTGAGCTCACATGGGTTGGTATCTCGAGACCACAGAGGCCGCGAGTGCCTAACCGAACAGGGAAAGCATCGCCTGAGTCAAGGACGATAGCCTTGGTTCGACGGACGCCGTTGAGAACGCGTCTGGTCCAATTCAGTCGTTCCAATGTACGTTCGCGTACAGACCGGCTCCCGCAGGTTGCGGATGCTTAACGCTCACGGCCGTTGCAGCAGCCTTCGGTCGGTGCAAACCAAGCTCAGGAGTGGCGATGCCGATGCAACTACTCGAGCGCCTCAACTGCGCTCAACTTCCGATGGACATCGACGAGGATGACGACATTGAAAAATGCCGGGTGCTTCGTGCTGCCAGGCTCATAGAGGCGGATATCCCACCCGTCCTGCATCTGCGAGGCCGAACCAGCTATGCTGGGCATGCCACTGTGATGTGCGTGACTGCGAGCGGCAAGGCAGCGGCGGGAACGCGCAGCCGCGCGCTGGCGGGTTTGGCGGGTTTGGCGGGTTTGGCGGACAACTTTCCTCGAACCGTCAAATCGGTGGAACCGTCGCGCAAACCGGCCCCGGGCGACTAACGCTGAACATGAGGGGCAGAGGTCGGAAGATGACCATCCAAGTGAAGCCGGACCGCCGCGTCCGACTGGTCGGGCGGCGCCGAAATCACGATGGGAAGATCGTTCGGAGGGGTCGCACGGTGGCCGGGGCGTCCCCCTGGTGATCGAAAAAGCGCCAGGCGCTTTTTCGACCAAGTACCGACAACGATCAATTGGTGGCGCCGGCTTGCTTCTTCGCGGCCGCCTTGGCATCGCGCGCACCAACCCTGGCCTGACCCGCATTCGCGGCCTTGCCCCCGCTGGCCTCAGGATTGAGTTCGGGAGTGTTGGCCAGGTCGCCCACCGGCTTCTTCGCCATGCCCTGGGGTTTGGCGTTGGCCCGATTCTGGCCCGCAGTGGCCGCCTTGCCCCCGCTGGCTTCAGGATTGAGTTCGGGGGTGTTGGCCAGGTCGCCAGTGGGCTTCTTCACATTGCCTTGGGGTCGCGCCTCCACCCTGGCTTGAGCGCGATTTTGGGCTTTGCTGTTCGTTACAGGTTGTTGCTCCGACGATGTTCCCGCCGGATTTTGAGCATAGGCGCCTGCCGCGAACAGGCCGGTGAGCATGACTGCGAGAATTTTGGTCATTGCATGTCCTTGGGAGTTGGAGGTCGATTCGCCTCGCCATCGGCAGATGGCTAGAGCCAAACGATGACCTTGGGCCTTTGGTTGACATTGATTCACGACGGCCGCCACCTACCTGATGATCGCCGGCACCGACACACGCTTCTGGCTCGTTTCTTCCAAGAGCGAGGAACGGTCCTGGTGGCGGCGACGAGGACGATTGCATCGTCATGCGAACGGAGCGTGGCACGTGTTCGTACGTGCCGGCTCAGCAGGCCACCCCTCTGTCGATCCGTTCGGTTATTCGGTGAACGCGAGGCGTTGCAGCGGCAAGACAACCGTTGGGCGAGTCCGTGCCTCGAGGGCCAATGTCAACGCGTCGATCGCGCACCACGACGAACGTCCGCGACTCGCATATTCTTGGACGATCTGCCGTTGCGAAGAGAGGGCGCGCGCAATAAACTCCACGCCCGGTCGCTGGGAGCAGGAAACTTCTATGGGCAGCACCTTCGTGTTTGTGTGGAGGCGGATCAACCGTAACAACTGGCACAAGAAAAGGGTGCTGGCGGACGACTTGAACGCGGCCATGGCCGGTCTGCACGTCCACCTTTCGCATCGCTCCGACTACCCGAGGGAGGTTGTCGTCGATCATCCTGTCCAGGAGATTCTGGCGGACCATCTGGTGCATCGCCATAGCCTTACCCAGGTGCAGTCACCGTTTCGTATCGAGCATGACAACCAGGCATATCCGGTCGGGCACTTCCCTCAGACTACCTGGTAGGCCATTCCGTCAAGCACTCCCCCCGTTTGGTAACGGCCGCTTGACCAAGGAACTGTCACCTCGCTCTCGCAGGGTGATCGCGGTTACTCCCGGTCCCGACGGTTGCACGTCTCAGTCGCGAAGTCGCGGCGGGAAGATGAAGTCGGCAGGCCCGCGGCGGCGCTTTAGATGTCGGCGCAGGACGTCAGGTCAGCCGCCGCCGCAACCGCTTCTCTACGGGCTGAATGTCAAGGCCCTTCATGGCGGCCGATTGCCAAGACTGAGCGATCAATGGTCGGGAACCGGGGTGGTGCGAGTTCGTTGCGGACGCGCTTCGGTCTGTGCGGGTCGCGGACCCGGCACCTCATGCTCTATGCGCACGGCGCTCGTCTTTGTCTCGTGGGATGCGATCCCGCAAACAGGCTTGAAGCGACCGGCATCGCCGGGGGACGACTCCGAAGGCAAGACAGCTTTTGATGGACCGCTCTTGCCCGTCACGACAGATCGACCGATCAGAGCGAGACGTTCCTTGCAGGTGCTGGCGGGTGAACTGGCGAACGTTCGATGACAAGGACGAAAGCGCCATGGACTTGCCAGGCTATGTGTGCGCTTGCTGCCGCAGGAACTCGATCGCTTCTGATTGCGTCTCGAACAGATGCGCGGCCCCCTGACGCGAGGACAGCGACGAGCCGAGCTTCATGCGCATGAATGCACTCGTCGTATAGCGCGTCGCGGTGCTGTAGTACTGCGCGTGCAACTCTTCGACCATCGCGAAGTACGAGTCGCTCAGCGATTCGTCGATCACAAACCCGTCGTAGTTGGCGACCAGCGCCATCTTGCGGCCGGCTCTGCGGTAAAGCTCGGCGAAAACCCGGCGCACGCTCTCGACATCATCCGAATCATGGATGGAGAACCCCTGAAAGTTGACGAACAGGATATTCCGCTCACCGTCGTAGCTCAGGCGCTCGGCCAGTTGCAGGTCGAGCAGCACGGCCCCCAGCCCCATCGGGCCGGCGCGGTACAGGCGGGCGTCCATGCGATTGACCTGCCCGATCAACGGCCTGAATCCCATGTGCGCCAGGATGTCCCGCTCGATGTCGATGCCCGGTGCCACCTCGGTCAGGCGCAGGCCACCCGGCTCCAGCCTGAAGACGCAGCGCTCCGTCACGTAGTGCACCGACTGCCGCTGGTTCACGGCTTGTGGCCCGCTGAATGTGATCTGCTCGACCGCCGCGACGAACTTCGGTGCATGGCCTTCGGTAACGATGCGCACCTTTCCATCCTCGATGACCACTTCGAGGCCGCCGGCCGTGAAAGTGCCGGCAAAGACGACGCGGCGCGCGTTCTGGCTGATGTTGATGAAGCCTCCGGCGCCCGCCAGCCGCGTTCCGAAGCGGCTGACGTTGACGTTGCCGGCGCCATCGATCTGCGCCATGCCGAGGCAAGCCAGGTCGAGGCCGCCCCCGTCATAGAAGTCGAACTGCTGGTTCTGGTGCAGCAGGGCCTGCGTGTTGATGGCAGCGCCGAAATCCAGCCCGCCTTTGGGCATGCCGCCGATGACGCCGGGCTCTGCGGTCAGCGTCAAGTGCTCGAGCACGCGCTCCTCGGCGGCCACAGCGCCGAGTACCTCCGGCATGCCGATGCCAAGGTTGATGACGCCTCCCAGCGGCAGCTCGAAGGCGCAACGGCGTGCGATCAGCTTGCGCTCGTCCAGCGTCGCAACGGCGATCCTGTTGGCCGGCACCCGCATCTCGCCGGAAAAGGCCGCGTTGTAGGCGGTGCCGTAGGTCTGCTGGTGAAGCTCCGGCGACGCCACCACGACGCAGTCGACCAGGACACCCGGCACCACCACGCTGCGCGGGTCGAGCGTTCCTGCGGCGGCGACACGCTCGACCTGGGCGATCACCAGGCCGTTGGCGTTGCGTGCCGCCATGGCAGCCGCCTGTGCATCGAGCAACAGTGCCTCGTGCTCCATCGTGATGTTGCCGAGCGGATCTGCGGTGGTGCCGCGGATCAGTGCCACGTCGACCGGGAAGGCTTTGTAGAAAAGCCACTCCTCGCCGTCGATATCCATGACCCGCACCAGTTCTTCCTGTGTACGCTCGTTGATGCGCCCGCCGCTCTGCCGCGGGTCCACGAAGGTGCCGAGCCCCACCTTGCTCAGGGTTCCGGCGCGGTGCGCGGCGGCGTCGCGGTACAGGTGAGAGATGGTGCCCAGCGGCAGGTTGTAGGCCTCGATCCGGTTGTCGGTCGCCAGTCGGGCCAACTGCGGCACCAACGCCCAATGGCCGCCGATGGCGCGCCGGATCAGTCCCTCGTACGCCAGGCGGTTGACGCCGCGCGCCTTGCCATCGCCCGGTGCGGCCGCGAAGATGAGCGTCAGGTCGCGCGGGCTCTGCGTCGACACGAAGCGCCTTTCCAACGCGACGATCAGTTCCTCGGGCGTTCCGATGCCGACGAAGCCGGAGCAGCTCACGCTGTCGCCATCGCGGATGAGCGCGATGGCCTCGTCGGCGGCGACGACCTTGTTCCGGTTCATGACGTTTCTTCAGTCGAACACGACGACCTGCCGTATCGCCTTTCCTTCGTGCAGAAGGTCGAAGCCATGGTTGATGTCTTCGAGCGCGAGGCGGCCGGTCAGGAGCTTGTCGACCGGCAGGCGCCCCTGCCGGTACAGCGCGATGTAGCGAGGGACGTCACGCGAAGGAACACAGGTTCCGATGTAGCTGCCCTTGAGCGTTCGCTCTTCCGCCACGAGATTGACAGCAGCCAATGGCAAGGTCGCAGTCGAGGGCGGCAGTCCCGCCGTGACGGTGGTGCCGCCGCGTCGCGTGATCCGGTAGGCCAGATCGAGCGCGGGGATCGAACCGGCGAATTCGAAGGCGTACTCGACGCCGCCCGCGCTGAGCTCTCGGATCTGCTCGAGCGCGTGGGGTTGGCCGGCGTTCACTGTGTGCGTAGCGCCCAGGCCGCGCGCCTGCACCAGCTTGTCGTGCGACAGGTCGACGGCGATGATCTGCCGCGCGCCGGCGGCCTGTGCACCGATCAGCGCGGCGAGGCCGACGCCCCCCAGGCCAACCACCGCGACCGATGCGCCCATCGGCACCTTCGCCGTGTTGACGACCGCGCCGACACCCGTCAATACCGCGCAGCCGAACAGCGCGGCCTCGTCCAGGGGAACCGCACCGTCGATCTTCACGAGCGAATGACGCGAGACGGTGGCGTACTCGGCAAACACGGAGCAGCCGAGATGATGGTGGAGGGTCTGCCCGACCAGCGAAATGCGCCGTGCGCCGGACAGCAGCGTGCCCGCGCCGTTGGCAGCGGCGCCGGGCTCGCACAAGGCCGGTCGGCCTTCGGCGCAGGGCGCGCAATGGCCGCAACTGGGCACGAACACGACGACCACATGGTCGCCGGCCTGCAGATCGGTCACGCCCTCTCCCAGCGCTTCGACGATGCCTGCCGCTTCATGCCCCAGCGCCATCGGCATCGGCCGCGGACGATCGCCATTGATGACCGAGAGGTCCGAATGGCACAGGCCCGCGGCGCTCACCTTGATCAGCACCTCACCGGGCCCCGGCGGCGCCAGGTCGACCGTCTCGATCGACAGCGGGCTGGACGATGCATAGGGCGGCGCGGCGCCCATCTGCCGAAGGACGGCGGCCTTGATCTTCATGTGAAGGCTCCGGGTTGGGCGGCTGTGGCGGCGACGCGATTGCGCAATTCGTCGACCAGCACCCGGGTGTTTTCGGAATAATCGATCGGCACGGCGATGACCTGCACGCCGCCTTCGCAGAAGGCCGCTTCGATCGCCGGCGCCAGTCCCTCCGCACTTTCGACGCGGCGCCCCTTCGCGCCGTATGCATCGGCATACTTCACGAAATCGGGATTCCCGAAGGTCATGCCCCAGTCGGTGAACCGGTCGACGGACTGCTTCCAACGGATCATTCCGTAGGCGTTGTCCTCGATGATCAACACCACGAGATCGAGCTTGAGCCGGATGGCCGTCTCGAGCTCCTGCGAATTCATCATGAACCCGCCGTCGCCGCACACTGCCAACACCCGGCGCTGCGGGTACAGCAGCGCGGCCATCATGGCCGACGGCAGGCCGGCCCCCATCGTCGCCAATGCGTTGTCGAGCAGCAGCGCATTGGCTGTTCGCGTGGGGTAGCAGCGCGCGAACCAGATCTTGTACATGCCGTTGTCGAGCGCGACGATGCCGTCGTCGGGCATGACCTGGCGCACGTCGTGGACGATGCGCTGTGGCGTCAGCGGAAAGCGCGACTCGGTGGAACGGTTCATGGTGCGCGCCAGGATGCCCTCGCGCTGCGGCAGCAAGGCGCCGGCATTCGGGAGGCGGCCTTCGACGCGATCGGCCAACAGTGTGAGGGTCGGGCCGACGTCGCCCAGGACTTCGGCATGCGGGAAGTACACCTGCTCCACGGTGGCCGGCATGTAGCCGACGTGGATCACCAGCGGGCCCTCCGGACCCATGATGAACGGCGGCTTCTCGATGGTGTCGTGGCCGATGGCGAGAATCAGATCGGCACGGTCGATCGCTTCGTGCACATAGTCGCGCTCCGTGAGCGCGGCCGTCCCCATCCAGAACCCGGTCCGGCCTTCGGCGATGCCACCGCCGGCCACCGTTCCCTTGCCCATCTGCGTGTTGAAGAAGGGAACGCCGACTCGGCGCACGAAATCGGCCAGTTGGCCCTGCAGCCGGGGGCGATTGCTCGCGGCGCCGAACATGACGAGCGGTCGCTCCGCCCGCATCAGCAACTCGGCGGCGCGCGCGATCGCCGACTCATGCGCCACCGGCAGATCGATCGGGTGAACGGGCAGGACATCCACCTCGTCGGCGACCTGTTCGGCGGCGACGTCTTCCGGCAATTCGAGATGCACCGGACCCGGACGCTCTTCGGCGGCGACCCTGAAAGCGTCGCGCACCGCGGTGGGGATGCTCGCCGCGCTGACGATCTGCCGCGAGGCCTTCGTCAACGGCTTCATCGTGGCGACGATGTCCACAATCTGAAAGCGTGCCTGCCGAGCCGTCATGATGGCCTTCTGGCCAGTGATCAGCACCATCGGCATGGCACCCAGATGTGCATAGGCTGCGCCCGTGACCAGGTTGAGCGCCCCGGGTCCCAGCGTGGCCATGCACACGCCAGGCTGTCCGGTCAGGCGCCCATGGGTCGCAGCCATGAAGGCGGCAGATTGCTCGTGCCGGGTGAGCACGAGTTCGATGCGGGACCGTCGCAAGGATTCGACGAGGTCGAGGTTTTCTTCGCCGGGTACGGCGAAGATGCGCTGCACGCCCTCGTTCTCCAGCGCCTTGACGAAGAGGTCGGATGCTTTCATTCCCATCTCCGGATGCAGCGACAGGTCTTCGCAGCGTAGGCCATTGGCAATGCCTGCTTCGCCATCAGACTTCAATCTTCGCCCGTGCGCTCGAAGACGCCTCCGTGACGGTCTCGCCGACTTTCGCGGCGTTGGTGGCCATGGTGTCGGACAGTTGCTTCGACGCCGTGTTCATTCCTTTGTAGGCGCTGCTCGAAGCCTCCATGGCGGATTGCATCAGTGCCATGATCTTCTCGGAGCCAGGGGTGTTCTTGAAAAAGCCACTCATGGCCTCGAGGAGCGTGGCCTGAGCGCTGGCAATGCGTTGTTCGTAGACGGCGCGCCGCGCGGCGCCGAAGGTGGAAAAGACCTCCTGCACCTGCCGGCCATACGCCACCGCCTTCAACGGCGCGGCTTGCAGCGTGGCCGCCTGAAGCTGGATCAACTCTGCCGGGCTTCGTGTCGAACTGGCGATCCGGCTGATTTCCTCGGTTTCAGCCATCAATGTCTTGAGCGTCTGCAGGTTGAGGGCGGCGAGCGTTTCCGCCCCTTCGACAGCCTGTCCGACCAGGCCGAACATTGTTTCAACGGAAGCGTTGTTGCCGGCGGCGTGTGGAATCATGGTGGGCTTTCTGTGAGGTTGGGAATCAAGCAACGATGCTTGTTGCACTGCAGCATGACCAGTGTCGACGCGTGTCGGGGACGACACAAGCAAAAACGCATCGGCCACGCGCCATTAGAGGAGCGCGCTCAAAGAGCGTATTGGCCCCCACTGCCTGCAGGGCCCCTCGCATCAGCTCGCAGCGTTCGGCAACGGCGTGCGCGAAGAGGAACCCGCCGCGAACATTAAGCCCATCCCTGCCGCCACACGGCCGGGTGAGGGGTCAGCGCGCACGAAATGCGGCTTGAGAACAACCGCGCCGGCGAAGCGACGCTGATCGGTCGAATGCCTTTGCAATGCGCCTTGATCACCTTCTCGTCCAGGCCCTTGATCAACGCTTTGAGCACATCGGTGTGCTTGGCGATGCCCACCTGCGAGCCAGAAAGCATCTTCTTGAGTTTCGCGTTGGTGGCTTTGGGCGCAATTTTCTTCAACGCCTTGGCCATCTGGTCGTTGGCTGACCAGAGATCTTTCAGCTCATCTGCGTAGAGTTCTTCCAGGCTGGAGTTTTCGGACATGAGCTTTCCTTGAGATTGGTTGGGAAATCCAGTGTGCGGCCCCTCCTTTCAAGCGATGTAGGCTGTGGCGCCGCGCTTCAGACGTCTTGCGCGGAGGTGACAGGCGCTCGCCAAGCGTGGCCGACGATCACAACGCTGCCGGTACTTTCGCAACTTCCGCGCCTCCGCTCCTTCCGCACGATCGCCTCGGCGCAGGCGCTCACCCCGCGCGGGATGCCTCGTGCAACTCAACGGCACGTCGTCGATGGTTCCGGCGTGTTGTGAGCGATCCTTCGACGGGAGTTGGAGGGTAAGTTCCCATCGGAGCAGTTGGGGCACATGCCAATCGAGGCTGTGGTCGGTCGCCGCGATGTTGGTCGCGCGGGCGAATCTCCACGAGCATCAACTTGTTCATGACCTTGCCATCGCTCATGCGAGCGCCCTGCTCGATCACGCTAGAGCGCCCATTGCCCAAGCTCACCACGGCACCGAGCTTGGCCTTGCCCGTGCGGTCCTTGTCGTACTGGCTGCCGTCGCTGAAAGGCCCGTACTCGTCACTACTCCACAGCACGTCGCGCGCTTTGTCGCCGGATTTGCCTCGAAGACGACTACGACCCGGTGTTCGATTGCCACGATCTCCAACTGGGCCAAACACGACGTGCTACCAGATCATTCGAACCCAGACCTGAGCGGTTCGGCGCCGGCACTCATCCCGACAACGGCACGCCTCGCCAACCTGATTCGCAGGACCTGCGCTACCGCTTTGTCAGCAGCAGCTGTCCCATCTTCTGCAACCTTCCTTTGAGGCTCCGCGCGATCACGCCGAAGACACCAGGCATTTCAATTTCCATGGTTACTGCGGTATCGAGCACGTGGATGACGCCGGCGACGGTCTGGCCCATCGCCGCGACGCTGAAAATGAGCCGGTCACCGTCCCATCGCTCGCTGGGAGCCCCGCTGCTGCCGGGCAACAGGTCAATGATCTTCGCGAATCCGGCCTCGATGCGGCGGCGCGCTTCAGCGCGGCCGAGTTGATGTGGAATGCTGATGGAGATCGGGGTCGCCATGCGCACAGGGTGCCGCGAATCGGACCGCCGGGCAAGTGGCCTGCGATAGAAGCCTACATTCGCGGTGTATCCACACGGGGTGCTGGCGAACCGGAGGCGCCCGTGGTTTTGCAAAGTCGGTCAGCAAGTCGTCCAGGGTGTCATGGCGCGAGCGCCATGTGGCTGCCTGAGAGCGTCCCAACCACCACTCCTGCATCGCTTGCGCCTTGGTGGCGCGCGCTTCCACGCGCATCAAATTGTCCAACTCACTTTGCAAAACGACGTTGGAGCGATGCGAACAGAGAACTCGCTGACCACCGCCGACATGCTGAGGCTGACTTGAGCTTGATCGCACACCGTGCCGGCAAGACGCTCCGAGCTCCGAGAGGTGGAACTGCGTTCCGTGTAGGCACCGAGCTTCAGCGTTGCGGCTTCGCAGCATGGAGCCCTGCCTACGCCTCGCATGAGGCCGCCAGTACGCGCCAGGATGCAGCGCCCCTCTTGGGCCCCTCAAGCTGCGGCCAGCGCCTGTGACGGTGGGGTCGCTCCCGGCGATGCGCTGGGCTACGCGGCGACTGGAACTCGGCGCTTGCACCTGTTGAAGGTGTCTCTGACGCTGTGGCCAACGCGCAGGCACAATGCAGCCGAGGCGCCGGTGCTGGTTTGTCGCCGTCTCAACGAACACCACGGAGACCGAGATGCGGAAAGTCATCGTCTGGCTTTGTCTGATGGTTGCGGGCGCCGCGTTGGCGGAGGCGATGCCTGCTTGGCGAACGTCCACACCCGAAGAGCAGCGCCTGGATGTCGCCGCTTTCAAGAGCGTCGACGAAGGGATCGCCGAGCTGGGCGATGTCCAAAGCGTGGTGGTGGTCCTCCAAGGCCGCACCGTCTACGAGTACTACCGCGATGGCAACCCGGAGGCCTTGCGAAACACCCAGTCGGTGACCAAGAGTGGCTTGGCCCTTCTGGTGGGTACCGCCTTGCAACGACAGCAGCTCGCCTCTTTGGATTCGCCCGTCGTCGACCTGATGCCCGAGTGGCGATCGCTGAATCCGGACCCCCGTGCCCGTGCCATCACGCTGACGCACCTGCTCGCGATGACCACGGGGTTCGAGGTGGACGACCGCAGCGGAACCGCTGCGCCTCTCGCACCGGTCGTAGCATGGGCCAGGCCCATTCGGGCAGAGCCAGGCCAACGGTTCGCCTATGACAACAGCGGTCCGGCGATGGTCCAGGCCATTCTGGAACGAGTCACGGGGCGACCCATCGCTGACCTGGTGCGCGACCAGCTCGTGACGCCTCTTGCCATGCGGGAACCTGCCTACGCGCGTGGCATGGCGTCGATGCGGACCGTGGACATGGCGAAGTTGGGACATCTGCTCCTGCAGGAGGGCCGGTGGGCGGACCAGCCGGTGCTGCCGGCCGGCTTCGTCGCGCAAGTGGTCAAGCCTCACAGTGCCGGGGGGCCGCCCGTTGGCTTGCCTTATGGGCTGTTCTGGTGGACCGCTTCCAGCGCCACCTACTTCGCGAGTGGCTACGGTGGCCAGCTCATCTGGGTTCACTTGCCGCTTGGCTTGGTCGTCGCCGTGACCTCCACGGTATCGTCGGACAGTGCGCAGCGCGGCCAGGCCTTGAAGCTCGTGCGAGGGACCATTTTCCAGGCCGCCCAGAGGCGCCTGGCCATGGAAGGAAAGTAGTGCCGTCAGCAGGCGCGAGCGTCGACGCGCCCGCTTGACGTGCCGAGTCGGATGCTCTGCGCGCCGGGCCCTCCGACCGCTGCTCGCGCTGCAGGATCCGCACCGGACAGGTTGGCCGCGGTG
Organism: Variovorax gracilis; assembly: GCF_030317115.1. Taxonomy (GTDB): domain Bacteria; phylum Pseudomonadota; class Gammaproteobacteria; order Burkholderiales; family Burkholderiaceae_C; genus Variovorax; species Variovorax gracilis. The sequence continues at coordinate 18,154 of NZ_JASZYF010000028.1, forward strand.
TGCACCTTGTAGATGCCACGGGTGCTTGGACTGCTCGGAAGCACGTGCACGCCCGCAGCCCCATCGCGACGGACCCGTCCACCTCGATCGCATCGTGAGATGTCACTGCTTCAGAGATCAGTCTGCTACTTGGGTCGCAGCGCGGCCACACCGGCGGCATCGACAACGAAGAGCACCAACCCGGTCACCAGTGTGACGACGTGAGGGAACGCCACCAATGGCATTCGCATGTTGCGCCAGACCCTGAGTCCTTTGGCCTGGTACTCGTCGTGCCAGGCCGTGTAGACCTGAAGCGGCGCGATGCCGTCGAAATCGTCGGCCAGGAACGCTGCCTCCAGCAGTCGGATTCTGGGTTCGTACATGTACTGGAAGCCCTTCCACAGCGCCTCCAGGCACCAGAAGACCATCGCGGCGCCGGCCGCGAAGAGCCACAGGTACCTGGACTGATAAAAGCCGACACCGATGGCCGCCAGGCCTACCGTCGCACTCCAGCCCTTGATGGTGATGGCACGCGCGTCGTAATCCTCATAGAGCTTTTGCAGCAGGAGGTACTCGTCCTTGAGGTACCCCAGCTTGATGTCAATGTTCACGTGCGCTCCTGCATCGGCAATCGACGCATGGTAAGGAGCCGTCGAGATGCTCACAAGCTCCGAGGCAAGGGGCCGCGCCGAGCGACCGACGACCGCTGGCCACCACGGCCGAAGAGGAGCCGGCTTGTGGCCCATGCCATCCGAGAAGCCATCGTGGGTGCGCCCGTTGGTCACGGCGGGCACGCTTCAATGTCTCAATGTGCATGTCTTCCATTGAAGCGACCCCCCCTCCGCAACGCGTCGCTGGCCTGCATGAGCGTTGCCTTCTGGCGGCGCATCGCAAGCTGTGCTGGCAGATGCGGGCGGCGCTGCGGAAGAAGCCGCCTGCGTTCTGCAGGTCAGTCCACGTAGTCCACCAGCAGCAGCGAAGCCGCACGCAGGAACGCGAGCTCGCACGGCTTGACTTCGCAGCGGTCCATGTCGAAGTGGGACAGGATGCCGCACGCGGGCCCACCGCCCGCCGGCCGCAGGACCAGCCCGCAGTACGAGAGGATCGGGCTGTCGAAGGGCTTGAAGCGACGATCCTGGCTGCAGTCCGAGGAGACGAAGTCGCCGCGAGCCAGGGTGAGCCGGCCCAGCTCATTCAGAAGCAGGGCGCTGTGCAGGTAGGCGCGGTTCTCGCCGCAGCGATCAAAGACACACACGGGGTGCAAGGCGCCGTCGCGGACCCTGTGCAGCGCCGTGTAGCGGAAGCTCGTTCGATCGTTCAGCAGTTCCAGCGCCGAGGCCAGGCCGTGCTGCAGACGCGCCTTGAAGGCCAGCAGCTGGTCCTCGAAGGGAATGTCGATCATCAGGCTCGCCGCGACCAGTCGCCGAAGGCTTCCCGGATCGAGTCGCCCGCATCGCGCTCGTCGACGTGCCTGAATCCCCTGACGACCTCGGCGCACTCGTCGGCGACGAGCAAGCCGAAGTCCCGCAACCGCAGGGGCAGCGCGTCCCCGGGCTGGATCAGCATCGCCGCCGTGGCGCAGCGCACGAAGATCTCGTCTGCCGTTTCGATGGGGATGGCCATGGCTGCCTCCGATCTGTTGCTTTCACCCTTCGACCAATGCCGCGAGCAGCGGCGCGATGGCATCCAGTGGCGCGACGTACGGCAGGGGGTGGTGATGCGGCGCGTGCCGCGGCGGCGCCGCGACGTCAGCCTCGTCCGGGGCCTGGACCACCGCCACGCCGGCGGCCTCCTCGATCGCGCTCATGCCGAGCCTTCCTTCGCCCGCACAGCCGGAGAGCAGCACACCGATGACGCGCTGGCCGCACACGGCCGCCGCGGAACTGAACAGCCGGTCAACCGGGCCGTCCCCGGTCGATGTCGCCTCCGGATCGTCTACGCCCATGACGCCTTCCGGCCGGATCACGAGAGCCAGGCCCGCCGGCGGCAGGTATGCATGGCCCGCGCGCCCGAACCGCCCTTCGCACGCATAGCTCACCGGCATGGACGCGCAGCTGTCCATGATGCGAACGAGCGTTTGCACGCTTTGGGCATGGGTGCGCTGCGCCACCAGGATGGGGGCCTGGAAGGTCACGGGCAGTGCCTTCAGGATCGTCGACAGCGCGGCCAGGTCGCCCTCGGCGGCGCCGACCACCACGAGGTCGCGGCGCGGGCTCATAGGCCGCTGCCACCTCGGCGAGGTGCGCCGTATCGCCAATCGGAGTGAGGGGTCGCAACGTCGATGTCGTAGGTCTCGCGAACGGCCTCGAGCGCGTCAACCACCAGCCGATAGGCGTCGCGCCGTTGCGCTGGTCCGGCGGGAGGCTTGCCGTGCCCTCCCGGAGTGCTCAACGAATCGTGGAGGCGCTCGCAGGCCGCCGCGAACGCGAGCGCCGCGCGCACCTGCGAAGGCGAAGCCTGGGCCATAACCTCTGAACCGTTGGGGATCCACGTCTTGAAATCCCGGTTTCGGTCGCCGCTTCAAGGGGAGATAGAAAATATAGCACCGCACCCCCAATCTATCCACCGCCACGGCGGCTTCGAGGGTACTTATCGGAACCGCTTGCTGAACTCGCGCACCACCCCCACCACCCTGGCGCCATCCAGCGGCTTGATCGGGTAGCGCGCATTGAGCGGCTTCAGGTACAGGTCGCCGCCATCCTTGACGAGTTGTTTGAAGGTGGTCGCTCCATCGCCGCTGAGCGCGATGACATAGTCGCCCGGCACGGCGGCCAGTTCGGGTTCCACAACGATGATCGAACCAGGTGGAAACGAATCGCCCGCTTCGCTCACCATGCTGTCGCCCCGGACGGCGAGCGCGTAGGTATGGCGCTTCACCGGCACCGACACGGGCACCGTGTCGAACCTCCCCTTGGGCTTGAAGTTGTCGATGACGGTGTAGTCGCCGGCCTCGCCGGCGAAAGAGCGTTCGCGAGTTGATCACCGAGGGTCGCCAGACGCTCGCCATGAGTGTCGGCACGTTTGCACGGGCGGCGGGCGTGACGCGGGCCGCAGTGCAGCACTGGGAGCGGCCCGGTGGCACCTCTCCCAACCGCAGCCACCGCCCGGCCGTCGCGCGGCTGCTCGGCATGTCGGTCGAGGAGTTTCTCTCGGGCGGTCCTCAACCCATGGACAGATGGCGGCGGCGTGGCGTTTGGCTGTTGTCAGCAGTAGAGGCCGGCGGCTTTGCCCACATCGACAACTTCGGCCCTCACAGCGAATTGGAGACCGTGCTCGTCACCGTCGACGTTCAGCGGCGGACCTTCGCGTTGCGCGTTCACGGTGAGAGCATGCGAAGCAAGGGCGTGAATTCGTTTCCGCCAGGGACCATCGTCGTGATCGAGCCAGACATGAAAGCCCGCCCAGGCGATTTCGTGATCGCCCAGAACAGGGAGAAGCAGGCCACGTTCAAGCAACTGGTAGTGATCAAAGAGGTGTTCTGCCTGAGGCCGCTCAACAAGCGATTCAAGACTCGGCCGCTGGGCGACGGCGTCATCATTGGCGTTGTGCGGGAAGCGATCTGGCACCTTCGGTAGACAGATCGACCGGCCGGCCGGCGCTCAACGGCTCTTGCTTTCGTTGGAGCTTTGTCACCCCGTCGTAGCTGCCACATCGCTGATGGACCGCCAAGCCCGTACGGCCCGTTCGGACGCGGCCTTTTCGCTCCTGGGCTCAGGGACGCACTGGTGCTCGGCCTGCGACTTCTTAGGAACGTTGCCGATGACGGATTCTGTCAGCCGCGGTGATTCGCAGGAAATGAAGGGCGCCAAGCACGAGGCGTAAGGAATGACGGAGACGGCCGTCATGATCCGCCTCAATCGCCGGGAGCGCCTCAGGCTGCACCCTGATACGAGCGCAGACGCGGAGGTAGTTTCCATCAGACCCTGTTTGTCTTCACCTTCGCTGCTCGATGAAGGATCCCGCGCATTGACAGGCGGCGTGTCATTGGCGCGGTCGAGGGTCGCGTCGAAAATGCTTGTCAGGGTCGCCCCCGAGTTCACATACTGGACGATGCGCGACTTCGCGAACGCTGGTGACGCAGGCCCGACAGAGGCGCTGTCCTTGGAACAACCGCGGAGATGAGATGACCCCCACCGCCTTCCAACTTCATGTCCCCGAAAGTGCGATCACCGACCTGCGCGAACGCCTGGTGCGCACGCGCTTTCCCGACCAGGCGCCCGGAGACCCCTGGGCCTACGGCACAGACCTCGCGTGGATGCGCGAGCTCACGGCCTATTGGCTGCATCAATTCGACTGGCGCGCACAGGAAGCCCGTCTGAACGCCTGGCCGCAGTTCAAGGTGCAGCTGGCCGGCATCGATCTGCATTTTCTGCACGCGTTGGGCGTCGGCCCGCGTCCGATGCCCCTGCTGCTGTCGCATGGTTGGCCGGGCTCGGTGTTCGAGTTCGTGGAGCTGATCCCGCGCCTGACGGACCCGGCGCGCTTCGGCGGCGACCCGGTCGATGCCTTCACGGTCGTGGCTCCCAGCCTGCCCGGCTACGGCCTGTCTTTCGCTCCCGGACAGGCGCGCTTCTCGGTCGAGCAGATCGCCGAGGCGCTCGCGTCGCTGATGAGCGAGGTGCTTGGCCACCGTCGTTTTGCCACGCAGGGCGGGGACTGGGGGGCCTCCGTGTCGGCACGGTTGGGCCTGGTGCATCCGGAAAAGACGATCGGCGTGCATCTGAATTTGCTGCCGCTGCGGCGTGATCCAGCCGCATTGACTGGCGACGACCCTGCCGAGCGTCAGTATCGGACCGATCTCAAGCGCTGGCTCAGCGAGGAGACCGGCTACAGCATGCAGCAGGGAACCCGGCCCCAGACGCTGGCGTTCGCGTTGACCGATTCACCCGTGGGGCTCGCTGCATGGATCGCCGAGAAGATGCGCGCCTGGTCGGACTGCAAGGGCGACATCGAATCGGCATTCTCGAAGGACGAGATCCTTGCCAACGTCTCGTTGTACTGGTTCACGGGCGCCATTGGCTCATCGTTCTGGCCGTACTACGCGCGGCAGCATGGGTCGTGGCCGATTCCGGACGGCGCAACCGTGAACGTGCCGATGGGCTATTGCGAATTCCCGAAGGAGATCGTCCGGCCGCCGCGCTCGCTCGCCGCGCGCACGTTCACTGACATCCGCCGCTGGAGCGTGATGCCGGCGGGCGGCCATTTCGCGGCGATGGAGGAACCGGACGCACTGGCGACGGAGATCCGCGCCTTCTACCGTCCGCTGCGCGCCGGTTGAACGCCGCGCGCGCGGTTGCACCCTTGGGATCAGGCACGCAAACGGTGTGACTTCATCTTCGACAACGTCGCAAGATTCCGGCGCCAGTTGCTCGCACGCTGACACTTCAAGCGGACGATCGGATCCCGGAAATCTCCGTAGACAACTCCTGGATTCGCGAGCATGTCGATGAGCGATTGCCCGTCGCGTTCTTGGCCTTGTGCGAGCGAGCCGGAGGCTCAGGCTCATCGGTCGCGAAGCTCCAACCGCGCTTCTTCGACGCCACACACGATCGGGTCCGGGGCCCGTCGAGACAAGCGAGTCGGCGCTTCCAGTTCACGCAAGCTTTCAGTGCCCTCGGCGTGCGCAGGCTGCATCGCGCAAGCTTCACGCGCGGAGGTGAAAGCACTGCACGTCCAAACTTGAGCCTTCCCCGCGTCCCAATCTTTCAAGACCGAGGCCCCATGCTTGGTTGCGGTGACTCAATGGTGACTGCGGTCGCCGTCATGTTCGAGCAGCGTCATGACGATCGATTTCCACTTCTCGCCCGCCAGGTGCGCGTTGACGACAAGCCGATGCGCGAGAACGAATTCCACATTCTGAAGAAGCCACCCCGCACGTCCGACAGGATGAAGGGCGGCGGCCAAGACATCATTGACCTCGCTGGGCGCGAGCGGTTCGCCTCCACAGGCCGCAAGTTCCAGCGCGTCGGCCACCGCGGTGTTCCAGGCAGTGGACAAGGGGCCCGCCATCGGCAGCATCACGGATGCCATCCTCGCTGCGCGAGGCGTCAGCCCGCGGGCTTCAGCGCAAAGCTCGTCCAGCGTCATACGCAGATTGTGAACCTGCATACGCTTGTCGGTTGAAACCCAACGGAAGTGCCGCAGCTTCCGTCCACTCCCGGTGCCAGCATGTTCGCATTCGCGATCGGAAGCAGAGTGTCGCCGCTGTCCTCGCACAGTTGGTGGAGGCGGCAGGTGCGGCGATCGGCGACGCAATGGTGGTGGCCTCGTCCCATGCCAAGCGGCGCAAGGCACCTGGCCAAGTGGTCGTGTTCATGCCGAACCCGGTCCTCGCAGAGGGCCGGCAGTATGCATCGCCGTGTAGCGGCTTCCTATTCGATCAGAAGAGCGAAGTCGAAGGTCGCTGACGCCTGATTGCCCGGGCGCTCAATAGCGATAAGGATTGTTGGGTCGGCGATCGTAGCGGTTGGGCACGCCGTCGCCGTCGCGGTCCGAATACGCGCCGCCACGCGGCGGCGGTGGACGATAGTTGTCGTAAGGCGCAACGATGCAGCCCGACAGGGCCAGCGCGGCGAGAACGAGTGCGAGCCTTTTCATCTGGGTCTCCTTGGGTCGGAAATCCCATGGTCGTGTGTTCGGGTGTCTGTCCCGTGTCGTCAGCGCGCAGAAGCATGAAGCTGCGTTACCGGATGTGCGCTTCGGCCTCGGACCCGTCGGTGTACTTGGCATGATGGTCGGTGTGCGACTTGCCACCGCGTGGCCCCGTTCTCGCACCGCCGAAGCGCACTTCCTGGGGCGACGTCAGATTCGAGGTGCCGGCCACAACCCGACGTTCGCTGATCTGGCCCGGTTCGGTCTGAAGCGGACCTTCGCGGCGCATCCGACATGAAGTCCGTTGAGGCCCGCCTTGAAGTGCATGCGCGTTAACTGACCTCCCGTGGACAATCGGGCTCGCACCGTGCAGATAGACAAGCGCTTCGTGCGTTCACGGCACACTGCCCGGACCCCATTCGAGCGCGATTTCGACAAGGCGGAGCAGAACGGCAGCACCAACGAAGTAGGCCGGGCTCGAGCGCGAAATCCCGAACGACCAAAGTCTCTGCAAGCGGTCAATCGGAGGTTGAGCCAAGCATGATGCGGTGCTCCTCCAAACGCCAGCAGCTCAAGGGAGTGCAAAGCCGAGAGTTGGTGCGTGCTCTGACCCCGTCGCCGTCGGGCGCCGGCGGCGCCACGACGAATCTTCGCGACGGCGGTCAACGCCCTCTGTCGCCTTCCGGCAGTTTCTATGGCGTGTGTCCACTTCTTCACGATACGAACCGGCCTCAGCGAGGCAAACTGCTGACATGCTCAGACCCCTCTTTCTTCTCCTTGCTGTTCTGCTGCCGATCGGGCTGGTCTACGCTTTCGGCGTGTGGATACTGTTCGCGTTGTTCGCGCTGACGGCCGCAACCTTGCTCATCTCGACCCGGAAGGCTCGCGGCGCCGAGGAAACGCAGGGCGGCATGCTCACCCGATACGACAGCACCAGGTCGGCAAGCCTTTAGTCCCCGCCCCATCGGAACAGCGAGTGAACCGCGACTCGAGCTCGCAAAACGACGAGGCAGCTTCCAGCCGGCAGCGGCGTTTGCCGTGATCCCCGCCGGTCCTGCTATGCGCGCGAACCTTGTTTTTTGCCATCGCGCTCGCTTTGGCACCTCCCATACACGCTCGCCCCACGGGCCTGGCGGACAACGACGAATGCAAAGCCGAAGCAACGCAAACGAGCGGACAAGACGTCGCGCGCTCCAGTCATGCTGCCCCGACGACAGTGCCGAGGCGCTGGCCGCGGTGCCGTCTCGCGCGCAGACCACGGGCGTGTGACAGCCGCTCGAAAGCCTGCCGGAAGCTGGTGCTGGTGACAGCCCTTCTCCGGCAGATGGAATTCACCGCCGCAGGGGCGAAGCCATAATCCTTTGGCAGGACGCGGCGGGCTGGCTTGCACTGGTTCTTCCGCCCACTACGAGGATCGCCACATGCCCCTTGACATCGCATGGCTGACCCACCGCATCGCGAGGAATGGCGCGATTCGAGTGCAGCGGACAGGCGAGGTCCGAATCGACTGCTTTGGTGTGCCGCATCCGCTTTGACGAAGGCATTCACCTAGCGAGGCGAATCGGGTCTGCTTGAGCCACTGCAAGCCGGTGTCGCGGTCCTCCGGCGCCCAACTGAACGACAGACCGCAAGCGCAAAATCAATGCGCCCCGCGTCTCCGCTCGTGGACAAAAGGAGGCACCCGAAACGACACAATCCAACAGCATCGGACTTCGAGTCCCGCGCTGGGTCCGTTCATGGCGAAGCCACTGGCTCGAGCAGCATCCCGGCGCATGCCGCGCTGTATTACGTGGCATGCGCCGGCTGCATCACGATCTCAAGCAATGGGCGCTGGATTCAACTGACTGCACCTTCATCGACGAATGGGCGAGCAAATCGTGCCGCGACGAAGCGCTCAAAAGTCGTAGGATGACCACTTGGCGACACGACGCGTTAAATGCTCGGTATGCCGCGAGTCCTCCGCCTCCTCGGCTGTCTTCTCTGCCTCCCCTGCCGATCTGGGCGATCGACGTAATGCCAATCGCCTGCGGCGTGTACTTACGACATCGGTCAACTGCAGACAGCTCACCGCCATTTCGTCCAGTGTCTGCTTCGATAGCCGACCTCGGTCGCGCCACCCAGCGCAAATGAATCGGGACGGTGGTAAGAGGTGGGCAACTGGATGCTACTCAAAAGGCGGGGTGCGCACGCGCGCCCTGAATGGTCGAAAGCAATTCGGACAGGCTGACGGGCTTCACCAAGTGGGCCGCGAAGCCGCTCTCGGCGGATCGCTTTCGATCGCGCTCCTGGCCGTAGCCCGAGAGTGCGATCATCGCCGGCGCGCCAGAGCCTAGGCGCTTGTGCAGCTCGTGGGCGAGTTCATAGCCATCCATGACCTGCAAGCCGATGTCCAGCACCGCGACCTCTGGAGCGAAGGCGATTGCAGAGGCGAGCGCCTCGACCGGCCCGTAGACGACGAGCACGTCGTGACCGAAGTCCCTCAGTAGCTCGCCCGTCGCGTCAGCCGCGTCCCTGTTGTCATCCACCAGCAGGATTCTTCGCGGGATGCGCAGCGCTTCCACCGGCACCGGCTCACGAATCTCGGAAGTTGCCGGCGCAGGCTCCGGAACTCGGGCGGGCAAGCGCGGCAACGTGACCCGGAACGCACTGCCGAGACCTTCGCCGTCGCTCGATGCCCGGATGGTGCCTCCGTGCAAGTTGACGAGCGCGCGAGACACCCCGAGTCCCAGCCCAAGGCCGCCGGGTGCCACTTCCTTGCTGCGACCACCCTGAACGAACAGCTCGAAGATGCTGCCAAGGAGTTCGGGGGCGATGCCGATGCCCTCGTCCCGCACTTCCAGCAGGACCTCCCCGTCGCCGTTCCGGAGCAACATCTCGACGTGTGCGCCATTCGGGCTGTAGGCCGATGCGTTGTTGAGGAGGTTGCAGGCAACCTGCGTCAAGCGCGCCTCGTCACCGTCGACCATCACGGGGAAATCCGGCATATCCATCGTCAAATCTTGGCCCTTGCCCAACATCCGAGGCCGAGCCATCTCAGCCGCTTTCCCCGCCACGTCACGCAGATCGACCGCAGAGCGGCGCAAGTTGATCTTGCCTGACGTCACGCGTGACACATCGAGCAAGTCGCCGACGAGGCGATCGAGATGACGCGCTTGCCGTTCGACGATCTCGACACGCGCGAGCGTCGGGCCCGAGGGGTCGCGACGCAGCAGTTCGACGGCAGCAAGGATCGGCGCCAGAGGGTTGCGCAACTCGTGCCCCAGCATGGCCAAGAAGGTGTCCTTCGCGTTATTAGCGGCCCGCGCCTCATCGCTCACTGCCCGGTCTCGCTCGGCGGCGCGTGCACGGACGGAAGTCAAGTGGTCGGACTGCTCGATGCGCAAGAGGGCCGCTCCCAATCCGGAGCACACGTGGTGCAAAAAGCGCAGGTCGCGATTCGAATAGGCGCTTGAGCCTTCGATGCACAGCGCGCCCAGTGGCTGCGCCACATGTCCCAGCGGATAGGCGAGAGCAAACATGGGCTGGCCGGATGCGGCCGGGGAACCCGACGCGATGGCCCTTTCAGCCAGCCCACGAGTTCGGCAAATGTGATCACCCGCCATGACAGCCAGTCCCTCATCACCAGAGCCCATCGAAAGCCAACGATCCGCGCCACCAATGCGAAGGGCAAGGACGCAAGTGTCGAAGTCGAAGAGCCAGCGCAGCCGTTCGCCAACGACGCGCGCAACAGCGTCGACGTCGACCAGACCCGCGCACTCTGAAACCAGCTCCAGCGCAAGATTCAGCCGGGTGATCTCGCGCAGCTTGTCCACGGGCTTTCAGAGTTGACCGAACATCTCGTCAGGCGGAACAGCAGTCGCGTCGGCGACGATGTTCGCGTAGACGGCCAGGGCGGACATCGAGACGAGTTCCATGATCTCCGACTCTCGCAAGCCGTGGGATCGGAGATGGTCGAAGTCAAGCTTGGTCAGCGCCTGCGGTTCACGCGCGCACTTGATACCAAACTTGATGATGTCACGGGCCTTGACGGGATCGAGGTCTTCGACGTTGGTTGACAGTTTCTCGAGCGTCTCCTCGTCGACTCCGAGCATCCGGCAGCACGCAAGATGGGCGGCTTCGCAATACTGGCACTTGCGATCGGCGGAGATTGCAGCGAAGACCATCTCCTTGAGTGTGCGTGGAAGCGACCCGCCGACGAGCGTGTTCTGAACAAGCCCCCATGTCCCGCTCGCGGCGGCCAGGGAGTGGCCCTGGACCATGATGAAGTTGGGCGCAGACGGAAATCCCATGCGGCGTTGGAAGTCTAGGTAGAGTGCGGACACCTCTTCGCTGGCATCTTGGGGTTCAACGATTTCGAGGTGGGACATGAGGAAGAGGCGAGATGCGAGATGCGAGATGCGAGCGGGATCCAAGCGAACAGACTGTCGCGCCCTTTCGACCCTCCTGCGGCGGCGCTGACCACAGCAACTCTTCGCTCTCCGTTGGCAGCATGTCAGCTTCGACCGAAGTCCTTGTCGTCCGAGGCGCCTTCAATTTGTAGGCCAACGCTTGCGGGACAGAGACGCCTCATGCGACACCCAGTCTGAGTGTCTGTCCGGTCACGAAGTAAACGCATTTGACTCCTAGGCATCTTCTTCGCCCTCCCCGAGCGCTTCTGTCATGGGTCCCAGATCTTCGTCGTCGAGGTAGGCAGGCAATGCGTCGTTTTCGCGACAACGCCTTCATCTTCTCGAGTGCGGACGGGCCCGATGCCGCGAATCCGGGCAGTTTGCCCCGCGCACCCGATACAGAGCATCGCGGTGGCGCGATTGCTTGGTCCGCACCGTTCACAAACGCTAGACAAGGATGCTCGCCTTGGGTGCTTTGCAAATGTTGCATCAGTCAGGGCATGAATATCGGCGCCTTCCTATATCGTGTGTTCGCGGGAACTGCGGCTGCGCATGGCATTGATGGAGGAATGCGGCCGACGCCGGCGAGCGAGCCGGTCTCCATACCCAAGCCAACCCAGCATGCCAACGCACGGGAGTGCTGGAACTGGTTCAAGCCGAGCATCAACAGCGCGGACGAGTCGAGCCGCCGATGCTGGCGGCCTGACGCAATCGATCACGTTTGAGCATCACGTCGGTGCGGCGCACGTCCACGTAGCGGGGCTGTCTGCCGAAGGGCCCATGGCAGCGGCCCGCTATCCGGACGTGTTCGCTGCCGTCGGGGTCCACGCGGGCTTGCCCGGCAGCATCGTGCCTCCCACCATCCAAGATGCGGATGCCGCCGTGCACGTGAGCGGAAGGATGCCGTCCGCACGTAGCGCACAGGAGCACTCCGGCAAAGCGGCAAAGCGGCAAAGCGGCAAAGCGGCAAAGCGGCAAAGCGGCAACGCTACACCCGCACAGGTCTACGCCGCCGGAGCGCCGGGCGAAGCACTGCCGAACATTGGCAGTCGCCCAACGCAGGAAACACCTGATCGGGCGGAACTCGCGAGGCAGCTACACCGACCCCGCCGGTGCTGACACAAGCGCCGAGATGCCGCGGGGTTCTTCCTGGCTCATCCTCTGCGGGGCTGAACAAATCAGGCGGCCGCTGGAACCTCCGCGGCTCGGTCGGCGTGCAGTCCCACAGCCGATGGGTTCGAGCGGGCGCATTTTCACTCGGAGAGCGGTCGATCGCCGGTGCTTTGGATCACTCCTGCCAGGGACGCCAGGTGCAGCGCGCCGTCCGCTCACCGACCAGTCACCTCGAAAGTTCAAAATGAAGCTATCTCAGTGGGCCGGTATCTGCAAGAAGGCGGTGGTAGCGTGGTCCGACGACTTCGCACCGAGCATGGGCGCGGCCATCTCGTACTACACGATATTTTCGCTTGCGCCATTGTTGGTGCTGGTGATTGCAGTGGCTGGCCTGGCCTTCGGGGCCGAAGCCGTTCAGGGGCAGATCGCGACTCAACTGTCCGGCATGGTTGGCGAAGAATCCGCCAAGGCGGTGCAGGGTATGGTCAAGAGCGCCGCCATCAGTGGCGATGGAATTCTGGCCGCCGCGATAAGCATTGCCGTATTGGTCATCGGGGCAACGAGTGTCTTCGGTGAACTGCAAAGTGCCCTGGACCGCATTTGGCAGGTGCCTGAATCGCAGAAGCCCAGTGGCATCTGGGGCACCCTGAGGGCGCGCGTCTTCTCGTTCGGGCTCATTCTCGGCCTCGCCTTCCTACTGATGGTGTCCTTGTTGGTCAGCACGGGCCTTGCGGCCTTCGGCAAGTTCATCGGGGGATTGGTGCCGGGTCAGGAGATCCTCCTGCAGGCGCTGAACACGGTCGTCTCGATTGGGGTGATCACCGTCCTGTTCGCGATGATTTTCAAGTTCATGCCCACGACGAGCGTCGAATGGCGCGACGTGTGGATGGGCGCGATCGTCACCGCTGTGCTGTTTGAAATCGGCAAGGCCCTGATCGCCCTGTATCTGGGTAAGAGCGGCATGGCAAATTCCTTCGCCGGCGCCGGCTCGCTGGTGTTGCTGCTGGCCTGGGTCTACTACGCAGCGCAGATATTTCTCCTTGGCGCAGAGTTCACCAAGGTCTATGCGCAGGCGCATGGATCGGCCGCGCCCGAATCGACTGCGACGAAATCGCCAAAGCAAACGAAGCAACTTCAATCGGCACCGCTGCCCGATTTCGCGGGCTTGGCACGCTCCGCTGAAATGCAACAGGAAGTCGACCGCCGCGTGTCGAAGGCCTTCTCGGCTCTTATCCCCAAGCTCGCCGCCCTGGGCGTCATGACGGCCCTTGGCGTTTACGCGGACAAGCGGATGACGGTCATGAAAAGGCAACGCCGAGCGACCCCCAGCGCGTCGAAGTCCTGAAGCGGAGTGCAACTGCGGCGGCACAAGGCGCGCGTGACACGACGCGGCCAATCCAATCGATCAACCGCAGCGTGCGCCCTGAGCGTTGCAACCTTTCGAACCGACTGGCGACGTCCGCGCATCAACAACAGCAACACCACCGTGACAACCGCGCCGCCTGCTGCGGCGTATGCCACCGCCTTCCGCCGGTTCATCGGCGGCAAACTGCATGCCCCGCTGCCTGAGAGTGCCGGCCTGGCCTTACATGCCAACAATCTTGTTGCCTGCCGCGTTGACAGCATCGCGGACATAGCTTTTGCCCGTTTGGGCCGCCGCACGCGCCTCGGTTTTCGCAATGTGCAGATAGCCTTCGGTCGAATCTGTTGCCTTACGCCCGAAGCTGTCGGCATCCTCCGTAGCCCTGCGTATCGATGCCCCAGTGCCATCGCCTGTCTGACTGGTCTGGCTGTGCTGGCCGGGCTCCCGGGGTTCGCTCCACGCGGAGTCCGACCATCGACCGGAAATCTCTTGGGCGTCGGCGAGTTCGGTCTGTGAATTCGTTGTATTGCTTTCCATGGCGCCGTCCTTTGATGTGATTAGGCTCAACGGATGCTCGATTGCCGAGTCGTCAAGGCGGACACTCGCTACGCATGCGCCGCCGATTGATCGGCCATAGGGCCGAAGCGTTGTTGGCGCCGGCGCGCCACACGGCCTTCGGCTGGATCTCGCCGGCCTTCTGGTTCGCGGCTCCCGCCCCAAAGCTCGAAGCTTGCCAGTGCGTCGTTCCGGGCAGGGGCAGGTCTGGCAGAAGGCGAGCGCCGCGCAGGCCGCCAAGACGAGGCAGCACGACACGAAGATCACCCGGACCAGATCTTTGCTAGCCGACCGGCGCCGTCTTCTTCTTCGCCGACAGTACCAGGACCGACGCGCTCATCGTCGATGAGGTGGTACAGCTCGGCTACCCCCCACCTCAAACGCAGCATTCCATGTCGGATACGGCTCAGGACTGGATTCGCTGTCCGCCCAAACGGCGGCGTCCTCGGTGCTCTCGTGCAGCACCACGTACAAACCCCGGTTCTGGCTCATCGACAAAAAGGGAAAAGGCGGCGCAGCGCAGCCATGATCCAAACATTGTGTTTCCACGCGGATGCAATCGCTAGCGCGACTTCCGGAGGCATCGAGGCAATGGGATGGAAAGGCAATCGGCATCCGAAGCGCCGCTCGCCTGCCCGCAGTCAAACGCCTACGGTGCAGTTCAGGGGTCGATGGCCAGTTCCTAGGGGGCGGTACAAACGGCCGGAGCTCGGCAAGCGCGTGTCCATGGTAGCGATGTACGCGTCGACGAGATCGAGGTTCTGGTTCCCTGCAAGGTCCGAGGCGCGTTTGGCATACTTGCGAGCCGCATGGAAACTTTTACCTCCGAAGAGCGCTTCCGCAATGCAGCCCTCGGCGCTGATGTAATCTTTCACCATCGATCGATCGTGGACCCTTTGTGTCGAATCGCGCGCGCTGCGAGTCCATAGCCTTCGACCACGCGCGCCGGCACCCGGTCTACTGCAAGCACCACACGCCCCCCATCTACAGGGTTGAGAGCTACATCTCTGTGCCGATCATTAAGAGCGACGGGACGTACTTCGGCAGTTTGTGCGCGATCGATCCAACCCGCATGAGGTGTCGAACCTCAAGACAGTCTCGCGTTCACGGGCTTTGCTGGTCTGACCGCACACTTGCTCGAGCTGGAGGACAGCAAAGCGCCGCAGAGCAATTCCTCGATGCCGCAGCGACTGGGCTTTCAACGGTCACCGTCGTTCGGTGCAGAAATTCGATCGACAGCAACCAATCTTGACCCGATGCACGTTGGATGGATCCATGGACCGTTCTTGGCCGGAATCGGCATCCAAGGCCGCTCGGCTGGGCGAGCAATTGCACCCCGGGTGCGATTGCCGCTACCTACGTCCATGGCCTTGCGCCTTGCGTGCTTCACTTGCCAAACAGCTTGGCCACGTGCTGCCACGTGCGCAGCATGAAGCCCGAGCGCTCGACGTCGGCTTGCGCGATCAGCGGCGTTTCTCCCACCGGCTTGCCATTCGACTCCGCGATCACCTTGCCGATCACCGCACCCTTGGTCACCGGCGCCTCCAGGTCTGACTTGACCTGCACGGTCGTGCGCACTTGCTGGCCCCGCGGCACGGTCACCGTCCATGGCGACCCTAGACCCGCGGCAACGGTATCAACCTTGCCAAAGCTGACCTTGGCCGTCGTGACGACCGTGTTGGGCTGAATGGGGGTGGCCTTTTCGAAGTTACCGAAGCCCCATCCGAGCAACGTGCGCGTCTGGTCGGCACGAGCCTGCGCGCTGTTGGTGTTGAGCATCACCGTGATGAGGCGCATCCCGTTGCGTTGGGACGAAGTGACGAGACAGTAGCCGGCCTCCTGGGTGTGGCCGGTCTTCAGTCCGTCAACCGTTGGATCGGTGTAGAGCAGGGCATTGCGATTTCCCTGCTTGATGCCGTTGTACTTGAACTCGCGCTCGGCGTAGATCGGGTAGTAGGCGGAGCTGTCTCGGATGATCGCTCGCGCCAGGATCGCGAGATCCCGCGCGGACGACTTGTGCGCGGGATCAGGCAGGCCCGTCGCGTTCACAAAATTCGTGTGCGTCATCCCGAGGCGCTTGGCTTCGGCATTCATGAGCTTGGCGAAGCCCTCTTCGGAGCCGGCCAGATGCTCCGCGATGGCCTTGGACGCGTCGTTGCCGGACTGGACGATGATGCCGCGCAGGATGTCGATGACTGTGGCCTGGCTGTTAAGCGGCAGGTACATGCACGACTCCGTGCTCGAGCCACGGCACCAGGCGTTCTGACTGACCGACACAAGGTCGTCCTTCTTGAGCTTGCCTGAGCGAAGGGCCTGTTCGACCAGGAAGCTGGTCATCATCTTGGTCAGCGACGCCGGCGGCAGCGGTTCGTCGGGATTGGCCGAGGCAAGGACCTCGCCAGAGTCGAAGTCCATCAGCAGCCATGCCTTGGCGGCGATCGCCGGCGTCCCGCCAGCAACGGCGCTCTGTCCAGCGACTGGCGCCGGGGCGGGCGCGTCGGCTGCGGGCTTCTTGGGGGTTGCATGCTTGGCCGCGGGGGAGGCAGCGAAGGATACCGAAGGGGGAACCAGGGCGCCCGCGGCAATTGCGAAGACGACAGGAAGGATGGAGAAGGTGTTGAGTTGCATGGGCTTCAGGGACAGAACGGCAATTGTGGCGGATCAGGCGCCGATTTTGAGCGTGCATAGAAGATAGAAAATCGCAATGCAAGTTCGGCCAACCGGGTGAACATCGCGGAAGAATCTGGTCCGCACGAGGCTGGCGATGGCTTTTCCCGCTCCACCACACGCGTCTAGCACAGGGAACAGGGCCCGTCTGCCTGCGGCCGAACCGACGATCAGCAGATCCGAAGCAGTTGGTCGTTCGGGCGCCTGTGACGACGCAATGCGACCTCGCCGAGTCGATTGGCGCCGGGACGACTCGTTCGATCGCCGCAGACGGCGTTTTCCCCGCGGCGATCGCCCCTGGCGGGTCCCGACCCTGCCCCGACCGTGAGCGCGTCCAGTAGCGGCCGGCGCCCCAGGGGTCCTTGCGACGCATCTGCCAGGGCCGTCCATCGGGAAAATCTACATTTTTGTTTATACTCCCTGAGGTCGCGCAGCACATGAAGGCCTATCTCGGCGGCCAGCAGTCGACGCTGCCGCGACGCAGCGCCTAGGAACTGGGCGAAGGCTGACGCAAGGAAATCTTGCGCCCGGTTTCAAAGGCCAGAGGTGATTCATGTTCAGCTACCCCGCAAGCGTGATCCGCGATGGCGAAGGGTTCGTGGTGTCATTTCCTGATATCCCCGAAGCCCTGGCCGGCGCAACGGAGCGGGACGAGGCGATCTCGCTCGCGGCCAACGCGCTGAGGGCCGTCATGGACGTCTACTTCGAGGACCGCAGGCCGGTGCCGCCGCCGTCCGAGCCGAAGCGCGGGCAGATCACGATCGACCTGCCGCCGAGCGTGGCCGCGAAAGTGCTGCTGCTCAACGAGATGATTGCCCAGGGCAAGCGACCGGCCGAACTCGCGCGACTGATGTCCGCGCGTCCACAGGAGGTAACACGCCTGATCGACCTGCACCACCCGACGAAGATCGACACGGTCGCTGCGGCGCTTCGCGCACTGGGTCGACGTCTGGACCTGAGCCTCGCCTGAGTCTCCTTCTGGGGAGGGGCACCCCGATGAACTTCGTCCATGCCGGCTTACGCATTGTCGCGTCGAGCCTGATCGCCGCCGCCGCACTCGCGCCTGCCAGCGTCAGTGCGCAGAATGTCACCGCATCGAACTGCGAGGCCGTCGCTCAGGTCAGCCGGTCGATCTACCGGGCTCGGCAGAGCGGTGCGACGAAGGAGCAGTCGGACGCACTCGTGAAAACCAAGGACAAGGCCGCCTCCGCCCTGCTCTACAGCGTGATCGACATGATTTACGACGGCGCCTCGATCTCCTCCGATGAAGAAGCGCAGCGCGTCGTACTGGCCGCGTGCAGCGGCTACATAGGCCGCCCCATCGAAATACTCCCCGTGCGCGCGCGTTCGGCGCCGGGATGCGTCACCAATCGCTTCACGGTCGTCGAGAAGAACACGCGCACCGACGGCTCGCGGCTCTATGTCACTGCAGTGGTCCGCAACGACAACCCCGTCGCATGCGCCGTGAAGATGCAGGTCTCGGTGCTGGACAGGGCGGGAAAGATCGTCGGCACCGAGAAAGACTGGGTGGCCGGCGAAAACATCGCGCCGGGCGCGACGCGGAACTTTTCAATCCCCCTGCACGGCGGTTTCACCAAGGCCGGCGCGGGCGGCTCGTACGTGATCGAGCCGATCGAGTCGCGCGTTCTGCCGAGCGGCCCACGCTAAGGCCTGCAGCCGTACAACCGATCTCACCGCGCCGTCCAGCCACGATCTGCCATGAAGCGTTTCGCCACCGGTCGATGGACCAACGCCGGGTGGGACACCTCAGTTGGGTCCAGCAAGAGTGCACGGAGGACGCCTCGCGCGCTGGTCCATGGCCGCCGAGGCTGAGAACCGCGACTCGGACCTGCAACCGTGTCATGGCCGCGGAAGCGGCACTTTGAGGCGGTTTTCATTCCGGCATATCGCCAACCCGGAATCGGCAAAGTGGCGCTCGGCGTCGATGGTTGCCAGGCGTTGCCTGGGGAGGCTCGAGCAGGAAGGGGAACATGATGTGCTTGATGCTGCAACACGCGCGCGCGGCGACGCGCGCGAACCGATTGGCCAACGAACGCCTGCACACGGCGATCGGACGCTTGCCCGCGGAGGCCTTCCACGCGCCGCGTGTCGGGTTCTTCCCCAGCCTTGCGAAGACGCTCAATCACATCCTCGCGGTCGACCGTTACTACCTCGATTCGCTCCAGGGCATGGGTGCCCTGGCCCGCGAGCGCCACGACGCTTTCGTGGCGGCTGAAGATCTCGTCTCGTTGCGCCGCCGACAGCGCGGGGTCGACGACGAATTGATCGCGTTCTGCGACAACCTCGACGAAGACGACCTCGTTCAGCCAGTCGACACGGACCGCGCGGGTCGCTTCGACCGCGACGTGGCGCACCGCGTGCTCGCACACCTGACGATGCACCAAACCCACCACCGCCGGCAAGCGCATGCGATGTTGTCATCGACGGACGTGAAGCCGCCGCAGCTCGACGAGTTCCTGCTGGCGAGCGATGCGCGATTTCGAATCGACGACCTGGAAGCAGCCGGCTGGAGCGAGCAGGTGCTGCTCGCACTGCGATAGCCGCGCATGCAGTGTTGAAGGGGGCGAGGAGGATGGCTACGAACGCTCGTCAGGCAGCTTGCTGAGTGCGGCAGGTGAGTTGCCGGGTGCAGCCCACCGGGGGCACAACAGCGCCTTGGCCAGGCCGATTGCCAGACCCAAGCCAAAGTGCAATGCTCCGGACCAGCGGCCCAACCTCGATCAGCCCGATAAGGAGTGCCCCATGCTGGATTCTCGCGCCGAGGTGTCGATAGAGTTCCTCCAAGCATTCGCGGATGCCTGGAACGCCCATGATGCGGATGCCTTGATGGCCTTCATGACTGACGATTGCGTCTTCGAAGCGTCCGCAGGCACCCAAGTGTGCGGCGAGCGAGCGCAGGGCGCAGGGGCTGTGCGCGCGGCCTTCATGGACGTCTGGATGAATTTTCCCGATGCGAGTTGGAGCGATGCAACCCACTTCGTGTGTGGCGACCGCGGGGTGTCGCATTGGACATTCACCGGTACAAGGCGCGACGGCTCCCGGGTCGAAGTGCACGGCTGCGACCTTTTCACCTTTCGGGGCCACAAGATTGCCGTGAAGGATTCCTATCGAAAGAACCGTTCGCCGGTTGCTTCATAAAAGAGGGGCTGCGCGGTCCCCGCTCGCTCGACGGCGCGAACCGAGCGCGCGATCTCGCCCCGGTCCTGAGACCTCGGGCGTTTGATCGAAGCGTCACCCAAGCTGTCGTTCGCGCGACCGAGTGGCGGCCGAACGCACAGAGGCTCATCAATGCACCGCCGTACTTGCCTGCGCGGTGATTGGCGTGCTCGCGAGCGAACCGCCCGGCCTTAGCCGAGTGGCTCGGCAAGCCCGACGATGATGCCCTCAGGCCCACGAATGTAGGCGAGCCGGTACGATGTCTCGTACTGCATCTGGCCAATGAGTTCTGCACCATGGGTCTGCATCCGCACAACGACGGCATCGATGTTCTCGACGGCAAACATGATGCGACGCAGACCCAAAGCATTCATTGGCGCGTCCGCGGGCCCGAACCTGACGGCATCGGGCGTGTGGAATTTGTCCAGTTCAATTCCCTGCCCATCGGGCGTCCGCAGCATCGCGAGGGTGGCTCGGACGTCTCCAAGGCCGATGAGGCTGCCGACTGAAGGCCCTTCAACCGTGGTTTGGCCCTCCAGTTCGAGGCCCAACTCGATGAAGAACGCCTTCACCGCTTCAAGATCGTCGACCACGATCAAGACGTTGTCCATTCGCTTGACTGTCATGTCCTTCGGTCGTTTCCGCGGTGTCGCATATTTGGGGTTGGCGTCCCGATCGAGGCGGGCGGACGATCTTATCGAGGAGTCCAGCCTCCAGCTCGGACCCGTTGCCAAGAAGCCCTGGGCGCGCGCTGCCCGTGGAGCGGACCACCCGCTTTCGAGACACGGTCAGTCGATGCGCACCGACGCGGGTCGGTACTTGACCCCGGAGACCGCCCCATTGCTGCTCACCGGATGGGCCACGCGATTCTTCAGCCAGCAGCGTCCGCTGGATCCCTGGGCGGCCGGCCGCACATAGGTCCACGACGAACACAATGAGTCGTTGGAGCATGCCGCTTCGCAACTCGCCCAGCCATGGACATCAAAGTTCGTGTAGTCGGAGCCGGGGCGGTCGATGTGGTCCTCGGCCCGAAGATCACGCTTGGCGATGAACCTCCGCGGCGCCGAGTCGCAGCACGGGCTCTTGACGATCTTCGGCTCCGTGTGCTTCAGCCAGCAGCGACCATTCGCTCCTTGGATGCCCGGCTTGACGAAGGTGTAGGCCTGGCAGCGCGATTCACCGCCGCATGATGTCCTGCAGACGAACGCCGACGGTGCCTCGAAGTTCGTGTAATCACTGCCTGGCAAGTTGGTGCCGTCCACCGCCAGCGCCGAAGTCGCCACACCGCACGCTGCGAGCGCCGTCGTCTTGATGTGCCGCCACATGATCAGGCTCGTTGCACCCGGAAATGGTCGGTAACGGGGGCAACTTCAACCCACCCCTCGCCTTCCACATCGACAGTTCGGATGACGCGGCCGAGCGTGTCGTGGCCGAACGAGATCGGCTGGACGCCCGCAGACGCGATGCGCGCCATCCCTACTCCTCGAAGACGTCGGTCCCGAAAACCTCGTAATGCACGCGGGCGTCCGGGACACCCAGCGCCCTGAGCGCTTCCACCTGCGCGCGCATGAAGGGCATTGGTCCGCAGACGTAGTAGTCCGCATCCGCCTTGACCGCGGACGCCGCGATGCGCCGCAGGTCGACCAGACCCTCGTGGTCGTAGTCATAGCCGAGGACGTCGCTGGGCAGCGGCGCGTCGTAGAACACGATACTGGTCAGGCGCCGGTTCGTTTCGGCGGCCGCTTCAATGCGGTCCTTCATTGCGTGGACGGCGCCGTTGCGGGCGCCGTGTACGAACACGACGTCCCGGTCAGTGTTCTTCAGGACTGCCTTGAGCATGCTGACCAATGGGGTCAGGCCGACGCCTCCACTGACCAGCACCACCGGCGAGGTGGCCTCCATGTCGATATGGAACGGCCCGAACGGCGGCGTGATGCGGACCACGTCGCCCCGGTTGACGTAGTCGTGCAGAAGGTTTGATACATAGCCGGCGGTTTCGGGCTCGCCCTCGCGCTCGCGCTTGACCGAGATCCGGTAGTTCCTGCCGTTCGGCGCATCCGACAGGCTGTACTGGCGCACCTGCTGCAGGCCCAGGCGCGGCACGTCGACCACGATGCTGATGTACTGACCGGGCTTGAAGTCGGCGATCGGCCGGCCGTCTTCGGGTTCGAGAAAGAAGGAGGTGATGACCTCGCTCTCCATCCGCTTGTGCCGCACCACGAAGTTGCGCCAGCCGCGCCAGCCGCCGGGGCGCCGCTGCGCTTCGTCGTAGAGCGACGCCTCGGCGCCGATCATGATGTCCGCAAGCGCCTGATAGGCCTCGGCCCAGGCCGCCACGATGTCGCCGGTGGCCGCATCCCCGAGAACCTCCTTGATCGCGGCCAGCAGGTGTTCGCCCACCACGGCGTACTGCGCGGGCTGTACGTTCAGACTTGCATGCTTGTGTGTGATCCGATCCACCGCCGGACCCAGCACCGACAGGTTGTCGATATGGGTGGCATAGGCCAGCACCGCCGCGGCGAGCGCACGCTGCTGCTCGCCCCGTTCCTGGTGCCGCATGTTGAAAATGTTCTTCAACTCCGGCTGGGCTTCGAACAGGCGCTGGTAGAAGCGCTGGATGATGGCGTAGCCGTGCACGGCAAGAACGGGCGCGGTGGCCTTGACGGTAGCGATGGTGGATGGCTGGAGCATCTGTGATCCTCGGCTGACCCCGCTGAGACACTGATGGTATTGCTTTCAATCCGAACGTCAACCTTGAACCGGTGGCCGTGCTGCGGGCCCACCCACCCTTCGTGCCAGCGAATGGACAGTGGCGCTTGAACTGGCGCCACGGATCGTGCCGGAGAGTTCCAAGGGGCGGCGGTGTGAAGCCGCGCCGACGCTGGACCAGACGCCCATCGATGACCGCTCTCGCCCACGCTGCATGCGGTTCAGCGTGCGTGGCGAGTGCCATACTCCGCCCTCGGTGGACACCGAAGCAGACTGCGCGTATCGGATTCATCCATCGGGCAAGCGCACTTTTGAAGGGGCAGCCATGCGTCTGACCAATGTCCTGAAGGTCCTCACTCTTGTATCGGGCATCTGGCTTGCTGCCCTTTCACGGGCAGAAGAGGGCGGGCCGATCAGATTGCTGGTGCCTTTCGAAGGCGGCTCTGCGACAGGGCTCGCGCTGTACCTTGCCGAACGCGCGAATGCTGACTACGGCGACCACGTCTACGTCGAAGAAAAACCGGGCGCCAGCGGTCGCATTGGAGCCATGGTCCTCAAGAAAGCGGCGCCCGACGGCAAGACCCTCGCGCTGCTGCCCTTCGTGGTGCCCGTCCTGGCGCCGCTGATTTTCAAGGACGTGCGTTACGACCCGGTGCGCGACTTCACGCCGATCTCGCAGATCGCGGCATACCCCTTGGCGCTCGCGGTGTCGAAAGACCATCCTGCGACCTCGGTTGCCGGGTTCGGCGCTTGGGCGAAGGACCATCCGACGCAAGCGTTTTACGGAATGGGCTCCACTGGAAGCCTGGCTCAGTTTCTCGGCGTCATGATCGCGCGGGAAATGCGGATCAAGTTGCAGCCCATCTCTTACAAAGGCGCTGGGCCGATGACGATCGATCTCGCCGCGGGGCACATTCCTGCCGGTATTTCGTCGATCTCCGACCTGATCGAGATGCATCGCGCGCAAAGGATTCGAGTCATCGCGGTGTCGGGTACCCGTCGTTTGGCGCAGCTGCCGGATGTGCCGACGTTTGCCGAGCAAGGCTACCCGTCAATCCAGGCTGCCGGGTGGATCGGCATCTTCGCCCCAGCGGGAACGCCGAGGCATGTGGTCGATCGATGGTCCACGGTGTTCGGCACGATCGTGCGTTCGCCGCAGTCAACCGCCAAACTCGCCGAGATGGGATTTGAATCGACCGGCACCACGTCGGATGAATTCGCAGCGACTTTGGCAGCGGATATCGCGCGCTGGGCGCCCATCGTGAAGGCGTCGGGCTACCACGCTGACTAGAGTCGCCCAGTACCGGATCGCGGCACGCCTGGGATGCGATAGCATCGACGGCTGACAGCAACTGGATGTCGTCAATGGCTCCGCGTCGATCAGATGCCCCGGCGCTTTGGACCGCCGCGCCACTCGCTCCCAAGGCGCTCGAGGCGCAGGTGCATGGACAGCCGCCGCCGGTCTCGGTACACGACCTGCTGCGCTTCGAGCGGCTGCTGTCGGATTTGTCAGCAAGTTTCATCGCCCTGCCTTCCCAGGAAATCGACAGCGCCATTGATGACGGCCTGGCGCGCATCGTCTCGACGCTCGGCATCGATCGATCCACACTCAGTCGGGTCTTTTCCTTGAGCGGGCGACTGCAGGTGACCCATTCGTTCTCGGCGGAAGGCGTCGGGCCGGCGCTGACGAACGTTTCGGCGCGCGAATTCGCCCCGTGGTCGCTCAGGATGATGATGGCCGACAGGCCGGTCGTGTTCGAGCGCCTGGACGACCTCCCGCCCGATGCCAGGGTTGACAAGGAAACCTGGCGCAGTATCGGCCTCAAGTCGCATGTGACGATGCCGATCATCGTGGCGGGCGAACTGCACGGCGCCTTGAGTTTCGGTTGTGTGCGTGCCGAGCGAAGCTGGCCGGATGACCTCCTGAGCCGCATGCGGCTGCTGGCGAACGTCTTCGGGAGCGCCCTGGCGCGCAAGCACACGCAGGAGCAACTCGACCACGCGATTGGCTTCGAACGGTTGGCCAGTGGCATCCTGGCATCGCTGGTTCTCGTCGAGCCGGACCAGGCGGAACTCGCGATTGGCGTCGGGCTGCGCCAGATCGGCCAGTTCATGGAAGCGGAACGCGTCGACATTTGGGATCGCACGGCCGCCGACACCCTGTTTCACCCGGTCCAACGCTGGCATGCCGACGGCATCGCGCCGCCCTTGGTCCTGGACGACGCCGCCGACCTCCCCTGGATCATGCGACGGCTGGCGGCGGGCAACTCCGTGCGCTTGCCTCGACTGAGTGAACTGCCGTCGGAAGCCGAGAGCGACCGCCTTGAGCTGCAGGCCGCCGGGGTGCGCTCGATGCTCATGGTGCCGATTTCCGTGTCGGGCACGGTGACGGGAGCCTTGTCGATGGCCAGCACACGGCAAGAACACGAATGGCCGGACGCCCTGATGCCCGGGGTCAGCTTGCTTGCCGAAGTGTTCGGCAGCCTTCATGCGCGAACGACGGCCGAACGCCGCAAGCTCGCGGCGGAAGTGGAGGCGGCGCATTGGCGCGAACGGTTGGCCCACCTCGTCCGGGTGCACACGGCGGGCGAGATGTCGGTCGCGCTCGCCCACGAGATGACCCAGCCGCTCGGCGCGATCGAGAACTATGCGCTGGCAGCACGCCGGCGAGCCAGCGCATTCGAGCCTGACCTGGCGCGTGTGCTGGAACTCCTGGACAAGGTCATCGGACAGGCCACACGCGCGGGTCAAGTAGTGACACGCATGCGCGGCATGGTGCAGCGGCACGAACTGGAGGCGAAGCCGGTCCACATTGAACGAGCCATTGGCGAATGCGTCGGCATGGTGAAGATGGACTGCGATCTGCGCGAGATCGATATTCGGCTCTCGGCCGACAGTGGGCTGCCGCCGGTCACCGCCGATGAAATCCACCTGCAGCAGGTCGTGCTCAATCTGCTGCGCAATGCGATGGAGGCGATCGAGCATGGCGACGGCGCGCGCGTGATCAGCATCTCCGTCATGCCCACTCAGCGCGACGAGATTCAGGTGGAAGTCGCTGACACCGGCAGTGGCATCGCGGAAGGCGATCTGGAGCGGATCTTCGAGTCCTTCTACTCGACGAAGGCGAGCGGCCTGGGCGTTGGCTTGGCGATCTGCCGCAAGCTGATCGAGGCGCACGGCGGCAGGCTTTGGGCTTCGCATCGTCCCGGCGGCGGCGCTCGGTTCCAATTCACGATCCCGACCGGCGCGCAAGGCGACTGAAAGCTCGCGTTCAGGCCTGCTCGTCCCCCTTGCAGGTCGGCGCCCGCCCTCGCCTGACAGTCCGAGCAACAGGAGCGATCAACACGCGCCTGTGGTCGACAGGTCGGCCTTTGCCGTGGGCGCGGTCGCCTCGCGCATGCCTCGCCCGGCATCAGGTTGCGTAGGGAAAGGTCGTGCGCCGGCAGCGCACCGCGCACAAAAAAAGCCCGCGCGAGGCGGGCGTAAGAACGTCACCCCTTCTCGGAGGGCTCCGTTGAGCAACCTTGATGCCTTCCGGCATCGGAACAGGGCAACCCGCCGCTTGTTGACCAGTGACCTTTTCGAGCCAACGCCTGAGCTCCCTCTTGCGCGCCATGATGCGCCCGCGACCGCGCACGGTCGATCCCGGCGAGCACGTACGTGTTTGACGTGGGGGCATTCACCGTTCGCGTTCGCACGTCTCGCACCTGACTCCATCCGTGGGCGCCGGCAGCCGAATCCCGCCTCGCGTTCACGCAGCGAGGCGACGACACTTCACGGGCTACCACCAGGGGCCCGGGCAGGCACCACGTACGTGGGAAGTACGTGGCTGCCGGGGTAGATTTGTTGTGCCAGCACTCACACAATGAAATCGTCGGACGGCCGCGCACTGAATGAGCCGGCAACACATCTTCGTGGTCACAAGGCGGCCAAATCAAACTCTGTTGAGGAGCCCGCAATGAGCAAGATTCTTGCAACCCTGATCGCCGGCCTGTTTGTGTCAGCCGCATACGCGCAGAACCCCCCAGGTGCGTCGTCGCAACAGCAGGTCATCACCAACACCAAGCCGCAGGAGCGCGCACAGGCCATCGACAACTCGCGTCCACAGGACAAGGTCAAGGCAGTTGGCGGTGACGAGGTGAACTCTCCCTTGAACGACAAGATCGGTACGGGCAAGGCAGCGGCAGCCGGCCAGGAGCGCGCCAACGCGCGTGAAGCCAACGACCCGAGCAAGAAGCCTGGCCAGTACCCAACGCCGCCGAACACTCCCGGCATGCCGGCCTCCAAGTAAACGACGCACCATTTGGACACGCTGGAAGCGCACGCTCCGGAATCGAGCGCGCGCGCTGGCTGTACGCACGCCAGGCGACCGAGGCCGCGGCATGAAACTGGGCGGCGGCGCTGGCCCTTTGAGTTCTAGGCGAGCAGTCGAAGAGCCGTGCTCAATGACCCATCCCATGGCGAACGAATCAAGGACGTTGACGCCGTGACGGATCCTGGCGCTTGCCGATTGCGGACACAACGCCTCGTCAGCGATTCACACTGCTTCGCTGGGCTTCGGAGCTGGACGCGTGTCGCCAGCGCGATCCGCAGACGATGTCGGTCGAGGCGTCCCCAAGGATCGGCGATGCCCGTCGATCACCCGTCGTCGCCGTTCGTACGACGCGACGCCACGCCTGGCGTCCGGTTTGTTGGCTATGCAGTGGGCCCGCGCTTGCGGCCGTTGAGCATTGATGCCGAAAGATTCTCGCGCCACCACCAGCTCATGAGGCAGATGCCGAGAAGATGGACTGCCAGGGCGACCAGCAACGCATCGGCGAGCCATGCATGGACTTCTTGCAAGCGCTCGTCGCCCCAGAAAACGTCGAAGCGGCTCATCCACCCGGTGAGCCCAAGCAGCAATACGAGCGACCACAACAGCCACACCATCCACAGCCCGAGCGGATCGTGGCCCATGCAACGCGGCGCGCCGGCGCGAACATAGGCGAACGCCGCAGCCGCGGACGGCTTGAGGGCTGCCAAGCTACCATGGCCTTTCGCACACGCCGCCCACCACAGGCGTGCGACGACGACGCCGGCCGCCGCATACCCTGCGGCGCGATGCACCTGACCGCCGTCGTCCTGCATCGTGCAGAAGATGACCAATGCGGCCAACGCCCAATGAAAGAAGCGGACAGCGACATCCCAGACAAGAGCTCCGCTTCGCACTGGATCCTCGTCGCTCGGGGTCGACATTGCTACTTTTCGACCTCGCTCTTCACCGGCTCCAGGGTCTTGGCGTCATAGTAGATCTCGACCTTCTTGCCGGCCTTGTTTCTGCCATAGATCTCATAGCAGTTGCCGTCGACCTTGAACTTGGCGATCGTGTAGCCCTGTGCCTCGATCTTGGCCTTGGCCTCGGCTTCCGACATCCATTCGGATTTCGGATGGGCCTTGCAGTTCGCCTTGGCGAAGGCGGGAGCCGCTGCGAAGGTGAGAAGGCCGACAGCGACGGCGAAGATAAATTGCTTCATCGGTTTGTCCTGGCTCAGTGAAGGAGCGCAAAAGCTTAGCATTGGTTCGTCCTCGCCGATGGAAGGCCGCCTCACGCAACGCCTGGCCTTCCTCGAGCACTGCGTCGCGGCTCTCAAGTCGAAAGCTGAGCGTGTGCGAACTCGCCAAGACGCTGAACGCCCTGGTCGAGTCGCTCGCTCCAGGTGCTGCCAGCGCACAGGCGCAGGCACTTCCGAAATCGCCGACTTGCGGAGAAGACGCCCCCGGGCGCGAAGCAGATGCCATGTTCAAGCGCTTTGTCAAACAAGGCTCGGGAGTCGAAACCTCTGGGCAGTTCGACCACAGTGCAAATGCGCCAGCGCGCCGGCTGACGCGCGTCTGCGCCGGAAAACTCGCCTCGACGACGCGGGTCAAGCGCAGCAGGTTCTCTTCGAGTAGGCGGCGTAGCCGACGCATGTGGCGATCGACTGCAGCGCGTTCTCGAAAGGCCTCGCACCCGGATAGCGCATCGGCTGCATTGCGCCCGGCGCTTTTGCGCAGCAAGTGATCGCGTGTTGGCGCCGCCGTCGAGCGCGATGAATGGCCCGGGACGCTCTCGCGTGAAGTGGATCTCGCCGTAGACGCCATCCTCGATCAGGGGTACGGCATGCCGTGCGAGCAGCGCAAGGAGTTCGCGCTTTTGTGCTGCGGGCATCAGGAGCCCATGGGCTGCTGAAGGCGCCGCGGCCCGGATCGGTCGGAAGCTCCAGGGCCTTCAGGCCGGGCACCTCCAGCGTGGGAAGAAGCCGAAATAGGTGGGCGATTGGAACGCGATCGTGCGCGTAGTGTTATCGGTAAGATTGAACGTTCCAATCAGTTCATCCAGTTTTCAGATAGCCATGCCAACCACCGATCTATCGACACGACAGCTCCGTGCGTTCGCAGCGCTGGCCGACCAGTGCAACTTCACGCGCGCTGCGCAGCGCTGCCATCTGTCGCAGCCGGCCTTCAGCACGTTGATCCGCACGCTGGAGGAAACCGTGGGCGCCCGGTTGTTCGATCGCGACACCCGCAGCGTGCAACTGACGCCGGAAGGGCGTCAGTTCGAAAGCTCGGCGAGGCGCCTGCTGGACGACATGCAGGAATTGATCGGCGACCTTGCCGACCGCGTCGAGCGGCGGAAGGGACGCGTGAGCGTTGCGGCGCTGCCTTCGCTCGCGGCCGGCTGGCTCCCACAGATCCTTGCAGAGTTCATGCGGACCTGGCCGGGGATCGCGGTCGAGCTTCACGACGCGCTCTCGGATGCGTGCATCGCGCGGGTTCGCAATCACGAAGCCGACTTCGCACTCTCCGCGAGCGAGGCGCGGTCGACCTCGGCGGTGGACCTGCGCAGCACAAAACTGTGCAGCGACCGCTTTCACCTGGTCTGCCGGACCGATCACCCCCTGGCGAAGATGGATCGGCTGTCGCCCAAGCACCTCGCGCCATACCCATTCATCCAGATGACCCGCAACAGCAGCGTGCGCCAGGCGCTGGACGCTGCGCTGCATCCACTGCAGCTCAATACCGCCTTTGAAGTGGAACACCTGGCGACGGTCACCGGGTTGGTCGAAGCGGGCGTCGGGATCAGCGTGGTGCCGACGCTGACGCTGTTTCATTTCCAACGCGCGACCCTGTTGACCCGCCCGCTGTCGGCGCGAGGTCTGAGCCGCACGATTCACCTGGTTCAACGGCGGGAAGGAAGTCTCTCCGTCGCGGCCCAAACCTTGCACGATTTGATCTTTGAACGGATGGGATCGCTGAAGGTTGAGGACATGGTCGCCCATTGAGTGGGATGCGGCGCGGTTCGTCTTGCCCGACCCGCGGTGGTCCCCGCACGTCACTGCCTTTCGGATGGCCCCGGGCGGCACTAAATGCACGCAGCCGTAGCGCAAGAGTCGGTTATGGTTCCCCCGGTCTTGTGATCCAGACCAAGGGCGACACCTGTGATTTCTCATGAGTTCGACGCGCCCATGGTCGGCAGCGGCCTGGCTGGATCGAGCATCGCGCTACACCTCGTAGCCGTGCACCGGGTGGCGATCCGCATCGCGGCACAGACCATCTTCGTGCCGCCCGCGGGCTGACACGACCGCTCAACCTTTTGCATTCAGAGAAAGAGCTATCTCCCCATGTTGCGCACCCTGCTCAAGTCCAAGATCCACCGTGTGGCGGTCACCGATTGCGAACTGCACTACGAAGGCTCTTGCGCCATCGACGAAGACCTGCTCGACGCGGCCGGCATGGCCGAGAACGAGCAGATCCATATCTGGAACATCAACAATGGCGAACGCTTCGTGACCTATGCGATCCGCGGCGAGCGCGGCAGCGGCATCATTTCGGTCAACGGCTCCGCCGCGCGACGGGCCTCGGTGGGCGACCTCATCATCATCGCGGCCTTCGGCCTGGTGTCCGAGGAACACGTCGCGGCGCATCGACCGAAGCTGGTCTTCGTCGACGACGCCAACCGCATCAAGGAAGAGCGCGCCCATGTTCCCGTGCAGGCGTCTCAAGCCGACGCTGTCTTCGGGCACCGATCTCGCCCCTGAGCAAAACGGCCCTTGTGAGCCCTAACCTCGAGCGTCCGGTGTCGAGCGGGAAGTAGCCGTGCGAATCTCACGTCGAGAGGCCGATGGCCTCGTACCGTTCACCCGCGAAGCACGGCGCCAACCGATGGCTAGGGGATGCAGGTGAAGCTTGATGCAACGGCTGGGTCTCCAGCCCCGTTGTACCTGGGCCATGTCGGAAAGTCGCACAACGGCCGCGTTCGTCCATTGGCACCCGGGTTGATGTCCGCGCCGACATGGCTCGCGGGCGCTGTGCCATTCTCGACCCACTGCTCCAAAGCCGTCACGGAGTCCCAGCTCAAGTTGAATTGGGGTCCGTTTCCGTGATCGAAGCCCGGCACATAGTAGAAGCGCATGAAGTTCGCCAGCGAGCCCGCGCCCATCGAAGTGGCCAGCCTGTTGTAGAAATCGACGGAGGTCGCGCCCGGGATGATGGCGTCGGCCTGCCCGGTGACCATGATCAGCTTGCCGCCCTTCTTCGCGAAGGGGGTCAGGTCGGTTCGCACGTCCAGCCTCGAGGAGATGTAGTTCAGCCGCTGCGGCACGAACGCCGGTGCGCCGACGTCGAAGGTAGAGGGATCGAGGTTGGAGTCACGCATGACCCAGAAGCGGGCCAGTGAGTCGAAGATGTAGGTGGCGAACGGCATCGCAAACGTGGAAGGTGCTGCAGGCGCGCTGGTCCCCATGGCAAAGCCCTCCAGATGGACGCCCGCCTTGAGCACGTTGAATCCTGGATACGAGTTCGCGCCACTGGCCAGGATATAGGGCAGCGTCAAGCCGGCGTCGTAGCTCCTGATCCCCGCAATCTGCGCATCCGAAAGACAAGTGGCCGCGGTGTCCGCGCCGCCGGGGCAACGCAGGGTCTGGATGTCGAACTGGCACGCGGCGGGACGGCTGACGATGCCGTCGCTCACACCGTCCAGCGCATCGCATGCGGCGATGACCGCAGGCGCGATCAGGGCTTGCTTGGCCGGGGATGGGTAGGCGCCGGGCGCAGCCAGATCCTTGGAGATGCGCCCATAGTTCAACAGCATCGAAGTGAGCGACCAGGCGGGGTAGTAGGCGATGACACCGTCGTACAGGTCGGGCCACCGGTCGGCGACGTACAGCGCTTCACGCCCGCCGCCGGATCCGCCGGCTGCGTAGGTCTTGGCGGGTCCCGAGCCGTATCGCTGATTCATCAGGACAACGGCGACGTCGCGTGTCTTTCGTAGCTGGTCTCCGAAGTAGTTTTCCAGCGCCTCGTCATTCACGCCGAAACTGCCGTCAAGCGCACTGCCGGCATGGCCCGAGTCGCTTCCGAAGGTGACATAGCCGCGCGACAACGGCGTCTGGAAGCCCGTCGTGCTCGGCGCACCGCCGGTGCCGGTGACCACCGAGCCGTCGTAGCCGCCTCCCATCAATTGAAACGCCTTCTTGTTCCATGCCGACGGCAGGTTGACCTGGAACGATATGGGCGGCGCGGTACGGTCGACCGAAGCAATGACGCCCTTCACTTCGCAATACTCCCCCGTGGACCCCGCGGCGCTGGCGACCGGCGGCTTGAGCACTGCATCGGTCACCGTGGCCCCATTGGTCGGCAGGGAGAGGGATGAAGGGGGAAGAGCAACCGACTGGAGTGCAGAGCACGCATCGGCGGCGCTGAGGGCGGCGGGTGCAGGTGCAGCAGGCGCAGGCGCAGGCGCCGGGGCCGGCGCTGCCGCGCTTGGAAGGCCACCTCCACCACCCCCGCCGCAACCCGCCAGCACCAGCGCGGCCAGTGACAGGTGCAGTGCGGCCTGCAACGAAGTGCCGATCTCCGGTTTGTTCATCGTTCGTCTCCTATTGAATGTCGATGCGTTCAATCCACGCGAATCACGATGGCGGCGCCGGTGTCTCCAGCGGCGCAGCCCGTGAAAAGTCCCAGTCCGCCGCCCGCCTCCTTGAGCGACCAGGCCAATTCGATGATTCCGCGCATGCCGGTGGGCCCCTGCGGATGGCCGTAGATGAGGCTGCAACCCTTGACGTTCATGCGCTCGAGCGGAAAGTCCATCTGCTGGCTGAGCCAGACGTCGTTCACCGCGAACGGGTTGTGCGAGCCGATCAGCGCGATCTGGGACACCTGCAGGCCCGCGTCGGCAAGGGCTTGCCGAGCCGCCAGGGTGGCGGCCTTGGGCATCTGGGCCTTGCCGGCGCGGGCGAAGCCGACCGACACGAGGCTGACGACCGGATCGCCTCCGCTGCGTTCGCGGACGCAGGACACATCGCCCAATACGACACCTGCGCATCCGTCGGCCGGGTGCGTCTGTCCACCGTGCGTCACGACCGAGCCGAGAAGCGCGGGCTTGAGGGCCGCCAGGCCTTCCTGGCTGTACGCGTGTACGCCTTCGTCGGCATCGACCGTGGCGGTCGACCTGCCCTTTGCGATGCGAACCGGCTGCATGTACTGCCGCTGGAACGCCCTGTCTTGCGCCAGCGAGGATTGGTACTGCGACCACCGGAGGAGCGTCAGTGCGTCGAGCCCCTCGCGGGTCATCCGTCCCTCTCGCGCGACATTGTCGGCAGTCACGACCATCGATTGGCCCGTTGCCGGGTCTGCGGCGAAGCTGTCCAGTACCCAGTGCTCGCTCAGCGGACTGCCGCCCATCGACTGCGTTCGCGGGTAGACCAGCAAGGGGCCATTGCTCGTGCGATCGGTAGTCAGCACCAGCGTCGTTCGCCCGCTCCCCGGTGCATGAGCGAACGCGGCGCTTGCGAGGCACGCGACGGATGTTGCACAGGCCTGGGACACCATCGGCCCGCTGACTTCGGGCAGGCCCAGTTGCGCGGCGACCCACGGTGCCGCGTAGAAACTGGACATCTGCGGAATCGTGGCGCCGATGACAAGGCTACCGATCCGTGATGCATCCACTTCGCGCGCGGCCATGGCATCGCGTGTCACCGTCACAGCCAGATCGAGGCTCGAAAGGTCCGCAAGGCTTCCCTGCCAGCGCACGAATGGCGAAGACCACGCATCGGCGAGCGAGAAGGCGATGTTGTCGAACTTCATGGGCCATGCACTCGCTCAGTCGCCCTTGAAGCCTGTGGCCTGGACGACCTTGCTCCACCGCACGGTCTCGGCCGCGACCATCTTCCCGGCATCGGCAGTGCTCGTGCCCAGGATGCTGAAGCCCGCCTCCTCCAGTTGCCGGCGTACCTCCGGAGCGTTGACGGCCGCCACGACCTTGGCGTTCAACGCGGACACCACTGCGTCGGGCGTGCCAGCGGGGACGAACAGGCAGAACCACGCGGAGAAGTCCGCCTTCGGAAAGCCTGATTCGGTGAAGGTCGGGACATCCGGCAGGAGCGGCGAACGCTGCGGAGCGGTCGTGGCAAGCGCGCGCATCTTGCCGCCCTTCACCTGTGCCGTGGCGAGCGCGGTCGATACGAATGCGGCCTGCACATCGCCCGCGATGATTCCGGTCACCGCATCGCCCGTCGCGCGGAAATGCACGGGCTCGACCTTGAAGCCGCCCTGCTCCGCAAACATCTCGGCGCCAAAGTGCCCCGGCGTGCCGGCACCAAAGGTTGCGAAGTTGATCTTGTCCTTGCTGGCCCGTGCCGCCTTGACGAAGTCGGCGACAGACTTCGCGGGAGACGAGTTGGGGACCACCAGGATGAAGTCGGTGCGAACCACCTCGGAGACCGGCACGAGCTCTCGCGCCGGGTCGTAGGCGAGCTTCGAGAAGGCGGCCGGTGCGATGCTGATGGCACTGACGTCCGCGATCAGCAGCGTGTAGCCATCCGCCGGGCTCTTGGCCACGAACTGCGCGGCGATCTGGCCACCCGCTCCTGCGCGGTTCTCCACGACGACGGGCTGGCCCAGGGTCTCGCTGAGTTTCAGGCCCAGTGTCCGGGCGACCACATCGGGCCCGGTGCCCGGCGCGAAGCCCACGGCCAGGCGGATCGATCGACTCGGATAGGCCTACGCCCACGCCAGGGACGGAAAGCCTTGGGCCGTTGCCGCAGCAAGTCCGGCTGCGAGCCAGTGGCGGCGCGAAATGTTCGAAGTCATGGTGTCTCCTGGAGAAAGGTTGTGTGGATCCGGTGGGTCATGCGGGACGCAGAAGTCCGACGGTTTCGGGCTCACGGCCGAGCGTGGTGGGCCAGACAGCAGCAATGTCCTCGGCGGACCAGCCGCCGTCGCTGAAGGCAGTGCAGATCTCCTGGGGGTGGGACCACAGGCTGAGCTTGTCGCCGCCGATGCCGATGCATTGGCCGGTGACACCGGCCGCCTGCCCGGAGGCCAGGTACACGAGCAAAGGAGCGACGTCCTCGGGGA
This sequence comes from Variovorax gracilis, assembly GCF_030317115.1. Taxonomy (GTDB): domain Bacteria; phylum Pseudomonadota; class Gammaproteobacteria; order Burkholderiales; family Burkholderiaceae_C; genus Variovorax; species Variovorax gracilis. The sequence continues at coordinate 53,071 of NZ_JASZYF010000028.1, forward strand.
GGCCCAATCCGGCGCCCTTTCGCAGTTCGTCGGGAAGACGCTCGCCCTTGGCGACGGCTCCGGCATGGTTCGAGAACGCAGGCATGGTGGCGACCATGCGGGTGAACGCAACCGGGACGATGGCATTCACCGTGATGTTGGAGCGGGCGCACTCCATCGACCATGTGCGTGCGAACGAAGCGATGCCGGCCTTTGCGGCGGCATAGGCGGTTTGACCCGCGTTCCCGCGCTGGCCCGCCGGCGATGCGATCAGGACGATGCGGCCGGCACTCCCCTGGCTGCGCATCTGCCGAACCGCCGCCCGTGCGCACGTGAAACTGCCCCTCAGGTGGGTCTCCACGACGCTGTCGAAGTCCTCGTCGCTCAGATTCCACAAGACCCGATCGCGCAGGTTGCCGGCATTCGCGCAGAGGATGTCGAGCCGGCCGAAGGCTTCAACGGCGCTTGCGACCAATTGGTCTGCGGCTTCGGAACTGCCGACGGCGCAGGCCTGCGCCACTGCGCGGCCGCGTTCCGCGCGAATCTCCTCCACCGCCTGCACCGCGGCCTCTGCATCGATGTCGTTGAGCACCACCGACGCACCGGCTCGCGCCAGCGCCTTTGCGAATGCGAGGCCGAGTCCACGGCCGGCACCCGTGACGATTGCAACCTTTTCATCCAGTCTGATCATGGCTTCAATACCTCATCGGCCCGCATACAGGGGGGCACGCTTTTCCATGAAAGACCTCGGCCCTTCGCGCGCGTCATCGCTCGCGAAAACCTCGCGTTTTGCGCGGTCCTCCAACCGGTAGCCGACATCCAGTGGGAGACCACTGGCTTCCAGCACGGTCTGCTTCACCGCACGCACTGCCACCGGTCCATTGGCGGCGATGTGCGATGCGATCTCGTGCGCCTTGTCCATCACCTGACCCGCAGGCACGACGTGATTGACGAGCCCGCAACTCAGTGCGGTGGCAGCATTCATCGGACGGCCCGTCAGGAGCATCTCCATTGCGAGCGCATAGGGAATCTGCCTCGGCAATCGGACCATCGATCCCGCGAACGGAATCAGCGCCCGCTGCACTTCCGGCAAGCCGAACGAGGCGTGTTCCGCGGCCACCCGGATGTCGGTGCCCAGCACCATCTCGAACCCTGCGGCCAGGCAAGCACCGTTGATCGCCGCGATGACGGGCTTGTGCAGCGGGAAGTCACGCAATGACGACGCGGCCAGGACGGCGGGATCGGCCAGCATGCGACGCTCGAACGCGTCCTGCGCCTGCCGCGCTCCGGTCATCAATGGAAGCGTGCTCCCGAGGTCTCCGCCCGCGCAGAATGCGGCATGGCCAGTGCCGGCGAGGATCGCCACGCGGATGGCGTCGTCCGCCCGCACGAGCGTGAACGCGTCGGCGAGGAGACAGAGCATCTCCGGCGTCAGCGCGTTGCGGGCCTCGGGACGATTCAGCGTCACCACGGCCACGTGGCCGGTACGTTCGACCATGACCTTGCCGCTCATCGGCGCCCCCCTTCGAGTTCCTTCTCCAGCCGGTACTTCAAGGCGAAGGGCGCCATCAGGTTCCTGACCGACTCCGCGAGGTCTTCGACCTCAGGGGCCAAGAGCCTGACGACCTGGGTTTTTCCTTCGGTCTCAACCCGTACATGCACCGTCGCATGCAGGCCGATGCGCTGCAGGCGATCGTTGATGACCCACTCGATGGCGCGCGTCCGCAGCGCCGGCTTGAACAGCTTTCCGATCGCCGTGACCGGCAACGCATCGAGCACGAAGATGGCCTTGGGATAGGCGGGCCGCTCGGGAATGTGGTCCTGTGCGAAGGCCGACAGGACCTCGCTGCTGACCTCGGCGCCTGGACGCAGCGAGACGAAGGCGATCGGCACCTCGCCCGCATACTCGTCAGGCGCCCCCACGGCCGCGGCCATGAGCACATCGGGATGGCGAAGCAGTGCGTCCTCGATCACGACCGGATCGATGTTGTGGCTGCTTCGGATGATGAGATCCTTCGACCTGCCTGTGACGAACACACGGCCTGCAGCGTCCCGGTGCCCGACGTCGCCGGTCACGAGCCATCCGTCCGTGGTGAACACGCCGAGGTTGTTGTCGGCGTCGACATAGCCGGGGCCGACGTTGGGACCCCTGACGTGCAACACACCGTCCCTTCCAGGCGAAAGCGGTGCGCCCGCATCGTCGACGGCCTGAACGCTTGTGAAGGGCAATGGCAGCCCGACCGAGCCTGCCACCCGATCCGCGTTCACCGGCTCGATGGCGATGACGCCGCCGCACTCGGTCATTCCCAGGATGTTCCGCACAGGGATGGCGGTGCGGCTCTCGAAAGATTCCGCGAGTTCCGATGGCAAGGGCGAGCCGCCCGTGAGCAGGCACCGGACCGTCGACAGGTCTTCGCCTTGCCGCGGCACGCCCAGCAGCGCCGACATGACGGTCGGGACGGTCGCCAGCAGGGTCACGCGATGGCGCTCGACGTGGCGCCAATAGGCTTGCACGAGTTGCGCATTGCGCAGCCCGAGAAGACTGGGCAGGACGATCTGCCCGCCGGCCAGGAGGATCGACAGCCCGTACACGAAGGAGCCGGCCACATGGAACAACGGGAATCCGTTGAGGATGACGTCCTCGGCGGTCGCCCCGTACATGCAGGCAGCGCCCCAGGCCGCATGGAGCTGATTGCGGTGGGTGTGCTTCGCGAGCTTGGGGCGGCCCGTGGTGCCACCCGTGTGGAAAAGCGCCGCCAGTCGATCGCGTTGTTCCGTCGGCAGGTCCAAGAGCGGCGCGGACGACTGGGCCTCGAGCAACGTGCCGAAGCTCGGTGCGTCTTCGGCCGACCCGACTGCGACCACCTGCTTGAGCGAAGGGCATCGCCCCTTCAATCCCCTAGCGCGCGACCAGATGTCGAGTTCCGGCGTTGGGCCGAGGGCCACGAGAATGTTCACGCCTGCCGCGTCGATCAGCTCGGCGATGTGCTCCTCTCCCAGCAGGTAGTTGATCGGGCAGGCGACGCCGACGGCCTCGGCCCCGAAGAGCGTCAGGTAGGCCTGCGGAATGGCCGGCAGCAGGAAAGCGACTCTCGGCTGCTCGCCGCCTGCGAGATGCATGAAGGTCCGCGCCGCACGCCGGACGTCGGCGATGAATTCGGCATGGGTCCACGAGGCGCACGGTGCGGCCGGATCATGGGAGTCGATGTAGGTGATGGCCGGCCGGCCCGCATGCTCGGACGCGACGGCCTCCAAGGCCGCCAGGACGCTGCCGTGCGGCATGAAATCGTCATAGGGCCGCGACTCGATGTCCAGGACATCGGCGAGGCCGCGAATCGTTGGTGTCTGCACCCGCCCACTCCGCTTGCGAGATGCCTGCTCCTCGCCGATCGAGGGAGTGCATACGCAGGGCCAGAGACTAGGCCTGGGTCGCTCCCGCGTCTGTCTGCTGCGATGTGGACCGGGATTACCCTAAAGACCCGATCGCGAGGGCAAACAGTTCGTTGCGGTGGTGGATGCCCAATCGCTCGAACGCGCGATCACGGTAGGTCTTGACGGTGCCGCTCGAGATGGCGAGGTCGGCTGCCACGCCTTCGTACGTCCATCCTTTCAGCAGCCTCTCGCAGACCTCCCGCTCACGCTTGGGCAGTGCGCCGAGGATGCTGGACCCTCGCGCCGGTGCCACTGCCGTGTCTGCGTCGGGCCGCTGAGCGACGGGATGCTGCAGCCCCGTATTGCGCAAGTGCAGGCCCACGCACGCGGCGAGCGGCGTCCCCAGAAGACTCAGGAGTTCGAGTTCGGAGTCGTCGAACGAACGCTGTCGCTCATGGCGATACAGATTGATGGCGGTCAAGCAGCCGGCATCGTTCACCGTCACGACCGAGGCGCGCTCTTTCAACTCGTGCCGCGTGTAGATCTCGCCGCGATGCCGGCGCGGGATTTCCTCCGCACGCCAATGCGTCAGCACCGCCCCACCGGACACCGCGTATTCGCGCGCAGAGTCGAAGGTGCGATCGGCGAGATAGACGCCACGGCGGTAGAACTGAAATGCGTCCCGGGTTCGATCGGCCACCTCGTAGCTTCCGCCCACATACATTTCCGGCGGCCGGCCGTCGAACAAGGTGTATACGGACCACCAGCACAGCGGCAGTGCCGCATTCAACAGCTTGAGCGCTGCGGTGCCGAACTCGCGATCGCCGACGCAACCCACCACGCCGGCAATCGCCTGCGATGCTTGCCACGAGCGGTCCAGGGTTCGCGCGGGCGCCTGCTCGCTCAATCGCACGAGTTGCATGACGGAAAAAGGGTTGTCTCCATGCCCCCGCAAGCAGAAGGCACGGACGGGATGTGAACGATTCTGCACGCGCGCATCGGGGCAGGCAAGCGAGTTTCCCCTCGCCCCTCAGACGCCCTGTCGCACGCTCTATTCGGGAACGCGTGTCAGCAGGAGCTTCTCCGCCAGTGCGCTGCGTTCCCTTTTTTGAGCGGCAGTGCCCTGGTTCGACAGAATCGATTCGGCGACCTCGTAGGCGTAGAGAAGGAAGGCCCTCTGCCGCGCCTCCGCCAGCGAAAAGCCGAGCGACGAGAAGCACTGCGAGATGTAGGAGATGCGGCGTGAGTCGACCTCGTCGACCGCTTGCCTCGCCATGGTGTCGCGCCGGGCCCAGGCGCGAATCGCCAGCTCGATGCGCGCAGCCCGCGCGGCGGCGCGCCCTCTGAACGGCAGGGAAATGAGTTCCTTGAGCAGGACGTGCGGATCATCGGTTCGCTCGAAGCGCTCGATGATCTGCTCGGTCGTCACCTTGCGCCAGCTTTCCAGCAGGCTTTGCAGAAGGTCCTCGCGATCCTTGAAATGCCAATAGAAGCTGCCCCGCGTCACCTTCATGCGCTTGGCCACCACATCGACACGGACCGCATCGATGCCGCTGTCGACCAGCAACTCGGTAGCCGCCTGGATCCAGTGCTCCGGCGTCAAGCGAGAGGACGCCGCCCCATTGGCAGCTTTGCGGGAAGGTCGGCTGGACGTGAGTGCTTCGTTCATTCGGTTTGGCTGGCGGGTGACGCGATTATCCGGCACGGCAACCGCGGCCTGCGGGCAAGTTCGAACAATCCTCAAACTCAGTACATCACTGTCTTTTTCTCCTATCGATGCAGGGAAATTACGGACTTTTGTCTCCAAACAGTACTGTACGCTACGCTCAAAACTCACACGAGGAGACGGCGTATGAAAGTTCGTTCGATGGTGGGGCCGGCGAGGCGCTTGGCCGGGCTTGCTGCCGCGGCCGCGGGCCTTTCTCTCGGGGCTTGCGGCGGTGGAGGCAGCGGCGGCTTCATACCGCCCGCAGCCGGCGGCAGCCCGGCACCTTCCACGCCAGCCGCACAGCCGGCGCCACCGCAGGTCGTCCCTGCTCCGAGCGCCGACTCCTGCGCCGCACTCGTGGAGCGCGTCACGGCCGCGAAGGTCCTGCCGTCAGGCTCCGCGATCACGTCGGCCACCTTCGTGGCCGCGACCAGTTCGGTGTCGGAGCACTGCAACGTGGTCGGCACGGTCAACGCCAACCGAAAGGGTGCACAAACCTCGCCCGGCGTCGATCAGGTCTACGCCATCAAGTGGCAGGTCCGGCTGCCCACGAACTGGAACAACAAGTTCGCAATGACAGGCGGCGGCGGCCTGAACGGCAGCGTTCCCAATACGACTGGCCGCCTTGCCGCGGGCTACGCCACCGCGGGCAACGACACAGGCCACAACAATGCGACCAATGCCGATCCATTGGCCGGAGGCGTTGCAGCATTCGGATCGGACTTCCAGTCGAGGGTCGACTTTGCGTACAACGGCATCGAGCAAACCAATGAGATCGCGAAAGCGCTTTTGAATGCGTACTACGGCGCGGCGCCGAAGTACTCCTACTTCGAAGGCTGCTCGATGGGCGGCCGCGAAGCCATGATGGTGACGCAGCGCCTGCCGGAGCAGTTCGATGGCGTCGTATCGGGTGACCCCGGCTTCAAGCTGACCGCGATGTCGACCTCCGAGGTCTACAACGCGCAGCAGCTTGCAAAGCTCGCGAGCGCGATGGGGCAGGTGTCGGTCAACGGCGTGCCGCTGCTCAGCAACACCTTCACCAACCAGGACTTGCAACTGGTTTCCAAGGCGGTGCTCACCGCGTGCGATGCATTCGACGGGCTCGCAGACGGTATGGTGAACGCGCCCCTGAAGTGCACGACGCCGACGGTCATGCCGCAGCTCGATGCACTGCGCTGCACGGCCGGCAAGACAGCGACGTGCCTGGCATCGGACCAGATCGACACCTTGCTCAAGCTCTACGAGGGGCCGGTCACTCCGTCCGGCCTGAAGCCGTACTACGGCTGGATGTGGGACGCAGGTATCGCCGGATGCACCAGTGCGGCGGACTGCAACACGCCTTCGGCAACGAACATCGCGGGCGGCTGGCGCTCGTGGAAGCTCGGCGGCTATCAGACCAACATGGCGACCGCCGTGAATACCGGCCTGGACTTCAGTGAATTCGCCGGCGCCGGCCTGAGCACGATGGTGGCACCCACACCCTACGCGTCTCCTGCCCCGACGGCCAACGAAGGCATGCTCAAGGTCATGCTCAGCTACGACCTCGATGCGTACTACGCGAGCATCTTCGCCACGACCGCCGCATTTCCCGTGTCGTCGAACTCGCTTCTGGATGTGGATTCGACCGACCTGTCGCGGTTCACCAAGCACGCAGGCAAGCTGATCATTCATCAGCCCCAGAGCGGCGGCCCCTTCTCTGCGCTCGCCATGGTCGATTGGTATCAGAAGCTGAACCTCGCCAAGGGTGGCACGCCCTTCGATTACGCAGAGACGCAGAAGAACGTCCGCCTGTTCATGGTGCCCGGCGCGCAGCACTGCGGTGGCGGACCTGCGACAAGCAGCTACGACGCGTTCCAGGCAGTGGTCGACTGGGTCGAGGGCGCAAAGCCACCGGCCAAGCTCGTGGCCACGGCGCCCGCGAGCACCCCTTGGCCGGGTCGGACCCGTCCCCTGTGCCCCTTCCCCCTCACCGCTCAGTACAACGGCACCGGCAATCCGGAAGTGGAAAGCAGCTTCGCCTGCAATAGCGCCCAACGAACCTCACTGGAAAAGCAATGAAACGACTCCACGCACCAGGCGTCCTCCTGGCTCTGGCCTCCGCTGCCGCCTCTTCGTTTGCCCAGGTATCCGATGACGTGATCCGCATCGGCTTCATCAGCGACATGTCCGGGATCTACCGCGACTATGACGGCCCCGCGGGCGCCGAAGCGATTCGCATGGCCATCACCGACTTCGGAGGATCGCTGGACGGCAAGAAGATCGAGCTGGTCACGATGGACCATCAGAACAAGCCCGACATCGCCGCGGCGAAGGCGCGCGAGTGGTTCGACGTGGACAAGGTCGACATGCTCATCGGCGGCGTCAACTCCGGCGCAGCGATTGCCATGGCCTCGGTCGCTGCGGACAAGAAGAAGCCCTACTTCGTCGTCGGGTCCGGCGCCTCCAGCCTGACGAACGAGTATTGCTCCCCCTACACCATCCAATACGCCTACGACACCGTGGCGATGGCTCGTGGGACAGCCAGCGCGGTGGTCAAGGGTGGCGGGAAGAGCTGGTTCTTCGTGACGGCGGACTATGCATTCGGCGCTTCGTTGCAGAGCGACGCCAGCAAGACCGTGCAGGCGGCAAACGGCACGGTCGTCGGCTCGGTGAAGCATCCGCTGGGCGCAAGCGATTTCTCCTCCTTCATGATCCAGGCGCAGAACTCGAAGGCGCAGGTGCTCGCCCTGGCGAATGCAGGCGGAGACACGGTCAACGCCATCAAGTCGGCGGCCGAGTTCGGCGTCAACAGGAACATGAAGCTCGCGGGAATGATCATCACGATCAACGACGTGCATGCGCTCGGCCTGAAGACGGCACAGGACATGTACCTGACCGACAGCTGGTACTGGAACCAGAGCCCCGAATCGCGTGCATGGGCGCGGCGCTTCTTCGAGAAGCACAAGCGCATGCCTTCGTCGTTTCATGCCGGGGACTACTCCGCAGCGCTGCAATACCTCAAGGCTGTGAAGGCCGCCGGCAGCGATGACGGCGACAAGGTGATGGCTCAGCTGCGCAAATGGAAGTTCGACGACATGTTCGTCAAAGGCGGTTGGTTGCGGGAGGATGGCTTGATGGTTCACGACATGCAGTTGATGCAGGTCAAGTCCCCCACGGAATCGAAGGAGCCCTGGGACTACTACAAGGTGGTCGAGTCCATCAAGGGCGAAGCTGCCTGGACGACCAAAGCCGAGTCGCGTTGTGCACGATGGAAGGCAGGGTGACAGAACCGCCTCCCGGATGAGCTTCAGAACAGGTAGTTCACGCGCGGGATCCCCTTCGTTGGAGCGGTAGCCCGAACCGAGCCGCCCGACGTACTCGGCCTTCAGTTCCAGGTTCTTCTGGATCGTCAGGGTCAGGCCGAGACACACGTCATTCGCGCTACAACGCGTATGGTTCACTCACGTTGCGCCATGGCACGACGTTGAAGCTCGCGTATTCCTTCTGACCCGGGAAACATACATGGCCACCAACGAATTGATCGCCGCCATCGCCCAGACGCCGCTCGGTCCGATCGAGTACGCCGTCGCCGGTGAGGGCATTGCCGTGCTCGTGATCCACGGCAGCCCGGGCGGCATCGACGCGGCCGAGCTGATGGGCCGCTTCCTGCCGAAGGCGCAGTTCAAGGCGATCCTGGTTTCGCGGCCCGGCTACCTCGGCACTGTGCTTGGCGATCGGTACACGATCGACCAGCAAGCCGACCTGCTCGCCGCGCTGCTAGACGAACTTGGCATCGCGAAAACCGCGGTCTACACGTGGTCCGGCGGAGGTCCTGCCGGCTACCGGCTCGCCGTCAGACATCCCGCCAAGATCATGTCGATCGTCGCCTTCGCCGCGGTCAGCCAGGCGTACCACGACACGAACCTGACCTCCGCCTCCCGGTTGATGTTCACGACATCGGCCGGACGCTGGCTCATGCGGGTGCTCGCGGCACATCAACCCAAGCAGTACATTGCCGGCGCGCTTAGCAGCGAAGGCGACCTGAGCAAGGAGCAGTTGGCGGAGCAGGTCGCCGCGGTCTTCGCCGATGACACCAAGCGCCGATTCGTTCTGGACCTCGGCCCGACCGCCGAACAGGGCAAGGAGCGGCGAGACGGCTACGACAACGACCTCGCGCAGTTCGGCAGCATCGACTCACTCGAACTCGAGCGGATCACGGCGCCCACGCTGATCGTCCAGGGTACCGTCGACTCGGACCTTCCGCCTGAACAAAGCTACTTCGCGGCCGCGACCATTCCGGGTGCCGAATTGCTGAAGCTTGAGGAAGGTACTCACCTGGCGCTGTACACGAACGCCGACGCCGATGCAGCTCAGCAGCGCGTCATCGAGTTCTTGAGCGCGCACGCGTCCTGACTGCACTGGCCTGAGTCGGCATGCTTGGACGGGCATGCTCGCCCGGCGGGTCGACTCGGACCCAAAGCTGCCGGTTCAAGAAGGACTCGGTGACGGCTGTCGCAGGGGTGCCTGGTCGGCTGCTGAACCCGATCACGCCGGATAGGGCGCGATCGGGAAAGTCAGAAGTCAGACGCGACGTGGCGCAGCACGCCGCGGGGGCGCCTTGTCTTCGAACGGCTTGACAATCGTCAGAGTCTTTCGAATTGCAGACCGGCTTGCATGTCCTCCGAACACAGCGTGTCACAGCCGGCCAAGAGCGCCGAGGACAGATCATCGCGTCGTACACCGAGAACTGGCACCGCTCGCTAAGGCCGCGCCCCAGATCGTGGGACTGACGGGCCATCGGTTCGACGTGGCACAGCTCAGAAACTCGTCGATCTCATTCCAGGGCGGGGTGAGCTTGCGCCGCGCGACATTGGTGATCTCGTTGAGGACCTGAACGCTGATGATCGGGCGCTCGGCGATCACCGCGCGCCCGTTCAGCCTTTTGGGGGCGTTCCTGCGACATCAGGTAGAGCACGACATTGGTGTCCGCGAACGCCCTAGCGCCCATTGGCACCGTCTCGATCGAACTTGAAATCCACTGGCAGGCGACCCTCAAACTCGCGCAAAGCGGCGACGATGTCCTCTTTCCCGGGCTTCCTAACCAAGCTCAGGTCGCGCGCGCCACGCACGCTCAGGTGCACCTCATCACCTTCTGAAAGATTCATCCTCTTGACCAAGGCGATGGGCAGGCGGATGGCCAGGCTATTGCCCCACTTTGCGACTTGCATGTCTACTTCCTTGTATCCACAAGCCGGATCGTAGGTACAAGAACAGGGGAGCACCATCTACGAAAGCAACGGTGCCAACCGAAGTCTTGCCCGAGCACCCATCTGCGCAGTCCAGGGGCCGGAGGTCGATGTCGCGCTTCGGCCCTCGGCTTCGCAGCGGTTGCGGTCTTTCCGTGCCGCAGGGTGAATTCACGCTGTGGCGTCGACACCGGTCGCTCAACAGCGAAGGTTGCCTTTCTCTTCGGGCGCTGCCATGTAATCGCCGAGCTTTCGGAACACTTCGACGCCGCTCGTCGCATCTCAAGTTCGCCAATCAGGTTCAATGGACCGGGTTGACCCTCTTGTGGGTGGCGGGCCCAAAGATCATCGTGTCCACCCGCTGCCGCAGGTTTTCCGCCGAGGAGAAGCCCAGACCATAGGAGCGCTTGCCATGATCCGCAAACTGCACCACAACGCCTACCGCTGCCGCAATTCCGAACAGACTCGCGCCTTCTATGAGGACTTCCTGGGCTTGCCCCTGGTCGGCACCCTGGAGATCCGCGAGACCAAGACCGGCCGCGCGACCAACGTGCTGCATACCTTCTATCGGCTCGATGACGGCTCACACCTGGCCTTCTTCGAGGCGCCCGACATGCCCTTCGACTTCAAGCCCCAGCAAGACTTTGATCTGCACATCGCACTGGAGGTCGATGCGCCGGTGTTGGCCGACATGTTGGCAAAGGGCAAGTCGCAGGGCATCGAGACGCGCGGTGTTTCGAACCACGGCTTCATCGACTCCATCTACTTCCGAGATCCCAACGGCTACGTGATCGAGTTGTGCGCCAAGCGTGCCAGCCACGATGCCTTGATGGACCCGAGGACCAATGGCGCGCGCGACGCGCTGCAGCGTTGGACGGCCGCCAAGGCGAAGGGGTGAGGCGCTCAGCCGATGCAAGCCTGAGCCGCGGGCGCTATGCTTCCGGCTTGACCCCGGGCACCTGGAGCCACCCATGATCGTCGAGCGCATCTGGACCGGCAACGCATACCGCAACTTCAACTACCTGATCGTTTGCCCCGAGAGCGGCGAGGCGCTCGCCATCGATCCTCTGGACCACCAGAGATACCTGGCCGCCGCCAAGGCCAACGGCTGGGAGATCACGCAGATCCTCAACACGCACGAGCACCACGATCACACCGGCGGCAATGCGGCCGTCGTCGCAGCGACCGGCGCCAAGGTGATCGCGCACTACAAGTCGGGCTCTCGCATCTCCGGCGTGGATCGAGGCGTCGAGGCCGGCGACGTGATCAAGGTCGGCAAGACCGTCGAGCTCGAGTGCATGGACACGCCCGGCCACACGATGTGCCACATCTGCCTGCGCTCCCACACGGACAACCCGGCCCTGTTCTCCGGCGACACGCTGTTCAATGCGGGGGCGGGCAACTGCCACAACGGCGGCAATCCGGAAGACCTGTACACCACCTTCGTCGAGCAGCTTGCGAAACTGCCTGCCGACACGCGCGTCTACCCGGGTCACGACTACATGGAGAACAACCTGCGCTTCACTCTCGCGCGCGAGCCCGACAACGTGGCCGCCAGGGCCTTGTTGCCCCATGTGGCGGGGCAAGACCCGGCGCATGGCCGCGTCACGACGCTGCAAGAAGAGAAGCAGATCAACACCTTTTTGCGCCTGTCCAGCCCGAGTGTCATTGCGGCGCTCCGCGAAGTCTTTTCCGACCTGCCCGAGAACCCGGATCCGAAGACCGTGTTCCTCAAGCTTCGCGAGCTGCGCAACAAGTGGTGAGCCTGGCTGTCCCCGTCCTCAATTCGTTCCGCTGCTGCCCGAGTGCTCGTCCTCGCCAGTTGGCAGTTGGTTCAGCACCAATGCGTAGGACCCTTGCCGCCTCAGCACGGTCTTGGAGGCGTCGCTCTTCATCCAAACGCGCATGCGCTCCACTCCGGCGCGAGGTGGAGCGGATTTCGCGGGTGGCACACGTGCTGCCACAAACGACAGCTCTCTTGGCCGGCGAAGTGGGAGTCCGGGCCCGTAGCGGCTGCTCGCCCGCATTGAAGCCGACTTTCAAGTCGGCCGTTCTGCTTTCAGCGGCCGCGATGTCGCGCGCACCGGGATGGCCGGGTAACGCATGGCTTGCGCGGCGCAGCAGCGGGAGTTCGCAGAGATGGCGCGCTACGCCGGCCCGAACTGCGTCATTGACTGCGCTTCTCATCGGGCGCATATTGTTGGCCCGAGTTTTGCAACAGAAACGGAGGTGCGGCGATGACAACGATGGCCAAGCCGACGATCGACAATGTTCGGGAGCGCGCTCGCGGGCAGGTGATTACTCCGACCGACGACGGCTACGAAGGGGCGCGCAAGGTCTACAACGGAATGATCGATCGGCGGCCCTCGGTCGTGATCCGTGCGGTCGACGTTGGCGACGTGATGGCCGGGGTCGACTATGCGCGCGAGAACGGCCTCGATCTGTCGGTGCGCGGCGGGTCGCACAGCGTTCCTGGCTTCGGGACGTGCGAAGGTGGCGTCGTGATCGACCTCTCGCAGATGAAAGGCGTGCGGATCGATCCGAATCGTAAGACGGCGCGGGCAGGCGGCGGGACCCTGTGGGCCGACTTCAATCACGCGACGTACCCATTCGGCTTGGCGACGACCGGTGGAATCATCGGCTCGACCGGCATCGCCGGGCTGACGCTTGGCGGCGGCATCGGCTACCTCACGCGCGGGTTCGGGCTATCGCTCGACAACCTGCTCTCGGCGGATCTCGTAACGGCGGACGGGCAGTTCCGCGTGGCCAGTGCCGCGGAGAACGAGGATCTCTTCTGGGCAATCCGCGGCGGAGGCGGGAACTTCGGCGTGGTGACCTCGTTCGAGTACCAGCTGCACCCGGTCAAGGACATTACGGCAGGCATTTTCTTCTATCCGATCGAAAAGGTGCGCGAGGTGTTGCAGTTCTACCGCGACTATGTGGCGAAGGCGCCGGAGGAAATGGGGCTGTTTCCAGCGTTCCAGATCGCCCCGCCACTGCCCTTCATCAAAACAGAGGACCATGGCAAGACGTTCATTGCGATCGTCTCTTGTTGGGCCGGACCGATGGACAAGGCCGACGCGGAATTCGCGAAGATACGCGGCGCGGCGCCGGTCGTTGCGGAGATGGTCGCGCCGATGCCGTACTACGTGATCAACGGCCTTTTCGATGCGCTGCTGCCTCCGGGCCTGCAGCACTACTGGAAGGCCTCATTCGCCACCGAGTTGACGGATGGCGCGATCGAGGCCCACGCCCGGTTCGGGCCGCAGGTGCCGGTCGTGAACTCCACGATGCACATCTACCCGATCAACGGCGCCTGCCACCGGGTGAAGCCGGACGCGACCGCATGGGGCCATCGCGACGCGAGCTTCGCGACCGTGATCGCCGGAATGTGGCCGGATCCCGCTGACAACGCCAGGAACACGAATTGGGTGAAGGACTACTACAAAGCCTTGGAGCCCCACTCGCAGGCAGGCGGGTACATCAACTTCATGGCCGAGGACGACCAGGGCCGGGTCAAGGACAATTTCGGACCGCATTACGACAAGCTGGCGTCGATCAAGCGCAAGTACGACCCGAGCAACCTGTTCCACATGAACCAAAATATCAAGCCGTAGCATGGTAGTCGACGTGCAATGCGATTAACTGCACGTTGGTGCCCGACTGTGAATTCGTGGTCATGCGTATCTCCTGTGCGTTGCGGAGCGGCGATTGGCTGCGTCGCCAGGACGTCGCAGTATCCAATTTGACAATCCGGCGAAAGAGGGCTCCTTCAGCCCTATCCTGCCCTCCAACAGCGCCCGCTGTGGCGCTTCTAGGCAGTGAGGCCGTGTGGAAACACACATCGGTGGATTGCCGGCGGACGCTGGGGTGACGGAGAGCGCCTCTGGCACCCGTCTGGACCTGGATGGCTGGGTGCGGCCTAGGAAGCTGAACCGTGGGGACTGGAAGCGTGTATGAAGGGGCTCAGGCCCCCGCAAGCCGCATTGCCTTCATAGATCTGGCCATTCCCACGAGGCTGATGACTCGCTTCATGTTGTAGGCCCGCACGTTCAAGCTCATCTCGGTGGCGACGTTCCCGCTGCCGCGGGTCAGGAGCGCGCCGAGCCCATCCAGTGCCTGAGTGTTCCGAACACGTGCTCCACGGTGCTCTTGCGTAGCTTCATCATTTCCGGCTTGTGGGCCAGGCGCCGTCCTGCCGCTTCGATGATCTCTTCGTGCTCCCAGCGCCTGATCCTTCAAGCTGCTGGTCGTGCACTGTCGCTTGATCGGGCAGGAGGGGCACGCGCTTGTCCAGTAGATGTGGATCAGGAGACCATCTTCTTCTCGCGCGAAGCGGTGGATCGCGCGCTGTCCCGCAGGACATTGGTACTCGTCGTCGCCGGCGATGTAGATGAAGTCATCCTTGCTGAATCGCCCGTGGGCTGCCGCATTGGAGGTCATCACCTTGGGCACGTACGCCTTGATCCCGGCGTCGGCGCAACACGCACCGGCTTGTCTTCGCAGACAAAGTCATCCAGGCACTAGGGCAACAGCGTGACTTGATGCCGGTCCTCACCCTCGATGAATCGCTTCATGACCACCTCGTCGCGAACGGCTTGACTCAATATGGGCGAGCACCAGAGAGTTTTCACACAGTCTCCAGCGATTGCTGCCCTACGCTGTGTCGCCGACAGCGGTCATTCAGGCGCCCATACGATCTCAGAATCTATGACCGGTTCACGGTTTTTCAGACACAGCCCGGGCTCACACCCCTTCATCAACTGAGCCATCGCGGTACTGGAACCCGATCGAGCGGCCGCCGTTCGCACCGGGCGGCGTGGTAGTCGGGGCCCCATGGAAACTTGACTCAACTCTAGCCGCGCCCGTACGCCGCCTCGATCTCGTCGAGCGCGTCCCGCGCCAGTTGCACTGCCGCTTCGAGATCACGGACCTCTCATCACAACCCGGCGCCCGGCGGCTCCAGTTCGAGCGACAGGCGCTCAAACGCCATTTCAAACTTGGCCCCGGCCTGTAGATGGTCCTCATTGCCGTTCATCGAACTCCTAACCCGAGCCGGCGGACGGGTCCTGAGGCGCTGGGCCGTGTCACCCTGTACACCGGTTCCGCTTCCGCCGGACCTACGTCCTGCTCGCGAGTGGGCCGCGCGGACCGCTCATGCGACGACCCTCGCAACGGGGCCACAGAATGCGCCTGACTCCCCGACCTATATGGTCAGCGTCCGGGCGCCCAGAACGGCCTCGTCCGCTTGAACTTGAATTTCAGATCGGGGGGCGCACCGCCTGGGTCTCCACCATGGCTCGGACCTTGCGCGCCAGCGCCGCAATGTCGAAGGGCTTGGTGACCACCTCCATGCCATGCTCGAGCAAGCCGTTGCCTACCGCCGCGTTTTCCGCATAGCCGGTGATGAATAGCACCTTCAGCGCGGGCCGCGTCACGCGGGCAGCATCCGCGACCTGCCGGCCATTCAAGCCGCCGGGCAAGCCAACGTCGGTCAGCAGCAAGTCGATGCGCGTGCCGGACTGCAGCACGCGAAGCCCGGCCAGCCCGTCCTGGGCCGACAGCACACGGTAGCCAGCCTCCTCGAGTTCCTCGATGATCAGTATCCGGATCGACGCCTCGTCCTCGATGACCAGGATGGTTTCGCCCTCACCCGGGCTCGACGCTTCTTCGGGCAGCAGCACCGGCTCGGATTCGGCTTCGCCGACATGGCGCGGCAGGTAGAGGCACATCGTGGTGCCCTGACCCAGTTCCGAATAGACCCGCACCTGCCCACCTGACTGCCTGACGAAGCCGTACACCATCGACAGGCCCAGCCCGGTGCCCTGCCCCATCGGCTTGGTCGTGTAAAACGGCTCGAAGGCACGCGCGATCGTGGCAGCCGACATGCCCGTCCCTGTATCGGTCACGCAAATCGAGATGTACTGCCCGGGCGCCAGGTCGTGTTCGGCCGCAGAGCGCGCGTCGAGCCACTTGTTGGCGGTTTCGATCGTCAATCTGCCGCCATGAGGCGCCATTGCATCGCGCGCGTTGATGCAAAGGTTCAGCAAGGCACTTTCGAGTTGCGCGCCATCGACCTTCGTGGACCAAAGCCCGCCCGCACCCACGACCTCCACCTCGACGCTCGGGCCCATCGTTCGGCGAACCAGGTCTTCCATGCCGCCGATCAACCGATTCGCATTCAGGGCCTTCGGATCGAGCGTCTGCCTGCGTGAAAACGCGAGCAGCCGATGCGTGAGTGCCGCGGCGCGACGAACCGAATCCTGCGCCATGCCGATGTAACGCTCAGCGTCGTCGAACTTGGCGGCGCCGAGGCGACGCGAGAGCACCTGCAGGCTAGTGCTCATGCCGCCGAGCAGGTTGTTGAAGTCGTGGGCAATACCGCCGGTCAACTGGCCGATGGCTTCCATCTTTTGCGACTGGCGCAGTGCAGCTTCGGCGGCCATCAGCTCGCGCGTGCGCTCCTGCACTTTGGCCTCCAGCGTTTCGTTGGCCTCGCGCAGCAACAGCACGCCGTTCGCGCGCTCCGCCGCGGAGCGTGTGCGCTCGGCGATTTCGCGCACAAAGGCAAGTTCATCCGAGGACCAATGACGCACGCTCGCATCATTTACGTAGAGCACCGCGACCAGCCGGCCTTGCTCCACCACCGGCACGTTGACGAACGAACGGGCGCTGCGCCCCTCCAGCGCACCGGACGCCTGCGATGTTCGGTCGTCCAGCCGGACATCCACGATGCTGATGAACTCCTTGCGCTTCAGGCTCTCGATGAAGGACCCGTAGTGGCGCAGCGGCGTATCGCCCGCCAGGCTTTCCACGCCCGGCGCCGTCCAGTCGCGGTCGACGTGCAGTGTGTCGGTTGCGACATCGATCGTTCCATAGCCCACGCGGCTGACCTGGAGGGTTTCGCCCAGAAGTCGCGCCGCAGCATAGGTGATCTCATCGGGGTCGTCGATGTCGCGCAGCCGCTCGGGAAAGTCGGCCAAGGCGTCACTCAAGCCGCGGGCGACCTGGCGTGCGGTCTCGTCCCGTGCAATCTTGAGGAAGCCGCCCGCGCCGCCGTCTATCGTCGCCGGCAGGAGCCGCAACGAGCCACTCATGAACACCCGCGTCCCGTCCTTGCGAAGATGCCAGCGCTCAGCGTTGGCGCAGCCTTCGCGAACCGCGGTGGCAAATTCCAGGCTGGGCACATCGTCGCGTCGATCTTCCACGGTATAGAGAACCGACACCGCGTGCCCGATGATCTCCTGCACCGGCCAGCCGAAGATCTCCTCGGCGCCGGATGACCAGTCCGTGATGACGCCGTTGGCGTCGGTGGCGAAAATCGCATGGTCCTTGGCGCCGTCGACAACGAGCGCGAGGCGCATATCGCTCGCACGTTGCGCGACTTGCGCCGCCATCCGCTCGGTGACATCTACTCCCTCCACGAAGATGCCCGTCACAGCACCCGCTACGTCGCGGATGGGCTGAAAGACGAAGTCGACATGGCGTTCACGCACTGGGCCACTCTCCCGCGTCTGCATGGCGAATTTCGCGCCGTTGGCGGCATACGCCTCCCCGGTCCGGAACACCTTGTCGAGCAAGTCCACATAACCCTGCTCGGCCGCATCCGGCAACGCCTGCGCCACAGTGCGCCCGAACAGCTGGCGATGTCCCACGAGCTGCATGTACGCTGGATTCACCAGTTCGAAGTGATGCGATGGCCCTGACAGCAAGGCCATGAAGCTCGGTGCCTGCTCGAACAGTTGCGCCAGTCGTTCCTTCTCTCGCTGCAGGTGCCGTTCTGCCATCACCTTGCCCGTGGTCTCCACGACGATGGACATCACGCCGACCGGGATGCCGGCATCGTCCAGCAGCGGCGAATAGTCCAGGTCCATCCAAGTAGGTTCCGCCTGCCCCTGCCGCTGTAGCATCAACTCCTGGTCGCGGTAGCTGAGCGTGCCACCGGCCAGCACGACCTTGATGACGTTGTCGTTGAAATCGGAAGCCTCGTCCCAGCCGTCGCGTACGCTGGAGCCCAGCAGGCGCGGATGGCGGTCGCCCACGAAGGCGGCATACGCATCGTTGTAGACCATGACGCCATCTCTGCCCCAGAGCATGACCATAGGAACGAGCGATCGAAGCATCAGCGACGTGGCCGTTTTCATGTGCGCTGGCCATTGATCAATCGGCCCGACCCCGGTACGCCCCCAATCCAACGACCCTATCAGCCGGGAAATTTCGCCGCCTCCGGTCAGAAATGGCAGTGGCGCTCGGTCGCTTCGCATTTTGTCCTCGATCAGGGGCTGGGCTGCAGATACTACCGGTCGGTTTGCAGACGCCGAAAGGGCACTTGCTTTGCGCGCGACTTCTACCCTTGATTCCTGCGCGGTGCGGAAGCGTAAACCCTTCCCATTCGTAGGACACAGGCGTGACAACGGCACTTCGTGCTGTGAGGGCCGGCACCGCGCCTTGCTTCAGCCCTCACGACCCAGCGCGGCCCCAGATCCGCTTCCAGTGACGGCGTACAGGCGGCACTGACAACCTGGCGTCAACCGGTTGCCCCCGTGCCCTGGTCGCTTCCTGTCGTCGAGCTCTACGAATTGCGATCGACTGCATCCGCACGGCTTGGAATAGGCCAACCGCGGCCGTGGAAAGCTTTCGTCAGGAGCGGCTTTGCACTGGTTTGGATGACCTCCGCATTTCAATGGCCGGAAAGGGCTGCTGAAGAGACCCGTTCGCACGACCCAGCAGATTCCGTTTGCTGCGGTCGCACGTCGAAGCAAAAACCTATGTGATTTGCTCTCGGGAGCACAGCACATCGAGCGCGAAAAAGCCTGCATCAACCGCCTGCTCATAGGCCGCAGGTTCCGATGAGGCCGACTCAGCAGGGCCGCCACTATTTTGCTGCCTCACCAGCGACCAACAAAATTCATGCGGCCCCAGCTGCTTGACGGTAACGATCAGCCCAATGCGCGATGTCACAGGAGCAGCCTTTATTGGCGCGCGTCAAACTCATACCCGAAGTACCGTATCGCCGCGCGACCCAGTGTCGTGACCCCGGTGACCGTGGCCGAGGTCTGGTGACCTCGGGCAGCGGGCCCAAAGCGCACCCTGAGGTAGCCTGCGGCCCGCAAGTCCTGAAGGCCCTCAATGTCCGCGAGTGTGAAGAAATTCATCGGCAAGTGCCCCCCGCCAACTCTCTTGAGGATTTCTTGGGTCATGAGAACACCTTCCGCGCAAAGACCTATTAGGCGCTACTTTCGGTGCAGCCGCCACACGCAGCGAGGAAGACCTTCGCCGTCCCGCCTCAAAGCCCTGTGGCGACTTTTTGAGCGTCTCGGCGCAGTGAGATTCGTTGGCTCCGTGACCGCATCGACAATTTCTGCATCGATCTGCAGACCCCTCCACATGAATACGTTCATATGGCCGAAGGGGCTGGCTGCTCCGATCGCGGCGGGGTAAATGCGCACGGTCTTTGGCGCGAGACGTCGCCCCGTCGCATCGCGCCCAGCCTTCATGAGATGCGGCGGGCCGAGTCCCTGTACGAATCAGTGCAGGCGCACCCGCTTCCAGTCGCGCCGAACTCGACACTGCGATCGTTTTTTTTGCATATCCAGCGACTGCGTAGCTCAACGGTTAGCGAGGCAGCTGCACGGCAAACGCTGTGCCTTCGTCCAAGGACGACGTCACGGCAATAGTGCCGTCGTGCCTCCTCACGATCTCGCGGGCGATATAGAGGCCCAGGCCCAAGCTGGTCGCTGGGCGCTCATGAGGCTCGGACTCCTTCGCCGCCACTTGAACGAGTGGATTGAACATGACCTGCATCGAGTCCGGCGGAATTGGCACGCCCTTGTTGCGAACCACCATCGTCACGCGATTCGCTTCCTGCGCAAGCATGAGCTGCACCGGAAAGGCCGCGTCTCCATGTTGCACCGCATTCACCAGCAGGTTTGTCAAGACCTGGCGCATGCGGGCCGCATCGAAGCTGAACTGCACGGCCTCAGGTATCTCGGCATCGAGCAAGCGGTCGGGTAGGCCGCCGAAACCTCGTCGAAAACCTCTTGCACCAGGACGGCCAGATCTCCGTCCGAGGGGTTCACATCGATCCCGCGGCCCAGCTGGTGCGCGTGTATTCGAGAAGCTCCGCCACCATCTCGTTGATCGAGGCAATGCTTCGCTTGGCGATGCGCAGCGTTCGTTCGCGCGCCGGCGCTTCCTTGACCAGGCCGAGCCACTGGATGCATGAACCGAGCGCGCTCAACGGATTGCGCAGGTCTGCCCTAGCAGGGCGAGGAAGCTGTCCCTGGAATTCGCTACGCGTTCCAAATAGGCGACCATCGCCTCGGCGAGCCCTCGATCGATGCTTTCGTTGAACCGGACGACTTCTTCGAGAACGCTTGGGTCGCCCTTGGACTTGGCCTCACGCTCCGGCTCGGACTGTGTGGTGTCCATCTCATCCGCAATGGCGATCAGGATTTCCTTCGCATGGTCACGCAGTTCGTCGACGGACATGGTCTCCGCGGGCGGAATCATCGTCCGCGTTAACGCTTCCCATTGTCGAGGGTCGGCTCGAGGTTGTTCGATGAACTGGCTAAGGCGCATGGCCACCAGTATGCGCCTTGTAGGAAACCGCCTACGCGCACCCCATGCCGGTCGAAGCGGCCATGATCGGGATCGGATCAGCTATGAGGTCACACATCAGGGCCGAGCGCCGCGTCACACGGCCGGAACCGGATGGATGCGGTGGAGCTTGAAGGGCTGCGACACCAGTGGCAACTCTGAGGTCGAGGGGGTTTGCACTGCCGCCGGCGTGAAACCTTCGAGAGGAGCTGTGACCACTGCAACTTCGCTATCGCCGAGTCGATCGGCGACGGATGTTTGGACCGCCTCGGCCGTCTCCGTGTCCGCTTGCCTCATCTCGGCGAACAGCGACCACGCTGTCATAAATAGCGCTGCAATGATCGGGCCGAGAACGAACCCATTGATCCCGAAGATCGCCATACCTCCGATGGTGGACATCAGGACGATGTAGTCGGGCATCTGCGTTTCCTTGCCCACCAGCAGGGGTCGCAGCAAGTTGTCGATCAAGCCGATTACAACGACACAAAAGACGATGAGCCCAATGCCCTTGAGCACTGACCCGATGGCGAGCAGATAAAGGGCCACCGGCAGCCAGACCAGGGCTGCACCAATGGCGGGCAACAGCGAAAGGAACGCCATGAGCACTCCCCAGACGAGCGCGCCCTGCACACCAAGGAACCAGAAGGCCACGCCACCAAGCCCGCCCTGCACGACCGCCACGGCCACATTTCCCTTGATCGTCGCGCGGGTCACGGTCGTGAACTTGTTCAGCAAATAGTGCGTGTGTGGCTTGGCCAATGGGAAGGCATCGCGTACCGTCTTCGACAGCTCCGCGCCATCGCGCAGCATGAAAAAGAGCAGATAAAGCATCACCCCAAAGCTCACCACAAACTCGAAGGTGTTCTGTCCGACGCTGAGCGCCCGAAATGCGATCAACTGACTGCCTTGGGCTGCCAGGCCTTCGATACGCTGCTGGATGCCGGACATGTCGCCGAGGCCGAAGCGGTTCATCAGATTCGTCAGCCAACGTGGGAAGGCGGCGACGATCTGCTCGAAATAGGCGGCAAAGTTCAACTGTCCCGATTGGATCTTGTCGCTCAACACCATGATGTCCTGCACCAGGGAAGCGCCGACAGCGGCAAGGGGCAACACGACAACCACCGTACACAGCAGTAGCGTCAGCAACGCCGCGAGCGATCTGCGTCGGCCCATCGCTTTGCTCAGCCTCCTGTACAACGGACTGAAAAGGATGGCCAAGGCGATTGCCCACATCACCGCGCCGAAGAACGGTTGCAGGATCCAGAGGAATCCGAGGGTCACTCCTGCAAGCAAGATGAAGAAGACGGAGCGCTGCACACTGGCGGTGTTCATCGAAGAAATCCGATCGAGAGGGATGGCGGCAGGCGACGAGGCACCCAGCCGCGAATCAAACGAGGATGCGCCCATGCGTACGCATGAGCTGTGGGACAGTGCGCCGACACGCACCAGAGGAAGTCCGCTATGACTCCGTCATGCGCCAAACCTGGTCTAGCCAAACCGTGGCGATCATTGCGCGGAGCATCCCGGAGTGCATTGTGCCGCGGCACGCGTGCCTGTGTTTCACGAAGCGGGCCTTGGTGCCCGCAGCGGTCCGCGCGCGTCATCGGGAGGCCCGGGGTCGCATCAGCGCTCAGGTGCGATCACTTCCTGTTCCAGACTTCGTAATTACGCCGTCTTGGAATTTCGGGTTGTTCTGCATGGTGCGGTACGAGAGCGCCCAGGTGCACGCCAGGACGAGCGGAAACATGAAAAGCGCTTTTGCAAAGTAGTGGGCGAAGGACCCCAGAATTCCTTGCTTCAGGTTGTCATAGTCCCAAGCTACGAGGGTCAATGCGAGACAAGCGGTGATGGACAATGCGACCGCTAGCGCGTATGCGAGGGACCTCCAGACCAGCGCGCGCACCTTTTGGCCCTTTGTGGCTGATACAGGCTGATGAAAGCCACTCTTGTCTCTGCGCGCTAGAGTCTTTGGGCGTCCCTCCAGATCCTTCTCGACCTTTGCCCTCGCGATGAGCCGCGCACGCTCCTCAATATCTTGGATCGCATCTGACATCGCTTGCTCCTTCACGAAAGCCGTTGATCGAGCGCGGACCATGCCCGAAGGTCATCCTACGCGCCACGATCGCTATTCCCCGCCAACCAGCCGAGTAACCCTTCTGATCGCCACCCTCCCGCAATTCGGCCGCAGCGATGGCGTCGGTATTTCAATCGGACGGAGCTCAAGGCTCAGCGCCGGGATTGCCCGCATCGCGACACGCGGTAGCAGCCGTTCCCACATGATGATGAACGGCAAAGAAGCGAAGAGTGAAGGTCAAATTCCGAAGTGCGGATTCAACCGGTCGATGCAACACATTCGCTGAACATCTCAGCGGGTGTATGGAAGCCAAGCGTCTTGCGCGGCCTCTCGTTCAATTGTCTCGCAATCGCGTTGAGTTGAAGCTGTGAGAACCCTGAGATGTCCATGCCCTTCGGCATGTACTGCCTGAGCAATCCATTCGTGTTCTCGTTGCTTCCGCGCTGCCATGGGTTCTGCGGATCGCAGAAGTACACCTTCTATGAGGACTCTTTTGTCAAATCTTCCTGATCAACGTATCGATGCGTGGCACTTCATTGCCATCCAGCTTGACCAACATTACGTATCGCGTTTGGCGCTCAACCAGCGTGGCGATCTGGCTGTTGGCGCTTCCGAAGAGCAAGTCGCCTTCCCAGTGGCCGGGAACTGCTCGATCTTCAACCGTGGCTGGCCGCTCGCTGATGGAAACGGCGTCGACGATTCTTCCGTGGTTATCGGTGTTTTGCGTGTGATGGCGCGAACGGCGCATGACCCGCGTGCGTCGCAGATGCTGCAGCAGTTCCTTCTTCAAGGCCCCACGGGCTTGGATAAAGAGGCTGCGATAGATGGTCTCGTGTGACACCTGGAAGTCCTCGTCGCCAGGATAACTATGCTTGAGCCACCCCGCGATCTGCTCGGGCGCCCACAGCGATTGGAGCTTGGCAGCCACGATGCGCGCCAAGGCTCTGTTCCTTGCCAGTTTGCATCTCTTGGGACGGTGCCCGCGGTCCCACGCCGCCTGGTCGGCCTGAGCAGCCCGGTAGCCCTCTCGACCACCGTTGCGCTTGATCTCCCGGCTCACAGTCGATGGCGCTCGCCCGAGCATGCTGGCGATCGCTCGAATTGAGAAGCCGGCCACCACAGCACGTGAGATCTTCTCGCGCTCGGCCAAGGTCAGTGCCAAGGAGGACCGGCACCGCTCTGGCGGCGGTATTCCGCCGGTTCGGGACAGAATCCCTTCGACCGACGAATGCGATCGATCAAACAACTGGGCTATCTGTTGAAGGCTGTCGCCTGCTTTCCAGCGCTCCCACATCAGGGCCTTCTGGCTGTC
>NZ_JASZYF010000029.1 GCF_030317115.1 Variovorax gracilis
CCAAGTCAATGCCCAGAATGTCGATGTCCATCGCAGACCTCCAATGCAAGAACGGTTGATGAACCGCTCAGTTTCCTATCGGGGTGGCGCCGGGTCCATCACAGTAAAAAGATACGCTTTGCTCCGAGAGCCTTTGCTGGCGCGGGTTTCGAGACGTCGGCGCATCGTCTGGAGCGCTTCCCCAGGGCGGCCAACGACGGCGATGTACAGTCCGCCGACAGCCTGCTTTGGTCGGTCATGTCCACCTATGTCTATCGTTTCGTCGGTCTGGAAGCCCTGCCCGGTCGCCTGACAGACTTCGACCTCCAGCAGTTCTTCCAGCTCGGCACCGGTGACGTCGAGGCGATTCGCCAGCGGTTCCGATCAGACCCCCTCCAAGCGTCACGGACCAAATACGCTCATCGAGACGCTGGAGAAGATAACCAGCCGATGCGCCACTGGCATCTGAACCGTATTCAATTCGGCGAGCTACCTCTGTCGCGCGACCGATGCCGCAGCCGCCTGAGCAGCCTTAACGTGCCCGTAGTCTCGAATTGACTGCGGCAGCGCGGCGATCAGCGTAGCCGCGGGCCACGTCCGTGCGTCAAGGCTCTCAAGAAGCTCCTTAGGGGGTACTCGTCCTTATCGTGTATGTATGGACTCGGCGCCTTTTGCAAACTCTCTTCGGTGACAACGACGTAAACGCGGTGATCGTACTTATCGTGCGGATTGATACGGTCGCCCGAAACTTCTCTATTTAAGTCAACGACTTGCGACGGTGCGCCTTTGCGCAGAGACGCAGGCCGGTAAGTGGTTGTCCCGTGTCGATTTTCTTGACCTACCCGTATCAATTTTCATCGAAAGCACGATTACCCCTACTTGCGCAGCCCTGCGATAACCCGCCCCTACGAAAATCGCAGCCGAATCCTGACCGCAGTGCTCGCTTTTGTGCATCAGTCTTTGTCGATCTGGCGTTGCCGGATCAGTCAATTGTTGGTTAAAGCCTTCTTCGCGGGCAGGTCAGTGATAGTCTTCCTCGCGCTGATGTCGGACGGCCAGGACTTTGACGGTCTTTCCGGGAAGGATCTCATAGAGTGCGACGTAGCCTGATGCGCCGATTCCCACGATCAATTCCCGGCGGGTGGTTCGACGTCGGTCGCCGGCTTTGCGATAGGCCCAAGGATTCTCCGAGAGCCTCGTCATGATGTTGCTTCGGAGTTCATCCAAGACCCGCTGGGCATGTTCTAGGTCTTCCAGCGTCTGCGCCCGATCAACGAGAAAATCGAAGAGGCGCCATAGGTCTTCTTCGGCTGACGGAGTCATGTCGACTCCGAACAGGTCCATCACAAGTCGCGGCCTTGCAAGCTCCTGCGCCGCGCGTTGATTCGGTCCTGAAGCCGATCGAAGACCTCATTCGCTGGGCGGGATATTCCGTCGCGCTGGTACTGCCGCCAAGCGGCATCGCCACGGGCATGAAAGTCAGCTTCCACACGCCGAAAATCAACCGCCTGTCGGACCGCGTCCGCCACGAAGGTGCTGATCGTTTCGTTTTCTCTGAGCACGGCCTCGAGTTGAGTGCGCAGCTCGGGCTCAACGCGGACTACAGGCAGGGTTGAGGACTTCATGGAGTTACTGTATCACAAATGTAATGCAACGCCTTGATGGGGGGTGCGGGAAGGGGTACATGATGTTCTTCGCAATGTTGCAAGTGCGGCAGCAGGTGACGAGGTTACGCCCATAGCGATCACCAACCATTCGTCGATGCCGCTGCACGACGTGAACATCACGGGTTCGGGCTTCTCGCAGGCGGTCGCGGCCACCCTGGCGCCGGGTGAAACCCGCGTGGTCCGCGTCAGACCGAAGGGCGAATCCGGCCTTGGCATTTCCTTCGTGGCGGGCGCTCGGCGCGTTGCGCCGAGAAGGGCTACTTCGAGGGCAACGGCTTCTACTCGGTCAAGGTGGTGGTGCCACAGGATCTGTCGGCGTCGGTTCGAGCAGACCTTTAGCCTGGGCTAGGCCGTCTCGGCAACACGCCTGCGCGTTCCGCGCGGCTGCCCCTTCGCGCCTTTTCCTGTCCTGACGGGTTTGACGGCTTTCACCGTGCCCGCAGGCTTCACCGCCTTCACCGCAGGGCCCACCGCGCCCTGGCCCCCAACGGCGCGCACCGGCGGCGGGAAAGCGAAGGTCAATCCGAACGAGATCAAAGTGCCCGCGTCTTGCGCCGCAGCGTCCGCGATCGTGAGCGTCCAGGTTCCACGGCACGACTTCCCGGCGGCGCGGGCAAGGTTCGGGGCGCTGGCAGCGTCGAAAGCGCGTCGGATCGATTTGGCCGAGCCGCCTTGACGCTTGTGCAGCACCACATCGGCCATGCCGCTGCCCGCGGGCGCCTTCAGCGTGAGCACGAGGTCGCCGATGAAGCTGTGCGTCAGATCGATGGACACCGTGAGCGAGGCCACCGGCGTCGCATCCAGCACATCGAGCGCAAACGACACCGTCTGCAGATCGGGGATCGGCGCATCGAAGCGACGGCTGACCACCAGCTCGCTGCGCGGCGCAGGTCGCGCCAGCTCGACGGCCGTTCGTGCATTCAGCCGGCCGTGTCCGTACTTGTCGCTGTGGCCCTGCGGGTCGTAGGCGCCGTCGCCGGGATCGATGCGGTCGCAAGCGCGCCTGAGCAGGTCCTTGACGTCTCGCCAGTTGAGTGCGGGGTTGACCGAAAACACCAGGGCCGCGACGCCGGCCGCACCAGGGCAGGCGCTCGATGTTCCGCCGAAGCTGTTGGTGAACGTGCCCGCCGCATCGCCATCCGCGAGCTTGCCCGTGTTGTAGCCGGCACTGCCCTGCCGGTCCGTCGTCCAGATGCCCGTGGTCAGCGGCTGCTGTTGACTGAACGGGGCGTGACCGAAGTCGTTGCTTGGAAACGCGCACCAGACCGCCTTGCCGAAGTCGCTGTAGACGCTTCGCTTGCCCCGATCGTTGCAGGCAGCCACCGCAATGACTTTCTCGGCGCTTGCATAGCCGTCGTTGTCCACCGACTCGTTGCCGTTGCCGGCAGCGAACAGCACCACACACCCTTTGCCGCCGCGGCCCTGCGTGGTCACGTAGTCCAGCGCCAATCGCGTGTTGGCGGGCAAGGGCACCTTGTGGTTGTGGCGCGCATCGCTCAGGTCCCACCAATCGCCGTCGGGCGGGCCCCAGCTGCATGAGATGACATCCGCGCCATGGTCGGCGGCCCACTTGAAGGCATCGCCCTCGCGCTGAGAGCCCAGGCCCGAGGCAAGCCGAATCGGCATCAGGCGCGCCTTGGGCGCCACGCCCGATGCCCCGGCGGCGCCGTTGGCGCAGGCCACGCCCGCGCAGGCCGTGCCGTGGTTGTCCCCATTCTCGGGACCGGTGCCAAACGTATCCTGGGGCCGCGGATCGTCGGTCAGGTCGGTCGCGTCACGCGGAGCGACCTGCTTGCCGGGCCCGGCGAACTCGACATGGTCGATGTCCACCCCGTCATCGATGACGGCGATGGTGATGCCCTCGCCCTGCGAGATCTCGTGCGCCGCCGCGACGTTGGCATGCGCATCGATCGCCACGCCAGCGAGCGTGGTCTTGGCCAGGTGCCACTGCTGAGGCGCGATCGCCTTCGATGCGCGCCGGCGGATGATCTCGGGGTGGCAATACTCCACGTCATCGCGCGCGAGCAGCTTCTGAGCGATCTCGAAGACTTTCTGTCCCGTGCCCTCGGGCGCCGACACGAAGTAGGCATTGGTCGCGTACTCCACCGTCTGCTTGATGCTCAAGCCCGCTTCACGCAGCACTTCGAGGCAGTTGTCCGGATCGGCCGTGTCGATGAACTTGACGAACAGGTTCTCGGTGTAGAGAACCGGCTCGGGGCTGCCGGGTTCGACGAGCACGCCCCCGGCAAAGCGCACATCGGGCACTGCGCGCAAGGCCACCTTGCGCTCGTCAAGGCTGCGCTGCGACTTCCCCGTGGGAACACGATAGACTCGACCTGCGCCTCCGGATAGGCGGCCACCAGCGTGGCGTCCCGCAGCTCGGCCGTCTGCGGTGCAGCGACCGGGCCCGCGGAGCGGGCGAGCGATCGACCGCTTCGCGTGCGCACCACGATCAGGTCGTTCGAGGTCTCGAGCTTGACGCTGGGTTCGTTCTTCGCGCCAAAGTGGACGACTGGCATACACCCTCCGCAACATCAGATGCAACGCGGGCAGCTTAGAAGTCCTCGCGCGCGCCGGAATCCTCATTCCTGAGGATTCAAGACAGCGCGCGCCCCGGCGCACTGCCAATACCTCGTTCGACGGATGTTCAATTCGACGGGCTGGCGCATGATGCGCGGCTGCAAACAGAGCAAAGGGACCGAAGAATGCGCACCAACAGTTCTTCCTGCTCGCAGACCGAAGCCATCCCTTCTGCCATGGAAGAGCGCGACTTCGACAGCACGATGTTGGCTCAGAACCTGGTCGGCCGCAGCGCATGCTTTCGCGAAGCGATGGCGCTGGTGCAGCTGTATGCCGCGTGGAGCGCACCCCTTCTGATCTCGGGTGAAACCGGTACCGGCAAGGAGCTGGTTGCGCGTGCCGTCCACTACCAGGCGCAGCGTCGGCATCGGCCCTTCATTCCGGTCAACTGCGCGACGCTGCCCGACACGCTGGTCGAAAGCGAGCTGTTCGGCCACACACGCGGCGCCTTCACCGATGCCAGTCAGGCCCGCGAGGGCCTGGTCCGCATGGCCGAGGGCGGCACGCTCTTTCTCGACGAAATGGAGGCCCTGTCGCCACGCGGCCAGGGCGCGCTGCTGCGCTTCCTGCAGGATTCGAGCTACCGCGCGCTGGGAGGCAACCAGCTGCATCACGCGGACGTGCGCATCGTCGCAGCGACCAACACCAACCTGCACGAGCGCGCGGCGGCCCGAGGATTCCGCGACGACCTGCTCTATCGCCTCGACGCCTTCCACGTCAACCTGCCGCCCTTGCGCGAGCGCCTGGACGACCTGGACCTGCTGGTGCCCCACCTGCTCGCCAAGGCGGCCCGTCAGACCGATGGCGTGGTGCGACGCATCGGGCCCGCCGGGCTCGCGCTGCTGCGTGGCTACGACTGGCCCGGCAATGTCCGCCAGCTGGAGAACGTGCTGCTCAAGGCGCACGTGGTCTGCCAGGGGTGCGAGGTCGGCGTGGCCGAGCTGCAGCGATGTGTGCCGGAGCTCGTGCAGGCCGACACGACGCAGGCGCCAGTCACACCGTCGCAGTCGCTGCGCGAAGCCAGGCGCGCGGCCGTCGTCCAGGCCGAGCGGCGCTTTGTCGAGGACTGGCTCGCGCGCACGGCCGGCAACATCAGCGCCGCCGCGCGCCTGACCGGCATCGAGCGCGCGTCGCTGAGCCGGCTGGCCAAGAAGTACGGCGTCAAGGCACGCGAGCTCGGCAGCATCTAGCCGGGCCGTGTCGTCGGTCACACACCCCGTGTCTGTTGCGGCACGCAGGCCGCCAGCGCGCATGGCTTCTGCGAACAAGTAGCCGCGGCCCTCGCAGGCGCCGTGTCATCCATCGCACGGGGCAGCTTCGCGCGAAACGCGTGAGCCCAATGAAATCAAGCACTTAACAACGTTCGAGCGGTGGCACGCCATCTGCAAGGCAGGCCGGTCATGACTCCGCGGTCTTCCCACCATGCCCGGCGCGCCGGCCGATGCTGTGACAGATGTGATGGCGGCCCTGCGCCGCTATCTGCACGTGTACCCGCTCGCCTGCGACACGGTGGAAGGCATCGCGGCCTGGTGGCCCCTGCCGCGCACGGCGGTGAACTCTCGCGAGGTGGTCGCCGCGGCGCTGGACGCACTGGTCGCCAGCGGGGAGATGGAGTGTGCCTTGGGCGTGGACGGTCTCGCGGTGTACCGCACCGCACTTTCCGTGCGCCGCCGGGGAATGCAGGTGGAGCCCCCAGGCTCCTGATCGTCAACTGATGAATTGGGGGAAGTATGCCCAGTGCCCTGAGTTACCCAGGCGTCTACGTGGAAGAAGTGCCCAGCGGGGTTCGCACCCTGACGGGCGTGGCCACCTCGATCACGGCCTTCATCGGACGGGCGGCTTCCGGCCCCACCAACGAACCGGTGATGCTGACCAGCTTCGCGGACTACGAGCGCCGGTTCGGTGGCTTGGCCGTGGACTGCCCCCTGTCCTATGCCGTGCGCGATTTCTATCTCAATGGCGGCGCATTGGCGCTGGTGGTGCGGGTCGTCGGTACGGTGGCGCCGCCGCCGCCGCCGGCACCCGCACCGGCGCCAGCACCCGCACCGGCGCCAGCCCCCGCCCCCGCTCCCGCTCCCGCTCCCGCTCCCGCTGCGGCCGCCACCCTCACGCTGCCCACGGGCCTGACGCTCACGGCTGCCAGCGTGGGTGGCTGGGGAAATCGCCTCTCGGCCAAGGTCGACTACGAGACCGACAGCCTGGCGGGGACCGACACCACGCGATTCAACCTGCTCCTGCGCTTCCAGCCGCGGGCTGACCGCGACGAGTTCGTGTTCGAGACGATCGGCTCGGTTTCCACGACGGCCAGCAACCCGCGTTATCTGCCGCTGGTGCTGGAGCGCGAATCCACCCTGGTGCGAGCGCTGGGCACGGTGCCTGCAGCGCGCCCGAGCCCCACGCCCAACTGGGTGCCAGCGTCCGGCGGTGAAGACGGGCCGCCGCTGCGCGCCGCCGACGTGCTGGGCAGCCCCTTGAACCGCAGCGGCATCCACGCGCTGGCCAATGTCGATCTGTTCAACCTGCTGGTGATCCCGCCCTTGGCGCGTGACACCGCTTCCCTGCCGTCCACCTACACACCGGTGCCGGCCAACGTCTGGCAGGACGCGCTCGCGCTGTGCGTGGAACGCCGCGCGATGCTGATCGTCGACCCGGATCCCGCCTGGGGCGCCACCGCGGCGACCGCGGTGACCAGCGCGCAAACCGGCCGCACCGCGCTGGGCTTCAGCGGCACGGCGCCGCGCAACGCGGCGCTGTACTTCCCGTGCCTGCGCATGGTCGACCCGCTGCGCGACAACCGCGTCGACACCTTCATGCCCAGCGGCGCCGTGGCCGGCATCATGGCGCGCACCGACGTCGCGCGCGGCGTCTGGAAAGCGCCTGCCGGGCTCGACGCCGGGCTCAGCGGCGTGCAGGACCTGCAGATCAACCTGACCGACCTGCAGAACGGCCAGCTCAATCCCCTGGGCATCAACTGCCTGCGCTCCATGGGCGTCAACGGCCGCGTCGTGTGGGGCGCGCGCACGCTGCGCGGCGCCGACGCCAGCGCCGACGAATACAAGTACGTGCCGGTCCGCCGGCTCGCGCTGTTCCTCGAGGAAAGCCTGTACCGCGGCACGCAGTGGGCGGTCTTCGAGCCCAACGACGAGCCGCTGTGGGCGCAGGTGCGGCTGAACCTCGGCGCCTTCATGCAGGGCCTGTTCCGCCAGGGCGCTTTCCAGGGCGCGTCGGCGCGCGACGCCTACTTCGTCAAGTGCGACAGCCAGACCACGACGCAGGCCGACATCAACCTGGGCGTGTTGAACGTGATCGTCGGGTTCGCGCCGCTCAAGCCGGCCGAGTTCGTCGTCATCAAGATCCAGCAAATGGCCGGCCAGATCCCCACCTGATCGAGGAAGAACGTCATGGCACAGTTCAGCGTCAACGCCACCCGCTTCGACCCCTACAAGAGCTTCAAATTCCGCGTGAAGTGGGACGGCCGCTACGTGGCCGGCATCTCCAAGGTGGGCGCGCTCAAGCGCAGCACCGAGCCGGTGGAGCACCGCGAGGGCGGCGACCCTTCCTCCACGCGCAAGTCGCCGGGCCGCACCAAGTTCGAGGCCCTCACGCTGGAGCGCGGCGTGACCCACGACGTGGAGTTCGAGCGCTGGGCCAACAAGGTCTGGAACTTCGGCTCCGGCCTCGGTGCCGAGGTGTCGCTCTCGAACTTCCGCAAGGACATCATCATCGAGGTCTACAACGAGGCCGGCCAGCTCGCCATCGCCTACAAGGTGTTCCGCTGCTGGGTCTCGGAGTACCAGGCGCTGCCGGATCTGGATGCCAACGCGAACGCCGTCGCGATCCAGACCCTCAAGCTCGAGAACGAGGGCTGGGAGCGCGACTACGACGTGGTCGAGCCGGCCGAGCCCACCTTCAACGAGCCCGTCTGAAAGGCCAGGTTCAGGGGGTGGCGATGCGCGCACTGCCCGGCTCCGAGATGTTGTCGCTGTGGGAGCGCGGCGCCGCCCGCCATGCGCTGGACCGCAGCGCGCTGCTGGCGGCCGCGGCCCGGCCCGACTGGCCGGCCGAGGACATCGCCGACCTGCCGCTGGGCGCCATCAACGCCAGCCTGCTGCAACTGCGCATGGCCTGCTTCGGCCCGCGCATCGACGGCCACGCCGATTGCCCCGCTTGCGGGGAACGCCTGGCGCTGGCATTGGATGTGCACGAGCTGCTCGGCGCGGCCTGCGAACACGATGCGCCCGGATCGACACGCGGCATCGAGGTCGCCGGCCTGCATGTGCGCGCCCCCACCCTGCGCGACCTGGCCGCCGTGGCCCACGAAGCGGATGCGGCGCGCGCGCTGCTGACGCACTGCACCCTGGCCGGCGATGCGTCGCAACTGGACGACGCGGCGCTGCAGGCCGTGGAGCAAGGGCTGGATGCGCTCGACCCGCTCGCCGACCTCGCGCTGGCCCTGCAGTGCGTGGCCTGCGGCCACGCCGACCTCGTGCAGCTCGACGCCGGCCAGCTGATGTGGGACGAGCTCGAGGCGCAGGCCCTGCGGCTGCTGCGCGAGGTGCACCTGCTGGCCAGCGCCTACGGCTGGAGCGAGGCGCAGATCCTGGCGCTGACGCCCGCGCGGCGCGCGAGCTACCTCGCGATGACGGGGCCCCCATGACAGGCCTGTTGCAGCGCCTGGCGGCGCGCGCCACCGGCAGTGCCTGGACGGTGCGCACCGATGCGCGCCTGCCCTTTCATCCGGCGCCGGTGGAGCAGGTGCAAGACGTGGCGCTGCCCATGGCGACGGCCGCGCCAGGAAGCCCCGCGTCGGTGCGCCACCCGCAGGAGGCCGCGCCGCCCGATCGCCACGTCGACCCGCCGCGGGCCGCGGCGCCAACGCCGACGACGGACGCCATCGAGCGCAGGCCGGTGCAGCCGCCACGCACACCGCCCGCCGCGCCGGTGGACGACGCGACGACGCAGCCGCCCGCGATGCGGCCGGCAGCGTCGTCGCGTGCGCCGGTCGCCACGCCCGCAACCGCACCTGCCGCCCGCTTCGTCGCCGCCACGCAGGCCGTGGCCGCTTCGATCCACGCGCGAACCGACGCGTCCGCCGGGCCGAAGCCATCGCCCGCCGCGCCGCGCGGAGACCCCGCGCCGCTGATGCCGCTGCAGGCACAGGGCGCGTTGCAGGCCGGTGCGCCATCGCAGGCCCAGCCCCGTGCGCCAGCCGCGGTGCAGATGGCGGCGCCGTCCGGCCCCGGCGCCGACACCGAGGTCCACATCCACATCGGCCGCATCGACGTGACCGCCGTGCACGAGGCGCCGCGGCCCAAGGCCCGAGCGCGCGAGCATGCGCCGCTGGTGTCGCTGGACGCCTACCTGGCCGCCAGGAGCAAGCCGTGAGCACGGCACTGGCCATCGCCGGTGTCAGCGCGGTGCTGCGCGACCTGCTCAACGACGGGCTGGTGAACCGCAACGTCAGCGGGGTGCTCGGCGCCAGCGTCACGGTGAGCGTGCTGGCCCCCGACCGCGTGGTGCCCGTCGGCGGCACCGAGGCCTCGCAGCTCAACCTCTTCCTGTACAGCGTGACGCCCAACACCGGCTGGCGCAACGAGGCCCTGCCCTCGCGCGACACGGCGGGCCGCGCGCGGCTCACCAATCCGCCGCTCGCGCTGGACCTGCACTACCTGCTGTCGGCCTACAGCGCGGCCGATCTGCATGCCGAGATCCTGCTGGGCTATGCCATGCAGCTGCTGCACGAGATGCCGGTCCTCTCCCGCGAGGCCATCCGCACGGCGCTCAATCCGTCGCCCGCGACCGGCGCCACCCTGCCGCCGGCGCTGCGTGCGCTGGCCGACGCGGGGCTGGCCGAGCAGGTCGAGCTCATCAAGGTCACGCCGCAGCACCTGAACACCGAGGAGATGTCCAACCTCTGGACCGCCACCCAGAGCAACCTGCGCCCCAGCATGGCCTACAGCGCCTCGGTGGTGCTGATCCAAGCCCAGCGGCCGGCGCGCTCGCCGCTGCCGGTGCTCACGCGCGGCCCCATCGACGAGGCCACCGGGCGCGAGGCCGGCATCGCCGTGCAGCCCAGCCTGCTGCCCAGCGTTCCGGTGCTGGTGCAAGCCGTCTTCCCCTTGCGCCAGCCCGTGGCAGCCATCGGCGACACCGTGGCCCTGCAGGGCAGCCTGCTCGACGGCACGCAGCGCGAAGCCTGGTTGCGCAACGACCGCTTCGACATCGTGCGCATGCTGCCGGTGCTCGCCGCCGCGGCCGACCGCCCGGCCGCGACCGTGGCCGCCTTCTCGCTCGCCGGCCAAGAGGCCGCACTGCCTGTCGGCGTGTACCGCACCAGCGCACGCCTGACCCGGCCCGACGCCCAGGGCGAAGACCGGCTGCACGAGACCAACACCCTGCTTCTCACGCTGGCGCCGCGCATCACCAACCTGCCGCAGTCCGTCGCGCGCGCGGGCAACCTCTCGGCCACCGTCACGATCCAGTTCACGCCCGACCTGCGCGCAGGCCAGCGCGCGGTGCTGGTGGTGGGCGGCACGCAGGTACTGCCGGAGACGGCGGGCGCGACGGCGAACTCGCTGGTCTTCGTGATTCCCGCGGCGCCCTTGGGCGTGCACCCGGTGCGGCTGCGCATCGACGACATCGACAGTCCCATCATCGACATGGACTTCGAGCCGCCGGAGCTGCCGCGCTTCCTGGACCGCACGCTGGAGATCACATGAACGCGCCCGACCGCATGCTCGCCTGGAGCGATGCCAACCAGCGGCGGCTGGTGGCGGAGTTCGCGCGGCTGGCCATGCTGCTGGGAGACGGCACTGGCGACACGCGCGGCACAGGCGACGCGGCCGAGGCGCAAGGTGCGGTCGACGCGCAGCGCGCAACCATGCCCGCGCCGGCCGCCATCGACAGGCTGGCCGCGCTGTTCGAGCTCAGCGCCTTCGAGCGCGATCTTGTGCTGCTGGTGGCCGGCGTCGAGATGGATGCACGCATCGCCGGCCTGTGCGCGCAGGCCGGCGGCCCTTCGCACCGGCCCTGGGCCAGCTTCAGCCTGGCGCTGGCCGTGTTGCCGCAGCCGCACTGGAGCGCCCTGGCGCCGACCGAGCCGCTGCGCCGCTGGCGCTTGCTGGAGGTGGATGACAACGCGGGCCTCGCCAGCGCCAGGCTGCGCCTCGAGGAGCGCGTGCTGCATTTCATCGCCGGGCTGAACGCGCTCGACCATCGGCTGCAGCCGCTGCTGCGCCCGCAGGCACCTGCCGGCGCCATGGGCCGGGACCAGAAGGCCGCCGTCGCCCGACTGGTGGCTTGGCTGCACGGTACCCGCGGCCCCTTCCCCGCCGTCGTGCTCGACGGCGACGATGCGGCCGGCCTGCACGACGTGGCCGCCGCGGTGGCGCAGGCCTTGGGTGTGGGGCTGTACCGCCTGCACGCGGCCGACGTGCCGACCGCCGCCACCGAGCAGGCCGCCTTTGCCGCGCTGTGGGCCCGCGAGGCCGCGCTGCTCGGCTGCGGCCTGCTGATCCACTGCGAGGAGCGCGAGACGCAGGCCGCGATGACCCGCCTGGTCGCGCGCCTGGGCGGCCTGGTCTTCGTCAGTGGAGAAGGCCTGTCACTGGGCAACCTGCCGCAGCTTCGCCAGGCGGTGGCCGCACCCGAAGCGCCGGAGCGCCTGCAGCTCTGGCAGGAGGCGGTGGGCGGCCGTGGCGCGGCGCTGGCACCGACCCTCGGCACGCTCGCCACGCACTACCGCCTGGGCGCGCGCCGCATCAAACAGATCGCCGCGCAGGCGCAGGGCCAGGACGCATCCGCCGATCGCTCCTTGCTGCACGACGCATGCCGCGGCCCGGCCCATGGCATGCCGGGGCTCGCGCAGCGCATCGACACGCGCGCGCGCTGGTCCGATCTGGTGCTGCCCGAGGCCCAGCTGGCCGTGCTGCGCCAGATCGCGGCCCATGCGCGCCACCGGATCACGGTGCATCACGATTGGGGCTTCGCGGCCCAGGGCGCGCGCGGGCTGGGAACCGCGACGCTGTTCTGGGGCGACAGCGGCACCGGCAAGACGCTGGCGGCCGAAGTCATCGCAGCCGAGCTGGACCTGGTGCTCTACCGCATCGACCTGTCGGCCGTGGTCAGCAAGTACATCGGCGAGACCGAGAAGAACCTGCGCAAGGTCTTCGACGCGGCCGAGCAGAGCGGCGCGATCCTTCTCTTCGACGAGGCCGATGCGCTCTTCGGCAAGCGCAGCGAGGTGAAGGACAGCCACGACCGCTACGCCAACATCGAGGTCGGCTACCTGCTGCAGCGCATGGAAAGCTATGGCGGGCTGGCGATCCTGACCACCAACCACAAGACCGCGCTGGACAGCGCCTTCCAGCGAAGGCTGCGCTTCGTCGTGCACTTCCCGTTCCCGGACCAGGCGCAGCGCGAAGGCATCTGGCGCGCGGTGTTCCCGCGCGCCGCGCCGCTCGAGGGCATCGACTACGCGAAGCTCGCGCGGCTCGATGTGCCTGGCGGGACGATCCGCAACATCGCGCTGTCGGCTGCGTTCCTGGCGGCGCAAGCGGGCACGCCGATCGGCATGGCGCAGTTGCTGCGCGCGGCGCACCTCGATGCATCGAAGCACGAGCGCGCGATCGCGAATGCGGAAACCGGGGGATGGGTATGACACAGGTGCACATCGAGATCGAGCGTCTGGTCCTCAACGGCCTGAGCGCCAAGGACGGGCACACCGTGGCCGGCGCGCTGCGCGAAGAGCTGAACCGGCTGTTGAGTGCGCCCGAGGTCGCGCAGCAGCTGTCGCGCATCGTCGGCGCACCGGTCCTGCGCGCTGCGAATCCGGCCTTGCCCACCAGCACGAGCCCCCATGAGCTCGGCGTGAACGCGGCACGGGCGATCGGCAGCGAACTCATCAACGAGCGGGGCGCATCATGAGCGAGCGCAAGGCAGCCATCCCGGGCCAGAAGAGTCCCGCCGAAGGCAGCAGCGCCCCGGCGCGCCGCGCTGGCGATCGCGAGCTTGCCGCCAAGGCCGACGCGTCCGGCGCGATCGAACAAGGCTTGCGCGCGCCCGCCAAGCCGCTGGACAAGGAAACAAGAAGCTTCTTCGAGCAACGCTTCGGCCACGACTTCGCCAGCGTGCGTGTGCACGCTGGCGCCCGGGCGGCCGCATCCGCCGACGCGCTCAACGCCAAGGCCTATACCGCGGGCAGCGACATCGTGTTCGGCGCCGGGCGCTATCAGCCCAACACCCGCCACGGCAGCGAGTTGCTGGCCCACGAGCTCGCGCACGTGGCGCAGCAACCGGGCGGCACCTGGGCCGGCGGCAGCGTTCGGCTCAGTTCGCCCGACAGCCCGGCCGAGCACGCCGCGGCGACCAACGCCAGGCGAGTCGTCGCCGGCCTGGCGCCGGCGAACGTGGGCGTGGCGGAACCCGGCATGGTGTATCGCACGATCAAGGACGACCTGAGCAAGGCAGTCGCCGGATGGGGCACCGATGAAGAAGCCATCTTCACGCGGCTCCAGGCGGCGACGCCGGACGAGAAAACCGCGGTGCTGGCCGACCCGCTGCTGATGCAGGACCTTTACGACGATCTCAGCCGCAGCGACTGGAGCCGCGTCCTGCGCCTGCTCGGCGCGGCCGCCGAGTCCAAGATCAACGCCGCATCGGAAGGCTGGGGGACCGACGAGGACGCGATCTTCGATGCGCTGCGCGACACCGCCGCCACGGAGCTCAAGCGCCAGATCGAAACGACGACGATCCTGCTGACGCTGCGCGACGAGCTGTCCGACGACGACCTGGGCCAGGCGCTCGCGATCGTCGCCGAGAAATACGCGAAGGAGCCGTCGATCAGCTGGGAGTCGACCTTCCATGTGCTGGTGCTGTTTCCCGACGCCATTCCGCAGGCGTGCAAGTACCTCACCAACCTGGGCGTCAATGTCGCGACCGGCGTCATCGGCTTTCTGCAACGCGGGCACCTGATGGCGCCCGCGACGGTGTCGGACATCAACACCTTCATCGAGAACGACAACCTGGTCACGCGCGTCGAGGCCGCCTTCGAGGCGCGCTGGAACCTCGACCTTCGCACCCGCAAGTCCGCAACCGGCAAGGTGCCGAACTGGACCGTCAACCAGATCCGGAACGTGCATCGCTCGCTGCAGCAGCTGCCGCCCGGCCACGTCGTGCGACCGGCCCAGATGGTGCCGGGCATTCAGGCCGGCGAGGTGGCCGCCTTCGAGCTCGACGCCCTGAAGCCGCACATGGGCTTCTGGGACGCGAGCCGCGGCACCATCCTCGTCGGGGAAGAGTTCGGCGACATCGCCGGGCTGACGCGCCACGAGGTCGGCCATGCGATGGATTCCTTCCTTGCCGGCACCACGACGACCTTCAAGCAGAACGCGGTGAATGGCTGGCGCTGGAGCAACTCCTCGGCAACCTGGGAGACGGCGATGGCGAGCCCGTGGGCGCGCAAGGATGGGAGCGTGGTGCCGGTGGCCGACCAAGGGGCGATCAGGACGCATCTCGATGCGTACATCACAACCGACGGCAGCGCCGGCCTGCGCGACGGCACGCCGGCCAATCACGCGATCCGGAAGTACTGGAACGACGACGTCCCGATGATCGAGGCGGCCAAGGGCCTGGCCGGCCGGAAGGACAAGGTCTGGAACGCCCCCGGCAGCATCAAGAAGATCGGCGCCCGCTACTACAGCTGGAGCGCCTACTACCACGAGTTTTATGTCTACAACGCGGTGGTGCAGGACAAGCGATTGACCGACTACCAGCTGTTCGGCCACCCGGAATTCTTCGCCGACATGTACGAGGCCTATTACGAGGAAGGCACCGGACCCACGCGCGGCGACAAGCTCAAAGGAGTGCCAAATTGGAAGCAGTTCTTCGACGGCACGGTGCATACGGCGGTGCAGACCTGAGCGCAGGCGGCCGCATCGGCGCACTGCGCGACGTGTTGGCGGCGGTGGTGCCGGGCGCGCTCGCCGATGTGGATGCCCTCGGCGATGCGATCGGGCCAGAGCTGGACGCCTACGGCGAGTTCATCGCCTCGGCCGAGGCGCCAGTGGCCGGCGTGCTCGTGCGCGGTGAAGGGGCCGGGTTCACGCGTCGCGTCGCTGCCCTGCTGGACGACTGGGGCATGCCCGAAGAGTCCAGGCGCTTTCACGCCACGCTCGCCGAGGCCTTCGAGCACAAGCGCGTGTTCCTGAAACTCGAGTGGCAGCGCGCGGCAAAGACCGAACGGCAGGTCGCTGTCTATTACCGGCGCCGACCGCGGGTGCACGATGCGCTGAAGCTGCTGGCGGCCTTCACCGGCACCTGCCTGCGGCTGCAGGACTTTCGCGAACTGGGCGCGCTGCTGGGCAAGGACACGGTTCATTTCGTCGCGTTCACCACCCGGGCCGACGCGCCGCTCCAGTACAAGTTCTATTTCTCCCAGTACCTCACGCCCGATTCGTATGCGGCGGCAGACCACCGCCTGCAGCGCTGCGTGCAACGCTTCGTCGGCGACTCGCCCGCGGTCACGCGATGGCTGGCGTACCGCGACAGGCTGGCGCCGCGCCATCGAGAGCAGACCCTCTTCGTTTCGCTTGCACAGTCCGAAGACGGCGGCGACGGCTCGCTGAAGATCGACTACCCCGATGTCGCGCCCCTGGTCGCTGCGGGGCTGCTCGACGGCCGCAGCGCCGCACAGGCCGAGGAACGCCTGCGCTGGTTGTGCGAAGCGGCCGGACGCGACGAACTTTCCTATCTGGGGCTGCGCCTGGGCGCGGGGGCGCACCCGGTGCTCAAAGGCTACGCGGACCTTCCATGAGCCGTTGCATCGTCCAGGCCGTGACTTGCCCTGCCTGCGGCGCGAGCCAGCAGGAGAAGCTGTTCGTCAGCGTCAACGGTGCGCGCATCACGGAGGCGGCCGACCGCATCATCGACGGCGCCTGGGGCCAATGGTCCTGCCTCAACTGCGGCGCGAGCGAAGTGCTGGATACGCCGCTGCTTTTCAGCGACCTGCCCGGTGGCCTCTGGATCGTGCAACGCGACCGCTCGGAGCGCGACCGGTTCGCGGCGCTCGAAAAGGAGGCCGATGCGATCTTCCAGCGCGAGTTCATCGAGCGGCCGCCACCTGCGATTCGCGATCAGGCGCTTCGCGTGAAGCGGCGCCTGTGTTTCGGACGCGCGCAGTTGGCCGACAAGCTGCTTGCGCATCGCGAGGGCATCGACGATTGCGGGCTCGAATGCCTG
The DNA here is from genome assembly GCF_030317115.1 of Variovorax gracilis. Lineage (GTDB taxonomy): Bacteria > Pseudomonadota > Gammaproteobacteria > Burkholderiales > Burkholderiaceae_C > Variovorax > Variovorax gracilis. Next base: position 16,464 of record NZ_JASZYF010000029.1, read on the forward strand.
AAGCTCGTGCTGACGCGCGACTACCTGCAGGAGCTGTATCCCTTCGGCCCGGTCGAGTTCCACCTGAAGCAGGCGGACGCCAAGGCCTTGCGGCTGCACGCCATGACCCTGGCCGGCGCCGGCCCGGTGCTGGAGGTGTGCGTCAGCCGCGAGAAGTTCGACGCGATCGCCGAAGACCGGCAGAGCTTCCAGGAACCCTTCGCCGACCTGTTCAGCGGGCTCTACGTCAATGCGTCGCGCTACCTGGGCGATGGGGTCACCTGAGCGGGAGACTTGTCATGTCGACCTTCCCCAACTCCCCCAAGCTCATCAAGGGTGGCCTGGTGCTGATCGACCCCGAGTCGGCCCAGGTGCAGCGCGTGATCTCGCTGCAATACAACGCCGACTCGCTGACCCGCAAGCTGCAGGCCCAGACCACCGGCGGCGCCGGTGCCGAGCGCGCCGAGCCCACGCGCTTCAAGGGCCCGCCGGTGGAGACCATCAGCTTCGACGCCGACATCGATGCGACCGACCAGCTCGAGTTCCCGGACCAGAGCGCCAACACCGTCGCCCATGGCATCGCGCCCCAGCTCGCGGTGCTGGAGTCGCTGCTGTCGCCGGGCTCGGCGCAGTTGCAGCGGGTGGACAGCCAGGCCAGCTCCGGCACGCTGGAGATCGCGCCCATGCTCGCGCCGCTGGTGCTCTTCGTCTGGGGCAAGAGCCGCATCGTGCCGGTGAAGCTGGCCGACTTCTCGATCACCGAGGAAGCCTTCGACCCCGCGCTCAACCCGATCCGCGCCAAGGTCTCGTTCAGCCTGCGCGTGCTGTCGGTGGACGACCTGGGCTTCTCGTCCAAGGGCGGGGCCTTGTTCATGACCTATCTGCAGGGCAAGGAGAAGCTCGCCGCCAAGGCGCAGCCGGTGAGCTTCGCCACGCTCGGCATCGGAGGGATCTCGTAATGACCGATCCGATCCAGGCCTTCATGCAGGCGAACGGCCTTGCGCAGCCCGCCTTCGCGCCGGACAGCCGCCATCACGGCCTGCCGCTGGCGCAGACCACCCTGCCCGATGGCCGCGAGGTGGTGTTCGTCACGCGCCGCTTCCTGCCGCCGCCGGAGAACTTCGCGCGCCTGGCGACCGTCACGGTGGTGGCCGGCGACCGGCTCGACAACCTCTCGGCGCAGCACCTGGGCGCGGCCGAGCCGAACTGGCGCCTGGCCGACGCCAACGGCGCGATGCTGCCCGAGGCGCTGGTGGCCGAGGTCGGCCGCCTGCTGGCCATCACCTTGCCCGAAGGCGTTCCCGCGCCGGGCGGAGCCGGAGATGTTCGCTAAGGGCATCCAGCTCACCTTGATGATCGGCCCGATCGTGCCGATCCCGGTGCCGCGCGCGGTGATCGACGCGCTCGAAAGCGTGGAGGTGCGCACCGCCAGCGGCAGCGCGAGCGGCTTTCGGCTCAACTTCTCGATCACGGCGCGTTCCGAGCTGAACACCATCTTCCTGCTGGCCGGCGTCAACTCGACGCCCGTCACACCGGCCCTGCGCGTGCTGCTGATCGTCACGCTCAACGGCCAGCCGCAACCGCTGTTCGACGGCGTGATGACCGATGTGCAGCTGCAGCCCGGCAGCCCGGGCCATCCCGGCAGCCTGGTCGTGACCGGCGAGGACGTGACGCGGGTGATGAACAAGCAGGACTGGAGCGGCCTGCCCTTCCCCGCCGTGCCGGTGGAGGGCCGCGTGGCGCTGCTGTGCGCCAAGTACGCGCCCTTCGGCCTCATCCCGATGATCATCCCGGTGCTGTTCCCGGACGTGCAGATCCCGGTCGACAAGATCCCCGCGCAGCAGGGCACCGACCTGGCCTACATCAAGGAGCTGGCGCACGAGGTGGGCTATGTGTTCTACGTGGAGCCGGGCCCGACGCCGGGCACCAACATCGCCTACTTCGGACCCGAGCTGAAGATCGGCGTGCCGCAGCCGGCGCTGAACGTGGACATGGACGCGCTCACCAACGTCGAGTCGCTCAGCTTCAGCTTCGACCCCGAGAAGGGCGTGCTGCCCGTCGTGTTCATCCAGAACCAGCTCACGCGCGTTCCGATCCCGATCCCCATTCCCAACATCAACCCGCTGCAGCCGCCGCTGGGTGCGCTGCCCACGTCGCTCTCCAACATTGAGTTCATGAAGGACACGGCCAAGAAGAGCCCGATGAAGGCGATCTCGGCCGGCCTCGCGCGCGCCGCCAAGTCGCAGGACTCAGTGACCGGCACCGGCTCGCTGGACGTGGTGCGCTACGGCCGCCCGCTGAAGGCGCGCGGGCTGGTCGGCGTGCGCGGCGTGGGCATTGCCTACGACGGGCTGTACTACGTCAACAGCGTCACCAGCACGCTCAAGCGCGGCGAGTTCAAGCAGCGCTTCGAGCTCACGCGAAACGGCCTCGTTTCGATCACCCCCAAGGTCCCCGTCTGAGGAGCAATGCGAAGTGCCCGAGAAGTTCTACGGCAAGTACCGCGGCATGGTGCTCAACAACATCGACCCGATGCAGATGGGCCGCTTGATGGTGCAGGTGCCCGACGTCGGCGGCGTGATGCCCTCGACCTGGGCCATGCCCTGCGTGCCGGTGGCCGGCATCCAGAACGGCATGTTCGCGCTGCCGCTGATCGGCTCGGGCGTGTGGATCGAGTACGAGCAGGGCGAGATCGATCACCCGATCTGGGTCGGCTGCTTCTGGGGCAGCGCGGCCGAGGTGCCGGCGCTGGCGCGGCTCACGCCGCCCGCGGTGCAGGCCATCACCTTGCAGACACCGCTGCAGAACGGCCTGACGATCAGCGACCTGCCCGGGCCCAGCGGCGGGATCATGCTCAAGAGCGCGACCGGTGCGACGCTGATCGTCAACGACACCGGCATCTACATCCAGAACGGCAAGGGCGCGTCCATCGTGATGACCGGTCCCACGGTCACGGTCAACGCCGGCGCGCTCACCATCGTCTAGGGCACCCCACGATGTCCGGCCCGCTCCTCCACCTCGGCGCCACCGTCATGTGCATGCATGGCGGCCAGGCCACGCCCAGCGCGCCGGTGCCGCGCGTGCTGGTCTCGGGCCAGCCGGTGACCACGCAGGCCGCGCCCTACCTGGTGGCCGGCTGCGCGTTCTCGCCGCCGCAGGGCAACGGGCCTTGCGTGACGGCGCAATGGATCGTGGCGGCCACCCGCGTGTTCGCCACCGGCCAGCCGGTGCTGCTGATGAGCAGCCAGGCCCTTTGCGCGCCCACCGGCACGCCGCTGATGGCAGTGGCCGCGCAGACCCGCGTCATAGGGATGTGAACCATGGACACCGACATCGGCTTTCCCCTGCGCGTCGACGGCCGCGGCCGCAGCGCGCTGGTCTCGCGCGAGGCGCACCTGCGCGACCTGATCGAGCAGCTCCTTTTCACCGTGCCGGGTGAGCGCGTGAACCGGCCGGACTTCGGCTGCGGCCTCATGCAACTGGTGTTCGCGCCCAACAGCCCCGAGCTGGCCGCCACGGTGCAGGCGCTGGTGCACGGCGCGCTGCAACAGTGGCTGGGCCACCTCGTGCGCATCGACGAGGTCAGCGCCGAGAGCGTCGACGCCACCCTGTCGGTGGCGGTGCGCTACACGGTGCTCGAAACGATGCAGACCGGGCAAGCGCAGTTCAGGCGGGAGGCCCCATGAACAGCCAGTACCTGTGCAGCAACCCCGGGCGCATCGCCGCACTGCGCCAGGCCGCGCAGGCGAATCCGCCGCGCGCCTTCAACGGCATCGCCTACCTCGAAGTGGTGCACGGCGAACCACGGCTGATGCTGCACTTCGTGCACGACCTGGGCTTCGCGCCGGCCGCGCCGCTCACCGCCTCCAACATCGAGATTCGCGGCGGCGTGCGCCTGCGCGATCCGCAGGCGATCGGCGTCTCGGCCACCGGCGACGTGCTGACGGTGGAGCTCGACGGCATCGGCGACTTCTCGCGCTACCAGTTGCGGCTGGTGGCCTCGGCCGACTCCGACGCGCCGCCGGACGGCATCGATCCGGCCCTGGCGCAGATCGACTTCGGCTTCAAGGTCGACTGCCCGAGCGACTTCGACTGCCGCGTGGAAGACGAGTGCGCGCCCAGCCCGCAACGCGCACCCGACATCGACTACCTGGCGCGCGACTACCAGAGCTTCCGCCGTCTGGTAGTCGACCGCCTGGCGGTGCTGATGCCCGACTGGAAGGAACGCAGTCCGGCCGACCTGATGGTCACGCTGTCCGAGGCGCTGGCCTTCCGCGCCGACGAGATCGCGTACTTCCAGGACGCGGTCGCCACCGAGGCCTACCTCGGCACCGCGCGCCAGCGGGTCTCGGTGCGGCGGCATGCGCGGCTGCTCGACTACGCGCTGCACGAGGGCTGCAATGCGCGCACCGCGGTGGCCTTCGAGGTCGACGTGGGCGCCGCGGCCGACGGCCAGACGCTCGCGGCCTGCGACAGCAGCACCGGCCTGGACGGCACCTTGCTGCTGACGCGCGTGCAGGGCGCGCCGCGGCGGCTGGGCTCGCTGGCCAGCGCGCAGGCGATGGTCGCGGCCGGTGCGCAGGCCTTCGAACTGCTGACACCGTTGCGGCTGTTCAGCGCCCACAACGACCTGCGCTTCTACACCTGGAGCGACGAGGCCTGCTGCCTGCCGGGCGGCGCCACGCGCGCCTTCTTCATCGACAACCCGGCGAACCGGCTGCGCCTCTGCGCAGGCGACCTGCTGCTGCTGGAGGCACGCGCCGGCACCGCCAACGGCTTGCCGCAGGATGCCGACGCGCAGCAGCGCCATGTGGTCCGCATCACGCGCGTGGACCCCGAGGCCAGCGCCGCCCGCGTGCCTGCGCCCGCGCCGCGGCGGGACCCGGTCACCGGGCAGCCGCTGGTCGAGGTGCGCTGGGACGCAGAGGACGCGCTTCCCTTCGACCTGTGCCTGTCCAAGGTCATCGACGGCGTGCAGGTGCGCGACATGGCGGGCGCCTGCGCCAACGTCGCACTGGCCGACCATGGCTTCAGTGCGGTGCGTCCCGAGGCCCTGCGGCCGGTGCCCGGCGGCCGCGTGCCGCGCTATCGCCTGGCGCAGCCGACGCTGCTGCCGTGGACGCGCCAGGGCCTGGTGCACGATGCCGACGGCCAGGCCCTGTTGGTCGACCCGGCCACCAGCGCCAGCGCCGCGCTGCGCCCCAACCTGGCGGACACGCGCGAAGCGGTGCACGTCACCAGCAACGGCGACGACCGCCGCTGGAGCCCGCGTCGCGACCTGCTGCAAAGCGGCGCCCATGCCGCCGAGTTCGTGGCCGAGACCGAGGCCGACGGCCAGGTGCTGCTGCGCTTCGGCGACGGCGTGAACGGCCTGCGGCCCGGCGCGGCCGAGGCGCTGTCGGCACGGGTGCGCACCGGCAACGGCAGCGTCGGCAACGTGGGGGCCGATGCCATCGCCCATGTGCTGTGCGCCTTCGACGGCATCGCGCGGGTGCGCAACCCGCTGCCGGCCCAGGGCGGCGTGGACCCGGTGGCGCTGGCGCGCGCGCGCATGGACGCACCGCAGGCCTTCCGGCGCCAGGAGCGCGCGGTGACGGCCGAGGACTATGCCGAGGTCGCGATGCGCGACGCCCGCGTGCAGCGCGCCGTCGCCACGCGGCGCTGGACCGGGAGCTGGCACACGATGTTCATCACCGTGGACCGGCGCGGCGCCGAGGGCATGGACCCGGACTTCGAGGACAGCCTGAGCGCCTTCATCGACCGCTATCGCCTGGCCGGGCATGACGTGGAGATCGATGCCCCGGCCTACGTGGCGCTCGACATATCGCTGCATGTCTGCACCCGGCCCGGCTATTTCCCGTCCGACGTGCAGCGGCGCTTGCTGCGCGTGTTCACCACCGCGCCAGGCGGCTTCTTCCACCCGGACCGCTTCAGCTTCGGCGAGCCGGTCTACCTGAGCGCCGTGATCGCCGCGGCGATGGCGGTGCAAGGCGTCTCGCACGTGGCGCCGCTGCGCTTCCAGCGCCTGGGGCGGCCGCCCGATGGCGAGGTCGACGCCGGCCGCATCGCGATGGCGCGCCTGGAGATCGCGCGGCTGGACAACGACCCCAACGCGCCCGAGCACGGCCGCATCCAGTTCGAGGTGCATGCGGCGGAGGAAACGAAATGAGCAGCGACGACAAGCACCTCGACGGCTGCCACTGCTGCGAAGACCTGGCCGAGCCCGGCGACATCCACAACGCACCCGGCCTGCCCGCGCTGGCCTGGCGCGTCGACACCCAGCCCGGCTTCTACCAGCGCATGCTGGCCCGGCTGCCGCTGTGGGGCCTGCCCGGCCAGCCGGCGAGCGCGCCGCGCCCGCTGGGCCTGCTTCGCACCCGCGAGAGCGACGACGCGGCCATCGCGCTGGTCGACGCCTCGGCCTGCGTGGCCGACGTGCTGACCTTCTACCAGGAGCGCATCGCCAACGAGGGCTTCCTGCGCACCGCGACCGAACGCCGCTCGGTGCTGGAGCTCGCACGCGCCGTCGGCTACGAGCTGCGGCCGGGCGTCGCCGCCAGCGTGCACCTGGTCTTCACGGTGGAAGACGCACCCGGCGCGCCGGGCGTCTGCGCCATCGCGGCCGGCGCGCCGGTGCAGAGCGTGCCGCCGCAGGGCAAGCTGCCGCAGGTCTTCGAGACGGGCGAGCCGATCGTCGCGCGCGCCGAATGGAACGCCTTGCGCCCGCGCCAGACCCGGCCCGCCGACCTCGCCGTGCTGGAGGTCGACGGCACGCAGCGCCTGGCCCTGCTCTACCCGAAGGGCGGCCTGCCGGGCGACACCGTCGGCCTGCATCAGGACCTGTCGAGCGGCAACCTGTTCCGGCTGGACCCGGACCTGCCCGTGGAAGCGAAGGTGGACGCCCAGGAAGTGGCCCGCATCTACCTGTCCGATCAGGCCAGCGGCCTGCAGGCCGGCGAGTTGCTGCTCTTCGTCGGCAAGAAGGGCTTGCAGCTGAAGCACCTGGTGCTGCGCGCGCTGGAGGTCGAGGACGAGCCGGCCCTGCGCCGCGTGCGCGTGGCGCTCGAGCCGCTGCCCGACCCGAAGAAGCCCGCCGCGCCGCCGATGCTGATCTGGCTGGTGCCCACCTTGTCGATGTTCCATGTCGGCTACGCGCAGGCGCAGATCGAAGTCGTGCCCTTCACCCAGACCGACCTGGGCCCCGCCGTCACCACCAAAAGCTGGAAGGAGAACGAGCTGCAGGCCATGATCGCGATCCAGGGCTGGAGCACCACGCAACTGGTGCAGGCCGTCACGGCCAGCGTCCAGCCCCCGGCCACGCCGAACTCGCCCGAGGCCGGCGCCTTCAGCTTCACGCAGCGGCTGGGCTTCTTCGGGCACAACGCGCCCAAGTGGGGCTCGCTGCCGAAAGAGAACCTGCGGGACAGCACGATCTACAAGGATGGCTGGGACGACCAGGATCCGGTCACCAATCCCACCGGCACGCTGGACGCGAGCCGCAGCATCTGGACCGACTCGCAGGGCAAGCCCAACATGGAGAGCCTGGTCATGCCGCCCTGCCACGCGTTGCTGGAGCGCCCGGTGCCCAAGCTCGCGCCCGGCAGCTGGATGGTCTTCGACGCGCCCAACGAGAAGGCCACGGCCTATGCCCTGTTCGATGCGCGCGAAGTCTCGCGCGCCGACTACGGCCTGTCGGCCCGCGCCACCGCGCTGCGGCTGGCCGACAGCAACGGCCAGCCGATGGCGCAGGCACCGACAGAGGAATTTCTGTTCCGCGACACCACGGCCCATGTCGTGAGCCGGCGCCAGCCGCTGGTCGAGCTGCCGATCGAGACGCCGATCGAGACCGGCAGCAAGCGCATCGAGCTGTCGACCATGGTGATGGGCCTCGCGCGCGGCCAGGCGCTGGCCTTCGTTGGCCAGCGCGGCGACCTGGCCGGCGTGGACGCGGCCGAGATCGCGCTGGTGGACGAGGTCGAGCACAGTGCCGGCCGCAGCACCCTGGTGCTGCAGAAGGCGCTGCTCTACAGCTATCGCCGCGACAGCCTGCTGATCCACGCCAACGTGGCGCGCGCCACGCACGGCGAGAGCGTCCAGGAGGTGCTGGGCAACGGCGACGCGACGCAGAGCTTCCAGCGCTTCATGCTGCGCAAGCCGCCGACCACGCACCTGAGCGCGGCCTCGGCCAGCGGCGCGAAGAGCACGCTGGAGCTGCGCGTGAACGGGCTGCTGTGGACCGAACGCCCCTCGCTGTACGGTGCGGCGCCCGACGAGCACGTGTTCACCACGCGCATCGACAACGAGGCGCGCATGCAGGTTCTCTTCGGCGACGGCCGCAGCGGCGCGCGCCTGCCCAGCGGCCAGATGAACGTGCAGGCGCGCTACCGCAGCGGCATCGGCCCGGACGGCGAGGTGGCGGCGGGCACGCTGACCTTGCTGCGCGCCATGCCGCTGGGCCTGCGCGGCGTGAGCAACCCGCTGCCCGCAAGTGGCGCCCAGGGGCCCGAGAAGCTCGATGACGCGCGCCGCAACGCGCCGCTGACGCTGCTGGCTTTCGAGCGCGTGGTCTCGCTGTCGGACTACCAGGATTTCGCGCGCGCCTTTCCGGGCATCGGCAAGGCGCGCGCAGACCTCGTCTGGGCCGAAGGCGTGTCGCGCGTGCTGCTGTCGGTGGCCGGCGCCACCGGCGGGCTGCCGGGCGACGAAGTGATGGACAACCTGCGGAAAGCCATTGCCGGCTTGTCCGACCCCTCGCAGGCTTTCGTGCTGGGCGCCGCGGTGCTGCGCTATTTCCGCTGCAGCGCGCGGGTGGCGATCGACCCGCGCTACGAAGCCGACACGGTGCTCGCGGCCTGCCGCACGAAGCTGCAGGCGGCCTTCGGTTTCGACGCGCGCGACCTCGCGCAATCGGTCACCGCCGCCGAACTGCTCGCGCTGCTGCACCAGGTGCCGGGTGTGGTGGCGGTCGACCTGGAAGTGCTGCAGCCCTACGGCGAAGCCGCAACGGCCGGCGGCGGCGCGCAGGCCGTGCCGACCTTCGGCGCGCGCTGGGATCCGGTGACCAAGATGCGGCCGGCCGAACTGATGCTGCTGAACCCCGCGGCGCTCGAACTCGTGAAGGCCACGCTATGAGTCTCCTCACCCCCGAACGGCTCTACCAGCTGCTGCCGGTCATCCACCGCCTGCGCGACAACGAGCGCGGCGCGCCGCTGCGCGCGCTGCTGGCGGTGATCGAGAGCGAACTCGAAGCGGTCGAGGCCGACACCGCGCGCCTGTACGACAACTGGTTCATCGAGACGTGCGACGAGTGGACCGTCCCCTACATCGGCGACCTGCTCGGTGCACGGCCGATCCGGCCCGTGCCCTCGGCCGGCGTAAGCACGCGCGCCTGGGTCGCCAACACCATCGCCTACCGCCGCCGCAAGGGCACGGCGCTCGTGCTGGAACAGCTGGCGCGCGATGTCACGGGCTGGCCCGCGGCGGCGGTGGAGTTCTTCCAGCGCCTGGGCACCACCCAGCACATGAACCACGTGCGCCGTGCGCCCACCGCCACGGCCTGCGTGCGCGACGCCGCGGCGGCGCAACTGGCGCAGGCCTCGTCGGGCGCCTTCGACCCCTTCGCCCATACGCTGGAGGTGCGCAACGCCGACCCGCGCGGCGGCCGCTTCAACATCCCCCACGTGGGCCTGTACCTGTGGCGGCTGCGCCCGCAGCCGTTGGGCAGCGGCGCCCCGGGCGGCGCCGCCGCCATGGCGACGGCCGACTTCATCAGTGCGCGCCAGGATGCCGGTGGCTGGTGGCACATGCACCCGGCGGGCGTGGACGCGCCGGTGTTCAACAACCCGCCCACCGAGTCCGGCAGTGGCGCCATCACCCAGGCCGCGCGCGAAGAGCGCGTGCCGGCCCCGCTGCGCCCGCTGGCGCTGCATGCCGAGTTCCAGCAGCTGCGCGCCGGCCAGGCCGAGCCTGCGCCGCGCTTCATGACCGCGCACCGCCCGGTGCTGCGCTGCTTCGTGCGGCTGACCGGCGAGACGCTGCCGGTGGAGCTGCCGCGCGAGGACCTCTGCATCTGCGAGATCCCCGATGCCGTGGAGCTGGCCTTGCCGACGCCGCGCGTGGCGGCCCTGGACCTGCTGCGCGGACGCATCGGCTTCCCGGCCGCACTGGGCGTGGTAGAGGTGTGGCTGCATGCGACCCACGCCAGCGTGGCCGACATCGGCGGCGGCCCTTACGACCGCGGCGCCGCGCTGCGCGCGGCCAGCCGCGCGGCCGAGAGCAGCACGGCCGACGACGAGGCCCGAAGCGGCTTCTTCGACCCGCAGGTCTGGCAGGCGGGCGTCTCGCACCTGCTGCCCCCCGGCGGCATGCTGTTCTCCACCTTGCGCGCCGCGGTCGAGGCCTGGAACGCGCAGCCGGCGGGGCGCACCGGCGTCATCGTGGTCATGGACAGCCTGAGCGAGACCGACACCGCCGCGCTGGAGATCCTGATTCCCGAGGCCTCGAAACTGCTGGTGATTGCCGGCCAATGGCCGCTGCAGCCCATCCCCGGCGCGCCGCCCGGCAGCATGGAGCGCGTGGCCGGCCGCTTCGAGGCCCGGCAGGTGCGCGCGCATTGGCAAGGCCGGCTGCAGGTGCGCGGTACCGCCGACGCCGACGCGTCCGATCCCGGCGCGCTGTTCCTGCACGGCTTGCTGCTGCAGGGGCCCTTGCTGGCCTCGGGCCGCCTGGGCCAGCTGGAACTGGCGCATTGCACCCTGCTGCCCGACACGGTGCTCGGAACGCAGCACCTGCAGGTGGGCGCCGACAGCCCGCGCCTGCAGTTGCGGCTGCTGCAAAGCCTGTGCGCGCCGGTCACGGTGGCCGGCCCGGTGCGCGGGGTGGAGGTGGCCGACAGTCTCGTCGGCCTGGGCCTCGCCGACGGCACGGCGGCCCCGGCGCTCGACGCCCCCGAGGCCCCGCTGGACCTGCAGCGCGCGAGCTTCTTCGGCGCCGTCAACGCGCTGTCGCTCAACGCCAGCGACTGCATCTTCGACGCCCCGGTGCGCGCCGAGCGCCGCCAGGTCGGCTGCGTGCGCTTTAGCTACGTGCCGCCGTCGTCGCAGGTGCCGCGGCGCTACCGCTGCCAGCCTCAGCTCGAGAGCGAGACGCGCATCGCCGCGCTGGGCGCGAACGCCCCGCCGGCCGCCAAGGACGCAGTGCGTGCCGAGGTCGAGGCCACAGTGCGGCCGCTCTTCGTCTCGCGCCGCTACGGCGATCCGGCGCTGGGGCAGCTGGAGCTGCGCTGCGCGGTGCAGATCCGCACCGGCGCGGCCAGCGGCGCCGAGATGGGCGCCTACGAACACCTGCAGCAGCCGCAGCGCGAGGCCAACCTGCGCGATGCGCTGACCGAATACCTGCGCCTGGGCCTGGTTGTCAGCGTGCATTTCGCCAATTGAGGAGGACACCATGAAAGCCGATCTCTCCCGCGAGACCTTCGAGCCCGGCGCGCACTACATCGCCGTGCGCATGCAGCAAGGCCGCGTGATCACCGATGCGGATTTCAACGAGCAAGGCGACATCACCCGCCGCCGCGACCAGACCCTGGCCGAGGACGTGATCGGCCAGAGCGGCGCGCCGGCCGAGAACGCGGGCTTTGCGCTGTCGGCCGGCATGGTGGCGCTGGCGGTGCATGCGCAGGACGCCAACAGCGTGTGGATCGCCGGCGAGGACGGCGTGCTGCTCGTCAGCACCAACGGCGGTGCGGCCTGGACCCTGCCCGCCACCGGCAGCACGCGGCACCTGCGCGCCGTGGCGCGCGCCGCCAACACCGGCTGGGCCGTGGGCGATGGCGGCACCGTGCTGCGCACCAGCAACGCGGGCAGCAGCTGGACCGTGCAGAACGCCGGCAGCCTGCAGCGGCTGCGCGGCGTCGCGGTCTTCGATGCGCAGCACGCGTGGGCCGTGGGCGACGATGGCCTGGTGCTGCGCACCGTGGACGGCGGCGCCAACTGGACGCGCCATGCCAGCGGCGTGGGCCGGCTGTATGCCGTGGCCTTCGCCAACGCACAGGATGGCCTGGCCGTGGGACCCGGCGGCGCGATCGCGCGCAGCAGCACCGGCGGCGCGAGCTGGACCCTGGCGGACAGCGGCAGCACCGCCACGCTGCGCGCCGTGTCGCTCGCCGGCGCCCAGGCCTGGGCGGTGGGCGACGGCGGCACCGTGCTGCGCAGCAACGACGGCGGCGCGACCTGGACGGCCGCCACCAGCGGCAGCACGGCGCGGCTGCGTGCGGTGCGCTTTCGCGACGCCAACAACGGCTGGATCGCCGGCGACGGCGGCGCGCTGCTGGCCACCACCAATGGCGGCACCACCTGGACGGCGCGGAACGTTGCCGGCAGCCCGGGACTGGCCGGCCTTTCCGTGGCCGGTGCCGAGGCACCCTGGCTGGTCGGTGCCGGCCAGGCCTGGCGCGTGGCCGCCACCGGCGCCGGCGCGCCCGCAGCGCTGCCGGCGGCACGCCTGCGCATCGGCGCGGGCCGCTACTACGTGCAGGGCCAACTCTGCGAATGGGAGCAGCCGGCCTCGCTGGCCAACCAGCCCGACGGCGGCGTGCCGGCGCAGCTGGCGACCGGCACGCACCTGGTCTACCTGCGCGCCTGGCAACGCCACGTGAGCGCGCTGGAAGACCCGCGCATCCGCGAAGTCGCACTGGGCGGGCCCGACACCGCCACGCGCGCACAGCAGGTGGCGCAGGTGCGCACGCTGGCGCTTGCGGCCCCGGCCAACAACGCACCCTGGCACTGCGGCGCGGACGTGGACGCCTGGGACGCGCTGATCGAACCGCCCACCGCGCGACTGGCCGCGCGGGCCGAGCCCGAGCTGGCGTCGACCGGCGTCTGCGACATCGCCGCCACGGCCGGCTACCGCCGGCTCGAGAACCAGCTGTACCGCGTGGAGATCCACGCCGTCGACGCGACGGGCGCGGCCACTTTCAAGTGGTCGCGCGAGAACGGCTCGGTCAGCTACGCGGTGCAGCAGGTGAGCATCGATACCGCCACCAGCCGCACCACCGTGCGCGTGGCGGCGCGCGGCCGCGACGCGAACCTCGACTTGGCGCTGCACAACCGCGTGGAACTGGTCGACGACGACGCCGAGTTGCAGGGCCGCGCCGGCCAGCTCTTCGAGTACCTGCAGGACGGCGACGATGCACTGGAGCTGGTGCTGGCCGGGGTGCCCGTGGGCGCGCTGGGCCAGGACCCGGCGCGCCACCCGATCCTGCGCCGCTGGGACCATGTGCCGATGGTGGCCGGCGAGAACGCGTTGCCGGTGGAAGAAGGCGAGTGGCTCAAGCTCGAGGACGGCGTGCAGGTCCGCTTCTCGCCCGGCGGCACGTACCGGCCCGGCGACTACTGGGAGATCCCGGCGCGCACCGTGACGGCCGACGTCGAATGGCCGCGCGACGATGACGGCGCCCCCGTGGCGCGGGCGCCGGCCGGCGTGCAGGACGGCTGGGCCCGCCTGGGCCTGGCTACCGTGGATGCGAACGGCCTGGTCGGCGGCATCATCGATTGCCGCGACATCTTCCCGCCGCTCACGAAGATGATCCAGCTGCTCTACGTGGGCGGCGACGGACAGGCCACCACGCCCGGCGCCGATCTGCCCGAGCCGCTGCGTGTGCGCGTGATGCGCGGCGCCCTGCCGGCGGCGGGCGCCCGCGTGCGCTTTGCGGTCGAGGCCGGCGCGGGCGGCGTGGGCGGCGCCACAAGCAGCGTGTTCGACGCCACATGCAACGCCGAGGGACTGGCCGAATGCCCTTGGCGACTGGGCACCGCTACCAATCAGCGCGTGCGCGCCAACCTGCTGACCAGCGGCGGCACGCCGGTGGCCGAGCAGGTGCTGGTGTTCGCGGCCACTGCAGTCACCGCAGCCAGCGGCGGCGGGGGCTGCGAGATCACCATCGGCGAAGGCGGCGACTTTCCCAAGCTCAGCAGCGAACTGCTGGAAAAGCTGCTGGTGCAGCGCCCGTCGCTTTGCATCTGCTTCTTGCCCGGCACCCACCAGCTCGATGGCCTCGTGCTGGACACGACGCCCACGCGGCTGGTGCGACGGCTGTCGCTGCACGGGTGCGGGCCCACGGCCGTCGTCACATCCGCCGGGCCGATCAGCCTGGCCGGCCTGGCGGCGCTGGAGCTGCGCGACCTGCAGCTTCAATTTACGGAGCGCGGCCTGCTCGCACTGGCGAACAATACCCAGCTCGAACTGGACGGCGTGAACATCGTGGGCCGGGGCGACAGCCCGCTGCCCTGGCTGGCCGTGACGGGCTCGCGCGTGCTGCGCATGCACCGCTGCCAGCTCCCGGCCGCCGTGCGGGCCGCCGCGGTGATCCAGGAGATCAGCGCCGTGTGCGAGATCACGAACTGCGTGTTCGCGGGCGACGTGTCGTTCTACGGCGTGCCCGATCCCGATGTGCCGCGCGACCTCCTCATCCGCGCCCTGCAGCCCGGCGACTTCGAGGTGCAGCCCGGCACCGGCCAGCTGGTGTTCGCCAACAACCTGCTCACGCGCCTTTCGATGGGCATCGAGACCGTGAAGCTGTTGACGAACAGGCAGCTGCGCGGCGTGTTCCAGACCGTGGTGCTGCAGGGCAACACCTTCACCGCCGACATGGTGCTGTGCGCCGGCAACTTCATGAGCGTGAGCGGCAACCACTTCAGCGCCACCCAGCCCCGGCAGAGCACCTACGGCATGCTGGCCGCGCGCCGCGCCGCTGCCAGCAGCAACGTGGGCGAACTGTTCGGCGACAACGCGACGCTGTGGTTTCTGGTGACCAAGGGCGAGTTCCGTGGTGCGGCGAACATGGTGTTCACGTTGCCGCAGTCGACGAACTAGTTTGGCGCTGGCGGAGCTGGCGGAGCGGCGCAGTTCGGATCGAGCGCTGGCTATGCTGCGCCCGTTCGCGTCCGCCCATGCGGCGCGATCAGGTTTGACAGCCTAAAAGCACCCCTGCGACGAAAGCCGCAGTGACCTCCTCCGCAGGTAAGTGTGGGCTCAGCACCCTCTTGACGGCCGTCTGATCGACGGCAATCAGATGTCGAGCACGTGGCGAAGCATGTGGAACGGCACGCGCCATGAGTGACCGTTGCCGGTGTCGACGGTGGCCGTTCTCTGGTTGATGCGAACGACGGTGCCAACTTGGGGTTGAAGGTACTTGTCGTCGAACGAGACCTTCTCACCGCCGCGGAAGTCATTGCGAGAGGCCTTGATCGGTGGAGGTGTCGGCGGTGCTGCCGCCGCTGTCGGCTGCGCAGTCGCAGTTGGCGGTTCGACCGCGGTATAGGGCAGCTTCCATTCGCGCCGCGTGCCTTCCTCATGCAGCGTGACCTGCGTGTCCTTCATCGCCACGACCTTGCCGTTGCGCATCTGACCGTCGCGCCAGTCGAGGAAGCGCACGGTCTGCCCCAGGTTCATGTTCGTGCGCACCGCGATGATCCGTCGCGGATCGGCCAACTGCGCCGAGCCAACGAGATCCTGAAGCTGGCGAGCGCGTTTTTCGCCCAGGCGGAGCTCGACCGCCGGCTGAAGTCCTGAGGGATTTCATCGACAAGCACCGCGCCACCTTCGGGGTCGAGCCGATCTGCAAGGTCTTGCAGGTCGCCCCGTCGGGCTACCGGCGGCACGCGGCGCTGCTGCGTGAGCCGCACAAGCGCTGCGCCAGAGCACACCGCGACGATGTCCTCATGCCGGCGATACAGCGCGTCTGGCAGGCCAACATGCAGGTCATGGGGCCGACAAGGTCTGGAGGCAACTGGCTCGCGAGGGCACGGCAGTGGCGCGCTGCACAGTCGAACGGCTGATGCGGCGCCTGGGGCTGCGAGGCGTGATGCGCGGCAAAGTGGTGAAGACCACGATCAGCGATTCCAGAGCACCATGCCCGCTGGATCGGGTCAACAGGCAGTTCGGAGCGCAGCGCCCGAACCAGCTATGGGTCTCGGACTTCACGTACGTATCGACCTGGCAGGGCTGGCTCTACGTCGCCTTCGTGATCGATGTGTTCGCCCGGCGCATCGTGGGCTGGCGGGTCAGCAGCTCGATGCGCACGGACTTCGTGCTCGATGCGTTGGAGCAAGCGCTGTACGACCGTCAACCCGAGCGCGATGGCAGCTTGATTTGCCACTCGGATCGCGGGCCGCAATACGTCAGCATCCGGTACACCGAGCGACTGGGCGAAGCTGGCATCGAGCCATCAGTAGGCAGCAAAGGCGACTCTTATGACAACGCTCTGGCCGAGACGATCAACGGCCTCTACAAGGCCGAGTTGATCCATCGCCGTGCACCGTGGAAGACCAAGGAGGCGGTGGAGTTCGCAACGCTCTAATGGGTGTCCTGGTTCAACCACCATCGGCTGCTCGAACCCATCGGCTACATCCCGCCCGCAGAAGCTGAGGCAAACTATTACCGGCAACTCGCCAGTCAGGCCGCCACGGCGGTGGCATGACTTAAACCAACCGGCCTCATGAAAGCCGGGGCGATTCAGCCGTAGTGTTGCTTGGGCGCTTGAACAGCTGGAAGCTTTTTGTGCTTACCTTGCTGATCAAACGATCAAACTAAGGCTGCTTGCATACGTCGCTCTTGTGTTCGGCGGAAGTGTCCAGGCCCTCGACGTTCGCAAAAGGTCCGCCGATGGATTCAGCCAGCAGGAGCAAGCGAGCTTCGATCGCCGAGGGAAGCATTGGTGGACGCCCGGGCGAACCGCAGGTCATGAAGGTGTATCGCAGGATGGCGGCGCACGCGCCAGACGAACGTCTATCGCGCCTCGAAGACCGCGAACACCTTGTTCGAGTTGAAGATGTGCGTCTCAACGAACTCGCTCCATTCAAGCTCCGCCCCGAGCGCCTCCATTGCGCCGATGAGCGTCCACCAGTTAAGCACCTCCTGCTGGCCCGCTCCCTCGACCTGCTGAAGCGACGTCGATCGCCAGAAGTCGTAGTCGCCGGCGACCATTGAGTCGTAGAGGTGGCGATCGCTCTCCGTGTCCGGTCTCAGGCGCCAAGTCTTGTCGACGAGAAACGCGTGCGACCATGACGATGAGGCGATCAGGGCGACCCGGTAGGGACTATCCCTCAAGATCCGCGCGGTCGCTGCCCCGAGAGCCATGAAACGCCTGGGCGACGGCGACGGCGGATCGTAATCCACAGGCTGGTCCATCCGCGTCATAAAGCCGCGGCACGAGACAACACGGCGCCCATAGCAATTCAAGGGAAAACAGATGGTCGGGTGGTCATAGCCCTTCCGGTGGTAATCGAGAAAGAGAACCGAATTCGTGAAGGCGTGTGGCACGCTGCGGTGGTGAAGCGGCTTGTACGCATAGGAGACGTCGAAATCCCGTTCGATGAGCGCGGTGACGAGTTGCTTCGCAATGTCGGGGCGCCCGCGCAAACGGTAGCCGAACAACTCGTCCTCGTTCCACACATTGGCCTTGCCCTTCATCATTGACGAAGTCTTTGTCTCCGCCCAGGGCCGCAGGTCCAAGTTCTCATAGGCGAAGATCGCGAACGGCGGAATCAGGTCTTCGTGGAAGTTCTCGTATTGGTCGTCGCCCCAAATGACGACCACATCCGGCTTGAACTCGTCGAGACGAGCGCGCACGCGATCAAGGCCGGTGACGAGTGCGCCGCGATGCCTGGTAGCCGCAGCCGCGCCCTGGTCATCCGCCCACTCCTTCCGCATCGCCGCTGGCCAATTGTCCGGATCCTTGGCGCCGGCGGGGATCGCGGGGTCCTCGAGCGTCCAACGCAGGATGCCCGACATCGCGGCGTCCGGCAGGCAAAGCGGCGGATAGTGAGTGATGCCAAGTCCAAGGATCTCAGCCATGAATGTGCCTCCGCGATTGATTGCGCGACGGGTAAATGATGCCTGCGTATCGCCGCGAGCACTAGGATATGCCGAGTGCGCCCCAAGGGCTCAGCGCTTCCTCAAGCTGTGCCCTGCAACTCGCTGCGAGAAGAATTTGATGAGTTCGTCACGGTCAAATCGTCGATTGACGATCTGACCAGTTTCAAGGTCGACCCAGGCTCGAACCTCCTCTCAAGATCAGATCTGCACGGGCAAGCGCGAGAATATTTTTGTGAACCCATCCGAGCAGTCCTCGCGGAAATTCGAATCAAGGGGCATCATGAGCTGATGAATATCCAGCTCGGTTTTGAAATCGCCTACCAGTTCCCCCAGCCGACGCCGATGATCCTGGCCCTCAGCATTCATTACTCGCGCGCCTCGGATCTACTGCGCCCGGATCATCTCCTGACGAAGCCGGCCGTACCCATCACCGCGTACCGCGATCTGTTTGGTAACTGGTGTACACGCCTGGTCGCACCCGCCGGCCGCTTTGTACTCAGTACGGATACCGTGATCCGCGACAGCGGCGTGCCGGACATCGTCGTGCCCTCAGCGGCGCAGACGCCGGTGGAGTACCTGCCCGAATCCACCTTGCTCTACCTACTGGGTAGCCGCTACTGCGAAACCGATCTGCTGTCCGATTTTGCTTGGCAGCGTTTTGGGGCTGGACCGACCGGCTGGGGCCGCGTGCAGGCGGTCTGCGATTTCGTGCACCAGCACATCGAGTTCGGCTACCAGCACGCCCGGCGCACCCGTTCGGCCTTTGAAGCTTTGAAGGAAGGGCAAGGCGTGTGCCGCGACTATGCGCACCTGGCGATCACCCTATGTCGCTGCCTGAACATTCCGGCCCGTTACTGCACCGGCTACCTCGGCGATGTAGGGACTCTGCCGCCGTACGGCACGATGGACTTTGCGGGTTGGTTCGAGGCTTTCCTGGGTGACCGCTGGTACACCTTCGATGCGCGCAACAACGTGCCCCGCATCGGCCGCGTGCTGATCGCGCAGGGGCGCGACGCCAGCGACGTGGCGTTATCCAGCACCTTCGGCCCCAACGAGTTGGACGGATTCAGGGTCTGGTGCGACGAGGTTCAATGATTAAAGATATCGCAGCGAACTTCCGGTGTCAGCCTCGCCCACGCCGGATGGCAGATGCCATGAGGGGGGGCTGGAGAAGGCGGGCGTCGCGGACTTCGTGCGCCACGCCCCCTGCGGGTTGTCGCACCTGAGCCCATGAGACTTGTGGTCGACGAAAGTGGGCTTCATGGCGATCCTTGGGAGCCGGCCAATTTTGTGGGTCCGCGGCGCCGATGGAAGCGCCCGCGCGCTGCCTTCGTGATCGCGACCACGCAGGGATGGGTGATACGACGCTCGACCGAGATCGCGAAGAACTCCTCGATCAGTTCGGCCGCGCGGCCAATCACCTCGACGCCATACTGGGCGCAGGTTTCCTCCTCGAGCACCCCGGGCGTCATGAAGATGCCGCGACCCTCGCCGCCGAAGGCCTTCAGGAGCGCGGCATCGTCGAACTCGCCGATCAGCCGCGGCCGCAGCCGGTGCTCAGCCAGCCACAGGTCGAGCCGTTGCCGCGCCGCCGAGGTCGCACCCTGGATCAGCATCGGCGCGCGATCGAGACAGGTCGGGAATTCGCCCACGAGCGTGCGGCGCAGTGCCGCGGTGGCGAAGAAGCTCATCGCTGTGGTGCCCAGCGTGTGGTTGAAGGCCTTCACGCCGATTTGCCGGCCCATCGGTTCGTCGGCGATCACGAGGTCGATGCGCTGCACCGACAACTGCCCGAGAAGGTCGCGGAAGTTCCCTTCATGGCAGATCAGCCGCACCGGCTCAGCGATGCCGAGCGCCGGCTCGAGCAGCCGGTAGGCGATCGACTTCGGTACCGCGTCGGCAATGCCGACCCGGAAGTCGAGCGCGCGGGCGCCCTCCCCGCGGCTGCCCAGGGCCGCCTCGAGTTCTGAGCCGAGCGCGAAGATCTGGTCCGCGTAGCTCAGGGCCGTGCGCCCCTCGGGCGTGAGTTCGAGGCCGCGCCCGCGCTTCTGGAACAGGGGGCTGCCCAGGCTGTCCTCGAGCAGCTTGATCTGCCCCGACAGCGTCTGCGGCGTGATGTGCAGCTGCTCGCTCGCCCGCACGATGCCGCCCGCCTTGGCGGCAGCCCAGAAGTAATGCAGGTGCTTGAAGTTCATCCTTGCGCGCAATCCTACGGAAAAGACGAATGAATGGTGTAATAAATTCGACTTTTCTCGAATGCTATCCAGGTCTAGAGTGCACTTCATGCGCGTCCATACGCGTGGTTCTTCAACCTACCCAGGACACTCGAAATGAACGACAACATCCAGGTTTATGGCTCGCCGCAGGCGGCGTTGCCGGCCGCCGCGGAGCGCAACCAGGTGCTTCGCAACACCTACTGGTTGTTGGCCCTCTCAATGGTGCCGACGGTGCTGGGCGCCTGGCTCGGCCTCTCGACCGGCCTCGCCCGCGCCATGCCGGCGGGCATCTCGATGGTCGTCTTCCTGGCCGGGGCCTTCGGCTTCATGTTCGCGATCGAGAAGACCAAGAACTCCGCCGCCGGCGTGCCGGTGCTGCTGGGCTTCACCTTCTTCATGGGCCTGATGCTGTCGCGCATGCTGGGAGTGGTGCTCGGCATGCAGAACGGCGCCAGCCTCGTCATGACCGCGTTCGCGGGCACCGGTGCAGTTTTCCTCGGCATGGCGATGCTGTCGTCGGTGATCAAGCGCGACCTGTCGGCGATGGGCAAGTGGCTCTTCATCGGCGCCATCCTGCTACTGGTGGCCGGCATCGCGAACTTCTTCATCCAGTCGGGCGCGCTGATGATCACCCTCTCGGTGCTCGCGATCGGCATCTTCTCGGCCTTCATCCTCCACGATCTCAAGCGCGTCAAGGACGGTCACGAGACCAACTACATCACGGCGACCCTCGGCGTCTACCTGAGCCTGTACAACGTGTTCCAGTCGCTTCTGATGCTGCTGGGCCTGGGCGGCAGCCGCGAGGAATGACGACGACAACGACACCACATGAACTCCGCGCGCTCGTCACCCTGAGCCGATGACCTGAGCGTTTCACGCAGCTCGAGAGCATCCAGAAGCTGGGGGATGTGCAGAGGGTCGCGAACCAGCGCACCTCGAATCGCTAGAAGAGTGGCCGTCGAACAGGTGGCCGACGCAGTGATGGCGGCGCATCCGTCAATCTCCTACTCCGCGGGGAGCGTCGACTGGTTGGTCGAGCGCGCGAACAGGTCGCCGACTCGTCGACGCGCCGCACGTAGCCTTCACGCGCGAAGGTCAATCGCTCCGCGCCGCCAGCAGCACAAGGCATCACCATCGCCTCATCGTGCCACGGTGTTCCGTCCGAGCCAACCATTTACCGCTGTGACGACTCACCGGATTTCTGCGGACCACAGTCGCAAGCTGTTCAGACCGAGGCCGAAGCGATCGAGTTTTTCGACCGTAGCATCCAGGCTCGCTTCTGCTGCTTTCAAGGTCACCCTTGAAGGCTTGCCGGACTTCTTCCAACGCCGTATGCACCAAGCGCAGCGCAACTTCGAGGTCGTGCATGCCGTCGCGTGCGACGCCAGGCGCCCAAGTAACACTTTCGCGAAGCTGCGGCTTCTTCTGCTCGCCCTGTACAGTCGGGCATGAATCATTTGCCTCCGGTCGACCAGAGCCCACCGCAGGAAAGCGATGAGGAGCCTTTGGATGAGCATGCTTTTGCGAACGGATGGATCCTCTTCATCGGCTTGTTCCTGATTGTGCTAGGCATCCTTTGGGCCATCAACGTGTCCTTCGGCTGACGTTCCCGCGATCCTCGTTCGCAATTGCTCGTGCGGGCCCTCGCCCGCCGGCACGACATCGCATGGATCGAGCCAAGCGAACCTGGAAGAAACTGGCGATGCAGGGCTAAAACGACGCAGAACGTCGCGACGAACAAGCTCCCTATGAGCCGCTGCCGGAACCCGCCAGGGCAGCAAACCATGCGCGCGAGTTCGAATACGGCGACACCGTGACGTTCGATGACCGAGATGGTCGCAGCATCACCGGCGTGATCGGCGAGGTGCAATTGCCCGAGGTGATCCTAGAAGACCCCAGGGACCGCTGTATAGCGGCTGAGCAGCGATAGCCGAAGTTCCCCGAACGGCGTCGAACCGACAGCTTTCCGCCCGTCAGCAGCCTCCGAGCAAGCCATCAGTCTTCCGGGGCCGAAAGCTGGCCCTCATGCCTTCTCGCCGATTGCGCCGCGAGATCATCAACTGCTTTCAGCTTGTCGCAGCCGGTCATAAGCATCGCCATCGTTCAGCCGCCGGCGGTTTACTCAGGCGCGAGCCTGCAGGCGATGCCAAGTCCGCCCGGCGCCGGCATCGAGCGGTCCTATGCCTTCGCCATTCTCACAGGTTGGGAAGTAGGGCCAACGGTGGGAAGGCTATTGGGTCTTCGTCAAGTCGGTGCGGCGAGTGCTGTCCACGGATCCCCCAGGAAACGATCCCGTAATGGACACGACGCCGTCGAGAGCGATGGTCCCTGTAAACACCTCGTTAAAGTAGTCCCGCTGCTCCTTGAATTTCGTTGTCCCTGTGCTCGTCTGAATTCGGCCGTCCCCGCGACTGCTGACGGAGAAGGTTCCGTCGGGCCTCCCCGTGAGGCTCAGCGTGGCGACCGCGGGGTACGTCAAGTAGCAGGACGCCGGGTCGGCGGCGTTAAAGGAAATGTTGATATTGGCGTTTCCTGTCCGCAAGTCCACGGTGATGGCTTGCGCGAACTGTGGACCATGCAGGCAATCTGGGTTCCTGGCGTAGTCGGGCTTCCAACCGAAAGGACGATGCTGGCTTCGCGCAAGCCGGTGAAGAAGTTGTCGCCGACGACCACCTAAAAAAAAGCGCAGTTTTGCAGGGCATCGCATCCGCCGCCTGTTGCAACATCCTGTTCTGTCTTGAATCTTGTCGTCTGCTTGGCCAGGTTCAGCGGCTCCGCGACTGACAATGACGACGTCGCTAAGAAGCTTGCAATGATGCACGTCTGAAGTATTGTTGGTCTTCGCATGATGGTATCCCCGCTACTGTGTTCCGCCGGCATCGCGAACTCAGGAGCCCGCACCAATCCGTGGTGACCCTTTCATCGACGGATCAGCCAAGGCGCCAGCGGAATAGGGACCTTGGCGTGGCGGTCGTTGTACGCCTCTGAATCAGCAGGGTCAACGTGCCGAATCAACCCAAGAAGCGGTGAACGCAGTCCGGGTCGTCTGCCGTTACACGTGCACGGCTAGGCTTCCTGGCGGCTCGGATGGCAGCGGTCGATCGCTGGATCTGCGAGGCCATCAGGCGCTCGATGCGCGATGGCGGTGCGCGGATGCACCAGGAGATCGATGATCCAGCCAGCCGCCACCAGTACGGCCAGTGCGCCGAGGGTGAAGATCGCTGATTCCATGGTCCGCTCCGAGATTGCTGGGGTATGAAGCACCCACTTTGCCTGAGGTAGCACGTCCCGTGAACCCTCCAGATGGACTGCGTGGTATTCGCGTGATCTGTGAGGTATTTCCGCCTCGCCGGGGCGATAGGGTGCTAGGAGATTCCGCCCGCCGTGGACAACCTGCTGCCCAAACACGTGGACAGGCCCTTCGGGCTGCCAGGTCTGCCCACCGCTCCCCGCGCGCTTGCCTTCGACCTGACGCCCTGATCACCGGCTTCGCCCGTGGACAGGTTGCCCGGACGGTGACCCGTCCGCCCCTGCGGCCTGCGGCCGGGGGCCTCATCTCGGGCTTACCTTTCCGATCTCAAACCTCCTCCGAGCTCCACAGAGTACGTTAGGTGCGCTTTTCCTTGCGCCGAAGGCACCTCACCCCTAAGCTCGCCCTGACTCGACGATCGGGCCAGAGATCCCTGCACCGCGACCTCCTTGGAAGGGCACGATGATGCTTTGAGAGGCAGTTCGGGCGATCATCGATGCATTTCTCCACTGACGCCCGCGCAGTGGCGATCGGCGACTTGCATCTGCGACTCGGCGAGCGATTCACCTATGAGTATGACTTCGGCGATTGCTGGATTCATGATCTGCGCATCGAAGCGGCCCTACCGATTGACCCCAGGTTGAGCTATCCCTCGTGCACCGCAGGACATAGAGCTGCACCGCCCGAAGACTGCGGCGGCCCGCACGCGTTTATGACCGACCGATTCGTGTATGCCCTCATCGGCGAGCGCCAGAGCTGCGGGAGGACCTCATCGATGACATGGACGAGGAGGAATGGGACATCCTGAGCCGATATCACCCTGACCGCTTCGACCGGCGCGCGGTCAACCAAAGGCTCGCAGCCCTGGCATCGCAGCCATATTGGAGGTCCGACGATGAAACTCACAATTGAAATGCGCACCGAGGGAGGTGCCACTCTGCCGCTTACAGTGCTAATCCACACCATGGACCGAAACTGCGAGCACGTGCAGGACGTCGGACTGAAACTGGCCGAATCCAAGGCGATCCTCGAGGGGATCCAGCAGATGGTGGTGCGAGAACAACCGGCCCGATACATGGTCGAGCACAGGCCCTGCCCTCAATGTCAGCGGCTTCAATCGTTGCGCTTCAGAACTGCCTTCGGCGATGTGCCTGTGCGCAGCCCTCGCTGGTGTCGCTGTCGATGCGAGACGCCCAGCAAGACTACGTTCAGCCCCCTGACCGAGATATTGACGACGCACACGAGTCCAGAACTCGAATATCTCGAGGCCAAGTGGGCCGCCAAGGGATCATTCTCGGCCGTCGCGGAACTGCTGCACGATGTCCTACCCGTTGACCGCTCCTTGGGGCACGAGGCGGTTCGTCAGCACGTGCTGGCCACGGCGCAACGGCTCGAAGCACAGCTGGAGACGGAACCGGCGGCCGACCAAGGCGGGAGTCAGCGTGATATTGAAGCGGCACCTGAGCTGGATCCCCGATCACCGTCGGTCTCGATGACGCCTACGAACAGTGCTCGAGTCGCAGGGAATTTCGCCGCGCCGGCACGTCACCTTCCTTTGGGACGGCGGCGACACCGTCCGCGAACTCGCCACTTCCGTGCATGCGCGGTCCGAGCACATCCTGGACTGGTTTCATGTGGCGATGCGCATCGAGCAGCTCCTGCAGGTGACACGGGGCTTGCGCGACGCGGGCGAGAAGCTGCTCATCGGGCAGCTCGAGCGCGTGAAGTGGTTCCTCTGGCATGGCAACTTGATCGGGGCCGACGGCGCGCTGGGAGATCTCATCGATGAAGTGGACATTGCCCGAAACGAGGATCGGGAAGCGGGGCGACCACCGTCGGTTGTGCTCAAGAAGCTCGCTCGCGCCCTTGACGAGTTCGCCACCTACGTCGACAACAATGCATATGCCATTGTCAACTACGGCGAGCGGTACCGATGTGGCGAACGTATCTCCACCGGATTCGTGGAGTCTGCCGTCAACCAACTTGTGGCCAAGCGATTCGTGAAGAAGCAGCAGATGCGTCGGCCACCGCGCGGAGCCCACTTGCTGCTTCAGATCCGAGCTCATGTTCTGAACGGTGATCTGGCGGAGCAGTTTCGACGTTGGTACCCGGGCTTCAACGTCGAAGGACAGGCGCCGCTCGCCGCGTAGTGCACCCCTCACTTCTGGCTGCTCTCCTGGCTCAACGCATTGAGTCGAAAAGCGCTCGAGCGCGCGCATGGCAGAACGGCGGCTCGAAGGTGCCGTGGTACGAGGTGTAGTAGGTAGCATAGGCCGCTGAAGCAGTATCGGTGGGCGCGCTGCCACCAGGCCCGTAGGTCGCTTGAATCTGCGCATCAACATCTACCGCCGAGACGGTGGTCACGCCCCGCGCATCGAAGTCCGCTTTCATGCGCACCATGTGGATTGAGGTCGGCACCGTCCTATCGCCGGCGCCCCCGCAAAGCAGGGTTTGCGCCTTCGGGGACCAGCCGAACAGATCGTTCTCCTTCGCACGTTTGTACAACGCGTTATTCGGGTTCGTTTGCACGTCTGTCAGATAGCTGGGCTGGATCAGAGCGTCACGCACCTGCGATGGTGTTTCGCCGTGGGCTCCGGGCAAGGCACCGGTGCTCATCAGGGGCCCGTAGTCGAGAGTCGGGTTGGGCAGCAGATTCTCGATGCTCGCGGCGTAGGGGGCCTTGAAGACTTCGTTCACGTTGCCATACACGTCGCCATAGATCTTCTGATAGGAAGTGACCACGAAGGGGACCCAGAATTGATAGTCGTTGATCGCGACCGGATTCTGAAAGGCACCGGACAGGTTGTAGGGACCGGCGAGGTGCGCTCCTGCCACGATGTTGAACTCCGATGCGTAGTCCCGCTCTGCGAGGCGCTGTGCCGCCATCGACGAATGAGCCCCCTGCGAGTAGCCTGTCAACATGATCTTGGTGGAGAGCTTGCCTCCCACAACGCCCACGGCTTCACGCGCCGCGCGGATCGAGTCGAGGATGGCCCGTGCCTCGGAATCCGCATGAAGGTAGGGGTGGTAAGGGAAAGCCGATTTCGCAAAGCCAAGGTAGTCGGTCGCCACCACCGCGTAGCCTTGGGACGCGTACATGGCAGCCAGGAACACGGTCTCTGGATTCTGTGCGTCCGCCAGTGTTTTCGTCTTAAGGACCTCGGTGCCTCTCCCATATGCTACTAGGGGCGCCGCCGAGGTCTGGCAACTGCCGAGCGGCATGAGGACCACGCCCGAGGAATTGCTTGATTCTCCCTTGGGCCCGGACGCGCTGTAATTCAACGAGACCAGTGCGACGTCGCACGTGGCACGGCCGGTGAGTGCCTGTATACCCCGGCTGGCCGAAGCCGCATCGATCTGCGTGGTTGTCATCGTGGCCAGTACGACCGGGGAGTCCAGAAGCTTGCCGGTCGGCGGCGGCGTATCACCGCCGGTGGCGACCGGGCTGGACGCTCCGGTCGCCGCGCTCGCGCCTGGCGACGATGAAGTCCCAAGCGCTGCGAACCCTGCGCCGCCAGCGCTTCCACCCCCGCCTCCGCCACATGCCGCCAGCGCGACTGCAGTTACGACGCCAATCATCAATTGTTCGAGTCTCATTAGTTTCCTTGTCAGGAGTGAAATCACATCAGGGCTGCAAGCCAAGAACCCTCGATGGCACGGGGAAAACGGCCTTGGGCTCGTCGCAGCCAGGGCGTGCCTCAGCGACATCGAGCCGTGCAAACAGCCACAGGTCTAGGTCCGTCAGCCTGGGCGCCGCGCGCTCGACGCCCAAGATCTTCCTTGCGCAATCTCATGGCTCGAATGGCCAAGGGCCCATGTGCCTGAGCAATCCGAATTTCCAATGCGGCCTTCCCCGCAAACGCCCGAAGATCCGATTCGGTCGGCCATCCAACAGGTATGCACGGAAGGCTTGCACAAGCCCTTCGGCAATCGCCACTGAACCACGCGTGACGCGCCGGCGAGCGATTCGAGCTACGCCAATACGGTTGAAGTGATGAACAGACCAGATGAAGCAGAGCGGACTGGTGTGCCTGACGCACAGCTACGTGCGCGCCATCGTTGCGCAGGTAGAGGTCGTAGAGGTGGTCCCGATGCTCGTCGGAAGTCGCTCGGACGCGTTGCGTCATGCGTCGATGTCCATCGTCGAGGGCCTGCCATGACCTCGAATTCCATCGCCCAGGTCGCCGATCACGGTTTGCGAACGCTTGACGGCATTCGCTGTCTCGCTCGACGCCGGTGATTCGAGGTCGTAAAAGAGCCATGCGCCGCCTATAGCGCATCCTGAGATAACCAATGCTGCGGGCATTCCCGGCAGAACGATAAGCGCTGTCAACGCGATGGCGGCGACGAATATCTGTGCGATCACAACGAATCCTAAATGGGAAAAATTCACATTTGAAGTTCTTTGTCGTACATTCGATCGGCCTGCGGTGTCGGACAACGCCTCGATCTATGTCAGTCTTCGCACAAAACGTACTCACGCGACACTTTACAGACGCCGTCGCGCTGGCGGTTAACAAGGGCCTTCAGATCTGGCCCCGGAAATCTGCACAACTCGATAAGGGTGGAAACTGCTCCTGAGGGCGAGGACCTCGCCCGCGATGATTGGAGCGAACATGAGCAGAAGGCCCCGCCGCACGCACTCAGCCGCCTTCAAAGCCAAAGTTGCGTTGGCTGCCGTGCGCGGCGACAAGACCCTGCCCGAGCTGGCCCAACAGCATGACGTGCATCCCAACCAGATCACCGACTGGAAGAACCAGTTGCTCAGCCGCGCGGTCGGCGTCTTTGGCAGTGAGGCGCATGCTGTAGAGCCTGCAGTTGATCTGAAGGCGTTGCATGCCAAGATCCGTCGACTCGCGTTGGAGAATGATTTTTTAGAAGGCGCGCTCATCAAGGCCGGTATGCTGAGCGCAAAGCGATGATTGACCGAAGCCATGACCTGCCGCTCAAGCGCCAGGGTGCTTGTGAGACGGCGTCTCGCTTCCTCGAAATGGTCGTGCTTGCATGTCTTGAGCTTGAACGCTATCCCGCGGTCTGTCGGTGACAGTTAAAAGCTGGTGCACCCGGTCACGGCTAGCTCAACCAGAATCCCCAGGCAAGGCTTGGCAAGCATCTCCACCTCCGGTTTTACCGCAGTCTAAGACGGCTTGATGGAACTGTGCCCGGAGACGAGCCTTGTGGCCTCCACTCAATTTGCGGATCAACTCGTAGTCCTCGAGTGGGGCCGTGTCACGCCTGTAGCGCGCGCCGCGCGCCTGGCCGGGCCGGCTGGCAACGAGGCCGGCACACCGCGTCCGCTCTACATCGCCGGCTCGCGTCAGCCCGGAAGATGACGCGACATTAAACGGCTCTGGTGCAAACCGTGCGTGCGGTAGGCTGTAGCGCTTGTGGCGCGCTGAAGTTATCCCGTGCACTTCGAGCTGCTGAATCGCATTCGGAAAGGCTAGTCTCCGTCGGCTGCGCGTCAAAGGCTAAGCCGCGCCCGCGGTCTGGAATGCAGTGTCTCAGCATGATCGCGCGTCGTGCTCACAAAATTGTTCGGCCGCGCGGAAGATTTGCACCAGCACCGCCAGGATGTGGGGAGTGCAAGATCATGCTTTCGCAAACCTCAGAACGCGGTCAAGTACTATGGTTTCCGATCCCAGGAGATTTCGACGTGTTCAAGCGCATTCTTGTGGCCACCGATGGTTCCACGCTTTCCGAACAGGCCGTCGCCAAGGCTATCGACCTGAGCCTGCTGACCGATGCAGAACTGCATGTGATCACTGTGGCGTACTTGGAACCACACAGCTATTTCGAAGGTTCGTCCGTGTTGAGCCAGCGCGAGGTCGAGGAGTCGCATCGCCGTTCGGTCGCGGCGGCACAGGCTATGGTCGATGCAGTCAAGGGTATCGCGCTCGCAAAGGGCGTTCGTCATGCGGAGGCAGTGGTTGCGAAGTCGAACCA
This sequence comes from Variovorax gracilis, assembly GCF_030317115.1. Taxonomy (GTDB): domain Bacteria; phylum Pseudomonadota; class Gammaproteobacteria; order Burkholderiales; family Burkholderiaceae_C; genus Variovorax; species Variovorax gracilis. The sequence goes on from NZ_JASZYF010000029.1 coordinate 45,726, forward strand.
CGTGGCTGAATCGATCGTCGAATTCGCAAAGAACCACGACTGTGACCTGATCGTCATGGCGTCTCACGGGCGCCGGGGACTCACGCGGCTGCTGATGGGAAGTGAGACCCTGCACGTCTTGACCCATTCGCACACCCCTGTCCTGGTGCTGCGCTAAGCGATCTGCTCCTCACTGAATCTTGACCTCTTCATCGGTTCTCCTTCCTGCCCTTCCGGGCCTCCGGGCCGGCCGAAAAAGACATCACCTACAGTTCTGAAAAGTCCGGAATCCGGGGGAGACGTCACCGACTTGAGAATCAAGTCACAACCCGTCCGCGCAGCAGGGTCAAGTCCAAGTCCAACTTCAAGGGACCTGAACTCCCCCCACTGGATGAGGCGTGAAGCGAAGCGATAAGGCGCTGGAATCCGTAGGAACAGTCCAATGACCGGGGCATGGTGCGGATTCAACCGGTCGAGGCAACACTAGAAACTGCGTAGGCAGAAGGAGTGTTGTAGATGAAGTATCAAACACGGACCTATTTGGTCCCCTTCGATTGGACGCTGACAGACCCCAGAGACCGCGCGTAGCACTGCAAGTCTGCCAAATAGCAACTGCATGAAACCGCCTCCAACCCCGGTCTGTCAAGAACCGTCATCTCACCGCGCTTGTACGAAATGAGACCGTCACGCTGAAGCAACGTCGCTGCTTCCGAGATTCCGCTACGGCGCGCGCCAAGCATGTAAGCCATGAATTCCTGTGTCACGCTGAACTGATTGGAATGCGCCCTGTCTTGGCTCATCAAGAGCCACCTTGCAAGGCGGGGGGCGACCTGATGAAACCGTACACAGGTGAGCGAAGTCATAAGCTGCAAATTGAGGACATGAATGTATCGATCCATTACTTCTTTAAGCGCCTTGCAGCTGTCCAGTTCACCCCGGAATGGTTTGATCGGGATCCGCAGCGCCGACCCCGCGCCTTGAACCAGGGCTCGCAACGGCGCTTCCACCACACCGAGGACGACCTGCGTTCCGACCATGCCCTCCGTGCCCACCATGCCAACCTCGAGGCTCGGATTGCCTTCGCTTGAACTCACGAGCGACACAAACCCTCTGGTCGGAAAGTAGACATACGCGGGAGTTTCGCCGGCGCTGACCAGCACTGAGGACAGATCCAGCGGCATTGCCGTCGCTAGCAGGAGCAATCGCCTGCGGTCGCGCGCTGGCAAACCGGCAAGAAGATGATTTTCGATTGTGGCCACGTCATCGCTCCAAGGTTGATTCCTCCATTGGCGGAGGAACACTTCAGGTGACGTGTCGGCTGGCAACCGTTGGATGGAGACTCAGTATGCGCTATCGCCGGAACCCCGCCCGGGCAGCAAACGTTCGTACTCCTTCTTGACGACCTGATAGCACTCACAAGTACGCTTTTCAAGCCCGGGACGATCCAGTACCGAAATCCGCCCTCGCGAGTAGCGAATCAGGCCGGCTGCCTGCAGTTGCGACGCTGCCTCCGTCACGCCGGTTCGACGCACGCCCAGCATACTGGCTATCAGTTCCTGGGTCATCACCAGCTCGTCACCGTCAAGACGATCAAGACTCAAGAGCAGCCAGCGGCAAAGCTGCTGATCCAGCGAATGATGGCGATTGCACACCGCTGTCTGGGACATCTGACTGATGAGTGCCTGGGTATAGCAGAGCAGAAGTCGCAACACCCGTCCTGCTCGACTGAATTCGGCGTTCAGCGCATGCGCGCCGAGCCGGTATCCTTTGCCGGCACTTTGCACGACTGCTCGATTGGGCGTCGAGTTGCCGCCCATGAAGAGTGAGACCCCGACCAATCCCTCTCTTCCGACTACGGCAATCTCGGCCGACGCGCCATTCTCCAGGACATAGAGCAGCGAGACGATCGCCGTCGTCGGAAAGTACACGTACCGCAATGCCGAATCAGATTCGAAGACAACATGCCCAAGAGGCAACTCAACCGGCTCCAGGAACGGCAGCCACCGCTCCAGTTCGGCCATCGGCAACGCCGAGAGCAGGTAGTTCCCTTTGACATCTAACGCTGTCGTCATCTTTCCCGCTCACCCAGACTCGTCAGCAGCCCAAGACATCGCCGCTATCACGGCTTAAAGTATAAATACCTTCGCTCGCCGGTCTGTCCGGCAGCGGACATAGGTACTTTGGGAACAATGGCATCCTCCCGGCCTCTTCCAGCGTAGCTGCTCGGTTCAGGAGCGTGAATTTACTCCCTTGAGGTGAGGCTATTTGACAAAGGTCATGTCCGCTCGCGCTTGCTCAAGGCATCAACGGGCAGGCGCGTGCCACGCCCTCAGTTCGCGCCCAGGAGCCTTCTCAGTCGCTCGCCTTGCTTCGGAGCCCAAAAAATTTGGCGCGTGTGTCCGGTAGCGGACGTTGCGAAGGGCGCCGATGAGCTAATGTCATCCTGCCGGGCGCCGCAGCGCGCCACTCTTGGAGCAGCAAAAGATGAGCGCGAGCAATCCACGGCATTCTGATGGCAATTGCACCGCGCCCGCGACAACGCCGCCTCCCATCCCTCGTTGGCGCGGCAGCCGCTGGCCGATGCGGCTCGGACGCCCGCGATGTCAGATTCGTGGGAAAGGTGCGGCTTGACTGGCCGAGACTTGGCCGCCGTGCGGAATATCTACCAGCGGTTCGAGTCCACGCAGCCTTTCGAGAAGTTGAGCGATCAGGATCCATCGGCTGGTTTCCAATCATCGAGGTTCCTGGCGCATCTGCCAGACGCACGGCCCGATGACCCCCCGCGGTCCCGGATCCGATGGGGGATTCGCGCTGCTTGCCTCCTCCTGGCCGCGGCCGCGGTGTTGGCAGGAGGGGTCCGGCTGGTCCGACTTTTGTTAGCGACCTCATTTCCATTGAATGGGCGCCGTGCCGCGGGTACCGAGGCGCGAGTGGACGCGCCTTGTCCTGCAGAGCCCGCGGTACATGAGGTCCACCACGTGGGCTTGTCCGATTCGCAGGCAAGGTAGACAAAGACTGAGCCGCAGGAGAATGCACATGACCAACGCATCGACGTTACCCCACGTCCCGCCCGAACCGTTGCTCACGGACGCCTGGCTTGGGACGCCGGAATTCCCCGGCTATCGCGCAAACAATGTTGTGGCGAGACTCGAGGACCATCCGCAGGTCGATCGCGATCACCTGTACTTCCATCTCCTCCTGCTCGATGCCAACAGCCAACTCCAGGACAACCACTCGGGGCCTTGCTTAGCGCTCGAGCGGCAGCAGTCACTGCCGGAACGAATTCGCTTCGTGCGCGTCGTCGCCGAACTGGTTCGCTTTTCCCCCAACGAGGATCGAGGACTGTCGGCCATCGGGCAAGCGCTGACGCTTGTTCGCGAAGCGGGGGTGGACCGCGCCAGTCTTCTTGTTGCTGCACAGGTGCTCGACAACGCCTGCAATGAAGAGGCCGTCATCGCGAGCTTGAGCCAGCTCCTCAAACTATCCATGGGTGTGCATGATGCGCGTCAGGCGATCTTTGACGTCGCCGCCGGCTTGGCACGCAGGGCAGACTTTGACGCGACCGGCGCCGCGGACCTCGGGGTGCCGACCGCCGACGTGTGCAGCAAGTCCGCACCCCCGAACGATAGCAGCCTCCATGCGCAGATGTCATACATCGTGCACGCTGTGGGCAAGGCGCATGCCCGCCGCTATTTGCAGGGTCTTATGGCTAGCGAGCTGGTGCCGATGCCGCACATGCTCGGCGTGTGAGTCTGTGTGCCCCGCGCGAGAGTTCCCTGGCGCAACTCGAATGGCGAACTTCCGCAGCCTCGCCTTCGACGGGCTACCGAAACACAGAATCGATCAGGCAGCGCGCGCGGCGACAATGCACCCATGACTCAAGGAAAACGCATCGCGGCAGACATCGGCGACGACGCCTTGCATGCAATCCGAGAATTGGGGTTGGCAGCAAGGTTGGCCCGATCGGCGGCCGGCGAGGGCCAGACTGCCGCGGCCGCGCGCCTCGCGCATGTCCAAGCCATCGGCCGTATTGAAGCGGGCGAGCTTGGAGTGGCCATTGGGCACGTGCCGGGCCCGCTCGCGCTCTATGGCATCGGCGTCAGGCTGCAGCAGCCAGAAGGCCGCTGAGCCATGGTCCGACTGCAGGCGGAACGCACCTCCACGGTCCTCTACACGCTTCCTAACGGGGTGAGGCTGCTCGCCATTCACATTCCCCATGTGCAGAGCGCCAGTGTGGGCGTGTTCCTGCGTGTCGGCTCCCGGGACGAGACGCCGGCCACCAACGGCATCGGCCATGTCCTGGAGCACATGGCGTTCAAGGGGACCGCCACCCGCTCCGTTCAGGCCATCAACCTGGATGCGGAGCGGCTCGGGGCGGATGTCAACGCGTACACTGGCAAAGACACTACCGGCTACTTCATGACCGGCCTGGGCCGGCACGCTGAGCAGTTGCTGCGCATGACGGCCGACATCGTCTTGAACAGCACATTTCCCGACAGTGAACTGCAGCGCGAGCTGGATGTGATTCGCCAGGAGGCCATCGAGTACGAGGAGGACCCACAGGACTACTCCAGCGAATTGCTCGACCGCGCGATCTGGGGCGACGACCCGATGGGCATGCCCGTGACCGGCACCGTCGGCAACATTGAAAGCTTTACCCGGGACGATCTGGTTCGCCACGTGCAGTCCTACTACGTCGCGGAAAAGACCGTCGTCGCTGCGGCCGGGAACTTCGACGTTGAAGGCTGGGTCGCGCTCGCCCGGGAACTCTTTGCAGCGATGCCCCCTTCGGCCGGCATACTCGCGTCGCGACAGCCGGCGCCCGCGAAGTACATCGGTCATGCCTTGGCCCGGGGCTTCACGCAGGTGTCGCAAGTGTTTCTGAACATTGCCTATCCGCTGGCGCCTGCGCGGCAGGAGGAGATGTCGCAGCAGCGCTGGCGCCTTGCGGCTTCGCTGGCGGCCAACCTGTTTGGAGGCGGGATGTCGGCACCCCTGGTCGATACAGTTCGGGAGCAGCTCGGCCTGGCCTACACGACGCATTCCACAATGGACAGCGGGGACGTCTGGGCCAACTTCGTGGTGCAGGCGGTCACTACCCCGGACAAGCTAGACGCGCTAGTGACGACGACGGGCGGCCTGCTGCGTGCGCAGGCAACCACCATCGATCCGGTGCACCTGGAGCGGGCAAAGAACCAGCTCACCGTGTCCCGCGTGCGAGCAGAGGAGCGGACCTACGCAACGATGGAGCAGGCCGTCGAAGAACTCTTCGCCAGCGGGACCGTGACGCCGATGGACGAAGTGATTGCGATGATCGACGACATCGGGCCGGTAGAAGTGCGGGCGGTGTTCGAGCGGATGCTGGCCAACGCCCCGGCGCTGGCGATTACCGGCAAGGGCGCCAGCGCGCGAACCGCGCGCCAGCTGGTAGCGAGCCTGGCCACCTGACTCGGTAGCGGGGCAGAAGCGACCGAGGTGAGCTGCAGAATGGGGCAGAGCGCGCCCGGACCACTGCGCTTGAGCCCAGGCGTTCGCCTTCTTCGCGTTGACGCGAAGGGGCTGGATCGCGGAGCGCTCCGCAGGTGCCGGCACCGGACGTGGAAGACGCACTTCTGCAGGATCGCCGGATCGCCTTGCGGCCGGCGAGCAGCGCTCGTATCACTCGTGATCAAACGGCGCAGGTAATCCGACGATCGATGCCTCATGCGGTTGACAAATTTGCGTGAGCATCGCTCACGTGTTTGATCAAGATGAGGCTGCTAGTTAGCCCTGTTGCGTTCGGCTCAAGCTACATTCGAACTGGTAGGTGCCACTCTGAACATCGAAGGACTGCACGATTGCTTTGATCAACCCATCCGTAGGTGCCAAGGCGCCAACTCGAGACCAGTCATCGGGGGACTGAATGAAGTCGGATTCATTCACGGAAACATCGATGTAGTTGACGAATGCGATCTCCGGAACCTGCCCCTCCAATTTGAGAATCTCATTAGAATCCGCATCGTCCCAATAAGTTGAAAAAAACTCTGGACGATGGTCATCGGCGTACAGTGTCAGCGTGATCTCGTCTGCGCCCAGCCAATCGGGTCCTGTTTCATCGGCGCAGCGCAAAACCATGGGGCGGACATTCGGTACGCTGCGCAACCAAGTGAGGCCTGACTGCCAGGAGACCCGAAAACTTGTGTCGCTCAGGGTCGAGCGATTCAAGCGTATAAACACCGTGTCCGGCCCCGATGTCGAGTATTCGACAACCGTTTCCGGGTCGGCATTGCTAAAGCCGGAAATCACTGAGAAGCCGCTTCGAAACAACTTGACTTTAGCGTCGTTTCCAGTATTGTTCTGGATGATGAATCTGGAATTGTGTTCCGTGCCACTGTATGCCCGGCCGATTTCAGCGCGAAACCAGCATTCGTCGTGCACACCATTTGGTTGACCCGCAGGTAACCCCGCGTCGAGCGGCATTGCCCACGGTTGGATCACAATCGCCGTATCTGGCGTTTGCCCCGTGTGCTCGTAAATGCCGAGAAAACAAGTTCCTTGCACGTCTGGGTTTTTTGAGCCCGCACGTATTCTGATAAAAAATGGCCCTGGCATCGAATATTGGTCGCCAGTGGGCTCTAGAGAGTCAAATCGCCGGACATCCTTTTCGAGGTTGTCAATGCCCATGGTGGCAGCGTCTATTTGGCCATAAGGATTCCAGGGCGTGGACAGATTGTCAGCCGCGTACAGAGTAATCTCGAGCCCTGTCGGCTTGAATATCGTATAGGTTCCAGGTTTGGCGACAAACACCCACTGGTAGGCACCAGGGCGTGTGATCTCCAGTTGGGCTAGCTTGAGATGGGAAATCGCGACTGGAGCCAATGCTGCATCGAAGGCCGTAGAAGGGCTGCAGTGCGGCGAAGTCAGATGAATATCGGCCTCAAGAGACCAATGGTCACTCAAGGTGCGGAAACGGGTGCGCAAGTGCTGCGCAACGAAAACCTGGTCAGCCGGGAGCTTAGAAAAACAGATGTAGTCCAAGCGCGAGAGCAGGCCCCGGGGAAGTTGACCATTCTCGCCTGCTTCCAAATTGTTATTGGTGAATCCCGGATCTTGCTCGATTGCCGAGCCGGGCGGCCGGTTGAAATGGCGCCACCCGTCCCAAAACGCGTCTGCCATAATTTGACCGGGATTTTCAAAAGTTGAATCCCATTCAAGCTTCGGGTTGGCAGCGGGATCCGGCGGGTGATTGCCAATGATATTCAAGTCGCCCATCAAAATGGTCTTAGCCCAGGGCAAGGCTGGAAAGTTTCCGTTGACCTGCGCAATGGTCTTGCCAACGTCCGCCAGTTGTTTCGCACGGGTCCCCCGATACTCGTCTTCGGAGTGATAAAAGGCTTGAGTGTGCGTGAAGGCCAAGGTCAACATGCCCAGCGGAGTCTCCAAGCGGATTACGGCCACTCCTTTACCAGCCAACGCGTCATCATCTTCGGCATCCGGGTATGAGAAAAACAGAAACTTCTTGCCATCGGCGTCGAGCGGGAAAAAAGGGTACTTGCTATACACTGCTAGCCCGCTGTCGCCTCCGACAAACGTATCATCAAATTTGGCGATGTGATTGGGGTAGAGTCCGGACATCCCGTTGATCACTACCTTACGTGCGTCCTCATTGAAACATTCATTGAAGGTCACCACATCGGGCAATTCGTCAAGCGGTAATTTCTTGAATGCTTCCATGATCGCAGACGCCCGAGATTCTGCTTCGTCACCCGGAGAAGGGGCGACGATCGGGACCACCGGAAGCAGCTGCACGTTGAACGTCATCAATCGTAGATATCTCATCAGATACTCCTGAAATATGGCATTTTTCGAGGCAACGGGGCCCCTCGGTTTCTGCTCGCACCCGCTGTGTCGGTTGAATATTCCACTATTGAAAAAAATGGGGCGGTTATTCCTGAAAACATCGAGGGTCGGCATCGCCCGCCAATACAAAAGCGACCGAACGGCTGGCGACTCTTTACCTCTTAAACCAGTGGAAATCGGCCAGATCCCCAGTTCTGGCCGAAAGCGTGTCAATTTGTCTGGAAAGTACGATCACCCCAATCCCCACTTCGATCCAAATAATTAGATCTATCTAAAGGATGTTGTACTCGTCGGCGGTACGAAGCGTCGCCGCCGATCCATTTCAATGGTTCATTCGCTTACTGGTTGTAGGCGGTACTGCTGTCAGCAGCGCTCTTTCAGCGCTGGGACTAAGCGGTGACCCCCGGAGCCAGCACTCCCACTCGTTGTGACACGCCCGGTTGAACACGATTCGCACGCACGAGTTGTTCCACTTCCTTCAAATACGTGAATGCTTCGGCGTGGGTGCGGAGCAACCGAACTCGCTCAACTATGGCGGCGTGTTCCCCCGCTAGAGCGACCTTGAGATGGCGGACAACTGCACTATGGAGGACCGCAGTCAGATTTCCATGCGGATCGTCGAAGATGAGGGCGGCGGGGTTGTGAGCGATCGCCTTGTCGACAGGAGTGATCGCCCCTGCTGCCAGTAGTCCCGTGGAAGCAGCATCAGGCAAGGTAGAGGGCGTCTCTGATCGGAACACGCCGCCAACAAGCTGGTCGACACCTCCGTTGATGCCATCGCGCGCTCCAAGTGACGGGAGCTGGAAAACTCGGCTGAGGGTTGCGGGAATCGCTGTGTGGTCGAGTACTCTGTGTTCGATCAGATTTCCGCGAATGAGCGGGGAGACGATCACCGCCGGGACGCGCGCTCCGAGTTGGTCGAAAGTGAATCCGTGTGAGCGTCCAAGATTTCCTGTTGGTATCGCGGGGCTTGGTTTTACGTGATCGTAGAAACCGCCATGCTCGTCCCAAGTAATGATCAGGAGACTCGTCGCCCATAGCGGGGACTTCCGAATCGCTTCATAGGCTGCCTTGATAAACCGCTCGCCCGCGGCGACGCCGCCGCCAAAGCTCGGGTGCTGCGACAACGGCTCCGAGAATGGCACGATGCCATAGGACGGCTCTATGTGGAAGTAGCCCACTTCGAGGGCTGACGGATCCTGCAGGTCGTCCGCAAAATCCTCGAAGTCACGTTGCTCGTCGACGTTGTCGAATTCGCCGACCACTGGAAAGAGGTCGCCTGCGTAGATGCGGTACTGCACGCCTGCCTTCTTGAGCAGGTCATAGACGGTCCCGTGTTTGAACGTGAATCCGGGGTGGAGCGAGTCGCTTCCTTGCGCGACCAGGATTTCCGTTTGGTCTGGAGATCGGTCCCAGGTACCGCAGGTCGCCGCATGCGCAAACATGCGGTTGGGCTCAGTCGGTCCGGGCATCGAGGAAAACCAATGGTCGCAAACGACGAATTCCTTCGCCAACGCGCTCAAAACCGGCAATCGACCTGGACCGAAGCATTTCATGACCACACCCAGATCGAAACTCGCCTCCTGTGCGTTCAGTGCGTCGATAGTCAGGGCACTGTTCAGGCCTGACGCGGACAAGGCATCCCTGCGACGTTTTGCAAACTGCGCGGCTACTCTCTTCTGGTAGTTGGCCACAAAGCCGCCGTTGGTGATCGGTGTTGGGTAGGCGGAGCCCTTCAGGTTGAAGGCAGGATCCACGGCACGCCCGGTCAGTTGTTCAAGCACGTCCACAAATTCATGGGCCGGGCCGATGCTTATCTGATCGGGTGCTCCCGCAGCGACCGTGTGCGTATGCACGGTGCCGGCGCTGTCAGTGAACTCGTTCGATTCGTCGCCTTTCAGACCGTCTATCGTCGTCGGCTTTCCCGTCAATGCGTCGGTCCCTGTGATGCCAGAGAACCCCAGCATGTGATCAAACGACCGATTTTCGAGCATCAGCACAAAGACGTGTTTGATCGGGCTGCCGAAATCGCCCAGTGAACTGAAGACGCCGCCACCAGGATCGGCGACAAACAAGGCGAATCGGTTGCCGGCAATGGGCACTGCGGCAATGGACGTGTTGGGGCCGGCGTGGCCTTCGGACACGCTGAGCCACGGACTCCAGCCGGTCTCCGCATTCCCCGATGCGGCGAAGACTCCGCCACGAACATCGGCGAGAAACAAAGCAATGCGGTTCCCGGCGAACGGAACTGCCGTGATGGATGTCTTGGGTCCAGCGCGGCCCTCGGAAACGCTGGACCATGGACTCCAACCCTGCTCTGCATTGCCTGACGCGGTGAAGACTCCCCCATCGGGATCGGCCAGAAACAGCGCAATGCGGCCACCGGCGATCGAAACTGCCGTGATGGATGTACCGGGCCCGGCGCGGCCCTCAGACACGCTGGACCAAGGGCTCCAGCCGCCCTGTGCATTCCCAGACGACGTGAAGACTCCGCCTCCAGGATCGGACAGAAACAAGGCAAATTGCCCCCCCGCGATCGGTACAGCAGTGATGGATGTATTGGGCCCGGCATGGCCCTGGGACACGCTGGACCATGGGCTCCAGCCGCGCTCTGAGTTGCCCGACGCTGTGAAGACTCCTCCACCCGGATCGGCGAGAAACAAAGCAAAGCGGCTTCGTGCCAGAGGAACCGCAGCGACAGACGTGTTGGGTCCGGCATGGCCTTGGGACACACTGGACCAAGGGCTCCAGCCGTTCTGTGCACTCCCAGACGCCGTAAAGACTCCGCCACCAGGATCGGCGAGAAACAAGGCGAAGCGGCCGCCGCCGATTGATACCGCCGTGATCGATGTGTTGGGCCCGGCGTGACCTTGGGACACACTGGACCAAGGGCTCCAGCCGTGCTCTGTGTTACCCGACGCAGTGAAGACTCCGCCACCAGGATCGGCAAGGAACACGGCAACGCGGCTTGCATCGATCAGGGCCGTCGTGATCGACGAATTCAGCCCGGCACGGCCCTCGGATGCGCTAGACCATGGATCCCAGTTCATAGGTTCCCCAATTCCCGACACCAGTGGGACGTTGTTGGTGATCGCATCCCGATGCAGGTGGAGCATCCGCGCATGAGCACATTCATGCTACTCGCTGTACGGCAGCAAGGCTAAAAATTTCCTCCATTGGTTTGGGCAGGCAGCGCAGTTTGAATTCTCAGCGAAAAGTCATTCAGCCGACGCACTACGCCGACCAGCGCTGCCTGCATCCGTATATCGCCCCTTGCCCTCTTGGACGTGACAACCGCCTGGCCAGTGAAAAAATGGCGATGGCGAGCAAGCCCATGGCAACCGGTTTGGCAGTTGACGAGATTGCCCGGCTTGTGCGTATGGCGACGCGTTGATGCAGCTGAGCGCGCCGGCAGGATCGCGGCGATGCGCGCCATGTAGGGGAGTCTGCGAATCAAAAGTTTCGCGTTGCGGCGCTCAAGCAAGGGTATCAACGCCTGCTTGCAAAACTCGGAATGACGCTCGGGTCCCCGAACTTCCACTCCGATGGCAAGCAGAGTGGACGTTCGATACTTCGAGCACGGTCGCCAGAGAGCGCAAGCAGTAGGGTATGACTGCAATCCCTTGAGACCGGCTTGGATACAAAGGTGTCTCGCTCTGTTGTGCAATCTGAATCGGCCTCACAGCGTGAACTCACCCGGCGGTAAGCAAGGACCAACCGCTGCATACCTAGCCTAACGACATGCACGAGGAGCTCCCTCAACTGGATAGGCGATAGCTTGCGCAAGCGCTCTTGGGGATCGGCAATGCGCCGCTGCGCGCGATCAAGCTTGTCCAGCCGACCCAGCAGTCAGGCTGAGCACAACTGGCACAGGATGCTCGCGTCGGCGTCAGTCCCCGCCGTCGCGGGCCCGTCGATCTCCTTGAGTCGGCAAGAGGAATCGCGCTGTGTCCCCGTTCAGAAAGAGGTGGACACGACGACAAGACAAGCACAGACTTGGTTTGAGATTGGAATTGAGATGGCGTTAAGCAGCAGAATGGAAAGCGAGTGTTGTCTTCGTTTTTGGCGGGCATGCGCTTTAGCTCTGGCAGGACTTTCCCGGAATTTGACGGTCGCCGGTCGATTGACATGCTCGAGCGCAGCCCACGCTCGAGCCTCATCCTGGAGCATGCCATGAGTCAGGATTGGCACGTTGCTGCGTTTCACAACTCGCTCATGCAGCCGTTTGGAAGTTCGCTAACGAAGTGGTAGTTGATCTTTGAGGGCGAACGTCTCTGAGAGACCGGTTGCGGCTCTTCGAGGGTGCGAATTGCATAGCAGCGACTTCTGAAAGCTGACCGTGGCACCTGGCCCCGATACACGAGAAGTTCGACTCCACCGAGGTCTGGAATCATGGATGAGTTGTTTCGCTTCGTCGCTCTGCGCCCACCGATGCCGGTGTCCGACCCGATCGTCCTGGACGGCGACTCGCCATTAGCGGCCGCCCTGGCCGACGCGCGACGCGAGGCGAGCGGTCGTGATGCGATGAACCGGCTGGCGCAATCGTTCGTCCGTTCCGACGATTTCGTTCAAGACCCCTCGACCCTGAACCTGCCGCTCGAGCGGCTCGCGGATGCTCTCGATCGACCGGATGGCTCCGATGAAAGCGTGAGCGACCTGGTCGAGCGCGCGCTCGGCGCGCCGGCCTCCGGACTGGTCAGATCGAACGAGTTCGCCGTCGACGTCGCGCGACTGCAGGACACTGTTCTCGCCCTGAAGCTGGCGCCTCCAGAGGACGGTGATGCTGCAAAGGTCCTGCGCATGTTGGGCGCCGCGGACGTCGTGCGGCGGCTCGCCGCGGACCGCCAGGACGTAAAGGCAACGACGAAGCGTGTCGTGTTGATGCCTGCGTCGATCTTTCCGTTGCCCGGCCCCCTCGCAAAGGCGCCGCCCCCCGTGCGGCCGACTGATCCGGCCGCTGAAGCGGCCCAACGCGTGCTGAAGAAACGGGCAGCGGCGATCGTCGAAGCGATCCAAGCCTTGACGGCGGCAGGTCAGTTGCTCGCAGGCGCGAGTGCCGAGACCCCTGCCGTGAGCCGAGGAGCCGAGCGCCATCCGCCGGCCGAAACGAGCGCGCGACGTGCGACCGGCAGTGACGCTCGATCGGCGCTCGGTACGCTGCTGCTCGATCAGGCAACGATCTCGCATCTTCCGGCCGAGGTCAGCGAGACGCTCGCCGAGCTCGGCATCGATCCGGTCACAACCACGCTGCCGGCGATGGTGAAGCTTTTGCGTATCGAACTCGGAAGGACAGAGAGGATGATCCAATGATCGCCGAGAGGAAAGCGAAGCCGCGACCGACCTTCGGCCCGTGGAAGCCGCTCACCGTGCCGCAGCTCTGGGACGATGCGGGCGATCCCAAGCCAGCGGTGCTGGCGGCTCCGCCTCTCACGCACGGCAAGGTCAAGCCGGCCGGCATCGGCGATCTGCTCGTCGTGCGCCAGCACGTGATCGGCTATGCCGCTGGCGAGGTGGCCTACGTGGAGAACGTGGCCACGGGCGAGAAGATGGTCAGGAGCACGCGGCGTGCCGAGACGACCGAGGACGTCACAACGACCGAGAGCGAGACCACCCGCGAGCAGTCACGCGACGTGCAGACCACCGATCGCTTCGACCTGAAGCGCGAGTCGAACGATGTGCTCAAGACCGATTCGGCACGCCAGCCAGGCAGCCCCGGGTCCTCGGCGTATGGCGTGGTGGTCGAGACCGGCAGTTCCGTCGAGCGGGCGCAGAAGGCGGCCGAGACATTCGGTCGTGACGTCTCGGCGCGGGCGGTCGGGCGCGTGACCGATCGGCTGCGCGTCGCAACGGTCCACCGCCAGCTCAACGAGTTCGCCGAGACCGTTAGCCACAGCTTCGACAACATCGTCGGGGCCGCGCCGCAGACCGTGGTGTACCAGTGGCTCGACCGCGTGGTGCAGGCGCAGATCTTCTCGTATGGAACCCGGACGTTCTACGACCTGGTCGTCCCGGAGCCCAGCGCGCTGTTCGTGCGCGCAATCGGCAAACGCCAGGCGCCCGGCGGTCCGCCGGTCAAGCCTGCGCCGTTCACGCTGGAATCCACGGAGCTGAACGAAGTCAACTACACCTACTACACGGCAGGTTATGGGGTCAACGGGGTGGAGCCTCCGCCGGAGCCTCAGCTCGTCGTCGCCCAACCGTTTGCGCGGGTCTCGCAGGACAGCTTCTCCGACAAGCCCGAGGTCAACACCATCCAGGAGGCGGTGCCGATCAAGGTGCCGATTCCGGCCGGCTACCGCGCCGTCACGGCCAGGTTCTCGCGTGCGTCGGCTGGCTTCGGCGCGGACCCGCGCTGGTTCAACCTCACCGTCGGCATCCACTTCGTCAATCTGGCGACGACCCTGGTCCGCACCATCGCGCTCGATGGCGAAGTCGGAACCCTGCCGGTGACGTTGCTGGACGTCGACGGCCAGTACTCGTATTCGGTCACCGTTGAGATCCTCTGCGAGCCGACCGAGCGTCGCATGGACGAATGGCGCCAGCGCACCTTCGATCTGATCCTCCAGGCCTCGAAGCAGCGGATGCTGGAGTACGAGGACCTGGCCGCGAACCTGCGCGCGGCGATGCGGATCGACGCCTTGAACTTCACGCTGGAGCGCAAGCGCTCGATCGAGCGCGAGGAGTTGGAGCGGGCCTGCCTGACGGTGCTCACCGAGCAGCACTTCGACGGCTTGTCCGCGATCGAGCACAGCGCGCAGGGCTATCCGCAGATGTTCCTGCCGAACGTCGAGCCGGTCGGGCGCTATGTGCGGTTCTTCCAGCAGGCGTTCGAATGGGAGCAGATGACCTGGCGCTACTACCCGTACTTCTGGGGGCGCAAGGAGTACTGGCTCGACAGGATCGTCATGGACGACAACGATCCGCAGTTCCGGGATTTTCTGCGTGCCGGCTCGTCCCGGGTGCTGCTCTCAGTGCGGCCCGGCTTTGAAGGCGCGGTTGCGCACTTCATGGAGACCGGCACGGTGCCGACGTTCGAGGAGCTTGGTCGCATGGCCAGCAAGCCGTACTTGTCATTTCTCGGCGAGGAGACCGGTTCGGACGTAGCGATCGAAAGCGCGACGCCCTACGGCGAGCCGTGGCAGCTTCGTCTGCCCACGACGCTGGTCAAGCTCCGCGGCGAGGACACCCTTCCGACCTGGGTCACCCAGACCGATGCGAAAGGGGTGATCTCGTGGAAACCAGGGGCCGGAGATCCGTTCTGATCATCGCGCGCTCACGGCTGCCGATGTCGATCCCCCGTACCGAGTGCAGCGATGCCGGATCCGGCTAAGCCACCGATTCAGTCCGCTATCCAGGAAGAGGTTGCGCGACGACGTCAGTGCTACCGGGAGGCGCTGGTTCGTCGCCTCTATCTGAAGACCGACACCTTTGAGTTCGATCACGGGTGGGTGGACAAGGACAACTTCCCGACCGCGAAGAAGATGTGGTTCGCCCACCGACCTGGTGACGATGCCTCCGCGGCGCAGAAGGCGGCGTGGAACGCGCTCCCGGTCGAGCGCCTGTTCGGCGACATCGTGATGTCGCTGGAAGGCAACGATGCGCCGATCTATACCGCGAGTGACGTGCTCGACTTCAAGCCCGCGCCGGGGGTGCCGTGCGATCGCCTGAGCGACTACCCGGTCGTCCGTACTCCCGCAGGCGGCGAGCAGAGCCACGACGTCTTCCAGTCGCTCGCCCGACTCGACCTGGCGATCGCGGATCCTGGACGGCAGATGGAGCTGTTTGGCTGGATCACGCCAAAGCCCTCCGATGTCAAGGCGATGGCGGCCTTCGAAGAATCAAAGACCGCATTCTGGAATCTTGTCTGCGGCTCCCTTTTCACGCACATGGAAACGCTGAAGGACACGGCCGACTTCAAGGCATCCGAGGTGATCCGCCTGCTCTACCTCGCCGGCGACGTGCCCGAGCACCTGCGCCGCGTCGGCGCGCCGTGGCGCGATCGCGACTCGCTCGAGCGCAGCGTCAACTTCTCGGCCGACGTCGAGGCGCACATCACCAAGGCGCTGCTCGAGTTCAAGTTCTGGGTCGACGACCCGTTCTTCGTCAACGGAGCCTTCAATGACGGTGACCGTCACAACTTGGTCCGAGCCATTCGCCGCCGCGAGGCCCTGGAGAAGCGACCACCCCTGGCCGCGGAGCAGGTCGAGAGCGCGGTCAACGAGGAGATCAAGAAGGACAACATCCCCGAGGAGATGACGTTCTGGTCCGAGAACCATCAGGTGCTGTTTGCCAGCGCCGAATACCTGGCCGGCCAGTGGTTGCCGGACGACGTTTTCAGAGCCGGATTACCGCTGCGGGCCGAAGGCACGCAAAGCGCTCGCCCGGGTGACATGACCGGCGAGCAGCGGATGCGACACGCCAAGCCACGACTCCTGCGATGGCTCGCCGACCGAATGCGCCTCGGGTTCTCGGAGTGGAACGCCCATCCCTACTATGAGGAGGACATCGGACCGCTGTTCAACCTGGTCGACTTCTGCCTCGACGAAGAGATCCGCGGCCGGGCCGAGATCGTGCTCGACTTGCTGCTGTTCGACCTGGCGAGGTTCAGCCTGGACGGCAATTTCGGTCCTTCCTCCGGGCGCTGTTACGCCGACAAGAAGATGTCCGGCTACGAGCCGGGGACTGGCGATCTGATCGAGGTTCTGTTCGGGACGCGCAAGGGCGTGATCGTGTGGGCCGGCGCGACGTCAGCCGGAAGCTTCGCGTCGAGTCGTCGCTACGTGGTTCCGGACGTCCTGGTGAAGATCGGCCAGGACCGCCCCACGCACCTGGTCGATCGCTCGCGGGTCTCGCTGCGCTTCGATGAAGCGCAGCCGTACGGGATCGGATTCCAGACCCTCGACGATGCGATGTTCTGGTGGAGCCGTTCGGCCTACGTGACCAAGGAGACGGTCATGTGCACCAAGCGCCCCGCCTCGCTCTACGCGCTGGCCGAATCAGGTCCGTTCCACGCGATCCTGCCGCTGCTCGGGACGATCAGCACCCTTGCCAAGCCGGTGACGCTGCTCACCAGCGCGCCGGGTGAGGTGGACGTGGTCGACACCCTCTCGCCGTTGACGGAAGGATCCGCCCTCACGCGGGCCAATCTCTATACCTATCAGAACCGCCACGCGATGCTCTCGAGCGTCCAGAATTTCCGTCGCGGCCAGTTCAACGCCCAGACCCACGTCTGCCAGGCGACGCTCAGTCCCGCAGCGACTGTCTGGACGACCCACCCATCGGCGGGCGGCGGGATCAGCGCGGCCCTGCTGGGTGCCATGGGCGGCGGGCTGATCGGCAGTGCGTTCGGCCCTGCCGGCACCGTCGTCGGCGCGTGGGCGGGCGGGGTGATCGGCCTGATCGCCAAGCCGGGCGGGATCGAGCTGATTCCGGCCGGCGGCGACGGGCCGAACTGGTGGACCGGTTCGGCCTCGCTGCCGCGGGTCGTTCAGCGCGATGGCGCCGCGATCATCGCCTATCAACCGGGAGAGTTCCTGCGTCGCCTGCTGGGCGACAAGACTCACGCCTGGTTTCCGAGGCGAGCGTTCGACGAAGGATCCGTCGTCCAGCGGCGGTCCAGCGACTGCAACGTCGGCTCCGCGACCTGGACCTTCGGAAAGGTGGGCGACGGGTATGTGGCCCTGTTCTCGGCCCGCGAGGTCAAGTGGACGACGCTCGGACCGTGGGCGGACAAGGAGCTGGTGGCCGACAACGGCCGCAACATCTTCATCATCCAGGTTGGCAACGTCGACGAGTTCGGCTCCTACGAGCAATTCAAGGACAAGGTCATTGCCGCGAGGGTGCACATCAACGGCCTGAGGCTGATGACCGCCGACTTCGAGTGCAGCTACGACGTCCCGTCGCCCGACGGCGGCCGGCTCGAGCTTCATTTCGACGATGACGAGGTTCGCTACAACGGCGCCCGTTTCTCCGACGACAACTTTCCGCGCTTCGAAACGCCGTACGTGAAGTGCGGACGGGTGCGCTGGGGCCAGTACCACTACACGATCGCGTTCGCGGACGAGACGCTGACCCACGATTTCCGCGAGTTGAAGACGAAGGTCGACGGCGCGAAGGTTACCCGCGACGTCAATCGCCGTACCTACGACTGCGAGCAGGACCGGTTTCGTGTCGTCTCCAACCGGGGCGCCCGTCGAATCTTTCCGGAGAACACCCTGGAGGCATGCCAGCATGCCGTCGAGAAGGAGCGGGCGATGGCTGTCTTCGTTGACGCCTGCCTCACTGCCGATGGAGAAGTGGTGCTCTGGCACGACTGGGACCCAAACGATCTCGTCTCTGCGCTCCGACAGCTCGGCGCCGGTGATGTCGGCGCGTACCGGCCCTCGGCACCTGATCCGGATGATCCCCTGCGGGTCGAAACGATCGGGCTGACCCTGGCGCAGATCCGTTTCGGCTACGGGTATGCCGCGGTGGGAGCGGCGGCCGGCGCTCCCACCGCGCCATTCTCGATCCCGACGTTCGCGCAGCTGCTGAAGTCGGCGCGCGAGTGGAGCGGTTTGCGCCACCTGTTGCTCAATGTGCGGATGCCGGCGGAGCATGCCGCGTTACACGGTGGCGAGATGATCGCGCGCATCATCGAATCTGCCGAGGGAGGGACGCCCTTCGACATCACCGTGGTCGTCGCCGACCAGAGCGTGCTCGAGGCGATGAAGGCCTTCGTCGGAACATCCACACCGGCCTCGATCAAGTTCGCCTGGTTGAGCGTGGCGTCCGAGTACCCCCGGAACGCCGATGGACAGACCGACTACACGGCGAAAGACACAGTGCTGCGAGAGCGCAGCGCTGTGGAAGGGGCGATCCGGAACCGATCGGCTGGGGCGATCATCGGCCGCATCCCGTCCGTCAACGAGTTCACCTTCGATGACTATCTCGGGTTCGTGGCCTACGATGCCAACCGCATGGAGCCTTACAACCTCAACCCGTGGATGAATCAGGGGCATCAGGTGGATTGGTTGCTTGCGGCGGTCAGGGACAACGCACTGGTCATGCAGGTGCTGATCGACACAGGCGTGTCGGGCATCATCACCGACGATGTGCCGGCGCTGCTTGAAGTGGTCGCCAAGGTCGGTCGGTTCTGATCTCTCTTCGAGTAGACCTTCGACGACTGCAATCGGGTAGAAGAAGAAGAAGGGACTGCAGATTGAACCGGTCGATGCAACATGGCCCGACCATGTGGCGATGGCTATGGTGGCTGGGGTGCAGGACCGGGGAAAGTACCTCGGCGATGCGACCATGGGAACCACCATCCTCGATCCACTCATGCATCGCGCCGTCATGCTCGAGTTCGAAGGCAGGAGCTACAGGATGAAGGAGGCCGCGGCACGCCTAGCGATCGCAGTCGAGGCGTGATCGATCAATAATGCAACCCCTGTCCTGCCCGGAGGAATTTGGGTGTCGACAAGCGGGGAATTTGAAGTGTCGATCGGGGACGCGAACGCGTGAAGGGCAGACAATTTTCGTTCGCTGGCTTTTTCCTCAGCGCGGGGTCGGCTGCGTTTCTCCGCTTGCCGTTTTAGTCGAAAGCACGACGCCTTGGATCTCAGGAGGGATATGCGTGCAATGACCATTCGATTTGTGCGAGCCCTGATGCTTGCCGCAGCGTTCCTCTCGGCGCTGGCGGGTGCGCAGTCCGCGCCAACCTTTTCACGGGAGCAGCTCGACCAGATGATGGCCCCGATCGCGCTGTACCCGGACGAACTGCTCTCGCAGGTGCTGATGGCCTCGACCTATCCGGCGGACGTCGCCGATGCGGCCAAGTGGTCGAAGGCGAATCCGAACCAGAAAGGCGACGCAGCGCTGAAGATGGTCGCCAATCAGTCGTGGGACCCAAGCGTGCAGTCGCTCGTCGCCTTCCCGCAGGTGCTGCAGACGATGGGCGATCAGCCCGACTGGGTACAGAACCTGGGAGACGCCTTCCTCGCATCGTCCAAGGACGTTCTCGACTCGGCTCAGCGGCTTCGCGCCAAGGCTCAGCAGACCGGCAGCCTCAAGACGACCGAGCAGCAGAAGGTGGTCGTCGAACAAGAGCCGCAGACGCAGCAGACGATCATCAGGAATCGAGCCCACGAACCCAGAGGTGGTGTACGTCCCCGCGTACGACCCGACTGTGGTGTACGGCGCGTGGCCCTATCCGGCCTATCCGCCCTACTACTACCCGCCGGCGCCCTACTACTATGGCTACTATGGCGGCTACTACCCCGGCGCCGCACTGGCGACGGGCATCGCCTTCGGTATTGGCGTGGCCGCCACCGCGGCGCTCTGGGGCAACTGTAACTGGGGAGGCGGCAACGTCAACATCAACCCTTTGCGGTACAACAGCGTGAACACGAACCGGCAGATCAACGCCAACCAGACAAGCTTCCAGCACAACGCGGCCAACCGGCGCGGCGTTCCGTACCGCGATTCGGCGAGCCGGCAGCAGTTCGGCAAGGACGTCAGCGGAGCGAATCAACGCAACGAGTTTCGCGGACGCGACACGGCGGCTCGCGACGCCCAGCGTCAGCAAGCGCAGTCCCAATTGCGGCAGCGCGGCATGGACCCGGGCCAAGGCCGGGATCGATTGCGCAATGATCCGGGAACGCGAAATCGGGCACAGGCGGCTGCGCGGGAAACCGGTCGCGCTCGAGCGAGTACAGGAGCCGGAACCCGCGCCGGCGACGTTGCGGGGAACCGCGCCAGAGCGGGAGACGTCGGCTGGCCGGCCGGGCGCGGTGGCGCCGACCAGGGATTGTCACGAGTACAGTCCGGCGGCGGTGACAACGCATTCCGAGGCGCAGGCGGTACCGGCGGGCAGGCGCGCCAGCAGACGAGTCGCGGTAACGCGAGCCGCCAATCTGCGGCGCAGCACCGCGCCGCAAGCGGGGGTGCACGCACGGCAGGCGGCGCGTCGCACATGAGCGCAGGCGGCGGGGCCCGGGTGAGTCCCGGGGGCGGTAGTGGTGCCCGAGTGGGCGGGGGTGGCGGTGGCGCACGCGGCGGTGGCGGCGGCGGGCGTCGTTGAATTGGAAACCCCGATGTTGCCATCCGCCGACTGAAGAGTCCGGACCATGATCGTGGCGCCTACGACCACGTGATCGGCAATCGGATGCGAAGCGGCCTCGCCCTGGTCGCCTGGCCGGTCCACTACGGAGAAACCGGCGCGATGAGCTTCACCGTGAGCCGCGATGGCGCCGTGTATGACAAGGATCTCGGGCCGGACAGCGAGGCCGCCGGAGGCGCCATGACGCGCTTCGATCCGGATGCAGGCTGGCGCAGGATTGACGTGACTCGAGATTGATCAGGCCTTGCGCTCCCCGGATTGAGCGGCTGCGCCCCGTCGTCACATAGCTCGAAGAAGATTTGTGCGCGAAGCGCCTCAGCTCACGGAGGCGGTTTCTAGTATTTCGTCTTGTCAGAATGTTTGAAACTTGCTAAGACCATTGATTGGAGAGTTTGTGCAAAGGATGGCGAGTGCGATTCTTCTATGCATTCTGGCCGGCTGTGCGAGCCCCCCGCCTCAGGGCTACTCGGTATGCTCGACTCAGCCAGGTACCTACGCTTGCCAGATCGAGCAATACGAACGGGTCGGCTTCTGACGACGCCTTGAGTTGTGGGTCCGAGGGCCTCAGCGCGGCGTTCCGTCGCGCACTGGAACGCATGCAGGCTGACTGAGCGGGACACCTTTCCTCAAACGCTGGAAGTTCGCGTGGCCCGAGGCCGTTGAGGTCCAGCTTCAGTAGGGGCTTTCCGGGCCGCCTTTGCGGAACTCACGCAGCGCGGCGTGACCCCGCCCTCGGTCATGGTCAACGTTGCCTTCCGGCGTGCGTCACCGACCGGGTTTGCAACGGCCTTCTACTACTTCGACCCCGCGTCGGAGAAGATTGCGAGCGACTCCACGAGCTGGGCAGAAAGTCCCAGGCACAGGGCTGGGCTCCGATCTTCTTTGCGGCCAGGTAGGCAATGCGCCCAGGTCTCCGCCCTGTCCTCCCACGAGTGGGTGGACGCTTAGCTGCTCACAAAGGTTAAGGCCCAGCCTGGCGGCGGACCCTGCCGGCAGTGACGTTGCAGCGACTTGGCGAAGTCGGCCCGCTCATCGCTGAACTGCGTACGGAACTGCGGGAGCTGCGTGGCATGGTCGCGCACCAGACGCTCGTGTCTGAAATGGCCCAGCAATGTGCGACAGGGCTCGTGCGTTGCGGCGGCCGCGATGGTCGGGGTCGGATCGAGCTGGATGGCGGGGCGCGGGCGCAACAGGCGGGAGATCTATGACCAGTTGGACTCCGCGCTCAGGTTCATGCGCACGCGCGACCAAGCCGCGTTTGCTGGCGCACGGCACCGACATCGACGCAAAATGGGTCGCCTCAATGATCCCGGGTCTGGAGCCAAGCCAGATAACCGTGGCGATGCGGGGCCTCGAAGGCAGCGGCCGGCTTCGGCGCGCCAACGAACGTGTCGCGCAGTTCCAAAGTCAGATCCCGATCGCCGCCCTCTGGGGTGATGGCGACAAGGCGTCGGCCGACATGATGTCACTGGACGCGTCACGCCACCTTTGGAATGCCCGGGTTGATCCACGCCGGCGCACCTACGCCGCAGGCCTTTACACCCACGTGCGTGACCGATGGGGCATCGTCTATGACCAGCCCATCGTGCTCAACGAACGTCAGGCTGGCGTCGCTATCGAGGGTGTCGAGACGAACAACCGCAGCGATGACCTCGTGCAGCTATCGCTGGTGGCGGTAGATACCCATGGGTATACGAATCCGGCGATGGCCATCGCCAAGCTGCTGGGCTTTGACCTGTGTCCGCGCCTGCGTGACTTGGCGGAGCGAAAGCTGCACCTGCCGCGCGTCTTCAGGGTCCCGGAAGGCCTCGAAGCAGTCACCGTGAGGAGCGTCTCGCTCAGCGCCATCGAGCGCGGATGGGACGAGCTCCTTTGGCCGCGTCCATTCGATCCGGGCGCGTGTCAGCCACTCTGGCCCTGCAGCGCTTCGGTTCGGCGCGCAAGGTGACCCCCTGCATCGAGCAGCTGAGCATCTGGGACGGCTGCTGCGCACCGTCTTTCTGTGCGACTACATCGCCATCGAGGACTTCCGGCGCGAGATCCACACGCTACTGAACCGGGGCGAATCGGTGCATCGGCTCCAGCGCGCGGTGTACAGCGGCAAGGTTGCGCCGGAGCGCGGCCGACGGCGCGACGAGATGCTGGCGATCTCGGGCTCCCACGCACTGCTGACGAACATCGTGCTGGCGTGGAACACGAGCCGGATGCATGGGGTTGTCGAAAGGCTGAAACGCGAGGGAACCCGCATCGAGGATGAGTGGTTGCGCCGCATCGGGCCGGCACATTTTTCGCACGTCAACTTTCGCGGCACCATGAAGTTCAACGTCGAGAAGTACGCCGACACGCTTGTCCAGCGGCGACCCTCGAGGCGGGCTGCTTCGCGCTGAGCGCATGGCGCGAACCCGCACAAGCGCCCTCCCCCATCTCGGCAGACCAAATGCACCTTTTTACTGTGATGGACCCGGCGCCACCCCGATAGGAAACTGAGCGGTTCATCAACCGTTCTTGCATTGGAGGTCTGCGATGGACATCGACATTCTGGGCATTGACTTGGCCAAGCGCGTGTTTCAACTGCACGGTGCAGATCGCAGCGGTCGCGCCTTGCACCGCTCCAAGGTCATGCGTGACGGCTTCGTGGAGGCTGTACGCTCACTGCATCCACGCGTCGTGGCGATGGAGGCGTGCAGCTCGGCGCACCACTGGGCCAGATGCTTCCAAGACATGGGTATCGAAGTCAGGCTGATCAGCCCGCAGTACGTCTCGCCTTTCGTCAAGACCAACAAGAACGACCGCAACGATGCGCAAGCCATCGTCGAAGCCGCCAGCCGGCCAACGATGAACTTCGTAGTCGTGAAATCGGTGGAGCAGCAGGACATGCAGGCAGTGCACAGGGTGCGCCAACTGCTGGTCCACCAGCGCACGGCGTTAATCAACCAGGCCCGAGGCCTGCTGGGCGAGCGCGGAGTGACGATGGCAAAGTCGCCCGAGGCATTCAAGCGCGCGGTGCCGCGGATTCTCAGCGCTTGCGAAGACGAGGTGACCAGCATCTGT
>NZ_JASZYF010000003.1 GCF_030317115.1 Variovorax gracilis
TGTGCTTCATCTCCAGCTCGAACAACTGCTCGTCTGTGAACACCGCCCGATCCAGACGATACAAATGCTTCTCAGGGTCGTCCTGCAGCATCGCATCAAGCTTGGCTAGGCTCGTCGCCGAATCGGCGGGGTAGATCGGGATCATGCGGTCTCCGTACGGGGTTTGGCTCGACAAAAAAGGACATCGCTAAGCGGGATGAATCGCTCCGTCGCCGCGTCATCGGTTAACGGTAGGGCTTCGGGCTGGATAGGATCTTCGTTGCGAAGAGACGGCAGGTCCAATATCGATGAAGTCTGTCAAAATACCTTCAAGGTATGGTGTACTAGGGTTTTTACCGACTGCAACTTTTGCATCGCGACATGCCCTTTTCCGGGACTTTTTATGAACCTTGAGTTGCGCCATTTACGCTACTTCGTCGCTGTTGCCCGTGAGTTGAACTTCAGCCGCGCGGCCGAGCACCTCCACATCGCCCAGCCACCTTTGAGTAGGCAAATCCAGACACTGGAAGAAGAAATCGGAGCTCGCTTGCTCGATCGCAGCTCACGTCCATTGAAACTCACGCCTGCGGGGCGGTTCTTCCAACTTCAGGCGCAGCAAATTCTGGATCGCATGAAGGAAGCCACGGATGCAGCCGCGCGCATCGCGAGCGGCGGGCGCAAGTGGTTTGGCCTGGGCTTCGTCCCATCCACCCTATACGGCGCGTTGCCCGAGGTTATTCGGCGCTTTCGAGACGAACAGACCGACGTGGAACTGAGCTTGTTTGAAATGACCACGGTCGAACAAATCGATGCCCTGAAGGCCGGTCGAATCGACGTCGGATTCGGGCGACTGCGAATCGAAGATCCAGACATCGTTGGCGAACTGGTTCGAGAAGAGGGAGTAGTCGCCGCGCTGCCAAAAAACCATCGGTTGCTAAAACACAAGAGCATCAGTCTGGCCAAGCTGGCTGCTGAGCCTTTGCTGCTGTATCCCGCGAAACCGAGACCCAGCTATGCAGATCAAGTACTAGACATGTTCCATTCGCGTGGCCTTAAGCCAACGGTGGCGCTGGAGGCCAATGAGGTGCAGACGGCCATCGGATTGGTGGTCGCTGGGATCGGGTACGCGCTTGTGCCCCAGTCAGTGCAGGCGCTCGACCGAGCGGGCGTTGTATACGTGTCTCTGAGCGATGAAGGATTGACAACGCCTGTCATCATGAATCGACGTGTTGACGACGAATCGGAATTGAGCGTTTTTATTCGGACCGTTGTGAGCTCTTTACCGACCTCTACGCTAAGGTTGTGATGGGCGCTTTCCACTCACTCCGGGCTGCAACTTCGCAGTGATCGCACAGCGCGTCGATTCCAGAATCGCCGGCGTCGCACTTTAAACTTCGCAAGTTCGTTAGGCCCGAGCCCCTTGCGCCGACGACGCAAGGGGGTGATCCGCTGCTCTTTGAGGCAACCCTCATGAAGAACATCCGCTTCGGAAACCTCTGTACTCTCGGCCTCATGGCAGCGCCTTTGGCCGCCGGTTGTGCTTCTCGAACTCCCGCACCGACTCAACTGGAGCCCGGCTGCTCGGCGCTGACCGGCCGGGTAATCCCCGCCGCCTCGATCGGCTTGCCCAGCGGCGACGCGTTCATCACCTCGACCACGGTGGTCGGCGCCAGTGCCGGCCCCCCGGCTGTGCCCACGCATTGCCGCGCACTAGGCAGCATCGCGCCGCGCGGCGGAACGGCGCAGCGCATCCACTTCCAGCTCAACCTGCCGCTGGACGGCTGGAACGGCAAGGCGCTGCAGTACGGCGGCGGCGGCTTCAATGGAACGCTGGTCACCGGCATGACACCACTGCGCGACGCGGCCCCGGGAGATCCGCTTCCGATCGAGCGGGGCTATTTGACGTACGGCACAGACTCAGGCCACCAGGCCTCGGCCTGGCCGGCCAGCGAGCCCGGCGCCTTTGCGCTCGACAACGAGATGCTCGCCAACTTTGCCTTTGCTTCGTACAAGAAGGTACGCGACGTCGCGGTGGCGGTATCGCAGATCTTTTACGGCCGCCCACCGCAGCGCGTGTATTACTTCGGCGGTTCCGAAGGCGGGCGCGAGGGCCTGATGATGGCGCAGCGCTTTCCGGCCGACTACGACGGCGTCGTCAGCGTGGTGCCGGTGCTCAACTGGACCGGCCTATTCCACGCCTTCGTGCGCAACCAGCGGCCGCAGTTCGTCGACTGGCTGCCGCCGGCCAAGGCGCCGCTGGTGGCGCGCGCCGTCAACGACGCCTGCGACGGGCTCGACGGTCTGGCCGACGGCGTGGTCAACCACTGGAAGGCGTGCCAAGGGCGGGGCGACCTGCAGCTTCTGCGCTGCCCCGGGGGCAACGACAGCGGCGCCTCCTGCCTGTCGGACGGGCAGATCCGCGCGCTGCAGGCCGTGCACACGCCCTATCGCTTCGCATTTGCGCTGGCCAACGGCCTCGACAGCTACCCGCCCTGGCTGTGGGGGCACGAATACAGCCTGGACGGCGCCACCGCGCGCTGAACCTGGTGCGCTGGGTCGGCGGGAGCACAGCTCCCGCGGTTCCCCCCGACGCCGCCACCAATGCCACGCAATGGCTCTATGGGAGCAACTGGATCAGATACGCCATCGCGCGCGACGCTGCCTTCGATGTGCGCAACTACGAGCCGGCTGCGTTTCAGGCCCGGGTGCAGCAGACCTCCGAACTTATAGACGCGAGCGACCCGAACCTGGCGCCCTTCTTCGCACGTGGCGGCAAGCTGATCATGCGCGAGAACGCCGGTGACCGGGCGCAGAGCGCGCTGATGGGCATCGCCTACCACCAGGCCGTGGTCGCGCGGCTCGGAGTCTCCACAGCGGAGGGCGCGATGCGGCTGTACGTCTCGCCTGCCTCCACCCACAGCGGCAATGCGCGCAGCGTGCTCGACCAGCAGCCCGTACCGACCATGGTCGACCTTCTCGATCCGCTGGACCGCTGGGTCACGAGCGGCCAGCCGCCGCCCGATGTGCTGGTGCAGACCGACCGAGCCGCGGCGCCGCCGTTTGCTGTTCGCGCCGGCCGGCCGCTGTGCCGGCATCCGGCCTACCCGCGCTACATCGGCGGCGACCGATTGCGAGTCGACAGCTATGCCTGTACGGCGGCGCAGCCGTGACGTGGATTTCGTGCAAGCTGGGAGCAGGCGATGCGCGCCGTGCGAAACATAACGGGGCACTAAAGGTCAAGCGCCATCAGGACCCTGCCTCCCGCGTTGGCGCAATGTCACCGATGCCCGGGCCGCCTCGACCAGATTTCCAAGAGCGAGCTGGCATTGATACGCCGCAGCGACGAGTGACATCTTGACACCCGTCGCATGCTTCTCGCTCCGCCGCTCGGCGCGCAGCAACGGCGTGCGGCGCTCGCGCCAGACGCTATGCAACTGGACGCTGGGCACGGCCGAACGGCTTGCCCTCGCGGATCGACACCGTGACGGCAGCGGCGCCGGAGACCAAGTCCCGCGGAGTTCCAATCGCAGCCGCTCGATGGTGGGTTTAAGGCCGCGCGCGAGCAGCGCGTCGGCCGCCTGCGCACCTCTTCAGCCTGCACGCCCCGTGGGCCGCGGCGGCGGGCCACGGGGGTCGGGGGCATCGGAGGCGCCGCTCGGACGCCGGCGGGTTCGGGGCTCATCGACGGCCTCCGTTCAGGGTCGATAAAAGAGGGTTACCGCGCGTTCACAGGCATCAAAAAAGCGTCGGCTCTTCAGGCGGTGCCTTCGTGGCACGAGCTAGCTTCGCCTTGGGCTCCTTCGGCGGCACGGCCTCCGCCGTCATCGCGAGCCGCTCGGCCGGGAACTGCACCATGAAGTCCATCGAGCGCTCCGGCGGCGCGTCGAGCCACTCGCCGTACTGCGCCTCAGGCAGGATCACGACCATGCGCTTGTCCTGCATCTCGGGAGGACGTTTCGGATCGGGCCGATGCATCAGCCTGAAGTGGGGATGCGCGTCCGCGTTGATCGTGAGCATCGTGAAGCTCAGCTCCCACTCGCTGGTCTCCGGGTTCTTCCAAGGAGACCACAGGCCGGCCACGCCCAGGGTTTCGTCGTTCGCCGCGGTGAACCGCGTCGGGATGAACTTGCCTGTGCGCCAGTCCGGCTCGTAAATTGCCTCGCACGGCACGATGCAGTGCCGCGGCTTGGCCCACGCGTGCTTGAAGCTGGCCAGTTCGCCGACGGTCTCGGTGCGGGCGTTGTAGGTCTGCAGGCCGTACTTCGCCTCTTTGGCGAAGCCAGGCAACAACCCAAAATGGCCCTCCGCCAGCTCGAAGTCCGGCACCGCCTCGTCGCCCGACTCGCGCTCGGGCGGCCGGCGAATGAAGGGCGCCATCTGCGTCGGGTAGATGTGCAGGCCACCCGGCGGCGGCTCCCAGCTCGGCGGCAGTTGGATACCGAAGTGTTTCTCGATCAGCTTGCGGCGCTTCTCGGCTTGGTAATGGCTGCACATCAGCGCATTTTGCGGGAGTCCGATGCGTCGGTTGCGCGCTGCCACTGCATCCGGCCACGGCGGCAGCCCGTCATTGAGCCGTCGGTTGCTTCCCCGCCCGCCGGCTAAATCCGACTTCGATGAGGGGGCGGTCCCTGCGGAGCCTGACTTGCGGCATACTGGATGTCCATACAGTATCCGGAGCCCGCAATGGCCGCCCTTCTGGAGTGGGCCGACGACGACGACGCGCCGGCTCCGCCGCCCCTTCTTTCAAAGCTCGTTCTTCGATCCGGCGAGCTCCCCGCGTCCGTCGAAGCCGCCCTCTGGCGCGGCGATCAGCTGGGCTCGCCGGTCACGCAGGTGGTGGCCACCGGCTATCCCTCGCTGGACGGGGAACTCCCCGGTGGGGGTTGGCCCGCTCGGTCCCTCACCGAGGTGCTCCAAGCCCAGCCAACCGTGCTCGAGTGGCGGCTCCTGGCGCCGGCCATGCGCCAGGTGGTCGAAAAGCGTGAAGACATCGTCATCATCGGCCCCCCGAAGGCCCCGCACCTGCCCGGCCTGCGTGACGAAGGCATCGACGAGCGCCGCCTGGTCTGGATCCAGGCGTCAACACCGGCAGAGCGGCTCTGGGTCACGGAGCAACTGGTGAAGGCCAACGCGGCCGGCATCGTCGTGTCCTGGCTGCCGCAGGCGCGCCAGGAACAGATCCGCCGGCTGCAGGTGTGCGCGCAAAGCTGCGACAGCCCCGTCTTCCTCTGCCGCCCGGCGGCCGCGGAGCACGAACCGTCCGCGGCGCCGCTGCGGGTGCAGGTCAGTCTGGGCGTCGATTGGGAACTACGGGTCCATCTGCTGAAGCGCAAGGGCGGCGTGCATGACGGCGTACTCCACCTTCCCTCCATTCCCCGCGGCCTCGCGCCGCTCATCACGCCCCGGCTTTCGAAGCCGAGCGTGCTCCTGGCCGCGCGCAAACCGCGCGCCACCGCAGCAGAGACTTCCCATGTTCTGGGCAGCGCTACTTCCCGACCGCCTGCTCACCGACTCCCAGCGCATTGAAGCCATTCGCGGTCTGTCGATCTGGTGCCTCCAGTTCACGCCGCGCGTCAGCGTCATCGACGCGGCTTTACTGTCTTCGGCGGTCGTGATGGAGCTCGAGGCGAGCGTGCGCCTGTTCGGCGGCAAGCGAAAACTCGTGGAGCGGGTGAAAGTGGAAACCCAGGACCTGGGCGTTGGCCAGCTGGCCTGGGCCCCGACCAGCCTGGCGGCAGTGGCCGTGGCCCGCAACGGTCAATCGAACGGCTTTGCCAAACCTCTTGAGGCACTCCTCGACGACCTGCCCGTTGAGGTGCTGGCACCGGTCGCAGCGCATGCCGCCATCCTCGCGCGCGTGGGCTGCCGGACGCTGGGCCAGGTGCGCGCCCTGCCCCGCGGCGGTCTGAGTCGACGGTTCAACAAGGCGTTGGTCGGTGCGCTCGACCAGGCCTATGGGCTGAAGCCTGAAGCGCACGCCTGGGCCACCCTGCCCGACCGCTTCGAAACCAAGCTCGAGCTGATGTCGCGCGTCGAACTCGCGCCGGCGATGCTGTTCGGTGCGCGCCGGCTGCTTTTGCAGCTGTGCGCCTGGCTGGCGGCCCGGCGCTCCGGGGTCACAGCCTTCACGCTCAAGTGGTGCCACGACGCCATGCGGGCCAAGACAGCCGGCGATGGCGGCGAGCTGACGGTCCGCACCGCGGAGCCAACACGGAACATCGAGCACCTGAGCAGGTTGTTGGCCGAGAACCTGGCCAAGGTCGAACTGCTCGCGCCGGTCGGCGACCTGGCCATGACCGCGGACGACGTTCGCCCGCTCGAAGAGGCCAGCTACTCGTTGCTGCCGGAGACACTGCCTGATGGCGAAGGGCTGGCGCTGGTGCTCGAACGCATCGCCGCGAGGTTGGGCCCTGAGAGAGTCCTCCGGCCCATCGTGGCAGAAGACCATCGCCCGGAATGGATGTGCCACTGGCAGCCAGCGCCCGAGAAGCGCCCACGACAGATGGCGCGCAGCCTGGATTGCCCGCAGCCCACGTTCATCCTGCCCAAGCCGCTGCGTCTGGCGTGCCGGGAATCCCATCCGCTCTATCAGGGGCCGCTGCAGCTCCTGGCGGGCCCTCACCGCATCGAGTACGGCTGGTTCGACCGCGTGGGCGAGCGACCCTGTGACCGGCAAAGCGACGCGGCACCCTCAGCGTCGTCCGAAACGCGACATGTCTCGCGCGACTATTTTGTCGCCCTGAGCGAGCACGCCGGCGTGCTATGGATTTTCCAGACCCGCCTCGCCAATGAAGAGAGCGCCTGGTTCCTCCACGGCGTCTTTGCCTGACCCATGGCCGCTCTCCCCGACTACGTCGAGCTGCGCTGCATCTCGAACTTCACCTTCCTTCGCGGCGCCAGTCAGCCGGACGAACTGGTCGAGCGGGCCTCCAAGCTCGGCTACCAAGGCCTGGCGCTCACGGACGAATGCAGCCTGGCCGGCATCGTCCGCGCCCACGTGGCAGCCAAAGAGCACGGCCTGAAGCTGCTGGTCGGCAGCCAGTTCCAGGTCGACTGCGATCACCCATTCACGCTCGTCGTCTACGCCTGCAACCTGAATGGCTACGGCAACCTGTGCGAGTTCATCACGAAACTGCGGCGCCGATCGGCCAAGGGCACCTACGAACTTTCCTTTGCCGACCTGTCCGCCTCAGCGCTCGAGGACTGCGTGGTCGTCGCCTGTCCGAAGCGGATGTCCTCGCCCGCCCAACTCGAGTCGATCGGCCTCTGGCTGCTCGCTCAGTTCCGCGGGCGGTGCTGGCTCGGCGTCGACCTGCTGCGCTTCATCGATGATGAGATGTGGCTCTACCGGCTGCGACAGCTCAGCGAGCACACGGCGATTCCCCTGGTCGCCGCCGGTGACGTGCAGTTCCACGTGCGGTCACGCAAGCCGTTGCACGACGTCCTGACGGCCACGCGCGTCGGCCGGCCGTTGACCGAATGCGGCCTGGACCTCCAGCCCAACGCGGAGCGGCATCTGCGAACGCGCCTTCGCCTCGCGCAGACCTACCCCGACGACCTGCTCGCCGAGACGCTCAATGTCGCCGCCCGCTGCCAGTTCAGCCTCGAGGAGCTGCGCTACCAGTACCCGGACGAGGTCGTCCCGGCCGGTGAAACGCCGGCGTCGTACCTGCGCCGCATCACCTATGAGGGTGCGGGGCGGCGCTGGCCAGAGGGGATGCCGGCGAAGGTGCAGCTGCAGATCGAGTACGAACTCGACCTCATCGCCGACCTCCAGTACGAGCACTACTTCCTGACCGTCGCCGACATCGTCCAGTTCGCGCGCTCGCGCCATATCCTGTGCCAGGGCCGCGGCAGCGCCGCCAACAGCGTGGTCTGCTACTGCGTGGGCGTCACCGAGGTGGATCCTGCACGCATGAGCGTCCTGTTCGAGCGTTTCATTTCCAAGGAGCGGAACGAGCCCCCGGACATCGACATCGATTTCGAGCACGAGCGTCGGGAAGAAGTCCTCCAGTACCTCTACCAGCGCTACGGACGGGACCGGGCGGCCATCACCGGCGTCGTCATCAGCTATCGCCCGAAGAGCGCCATCCGCGATGTCGGAAAGGCCTTGGGCTTCGAACTCGAGGTCGTGGAGCAACTGGCCAAGGACCACAAGTGGTTTGACGGCAAGACCGTCATGCCCGAGCGGCTGGTCGAGATCGGGCTGTCGCTCGACGACCTGAAGGTACGGCAGCTGATGCTGCTCACCGGCCAACTGCTCGGCTTCCCCCGCCACCTGAGCCAGCACACGGGGGGTTTCGTCCTCACGCGGGGGCCACTGTCGCGCATGATCCCCATCGAAAACGCCAGCATGCGCGACCGCACCGTGCTGGAATGGGACAAGGACGACCTGGATGCGCTCGGCTTCCTGAAAGTGGACTGCCTGGCGCTGGGCATGCTGACTGCCATCCGCAAGTCCCTGGCGTTCATCGGCCTGCGCAAGGGCTACGACTTCGGGATGCAGGACATCCCCGCCGAGGACCCGGTCACCTACGAGATGATCTCGCGCGCGGACACGGTCGGGGTGTTCCAGATCGAGAGCCGCGCGCAGATGAGCATGCTGCCCCGGCTCAAGCCCCAATGCTTCTACGACCTCGTGGTCGAGGTCGCTCTAGTACGGCCCGGGCCGATCGTCGGCGGGATGGTGCATCCCTACCTGCGCCGGCGGCAGGGCCTGGAGCCCGTGACCTACCCCAGCGAGGCGCTGAAGAAAGCGCTGGGCCGCACGCTCGGCGTGCCGGTGTTCCAGGAGCAGGTGATGCAGATTGCCATGCTGGCGGCCGGATTTACGCCGGGCGAGGCGGACGGCTTGCGGCGCGCCATGGCGGCGTGGAAACGCAAGGGAGGCCTCGAGCGCTACTACACCAAGATCGTCAATGGCATGACCGAGCGCGGCTACGAGAAGGCGTTCGCCGAACAGATCTTCGAACAGATCAAGGGGTTCTCGGAATACGGGTTTCCCGAGAGCCACGCGGCTTCGTTCGCGTTGCTCGTCTACGCCAGTTGCTGGATCAAGTGTCACCATCCGGCGGAGTTCCTCGCGGCCATGCTCAACTCGCAGCCGCTCGGCTTTTACAGCCCGAGCCAGCTCGTGCAGGACGCCAAGCGCCACGGCGTCGAGGTCCGCCCGGCCGACGTCCTGCACAGCGACCTCGACTGCACGCTGGAGAACATGCCGCATCGCCCGGCCGTGCGCCTGGGCCTGCGCATGCTCTCCGGGTTGCGCTGGGAATCGGTGCAGCGGATCGTCGAGGCCCGCGGCGAGAACCTGTTCGACAACGCCGAGGATCTCGCGCGTCGGGCCGGACTCGAGCTCCACGAGATGAAGCTGCTGGCCAGCGCGGATGCGCTGAGGAGCCTGAGCGGGCATCGCAGGAATGCGGTGTGGGACGCGTCGGCGCTGCGTGCAACGCCGCGCCTGCTGCGGGATGCGCCGGTCGATGAAGACATCCTCGAACTTGCGCCAGCGCCGGAGGGCGAGGAGATCATGTTCGACTATGCAGCGACCGGACTGACGTTGCGCCGGCATCCGCTGGCCTTGCTCCGGCCGGCGCTATTGAAACGGGGACTGATGTCGGCGGCTGACTTGCACGACCGGCCCAATGGTGACGAGGTCAGCTATTGCGGACTCGTGACCCTGCGGCAGCAGCCGGACACAGCTAAGGGCGTCATCTTCGTCTCGCTCGAGGACGAGACCGGGGTCGTGCAGGTCATCGCGTGGCGGAGCTTGCGGGAGACGCAGCGCCAGGAGTTGCTCAATGCGAGGCTGCTGGCTGTGCACGGGACCTGGCAGCGGGTGGGCGAACTGCGCAGCCTGGTCGCGGAGCGGCTCGAGGACCTGACGCCGATGCTGGGCAGGCTGGCGACAGCGTCGAGGGACTTTCACTGAGGGTCCGCGGGCTGGTCGCCTTTCCTGCTGCGCCTCTCCGACTTTTTCTGAGACCTGTCTATCATGAGTCTGACGCCCACGACGCTTGAGATCACCAACAAGGTAAGCATCAGACTGAGAATGAGCATCGCCATGTAGCGAAGCCTACGCCGATTCCCCGACGGGGACCAGCCACGAAACGGAGGCGCGACTTGAATCGCAAGACGATCTCGCCATCGTCGAGCACAGGCGATAGCGCCTTGTCCGCCGGCCCTATGTAGAGGGCTCGCGGGCAAGGCACTTCAGGATCTGGGACGGGAGGCATGGCGCGTCGATCCGCGAGGGCCCGCAGCATCAAAGTGTGAGGCACGCGCTTCTGACGATCCATTGAATCTCTGCTTCGGTGAAATCCCAGCCCTTTGCGCGTATTGCCGCGTGCAGCCGCTGCTGAACACCCTGACGTCCCCACTCGGGATGTGCATCGTGATGTCGTTGGGCGTGCGGCCTCAACTGCTCCACCATGTCGACGCAGATCTCGTAGCGCTCAGCACGTTCCTCTTCGCTCCCTTGCGAAACGTATTTGTCGCCCATCTTTCGGACAAGCAACTTGGGTTGAGCGCCTGGCACCGCACCTCCGATCTCACGCGGAAAGTCGAAAGGCGTATTGGAGGTCACGGTGACGATTTTGGAACACTATGGCTGTCTTGAGAAGAGGTCCGATCTCGGAGACCACAGCGCCGGCGCGCATGCCGATCCGTTCGGTGGCCAGCCAATGACGTCGATGCGGATCTTCGCCATCGTGTCGTGCACGGGGTGCGTGCCCTCATGCCCGACTCCTCGAAGAGTTAAGCCAGCCGAAATACTACCCACTCGAAATTCAAGAGAGGCTGAGAAGAAACAATAGCTCAAGTTCGGCGCAATGACGCACTACGCACGCCAAGGCCGACACGAGGAAGCGCATCCGGGCTCGCGAGCAGGAACGCAAAGACGCCAAAGCGCCGCCCGTAGACCTCGCCTGATCAACCGCACGAAGGGACAAGGCGCTTCGGGCTTCGCCCTCCGCGCCCACTTGGAGCCATCGAGCGAGTATCAACAAGCAAAGCAAGAAAGGAGGAAAGAGCTAAAGTTATCCGCAGCCGGCAGCCACGATGCCGGCTTCCATCCCCGGGTCAAAGTTCAGCCGGCGCCGACAGGTTGTACTTTTCCCTGGCTGTCGACCCGACCTTTCGCAAACTGAGCGGCTCGTCGAGCGACCCACCGGTCGGGGTCGATAGGAGAATGGTCAAGAGGCCGCCTAATCTCCGCCACCCTCGGGCGACACGATCACCGCACCGCCTCGCGTCCTGACGATCAGCGCCGGAGAGACGTCGTCCTCGATCTCAACTGTCAGTCGAGGCGAACCACGACGCCTGAATGGCAGGCTCTCCAGGATCTGGGCGCCTGTTCGCGTTGGCCTCGTCATCTGCTTGAGCCGTTCGTTCAGAACATCCGGATCTATCAGCAACGCGGACGGCGCTCCGGCGCTAGTGGCCTTCTGAATCAGAAAAGCCCGCCCGTGCTTCGTGGACTCACGGATCAACCTTGCCAAACAGATACGCGCCGATCCAACAGTCAACAGCTCGACGTTCAAGAAGGCGGAGCCGAAGTCCGAATCCAACGGGATCAGTTTGAGGATCGATGTACCCCGTGAAAGACGGCCAACCACCGCTGTTCCACTGCCGGACGTCTGACGTTTCAACTTCGCTCTCGAGCGCTTTCTCATCTTCATGGAAGTCCCTTTCCATCCGCGCGTTTAATGCACAAGCTTTCTCGCTGCCGAACCGCCGATCGTTGCCTCGACCTCCCAACCCAGGCACACCAATTCAACGAGGTGTGGCACCGCATTCTCGCCGCTGCGGTAGTCGCCGCTGCTCACGGTGCAGAGCACCTCTCCGAGCGAGAAAGGCTTGAACTGATCGCCACGCATCGGTGGAACCACATCGCCCTGCTCGATGAACTGCAACTCCCAAGTCGAGATTTCAGGTAGGTCCAGCGCCGGTCGATCTTGGTGGCGGCCTTTCAACATTCGGAAGACGGCTCGCCCGCTCTGGCATGCTGCCGAGCCTTTGCATCGGCCCTATCGATGAGCATCCTGATACCGACGACGCTTGAAAGCACCATCACGGTTAGCATGAGACTGAGTTTGAGCATCGCCATGTGCGCCAGCGTACGCTCTTTGCCGAGTGCATGAAAGGACTCCCGTTGAGGCCACGTGGCCGTTCGTTCCGCAGTAGCAGCGCGCTAAACAGCAACGCTTTGCTCGCCCCTTGTGCTCAAAGCCTTTTCTAGTCGATCTGACCGCGGGCAATCGCGAGCAACTCTCGATGGTCCCCGTCAGAGTCTTCTCGACCTCGTCCCGAAGCGAGGCCAGTCTTGATCAGTCCGCGAACGCGCTGAATTGCCTGCTCGCTCTGGTCCTCTGAGCCGAGGCTGCCAGATTCAAAGCGATCATTGCTGACGCGCGCCTTGTCCGACAACTGGAAGCTTTTAGTACGACGCATCTTTGAACAATCTGCGTTTCATGGCTGGCTGTCAACGCCTCCGACCATCGCGGTTGATCCCACTTCGATAGACTGTGCCCTGTGTCCTTGGCTTCTGCATTGACTGGCGTCTGTTCAGCGAAGAGACCCGATGTTCGTCGAGGTCCGGCCCGCCGCTTGCAGCGGCACCCATCACGGCTCGCCCGGACGATTGATCGGTTTAACGGGTGGCGCATGCGCCGCGCACAGCGTCCAGTAATAGCCATCGAACGGTCGCGTCTGCGCGTCTGCTCCGCACAGCATGCAGATCATCTGTGTCTTTGCCTCCGCCTCGTCAACGATGGCGTCGATGCGAGATGCAACTGCGTCCCCGATCCTGGTGGCGTTCTTGATCAGGGCATGGCCCTCTTTCTCTTGAGGGTCGATCACGTCAATGACGACGCGCTTCGACTTGCCAAGCCGAAAGTAGAACCGGGCGGACCCGAACTTTTCCTTCACCTGTACCCAACGGAACTCTCGCTTGTTCTCGCCCAGCAGCTTGTCGATCTGCTCGCAGGTCTCTGCGAACGTCGGAAGCCAGCCGTCGTGAAACTCCAGGCTCACGGTCTTGCCCATGAACATGTAGGGAAACCGGGCTTTCAGTTGTTCAACGGGATCCATGAACTTCCTTTTATGCGGACGTCGCGCCCCAGGGTTTCAGCTCTGATTCGTACATCTCAGAAGTTGGCCCCAAACCGTCCTACTTCCTTGCGTCGCGCCGCGCCTGCGCCAGCGCCAGGACATCGAGGCGAATGGCTTTGGGAAGCAGCGTCGGCAAGGGAGACGCGCTACGCAACTGCTGTCCCCTCTCTGTCTCCGCGAGGGCGCGCATCCAATCGCTCTCCTTCAAGATAACTCTCCACTCTTCCCAAAGCACAAGCGTGTGCGGATCGCCCCTCTGGATCCAACGCTCGAGCGTCGCCTGCGCCGTGGCGACAAGCGAAGGATCCTCGATCAACATCTGCACCGCCGCCCTGTGCAGTGCGAGG
Source organism: Variovorax gracilis (assembly GCF_030317115.1). Classification (GTDB taxonomy): domain Bacteria; phylum Pseudomonadota; class Gammaproteobacteria; order Burkholderiales; family Burkholderiaceae_C; genus Variovorax; species Variovorax gracilis. Next base: position 13,437 of record NZ_JASZYF010000003.1, read on the forward strand.
CTCAAGTAGTCGTGGAACGTGTACCCAGTCACCATTTCCGGCCCCTTCCTCGCGTTGCGGGAGAGCGGTTCGATTGAAGCGCCGAACCTATCGCGGCGCTCATCGCCGATCCACCAACTAAGAGGTCCACAGTTCTTGGGCGCCGCTTCAAGTTGCCACGGCCCCGGGTAATGCCTCAGGATACGGAGGGCGAGTTGCCGCAGCCTGGGCGGCACCTGCCCTCCCCAAAGCTCCTCGTGCTTTTCGGGTGAAAGGGCGAGCTCCCTCATCAACTCGCCAGCCCATTCGGGGGCCCCGCGCCTTTCGTGTGCCATCGTCATGCTGATTTTCCTTTCAGACAGCGTGATCATTTAGCGTCTCAACAGGCAGGCGACCCGCGGATCGCTCTTGTCGCAAGGCTGATGCTCTCGTCGTCGAGCACCTGGGGAAATGAGCGCCTTGGGTTGTTCGAGTGGTGTCTAGTGACGTCCTCGCCTTGAGGTATCAAATGCAGACGCACCCGGGTTGCATCAATTCGCCGACTCGGAACGGGCTATCTGACGCAACTTTTCCATGACCAGACGCTGCCCATCGTCGGTGCCGAGCATCTCAAGCGGGATGGCCCATAGCGAGCGATTGACTCTGCGAAGCCACCGATAGGCCTTCTCTTCGCTTTGGAAGACTCGTCTTGCTTCGCGTGACACGGACAGTTCGGCCAAGATGAGCCGGACGAACATTTCAGGGTCCAAGAGCTCAGCCGGCTTGTGATAGCCGAGCGCGGGGTGCCGGGTAGTAAGCCATGCGTGCACAAACGCGTCGCCGTCGAATGGCGAGCCGTCGGATGCCATCTCTGCGACGACTTGCCCGACGGCCACTTTCAAGCGCGCAAACACACTGTCCTGTTGCTCGATGCCCCGAATCTCCCCGGCCATCCATGTGTGCATGGTCCCTTGCCCATCCGCCGTCCACCACTCGAGCTCCTGGGAACTTGGGTAGTCGCATAGTGTCGTTCGGGCTTCGTCTACGAGGCTCTCTGGCAGCGCAGCGCCCCATTCCTTGATGTGCTCGTTAGTCTTGGCGATGCTCCAAAGGATCTCCCCGGCTCGGATGAACGCATCCATTCGTTGTTGTGGCATGGCCATGTGTGGAGTCCTCGAAACAGGGGTTCAATATCCGCGGAACAGCAACTCGTCAATGCAACATCGGGGACATCTCGTCGTCGTCACCGACCACCTCCGCAGGTAGGTCAGAGACTATCAAGCGCAGTCTGCCGCCTTGGACGGCGCCCGCCACACCGTCCTGCACCGCTTGATAGACCTCGCGCGCGCTCAGATGGGCGAGCTTGTGCGAAAGCGCAGGTTCAGGAGGCTCAAAGTTAGGTACGCTCAACTTCCGGGCGGCAGCGGTGGCCACCACGTGGGCGGCTCGCAGTGCTTGCTCACCGCGAGGAGGCAGGATCGCAAACTCGCGGAATCGCGTGCGCAGCGATTCCGACATCTTTCTCGGGTCATTCGATGTGGCGATGTAGATGACGAGGCTCGCGTCGAAAGTGATGTCCAGGCCCGCGTCTCGCACCGCGCACGCGGTCACCGGCTCCAGCAAGGAATGCAGGGCTGCCTGCGGGTTGTAGCGCCCCTCCTGCGACGCCTTGTCGATCTCATCGATCAGGAAAATCGGGTTCGCCACAGGACCATTGACGATCTGCTCGAAGACGATGCCATGTGATGCCGTGGCCCAGTGGCGCTCCGTCCCAAGCCACAAGGCGGGCGATTGAGCGTTCTCCATGGATTGGATGCGGATCGGCGCGCCCAACGCCCGGGCGAGGTCCATGGCGTAGTGGGTCTTGCCGACACCTGGCGGGCCACTCAAGTGGATGGGAGGGATCACCAGCGGACCTTGACTTTGCACGGACAGGGCGACTCGGCTCGCGACGAACTCGGTCACCTGTGCAAAGTGCGGATGCGCTTCGATCAGGAAGGCCAGATCGCGAGCCCATCGGTCCGGATCACGTCCCGGGTTGGCGATCGTCCGGAGTGCCTTCCGTTTGATCAACGCGTCGAACAAGTCGGCATCGTGCTTTCGAAGTTCGCTGTCTCGGGCTGCGCGCGCTCTTGCGACGGCGGCCAGAAGCTCCGGCCCGCGAAGAACTCTGTGCATGGAGGACGGGTCGTAGTCCGCAGGGAGACGGTCAAATTCCGCAATGAATGCGGCCTCTTCGAAGTCGCCCGCATCTTCCTTTTTCACCTCGGAAGCCTTTCGCTGCTCCGCATCGCGCTTGCGTTCTGCGGCGAGCAATGCGCGCTCCCGCTCGCGTGCCTGTGCTTCACTGTGGCGCACTTCCTCCTCGACCGCCGCAGCAATGCAAGTGGGAAGAAGAATCTCAAAGGGCTGGCGCCCGTCTTTGTGCGTACCGAACCAGCACGCCGCGAAGCCTGCGGTCGTGGTGCTGTCGCCATCCTTGACCTCCTTCAACTCAGAGACTCCTTGGCAGAGGGCCCAGCAAAGGTCTGCGCAGTCGTCCCATCGCCAGACGGTTCGAAAGAGATCAATCGCACTTTTCACGATTTGCCGAAGTCGCTGAACCGGGGATCGGCCATTCTCTGAGGCCAACTTGGTCGGAGTCTTCGCATTTGGCGATGAGCGTCGCCGGTCGCTTCATCGGTATCGGACCCAGGTTCAGAAAGCTGGGCCAACTCTTCCAGGCAGTTTGAAACAAGCATCGCTCTAGCCTTCCATTCACGTCTTGATGTCATGTTCGATTTCCTTGACCGAGTTCACCTCGAAGGCCCCTTCCCCGTTGGGTCGGACCGACCGTACGCTGCATGGCAACAGGCGAATGCAGTTCCCGAGACCCGTGGTCCCAGTCACCTGCAACCGCGCGGCCGACGCCACCGAATTCGCCTGCGTCCACCAGCGGCGCGTTCGTGGCAATCTCGTTCGCTGCAAAGCACTGGTTCATGTCTGGCCTCATCACCCTTTGGCTTTCGAGGGCCTCTGCCGGCCCAGCGCGGCCCTCTATCACGGCGTCGCCTTCGCTTCAGGTCTCGTTGGCATGGTCGCCTTCCTTTGCCGCGCTTTCGGGAGGGGGCCACAGTCGCGGCTATTTACTGTCTTTCCGCCAATAATTGAGTCGGTCCGGTCATGGCGGCCGGGTCGAACGCCTGTCCCCCTGTACCCGCATTAGTCGATTTGGACCAGTTCTGTTTCGACTAGTTGATTGAAGCATACAAGGTCTGGGCCACCTCAACAAGTGGCATCCATGAAGACTTCCAAGACTTCCCCATTCAATCGCGAGCATCAGGTGCTGGCCGCGCTTCTCAAGGACATGCGTGGCGTCGCCGGCCTCACACAGGAGCAATTGGCCGAGAGCCTGAAGTGGCGTCAGACCGACGTCTCCAAGGTGGAGCGCTGCGCGCGCCTGATGGGCCATGTGGAGTTGCGCCACTGGGTCGCGGCCTTGAACACGGACATGATCGCGCTCGAGTTGGAATTCCAGGACCGTCTCCAACGCCTGGGCATCGCGGCGCCGTCGCCCAAAGGAGGCCTGAGACTAAAGCGTCAGAAGTTGCGCTGAAGGACCACAAAAGAACGACGACGCTCGGTCGCTCCTTGGGTCCCCTTTGCGGCTCGCCTGTGGGTGAAGCATCGGGCGAGCAAGGCGGCGTTCAGGGGGGCCAGTCGGCGCGTTCTCGCCCTGATCCATTTTCTTGCCCCGACGCTTCCTTCATGCACCACTGAAGGGGCCTCCTTTCGCGCTTCGCGCGTTGGCAGCTTTCGTCCCCCGCTCTTCGGGCGAGGGCTCGCGCAGCAGGGACTTTCTGGGCCCGTCAAATCGAAGCTTGAAAAGCTGCATCGACTCTCTCTACCTCTGCGGCACAGCACATACGCAATGAACCTCGTGCGATCTTCAGGAGCTGCGACTACGCGAGCACAACCTCTGCGGGTCAGGCGCGATCAAGCGGCCCCAGGGAGGAGCCCCTCGAATCCGTAAACTCAACGCTGTACTCTCATTCAGACTAGTCTATAGTTGACTATTCAACCTCCAACGAGGTCGAGTTGCCACGGTCGATCTCGACATCCATTCCTGGATGAAAGGCTCGTCCGCGCAACGCGCCGGTCGGACGACAACGGGCAAGCCATGCGGGGGAGTCGTTCAATCCTCCTGAGCGAAGCCGCGCATCGTTGGCCACGCGGTCCTGATCGTCGGCAGCAGTGAAGAGGAAAGAGACGCTCCTATGCCCGCCCCACACAATTCCAGCAAAGTCAGCGCCAAGGTCTCCGCCGCAAAGGTCTCCGCAAAGGGACGGGCCCCACGCGCCAGCGGGAAGGCTCCACTTGGACGTGCTAAGCAGGCCGCACCAGCGCCCCGCCGTCGGCCTCTTGCGCAAGCGGCGTCGAGCCAGGCCTTGTCGGCTGAACCGGGCGAGGCATGTCCGGCACCACTCGCCAGCCGTGCACCCATCACCACCAGCCCATCCAGCATCGCTGCACCTGAGCCCGAGATGGCGCCAACACCATCGGCCGCCCTGCGTCGCATCGATGCCCGATTGATTGGCCACTCGAAGTGGGCCAATCGCATCCACGAAGACGCGGACACGCCCGAATTTCAGGAGCTCAAGGCCAGCATCCAGCGCGCAGGTGGCAACGTGCAGCCGATCAAGGTTCGGCCGATCCCGCCTTCGGTGCAGGCGAGCGCGGTGGCCGCGCAGGGCGCGATGCGGTTCGAGATCGTGTTCGGTCACCGCCGCCATCGGGCCTGTCTGGAACTGGGCGTCCCTGTTAATGCGATCGTGGCGTCGATGGATGACCTGCAGCTGTTCGCCGAGATGGACCGCGAGAACCGGGCGCACCGGGCGCTGTCGCCGTTCGAACAGGGACAGATGTTCAAGCGCGCACTGGACGCAGGCCTGTTCGCGTCGGTGCGACGCTTGGCGCAGGAGCTGACCATTGACGTGAGCCTGGTGAGCAAGGCGATCGCCATCGCAAGCCTGCCTGAGCCGGTGCATCAGGCGTTCTCGTCGCCGAACGACATCCAGTACCGATGGGCACGTCCATTGAAAGCCGCTTGCGCCGCGGCTTTGCAGCGCACCATCGACAGCGCCATGCGCCTGAAGGCGCAGAACAGCGCCGCCTCGGTCAGCCCCAGCCGGATCTTCCAGATGCTCGTGAGTGAAGCGGGTGGGCGGGGGGAGGATGCGCAGGAGGTGTGCGGCAAGCAGGCGCATGCCGCCTTCAAGATCGATCGTCGCGGGCGGCTGGCCATCTGGTTTGACCGGCGGTTGAGCGAGGCCCTGGTCATGAGACTGCGAACGTCGCTGGAGAAATTGCTCAACGAGTAGCGGCGCTGGAGCGGAGTGCGACCCCAGCGCACCCCTGCCGCAGCGCCCATCGAGGCAGCCCGCGCCCCCCGCCCAGGCGGGATGGCAGTTACTCATTTGCTACAAATTTACGCCCTGAAGTCGGTGAAAAGAAGCGCCTGTCCCCCGCGCCCAGGCGTTGCCGAGCCGCCTCGCTTCGCTGTCGGGCGTGTTCGTGGACGCAGAACGACCAGCGCCGGGACATGGCCCGGCGCTCCCTCCCCCAACAGGCGTCGCTACCGCGGGGGACGCGCCCGCGACGCGACGGACCCGCAAGGACCCCCAACAGACCTTACGGCGCGCGCGCGACGGTGTGGCCTTGTGCCAGGCGTGGTACAGCGCGTCGGCCCACGCCTGCAGGATCGGACGCAAGCGCGGGATGGCCACCTTCCGGTTGTAGACGCGGTACACCGCAGAGCCGACCTTGTGGTCCAGGATCAACTCGATCTCGTCACGAGAGTACTGGCGCTCCCCCTTCGGCGTCGTTTGATCGTTGGCCCAGGTGAAAAAGGTGCTGCGCCAGCCGTGGGGACAATGCACCCCTGCCCCAGGCGGTACGCATAGTGACGCACCAGGGTGTTTTCGGTAATGTGGCTGGCGGTATCGAGCGGACTGAAGAAGACCCACTCGCTGTGCCGATCCAGGCTCTTGAGCAACTCCGTCGCTTGCCGGGGCAAGGGCACGATGTGATGGGAGCAAAAGTTCATGTCGCCATGCCCGCCGCTGCGATCGGTCGTCTTCATGATCCCGCGCTTGCGCGGGATGCTCCACACCGTGCAGTCCGGGTTCAGGTCCTCCCACCGCATCGCCACAATGTTGCCGCGCCAGCAGCGCGCACATCAGCGAAGCGCGCACCAATTGCCATTCCGCATTGACATTGTCGTTGTCACGCAGGATCTGCCCCGCGTCGGCCAGGTCCAGCATGGCAGGGCGGTGGCGTTCACCGTTGTCGCTGGCCCGGCGATAGGCCCGCAGCTTGGGCGTTTCGGCCAGCGCGGCCAGTTCAGTGTGCTCTACCAGGCCGACGCCCAGCGCATACCTGGCGACGCCTTGAATGATCATGCGCAGTTTCTTCCCGGTGCTCACCGACTGCTTGACGCACGCCGTCAGCGCGCCCACGGCCATCGGAACAATGATCTCGTTCAGGCGCGCGTTCCACAACGCCCGGGGCCTCAGCCAGCGCTCGTAGATGCTCTTCATCTCGCGCGCGTACTTTTCGGTCCCCAGGGCCGGCTTCATGGTTGGCGGCCCACCAGGCCTCGCACGCATAGCCGAACGTGGCGGCCTGGTTGTCACGGCGCTCTTTTGCCAGCGCCGCGGCCTTGTGGGCCGTCCCGTGGATCCCCAAGTGGGCGAGCTGACGGGCAGCAGCCGCCGCCGTGCGGGCCGCCTCCAGCCCCAGCTCAGGGTACGCGCCGAGGGTGACCTCGCTGACACGCGGGCGCGCTTGTGCTTGCTCATCGCGCTGGTCTTGATCATCGCGCTCGTCCTGGTCATCGCCCGCTGCGGGGTGATCGAGCCCAACAGGGATTTTGGCAACCTTCACGCGCACCCGCCAGATCCGTTGGCCTGCGGGTGCGCGCTGAATCATGTACAGGGCGCCTCCATCGCTCAGCTTGGCCGGGTGCTCGGGATCGGTGCACCCCGGCCAATCCTTGATGATGTCGTCGGTGAGCAGTTTCTCCGGCCCCCGCCGCGGGGCAATCGCGGGCAGTTCAGGCAACTGACGTGGGTCCTCGTCCATGGTCTAACTCCTTGACAGTTGAGGAAGGAAGGGAGGTGTCCGGACGAGCTCGACCTTAGGCACCGCCGAATATTCGGCGTATGGGCACAAAGATCGCGCATTTGGAGGAACGGGAGCAGTCGCAGCGAGGCAAGCGCCATTTGGCAGCGCGAGCGAATGCGACCCGTGCTCGCCGTCGGCCTGTTGAATTGTTCAACGCCCATGCGGGACCGCACGCCAGCGCGCAGGCCGACGTGGTCAGATAATCAGACTATGGGCGCCGCACACATCACGGCACCGGGTTGGCCTGGGGCCGCCGCACAAAGACACCCACAAATCGCGCGATGGTGCGCAAGGCGCCCTCGCAACGCGGTTCTGCCTGGGCGCGTACCCCGAGCGGTTTTTGCGTACCCTCTCGCGCCGCCCCGGCCGCAAGGGCGACGGGGTGCCACGCCCGCTCGAAGGCGCGGCCCCAAAAACAAAGGGTGCCCCATTTCTGGGGCACCCTTCGAGGGAAGATGGCGGAACCGGAGGGAGTCGAACCGCATCGGGTCGGACCCGCCAAGCGAATTGCGAGGAACCCCCAGATACTGAGTCTTCCTCAAGGGCTAGTTCGAAGCCCGATGACACGGCTACGACTTTCAATTCTCAGGCCTTCACAGCAAATGGCCTCCGGCAATTGCAGCGAGCCTCGAGCAGAAACGGATGAAACCCGACTCGATGCAGAGGATCAAATCGGCAGCAGCGAACCTTCCGTCCAGCAACTATTCCACAAGCGATTCGCCCATCGCGATGGGCGAATCGACACCCCCCAGTCGTATGCTGCGAAAGATCATGAGGAACTGAAAGCGAGCATCAAAGACGGCGGCATCAATGTGCAGGCGATCAAGGTCCACGCCGTCCGCGACGATAGCCCCCAGCGGCGGCTGTCAGTTCAGGATCTACCCACGACTTCGAGAGGATGGTGAGCAAGGCGCCCGAAAACAGTATGGCCAGCCACGTCTTTCGAGCGTCGGCGGGCTTGGACGAAACCAGCCCTACCTCGCCCAGACTTACATACGGCTTCGCTGCGCAGAGTACGACCATTGAGCCGTAGCCAGGAGCGGATGTTGTGGTTCAACGCCCGCAGACCCGGCATGTGAGATCTAACATTGTCTCAATCGCCAAGACTAAATCATTCTTTTTTCATCGTTAAACCAAGAAGCTTCACCCTATCATTCGAACCATACGTGGAGCAAATATTGACACAATCTCGTCACAGCGCTACGCTTTCTTGCTGCAACCCACGGCCGTGCGGTGGAAGAGGTGTCAATCATGGTGAAGACGTTGTTGGTACGTCTGCGCGATGCCGAGGGCAGCAAGCACCAGCGATTTCAGATGCTGGAAGTAGTTTTCCGGCCGACCTTTTCCAAGAATCGACCGGATCCGTCTGAGTTGAAGTCGCTAGCCCCCGCTATGCGCGCCCTGATCGAGGAACTAGCCGGCATTCGCATTGACGCGGTGGGTGAGCCCACCACGCCGCAGAGTGATGAGGGATCAGTATGAATGTCGCAATCTACGCACGAGTGAGCACTGGTCGGCAGGCCGAGGAAGGCCTGAGCATCGAGGCGCAAGTCAAACTCACTACAGATTGGGCGAAGCGTGAAGGTCACAAAGTCTGCAAAGACTTTATTGAAAATGGCAGATCGGCCACCGATGACAACCGTCCGGTCTTCCAGCAAATGATCAGGTATGCGCTTTCCGAAGATCACCCAGTTGACGCCATTGTCGTCCACACGCAATCACGATTTTTTCGTGATTCCTACGGATTGGCGTCGTATGAAAGACTTCTGAAAAAGCACGACATCGACTTGATTAGCACCACACAGCCTGTCGGCAATGACAGCGCCGCGATTATCTATCGCGGCACACTCGCTCTTTACGACGAATACGTGAGCAGAGAAAACGGAAAGAACACCCAGCGCTCAATGCTCGAGAACGCTCGCCAAGGATATTTCAACGGGGCCCGACCCCCGTTCGGCTACGAGGCTGTCGAGACGGACGTGAAAGGACGCAGCGGTTTCAAGCGTAAGCTTGCAATCAATGACGAAGAAGCTGTGATCGTCAAGGAGATATACGCAATGGGAGGCGAAGGCCTCGGAGTGAAGAAGATTGCTACCGAGCTTAACCGCCGCGGACTAACCATGCGCGGGAGCCCATGGGGCATTCAAACCGTTTGGTACATTCTGAGTTCGACGACCTACAAAGGAACCTACCTGTACAACTGCGTCGAAGGTCGCACTGGAAAAAAGCGTGACATTTCAGAGCAGATTTCCGTCGACGTGCCTCCTATCGTTTCACCTGACGTATGGGACAAGTGCGCGGCGCTTCGCGCCGAACGTGCGCCCATGAAGTGCGAGGACTTCCAATACCGAGCTGATGCCAGTCCGACATTATTGACGGGCATAGCAAAGTGTCGCTGCGGCGCAGGACTGGTGTTGATGTCGGGCAAGAGCGGCTCTTACGACTACTATCGTTGCGCTCGGCGGCAGTATCAGGGCTCGTCGACCTGCGACGCGCCCAATATCCCGCGGGAGATGCTTGAAACAGAGGTCCTCAATGTAGTGATCGACAAGGTGGTTCGACCGGAACGCCTTGCGAAGGCGATCGCCGATTTCCAGCAAGAGTTCTTGCAGATGCAGGAACCCCTTCGTTTGAAACAGCTTTCGCTTCAGCGCGAGCATGCAGCGATCACGCAAAAGATCAACATGTGGTACGGAAAGATCGAAGAAGGCGAACCGCTGACGGAGACGCTTCGCGCTCGTCTGAATGACTTCAGCCGCCGTCACGCTTTCCTAACCGAGGAACTGCGTGACCTGGAAAAGCAGCGGCAGGTGCCGTTGAAGAAAATCGGCAGCAACCAGATTAACGACTTCTGTCGCTCCTTCGCGAAAGTAGTCCTCGATAGGGATAGTCCTCACGCGAAGGCTTATCTGAAATCAATCGTGAGCGAAATTCGCGTGCTGCCGACAGGTGGCGAGATCCGCGGAACCAACGGGCAACTGGCCTCTGCGCCGTCGCGCTGGAAGCCGGGCACCGTCGAAATGACGGTGCCCGGTCACATATCAGAATGGTGCCGCTTGTCGGAATCGAACTGACGACCTACCGCTTACAAGGCGGTTGCTCTACCAACTGAGCTAAAGCGGCGGGAGAGGGAATTTTAGCGGGGCGGCATCGGCCGCATTGCTCATTTGATCCGCTTGAGCGAGGGTCGCGACCCACCACCGGCCGGCGGACGTGGCGGATCCTCGGGATCCACAGGCGTATTGCTGGTCTCCACGGCTTCTTCAGCGCCTTCACCGGTCACGAGATGAACGATCCTGCTCGCGTCGCCTTCGGTGCCCCGAGACGCATCGCGCAGCGGTGTGCGCGACACGGAGGGCGGAGACGTCGCCGCAGAGGGCGCCGAGCCACTGTCAGGCTGCGCCGGGGCGGGCGCGGGAAAGGCCATGCCCTGCCCGTTCTCTCGCGCATAGATCGCGATCACGCGGCCCACGGGCACGCTGATCTCCCGGGCCGTGCCGGCGAAACGCGCCTTGAACTCGATGAAATCGTTGCCCAGCTTGAGCGAGCTCGTCGCATCGAAGCTGATGTTCAACACGATTTCGCCGTTCTTGACGTACTCGCGCGGCACCTGGACGGTGTCGTCGACCTGCACGGCGACATACGGCGTGAAGCCGTTGTCCGTGCACCATTCATACAGCGCCCGGATGAGGTACGGGCGGGTGGATGACGACTCGAGCGCGTTGATCATGGCCGGCTGCGGAGACTCACTTGCGCATGACCTTTTCGGAAGGCGTCAGCGCTTCGATGTAGGCAGGGCGCGAGAAGATGCGTTCGGCGTACTTCAGAAGCGGCGCGGCGTTCTTGCTCAGATCGATGCCGTAGTAGTCCAGGCGCCAGAGCAACGGAGCGATCGCGACGTCGAGCATCGAGAAGTTGTCGCCCAGCATGTACTTGTTCTTGAGGAACACCGGCGCGAGTTGCGTCAGGCGATCGCGGATATGCGAACGCGCCTTTTCGAGCGCCTTTTCGTTGCCCTTGGACGTGCGGTTTTCCAGCGTGGAAACATGCACGAACAGTTCCTTCTCGAAATTCAGCAGGAACAGGCGAACGCGCGCGCGGTCGACAGGGTCGCCGGGCATCAGTTGCGGATGCGGAAAGCGCTCGTCGATGTACTCGTTGATGATGTTCGACTCGTACAGGATCAGGTCGCGTTCGACCAGGATCGGCACCTGGCCGTACGGGTTCATCACGCTGATGTCTTCAGGCTTGTTGTAGAGATCGACATCGCGAATTTCAAAATCCATGCCTTTCTCGAACAGCACGAAGCGGCAGCGATGTGAAAAAGGGCAGGTCGTTCCCGAATACAAGACCATCATGGCGAAAGGCTCCTAAAAATCAAAAAGAGTGGATCGCGTTGGCAACCCACTCTGCGGGACCGGACGCCCGAGGCGCCCGATCGGCATCGAATTACTTGACGTCTTTCCAGTAAGAGGCATTCAAGCGCCATACAAAGACCACTGCCATGACAAGGAACAGCAGCACCCAGACGCCCACGCGGATGCGGGTGTTCTGCGCCGGCTCTGCCATCCACTGCAAATAGCTCACGAGGTCGCCCATCGCCTGGTCATATTGCATCGGCGTCATGGTACCGGGACTGAGTTGCTCCCAACCCTTGAAGACCTCGGTTTCGTGGCCGTGCGACTCGACCTTGTCGAAGATCGGACGGCGCTCACCCTGCAACTCCCACAAGACGTGCGGCATGGCGACAGCCGGGAACGCCAGGTTGTTCCACCCCGTCGCCTTCGTGTCGTCACGGTAGAAAGTGCGCATGTAGGTGTAGAGATAGTCGGCGCCGGTACCGCCATGGCCGGCACGCGAACGCGCAACCAGGGTCAGGTCGGGCGGTACGGTGCCGAACCATTCCTTGGCCTGGCGCGGATCGATGTTCGCCTTCATGGTTTCGCCGACCTTGTCGGTCGTGAACAGCAGATTGTCCTTGATCTGCTGTTCCGAGATACCGATGTCCTGCAGTCGGTTGTAGCGCATGAACGCCGCCGAGTGACAGTTCAGGCAGTAGTTGACGAAGAGCTTGGCGCCGTTCTGCAGGGAAGCCAGGTCGTTCGTCCTGTTCGGCGCCTTGTCCCATGGAATCCCGCCTTCGGCGGCGTGTGCGCCGGTAACGATGCCAAGCGCTGCGATCAACGTGAGGATCAGTTTCTTCATTCTTGTGCTCTCCCGGTCAGTGCGCTGCGAAGGTCACGCGCTCAGGGACCGGCTTGAATTCACCGAGGCGGCTCCACCACGGCATCAACAGGAAGAAACCGAAATAGAACAGAGTACCGATTTGCGACACGCGCTCGCCGACCGGCGACGGTGGCTGGACGCCCAGATAGGCCAGGACCACGAAGTTCACGACGAACACGCCGTACAGGTACTTGTGCCAGCCTGGACGATAGCGGATCGACTTGACCGGGCTGTGATCCAGCCAGGGCAGGAAGAACAGGATGATGACGGCGCCGCCCATGACGACCACGCCCCAGAACTTGGCGTCGATCGACAGCATCATCGCTGCAACGACGACCGCGGCGATCACGATTACGCCCTTGATGAGCGAGGGCACGCGCGCCTTCCAGACACCGAACGCCGCAGCGCCCACCACGCAGGCAATGAGCGCATACATCATCTCGCTGGTGATTGCACGCAGCATCGAATAGAAGGGCGTGAAGTACCAGACCGGTGCGATGTGGTTCGGCGTCTTCAGCGAGTCGGCCGGGATGAAGTTGTTGTATTCCAGGAAGTACCCACCAGCTTCTGGCGCGAAGAAGATCACGGCCGAGAAGATCGTGAGGAACACCACGACGCCGAAGATGTCGTGCACCGTGTAGTACGGATGCGAAGGGATGCCGTCCACCGGATGGCCGTCGGGACCGCGATTGGCCTTGATCTCGATGCCGTCGGGATTGTTCGAGCCCACTTCGTGCAGCGCGATCAGGTGCGCGACGACCAGGCCGAGCAGCACGAGCGGCACGGCGATCACGTGGAAGCTGAAGAAGCGGTTCAGCGTGGCGTCGCTCACCACGTAATCACCGCGGATCAGGAGGGCGAGGTCCGGGCCCACGAAGGGGATGGCGGAGAACAGGTTCACGATCACCTGGGCGCCCCAGTAGCTCATCTGGCCCCAGGGCAGCAGGTAGCCCATGAAGGCCTCGGCCATCAGGCACAGGAAGATCGCGCAGCCGAAGATCCAGATCAGCTCGCGTGGCTTGCGGTAGCTGCCGTAGATCAACCCGCGGAACATGTGCAGGTACACCACGATGAAGAACGCGGAGGCCCCCGTCGAGTGCATGTAGCGGATCAGCCAGCCCCAGGGCACGTCGCGCATGATGTACTCGACCGACGCGAACGCCAGCGAGGCATCTGGCTTGTAGTGCATCACGAGGAAGATGCCGGTCACGATCTGGATCACGAGAACCAGCATCGCGAGCGAGCCGAAGATGTACCAGAAGTTGAAGTTCTTGGGCGCGTAGTACTTGCCCCACTGTTCGTTCCACAGCTTGGTCAGCGGGAAACGGTTGTCGACCCAGTTGAGTGCCTTCTCGCTGGCGGGTGCGTTGGGGGAGATTTCCTTGAATTCAGCCATGTCGTCCTTCTCCTCAAGCCTTCTTGTCGTCGCCGATCAGGAGGCGCGTGTCGGAGAGGTACATGTGCGGAGGCACCGGCAGGTTGTCCGGCGCGGGCTTGTTCTTGAAGACGCGGCCAGCCAGATCGAAGGTCGATCCGTGGCAGGGGCAAAGAAAGCCGCCTTCCCAGTTGTCGGGCAGCGAGGGCTGCGGACCGGCCTGGAACTTGTCCGTCGGCGAGCAACCGAGGTGAGTGCAGATACCGACGACCACGAGGACTTCAGGCTTGATCGAACGGTGCTCGTTGCGAGCGTATTCGGGCGTGAACTCCTCGGGGTTGCGCTTGGACAGCGGATCGGCGAGCTGGGGGTTGAGATTGGGGAGCTCGGCGACCTGGGCGGGAGAGCGCTTCAGGATCCACACGGGCTTGCCGCGCCATTCGACCGTCATCTTCTCGCCCACTTGCAGGGCGCTGATGTCGGCTTCGACCGGCGCACCGGCCGCCTTGGCTTTTTCCGAGGGCTGAAAGGAGCTCACGAACGGGACGGCCACCGCCACCCCGCCCACTGCGCCCGCACAACCTGATGCGATCAACCACGTCCGCTTGCTGGTGTCGATCCGGGGGCGGCCGGCGGTGCTGTCACTCATGGGGATCCTCAATGTTCTTCGCTAGGGTCTTGGGTCAACCAACGATTGTAGCGGAGCGTAAGAAGTGAATTCAACGCGACGCAGCCCTTGCCGCAGGCGATCCGCAAGGCTGCTGCGGCGAGTCCGGCCTCTATACTCGACCGCGTTCAACAACTGCAGAGGGGGTACCCGACCATGAGCTTTCTGAAGGAGTTTCGCGAATTTGCCGTCAAGGGCAACGTGATCGACCTCGCGGTCGGCGTGATCATCGGCGCTGCCTTTGCGAAGATCGTCGACTCGCTGGTGAGCGACATCATCATGCCGATTGTCGGCCTGGTGTTCGGCAAGCTCGATTTCTCGAACCTCTACGTCGTGCTGGGTCCAACGCCTGCAGGGGTTGCCAACAACCTGGCCGATCTCAAGAAGTCCGGAGCACCGGTGCTGGCATACGGCAATTTCATCACCATCGCCGTGAACTTCGTGATCCTGGCCTTCATCATTTTTCTGATGGTCAAGCAGATCAACAAGCTGAAGAAGTCGCAGGAGGCAGCCCCTCCGCCTGCTCCACCCGAGGATGTCGTGCTGCTGCGCGAGATTCGAGACAGCCTCAAGCGTCCCTGACGGCGCCTGACAGCGACTTCGCCATCCTGACGGCCTCGACGAGGCTGGACGGATCGGCCCGCCCCATGCCTGCGATGTCGAACGCGGTCCCGTGATCGGGACTGGTGCGCACCAGCGGCAGGCCGAGCGTGACGTTCACGCCCTTCTCCACACCGAGGTACTTGACCGGGATGAGGCCCTGATCGTGGTACATCGCGATCACGACATCGAACTCGCCGGCTCCGTTTGCCTTGGCGCGAGCCCGCATGAAGATCGTGTCGGGGGCATGAGGCCCGTCTGCGTCGATGCCCTCTGACTGCGCCGCCGAAATGGCCGGCACGATGATGTCGCGCTCTTCCGATCCGAACAGGCCACCCTCCCCCGCATGCGGATTGAGGCCTGCCACGCCGATTCGCGGCGCCCTGCCCAACACCGCGGTGAGCGCGGTCTGCGTGATCCGCAGCGTTTCGAGCACGCCATCGAAGGTCACGGCCTCGATGGCATCGCGCAGCGACATGTGAATGCTGACGAGCACGGTTCGAAGCTCATCGTTGGCCAGCATCATGCGCACCGGCACTTTCGCGATCGGACGGCCCAGGTATGCAGCGGCCTCTGCCTGCAGCAGTTCGGTGTGGCCCGGGAAGGAGAATCCCGCGGCCGACAACGCTTCCTTGTGCAATGGCGCGGTCACGATCGCCGCGATCTCGCCGCGCAGTGCCGCGCGTGCAGCCCATACGACGCAGTCGCCGGCCATGCGTCCCGCGAGGGCGCTGATCTGGCCGACGGCGATCGCGATCTCGGGAGGCTCGATGGCCTGCAGCACGGGGATGCATCCCGGCGGAACGCCCACAACGTCTCCCGGCATCTCGATGACCGCCACAGGCGGTGCGAGCACGCCGGGTACCGCGAGCGCCTGGGCGGCACGTCTCACCGTGCCCACGTCGCCCGCTACGAAGCACCCCGGCATCACGTCAGGTGCGTCGCGAAATGCCTTGACGATGATCTCGGGCCCTATGCCCGCCGGGTCGCCGATCGTGATGGCGACGGGACGCTGAACGCTGCTCACGCCGGGTTGTCGATATCGATGAATTCGTGCGCCAGCCCAAGCTGCGCGGCCACATGGCCGGCCACCGCCGGCGCGCCATAGCGTTCGGTGGCGTGGTGCCCGCAAGCCAGGAAGGCAACGCCCGTTTCGCGGGCGTAGTGAGCCTGGGGCTCGGAGATTTCGCCGGTGATGAAGGCATCCGCACCAGCCGCGATGGCGGCCTCGAAGTAGCTCTGCGCACCGCCTGTGCACCATGCAACGCTCCGGATCTGCCGGGACGTGCCCTCCACAAGCGTCACGGCCTTGCCGAGTGCTTTCTCCACATGGGTGGCCAGCGCCTTGGCGCTCGCGAAGCCCTCGCCGTTCTCGCGCGCGCCCATGAATCCGAGTTCCTGCTCGCCGAAGCGGCCGGCAGAGCCCGGGCGCGCCACAAGCCCCAAGTGCGCGCCAAGCTGCGCGTTGTTGCCAAGTTCGGGATGCGCATCGAGCGGCAAGTGGTATGCGAAGAGATTGACGTCGTCGCCCAGCAGCAGGCCCAGGCGCTGGCGCATCCACCCTGTGACCCGACCGTCCTGGCCACGCCAGAACAAGCCGTGGTGGACGAAGATCGCATCGGCTTCGGCGCGGATGGCCGCCTCGATCAGCGCACGGCTTGCCGTGACGCCGGAGACGATCTTGCGCACCTTCGTGCGGCCTTCCACCTGCAAGCCGTTGGGTCCGTAGTCCTTGAAACGCTCGGGAGCGAGCAGCAGGTCGAACGCGTGAAGAAGTTCGTGGCGGGTCGTGCTCATCACGCCATTGTGGACCTGGCCGCGGCCGCCCGCATGGCATGGCCGCGCGACGCGAGGGGCAACAGGCCGAGCACGAAGCCGAGTCCGGCGAGCGCCGCGACGTAGTGCGCCGGCGCCATCGGATCCTTCTGCAGCCATAGCGTGAGGATGATGGGGGTAAGACCGCCGAAGATGGCGTACGACATGTTGTAGGCAAACGAAAGCCCCGAGAAGCGCACCGGCGCAGGGAACGCACGGACGCCGGCGATCGGCACGGTGGCGATGGTGCCGACGAACAGCCCGACCAGGCCGTAGTGCCAGACCAGCGAAGCGGACGTTCCGGGCAGGCTCGAATAGAAGAGATAGGTAGTGACAACCAGGCCACCCCAGCCGACCAGCATTACCGCGCGAGTACCGATGCGGTCGCAGGCCCAGCCCACCAGGATGCATCCCAACGTCAGCATCAGTGTCGCCACCGCGTTTGCCTCCAGTGCGAGGGCCGCCGGAATGTGGTGCACCTTCTGCAGATAGGTCGGCGTGAAAAGAACGACCACCACGATCGCGGCCGAGAGCACCCAGGTCAGCAGCCCGACGAACGCGCTGGCGCCGCGGTGCTCGCGCAGGATGGTCTTGAGCGGAAGTTCGCGCGCCACGTTGCGGCGATCCGCCAGTTCCTGGAACACCGGCGTCTCGTGCAAGAAGCGGCGCAGATAGACCGACACCAGGCCGAATACGCCGCCGAGGATGAAGGGGATGCGCCACGCAAAGTCACTGACCTCGACCGGCGTGTAGTGCTGGTTGATCGCCATGGCGACCAGCGAACCCAGCAGGATGCCGCCCGTGATGCCCGAAGTCAGCGTGCCGACGCCGAAT
Organism: Variovorax gracilis; assembly: GCF_030317115.1. Taxonomy (GTDB): domain Bacteria; phylum Pseudomonadota; class Gammaproteobacteria; order Burkholderiales; family Burkholderiaceae_C; genus Variovorax; species Variovorax gracilis. The sequence continues at coordinate 31,076 of NZ_JASZYF010000003.1, forward strand.
CCGTAGCGGCGCGACGGCACGTGTTCGGCCACGAACACCCAGGCGCCGGGCATCTCGCCGCCGATCGCCGCGCCCTGCAGCACGCGCATGGCCAGCAGAAGCAGCGGCGCCGCGACGCCGATGCTGGCGTAGGTCGGAAGCAGGCCGATCACCAGCGTGGGTGCGGCCATCAGGAAGATCGACAGCGTGAACATGCGCTTGCGACCGAGCAGGTCGCCGAAATGCGCGATCACGATGCCGCCCAGGGGCCGCGCCAGGTAGCCCGCCGCGAAGATGCCGAAGGTCTGCAGTTGCCGCAGCCAGTCGGGCATGTCTGCCGGGAAGAACAGTGCCCCGAGCACCGTTGCAAAGAACACGTAGATGACAAAGTCGTAGAACTCGAGCGTTCCCCCAAGGGCTGACAAGGCGAGGGTCTTGTAGTCTCGGGCGCCGAGCGTGCGCGTGGGCGTCGATGGCACGGAAACGCCATCGCCAAGGGCTGGTGCAGTCATGGGCAAACGTAAAAGCGAAACGATGGGACGAGGCGCTTCGGCGAACCGAAGCCCGTGGGCTCTTGCGTAAGCGGCCTGTCGCTGCGGGTCTCGTGCGCGCCACACCGGAGAAGGCCCTGTAGAGCGTCCGGCTGCAAGTCCTCCAATTTTAAGGGTTTTCCCCAATTTCACGTCCTTGCGCGGAGCAAGGCCCCACACAGTCATCGGGGGCCGGCGAAAGGCTCCTCGGAAGCGTTGAGGGACAATCGGGTCTTCGACGCCCCACCTCCCCGGCGCGCTTTCGCTCAACGTTCTCTTCACCTCTTCATGAAACGCACCTGGCTGCTGTTTGCCCAAGCCGTAACGGTCCTGCTCGCGGCCTATTTCGTCGTCGCGACCCTCAAGCCCGAGTGGCTCAACCGTCGAGGCTCGCTCGGCGGCGTCGTCGCGGTCATCGAGGCGCCTGCCTCCGGCCCGGCCACGATTGCCCCGGGAAGCCTGAGCGCGGCCGCCAAGAAGGCGTCGCCGGCCGTGGTCAGCATCAACACCAGCAAGGCGGCGCAGCTTTCTCCGCGCAGCAACGATCCGTGGTTTCGCTTCTTCTTCGGGGACCAGGGCGCGGACCAGCCCCAGGTCGGGCTGGGCAGCGGCGTGATCGTGAGCGCCGACGGCTACATCCTCACCAATAACCACGTCGTGGAGGGCGCCGACGAGATCGACGTCACCCTCAATGACGGCCGGCACGCGCGCGGCAAGGTGATCGGCACCGATCCGGACACCGATCTGGCCGTGCTCAAGATCGAACTCGACAAGCTGCCGGTGATCGTGCTGGGCAATTCCGACACGCTCCAGGTCGGCGACCAGGTGCTCGCCATCGGCAATCCCTTCGGCGTCGGCCAGACCGTGACGAGCGGCATCGTGTCGGCGCTCGGGCGCAACCAGCTCGACGTCAACACTTTCGAGAACTTCATCCAGACCGATGCGGCGATCAACCCGGGCAATTCGGGCGGCGCACTGGTCGACGTGAACGGCAACCTCGAAGGCATCAACACCGCGTTCTTTTCCCGCTCAGGCGGCAGCATGGGCATCGGCTTTGCCATTCCGGTCTCGACCGCCAAGCAGGTGCTCGAAGACATCGTGAAGGCCGGGAAGGTCACTCGCGGCTGGATCGGCGTGGAGCTCAACGACCTTTCTCCCGAACTCGCGGAAACCTTCGGCGTCAAGGCCGATGCCGGCGTGATTATCACGGGCGTGCTGCAAAACGGCCCGGCGGCCAAGGCCGGCGTTCGCCCGGGCGATGTCATCAGCAGCGTGGGCGATAAAAGTATCGGAAACGTGCAGGAGCTCCGGACCGCCGTGGCAGGACTCAAGCCGGGCCAAGCGGCGCGCTTTGCGTTGCAGCGCGGCAGCGACAAGCTGGAACTGGATGTGACACCGGGCCTGCGGCCCCGGTCGCAGGTGCGGCGAGCACCGAACCCGACCGAATAGAGGGCGCCCTCGGGGAAGGGCGCGCTCAGGATTGCGCGGAATCCGCGCTTTCTTCCGGCGCCTTGGTGTTCTTCGCGAAGTAACGCGCACCGATGATGCCGACCTCGTACAGCAGGCACATCGGAATCGCCAGGGCGAGTTGCGAGACAACGTCCGGCGGCGTCAGCACCGCAGCCACGACGAATGCGACCACGATGAAATAGCCGCGGAATGATTTCAGCTTCTCGATGGTGACCATCTCGAAACGCACGAGCAGCATCACGACGATCGGCACCTGGAAGGCCACGCCGAACGCGATGTACAGCGACAAGATCGCTTCCACGTAGGACGAGATATCAGGCGTGGCATTCACCGACGGTGGTGTGAACTTCTGTATGAAGCCGAACATCTTGTCCAGCACGAAGAACTGCACGAAGGCGATGCCGCCATAGGCCAGCAGGCTACCGAAGAAGATCAACGGCAACGCGAACTTCTTTTCGTGGCTGTAGAGGCCCGGCGCCACGAACATCCAGCACTGGTACATGAGCCAGGGCAGCGCGAGCAGCACGGCCGTCATGCCCAGCACCTTCAGCGGCACGAAGAACGGCGAGAACACGCCGATGGCGATCAACTTCGCATCGGGCGGCATGTGGGCGCGGATCGGCACGGCGATCATGTCGATCAGTCCGGCGGGGCCGGGCCAGATGGCGAGCAGGATGCCGGCCACGACGAGGCCATAGACGCAGTAGAGCAGGCGATCCCGCAGCTCCATCAGGTGCTGGACGAAAGGCTGCTCGGTGCCGGCCAGTTCGTCTTCTTTGTTCTTGTCGGTGGGGTCGGCCATGTGAGGACGCTGCGGGCAGGAAATCGGTGCGCGCTGGGCGCAACCGGATCGGCGGTGCGGCTAGTTGATTTTGTGGGGACGGTAACGGGCCACGCGCGCTGCGCCTGAGAGCGCCTTGGTGCGCACGCCGTTGCGCGCCTTGTACCACTGCGGGGTGGCGCCCTGCTTCAGGCGCCAATTCTTGCGCGGGTGCTTGTATTCGGGATAGGAAGGCGTCGGCTCTGCCAGCTCGGAGAGGGTCTGGCCGCTTTCGGAGAACTGCTTTTCGAAGTCGCTGGCGCCCGACTGGATGCTGTGCTCGACATCGCGGGCAGCGTCCTGCACGGTGTCCTTCATCTTGCGCAGCTCGTCGAGGTCCATCGAGCGATTGACCTCGGCCTTGACGTCATTCACGTAACGCTGCGCCTTGCCGAGCAGGGTTCCGACGGTGCGGGCCACGCGCGGCAGCTTTTCGGGTCCGATGACGATCAGCGCAACTGCGCCGATCAGCGCGAGTTTCGAGATGCCGAGGTCGATCACGGATGCTCAGCTCAGGACTTTTGACGCGCCTCGACGTCGATCGTCGACTTGTCGGCGGTGGTGTTGCCCGTGACCTGCGCGTTCGGACCGGCCGGCGTCTCGGGTGCTGCGCCGTCTTTCATGCCGTCCTTGAAACCCTTGACGGCGCCGCCGAGGTCGGAGCCCATGTTGCGGAGCTTCTTGGTGCCGAAGATCATCACGACGACAAGCAGCACGATCAGCCAGTGCCAGATGGAAAGTGAACCCATGGATTACTCCTGAAGAATGTGAACGATTTTAGTCGGCGGAATTGACCGGCCGAAAACGATGGCTATCTGTTTTCCCGAACGCGCAGACTTCGGAAACCGCGCGGAAGCCCGAATCGCGAGTCAGCCTTTGAGCCAGGGCCTTGGACCACCCATGACGTGCACGTGGAGATGGTGAACTTCCTGCCCGCCCTCCGCGCCTGTATTCACGACGATGCGAAAGCCTCCCGCCGGATAAGGCCTGCAACCTTGCTCGACGGCGAGCTTGGGCGCCAGCGTCATGATCCTTCCCAGCAGCGCCGCATCGTCGCCAGTGACCTGGGCCATCGACGGAATGTGGCGCTTCGGCACGATCATGAAGTGCACCGGCGCCCAGGGGGCGATGTCGTGGAAGACAAAAAGCTCGTCGTCCTCGTACACCTTGCGGGAGGGAATCTTCCCTTCGATGATCTTGCAGAAGACGCAGTTCGGGTCAGACGACATTGGAAGGCTCCATGGACCGGCCCGCATTCATGCGCACCATCCCCTTGACGATGCGATAGAGGAACCAGAGGGAGATCAGCGCCCAGGCGATCCAGCCCGGCACGAGAAACAGCAGCCAGAGCCATGAGGTCAGCACGTACAGCACGCCCGCCCACAGCACCGATCGGATGCGCCAGCTGAAGTGCGACGCCTGCCAGGTGCCCGCGGCATCGTCGCGCTTGACCAGGTCGATCACCAGCGCGATCAGCAGCAGGCCGATGGAAGCCTGCGCGCCCGGCAGCACGGCACCCACGGCGACCACCAGATGCAGGATGTAACTGATCCAGCCCCAGGTCTTGAGCGAGTCGTCGGGCTCGACGGTCACGATGTCGTTGGGCATGGCGCGTCCTCTCAGTCGTTGGAAGCTTCGCGATCCTGCGCCTTGCGCAGGGCCTTTTCCTCGATGCCGCTGGTGCCTTCGCGGCGCTCCAGTTCCGCCACCACGTCGCGCGGCGAAAAGCCGTAGTGCGCCAGTGCGATCATGCTGTGGAACCACAGGTCGGCCACTTCGTTCACCAGCTTCGCGCGGTCGCCGCCGTGGTCGGCATCCTTCGCGGCCATCACGACTTCGGTGGCTTCCTCGCCGATCTTCTTGAGAAAGGCGTCCGGACCGCGGTGCAGGAGGCGCGCGACGTAGCTCTTGTCGGGGTCGCCGCCACGCGCGGGCAGTCGGCTTTCGATCACGGCGGCCAGGCGCGCCAGCGCGTCTTCCGCGTTGCGTTCAGTAGTGCTCATCTTGGGGACGATGTGTAGATCGATGCGGGGTCTTTCAAGACCGGCTCCGCCACGGTCCACTGCCCGTTCTCATATTTGCTGAAGAAGCAGCTGTGACGCCCCGTGTGGCAGGCGATCCCCGGTTCATGGCCGAGCTGCGTGACCTTGAGAAGCACGACATCGTTGTCGCAATCGAGACGGATTTCGTGCACCGTCTGGACGTGGCCGGACTCCTCGCCCTTGAACCACAGCTTGCCGCGTGACCTGCTGAAATACACGGCACGGCCGATTTCAGCGGTCTTCGCGAGCGCTTCGCGGTTCATCCAGGCAAACATCAACACGTCGTTGCTGCCCTGTTCCTGAGCGATCACCGGCACCAGGCCGTTCGCGTCCCATTTCACTTCGTCCAGCCAGTTCATCGGGCTATTGTCGGTCACAGCCGGACCGGAATGCCGCGTGCGGCCATGCGCTGCTTGGCTTCGCCCACGGTGAATTCGCCGTAGTGGAAGATGCTGGCCGCCAGAACCGCATCGGCCCCCCCTGTCTGGATGCCGTCCGCCAGGTGCTCCAGGCTGCCGACGCCGCCCGAGGCAATCACCGGCACGCTGACCGCATCGCTCACGGCGCGCGTGAGTTCGAGGTCGAACCCGCTCTTGGTGCCGTCGCGGTCCATGCTGGTCAGCAGGATCTCGCCGGCACCGCGCCGCGCCATTTCGACAGCCCATTGCACGGCATCGAGGCCCGTGTTCTTGCGGCCACCGTGGCTATAGACGTCCCAGCCGGGGCCACGCGTCGCGGCATCCTCGGGGCTGCGACGCTTGGCGTCGATGGCCACCACGATGCACTGCGCGCCGTACTTGCCGGCAGCGTCCTCGATGACCTGGGGATTGGCGATCGCGGCTGAATTGAAGCTGGTCTTGTCCGCCCCGGCATTGAGCAGGCGGCGCACGTCTGCGACCGTCCGCACGCCCCCGCCCACGGTCAGGGGAATGAACACCTGAGACGCTACGGCTTCGATGATGGGCAGGATGAGGTCGCGCCCGTCGCTGGTCGCGGTGATGTCCAGGAAGGTCAGTTCGTCGGCGCCTTGCGCGTTGTAGCGCGCAGCGATCTCGACCGGGTCGCCGGCATCGCGCAGTTCGACGAAGTTGACGCCCTTGACGACACGGCCGCCGGTGACGTCGAGGCAGGGAATGATGCGTTTGGCAAGCATGGATTCGTTCGGACAGGAATTCAAAGGACGTGGAGTTGCTGCCAGCCCTGCCATTGGGCGCCGGGCGCCAGCAGGACAGGCTCGTCGATACGCGCGGCCTCGACGCAGAGCATGTGGCGCCAGCCATCATCGGGCAGGTCCTCGAGCTTGGCGCTCAGCAACGGGCCCGGGTTCCAAACGACGGTCTCGCTGCAACTCGCGCTTTGCGAGATTTCAAGCGTGCCGGACGGCTGCACCAGGCGCAGCGGCTTGGCGGGCGAGGCGTAGACGCTGTCGAATTCGGCCCCGAAACCCAGCGAGGGCGCCAATTCGACATGGCGATCGTCTCGCACCGCGTCCCACCGGTTGGCTCCTTGCAGGCCTTCGAGCCGGGCGTCGGTGACCTCATCCACCCGCAAGTAGCTGTGCAGGGCCGCTGCGAACGACCAGGGTCCGCTGCCGGAGTTGTCGATCGTCAGGGCGATGCGCAGCATGTGCGGCGCCAGCGTCACTGCCAGCCGGGCGTGGAAGGAATGCGGCCAGATCGCCCGCGTGGCATCGTTGGACCGCAGCGAAAACACGACGGTCCGGCGCTTGCCGTCCTCCTCCTCCGACTCGGCCTGCCAGGCCACGTTGCGAACGAAACCGTGCTTGGGCAAGGGTCCCCGCATATTGAACTGCGGCCAGCAGATCGGCACGCCGCCGCGGATGGCGCTCTGGCCGTCGAAGTGTGCATCGGGGCTCAGATAGAGGCGTTCCACCCCGTCGGCCGTGGTCCAGGACAGCACATGGGCGCCATGCAGCGCGACGGTGCAGCTATCGCCCCCGGGCAGGGCGAGGCGCACTGCCGGCTGGCCGCGGAAGGAAAGCGCTTGGAGAGACATGACCCGATTCTAGGTTTGGCCCGCATGCCCCGACCGGCGTCCAGAGATGCAGTTGCTCGTCGGCATTGCAGCCGGCGCCTATTTGGCTTGAAATCGCATCAGCAGACGGTTGCCGGATGCGGCTGTCGGCCAGAGAAGACTCTCTCCAGAACTCACTCGCAAGGAGCTCCCATGAGAAGGAAACTGCCGCCAGCGGCCTGGATTCTGATAGCGATGGTGATCGGGATCATTCTGGGCTACATGGTCTTCGTCAGCTTCCCGGACAAGAAGTCCGCAGCGGAGATCGCAGGCTACATCTCGATCATGTCGGACGTGTTCCTGCGACTGATCAAGATGCTGATCGGGCCGCTCGTCTTCTCCACGCTGGTCGTCGGCATCGCCCACATGGGGGACGCCGCCGCGGTCGGGCGTGTGTTCGGCAAGGCGCTGGGGTGGTTCATCACGGCATCGCTGATCTCGCTCATCCTGGGCCTGGTGATGGCCAACCTGCTGCAGCCCGGCCACAACCTCGGCCTGCCGCTGCCGGACATCGGTTCCTCGGCGAACCTCGCGACTTCGAAGTTCACCCTCAAGGACTTCGTCGGCCATGTGGTTCCCAAGTCCTTCGTCGAGGCCATGGCCAACAACGAGATCCTGCAGATCGTGGTGTTCTCGATGTTCTTCGGCGTCGCGCTCGCCTCGCTGGGCGAAAAGGGCAAGACGCTGGTCGCCTCCATCGACGAACTGTCGCACGCCATGCTCAAGATCACGGGCTACGTGATGAAGCTGGCCCCGCTGGCGGTCATGGCTGCCATGGCCGCGACGGTGGCGACCAATGGCCTGCAGATCCTGATCAAGTTCGCGGTCTTCATGGGCGGCTTCTACCTCAGCCTGTTCATCCTCTGGGGAGTGCTTGCCTTCGCGGGCTTCGTCTTCCTGGGGCCGCGCATCGTGAAGCTGCTCAAGCTCATCCGGGAGCCCTTCCTGCTGTCCTTTGCCACGGCGAGTTCGGAGGCCGCCTATCCGAAGATCCTCATCGCGCTGGACCGTTTCGGCGTCAAGCGCAAGATCTCCAGCTTCGTAATGCCAATGGGCTATTCCTTCAACCTGGATGGCTCGATGATGTACTGCACCTTCGCCGTGCTGTTCATCGCCCAGGCCTACGACATCCCGCTGTCGATCGGCACCCAGATCACCATGCTGCTGATTCTCATGCTGACGTCGAAGGGCATGGCCGGCGTTCCGCGCGCATCGCTGGTGGTGATCGCTGCCACCTTGAACCAGTTCAACATCCCTGAAGCGGGCCTGCTGCTGATTCTTGGCGTCGACACCTTCCTGGACATGGGCCGCTCGGCGACCAACGCGGTCGGCAATTCCATCGCCACGGCGGTGGTCGCCAAGTGGGAAGGCGAACTCCTCACGGAAAGCGAGGCCGAGGCGAACGCCAGGACGATGGACGCCGAACTGGCGGCCACCCTCGCCCATCCTGCGCACGCCTGAGGCTGCCATGACGCGCTTACAGAAGCTGTCGATCGCCGCGGCCCTGCTTGGCGGCCTCCTGTGCCTGTCGCCGGCGGCCGCCCAGACCGAGCCGATTCCGGCCGCGCCGGCGGAACTGACCGGGACGCTGGCCAAGGTGCGCGAATCGGGAACGGTCACCATCGGCTACCGGGAATCCTCGGTGCCGTTCTCCTACCTGTCCGCGCGCAACGAGCCCATCGGCTATTCGATCGAACTGTGCAAGGCGGTGGTCGAGGCGATGAGCGAAGCGGTGCACAAGTCGCTCACGACGAAATGGGTACCGGTGACCTCCGAGTCGCGCATCGACGCGGTGGTGAACGGCCAGGTCGATCTCGAGTGCGGTTCGACCACGAACAACCTCGAACGGCAGAAACGCGTCAGCTTCTCGCCGACGATGTTCGTGTCGGGCACCAAGTTGCTGGTCAAGAAGGGCTCCCCGATCCAGTCGTTCACCGATCTGGCGGGAAAGAACGTGGCCGTGACCAGCGGAACCACCAACGAGAAGACGATGCGGGACCTGTCCACCCGCTTCAAGCTCGGCCTGAATCTGCTGGTGTCGCGCGACCACGCCGAGTCCTTTGCGCTGGTGAAGACCGGAAAGGCCGATGCGTTCGCGACCGACGACGTGCTCCTGTACGGCCTGATCGCGCAGGACCGCGGTACCGCCCAGGGGCCGAGCGACTATTACGTGGTCGGCGACTTTCTCTCGTACGACCCGTACGGCGTGATGTACCGGAAGAACGATCCCCAGATGGCGACGGTGGTCAACAACACCTTTCACGACCTGGCGGAGGATGGAGAAATCGAGCGCCAGTACAAGCGCTGGTTCCTGCGCAAGCTGCCGTCGGGGACGAGCATCAACCTGCCGATGAGCCCTCAGCTGGAAACCATCATCCAGACAATGGCGGTGAAATCTGAATAACTCCCAGGAGCCGTTCAGGCAGCGTCTGCGAGTTCGTCGGCCCGGGCCTGTGCTGTGGCGAAGTCCAGGTCGCCCGAGTAGATCGCGCGGCCGCAAATCACGCCTTCTACACCGTCGGGTTCGACGGCGCACAGCTTGTCGATATCGGCCATGTTCGAAAGGCCACCCGAAGCAATCACCGGAATGGTCAGCGCCTGGGCCAGCCTGACCGTAGCCTCGATGTTGATGCCCGACAGCATGCCGTCGCGGCCGATGTCGGTGTAGATGATCGACTCGACGCCGTAATCCTCGAACTTCTTGCCCAGGTCGGAGACCTCGTGGCCGGTAAGCTTGCTCCAGCCGTCGGTCGCCACCTTGCCGTCCTTGGCGTCGAGGCCCACGATGATGTGGCCGCCGAAGGCGCTGCAGGCGTCCTTCAGGAACCCGGGGTTCTTGACCGCTGCGGTGCCGATGATCACGTAGCGCAGGCCGTCGTCGATGTAGCGCTCGATGGTGTCCAGGTCGCGGATGCCGCCGCCGAGCTGTACCGGAATGTCGTCGCCGACCTCCCTCAGGATCGCCTTGATCGCCGCATGGTTCTGCGGCTTCCCGGCGAAAGCGCCGTTGAGGTCGACCAGATGCAGCCGCCGCGCACCGGCTTCGAGCCACTTGCGCGCCATCGCGGCCGGGTCTTCACTGAAAGTGGTGGACTGGTCCATGTCGCCTTGCTTGAGGCGAACGCAGTGGCCATCCTTGAGGTCGATCGCAGGAATGAGGAGCATGGTGCGGGATTGCGTGGAACGAACGATGAAGTCGCGAAGGATCGTGCGGACGAGCGGAAGTGGGTGGCGAAAAGCGCGATCGTACTCAGAATCGGGCGAGCGCCGCAGGCACGGACGCGAGCCGCACGGTCGATGCGTTCAAGGTGTCAGGGATTCCAGTGGAGGAAATTTCGATAGAGCTGCAACCCATGGTCCGCACTCTTCTCCGGGTGGAACTGGGTAGCAAAAATATTATCGCGTGCGACGGCGGCGGTAAAGCGCTCGCCGTATTCCGCCTCCCCCGCACTGTGGCTGGGGTCGGTCGGCCGGGCGTAGAAGCTGTGGACGAAATAGAAGTAGCTCTGGTCGGGCACTCCCGCCCAGACCGGGTGCGGCCGCATCTGCCGGACCTGGTTCCAGCCCATCTGCGGCACCTTGTAACGGCTGCCATCCGGCTGGGTACGGCCCGCCAGCTCGAACTTGCGCACATTGCCGGGAATCAGGTCCAGGCCGTCGGTCGGCCCCTCGTCGCTGTGCGACAGGAGCATCTGCATGCCGACGCAGACGCCGAACAACGGCTTGCTGGCCGCCGCCTCGAGCACGGGTTCCAGCAGCCCCGAATCGCGAAGTTCGCGCATGCAATCCGGCATGGCGCCCTGCCCTGGCAGCACCACGCGGGTAGCCCGGCGCACGACGTCCGGATCGGAGGTGACGAACACCTCCACCCCGACCTGATCGGCCGCATGCTGCACGGCCTGCGACACGGACCGCAGGTTGCCCATGCCGTAGTCGACGACGGCAACGGTATTGCTTGTCAGAGCGAACCCTTCGTCGAAGGAATGACACCCGCGGAGCGCGGATCGAGTTCCAGCGCCGCGCGCAGTGCCCGCGCGAAGGCCTTGAAGACCGTCTCGCACTGGTGGTGCGCGTTCACGCCCTTGAGATTGTCGATATGGAGCGTCACGAACGCGTGGTTGACGAAGCCCTGGAAGAACTCGTACGTGAGCTGGCTGTCGAAGGTGCCGATCATGCCGCTCGTGAAGGGCACGTCCATCACCAGGCCGGGACGGCCGGAAAAGTCGATCACGACGCGGCTCAGCGCCTCGTCCAGCGGCACGTAGGCATGGCCATAGCGGCGAATGCCCTTCTTGTCGCCCACGGCCTTGGCGACCGCCTGTCCCAGCGTGATGCCGACGTCTTCCACCGTGTGGTGGCCGTCGATGTGCAGGTCGCCCTTGCAGTCGATGTCGAGGTCGATCAGCCCGTGGCGGGCGATCTGGTCGAGCATGTGGTCGAAGAAGCCAATGCCGGTCGACAGCTTCGAGCGGCCGGTGCCGTCGAGGTTGACCTGGACCGTGATCTTCGTTTCAGCCGTGTTGCGCGTGACCGCCGCCGTTCGAGCGGAGGCGGCGACGACTGCTTCGGGTGCCGTGGGGGTATTCATAGTGAGGCTTCGAGTGCCGCGAGCATCCGCGTGTTCTCGTCGGCGGTTCCGACGGTCAGGCGCAGGCAATTCGCGAGCAGGGAGTGCATTTTAGAAACGTTCTTGACCAGCACACCGCCCGCCTTCATACCCTCGAAGGTCTTTGTGGCATCGGGGACACGTACCAGCATCATGTTGGCTTCGCTGGGCCAAACCTTCACACCCGGCAGGCGCGCCAGCCCCTCGGCGAGCCGGGCGCGCTGGCTTCGGATGTCGGCGGCCTGCCGCTCGAACACGTCGGCGTGCTCCAGCGCGAAGAGCGCGCACTCGCAGTTGAGCACGCTGATGTTGTAGGGCGGGCGCACCTTGTCGACCTCGGCGATCAGGGCAGCGGGCCCCATCATGTAGCCCAGGCGGACGCCGGCGAGGCCGAACTTGCTGAGCGTGCGCATCAGGAGGACGTGGTCGCGGCGGGCAACCCGGTCGATGTAGCTCCTGGCGGCAAAGGGCTGGTAGGCCTCGTCGATGACCACCAGGCCGCCTTGCGCGCCCTGGGCATCGATGATCTTCTCGATCACGGCATCGTCCCAGAGGTTGGCGGTCGGGTTGTTCGGATAGGCCAGGTAGACGATGGCCGGCTTTTCCTGCGCGATGGCGTCGAGCATGGCGCCTTCGTCCAGCTCGAAGTCGGTGGTCAGCGGCACCCCCACGAAGCGCAGGCCCTGCAGTTGCGCGCTCATCGCGTACATCACGAAACCTGGAACGGGCGCCAGGATCGCCGCGCCTGGGAGATCGCAGGCCATGGCGAGCAGCGAAATCAGCTCGTCCGAGCCATTGCCCAGCATGAGCGCAAAGCCTTCCGGCATGGCGGCATGCCTTGCCAGGGCGCGCTGCAGTTCGGCCCCGCGTTCACCCGGATAGCGGTTCAGCGCGAGCGTACCGAGGCGCCGGCCAAGGGCGGCCTGCAACTCCGGCGGCAGGCCGTAGGGGTTCTCCATGGCGTCGAGCTTGAGCAGGCCGCGCGCATCCTGCACCGCGTAGGCATGCATGGATTGCACGTCGGCACGGATCCGGCCGAGCGCAGCGGGGGTGACAGTCTTGGAGGTCATTCGATTCAAGGATTGCAGCGGTAGCTGTTGCGCAATGCGGCCGAGAGCACGAACTGGACCGGCATGTCGGCCTCGTAGCTGTCGGCGTTGCGCGTCAGTTCGGACTGGTAGAGGGAGCGAGCCATTACCGGCTCGAATTTTCGCCCGTTGATGCAGAAAGGCGGCTTCTGGCCCGCGCGCTGCGCCGCGTCGCTCGCCTCGCGCAGGCCTTCCATCACACCGACGAGATAGTAGTTGGCGTAGAGCTTGCCTTCCTTTTCGTTGGCTTCCAGGGTACGCAACTCGCGGATGGTCATCGCCTGGGCGCTCACGGCACAGGCGAGCGCGGCCAAGGCCAGCAACTGCCCGAGCCGGTCAAGTCGGATTCGCGTCACGGCGCCCATCCCGCATTCCCTCAGCGCAATCTCATGCGGGCGGCCTCGGCGTGTGCGGAAAGCCCCTCGCCTTCCGCGAGGGTCACCGCGATGCGGCCGAGCACTTGCGCGCCGGCTTCGCTGACCTCGATGAGGCTCGATCGCTTCTGGAAGTCGTAAACGCCCAGCGGCGAGCTGAAGCGCGCCGTGCCGCTCGTGGGCAGCACGTGGTTGGGGCCCGCGCAGTAGTCTCCCAGGCTCTCGCTGGTGTAGGCGCCCAGGAAGATCGCGCCGGCATGCTTGAGCAGCGGCTCCCAGCGGCCCGGCTCGCGGCTGCTGACTTCCAGATGCTCGGGCGCGATGCGGTTGCTGATCGCGCAGGCCTCTTCCATGCTGCGGGTGTGGATCAATGCGCCACGGCCATTGAGCGAGGCCGCGATGATCTCGGCGCGCGGCATCGAGGGCAGGAGCCGGTCGATTTCCTGCTGGACGCGCTGGATGTAGTCGGCGTCAGGGCACAGCAGGATGCTCTGCGCCAATTCGTCGTGCTCGGCCTGGCTGAACAGGTCCATCGCCACCCACTCCGGCGGCGTCGTGCCGTCGGCCAGCACGAGGATTTCGCTGGGGCCCGCGATCATGTCGATGCCCACGGTGCCGAAAACGCGGCGCTTGGCGGCGGCTACGTAGGCATTGCCGGGGCCGGTGATCTTGTCGACCGCCGGGATGGTCGCCGTGCCATACGCAAGCGCCGCCACGGCCTGCGCACCGCCGATGGTGAAGGCGCGCGTCACGCCGGCCACGTGCGCAGCCGCCAGCACCAGCGGGTTCTTTTCGCCGCCCGGCGTCGGCACGACCATGATGATTTCACCGACACCCGCCACATGTGCGGGGATCGCGTTCATGAGCACGCTGGACGGATAGGCTGCCTTGCCGCCCGGCACGTAGATGCCGACGCGGTCGAGCGGCGTGACCTTCTGGCCCAGCAAGGTGCCGTCGTCATCGCGGTAGCTCCAGCTTTCGCCGCTGGCCTTCTTCTGCGCCTCGTGGTAGCTGCGGACCCGGAGCGCGGCGGCTTCGAGCGCATCGCGCTGCGCGGCGGGCAGCGATTCGAAGGCGGCGCGCAGTTCGTTCGCCGTGAGTTCGAGCCCCTCCAGGCCGGCGACGTCGAGCCGATCGAAGCGGCGCGTGTACTCCAGCACGGCAGCGTCGCCACGACGCTGCACGTCCGACAGAATGTCAGCCACCACTTGCTCGATCGCTGCGTCCGCCTCGGCGGACCAATGCAGGCGCGCCTTGAAGTCGGCCTCGAAACTCGCCGAGGTGGTCGAGAGAAGGACGGGGGCAGCTTTCAGTTTCATGGTGATTGCCGGATCACGTGGAGGGAATGGCCGACGAGAAGGCGTCAACGATGTGGCGAATCGCCTCGCGCTTGAGCTTGAGCGCAGCCTGGTTGACCACCAGGCGCGCGCTGATGTCCATGATGCGTTCGACTTCGACGAGGTGATTGGCCTTGAGCGTGTTGCCGGTCGAGACCAGGTCGACGATCGCGTCCGCCAAGCCCGTCAGCGGCGCGAGTTCCATGCTGCCGTAGAGCTTGATCAGGTCGACGTGCACGCCCTTGCTGGCGAAGAAATCGCGCGCCAGCCCGACGTACTTGGTCGCGACCTTGATGCGCGAACCTTGCTTGACGGCAGAGGCGTAGTCGTAGTCGGCCCGCACTGCCACGCTGAGGCGGCAGGCCGCGATGCGAAGGTCCAGCGGTTGGTAGAGGCCCTGATTGCCATGCTCGAGCAGGACGTCGAGCCCCGTGACGCCCAGGTCGGCGCCACCGTATTGCACGTACGTGGGCACATCCGAGGCGCGAACCAGCACCACGCGCACGTCGGGCTTGGTGGTCGCAAGGATCAGCTTGCGGGACTTGTCCGGATCCTCCGTGACCTCGATGCCCGCCGCGGCCAGCAGGGGCAACGTTTCCTCGAAGATGCGGCCCTTCGAGAGTGCCAGCGTGATCATGGTTGCACCTCGGCCGGGCCGGCCACGCGCTCGACGTCGGCACCGAGGCCGCGCAGCTTGGCTTCCATTCGGTCGTAGCCGCGATCGAGGTGATAGATGCGGTCCACCAGCGTCTCGCCCTCGGCCACGAGGCCGGCAATGACGAGGCTCGCCGAAGCGCGCAGGTCGGTTGCCATCACGGTCGCTCCCGAAAGCTGCGAGACGCCTTCGATCACCGCCACCTTGCCGTCGGTCTGGATCCGCGCGCCCAGACGAAGCATCTCGTCGACGTGCATGAACCGGTTCTCGAAGATGGTCTCGGTCACGGTCGAGGTTCCTTCGGAGATCACGTTGAGCGCCATGAACTGCGCCTGCATGTCCGTGGGAAAGCCCGGGTACTCGGTGGTACGGAAGCCCTGCGCCTTGAGGCGGCCCTCGCTCTGAACACGAATGCCGCCATCCACCGCCGTCACGCCTGCCCCCGCGGCTAGCAACTTCTCGATGACGGCGTCCAGATGATCGGCCCGCCCATGCTTCAGCATCACATCGCCGCCCGTGGCTGCCACGGCGCACAGGAACGTGCCCGCCTCGATGCGGTCGGCCACCACCTGGTGGGTGCAGCCGTTCAGCTTTTCCACGCCATGGATGCGGATGCGGCTGGTGCCGTGTCCTTCGATCTTCGCGCCCATTGCGATCAGCATTTCGGCCAGGTCCGCGATCTCGGGCTCCTGCGCGGCGTTCTCCAGCACTGTCTCGCCTTCGGCCAGCGCGGCGGCCATCAGGAAGTTCTCGGTACCGGTGACGGTGACCATGTCGGTGGTGATGCGCGCGCCGTGCAGCCGTCGGCGTCCTCCGCCGATGCTGGCGACCATGTAGCCGTGCTCGACCACGATGTCGGCGCCCATGGCCTGCAAGCCCTTGATGTGCTGATCGACCGGCCGCGAACCGATCGCGCAGCCGCCCGGCAAGGACACCTTGGCTTTGCCGAAACGGGCCAGTAGCGGGCCCAGAGCCAGCACCGAAGCTCGCATGGTCTTGACCAGTTCATAGGGTGCCTCGGGCACCTCCAGCGTGCGCGCATTGATGCGCACGGTGCCGTTGTCGTCGCGCTCCGCGGTGACGCCCATGTTGTGGACCAGCTTGAGCATGGTCGCCACATCCTTCAGGCGCGGCACGTTGTGCAGCGTGACGGGCTGGTCGGTCAGAAGCGCCGCGCAAAGCTCGGGAAGTGCAGCGTTCTTGGCGCCGGAAATGAGTACCTCGCCGCGAAGCTTGCGCCCGCCGCGAATCAGAAGTTTGTCCATGAGGAATCCAGCGGAGGTCTAGCGGGAAGGCGAAGAAGTCTGGTCTGCCCATTCGGCGGGCGTGAAGGTTTTCATCGAGAGCGCGTGCACCTCGTCGGTGTGCATTTTCGCACCCAGGGTGGCGTAGACGCGCTGATGTCGCTGGATGGCGCGCTTGCCCTCGAACTCCGCGGAGACGATGGTGGCGTACCAATGGCGGCCATCGCCCTCGAGTGTGATGTGTTCGCAGGCGAGGCCCGCCTGGATGATCGATTGAAGTTCTTCAGCAGTCATAGCAAGGTTACCCGCGGATTTTGTAGCCGATGCGGAGCAAGTGAACCGCGATGGCGCTCACCACCAGCCAGGCGCTGCCGACGATCGCAAGGCTCGTCCACGGCGAGACGTCGCTGACGCCGAAGAAGCCGTAGCGGAAGCCGTCGATCATGTAGAAGAACGGGTTCAGGTGGCTGACCTTCTGCCAGAAGGGCGGCAGCGAGCCGATGGAATAGAACACGCCCGAGAGGAAGGTCATCGGCATGATCAGGAAGTTCTGGAATACGGCCATCTGGTCGAATTTCTCGGCCCAGAGCCCGGCAATGAGCCCCAGCGTACCGAGGATGGCCGCGCCCAGGAATGCGAACACCACGATCCACAGCGGCGCCACGAATCCCGGCATCGCGAACAGTGCCGTGACCACGAACACGCCCAGGCCGACGGCCAGGCCGCGCACGATCGACGAGCCGACGTAGGCGAAGAACCAGCCCCAATGCGACAGCGGCGTGAGCAGCACGAACACGAGGCTGCCCATGATCTTGCTCTGGATGATCGACGACGAACTGTTGGCGAATGCGTTCTGCAGCACGCTCATCATCACGAGGCCGGGCACGAGGAACGCGGTGTAGCTGACAGTGCCGTAGACCTTGACGTGATCCTCGAGCACGTGGCCGAACACCATCAGGTAGAGCAAGGCCGTCAGGACGGGCGCGCCCACGGTCTGGAAGCCGACCTTCCAGAAGCGCAGTGTTTCCTTGTAGAGCAGCGCACGCCAGCCCAACGCATTGATCATCATCTGGCAACCTCCAGCGGCGTTTGCTCACCCGCCATCAGGTCGATGAAGACATCCTCCAGATCCGCCTTGCGCATTTCGACGTCCTCCACGTCCAGGCCCGCCTCGCGGATCGCGGCGAGCAATTGCTCGACCTCGTGCGCGTTCTGCGCCGGGAGTTGCACGATGCGGCCGGTGATGCGCGCATGTTGTGCGATCGCCCAGGGCAGCATGCCGTCGGTCTTGAAGCGCAGCACGTTGCTGGCGGCGGAACGGAGCAGTTCGCTCGTGCGGTCGAGCGCGATCACTCGCCCCTGCTTGAGCATGGCAATGCGGTGGCAAAGAGCTTCGGCTTCTTCCAGGTAGTGGGTGGTCAGCAATACCGTGCTGCCCTGCTTGTTCAGCTTGGCCACGAACTGCCACAAGGTCTGGCGCAGTTCGACGTCGACGCCAGCCGTAGGCTCGTCGAGCACGATGACCGGAGGCTTGTGCACCAACGCCTGCGCGACCAGAACGCGGCGCTTCATCCCGCCGGAGAGTTGGCGCATGTTGGCGCCCGCCTTGTCTGCGAGGCCCAGGCTGTGCAGCAATTCGTCGATCCAGGCGTCGTTGTTCTTGATGCCGAAGTAGCCCGACTGGATACGCAACGCCTCGCGAACGTTGAAGAAAGGATCGAAAACAAGCTCCTGAGGCACCACGCCGAGTTGTCGGCGAGCCCGGGCGTAATCCTTCTGAACGTCGAAGCCATGCACGCTGATCGAGCCCGAACTCGGTCGCGACAGGCCCGCGAGCATGCTGATCAGGGTGGTCTTGCCGGCGCCGTTGGGTCCGAGGAGGCCGAAAAACTCGCCCTCTTCGATCTGGAAGCTCACTTCGTCGACCGCTCGCAGGCCCGGTTTTCCCTGGGCCCGTTGCTGGCGTGAGGCTGGATAGGTCTTGGAGACCGATTGGAAGGAGATCGCGGGCATGGGAACCCTCGATTTTACGGGGACGGTGTTTTTGTCAGGGCGCGGCGGGCAAAAGGCCTGCCACGCCGTACAGCGAAGCAAGTTCCCGCAAGCGAGGCGGCAAGCCCTTCACGGCAAATCCGCGGCCCAGTGCGCTCGACTCACGCCGGCACTCGAGCAGCACCGCCAGGGCCGAGGAATCGAACTGGACCAGCGCGCTGGCGTCGACCACCGTCGAGGTATCCGTCTGCCCGGCGAGCCCCTGCTGGAGCATGTAGACGCAAGCGGGCGCCTCGTCGTGCGTCAACTTCGGGGGCAGCACCAGCATCGGATCAGCTCTTGCCGTTGGACTTGTTGCGCGCTGCCAGCGCTGCAATCAGGCCGTCGATGCCCTTGCTGTTGATCTGCTGTGCGAACTGCGTGCGGTAGGTATCGACCAGCCAGACGCCGAGGACGTTGATGTTGTAGATCTTCCAACCGGCCGCTTCACCCGGCGTCTTTTCGAGCCGGTAGTCGAGTTGCACCGGATCGCCGCCGCCCCGGACTTCGGTACGGACGAGGACTTCCTTGTCGTCGAGCGAGCCACGGAACGGGCGCACGCTCACGGTCTGGTCGCTCACCTGGTCCAGCGCACCCGCATAGGTGCGCACGAGCAAGGTCTTGAACTCCGCCTCCAGGCGCTTCTGCTGTTCCGGCGTGGCCTGGCGCCAGGCCGGGCCCACGGCGGATGCCGTCATCCGCTGGAAATTCACGTTGGGCATGATCTTGGTGTCGACCAGCACCATGATCTTGTCGATTTCACCGGCCTTGATCGACTTGTCCGACTTGATGGTCTCCAGCACATCGGTCGAGATGCGCTTGACCAAGGCATCGGGCGTTTCATCGGCTGCGTGCGCAGGCCGCACGAAAGACACGGCAGCGCCGGCAAGCAAGAGGCCGGCGAGCGCGAAGCGGCCCAAGGTGCGGCGTTGAAGAATCTGGCTCATTGAATTAATCCCTTGAATTGGTTCCCACATCGGGCAACTTGAAAGATTGGAGGCGGCCCCGTCAGCAGGGTTCCACCATACCAAGTTCCGCTGCAACCGAATGCAAGAGCCCGATACTAGTTTCCGTCGTCGGGCAAGTTGCCGTCGTGCACTTCATTGCGCCTTCTCTGGAGGAAGGCGTCTCGCGTGAACGAATACCTGTCCAGGGCGGCATCGTCCAGCAATTGACTCGCACGCAGAAGGTTCGACCGGAGATCCACCAGTCGAAGCGCATACAGCGAATTCCGCACCGGAATGTCCCCGATGACGCTGATGAGGTCGCCCTGCACATCCACGACGAGGGCCGCAGTGTCGCGCACCGTCGAAGGTCCGAGCAACGGAAGGACCAGGTACGGCCCGCTCGGCACGCCCCAGCGGCCCAGCGTCTGGCCGAAGTCTTCGGAGTGGCGATCGATGCCCATTTCGGTGGCGACATCGAGGACACCGCCGAGTCCGAAGACGGTATTGACGTTGACGCGCATGAAGGTCTGCGCGCTGTCCTGCAGCTTGAGCTGCGCCACGCTGTTGGCGAAGCTCCAGACGTCCGACAGGTTGCCGAAGAAATTGTTCACGCCAGTGCGAACCGGCGAAGGCAGCACGCGCTGATAGACCGTCGCGACCGGTTTCAGGACGGCATCGTCGACCGTGTCATTGAAGCGAGCCACCTGGCGATTGAGCGGTTCGAAGGGGTCTGCCGGATTGGCGTTGGGGCCCGTCGCGCATCCTGTCATCAGGATCAAGGCGCTCACGGCCAGAACCCGCCGCAGACCCATGGTCATGAGCGGCGGGGCGAAAAGAGATCGTGGTTTCATTTCTTGTTGGAGTTACCAGAAGGCGTACTGCCCTCGCTCGCCTTGCTGTAGAGGAACTGACCGATCAGATTCTCCAGCACGACGGCGGATTGCGTTGCCGTGATGACATCGCCGGCCTGGAGGTTCTTGTCGTCGGCGCCCGCCTCGATGCCGATGTACTGCTCGCCGAGCAGCCCACTGGTCAGGATCTTCAGCGAACTGTCCTTCGGGAAACTGTATCGGCTTTGCAGGCCCAGCGTGACGCTGGCCTGGAAGTTCTTGTCGTCGAACGTGATCGATTCGACACGCCCGACCACTACGCCAGCGCTCTTGACCGCAGTCTGCGGCTTCAACCCGCCGATGTTGTCGAAGCGCGCGGTCACCGCGTAGGTCTTCTGGAAGTTCAGGCTCAAGAGATTGGCCGACTGGAGCGCGAGAAAAAGCAGCGCCACGGCGCCGATCAGCACGAACAGGCCGACCCAGATGTCATTGTTGGAACGTTGCATGTGTTGCACTCTCCTGATCGATTCTTTAGATGCTGAACATCATGGCGGTCAGCAGGAAGTCGAGGCCGAGCACCGCGAGTGAGGCGACGACGACGGTTCGGGTCGTGGCACGCGACACCCCTTCAGGCGTCGGCTGCGATTCGTAGCCTTGCAGCAGCGCAATGAAGGTGACCGTGATGCCGAAAACGATGCTCTTGACGACCCCGTTGCCGACGTCGCGCCAGACATCGACCCCGCCCTGCATCTGACCCCAGAACGCGCCTGGATCGACTCCGAGCATCAGCACGCCGACGACATAGCCGCCGATCACGCCGACCGCGCTGAACACCGCCGCCAGCAGTGGCATGGTGATCACGCCTGCCCAGAAGCGGGGGGCCAGGATGCGCTGGACGGGATCGACCGCCATCATTTCCATGGCGCTCAGCTGCTCTCCGGCCTTCATGAGCCCGATCTCCGCCGTCAGCGAAGTGCCGGCGCGACCCGCGAAGAGCAGCGCCGCCACGACCGGCCCCAGTTCGCGCACGAGGCTCAGGGCCACCAGCAGGCCGAGCGCTTCCGATGAACCGTAGCGCTGCAAGGTGTAGTAGCCCTGCAGGCCGAGCACGAAGCCCACGAAGAGACCCGACACCGCGATGATCGCGAGCGAGTAGTTGCCGAGGAAATGGATCTGGTCCCTTACCAGCCCGAAGCGTCGCAGACTCTGCGCGCCACGGAATGCAAGACGCAGGAACAGGCGCGCGCCGAGTCCGAGATCGGCGAGCTTGCTGCGCACGGCGAAGCCGACGTCCGAAGGCTTGTACCAGCTCATGCGCGGCCCCCTTCGGCATTGCCGAAATCGTCCTCGACGCCGACGGCTGGGTAATGGAAATGCACCGGCCCGTCGGGCAGTGCGTTGACGAACTGGTGCACCAGCGGATCCGTGCTCTTGCGCACTTCATCCGGCTTGCCCTGTGCGGCGATGCCGCCATTGGCGAGGATGATCACGTGATCGGCGATCCGAAACGTCTCCTCGAGGTCGTGCGAGACGACGATGCTGGTGAGCCCCAGCGTGTCGTTGAGTTGCCGGATCAGCCGCGCCGCCGTGCCAAGCGAAATCGGATCGAGCCCGGCAAAGGGCTCGTCGTACATCACGAGGTCGGGATCGAGCGCGATCGCCCGAGCCAACGCCACGCGGCGCGCCATGCCACCGGACACCTCGCTGGGCATCAGATGTCGCGCGCCACGCAGGCCGACCGCATCGAGCTTCATGAGCACGATGTCGCGGATCAGCGCGTCGGGAAGCTGGGTGTGCTCCCGCAACGGAAAGGCGACGTTGTCGAACACGCTCATGTCGGTGAAGAGCGCCCCGAACTGGAACAGCATGCCCATGCGGCGCCGCGCGGCATAGAGCGCATCCGCGCCCAGTTGGCCGATGTCCTGGCCGTTGACCAGCACTTCGCCGCGCCGCGCGCGCAACTGGCCGCCTATCAGGCGCAGGACCGTGGTCTTGCCGCCGCCTGAAGCTCCCATCAGCGCCGTCACCTTGCCACGCGGCACGGCGAAGGAGACACCATCGAGAATCGCGCGCTCGCCATACCCGAAGGCGACATGGTGAAATTCGACGAGGGAAGTGGCGGGAGATGGTTCCATGGAAATGAAAAAGCCGGGGAGCCCTCAGGCATCCCGGCTTGCGGTGACACACAATGATACGGGAAGCCCGAACCCCGTCCGTTTCGGACAAATCCGAAACGGCGGGCGTGCAGGCTGGTGCGCCCTCCCTGTTTTCAACGCGGCAGGTCGCTGAACCCCATCAGGAATTCGTCCACCGAGCGTGCAGCCTGGCGCCCTTCGCGGATCGCCCAGACCACCAGCGACTGGCCGCGGCGGATGTCGCCTGCGGCAAAAACCTTGGGCACGTTGGTTGCGTAGCCGCCGACGAAGTCGACAGTCGCCTTGGCATTGCCGCGTGCATCCTTGTCGACACCGAAAGCGTCCAGCACGTTGCCAACCGGGCTCACGAAGCCCATCGCCAGCAGCACGAGATCCGCCTTGAGCACCTGCTCACTGCCAGCAACTTCGACCATCTTGCCGTCCTTCCATTCGACGCGGACGGTCTTCAGGCCAGTGACCTTGCCCTTCTCGCCGATGAATTCCTTGGTGGAGATGGCGAACTCGCGCTCGCAGCCTTCTTCGTGGCTGGAGCTGGTACGCAGCTTGTAGGGCCAGTAAGGCCAGGTGAGCGGGCGGTTCTCTTCCTCGGGCGGCTGCGGCAGCAGCTCGAACTGCGTGACGCTGGCGGCGCCATGGCGGTTGCTGGTGCCGACGCAGTCGGAGCCGGTGTCGCCGCCGCCGATCACGATCACGTGCTTGCCGTCGGCCCGGAGTTGGCCCTTGACCTTGTCGCCGGCGTTGATCTTGTTCTGCTGCGGCAGGAACTCCATCGCGAAATGGATGCCGTCGAGATCCCGCCCGGGAACAGGCAGGTCACGCGACTGCTCGGCGCCGCCAGTCAGCAGCACTGCATCGAACTCCTTGTCGAGTTGCTCGGGCGTGACGATTTCCTTGGCCAAGTTCGTGACCTTGGAGCCCTTGCCCAGCGGGTCCTTGGCCGCACCGACCATCACGCTGGTGCGGAAGGTCACGCCTTCGGCCTTCATCTGCTCCACACGGCGGTCGATGTGCACCTTCTCCATCTTGAAGTCGGGGATGCCGTAGCGCAGCAGGCCGCCGATGCGGTCGTTCTTTTCGAACAGCGTCACGTCATGGCCGACGCGCGCCAGTTGCTGCGCCGCGGCCATGCCGGCCGGGCCGGAGCCGATGACCGCGACCTTCTTGCCGGTCTTGTGCTTCGCGGGCCGCGCTGCCACCCAGCCTTCGTCCCATGCGCGGTCGATGATCGCGTGTTCGATCGACTTGATGCCGACTGCATCGTCATTCACGTTGAGCACGCAGGCAGCCTCGCAGGGCGCGGGGCAGATGCGGCCGGTGAACTCCGGGAAGTTGTTGGTCGAGTCGAGCACGACGAAAGCGCTCTGCCAATCACTCCGATAAACCAGGTCGTTGAAGTCCGGAATGATGTTGTTGACCGGGCAGCCGCTGTTGCAGAACGGCGTGCCGCAGTCCATGCAACGCGCGCCCTGCACCTTGGCCTGCGCCTCGTCGAGACCGACGACGAATTCCTTGTAGTGCTTGACCCGCTCCTCGACGGGCTTGTAGCCCTCCTCGACGCGCTCGTGCTCCATGAAGCCGGTGATTTTTCCCATCGTGCTGTCCTCTGTTCTTTGTCGTTGCGGCTATCAGACGGCTGCCACCGGCTTGGCGGCCGTTGCGGCGTGCGGCTCCATGCCCGCATGTGCGTTGTTCCCGCTGCTGGTGAGCTCGACCTCGCGGTCGTGGATCTCGGCCAGCGCGCGCTTGTACTCGTTCGGGAAGACCTTGACGAACTTCGTGCGGGACACGGCCCAGGTGTCGAGAAGTTCGCGCGCGCGCTTGCTTCCGGTCCAGCGGTGGTGGTCTTCCAGCAGCTTCCGGAGTTGCGCCTCGTCGGTCTCGCCGTCGTGCCACACCTTGCGATGCACGCTCGCGGCCTGCTCGGCGGATGTCAGCACCTTGTCGAGCGACACCATCGAGAGATTGCAGCGCGAAGCGAACTGGCCGTCCTCGTCGTAGACGAAGGCGACGCCGCCGCTCATGCCGGCCGCGAAGTTGCGGCCGGTCTTGCCGAGCACCGCCACCGTTCCGCCGGTCATGTATTCGCAACCGTGGTCGCCCGTGCCTTCGACCACCGCGGTCGCGCCCGAGAGACGCACCGCGAAGCGCTCGCCAGCCACGCCGCAGAGATAGGCCTCACCGGTCGTCGCACCGTAGAGCGCGGTGTTGCCGACGATGGTGTTGCGAATCGCCTCGCCCCGGAAATCCAGGCTCGGACGCACCACGACCCGGCCGCCCGACAGGCCCTTGCCGGTGTAATCGTTGGCGTCGCCGATCAGATACAGCGTGATGCCGCGCGCCAGGAAGGCGCCGAAGGACTGACCACCCGTGCCTTCGAGCTGGATGCGAATCGAGTCGTCGGGGAGCCCCTGAGGATGGACCTTGGTCAACGCGCCCGAAAGCATGGCGCCGACCGAGCGGTTCACGTTGCGGGCCACCTCGATGAACTGGACCTTCTCGCCCTTGTCGATGGCCGGACGCGACCTTTCGATGAGCTTGTTGTCCAGGCTCTTTTGCAGGCCGTGGTCCTGGTTCTCGACGTGATAGCGCGGCACGTCGGCCGGAACGTTCGGCTGTGCGAACAGGCGGCTGAAATCGAGGCCGCGCGCCTTCCAGTGCTCGATGCCCTGCTTGGTATCGAGCAGGTCGGCACGGCCGATCAGGTCGTCGAACTTGCGCACGCCGAGCTGGGCCATGATCTGGCGGACTTCTTCGGCGACGAAGAAGAAGTAGTTCACCACGTGCTCGGGCTTGCCCGAGAACTTCTTGCGCAGCACCGGGTCCTGCGTCGCCACGCCCACCGGGCAGGTGTTGAGGTGGCACTTGCGCATCATGATGCAGCCTTCGACCACCAGCGGGGCCGTCGCGAAACCGAACTCGTCGGCGCCGAGCAGCGCACCGATGGCGACGTCGCGGCCGGTCTTCATCTGGCCGTCGGCCTGCACGCGGATGCGACCGCGCAGGCGGTTCAGCACCAGGGTCTGCTGCGTTTCGGCCAGGCCGATTTCCCACGGACTGCCCGCGTGCTTGATCGACGACCAGGGCGAAGCGCCCGTGCCGCCGTCGTGGCCGGCGATCACGACGTGGTCGCTCTTGCACTTGGCGACGCCGGCTGCGATCGTGCCGACGCCGACTTCGCTCACCAGCTTCACGCTCACGCTCGCATGGGGCGCGACATTCTTCAGATCGTGGATCAGCTGGGCCAGATCCTCGATCGAGTAGATGTCGTGGTGCGGCGGAGGCGAGATCAGGCCCACGCCCGGCACCGAGTAACGCAACTGGCCGATGTAGTTGGACACCTTGCCGCCGGGCAACTGTCCGCCCTCGCCGGGCTTGGCGCCCTGTGCCATCTTGATCTGCAACTGGTCCGCGGACGAGAGGTACTCGGCAGTGACGCCGAACCGGCCCGAGGCGACCTGCTTGATCTTCGAGCGCAGCGAATCGCCGTCCTTCAGCGGAAGGTCGACTTCGACGTTGGCTTCGCCGACCACGCTCTTGAGCGTGTCGCCCATCTTGATCGGGATGCCCTTGAGCTCGTTGCGGTAGCGGTTCGGATCCTCGCCGCCCTCGCCAGTGTTGCTCTTGCCGCCGATGCGGTTCATGGCGACAGCCAGCGTCGAATGCGCCTCGGTGCTGATGGAACCGAGCGACATCGCGCCCGTGGCAAAACGCTTGACGATTTCGGTGGCGGGCTCGACCTCGTCCACGGGAATCGCCTTGGCAGGATCGATCTTGAATTCGAACAGGCCGCGCAGCGTGAGGTGGCGACGGTTCTGGTCGTTGATGATCTGCGCGTATTCCTTGTACGTGTTGAAGTTGTTGGCACGCGTGCTGTGCTGCAGCTTGGCAATCGCATCGGGCGTCCACATGTGCTCTTCGCCACGCGTGCGCCAGGCGTATTCGCCGCCCGCGTCGAGCATGTGCGCGAGCACCGGGTCGTCGCTGAAGGCGGCCTTGTGCATGCGGATCGCTTCCTCGGCAATCTCGAACACGCCGATGCCTTCGACGCGGCTGGCCGTACCGGTGAAGTACTTGCCAACGGTCTCGCTGTTGAGGCCGATGGCCTCGAACAGCTGCGCACCGCAGTAGCTCATATAAGTACTGACCCCCATCTTCGACATGATCTTGGACAGGCCCTTGCCGACCGCCTTGACATAGTTGTAGATGGCCTTGTCCGCGCTCAGGTCGCCGGAGAGGTCCTCGTGCATCGCTGCAAGCGTTTCCATCGCCAGGTAGGGGTGCACGGCTTCCGCGCCGTAGCCCGCCAGCACGCCGAAGTGGTGGACTTCGCGCGCCGAACCCGTTTCGACGACCAGGCCGGCGGTGGTGCGCAGGCCTTCACGAACCAGGTACTGGTGAATGGCCGAGAGCGCCAGCAGCGCGGGAATCGCCACCTGGGTCGGACCGACCGCGCGGTCGCTCACGATCAGGATGTTGTGGCCGCCCTTGATCGCATCGACCGCTTCGGCGCACAGGGACGCCAGCTTGGCCTCGACACCCTCGTCGCCCCACGAAAGCGGATAGGTAATGTCCAGCGTGTAGCTCTTGAACTTGCCTTGCGTGTACTTTCCGATGTCGCGCAGCTTCGCCATGTCGGCGAAGTCGAGGATCGGCTGGCTCACTTCGAGCCGCATCGGCGGGTTGACCTGGTTGATGTCCAGCAAATTCGGCTTCGGGCCGATGAACGACACGAGCGACATCACGATCGCTTCGCGGATCGGGTCGATCGGGGGGTTCGTCACCTGCGCGAACAGCTGCTTGAAGTAGTTGTAAAGCGGCTTGTTCTTGTTGGACAGCACGGCCAGCGGGCTGTCGTTGCCCATGGAACCGATGCCCTCTTCGCCGGCGGCGGCCATCGGGCTCATCAGGAACTTGATGTCTTCCTGCGTGTAACCGAAGGCCTGTTGGCGGTCGAGCAGGCTGACCTGGCTCGGCGGCGCCTGCACCGTTTCGGCCTCGACGCTGTCGAGCTTGATGCGCAGGTTCTCGATCCACTGCTTGTAGGGCTTGCTGTTGGCGAGGGTGGCCTTGACCTCCTCGTCGTCGATCATGCGGCCCTGTTCGAGGTCGATCAGGAACATCTTGCCGGGCTGCAGGCGCCACTTGCGCACGATCTTCTGCTCGGGCACGGGCAGCACGCCGGACTCGGAACCCATGATGACGAGATCGTCGTCCGTCACGCAATAGCGCGACGGGCGCAGGCCGTTGCGGTCGAGCGTGGCGCCGATCTGGCGGCCGTCGGTGAACACGATCGAGGCCGGGCCGTCCCACGGCTCCAGCATCGCGGCGTGATATTCGTAGAACGCGCGACGGCGCGGGTCCATCGTCGCGTGCTGTTCCCACGGCTCGGGGATCATCATCATCACGGCCTGGCTGATCGGGTAGCCGGCCATCGTCAGCAGTTCGAGGCAGTTGTCGAAAGTCGCGGTGTCGGACTGGCCGGCAAAGCTGATCGGGTACAGCTTCTGCAGGTCGGCACCCAGCACTGGCGAAGACATCACGCCTTCGCGCGCCTTCATCCAGTTGTAGTTGCCCTTGACGGTGTTGATTTCACCGTTGTGCGCGACGTAACGGTACGGGTGGGCCAGCGGCCACTCGGGGAAAGTGTTGGTCGAGAAGCGCTGGTGCACCAGCCCCAGGGCCGAGACGCAGCGCTTGTCCTGCAAATCCAGATAGTAAGTACCGACTTGATCGGCGAGCAGCAGGCCCTTGTAGACGACCGTGCGGCTCGACATGCTCGGAACGTAGTATTCCTTGCTGTGCTTGAGCTTGAGGCGCTGGATGTTGGCGCTGGCGGTCTTGCGGATCACGTAGAGCTTGCGCTCGAGCGCGTCCTGCACGATCACGTCGTTGCCGCGGCCGATGAAGATCTGGCGCAGCAAAGGCTCCTTGGCGCGCACGTTCGGCGACATGGGCATCTCGCGGTTGACCGGCACGTCGCGCCAGCCCAACAGCACCTGGCCTTCGGCCTTGATTGCGCGCTCCATCTCCTGCTCACAGGCTTCGCGGGAGGCGTGCTCCTTCGGCAGGAAGATCATGCCGACGCCGTATTCACCCGGCGGAGGCAGTGTGACGCCCTGCTTTGCCATCTCTTCGCGGTACAGCAGGTCGGGAAGCTGGATCAGGATGCCGGCGCCGTCACCCATGAGCTTGTCGGCGCCCACGGCGCCACGGTGGTCAAGATTCTCGAGAATCTTCAGGCCCTGCAACACGATGGCATGGCTTTTTTCGCCCTTGATGTGGGCCACGAACCCGACGCCGCAGGCGTCGTGCTCATCAGCAGCGGAATAAAGACCGTGTTCTTGGAGATGCTGGATCTCGGCAGCCGTCGTCATGGGCGTGCTCCTTCAGTTTTCGCAGGGAAAAGGAGCATATTGCTTTGCACAAATAATGCCAAACAGTTTAAATGGGGTCAGATTCAATTTAAATTCTGAATGACTTACTCAGGATAAAATTGGGGACACATTAAAAACAGGAGCAAGAACATGAGAAACCGCGGGACTTCCGCGGGTTTCGCTACTTGCTGCCTATGGCCGGCGGTCGCCCGGGACGGGCCTTGAGCACCCGACGCTCCGTCGTTTTCTGTAACGAATGGAGAAAATCTTCATCGCCCACCGCCCAGCCGCGTAGCGTCGCGTCGGTCAACGTGGCCTGAACTGCGCTCGATATGCCGCTGCGCACCAATTCGGCATACGCAGCCTCGCGCGCGAAGGGGGTGTTCCCGAGCGCCCAGTACAACGGATGTGGCATCAGGAACCTGTCCTGACGCAAGCCGGCGTAGTGCCCGTGGCTCGACCAAGGGTAGTCGCGCGCTTCCGCCACCATGCCGGCGCGTACCGGATTGAGGTCGATGTACACCATGCACGCGAGCAGATAGCGGTCGGTCTGGATCAACGTCGATCGGTACCGCCCTTCCCACAAGGTGCCAGTGCGGCCATGTCGGTCGTTGAAGTACCGGACGTACCGCCGCCCGACCGCCTGCATCCATTGAGGCAGCCCGTCGGCGGTCGACGGCGTTGCAAGCAGGTGGAAATGGTTGTCCATCAGGACATACGCATGAAGCGCTATGCCGAAGCGCACGGCGTTCTCCCCAAGCAGGGTCAGGAAGAACTCACGGTCGACTCGATCGACGAAGACCACTTGCCGATTGTTGCCGCGCTGGATGACGTGGTGCGGCTGATCGGCCAGGGTGAGACGGGGCAGGCGTGCCATGGCGCAAGCGGGCCGAGAAGCTCAGGTCAGCCGGAAGCGCGTCTCCATCAGCGCCTCCAGCCCGAACTGGGCCAGCAGTTCGCGAAGCCGCGCGGCTGCGCTGGCTTTGTGCTGCCCGGTGTGGCGCGCGATGATGAGTTCGTTCTTCATGCTGTGCTCCCAGCCCACCAGTTCCGTCACGGTGACCTGGTAGCCGCTGGCCTCGAGGTAGAGGCAGCGCAGCACGTTGGTCAGCTGGCTTCCGATCTCGCGCGTGTGCAGCGGATGGCGCCACAGCTCGGCCAACGGTGTGCGAGAAAGCGCCAGCGCCTTGGTCTGGCGCAGGCAGGCTGCAATCTCGGCCTGGCAGCATGGCACCAGCACCATGAAGCGCGCCTTTTTTGCAAGCCCGAAGGCGATCGCGTCGTCGGTCGCGGTGTCACAGGCGTGCAGCGCGGTCACGACGTCGATCCGTTCCGGCAACGCCGCCGCGCTGGCCGATTCGGCCACCGTGAGGTTGAGGAAGGACATGCGGTCGAAGCCAAGGCGCTTCGCCAGGTCGCGCGACCGCTCGACCAGATCGGCCCGCGTCTCGATCCCGTACACATGACCCCCGCCACGCTCGCGAAAGAACAGGTCGTAGATGATGAAGCCCAGATAGGACTTGCCCGCCCCATGATCGGCCAGCGTCGCCTGTGCGCCGTCATCCGGCAACTCGCGCAGCAGCTTCTCGATGAACTGAAACAGGTGATAGACCTGCTTGAGCTTGCGGCGCGAGTCCTGGTTGAGCCGGCCTTCGCGTGTAAGGATGTGCAGTTCCTTGAGCAACTCGACGGACTGCCCCGGCCGCAGTTCGCTCAGGACTTCGGCTTCAGCCTTCGCGGCTTTGGCAACCTTGCTCATCGCGTGGCTCCTCGGGGCCCGACGTCCAACGCCGCCCAACCCTCGGCACCGAGTGCCTCCAGCGTGTCGATGTTGCGCCCGAAAATGGCTTCGGCGTCCGGGAAGGCATCGACCGCGCGACTGACGCTGTCCTCGCGCAGCAGGTGCAGCGTAGGGTATGGCGCCCGGTTCGTTGCATTCGTGACGTCATCGGCGTCCGTGCCGGCGAACTGAAAGCGCGGATGGAAGCTGGCGAGTTGGAACTGGCCTTCGAAGCCCATTCGTGCAAGGGCGCGATCGGCACGCGCCGTGAAATCGTTGAAATCGAGAAAGTCAGCCAAGGTGTTGGGCGCGATCAAAAGTGTGGTGTCCCTTTCGGAAGGTTCGCAGACGGCAAGGGCGTTCGCTTCAGCGATCAGCGCGTCGATCAGCCCGTCCTCTTGGTTCGGCAGATACACCGCATAGTGGATCTGCCCCCGGACGTGCACCGCCTTCGCAAAGGGGCAGAGATTGAGCCCGATCACCGCGCGCTCCAGCCAGCGTCGGGTGTCGGCCTCGGCTTGCGATGATGAAACGGCTTCCGTATTCATGTTCATGTGGCGCCCCTGCGGGAAATGGCGGGCGACAGTCGCGCTGCGAGCGCCAAGCCCGCCAGCGAGCATGCCAGCGTCAGAGTCCACGTCCACTGCCAGCCCCCCACACGATGCGCTATCCACGCGACGAATGGCGGCGCCATGAACTGGCCCAGCGAGGATGCCTGCTGCATCATCCCGACGGTGGTCGACACGGTGGAGGGCCCTGGCGCGAGCCGAACCGCCAGCATGAACAAGGTGGCAGGCACCACTCCACCGCCCAGCGAGAACATGCAGACCGCCAGGTAGCGCAGCGCCGGCGGCAGGCTCAGCGCATCGCCAGGCCCGCCGAACTGCGCAAAAGCTGCCATGCTGCCGAGTGCCATGACGACGAAGCCCCCGCGCAGCAGGCGATCGGGCGCCACGCCACGCTGAAGAAGCCGGCCACCCGTCACATTGCCGACGATGTTGGTCGCCGCCGCAAGGGCAGTCAGCGCTGCGTTCCAGGCGCTGGGCACGCCAGCGTCCGCATAGATTGCCGGCAGGAAGCCGATCACCGCCATCCATTGCGAGGAATAGACGGCGAAGGCAAGCGCCAGGGTCCACGGCGCGCTCGCACCGACGGTGCCGCGAAGGCGCAGCGACCAGTTCTCCGCCGGCGAAGCAGGCGTCGCCTGCCGGGCCTTGTCGCCGGGCACGACGATCGCCACCCAGATCGCCGCCGCCGCGGAGACGGCAGAGAGGGCCCACCACCATCCCATCCAACCTGCCCAAGCGATCAGCGCCGGCCCCAGCAACAGAGCCAACGCCACCCCGAGCGGCATGTAGGCGCCCCACAGCCCGAGCGCCGCCTTCTCCGCTTCTGGCGGCGCCATCGCACGGACCAGCCCGGGACCGGGCATCACCGCGAGGAGAAAGCCGACGCCCTCGAGCGCGCGCAGCGCGAGCAGCCAGGGCAATGCTCGTGCGCCTTCGGTGACCCAGAAACCCACCAGTCCTCCAAGCGCGCTCGCGACGGTGACCACCGCCAATCCGACGAGCATGCTGCGCCGCAATCCGATCGTGTCCGCCGCCAATCCGACGACGAGGCCCAGCGTCATGCCTGCGACCTGGACCAACGAAAGAAGGAAGCCCGCCTCGACCAATCCGATGCCCAGGCTCGCCTGCAGGGCAGGCACAGCCGGCGGCAACTTGCCCAGGTGCAACGCGGCAGCAACGCCTGCAGCGACGACGGCCAGGGCCGCGGCGGGAATGCGGGCTCGCGACAGGGACAGGCCGCTCACTCGACCCACCGCCGCCCCGTG
Source organism: Variovorax gracilis (assembly GCF_030317115.1). GTDB lineage: Bacteria > Pseudomonadota > Gammaproteobacteria > Burkholderiales > Burkholderiaceae_C > Variovorax > Variovorax gracilis. The sequence continues at coordinate 63,207 of NZ_JASZYF010000003.1, forward strand.
AGGCGTTCGTATTCGCGGATCGCGAATCGATCAGTCATTCCGGCAATATAGTCCGCCACCGCGCGATGGCGGTTCTCGCGCTGGCCGTACTCCTCGGGCATCTCCGCAGGCGCGTCCAGGTAGGCGGCGAACAATGCGCGAACCACCCCTTGCGTCTGATTCGCAGTGTGCGCCACCCGCTCGTGCCGATACAGATTGTGAAAAAGGAAACGCTTGAGCTCCGTGGATTCGACGCGCATGCCCTTGCTGAAGAGCACGAGCGGCGCCGCACGCCGGGCGGCATCCGCATCGGCCGGCGCGGTGGCTTCGAGTGCGTTGCGGGTTGCGTCGATCACGTCGTAGACCTGCGCGCTGAGCATCCGCCGAATCGTCTCGTAGAGCACCCTCCTTCCATGGAGCTGCGGATACTCGGCCAACGCTTCGCGGCGGTAGCGGTCGAACAGGGCCACTTCGCCCAGTCGTTCGATGCTGATCAGCCCCGATCTCACGCCATCGTCGATGTCGTGGGCGTTGTAGGCGATCTCGTCGGCGAGGTTGCACAACTGCGCTTCGAGGCCCGGCTGCGTGCCGTCGCAGAAGCGCCGCGCCACGCCGCCCGGCTCGGTCGCTTCGATGCGCTCCGCGTTGGCGCGCGAACAGTGCTTGAGGATGCCTTCGCGCGTCTCGAAGCTCAGGTTGAGGCCGTCGTACTGCGGATAGCGATGCTCCAGTTCATCCACGACGCGCAGGCTCTGCAGGTTGTGCTCGAAGCCTCCGTGATCCCGCATGCAATCATCGAGGGCGTCCTGGCCGGCGTGCCCGAAGGGCGTATGGCCGAGGTCGTGTGCCAGGGCGATCGCCTCGACAAGATCCTCATTGAGCCGGAGCGCACGCGCAATCGAGCGGCCGAGCTGCGCAACTTCGAGCGAATGAGTGAGCCGCGTGCGGAACAGGTCGCCTTCGTGGTTCAGGAAGACCTGTGTCTTGTAGACCAGGCGCCGGAACGCCGTCGAATGCACGATGCGGTCGCGATCACGCTGGAACGCATCGCGCGTGGGCGCCGGCAATTCGGGATGCCTGCGGCCGCGCGACAAGGCGGGATCGGAGGCGTAGGCAGCGAGGCTCATGTCCCGGGTCCCGTTGCCGACCTTCGGTTGATGTCTGCGCAGGCCGGCCAGCAGCTCAGGCGGCGCAGCATTGCGCAAGCACCTCGCGCACCATCGCGTCGGGAGCGCCGCGCATGATGGCGGAGCCCGGCTTGTCGAGCACGACGAACCGGATCTCACCGGCCTCCGACTTCTTGTCGATGCGCATCAGCTCCAGGTAACGCTCCGCGGCGAAGGCGGGTGCGACGACGGGAAGACCTGCACGCCGGATCAGCGTTGTCAGTCGCTGCACGAACGCAGCGTCGATGCCGCCGAGCCGCTCGGACAGATGCGCTGCCATGACCATGCCGCAGCCGACGGCCTCGCCGTGCAGCCACTCGCCGTAACCCAGCCCGGATTCGATCGCATGACCGAAGGTGTGGCCGAAATTGAGAATCGCGCGCAGGCCGGTTTCCCGCTCATCCTGGCCAACGACGGCCGCCTTGATCTCGCAACTTCGCTTCACGGCGTACGCCAGGGCGGCAGGCTCCCGCGCCACCAGCGCGTCGATGTGGGCCTCGACCCACGCCAGGAATTGCATGTCGTAGATGGGGCCGTACTTGATGACCTCGGCCAATCCGGCGCTGAGCTCCCGCGGCGGCAAGGTGGTCAGCGTCGCCAGGTCGCACAGCACGAGCTGCGGCTGATAGAACGCGCCGATCATGTTCTTGCCCAGCGGGTGGTTGATGGCGGTCTTGCCGCCCACCGAGGAATCGACTTGCGCCAGCAAGGTCGTCGGCACCTGGACGAAAGGAACGCCTCGCATGTAGCTGGCGGCCGCAAAGCCGGTCATGTCCCCGACGACGCCGCCGCCCAGCGCAAAAAGCACCGTCTTGCGGTCGCTGCCGTGGCTCAGCAACGCATCGAAGATCAGGTTGAGCGTCTTCCAGTCCTTGTGCGCTTCGCCGTCGGGCAGTTCCAGAACGTGCACCTCCCGGAACCTTCCGCTCAATGCAGTGCGCAAGGTGGCCGCATAGAGAGGCGCAACGGTGGTATTGGTGACGATCAATGCCGTGGCCGCGGCAGCCAAGGCCAGGTAGTTGCTCGGGTCTCCGAGCAAGTCGCCGCCGATCCATATCGGATAGCTGCGCTCTCCAAGCTGGATCTCGACGCGTTCAGGAGGGACGGACAATGGCATGCCCCGAGTTTAGGTGCATGCCGGCACGGGCCTTCTCAGTCGCGCAGATCCCCTTCGGGACCGGGTGTGGCGATACCGGCCAGTTCCAGTTGCATCACGATGATGTTCACCAGCATTCCGACCGTGGGCCGGCCCGTCTCGACTACGTCATGGGCGGTTTCGCGGTAGAGCGGATCTCGGGCGCCATAGAGTTCGCGCAAGCGGCCCAAGGGGTCGGCGACTTGCAGCAGCGGCCGCTTCACGTCGTGGCGAAGGCGCCGGAAGAGGTCCTCGGGTGCCGAACGCAGGTAGATCACGTGAAAGCGCTCGCGCAACTGGTTGCGATTGGCCTCGCGAAGCACGGAGCCGCCGCCGGTTGCGACTACCCCATGGGGGGCCGCTGCCAATTCGGCGATGACCGCCTGCTCCAGATCGCGGAAGCTGGCCTCGCCCTCACGCTCGAAGTAGTCGCGGATCGAGCAACCGATCCGCTCCTCGATCACATGATCGCTGTCAATGAAAGGAAGCTGCAGGCGCTGCGCGAGGCGCCGGCCCACAGCGGATTTGCCGGCGCCGGGCAAGCCGACGAGTGCGACCGCCATGCGGTGCTGTGAACGCTGCGCATCAACGCGCAGCGTTGCGATCGGTAATCATCTTCGGGGTGATAAAGACGAGCATTTCAGTTTTGTTCGCAGTGCGAGTGCGCGTACGGAACAGTGCACCGACATAGGGCACTTCACCGAGCACCGGTATGCGCGACTCGTCATTGGATTCGACGAGTTCGAAGATACCACCAATGACGACCGTGCCGCCGTTCTCGACCAGCACCTCGGTTTGCACGTGCTTGGTATTGATCGCGAAACCGGCCGTGGTCGCCTGGCCCACCGTGTCCTTGTTGACGTCGAGCGTCAGGATGATGTTGCCTTCGGGCGTGATCTGCGGAGTCACCTCGAGCTTGAGGTTGGCCTTGCGGAACGCGATCGAGGTGGCGCCGCTGGAAGTCGCGACCTGGTAAGGCAGTTCAGTACCCTGCTCGATCAACGCCTTGGTCTGGTCTGCCGTCACGACACGGGGGCTGGACACCACCTTGCCCTTGCCATCGGCTTCCAGGGCCGAGATTTCCAGATTCAGCATCCGCGAGAAGCTGGAATTGAACAGCGAGATCGCGAACGTGCCGGGCGCATTGCCGTTGCCGGCGACGCCCGTGGACGGCAAGTTGACGAAGTTGGAGTTCGTGAAGGTCGTGATCGACGTCGGAGGGCTGCCGTTGGAGCCCGGCGTGACGACCGGCATCACCCCGGCGTTGCCGAAGACCTGGCTGCCGTTCAGCGAACCCACCGAGCCACCGGCGATCCCGCCGCCCAGACGCACGCCCAGCGACTTCCCGAAGGTGTCCGCGGCTTCGACGATGCGGGCCTCAATCAGCACCTGGCGCACCGGAACGTCCAGCTTCTGGATCAGTTCGGCGACCTGCGTCAGGCGGGACGGGATGTCCGAAACGAAGAGCTGATTGGTACGAGATTCAGCGATCACGCTGCCACGGGGGCTCAGGATGCGCGAGGTCGTACCCGCGCCGCCACCACTGCCCGCACCGGCACCCGTACCCGTCAACCCCTGGGCAATCGCGATCGCCTTGGTGTAGTTGAGTTGGAACGACTGGGTGCGAAGCGGCTCCAGGTTCTGGATGGCTGCCTGTGCCTCGAACTCCAGCTTTTCCTTGGCGTTGATTTCATCCTTGGGCGCAATCCACAGGACGCTGCCGTTCTTGCGCATGCCCAGGTTCTTCGCCTGCATGATGATGTCCAGCGCCTGGTCCCACGGCACGTCCTTCAGTCGGAGCGTGAGGGCACCGGTCACGGAGTCGGAGGTCACGATGTTGAAGTTCGTGAAGTCGGCGATGACCTGCAGCAGCGAGCGGATCTCGATGTTCTGGAAGTTCAGCGAGAGCCTCTCGCCCGTGTAGCCGACGCCCTGCGTCAGCTTGGTCGGGTCGACCTTGCGGGGGCGCACTTCGACGACGAACTGGTTCTCGCTCTGATAGGCGCTGTGCTCCCAGTCGCCCTTGGGCTCGATGACCATCCGCACGCGGTCTCCCGCCTGCTGCGTTGTCACGAGTTGGACAGGCGTGCCGAAATCCGAAACATCGAGCCGGCGGCGCAGGCCTTCCGGCAAGGTCGACTTGGTGAACTCGACCACGAGATTCTTGCCTTGCTGGCGAATGTCGACGCCCACCTGGTTGTTGGCCAGGTCCACGATCACGCGTCCGGTGTTGTCCGAACCCAGGCGGAAATCGACGTCACGCAATGGCAGGGTGTCGCGGTTCCGGTTCTCCGCGAATGAGGAGGGTGACGACGCAGCCATCGCCGCGCCCGGAACAGGCTCCAGAGAGACGAGAAGCGACTTGCCCTGGATCTCGGTCTTGTACGCGGTCGCTTGCTTGAGGTTCAGCACCAGGCGAGTCCGCTCGCCGGCCTGGACGACGTTGACCGAACGCAGATTGCCTTGGTTGACCTCGATCGCCGAGCGGCCGATCGCGTTCGTCACACCCGGAAAATCCAGCGCGACCCGAGCCGGCGACTGGATGGCAAAACCCGTCGGCGGCGTCGACAGCGGCTGGGTGAAATCGATCCGAATGACCTCGGCGCCCGATTGCATCGAGCTCGTGACCGACTCGATGGCGTTTTGCGCATGAACGACCGCCGCGCTCAACGCGAGGACAGCCGCACCTGCAACGCGCAGCCAGCGCGCGAGCATTGATTTTTGTTGGTTCATTTCGTCCTCTCTTGCAACTGCAGCGTCGCCACGCGTTCAATCCATTCACCGGCGGCGTCCTGCACGATTTCACGCAAGGCGAGTTCGGTTTCACTGATACGGGTGATGCGCCCGTAATTGAGTCCCAGATAGTTGCCTACCCGAACCTGATAGAGCAGCTTGTCGACCGTGACCAGCGCGACCGGCTGCCCATTGCGATTCAGGCTACCGACCATCGCCATCGAGTCGAGCGGGAAGGCCTCCAGCGCCTCCTTGCGACGGGAGAGCTCGGGCGCGATCAGGCCGGAGGTGCTGGGCTGGCTCGCGTCGCGGCGCAATGCCTGCGTCAACTTCTGCATATTGAAAGGCTCGATGACCGCGCCTTCCGTGTAGGCCTGGGGAGTGAACTTCTTCGGCTCCGTGATGGGCGGCACCGTAGGGCGAACCTGCGCCCGCTGCTCGGCCATCCAGCGCTGAAGGTCCTCCTCTTCGGAGCCGAAGCAGCCACTCAGGCCGACCACGGCTACGCCGAGCCAGAAAAAACGGAGTGATCTCATTTCTTCTTTCCCGCCGCGGCGGCAGCAGCACGTTTCTGCATGGCCTGCTCTTCCTCATCCAGATAACGGTAAGTGCGGGCGGTGGCATCCATGACCAGGTTCCCATCCTTCTGCGGAGTTACGGCCAGGTTGTTCAGGGTCACGATGCGGGAGAGATTGGCAACGTCTGCCGCGAAGGCACCCATGTCGTGGTAGCGACCCGTCACGCGCACGGCAATCGGCAACTCGGCGTAGTAGTCCTTGATGGACACCTGGCCCGGCCGGAAGAGTTCGAACTGCAAGCTGCGCCCGAGCCCGGCCTGGTTGATGTCCGACAGCAGGGCGTCCATTTCCGCCTTGCTCGGCAACTGCTTCTCAAGCAGCGTGACGTACTGCTGCACTTGCTCGCGCTGCTTCTTCAGCAACTCAAGATTGGCGGCCTGCACGACCTTCTTCTGGTAGTCCGCCCTGAGCGAGACTTCCTTCGCGCGCTCGGCTTCGAGTTCGTCGTTCGAATTGGTGAGCCAGACGAACCACAAGGCCACCAGAACCAGCGCCGCGACAGCAACGCACAAGGCGTACCGCGGGACTGCCGGCCAGGCCGACGGATCATTCGGATTGAGACCCTGGAATTGCTGGCCAAAGCGCCGCATGGCGGTCGCGAGGTCGATCTTCCGGGATGAGCGTTTGGTTGCCATGATGAGCGCCTACCCTTTGTTGACAGCAGGCGCTGCAGTCTTGCCCGCGGGCGTTGCGGCTTTCTGTGCGTCGGTGGGTCGCTTGAGGCCGATGCGCATCGTGAAGTTCGCGACGCGACGCTGATCTCGTGGGCTCAGGTTGACGTTGCCCGACGTGATTTCAATGAGTTCCGGCTTGACCAGCCACGGACTGTTGTTGCCGAGGTTGCGCAACAACTCCGACACCCGCTCGTTGGACTGGGCCATGCCTTGCAGCGTCACAGTCTGGTTGTCCTGCTTCATGCTCGTCAGGTAGACGCCGTCGGGCAATTGCCGGACAAGCTCGTTGAGCAGATGCACGGGCATGTTGCGGTCGCCCTGGAGGTCCTCGACGGCCTGCTGCCTGGCCCTCAAGGCGGCGATTTCAGCCTGCAGGGTCGAGATTTCCTTGATTTCCGATTCGAGCTTGGTGATCGCGGACTGCAACAGGCTGTTCTTCGACTGCTGGCTGGAAATCTGGGCCTGGTACCAGAGAAATGCCATGCCGGCGATCACGCCGCCAAGCACTGCGGAGAGCCCCAGCGTGGCGTAGAAGGTCTCGCGCCGACGCTTGCGCGCAGCTTCCCGGTGCGGGAGCAGGTTGATCAGGATCACTGCAGGAACCTCCGCATCGCGAGGCCGCACGAGGTCAGATAGGACGGCGCTTCGCGCCGCACCTTCTTTTCACGGATTCCGCTGCCGATCTCCATTCCATCGAACGGATTGACGAGCGAGCAGGCAAAGGAGGTCTGACGCGTGACCGCGCTGGTCAAGCCCGGCAATGCGGCCGAACCGCCAGCCAGCAAGACATAGTCGACGCGGTTGTGCGGCGTACTGGTAAAGAAGAATTGCAGCGCCCGGGCAATTTCCTGCGCGATGCTCGCCACGAAGGGCTTGAGGACGCCCGATCCATAGTCGTCAGGCAGTTCGCCGCTCCGCTTCTTGGCTTCGGCCTCCTCGGCCGAGAAGCCGTACTGCCGAACGATGAGCTGCGTAAGCTGGGCACCGCCAAAAGCCTGGTCGCGGTCATAAAGCACTTCCTGGTTGCGCAGGACCTGCATGCTGGTCGTGAAGGCGCCCACCTCGAACAGCGCAACCACGGCGTCGCGGCCCTGGCTCGGAAGCTGCTCGATCAGCCGCGCCGTGGCAAGGCGCGAAGCGTAGGACTCCACATCCAGGATCACCGCCTTCAGGCCCGACGCCTCGGCCAAGCCCTGGCGATCCTGCACCTTTTCCTTGCGCGACGCTGCAATCAGCACCTCGACGTCCCCTGCCGAATTGGCGCTTTGGCCGATCACGCAGAAATCGAGGCTGACTTCGTCCAGAGAGAAGGGTATGTACTGGTTGGCCTCGGATTCGACCTGGATCTCGAGCTCCTGCTCGCTCATGCCGCCCGGCAAGACAATCTTCTTGGTGATGACGGCCGATGGCGGCAGGGCCAGCGCGACGTTCTTGGTCCGCGTGCCGCTCTTGCGCACGACGCGGCGAACGGCCTCTGCGACTTCATCGAACTTCTCGACGTTGCCGTCGGTGATCCAACCACGCTCGAGCGGCTCGATCGCACACCGCTCGAGTACCAACTTGCCGCTCGCGTCACGGCCGAGCTCGACCAGCTTGACGCTGGACGAACTGACGTCTAACCCGAGCAAGGGCGCGGGCTGACGACGAAACAACGATCCCAGAGCAGTCAAGTTCGATCCCATCCGTTTGTAACGATTGGAAAAAATTGCGAGTGGTTGCATGCTAGCAGCAAGGTACAACGCCAACCAAGCGGCGAATCCCCAGTGCAGCGCCAATCGTTGTCAAAAGTCGACGTAACGGTTCCGATCTGCAACTTACGTCACAAATAAGAGTACTTGGGTCCTAACTGCTACCGACCGACCGTCTTGGAGAGTCGCGTTTTTATAATGCTCGCTGACTCCAAGAGCCTCAATGCCCGAAACAACTCGACCCAAAGGGCCATCCAAGGCCCCCTCTTCCAAACCCAAACGCCCAGCCTGGCTGACCTGGCTGATGCGGATCGTATTGTGGGGTCTGGGAATCGCCGCGGCGGGCGTTGTTGCCGTGATTTGCGTGATCGCCGTCGCCCTGGCGGTTGCTTATCCGAACCTGCCCGACATCTCGGAACTTTCGGATTACCGCCCGAAGCTGCCGCTGCGCGTTTTTTCGTCTGAAGGCATCCTGATCGGCGAATTCGGCGAAGAGCGGCGCAACCTCACGCCGATCTCGACCATCCCGAAGGTGATGAAGGATGCCGTCCTGGCGGCCGAGGACTCGCGCTTCTACGACCACGGCGGCGTGGACTACAAGGGCATGGTCCGTGCGGGCCTCGCGAACATGAACCGCGTGAAGAGCCAGGGCGCCTCCACCATCACGATGCAGGTGGCCCGCAACGTCTACCTGAGTTCCGAAAAGACGCTGACCCGCAAGATCTACGAGGTCCTGCTGACCTTCAAGCTGGAGCATCTGCTCACCAAGGATCAGATCCTCGAGATCTACCTGAACCAGATCTACCTTGGCAATCGCGCCTACGGGTTCGCCGCTGCATCGGAAGCCTATTTCGGCAAGCCGCTGTCGGACATCACGATCGCGCAGGCGGCCATGCTGGCAGGCCTGCCGAAGGCGCCCGGCGCCAACAACCCCGTCAACAATCCGGCACGCGCACGCGGGCGCCAACTGTATGTGATCGACCGCATGCAGGAAGCCGGCTTCATCACCGCCGAGCAGGCGGCGGACGCCAAGAAGGAAGAACTGCACCTGCGCGACGCGGCCGACCCGACACGGCTGCACGCCGAATATGTCGCGGAAACCGTGCGGCAGTTGATGTACGCGCAGTACGGCGACAGCACCTACACGCGAGGCCTCAAGGTCTACACGACTCTCGTCGCCGCCGACCAGGCCTCCGCGTACCGGGCGCTGCGCAAGGGCATCATGGATTACGAACGCCGGCAGATCTATCGCGGCCCCGAGAAGTTCGTCGACCTGCCCGCGAACGCGAAGGAACTCGACGAAGCCGTCGATGACGCGCTGGCCGACCATCCTGACAACGGGGACGTGATGTCGGCGGTCGTGCTGAAGGCCAATGCCAAGGAGATCACGGCGGTCCGCGGCAATGGCGACACCCTGCAGATCGTGGGGGATGGCCTCAAGCCTGCCCAATCGGGTCTGTCCGACAAGGCACCGCCCAACATCCGGATCCGCCGCGGCGCGGTGATTCGGGTCGCCAAGACGCCCAAGGGCGCATGGGAGATCACTCAGTTGCCCGAGGTGGAGGGCGCATTCGTCGCCATGGACCCGCGCGACGGTGCCGTCAAGGCCATGGTCGGTGGCTTCGATTTCGACAAGAACAAGTTCAACCACGTCACGCAGGCATGGCGGCAGCCCGGATCGAGCTTCAAGCCATTCATCTATTCGGCTGCACTGGAAAAGGGCTTCACCCCCGGAACGGTGATCAACGACGGGCCGCTGTTCTTCGACGCGGGTACGACCGGCGGCCAACCGTGGGAGCCGAAGAACTACGACGGCAATTTCGAGGGTCCGATGTCCATGCGCCGTGCGCTCATGAAGTCGAAGAACATGGTGTCGATCCGCATCCTGCAATCCATCGGCACGCGCTACGCGCAGGACTGGATCACCAACTTCGGCTTCGAGCGTGAAAAGCATCCGGCCTACCTGCCGATGGCACTGGGCGCAGGTTCGGTGACGCCCATGCAGATGGCCACCGCCTATTCGGTGTTCGCCAATGGCGGCTACCGCGTCAATCCCTACCTCGTGACGCGCGTGACCGATCACAAGGACAAGGTGCTGGTCGACAAGCAGCCGCCCTTGCTCAACGAAACCTTGCGCGCGATTCCGCAACGGAACGCCTACATCATGGACAGCCTGCTGCAATCCGTGGCGAGCGGCGGCACCGCCGCCAAGGCCCAGGCCACCCTGAAGCGCACCGACCTCTACGGCAAGACCGGCACCACCAACGATTCGCTCGACGCCTGGTTCGCCGGCTTCCAGCCCACCATGACCGCAGTGGCCTGGATGGGCTATGACACGCCGCGCAAGCTCGGCGATCGCGAAACGGGCGGCGGCCTGAGCCTGCCGATCTGGATCAACTACATGGAAACGGCCATCAAGGGCGTTCCCGTGGCCGAGGTGCCTGCGCCTTCCGGCGTGGTCAACGTCGGCGGCGAGTGGTACTACGACGACTACGCGCCGGGCCGAGGCGTCGCGACGCTGGGCGTCGAGAGCGGGCCGACGCCAGCGGCAGAGGCGATCTCGGGCGCACCCATCGGCGCGGCGCCGGCGCCGGAAGAGCGCAACCGGATCCTCGACCTCTTCCGCAACTAGTCAGCGGGTCAGTCAGCCGCGAACGTGAGCCGCTGACCGGCTTGCAGCGTCGCCTCTCGCGACAGGTTGCCGAAGAATTCCTCGTTCGTCTTGGTGTCGACCCAGGCGCCGCCGTCGTGGCGATAGTGATAGCCGCCTGAACGAGCGGCCAGCCAGATTTCCTGCAATGGCTTCTGCAGGTTGATGATCAACTGGCTGCCGTTGCCGAAAGTGATCGTGATCATGCCGCCCACGCGCTGATTGTCGATATCGACGTCGGTGGCGTCATTGATGCGATCGCAGCTTCGTTCGATCGCCGCAAGCGCTGCTTCCGCGCGGTCCATGTACTCGGGGTCGGTCATTACAATTTCGCCATGTTGAATGTTCGCCAAATTCTAGTGAGCGCCGTTGGCCTCGCGCTCGTTGGGGTCGGCCTGACCGCATGTGGCCAGAGGGGTGCGCTTTACCTGCCGACGGAAGCCGCTGCGAAGAACCGCGCCACGCTCCCGGAATTGCTGCTGCCCGGTTCGGCCGCCGCGCCGGATGCGGCAGCCAAGCCTGCACAGCCTGTCGCGCCCGCCGGCAGCGCACCGGCCAAGAAGGGAGACGCGGAATGAACACTGCCGCGCACCTGCCAGGCCACCCGCACATTGCACGCAAGGACGGCGTCCTGCACGTCGAAGGCCAGCCGCTCCCCGTACTGGCTCGCCAATACGGCACCCCCCTCTTCGTCTACTCCAGGCAGTGGATGCTCGACGCCCTGGCCGCCTACCAGCGTGGCTTCGAGGGTCGCGACGCCATGGTTTGCTACGCGATCAAGGCGAATTCGTCGCTCGGCGTCCTGCGCGTCTTCGCCGAGGCCGGTTGCGGCTTCGACATCGTCTCGGGCGGTGAACTCGCGCGAGTGCTTGCCGCCGGCGCGGATCCGGTCAAGGTGATCTTCTCCGGGGTCGGCAAGACGCGGGGCGAAATGCGCCAGGCGTTGGCCGCGGGCATCGGATGCTTCAACGTGGAAAGCGAAGCCGAGATCGACGTGCTCAACGAGGTCGCGCTCGAGGAAGGCCGCGTGGCGTCGATCAGCGTGCGCATCAACCCCAACGTCGACCCGAAGACGCACCCTTACATCTCGACCGGCCTGAAAGGCAACAAGTTCGGCATTGCCCATGACCGCGCGGTCGCGATCTACCAGCACGCCGCGTCGCTAAAGGGCTTGAAGGTCGTCGGCATCGACTGCCACATCGGCTCGCAGATCACCGACGCCTCGCCCTATCTCGAGGCACTGGAGCGGGTGCTCGACCTCGTCGAAGCCATCGAGAAGACCGGCGTGGCCCTGCACCACCTGGATTTCGGCGGCGGCCTCGGCATCGACTACAACGGCGACACGCCGCCCGCAGCCGATGCGCTCTGGCACCAGCTTCTGGCGCGCCTCGACGCGCGAGGCTTTGGCCAGCGCCGCTTGATCGTCGAGCCCGGCCGATCGCTGGTCGGCAACGCGGGCGTGTGCGTGACCGAGGTGCTCTTCACCAAGCCCGGCGAGGACAAGAATTTCTGCATCGTCGATGCGGCGATGAACGACCTGCCCCGGCCGGCGATGTACCAGGCCTTCCACCAGATCGTGCCGTTGGCGCCGGAACGCGCCGAGCCCCCCGCGGTCACCTACGACGTCGTGGGTCCCGTTTGCGAAAGCGGTGACTGGATCGGCCGCGACCGCGCATTGAAGGTGCAGTCGGGCGACCTCCTGGCCGTGCTTTCCGCAGGCGCCTATTGCATGGCGATGGCCAGCAACTACAACACCCGCGGCCGCGCCCCCGAGGTGTTGGTGAGCGGCGAGCGCGCCACCCTGATTCGTCGCCGCGAAACCATCGACGACCAACTTCTCAGCGAGCGGCTGGCCGACTGAGTGAACCGCCGCTCGGGCGCGGCTTCTTGCTGGCGTGGTTCCATACGCGCCACCCGAGCAGCACAGCGATGATCGCGGCATAGACGAATACTTCGGCGAAGTTGTTCTTGCCCGCGCGCATCCAGAAGAAGTGCAGCAGGCCCAGCCCTGCGATGACGTACACCAGCTTGTGCAGCGTCTGCCACCGCTTCGCGCCCAAGGCCTTGATGGCCCGGTTGAACGAGGTCGCAGCCAGCGGCGTCAACAGGACAAAGGCCGAAAATCCCACCAGGATGAACGGGCGCTTGGCGATGTCCTTGGCGATCTCCGCCACGTCGAATTCCATGTCGAACCAGCTATAGCTCAGCAGGTGCACGACGACGTAGAAGTACGCGAACAGGCCCAGCATCCGCCGGAAGCGCGCCAGCGAATTGGCATTGGTCATCACCCGCAGCGGCGTGACGGCCAGCACGATGCAGATGAAGCGAAGCGTCCAGTCGCCGGTCGAACGGATCAGGTGTTCCGCCGGATTGGCGCCCAGGCCGTTGGTGAGTGCGCCGTAGAACAGCCATGCAAACGGCAGCAAACACAACACGAACACCAGCGGCTTGGCCGCCGGGTGCATCAGGAGCTTGTTCACGACAGGCCCGGCTCAGTAGAACTTCTTCAGGTCCATGCCCGCATAGAGCTGGCCGACCTGCGCTTCGTAGCCGTTGAACATCTGCGTCTTGGTGCGCTTGGCGAACAGTCCGCCGCCGTCGCCGATGCGGCGCTCGGTCGCCTGGCTCCAGCGCGGATGGTCCACGTTGGGATTCACGTTCGAATAGAAGCCGTATTCCTGCGCGGCGGCCTTGTTCCACGCCGTACCGGGCTCCTTCTCGACGAAGCGGATCTTGACGATCGACTTGCCGCTCTTGAAGCCGTACTTCCACGGCACCACGATGCGTACCGGCGCCCCGTTCTGGTTGGGCAGCACTTCGCCGTACATGCCGAAGGTCAGCAGCGTGAGCGGGTGCATCGCCTCGTCCATGCGCAGGCCCTCGGCATAGGGCCAGTCCAGGACGCGCGAGCCGACGAAGGGCATGGTCTTGGGATCGGCCAATGTGACGAACTCGACGTACTTGGCATTGCCCTGCGGTTCGACCTTCTTGATGAGCTCCGCCAGCGAATAGCCCACCCACGGAATGACCATCGACCAGCCTTCGACGCAGCGAAGCCGGTAGATGCGCTCTTCCTGCGCGCTGAGCTTGATCAGGTCCTCGATGCCGTACTTGCCGGGCTTCTTGACCAGACCTTCGACCTCGACGGTCCAGGGCTTCGTCTTGAGCGTGCCGGCGTTCTTGACCGGATCGCCCTTGTCGGTGCCGAACTCATAGTAGTTGTTGTAGCTGGTGGCGTCCTTGTAGTCGCTGACCTTTTCCATGGTCTGCGCGCCGGGGACTGTCGACTTCACGCCAGGCAATGGCGCCAGCTTGCCAGGTGCCGCGACCTGCGCCAGCGCATCGCGGGCGGCCCATGACGCCATCGCTGCACCAGCCGCGCCGCTGGCCAGCCACTTGAGCATGTCGCGCCGGCCTTCATAGACGCCCCGCGGAGTGATCTCGCTCGAACGCGGATGGATGAAGCCGTTGTCACGGGATTGAATCAACATGGTTGCCTTTCACCTGAATTGCTGTGCCCCGATGAGTTCGTTGCCAACGATGATCCGGTTACGCGAAAAACGCGCCGTTGGTTCAGTTCATCGCAAAATTCCGCGCGCCGGCGCCTACAAGGTGCCGTAGCTGTGCAAGCCGCTCAGGAACATGTTGACGCCGAGAAAGGCAAAGGTGGTCACCGCCAGCCCGCCGAGAGCCCACCAGGCGGCCACGGTGCCGCGCAGCCCCTTCACCAGCCGCATGTGCAGCCAGGCCGCATAGTTGAGCCAGACGATCAGCGCCCAGGTTTCCTTGGGGTCCCAGCTCCAGTAGCCGCCCCAGGCATCGGCTGCCCACAAGGCGCCGAGCACGGTGGCGATCGTGAAGAAGGCGAAGCCGACCGTGATGGACTTGTACATCACGTCGTCCAGCACTTCGTTGGCTGGCAGCCGGGCAGCAATTCGCTTGCGTCCCAGCAGAATGCCCGCTGCGATCAGGGCGGAGAGCGCCGCGTAGCCCACCCAGTAGCTGCCGCCCGCTTCCTGCACCCGCTGGCGGAACGCCACGGGCACGAAACACAGCGCCACGCCCAGCAGCCAGATCGGCGTGAGCTTGAACCAGCGCGTCTCATTCGCCTGCTCCTTGATGAGATAGGCGAACGCGACCATCGCTGCCAGCGAAAAAGTGCCATAGCCAATGAAATTGGCGGGCACGTGCAGCTTCATCCACCAGCTCTGCAGCGCCGGCACCAACGGCTGGATTTCATGCGCTTCGCGCACCAGCGTGTACCAGAGCAGGAAGCCGACCGCCGCGCTCACGACCAGCATCACGAATGCGCCCAAGGCGCGCGTGCCGTAGCGCGATTCGAAGTAGAGATAGAAAGTCGCCGTCAGCCAGCAGAACAGCACGAACACTTCATAGAGATTGCTGACCGGGATGTGGCCGATGTCCGGGCCCAGCTGGTGGCTTTCGTACCAGCGCACCATCGTGCCGATCAGCGCCATGGTGACGGCCGCCCACGCAAGACGCGAGCCGATCAGGTCCATCGTGTCGCCCTGCTTGCCGCCGAAGAATCCGATCCAGTAGAACAGGGTGCTCATGAAGAAGAGCACGCTCATCCAGAGGATGGCGGACTGGCTCGACAGGAAGTACTTGAGCCAGAACACGGAGTCGGCGCGCGCCAGGTCGCCCTGGTAGGACGCGATGGCCAGCAACGCCGCGCCAGCGACCACGATCGCCAGCACCCGCAGCGGCCGCCAGAACCATCCCAGCCAGATGGCCGCGGGCACGGCCGCCACCAGAATGGTCTTCTCGTAGATGTCCATCGAGCCGGCATAGCGCGAGAAGGCAAAGAGTCCGCCGGCCACCACCAGGATCGCGAAAACCCAGTCGAAGGCGTTGCGGCGCGAAAGCCAGCTGTCGTTGAGCGTGAGGGTGGTGGTGGTCATGGCGCCGTGTCTTTCCTGATGGCGAGCAGCTTGTCTTTGAGGTGCTCGAATTCGCGATCGCTGTCGATGGTCTTGCGATTGACCGAAAAGGCCATGGTGGCCGCCGTGCCGCGCGCGTGGGCGTCATCCTTCGCCAGCCAGACCCACAGCCTGCGCTCACGCACGTACAGCATCGCAAAAATGCCGATGATCAGCAACAGGCAGCCCAGGTAGACGATGTTCTTTCCCGGCGCGCGGGCGACCTGGAACACGCTGGCCTGCACCTGCTTGAAGTCCGTCATCATCAACGCCACCGGCGCCGGGTAGAAATGGGCATCGCTGATGGCCAGCACCGCCTGGGTCAGAAAGGTCTGCGTCTTCTCGTCGGGAGGCATGTCCGCGAGAGCGGCTTTCTCGCGGCTCACGTTCAACACCTCGAACAGCACGTCGTTCAGGATGCGCACCAGCACCGCGCCCGCGCGCTCCCGCTCGCCTTCGGGGATGTTGGCTTCCATGAACTCGGCGATCGCCTGCCAGCCGCCGGTGCTCACCGCGTCGGTCTTCGCGCGCTCGGCGCCGGCGAACAGCGCCAGGGCCCGCGCGGCGGAGGAGCGAAGCTGGTTGGCAAGTTCAGGACGCTTCGGATCGGTCGTTCGGGCGATGTAGCGGTCGATGGCGCGCGCACGTGCATCGGCATCCGCCAGCGTCGCACGCATGCGCACGAAGGTCTCCATCGACCCCTTTTCGTCGGCCGGCACGCGCAGGTAGCGGAACGGCTCCTCCGGCCGCTCGCGCATGCCGAGCAGGAAGACCGGTTGGCCATCGCCGGTATCGACCGGAACCATGTAGTTCTGATACTCACGCGCCTGCCCGGCCGCATCGCGCAGCTTGTAGCCGACGCTTGGTCCGATGTTGCGCAGCACCTTGGGCTTGTTGGTCTTGTTGGCCGCACCCAGGCGCGATTCCAGGCTGTTGTGCAGATCGACCTTGCGCACGTCGGCTCCGCTCGTCATCGCGCCGCCGGCGCTCTCGGCGAAATTCTCGACGTTGATCACGCGCAGCGCGGTGTACTCCAGCGTGAGCCGGTCGGTGCCATTGGTGATTTCAGAGCTGCCGCCGATGGTGCCTTCGATCTCGAAGGGCTTGGCCGCGGCGGCCATGGGCACGGCCTTCAGCTTCACGCTCGAGCCACCGTCGTCGAAGCTCGACTGGTAGATCTCGATTCCCTTGTAGCTCGCCGGGTGGTTCACCTCGATGCGCGCCGGGATCTGCTTGCCCGTCTCGCGATCGTGCAGCACCACCTCGCTCGCGAACAGCTTGGGCATGCCGGTGGAGTAGTAGTCGACGATGAACTTCTTCAGTTCGATGGAGAACGGCAGGTCCTGCAGCAGCACCCCGTCCGACTGGTTGAGGATGGCAACGCTCGACTGGGCGCCTTCGGGCACCAGGATGTTGCCGCGGAAGGTCGGATTGCTCGGTGACAGGCGGTGCTGGGGCGGGACATCGGCGATGAGGCCGCCGCCGGTGTAGACGCTCTTGCCGTTGAACCAGGTCTGCGCCCGCACGATCAGATCGCCGTCGAGCAGTCCGCCGATGCACACCAGCACGATCGCGCTGTGGGCGGCGATGTAGCCGAGCTTGTGTGCCCCGCCCGCGCGCGCGGCCACCATCCACCCGTCGCCATCGCGGTGCTGGAGCTTGACCTTCCAGCCACCGGTGGCCAGCAACTGGCCGATTCGATTGGCTGCGGTATCCGGCGTTTCGTCGAGCACGGTCTCGGCCCGCTGGCCGAAAGCCCTGAGGCTCTGGACCCTGATGCCTTCCTTGTAGGTCTTCAGGTCCGACAGGATGCGCGGCGTGTTGCGGGCGATGCACAGCGAGGTGCTGATCACGAGGAACGCGAGGATCAGGAGAAACCACCACGCGCTGTAGATCGAATCGAGCTTCGCCGCGCGAAACACTTCGGCCCAGAAGGGCCCGAACTGGTTGATGTAGTTGTTGATGGGCTCGTGCTGCTTGAGCACGGTGCCGATGATCGATGCGATGCAGATGATCGTCAGCAGCGCGATCGCGAAGCGCATCGACGACAAAAGCTCCACCGCCGCGCGGACCACTGGGGGACCGCGACGGACTCGAAGACCGTGGGTGGAAACTGACATGAGGAGCGAACCGTGGGAAGCAAAAAAGGCGGGCCATCCTTACTGGATCGGCCCGCCTTGTTTGGGGTTTGTTATCGGCGGTTAGTTCACACTGAACCGCTGCGAATCAGCGCAGCCCGGCAATGTAGTCGGCCACTGCCTTGATTTCGCGGTCGTTGAGCTTGGCGGCAACGCCGTTCATCGGCGCCGAGTTCAGGCGGACGTTTTCGCGGAACTGGACGAGTTGGGCCACCGTGTAGTCGGCGTGCTGGCCGCCGAGGCGGGGGTACTGGGCTGGAATACCGGCCCCGTCCGGGCTGTGGCAGCCCGCGCAGGCAGGAATCTGGCGATCCGCAATGCCGCCGCGGAAGATGCGCTCGCCCAGCGCGACCAAGTCCTTCTCCTTCGAATAGCCGGTCTTGATCTTCTTGGATCCCACGAACCAGGCGACGTTGCGCATGTCTTCGTCCGACAGGGCCGACGCGAACGGTTTCATGATCGCGCTCTTGCGCTTGCCGGACTTGAAGTCCTGCAATTGCTTGAGGATGTATTCGGGGTGCTGTTGCGCCAGCTTGGGGTTTGCGGCGATGGCCGAGTTGCCGTCGGCGTTATGGCACGAGGCGCAGCTTTGGCCGTTGGCCGGCGTGGCATTGAAGATGGTGTCGCCCTTGGCCGGATCCGGTTTGGCCGCCTTCGGAGGCGCCTCGGCTGCCGGCTTGGCGGCATGCTCGTCGGCGGCGAAGCTGGCACTGGCGGCGACGCCCAACAGGGCTGCAAGCAGAAAATTGGCAAACAACTTCATATCGGGGGCTTAGATTTAGGGCGCAAAACCCGGCGATTCTACAATGGCGCCCCGTTCCGAAAGCTCATTGATGACCACCCCGCCGCGCAAGCCGGCCGCACCCTACTCCCGCACGGCTCCGGCCGTGGACGCCGCGGCCGCCGAACGCGCCCGTGTCGCCCGGGGCTGGTTGCACACCGCCCACTTCCTCACCAGCGCCCCGCAGCTGGAGCACTTGCCGCCCTTGGACCTGCCCGAGATTGCCTTCGTCGGCCGCTCCAACGCAGGGAAATCGACCGCCATCAATACGCTTACGCAGCAGACGCGCCTGGCTTTTGCGTCGAAGACGCCTGGCCGGACGCAGCACATCAACCTGTTCGGCGTTGGCAAGCAGAAGGTCGACGACGCGGTCCTGGCCGACCTGCCGGGCTACGGCTACGCGGCCGTGCCCCGCGAGGCGAAGCTGCGCTGGCAGCGTGTGATGGGCAACTACCTGATGACGCGCGAGAGCCTGCGCGGCGTCGTGCTGATGTGCGACCCGCGCCACGGCCTCACCGAACTGGACGAGATCCTGCTGGACGTCATCCGGCCCCGAGTCGAGCAGGGGCTCAAGTTCCTGGTGCTGCTGACCAAGGCGGACAAGCTCACGCGGTCGGACGGCGCCAAGGCGCTGTCGATTGCGCGACTGCAGGCCGGCGGCGGCGAGGTCAAACTGTTCTCGGCCCTGAAGCTGCAGGGCGTGGACGAGGCCGCCGAACTGCTCTGGCGCTGGGCGCATCCGGAGGGCGAAAAGCCCGCGGAGCCGGCCCCACAGGTCGACGAACAGGGCTGAAGGATCGCCACGGCGACGCTCCCTTCTCTGCCTGAATCCGAGACATCCAACCAAGAGCAACAAGGAGACAACCTGTGATCGAGACTTTCGCCCGCAAGCTGCCCAACGGCACCACCTTGAGCTGCCGTGCGGCCGGCACGCCGGGACGCCCGCTGATGGTGTTCCTGCACGGCTTTCCCGAGGCCGCCTTCATCTGGGACGAACTGCTCGAATACTTCGCGCAGCCTGAGCATGGTGGATTTCGCTGCGTCGCGCCCAACCTGCGCGGCTTCGAGAAATCCAGTTCCCCCGCCGAGGTGTCGGCCTACCGCGCTCATCTCCTGGTGCAGGACGTCGCCGAACTCGCCGCGAGCGAAAGCCCGGACGGAAAGATCGAGGTCCTGGTCGCGCACGACTGGGGCGGCGCCTTCGGCTGGGGCTACGCCAACCACCACGGCGACAAGCTCGGCAGGCTGGTCATCATCAATTCCCCGCATCCCGGCACCTTCACGCGCGAGTTGCTGAACAACCCGGCGCAACAGGCTGCGAGCGCCTACATGAATTTCCTGGCACGCCCCGATGCCGAAGCCCTGCTGTCGGCCGACGACTATCGGCGGATGTGGCCCTTTTTCACGCTGATGAAGGCGGGGGCGGACGGCTTCGGCTGGCTCACGGAGGATGTGAAGAACCAGTACCGCGAGGTCTGGGACGCGGGGCTCACAGGCGCTTGCAACCTTTATCGCGTCACGCCGATGAAACCGGCCATGCCCGGCCAGCCGGCCCCTCCGATTCCCACCCTGCCGCGCGAACGGCTGACGGTCTCGGCGCCGACCTTCGTGCTATGGGCGCTCGACGATTCGGCACTGCTGCCGGGTCTGCTCGAAGGCCTCGAAGACTACGTGCCCCAACTCGAACTCAAGAAGGTGCCGGGCGCGACACACTGGCTGATCCACGAACAGCCCCAGTTCGTCGCCAGCGAAATCGAAGCTTTCGTGCGACGGACTCAGTAGACGGACGGATCGCCCTCGGGCCGCGTCTTGAAGCGGCGGTGGACCCAGTAGTACTGCGAAGGCATGGTGTCGATGTAGCCCTCCAGGCGCTGGTTCATCAATGCGGTGTCGGCAATGACGTCGTCGGTCGGGAAGTCCTTCCAGGCTTCCAGCACCTCGATCTCGTAGCCATCCCTGGTGAGCTTCGAGACGATCGGCACCACCTTGGCCCGCCCGAGGCGCGCGAACCGCGACAACGAGGGCACGGTGGCCGCCTGCACACCATAGAAGGGCACGAAGACAGTCTGGTCGCGCCCGAAATCCATATCGGGCAGCAAATACAGCAGACCGCCCTTGCGCAGCCCCGCGATGATCGGCTTGATGCCGTCGACACGGTTCAGGGTGATCACGTTGCCGAATCGCTTGCGGCCTTCGCGTATCCACTCGTCCACCATCGGGTCCCGCTGGGTGGTGTAGATGGTGGTCGACGGCCGCGCCGTATGCATCGTCAGCGCGGTGGCCGCTGCATCCAGGCCGTAGAAATGCGGCGCGAAAAGGATCGTCGGCTCGTGGCCGTTGGCGATCTCGTCGATTTCCTTGGCCGCGCCATGCACCTTGAGCCGCCGCGCAACGACTTCTTCGGGCGCATGCCAGAGCCAACTGCGGTCGAGCCAGGATTGCGCCACGTACACGAAGGTCTCGCGCGCCATGCGGCGGCGTTCGGCCGGCGACTTGTCCGGAAAACAGACGGCCAGGTTGGCATCCACGACGCGCCGGCGAGGCACCGCGGCTACATGCAACACAGGCCCCAGCAGCGCGCCGAATCCTCGCACCAGGGGAAAGGGCACATGCGCCAGCGTTCGCATGAAGGCGATGCCGAGTCTCGAAGTCAGGCTCACGAGGCGACCTCGGCTTCCGCTTCGGCGCGCGGCTGCTTGTAGCGCGCGTAGTCCCAGACGTACTGGCCCGGCAATCTGCGAATCAGGCTGGCGATGCCTTCGTTCATGGCCGTTGCGGCGGCCTCGGGCGTGGCCTTGGGGTCGCTCATCGCGGTGCCGTCGAAGGGCTCGAACCGGATCGCGTAGCCGGCGCCGCGCGGCAGCCGCTCGCAAACGCCGAGAAACACGCGGGCGCCCGTCTGCTGCGCGAGGCGCGGCAACAGCGTCATCGTGTAGGCCGGCCGGCCGAAGAACGGCGCCCAGACGCCCTGCCCCAGCGGCGGCACCTGGTCCGGCAGCAGGCCGGTGTAGCCGCCATTGCGCAGTGTGCGGATGAGTCCCCGCACGCCGGCGACGGTGGTTGGCAGGGTCTGCAGGCCGGGACGGTCCCGTGAGCCGGCGATCAGTTCCGCCATGAATTTCTTGCGGGCCGGCCTGAAGAGCGCCGTGATCGGACCATAGGCCTCGAAAAAGCGCTCGCCGACCGCCTGGCCGAAGGTTTCCCAGCTTCCGAGATGCGGCGACACGAGGATCACGCCCTTGCGCGCGGCCAGCGCCGCTTCGAACGCTTCGACACCTTCCCAGCGGACGATCTTCGGCAGCAGGCTTTCGCCCTGGGGGCGTGCCCACACCCACGGCAGTTCGCCGACCATGGCGCCGGCGGCGGTGATCGCGGGGCGGTATTGCGCCGGCGTGAACCCGGCGGCTTCGGCGTTTTCCCGGAAGCGCCTGCGGTAGTCCGGCGCCAGCCACCAGACCAGCCAGCCCAATCCTCCGCCGATCGCGTGCATCAAAGGCAGCGGCACCCGGGCGAGCAGACGGAAGAGAGAGATCATCGACAACAGGGAGGGTAAAAACAGGACGCGCGCGCAGCCTACAGCGCGGCTCGAATAGAATGCAAATTGTCGCTGAGTTATGGAACTACTTGCAGGGCGACGTTAAACATCACTGCTAAAGCGTTCGCCAAAGCTCCATCCGGGTTGGCAACGCGCCAATCGGACCTTCATGGAGTTTCATCACATGGCGAACGACTTCCTCTTCACTTCCGAATCCGTTTCCGAAGGCCATCCCGACAAGGTGGCGGACCAGATCTCCGACGCGATCCTCGACGCCATCTTCGCCCAGGACCCGCGCTCGCGCGTCGCCGCCGAGACCTTGACCAACACCGGCCTGGTCGTGCTGGCGGGCGAGATCACCACCAACGCGCACGTCGACTACATCCAGGTCGCGCGCGACACCATCAAGCGCATCGGCTACGACAACACGGACTACGGCATCGACTACAAGGGTTGCGCCGTGATGGTCTGCTACGACAAGCAGTCCAATGACATCGCGCAGGGCGTGGACCACGCGAGCGACGACCACCTGAACACCGGCGCCGGCGACCAGGGCCTGATGTTCGGCTATGCCTGCGACGAGACGCCCGAGCTCATGCCCGCGCCGATCTACTACGCGCACCGCCTCGTCGAGCGCCAGGCGCAGCTGCGCAAGGACGGCCGCTTGCCCTTCCTGCGGCCCGACGCCAAGAGCCAGGTCACGATGCGCTACGTGGACGGCAAGCCGCACAGCATCGACACCGTCGTGCTTTCCACGCAGCATCACCCCGACCAGAGCGAGACACCGACCAAGATGAAGGCCTCGTTCAACGAAGCCATCATCGAAGAGATCATCAAGCCGGTGCTGCCCAAGGAGTGGCTCAAGGAGACGCGCTACCTGATCAACCCGACGGGCCGCTTCGTCATCGGCGGTCCGCAAGGCGACTGCGGTCTCACCGGCCGCAAGATCATCGTGGACACCTACGGCGGCGCCTGCCCGCACGGCGGAGGCGCTTTCTCGGGCAAGGACCCGAGCAAGGTCGACCGCTCGGCCGCCTATGCCGCACGCTACGTGGCCAAGAACATCGTGGCCGCAGGCCTCGCGCGCCAATGCCAGATCCAGGTTGCCTACGCGATCGGCGTGGCCAAGCCGATGAACGTCACGGTCTACACCGAAGGCACGGGCGTCATCCCCGACGACAAGATCGCCGCGCTGGTGCAGGAACATTTCGACCTGCGCCCCAAGGGCATCATCCAGATGCTCGACCTGCTGCGCCCGATCTACGGCAAGACGGCCGCCTACGGCCACTTCGGCCGCGAAGAGCCCGAGTTCACGTGGGAAAGCACGGCCAACGCGGCGGCCCTGCGCGCCGCGGCGGGCCTCTGAGGCTTCCCGGCCGCTGGAATCAGGAGGGTCTGCGCAGCAGCTCGCAGACCTCTTCGTCGCTGGTCTGGCCGAAATCCTCGTACCAGAGCCCGACGGCGCGGAAGTGCGCGGGCGTGGAGACGCAGACCACCTCGTCCGCGAACGCGCCTACGCTCTGGACCGCCTCTCGCGACGCCACCGGCACGGCCACCACGATGCGCTGGGGTTGGCCCATCCGGGCGGACTTCACGGCCGCGCACATGGTGGCCCCGGTCGCCAAGCCATCGTCGATCAGCAGCAGTTCCCTTCCGGCCAGCGCGAGCGGCGCGCGGTTGCCGCGATAGAGGCGCTCGCGACGCGCCAGCTCGGCCTGCTCGCGCGCCGCCACGGCCTCGATGGCCCGCTCCGACACCGGCCAGCCGCCGTCGAAATCGCCCATCACGCGTACGCCTCCGGATGCGATCGCGCCCATGGCGAATTCTTCCTGCCCCGGAAAACCAAGCTTGCGCACGACCAGCACGTCGAGCGGCGCGCGCAGGAACTGCGCGACTTCCCACGCGACGGGCACACCGCCGCGCGGCAGCCCCAGCACCAGAAGATCAGTACGCCCGCGCCAGGCGCCAAGCGCATTCGCGAGCAAGCGGCCCGCGTCGCGTCGATCCTTGAATTCCATTTGCACTCCTTGCAGCCGGAACTCAGAAACGATACGCGCCTCCCATGCCGACCGTCCAGTTGCGCCCCGGAGCCGGCTCGAAGTAGCGGGCATTGCCCTCATTGACGATGACCGAGCCGATATAGCGTTTGTCGAAGAGGTTGTCGATGCGCGCAAAGGCATTGAATTCCCACCGCTGCCACTTCTTGACGTAGCCCGCGAACAGCGCGACCACCCCGTAGCCCGGGACGCTGACGGTGTTTCGGTCATTGGCCTCGATGCTGGCAAGCGCCCGCAGTTCGGTGCCGACACGCCAGCCGTCCGGCGGCACCCAGCCGTAGGAGGCGAAGAAGGATTGCGGCGCAATCCCCGGGATGCGGTTGTCCGCCGGAACGAAGGTGGCGGGAGTGCACGGCACGGCGCAGAAGGGATCGCTGTAGCGCGCGTCCAGCCACGTATAGGCGAGTTGCGTGCGCCAGTGGTTCTCCGTCTCGTGCTGCCAGGCCAACTCGAAACCTTCGCGCTTCGTGCGCCCCGCGTTCTGGAAGGTGGCCCTGCCGCCCACGTTGGTGGCGGTCACGATCTCGTCGTCCGTGCGGGTCTGGAACACCGCCGCCGTCAGCAGGCCGCCCGCCAGGCGGGCCTTGGCGCCCACTTCCACGCTGTCGTTGGTGGCCGGCTGCAGTGCGAAGTTGAGTCCTCCCTGGCCGTCGGGACGGTACGAAAGCTCGTTCAGCGTCGGCGTCTCGAAGCCCCGGCCCACCGAGGTGTAGAAAGCCAGGTCGCGGGTCGCCTGGTAGCGCAGCGAAGCCACCGGCAGGGTCTGGGTGTACGACGCGCTGCCGCTGTCGTTGCGGTTGGTCCCGACGATGTAGTGGTCCGTCGAGTCGAAGTCGACCTTGCTGCGGCGCACGCCGGCTTCGAGCGTCCATTGATCCGACAGGCGCCAGGTGGCCTGCAGGTAAGGATCGAGGTTGTCGACCTTGTTGGTCTCGTTGCGGCGCAGCCTGCCCTGCACGCCCAGGATCGGATTGGCGACCGGGCCGATGAAGTTCTCGTAGCCGGTGCGCTGTTCGCGAAGGTCGTCGTAGGCGAGGCCGGCGACCAGCTCGAAGGGCCGGCCGGCCAGCGTCATCTGCGACAACCAGCGCAGGTCGAAGCCGCCGTAGTCCCGCGACAGGCCGATGACCCCGCCCGCGCTCAGCGGGCTCACCTGCGCCGTTGGCGGGATAGCCTGGTACTGCGTGGTCTTGCGCTGGCCGCCGTAGACCATCAGGCGCAGCGCGTTGCTGGCATCGATCGGGCGCTCGTACAGCAGGCCGGCTTGCGTCTGGTCGACGGTCTTGCGGGTGTCGAACTGGGCGGCGACGGCGGCGCTGCGCGGGTCCAGCGCGTACTGCTCGGCCGTGAGGCCCAGCGGGTCCTGAGCGCTCAGCTTCACGCTGTTGAGGATGAGCGTGAGCCGGCTGCCATCGTCCAGGTTGAATCCCATCTTGCCGTTGACGATGTCGCGATTGGCCTCGCTGTGGTCGCGGTAGCCGTCGGTCTCGAAATGGCTGCCGCTCAGGAGGTAGTCGACGGCACCGGACGATCCGCTGACCTGGGAGCCGATGCGCATCGTGCCGTAGCTGCCGCCGGCCAGCGAAAAGCCCAGCTTGGGCGGTCCTTCGCCGGTCTCGGTGAAGGACTGGATCACGCCGCCCGAGGAATTGCCGTAGAGCGCCGAGAAGGGACCGCGCAGCACTTCGACCCGATCGAGCGATCCGATGTCGATGTTGGAGGTCTGGCCCTGGCCGTCGGGCAGGGTGGCGGGGATGCCGTCGACGTAGATGCGAATGCCCCGCACGCCGAAGGTGGAGCGCGCGCCGAAGCCACGGATGGAGATCTGCAGGTCCTGGGCGAGGTTCTGCCGGTTCTGGACCTGCAGGCCGGGCACGATGTTCAGGCCCTCGGAGAGTTGCGACTGCAGGCGCATGTCGCGGATCTCGGCGCCTTCGACGCGGCTCACCGAGCCGGCGACGTCGAACACGGGCTCGGCCCCACGCGGCGTGGTGACGGTGACTTCGCCCAGGCTCGGCACGCTACCCACATCCTGCGCATGGACTGAGGACGAGGTGGCGGCCAGCAGGCAGGCGATGGCGACAGGAGATTTCATGGCGGGCATTCTGCGTTGCCCCGCCGCCGCCTGCGCGGAGGGCAAGACCCTATGGCGCCGCGGGCCGCGCCCGACTTATGGATGCCGCGGTCGACGACGGCACCAGCCGAACCAGATACCCACCCCGACCGGAATTCCGAGCGTGACCCACGCCAGCGCATCCCCGAGCCCGCCGTCGCTGAACAGCGCAGAGACCAGTCCGATGCAGGTCAGCAGCCCCAGCACGATCGGCCAGCCCCACAGGCGCCAGAAGTGACCGCGGTGCGGCTTCATGTGCCTGCCTTTGCCGTCGCCGTGGAAGCGGGCTGTGCCAGGGGAGCATGCACTGCGTGCGGGTCGTGGTCCGCCTTCGCCGCGGCCGACACCGTGTGCCCGCGCTTGAGCCACAGGTAGATCCCGCTGCCCAGCACGATGATGGTGGCAATGTCGAGCACCGCCCACAGGATCTGCATCGGCATGCCACCGTAGTCGCCGAAGTGCAGCGGCTGCGACACCAGCAGCGCCGTCAGATACCAAGGCAGCCTCGGGCTGGCGGTGATCGCGCCGGTCTGGGCATCGACCAGCACCGGCTTCAACAGCCGCGACGTGAAGGGCTCGTTGCCGCGCAGGAAGAAGGTGTTGTGGTGCGGGCTCGAGAACGCCGTGCCCGGAAAGGCGATGAACGAGAGCTTCATGCCCGGCGCGCTTTGCAGCGCCACATCCAGCGACTGCTGAACCGATCCCCGCTCCGCGGCCGGCACCGTCGGCTGTCCCTGGTACGGCTTGAGCAGCGCGCTGAGCTGGTCGTGCTGCCAGTACTTGACGATGAGTTCGGCCCAGGTGTTGATCATGCCGGTCGCGCCGACCGTGAAGGCCCACACCAGCGTCACGATGCCGAGCAAGTTGTGCAGGTCCAGCCACTTGAGGCGGGGCCGGCGCTCGCGCCGCACCGTGCCGAAATCCAGCTTCCGCATGAAGGGCGAATACAGCACCACGCCGGAGACGATCGCCACCAGCAGCAAGAAGCCCATGAAGCCGAGGAAGAGCATGCCGGGAAGCCCCGCGAACAGGTCGACGTGCAGCTTGAACATGACGTACATGAAGCCCTCGTCGGTCTTCGGCTGCGCCAGCACCTGGCCGGTGCGCGCGTCGACGGCGACCTGCTTGAAGTCGTCCGTCGGCGCCGGCGTAGGCGTGAGCGTGACGAACCAGATCGCGTCGTCGTCCTCCGGCTGCGAGACGTACTGCACCACGCGATCCGGATGCAGCGCCTTGGCCTTCTCGAGCACACGGTCCAGGCTCGCGCGCGGTGTGTTGGCAGGCATCTTGGGCGCTTCGACCTCCGTGCCCAGCAAATGCCCGATCTCGTGGTGGAAGATCAGCGGCAGCCCCGTGATGCACAGGAGCAGCATGAACACGGTGCAGACCAGGCTGCTCCATTTGTGAACCCAGGCCCAGGTCTTGATTCGGCGGCTGTTCATCATGGGGATCTTGCAGAAGCGTCAGAAGCGGTAGGTCGCGCTGGCCACTGCATTGCGGCGGGCACCCCACCAGCAATCGCCGCGCGACAAGCAGACCGAGTTATAGGACTTGTCCGTCACGTTGTTGATATTCAGCGCCAGGCGCCACTTGGCCGTTTCGTAGGCGATCATGAGATCGAGCAAAGTCACGGCCGGAGTCTCGGGGGCCACGCCGTCCTGGAACTTGCCCATCCATCGCACACCGGCACCGGCCGAGAAACCCGGCATGCCGGCAACCATGAATCGGTACTTGGCCCACACTGCCGCCTGATTGCGTGGCACCTGGGTCAACTGGGGGTCGACGTTCGTGTAATTGTAGAAGGCGAGCACATCCAGGGCCTTGTCCAGCGTGGCCTTGACCTCCAGCTCGACGCCGGTCGTCTTGGTGCTGCCGGCCTGCACGTAGTCGATGCCGCCATTCGGATCGAGGATCAGGCGGTTGTCCTCCCGCAAGTCGTAGACCGTGGCGGTGGCCTGGATGGGGCGGTCGGTCGGCAAGTACTTGATGCCCACTTCCCATTGCTTGCCGCGTTGCGGCGTGAAGCGCTCGTTGTTCGCGTTCAGGCCCGCGACCGGCGTGAAGGATTCGCCATAGCTCATATAGGGCGAAATGCCGTTGTCCGCCGCGTACATGAGCGAGAAGCGCTTGGTGGTCGCGTCGCTCTTCTCATCGTCGCTGCCGACCAGGCCGTTGGTGACTTCGTCATGGCGCAACCCGGCCAGGACGATCCAGTTCTTCGCGAACTTCATCTGGTCCTGCACATAGACGCCGTACTGTCGCTGCGTCGACTTGGGGCTGTCGACCAGTTCGTAGGTCGGGAAGGGCTGGCCATACACCGGCGCATAGGCGTCGATGAGCGGCTGGGTGCCGCCGAGGTAGATCGGATAGTCGACGCCCGAGCGCTTGTTCATCGAGTAGCGCGCGTAGTCGAACCCGGTGAGCACCTGATGCTCGACGGCGCCGGTCTTGAAACGGCCTTCGACGTACTGGTCGGCCTGCAGCATGTTGACCTTGGTGATGCTCGAATCCCAGAAGCGCCCGAACAGGCGCTTGTTCTCCGGATCGCCGGCCCAGCCGCCCGGCACCGTGAACGAGTCCCCGTAGAAGCCGGTGTAGTCGACGTCGTTGTGCGTGTAGCGCAGGTTCTGGCGCACCGCCCATTGGTCGTTGAACCGGTGCTCGAAAAGCCACCCCGCCGTCGAGCGTTCGGTGTCGTAGCGGTCGTACCCCGGCTCGCCGATGAACCGGCGGGTGGGGAGGATGCCGTTCGGATTCGGCAGCACCATGCCTTCCCAGGGGAAAAACTGCGAGGTCGACCCCGTCTTGTCTTTCTGGTAGAGCGCCTGCAGCGTCAGCGTGGTGGCCGCGTTCGGTCGCCACGTGAGAGAGGGAGCGACAAGCTGGCGATCATCGCGCACGTAGTCCACCTGCGTATCCGCATTGCGGCCCACTGCGATCAGGCGGTAGAGCCACTGGCCGTCTTCGGTCAAGGCTCCGGTGAGGTCGGTCTGGATCTGGGTGCGGTTCCAGCTCCCGAACTGCACTTCGACTTCACGCTGCGTGTCGGCCAGCGGCCGCTTGCTCACCATGTTGATGACGCCCGCCGTGCTCCCCTGCCCGTACAGCATGGCCGCAGGGCCGCGCAGGACTTCGATGCGCTCGAGCGTGTAGGTCTCGGTGCGCGCGTTGCTGGTGTAGTAGTCGAAATTCTTGCGCAGCCCGTCGAGGTATTCGTCCGGATTGCCGCCGCGGATCAGCACGCTGTCGGTACGCGAATCGACGCCGTACGCGTCCGAGCGCACGCCGGCGGCGTAGGTCAATGCATCCTGGACGTTGTTCGCGCCCTGGTCCGTCATCTGGTCGCGGGTCACGATGGTCACCGACTGCGGTGTCTCGGACAAAGACGTGTCTGTCTTGGTCGCGGACATCGCATTCTTGGCCCGGTAGCCGACGACCGGCGAGGTCGCGGTCTCGACCTCGGCGTTCGCGTCGACCCGGACCTCGGGCAGGGTCGTCGGACCTCCCGTCTGCGCCAATGCCTGTTGTTGGAGATTGATGGCAAGGCAGCCGGCGAGCATGGCGGCGGCCTGGCGCCGCCCGAAATTGATCCGCATTGGGTTGATGTTGATTGCAATTGATAACAATTCGCATTCTATTCATGAACGGAATGTGAACGCAATGCAAAGACGCCGATTCCCCCGATGGCGGCGCGCGCATTTCGCCGGCCGGCTACGATCCGCTGCCCGCAACATCCCAAGCTGATGCCCAGCCTTCCCGCGATGTCCGCCTCAATGCTTCGTTGCCTGGCAATCGCGTTCGTCTGCCTGATTTCGGGCTGCGCAGGCTTGCCATCGCGTTCGGTCACGCCGTACAGCCCCGCCGTCACAGCCTCGCCGGCGACGGAACTGAGGAAGCTCACCGCGGCTTTCCACGGGCAGCGCAACGGCGTATCGGGAGCGCGGGCGATCCCTCAGGGCGCCCTCGCCCTCGATGCGCGAATCGCCCTGATCCGCCACGCCCAGGCCTCACTCGACCTGCAGTACTACCTGCTGGGCAACGACAAGACCGGCAAGCTGATCCTGCGCGAACTGCGCGACGCCGCGCGGCGCGGCGTGCGCGTGCGGCTGCTCCTCGACGACTTCTACACGGTGAAGCTCGATCCCCTGCTGCTCGGCCTGGCCGCCTACCCGAACGTGGAAGTCCGGCTGTTCAACCCCTTCGTGACCGGCAGGGACCACACCGCGACACGCTGGCTCAGCTTCGCGGGCGATTTCAGCCGGCTCAACCATCGGATGCACAACAAGCTCTTCGTTGCCGACGGCGCCGTGGCGATCGTGGGCGGGCGCAACCTGGCGGACGAATACTTCCTGCGCAGCGCGGGCGCCAATTTCATCGACCTGGACATGCTCGCGGCCGGCCCCGTCGTGGACGAACTCGAGACCATCTTCGACAACTACTGGAACAGCGAAGTCGTCTACCCGCTGCACGACATCGTCCCATCGAGCGAAACGCCCGAGGCGTTGCGGGCCGCGTTCGACACCCTCGCGTCCGAGACCCAGGCGCCGCCGCCCGAGCCTCCGCCGGAGTCGGACATGTTCGGCGATCCACCCGTCAGCGCGGCGATTGCCCATGGCAAGCTGGAACTGATCCCGACACGCGCCAATGCCGTGGCGGACTCCCCGACCAAAGCGCTGCGCGTGGACGGCGACCACCAGTCCGAGCATCGCCCGCCCACCGTGGCCGAGCGCATGCGCGCCCTCTTCGACCTCGCCAAGTCCGACATCAACATCATCACGCCGTACTTCATCCCGGGCGAGCAGGGAATGGACCACATTGCGCGGCTGCGTGCCCGCGGCATCCGCATCACCGTCGCGACCAACTCGCTGGCGGACACGGACGAGCCGCTCGTCAACATCAACTACAACAGCTTCCGCGTCGAGATGCTGCGGATGGGCGTCACGCTCTACGAGGTGAGCTCGGAGCAGATCAAGCGCAGCATCAACCTGCGCAAGGTGTTCCGCCAGTCGCGCGGGCGGCTGCATGCCAAGCTGGCGCTGATCGACCGCGAATGGGCGCTCGTCGGCTCGCTGAACTTCGACCCGCGCTCGGCCTACATCAACACCGAGCTGGGCGTGCGCTTCGAGGGCTACGAGGTGGCGCACCGGCTGCTCGATGCCTTTCAGGTCGACAACGTCGAAAGCGTGTACGAAGTCCGCCTGAAGCCCGGCACCGACCAGATCCAATGGGTGACGACCGACGGCGAGAACCTCGTGCTCAACGAAGAGCCCGATGCCAATGCGCTGGTGCGGCTGAAGCTGCTGCTCTTCTCCTGGTTCGTTCCGAGCGACCTGCTCTAGCGCCTGGCAGCGCCCGCCCGGACACCCGCTCGACTTTTTGCCTGGGCGGGAAGATGATCGCCGGCCGCTCCCGACTTCTCCGGAACTCGTCCGGCAAGGGCGCGCTCACACCTCAACCCAAACCGGACTCACAGGAGCATCGCGATGCAAGTCGGCATGATCGGACTCGGACGCATGGGCGCCAACATGACGAGCCGCCTGATGCGTGGAGGCCACGAGTGCGTCGTGCATGACAACGCCCCGGCCTCCGTCGAGCGATTGGCCGCCCAGGGCGCGACCGGCGCGGCCACCCTGCAGGATTTCGTCGCGAAGCTTGCGCGGCCTCGCGCAATCTGGCTCATGGTGCCCGCGGCAGTCGTCGACTCCGCGCTTGCCACGCTGACGCCGCTGCTGGAGCCCGGCGACATCGTCATCGACGGCGGCAACTCCTACTACCGCGACGACATCCGCCGCGCCAGCGAACTCCGTGCCCGCGGCCTGCACTATGTCGACGTGGGCACCAGCGGCGGCATCGCCGGCTTCGACCGCGGCTACTGTCTGATGATCGGCGGCGAAACCGAGACCGTGCAGCACCTCTCGCCGCTGTTCGCCACACTGGCGCCCGGCGCCGGCGAGCACGCGCCGACGCCCGGCCGGGCACCCGGCGCCAGCACCGCCGATCAAGGCTATCTGCACTGCGGCCCCCACGGCGCGGGCCACTTCGTCAAGATGGTGCACAACGGCATCGAGTACGGACTCATGGCCGCGTATGCGGAAGGCCTCAACATCCTTCGCGGCGCCAACATCGGCAAGCGCTCGCACGACATCGACGCCGAGACGACGCCGCTGCGCGACCCCACGCTCTACCAGTACGACATGAACCTGCCCGAGATCACCGAGCTGTGGCGGCGCGGCAGCGTGATCGGCTCCTGGCTGCTCGACCTCACGGCCACCGCGCTCGCCGCCGATCCGGACCTGTCGGACTTCCAGGGGCGCGTCTCCGATTCCGGCGAGGGCCGCTGGACCCTCCAGGCCGCGATCGACGAAGGCGTGCCGGCGCCGGTGCTGAGCTCCGCGGTCTACGCCCGCTTCAGTTCGCGCGGCGAGGCGGACTTCTCCAATCGAGTGCTGTCGGCCCTGCGGCACCAGTTCGGCGGCCACGCGGAAAAGAAATCATGAACAACGATGCACCGCCGCTGGACCTGTTGTGCATCAACACGCTGCGCACCCTGTCCATCGACGCGGTGCAGAAGGCCAACTCGGGCCATCCCGGAACGCCGCTGGGCGCAGCGCCCGTCGCCTACTGCCTGTGGCAGCGCTTCCTGCGCTACGACCCGAATGACCCCGACTGGCCGAACCGCGACCGCTTCGTGCTGTCGGTCGGCCATGCCTCGGCGCTGCTCTTCAGCCTCCTGCACCTGTGCGGCGTGAAAGCGAAGGGGCCGCACTACGCCGAGCAAGGCGGCCTCGCAGTGACGATGGCCGATCTGCAGAACTTCCGCCAGGAAGGCAGCCGCTGCACCGGCCACCCCGAATACGCGTGGACGTCGGGTGTCGAGACCACCACCGGCCCGCTCGGCCAGGGCGTCGCCACCAGCGTCGGCATGGCCATCGCACAGCGCTGGCTCGCGGCCACCTACAACCGGCCCGGCCATGAGCTGTTCGACTACAAGGTCTACGCCCTGTGCGGCGACGGCGACATGATGGAAGGCGTGAGCGCCGAGGCAGCATCGCTCGCCGGACACCTGAAGCTTGCCAACCTGTGCTGGATCTACGACGACAACCAGATCAGCATCGAAGGCGCGACCTCCATCACCTCCGACGAGGACGTCGGCGCACGCTTCGAAGCCTACGGCTGGAAGGTCCTCCGCGTCGCCGATGCGAACGACCTCGAAGCGCTCACACACAGCCTGCGCGAATTCGACGCGACGCAGGACCGGCCCACGCTCATCGTCGTGCGAAGCCACATCGGCTTCGGCGCGCCGAACAAGCAGGACACCAAGGAGGCGCACGGCGAGCCGCTCGGCACGGAGGAAGTCCGACTCGCCAAGAAGTTCTTCGGTTTCGATCCGGACGCGCAATTCGCCGTGCCCGAAGGCGTGCGGGGCCACTTCGAGGCGCATTTCGGCGAGCGTGGCACCAGCGAACACGACGCCTGGAATGCGCAGTACGCAGCCTACCGGGCGCACTACCCGGAACTCGCGGCGGAGATCGACCGCATGCAGCGCCACGAGCTGCCCGAAGGCTGGGATAGCGAATTGCCCGCGTTCGCCGCCGACACCAAGGGCATGGCCACGCGCGAATCCTCGGGCAAGGTGCTGAACGCCATCGCCAGGCAGGTGCCGTGGCTCCTGGGTGGCGCGGCCGACCTGTCGCCATCGACCAAGACGGCGCTCGGCTTCGAACAGGCGGGGGAGTTCAAGAGCGGCAATTACGGTGGACGCAATTTCCACTTTGGCATTCGCGAGCACGCCATGTGCGCCATCGCCAGCGGCATGACGCTGTCAAGGCTGCGCGCCTATGCCGCCACCTTCTTCATCTTCACCGACTATTGCCGCGGCGCCGTTCGGCTCGGCGCGATGATGGGAATTCCGGTCATCTACATCTGGACCCACGATTCGATCAGCATGGGCGAGGACGGACCCACCCACCAGCCTGTCGAGCAGCTCGCATCCTTCCGCGCGATGCCCGGCATGACGCTGCTTCGCCCAGCCGACGCCAACGAGGTCGTCGAGGCCTGGCGGGTCGTGATGCAATTGACGGATCGCCCCGCGAGCCTGGTGCTCTCGCGGCAGGCGCTGCCCACGCTCGACCGCACCCGCTACGCCAGCGCCAGCGGTGTCGCCCGGGGCGCCTATGTGCTCGCCGACGCGCCGGACGGCAAGCCCGACGTGCTCCTGCTGGCCAGCGGCAGCGAGGTCACTTTGTGCATGGCGGCCTACGAACAGCTCCAGCGCGAAGGCATCGCCTCGCGCGTGGTCAGCATGCCCTCGTGGGATCTCTTCGAACGCCAGAGCGACGACTACCGCGACAGCGTGCTGCCGCCCTCGGTGGAGGCACGCGTCTCCGTGGAAGAGGCTTCGCCGCTGGGTTGGGAGCGCTATGTCGGTCGCCGAGGCACCATCATCGGCATGCGCTCGTTCGGTCTCTCCGCGCCAGGCAAGGTCGCCGAGGCGCATTTCGGCTTCGACGCCGCGCATGTCGTCGCTGCCGCGAAAGAGCAATTGGCAAGGCATGCGCGCCCAGCCTGAGGACCATCATGGCCGAACGCATCAGTCCCCTCGCCGGCAAGCCGGCCCCGCCCGA
The DNA here is from genome assembly GCF_030317115.1 of Variovorax gracilis. Taxonomy (GTDB): domain Bacteria; phylum Pseudomonadota; class Gammaproteobacteria; order Burkholderiales; family Burkholderiaceae_C; genus Variovorax; species Variovorax gracilis. Next base: position 97,998 of record NZ_JASZYF010000003.1, read on the forward strand.
ATCCCTCATCGACGTGGACGCGCTCGTCGCGGCCTACCACGCGGATGTTCCCGACCCCGGCATCCCGGCGCAGCGGGTCGCCTTCGGAACGTCCGGCCACCGGGGGTCGGCATTCGATCGATCCTTCAACGAGTGGCACGTGCTGGCGGTCACGCAAGCGATCTGCGACTACCGCAAGGCCAAAGGCATCGACGGGCCGCTGTTCCTCGGCATCGATACGCACGCGCTGTCACAGCCGGCGTGCGACAGCGCTCTCGAAGTGCTTGCCGCCAATGGCGTCGACGTGATGCTGGCGACGAACGACGAATACACGCCGACCCCGGCCCTGTCGCATGCCATCCTGACCTACAACCGGGGACGCCAGGGCGGGCTCGCCGACGGCGTCGTCATCACGCCCTCGCACAATCCGCCACGCGACGGGGGCTTCAAGTACAACCCGCCCAATGGCGGACCGGCCGGGCAGGACATCACCGGCGGGGTCGAGGCCGCGGCCAACCGCTACCTCGAACAGCGACTCGACGGCATCAAGCGGATGCCCCACGCGACAGCCCTGAAGGCCGCGACCACGCACCGCCACGACTTCCTCGACGCGTATGTCGGCGACCTGGGACAGGTGATCGACATGGATGCGATCCGCGAAGCCAAGGTCCGCATGGGCGTCGACCCCCTGGGCGGTGCCGGCGTGCACTACTGGTCGGCGATTGCCGACCGCTACCAGCTGGACCTCACCGTCGTCAGCGACACGGTCGATCCGCGCTTCGGCTTCATGACTCTCGACTGGGACGGCCAGATCCGCATGGACCCCTCTTCGGGCTACGCGATGCAACGGCTCCTCGAGATCAAGGACCGTTTCGACGTCGGCTGTGCCTGCGACACCGACCACGACCGGCACGGCATCGTGACTGGCGGCGCGGGCCTGCTCGCGCCGAATCACTACCTCTCGGTCGTCGTCGACTACTTGTTCCAGCATCGCCCGCAATGGGGTCCGCAGGTGGCAGTCGGCAAGACGGTCGTTTCGACGCAGCTCATCGATCGCCTCGCGGCACGGCTCGGCCGGCGTCTCTACGAGGTCCCGGTCGGCTTCAAATGGTTCGCGGATGGATTGCTCGACGCCTCCCTCGGCTTCGTCGGCGAGGAAAGCGCTGGGGCCACCTTCCTGCGCCGTGACGGGTCGGCATGGACCACCGACAAGGACGGCATCACCGCCGCGCTCCTCTCGGCGGAGATCACCGCACGCATGGGCCGCGACCCCGGTGCGCTCTACACCGACCTGGCGAACGAGTTCGGCAATCCGGTCGCGAGCCGCATCGATGCGCCTGCAACGGCCCAGCAGAAGAAGCAACTCTCGGCGCTCTCGCCGCAACAGCTCGGGGCCAGCGAACTCGCCGGCGACAAGATCGAAAGTGTGCTCAGCCATGCGCCCGGGAACGGCGCCGCGATCGGCGGCATCAAGGTGATCTCCCAGGGCGGATGGTTCGCCGCTCGTCCCTCGGGCACCGAGAACATCTACAAGATCTACGGCGAGAGCTTTCGCGGCGCCGACCACCTGCGCCGCATCCTGGACGAAGCCCAGAAGATCGTCGACGCGGCGATCTCCCCCTGATTCCTCCTCGATCTCTTCTTATCCTGCAAGCTGATTCACGGCTTGTCCTACGCGCGCTCGGGTCGCCCGCAGACATGCGAAGGCAGGTGTCGGCCGCATGCTCACCCGGCCAATAACTTGAGGAGCAAGAGATGATCAAGATCGGAATCGTGGACGACCACGCGATCGTGCGGACGGGCCTGAAGGACTTTTTCTCGCAACACGTCGACCTCCGCGTCGTCGGCGAAGCGGCCACCGGACGCGAAGCGATCGACCTGGTGCGATCCCACGAGATCGATGTGCTGGTCATGGACCTCTCCATGCCGGGCCAGAGCGGGATCGACGCGATCGCGATGGTGCGTGCCAAGGCACCCGACACCGGCATCCTGATCCTCAGCGGATACCCCGAGGAGCACTACGCGATGAACCTGATCCGCCAGGGCGCGAGCGGCTACCTCAACAAGGAATGCGACCCCAAGGAGATCGTGGATGCCATCCGCACCATCTCGCTGGGCCGGCGCTACATCACTCCGGCCGTGGCCGAACTCCTGGCGCGCCAACTCGATCGCAAGAACGACGCGGCGCCGCACGAGCAGCTATCGGAGCGCGAATTCCAGGTGTTCCTGAAACTCGCCACCGGTGAGACGGCAGGCAGCATTGCCGAGCATCTCTCGCTCTCGGTCAAGACGGTGAGCACCTACCGCAGCCGCCTGATGGAGAAGATGAACCTCGCCTCCAACAGCGACCTGACGTACTACGCCCTGAAGAACCAGCTCATCAGCTGAGCGTGGGCTGCCGCAAAGATTGTTCCGGCGCTGCAACTGATCGGCGGAAAATCACTCTCAACTTCCATCCGCCCGGTGCGGAAGTGAGGGTGACATGAAAGCGCGCTTCAACGTCCGAGCCTTGCTCTGGTTATCAGCCACTTGCCTTCCGTGGGCCGCGGGCGCGCAGCCTGCCGACGTGTCGGGCGAGCAGCAGGAAGCCGACTACCGCGTGATTGCGGCGCGCTGCGGCACGCCTGGATTCGAAAAGGCCTTCTTCAAGCAGTCCAAGGCGGCCGTGGCCGCCGGGCTGGTGGTCAAGCATCGCGATCCGGCACAGGTCGAGAAATCCGTCACCGCCCTGCGGCGCAATCCGGTGGTGTTGATCGGCACCCAGGCCGATTGCCCCGACCAGGTGGCGCGGCTCAAGGAATTGCAGAAGGAACGGGCCAAGGCGCTCGGAGCCCAGCGCAAATCGGGCAGGGGCTAGACACGGGCGCCCTCGCGGCGCAATGTCAAAAGCTGTACGCCTTCCATTTACAACACCTGTCGATTGGCAGATTCACAGCCGGGCGGCGTCCGTACAGACTGGAGCCATCGAACCGGAAGGGAAGCGGATCATGGATTCAGACCTTTACACTCTTGGCGTCCTCTCGATGGTGCTTGTCGGCGGCTGGCTGATCGATCACCTCGGCTGGTGGGGCAGATCGCACCTCACGGAGGAAATGGAGCGCCAGCTCCAGAAATCCGCCGACACGATCCGCGGCGCGCCGCTCAACTGATGGAGCCGGTGCGGCCTGTGGCCGCCATGGCAGCCGTGCGCCGGAAGTCGGCGCTCCTGGCCGCCGCCTCTCTGGTGCTCGCGGCGCTCGGCCTTGAGGCCTATGCGGCGGGCTATCCCATGGGCATGTCGATGCTCGCCGCCGCCACGCTGCAGGCCTTGATCTGCTCCGCCATGTTCCGCAGCCGGCTCTTGGTGGCCGTGGTGGTTGCCAACCTGGTGCTCTTCGTGGCCCACGCCGTGGTGATCAGCCGCTTTCTCTCCCAGCCCTATCCGCCGGCGGTCTTCCAGCTGGGGGATTTCTGCTGCGCCGTGCTCGCGGCAGCGTCGCTGGTCTTCACGCCGATCGAGACGATGGCGCTCGTGGTGCGGGAGGCCTACCTGAAACGCCCGCGGCGCCGTCCGAACCGCTGAGCTTCCCGCTTTCGGCACTCAACAGCCCGCCGAAGATCGGCCGCACGTAGAGCGCGACCACCGAGGCTTCGGTGACTGCCGGCACCCAGCGGTGCAGTTCCGCGGCTCCGTTGACGAGACCCATCACGATCTGCGCCGCGATCGAGGTGTCCAGCGGGCGCACCGAGCCATCCACCAACCCATCGACGAGCACGCTCGCCATCCGTTCGGTCAACTGCTGCAGTGTCTTGTGGACACGCGCGCGGTCCGCCCGATCGGGCAGCGCACTGGTGGACGAAAGCCGAAGCAGCGGACCCTGCGCGGAGAGCTGGAAGCGCACCAGCGCGCTGGTCGCCGCGGCGGCGCGGCTCCAACCGCTGCCGCTGTCCGACTCGGCGGCTGCCAGCGCCTGCCGGACCATCTTGAAGGTCCGCTCGAAGCAGGCAGCGATCAGGTCCAGCTTGTTGTCGTTGTGGTGATAGAAGGATCCCTTGGTCACATGCAGCCGGGCCGAAATCTTGTCGACCGACGCGCCGCGATAGCCCTGCTCGTTGACGAGTGCCGTGGCGGCGCGCAGGAACGCGTCCATGGCGCCGGCTTCCGTTGGCCCGAACAGCGACGCATCTCCGCCCTCCTCCACCGGCCATTCGGCCGCCACGCCGACCATGCCGTGGAGCGCGATGTCGGCCACGCGCTCGGCCATTCGCACGTATTCCGACTCCTCGTACCGGCCGAACCACACCGGCAGCCAGTTCGCGAGCGACAGCAGCATGTGGGTGCGGGCATTGCGCGTGTCCTTCGACCACGCCGCGGTCTCCTCGCCCTTCAGGAGCGCGCGCACGCGGCGGAACATGTCCGTGTAGGCGCGATGCACTGCTTCGAGCTGGGGACTCGGCAGCGCCCGCACGTCGCTGAAGACCACCACCGGCGGATGCTGCCCCAGGCGCACGGCGGCTTGCAAGGCCGCGTGGGCGCGCAAGTACGCGCGCACCCTCCCGTCGACATTCGGCTGGCGCGCCGCGGCCTTCGCCATGTCGTCGAACAGCGCGATGGCCCGCAGGAAGCAGGCTGTCGCGAGGTCTTCCTTCTTGCGGTAGTAGTAGGTGACGCTGTTGGTCACCAGGCCCACGCTGGCCGCAATGTCGGCGAGAGTCGCGCCCTTCACCCCTTGTTCGTTGAATCGCAACGCCGCAGCGCCCAGAATGGCATCGCGCTTTTCGTTGAAGCGCGCAGTCTGCGTTTCTCTCGGAGTCTCGACGGGCATGCGTGGCAATCGATGGTGGGGGCGCGCGATTATCAGACGGCGCCCGGCTGATGCGCACCGGATGGAACATCCAGTACGCCACGGCTTGGAAGCCGAGTCACTTAAAGGACCGTTCTTTTTCCGTCGTTCTTCGAAGATCCGGTCTTTGTATTTCAGGCACTCAGGAGACATCCATGTCCTTGTTTTCGCTGGCCGGGAAGGTGGCCATCATCACGGGCTCTTCGCGTGGCATTGGCCGCGCCATCGCCGAGCGCATGGCCGAGCACGGCGCCAAGGTCGTCATCTCGTCACGCAAGCCCGAGCCCTGCGCCGAGGTGCGAGATGCCATCAATCAGGCCCACGGCGAGGGCGCCGCGATCTCGATACCCGCCAACATCTCCTCCAAGCAGGATCTCCAGCATCTGGTGGAAGAGACGACGCGGCAGCTCGGCCGGGTCGACATCGTGGTGTGCAACGCGGCCTCCAACCCGTACTACGGCCCGCTCGGCGGCATCGAGGACGACCAGTTCCGCAAGATCCTCGAGAACAACGTGATCGCCAACCACTGGCTGATCAACTTCGCGGTGCCGCAGATGATCGAGCGCAGGGAGGGCTCGATCATCATCGTCTCGTCGATCGGCGGGCTGCGCGGATCGCCGGTGATCGGCGCGTACAACGTTTCGAAGGCCGCGGACTTCCAGCTCGCACGCAACCTGGCCGTCGAGTACGGGCCATACAACGTCCGGGTGAACTGCATCGCGCCCGGGCTCATCAAGACCGACTTTGCGCGCGCGCTGTGGGAGGACGCCGAAAACCTGAAGCACCGCACTTCCAACACGCCGCTGCGGCGCATCGGCGAGCCCGACGAGATCGCCGGCGCTGCCGTCTTCCTCGCCTCGCAGGCAGGCGCCTTCATGACCGGTCAAAGCCTCGTCATCGACGGCGGCGTGACGTGCTGAAACTCGCCCCCTGGCTTCGCGCACTTCGTGTCGCCACTCCCTGCCGGGGGCCGCACCAGCGGTCCGGCAAAGCCGGTGCCGCGCTATTCCTGGCTTTGGGCCGCTGACATTCCATTCACGAAAGACTCCCATGGACTTCACCCTTTCCGACAGGCAGGTGCACTGGCGCGAGCGCGTCGTGGCCTTCATGAACCAGCACGTCCACCCCGCCGTACCGGTGTATATGCAGCAGATGAAAGACTTCGGCGAGAACCGCTGGCAGGTCGTTCCCGTCGTCGAGGAGCTCAAGGCCAAGGCCAAGGCAGAAGGGCTGTGGAATCTCTTCCTGCCGCGCGACTCGGTGCCGGACGACAGCCCCTACCGAGGCGCGGGACTGACCAATCTCGAATACGCGGTGTGCGCCGAAGAAATGGGCAAGGTCGGCTTCGCGTCCGAGGTCTTCAATTGCTCGGCGCCCGACACCGGCAACATGGAAGTGCTGATCCGCTATGGCAGCGACGCGCACAAGGCCCGGTGGCTGCAGCCGCTGCTGGCCGGCGAGATCCGCTCGGCCTTCCTGATGACCGAACCCGACGTGGCGTCCTCGGACGCGACCAACATCCAGACCGAGATCCGCCGCGACGGCGACCACTACGTCATCAACGGCCGCAAGTGGTGGTCGTCGGGCGTGGGTGACCCGCGCTGCCAGATCGCCATCGTGATGGGCAAGACCGACCCCGAGGCGCCGCGCCATTCGCAACAGTCGCAGATTCTCGTGCCGCTGGACATGCCCGGCATCGAGATCGTCCGCATGCTGCCGGTGTTCGGCTTCGACGATGCGCCGCATGGCCACGCCGAAGTGGTGTTCCGCGACGTGCGCGTGCCGGTGTCCAACCTGCTGTTGGGCGAAGGGCGCGGCTTCGAGATTGCGCAGGGGCGCCTCGGCCCCGGGCGCATCCACCACTGCATGCGCACCATCGGCAGCGCCGAAGTCGCGCTTGAAAAGATGGTCAGGCGCCTGCAGTCGCGCGTGGCCTTCGGCAAGCGCATCTCCGAGCAATCCGTGTGGGAGCAGCGCGTGGCCGAGGCGCGCATCGACATCGAGATGACGCGCCTGCTGTGCCTGAAGGCAGCGGACATGATGGACCGGGTCGGCAACAAGGTCGCGCAACTGGAGATCGCGATGATCAAGGTCGCCGCGCCTCGCATGGCGCTGAAGATCATCGACGACGCCATCCAGGCGCATGGCGCGGGCGGCGTGACGACGGACTTCGGGCTGGCCAAGCAGTACGCGAGCATGCGGACGATGCGGCTGGCCGACGGCCCGGACGAAGTGCACAACCGTGCGATTGCGCGCATGGAGTACGGCAAGCACCGCGTGGCCTGACGGCCCCCGCCCCGGGGTGGGCAGTCACCCCGCGAGCTCCTCCACCCGCAGCGTCGCCAGCGATCCGGCCACCATCGGGTGCACCTGCAGCACGCGGACGGCCTGATCCCACGCGCCCTGAGCCATCGGCTCGGTCAGCGCCAGCGCCTGTACGCCCATGCCCGGCCGGTCCGACGCCCGCACCACCTGTCGCACCGGCAGGTCCCGCCTCCCCAGCCAGGCCGCCACTTCCTCGACCTGTCCCGCGGCATGCACGGGCACCCGCAGGTAGTGCGGCGTGCACACCGCAGCGCGAGGCAGTACCGGCAACGCGTTCATTGCATTCGCGTGAAAGCCCAGGTGAGGCACGCGCTGCGCCGCGGGCGTGCCATCGAGCCGGGCCACGTCCACGAGATCAGCAATCACCGCCGACGCCGTCTCCTCGGACCCGGCCCCAGCGCCGTAGTACATCGTCACGCCGGCCGCATCGCTCTTGACCATGATGCCGTTCATCGATCCGTCCACATGCGCCATCAGTTGCGTGGCCGGCACCAGCGCGGGCTGCACGCGCAACTCGACGCCATGTTCGCGGCGGCGGGCCACGCCCAGCAACTTGATGCGAAAGCCCAGTTGCTCCGCGCACGCCACGTCCATCCCCTGCAGCGCGGTGATGCCCTCGACCTGCGCGTCGTCAAAGCGCAGCGGCATGCCGAAGGCATTGGCCGCCAGCAGCGTGAGCTTGTGCGCGGCGTCGATGCCTTCGATGTCGAAGCTCGGGTCGCTCTCGGCATAGCCGAGCGCCTGCGCCTGCGCGAGGGCGGCGCCAAAGTCCAGGCCTTCGTCGCGCATCTTGCTCAGGATGAAGTTGGTCGTGCCGTTGATGATGCCGGCCACCCACTCGATGCGGTTGGCCGCCAGGCCTTCGCGCAGCGCCTTGATGATGGGGATGCTCACCGCCACTGCCGCTTCGTACGCCACGGCGACGCCATGCTGCCGCGCGGCGGCAAATATCTCGGTTCCGTGCACGGCCAGCAGCGCCTTGTTGGCCGTGACCACGTGCTTGCCTTGCGCGATGGCGGCCAGCAACCAGTCGCGCGCCGGGCCGGTGCCGCCCGCCACCTCCACCACCACGTCCACATCGGGATGCGTGGCCACGCGCAGCGGGTCGTCGGTCAACTCGATGCCTTCGCCGACGATGCCGGCGGCGCGCGACAGGTTGCGCGCCGACACGATCACCATCTCGATCGCCCGGCCTGCGCGGCCGGCGATGTCCGCCTGGTTGCGGGCCAGCACGCGAAACGTGCCTGCGCCCACCGTTCCGATGCCGATCATGCCCACGCGCAGCGGGCGGGTGGGTGCGCAGCGGCTGCGCAACGGCTCGAATGACTGGACTGGATCAAGGTACATGGACTTCTCCGGACAAAAAAACAAAAAACCCAGCTGCCAGAGCTGGGTTTCATTCATTCGGGGAGAAGAGAGATCACCAGGTGGCTGCCGGAACGGCCACCTGCGCGTGCTCAGGTAGCCGCGGGGGTCATCGTGGTAATCATTCGTGCGCCCTTTGCCCGCACGAGGGCGAGCAGCATTGCGCGGCCCGGACGGGTGGCGTCGAATGCGATATGGATGGGATGGCACGTCATGGAGACGGCAGTGTACAGGACTGGGCCACGCCTACCGGCCGTGCCGCCCGGCGCCGGCCACGAATCGCGCCGCACCTGCCTCGCCTTCCGCCAGCACCACGGGAACGCCCTGCGCCCCTTCGCGCCGCAGTGCCAGGTCGAGCGGCAGATCCCACTGCTCGTAGGCCGAACGGCGATCGGCCAGCATGCATTGCTGCGGAAAGGCGGCGATCTGCCGCGCCAGTTCCTGGGCCGCCGTCAACGCGCCGCCCGGTGGCGTGAGCCGGTTGACAAGGCCCATCGCCAATGCCTCGGGCGCCGGCACCGCGCGTCCCGTGAGGATGAGGTCGAGCGCACGCCCCATGCCCACGATGCGCGGCAGCCGCACGGTGCCGCCGTCGATCAGCGGCACGCCCCAACGTCGGCAGAACACGCCGAAGGTCGCGTCTTCGTCCGCGACGCGAAGGTCCGCTAGCAGCGCGAGCTCCAATCCCCCAGCCACCGCAAAGCCGTTGACCGCGGCGACCAGCGGCTTCGACAGCGCCATGCGCGTCGGCCCCATCGGCCCGTTGCCGCCGCCTTCGGGGTCGAGTTCGTTGCGCTCGGCCGGATTGCCGACGGCACCCAGGTCGGCGCCACCGCAGAAGTGGCCGCCCGCGCCCGTCAGCACGGCGACGCGCAATGCGCCGTCGGCCTCGAAGCGTTCGAACGCCGCCAGCAGCTCGGCGGCGACCACGCCGTTGACGGCGTTGCGCTTCTCCGGCCGGTTCAGGGTGATGGTGCAGATCGCCTGGTCGACTTCGAATGAAACATGGGACATGGCATGCCTCTCTTTCCGAGTGGACCTGGCACGGTCCACGGGTTACTTCATCAGATCGCTCAAGTTCACCGGCTTGATCTTGCCACCCTCCACCGTGGCGACCAACGGATCGACGATGGTGCCGCCGACCGCATCCACGCCGTTGAAGTTGCCCGCGTTCGTTTCCTTCGGCAGCTTGGTGAGTGCCTCGCCGATCTTGGCGCGGATGGCCGCGGCGTCCGTCGTCGTGCCGGCCAGCTTCATCGCGAGGGCCACCGCATGCGTCAGCGCGTAGTTGTAGGAGGATTCGGTGGTCGGGTCCTTGTCGGCACCGTAGGCCTTGCGGTAGGCGGCCGCGAAGGTCTTGGGACCCACGCGATCGTCGTACGACACCGGCAGCACGCCGATCGATCCTTCGAGCGGAGCGAGGCCGCCCGTGACCTTCGCCATCTCGTCGAGCTTGGCCTGGTCCATGATCAGGAAGCCGCCCTTGAAGCCCAGCTCGCGCGCCTGCTTGGCCACCAGCGCGGTCGGCTCCGACGGGCCGCCGACGAAGAGCACATCCGGCTTCTCGGCCAGCACGCGGCTCACGCCGCTGTAGAAGTCGGCCGAGCGGTTATAGGACATCGGGTTGTTGGACGCGATGGTGCCACCCGCCTTCTCCCAGGCCGGGGCGAAAAGCTGTGACCAGTTCTTCGCGTACTCGTGGTCGCCCGGCAGCATCCCGACCTTCTTGCCGAACTTCTTCATCTCGTAGTTGGTGAAGGGCTCGATGTACGAGTTGAAGGTGGGCGGAATGCGGATGGTGAGCTTGTTGCCGGTCTCGGTGATCTTCGGCGTGCTGGAGTACGCCATCACGATGAACTTCTCCTGCTCGTTGAAGGCCTGCATCGCGTAGATGCCGCCCGAGTGCGGCACGAACACGGCCGGGGTCTGGTATTGCTGCACCAGGCGGCGCGCGTTGATCGCCGCGTCGGCCGGCGAGTACTTGTCGTCCAGCGCCACCAGTTCAAGCTTGACCTTCTTTCCGCCGACCTCCAGGCCCGCGGCGTTGATTTCCTTGATCGCCATTTCCATGCCGTTCACCACGTTCTTGCCGTAGAGCGCGGCGCCGCCGCTCAAAGGCCCGGTGAAGCCGATCTTGACCGTGTCCTGCGCGAGCACGCTGCCGGCGCCGAACGCAGCCGCAAGGGCCACGGCAACAGGCAGCAGGTTGAGGCGACGGCGGGAAATGGCGGTTCTGTTCATGAGGGAATGTCTCCGGTTGATGGAAAGATGAATTGGCGCCGGCTCAGGCGCCGATGTAGGCGGCACGCACGGCCTCGTTGTGGAGCAGCGAATCGCGATCGCCCTCCAGCGTGATGTGGCCGCGCTCGATCACATAAGCGCGGTGCGCGATGGCCAGGGCCGAATACGCGTTCTGCTCGGCCAGCAGCACGGTAGTGCCGGACTGGTTGATGCGCTGGATGACCTCGAACACCTGCTTGACGATCAGCGGCGCCAGACCGAGCGAAGGCTCGTCGAGCAGCAGCAGCTTGGGCCGGCCGAGCATGGCGCGACCGATGGCGACCATCTGCTGCTGCCCGCCCGACAGAGACCCGGCCGGATCGTTCTGCTTTTTCTCGAGGATCGGGAACAGCTCGAACACCTCGTCGAGCGAACGCTGGATGCCCGCCTTGTCGCGCCGGTGCACATAGGCGCCGAGCGTGAGGTTCTTCTTCACGGACATCATCGGGAACAGCTTGCGGCCCTCGGGGCAATGCACCAGGCCCGCGCCGACGATCTGCGCCGGCCGCTGGCCCACCAGTTCGCGATCGCCGAAGCGGATGCTGCCGGCGCTCGGCTTCTGGATGCCGCTCGCGGCCATGAAGATCGAGGTCTTGCCCGCGCCGTTGGCCCCCAGCAGGACGACCAGTTCGCCGGGCGCTGCATGCAGGTTGACGCCGCTCAGCGCACGGAAGCTGCCGTAGTGCAGGTCGACTCCTTCAAACCGCAGCATGGTCCGCTCCCAGGTAGGCCTCGATCACGTGCGGATCGCGCCGGATCTCGGCGGGCGTGCCCTCGGCGATCTTGGCGCCGTTGTTGAGCACGACGATCTTGTCGGCCAGTCGCATGATCATGTCCATCTTGTGCTCGATCAGGCACACGGTCTTGCCGTGGTCCACCAGCTTGCGGATCAGGGCCGCCAGGCCCACCGTCTCCTCGGGGTTCACGCCGCCGGCCGGTTCGTCGAGCAGCAGCAGTTCCGGGTCGGTCGCGAGCGCCAGCGCGAAAGCCACGCGCTTGCGCTCCTCCTGCGTGATGTCGGCCGCGATGCGGTTGGCGATGTGCGAGAGGCCGACGAAGTCGAGCGCTTCCTGTGCCTTGTCGCGGCACAGGCGCTCTTCCTCCTTCAGCCGGCTCGTGTTCGCGAGCACGTCCCACAGGCCCGACTTGGTGCGCAGGCGGTGTCCGACGATCAGGTTGTCCAGCACGGTCGCGTTGTCGAACAGGTGCGTGGTCTGGAAGGTGCGCGCAATGCCCAGCTTCGCGACGTGATCGGGCCGCATGCCGGTCACGTCGCGGCCGTTGAAGCTGATGCGCCCGGAAGTCGGCCTGTGCGTGCCCGCCACCAGGTTGAAGAAGGTGGTCTTGCCCGCGCCGTTCGGGCCGATGATGGCGCTGACCTGCCCGCGCTCGAATCGTGTCGACACCTGGTCGACCGCGGTGAGGCCGAAGAACTGCTTTGTCAGGTCGTTGATCTCAAGCATTGCCTTGTGCCTCCCTCGCGACCGCATCGGTGACGGCCGGTTCCAATGGCCGCGCCTTTGCCGCCTTGGCCGCATCCGCGCGCTGTGCGCGCCGCTTGAGCCAGGTGCCCACGATGCCGTCGGGCAGGAAGATGATCAGCGCGATCAGCACCGGGCCGAACACGACCATGCGGTAGTCCTGCAGGAACTGAAGGCTCTGCGTGAGCCAGGTGACCAGGAAGGTGCCGACCAGCGGCCCGAGCAACGTGCCGATGCCGCCGACCAAGGTGAACATGACGAGGTCGAAGGTCACGACCTCGCTCGCGAGATCGGGGCCCAGAAAACGTACCTGCCCCGCATACAGCGCCCCGGCGAACCCGGCGTAGACCACCGACAGCACGAAGGACAGCGTCTTGGTGCGCATCAGGTCGATGCCGAGCGCTTCGGCCAGGTCGTCGCTGTTGCGCACCGCCATGAAGCTGCGGCCGAGCAGCGATCGCACGATGCGCGACATGATCCAGATGCCCAGCGCCAGGAAGGCCAGCACCAGGTAGTACTGCGACAGCGGCGTCCCGAATTGCAGCGGCCCGATGCCCGTCGGCGCGGGGATGCCCATGATGCCGACCGGCCCGTGCGTCAGGCTTTCCCATTTCTCGATCAGCAGGAACATGATGTAGCTCACGCACAGCGTGAAGATCGAGAAGTAGTGGCCCTTGAGCCGCAGCGACAGCAGGCCGATGAAGAAGCCGAGCACGCCGGTCACGACGCCGGCCAGCACGAAGGCGATCCAGAACGAGACGTGGTGATCGACCGTCAGGATGCCGACCGTGTACGCACCGACTGCCATGAAGGCACCGTGCGCAAGGTTGAACTGCCCCGTGTAGCCCGTGATCAGGTTCAGCCCCAACGCGGCGATGGCCATGATGAAGGCCTGCGTCGCCACCGAGATCAGGTAGTTGTTCTGCGCAAAGAACGGAAACACCAGCGCCACGACGGCCAGCAGCGCCCAGCCCGTCTTGCCTTGAAGCCAGTTCATCAGCGCGCCCCTTTCGCGGTGAACAGGCCCTGCGGCCGGAAGGACAGGATCACCACCAGCAGCACGAAGGCGATGATGTCCTTGTAGTCCGTCGAGAAATAGAAGCCGCCGAAGCTCTCGGCCATGCCGATGATCAGCCCGCCGACGATCGCGCCCGGGAAGCTGCCCATGCCGCCCAGGATGATGATCACGAAGGCCTTGGTGATCACCAGGTTGCCCATGGCCGGGTAGACGAGGTTGATCGGCGCATAGAGCACTGCCGCGATCGCGGCCAGCGCGCCCGAGATGGCGAACACCAGCAGCGTCACGCGCGTCGCGTCGATGCCGACCAGCGCGGCGCCGTCACGGTTCTGCGCCATCGCGATGATGGTCGAGCCAAGCACCGTGTGATTGAGGAACAGGTGCAGCAGCACCATCAGGCCGAAGGCGCCCGCGATGATCAGCAGGCGCTGCAAAGGCGCAGTGAGCCCGAAGACCTCGACCACCTGCCCGTACGGCGTCGGCATGCGGTGGAAGTCCGCGCCGAAGAGCGCCTGCGCGCCCGCTTCGAGGAACAGCAGGATGCCGATGGCGGCGATCATGTCGTGCAGTTCGGGCGCATTGCGCAGGGGATGGAACACCAGCCTCTGCGCCAGCATCGCGATCACCGCGACGATGGCCGCCGCGCCGGCCATGGACAGCCAGTAGTTCACACCCAGCTTGGCCATCAGGTAATAACCTGCGAACGCACCGGTCATGTAGAACGCGCCGTGCGCGAAGTTGGGCACGTGCAGGATGCCGTACACCAGTGTCAGGCCCAGTGCCACCAGGCTGTAGACGCCGCCGATGGTGAGGCCGTTCAGAAGTTGCTGGAAAAAGAGCTCCACGTGTTCCTCGGTGTGACTCGGGGGGAACGACGCCGGTGCGGCATCGAGGCAAGGGGCTGATTGTGGAAGTGGCATCGGTCGGGTCGCCTCAAGGTTTCACCTGAGACCGCGTCACGTGTGAGACACCTTTTTCTACCGACCGGTAGGTCCTTCAAAATAGCGGCCCTTGAGGAACCCTTATTTCATGACCGAAGCCACCCCGAAGCCACCCCTCCCCGACCACCTGTCGATCGACCCGCGCAGTCCGCACCATGTCCCTGCCGTGTTCGAACACGACATCGGAATCCGCTTCAACGACAAGGAACGCGGCGACGTCGAGGAATACTGCATCAGCGAAGGCTGGATCAAGGTGCCCGCAGGCCGCACGCTGGACCGCAAGGGCAAGCCCCTGCTGATCAAGCTGAAGGGCAAGGTGGAGGCCTTCTACCGGTAGGCACCCGAATCCGGGCACACGCTGGCAAGTGCGCCGTCCAGGAGGACTTGCTCATCATCGAGTCGCAGCGACGTCGCAGGGTCGATGTCGAAGGCGATTCCCAGTGCGCGCCCGACATCGGCGTTCTCGATCGGAAGCTCCCAGGTCAGGAAGACCTGGGTGCAATCCTGGCCAGGCGCAAACTGCGCCTCATCGAAGCCGCTGCTGCCGCGCCGGATGACGGCGTGAGGCTGGGCGGTGTCGAAGACCAGAGCCGTGCCCCTCACCAAGGAAATTCGACGGCCAGCAACAGGGAAATGCACATCCAGCCCCCTGTCCTCGCTCACGAAGAGATTGCAGAAGGCCGCGCCGCCGTATTGGGCGCCGTCGTGGTGGTACCTCGCGCCGCGGCAGGCCATCAGGGCGACGTCGCTGGAGGCCAGCACGTCGTGCAGGCCTAGCGAGCGCGTCCAGTCGGACACGGCCTGCACGCAGTGCCTGTAGTCCGGCCAACGCACGCGCGCTCTCGCCAAAGGCAATGGCTCGACATCGCCGGGCTCCAGGCCCAGGCGCTGCGAAATCTCCCGCTCCCAATCGGCCACGAGCCTGGCAGGGGGAGCAGGCACGTCGACCATGCCTGACAGCACGACATCGCTCACGCTCCGGCTGCGGATGGCATCGCCGCTCCAGAAATAGGAAGCAAGTCGAGGGGGATGGCTCATGGGAGGACCGCGGTTTCAACCCACGAGATCGGGGTCGCTCGCGATGATGTCATCCCACAGCGTCTGGAACGACAGCCAGCCGAAGGTGGGAGAACCCAGTACCGACGCGAGCCACCGGGCATCCTCCGTCTGCCAATGGGTCGGCTTTCCGGCCGCCTCCGCCAAGAGCTGCGCTTCGCAGCACCGATTCATCAGCACGAACCACCAGGCGGCCTCGTCGATGCTCTGCCCCGTCGAGAAGATGCCGTGCCCGCCATGGATCGCGACGCGCTTGTCGCCGAATCCGGCAGCGAACCGCGCCGCGGCCTCCGCATCGCGCACCACCCGGGGCTCCAGGATGAGCGCCTGGTTCTCGAAGAAGATGCAGGCGTCCTGCGTGATGGGGTCGAGCAGGCGCTCGAAGGACGACCAGGTCGACGCGTGCAGCGCGTGCGCGTGGCAAACGGCCATCACCTCCGGGCGTGCCTGGTGAATGGCGGTGTGCAACAGCAGTCCGACGGGATTGACCATGCCGCTGCCGCGCATCACCTTTCCCTGTGGGTTGACCTGGACCAGATCCGACACCTTGACGCGGGTCATGGCGACACCGACCGGATTGACCCAGAAGTGATCGTGCAGCTCGGGGTCGCGCATCGTGACATGCCCCAGGAGCCCTTCGGAGAATCCGCGCCGGCCGAAGATGCGGCAAGCGGCAGCGAGGCGCTGCAGCAGGTAAGTCCGCTCCGCACCCTTGCTGTCGAAGCTCGGTGGCACCCGCGAGGCAAAGCTCTGTACGCCGATCTGCACGATGGGACTCCTTTCGCTGAAACCTTCGATGGGCCTTCACCGCCGGCGCCGGGAAAGCACTTCCGCAATCAGGAAGGCCAGCTCCAGGCTCTGCGATCCGTTCAATCGCGGATCGCAGGCGCTGCGATAGCGCGCCGACAGTCCCTCGTCCGTCAGCGCCTGCGCGCCGCCCCGGCATTCGGTGACGTCCTGCCCCGTCATCTCGAAATGCAGGCCTCCGGGATAGGTGCCCTCCTGCCCGTGCGCTGCAAAGAAGCCGCGCAGCTCCTGGAGGATGCGTTCGAAGTCGCGCGTCTTGTAGCCGGTGGTCGAGGTCACCGTGTTGCCGTGCATGGGGTCGCAGCACCACACTGGCGTGCGGCCGGCGCGGTGCACGGCGCGCAGCAGGGGCGGCAGCCGCTCGGCCACCTTGTCGCTTCCCATGCGGGCGATCAGCACCAGGCGGCCGGGTTCCTGCTCCGGGTCCAGCAGATCCATGAGTCGCAGCACGTCATCCGGGCTGGCCGACGGCCCCAGCTTGACGCCGATCGGGTTGCCCACGCCGCGCATGTACTCGACATGGGCGCCGTCCAACTGGCGGGTGCGCTCGCCCAGCCAGAGCATGTGGGCCGAGCCTCCGTACCAACTGGCAGTGCGCTCGTCGAAGCGAGTCAGTGCCTCCTCGTAGTGCAGGTGCAAGGCCTCGTGGGAGGTATAGAACTCGACCGCGTGCAGTTGCGGCGCCCGGGAGGCGTCGAACCCGCAGGCCTCCATGAACGCCAGCGACTGCGTGATGCGGTCCGCGAGTTCTTCGAAGCGCTCGCCCTGAGGGCTCGAGCGGACGAAGTCCGCGGTCCACCGATGCACTTCGTGCAGGTCGGCAAAGCCGCCTTGGGCCAGGGCGCGCAGCAGGTTCAGGGTGGTGGCGGAGTGCGAGTAGGCCATCAGCAGGCGGGAAGGGTCCGGCTGCCGCGCCGGCGCCGTGAACTCGCTGCCGTTGATGATGTCCCCGCGGTAGGAGGGCAGCGTCGCCCCGTCCTGCGTTTCGACCTCGGAGGACCGCGGCTTGGCGAACTGGCCCGCAATGCGCCCCACCTTCACCACCGGGCAGGCCGCGGCGTAGGTGAGCACGACCGCCATCTGCAGGATCACGCGGAAGGTGGATTCCACTGGCTCCTGGCCGAACTCGTCGAAGCTCTCCGCACAGTCACCGCCCTGCAACAGGAATGCCTCGCCGCGGGACACCGCCGCGAGGCGTGCGCGCAATTGCGAGATCTCACCGGGGAATATGAGGGAGGGCAGGCCGCAGAGGCGTCGCTCCGTCTCCTGCAACGCGCGCGCATCGGGATACGACGGCATCTGCAGCGCAGTGAGGCCTCTCCAGGAGGATGGGCGCCAATCTTGCGGGTGGAACATCGGTGGAACTCCGTGTCCGGCCGATTAGACCAGACCACCGGGCTAGCCGCTGCCGTTCACGTCAGTGCGAGGGCGAGAGGCTGCGCAATCGGGTTGATCGGGCGTCACCACACATTCCGCCTGATGATCCAACGCCTTCCGCGCTGCGGGCGACAGGTACCAGCCGAGCGGCACCAAGGTGACCTCTGTGGTCTGGTCGAGCAGCCAGGGTCGCATCGGCGCCAGATCCGCACCCATCGCGGCGACGGCCTGCCTGCCTCGAGCCCCGATGCCGGAGACGTTGAGCAGTGTCACGGGTGGCCCCAGCAAGTCCACGTAGAGGCCCCATGAGGCACTCTTCTGCGGTGTTGCCAGGTCCGCGTCATCGGCTCGTACGTTCTTCGTCAGGCAACGCGGCTCCGGCTCCCTGGACCCCTGCTTCTCGCAGCGCGGCTTGATTTGCCCATTGCGGATGAGCACCAATTGCGGCTTCCAGCCCGACGGCAACTTGTCACGCAAGGCGCGAAACACATCGGAGAGGCTCTCGGCCCCACTGTTGTCGTGGTATCCGCCGTCTGCCAGGTGGCCGATGACCTCCGCCGCCCCCCGACGGTCTTGCGCCTGCACCGGCTGCAGCGCCCCGAGTGGATTGATGAAGGGAAAGCGCGCCGCCGCATGGGCCGCGGTGATGAGGCTCGGCTGAGACCCGGCCTCCGCAATCACGTCCTGACTCGCAGGCGTGTCGCGCGGGGGCAGCCGCATCGTCGACAAGGTCGCACGGTTGCCCGATTCGACCCACGTGCTGTTGAGCATCAGTTCAGGTTCTCCTTGTTTCGCGGACGAAGGCGCAAGCGAATCCGCCAGCGCGGGAAACTGCCGCATCCATTCCCGCTCGAAGCCCAGCGCCCTGCTCAGGTAACCGCAACCGGGCTGGCCGCAGATCGAAGGACCTCCCGCCCTGTACAGCGGAAGAATCCGGGCAAACACGTCCTCGAACAACATCGCTCCCAGCAAGGGGGACAGGGCATCGAGGCGAGCGAAACGTGTCTTGACGCACGGGCCGACGGGATGCCCGGGGGGCATTTCGCGCAGACAGGCGATGTACACCGCCTCTCCGACCGCGCCCCCCGACACGCCGCTGAGCACCACTGTGCGGCTGTCGAACGATGCCGCGGCGGGCCGGTCATGGAGCTTTGCCAGGATCAGCGCTGTCCAATAGGCGGCTCGAATGCCTCCGCCCTCGCTGGCGACCAGGTAGACCCGATGGTCCGCCTCGGTCGGAACAACGTCCTTCAACGAGGAAGCCCGTTCAGCCACGACGCGGTCGAGCGTGCGATCCGTCCGGATCGGATCGGTGGAACGAAGCAGCGGCTGCGTATCCCGATCAACGAAGTGAAGGCCGCCCCCGACCCCTGCGACAACCACGACAGCCAACAGGGAGCGACGCAGGCGTTCATTGGGTCTCCAGGCCCGCACCTTCGGGTCTTCCCTCGAAGTCGCAGGCCTGTAGAGCAACACGAACCACAACACCACGCTCATCGCGCAAAGCAGGACTGTCACCGTCAGGCCGTTGTTCCGCAAAGTCGCCAAGGTCGTGTCGCTCGCGCCCGCGAGCGTGTTGAGCGGCATGACATGGTTGTCCACGAGCTTCAACAGGCCCAGAACGCCGACGACGCCGAGGATGGCCAGTCCCCACGGAATGGTCTGACGCTGCTCCGCCAGCGAAATCGCGCCCGCCACGCCCATCCACCAGACGAGCGCCAGGCACAGCAAGGCAAACGTCGCTGGCGCCTGCGAGGTGGTGTCAGGCCACCATGCCATGCACGCGCGCAAGAGAAGCATCAGCGCAAGCGCCACCAGCGGCAGGCCAATGGGCCTGCTCAGCGGGATCAGCGGGCGAAACAGGCGTGCGACCGGCTGGAGCGTCCGGAAGAACGGTGCCAGCTTCGAGCGAATGGCATGCAGGCACCCCGGCGACGCCGGATCGACCACGGCTGCGCCAAGCCCGGCTGCGCCATCGTCGTCCTGGCGACGCTTGATGATCGTGCCCGTGCGCAGCAGCATGTAGACGTCGGATTCACTGTTGTAGTAGTCGCCGGAGTCTTTCAACGACAGCTTCCGGCGCAACTCCAGGAACGCGAATCCGCTCACGATGGCGGCTGTCGCGAAAAGGCCCAGATACACGAAAGTCTCGAAAAGGCCACTGTCGGCGAGAGTGCCCCGGCCTGCGCGCGCCGCTGCGCCCGCATCGCCGGCTGTGTGCGCGACGAGCACGCAGAACATGACAAGAGGCACCAGGGACATCGCACGCGCCCATCCACGCGCGAACTCGCCGACCTGGGTGCGGACATCCTTGCCGCCCGGGAGTGCGAGCCCCGGGCGCTCGACCATCCCCACAAGCCGGGTCCACAACCAGCAGGAGTAGGCCAGCATGCCGACGGAGATGGCCCCGACGATCAACACCGCGACGCTCCACGCGCCCGACCCCGGCGGCGAAGGCTCCGTCTGGCTTCCCCGTGGCCCCGCGAGCGCCAGCAGGACATCGCGGCACTGGTCCAGCACGAGCGTGAAGGCGGCGAACAGGCCCAGCAATGCAAGGATGTAACGGGTCCGGCCGATGACGCCCATCACGCCCGATCGCCAGGCGGCGCGGCACTCCGACATCTCCTCCTGAAGCGCGTCGTGCAGGTCGAGATCCATCCCGAACCACCAAACGACCGCCGCGACCGTGATCGGCATCAGCGCGAGCAGCACTGCAATCGGCTTGACGTCATGGGCCCAGGCGGTGAATCCGTACACAACGGAGTTCGAATCGGCCAGCGCGCCACAAGCCACCGACTTGCCCTGCACGAGTACCACCAGGCCCAGAATCGCCATCGCGGCCAACAGCGCCGTGGTGTTCAGGCACACGGTGCGCTTCTGTTCTCGCTGGGATGCCTTCACCGTGCGCCAGAACATCGCGAACAGGATGACGGCAATCAGGGCACTGACGAAAAAGGCCCAACGGCTGACACCGATTCGCTCGGCCCCGCCGAAATTCTCGATACCGTCGACCAGCCAGAGGACGATGACCAGGATCCAGCTGACGGGCTGCAGCACCAGCTTCAGCCTGCCCTTCTGCAGCGCGCCGCCCAGGCCTCTTGCCGCAGCCAGGATGAGCGCCCCGTACAACGGCATGAACAGTGCCGTGTCGACCAGGACGTAGGCTGCCGCAGCCGGCCAACGCTCGGAGATGGGCGGGCACCAATTGCGTACCGCTTCAAGTACCGTCAAGGCGTTCTTCCAGCCCATCAGGTCCTCGATGCCGAAGCCGGAGGGCAACTTCAGCGCCTTCTGCAGCGAAAAGAGCAGCAATGCCACGATGCCGGATCCCGCCGCGAGCCAGGAGAGCGATGCGATGGAGAAGCCGGCCGAATCGCCGGAATCCGGTTTCGAGCGCCTGCGAGCCGAGGAGCCCCTGCCTCCACTGCCGCGATCGACCGCCTCGACCGGCGATTCCTCTTCGACGTCTGCGCCGTGCATCCGTTCCGGTTCTCCGATCACTGCGCTCATCACGACCTCCAGTCGCCGGGTCTGAGGCCCGGCCCCAGCGATTCAACCCGTTTCGATCGGCGGTTGGCAATCCTCATTTCGGAGGATGTGGCCGCCGCATTCGCGCAATAGTGTGCGACCGAGGAGGAATTCGTCATGACCGTGATCACGAAATATTTCGCCCTGAGCGACCAGGGACTGGCAAGCAAGACCTGGCGGCGCATGGTTCGCATCGACACCGTCGGTGCCGACACGTCCGTGGTCATCAAGACCATGAACCAGCTTGCCCTCGACTGCCTGGTCTACGCCGAAGGCGATTCGTGGTTCGACAAGTTCACGCCGATCCCGAGGGAGGGAACCAACCTTCTCGAAGAAATCCGCACACCTTATGTAGCGGGCGTCGTCGACGTCGCGCACATCGGCGACGAGGCCCGGGACATGGTGCGCGGATGGCAGGCGAGCCGGACGCGGGAGATGTTCAGGCTCTTCTCGTTCAAGGCCATCCTGCTCTCCGCCGGCGGCAACGACCTCAAGAACCTGTTCTCCGACTTGTTCGAGAACAAGGGACTGCTCAGGGCAGGCCAGTCGTCCCGCCTCTCGGAGAGCGACCTTGCGGGCCTGGCCACGCCGGCCAGCTACACGGCCTTCTTCCAGGACGTCATCACCAACATCCAGCGATTCGTCGACATGCGCGATGACGCCAAGGACCCGATCACGCGGAAGGCACCCATCTTCTTGCACGGCTACGACTACCTGCAGCCCCGCCCTGCCGGTGCGACGATCTTCGCGGGCTCCCGGATAGGTCGTGGCCCCTGGCTCTATCCGTCGCTGCTGGCGGCGGGGTTGAGCGACGTCGAAATGAGATCGGTCGCCGACGCCATCGTGGACGAACTGAATCGCCAACTGCAGCTTGCCTTCGCCGCGGCACCGAATGTCCACGTCATCGACCAGCGCGGGCTGCTGACGCCTGCCGATCCCCAGTCAGAGGAAGCTTCGAACGACTGGCTCGACGAGATCCATCCCAACGAGGACGGCTTCGCCAAGCTGGCCAGGAACCGCTGGGAAGTCGAACTCGCGAAAGCGCTGGGCTGGTCGCCGAATGCGGGAGACTTGCAGGATCCTCTTCCAGCCAACAACAGCAGCACCGCGCTGGGCGGTGGCTCATCGGGAACTGGCTGACGGTCCTTCCCCCGGGAAGAGGATTCCGAACAGGGCCCGCACCGCCGGCGTCATGCTCCGGGCTTGCGGCCGCAACAACCCTTCCTCTGCCACCAGCACCTTCGCGTAGACGGCTTCATACACACGCTTGACGACGCCGGGCGCCACGAGCTCCCGGTCGAATCCAGGCGTGATGCCGACCAGCCGCCATCCCATGCGCTCGAAGGTCGCCTGCATGTGCGGATAGTGCATCGTGGCAAGGCCGTAGGCCATGCCCATGCCCATCGCGCGGCCCAGCGCTTCCTCGAGCAAGGGAACGCTCCGGCTCAGGTGCGCGCCCCGGTGCTCCGGAGAAATTGCGCAGATCCGTCCGTACAGGACCTCGCCGTCCACGTCACGCTCGCCCGAGAACACGCCTGCCAACCGATCGCCCTGCTTGATCAGGATGACGATGAAGTCCCTCTCGGGTTCATCCTCCAGACGCACCCTTTGCACGTAGAAGTCCTCGCGCAGATGGCAACTCGCGTTGCCGACAACGATGCCTGGGTACCAGGCCTCGAGTGCCGAGATCAGCACGGGGATCTGGCGTCGGTCGAGCAGCTCGTAGTGGTAGCCCGGCGGCAACGGGGCACTCAAGGCGAGCTCGGAGGCGGAGGGCCACAGCATGGTGTTCTCCAGTAGTGCGCTGCCCATTGTTGCTGTCGCGACCCGCGCCGGATGTGCGCTTTGGCACATCTTCCAAAGCGAGCAGCAACCTTCAGGCCGACCCCGCCACCGCGTAGATCAGCGCCCCTCCGCGCAACAGTTCGATCACCGTATCTCGATCCGCCGACGAAAAGACCATGCATCCGTCGCTGCGCCCCGCCTTGCCATACAGCGCGACGAACTCCGGCTCGACGTACCACTGCGCGTGGATGACGATCAGGCGCTTGTAGGCATTGCCGTTCGTCGGCGACAGGCCACGCAGGCGCATGGAGAGCCCGTTGCCCTCCGTGGGGCTCATGTAGATCTCGTCGGTCCTGAACAGGCCGATGCTGCTGGCGAAGCTGTCGACCACATCCAGGAAGATCTGCGGGATGCCGTCGTTGTCTTCCGGCTCGGACCCGATGCCATGCGCCACCACGAAACTGTGAGCGATGGTCCGGGTCGATCGGTCAATCACATGAAAGCGCGGCAGGCTCGAGTGCACCGAATAGTCCAGCACCGCGCAAAAAGGATGCTCGGAAGGCTGCTCCAGCACATAGGCGACGGCAGGCTCCAGCAGCGGCGAGCGCGCCGCTTGAGCCGACACCGGCGTCAGCGCCGGGGGACCGCAGCCCAGCACGGCGCCGAGGCCCGTTCGGAGCAGCCATCGCCTGTTCACACGGCATCTCTCCTGCGCCTACTTGCCTTTCGAGGCCGCCGCGGCTTCCATCTTCTTGCGGATGTCGCCCATCATCACCTCCAGCACCGTCGCCGGATTGAAGCTGGGCGGGAACGAGCGTGGCGGGAACTCCTTGAAGGTCTCGGCGAACTTGAAGACCTCTTCCATCAGGCCGTACACCTGGCCGATGTGATTGAGCTGCCAGTCCCAGAAGGTATTGGACGTGATGTCCGCGCGTTCGAACGGGTCCTGGAAGAGGTTGAAGATCTTCTGCAGACGCAACTCGGTAAAGGGCTCCGCCCACACCTGCATGGTGCCGGGCACGCGCTGCTCGGCGCAGACGTACTTGTAGTCGCCCTGCCGGATCGCCACGAGCAGGCCGTCGTCGTCGGTGTAGAAGAACAGACTGCGCGCACTCTTCGCGTCGCTCTTTCGCCCCGCCTTGCCGCTGACCTTGCGCAGGAAGCTTGACTGGTCATAGCCGTCGAGATGAACCTTGTAGGTCTTGCCGTTCGCCTTGTAGCCTTTCTTGAGCTTGCCGACGATGTCGGGCTCCCCGGCGATGGAGCACAGCGTCGGAATCCAGTCGTTGTGACTCATCAGCTCGTTGGTGACCGTGCCGGGCTGGATCGTGCCGGGCCAGCGCGCAACGCAGGGCACACGGAAGGCGCCCTCCCAGTTGGTGTTCTTCTCGGAGCGGAAGTGCGTCATGGCACCGTCGGGCCACGAGTTCATGTGCGGGCCGTTGTCGGACGAATAGACGACGATCGTGTTGCTGGCGATGCCCATGTCGTCCAGCGCGTCGAGCAACGTGCCGACCGTGTCGTCGTGCTCGATCATGCCGTCGATGTATTCACTGTCGCCATGCTCGTAGCGGCCGCGATGCTCCGAGCGCACGTGCGTGCGCAAGTGCATGCGGGTCGAGTTGAACCAGACGAAGAAGGGCTTGCCCGCAGTGTTCTGGCGCTTCATGAAGTCGATCGCGGCCGTCGAGGTCTCGTCGTCGATGGTTTCCATGCGCTTCTTGGTCAGCGGCCCGGTGTCCTCGATGGTCTGCTTGCCGACCTTGCCGAAGCGCGGATCGACCGTCCGGTCGTCCTTGCCGGTGGCCTTGCAGTGCAACACGCCGCGCGGACCGAACTTCGCCAGGTACGCCGGATCCTTCGGGTAGTCGGGAAGCTCCGGCTCCTCTTCGGCGTTCAGGTGATAGAGGTTGCCGAGGAACTCGTCGAAGCCATTGACCGTGGGCAGGCTCTCGTTGCGGTCGCCCACGTGGTTCTTGCCGAACTGTCCGGTCGCGTAGCCGAGGTTCTGGAGCAATCCGCCGATTGACGGATCGAGCTGGCTCATCCCCATCGGTGCCCCCGGGAAGCCGACCTTGGTGAGGCCGCTGCGCAGTCCATGCTGTCCGGTCAGGAAGGCCGCGCGGCCGGCAGTGCAACTCTGTTCGCCGTAGTAGTGCAGGAAACGGACACCCTCGTTCGCGATGCGGTCGATGTTGGGCGTCTCGTAGCCCATGATGCCGTCGCTGTACGCGCTGATGTTCGTCACGCCGATGTCGTCACCCCAGATGACGAGGATGTTGGGTTTGTCGGTCGCGCGTCGCGCAGACTTGGTCGCCATCGGGTACTCCTGCATTGGGTTGTCTAGCCCGACGCACCCTAACTACTTCCCGGTGGAAATTGAATTGCACTTTGGTGCAACGGGTGGCCGGAGCGGCTCAGAGGCCCAGGAGTTTCAGCGCCCAACGATGCGTGGTCGACTGCGGCCTGGCGAGTTCGTGGAGCACGTCCATGTGGTTGCGGCCCGCCTCGATCTCCGAGGCGATCACCACGCGCGGACCCCATGCCTTGGCGATCAGGTTCGCCTGACGATGGAACTCCTCGCTTTCGTCGCCGCCCACCACCGTCACCAGCGAGCCGCGCGAAGGTGCGGGCATCGCAGCCGGACTGAGGCGCAGTGCCGACGCTGCGGTCAGGCCGATGTCAGGTGCGAGGAAGGGTGCATGCCGAAGCGGCTCCAGGTCGTAGACGCCCGAGATCGACAGCGCCGACTTCACCAGGTCCGCGGGAAGGTCCGAAGCCACCGTCTTCCAGTTGCACGCCAGCAGCATCGCCGCCAGATGCCCGCCTGCGGAATGCCCCGCCACGACGATACGCCGCGGGTCGCCGCCATGCGCCGCCGAGTGGCGAAAGACCCAGGCCAGTGCCTTGACGAGCTGCCGCACGATGTGCTCGATGCTCACGGCGGGACACAGCGCGTAGTTGAGGTTGACGACCATCGCGCCCGCATCCGCCAGCGGCGGCGCGACGAAGGCGTGGTCCCGCTTGTCGAGGGCGCGCCAATAACCACCGTGGATGTAGACGAACACAGGCGCATCGGTGCCGGCGGGGAGCATGTCGAGCCGTTCAGTCGGGTCGTCTCCGTACGCCACGTCGAACACCCAGCCCGGCCGGGCCAGCGCGCGCGCCGATGCATCGGCCCAGTGCCGGAGGATCGCCGGATGTCCGGGAATGCGTGCGCGGTTGTTGTACTGGGCGTCGAACCACTCGGGCGATCGATCAGGCATGGAGAGTCCTCAACTCGTCTTGCGCTTCGGCGGCGGCTTCTGCTCGGACTCCCGCAGCGCCGCGTCGATCAGTGCATCGGCCATCCACAGCGCGGTGCGCTCGACCTCGCGATCGCGCAGGCCCCAGATGTCCTTGAGGATCACGTAGGGCTCGATGCCGTAAACGACCGAGAGCGCGTGATGCAGCCGGTCGCGCACCGCAGGCCGCATCAGCGGCGCGAGCGGCTCGATCGCGTGCTGGAGGATTCGCACGCGATGGCCGCGCCGATACGGCTCTTCCTCCAGCAGCCCCGCGCGCTCCAGGCCCCATTGCTCCAGCGACAGTTGCGCCGCGGCGCGCAGTTGCGCCTCGAATTCCTTGAAGCGCGGAAAGGTCTGCAGGAACAACTCGTGCACCCGCTCGCGCCCGTTCGGGTTGTCCGAAGCGAGCCTTCGCACCGGTCCGAGCGAGCTGTCGATCACTGCGGTCACCAGCGCGCTGCGGCTCGGGAAGTAGCGGTACGCGGTGGCGCGCGAGACCTTCGACCGCGCCGCGCACTCGGCCACCGACGGAATGTGACCGCTCTCCTGGATGATGGTCATGGCGGTGTCGAGCAGCAAGCGGAAGGTCGCGGCCCTGACGCCGCGCTCGGGGGGTGTCGGGGGTTCGCTCAGCTTGTGCTTCAGTCGGGCCATGGGGTTTGTACGGGGCTCGGAAGGGCCTGGAATCTATTGTGAACAGCTGTGGCCGGACCGTATGATGCAGCGATCCCGATTTGAGACGCAAGTCTCAAACCTGACATCCGAGACTTCCGAGATCCCGTGGCAACTGGTGCACTCCAGCAAGACCGCGGGACCCCATGGAGACAAAGTCGATGCGTTTGGCCAGTTGGAATTGGGGTGGTCGCGACTGCGTGGGCACGATCTCGCCGGACGGGCGTGAAGCCACGCCGCTGGGCGTTCGCGACGCATCGCTCGGCGCCCTGCCGCTGATCCAGGCGCTGGCGCGCGGCGAGCCGATGCCGCAGCCTTCGGGCGTGCGCCTGCCGGTCGAGCTCGTCACCCTCCGCGCGCCCTTGCCGCGTCCGCTGCGAAGCCTGTTCTGCGTCGGACGCAACTACCGCGCGCATGCCGCCGAGCTGGCCGGCTCGGTGTTCCGCTCTGCCATGCCCGAGAGCGACCCCTGGCCCATCGTCTTTGGCAAGCTGGGCGAATGCGTGGTCGGACCGCACGACGCGGTGCGCCTGCCCTCGCCCGCCGCCTCGGTGCAGATCGACTACGAATCCGAGCTCGCCGTCGTCATCGGCCGCGGCGGCCGCGACATTCCCGCGTCACGGGCGATGGACCATGTGTTCGGCTACACGATCGTCAACGACGTGACCGCGCGCGACGTGCAGATGCGCCACCAGCAATGGGACCTGGGCAAGAGCTTCGATACCTTCTGCCCGATGGGCCCGTGGATCGTGACGGGCGACGAAGTCGACGGCCGCGCGACCCGCGTTCGCGGCTGGGTCAACGGCGCGCTGCGGCAGGACGGACAGACCCGCGACATGATCTTCGACATCCCCACGCTGATCGAGACTTGCTCGCGCGGCATCACGCTGCACCCCGGCGACGTCATTGCCACCGGGACGCCCTCCGGCGTGGGCATGGGCCTGGACCCGCCGCAATGGCTGAAGTCGGGCGACGTGGTGCGCATCGAGATCGACGGCGTCGGCGTCATCGAGAACCGGTTCGAACCATCATGAGCTTTCAGCTGATCGACCGCATCGCGGTGGAAGAGGAAGGCGAAGGCCCCGCCGTCGTCTGCGTGCATGGGCTGGGCGGCACCTCCAACACCTGGACGCCGCTGATGCCTGCGCTGGCGCGGCACCGGGTGATCCGCGTCGACCTGCCGGGCAGCGGACGCTCGCACCGGGCCGAAGGCGATTTGTCGATCGCGCGCTACGTCGAGACCTTGCTCGACATCTGCGAGCGCCTGAACGTCTCGCGCGCACACTGGCTAGGCCATTCGATGGGCACCATCGTCTGCCAGCACATCGCGGCGGCGCATCCGAAGCGGGTGGCGAGCGTCGCACTCTTCGGCCCGCTCATCGCGCCGCCCGATGCGGCACGCGCAGCCATGAAGGCGCGTGCCGCGAAGGCGCGAGAGGGCGCGGCCGGCATGCACGAGATCACCGAGGGGCTGCTCCAGGCCGCGATTTCCCGCGACACGCGCGAGCGCCTGCCGGTCGCAGTGGCCTTCGTGCGGGAGAGCCTGATGCGGCAGGACGGTGACGGCTATGCCCGCAGTTGCGAGGCTCTGGCCGGCTCGCAGGCTGCGGCGGTCGAGACCATCGAGGCGCCGGTGCTGCTGGTCACCGGCGACGAGGACGGCGTGGCGCCGCCGCAGGCCGTGCGCGCCATGGCCGACCGGCTGCATCGCGCCGCCAGCAAACGCGTGGTCGTGCTGCCGCGCTGCGGGCACTGGACGCCGGTGGAGCGCCCCGAGGAGTGCCAGCGTGAGCTGCGCGACTTTCTTGCCACCCACGCAAGGAGCTGAACATGGCCGACGTGCTGTTTACGAACGTGCGGGTCTTCGACGGCGGCGGCGAGGCACCCTTCACGGGTGACGTGCTGGTGCAAGGCAACCGCATCGCGCGTGTCGTGAAGACCGCCTACGGCGCGCGCCCCGCGCCCATCAGCGGTGCGCAGGTGATCGACGGTGCCGGCGCCTTCCTGATGCCGGGCATGGTCGAGGCGCACACGCACTTCTCCTGGAACGACCAGCCCAGCCTCGACGCAATCCAGCGCATGCCACCCGAGGAGCACATCCTGTGGTGCGCCGAGGTCGCCAAGCGCTACCTCGACATGGGCTGGACGAGCTGCGTCGGCGCCGCAACCGCCAAGCCCCGGCTCGACGTGGTCATCCGCAACGCGATCAACGACGGCACCATCATCGGCCCGCGCTACCTGGCCGCCAGCCAGGAGATCACCGTGCCCGGCGGGCTGGGCGACACGACGCAGCCGCACCTGCCGCAGCCGGAGTTCGCCTTCGGCGCGATCGTCAGCGGGGCGGAGGAAATGCGCCGCTGCGTGCGCATGTTCGCCAAGTACGGCGTCGACTCGCTCAAGATCAATCTCTCCGGCGAATCGATCACCGGCATGCCGAGCGAGATGAGCCAGTTCACCGAAGAGGAGATCGCCGTCTGCGTGCAGGAGGCCAAGGCATGGGGCAAGCGGGTGGCTGCGCATGCGCGCTCCACCTGGTCGATCAAGCAATGTGTCAAGCAGGGCATCGAGGTCATCTACCACGCCAGCTTCACCGACGAGGAAGCGCTCGACATGCTCGAAGCGAAGAAGACCGAGCATTTCATCGCACCCGGCCTCGCCTGGCTCATCAACACCTGTCACCACGCCAGCCAGTGGGGCCTGACGCCCGAGGTCACGCGCAAGATGGGCTACCACCGCGAGCTGGAAGCGGCGGTCGAGAGCATGCGTGCCATGCGCAAGCGCGGCATCCGCATCCTGCCGGGTGGCGACTACGGATTCGCGTGGACACCGCACGGCACCAACGCCAAGGACCTGGAGTACTTCGTCAAGTACGTCGGCATGAGCACGATGGAAGCGCTGCTCTCGGCTACGGCCTGGGGCGGCCCGATGATGCGAATGGGCAAGGTGCTGGGCTACATCCGCGAGGGCTACCTGGCCGACATCCTGCTGGTCGACGGCGATCCGCTCGCCGACATCACGGTGCTGCAGGACAAGTCACGAATCATGGCCGTCATGAAGGACGGCGAATTCCATCGCGCGCCCCCGGTCCGCTCTGCGCGCACGACGCGCTGGGCCGCAGCATGAAGCACTCCCCCCGTCTTCGCGCACTTCGTGTCGCTGCGCCAACCCCCTCGCCCGGGGGCAACACCGGCGGCCCGGCAAAGCCGGCTCCGCGGAGTTTCTGGCCTGGCACGGAGATCCCCTTGAAAGGAGAAGATCGTGACTGACGTCGTCTTCACCAACGTCCGCATCCTCGATGGCACGGGGCAGAACCCCTACACCGGCAGCGTGCTCGTGCGGGGCAACCGCATCCGCCAGGTCGGGCGAAGCTCGGCGCCGATCGCGCCCGGCGGCGCGACGGTGATCGACGGCGCGGGCGCCACGCTGATGCCCGGCATGTGCGAGGCCCACACGCACTTCTCGTGGAACGACGCGGCCACGCTTTCGGCCATCCAGACCATGCCGCTCGAAGAACACGTGCTGTGGTGCGCCAAGGTGGCGCGGCGCTATCTGCAAGCCGGCTTCACCTCCTGCGTCGGCGCCGCTTGTGCCAAGCCGCGGCTCGACGTCGTGATCCGCAACGCGATCAACGCCGGGCAGATCCCCGGGCCGCGCTACCTCGCGGCCAGCCAGGAGATCACGGTGCTCGGCGGCCTGGGCGACGAGACCTTGCCGCACCTGCCTTTCCCCGAATTCAGCTTCGGCGTGAACATCTCCGGCCCCGAAGAGATGCGCAAGGCCGTCCGGATGTTCCTCAAGTACGGGGTGGACTCGGTCAAGCTCAATCTCTCGGGCGACAACTTCACGCCGCAGTCTCCTTCCGAGACGACGTGGATGATGGACGAGGAGGTCGAGGCCGCCATGCGCGAGGTTCGCATCCGCGGGAAGCGCGGCATCGCGCACGCGCGCTCGTCGGACAGCGTGAAGCAGGCGCTGCGCCACGGCATCGACCTGATCTACCACGCGAGCTTCGTCGATGACGAGGCGATCGACATGCTCGAGGCGGCAAAGGACCGCGTGTTCGTCGCGCCGGGCATCGCCATCCTCTACGCGATGCTGCACGAGGCCGAGCCCTACGGCATCACGCACGCGATGGCGGTCGACATGGGTTACGAGACGGAGTGGGAAGCAGCGTGCGTGTCGCTGTCGAAGATGCACAAGCGCGGCATCCGCGTGCTGCCGGGCGGGGACTACGGCTTCGCCTTCACGCCGCATTGCCAGAACGCGCGCGACCTGGAGTTCTTCGTCAAGTACCTCGGCTTCACGCCGATGGAGGCGATCCGCTCGACCACGCTCTACGGCGGCCAGATCATGATGAAGCCGGACGAACTCGGCGTCATCAAGGATGGCTACCTGGCCGACATGCTGCTGGTGGACGGCGACCCGCTCGCCAACCTCTCGATCCTGCGCGACCCGAAGCGCATCCTCGCGGTCATGAAGGACGGCGAGTTCGCCAAGGCGCCGGAGATCGCCTCGCAACGGGGCTGGGAGCGCGCCGCGTGAGCAGGAAGAACTGGGCGCTCCTGCTGCTGTTCGGCGTTCCGGTCGCGGTGTTCGCCGTCTGGGCGATCGTCGACAACGCCTCGCTCTTCTTCAAGACCCTGTTGAACGGGCTCACGCTGGCATCGCTGTACTTCCTGGTCGCCAGCGGATTCACGCTGGTGTTCGGGTTGATGCGCAACGTCAATCTTGCGCACGGGTCGCTGTACCTCTTCGGGGCGTATGTCGGCTGGTATGTGGGCGAGCACACCGGGTCGTGGGTGCTGGCGGTGATCGCGGGATTTCTCGCGGCTGCGGTGATGGGCCTGCTGATGCAGGTGCTGGTGTTCCGCCACATGCAGGGGCAGGACCTGCGGCAGACGCTCGTGACCATCGGCCTGTCGATCGTGCTGGCCGACCTGATGCTCTGGATCTGGGGCGCCGAGATCTACACCTTCGACCCTCCGTCGTGGATCTATGGTTCGACCACCCTGCCGCTGGTCAACAAATTTCCGACCTATCGGATCTTCGTGCTGATCGCCTCCATCGTGATCGGCGTCGGGCTGTGGCTGCTGCTCGCACGCACCCGTATCGGCATGATGATCCGCGCCGGCGTGGACGACCGGGGCATGCTGGCCGCATCGGGCGTCAACGTGCAGCGGGTCTTTGCGCTGACTTTCGCGATCGGCGCCGGGCTGGCGGGACTCGCCGGCGTCGTGGGTGGAACGGCGCTTTCGATCTCGCCCGGCGAGGACACACGCTACCTGCTCGCATCGCTGGTCGTCGTGATCGTCGGCGGCATGGGCAGCGTCGTGGGCGCGGCGATCGGCGCGCTGCTGATCGGCCTGGCCGAACAGTTCGGGCTGGCGTATGCGCCGACCTACAGCGTGGTGTTCACCTTCGTGATCATGGTGGTCGCGCTGGCCTTCAAGCCGCGTGGGCTGATGGGGAAGAACACATGAGCGCGGCGAAGTGGCGCAGAGCCATGAACTCGTCCTCCGCGGCGGCATCGGAGGCTGCCCGGGGCGTGCGCGACACCAGCAGGCCGGCGGTCATGCATTCGTCGGTGCAGCCCCTGCCTGCGCGCGGCATCACGACCGAGGCCCGCCTCTCGAACTGGTGGCGCTCCCTCGTGCGGGCCGTGAAGTGGCGGCACCTCCTGGTCGCCGCCTTCGTCTTCGCCTACCCCTTCTTCGCCACGCCCTTCTTCACCTTCCAGATCGGCGCGCAATCGCTGGCGCTCGGCCTCATCGCGATGTCGCTCATCTTCCTCGGAGGCTACGGCGGCATGGTGTCGCTGGCGCAGATGACGGTGGCGGGCTTCGCGGCCTACATGCTGGCGATCTTCGGCACGAGCAGCAATGTCGCCATCAGCCTGGGCTGGCCGTGGTGGCTGGCGCTCATCGTTGCGATCTCGCTGGCGACGCTCGTCGCCGCGGGCATCGGATGGCTCTCGGTGCGCACCGAAGGCATCTACACCATCATGATCACGCTCGCGGTGGGCGTGGCCTTCTTCTACCTGGCACAGCAGAACTACACCGTCTTCAACGGCTTCCAGGGCTTCAGCCGCATCGCGGCGCCGACGGTCCTCGGCCTGGACCTCGGTCAGCCGATGCCCTTCTACTTCCTGGTGCTCGCCTGTTCGCTGGCGGGCTACTTCTTCGTCAAGCACTTGATCCGCACGCCCTTCGGCATCGCGCTGCAAGGCATCCGGGACAACCCCCGGCGCATGCAGGCACTGGGCTACAACGTGACGGCGCACCGCGTCGGGGCCTATGCAGTGGCGGGCTTTCTCGCGGCGGTGGGCGGCGTGCTGATGGTCTGGTACAACGGCCGCATCTCGCCCGGCACCGTGGGTGTCGGCGCGATGATCAACATCCTCATCATCGCCGTGCTCGGCGGCATGAAGCACCCCATCGGTGCCTTCATCGGTGCGATCGTCTTCGTGCTGCTGCAGAACTTCGCGATCGACCTGGTCGACCGCGAACGCTTCAATCTCGTGATCGGCGGGGTCTTCCTCGCGATCGTGCTGTTTTCACCCGACGGGTTGCTCGGCCTGTGGCAAAGCCTGCGCAACCGCCTGGACTCCGCTTTCACCCACCGCGGCCATGGCCGCATTCATCGATGACAAGAAGGAGCGAGACATGAGCAAAGGCAAGAAATCGTTCGGGCGCAGCATCGTGGCTGCGGCGGCATTGGTCACCCTGGGCGGCGCCGCGTACGCCCAGGAGACTTTGAAGATCGGGCTGCTGGCCTCCCTGGAGGGTCCGTTCGCGGCACCCGGCCAGGACGGCATGCGCGGTGCGGACCTGGCGTTGAAGGAAAAGAACGGCATGGCCGGCGGCAAGAAGATCGAGTTCGTCAAGGTCTCGTCCGACGCGACGCCCGACAAGGCCGTGAACTCCACGCGCAAGGCCGTCGAGCAGGACAAGGTGCAGATCATGATCGGCCCGCTGTCGGGCGACGAAGGCATCGCGGTCAAGAACTACGCGAAGACGCAGCCAAACATCACGTTCATCAACGGATCGTCGGGCGCGCAGGCCGCGACCTTGGGCGACCCGGCCCCCAACTTCTACCGCTTCAACACCGAAGGTGCGCAGTGGATGGTGGGCCTGGGCGAGCATGCGCTCTCCAAGGGCTACAAGAAGACTTTCCTGATCGCGGAGGACTACGGCTTCCCGTACTCGCAGGTGCAGGGCTTCATGGCCAGCTATTGCGCCAAGGGCGGCAAGGTCGTCGACAAGGCCTGGGTGCCGCTGGGCACCAAGGACTACGCGTCGGTGATCGCGAAGATCCCGAAGGACGTGGACGCGCTGGTCGTCGTGCTCGGCGGGTCCGATGCAGTGAACTTCCTCACGCAGTACGAGCAGGCCGGCGGCGACAAGCCGATGGTCGGCGGCTCGATCACGGTCGACCAGACGGTGCTCAACTTCAAGGGCAAGCGCCGCGAATCGCTGCTGGGCACCGCGTCCGCAGGCCCGATGGCCGATTCGATCGACACGCCCGAGTGGAAGAAGTTCGTGGCCGACTACAAGGCCAACTTCAAGGACGGCTTCCCGAGCCCATCCCTCTTCGCCTACCTCTACTACATCAACACCAAGGCGGCGCTCGACGGACTGGACGCGGTCAAGGGCGATCTGTCGAACGGCCAGAAGGCCTACCGCGATGCATTGCAGAAGACCAGCTTCAACGGGCCGGCCGGCGTGGTGAAGATCGACGGCAACCGCAATGGCGTCGGCACCACCTACATTACTGAAGTGACGAAGGCACCGGACGGCTCGTTCTACAACAAGGTGGTGAAGTCGGTGCCGAACATCACACAGACGCTGGGCCTGCCCGAGGACGAGTTCAAGAAGATGGGGCTCGGCACGCGCGACGTGCCCGATTGCAGGAAATGAAGAGCACCCCCGTTGCTTGCTCGCTGCGTGTAGCCGCCTCCCCCGTCGAGGGGGCAGCACCAGCGGCCCGGCGAAGCCGGTTCCGCGGTGTTTCGCGAATGGGGCGCGCCTAGTTGTGGCCACCGTGACCCCGCTCCGGCCCGCTGCTTCGCGCGGCCATCTGGTCGGCGACGCCGGGGGGCAGTTGCTCTCCGGCGACGCACTGCGGCTGGACGGGGTGACGCGCGCCTTCGGTGCCCTGCGTGCGGTCGACGACGTGTCGCTCACCGTCACGGCCGGGCAGAAGTACGCCATCCTCGGCTCCAACGGCGCGGGCAAGACCACGCTGTTCAATGCCATCACCGGCGACTTCCCGCCCACGGCCGGGCGCATCCATTTCTTCGGCGAGGACATCACCGACCTGCCACCTCACGATCGCATCCGCAAGGGGATGCGGCGCACGTACCAGTCTTCGCTGCTGTTCCGCGACCTCACGGTGCGCGACAACCTTTTTCTCGCAGTACGCGGCGTCGCCAGTGGCCGCTTCAGCTTCCTGAGGGCGCGCGCGGGGAATGCCTCGACGCGCGCCACCAACGATCTGCTCGAACGCTCGCGCCTGAGCCACATCGCCGACGAACGCGTGGCCAATCTGGCACATGGGCAGCAGCGGCAACTGGAGATCGGCATGGCGCTCGCAGGGGCGCCGCGACTGATCCTGTTCGACGAACCGGCCGCCGGCCTGTCGCCCGTCGAGCGGCGCGAGTTGGTGGCACTGCTGGGTTCTCTGCCGGCGCACATGAGTTTCGTGCTGATCGAGCATGACCTGGACATTGCGCTGCGCGTGGTCGACCGGGTCACGGTCATGCACAACGGGCGCACGCTGCGCACCGGCACGCCGGACGAGATCGAGAACGACGCGCAGGTGCAGGCGATCTACATGGGGAGCAGGCACTGATGGCATGGTTCGGCACCGACCGCAAAGCGGCCGCCAGCGGCGCGCCGGTGCTCGTCATCGAGGCGCTCGACGTGTTCTATGGCCGCGCACATGCGCTGCAGGGCGTCAGTCTCGCGCTGGAGCGGGGCGTGCTCGGCATCGTCGGACGCAACGGCATGGGCAAGACCACGCTGTGCAACGCCATCACGGGGCTGGTGCCGGCGCGTGGGAGCATCCGGCTCGCGGGCGAGGAGATCCTGGGGCTGGCGCCGAACGAGATCACGAAGCGCGGTATCGCCTACGTGCCACAGGGTCGCCGGGTTTGGCCGTCGCTGTCGGTCGACGAGACCCTGCGGCTCGTCGCCACCCACAGGCGCGAGGTCGACCGTGTCTACGCGATGTTCCCCCGCCTCGCGGAGCGGCGCGGCCACGGCGGCGCACAACTGTCGGGCGGCGAGCAACAGATGCTCGCCATCGGGCGTGCGCTGCTGCTCAATCCGAAGCTGCTGGTGATGGACGAGCCCACGGAAGGGCTGGCACCGGTGATCGTCGATCAGGTGGCGCAGGCGCTGCGCAATCTCGCGGCCGAGGGCAGCATCGCCGTGCTGCTGATCGAGCAGAACCTCGGCGTCGCGGTGTCGGTCGCCGATCGCATCGGCCTGATGGTCAACGGACGCATCGCGCAGGAGATGCCGGCGTCGCAACTGGCGGCGGATCGCGAATTGCAGGAGCGACTGCTCGGCGTGCGCTCGGGCGGTCCCGACGACGAGATCGATACTCCGGATGCAACAGCCGCCGAGCCGCCAGCATCCATGCAGGTCTTCACTGTTCGGCGCGCGCATGGCGACGGCGCGCCGTCGCTCGACGACCTCGCCCCCGCTACCGTGCGCGGCTTCACGCGATGGAATGCGGGCGGCACGGCTGCGCCGGTCGCGGACATTGCGCGCGCCGCGCCGGCACCCGCCTCGACGCCCGTCGCAGCGTCAGCCGCGCCCGCCTCCTCATCGCCCCGGGTCTTCGAGTTCCCCGTCGCCGCCAGCAGCGTGCGCTCCGCCTATGTCGCGGGCACCTTCGACACCAAGGGCCGCGAACTCGCCTTCCTGCGCCAATGCCTCGAGAAGCTTGGCATGCGCGTGGTCACGGTCGACCTCGCGACCTCCGGCAAGCCGTCTCCTGCCAGCGTGCCCCCG
The DNA here is from genome assembly GCF_030317115.1 of Variovorax gracilis. Classification (GTDB taxonomy): domain Bacteria; phylum Pseudomonadota; class Gammaproteobacteria; order Burkholderiales; family Burkholderiaceae_C; genus Variovorax; species Variovorax gracilis. The sequence goes on from NZ_JASZYF010000003.1 coordinate 134,741, forward strand.
CGCGAAGTGGCGCGCCATCACCCGCAGGGCGAATCCGCCGTCTTCAGCAACGACCGCGGCAGCGCGATGGCCGCGATGGCGCTCGCCTTCGAAGCCTTCCTCACCACGCGGCGCGACCTCGGCGGCATCATCTCGGCCGGCGGCTCCGGCGGCACCTCGATGGCGACGCAGGGCATGCGCGCACTGCCCATCGGCGTGCCCAAGCTGATGGTCTCGACCATGGCCAGCGGGGACACGCGCCCCTACGTGGGGCCAAGCGACATCTGCATGATGTATTCGGTCACGGACGTGCAAGGCATCCACCGCATCAGCGAATTGGTGCTGGCGAATGCGGCGAACGCGCTGGCCGGCATGATCGCGCACCCGCCCGTCGCCTCGACGGTCACGAAGCCGGCCATCGGCCTCACGATGTTCGGCGTGACGACGCCGTGTGTGCAGGCGGTGACCAGGCAACTCGAGGACAGCTACGACTGCCTGGTGTTCCACGCCACGGGCGTCGGTGGCCAGTCGATGGAGAAGCTGGCCGACTCCGGCCTGGTCGCCGGCGCAATCGACGTCTCGACGACGGAAGTCGCGGACGAGATCGTCGGCGGCACGCTCTCGGCCGGCCCGACGCGGCTGGACGTGTTCGCGCGGCATGCCCTGCCCTACGTCGGTTCCTGCGGCGCTCTGGACATGGTGAACTTCGGCGCGTGGGACACGGTGCCCGAGCGCTTCAAGGGCCGCAGGTTGTACCGCCACAACCCGACCGTGACGCTGATGCGCACCACGGCCGACGAATGCCGCGCCATCGGTGAATTCATTGCCGCCAAGCTCAATGCGATGCGTGGCCCGGTTCGCTTCCTTATCCCCGAGGGCGGCGTGTCTGCGATCGACCGGCCCGGTCAGCCCTTCCACGACCCGGAGGCCGACCGGGCGCTCTTCACTGCGATTGAAGCCACGTTTCGCGCCGGCCCGGACCGCAAGCTGCAACGCCTGCCGCTGCACATCAACGACGAAGCCTTCGCCGACGCGCTGGTCAGTGCATGGCACGAAGTGGCACGCACGGCGTCCGGCGCGCGGCGCGCCTGAACAACCACACGCGAGGAGACCCGACGACCATGCCCCGCATCGCCCGATCGACACTGCTCCAGCGCTTCCGCGAGAAAATTGACGCCGGCCGGCCGATCATTGGCGGCGGCGCAGGCACCGGCCTGTCCGCCAAGTGCGAGGAAGCGGGCGGCATCGACCTCATCGTCATCTACAACTCAGGCCGCTACCGCATGGCCGGGCGTGGCTCGCTGGCCGGCCTGATGGCCTACGGCAATGCCAACGAGATCGTCTGCGAGATGGCGCGAGAGGTCCTGCCGGTGGTCAGGCACACGCCCGTCCTCGCGGGCGTGAACGGCACCGACCCGTTCATGATTCCCGACGAGTTCCTGAACCGGCTGATCTCGCTCGGCTTCTCCGGAGTGCAGAACTTCCCGACCGTCGGGTTGATCGACGGCGTCTTTCGCGCGAACCTCGAGGAGACCGGCATGAGCTACGCGCTGGAGGTCGAGTTGATCGCTCGCGCTCGTGCGATGGACCTGCTGACCACGCCCTACGTCTTCAGCGAAGCCGACGCACGCGCCATGGCGGGCGCCGGCGCCGACATCGTGGTGTGCCACCTCGGCCTGACCACGGGCGGCGCCATCGGCGCGGAAACCGCGCTCACGCTGGCCGACTGCGTGCCCCGCATCAACCAGTGGGCTGCTGCCGCGCACACGGTGAAGCCTGATGCCATCGTGCTGTGCCACGGCGGCCCGATCGCCACGCCGGAGGACGCCCAGTACGTGCTGGCGCACTGCCCGGCTTGTGCCGGCTTCTACGGCGCGAGCTCGATGGAGCGCCTGCCGACCGAGACGGCCCTCACCGAGACCACGCGGCGATTTGTCCAGATCACGCGATAGATAACAGGAGACGACATCCATGTCAGGCGCTCAATTCGGAAGTTTCATCCTCGGGCTGATCGTCGTTGCGATCGTCGTGGCGATCGCAGTGTGGCTGCTGCATTGGCTCTATCTGCGCAGCTCGAAGGAACGCGCCTTCGTGCGCACCGGCCTCGGCGGGCAGAAGGTGGTGCTCGGCGGCGGCGCCTTCGTGCTGCCCATCGTGCATGACGTGATTCCCGTCAACATGAACACGCTGCGGCTTGAGGTGAGCCGCGGCCGTGACAAGGCGCTCATCACCAAGGACCGCATGCGGGTCGACGTGATCGCCGAGTTCTATGTGCGCGTTGCGACCAACGAGGATGCCGTGGCCGCCGCGGCCCAGACGCTGGGCCTGCGCACGATGGAGCCGGAGCAACTCAAGGAACTGGTCGAGGGCAAGTTCGTCGATGCGCTGCGCACCGCTGCAGCCGAAATGACGATGGAGGAACTGCACGAGAAGCGCGGAGCCTATGTGAAGCGCGTGCGCGACGCCGTGGCCGAGGACCTGACCAAGAACGGGCTCGAACTGGAAGCCGCTTCGTTGACGCAGCTCGACCAGACCGGCATGGAGTTCTTCAACCCCAGCAACGCATTCGACGCCGAGGGTCTGACCCGGCTGACCGAACAGATCGAGCACCGCAAGAAGCAGCGCAACGACGTGGAGCAGGACACGCTCATCGCCATCCGCAACAAGAACCTCGAAGCAGAAAAGCTCTCGCTCGACATCGATCGCGAGAGCGAGCACGCGCGCCTGGCGCAGCAACGCGAGTTGGAGATGGCACGCGCCCGTCAGCGGGCCGAGGTGTCGACCGAACGCGCGCAACGCGAGCAGGAAGCCGAGGGCGCGCAGATTGCCGCGAAGCAGAGCATCGACACGGCTCGCATCCGCTCGGAGCAGACCATCGAGGAAGGCCGCATCAGCAAGGAGCGCGCGATCCAGAGCGCAGAGATCGAACGCCGCATGTCGCTCGAACTCGCGGAGCAACAACGCGCCATTTCGATCGCCCGCGAAAGCAAGGCGCAAAGCGAAGCGCAGGCCGAGGCCGAACTGGCGCGAGCGTCAGCGGTTTCCGCCGAAGAAAAGGTCTTCACCGCGCGCGAAGTCGAGATGGCCGAGCGCAAGAAAGCCATCGAACTCATCGCCGCCGCGCAGGTGGCCGAGCGCGATGCGCTGCGTCTCACGTCGGCCGCCCAGGCCGAGAGCGACGCGAGTGCCGCCCGCGGCGCAGCCGTGCGCGCGCAGGCCGAGGCCGATGCGGACGCCGACAAGATCCGCTCGATGGCGATGAAGGTGCGCGCCGAGATCGAGGCCGATGCGGCGCGCATGATGAACGAGTCGCACAACATGCTCTCGCCCGACGCGCGGATGTCCGCACTGCGCATGAAGCTGGTCGAGAAGGCCGAGGCGATCATCCGCGAATCGGTGCGACCGCTGGAGAACATCGAGGGCATCAAGATCCTGCACGTCGACGGGCTCGGCGGATCGTCGGGCGACGGTGTCCGCAACGGCGAAGGCGGCAATTTCGCGGACGGGCTGGTCAACTCCGCGCTGCGCTTCCGGGCGCAGGCGCCGCTGGTTGACCAGCTCCTTCGCGAGATCGGCATCGAGGGCGGTGATATCCAGCGGCTGGTGGGCGACACCAGCGGCGCTCATGCCGCGCTCCCCGCCGGCGTGAAGAAGGAACGGCAGGAATAGCGGCAGCGGCAGGAACAGCGCATGGTCAACGTCTATGTTTCCAGCGTCATCGACGCGAGCGCCGACAACGTCTGGTCGCGCGTGCGCGACTTCAACGGCTTGCCGCAGTGGCATCCGATGATTGCCGACAGCCGCATCGAGAACAGCCAGCCGGCCGATCGCGTCGGCTGCATCCGCCACTTCCACACGCGCGACGGCGGGATGATCCGCGAGAAGCTGCTGGCCCTGTCGGACTACGAGTACAGCTGCACCTACGAGATCCTCGAAAGCCCCATGGGGGTGACGAACTACGTGGCCACGCTCAAGCTCACGCCCGTGACCGACGGCACGCGCTGCTTCGCCGAATGGAGCGCGGAGTTCGACTGCGATGCAGGCCGCGAAGGCGAGCTGACGCAGTCCATCGGCCAGGGCGTGTTCCAGGGCGGCTTCAACGCGCTGAAGCAGCACTTCGGCGGGCGCTGATGGCCGGCCTGCAACGCGTCGTGCGATCGACCGTCATCGACGCGCCGATCGAGCGCGTGTGGGCCGTGCTGCGCGACTTCAACAGCCACGACCAGTGGCACGAGGTGGTCGGGCAAAGCCGCATCGAAGGCAGCGAGCGCAGCGACCAGGTCGGCTGCGTGCGCAGCTTCACGCTGCGGGACGGCAATCGCATCCGCGAGCAGTTGCTGACGCTGTCGGACACCGAGCACAAGAGCACCTACTGCATCGTCGAGGCGACCTTGCCGCTGCAGCGCTACGTGGCGACCGTGACGCTGAAGCCGGTGACCGACGGCAACCGCACTTTCTGGCATTGGGAGTCGACCTTTGCCACGCCGCCGGGCATGGAGCGTGAACTGCGCGACACGGTGGCGCAGGGCGTGTACGAGGCCGGGTTCGAGAACCTGCGACGGCATCTGAGGCTGGGGAGCGACCAGCGGGCGCCGGGCGCCGTTGCGATGCCGACGGCCATGCCGATGCCCACGCGGCGCATCGGCGTCGAACGCTACGGCGGTCCGGAAGAACTTCGGCCGCAAGACGGCGAGGCTGCCGCGCCGCGTGAGGGCGAGGTGCGCATCCGGCAGCGTGCTGTCGGCGTCAACTTTCTCGATGTGTACCTGCGCCGTGGCTGGGTGCCGCAGATGCTGCCGGTTTCGGCGGCGTCGCCGGGCGTGCCGGGCATGGAGGCGGCGGGCGCCGTCGTCGATGTCGGCGCGCAGGTGTCGGGCTTTCTGCCGGGCGACCGTGTGGCCTACCTGGGGCCGGTGCCGGGCGCGTACTGCAGCGTGCGCTGCGTGCCGGCCGAGTGGGTTGTTCGACTGCCCGCCGCGATCGAGGACGACGTGGCCGCCGCGCTGCTGCTCAAGGGCATCACCGCGGACTACCTGCTGCACGACCTGGGGCGCGTGCAGCGCGGCACGCGACTGCTGGTGCATGCGGCGGCCGGTGGCGTCGGACTGCTGGTCTGCGCCTGGGCGCGACGACTCGGCGCGGTGGTGATCGGCACCGTATCCAGCGATGAGAAAGCACGTGTCGCGCGCGACTACGGCTGCGAGCACGTGATCGTGACCCGTGACTACCGCTTTGCCGACGCCGTGCAGCGCACCTGCGGTGGCGCGGACGTGGTGATCGACGGACTGGGCGATGCGGGCCGCGAGGAGAACCTCGCCGCCCTCGCCCGCCGCGGCCACTGGATCAGCCTCGGCCAGGCCAGCGGCCCGCTGACGCCGCTTGCGCCGGACGCGCTGGTGGCGAAGTCGTTGAGCTTTTCGCGGCCCGTGGTGTTCGACTACGTGTCGACGCAGGCGCAGCTCGCCGAGCGTGCGCAGCGCGTGTGGAATGCGCTGGCGGATGGTGCGATCAGGCCGCCGCCGATCGAACGTTTTTCACTCGAGTCCGCTGCGCAAGCGCATGCGCGGCTTGAATCGCGCGGCAGCACGGGCGCGCTGGTGCTGCTGCCATGACCCCGCCCAAGACCCAGACCTGAACAGGAGACTCTCCATGATCGTCGGCATGAACCATTTCACCGTGACTGCGGAAGATGAGAAGAAGACGCTGGATTTCTACACCGGGCTGCTGGGCTTGAAGGTGGGGCACCGGCCGGACCTCGGGTTTCCCGGGGCCTGGCTTTATGGGAGCGGACCGCAGGCGGTGCTGCATCTGTACTTTGGGCGACCGGTGCCCGAGCAGCGCACGGGAGTCATCGACCATATGGCCTTCACGGCGCAGGACCTGCGGGCAGTGAAGAAGCGGTTCGATGAGAGCGGGGTGAAGTACGACTTGCGGCAGCAGGCCGGGGCTGGAACCTGGCAGTTGTTCTGCCTGGATCCGAACGGGGCGAAGGTGGAGCTGGATTTTGATGCGGGGGAAAGGCCCTAGCGGCGGACGCCGGATGACATGCGGGCGCTTTCAGCGGCGTTCGACGACTTTCGAGCGCGCAGACCTCAGTCCCGATGGCTGCCTTCCCGGCTCATGGCGCATTGCCGCCCCGCGCCGGCGACGTCGGATCAGCCCGATCCGGCTCCCGGCGAGAGAGTGCGCTCGGCCTGTTCCGCAGTCACGACGCTCACCGGCACGCCGAACCGCTCGATGCGATGCGCGAGGTCGAGGCGCAACCACCGGGAGATCCGCTCTGGGAGCGTCGAGACGATGATCTCGTCGTACTTTTCGTGCTCGAGCGTCTGGTGTACGGCCTCGTACGGGTCGGTGGCCCCGACGATCCCTTGCACGTGCGAGCCCGCGGCCACGTCGAGCAGCGGAATCGCGAGTTCGAGCGTGATGGCCGCCTCTTCCGTGTCCGGGTCCCAATACGGCCGAGGAACCAAGAGCGTGAACTTGCACGGCCCGCGTGCGGCCCGCTCGGCAACGGCGGCGAGAAGTTTGGGCGACGCCGCGGTCCGGTGTGCCACGATGAGGATGCGCCGGTCACTCATGATGTGTCCTTTGCATGGGCGGTCAACAGCATGCTAATCCTGTCTTTTGCGTGGTGCAACCAACCCGGCCAAACCGCGCGCACTGGCAGCGCGCTTGCTCGACCCTTTGACTAGGGCCCGGCAAACCCGCCCCCCAGCGCCACATACAGCGACACTCCGTTCTGCAGCGCAGTCGCGCGAAGCTGAATCAGCTGCTGCTCGGCAGAGAAGAGATTCCGCCGCGCATCGACCACTTCCAGATAGATCGAGATCCCGTTCTCATAGCGCAGTTCCGCCACCTCGGCGAGCCGTCGCTGCGCCAGCACCGCCGCCTCCTGCGCCGCGATCTGTTCCTGGTACCGCCGCCGCCCGATCAGGGCTTCGGACACTTCGCTGAATGCGGTCTGCACGGTGCGCTGGTAGAGCGCAATGAGTTCATCGCGCCGCGCCTGGGCCACCCCGAGCTGCGCCTGCCGCTGCCCTCCGTCGAAGATCGGCAGGCTGACCAATCCACCGACCGACCACGCCTGATTGCTGCTCTTGAACAGATCCCCCAGTTCCGCCGATGCAAACCCCAGATTGCCCGTCAACGCGATGCGCGGAAAGAACGCAGCCCGAGCCGCCCCGATATCGGCGTTGGCCGCACGCAGTTGCTGCTCGGCCTGCAGCACATCCGGCCGATTGACAAGCAAGGCCGAAGGGAGGCCCGCATCCAACTCCCCGAACTGCCCCGGGTCCTCGATGGCGCGCGCAGGCGGCAATGGCCCCTCCAGCGGCTTGCCGACCAGCACCAGCAATTGGCTCCGCCGCTGCTCGGTCGTTCGTTGAAGCTCGGCCAGTTGCGTCTGCGCCTGCGTCACGAGGATGGCCGCCTGGTCGTAGTCGACGGTGGAAGTCACGCCGGCATCCAGGCGCAGCTTCGCAATCTCCAGCGCATAGCGTCTCGCCGCGACGGTGTCCCGGGCGAGGTCGATGCCCTCCTCCCCGGCGCGAATGCTGTAGTAGCTCGCAGCGACGTTTCCGATCAGCGAGAGCCGGAAGGCGCGTTCACCTTCCAAGGTCGCCAGATAGCGCCGGCGGGCGGCCTCGCTGAGGTTGCTCACGCGGCCCCAGAAGTCCAGCTCGTAGGACGCCATCGCGGCCTGCACGTTGTACTGGTTGAAGATGACCGAGGCGCTGGTGTTTGCCAGTTCCGGGTCGATCGTGCTCAGCGGAGCCTGCGTGCGTGACGCGCCGGCATTGGCGTTGACCTGTGGCAGCCGCGCCGACTCCTGGATACGGTATTGCGCGCGGGCCTGCTCGATGCGGGCCACGGACGCGACGAGATCGCGGTTGTTGGCCAGCGCCTCCGCAATCAGGAAACGAAGCTGCGGGTCGCCAAAGAAACTCTGCCAGCCGATCTCGGTCGCGAGCCGGCTGCCCCCCGGATCGGCTGCGCCGAAGACTTCGGCAACCGGCACGTCCGGCTGGCGATAGGTCGGCGCGTGGTTGCACGCGGCCAGCGCGCAGCACGCGGCAACGCACAGTGCGGCTGCCTTAGGCCTCACCCGAGCCTCCGCGTGGTTCACCGCCCGTCGTCCGCAGCGCCAAGTCATCCGCCTCTTCGCTGTGCTTCTTCTCCCGGCTCAGCCACTTGCGCGCAGCCACATAGAACAGCGGCGTGAAGAAGATGCCGAAGAAGGTCGCAGTCAGCATGCTGCCCATGACGCCGGTGCCCACCGCCTGGCGGCTCGCCGCGCCTGCGCCGGTGGCGAGCACGAGCGGCATCATCCCCAGTACGAAGGTGACGCTGGTCATCAGGATCGGGCGAAGCCGTTGCTGCGCGCCGTTCTTCGCGGCCGTCGCCGCGTCCTTGCCCTCGCTCTCCTCCTTGATCGCGAACTCGACGATCAGGATCGCGTTCTTGGCGGCGAGGCCGATGATGGTGATCAGGCCGATGTTGAAGTACACGTCGGCCGACAGACCGCGCGCCATCGTCAGCAGCACCGCGCCGGCCACGCCGAAGGGGATGATGAGCAGCACCGCCACCGGGATGGCCCAGCTTTCGTAGAGCGCCGACAGGAGCAGGAAGACGACGACCAGAGAAAGCCCCAGCAGCAGCGGGATCTGGCCCCCGGCCTGCCGCTCCTCGAAGGCCGTGCCGGTCCATTCATACGCGAGGTTGCCCGTCAGCACGCGCTTGGCGATGCGCTCCATTTCCACGAGGGCTGAGCCGCTCGACTGTCCGGCCGCGGCCTGCCCCGAGAGGGTGGCAGACGGAAAGCCGTTGTAGCGTTCGAGCTGCTGCGGCCCGGAGATCCAGCGCACGCGGGTGAAGGCCGAGAAGGGCACGGACTCGTTCTGGTTGTTGCGCAGCCTGAGGGCGAGCACATCCTCCGGGCGCATGCGCTGCGCCGCGTCGGCCTGGATGAACACGCGCAGCACATTGCCCTCGAAGACGAAATCGTTCACGTAGTTGGCGCCGAAGCTCAACGACAGCGCCTGATTCACCTGACCGATCTGCAGGCCCAGCGCACGCGCCTTGATGCGGTCGATGTCGACATAGAGTTGCGGCGCGGGCGGCAGTCCTTCTGCGCGCACGCCGGCCAGGATGGGACTGGCGGCCGCCTCCGCCATCATCTGCTGGGTCGCCTGCTGCAGGGCCGCGCCACCGATACCGCTACGGTCCTGGATCTTCATCGTGAAGCCGGTGGCATTGCCCAGCGACGGAATCGCGGGCGGGTCGAGCGCAAAGATCAGCGCCTCGGGGATGTTCCTGAAGGCGGCGTTGCTGCGCTGGACCAGTGCACTCGCGCTGTTCTCGCTCCCGCTCCGTTCCGCCCAGGGCTTCAGGTCGACGAAGGACATTGCGGCGGACTGCCCCTGGCCGAAGAAGCTGAAGCCGGTCACTGTCGCCACGTTGCGCACCTGCGGCTGCTGCTGCAGGAAGGCTTCGACCTGATTGACCGCATGCTGCGTGCGGGCCGTCGTCGAGCCCGGGGCGCCGGTATAGGTCACGAAGATGTGGCCCTGGTCCTCGGTGGGCAGAAACCCGCCGGGCAGACGCGCAAACATCCACGCCGTCGCCACGCACGCCACGACGAAGACGAGCAGCCAGCGAAAGGGCCTGGCGATCATCCCGTCGACGCCGCGGATGTACTTCGACGTGCCCGCATCCAGTCCCGCGTTGAAGCCGCCAAAGACGCGGTTCAGCATGCGCGCGGCGGCACCCGGCTTGCGGCTCTCGGCCTCGCGCGCAAGCGTCGCATCGTCCTTGAGCAGCGCCGCGCACAAGGCCGCGCCGAGCGTCAGCGCGAGCACCGTCGACAGAAAGATCGACACCGTCAAGGTCACCGAGAACTGCCGGTAGATGCCACCCGTCGACCCCGGAAAGAATGCCATCGGAATGAACACCGCGACCAGCACCAGCGTGCTCGCGATGACCGCGCCGGAAATCTGCCCCATGGCCTTGACCGTCGCCTGCCGCGCGTTGAGGCCCTCCTCGCGCATCACGCGCTCCACGTTCTCCACGACCACGATCGCGTCGTCGTTCAGGATGCCGATCGCGACCACCATGCCGAACAGCGACAGCAGGTTGATCGACATGCCGAACAGATGCAGGCCCACGCAGGTGCCGATCAGGGCGACCGGCACGATCAGCGTCGGAATCAGCGTGGCACGCCAACTCTGCAGAAAGAGAAACACCACGACGGTGACCAGCAGCAGCGCCTCGATCATGGTGCGCACCACGCTGTTGACCGAGGTGTTGATGAAGGGCGTGGTGTCGAAGGGAACGCTCCACGTCATGCCCTGAGGGAAGGTCGGCTGCAACTCGGTCATGCGCCGGCGCACCTGCGTCGCCACTGCCAGCGCGTTGGCGCCGCTCGCGAGCTGGATCGTCATGCCTGCGGCTTCCTTGCCGTTGACGGTGAAGCCGAAGCCGTAGCTGTCGTTGCCCAGTTCGACCCTCGCGACGTCGCCGAGCCGGACCGTGGAGCCATCCGGGTTGGCGCGAACGATGATCTCGCGGAACTGCTCAGGCGTGGAGAAGCGGCTCTGCGTCACGATCTGGGCGTTGAACTCCGTTCCGCCCGCGACCGGCTGGTCGCCCAGCCCACCGCTCGCGGTCTGGCTGTTCTGCTCCTGCACGGCGGCGAGCACTTCGCTCGCGGCAAGGCCGAAGCCGCCGAGCTTGTCGCGGTCGAGCCAGATCCGCATCGCGAAGGATGAGCCGAACAGCTGCACGTCGCCCACGCCGGCGATGCGCCGCAACTCGTTGACGATGTTGTTCGACGCGAAGTTGCCGATCGCCGTCACATGCGACGCGCCACCCGAGGACTGCAGCGCGATTAGCATCAGGAAGCCCGACGAGGCCTTGGTGACGGTGATGCCGAGCTGGCGCACCTGGAGCGGCAGGCGTGGCTCGACGCGGCTCAGGCGGTCCTGCACCTGCGTGCGCGCGATGTCCAGGTCGGTGCCGGGCTTGAGCGTGACGGTGATCTGCGCAGTGCCGTTGGAGCGGCTGATCGCGGACATGTAGAGGAAGTTCTCGATCCCGTTCATCTCGTCCTCGATGATCGAGGTGACGGTCCGGTCGAGCGTCTGGGCATCGGCGCCGCTGTAGACGGCCTGCACGTTGAGCGAGGGCGGTGCGACATCCGGGTACTGCTCCACCGGCAGGAGCAGCACCGCGATGACCCCGAACAGCACCATGAACAACGCGATCACCCAGGCGAACACCGGGCGATAGACGAAGAAGCGATCCATGGATTCGGCGTTCGCTCAGCGCGTCGCGGGTGGAGGTGCCGGCGCCGGCTGCGCGGTCACTTTCTGGCCTGGGCGGACCTTGTGCCAGCCATCGACGATGACCTGCTCGCCGGCCTGGAGCCCATCAAGCACGACCCACTCGCCAGCCTCCTGCCCGCCCACCGTGACGCTGCGACGAACGACCGCACCGTCGGGCGCGACGAGTGCCACGCTGGCCGAGTTGGCATCGATCTGCACAGCGCGCTCAGGCACGCGGATGCCCGTCTTGTGGACGCCCGCGACGATACGCCCCCGCACGAACTGGCCCGGCAGCAGTGTGCGCGAAGCGTTCGGGAAACGGGCGCGGATGGTCTGCGTGCCGGTGGAAGGATCGACCGCGAGGTCCGCGAAATCGAGATAACCCGGTTCGCCGAACTCCTGCCCGTTGGCGAGGATCAGCCGGACCTCGACATGCGCCATGTCGGGCACCTTGAGGGTGCCGGCGCGCACCTGCTGCTCGAAGTCGAGGATGGCGGTGTTGGACTGCGTGAAAACGGCATTGATCGGCTGGAGCTGGTTGACCTGCGTCATCAGCGTCGCGGCGTTGGCGCTGACCAGCGCACCTTCGGTGACCTGGGCGCGGCCCACGCGGCCGGCGATCGGTGCCCGCACCGTGCTGCGCTCGAAGCGCAGCTGGGCACGGGTCACCTCGGCGCTGGCGTCGCTCACATTGGCCTCCGCTTGCCGCAGCGCGGTTTCCGCCGCTTCGAATTCCTGAGCGCTCACGGCCTGCCGGCTGACCAGCGGCCTGAAGCGCGAGACGATGGAGGCTGCATTGGAGCGCGCCGCCTCGGCCCGGCTCAACGCGGCCCTGGCCTGCTGCAGCAGTGCGCTGTAGTCACGCGGGTCGATCAGGAACAGGGGCGCACCCGCCGGCACGTCCGTGCCTTCCTGGTACAGCCGGCGCTCGACGATGCCGTCGACGCGGGCCCGCACTTCCGCCGTGCGGACAGCCTCGATCCGGCCCGGCAGCTCCACGGTATTGGAAACGGGCGCGGCTTCGGCCTTGACCACCAGAACGGTCGTCGGCGGTGCGGCGGCCATCGGCGAAGCTTGATCGTTGTTGCCACACGCAGCGCAGGCGAGCGCGAGCAACTGGACGGCAATCAATGCAGGGCGTCTGGCTGGTCGATGCGGCAATCGGGATTCCTTGGAGAAGGGATGCTTCGCACGGGGACGTTCAACAGAATAATCAAATTCGTGTGACGCTGCGAGGCCAGTCTGGCCCAATGCGAAGCGCTGGCGCAACCGGCAAGAAGGGCATAGGATGCGAACCCTTCTCGATTGGGGGTGAGACATGGCGCGACGAGAATTCGATCCGAATCCGAAAGCCGCAATGCAACGCCGCAAGTTGATCTGCGGCGCCGGAGCCACCTTGGGGACCGCGATGCTGGTGCCGCAGGGCGTGCGCGCACAGGCTGCAAAGCCCTCGCCGGTCGAACCGCCCAGCACCATCACCCAGCCGCCGCGCGACTTCAGCCGCCGCGGGGCGCCGACCACCTACTTCACCGACCCGGATGTGCTGACGGTAGACCCGGCGTTCGATGGCCTGCGTCAGCCCAATGCGCCGATCCAGCGGCTCTGGACTGGCGCCTTGTGGGCCGAAGGGCCGGCATGGAATTCGGTCGGCCGCTTCCTGGTCTGGAGTGACATCCCGAACAACCGCCAGCTTCGCTGGAGCGAAGACGACGGGCATGTCAGCGTGTTCCGCCTGCCCTCCAACAACAGCAACGGCAACTCCTTCGACTTCCAGGGACGGCAGCTTTCCTGCGAGCACCTCACGCGAAGAGTGGTGCGCTACGAACTCGATGGCTCGGTGACGATCCTTGCTTCGACCTTCAATGGCAAGCGGCTCAACTCGCCCAACGACATCGTCTCGCATCCTGACGGGAGCTACTGGTTCACCGACCCGCCCTACGGCGCGCAGCTTTATGAAGGCACGGTGGACGCCGCTGGCGGGCCCGCCAACAAGGCCGGGCGCCTCAATCCCAGGCTGGGGCAGCCGCCGGAGATCGGCACCTACAAGCGAGAGTTGCCGACCGCGGTCTACCGGCTGGACAAGAGCGGCACGCTGACGCAAGTGGCGGGTGAGGACATCGTGCCGGACCCCAACGGCCTGTGCTTCTCGCCCGATTTCAAGAAGCTCTACATCGTCAGCACCGGGCAGGGGCCGGGCGACACGATTCCCGGCGGCAAGGGCGACATGCATGTGTTCGACGTCGGCGCGGACAACAAGCTCAGCGGCGGCAAGCTGTTCAGCAACTTCATGATCGATGGCGTGAAGTGCGGGCCCGACGGTGTGCGGGCCGACGTGGACGGCAACCTCTGGTGCTCCAGCAACGCCGGACGCAACGTGGGGTATAGCGGCGTGACGGTGTGGACACCGCAAGGCAAGCTCATCGGTCGCATCCGGCTGCCCGAGGTCTGCGGCAACGTCTGCTTCGGTGGCCCCAAGCGCAACCGCCTGTTCATGGCTGCCAGCCAGTCGCTGTACGCGGTCTACACGGCGACCCAGGGAGCGGCGCCGGCCTGAAGCCGCCACCGCCGGAGTTGCGCATGTCGCTTGCGAAATCGAAGTCCTGCCTGGTTGCCCTCCTGCTTTGCGCGCCGCTCTCGGCATTTGCCCTCAGCACATCGACCACGCGCGCACTCAACGTACGCGGCGGGCCTGATCGTTCGTTCGAAGTGGTGGCCGTTCTTCCGGCGCGGACATCCGTTCGCGTGAACGGTTGCATCAGCAACTGGCGCTGGTGCCGCATCGACTCCAGGCGTCACCGCGGATGGGTCGATTCCCGCTACCTGCAGCACTCCGTGCGCGGACGGGTGCCGATCATCAACGACAGGGGTTGGCCGTCGTCCCGCCCCGGGCATTCCCGCCCCGCGGGCTGAGGGCTCTGACTCAGGGCCTGCGGACGACCGCTGCGCCGTGGATCGCAGCAAGTACATATCGACTCTTCACGGCATGCTCCTGGGGAAGGATCGTGGTGATCCGGGACAAGGATGGGGCAACGGGCAGGTGGGCGCAGGCAGTCTTTGTCGGGAATGTCCGCAGTCAGCCCTTCCACCCGACGGACTTCGCCGGGGCGACAATGAACGCTCCATGCGCCACTTGCCTGTCCTCGCCATCACGGCCACGCTCTGCCTCACGGCCAGCGCCGAGGTGATTCGCTGCGCGGACGCGGCGGGCAATGTGAGCTACACGGATGGTTCCTGTTCGGCCGGCTCCAAGCCGGTGGGACGCGTGTCGACCCCGGAGCCCGCGACGCCGGCACGCGATGGCGCAGACCTTCCCCGCGCGGCACTGCCTCAACGCAGTCCGGCGGAAGCGGTTCGGCCGATGCCGGAACCCTCGGGCCCCGCGGTCATCGACTCCCGTGGCACGGCCAACGGCAACGACCGGTCCGGCGACTCACGCTGGAGCGATCGTGGCGACGACCCCGTGGTGATCGACTACGGCAACCCCTACCCCGGCGCCTATCGCCAGCCGCAACGGCCGCGCGACATGCGGCCCCGAATCCGCAGTTGCGATGCGCAGGGCTGCGTGGACAAGCAGGGCAATCACTACGACCGATCCGGCCAACTGGACCGCTACCAGAGCATCGACGGCAAGACCTGCCGGCCGGTGGGGACGACGACGATCTGCCGCTGAATCCGGCAGCGCTTGCGAACCTCGTCTTCGAGCGAGCAAATCCAGAAACCTCGCGGGACCGGCTCCGCCGGTCCGCAGGTGGGGGCGGGCCTTATCCCGCCAGTCGCCCGGCGGTGAGCCGCAGCACGCGATCGCACCGTGATGCCAGACTTTCATCGTGCGTGACCATCACGAAGGCGGTGCCGCGGTCGTGCGCCAACTGCAGCATCAGCGCGAAGACACCATCGGCGGTCGCGCGATCGAGGTTGCCGGTCGGCTCGTCGGCCAGCACGCAATCCGGCTGCGTCACCAGCGCGCGCGCGATGGCCACGCGCTGGCGCTCGCCGCCCGACAACTCGGCGGGCCGATGCTGCACGCGCTCGCCGAGGCCCACCGCTTTCAGCATCGACGCTGCAGCGTCGTGCGCCTGCGCGGGCGGCATGCGGCGGATCTTGAGCGGCATGGCCACGTTGTCGAGCGCGCTGAACTCCGGCAGCAGGTGATGGAACTGGTAGACGAAGCCGAGGTGCATGTTGCGCAGGCGCCCCTGCTCGGCGGCGTCGACATGGGCGATGTTCTCGCCGTGCAGTTCGACGCTGCCGGCCGTGGGTGCGTCGAGCCCGCCCATCAAGTGCAGCAACGTGCTCTTGCCGGAACCCGAGGCGCCGACGATCGCCAGCGTCTCGCCCGCGTACACGTCGAGATCGACGCCATGCAGCACGGTGAGATCGATACGGCCTTCATGGAAGCGCTTGGTCAGCCCGCGGACTTTCAGGACCACATCACTCATAGCGCAACGCCTCCGCGGGATTGACGCGGCTCGCGCGCCAGCTCGGGTAGAGGGTTGCGACGAAGGCGAGGATCAGCGAGATCACCGTGATCGGGACGATGTCGCCCCGCTGCGGATCGCTCGGCATCTTGCTGATGAGATAGATGTCCTTCGGCAGGAAGCTGGCGTGGAACAGCCGCTCCAGCGCAGGGACGATCACGTCGATGTTGTAGGCAATGCCCAGCCCCAGCAGCAGGCCGCCGAGCGTGCCCATGACGCCCACCATCGCGCCTTGCACCACGAAGATGCCCATGATGCTCTTGGGGCTCGATCCGAGCGTGCGAAGGATCGCGATGTCGGCGCGCTTGTCGGTGACGGTCATCACCAGCGTCGAGACGAGATTGAAGGCCGCGACGGCGACGATCAGCGTGAGGATGATGAACATCATGCGTTTCTCGACCTGCACCGCCGCAAACCACGTCTTGTTCGCGCGCGTCCAGTCGCGGATCAGGAAGGAGCCCGGCAGCGTGACGGCGAGCTCCTCGGCCACCTCGCGCGCCTGGTGCAGGTTCTTGAGCTTGAGTCGCACGCCGGTCGGGCCTTCGAGCCGGAACACGCGCGCGGCGTCTTCCGCATGGACCATGGCGAGCGCCGAGTCGTATTCGTAGTGGCCCGAGTCGAAGGTGCCGACCACGGTGAAGGGCTTGAAGCGCGGCAGCACGCCGGCCGGCGTGACCTGTCCGCCCGGCGCCACCAGCGTGACCTGGTCGCCCACGCGCACGAAAAGCGAGCGCGCCAACTCGACGCCGAGCACGATGCCGAACTCGCCCGGCACCAGCTTGTCCAGCGCGCCTTGCTGCGCGGTCGTGGAGATGTCGGTCACCTGCGGCTCCAGCTTGGGCTCGATGCCGCGCACCAGAGCGCCCTTCATGTCTTCGCCGCGCGCGATCAGCGCCTGCGCGGCGATGAAGGGTGCCACTCCGACCACCTGGGGGTTCTTGCGCGCCTGGGCCATGATCGCGTCGAGATCGCCCAGCGCCTGGCCGTCACGCGAGAAGATCTCGATGTGCGAGATCACGCCGAGCATGCGGTCGGTCACTTCCTTCTGGAAGCCGTTCATCACGCTCAGCACGATGATCAGCGCGGCCACGCCGAGCGCGATGCCGAACATCGACACGCCGGAGATGAATGAGATGAAGCCGTTGCGCCGCGTCGCCCGGCCTGCGCGCGTGTAGCGCCAGCCGAGTTGCAATTCGTAGGGGAGTCGCATCAGGCCTCCCGCCGGGCCGCCCCAAGGGAGGCCTGCGCCCCGTCGGGGGGCAGCGAATACACGAAGTGATGAGCGTGGGGGCAGTTCATCGCGGCGATTGTGGCATCCCGGACAATAGGCCCATGTCAGCCTTGCCCTCTTCCCGCCATCTCCTGATTCCCTTCGCCGGCCGTGGTTCGCCCGCTTGCCGCGAGGCGCTGGCGGGATTGCGCCTGCCGAAGCTCGAAGCCCTGCTCTCCCGGCTGACGCTGATCCACGAGGACATGCAGGAAGACAGCACCCTTTCGCCGCCGCACGAGCGAGCGCTGGCCGAAGCCCTCGGCATCGCGGCTGCAGACGGTTGCATCCCCTGGGCGGCTCTGGACGCAAGGCAGGCGGGCCTGCCGTCGACCGAGGACGGCGCCAGCTGGGGCATGGCGACCCTGTGCCACTGGCACGTGGGCATCGACGACGTGGTGCTGGGCGACCCGGCCGCGATCGAGATCGACGCGGCCGAATCCGCCGCGCTGCTGGCGGCCGCGCACCCCTTTTTCGAGGAAGACGGCATCGCGCTGCACGCATCGACCACGCCGGGCCGCTGGCTGGCAAGCGGCAAGATATTCGCGGACTTGCCGACGGCATCGATCGACCGCGCCGTCGGCTTCCCGATTTCGCAGTGGTCGCCCTTGTCCGATGCGGCGCGGCCCCTGCGCAGGCTTCAGAACGAGATGCAGATGCTGCTCTATACGGAAAGAGTGAACGATGCGCGCACCGCGCGGGGCGTACCACCGATCAATTCCTTCTGGCTCAGCGGCACGGGGCGGCTGCCGGCTTCCTTCGCGCCGAGCCATCCCGCACCGATCGTCGCCGACGCGCTGCGCACGCCCGCCTTGCGCGATGACGGCGCAGGATGGGCATCCGCATGGCGGGCGATCGATGCCGGTCCGGTGGCGGAACTGCTCGACGAGTACACGCGCGGCGCCGATGTCACCCTCACGCTGTGCGGCGACCGCGGCGCGCGGCGCTTTGGCGTGCAGTCGCGCGGCATGGTGCAGTGGGCCCGGAGCCTGTTGAACCGGCCGGGCGCGGCCATCGCGCTGGAGGCGCTGTGACCATGAAGATCGTTGCCCGCGACATCCCCCCGCGCAGCGCCTGGGCGCTCGAACAAGCCGGTGTGCATCCGCTGCTGGCGCGGCTCTATGCCGCGCGCGGCGTGCTGGGCAAGGAAGAACTCGACGACGGCCTCGCACGCCTGCTGCCGCCGAACACGTTGCGCGGCACGCGCGAGGCGGCCGTGCTGCTGGCCGATGCGATCCGCGACGACAAGCGCCTGTGCGTCGTCGCCGACTACGACTGCGACGGCGCGACCGCCTGCGCCGTCGCCGTGCGCGGCCTGCGCCTGCTCGGCGCCAAGCATGCGAGCTACCTCGTGCCCGACCGCGTGACCGATGGCTACGGGCTCACGCCGCCCATCGCCGAGCGCGTAGCGGACAGTGGCGCCGACATGCTCATCACGGTGGACAACGGCATCGCAAGCGTCGATGGCGTCGCTGCGGCCAAGGCGCGGAACCTGTCGGTGCTGGTGACCGACCACCACCTTCCGGGCCCGTCGCTGCCCGAAGCCGACGTGCTCGTGAATCCGAACCAGCCCGGCTGTGACTTCGAAAGCAAGAGCATCGCCGGTGTCGGCGTGATGTTCTACGTGCTGCTCGCGCTGCGCTCCGAACTGCGGGCGCGCGGTGTGTTCGACGTGGCGACCCAACCCAAGCTCGATACCTTGCTACCCCTGGTCGCGCTCGGCACCGTGGCCGACGTGGTCCGGCTCGACGCCAACAACCGCCGGCTGGTTGCACAGGGCCTGCGCCGCATCCGCACCGGCGCTATGCCTGCCGGCATCGCGGCCCTCTTCAAGGCGGCGGGCCGGAACGCAGCATCGGCGACCACCTTCGACTTCGGCTTTGCACTCGGCCCGCGCATCAACGCAGCCGGACGTCTTGCCGACATGACGCTCGGCATCGAATGCCTGCTGACCGACGACGGCAGCCGCGCGGACGAACTCGCGCGCACGCTCGACGGCATCAACCGCGAACGGCGCGACATCGAAGGCGGCATGCGCGACAAGGCGCTGATGCTCGCCGAATCGCTCTTCGACGACACCCAGGCGCCGCCCGCAGCCATCAGCGTGTTCGGCGTGGACTTCCATGAAGGCGTGGTCGGCATCGTCGCTTCGCGCATCAAGGAACGCTTCCACCGCCCGACCTTCGTCTTCGCGGCCAGCGGCGCCGACGGCAAGTCGCACGAACTCAAGGGCTCGGGCCGCTCGATTCCCGGCTTTCACCTGCGCGATGCGCTCGACCTGGTCGCCAAGCGGCATCCCGGCGTGCTGCTGCGCTTCGGCGGGCATGCGATGGCGGCCGGCTGCACCGTGGCGCGGGAGCACTTTCCGGCCTTCGAGCAGGCGCTCGCCGAAGTAGCGCAGGAGTGGCTCGACGCCGCCACACTGACGCGCCGGCTGGACACCGACGGCCCGCTCGCACCCGAATACCTGCGCGTGGATCTGGTCGATACGCTGCATCGCGAGGTGTGGGGCCAGGGCTTCGCGCCGCCGACCTTCAGCGAGGAAGTGGAAGTGGTGTCGCAGCGCCTCGTCGGCGAGAAGCACCTGGCGCTGAAGCTCAAGCACCGCGGCAAGCCGGTGGACGGCATCTGGTTCGGCCACACCGAGCCGCTGCCGCCCAAGGTGGTGATCGCCTACCGGCTCGATGCGGACGAATGGCAGGGCGTGCGGCGCGTCAGGTTCCTGGTAGAGGGCGCGGAAGTCTGAGCGCCAGTTCGCCGCGCAGGACCTTGGCGGCGGCAACCATGTTGGCCAGCGCGACTTCGGTCTCGGGCCACCCACGGGTCTTGAGACCGCAGTCGGGGTTGACCCACAAGTTCGACGGCGGCACCACGGCCGCGGCCTTGCGCATGAGCCTCACCATCTCATCGGCCGTCGGCACGCGCGGCGAGTGAATGTCGTAGACGCCGGGGCCGATCTCGTTCGGATACTTGAAGTCGCCGAACCCGCGCAGCAGTTCCATGTCCGAGCGGCTGGTCTCGATCGTGATGACGTCGGCATCCATCGCCGCGATCTCGGGAAGGATGTCGTTGAATTCCGAATAGCACATGTGGGTGTGGATCTGGGTTCGATCGGCCACACCCGAAGCACTGATGCGGAACGACCGCGTCGCGCCCTCCAGGTAGCTCTTCCAGCGCGAACGCCGGAGCGGCAGCCCCTCGCGGATGGCCGGTTCGTCGATCTGGATGATGCCGATGCCGGCCTTCTCCAGGTCGACCACCTCGTCGCGAATCGCCCATGCGATCTGTTCCGTCGTGACGCTGCGCGGCTGGTCGTCGCGCACGAAGGACCACTGCAGGATCGTGACCGGGCCGGTCAGCATGCCCTTCATCGGCAGCTTCGTGAGGCTCTGCGCATACGCGGTCCATTCCACGGTCATCGGTTTCGGCCGCGCCACGTCGCCGAAGATCACCGGCGGCTTCACGCAGCGCGATCCGTACGATTGCACCCACCCATTGGCGGTGAAGACAAAGCCGTCGAGTTGCTCGCCGAAGTACTCGACCATGTCGTTGCGCTCGGCCTCGCCATGCACCAGCACGTCGAGGCCGAGTTCTTCCTGCTTGTGCACGGCAAGCCTGATCTCCGCTTGCATCTTCCCGCGGTAGCCGCCGGCATCGAGTTCGCCTCGCTTGAAGGCGGCGCGCGCAGCCCGGATCGCGGCGGTCTGGGGGAAGGATCCGATGGTCGTCGTCGGCATGAGCGGCAGAGCAAGGCGGTCACGTTGCTCTGACTGGCGCTGCGCAAAGGCCGAGACCCGCCTGTCGTCGGTTGCCACCGCCCTGGCCAGCCGCAATGCGACCTCGGCCCGATGCACACGCGGGCTGCCGCGACGCGCTGCAGTGGCCGCACGCGCTGCGGCCAGTTCGGCTTCGACCGATGAGTCTTCGCCGTCCAGTGCGGCACGCAGCACGCGCAACTCGTCCAGCTTCTCGACGGCGAACGCGAGCCAGCTCTTGATTTCCGCGTCGAGCTTCGTCTCCGACGCCAGGCTGAAGGGCACGTGCAGCAGCGAGCAGGACGGCGCGATCCAGAGTTCTCCCTTGTGTTTGTCGGCAACGGGCTGCAGGCGCTCGAGCGCCGCAGCCGGATCGGTGCGCCAGATGTTGCGGCCGTCGACGATGCCGACAGACAGCGCCTTGTGCGCGGGCAGCCAGTCCGCCACGCCGGTGAGTTCCTCGGGCGCACGCACCGCATCGACGTGCAGGCCCGCCACGGGCAACTGGCAGGCGAGACGGAGGTTTTCCGCCAACGGCGAGAAGTAGGTCGCGAGCAGCAGCTTCGGCGCACTGCGGGCAAGCTGCCAGTAGCTGCGCTCGAAGGCATTGCGCCAGGCATCCGGGAGATCCAATCCCAGGATCGGCTCGTCGATCTGGACCCATTCGACACCGAGCGATTTCAGCCGCGCCAGCACCTGCTCGTAGACGGGCAGCAGCGCGTCCAGCAAGGTGAACCTGTCGAAACCCGCCTCCTTCTCCTTGCCGAGCCAGAGAAAGCTCAATGGGCCCAGCAGGACGGCCTTGACCTTGTGACCCAGCTTCTGTGCCTGTGCAACTTCGTCGAAGAGGCGAACCGAGGCCAGGCCGAAGCGAGTGTTCGCCGTGAACTCGGGCACGAGATAGTGGTAGTTGGTGTCGAACCATTTGGTCATCTCGAGCGCGAAGGTGCCATGCCCGCCGTGCGTGCAGCCTTCATGGCCGGTCTCGTCGGCCACGCCGCGCGCCATCGTGAAGTAGCGCGCCAGTTCGGCCTCGGCCGCGAAGTCGAATCGCGGCGGCTCGCAGCCGAGGAGCTGGATGTGATTGGCCACGTGGTCGTAGAACGCAAAGTCGCCGACAGTGACGAAATCCAGCCCGGCATCGCTCTGGGCCTGCCAGTGGCGGGCGCGCAGATCGGCGCCGACGGCTTCGAGGGCGGCGGTGCCGATCTCGCCACGCCAGTGTTTTTCGAGGGCGAATTTCAGTTCGCGGTGGGCGCCCATGCGCGGGAATCCGAGGGTGTGGGTACGGGTCATCGCCCGATGATCGCAAGGAGACCGCTATGATTCAAACGAAACATTTTGCGCTTCAACGTGAAATTCATTCATGACCACCTCCGTCCTTGAGATTCGCCATTTCCGCACCCTGGCTGCATTGCGCGATACCGGCAGCCTGGTTCGGGCCGCCCAGTTGCTCAATCTCACGCAGTCGGCGCTGTCGCATCAGATCAAGCTGCTGGAAGACCATTTCGGCTTGGCATTGTTCGAGCGAAAGTCCGTCCCGCCGCAATTCAGCGCGGCCGGCATGCGCCTGCTCGAACTCGCCGACCGCGCCTTGCCGATGATCGGCGAGGCCGAACGTGACCTGGCGCGCCTGTCGCTGGGCCGGGCGGGACAGCTCCGCATCGTGGTGGAGTGCCACACCTGCTTTGATTGGCTGATGCCGGCCATGGACGCATTTCGCCAGCGCTGGCCCGAGATCGAGCTGGACATCGTCTCGGGCTTTCATCCGGACCCCATCGCGCTCGTGCTGCAGGACCGGGCCGACGTCGCCATCGTGTCCGAGCAGGACGCGGACGAGACGGTCGACTATCACCCGCTTTTCCGCTTCGAGATCGTGGCGCTGGTGGCGAACGATCACCCGCTGAGCTCGAAACCGCACCTGACAGCGCGCCACTTCGCCGACCAGACGCTCATCACCTATCCGGTGCCCGACGACATGCTCGACATCGTGCGCCAGGTGCTGCAGCCGGCTGGCGTTTCACCCGCACAGCGCCGGACGACGGAACTGACCGTGGCCATGCTCCAGTTGGTGGCCAGCGGGCGCGGCATTGCAACGCTTCCGCTCTGGGCCGTGCAGGGCTATCTCGATCGGGGCTACATCACGGCGCGGCGCGTAGGCAAGAGCGGTCTGACCGGTGAATTGCACATGGCGTGTTCCGCGTCGACATCGCGCCAGGCCTGGCTGGGGGACTTCGTCCAGATCACGCGCGAGACCTGCTTCAAGAGCCTGCCCGGCATCGAGTTGCTCTAGCGGCTTGCCCGCGCTGGCCCTTCAAGGTGCCTTGAATTCGTGATTGAGCCCGATCACGTACACCCTCGGGCTGCCCACCACATCGCTGCGTGCGGCGGTCACGTCGACGCTGATCAACGGCGTGATGCTGTATCGCGCACCGACGCGTGATGTCCAGAAGCCGAAGGCGCGGAAGCGCTCGAACATCAGGCTCCATTTGTCGTTCAACGCAAACTCGCCCTGAAGCCCGCCTCGCCCGGTGCGCTCGCCAGTCACCGTCGACCAGTCGGCGCCGATGTTGGCGTGGATCCACAGGCTGTCGAACGCACGCCAACTCACCGGCAGCACGACCTGGCCGCCGGTGTAGCCGCCGTGCGTGACATCGGCACTCAGGCCCACGGACACGGCAGCGGCAAGCCTTGACTCGGCACCCTGCCCGAACCAGGTCCATTTGACCTGCGGCCCGAGCACGACGCCATACAACTGCGGCACCGAATAGCGATCGATGTTGACGCTCAGCTCGACCGGGCCTACCCGGCAGGCGGGCCCGAGGTGAATGTCCGTGACGGGCTCGGAGCCAAATCGCCCGTACCAGGCCTCGTACTGGCATTGACCGGGATCCAGCGTGAAGGCGTCGTCGACGTCGAAGTGCCCCCCCGCACTCGCGTTGAGCGCGATCAGCCACAGCGGGAGGGGGACGACGTGTCGACGCATGGCGGCGGATTCTAGAAGCCGCGCATGTCGGCTTCGCGGCCATCATGCGCCCGCCGCGTCCCGCCGGCTACAACTTCAGATCTCGAACTGCGGCTGCAACTCGCGGATGCGCTTCATGGCCACGCCGGCGGCGGCGGTGCGCGTCTCGACGCCGAGCTTGACGTACACGCGCTCCAGGTGCTTCTTCGCGGTCGCGGGACTGCTGCCCAGGATCTCGCCGATGTCCTTGTTGGTCTTGCCCTTGACGACCCAGTAGAGCACCTCGGCCTCGCGCGCGGTGAGCTTGAGGCTCAGGCTCATGACTTCGATGACCGCGGTGTCGGACACCTCGCGCATGATGATCAGCCAGTCGTCGCCATCGTCATCATGGCCGGTCTGCTGGTGCAGCCGCACGTTGAGGCTGGTCGCGCCCTGCTCGATGGTCAGTACGGGCGGCTCGATCTGGCGCTGTTGCGCATCCGGCAGATGCACGCGCAGCCATTCGAGCACGGCGGGCGGCGTCACCGGCGCACTGGTGCCGCAATAGCGCAGCAACAGGTCGCGCGCGAGCACGGTCTGCCAGATCAGCTTGCCTTCGGGCATGCGCACGGTGAAGCTCGCATAGCCGAAGGCATCGAGCGCATTGCGCGCCTGGCCGGCTTGCTGCGCCTCCTGGCGCGCGCGGCGGGCGCCTTGCAGGTGCACGTTCATGCGTGCCAGCACTTCCTTGGGCTTGATCGGCTTGGTGACGTAGTCCACGCCGCCGGCTTCGAGCGCGGCGACGAGGTGCTCGGTCTCGGTCAGGCCGGTCATGAAGACGATCGGGATGTGCGTGGTCGCGGCGTCGGCCTTGAGCCGCCGCGCGACTTCGAAGCCGTCGATGCCCGGCATCATCGCGTCGAGCAGCACGATGTCGGGCCGGGCCTGCGCGGCGCGCTGCAGCGCCTGCTCGCCGCTGGTGGCGACGAGCACGGTGTAGCCAGACTCGTCCAGCGCGTCGTGCAGCACGGCGAGGTTGTCGGGCACGTCGTCGACGATCAGCACGAGGTCGCTGTTGCCCCCACTGCCGCGCAGGGTGTTGACGAGTGGCGTGGCTGTGCTCATGGCGTACCCACGGGCGCCAGGGCGCGGCTCATCGCCTCGAACTGGAATTGCCGCGCCAATGCGCGCTGCGTTGAAGTCCATGCCGCGCATTCGGGCTGCGCTGCGTCGATCGCGTCGAGCTGGTTCATGATTCCCCGAAAGTAACCGAGGCTCACCGCCTCCTCGAGCGCGCGGAGGCGCTCGGCCGAAGGCAGCACAACGGCCGATGGTGCGGACACCAACGGCGCCGCGACCTGGTCGTTCCAGCGGAGTTCGAGCCGTCGCTCCAGCCAGTCGAGCAGTTCGCTGTGGCGCACCGGCTTGACGAAGAAGTCCTCCGGCGTGATGCCGACGTCGTTGTCCAGCCGCTTGTCGAAGGCATTGGCCGACACGATCGCGACTGCGGCGTTGGCAAGCCCGAGAGCGCGCGAACGGCGGATGGTTTCCCAGCCGTCGATGCCCGGCATCGCAAGGTCGACGAACATCGCGTCGGGCCGCCAGCCCGCCGCAATCAGGTCGAGTGCATCGTGGCCGCTCGCGGCCGTGCGCAGTTCGAAGCCCAGGGGCGACAGCACGTGTGAAAGCAAGTCGCGATCGGCCTCCTCGTTGTCGACCACCAGCAGCCGTCGGCGCGTGCCTTCGTAGCCGCGCCGCACGCGCACGACGGGTGCCGCCACCCGACGCACACTCGCGGCCTGCACCTCGTGCAGATGCGGCAGAAAGAGACGCAGGCGAAACACCGAGCCCACGCCGGGCGTGCTTTTCACGGTCATCTCGCCACCCATCAGGTCGATGAGCATCTTCGCGATCGTGAGCCCGAGGCCCGCACCCGGCGCCGCGGGGCCGGCGGTCGCGCCACGCGCGAAGGGCTCGAAGATGCGGCCCAGCTCCTCTGCCGACATGCCGGGCCCGGTGTCCTCGATCTCGATCGCCGCGAACTCGCGCGCATAGCGCAGGCGCAGCGTGACCTGCCCCACTGCAGTGAACTTGATCGCGTTGCCCAGCAGGTTGATGAGGATCTGCCGCACCCGCTTCTCGTCGGCGCGTACCAGTTCCGGCAAGGTGCCGGTGGGCTCGAAGCGGAAGGCCAGGCCCTTGTCCTCGGCCTGCAGCTCGAACATGTCGGCCAGCTCGCTCATCACTTCCGCGAACTGCATCGGCTTGGCAATGAGCGTCAGCTTGCCAGCTTCGATGTGGGCGATATCGAGCGTGCCTTCGATCAGCGAAAGCAGATGCTCGCCGCCCCGCTTGATGACCGCGACCGCCTGCCGGCGGTGCGGCGGCACGGCGGCGTCCTCGCCCATGAGCTGCGCATAGCCCAGGATGCTGTTGAGCGGCGTGCGCAGTTCGTGGCTGATGGCGCTGATGTAGCGACTCTTGGCCTGGTTGGCCTGGTCCGCCTGCTCGCGCGCCTGGTCGGCGGTCTGCTTGGCGGCTTGCAAGGCGCGATCGGTCTCGCGGTGCAGCTCGATCTCGCGCACCAGCAAGTGCGTCTGGCGGTTCGACTCTTCCTGCGCGACCTTGCGGCTCTGGTGGGCGAGCACCAGCCACCAGGCGACGATGCCGGCGATCACCAGCAGCGCCATGTAGGCCTTGAGGAAGCCCGAGCGCAGCGACGCAGGCCGCAGGTCCGCCAGCGCAGCTTCGGTCAGCACGGTTTCGCCGAGCGCGCGAAGTTCCTGCTGGTAGAGCACCCCGAAGACGGCAGCGAGCAGAGGCACGACGATCAGCATCAGCAGCAGGAAGTGGCCGAGGCCGGTGTCGAGGTACGGCCACACGCGGCGCGGCAGCAGCCAGCGCAAGGCGCCCGACCATTGCGCCGACAGGCTTGCCTGCGGCTTGCACAAGTCGCCGCAGCGCGCGTCGAGCGTGCAGCACAGCGAGCAGATCGGCCCCTGGTAGGCGGGGCAGTGCGCCATGTCCGGGCCTTCATACTCTCGCTCGCAGATGGCGCAGCGCTGCGTACTGAGCCGGCGGTAGCTGCCGGCATCCGATTCGACGCGTGCCCAGCGCACCGCCGAGCGGCGGGCGGCCGGTGCGAACGGGGCGGCACCGCGTTCGTCGGAGACGCGGGCGATGTAGTACTTGCCCCGCGTGGCCCAGGCGATCAGCGGCGCGGTGACGAAGGCCGTGCCCAGGGCGATCAGCGCCGAGAAGGCCTGCGCCAGCGGCCCGAACACGCCGAGGTGCGCGGTGATGGACAGTCCGGAGGCCAGCGCCATCGCGCCGACACCGACCGGGTTGATGTCCCACAGGTGCGCCCGCTTGAATTCGATGCCGGGCGGCGAGAGGCCCAGCGGCTTGTTGATGACCAGGTCGGCCACCACCGCCATCATCCAGGCGATGGCGATGTTGGCGTAGAGACCGAGCACGTCGCCCAGCGCCTCGAACACGTTCATCTCCATCAGCATGAAGGCGATGAGCGCGTTGAACACCACCCACACCACGCGGCCCGGGTGGCTGTGCGTCACGCGCGAGAAGAAGTTGCTCCATGCGAGCGAGCCGGCGTACGCATTGGTGACGTTGATCTTGAGCTGCGAGATCACCACGAACACCGCCGTCGCCACGACCGCCCAGCCGTAGTTGGGGAAGACGTACTCGTACGCGGCGAGGTACATCTGGTTCGGATCGACGGCGCGCTCGGGCGGCACCATGTGGCTGATCGCCAGGTAGGCCAGCAGCGCGCCGCCCAGCATCTTGAGCACGCCGAGCACCACCCAGCCCGGCCCGCCCATGAGCACGCCAGCCCACCAGCGCCCCCGATTGGAGGCGGTGCGCGCCGGCATGAAGCGCAGGTAGTCGGCCTGCTCGCCCATCTGGGTGATCAGCGCGATGCCGACCGTGAGCGCAGCACCAAAGAGGTGCAAGTCGAAGCCGATTGATGCCGCCTTGACACCGACATAGTGCGAGATGCCAGAGAACGCACCAGGATCGCGCGCGAGCACATACCCGAATGGCACGACCAGCATCAGCAGCCAGATTGGCTGCGTCCAGAGCTGCAACCGGCTGATGGCCGAGATGCCGTGCGTGACGAGCGGGATCACGACCAGCGCGCACAGCAGGTAGCCCCACACCGGCGGCACGCCCAGCGCCAGTTCCAGCGCATAGGCCATCACCGCCGCTTCGAGCGCGAAGAAGATGAAGGTGAACGAGGCGTAGATCAGCGAGGTCAGCGTCGAACCGATGTAGCCGAAGCCGGCGCCGCGCGTGAGCAGGTCCATATCGACGCCGTAGCGCGCGGCGTAGACGCTGATCGGCAGACCCGCCAGGAAGATGATGAGCCCGGTGACCAGGATGGCCCAGAACGCATTGACGAAGCCGTACTGCACCAGAAGGGTGGCGCCGACCGCCTCCAGGATCAGGAACGAAGCCGCGCCGCCGAAAGCCGTGTTCGCCACGCGCCACTCCGACATGCGCCGGAAGCGCTGCGGCGTGTAGCGCAGCGCGTAGTCTTCCAGCGTTTCGCTGGCGACCCAGCTGTTGTAGTCGCGCCGGACCTTGACGATGCGCTGCGGCGCTTCGTCGCTCGGAGCGGGGGGAACGGCGGTGGAGTGCACGCGTCACAGGTGCAGCTTCCGTGCCATCGGAGCTGTCCGGCCCCGGCGGCATGACTGTTGCAAAGACCTTGCCATGGAACTGACACCGCGAGAAAAAGACAAGCTGCTGATCTTCACGGCGGCGCTGCTGGCCGAGCGCCGCCGCGCACGGGGCCTGAAGCTCAACTACCCCGAAGCGATCGCACTGATCTCGGCGGCGGTGATGGAGGGCGCGCGCGATGGCAAGAGCGTGGCCGCCCTCATGAGCGAAGGCCGCGCCGTGCTCACGCGCTCGGATGTGATGGACGGCATTCCGGAGATGATCCCGGACATCCAGGTCGAAGCCACTTTCCCGGATGGCACCAAGCTGGTTACCGTGCACCAACCGATACCATGACGCACCCCCAGGCTTGCCCACTTCGTGTGGCCGCACCCCTCCGTGCAGGGGGCAACGCCGGCGGCCCGGCGAGACCGGCTCCGCGGCGTTCCCGCGATTGACTTGCCTCGCCGGCACCCAACCCATTGCTTTCTCAGGAGACCTATCGATGCGCACTTATCGCCTTGCCTTTGCGACGCTGATCGCGGCCGCCTTGCCGCTGGTCGCCAGCGCCCACACCGGCGTCGACGGCGGGCACCACCACGGCTTCGTCGCCGGCCTTCTCCATCCGCTGACCGGCGCCGACCACCTGGCGGCGATGGTCGCCGTGGGCTTGTGGAGCGCGCTCACGGCGCGCCGCGCCTGGCCCGACCTGCTGTGGGCTCCTCTGGGCTTCGCCGTCATGCTGATGGTCGGCGCCGTGGCTGGCTTGGCGGGCATGCAACTGCCGGCAGTCGAGCCCATGATTGCCGCGTCGCTGCTGGTGCTCGGCCTGCTGGTCCTCACGCAACGCCGGCTGCCGGCGCCCGCCGCCGCGGCGCTGGTCGGCGTCTTTGCCGTGTTCCACGGCATCGCGCACGGCCAGGAGCTGGCCGGTGAATCCACGGCCGCGCTGACGCTGGCGGGCATGCTCGCCGCCACCGTGCTGCTGCATGGTGCCGGCATCGCGATCGGCTGGTCGCTGCGGCATGGCCATCGCTGGCTGCCCCGCCTCGCGGGCGCGGCCGTGGCGATGTTCGGCGTCGCCCTCCTCGGCAGCCTGGCCTGAGGGAGCGCCGATGATTCCCGGCGAACTCATCACCGATGAGGGCGAGCACGTCCTCAACCCCGGGCGCCGCACGCTGACGCTGGTGGTCCAGAACACGGCCGACCGGCCGATCCAGGTCGGCTCGCACTACCACTTCGCAGAGACCAACGGCGCGCTGGGCTTCGACCGCGAGGCCGCGCGCGGCATGCGCCTGAACATCGCATCGGGCACGGCCGTGCGCTTCGAGCCCGGGCAACAACGGACCGTCGAACTCGTGGACTTCGCCGGTGACCGCGTGGTCTACGGCTTCCGCGGCCTGGTTCAAGGAAAACTCTAGATGGCAACGATCGGCCGCCGCGCCTATGCGGAAATCTTCGGTCCCACGGTGGGCGACCGCATCCGCCTCGCCGACACCGACCTGGTGATCGAGGTCGAGGAGGACTACACGCTCCATGCCGGCGGCTACGGGGAGGAAGTCAAGTTCGGCGGCGGCAAGACCATCCGCGATGGCATGGCGCAGGGCCAGCGCACACGCGCGGAAGGCACCGTGGACACGGTGATGACCAACGCGCTGATCCTCGACCACTGGGGCATCGTGAAAGCCGACATCGGCTTGAAGGACGGCCGCATCGTCGCGATCGGCAAGGCCGGCAACCCGGACGTGCAGTCCGGCGTGGACATCGTCATCGGTGCGGGCACCGAAGTGATCAGTTGCGAAGGCAACATCGTCACAGCGGGCGGCATCGACAGCCACATCCACTTCATCTGCCCGCAGCAGATCGAGGAAGCGCTGGCCTCGGGCGTGACGACCATGCTCGGCGGCGGCACCGGCCCGGCCACCGGCACCTTCGCCACCACCGCGACGCCGGGACCGTGGCACATCGAGCGGATGCTGCAGGCGGCGGATGCATTCCCGATGAACCTCGGCTTTCTGGGCAAGGGGAACGCGAGCCTGCCGGCGGCGCTGCACGAGCAGATCGATGCGGGGGTGATCGGCCTCAAGCTCCACGAGGACTGGGGCACCACCCCGGCCGCGATCAGCAACTGCCTGGACGTGGCCGACGCGACCGACACGCAGGTCGCGATCCACAGCGACACGCTGAACGAATCGGGCTTCGTCGAGAACACGATTGCGGCCGTGAAGGGCCGCGCGATCTGCGCCTTCCACACCGAAGGCGCGGGCGGCGGCCACGCACCGGACATCCTGCGCGTGGTGGGCGAGGCGAACTTCCTGCCTTCGTCGACCAATCCGACGATGCCCTACACGGTGAACACGCTCGACGAGCACGTCGACATGCTCATGGTGTGCCACCACCTCGATGCCGGCATCCCCGAGGACCTGGCCTTTGCCGAAAGCCGCATCCGCAAGGAAACGATCGCGGCCGAGGACATCCTGCACGACATGGGTGCCATCAGCATGTTCAGCTCCGACAGCCAGGCCATGGGCCGCGTGGGCGAGGTGATCATCCGTTGCTGGCAGACGGCTCACAAGATGAAGGCGCAGCGCGGCAAGCTCCCGGAAGACGAGTCGCGCAACGACAACTTCCGCGCCAAGCGCTACGTCGCCAAGTACACGATCAATCCCGCGATCTCGCACGGCATCGCGCACGAAGTGGGCAGCATCGAGGTCGGCAAGTGGGCCGACCTGGTGGTGTGGAAGCCGGCCTTCTTCGGCGTCAAGCCGTTCACGATCATCAAGGGCGGCAGCATCGCGATGGCCGCCATGGGCGACCCGAACGCATCGATCCCGACGCCGCAGCCGGTGCACTACCGGCCGATGTTCGGTGCCTATGGCGGCTCGCTGGCAAAGGGCTCGCTGACCTTCGTTTCGCAAGCGGGGCTGGCAGCGGACATCGGCAGGCGCTACGGGCTCGCCAAGAATCTCAGCGCGGTGAAGAACATCCGCGGCGTGCGCAAGCAGCACATGGTGCACAACGCGTTCACGCCCAGGATGGAAATCGATGCGCAGACCTACGCCGTGCGTGCCGATGGGCAACTCCTGACCTGCGATCCGGCGATCTCGTTGCCGATGACGCAGCGGTATTTCCTTTTCTAGGTTCGATGATGCAGGCGGATCGACAATCCGCATTCACCGAACAACCTGCCTCCCATGCTCACCGCCAACAAACTCATGCCCCAGGGGGGCGGCCTCGCGCCCGTCCTGCTCAAGCGCGCCGCCACGATCGAACTCGATTGGGACGTCCGCCAGAAAAGCCGCTTCGACACCACCGATTCACAGGGCCGCCAGATCGGCGTGTTCCTGCCGCGGGGTACGGCCGTGCGGGGCGGCGATGTGCTGGTCGCCGAGGACGGTTCGCTGATCAAGGTGATCGCGGCGCGCCAGCCGGTGCTGGTCATCACGCATTGCAGCGAACACGGAACGCCCTTCGACTTGATGCGCGCGGCCTACCACCTCGGCAACCGCCACGTGCCGATCGAGCTCAAGCCCGATCACCTGAAGATCGAACCCGACCATGTGCTGGCCGGCATGCTGCGTTCGATGCACCTGATCGTGCGCGAAGCCGATGAAGCCTTCGAGCCCGAAGGCGGCGCCTATGGCGCTCATGGCGCAGGACATGGGCATTCGCACGGCGTGGCGCCGGTCGGGCCGGTGCTGCATCCCGATGCCTACGCCGGTTCGCAGGCGCATGACGATCACGGCCATGACCACTCGCACGGCCATTCGCATTGATGGATGACGCGCCGGCCGCCCTGCCCGCGGCGAGTTTCCTTCAACTGATCTGGCTCGCATCGCCGGCGCTGCCCGTGGGCGGCTTCTCCTATTCCGAAGGGCTGGAGGCCGGCATCGAATGGGCCGGGCTCGGCACCGAGCAGGCCGCGTCGGATTGGCTCGTCCACCAGCTGAATCTGAGCCTTGCGCGCGCCGACCTCGCCGTCCTGGCGCAAGCGATTCCCGCCTGGCGCAGCGGCGACATGCCGCGCGTCCGCACGCTCAACGCCTGGGTCTTCCAGACGCGCGAATCCGCCGAATTCCTCTTGCAGACCGAGCAGATGGGCCGCTCCTTCGTCGAATGGCTCAAGCTGCATCACGACGATGCGGCAACGGTGTTCGAAGCCCTTCCCGCGAGCTACCCGATCGCTTTCGCCTTCGCGGCAAGCCGCACCGAGGCGGCGGTGCGCGATGCATGCCTCGCCTTTGCTTTCGGCTGGGCCGAAAACATGATCGGCGCCGCGGTCAAGGCGGTGCCGCTGGGCCAGAGCGCCGGCCAGCGCATGCTGGGGCGGCTGGCCGCGGAAATCCCCACGGCGGTCGATCTTGCGATCACACTCACGGATGACGACCGGCAGGCTTTCTCGCCGATGCTCGCCATCCTGTCTTCCCGGCACGAAACCCAGTATTCGCGTCTCTTCAGAAGCTAAGCACGTCAGCACGTATGTCCTCCGCCCTCCACCACATCGCCCACCGCACCAAGAAACTGCCGCCTCTGCGCGTCGGCATCGGCGGCCCCGTCGGGTCCGGGAAGACCACGCTGCTGGAAATGCTCTGCAAGACGATGCGCGACAAGTACGACCTCGTCGCCATCACCAACGACATCTACACCAAGGAAGACCAACGCCTCCTGACGGTGGCCGGCGCGCTGCCGGCCGAGCGCATCATGGGTGTGGAAACGGGTGGCTGCCCGCACACCGCGATCCGCGAGGACGCGTCGATCAACCTCGAAGCGATCGACCGCATGCTGGTCCAGTTCCCGGATGCGGACGTGGTGTTCGTCGAGTCCGGCGGCGACAACCTGGCGGCGACCTTCAGTCCCGAGTTGTCGGACCTCACGATCTACGTGATCGACGTGGCCGCCGGCGAGAAGATCCCCCGCAAAGGCGGCCCCGGCATCACCAAGAGCGACCTGTTCGTCATCAACAAGACCGACCTGGCGCCCTATGTCGGTGCAGACCTGGGCGTCATGGAGGCGGACACCAAGCGCATGCGCAAGCAGCGCCCCTTCGTGATGACCAACCTCAAGACCCGCGCCGGCCTGGCCGAGGTCGTCTCCTTCATCGAAGAACGCGGCATGCTCACGACCGCGTAAAGAGCCGGCAAGCCAGTCCGGAAAACACCGCGGAACCGGCTCCGCCGGTCCGCCGGTCCGCCGGTATTGCCCCCGGCGGGGGCAGGCGGCTACACGAGGTGCGTAAACCTGGGGGCGAGCGTCATTTCCGTGAAATGGTCCACATCTTGCAGTGGGGCATACATCGTCGGACGGATGCTTTCGTTTTCAAGGAAGCGGGACACTGTCCGAACCGAACCGAACCGCACGCACGACCATGGCCTCAGAAGCAATCTTCCACGCCGCGACTGGCAGCGTCCAGTTCGCCATCTATCCCGACGGGTTCGACGGCGCCCGGATCATCGCCCGCATCGACGAGGAAGCGCTCCACACCCGCTTCCACGCGCCCGAAGGTGGGGATTCCGAATTGGTGCAAACCTATGCACGCAACGCCGATTCGATCGACGCCATGGCCACGGTGCGTTTTCGAGAAAACCCGAACGTCGCCATCTGCCTGCACAGCAACGACTTCCAGAACGCCTGAGGGGCGAGTTCAGGCAAGCAGCGCCTTCAGCTTGTCGCTGGTGAAAGGCACGCTGCGCAAACGCACCCCGGTCGCGTCGAACACCGCGTTCGCCAGGGCCGCCGGCACCGGGCTGGACGCGGCTTCGCCCGCGCCCAGCGGCGGTTCGTCGCGACGATCGATCAGCGCAATCTCCAGCCGCGGCACCGCCGGGAAGCGCAGCAGCGGGTAGCTCGCCCAGTCGACGCTGGTGACACGCGACCGGTCGAAGGTGGTCTCCTCGTACAAGGTGCGCGAAAGCGTCTGGAGGATGTTGCCTTCGACCTGCGCGCGCACGGCGTCGGGATTGATCATCAGCCCGCAGTCGTGAGCACAGCAGACGCGGCGCACGGCGATCTCGCCGGTCGCGCGGTCGACCTCCACGTCCATCGCCATGGCGACGAAGGTCTCGTTGTTCTTGTAGTGGATGTAGGCCATGCCCCGCCCCACCACGACCTTGCCCTTGGCCGGTGACGCTACGGGCGAAGGCCTTGCCTGCCAGCCAGCCATCTGCGCCATGCGCCGGATCACTTCGGCGCCCCGCGGATTCGACATGTCGCGCAACCGGAAGGCCACCGGATCCACCTGCGCCTTGGCGGCCAGTTCATCGACGAAGCTTTCCACTGCAAAGCAGTTCGCGACCTTGCCCGGTGCGCGGATGTTCGACGGCCGCAGCGGCGCCGGGCCCAGCCAGTGAGCCGACACTTTCACCGCATTCGCGGCGTAGGGCGGATCGCCGTTCTGCGACACCAGTCCCGTCGCCTGCCCGACCGGCTGTTTCATGCCCGCCGCGAGCGGAGAGAGCAGCGGAATCCACTCCAGGTTGGCGGTGGCGCGTGGCACCCACATGTCCGTTTCCCACGCGTCGATGCGTCCGTCCGGCATCTGCGTGGCCTTGATGTCGAGCAGTTGCGGCGGGCCCTTCGGGTCCCAGCCCAGTTCGTCCTGCCGGCTCCACTGGACACGCACCGGCTTGCCGACCGCCTTGGACAGCAGCACCGCGTCGGCGGCCGCGTCGTCGTGCCCGTTCATGCCGTAGCAGCCGGCCCCATCGAGGTAGATGACGCGCAGCTTGTCGCGCGGCAGGTCGACCATGGCGGCAAAGACGTTCAGAAAGCGGTGGCTCGCCTGCGACGCCGTCCACACCGTGCCGCCATCGGGCCGCACATCGGCCACCGCGCACGACGGGCCGATGGAGCCGTGCGACTGGATGGGCCACGAATAGGTCGCGCGCAGTACGTCGGGCGCATCACGCAGGGCGGCCACGCGCTGCGCGTCGCCCTTGGTCGCGATGACTTCCTCGGCGACGAAGGGGCCGCTGCGCGCCCAGTCGGCCAGGGCGCCATGGCCGATCAACTGTGCGCTGTCGGTCCACTGGACCTTGAGTTCCCGCGCCGCTCGCACCGCGGCCCATTCGTCGGGACTGACCACGCCGACGAAATCCGCAATTCGCACCACGCGCACGCCCGGCAAGCGCGCGACGGACGACTCGTCAACCGCGATGACCCGCGCGCCCACGGAGGGCGGCCGCACGACGCGGCCGTGCAGCATGCCGGGCACCACGAGGTCATGCACGTAGATGTGGCGTCCGGTTGCCTTGGCCGGCACGTCGGGGCGCGGCAAGGGGCGGCCGACCAGAACATAGTCGGCCGGGCGCTTCAACGGCGCCTTGGGGTTCATCTTGACGTCGAAGCTGCGGCCACCCACGAGCACCGGAACCGCGACGCTGCGGCCGTCCGCCGCTCGGACCGCGCCGTCGACCAGCCTGAGCTGATCTGCGGGCACCTGCAGCTTCTGGCCCGCCATCGCGACCAGCGCCTCGCGCGCCGTCGCGGCGGCCTGCCTCAATTCGACGCCCCCCCGCATCACGCCGCTGCTGCCGGCCGTCGGGCCTTGGTTGGGCGTCAACGCCGTGTCGCCTTCGATCAGTTCGATGCGCTCGACCGGAACGCCGAGTTCCTCGCCCACCATCTGGCGCATGGCGATTCGATGGCCGGTGCCCAGGTCGACCTTGCCGGAATAGACGACGACCGAACCGTCGCCGCGAATGGCAAGAAAAGAATCGACCTGGTCGAGCGCCAGCGCGCGCTGGGCGGCGGTGGAGGGCCCGGCGGCTTGCGCCAGCGCCGACTTCGCCGGGAACAGGCTGAATCCGACGACCAGCGCACCGGCTTCGAGCAAGGCACGCCGGGTCAACCTGCAGGCGGAAGCTTCTTCGAGATGCTGCGTCGTCATGATCAGGCCCTCTTGACGCCGGCCGCGCGTTCCACGGCGCGCAGCACGCGGTCGTGCGAGCCGCATCGGCACAGGTTGCCGGCGAGTGCCTGTTGGGCCTGTTCGCGACTGGGCCTGGGCACGCGTTGAAGCAGCGCCACCGAACTCATCACCATGCCGTTGGTGCAGTAGCCGCATTGCGCAGCCTGCTCGGCGATGAAGGCGGCCTGCACGGGATGCGGCTTGTCGGGTGTGCCAAGCCCTTCCGCCGTGACGACGCGCCGCCCGCCCGCATCACCGACGCGTACGGTGCACGATCGCACGGGCGCCCCGTCGATCAGCACGGTGCAGGCACCGCATTGCCCGAGTCCGCATCCGAACTTGGCCGCGTGCAGGCCCAGGTCGTTGCGCAGCGCGTAGAGCAAGGGCATGTCGGGGTCCCAGGCGTCGATGTTCCGCGACGCGCCATTGACGATCATCGTGACGGTTGGCATTCGGACCTCCTGCGTCGAGTCCCGGCCAGGCGGGCGGGGTCGGTCGACGGCGCTGCAGATTGCCACAGGGTTCGGCTTGCATCAAGCGTGTTTCCGCCTGCGCTTGACCTTGTAGTCACTTCAGGGTTTCCAATGGGTCCATGGCAAGAAGCACCCCCGAGACCCCGATCGTTGCACTGCGTGCGCCCGAAGCTGGCCCGCATGCCGCCGGCCATTCAGCCTGCTGTGCGGCCGACCATTGCGCCGAACCCATATCGATCGGGCGGGTCGAGGCCAACACCTTTCGCATTTCCACCATGGATTGCAGCGCCGAGGAGTCGGAGATCCGGCGCGCCGTCGAGCCGATCGCGGGCATCCGCGCAATGCATTTCCAGTTGGGGCAACGGACGCTGAGGATCGACGGCCCTGCAGATGCCGTCCTGCGAGCCCTGGAGGCCATTCGGAAGGCGGGTTTCGCGCCTGAAGCCATCTCGGGGACAAGCGCCGCGAACACCGACGACGGTCACGGACACGACCATGCTCCTGGCAACGGCTACGCGCGCTTCGCAGCCGCGCTCGGGCTGGCGGTTGCGGCAGAAGGCATTTCCTTCTTCGCACCGGATACGCTGGCGTGGAAGGCGGTCGGAATGGCGGTCGCTGCCGCTGCGATCGGGCTCGCCGGCCTCGAAACCTACACGAAGGGCCTGAAGGCCCTGCGGCACGCACGGCTCAACATCAACGCGCTCATGTCGGTGGCGGTCACTGGCGCGTTCCTGATCGGCCAGTGGCCCGAAGCGGCGATGGTGATGGCGCTCTATGCGATTGCCGAACTGATCGAGGCTCGCGCCGTGGATCGCGCGCGCAATGCGATCAAGGGCCTCGTCGACCTCGCGCCGGCGGATGCGGATGTGCAGCAGGCCGACGGCCGCTGGGCGCGCGTCCGGGCCGCGGAGATCGCTCCGGGTGCCATCGCACGCATCAAGCCCGGCGAACGGGTGGCGCTGGACGGCGTCATCACCAAGGGCAACAGCACCATCAACCAGGCACCGGTGACCGGGGAGAGCATCCCCGTCGACAAGGGTCCCGGCGACACCGTGTTCGCAGGCACGATCAACGAAGTCGGCGAGATCGAGTTTCGCGTCACTGCCGCTGCCGATGACACGACGCTGGCGCGCATCATCCACGCGGTCGAGGAAGCGCAAGGCACGCGCGCGCCCACGCAGCGCTTCGTCGATCGCTTTGCGGCGGTCTACACGCCGGCCGTGTTTGCGGTGGCCGTGGCCGTCGCTGTG
Organism: Variovorax gracilis; assembly: GCF_030317115.1. Classification (GTDB taxonomy): domain Bacteria; phylum Pseudomonadota; class Gammaproteobacteria; order Burkholderiales; family Burkholderiaceae_C; genus Variovorax; species Variovorax gracilis. The sequence goes on from NZ_JASZYF010000003.1 coordinate 172,797, forward strand.
CTGCCCCCGCTCTTCATCGGCTGGCCCTGGCTCGAGGCGATCTACAGGGCGCTGGTGCTCCTGGTGATCGCATGCCCCTGTGCGCTGGTCATTTCGACGCCGGTCACCGTCGTGAGCGGCCTCGCCTCGGCCGCGCGGCGCGGCATCCTGATCAAGGGGGGCACCTATCTCGAAGATGCGCGCCTGCTCAAGGCCGTCGCGCTGGACAAGACCGGCACCATCACCGAGGGCAAGCCCAGGCTGGTCGCGTTCCAGCCTTGGGGCAATGCCGACGAGGCTGAGGTCCGGCGTTTCGCCAGAGGCCTCGCGACACGATCCGATCACCCGGTCTCCCAGGCGATCGCAACGCGCCTGGAGAGCGATGCGATCGACGTTCATGAATTCAAGGCACTGCCCGGTCGTGGGGTCGAGGGCGTGATCGGCGGGCAGCGCCTCGTGCTCGGAAACCATCGGCTCATTCAGGAACGCCAGCAGGCCGAGCCCCGCCTCGAGGCGGAACTCGCGGCGCACGAATCGCAGGGCCGCACTGTGACCCTGCTCGCGAACGACGGTGGTGTACTCGGCCTCTTCGTGGTCGCCGACACGATCAAGGCCAGCTCCATCGAAGCGATATCCGAGCTCAAGCGCCTCGGCGTGGCACCTGTGATGCTGACCGGCGACAACGACGCCACCGCGAGGTCCGTCGCGCGCGAGGCCGGCATCGGCGATGCACGCGGTGGATTGCTGCCGGAAGACAAGCTCAGCGCGATCAAGGAAATGCGCCAGCGCTATGGCGCGACCGCGATGACCGGCGACGGCATCAACGATGCCCCGGCGCTGGCGCAGGCAGACATCGGCTTCGCCATGGGCGCCGCAGGGACCGACGCGGCCATGGAAGCGGCAGACGTCGTGATCATGAATGACAACCTCGGCCGCATCGCCGAGACGATCCGCCTGTCGCGCCGCACGCACGCAGTGCTCTGGCAGAACATCAGCCTGGCGCTCGCCATCAAGGCCGTGTTCCTTGTACTCGCCGTGTTCGGCACCGCGACGATGTGGATGGCCGTGTTCGCGGACATGGGCGCCAGCCTGCTGGTCGTCGGCAACGGCTTGCGGCTGCTGCGCCGAAGCGATCGTTGACCTTCTTCAATCCCAAAAAAAGAAAACGGCCCCGAGGGGCCGTTGTTCATTGACGCAGCCCTGGGCTGCAGCAGCTTACTTCTTGGCTGCCTTCTTTGCGGGTGCAGCGGCCTTCTTGGCAGGTGCTGCAGCCTTCTTGGCGACGGGCTTGGCCGCTGCCTTCTCGGCCTTGCGCTTGGCTGCCTTGGGGTCGATGGCGGCCTTGAAGGCTGCACCTGCCACGAACTTCGGCACCTTCTGTGCAGCGATCTTGATCTTGGCGCCGGCTTGGGGGTTGAAGCCCGTGCGAGCAGCGCGAGCCACTTGCTTGAAGGTTCCGAAGCCGATCAGTTGGACGGGGTCGCCCTTCTTGACTGCAGCGACGATGGAGCCGGTCACGGTTTCGAGGATGCGAGCGGCTTCTGCCTTGCTGACGTTGTGTGCGGTGGCGATCTTTTCGACCAGTTCGATACGGTTCAAGAGAATTTCCTTAGGATAGTTTCGCCATGTTGCCGATGGCGGCGCAGCGATAGATACAAGCTGCAAGCGGCGCGGAGTATATAGGGCGGCGACATGATGCCCGGCGCCTGCACGCTGCTTTCCCAGCCGAATGCAGGCAATACGCAACACCTGGCAGGGCTTTCGTGCCCCTATTGATCGCTCGCGATGCCCAACTCTGAAGCCATTCGATGGACCAGCGCCTTCAAACTCGCGAGCTCTGATTCGAGCCGCGCCACATTGGCCTTGAGCGCTGCGAGTTCGCCCAGCGACACGTCGCCGTTGGCCTGCAGAGTGGGGACGGATGCATCCTCGGCCGGCGTCCCGCTCAGCAAGTGGGCCCAACGGCTCTCGCGCGCGCCAGGCAAGCGGGGCAGCTTGACCACCAGTGCGCCTGCCGGCCGATTCGCCAACTCGTCGAGAAAAGCCTCGACCGAGGAGATGTCCGCGAAGTTGTGCATGCGATCGGACGCGATGCGAAGCTCGCCGGCCGTCTGCGGACCGCGCAGCATCAGCACCGTCAACAGGATGATCGACTGCGACGGGATCCGCAGCACGCCGTCGATGTTGTGCGCGTACCGGAACGCGCGCCCGCCGCTCGTCTCCGACACCAGGCTGTAGCCCTTGAGGCTGTCGATGACGGCCTGCGCCTCGGCATCGGACACTTCGAGGATCGGATTGCGGCTTGTCTTCTGGTTGCACCCCGAGACGATGGCGTTGAGCGTCAGCGGATAGCTGTCGGGCACCGTGCGCTGCTTCTCGGCAAGGACGCCGAGGACGCGGGTTTCAAGAAGGGAAAGCGTAGGGAGCGGACTGGACATGGCTTGCGGCAGGTTGGATTCGCCATTGTCCCTGGTCGCTTCCCTGCGGGCGGCTCTACTTCTTTCTTCCGTAAGTCCCGGTCGTGGTGGACTTGCCGATCGCGTTGGCGTTGACCACGAAGCCCGCCAGTGAAGCCGTCGCGTTCGGCGGCAACTCCAGCTTCTCGACCTTGAGGGCGTAGAGCGTGGCGTGATACCGGTGCGGCTTGTCGCCGACGGGCGGGCACGGGCCACCCCAGCCTGGAGTGCCGAAATCGGTGTTGATCTGGCGTGCGCCTGCAGGGAGCTTGGCGCCGTCGGCTGTGCCTGCGCCCTGTTCGAGAGAGGTTGCCGTGGCGGGAATGTCGACGACGATCCAGTGCCAGAAGCCCGCGCCGCCTGTGGGAGCGTCGGGGTCGTGGACCATCAGCGCGAAGCTCTTCGTGCCGGGTGGCGCGTTGCTCCAGCGCAGGGTCGGGGAGACGTTGTCTCCGGTACAGCCGAAGCCCTTGAAGACGAACTTGTTGTCGATCGGGCGGCTGTCGTGCAGGTCCGGGCTGGTCACGCGGAAGCCTTGGGCCTGGGCTGCCAAGGTCACGAAGCCAAGGGCCAATGCGGCACTGCAATATCGGATGTTCATGAAGCGGTCCCCTCTGGATTCGAAGGAGGGCCATTAAATCCTGAAGTGTTCGGCTAGGGAAGCCTTGCCTGGCCAGCGTGGCGTGCCGGGGCGCGCAGTGACGGCGCGACGCCGGAGCGGTTGTTCCCCGATCCTTTCTCGGATCAAGGCGCACCACCCAAGCGCTGCAGCTTGTCCTTTTGAGCGTGAGGGAGCTTGAGCGTCACTGGGGACATCGCAGACGCGCCGGCGACCTGCGGATTCCTCAGTCCCGCAAGCGCCGTACCATGCTGAACGTTCAAAGGATCTGGCAATGACTGATGCCGAGAGGCTTGTGGCTATTGAAGAGTTCAAGCAGCTTCAGACCATCATTGGTCGCCATGAGGGGCAGGAATATCAAGTCCGTGGCTGGTTGCTTGTTCTGCTCGGAGGCTTGGTAGCCGCACTCTTCAGCGGCGACAACTCCAGGCTGTTTGTTTGGGCCTTTCTCGCAGTCGGATGCGTCCTGATCCTGGCATTCTTCTTCATGGAGTTGATGATCCGGGTGCCCAAACGCGAGTCCATAGATCGCGTCGCCAGCATCGAACGCGCGCTTCGAGGCGAAATCGCCTATGACGGCCCCCTGATCTGCGAGACCCTGTCGGGCGGCCCGGGTACGAATCCCTGGAGGTCCATCGCACGTGCCGAGGTTAAAGTCCTCGGCGTGTGGTCGTTCTACATTCCAGTGCTTGCGATCGTGCTCATCATCGCTACGTCTGCGCATGTGTCGCGGCTATCCGGTTCCGCGCAGGTAGAGAACAAGCAGAAGTCCATCAGTCAAGAGGCATCACCAGTTGTTCCAGGTCCGGCGAACGGTGCTCTGGTGCCACAAGGGGCGCCGGCACCAAGGAAGTAGACCGATCTCCAGGCAGAGACTCATCCTGCGCCCTCATTGAAGATATTTAATACCAAGCATCAAGCACCGATTCTCGAATTCCATGTGATAAGCATTAATATCCCACGAGGAGTCCATCAAAGTCATGGCCAATTATCTGAGAGACATATCAAAATTTTTAATGCCTCATGGTATTGTTCGGGCCTACCAACTGCGACGCGAGAAGCGTGATCTGGTAGCTGCGATACAGGCCGAACGCACATCGGCCTCGGCATCAGAAGCTGCGGCAAATAATGCACTGGAGGATGCGAAAAACAAGCTACGAGAGGAGACTGAGCGCGCACTCGGTGAGGCAAAGCGAGCCGCGGATGAAATCGAGCGTCGCGATAAAGTTATTCGCGAGTTCGAGCAAAAAATGGCGTACGTACCTCCGCCCAAACTGACTGAGGAGCATTTGCGCGGCGCCCAATTATTCTCTGACCGATTCACGATGATCGAAGGGCTGTCACTACCGAGGGAGAATCCGATCATTGGCGAAGTCGGTGTGGCGCTTGGGACGTTTACCGATGTCATGATCCAGAAGTTCAGGCCATCAAGATTTGTTGCGTTCGACACATACAATTTGCATGCGAGTCCATTGATCTGGGGCGAGCCAAGTTCTGTCCTCCTTAAAGGGATGACGCATCTAGATTTCTATAAAGACAGGTTCGCTGCGCAAGGTGATGTGATGACTTATGAAGTTGGGGATTGTCACGAGACACTTGCTGCGTATCCTGACGAGACTTTCGATCTGATTTATATTGATGCCGGTCATGAATATGCGGACGTCAAGCTTGATTCGATTAACGCAGCGCGCAAACTCAAGCCTGACGGAATCATCATCTTCAATGACTACGTGGTATTTGACCATTTCGCAAACATTCACTATGGAGTTGTCCGCGCGGCGAACGAGTTAATCGTTCAGGACAATTGGCGCGTCGTCGGGTTGGCGTTGCACAGCGAAATGTTTTGCGATCTTGCGGTTACACGCGCTTCCGCATGATGAAGCGATATCGGTCGGGATTACGATCGAGGTTGGTTCGCTGTCGCCAGCGCCAAAGAAATCGCACCGCGGCCCCAGTCGAGCCTGAGAGAATGTTTGGCGAAGGTTTGGCGGACGGGCCCGCCGCCACGATTCGGTCATCGGCAAAGAAGTTCGGCGGGCAATCCGTATCTCCCCCTCCCTTTCCCTCCCCGAGTGGTCACTGACTCTCACACTTGGATAACGGCGGTGAGTGCCTTCTCGGCGGTGCGCCGCGGGTTCTAGGAAGTCGGGGCCTTGGGCTAGGGCTCTCCAATGCCACGTCAATTGGCGTGACTGGACGCTGCTAGCCTGAGTGTGTAGGGTTCACCCTTTCTAAATCGAGGAGCCCTTCGTGCGATCTACGCAGCAAATGAGCATCGCTCCATCGAACGACGTGGCGGACGTTGTGAGGGGCAACGTGCAACGCGTTCTTTGTTCAATCGTCGGCACGTTTGCCATCTGGACACTGGCGGCCTGCCAGGGTCCGACGCCAAGTCCGTCGATCGGTGTCGGCAATCCCTATCCAGTCAGTAGCTACGTTTGCGATGGGACACGCTTGGCTGTGCGCTTGATGGGAGATAGTGCCTCGGTCTCCGTTGACGGAGCGGCCGCCATCGATCTTCCCGCAATCGGAAAGTCGGGGACCACGTTCTCGAACGGACGCCAAACGATGACGATCGATCAGGGCCGCACGTCGTGGGCCGTGGGGCGCGCCACGCCGGTTTCGTGCACTGGCGGCTAGAAGTTGTCGCCCGGCATGCCGTTGAGTCTCACGCAGTCTCACCGCCGACGGACGGGTCAAAGGATGGGGAGAAATATCGAACTGCCCGAGCCTCGATGAGAAAAATCGATCGCTGGCGGAGAGTGTGAGATTCGAACTCACGGACGGTTGCCCGTCGGCAGTTTTCAAGACTGCTGGTTTAAACCACTCACCCAACTCTCCTGGGCTGCCTCCATGCGCATGGCGGCAGGGTCGCGATTTTAGTCGTTGCCTGGAGTCGGTTTCTCGGACGCGTCTGCAGGCGCAGGCGTCCATCCTCGCATCACCAGATCAACGATGCCTTCCGCCCAAGCGCGCCGCTCCTCCGGACCGGCGAGGGGCTTCGAAATAAAGAACCTCACCCCACCGAAGGCCAGGGTCGACAGTTGCACCGCTGCCAGTTCAGGCGACGGCACATACAAGGTCCCCGCCTTGTGTGCCTTCGCCAGGTACTCCACGACCGGCGCAAGCACATAGCTGTTCTCCGCATACAGCGACTTGGCCAGTTCCGGAAAGCGCACCGCTTCGGCGATCACGAGGCGCAGCAGCGCCAACGTCTTGGGCTCGGTGGCACTCAAGTACATGCGGTCGACCAGGTCCAGCAGCACTTGCCGCTCGTCGGCATCCTGCTGCACGAGGGTCGCCTGCATCGTCTCGCGAGCGCTGCTCACCGCGCGGTGCACCACCTCGCGGAACAGGGCTTCCTTGTTGTCGAACTGGCGGTAGATGGTGATCTTGGCTACGCCCGCCTCGCGCGCGATGGCCTCGATGCTGGTGGCGGCGTAGCCCTTGTCCAGGAAGGACTCCAGCGCCGCGGCCAGAAAGGACTCGCGCAGCGCGATGGCCTGCTCCGGGCTGGGCCGGCCGCGCGAACGGCGTTTGGTCTCTACAGATTCGAGGTTTTCCATGGCTGTTGAAGTCGCTCAGGTGTCCGGAAGGAAGATGGCTTGCAGGTCGCTCAAGAAATCGTACCCCCGTGCCGTCGGCCAGACGCGCGCGAGATCCCGTTCGATCAAGCCCTTGCGCTCAGCCTCTTCGAGGCCGCGCTGGATGGCGGTGATGGCAAGGCCGGTGCGCTCGCCGAACTGCGCCAGCGTGAAGCCGTCCTTCAGCCGCAAGGCATTGAGCATGAATTCGAAGGGCAGCGCCGCGATGGCGACATCGTCGCTTTGCGCTACGGCCTGCATGGCGATGGCGTTGTCCATATAGAGGCGCGGCTCCCGAAAGCGAACCTGTCGCACGATGCGGTGCGCAAAGCTGAGCTTGCTATGCGCGCCGGCGCCGATGCCCAGGTAGTCGCCGAACTCCCAGTAGTTGAGATTGTGCGCGCACCGGTGGCCGGCGCGAGCGTAGGCCGAAATCTCGTAGCGCCCCAAGCCGTGCCCGGCTGTGCGCTCCGTGATGCGGTCCAGCATGGCATAGGCCGTATCGTCCTCGGGCACCACGGGCGGGAACTTGGCGAAATAGGTGTTGGGCTCGATCGTGAGGTGGTAGACCGACAGATGTGGCGGCGCCAACGCCAAGGCTTGGTCGAGGTCGGCATCCAGTCCTTCCAGCGTCTGGCCGGGAAGCGCATACATCAAGTCGAGGTTGAAGGTGTCGAAGGCGACTGCCGCCTCCTCCACCGCGGCGATGGCCTGCGCGCGGTCGTGTACGCGGCCGAGCGCCTTCAGGTGCTCGTCGTTGAAGCTCTGGACGCCGACCGACAGCCGCGTGACGCCAGCCGAACGGTAGGCGCGGAAGCGGTCGCGCTCGAAGGTGCCGGGATTGGCCTCCAGCGTGATCTCGCAATCGGGGGCCAGCTTGAGCCGTGCGCGGAGGTCGCCGATGAGCCGGTCGATGGACGCCGGCGAAAACAGGCTCGGCGTGCCGCCGCCGATGAAGATGGTGTGCACCGTGCGGCCCCAGATCAAGGGGAGCGCAGCATCGAGGTCGGCCACCAGTGCGTCGAGATAGCGCTGTTCGGGCAGCGCGTCGTCGCTGCCTCGCCATTCATGTGAATTGAAGTCGCAGTACGGGCATTTGCGCAGGCACCAGGGGAGATGCACGTACAGCGACAGCGGCGGCAGCGCCGACAACTGCAAGGGTCCGGGCCGCATCAGATGAAGCGCATCGTTCGCGCCGGCCGCGCCGTTGGAAGCCTCCTCGGCGCTCGTCGAGATCGGAATGACGACGCTCACGACCACCGCTCGCGCATCAGGGCCAGCATTGCACGCGCCGCCTGGCCGCGATGGCTGTTGGCATTCTTCACGTCGGCGGGCAACTGCGCGAAAGTCCTGCCAAACTGCGGCAGGAACATCACGGGGTCGAAGCCGAAGCCGTTGTCGCCCACGGGCTCGCGTGCGATCTCGCCAGCCACGCGGCCGACAGCGATCAGCGGCTCCGGGTCGTCGGCGCTGCGCAGCGCGACCAGGGTGCTGACCAAGGCGGCGCGGCGATCGGTCTTCAAGGCGAGTTGCTCCAGCAACGCGCGCACGTTGTTTGCGTCGCCCTTCTCGTAGCCGAATTGCGTGGCGTAGTACGCCGTGTCGACGCCGGGGAGCCCTCCAAAGGCTTCGACGCACAGCCCGGCATCATCCGCAATGGCCGGCAGCCCCGTGACCGCCGACGCATGGCGCGCCTTGGCCAGCGCGTTTTCGACGAAGGTGCGGTGCGGCTCCTCGGCCTCGCCGACACCCAATTCGGATTGGCGCACGAGCGTGACATCGAGTGGCGCGAGCAGGGCCTGCAGTTCCGCGAGCTTGCCTTGGTTGTTGGAGGCGAGGACCAGTTTCATCGTCAGCTTGCGCGAATGCGCGTCTTCTTCAGTCTTCAGCTCGAAAGCGCTTGTGTCTGCAAGACGGTCAGCTCGGCGATGCCTTTTTCGGCGAGCGCCAGCAGCGAATTCATCTCGTCGCGCGAGAAGGCCGCGCCTTCCGCCGTGCCCTGCACTTCGACGAAGTGGCCGGCACCGGTCATCACGACGTTCATGTCGGTGTCGCAAGCGGAGTCTTCCGTGTATTCCAGATCGAGCAGCGGCGTCCCCTGCACGATGCCCACCGAAATGGCTGCCACATGGCCGCGGATGGGGGACGCGGGAATCTTGCCTTCCGCCAGCAGCTTGTTGACCGCATCCTGCGCGGCCACGAAGGCGCCGGTGATGGCCGCGGTGCGCGTGCCGCCGTCGGCCTGCAGCACGTCGCAGTCGAGGTGGATGGTGCGCTCGCCCAGCGCCGCGAGGTCGAACACGGCGCGCATCGAGCGCCCGATGAGGCGCTGGATTTCCTGCGTCCGGCCGCTTTGCTTGCCGCGGGCCGCTTCGCGATCGCTGCGGGTGTGCGTGGCGCGCGGGAGCATGCCGTATTCGGCCGTGACCCAGCCCTCGCCGCTGCCGCGCTTGTGCGGCGGCACCCGGTCCTCGACCGATGCCGTGCACAGCACGCGCGTCTGGCCGAACTCGATCAGCACCGAGCCCTCCGCGTGGATGGTGAAGCCCCGGGTGATGCGCACCGGGCGCAACTGATCGGCGGCGCGGCCGCCGCTTCGTACGAAAACTGTCATGGTGAAGAACGAAAAAAGAAGAAAAATTAGCCCTTTCGGGCAGCGGAACGCTTGATGGCTTCGTTGATCTCGGCGATCGAACGCTCGATGGCGTCTTCGTCGAGGTCATCGAGTTCGCTGTCCGAAGGCATGCCGGCCTGGATGGTCGAGGCGAACACGCCGTCACTGATGCTGTCGGTGGAAACACCGCGCTTCTGCCCAGGCTCATCGGGCGTTTCCCACTCCAGCGCGATCAGCGTCACGTTGTCGCTGTGGGTGCCGCCATTGCGCAGCGCCATTTCAGCGAGGTCGGGTGCGGAGTCGGAGACGGGTTTGCCGGACGAAAGGATGTGCACGATCACGCTGTCGTCCAGCACGCCCCAGACGCCGTCCGAACACAGCATGATGCGGTCGCCGCGCTGCAGTTGAAGCGGCGCCGACACGTCGAACAAGGGGGGCGTGGGCGAGCCCAGGCACGTCAGCAGCAAGTTCCGGTTGACCGGCTCGGGGCCGGCGTTGGCACGCGGCCGTTCGGCGTGCGAATGGTCGCGGGTGCGGATGAGCAGATCGCCGTCGCGCACCACGTACAGGCGCGAGTCGCCGCAGTGGATCCACGTGGCCGTCGTGCCCTGGATGACAGCGGCGACCACGGTCGTTCGCGGCGTATCGAGCATGCCCTTGTTTCCCGCGTACCGCATGATCTGCTGGTGCGCCGACATGACTGCTGCGGTCAGGAAGGCCTTGACGTCCTTCACGATCGGGCGGGCTTCGCGCTGGTAGAGCGCCGCGATGGTCTGCAATGCCAGTTGGGCTGCCACTTCGCCTTCGGGATGCCCGCCCATGCCGTCGGCCAGCACGAACAACCCCGATTCACGCGTGTAGCAATAACCCATGCGATCTTCGTTCTTGAGGCGGCCGCCCTTGCGGCTGACTTGGAATACTGAAAACTTCATGCCGGGCGTGTGGTCGGCGCTGCCGCCTTCGGCAGCCCCTTCTTTTCAAATGAGCGCATGTTGTCGATCGAAAGTCGGACCTTTTCGCCGACGGTGAGCTTGGTGTAACGGCGTTCGCCTTCGCGGCTGAGTTCCTTCTGCAAGGCGAACACCGATTGCGGACGGGACAGCGGATCGAGCGACATGCACCACTCGACCACTTCGATCAGGTTGTCCGAATAGATGCCGCGCAGACGCGAGAGCGACAGGCCGAGGCGGTCCTTCTCGATGCGCTGCGGCGCGTCGTTCGGGGGATAACCCTGCATGCAGGCATAGATGCAGGCGCCAATCGCGTAGATGTCGGTCCACGGCCCCATCGAGGAGTCGCGGCGGTACATCTCGGGCGCGGCGAAGCCGGGCGTGTACATCGGACGGATGAAGTTGCCCTCCTTGGAGAGCACTTCGCGCGCGGCACCGAAGTCGATCATCACGGCGCGGTCGTCGTCGGTCACGAAGATGTTGGCCGGCTTGATGTCCAGGTGCAGCATCTTGTGCTGGTGCACGATGCGCAAACCACGCAGGATTTCGTCAAACAGGGAGCGAATCGTCGACTCGCGGAATACTTTCTGCTTCTTCAGGTCGCGAGCGGTGACGATGAAATCCTGAAGAGTGGCCCCCTCCAGGTAATTCATGACCATGTAGACGGTCTCGTTCTCGCGGAAGAAATTGAGCACGCTCACCACGGAGGCATGCGAGATCTGCGCGAGCGACCGCCCTTCCTCGAAGAAGCTCTTCAAGCCCAGACGGTAGAGGGAGAGCTTCTCCGGCGGCACCTGCGGCGCCAGTTCACCGGTGCCGCGCGTCGCGAGCGATGATGGGAGGTATTCCTTGATGGCCACCTGCTGGCCGCTGTGGTCGACGGCGAGGTAGACGACACCGAAACCACCGGCGGAAAGCCGCCGCACGACGCGATAGCCGCCAATGACCGTATCAGGCAGCAGGGGCGAAGGTTTGACCTTTGACATAATCCGGGAGTTTCGCCCGAAGGCGATGGTGCGGCAAGCGAACGCTGTGCCGACGCCACGGTGCGAACAACAAATCACAGTGAGGCGCAATGCCAGTTTACAGCATGACCGGCTATGCCAGCGGCCAGACCGGCCCCGCAGGCAGCCACTCCGAAGCCGAAGCGAGGCCCCACGCCACGGTCAGGCTCGGGGTCGAAATCCGCTCGGTCAACAGCCGGTTTCTCGACCTGACTTTCAAGCTGCCCGAGGAACTGCGCCAGCACGAACCCGCGCTGCGCGAATTGCTCACCGGGCAGCTCAAGCGGGGCAAGGTCGAGGTGCGCGCGGCGATCGAGAACACCTTCAACGCCGGCATCGGCGAGCCTTCGGCCAAGCTGTTGCAACGGCTCAACGGCCTGCAGGACAACATCAAGGCGTGGCTTCCGAGCGCGCGCGATCTCAGCGTCGCCGACGTGCTGCGGCTCGCCGCCGGCGACACCGCAGCCAAGGGTGACTGGGGGCCCGATCTCTCGGACGTCACCGAAAAGACGCTCAAGGCCCTGCTTTCAGCGCGAGAACGTGAAGGCGCCCGCCTCGCCAGGATGCTGCAGGACCACCTCACGCAGCTACGAGCGCTCGCGACCCAGGCCCTGCCGCTGGTCCCCCAGCTCGTGGAGCAGCAGCGCACGCGCTTTCTCGAACGCTGGCAGGAAGCCATGGGCCTGAGCGGAGGCACGCTGCCGGAAGCGGCGCAGGACCGTGCCCTCACGGAGGCCACGGCCTTCGCGATCCGCATCGACGTCGCCGAAGAGCTGACGCGCCTGAATTCGCATCTCGACGAGATCGAGCGCCTCGTGAAGAAGGGCGGCGAAATCGGCAAGCGGCTGGACTTCCTGATCCAGGAACTCCATCGCGAGGCCAACACGCTGGGCTCCAAGTCGGCCACGCTCGAACTGACGCGCATCGGCGTCGACATGAAGGTGCTGATCGAGCAGATGCGCGAGCAAGTCCAGAACATCGAATAGAGAAGCAGCGAATGGACTACCCCGGCAATATCTTCGTGGTCGCGGCGCCCAGTGGCGCCGGCAAATCGAGCCTGGTCAAGGCCCTGATGGAACTCGACTCCGCCGTGCAACCCTCGGTGTCGCACACCACGCGCCCGCCTCGCGGCCAGGAAAAGCACGGACGCGAGTACTTTTTTGCGTCCCATTCGGAGTTCGACTCGATGGTGGCGGCCGACGCCTTCGTCGAATGGGCGCACGTGCACGGCCAGCGCTATGGCACGTCCAAGAAGGCAATCGAGGAGCGCATCGCCCAAGGGGCGGACGTGATCCTTGAAATCGACTTCCAAGGCGCGCTTCAGATCCGAAAGACCTTTTCGAACGCAGTGATGATCTTTATCCTGCCGCCGAGCTGGGAAGAACTGCGTTCCCGGCTCGAACGCCGCGGGGAGGACAGCGCCGCGATCATCGAATTGAGGCTCCGGAACGCCGCCGAGGAGATGGCCCGCGCCAGCGAGTTCGACTTCGTTATAATCAATGAGGTATTTGAGCGCGCGCTTTTCGACTTGAAGGCGATAGTCCACGCTCAGCGGCTCCGCTACTCCGCACAGCGCCGTGCGCGTGCAAGCACCTTTGCCGCGCTGAACATCCCCTGATCCGCCCACCCCACCGCCGAAAGATCCTCATGGCCCGCATCACCGTCGAAGATTGCCTGCAACACATTCCGAACCGCTTCCAGCTCGTGCTCGCCGCCACTTACCGTGCGCGCATGCTGAGCCAGGGCCATGCGCCCAAGATCGAGAGCAAGAACAAGCCCGGCGTGACCGCCCTGCGCGAAATCGCCGAAGGCAAGATCGGCCTTGAAATGCTGAAGAAGGTTCCCGGCTAAGTTGATGCTCACATGCAACAAGGAAGCACCGTACGCGGTGCTTTTTTTGTGCCTGAATGCGTCCCATTGGCTGGCACGCTAAAGTGGGAGTCATGAGCGCGGTCGTCAAGCCCCAGTTAGAGGCCTCCCCGAGCCCCCGGCCGAGCCCGGCGGCATTGAACGCGGCCGCCGCCAGCTTCGCGGCCCTGACCGACCGGCTGGACTATCTGGGCTCGGAAGACATCGAGCAGGTACGCCGCGCCTACCGCTTCGCGGACGAAGCCCATCTGGGGCAGCTTCGCAACAGCGGCGAGCCCTACATCACCCATCCGATCGCCGTGGCCGCGCAGTGCGCGGAATGGAAGCTCGACGCACAGGCCCTGATGGCTGCCCTGCTGCACGACGCGATCGAGGATTGCGGCGTGACCAAGTCGGAGCTGATCGAGCGCTTCGGCGCCCCGGTCGCCGAACTGGTCGACGGCCTCACCAAGCTGGACAAGCTGCGCTTCAACACCCGCGAGGAGAATCAGGCGGAATCCTTCCGCAAGATGCTTCTTGCCATGGCCCGGGATGTACGGGTCATCCTGGTCAAGCTGGCCGACCGTACGCACAACATGCGCACGCTGGACGACGCGCCGCGCGAGAAATGGGCGCGCATCTCGCGCGAGACGCTCGAGATCTACGCGCCAATCGCCCATCGGCTCGGCCTCAACCAGACCTACCGCGAACTGCAGGACCTGTCGTTTCGCCATCTGCGGCCGTGGCGCTATGCCATCCTCGCAAAAGCAGTGGCCAAGGCGCGCGGCCGACGAAGGGACCTGATCCAGAAAGTCCAGCAGGAGGTCGAAACGGCCTTCTCCGCCGCCGGCATGAGCGTGCGGATCGCCGGGCGCGAAAAAACGCTCTATTCCATCTACCGCAAGATGGACGAAAAGCACCTGAGCTTCGCCCAGGTGACCGACATCTACGGTTTCCGGCTGATCGTGCCGACCGTGATCTCCTGCTACACCGGGCTGGGCATCCTGCATCAGATGTACAAGCCGCTGCCCGGCAAGTTCAAGGATCACATCGCGATCGCCAAGCTCAACGGCTACCAGTCGCTGCACACCACGCTGGTCGGCCCCGCGGGCGTCAATGTCGAGTTCCAGCTGCGCACCGAGGCCATGCACGTCGTCGCGGAATCCGGGGTCGCGGCGCATTGGCTCTACAAGGCCGCAGAGCCCGCGGCGGCGACCACCAGCGAACGGCTCGGAGCCAAATGGCTGCAATCGCTGCTCGACATCCAGGATGAAACGCGCGACGCGGCCGAGTTCTGGGACCACGTCAAGGTCGACCTGTTTCCCGATGCGGTCTACGTGTTCACGCCGAAGAGCCAGATCATGGCGCTGCCGCGTGGCGCGACCGTGGTCGACTTCGCCTACGCGATCCACAGCAACATCGGCGATCACACATCCGCCGCGCGCATCAATGGCGACCAGGTCCCGTTGCGCACCGAACTCAAGAATGGCGACGTGGTCGAGATCATCACGGCACCAGTGTCGACGCCGAATCCCGCATGGCTCGGCTTCGTTCGAACCGGCCGTGCGCGCTCGAAGATTCGCCACTATCTCAAGACGCTCGCGCATGCCGAATCCGAAGGGCTGGGCGAGAAGCTGCTCGCCCAGGCGCTGCGAGCCGAGGGACTCGGAAATCTGCCGGACGACGACGCGGAACATCAGCAACTCTGGGAAAAGCTGCTGCGATTCACCGGCAACCGCACGCGCTCCGAACTGCTGACCGACATCGGCCTGGGCAAGCGCATTGCCAGCATCGTCGCGAAGCGGCTCATGGCACTGCTGGCCGAGCGCGGCGAAAAGCCCGATGCGCTGATGCTGAGCCGAGAGCGCTTCACCGCGCATGAAGGCGTCTCGCAAGGCGCCGTCACGCTGGACGGGAGCGAAAACTCCTCGGTGCGCTTCGCCTTGTGCTGCCGGCCGATTCCGGGCGATTCGATCGTCGGCTACCTGGGCCACGGCGAAGGCCTGGTCGTGCACACCGACGAATGCGGGGTCGGGCAACGCCTGCGCTACAAGGACAGCGAGCGCTTCTTCGCGGTCGAATGGGCCGACGACCCGGTCCGCACCTTCGAGACCGGCGTCGTCATCACCGTGCGCAACGACAAGGGCGTGCTGGCCCGCGTGGCGGCGACGCTGGCCGACGCCGAGGCAGACATCACGCACGTGGAAATGGCCGACGAGACGCCGCAGGATTCGACGGACCTTCGCTTCGTGATCGCAGTACGGGACCGGGCGCATCTCGAAGCCGTGCTGCGCGCCGTGCGCCGGACCTCTTCCGTGCTCGCGGCGGCGCGGACCATCCCCGCGCCTTGAACCAGCGGCCGATCAGGCCGCGTCGCCTGGCGGCGGCGGATAGCTCACGGACAACACCTCGATGTCGTGCACGCCGCCCGGCGTCGCCAGCTTGACCACGTCGCCCTCCCTCGCCTTGAGCAGTGCGCGGGCGATCGGCGAAATCCAGCTGACCTGCGATTGAGCACTGTCGGCCTCGTCGATGCCCAGGATGGTGACTTCGCGCTCGTCGCCGGTTTCGTCCGCATATCGCACCGTGGAGCCGAAGAACACCTGGTCGCTGCCATGGTGCACCGAGGGGTCGGTGACTTCCGCCACTTCGAGGCGCTTGGTCAGAAAGCGGATCCGGCGATCGATCTCGCGCAGCCGCTTCTTGCCGTAGAGATAGTCGCCGTTCTCCGAACGGTCGCCGTTCTTTGCCGCCCAGTGAACCGCCTCGACCACCTTGGGCCGCTCCTCGTCCATCAGGTTCAGCAACTCGGCGCGCAGGCGTGCATAGCCCGCGGGCGTCATGTAGTTCTTGCCGCCCGCAGGCAACGGGGGCAGCGTACCGCCTTCGCCGCCGTCCTCGTCGTCCGTATCGCTTTCTTTCGTGAATGCCTTGCTCATTGCTCACACCGTCCCATCGCGGGCTCGGCGGCGGTTGTATCACAGGGGGCCGCGTTCAATCGACCGTGCTGATTAGGTCGCCGAAGCCTTGCCACTGCGTGCCCGTGAAGCGAGACAGCTGCCCCTGCTTGACGATGAAGAAATCGGTCGGCGTCGTGTTGAGCGACATGCCCGTCAGCAGCAGCGGCAGCTTCAGGTTCTTGATGTTGGCGGCCTGCTTCATCACGTTCTCGCGGGTGAGGTCGTTGCCGGCCTGCTTCAGGATCTGGACCATCGCCTGCGCCGCCAGATAGGCATAGAGATTGGACGCGTCCTTCGGATCACCCTCGCGGTAGTAGCGGCCCATGAAGGCACGCCATTCCAGCATCGCCGGATCATCCTTCCACTGCGGATCGTTCGGGTCCTTGTAGTACTGCATGGTGAGCAGTCCCGTCGACTTGTCCAGCCCGGCCGGCGTGAGCACCGACCCCACCGATGCGCCGACGTTGTTGACGATATGCAGCGGCTTCCAACCCGAATCGAAGGCCTTGCGGATGGCCTGCGCCGCAAACTTGGGTGTGGTGATATTGATGAAGGTGTCCGCGCCGGAGCCCTGCAGGGTGACGATCTGCGAATCGACCGTGGGGTCCGTCACCTCGTACGTCGCCTCGGCAACGATCATCTTGGCTCCCTTCGCACCCAGGCCGTCCTTCACACCCTTGAGCACGTCCTTGCCGTAGTCGTCGTTCTGGTAAAGGATCGCGATCTTCGCGTTGGGCTTTTCCTTCAGGAGGTACTTGGCGTACATGACGCCTTCGGCCTGATAGCTCAGGTTGAAGCCCAGCGTCCACGGGAAGTTCTTGGGGTCGGCCCATTTCGTCGCGCCGGTAGCGAGCAGCAGGTGCGGCACCTTCTTGGCGTTGACGTACTTGTGGATCGCCGAATTGCTCGGAGTGCCCAGCGTCTGGAACAGCGCGAGCACCTCGTCCTGCTCGACCAGCTTGCGCACCTGCTCGACGGTCTTGGGCGGGCTGTAGCCGTCGTCCAGGCTGATCAGGTTGATCTTGCGGCCGTTGATACCGCCGTTCTCGTTGATCATCTTGAAGTAGGCCTGCTGGAGCTTGCCGATCGTCCCGTAGGCCGAGGCCGGCCCGCTGTAGGGCATGGTCTGGCCGAGCTTGATTTCGGTGTCGGTCACGCCGGGCCCATATTTCTTCTGGGCGGCGGCCGGCGCGGCGACGACGGCCAAGGCGACCGCCGCCGCGCCGGCGAGCAGGGTTGCACGACGGTCTGGACTGAACTTCATGATGTGTCTCCTTCAATGTCATCGAACACAAAACGGACCGGCCTGCGGAGGGCCGTGAACCGGACGAGAACACGAACTTCTCAGCGCCTGCGCCTTTGAAATCGACCGAAGAGGATGCGGATCAGGCCGGCCACTCCACCCGGCATGACATACATGAACACGATGAGGAACACGCCGTAGATCGCCCATGGGGCGGCCTTCGAGATCTGGTCGGCGACGTTCGGAATGAACTGGATGAACACCGCCCCGAAGATCGCCCCCTGCATCGACGCCAGCCCTCCGATCACGATCCCCACCACGAACGTGATCGAAAGAAAGATGTTGAATGAGTCCGGTGCGACGAACTGGATCACGATGGCCCCCAAGGCCCCGGCGATACCGGTGTACATCGCCGAGACGCCGAAAGTCAACGACTTGACCATGGCAGTGTTGACGCCCATCGCCTGCGCGGCAATCGGCTGGTCCCGGATCGCGACCATCGCCCGGCCCATGCGCCCGCGCAGCAGGTTCCAGCCTATGACGAAGAGCACCAGCAGGAAGGCCAGCACGACGAAGTACAGCCATTGGTCCTGCGTCAGCCCCGTCCACTCCGGCGCCTCCGGCTTCACGATCACGATGCCCTGCGCTCCCCCGGTCCAGTGTTCGAGGTGCTTGTACTTGAGGATCTGCGGCATCGCCACGCCGAGGGCGAAGGTCGCCAGCGCCAGGTAGAGGCCTTCAAGGCGAAGCGCCGGCAAACCGAAAAGGAAGCCCGCCAGCAGGCACACGGCGCCGGCGACCGGAACGGTCAGCCAGTAGGGCACGCCGAACTTGTCCATGAGGATCGCCGCCACGTAGGCGCCGATCGCATAGAAGGCGCCATGGCCGAGCGAGATCTGCCCGTTGTAGCCGGTGAGCATGTTCAGGCCCAGCAAGGCAATGGCGTAGACCAGCGCGAGCGTGAACTGGAACACGCGGTAGTTGCTGACCAGGAAAGGCAACACACACGCGATGACCAGCAGGAGCAGCAATCCGGCAAGGCGTGCCTTGGCCGATGGCTCGCTGGTCGGTTCGTTGGGTGTGGCCATGGTTCAGACCCGTGTGACGTGGACCTTGCCGAACAAGCCGGACGGCCGGATCACCAGCACGCCGACGATCAGCACCAGCGCAACCGTCAGTTTCAGCTCGGTGCCGAGGATGGCGCCGACCAGGTTCTCCAGCACGCCGACGATGAATCCGCCCAGCACCGCGCCGCCCGGGCTGTCGATGCCGCCCAGCAACGCCGCGGCAAAGGAATACAGGAGGATGCCGGCCATCATGTTCGGCTCGAGGAATACCGTCGGCGCGACCATGATGCCGGCGATCGATCCGATGGCCGCGGCCAGGCCCCAGCCGAGCGCCAGCATCCAGCCCACGCGGATGCCCACCAACCGGCTCGACACGGGGTTCTGCGCAGCCGCACGCATCGCCAGGCCCAGCGGCGTGAAGCGGAAGAACATGAAGACCAGCGCTAGCACGCCGAGCGTGATGCCGATGGAGCCCAGCTCGTGCGAGGACACGTACGAATTGCCGAAGAGCGGCTCGGACGGAAAGGGGCTCGGGAAGGGCTTGATCGTGTACGTGAAGATCCATCCCGCGAGGCTGTTGAGAATCACCAGCAGTCCGATGAAGACGATCACGACCGACAGGATCGGCGCGTTTTCCACCGGCTGCAGGATGATTCTCTCGATCAGCGCACCCAGCAAGAACGCCACCGCGACCGTGATGAAGAAAGCCCCCCAGTACGGCACGCCGGCCTGCATGAGGCTCCACGCGATGTAGGTGGAGAACATCGCCATTTCGCCCTGCGCGAAGTTCACCAGGTGCGTGGCCTGGTAGATCATCACCAGCGCCAGCGCCATGCTGGCATAGATGCCGCCTGTGGCGAGGCCGGAGAGCACTTGATGGAGCAGGACGTTCATCTGGGAGGGGGCTAGTAGCCGAGGTACGAACGCCGCACCGCCTCGTCGTTGCGGATGGTGTCGGCCGAGCCGGAGATCACGACGCGGCCGGTTTCCAGCAGGTAGGCCTGGTCGGCCAGGCGCAGCGCCTGCGCCGCGTTCTGCTCCACCAGCAACATGCTGACCCGGTCCCGCCGATTGATCTCGCGGAAGATCTCGAAAAGCTCCTGAACGATGCGCGGCGCGAGGCCGAACGAAGGTTCATCGAGCAGGAGGAGGCGCGGCCGCAGCATCAGCGCGCGCGACACGGCCAGCATCTGCTGTTCGCCGCCCGACAAGGTGCCGGCCTGCTGGCGCCTGCGCTCCTTCAGGCGCGGAAAGTACTCGTACACACGCTCGAAATCCGCCGCCACCTCGGACTTGTCACGCCGCGTGTAGGCGCCGAGGCGCAGGTTCTCCTCGACGCTCAGGTTGACGAAGGTGCCGCGCCCGTCGGGCACGTGGGCCACGCCCAGCCGGACGATGCCTTCGGTCGAGCGGCCGTCGATGCGCGTCGCGGCAAAGACAATGTCGCCCTGCGTCTTCACCATGCCGCAGACCGCGCGCAGGGTCGTGGTCTTGCCAGCGCCGTTGGCGCCGAGGATGGTGGTGATGCCGCCCTCCTCCACGCCGAAGTCCATGCCATGCAGGACCTTGCTCGGGCCGTACTGCGCGTGCAGGCCGCGCACTTCGAGCAGCGCGGCCATCAGGTCTGCCCTCCCAGGTAGGCGCGGATCACCTCGGCATTGGCCTGCACCTCGGCCGGTGTGCCGTCGGCAATGATGCGCCCGAAGTCCAGCGCGACCACCTTGTCCGATACCCGCATCACCAGGTTCATGTGGTGCTCCACCAGCAGCATCGTGAGCTTGAGCCGGTCGCGCACCTGCCGCAGCAGTTCCATCAGGTTGCCGACCTCTTCGTGATTGAGGCCGCCGGCGGGTTCGTCCAGCAGCAGCAGCTTCGGCTGGCTGGCCAGGGCGCGGGCAAGCTCGACGCGCTTCTGCGTGCCGAACGGCAGGTCCATCACGCGGGTGTGAGCGACGCTGTGCAGGTCCAGCAGATCGACGAGTTGGTCGGCATGCGCCTCCAGCGCCTGCTCTTCGCGCCGCACCCACGGCAGGCGGACCGCATTCGCGAAGAATCCGCTGCGCGTCCGGCAATGCCCGCCGAGCAGGATGTTCTGCCGCACCGTCATGGTCCGGAATAGCGCAAGGTTCTGGAAAGTACGCCCGATGCCGAGCGCGGCGATGCCGTGGGCCGGGGTGGCGACGAGCGATCGGTCTTCGAAAAGGATTCGCCCTTCGCTGAAGGCATAGAGCCGGGAGAGGCAGTTGAACAACGTCGTCTTGCCGGCTCCGTTAGGCCCGATCAGACCGACGATATGTCCGGTCGCGACCGAGAACGACACCCTGTCGAGGGCCGTGATGCCGCCGAAGCGCACGGTGACGCCGTCGACACAGAGCAGATCAGCACGGTTGGCAGGCGAGACGATGTTCGACTCCTTGCGCGTTGGGTCAGCGGCCGGTGTCGGACGATCTTGCCTGCCAGGAATGGAAGCTCGATGCCGACCGATACATCAAGATACCGAGCTTTGAAATATTTCGAAGCGGGCTTTACCCTTGCTGTCACATCGGTGACTGCGGGGCCGTGTCAGCGCGCGAGACGTCGCACGCCGACTCATTCGGTCGGCGGGAGATCAGGGATCGAGGGGTCGAGCGGCCTCGGAAGAATCGGTTCGTCGCTCTCGGGCTTTTGAGGATTCGGCTCGTTCTGGCCCGGCACCGGCTCCGGTGGCGGCTCGTCCCGGCCGGGTACCGGCAGGTCGCGTTTGCGCACTGCGCGGCTTCGGCGACGCCTCAGCTTGCCTGGACGGGGGCGGGGTCCGGTGGCTGCGGCTCTTGCGGGGGCGCCTCTTGCTGGCTTTGCCGGACGTCGTCCGAAACCGCCAGTCCACGCTTGCCCAGATCCGCGCGCGCGGTGCCTCTCACGAGGTGACGAGGTATGTGGTGGGTCTTCTTCAACAGGGCCAAGGCCTCGCTGCGGGCGGGCTCGGATGCCGGCAGGAACATGTGCAATGAACTCATCGTGATCGTCCCCATGAGCGCCAGGCTGCGAACGCCGCCGGCCTGGTGTCGGCAGGCCCCGAAAGCATCGACGTCCAAAGCGGTCCCTGGCGTGGCCGCCGCGCATTATCCCGCCGGCACGGCGCGCCCGCGGACGCGGCCATTCCCCCAGTAGTGTTGCTACCCCGCTTCGGCCGGCGGCATTCCGGCGGAGGCCACCGCCGGCCCCTCAGCATTCCTGTCCGTCAAATTCAGGCGCAGTCTTACACGTGGCGCGCCCGGCGCGTACGAAAAACACCCCTTATGTGCCTGTCGCGACCTGGCCGGCTGAGGTGTTGCATTCCTCATTTGACGGGCCGCGCGAGTGTTCTACGCTTGAAGCTCCGCGTGCCCGCTCTGCCAAAGAGCGGGGTTTCCCCAACCCATCTTCAAAGGAGTCCAGCATGCATGCGACCACCGCGAATTCGATATGGCCCGCCAAGTGGCCCGCGACCGTGCAAGCCGTGGGCTATGCGCAAGTGGGGGATCTCTTCAAGATGCTGGTTCAGCACAAGGAGTCGGACTTCGCCGCCTGCGAGTTCTGCCGAACGATGAACAGTCTTGGTGCGGTTCGCTGCGCGACCTGCGGAGGACACCTGTCCCCGTCGAGCGACGAGGCGCCCTCGCCCGAGCCCGCGAAGCCGGCCAAGGCGTCGTCCCCGGATGCCCGCGCGTTGCGCAGCGTCCTGACCATGGTGCTGGTACCGCCGCTTCTGCTGTTCGTCAGCTTCGCGACATGGCACCAATTGCAATTCGAGAACCATGAGACGGCCGCTGCATCGGCGAAGCCAAGTTCCTCGCTTGCCGCAGCCGCAACGACAAGCCCGGTCGCGGTGACCTCGGCGCAGCAAAAGATCGTGTCGGATCTGTTGGCCAGCAAGAAGATCGCCAGCGGTCACGAGGAAGTGAGCAGCACGTCATGGGTCGCGCCGCCCGCAGTGCAGGCACGGGCAGCTGAACCCGAAGATTCCAGTCGCGCTTCGAGTCCTGGCAGTCACGGGCCGTCGCACACAACGCGGTCGGCTCCGCCTCGGTCCAGGGATGTGGCGGCAGCACCGGTCCGCCAGCGATCCGACCTCCTGGCCGCATGCAGCGGACGGAGCTTCCTGGCACGCGCCGTTTGCGTCAACAACCGCTGCGCCGAACCTGGAGCCGCGCGTCTCGGCCAATGTCGCGAAGCCCTGCGCCAGCGCCGCATCGACGAGGCGCGCCGCAATCCGATGTTGATGGGGTGAGCGGCGAATGCATTTCTTGTGATCGGGCCGGGTCGGATATCTTGTCCGAATCGGCTCGATTCGTGCTATAATTATCGGTTGCCCAGGGCTCCTGGGCAAAATGCCTGCGCAGGCAAGCCGAATCTCACTAGGCGCGTCGAAGTCATCACGACGAGAAAAATCAAAGATGGCTTCTGCAGATGAATTTTTGCCGTAACGTGGGCCGCGTAAGTGCTCACGTCCACATTCAAAAAGCCCGCCGACCGCGGGCTTTTTCATGTCTGCAGGTAAGGCCGGCAACATCATGAAACGCCATGGGCCCCAGCCCCGCGAGCAGACCCAAACTCCGCTCCATGCGCTCATTGTTGCGACGCCGTCGTCCTGAACATGCAGATCCAGACCTGCCCGCGGTCAGTCAACCCGCGCCGCTTGCCGAACCGCCCGCGCGCTCGCCAAACACTGGCGTGACGGTCAGCGAGTTGTCCGAGTTGGAAGCACGCGCCATTTGCGCACGCGAAGGCATCGCGGTGTTCTGGCCGCGGCCCAAGCGCGACAAGGGCACCTGAGACCGTGCAGGTCATCCGGAGTTCGTCATGCGTGAAAAATCGGTCTCATTCGAGGTGGCCAGGCGCCATCTCCTCGAAGCGTTGAGCGGCGCTCCAAGAAAGCCAGCCAAGCGGGCTACTCGGTCATCGACGAGTTCAGCCAAGCCGACAGCGGCCGCGAAGACGGTCATCAAGCGCCCCGCCACAGCACCCACACGCCGGGCGGCGAGGTAGCCATCGGCAGCGTCCTTCCAGAACCACCCGACCCAATGGGCGAACAAGGCACGCCAGGCTCTGCTGCAGTGATGGCATCAAAGCCCCCGTCACACTAACCCCGGTTCTTCAAATGAATAAAGTGCCCCTTCCTCGCGCATTTGAACCAGATTTCTACAGGCAGCAATACCAAGGTCTGGCGCGCCTCACGGATCAAGAGGCACTGGAGCATTATCAGATTCATGGGATATTGAAAGGGGACGTCGCGAGTCCCGGGGCTGAACGATGTCACCTACTGGCGTTTGCACACGCCGAAGGATCCATTCTCGAAATCGGGCCATTTCACGCCCCATCAGTCGTCGGCGAGAACGTGCGGTATATGGACGTTTTGACTACGGAAGAACTGACGGAAGCGGTGAAGCACGCAGGCCACGACACCTCCAACGTTCCGCAGATCCACTATGTTGCTCCGAAAGGCGGATTCGACATGGTTGATCGGAAATTTTCAGCAGTTTTCAGCGGCCATTGCATCGAACATCAGCCCGACTTTGTCCGGCACTTTCAGGGCGTTTCCAGTGTGCTGGAGGATGACGGCCGCTACTACATCGCATGCCCGGATAAGCGCTACTGCTTTGATCACTTTGCACCGCCGACTGCTGTCAGCGACGTTCTCGCTGCATATTATGCGAACCGCAAGACCCATCAGCCGAGGAGCCATATCGTTCAACGTCTGCATCGGGCCCACAATGACGCCGATCGTCACTGGTCAGGCGACCATGGCCCCCAGCGGTACGAAACCTACAAGGACGTGAAGGCGGATGTCTTTCACGAACTTCCTGGCGAAGATGCTTACCACGATACCCACGCGTGGCAATTTACTCCAACTTCGTTTTTCCAGATCATGAGTTTTCTCTACCAAATTGGATTGACGGACTTTGCTGTCGAGCGCGTCTATCACACACGATTTGGAACGCAGGAATTCACTGCCGTGCTTCGCAAGGGACGGCATATCATCGAGAGGGACGAGGCGTTCATAGAAGCAATTTCCATTGAAGATTCCATCTCTCTGCTGAAAAAGGATAACTCCCACGCCGAGGCACAAATCGCAAAACTGGCAAACGCACAGTCGCACGCTGAGGCTCAAATCGTAAAACTGATGAATGAGCAGTCGCGCGCTGAGGCTGAGATAGCGAAATTGAGAAATGATCTGACTGCGGTATTTTCTTCACGTTCGTGGGCAGTGACGCGACCGCTCCGAAAATTGGCAGATTATTTGGGCGTGAGTCGGACCTGATATGGCGGCTACAGCGCCGACGAGGCGTGTGAGCGGTAGCGGCCCTTGACATTGCGATATGCCGCTGCACGTGCTCATTACGCGAAAGGCAGGCGGAGCGTCCAAGTCTTGATGTCCAACGGCGTCGCGCGTTCGGTGATCGAGGCCCGCTGCGGCCGCCGTAGGGATCTGCTTGGGAACGAGCCCGACAGGAAGTTGTTCTGAACGACCTGCATTCACGACCTGAGCCACGCGGCGGGCATGCGCCTGCGCAAGGAGGTGCGCCCCGTGAAGGCCCCACGCAAAAGAAAATGGCCTAGAGGAAATGAATCCTCTAGGCCATTCGAGAGAGTGGTGCGGCTGGCAGGAATTGAACCCACGACCCCTTGGTTCGTAGCCAAGTACTCTATCCAACTGAGCTACAGCCGCACAGCTTGCGATCATAGCATGCTTTTTGGGCCTCTTTCCAGTAGTCCCAATTTCAATCGGATCTGACGCGCATTCAGCGCGAACGCCACATTCAGCGCCGCAGATCGGCCGGCGACCTTGACTACATCCAGTCCTAGTATGTAAGTTCTACACTTGCCGCGTTGATGCGTGCGCGCCTTGGAAAAGGCGATTGATCACTGCCGAAGCTGCTTGCTTGAAAGGCTCCGTCGCGAGATGTCCACGCTGTGCCCGCGCTGCGGATCCGAGTCACGTCCCTCTGCACGCTATTGCGACCAATGCGGCACCCCATTGCCCACGACTGCGGTCGAGCGCCCCGAACTGCGGCAAGGCACCGTCTTGTTCTGCGACCTCGTCCAGTCGACACGCTTGGCCAATGTGCTGGATCCGGACGACCTGCGGCTGGTCTTCTCATCGATTCACCGCGTCGTGCGCGAAGTCTCGCGCCGACATTCCGGCTACATCGTCCGATTCGTCGGCGACGGCGCCTTTGTCGTGTTCGGTTACCCCGCCATCCAGGAAGACTCCGCGGAATCTGCAGTGCGTGCCGGGATCGACTTCGTGCACTCGATTCGATCCGTGCGCGCGCCCGCGCCCGCCTCGCTTGAAATGCGCGTCGGCATCGCGTCCGGCACGGTCGTGATGGGCGAGATGATCGATGGCGCAGCGATCGACGAGCAATCGGTCACGGGACCCGTCGCTCACCTGGCGGCGCGCCTCGTCGCCTGCGCGCCACCCAGTGGCGTGGTGCTCTGCGACCAGACCCGCCGCCTCGTGGGCCAGCGCTTCGAGTTGCAATCGCTCGGAGACTTGCGCCTCGCCGGATTTCCCGAGCCTGTGAGCGCCTGGCGCGCGCATGCCGAACTGCCGTCGCTGTCGCGCTTCGAGGCCTTGCGAAAAGGGCAAGGGACAAGCCAATTGATCGGCCGGGAGTCCTTGCTCGCGGAACTCGCGGCGCAATGGCGGCTGGCATCCGAGGGCAGCCCGCAGGTGGTCGAACTGGTGGGTGAGGCCGGCGTGGGCAAGTCTCGCGTAGCGGGCGCGCTCCAGCAGTCGCTCGCGGAAGAGTGGGTGCAGCACGTGGACCTGCACTGCACACCCAGGATGCAGAACGCACCGTTGTACCCACTCGGTGTGCTTTTGCGTCGCCTCGCGGACGTGCAGCCCAGCGACGACGAGGCGAGCGCGCTGGACAAGACACGCCTGCTGCTCGCCGGGTCCGTCTCGGGCGAAATCCCGGAACAGGCGCTGCGCTACTTGCGCCCCGTCGTGTGGCCGCAAGCGCCAGGCGTCTCTCAGGACAGCCCTGAACTGGAACGCGAGAACACCGTCAAGCTGCTGGTCTGGCTGATGCGCGCCCTGACGGATCGCAGCCCGGTGCTGCTCGTGGTGGAAGACCTGCACTGGTGCGACGCCACGACGGGGCTGGTCCTTCAGCGAGTGATCGAAAGCTCGGCCGGCCAGCGCCTGATGATCCTGGTAACACGGCGCGAGGATGGAGGAACCTTCCTGCAGGCGCTGCCGAACGTCGTGCGCAAGGATCTCGCGCCCCTGGGCGCCGAGGAATCGCGCAAGCTCGTGCAGCACCTGGCTTCCGGCGGAGCGATTGCCAATGAGGCCATCGACAGCGTCGTGTCGCGCGGCGAGGGCAATCCGCTCTTCCTGGAAGAGCTGACAAGGACGGTGCTCGACAAGAACGCCGGGTCCGGCACGGAAATCCCCGCCACCCTGCAGAACCTGATCCAGGCACGGCTCGACCGCATGCCCGCGCTCAGGGCCCTGGTGCAGTCCGCGGCGGTCCTCGGCCGGGAGTTCTCGCCGCAACTGCTCGAGCGACTGGCGGGCGAAAGCGGCGACATTGCCGCATCGATCGGCCGATTGATCGAGGAAGGCATCCTCATCGCCACGAGCGCCGCGTCCTATGGATCGCTGCGCTTTCGCCACGCGCTGATCCACGATGCCGTCTATCGGACCCTCTTGCGCAGCGACCGCCAGCGCTTGCATGCCCGGGCTGCCGAATTGCTGCAGGCCCATGCGGACGGTGCGACCGGCGAGGTGCCGCTCGATCTGCTCGCCCACCACTTCGCCCAGGCCGGCCAGAGCCAACGGGCAGCGCGGACACTGGCCGACGCCAGCCGCATGACCGCCGGGCGCGCGGCCTACGAGGAATCGATCGGCCACGCGAAGGCCGGATTGAACCTCACCGAGCAGATCGAGGATCCGCAGGACAACCGTTCACTGCGCCGCGCCCTTCTGTCGCAACTGGGTCACTCGCTCACCGCGACACGCGGCTACGCAGCACCAGAGGTGGAGCAGGCCTTCGCCGAGGCGATGGCGCTCTGCGACGATACGACGCCTCCCGAGGATGCCTATCCGGTGTTTCGCGGCAGCGGCACGCACTATCTGGTTCGCGGGCGCATCGTCCGGTCGGAGGAACTCGCGCAGTCATGCATCCGGCTGGCCGAACGCTGTGGCCGCCTGGATCTGCTGATCGACGCGCTCGCGTTCGCCGCCTACCCGCTGACCTACCTGGGCCGGCTCGATGACAGCCAGGAGCATCTTGACCGCTGCCTGAAGCTGTACATGGCGGAAAAGGGCAACCGCTTTACCTACCCGAATGTGCAGGAGCCCGCGACCGCGGCCTGGGCATTGATGACAACCACCGCGTGGCTGCGCGGCGATCTCCAGTCCGCGGAGAGTGCCGCGACCGCGCTTCACGACCACCTGGCGGCGCTCAAGAGCCCGTTCGATGACAGCTACGGCAAGGTATGGCTCGCGGCGTCGCGGCTCTTGCAGCGCCGCTTCGCGCATGCGGCCGAACTGGCGACGACGGGTCTGGCGATCGCGCAGGAGCGCGGCTACCAGACATGGATCCCGGCCGGGATGATGCAACTGTGCATGGCCCAGGGCGCGCTGGGCCCCGCGCCGGAATCCGTGGCGACCCTGCAGTACGTGCACAAGGCCTTCCTGGACGCAGGCGCGGAGGTCAGCTCCACTTACTACAGTTGGGGCATTGCCATGTCGCTCGCTTCCGCGGGTGATCGCGACGGGGCTCGTGCAGCGGCAGAACACGGGCTGCTGCGCGCCGAGAACGGCGAAGAAGCGTACATGGCGCCCGAACTGAGCATCCTCCTGGCGCAGCTCGAGGAAGACCGCGCACGCGCGACCATGCTCCTGCTGAAGGCGATCGTGCATGCGCGTGCGCAAGGCGCGCTGACGGTGGCACTGCGCGCCTCCGCCCTGCTCCTGGTGGACAACGCGAGCTGCCGGGAAGCGGCCAAGATCGTGCTTGCGGTGCTCGACGGCGCGGCGCCCGTCCCGCCGGATCCTGACTTCGTGCGCGTGACGCTCGCGAATTTCGAGGCGGCTATCGCTGCCTCGGCACTGGTCTCAGACCAGCCCGTCCTCAACGCGCAGGTCTAGCGAACATCGCCCGACGTACCAGTCGCCGGTCGGCATGGCAATGGGTTCGTTGCGCATGACTTTTCGCAGAAGGCGGAACGCGTAGGGCAACTCTGCAGAGTCGCCGAGCTGGAGTGTCGCGATGCCCGGCGGAAAAGCCGCCCGCAGGCCGTTCAAATGGAATGAGCCGGTGATCCACGCAGGAGGCAGTCCGCGTCTGTCCACAGGCGCGACCTGCATCGAATTGAAGGACGTCGGCCCGTCCTGCAGCACCTCGCGCGCGAACGAGCGCCGGAATTCCTTGCGCGAGAAGTCCGATTGCCGCCATCGCGGGCCGGCCGCCAACGAGACGCCGAACGAATCGACCGGTTCTGCGCGCTCGAACCAGTCGGGATCTATCGACGGCAGGTCGATGTCGAGAATCGGAGTGATCCTCGGATTGCTCCGAAACGAATCCACCTGCTCGACCCTGGCCACGTCGAACAGCGGCGAAGTCGACCCGTTCCGCGGCCCACCCGCGGGCCGGAGGGGATGCCCGCTGCTGTCGACGAAGCGCGCCAGGCGCTTCCTGAAGCCCTGGTATTCGCGCCCGATCATCTTCGACCACGCGCTGTCGACGAAGACCGCCGGCACGAACATGGCCGGATCACGCGCCTGCGCGCCGTCGTCATCGACGCGGCCGACGAGCACGCGCAAGAGAAGTTCGTACTGCGATTCGAACGGATCGTCCTGTCCCTGATCGGGCTTGTCATAGCCCAGGTACATGCGGCCATAGCGCACCAGCTCGAGCACCAGCACGCGCGCCGCCGGCCGGTAGCTGAAGCCCATCGCCGATATCGGATCGATCTTCGCGTTCCGATCCAGGTGAAAGTTCAGCGGCCGGATCATCCGTGCCAGCAGATCGTCGGCCGCATCGCCGAAGGGTCTCAGGTCGATGCGCATGCCGATCAGCTCGACATCCGTGAAGCGGTAGCCGGTGGTCTTGAATTCACTGGCCCGATGCTTCAGGACAGGCCGCGAAAGCGGCGGCGCGGCGGGCGGGGCCAGGATGTCGGACAGGCGTCTGACCAGTTGGCCGCACCGGCTGTGGGCAAAGGCATAGGGGAGGTCCGCAAGCCTTGGCGGGAGAAGCATGCGCCCCTTCCCCGAGAAAACGAAGGACGCTCCGTCCTGCAGTACGCACACGTCCTGTCGCGGCATTTCGACCTCCACGCTCCGGACGATCACTTCACTGTTGGACACGCCGGCCGCGGGCGTGGAAACGTCCTGGCCATACACCACCGTCAAGGGTTCGGGATCAGCAGCGTCCCCAGCGGCCGGCGTGAATCTCACGCCATGGAGCGTTCCGAGCACCGGCGCAGGATCCCCGGCTTCCTCGTCGTTCGTCGCCAGCTTCAGGGGCGCCGTGATCGTGAGGTCGAAGGTGCCGGTGCCACGGTCTTCGGCTGCAATGGGGGTCTCGATGGCCTTGATCCCCTGCTGGCGCAGCGCATCGGCCCACGCCACGATATTCGTGAAGGCGCACAGACACTTCAGCGTGCCCTGGGTCGCGTCTTCCATTTCAGAAACGAGGACCGCAAATGCATCGCCTGCGTCCGAATCCCAAAGCACATCCACCGCCATGTCGCGCGCGCCCTGGACCAGGGGTGGCGAATCGGCCGCGCCAGCGACGCTGGCGACTCCGAACCAGAACCTTTCGGTGGGTGTCACGCCCTTCATCGCTCAGCCTTTCCGCCGCTCGAAATGGCAATTGGAGAAAAGCCGGTTCGGCAGGTTTCCGTTCGGGATCTCGATGTCGAACATCTCGGCGGGTGTGCGCCAGCCGTAAAGCGATCTCGAGGGCAGCCCTTCGATCACGCCCAGCACGCAATCCGCGGTGAAGTCGTAAGGGTCAGGCGTTTCCGTCCGCCAGTCGATCAGCGTGCGGCCGGCGCCGTCGTCGATCTCCAGCAGGACCGTGTGCCGATCGTTCAGGCGCTCTTCCTGGTCAGGTCCCTCGGGCAGCATGTCGACCTGCGCGCGCACCAGCCGACGCCACGCGGGCAGCGCGTACAGAGGCGCCGAGAACGCGCCGAGCTGCACGAAGATGCGTGCCCCTTCCGGCATCTCGATGAAGGACTCGATGCGGCGCGCGTTGATCTCGCTGCGCGTGAGCGTGATCCGGGCCGTCAACAGGTCGAGCAGATTGGCCAGCATCGCG
Organism: Variovorax gracilis; assembly: GCF_030317115.1. GTDB lineage: Bacteria > Pseudomonadota > Gammaproteobacteria > Burkholderiales > Burkholderiaceae_C > Variovorax > Variovorax gracilis. The sequence continues at coordinate 203,429 of NZ_JASZYF010000003.1, forward strand.
ATGCGGCGCGGCGATTCGGCGCCCTTCTGTCCCGGAGCGACGTCGCCGAAGTCGAACATGCGCTCGATCCTGCCGGAGGGCTCGTAGTCGATATCGAGGCGAGGCCGCTTGCGAGGCCCGGCATCGGCGGAACGGACCACCATCGTCTGCTCTCGGATCGAGCGCCATGCGGTCTGTGCACTGCCGCGCGACACGTACTTGACGTGCGAGAACGCGATCCGCACGGTGCCGATCTCCTTGATGCCCTGCGATGAGAGCAGCTTGAGTGCCGCCACCAGCATCACGTCCGACGTGGTTGCCGAATGCCCGGCGCCGCAGAGAAGCGCAACCTCCCGCTGCTCCGCGATGTAGGCATAGTCGTCGAGTTGCTTGTACACGTCGGCCTCGCCGTTGATGTCGACGTAGTGGCGCTTGTTGCGCAGGGCCGCTTTCACGAGCGGCAGGCCGGTCGACGCGAACGGGCCCGCGGCGTTGAGTACCGCGTACATGCCGCTGGCGCCCAGGACTTCGTCCAGGCCCCGCGCGTCATCGAGTGCGACCACGCGTGTCTGGAACCCCAACTCGCGCCCCATCTTCGCCAGCTTCGCGCCGTCGCGCCCGGCCAGGATCAGCTCGTACTCGCTGTCGGCCCAGCGCTTCGCGGCGGCCTCCGCGACGATGCGACCGGAGAATCCGGTGGCACCGTAAAGCAGGATCTGTCGAAACATGGCTTCGTTCCTCGAATGGCGGTGCGGTGTCGGATTCAACGGACGCGTTGTAGGACCCAGGTCGGCATCGCACGCAGGAAGCTCAGGTCGCGGCTCGGCGCCAGGTCGGAAAAGCAGCGTTCGAATTCGCACAGCGCCGCGCCGGCCAAACCGGCCGCTACACCACGCGCATGGTCCATGGAGCCGCAACGATCGATGAGGGCGTGGACCCAACGGATCTCGGCCCCGGTGCGCTTCTCGCGGGGCAGCTTGAAGAATCGCTCCAGACGTGCCCGGGCCGCCGGCGCGGCATGCGCCAGGGCGTGGATGACCATCAGCGTTCGCTTGCCTTCGCGCAGGTCGCCGTCCGCCTCCTTGCCGTAGCTGGCGCCGCTGTCGAGATTCAGCAAGTCATCCTGGATCTGGAACGCGGCGCCGATGAAATTGCCCAGTCGCACCAGCCGGTCGACGTCGTAGCGGCCGCGCGAGCCGATCAGGCAGCCGACGCGCAGCGGATGGATGAAGGCCAGCCAGCACGTCTTGAGAAGCACCATCGTCAGATAGTCTTCCTCGCTCACGTCCAGCCGCGACTCGCGCTGCCATCCCAGTTCCAGCGCCTGTCCCTCGGCGCTGGCCCATGCGGTGCGTTCGGTCTCCTCGAAGATGCGCAGCGCAAGCGATGTTCCCAGGCGCTCGAAGTTGGCCTTCAGCGGCGCGAGGCTGAGCAGGCCGAGCGCGTCCCCCGCGTTCAGCGCGAGGGGCACGCCATGCAATGCATGCAATGTCGGCGACCCCCGGCGCTGGTCGCTCTCATCCTCGATGTCGTCGTGAATCAGCAGCGCGTTGTGCAGCAGCTCGATCGACACCGCGGAGGCCACGGCGTCCTCGAGGTCGGCACCGAAGATCCGCGCCGTCGCCAGGCAGATGCAGGGTCGCAGCATCTTGCCGCCGCGCCGCGGGTAGTCGGCGAGCAATTCGTCGAGGTAGTTGCGCGGCGCCACGGCCGGCAGCCAGCGCTTGAGTTGGCTGCGAACGCGCGCGCCGTATTCGTCGAGCACCTCCTGCACGAGGCTGTCGTCGACCTGTTCGAACACCGGACGCTCTCGAAACGCAGTGGCCATGTCAGAGCCCGATCTCGACGTGGCCGATCTGCATGCCTTCGGCATCGCACACGGCGGCGCGCCACACGCCGGGCGGATGGCTGGCTTCGGTTTCGACCACCAGTTCCGCCGCGCCCGCGCGTCGCACCAGCCATGCACCCAGGACGGGCGCGGTCGGCGTCGTTGCGTGATGGAAGGTCAGGCGCGTTCGAGCCTCGGCTGACGGGCCCGACCATTCGGTCTCGGTCACCCGGACCAACCGGGTGGCCGTACCCGGCGCATGACGCACACCGAGGCTGGGCGAGTTGCGGGGCGCGCTGGGCCGCGTTGGGGCCGCGCTCGCCGGAGCCGGCGAAGGCGCATGCGTGTGGGCAGTCTTGGCTTCCCGTCCCCCGCCTCCTTTGGCGAGCCCGAACGCGGACACTACGGCATCGAGTTCGGCCCGTGCGAGACGGCGCAGCGGGCCTTGCGGATCACTCGCCGCGCCTTCGAACCATTCGAGCATCAGAAGCATGGCTCGCGACAGAAGCCGCTCGGTCGCGTCGATCGGCTGGGCCGCGCTGTGCACGCCGGCGCGCTGTGCCGCGCCGCCAAGCTGCTTCGCCAGGCGGCGGCCCCGGCCCAGTTGCGCATCGGCCACCTTGTAGCCAAGTTCCACCGCCGCGACGACCGCATCGGACGCCGTCTGCAGCGGTACGCCGCCGATCGTCTTGCCTGCGTTCTCGCCCTCTGCGCTGCGGTAGATGCCGCCGAAGTTGCGATTGGGTTTCGTCACCGACAGGGTCGGTCGTTTCCAGACCGTGCTCATGGGTGGTGGTATCCGACGATTTGGTTGAGATCCACGCGACCACTGATCGCGTGCGCGGCAAGCCTGCCCGACATCACGGCGGCCTCGACGCAGCCGCCGTTGAATCCGCAATCCGTCCAGTCGCCCGCCACCGTCATGTTGGCGAACCAGGGGTCGAGCGGCGAGATGCGGACGGTGCCGCTGCCCGGAAGGGATTGCGTATACCTCGCGCTTCCGACGCGGTTGTCGACGACGTACTGGTCGCGCAGGTATCCGGCACCCTTCTCCTTGCCATTGGCCGCCACAAGCAACTCGAGGGGAGTCCGGCCGCCCGTGAACGCCTTCGGCCACAAGGTTCGCATCCGCTCCTTGAGAAACGCACCCAGTTCGCCATGCGCGTCATCCGTGCGCTCCAGCGTCTTGCGAAGCTTGTCGTCCGGCAGTACGCCGCAGAAATAGGAGATCGACCGGATCACATCCGCGCCGTGAACCGCGCCGTCCTGCCGCACGCGATACGCACGCTCTGCGGCGAGGGTGTGCGTCATGTCGGCCCAGGTCTCGTAGCGCCGGGAGCCCTTCTTCTTGTCATCGCGATGAGGTACATCCAGTCCCGCGACGATGACCGGCCCGCGATCCCATCCGAGCGCCTCGACGTCGTGCGACATCCAGACCTGCGCGGAGCGCGTTCCGACGGTTGCCACGCGCTGGCGCATCAACTCCCACGCTGGCAGTTCCTTGAACAGATAGGACCTGGCGGTGTCATCCCGGGCTGCCTCGCACGCGGCAACAAAATCATCCTTGCCGACGGCAATCACGGCCACTTCGAAATCGACTCCGGCTGTCGCGTCGAACTGGCGTTTGCTTCGGGCCTTCCCGGCTTTGGATTTCCCTGCACCCTCTGGACCAAAGCACTTGCTCGCATCTTCCGGCCAGCAGCCCTGCTCGTCGAGAGGCGAGCGATCCGGCTCGTTGAGCAGCGCCACATCGCGATCCGTCTCGAAGCGCAGTTTCGTGATGCTGGGCTGGCGCTGACGGAAGTCGAATTCGATGTCCACCAGCCGATGAAGGAATTTGAACTCGACGCCCCGCTTCTTCAGCGCCCGGTACAGCGGCGCGAAAACCGCGTCGCCCATTCCCGACTGGAGGCGCCAGAACATGGAGCCGCGGTAGGTGAAGAACATGCGCGCCGCACCACGCAGGGCCTGCGCAGCCGACAGCGAGGGCTTGCGATGGTCGCCGTCTCGATAGGCAAACACGAGGTCGTAGATGCCCCACACGAGCGGCGAGTCCACTGCGCCGGTCGTCGCGCCGTGCTTCTGCAGCCAATCGCGGTAGTCGATTCCGTCGATCGCGTCGAGCCCCCGCGCGTCGAAGAAGACGCGATCACGGTAGAGGCCGATCAGGATCGTCATCAGCAGATTGAGGATCTCGGTCTTGCGACGCAACTCCTCGTCGACCATCACCAGATCCTGCAACTGGCGACGGACATTGGTCGCCAGAGCCTCGATGAACTTGAGCATCGACGAGGCGATCTGCGGCGCCGGGTTGTTCTCGCGCAGCCAGCTTTCCAGGAACGAGGCTGCCTGCAGCACACCCGCGGCCGACGTCAGCAGCACCGCCCGCGCCAGGACTGCGAATCGTTCGACCAGCACCTCTGGCGATGAACTCGGATCGAAGGAGAAGTCGAGTTCGACCGCCTCGTCCAGCGCGGAACGCGCGCGCGGGCCGGAGCGCTCGCTGTGGGGATCGGTGTGGGAAGGCGCCAGCACGCTCTGCATCAGCGCCTTGGCGAGCGCCAGCGCGCGGGCCAGGTAGCCCCACATGCTGAAAGGGTTGGTGGCCGTGTCGAGGCGTTCACCGGGCTGCCCCTTCATGGGCGGAAGAAACCCCGTCCATGTCTCCCACGCACCTCCATGCCGGCTCGCCACGCCGATGTGCGGCTCGGGGGCGAAGGCGTCGTCGAAACGGCCATGGGTCAGTCGTTGGCCGGCCGGGGCGTCGGGCCCCCAGCCTTCACCCTCGACTTGCGCATAGCACTCGCGCATCAACTTGAAGGCGTTCTCGTAGAAGCCGAGCCAGACGTGCAGGCCATGCTCCAGGATCCGGCCGTGCTCGTCGCGCCGCGACGCGCCCTTGCCGCCCAGGTGCCAACTCGACTCGTAGACGGTGATGGCGTACTCCGGCCATTCCTGCGCAGTCCGCCGTTCGCGTGGGTTGTCTGAATCGAGGAGCTTCGCTCGCTCCTCATTCAATTTGAGGAGTTGCCATGCGGTCGACAGGCCGGCACATCCGCCGCCGACGATGGTCACCCGCACGGCGGGACTGGAAGCAGAAACTGACGCGGCCGTGCGCGCTGTCGCTTGCCCGGGCGTCTTGCGCGCCTTGGCATGGGTACGAGTGCTCAATCGCCCTCCTCAAGAATTTATTAGAGGCGTTTAGGCCTACTTTTTTGCCACCGCGGATACTGACGAGTCGGCCAGTTGGCGTCAAGGTGATTGGACCTGAGGGGGGATGAAGACCATGCTCCGCAAAAAGAAAAAGGGTTAGCAGGCATTCGCCTGCTAACCCCATGTTCGGTGGTAGGCCGTGCTGGGCTTGAACCAGCGACCAACGGATTATGAGTCCGCTGCTCTAACCAACTGAGCTAACGGCCCACGCGGCACGGATTCTAGTGGGGCCTGCGACCGCATCCTATTTCCGGTGACTCAAGGCGTTGGTGACCAGCTTCGACGTGATGTCGACGATCTGGATCATCCGCTCGTACGGCATGCGCGTGGGGCCGATGACGCCGAGCGTTCCGACCACCTGCCCGTCGACCTCGTAGTTCGCGCTCACGATCGACAGATCGTCGAAGGGCACGACCTGGCTCTCGCCGCCGATGAAGATGCGCACGCCCTCCGCCTGGCTCGACACGTCGAGCAGGCGCATCAGTTGCGCCTTCTGCTCGAACAACTCGAACGCGCGGCGCAGATGGCTCATGTCGCTGGAAAAATCGGTCACGGCCAGCAGGTTGCGCTCGCCGGCGATCACCACTTCGTCCTGCGCCTCGGTGAGCACTTCGGAGCTCACCTGGACCGCAGCCTGCATCAACGCCGCGATCTCGCCGCGCAGCTGCTCGACCTCCGACTGGAGGCGGTCGCGCACCTGCTCGATCGACAGGCCGGCATAGTGGGTGTTGATGTAGTTCGACGCCTCGACAAGTTGCGACTGCGAGTAGTCCGCCTCCGGGAAGATCACCCTGTTCTGCACATCGCCGTCAGGCGAAACGATGATCACGAGCAGTCGACGGTCGGACAATCGCAGGAATTCGATCTGCCTGAACACCGACGCGCGGCGCGGCGCCATCACGACGCCAACGAATTGCGACAGGTTGGACAGCAGGTTCGCGGCGTTCGCGATCACCTTCTGCGGCTGGTCGGGCGCAAGGCTCGGCGTGGAGAACTGCTCGCGCTGCGCGGTCAGCATGGTGTCGACGAAGAGCCGATAGCCGCGCGCCGTCGGAATGCGGCCCGCGGACGTATGGGGGCTCGCGATGAGGCCCAGGCCTTCGAGGTCGGACATCACATTGCGAATGGTCGCCGGGGAAAGATCCAGCCCCGATGCACGAGACAGGGTGCGCGAGCCGACAGGTTGCCCTTCGGCGATATATCGCTCGACGAGGGTCTTTAGCAGCAACTTGGCGCGGTCGTCCAGCATCGGACGATTTTAATGTTGTAATTTGTAGATGGCCCCTCGCTTTCGGCACGTCGCCCTCATAGGTAAATACCAGGCTTCCGGTGCCCGGGCGCAATGCGATGCGCATGACGACGTCATGGAAGGCATCGGCGCGTTTCTGGAAGCACAGGGCTGCACGGTGTTTGTGGAGCAGTCGCAAGGCGCCGCCGTCGAGGTCGGCCCGTACAAGGCGCTGACGGTCGAGGAAATCGGCGAGGAATGCGACCTCGGCCTCGTGGTCGGGGGCGACGGCACCATGCTCGGCATCGGACGGCAGCTCGCCCCGTACGGCGTTCCGCTGATCGGCATCAACCGGGGGCGGCTCGGCTTCATTACCGACATCTCGCTGGACAACTACCAGGCGACGCTGATCCCGATGCTGTCCGGCGAGTACGAGGAAGACCACCGCAGCCTCATGCACGCCCAGGTGATTCGCGACGGCGTATCGGTCTTCGACGCGCTTGCGATGAACGATGTGGTCGTCAACCGCGGCGCCACCTCGGGGATGGTCGAGTTGCGCGTCACGGTCGGTCGCCATTTCGTGGCCAACCAGCGCGCCGACGGGATGATCATCGCCTCGCCCACCGGGTCGACGGCCTACGCACTTTCGGCCGGCGGGCCGTTGCTGCATCCCGCGGTGCCGGGATGGGTGCTGGTGCCGATCGCCCCGCACACGCTCTCCAACCGCCCCATCCTGTTGCCGGACGAGGACGAAGTCTCGATCGAACTGGTGGGTGGGCGCGACGCCAGCGCCAATTTCGACATGCAATCGCTCGCATCGCTGGCGATCGGCGACCGGGTCGTGGTGCGCCGCTCGGAATACCGGGTGCGATTCCTGCACCCCAGGGGCTGGAGCTATTTCGACACTCTGCGCAAGAAACTGCACTGGAACGAAGGAGGTTCCTGAAAATGGCATTGCGCCGCATCGCCTTGCGCGATTTCGTGATCGTGCGCGCACTCGAGCTCGATCTCTCGACGGGTTTCACTGTCCTCACGGGCGAGACCGGGGCGGGTAAATCCATCCTGATCGACGCGCTGCAACTGGCGCTGGGCAATCGGGCCGACGCCGGCTCCGTGCGCGAGGGCGCCGAGCGGCTGGACGTGAGCGCCGAATTCGACGCCGACCCGACACTGGCCAGCTGGCTGGACGAAGGCGGCTTCGAATCCGGCGACGCACTGTTGCTGCGCCGCACCGTGGACCTCCAGGGCCGCAGTCGCGGCTGGATCAACGGCAGCCCCGCCACAGCGACGCAATTGCGCGAGCTCGGCGAGCGCCTGCTCGACATCCACGGTCAGCACGCATGGCAGAGCCTTACGCGGCCTGAAGCCGTGCGTGGTCTGCTCGACGCCTATGCCGGCGCGAGCACCACCACGCTCGACAGCGCCTGGCAGGCCTGGCGACAAGCGATCTCGCTGCTGGAAACTGCCCGCTCCGCCCAGGACTCCCTGCAACGAGAACGCGAACGCCTCCAATGGCAAGTGGCTGAGGTGATGAAGCTGGCGCCCGGAGAGGGCGAGTGGGACGAACTGTCGTCCGCCCACACGCGCATCTCCAACGCCCAGGCGCTCATCGACGCAGCCGAAGGCGCCAGCACCGCTCTCGAAGATGACGACAACGGCGCGCTGGCCGCGCTGAGCCGCGCCGTCACGCTGCTGCAGAACTGCGAGCACATCGAGCCCGAATTCAAGGCACTCGGCGAAGTGCTGGCCTCGAGCGTGGCCCAGGCCTCCGACGCAGCGCACTCGCTGCACAGCTACCTCCGTCAAGCCGACACCGACCCGGAAAAGCTCGCCGAACTCGACGAGCGCATGGGTCTGTGGATGTCCCTGGCCCGCCGGTACCGGCGACCGCCCGCGGAACTGCCGGCGCTGCTGTCCGGTTGGCAGACGGAGCTGCGAGCGCTGGACGCCCAGAGCGATCTCGACGCACTGGAGCGCGCGGAGCAAGCTACGCAGCAGGCCTACCTGAAGGAAGCCAAGGCACTCGGCAAGGCACGCAAGCAGGCTGCGCCGCGGCTCGCCCAGGCCGTGACCCAGGCCATGCAGGAACTCGGCATGAAGGGCGGCCGTTTCGAAGTGGAGCTTCAACCGCTGGCACAGCCCAGCCGCTCCGGCCTCGAAGACATTGCCTTCCTGGTCGCCGGACACACGGGGAGCACGCCGCGTTCGATCGGCAAGGTGGCGTCGGGTGGCGAGTTGTCGCGCATCGCGCTCGCCATCGCCGTCACCACGAGCGAACTCGGTGCGGCACAAACCCTGATATTCGACGAGGTCGATGCGGGCGTCGGCGGCGCGGTGGCCGAGACCGTGGGCCGCCTCATGAAACAGCTCGGCCGTGACCGGCAAGTCCTGGCTGTCACCCACCTGCCGCAAGTGGCTGCCTGCGCGGATCACCACCTCGTGGTCGCCAAGCGGCAGACCACAGTCAAGGGCCAGGCAGGGCCTCGCACCGAAAGCGGCGTCTCGGTCCTGGAAGGCGAAGGCCGCACCCAGGAAATCGCACGCATGCTGGGCGGCGAACGTGTGTCCGCCACCTCGCTGGCGCATGCGCGAGAAATGCTGGGCGCCAAGACGCCGGAGACCTCGTCATGAACCTGGAGCTGGTGCTGATCACCGGCATGTCCGGGTCCGGAAAGTCCGTGGCCCTTCACGCACTGGAAGACGCAGGCTACTACTGCGTGGACAACCTGCCGCCGGAACTTCTGGCCCCCTTCGTGGCGCTGCAGCAGCAGCAACACGCCAAGCGCGTGGCGATCGCGATGGACGTGCGAAGCGGCGTCTCGCTGCCGCTCGTTCCGCAGCAGCTTGAAGGGCTGCGGCGCGAAGGTGTTTCGTTGCGCTCGCTCTTTCTCGACTCGACCACCGATGCGCTGGTCCGCCGCTATTCCGAAACACGGCGCCGCCACCCCTTGTCACGGCACGAAGGCCGCACCGATGCGCCCGAGCAGCAGCGGGTGCTGGTCCAGGCCATCGAGCTCGAACGGGAATTGCTCGCTGACCTGCGCGACGGTGCCGATGTCATCGACACGAGCATCATCCGTCCCGCGCAGTTGCAGAGCTACGTCAAGGCGCTGATTTCCGCTCCGGAGAGTGCCCTCACGCTGGTCTTCGAGTCCTTCGCGTTCAAGCGCGGCGTGCCGTTGGATGCCGACTATGTGTTCGACGTGCGGATGCTGCCAAACCCCCATTACGTCTCCGAGTTGCGGCCCCTGACCGGCCGTGACGCGCCGGTGATCGAGTGGCTGCGAGAGCATGACGACGTCGCCCGCATGTACGCCGACATCGAACAGTTTCTCGGTCGATGGCTCGACGCGTTGGCGCGGGACCACCGCAGCTACGTGACCGTGGCCATCGGTTGCACCGGCGGTCAGCACCGCTCGGTGTTCCTGGTGGAGCAACTGGCCCGCGGATTCGGTGCGAAGTGGGCCGCCCTCAAGCGACATCGCGAACTCGACGGGGTTTGACGGCCGCCCGGCGGTGGCTTCAGCCGCCGTTTGCCAGCAGTTTGCGCACCGGCGCGGGCAGGCCGAGCGCCGGCCACTGGTCGCCGTCAAACCATCCACCGGCTTCGCCCAGCGACCGCTCGCCCTGGCAGACGACGGATACCGGGTGAAGATGAAGATCCTTGTGCGTGAGCACGTGAAGAAATGCCGCGTCATCGCGAGCGATCTCGCGATCATCTGGCTCCAGCACTTCCAGCAAGCTCTCCCGGGTCTCGAAGATGGGCAGGCAGTAGAGGCCGGCCCAAATACCCCGCGACGGACGCTTTTCAAGCCACACACGGCCGCTGGCGTCGCGCGCCTGCAGCATCCACAACGAATGGGCGCTGCGCCGCAGCTTTCGCGTCTTGACCGGGTACTTCTCCGGCGCACCCTCCTGCCGCGCGGTGCACAAGTCGTTGACCGGGCAGATGATGCAACTCGGCTTTCGCGGCAGGCAGACGGTTGCGCCCAGGTCCATCTGCCCTTGCGTGTACCGCGCAATCGCCTTGCGCTGCGTCGCCGGCGGCAAGAGTTCGGTCGCCTCGTTCCACAAGGCACGCTCCTGCGCGGTGGAAGACAGATCGCCATCGAAGCCCAGCACTCGCGTGAGCACGCGTTTCACGTTGCCATCGAGGATCGCCACCCGCTCCCCGAAGCAGAAAGCAGCGATCGCCGCGGCGGTCGACCGGCCGATGCCCGGCAAGGTCTGGAGCTCAGCCGCAGTGCGCGGAAACTCCCCACCAAAGCGCGCTACAACCTCTTGCGCGCAGCGGTGCATGTTTCGCGCACGGCTGTAGTAGCCCAGTCCGCTCCACAGCGCGAAGACTTCATCCTCGGTGCCGGCGGCAAGGTCCAGCACCGTCGGAAAGCGATCGAGGAATCGTGCGAAGTAGCCCAGCACGGTAGTGACCTGGGTCTGCTGGAGCATCACCTCCGAGAGCCAGACCCGATAAGGATCCTGCGTGTTCTGCCAAGGCAGCTCACTGCGCCCGTGACTTTGCTGCCACGCAACGATGCGCGCCGCAAAAACCGGCGCCAACACCAGCGCGCGAGCTGAAACCGTCCCGCTCAAGACCAGAAATACCGAGGAACCGGCCTTGCCGGGCCACAGGTATGGCCCCCGGTGAGGGGGTGGGCGGCTACACGAAGTGAGCCAACCTGGGGGAGAGCCTCATGCTGCACTGAGTTCACTGCGAGCTGCAGAGGCATTCGGCGCCTCGTTGCTCGCGAGCGCCGATGTCAATTCGCCCAGGCGCCGATGCAGCTCGGCAAGATTGGCCTCTTGCGCGGCGAGTTCGGCCAGCCGCTCGTCGAGATTGCCCGCAGCACCCTGGATGCGTTCAACCGCTTCGATCCGCTTGGTGAAGGTACGGCGCCGCTCCTTGAGTTGCGCGTCGAGCTGGGCACCCGCACCCTTGCTCCAGCGCTCGACCTCGGTCATGGCAGCCTCGTTGACCACCCGAAGCCGGCTCGCCAGCGCGCGCACCAGCTTGTCGCAGAAATCCGGCTGCGCCAGCTTCAGCAGGTTGCCGACGCCAAGATAGTGGACATGACTGCGCTCGATCTGCGTCAGTTGCTGCTCGAACCCCGACAGATCGGGCTCGGCCGGCGCCTGCAAGGTAAAGCCGTGCTCCGCATTGAGCTGGCGGAAGGTCGCGTGCAGCATCGACTGGATCTCGGCGGTCGTCGCCTGGACCTCGCGCAGGTTGTTGCGCAGCGCGTCGAAGGTTTCGCCGTACACCTTGCGCACGTTGAATTTGATGCCGCGGCGCTTCAGGGCCGCCGCGAGGTGCCCCATGTCCGCCTTGAGCGCTGTGCTGCCGAGCACCGCGTACACCTCGCGCAGCAACTTTCCCTGCACCGACCTCAAGGCCAGGATGCGGGTGTTGCTGCCTTCGAATTCGGTCTGCTCCTGCTCGATGCGCGTTCGCATGTGCCGGATGACCGAACCATTCTTGCCACGCAGGCCCTGCAATTCGAGCGCCTGCTCGGACAGGTCACGCTGGCGGACGTTGAGAATGCGCGCCGCCTCGGTCCGCAGGGACGCGATGCCGGCATCCACGGCAAGCCGGAGCATGGTCTCGCGCTTGCCGAGCAGACCTTCGCCGAGCACGGCTTCGAGCGCGGGAAGGCGGCTGGCCTGCAGCAGCGGGACATCGCGGCGGATCTTGGCCTGCAACCCCTTCTGCGCGGAAACCGGCAGCACCTGCGACAGCGGCACGCCGAGCAACTCGGCGGCGCCCTTGCGCTGGCGCTGGATCTGCGCATCGACTTGCGCCGGCGTGCTCAGGATGTCCCACATGGTGTCGATCTTGTTCAGCACCACGATGCGGGTTTCGCTGACATCGCCCTCGGTCACGAGGTGCTCGCGCCAGATCGAGAGATCGGATCGCGTCACGCCGGTGTCGGCGCCCAGGATGAACACCACGGCATGGGCCTGCGGGATCAGGCTCACCGTCAGTTCGGGCTCGGCGCCGATCGCGTTGAGGCCCGGCGTGTCGAGAATCACCAGGCCCTGTTCGAGCAAGGGATGCGGCATGTTCAGCACCGCATGGCGCCAGCGGGGAATCTCGACGCGGCCGTCAGAGTCGGGAACCGGGTTGTCGTCAGGCGCGTCGTCGCTCCAGAAGCCCAGCGCGCGGGCCTCGTCCATCGGGACCCACCGCACCTCGGCGACTTTGCTCATCGTCTGCGAGAGATGCTCCGCGTTCTCGACGTCGATCTCGATCTCGGTCCAGCGTTCAGGCTCGTCGCGCCAATGTGTCAGCGAGTGAGGTTCGAGCCGGGTTTCGATCGGCAGCAGGCGCAGGCTGGGCGGATGGGCGGGGTCGTAGCCCAGCTCGGTCGGGCACATCGTCGTGCGCCCCGCGCTCGCCGGCATGATGCGGCGGCCATACCCGGCAAAGAAGATCGCATTGATCAGCTCGGACTTGCCGCGCGAGAACTCGGCGACGAAAGCGACCATGACCTTGCTGGTGCGCAGCTGCGATTCGACGTCGCGCAGGCGCTCTGCAACGCTCTGGTTCAGCAGTTCGTTCTCATTCAGCCAGTGCGAAAGCCACTTCAGGCGGTGCGCAAAGTTGCGCCGCCAAGCACCATGCTGGTCGAACTGCTGGTTGAAAGAGGCGGTCAATGGGCTAAATGTAAGAGCGGTTTACAAAATATAGCATCGGCATGGCTCTGGAGGCGTCATTCGCCCCGATGAGATTCAGTACTTTTGGCAGTTTGGGCAGAAATATGTGGAACGTTGCCCCTGGCGAACTTGCCGAATGGGGGTTGCGCACACTCTACAGGGCTCTCCGGCGCGGCCATAGACCGTTGCTTCCAACTGGAAGTAACCACGTTGTCCATCGATGTTCGAGAAATCGCGCAGGGTGGTGCCTCCACGCTCGACCGCCCGCGCCAGGATGTCGCGCACCGCCGCATGCAGGCGAGCGGCCCGGGGCCGGCTGATGCGCGAGGCGGACAGCGTGGGGCGAATGCCCGCAAGAAAGAGCGCTTCGGATGCGTAGATGTTGCCCACCCCCACCACGACGTCGCCTGCCAGCAGCACCTGCTTGATGGGCGCCGTGCGCCGCCGCAGCCCCGCGTGGAAGGCGTCCAGATCGAAGGCGTCGCCCAGCGGTTCCATGCCCAGCCCGCCCAGCAGCTTGATCGCCAGCGGCGAAGCCTCGTCCTCCACGTAGACCACCGCGCCGAAGCGACGCGGATCGTTCAAACGCAAGGTGCCACGGCTGGTGACCAGGTCGAAATGGTCGTGCGCTGCCGGCGCCGGCAATGCGGCGTCGAAACGCAGGCTACCCGACATGCCGAGATGCATGAGCAGCAGCCCCGCATCCAGGTCGACCAGCAGGTACTTGCCGCGGCGCCGGACCGCCTGCACCGTGCGACCGACGAGCACGCCCGGTTCCACGGCGAGCGCCCACCGCAAGGGCTTGCCCACGCGCACCGCGTCGATGCGGGCTCCGGCGATGCGATCGGCAAAACCACGACGGGTGACTTCGACTTCGGGGAGTTCGGGCATGGGAGAAGGCTGACACGAAAACTCGCCGGCGCCGAAGCCCCACGCGGCCATCTTGCAAAAGCCTTGGATTATTATGGTTCGATGACCTTCCCGCTCCGCCGATCCCGCCTTGCGGCGGCCGCGTTCCTGGCTCTGACGGGGCTTGCCGCCCAGGCACAGACTGAACCGCCCGCGCCCGCAGCCCCCACCAGCCCGGCCCCCATCATCGAACCCGCCGAGCCCGCCGTGACCCCGGCCGCAGCTTCCAGCGGCACGGACAAGTCCGAAGCGCAACCCTCCGCCATGACGGCAGAGCTCTTCTATGAAGTGCTCATGGGTGAACTCACCGCGCGTTCGGGCGACCCCGGCGCAGGTTACGGCCTCGTGCTGGATGCCGCTCGACGTTCCCGTGACAGCAAGCTCTTCCAGCGCGCCGTCGAGATCGCGCTGCAATCGCGCTCCGGCGATGCCGCGCTGGCTGCGGCCCGCGCGTGGAAGGAGAGCGTGCCGAATTCCCGCGAAGCACGGCGCTTCGAGCTGCAGATCCTGATCGCGCTGAACCGCATCGGCGACACGGTCGAACCCCTGCGCGCCGAAGTGGCCGCCACGCCACAGGTCGAGCGACCTTTTCTCATGGCGGTGATCGCGCGGAACTACGCCCGGGCCACCGACAAGAAGCTGGCGGCGTCGGTCGTCGAACAGGCGCTTTCCGAAGAACTGAAGAGCCCCGCCACCGGCGGCGCCGCCTGGGGTACGGTCGGCCGTCTCCGGCTGGCGGCAGGCGACACTGCCGGAGCCCTCGATGCCGCCATCAAGGGTCAGGAGCTGGACCCCTCGTCGGACGGCCCGGCCTTGCTCGCACTGGAGTTGATGGACCCCAGCCAACCCTTGGCGGAACCGATCGTCAAGCGCTACCTCGCCGGCCCGAAAGCCCAGCCCGAAATGCGCATGGCCTACGCGCGGGTGCTGGTCGAAGGACGCCGCTACGCGGAAGCGACCTCCGAACTGGCGTCGCTCACCGCGGCCCGCCCCGAGCTGCCCGAGCCCTGGCTGCTGCTGGGCAGCCTGCAGGTGCAGGCCCGCCAGGACGCGGCAGCCGAGGCGTCGCTCAGGCGCTACATGTCGCTCGCCAGCTCGCAACGCGACCCGGAGGCGCAGGAGCGCGGGCTCACACAGGCCTATCTGCTGATGGCGCAGTTGTCGGAACGCAAGAAGGACTACGCGGGTGCCGACGGCTGGCTGGCACGCATCGACAACACCGACGACCTGGTCGTCGCCCAGGTGCGCCGCGCCGCGCTGCTCGCTCGGCAAGGCAAGCTGCCTCAGGCGCGCGAACTCGTGCGCAGCCTGCCCGACCGCACCGCGGATGAAAAGAAGCAGAAGTTCCTGGCCGAAGTGCAGCTCCTGCGCGACGCGAAGCAGTACCAGGCGGCCTTCGACATGCTGGCACAAGCCAGCCTGGCAGCGCCCGCCGACACCGACTTGATCTACGACCAGGCCATGGTCGCGGAGAAGCTCAATCGCCTCGATGAAATGGAGCGCCTGCTGCGCCGCCTCATCGAGCTCAAGCCGGACAACCAGAACGCCTACAACGCGCTCGGCTATTCGTTCGCCGATCGCAAGGTGCGGCTGGAGGAAGCCCGCACCTTGATCCAGAAGGCAGTGCAGCTCGCGCCGGACGACCCGTTCATCGCCGACAGCCTGGGCTGGGTCGAATTCCGGCTCGGCAACACCGGGGAAGCAATGCGCATCCTCGAGGATGCCTACAAGCGCCGTCCCGATCCTGAAATCGGCGCGCATCTGGGCGAGGTGTTGTGGGCGGTCGGCCAACGCGACCGCGCGATGACCGTCTGGAAGGAAGCGTCCCTGGCCGATGCAGACAACGAGACGCTGCAGGAAACGCTCAAGCGCCTGCGCGTGAAGCTTTGAATCGACGCCTGGTGCTGACGGCCGGCTGTGCCGGCGCATTGCTGGCCGCCGGCTGCGCCAGCCCTGGCGGTCCGGCGCGACCGGCCGGCGGCAGCACCATCGAAGCCTGGAGCGGCCGGCTTTCGCTGCGCGTCGACAGCCAGCCGGTCCAGACCTTTTCGGCACTCTTCGAACTGCGCGGCGCACCGCAGGCCGGCGACCTCACCCTCACCAGCCCGATCGGCAGCACTCTCGCGCAGCTCCACTGGGCGCCCGGGGAAGCATTGCTCAAGAACGGCAGCGAAACACGGCGCTTCGATTCGGTCGATGCGCTGATCGAGGCTGCGACGGGCGCCGCCATCCCGGTCGGCGCCCTGTTCGCGTGGCTCGCCGGACGCGACGAACGCGTGCCGGGCTGGCGTCCGGATCTTTCCCAGGTCGGCACCGGACGGTTGCAGGCGACCCGCGAGTCGCCCGAGCCGCGAGCCGACCTGCGCATCGTGTTCGAGCGCGCATGAAGGCAATCTACGATCTTCCCGCTCCGGCCAAGCTCAACCTGTTTCTGCACATCACGGGCCGGCGAGCGGATGGGTATCACCTGCTGCAGTCGGTGTTCATGCTGATCGACTGGTGCGACACGCTGCACGTCGAACGGCGCGACGACGGCGTCATCTCTCGCGAGGACCTGACGACAGAACTCCCCGACGACGATCTGATCGTGCGCGCCGCCAAGGCGCTGCAAGGCCATGCGCGGACAGGCCAGGGCGCTCACATCGGGATCGCCAAGCACGTGCCTGCCCAGGCGGGCATGGGCGGCGGCTCTTCCGACGCTGCGACCTGTCTCCTGGCGCTGAATCGGCTGTGGGGCCTGGATCTGCCGCTGCAGAAACTCGAGGAAATCGGCCTCGAGCTCGGTGCAGACGTTCCCTTCTTCTTGCGCGGACACAACGCCTGGGTCGAGGGAATCGGCGAGAAAATCACGCCCATCACCCTGCCCGCCGGCGCCTTCGCGGTCGTGAAGCCACCGGCCGGACTCGATACCCGAATGATTTTTGCAGCACCGGACCTCCAACGCTCAACTCCTGCTGCTATAATCTCGGGCTTTGCTGCACACAGCGAAGCGGAAGTTTCAGGTTTTCGCTTTGACTTCGGTCATAACGACCTGCAGCCGGTTGCCCAGCGGCTCTGCCCCTCGGTCACCGAAGCCATCGAATGGCTCGGTCACCAAGGATTCAATGCCCGCATGACCGGTTCAGGTAGTTCGGTGTTTGCGACAATGCCGCACGAAGCTGAATTGGCCGATGCCCCTCAGGGCTGGCAGGTTCGCAAGTGCAGCAACCTGGCCGTTCATCCCCTCGTGGGCTGGGCGGTCTAGATAATCAGAGCGCTCTGCGGTCTGATGCGACATATATCGGTGGATGGCATTGGCCATCGACCCGTGTAGGGGAGTCGCCAAGCTGGTTAAGGCACTGGATTTTGATTCCAGCATGCAAAGGTTCGAATCCTTTCTCCCCTGCCAAATCTTCATTCAAGAGATTTTTGGCGGCTCCCTCCAGAGCCATTTCGCATTGCCGGATGCACTTTGCCGGGACGCTCATGCAGGCTGCTCACAACCCTGATTTCATGGTTTTCACCGGCAATGCCAATCCTGGCCTTGCCGCGGAAATTTCGCAGCACCTGGGCACTTCGCTCGGTGCAGCCCGTGTCGGTCGTTTTTCCGATGGCGAAGTCACCGTCGAGATCAACCAGAACGTCCGGGCACGCGATGTGTTCGTCGTCCAGTCGACCTGCGCGCCGACCAACGAAAACCTGATGGAACTGCTCATCATGGTCGACGCGCTCAAGCGCGCTTCGGCCGAGCGCATCAGTGCCGTGATCCCCTATTTCGGCTATGCGCGCCAGGATCGCCGCCCCCGGTCGAGCCGGGTGCCGATCTCCGCCAAGGTGGTTGCCAATCTTCTCGAAACGGTGGGAGTGGCCCGCGTGCTGACGATGGACCTGCACGCCGACCAGATCCAGGGTTTCTTCGACATTCCCGTCGACAACATCTACGCGTCGCCGGTGCTGCTGGGCGACCTGCGCCAGAAGAACTACGAAGACCTGATCGTGGTATCGCCCGACGTGGGCGGCGTGGTTCGTGCCCGGGCGCTGGCCAAGCAACTGAATTGCGACCTCGCGATCATCGACAAGCGCCGTCCGCGCGCCAACGTGAGCGAAGTCATGCACGTCATCGGCGAGATCGACGGCCGCAACTGCGTGATCATGGACGACATGATCGACACGGCCGGCACGCTGGTCAAAGCCGCCGAAGTGCTGAAGGAACGCGGCGCCAAGAAGGTGTACGCCTATTGCACGCACCCGATCTTTTCGGGCCCCGCCATCGAGCGGATCGCGCAGGGCTCGGCACTCGACGAGGTGGTCGTGACCGACACGATCCCCCTGAGCGCCGGCGCCAAGGGATGCGGAAAGATCCGCCAACTCTCCGTGGCACCGCTGATCGCCGAGACGATCCAGCGCATCGCCAAGGGCGAGTCGGTCATGAGTTTGTTCTCGGACCAGGAAAACCTCTTCTGAGGTTCGCCTTCCGAGCAAAAAGCCGGGCTTCCTTCGGGGAGCCCATTTTGAAACCGGAGTCGCACTGGTCGCGGTCGACTTCCACAGGAGCCAGTCATGAAATTCGTCGCTTTTGAGCGCGCAAAGCAGGGCACGGGTGCGAGCCGCCGTCTCCGCATCTCGGGCAAGACGCCCGGTATCGTCTACGGTGGCGAAGGCCAACCCCAGCTGATCGAGATCGATCACAACGCGCTGTGGCACGCCCTCAAGAAGGAAGCCTTCCACTCGTCCATCCTCGAAATGGAACTCGCCGGCAACACCACCAAGGTGCTGCTGCGCGACGTGCAATACCACCCGTTCCGTCAGCTCGTGCAGCACATCGACTTCCAACGCGTCGACGCCCGCACCCGCATGACCGTCAAGGTGCCCCTGCACTTCAAGGGTGAGGAAGAGTCCACGGCGGTCAAGCTCGACCACAACCTCGTGAACCACGTGATGAACGAACTCGAAGTCAGCTGCCTGCCGGCCGACCTTCCCGAGTTCATCGAAGTCGACCTCTCGGGCCTGACCAAGAACGCCACCGTCCACGTCAACGACATCAAGCTCCCCAAGGGCCTGAAGTACGTGAGCCACGGCAAGGGCAACCCCGTTGTCGTGTCGGCCGTGTCCCCGCTGGTCGCCGAAGAAACGGCTGCAGCCGAAGGCGCTCCCGCCGAGGGTGCTGCACCCGCAGCCAAGGCTGACGCCAAGGCCCCCGCGAAGAAGAAGTAAGCAGCTTCGCCCAGCCAGAACGGCCCGCCCAGTGCGGGCCGTTTTCATTGGGGCCGACACGAAGTGCGGGAAGCCTGGGGCGAGCAGCAAATCACGAGCAATATCATTCATCCATGATCAAGTTGTTTGTGGGCCTCGGAAATCCAGGCCCGGAATACGAAGCGACGCGGCACAACGCAGGCTTCTGGTGGATCGACGCGCTCGCGCGCGATCTCAAGCTCACCCTCTCGCCGGAGCGCTCCTACCACGGGCTGGTGGCACGCACGCAGGTCGGCGGCAAGCCCTTGTGGCTGCTCGAGCCCCAGACCTTCATGAACCTCTCGGGCAAGTCGGTCGCGGCGCTGGCGCGCTTCTTCAAGATCGAGCCCCAGGAAATCCTGGTGGCGCACGATGAACTCGACGTGGTTCCGGGCCAGGCCAAGCTGAAGCTCGGCGGCAGCCACGCGGGCCACAACGGCTTGCGCGACATCCACGCCCAACTCGGCACGGCGGAGTACTGGCGCCTGCGCCTGGGCATCGGCCACCCGGGCGTGAAGTCGGAGGTCGTCAGCTGGGTGCTGAAGAAGCCTCTCAAGGAACAACGCGAGGCGATCGACGATGCGATCACCCGCACTTTGCACGCCTTCCCGGCGCTGTTGGCCGGCGAGATGGACAAGGCGACTTTGCTCATTCACACGAGCAAGCCGCCGCGACCCAAACCACCGAGGCGCGAGCCCGGCGAGGGGGACGCACCCGCCGCGGGCTAGCGGAAGAGAGAGAGAGAAGAAAAGGGAGCTACAAGAAATGAGACTGTCACACACGCGAATCGCCGCAAGGAGCGCCATCTTGCTGGCGGCGGCATGCCTTCAATGGGATGCCCTCGCCGCGGAGGGCAGCAGCGGAACCTGGCGCTGCGGAAACTCCTACACCGACCGTCCCTGCGAGGGCGGCAGGGCGCTGAAGTTCCAAGACGCGCGCACTGCCGATCAAAGGCGCGAAGCCGACCGGACCACGCGCGACGCACGCATGGCGGCCGACCGCCTGGAGCGCGAGCGCCTGCATCTGGAATCGGTCAGTGCCCGCAGGCAGGCCTCGTTCATCGACAACAAGCCACAGCCAAGAATGGCAACGCCAACGCACCGGGATGCGAACGCCGTGTACAAGATGAAGAAGAGACCGAAGGACCCGGTCTATGTCAGCAGGCAAGACCCGGCATCGCCGCCGAAGAAGAGGGCCTCCAGGTCAGCGGCGGAAAACTAGGATGCGGATGCCGTGGCCGGCGGAGCGCTGTCGGCCGCGCCGCCCTGTGCTGCCTGCTTCGCAGCCGTCAGCCGCTCGAACTTCTGCCACAGCGTCTCGCGCGTCTCGACGTGCTCCGGATGGGTCGGAATGCAGGCAACCGGGCACACCTGAACGCACTGCGGCTCGTCGAAGTGGCCAACGCATTCGGTGCACTTGTGCGGGTCGATCTCGTAGATCTCCACGCCCATATAGATCGCGTCGTTGGGGCACTCCGGCTCGCACACATCGCAGTTGATGCATTCGTCGGTGATCATGAGGGCCATGCCCGCATTATCGATCGGCCCGCCTCCGGGCCGCGTCATGCCGGCCGAAGCCCCCACAGGGGGCCACGCGTTCCCGGGCATGGTCGTTGCGTCAATCGGGTTATGCTGCGCCCCGCCCCATGAGCCTGTTTCTCTTCAAACGCCTCGTGACGCTGATCGCCACCCTGATCGGCGCCTCCGTCATCGTTTTCCTGGTGCTCGAGATCCTGCCCGGCAACGCCGCGCAGATGCTCATGGGCCCGGACGCATCGCCAGACGCCGTGGCGGCCCTTGCCACCAAGCTCGGACTCGACCAGCCGGCATGGACCCGCTACTGGCACTGGATCGGCGGCCTGCTGACCGGCCAGCTCGGCGACAGCTATGCCTACAGCTCGCCGGTGCTCGACTTGATCCTCGAGCGGCTCGCGCTGACCGTGCCGCTGGCATTGCTCGCCATGACCTTCACGACGCTGCTGGCGCTGGTGGTCGGCGTCACCGCCGCGGCCCGCCACAACAAGCTCGGGGACGTCGGCCTGATGGGACTGACGCAGGTGGGCATCGCCATCCCCAACTTCTGGTTCGCGATCCTCCTGATCCTCGTCTTCTCGGTGCAACTGCAATGGTTCTCGGCCGGCGGCTTCGAGGGGTGGGACGAAGGCATCCTCCCGGGCCTGAAGGCATTGCTGCTGCCCGCACTTTCGCTCGCGGTGGTGCAGGCCGCCATCCTCGCGCGCATCACGCGCTCGGCGGTGCTCGAGGTGATGCGCGAGGACTTCGTCCGCACCGCTCGCGCCAAGGGCGTGTCGCAGCGCGCGGTGCTCTGGCGCCACGTGCTGCGCAATGCGCTGATCCCGGTCATCACGGTGATGGGCATGCAGTTCTCCGAACTGCTCGCCGGCACGATCGTGGTCGAGAACGTGTTCTATCTGCCCGGCCTCGGCCGGCTGATCTTCCAGGCCATCAGCAACCGCGACCTGATCGTGGTGCGCAATTGTGTGATGCTGCTGGCCGCGATGGTCGTCATCGTCAACTTCATCGTCGACGTGCTCTACGCAGTGATCGACCCGCGCATAAAAGCATCCGATATATGAGTCCCCCCGGCTTTTCACTTCGCTTCGCTGCGCGCAGCTCCACCCCCCGAGGGGGAAGCCCGGCTCGCCCTGGGGCGGCCCGGCGGCGGGCGCCATGAGCGCCCTTCCGGTCGGCGTCCCGAGCGCGGCTGCCTTCAAGGTGCCGGGCTTCTGGCGTCGAGCATTGCATCACCGCAGCTTTGCGATCGGCGCAGCTCTCACCTTGCTGTTGCTGCTGGCCGCGTCGGTGTCCCTCGTCTGGACGCCCTGGTCGCCTTACGAAATGGACCTGGCCAGCAAGCTGCAGCGGCCCAGCGCCGCGCACTGGCTGGGCACCGACACCTTCGGGCGCGACGTGGCATCGCTGCTGCTGGTCGGCGCGCGCGCGTCCATCCTGGTCGGGGTGATCGCGGTCGGCATCGGCCTCACGGTCGGTACGGCGCTCGGCCTGCTCGCCGCGGCCAGGCGCGGATGGGTGGAAGAAGCGATCATGCGCTTCACCGACTTCTCGATGGCCTTTCCCGCGATCCTCTCGGCGATCATGATGACGGCGGTGTTCGGCGCGGGCATCGTCAACGCGATCATCGCGATCGGCATCTACAACATCCCGACCTTCGCGCGCATCACGCGTGCATCGGCCAATGCGATCTGGTCGCGCGAGTACATCGCCGCCGCGCGCGCCTGCGGCAAGGGCTCGTTCGCGATCACGATGCAGCACGTGCTGCCGAACATCTCGGCGGTGCTGATCGTGCAGATAACGATCCGCTTTGCGGTGGCGATCCTGGCCGAAGCGGCCCTCTCCTACCTCGGGCTCGGCACGCAGCCGCCTCAACCGTCGTGGGGCCGAATGCTCAGCGAGGCGCAGACCATGATGTTCCAGGCGCCCTTGCTTGCAGTGTTTCCGGGCATGGCCATCGCATTCGCCGTGCTCGGCCTCAACCTGCTCGGCGATGGCCTGCGAGACCTTCTGGACCCGCGCCTCGCACGCGCACGCTGAACCCCGACATGCCTCTTCTCGAAGTCAACAATCTCCACGTCCAGCTGCAGACGCAGCGCGGCCCGGCCGAAGCGGTGCGGGGCATCGGCTTCACGCTGGAGCGCGGCGAGACGCTCGGCATCGTCGGCGAATCCGGTTGCGGCAAGTCGATCACGGTGCAATCGCTGATGGGGCTGCTGCCGTCCAGCGCCAAGGTGACGGGCAGCATCCGCTTCGACGGCACCGAGTTGGTCGGCCTGCCCGAACGCGACATGTGCGAAATGCGCGGCAACCGGATAGGCATGATCTTCCAGGAGCCCATGACGGCGCTGAACCCGGTCCACACGATCTCGCGACAGGTGGGCGAGCCGCTGCGGCTGCACCGCGGCCTGTCAAATGCCGAGGCCCGCAAGGAGGCTCTGGCGCTGCTCGAACGTGTCGGCATCCCCGACGCCGCATCGCGTCTCGACGCCTATCCGCATCAGTTTTCCGGCGGCCAGCGCCAGCGCATCGGCATCGCGATGGCACTGGCCTGCGGACCGGACCTGCTGATTGCCGACGAACCGACCACCGCGCTCGACGTCACGATCCAGAAGCAGATCCTCGAACTCATCCGCGGGCTGGTCGCGGAGCGCGGCATGGCGTTGATCCTGATTTCGCACGATCTCGGCGTGATCGCGCAGAGCGTCTCGAAGATGCTCGTGATGTACGGCGGCAGCGTGGTCGAGAGCGGCCCGACCGCCACGGTCTTTGCCGAGCGTGCCCATCCGTACACCCAAGGCCTGTTCGCTGCCCGGCCAGCGCTGGGCGCACCGCGCGGTGTGAAGCTCGCGACGATCCAGGGCAGCGTGCCCGAGTTGGTGGACCTGCCTGCCGGATGTCCGTTTGCGGGGCGCTGCGGCTACACGGTCGACGCCTGCCTTGCGACGCGACCGCCTCCCGTCCCGCTGCCGCATGACCACCACGTGCGCTGCATCCGACTCGACGAGATTGCCGCCGAGGAAGGAGCGGACGCATGACGGACCG
This sequence comes from Variovorax gracilis, assembly GCF_030317115.1. Classification (GTDB taxonomy): domain Bacteria; phylum Pseudomonadota; class Gammaproteobacteria; order Burkholderiales; family Burkholderiaceae_C; genus Variovorax; species Variovorax gracilis. The sequence goes on from NZ_JASZYF010000003.1 coordinate 227,028, forward strand.
CTTCGATCCCGACCCGCATTCCGCCGCGCTGCTTGAAGTCACCGACCTCGTGCGCCACTACACCCTGCCGCGCGAGCGCCTGTTCAGCCCGCCGCCGATGGTCAAGGCGCTCAACGGCGTGAGCTTCGGCATTCGCCCGGGCCAGAGCCTGGGCATCGTCGGCGAATCGGGCTCGGGCAAGTCGACCATCGCGCGGCTGGTGATGGCACTCGACCGGCCGACCTCGGGCAGCGTGAAGCTGCTTGGCCGCGATCTGCACGCACTGCCCAAGGACCAGTTGCGTGCGGCGCGGCGCGATGTGCAGATGGTGTTCCAGGACCCCTACGGCTCGCTCGACCCGCGCCAGACAGTGGCGCGCATCGTTGCCGAGCCCCTCGAAGCGCTCGCCGAGACCAGCCGCGCGGAGCAGCGCGAGCGTGCCGGCGAGTCACTCGCCGCCGTGGGCCTGCGCACCAGCGACCTGCACAAGTACCCGCACGAGTTCTCCGGCGGCCAGCGGCAGCGCATCGCGATCGCACGTGCGCTGATCACGCGACCCAGGCTCATCGTGGCCGACGAGCCGGTGAGCGCGCTCGACGTCTCCGTCCAGGCCCAGGTGCTCAACCTGATGCAGGACCTGCAACAGCAGTTCGGCATCAGCTACCTGCTGATCAGTCATGACCTCGCGGTGGTGAACCATCTGTGCGATGCAGTCTGCGTGCTGCACCGCGGCCTGGTGGTCGAGCGCGGTGCGCCGCAGCAACTTTTCGCGCACGCGAAGCACCCCTACACCCAGGCGCTGCTGGCCGCCGTGCCACGGCCCGAACCGGTGGCCGCGCCATGAGCCTCCTTGCCGCGCGGGCGGCAGTTCGCGATGATGTAACGTTGTATTTCCATACCCTCAGCTTTTCCCTGGAGCCTTGACCATGTTGAATCGCCGCACCCTCCTGACCACCGCCGCACTCGCCACCGTGCCGCTCGCGCTGCCGCAGGCCGCACTGGCGCAGGGACGCAAGGACTCGATGGTGCTGGGGATGACGCTGGAACCGCCGGGGCTGGACCCGACCGCCGGCGCCGCCGCCGCCATCGCCGAGATCGTCCAGTACAACATCCTGGAGACTCTCACCAAGATCAACGCCGACGGCAGCGTCTCGCCACTGCTGGCAGAAAGCTGGGAAGTCTCACCCGACCTGCGCACCTACACCTTCAAGCTGAGGCGCGGCGTCAAGTTCCAGAACGGCGAACCATTCAATGCCCAGGCGGTCAAGTTCTCCTTCGACCGGGCCGGCGGCGAGAAGAGCACCAACAAGGACAAGCGCACCTTCGCGAACATCACCACGCAGGTGGTCGACGACTACACGGTGGTGCTGATCAACAAGGAAATCGACCCTGACCTGCCCTTCGTGCTGGGTCAGGCCACCGCCGTCATCGTCGAGCCGAAGAGCGCCGAGACCAACGCCACCAAGCCCGTGGGCACCGGCCCCTACAAGCTCGACAGCTGGAACAAGGGCAGTTCGCTGGTCCTGAGCAAGTGGGATGGTTTTCGCAACCCGGCCGCTGCGAAGCTCAACAAGGTCACCTTCCGCTTCATCTCCGATCCGGCCGCGCAGGCGGCTTCGCTGCTGGCCGGCGACGTGGATGCGTTCCCGCGCATCGCCACGCGCGTGGTGCCGCAGTTCAAGAACAACCCGCAGTACCAGGTGATCCTCGGCGGCTCGCGCGCCAAGACCATCCTGGCGATGAACAACAAGAGGAAGCCGCTGGACGATGTGCGCGTGCGACGTGCGATCTCCATGGCCATCGACCGCAAGGCCGTGATCGAAGGCGCGGCCGACGGCTTCGGCGTGCCCATCGGCAGCCACTACGTGCCCGGTGCCGCCGGCTACGTCGACACCACGGCCGTGAACCCCTTCAACATCGAGAAGGCCAAGCAGTTGTTGGCCGAGGCCGGCGTGAAGACACCGCTCGAACTCACGATGACGCTGCCGCCGCCGCCGTATGCCCGCCAGGGTGGCGAGGTGATCGCCGCGCAACTGGCCAAGATCGGCATCAACGTGAAGATCCAGAACGTCGAATGGGCGCAGTGGCTCAGCGGCACCTACGGCAACAAGGACTACGACCTCAGCATCGTTTCGCACGTCGAGCCCTTCGACCTCGGCAATTACGCCAAGTCTGACTACTACTGGGGCTACCAGTCGAAGGAATTCAACACGCTGTTCGACAAGATCAAGGCGACGGGCAACACCGCGGAGCGCAACAAGCTGCTGGGCGATGCGCAGAAGGTGCTGGCCAACGATGCCGCCAATGCCTTCCTGTTCCAGCCCCAGTTCCCGGTGATCGCGAAGAAGGGGGTCAAGGGCCTCTGGAAGGAGATGCCGATCTTCGTCAACGACCTGTCGGCGCTGTCGTGGTCGTGAGCAACGCGCTGCACGACCTGTCCGCGCAGGAACTGATCGCAGCCTACCGGGAAGGGCGCCTCTCGCCGGTCGAGGTCACGCAGTCCGTGCTCGACCGCATCGAGCGCTGGGAACCTCGCCTGCAGGCCACCTGGCTGCTGCGGCCCGAAGCCGCGCTCGAACAGGCGCGTGCCTCCGAAGCTCGGTGGCGGCGCGGCGAGCCGCTGGGTCCGCTCGACGGCGTGCCCACGACCATCAAGGAAAACATCGCGACGCGCGGGGACCCGATGCCGGCCGGCACCGCCGCCGTCGAACTGCGGCCCGCCGAGGCCGATGCCCCGCCCGCCGCGCGTCTGAAGGAAGCCGGCGCGGTGATCGTCAGCAAGACGACGATGCCCGACTACGGGATGCTGTCCTCGGGGCTGTCGAGCTTCCACAAGCTGGCGCGCAACCCCTGGGATTTGTCGAAGACCCCCGGTGGTTCCAGCGCCGGTGCCGGCGCCGCCGCCGCCGCAGGCTATGGCCCGCTGCACATCGGCACCGACATCGGCGGCTCGCTGCGCCTGCCGGCCGGCTGGTGCGGCATCTTCACCCTCAAGCCCAGCCTGGGCCGCATCCCCATCGACCCGCCCTACATGGGCCGGGCCGCCGGTCCGATGACACGCACGGTCGGTGATGCGGCGTTGATGATGCAGACGCTCTCGCAGCCCGATGCACGCGACAGCATGAGCCTGCCCGAGCAGGAGATCGCCTGGTCGTCCTTCGATGTGGGCACCGATCACCTGCGCGGCCTGCGTATCGGCCTGCTGCTGGACGCCGGCTGCGGCCTGGCGGTCGATCCGGAGATCCATGCCGCCGTCGAGCACGCGGCCCGCCTCTTTGAAAAGGCCGGCGCCATCGTGGAGCCGATGCAGCCCTTCATGTCGCGGGCGATGCTCGATGGCATGGACCATCTGTGGCGCATGCGTTCGCTGGTCGACATGAACGCGCTGAGGCCCGAGCAGCGCGCCAGGGTCCTGCCCTACATCCGCGAATGGGCGGAGAGCGCCGCGGGCTTCAGCGGCGAGCATGTGTTCCGCGCCTTCAGCCAGTTCCACACCACCCGCGTCGCGACCGTGGCCGCCTGTGCGAGGTACGACTACGTGATCTCGCCCACGGCGCCCAACGCCCCGGCCTCCGCCGAGTTGCCCTCGCCGACCAACGACCCGCTGCGGCCGCTGGAGCACATCGGCTTCACGGTGCCGTTCAACATGTCGGAGCAACCGGCGTCATCGATCAACTGCGGCTACACCACGAGTGGCTTGCCGATCGGCTTGCAGATTGCCGGGCACCGCTTCGACGACCTGGGTGTGCTGCAGGTGTCGCGGGCTTTCGAACTGATCCGCGAACCGCAGCGGCCCTGGCCGCAACCGCCTCGCGACTGACGAGGCGTTCCTCCGCTCGCGGCATCTCAAACGAGATGCGATGTCAGCAACTCGCGCGCTCGCGTCACGAATTCCGTTTCGCCGCGGCGCGCGGGCAGGAAGTGAAAGGCCACGCGCGGCAATGCCGGCAATCCGTGCGGCGTCGCCAAGCGCGCCACCCCTTCGCACAGCGCCGATTCGTTGAGACAGGCCACGCCCAGGCCAGCCGCCAAGGCCGATTGAAGGCCGGCAACGCCCGACGCCACATGCGCCACGACGTAGGGCACGCCACGCTGTCGCAGCAGTTTGACTGTGAACTGGTGCAGCGAACACGTGTCGGGCAAGACGAGAAGACGCAAGGGCTCGTCACGCTGGAGGCGCCTTCCCTCCGCGCCCATCCACGCCAGCGATTCACGGCGCAGCACGGCCGTGCGAGCCTGCTCGTCCGACCTTGAACCGCCGGCGTTGCCTGGAATACGCATCGACAGCCCCACGTCGAAATCGCCGCGCGCGTAGCCCGCCTCGATGGCGCCGCTTTTCATGACGCTCACATTCAGGCGCACTTGCGGATAGCTCTCCCCCAACCGGCCCAGCAGGCGCGCGAGTTCGCCGGGCCGGAAGTAGTCGGTGACCGCGAGCCGGAGTTCGCCCTGCAGCGATTCGCCGCGCAAGTCGCGGAACGCCTCGTCACTCAATGCGAGGATCCTGCGCGCATGCCCGACCAGGCGAAGCCCTGCGGGCGTGGGCGTCACTCCCGCCTTGCTGCGCGTCAGCAAGGACTGCCCCACCCGCTCCTCCAGCTTGCGCATCTGCTCGCTCACGGCGGACTGCGACAGGAAGACCACCGGTGCCGCAGCGGTCAGGCTGCCGGCCTCGACGACCGCGACCAGCGTCTTCAATTGCTCGATGTCGAACGATTGCATGCTCTTTATCCATTCGAATAACCGATGGAAATCATCATATCTTCCCGCTTTTCAGATGCTTCCACCTTTTCCACAATGACACCTCATTCATCGCAGGAAAGGACCACACCATGCCGCACATCGTCGTTCAACTCTCTGGCCATCCTGACGCGCAACTCACCCGGCGCGTCGTCGACAAGGTGGCCGAACTCACACAGACCGTGCTCGACAAGAAGCTGCCGGTGATCGCGATCACGGTGCAGTACATCGCGGCCGACGCCTGGTTCATCGGCGGCCAGTCACTGGCGGAACTCGGCAAGTCGGCGTTCCACCTCGACATCAGCATCACCGATGAGACCAACACCAAGGCGGAGAAGGCGCGCTATCTTCGCGAAATCCACGCGGCGATGGCGGCGCTGCGGAGCAATCTGCACGAGGTGTCGTATGTCCATCTGATCGACGCCCGCGCGGCCGCCTACGGCTACGGCGGCAAGACGCAGGAATACCGCCACCAGCAAGCCGGCGTCTGATCGCAGGCCGATCCGGGGCGTGGCAACATGAGGGAACTCTCCGACCCGAGCCCCAGGAATCGCCTTGAGTTCAGCCACCCGCTTCACCGACAGCCTCGGCAATCCGCTCAGCCTCGCAGACCCCACGAGCGTGGGCGCCGTCAACGCCTTCGTCGAAGGCTTCATCTCGTGCGAGGCGCGCGCAGTGGACGTGCTCGCGGCCGAGAATGACCCGAGCCCCATCGTGCAGGCCTACTGCGCGACGCTGCACCTGTTTGCAGAATCGCGGGATGCCGTCGCCAACGCGCGCCCGTTCATCTTGCGCGCGCAGGCCGCCGCCGGCGCCACGCTCCGGGAGCAGCGCTACATCGCCGCCATCGCGGCCTGGGCGGACGGCGACATCGCGCGGGCGATTGCGCTTCATCACGAGCAGGTTCGCGAGCATCCGCGCGATCTGGCTTCGCTCAAGCTCGGGCAATACCACTGCTTCAACACCGGCGACTGCCCGGGCATGCTGCGACTCGCCCTGGCGGCACTGCCTGCAGCGGGCGAAGTGCCCTACCTGCATGGCATGGCCGCCTTCGGCTATGAACAATGCCACCTGATGCGCGAGGCCGAGGCCAGCGCGCGCCAGGCGATCTCGATGGAGCGCAAGGAGCCCTGGGCGCACCATGCACTGGGCCATGTGATGCTCACCGAAGGCCGGCTGAGCGAAGGGCTGGCGTTCATGTGCAGCGTGAGCGACACCTGGGTCGGCCTCAACTCGTTCATGGTCACGCACAACTGGTGGCACGTGGCCCTTTTCCTCATCGACCTGGGTCGAGACGAGGAGGCGCTGGAAATCTACGACCGCCAGGTATGGGGTGTAGTCAAGGCGTATTCGCAGGACCAGATCGGGGCCGTCTCGTTGCTGGCGCGCTTCGAACTGGCGGGCATCGATGTGGGCAACCGCTGGCTGGACCTCGCCGAGCATCTGGCGCTCCGGCTCGATGATCACGTGCTGCCGTTTCTCGATCTGCAGTATCTGTATGGATTGGCGCGCGCCGGAAGACCCGAGGCCGACAGGCTGATGCGGAACATCGAAGCCTTTGCGCCGAAAGCACCGCCGTCGACGCGGGATGCATGGCAACGCGTATGCGTACCGGCTGCGCACGGCCTGCACGCGCATGCTCGCGGGGATTTCGACTCAGCGATCGAAGGGCTGGGAATGGCGCTGCCCCGCCTCATCGAGATCGGCGGAAGCCACGCGCAGCGGGACTTGTTCGAGCAGGTCTACCTCGATGCGCTGATCCGACGCGGCACCGAGGCCACGCTGACCGGCGCGCAAGGCATCCTGCAGCGGCAAGTCAACGGGCAGCCAGAATCCAAGCGGCTGCGCCGACAAACCGAGGCAGTCTATGCGCGCCTCGGCCTGCCGGGATTCGATCGCTGAACAGCGCCGCGTCAGTCTGGCGCGACTTCGTGCGCCGCCATCTGCTCCAGCGCCTTGACGAGGGCCGAGTGGTCCAGTTGATCCCATCCGTGCGCAGCGCAGGACTGCATCAGTTGCGCAGCCGAAGCGGTCTGCGGCAGCGCCACGCCCATCGACTTCGCACCCGCCAGTGCAAGGCTCAGGTCCTTCTGATGCAACGCGATGCGGAAGCCGGGGTTGAAAGTGCGCTTGATCATGCGCTCGCCATGCACTTCGAGGATGCGGCTGGCCGCGAACCCACCCATCAGCGCCTGGCGCACCTTGGCCGGATCGGCGCCTGCCTTGCTGGCAAACAGCAGCGCCTCGCCCACGGCGGCGATATTGAGCGCCACGATGATCTGGTTGGCCACCTTGGTGGTCTGGCCATCCCCGTTGCCGCCGACGAGCGTGATGTTCTTGCCCATGGCCTCGAAAAGCGGCTTGGCGCGCTCGAACACCGCCTCGTCGCCGCCGACCATGATGGTCAGGCTCGCAGCCTTGGCACCCACTTCGCCGCCGGAGACGGGCGCGTCGAGGTAGTCGCAGCCGAGTTCGTTGATCTTCTTGGCGAAGCGCTTGGTCTCGATCGGCGCGATCGAGCTCATGTCGATCACGAGCTTGCCCTTCGTGAGACCCGAGGCGACACCGTCCTCGCCGAACAGCACGGTCTCGACATCCGGTGTGTCCGGCAGCATCAGGATCACGACATCGGCCGCGCGCGCGACATCGGCATTGCTGGCGCAGGCGGTCGCTGTCTTCAGCGCGTCGGGCACCTTGCTGCGCGTGCGCACGAACATCTCGTGGCCGGCCTGCATGAGGTTCTGCGCCATCGGCGCGCCCATGATGCCGAGTCCGATGAATCCGATCTTCATATGGAGGTCCCTTTCAGTTTTCAGTAGGAGGTGGAGCCGGCCGCAGCCGGCTTGGCGCGCATCTTCGCGAGCACCTGCTGGGCGCCTGCGGCGATGAGCCGCGCGTCGGAGCTGACGGTGACGAACTGGAAGCCCTTCGCCACGCGCGCAAGTGCACCCTCGGCCGTGCCATTGTGGATGCCGGCGACCAGGCCGTGCGCCTTGGCGCGTTCGAGCACGTGATCGATGGCCTGCGCGACCGGCGGATCGACGTCGTCGAACACCGGCCGGCAGCCCAGCGCGAGCGAGAGGTCCGAGGGGCCGATGTAGACCGCATCCAGCCCCTCGACCGACATGATCGCGTCGAGGTTTTCGAGCGCCTGCGCCGTCTCGATCATCGCGAAGGTGACGATGGTGTCGTTGGCATGCTGCGCGTAGTCCGAGCCGCCGTACAGCAAGGCCCGCACCGGCCCGAAGCTGCGCGTGCCGCGCGGCGCGTAGTGCGTGTAGGCCACGAGCCGCGCGGCCTCGTCGGCTGTGCTGATCATGGGACAGATGACGCCGTAGGCGCCGGCATCGAGCGCCTTCATCAGCGCGCTCGGCTCGAGCCAGGGGACCCGCACGACCGGCACGGTGTCCGTGGTGGAGATGGCCTGCAGCATGGGAATCATCGACTGGTAGTCGACTACGCCATGCTGAAGGTCGATGGTCAGCGAATCCCAGCCCTGGTGGGCCATGGTCTCGGCGGAAAAGCCGTTCGGAATCGCGAGCCAGCCGTTGACGGCGGCCCCTCCTGATTTCCACAGCGTTCGCAAGCGGTTCTCTCTCATGGGGCGCTCCTTGGTTTTGTGATTGTGCGACCCCGGGGCTCAGCGGTCGAAGGCCGGACGCTTGGGGTTGAAGGTCCAGCCGGGAATCAGGCTCTGCATGGCGACGGCGTCGTCGCGAGCGCCCAGGCCATGCTGCTTGTAGAGCTGGTGCGCCTTCTCGACTTCGGCCATGTCGAGTTCGACGCCGAGGCCAGGCTTCTTCGGCACCTGCACCAGCCCGCCTTCGATGCGCAACGGTTCCTTGGTCAGGCGTTGCCCATCCTGCCAGATCCAGTGCGTGTCGATCGCGGTCACCCGGCCCGGCGCGGCGGCGCCGACCTGCGTGAACATGGCGAGCGAAACATCGAAATGGTTGTTGGAATGCGAGCCCCAGGTGAGGCCCCAGTCCCGGCAGGTCTGCGCGACGCGCACCGAACCCGCCATGGTCCAGAAGTGCGGATCGGCCAGCGGGATGTCGACCGATTGCAGGGACAGCGCATGCGTCATCTGGCGCCAGTCGGTGGCGATCATGTTCGTGGCCGTCGGCAGCCCGGTGGCGCGCCGGAACTCGGCCATGACTTCGCGACCCGAGAAGCCTTCCTCGGCTCCACAGGGGTCTTCGGCATACGCAACGACGCCGCGCATGTCGCGCATCAAGCGGATCGCGTCCTTCAGCAGCCAGCCGCCGTTCGGGTCGAGCGTGACTCGCGCTTCCGGAAAGCGCTCGTGCAGCGCCGTGACGGCCTCGGTTTCCTCCTCGCCTCGCAGCACGCCGCCCTTGAGCTTGAAGTCGTTGAAGCCGTAACGCTCGCGTGCCGCTTCGGCCAGGCGAACGATGGCTTCCGGCGTCATGGCCTTCTCGTGGCGCAGCCGGGACCAGTCGTTGTCGGCCTGCGGCTCGCGTGCATACGGCAGATCGGACTGGTCGCGGTCGCCGACGAAGAAGAGGTAGCCGAGCATCTCGACCGCGTCGCGTTGCTGCCCTTCGCCGAGCAGGGCGGCGACGGGTACTTCCAAATGCTGTCCCAGCAGGTCGAGCAGCGCGGATTCGACGGCGGTCACGGCATGGATGGTGGTGCGCAGGTCGAAGGTCTGCAGGCCGCGGCCGCCGGCGTCGCGGTCGGCAAACTTCTGCTGCACCTGCTGCAGCACGCGCTGGTGTGCGCCGATCGGCTGGCCGACGACGAGGTCGCGGGCATCTTCGAGGGTCTGGCGGATCTTCTCGCCACCCGGCACTTCGCCCACGCCGGTGCGCCCGGCGTTGTCGGTGAGGATCAGCAGGTTGCGCGTGAAGAACGGACCGTGCGCGCCGCTGAGGTTGAGCAGCATGCTGTCGCGGCCGGCGACCGGGATCACGCGCAGTTCGGTGATGACAGGGGTGGAGGTGGTCATGGGATTCGCTCAGGACGGTGGGGCTGTCAATCGATGGTGATCTTGCCGGTCTCGATCACTTTCTTCCAGCGTGCGAACTCCTGTTGCTGGAAGGCGGCGAACTGGGCCGGCGTGTTGGCGACGACTTCGAGGCCGATCGCCACGAACTGTTGCTTGACCGCCGGGTCGTTGAGCGCAGCGGCCATCGAATCGTGTGCCTTGGTGCGCACGGCCGCGGGCAGACCCTTGGGTGCCACGATCGCCTGCCACGAATACACCTCGACGTTCTTGACGCCCGCTTCGGCGATGGTAGGCACATCGGGCAACACAGGCGAGCGTTTTTCGCCGGTGACGGCCAGCGCCCTGAGCTTGCCTGCATTGATGTTCTGAACGACGGCGTTGACGTTCTGGAAAGAGGCGTCCACCTGGCCGCCGAGCAGGTCGGTGATGGCCGGCGCGCCGCCCTTGTACGGCACGTGCAGGCCGCTGGTACCGGTCTGCTGCCAGAACAACTCGGCCGTGAGGTGGTCGCTCGAACCGTTGCCCGAAGAGGCGAAGGTCATCTTGCCCGGGTTGGCCTTGAGAGAGGCGATCACGTCCGCCACGGTCTTGTGCGGCGATTTCGCGGGCACCACCAGCACGTTGGGGGCCTGCACCGCCACGGTGATGAGATCGAAATCCTTCAGCGCGTCGTATTGCATGCCCTTGATGAGGTGTGGCGCGATGACGAGCGGTCCGAGCGAGGTCACGAGAAAGGTCGAGCCGTCGGGCGCCGAGCGCTTGACCTGCGTGGCGCCGATGGTGCCCGTGGCGCCCGCCTTGTTGTCGACGAGGAATGGCTGGCCCAGCTTGTCGGTCAGCTTGGGACCGATGGCGCGAGCGACCATGTCGGTGGACCCGCCGGCGGGGAATGGCACGACGAGGGTCACCGGCTTTTGCGGCCAATCCTGTGCGTGCACGGAGGTGGCTGCGGCGAGGCCGATGGCAAGGAAGGTCAACAAGGACTTCATGGGCTTGTCTCTTTCATGGTAGCGCTATCTTTCGGAAGTGAAATGATAGCGCTACCGTTTTGACGCGCAAGCGATCCGTCTAGGGGTTTACGCGAGTCATGTGCTGGCGCGGTCGATGATCGAGAAGCCGACGTCAACGATCCGCGGCCCGGTCTGTCGACCCTCGGCGCGATCCACGATGAACTGCGCGGCAGTGCGGCCGATGGTGGCGCCGTCGATGCGAACGGTCGTCAAGGCAGGATTCAGGTCCGCGGAAAACTCGAGGTCTCCGAAACCGACGACCGCCAGTTGCTCCGGCACCGCGATCCCTCGCGATTGCGCTTCCACCAGCACGCCCAATGCAACCAGGTCGGAACTGCAGAACACGGCGTCGATGTCCGGAACATCGCGCAGCAGGTCGGCCAGCGCACCGCGCCCGCTCTTCAGGGTGGTCGGCGCAGGCACCTGGATCACGGGAACATCGCGTAGCCCGGCCGCGCGCGCCGCATCCCGAAACGCCTGATGGCGCCGCTGCGAGCGCTCGTCGTCGCCGGCCACGACCGCGAGTCGGCTTCTCCCCTTGCGATGAAGGAAATCCACCACTGCGCGACCCACATCGGGGTGTGAAAAACCCACGATCATGTCCAGCGGCGTGGGCGTCAGGTCCCAGGTCTCGACCACCGGAATGCCGGCGGCGAGCAGGCGCTTGCGCCCCTCGGGCGAATGCATGATGCCGGTCAGCACGATGCCATCGGGTCGACGTCCGATGATGGCTTCGAGCAGCGCGTCCTCGCGCGAATCAACGTAGCCGCTCTGGCCCAGCATCAGTTGGTAGCCCCGTTCCGCGAGCGCTTCCGTCAGCGATTGCACGGTCTGGAGGAACACCGGCCCGGTCATGGTGGGCACCACGGCGGCGACGAGGCGACTGCGGGTCGATGCCAGCCCGCCCGCGAGCACGTTGCGCACATAGCCGGTACGGCCCACGGCGTCGGTGACTTTCTTCAGGACTTCGGCCGAGACCTGCTTGGGCGAACTCAAGGCGCGCGACGCGGTGATGGGCGCGACACCCGCGAGCTTTGCGACGTCGTGCAGGGTGACCGCGCCGCTGCCCCGGCGGGCGCGTCGAACAGGGGTGCCGTCTTTGCTCATCGGGCCATTCTAGGCCGACGATAGCGCTACCGCGACGACTCAGGCGTAGCTGGGCGGCGGCACGAACCCGCCGAACTCGCGCTCCACGGCCTGCGCGAAGGCGATCGTGGTGCGGTCCTCCAGACGCGGGCCGATGACCTGGACTCCGATGGGCAACCCCTCTTCGCTCCGCCCGATCGGAATGGTCGTGGCCGGCAGGCCGGTCAGTGTCGCGATGCTCGACCAGACCGCCTGGTCCTGGTACGGGATCTCCTTGCCATCGACTTCCAGCCGCCGCGCTTCCATTTCGCGGTGGTCGTGCGGAAACGCGGGGGTCGGCATGACGGGGCACAGGATCACATCCCATTCCCGGAAGAACGCCCGCCATTGATGGGCAATGCCCAGCCGCTCGCGATCGGCGTGCACCCAGTCGCGATGGCTGGCGCCTCCCGCCTCGGCCGGCATGTCGGCACCGATCACGGCCCACAGAAGTTGCCCCCATAGGGATGCGATGCGCTCCAGGTCCGGCAGCAGCGGACTTGCGCGGCCGACGCGGCAGCCGGCGCGTTCCAGCCCATGGACCAGATGCTGCAAGGAAGAGCGCACAGCGTTCGACGTGGGCAGCATCGGATGCGCTTCGAGCGCCAGCACCCGGAAACCCTGCAGCGCGCTCCGGCGCGCAGGCGGCAGCGCGAGACGGTATGCGACCGCCTCCGCATCGTCGGGGCCGCCAATGACATCCAGCGCCAGCGCGAGATCGCCCGCGCTTCTCGCCATCGGGCCCACGACCCCGAGGTCGATGTCGCTGCCCACGGACAGCGCGGGCGTCCCCGGCGGTGCAAAGCCGCGCATCGGCACGAGCCCGTGTGAGGGCTTGTGGGCGAAGACGCCGCAAAAGTGCGCCGGCACGCGCAGCGACCCGGCCAGGTCCGAACCGAATTCGAGCGACACATAGCCCGCCGCCAGCGCCGCGGCGCCGCCGCCAGACGAGCCACCTGGCGTTCGTGCCGGATCCCAGGGGTTGTTCGTCGTACCGAAGATCGGGTTCGAACTCTGCCAGTCCGCCAGATGCATCGCGATATTGGTCTTGCCGATGACGATGGCGCCGGCTGCCTTGAGGCGCCCGACCAGAACGGCGTCTTCGGCCACCTCGATCTTGTCCGTGCCCGGGATGCCCCAGGTCGTCGGCAGGCCGGCGACGTTGAAGGCTTCCTTGACCGTGAGCGGAACGCCCAGCAACGGGCGCCGCTCGCCGCGCGCGATCGCCGCGTCGGCTGCAGCCGCCGCCTGCCTGGCGCGCTCGAAGTCGCGCACGACGACGGCATTGATCTGCGGATCGGATTTCTCGATGCGATCGACCGAACGCTTCAGCAGTTCGACAGCCGAGACCTGGCCCGTCCGAAGGGCGTCCACAAGCTCGCTGGTGGTTGCGTAGTCCATGGGCAACTGGCCGGTTGATGGCACACGCGTTCATCATGCCGGCGCATCCGCGCACCTGCTTGATCTTCATTGCGATGCGCTTGACGAATCTTGCGCATCCCGGCGTCATGCGCCGCGCTTCACTTCTTCAGGTGTCGGCGCTGGTCATAGGTGGGTTGAGCGGGCAGGTCGGCCAAGTGCCGGGTGTCGGCCCAGTCCACGATCTCCATGAGCGATGGCGCCGTGGCATCGGCGATGCGGATGCGGTTGAAGCCGGCATTGGGAATGTCGCTTTGGCGTGGCCCGTTCAGGCCCAGGCCGCGCACCGTCCGCCAGACCATGTCGAGCACGCCGCCGTGAGTGACCACCAGGACGCTCTGCCCCTCATGCTCGACGGCGATGCGGCCCAGCGCGTCCATGATGCGTGCGTGGAACTGGCGCGGCGATTCGCCCTCGGGCATTGCATGGTCTTCGCGGAATTGGAGCCAGTCTTCCCACGCGCGCGGGTGAAGGTCCTGGATCTCGTCGGCGCGCATGCCTTCGACCACGCCGAAGTTCTGCTCCCGCAGCGCGACCGAGGTGACGATCTCCAAATCGAGCTGCCGCGAAGCCGGTGCGGCCGTCTGCTGTGCACGCATGAGGTCGCTGCTGATCAGGTGCTGCACCGACTCGCCTGCCAAGCGGAGCCCGAGCCGGCGCGCCTGCTCGTGGCCCGTGTCGTTGAGGGGCACGTCGATGTGGCCCTGAAAGCGCAGTTCGCGGTTCCAATCGGTTTCGCCATGGCGGATCAGGATGAGTTCGGTGCTGGGCATGCGCTCATTGTCACCCCCGGGCATGTCCACTTCGTGTAGCGGCCGTTCAACGAGAATTCGCGGATGCCTACTCTTGTCCTGCTGCCCGGGCTCGCCTGCGACGAGCGCCTCTGGGAGGCCCAGTTGCCCGCCCTGCCCTCAGCGCTCGACGTTCGCGTGAGCGATGTCCATATGCGCCACGACCGCATCCCGGCCATGGCCGCGGCGATGCTGGACGAGCACCGCGGCCCACTGATCCTGTGCGGCGCCTCGATGGGCGGGATGATCGCGATGGAAGCTGCGCGCCAAGCGCCCGAACGCGTCGTGGGGCTGGCCCTGCTCGGCACCAATGCACGGCCGGAAACGCCCGACATGTACAAGCTGCGCGAATCGGCGATCGAGCTGTTCGAGCGCGGCGAGGCGCGCGATGTGATCGAGCTCAACGCGGGATTCGCCTTTCACCCCACGCAAGCCGGCGACCCCGCGCTGGTGCGACGCTATGTCGAGTTGGTGCTCGACGCCGGCGCCGCGCAGTTGATTCGTCAGAACCGCGCGCTGATGGAGCGGCCCGATGCGCGGCCGCATCTTTCCGGCCTGCGCTGCCCGGTGCTCGTGCTGTGCGGCGACAGCGACCGCCTCACGCCGCCGGAGTGCTCGCGCGAGATCGCCGCCCTGATGCCCCATGCCGAACTGGTATGGGTTGCACACTGCGGCCACATGCTCACGATGGAAAAGCCCGAGTTCGTCAACACCACGCTCGGCCCATGGCTGCGGCGCCTGCTCGCCGACGCATGAGCCGAACCCGCGCCGGCGCAGGCTCAATGCAGTTGCCCGCCCGCCTCGCGCACGTCTTCCCGCACGGTCAGTGAAGTCCTGACGGCTACGCGCAGTGCGGCAATCACTGTCTCCAGCGCCATGCTCGGCAATCCCGGAAGGCGCGCGACCTGCTCTGGCAAGTAAGGGATGTGAATGAAGCCGCCGCGGATGCCGGGCACCGGCCGGGTCGCGATGCGATGCATCAGGCCGAAGAACAGGTGGTTGCAGACGAAGGTGCCGGCCGTGTTCGACACCGAGGCCGGAATGCCGCCCGCGCGCAGATCCCGCACGATGGCCTTGATCGGCAGCGTCGTGAAGTAGGCGGCAGGCGCACCGGCCACCACGGGCATGTCGATCGGCTGGCAACCCGCGTTGTCGCAGATACGGCCATCGTCGAGATTGATCGCCACCCGCTCGGGCGTGATCTCGCTGCGCCCTCCCGCCTGGCCGATGCCGAGCACCAGGTGCGGCTGCAGCTCGTCGATCGCCGCATCGAGTTCGCGCAGCGCGGCGCCGAACACGCAGGACACGCGACGCGCCTGCACCACTGCCCCTTCGCAGCGCCAGCCCTGGAGCGCACGCGCCGCCTCCCACGAGGGGTTGACGGTGTCCTTGTCGAAGGGCTCGAAGCCGGTCAGCAGGACGTTCACGATGCTCGCAGGATTCAAGCCGTGGCGACCACGGCGATGCCTTCGGCCGTGAGCCGCTCGCGGATGAGGCGCGCAAAGGCCAGAGCATGCGCGCCGTCGCCATGCAGGCAGACGGTCTGCGCGTTGACGGCCACCACACTGCCGTCGATGGCGGTCACCTGGTGGTCGCGCACGAGCGACAGCGTCTGCGCCAGCGACTGTTCCTCGTCCTCGATCAGCGCGCCGGGCTGGCTGCGTGGGACGAGGCTGCCGTCGGGCTGGTAGCCGCGATCGGCGAACACTTCCTCCACCGGCTTCAGGCCCGCGCGATGGGCAGCGCTGATCATGCCGCTGCCGGCCAGGCCGAAAAAGCGCAGCCCCGGGTCGAAACGCCGCACCGCCTCGCAGATCGCCTCAGCGAGCACCGGGTCCTTCACGGCCTGGTTGTAGAGCGCCCCGTGCGGCTTGACGTGGGCCAGCGTGCCGCCTTCGGCCTTGACGATCGCAGCGAGCGCGCCGACTTGGTAGAGCACGCCGGCGACGATCTCCTCGGGCGGCAGGTTCATCGTGCTGCGGCCGAAGTTCTCGCGGTCGGGAAAACTCGGATGGGCGCCGATCGCGACACCGTTGTCGATGGCCCAGCGCACGCACTGCCGCATGGTGTTGGCGTCGCCGGCGTGCCAGCCGCAGGCGATGTTGGCCGAGCTCACGAGCCCGAGCAGGGCTTCGTCGTTGTCGCAGCCTTCGCCGAGGTCGGCGTTGAGGTCAATCTGCATGGCTTGCTCCTTCGGCGGAATTCTGCGCCGGCGCGATCCATCCCGCCGACACGAGGCCTTGCGCCACCTGCGAGAGATAGCGGCGCTGACTGTCCCAGGCCGCGAGCGCCTCCGCCGCATCGACCTGCTGGAGCCGCAGGCGGCCGTTGAGAGGCGCCTGCGCCAGCTTCCAGAGATCTGCGCGGATGACCACTCCGATGCGGGGGTAGCCGCCGGTGGTTTGCGCGTCGCCCATCAGGATGATCGGCTGGCCGGAGGGCGGCACCTGGATCGTGCCGGGAATCACCGCCGACGAAAGCATGTCCGCGCTGCGCTTGCGCTTGAGTTCGGGGCCTTCCAGCCGGCTGCCCATGCGGTTGCTCTGCGGCGTGATGCGCCAGGGTTCGCGCCACATGAGATCGCGCGATGCGACGGTGAACTGCTCGAACTCGGGGCCGGGCATGACGCGCAGCACGATCGAATGGTCGTCGGGGTGGAAACTCCACTCGGGCATCCGCAATCCGAAGGGGCGACGCGCCAGCTGGGCCGCGTTCAAGGCCGGCGCGCCCAGCATCAAATGGTCGCCTGCCTTCAACGCCCGGCCTTCGTGCCCGCCGAAACCGGCCTTGAGGTCCGTGCTGCGGGAGCCGAGGATCAGGGGGACGTCGATGCCGCCTGCAACGGCCAGCCAGGTGCGCAGTCCCTTCTTGGCGATCGAGCGATTGGCGCGTCCCAGCTTGAGCGTCTGCCCGGCACTCACCGGCACGCTCCAGCACGGCCACAGCGGCGCGCTATCCAGGCGGGCATCGAAGTCGTCGCCGGCGATGGCGATGCGAGTGGCCGTTTCGAAGCGCAATTCACACGCGCCCATGGTCAGCTCGAGCCCGGCCGAACCGTCGGCGTTGCCGACCAGGCGATTGGCCAGCGCAAGCGCCAGCGTGTCGAGGGCTCCGCCCGGGCAGATGCCCAGATGCCGATGGCCATGACGGCCCAGGTCCTGCACCGAGGCCATCATCCCCGGCCGCAGCACGGTGACGCTTGCGCGCGCCGCCATCAGAGTTCCACACTTTCCACGACGAAGCGCACATGATCGCCGGGGCGCAGCAAGGTGGGCTCCGCGGCGCTCGGGTCGAACAGCTCCAGCGAGGTTCGTCCGATCAGTTGCCAACCTCCCGGTGAAGCGAGCGGATAGATCCCCGTCTGCTCGCCGCCGATGCCCACGGAGCGGGCCGGCACCGCCAGCCTCGGCTCGGCTCGCCGGGGCGTCGCCAGTTCCGGAGCGAGCCCGCCCATGAATGCGAAGCCGGGCAGGAAGCCCAGCAGGTAGACCACGTAGTCGCCCTCGCTGTGGCGCCGGACGATCTCGGATGGCGTGAGACCCGTGTGCGCCGCGACATCGGCGAGATCGGGGCCAGCCTCACCGCCGTAAGCCACCGGAATCTCGATCTGGCGCCCCTGGATGGAAGCGGCGGCCAACTGCGGCCACGCCGACAGGACCTGCATCTCCAGCTCGACGCCATCTATTTGCGCAGGATCGAAGAGCAGGCTCAGGTTGTTCATCCCCGGCAGCACTTCGCGAACACCCCGCCACCGCAGGGCTTCCGTCGCCAGCGCCCAGATCTGCTGCTGCTGCGCCAATGTGGCCGGCGCCGGCAACTCGCACAAGAGTGCCGCCTCGCCGAGGGAATGCAGGCGGGGCGACGCCGGGCCGTTCATGCCGCCAGCCGCCTGGAGTGGCACGGTGCGCGAAGCGACAAGCCGGGGGGCATCATTCCCGGCCGAGACTGCGGACTTTCGCCATCAGGCTGTCCTGGACGTTGGGCGACACGAACTTGTCGACCTCGCCGCCCAGCATCGCGATCTCGCGCACGAAGGTGCTGGAGATGAACTGGTACTTGTCGCTCGGCGTGAGAAACACGGTTTCGACTTCCGGCATCAGCGAGCGATTCATGCCGGCGAGTTGGAATTCATAGTCGAAGTCGGTCACGGCACGCAGGCCGCGGACCATCGCCTTGCCGCCGCGCGCCACGACGAAATCGCGCAGCAGCCCCGAAAAGCTTTCTACCGTGACCTGGTCGCTGAAGGGGCTCACCGCATCGCGCGCCATGTCGATGCGCTCCTGCAGCGTGAAGAGCGCCTTCTTGTGATGCCCTGCCGCCACGGCGACGATGACCCGCGAAAACAACTGGGTGGCGCGACGCACCACGTCTTCGTGGCCTAGCGTCATGGGGTCGAAGGTGCCGGGGTACACCGCGATCACGTTGTTGGACATGCTTGCTTCCTCCTGGTACAGACGCTTCGGCTAGGTTCGGCGGATTATGCAGCGGCGTCCGGCGCTTGCTGGAGAAGGTGTGCGTGCACGGCACCCGCCTTGAGGTAACGGTAGCCGATCAATCCAAGCGCGGACAGCTCCTCGTCGCTCCATCGACGGGCCGCTTCGAGATAGACGACGCCTCCGGGCCGCAAGGCACGCGCGGCGGCACGCAGCGCCGGCGCGTAGAGGGCGGTGTTCTCGAAAGGCGGGTCCAGGAAAACGGCATGCACGCTCCCGGCCGGCGCGCGCTCGATCGCGGTGACACCATTGCCGCGCTCCACGCGCACGGCGTCGGCAGCGAGCTTGGTCTTGAGCGTCAGCAACTGGGCGACCAGAGCGGGGTCCTGTTCGCACAGCAGCACCGGATTTGCCCCCCGCGACGCGGCTTCCAGGCCCAGCGCACCCGTGCCGGAAAAGGCATCGATGCAGTGCCAGCCCGGCAGTTCACCGCCGCCGGCCCCGGCCAGGCTCGCCAGCCAGTTGAAGAGCGTTTCGCGCACCCGATCCGGCGTGGGGCGCAGGCCGGGCTTGTCAGCGACGGCCAGGCGCGTGCGCTTCCATTGGCCACCGATGATTCGTACGAAATGCGGCGCCTTGGCAAGCTTGGGAGGCGCAGAAATGGCAGGTTTTCGAGGCGTTGGTTTCACGCCCCGAGCTTAACGGCAGCCGCGCGAACTTCAGGGCTTGCCGCCGCCCACCACCACGGTGACCATCCGGTCTGGTTGCAGCTTGCGGGCGAACGCCGCCTTGATGTCCGCCGCCGTGATCGCGTTCATGCGAGCAGTCCAGGTGTCGAGGTAGTCCAGCGGCAGGTCGTTCCACGCGATGTTCGCGACATTGCCCAGCAACTTGCGATTGCTGTCGAGCAGCAGCGGGAAGCCCCCGATGAGGTTGTCCTTCGCCGCCTTCAGCTCGGCCGCGGTCGGGCCCTCGGCGACGAACTTCGCGAGCACATCGCGCGAGACCTTGACCGCCTCGTCCGCCTGGTCGGGACGCGTCTGGAAGCCGATGCGGAACGCACCCGCATGGAGCCCCGGCGCGAAGCTGCTGTAGACGCTGTACGCGAGACCTCGCTTTTCCCGCACCTGTTCGGTCAGCCTCGAGACGAAGCCTCCGCCGCCGAGAACGTAGTTGCCGAGGTTGAGCGCGAAGTGGTCCGGGTCGGCGCGACGGTAGCCGGGCTGGCCGATGATCACGTGCGCCTGCGCGGAATCGTGGGGAATGCGGTCTTCCTTCGCAGCAGCGAGCGGCGCGACCTCGGGCACGGCTGGCAATTCCGCGCACGCGGACGACGATGACGGCAGGCGCGACAGCAAGGCCGTCGCAATCTCGCCGGCCTGCTCGCGCGTCACCGCGCCGACGATGCTGACCTTGGCGCGGCACGGCACGATCAGCTGCTCGTAACGCCGGCGCATCGTGGCGACGTCGATCTGCGCCAGTGTGGCCTCGGTGGTGTCCAGGCCGTAGGGATGCGTCCCATAGACCGCCTGCGAGAACGCCTTTTCGGCGATCGTCGCGGGCTTCGTGTTGGCTTCCCGGATGGCGGCATTGATGCGCTCGCGCTCGCGCTTCCACACGTCTTCGGGAAAGGCTGGCTCGCCGATCTCGCGTGAGGCGAGGCGTACCGCCTTGTCGAGGAGTTCAGGCTTGGAGAGCGTGCGGAGCGTGAAGCTGGTGCGATCCGAACCGGCACCCGCGCCGAAGTCGGCGCCCAGGTCGGCCCAGGCTTCGCCAAGGGCGTTCTGGTCCATTGCGGGCTCGCTGCCGCTGGCGCGAATGCCCTTTTCGACCATGCCTGCCGTCACGGAAGCCAGGCCAGCCTGCGCGGGAGGATCGCGCCGACCGCCCGCATCGAAGTCGATCTGGACATCGACGATGGGCAGCGCGTTGGTGGCGGCGAGATAGACCTTCGCGCCGCTCGGCAGCGACCAGTGCTGGATCGGAATGGCCGCGTGGGCGCCGGAACCGAAGACCACCGTCGCGACGGCAATGACGGCATGGCGCGAAATGCGTCGGATATCGAATGGGATGAACATGCGGATTCAGCCTTGTTTCAGCGCAGTTCGCCGGCCGGCGCTGCAAAGCCGCGGGGACGGCGGGCGGTCTCGGGCGGCAGGGGTCGCAGCACGGCGGCGGTGAGCTGGTCGTCGCCGAAGTACTTGGCCGCGACGGCCTGGACCTGTTGCGCGGTCACGCCCTGGAGCCGTTCGATGATTCGCTCGCTCGCGTCCAACGGCAGGCCCTGTACCCAGTTGCTTCCGAGTTCGCGCGCCTGCGACATCACCGAATCGAGCTTGTAGGTTTCGCTGGCGACCCACTGCGTCTTCACGCGGGCCAGCTCGGCTTCGCCGATGCCTTGGCGGGCGATCTTTGCCACTTCAGCGCGGAGTGCGGCTTCGACCGCTTCCGTGGTCTTGCCGGCTGCGGGAACGCCATCCAGCACGAACAACTGCGGACCGCGACCGACGAAGCCCGAATACGCACCCGCCGAATCAGCCACGCGATCGGGCCCCTGCGTCAATGCGCGGTCGAGCCGCGAGCCCGGATAGCCGTCGAGCACCGCCGCCAGCACCACCAGCGCATAAGGATCGATATCGCCCTTGAACTTGTCCGTGGGGTCGATCTGCGGCACGCGGTACGCGAGCGACACGTAGGCCTGCTCGGCGGGCGCCTTGAACTCGATGCGGCGGATGCCACGCTGCGCGGGTTCGGTGCGCGGCTTGCGAGCCGGCACCGCGCGCGCCGGGATCGAGCCGTAGTACTTCTCGGCCCAGGCACGCACCTTGGTCACATCGACGTCGCCGGCCACGACGATCGCCGCGTTGGCCGGGGTGTACCAGTGCTTGAAGAAGGCGCGTGCATCCTCCGGCGTCATCGCGTCGAGATCGCTCATCCAGCCGACCACGGGCCGGTGATACGGCGAGGCGGTGAAGACGGCGGCGTTCTGCTGCTCGCCGAGCAGGGAGCGCGGCTGGTCTTCGGTGCGCATGCGGCGCTCTTCCTTGACAACCTCGATCTCTCGCTTGAATTCGTCGTCCGCCCACTGGTTGTTGCCGAAGCGGTCCGATTCCAGCTTCATCACCTGCTCGAGCTTGTCGGCGGGGATCTGCTGGTAGTACCCGGTGTAGTCGCGGGTGGTGAAGGCGTTTTCGCGCCCGCCGAGGGCGGCGACGCGGCGGGAGAACTCGCCCGGTTTCAGCTCCTTGGTGCCCTTGAACATCATGTGCTCCAGGACGTGGGCAACGCCCGAAGTGCCGTCGACCTCGTCCATCGAGCCGACCCGGACCCAGAGCATCTGGACCGCAGTGGGTGCCCGGCGGTCGGGCTTCACGATCAAGGTCATGCCGTTGGAAAGCGTGAACTGCTCGGCCGGCACCGGGGCGGTCGAAGCCGCTGAAGGCGCAGGCGTGGAAGGGGGAGTTTGCGCGTGGACGGGCAGAACCCAGGGCGCCATCAGCACCGAGGCCAGCACCGCACCAAACGCAGCGCGGCGTGGCGAGGGGTGTTTCATAGAATGGCTCGGATTGTAAAAACCACGCAATGTTCAGTTTCTTCAAGAAAAAACCGCCATCCGAGGCACAAATGCCGTCTGCGGCACCCGCGGAGACGCCGGCCGAGGCGCCCGCAGAGGCGGCGGCACCGGCGAAGTCGGTCTTTTCGCCTTCCACCTGGTTTGGCGGCAAGCCAGCGGTGGCAGAGCCACCACCGCCTGCGCCGGCGGCCCCGCCCGTTGCTGCACCCGCGCCGGAACCGACCGTTGCCCCGCCGCCGCCGCCGCCTCCGCCTCCGCCTCCTATGCTCGCACCGGCACCCGCGCCAGCACCGGAGCGCACCGGCTGGCTCGGCAAGCTCAAGAGCGGCCTGCGCAAGACCGGCAACAGCATCACGGCCGCCTTCGTCAACGCCCAGATCGACGACGCCCTCTACGAAGAACTCGAAGAAGCCCTCCTGATGGCCGATACCGGCGTCAAGGCCACGGAGCACCTCCTCGAGGATCTGCGCCGCCGGGTCAAGAGCAACATGGCTACCGACGCCGCACAGGTGAAGGTGCTCCTGGCCGACGCGATCGCGGACTTGCTGCGCCCCCTCGAGAAGTCGCTGGTGATCGGGCAGTACACGCCGACCGTGATCATGGTGGCCGGCGTCAACGGCGCGGGCAAGACGACGTCGATCGGCAAGCTCACCAAGCACCTGGCCAACGAAGGCGCTTCGGTGCTGCTCGCGGCGGCCGATACCTTCCGGGCGGCAGCGCGCGAGCAATTGCTGGTCTGGGCCGATCGCAACACGGTGGAAATCGTCAGCCAGGAAGGCGGGGACCCCGCTGCCGTGAGCTTCGACGCGGTCAACGCCGGCAAGGCGCGCGGCAAGGACGTGGTGCTGGTCGACACGGCCGGCCGGCTGCCAACGCAAATCCACCTGATGGACGAGTTGAAGAAGATCAAGCGCGTGGTCACGCGGGCCGATGCGACCGCCCCTCACGAGATCCTGCTGGTGATCGACGGCAACACGGGGCAGAACGCGCTGGCGCAAGTCAGGGCCTTCGACGAAGCCCTGGGCCTGACGGGGCTGGTCGTCACCAAGCTGGACGGAACAGCCAAGGGCGGCGTGCTGTGCGCCATCGCCCGCGAGCGGCCGATCCCCGTCTATTTCATCGGGGTGGGCGAAAAACTGGAAGACCTGGAAACATTCAACGCCCGGGAGTTCGCCCAGGCCCTGCTCGGGTAGAAATCCCGAGCGACCGGAGCGGAGCGGTCTGGCATCATCTTCGGCGCAAGAACAAGCCGAGGAGACAAGATGAACACCGCAGCCGCCCCGCTGACGGGCAGCGACAGGAAAGTCGACCGACTGCTCGCGCACTATGGCGAAAGCCACCAGAACCCGATCAACGAGGCCATTCACATGGTGGCGATCCCGGCCATCATGTTCAGCATCGTCGGGCTGCTTTTTGCGCTGCACCCCTGGGTGGCCTATGCATTCGTGGCGGCGAGCCTCGTGTACTACGCGATGCTGCGGTCTCCCGCGTTCCTGATCACCATGCTCATGGGTACTGTCGCGCTGATCGCGGCAGTTCAGGCGCTGGGCGATCTTGTTTTTCCGGTTTCCGCCGCTATTTTTGTCGTGGCATGGATTTTCCAGTTCATCGGCCACAAGATCGAAGGCAGGAAACCTTCCTTCTTCGAAGACATCCAATACCTCTGGGTCGGCCCGCTGTTCGTCCTGTCAAGGATCTTCCTGCGACTCGGGATCCGCTGGTAGGGCGTCGCCGTCGCCGATTCGGGCATTTGTCCATGGGCAGACGCTATCGACCCGATTAAAAATAGGTGGGAACCCTTACCTTAGCACTCCCTCTAACCGAGTGCTAATATGGTCAGCATATGGCCAAGAACGAAGGAGTTTCCCGAATGACAACACTGTCTGGAGCCTCTGCCAACCAGCTTGCCGTCGCCAATCCGTGGTCGATGGTGCCCCCGCTGGGTAACCTGGACGCCTACATCTCGGCAGCCAACCGCTTGCCGCTGCTGACGCTCGAGGAAGAGCAGGGCTACGCGCGCAAATTGCGCGACAACAACGATCTCGAAGCCGCTGGTGCGCTGATCCTGTCTCACCTGCGCCTCGTCGTCTCCATTTCCCGCCAATACCTGGGCTACGGGCTGCCGCACGGCGACCTGATCCAGGAGGGCAATGTCGGCCTGATGAAAGCCGTGAAGCGCTTCGACCCCGACCAGGGCGTGCGGCTGGTGAGCTACGCCATGCACTGGATCAAGGCGGAGATTCACGAGTACATCCTGAAGAACTGGCGCATGGTCAAGGTCGCGACGACCAAGGCCCAGCGCAAGCTGTTCTTCAACCTGCGCTCGATGAAGCAGGGCTTCAAGGCCGATTCCGCCGCTGCCGATGGTGGGACGCACCGCGACACCCTGAGCCCTGACGAGGTCTCGCAGATGGCGACCCGGTTGAACGTCAAGCCCGAAGAAGTGCTGGAGATGGAAACACGCCTCTCCGGAGGCGACGTTCTGCTCGACCCGAGCCCGTCCGACGACGGCGACGAAGGCTTCGGCCCCATTGCCTACCTCGCGGACGCGAGCCAGGAGCCGACAGCCCAGCTCGAATCGCAGCAGCGCGACCGTCTTTCGACCGACGGCATCTCGACCGCCCTGGAAGCCCTGGACGATCGCAGCCGCCGCATCGTGGAAGAGCGTTGGCTCAAGGTCAACGACGATGGCTCGGGCGGCATGACCTTGCACGACCTGGCAGCGGTCTACGGCGTGAGCGCCGAGCGCATCCGCCAGATCGAAGTGGCGGCCATGAAGAAGATGAAGAAGGCGCTGGCGGAATACGCTTGAGCGTCTCCCAACCCGAAAAAGCCCGGCCTCGTGCCGGGCTTTTTGGTTTCAGGGCTCCCCGCCCGTTCGCTTCGACAGGGTCCGCAGCGCGCGCCGCACGATGTAGCGCGTCTCGGCCACGTCGCTTTCCAAAAGCCAGCGCGCGCAAGTCTCTTCGACCCAGTCAGGCTGGGTCCGGCTGGCGTCATTGAGCCAGTTGGCGACCGAGTTCTGCACGTACCGGCTGGGGTCCGCGCGCAGCGGCTCCAGCAATTCCACTCCAGCCCACGGCTCGGCCTTCAGCCGCTCGATCTGCGCGCACCAGACGCCCCGGGGGCGGGTGAGTTCGCTGGCGAAGCGGCGGATGTTCGGGTCAGGATCCATCACCCACGGCTGAAGAAGCCGCAGCGCATCGTCAAGCGACCGGATCGTCGCGTCCCGCACCGCCATCCAGGCCATTTCACGCACGCCGAAATGCAAATCCGCGGCAAAGCGGCGAACCGCGCCCAGTTGCTCGGGCAACACAAGCCCCGACATGGCGATCCACTGCGTCGCCCAGCAGCGCGCCACGTCGCTGGGATGGGTGGCCAGCAGATGCGCCACGGCATCGGGTTCCGGATGCTGCGCCGTCAGGTCATAGAGCGCGCGGGCGATGTGGCCGTGGCGCTGCATCGGCTTGAAGGCCGCCAGCATCGCGAAGGTATCGCTCAGACGCTCGCTGCCGGGATCGAGCCCGATGTGGCTCGCCACGCTGCGCGCCAGGCGAGGGAGTTCAAGCGCCAGGAACTCGTTCAGGTTGACGGTTTCCAGCAAACCGTCGTTGAGGGCATCCAGCACTTCCGGCGGAATCAGGGCAATGCGGAAAGCGCCTTTTCGCCGCCGGAGATGATCGACGCTGCCCACGGCGCCCGGCTCAGGACTTCAGCAGGGCCTTGATGTCCGACACCATCGCCGGCACGCCCGCGCCGTAGCGCGCGTAGAGGCGCAAGCGGCCCTGCGGGTCGTACACGAAGCTGGCCGCCGAGTGGTCCATCGAATAGCTGGTGGGCGTCTTGCCGTCCACCTTCTTGAAATAGACCTTGAAGTCCTTCGTCATGGCCGCGAGCTGGTCGGGCGTCGGAATCAGCGCGACGAAGGACGGGTCGAACGCGCCCATGTAGGCCTTCATCACCTCCGGCGTGTCGCGCGCCGGATCGACGGTGACGAACAGCACCTGCAACTTGTCGCCGTCCGCGCCGAGCTGTTGCTTGACCTGCGCCATTTCCGACATGGTGGTCGGGCAGACATCCGGGCACTGGACATAGCCGAAGAACAGCACGACCGCCCTGCCCTTGAAGTCGGCCATCGTCCGAACGCGGCCCTCGGCGTCGGTCAGCGAGAAATCCTTCGCGTAGTCCGCGCCCGTGATATCGACCGCATTGAAGCTGGGCTTGGACTCGGTGCAGGCCGCGAGATTCACGCCCGCAATGGCAGCCACGCCAGCCCAGGTCGCCGTCCTCACCATCCATTGGAGAGCTTGCCGCTTGTTCATTGAATGCTTCATCGCAGGTAGTGATCGACCAGGAGCGCCGCGAACAGCACGCTCAAGTGGATCAGTGAAAAACGGAAAGTCTTGCGCGCCAGCGCGTCGGAATAGTTTCGCCACAGCGCGAAGGCGTAGCCGGTGAAACCGATGCTCACCCCGACGGCGACCGCAAGGTAGAGCCAGCCGCTCATGCCGTAGATGAAAGGCATCAGGCAGGCCGCGAACAGGATGAAGGTGTAGAGCAGCACCTGCAGGCGCGTGAACTCGTTGCCGTGCGTCACCGGCAGCATCGGGAGCCCCGCCTTGCGGTAGTCCTCGACACGGTAGAGCGCCAGCGCCCAGAAGTGCGGCGGCGTCCACAGGAAGATGATGAGGAAGAGGATCAGGGCCTCGGGCCCGACCTCGCCCGTCATCGCCGCCCAGCCCAGCACCGGCGGCATCGCGCCGGAGGCGCCGCCGATCACGATGTTCTGCGGCGTGAGCGGCTTGAGGATCACGGTGTAGATCACCGCGTAGCCGACGAAAGTGGCGAAGGTGAGCCACATGGTCAGCGGGTTCACCGTGAACCACAGCAGCAACGACCCGATCGCGCACAGCGCAGCAGAGAAGATCAGCGCCTGCCGGTCGCTCAGTTGGCCGCGTGCCGTCGGCCGCCACGCGGTCCGCTTCATCTTGGCATCGATGCCCTTTTCGACCAGGCAGTTGAAGGCCGCGGCGGCGCCGGCGACCAGCCAGATGCCGAGGCAGGCGAGCGCGCCCTGCTGCAAGTCGGCGAGGGTCGGCACGCCGGGCACCGCGAGCACCATGCCGATCAGTGCGCAGAAGACGATCAACTGCACGACGCGCGGCTTGGTCAGCGCGTAGAACTGGCGCAGGACGCTGGCGGTCGTCGGGCCGTGGACGGAGGCAGGTGCGCTCATCGGGCAACCTCCATTCCGTTGCTGCGCGCGCCTGCCGCCGCGATCACCGTGGCGCGTTCGCGCCGGCTTTCGCAGATCGTCCAGGTGAGCACTACCGCGAGCGCTGCTGCGCCGCCGGTGTGCAGCACGGCCGCCGCGAGAGGCCAACCAAGCAGTACGTTGCCCAATCCGGTCGCGAGCTGAAGCAGGGCCAGGCCTGCCAGCCAGCGCCCATGGGCGCGCAACGGGGCGACACCGTGAAGGCGCCAGGCCAACGCGCCGATGGCGACGAACACGACGTAGGCCATGAGCCGATGCGCGTAGTGGATGGCGGTCAGCGACGCAAAATCGATGGGGGCGCCGCCCGTCGTCTCGCCGAGCTGGCGCCAGATATGGAAGCCCTGGGCGAAGTTCATGGGAGGCCACCAGCTGCCCTGGCAAGTGGGGAATTGCGTGCACGCGAGGACCGCATAGTTGGTGCTGACCCAGCCGCCCAACGCAATCTGCAGCGCCAACAGTGCGGTCGTCACGATCAGCAGCGTGCGCAGCGCGGAAGGCACGGCCGTGGGCGCGCGTTGCGCCGCCGCCTGCTGGTAGCGAACGGCCTGGATGCACAGCAGCGCCAGCAGCACGACGGCGCCCAGCAGATGAAGGGTGACGATCGCCGGATAGAGCTTCCAGGTTACGGTCATCGCGCCGAACGCGCCTTGCAGGCACACCCACGCCAGCGTGGCGGCGGGCCACCATGCGCTGAGCGGCTTTTCACCGACGTGCTCGGCCATGCGCTGGCGGCGCCGCGCAATCCAGGTCGAGACCGCCAGCGCGAGGATCAGCACCCCGACGCCGGTCGCCAGGTAGCGGTGGACCATTTCGACCCACGCCTTGCTGTGCGTGACCGGGCCGGTCGGCTGCGCGGCCTGCGCCATGGCGATGTCGTGGCGCGCGCCGAGCGGGCTGGCATTGCCGTAGCAGCCGGGCCAGTCGGGGCAACCGAGGCCCGAATCGGTCAGGCGGGTGAACGCGCCGAACAGGGTCAGGTCGAAAGTCAGGAACAGCGTGAGCACGGTCAGCGCATGGAGGCGTCTCGCAGCTCCGCTGCCGGCATTGCGCCGCCAGACCCAGAGCAACGGGCCCAGGGCGATCAGCACGCCCACCGCCATGAGCCAGGCGATCGGTGTGAGGTCGTAGAGCGAAGTCGTGTCCATGGCGAAATCAGCGACCCGGCTCGTCCCACGAGGAGGACGCACGCAGCAGGCGGTCGAGGTCACGCTTGGCGCGACTCGCGCCAGCGGTGTCCATACGGGCGGGGAAACGCATCATCCAGTTGCCCATGGGGTCGACCACGAAAAAATGCTCCGCCAGTGCATGCCCGGCACTGGGGGCGAGCCACTGCGCGAGTTGCGCCGCAGGCACGCGCACCACAGTCGCGCCGCGAAGGCCGTTGTCGAGGCGCTCGGGGATGGGCGCGGTATCGCTGACGATCCAGACGCGGTCGAGTCGATCTTTTTCGCGACCCAGGCTTTCGCGCAGTTGGCGCTGCAGGTAAAGCTGCTGCTCGCACAGCGCGTCGCAACCGGCATCGCCCACTGCGACGAGCAGCCACTGGCCCTTGAAGGACGACAACTGGACCGGTTTGCCGTCACGCAGGGTGCCGGTGATGTTCGGTACCGGGCGCTGGGGATCGACGAGTTCTCCGTACACGCTGCGACCCTCGGGGCGGATCACGTAGTAAGTGAAGTACGACGCGATCACCGGCGCCGCGCAGCACAGCAGCACGGCGATCATCTTCCAGCGGCCGAGCACCGTCCGCCGGCCCTCGGCCCCGGCGAGCGCCTGGCGCGGCGACGGCATCGAATGCACGGTCAGCCCGAGCGGCTCGTCAGCCACGGCGTGCAGCGCGTGCGCGGCGGAAGGGGGCGATGAGTTGGAACCAGACATAGAGGATTGCGACGAGGGCCGAGAGGCCGAACCACTGGAATGCATAGCCGTAGTGCTTTTCAACACCCAGCGCGGGGGCCGGCCAATCTCGCTGCAGGCCCTCGGAAGCCGGACCGGTCTGCTGCAAGGAGACGTCGGTCCGCAGTGGCAGACCGGTTTCGGCGCGAAACGCTTCAAGGTCCAGATTCTGCCGGATGAGCGAAGACCCCGGGGCGGCTCCCGGCGTTGGCGTTGCGGCGTCCGCCTTGCCGAGTTCCAGCAGGTGCGCTGGCGGCGCGGCGATCCGCCCGGTCACTTCGATCAGGCCGGGCGGCGTCTCGACGGGCTCCAGTCGGGTCCGGTCGGTGAAGTTGCGCTGCACCCAGCCGCGCTGGACCAGCACGGTTCGATCCGTGCCTTCGAGGGCGAGCGGCGTCACCACGTAGAAGCCCGGCACGCCGTGCATCTGTCGGTTGTCCAGATAGACCGTGTGCGGCGTCAGCCAGAGGCCTCGCAGCCGGACCGGGCGATTCAGGGTCGAAGCAGGCTTGTCGAGGGACAGGAAGGCCTGCTGATCGAGCGGCGGCAGGCTCTTCTGCGTGTCGATCTCGGCCTGGATGGCCTCTTTCTGCGCGGCCCGCGAGAGCTGCCAGCGGCCCAGCGAAACCGTGGTCGCGATCGTGGCCGCCGCCATGGCCGTGACCAGCCAGAATCGTCCGCGGCGCGGCGTGCGCAGGACGGCCGGAGAGTCCGCGTTCATGCTGTGGGACGGCCTCTGCGGCCGATAATCGGGGTCATGAAATACTTTGTCGCCCTCGCCTTCCTGGGCATCCTGGCGAGTCTCGGGTTCGCGCTGTTCTTCATGCTGAAGGACGGGCGCAACGGCCGCGCCAAAAGTGGCGGCATGGTGCGCGCGCTCACCGTTCGGATCGGGCTGTCGGTGGTTTTGTTCCTGTGCGTTCTGGTGGCTTGGAAGCTTGGCTACATCCAGCCCGGGGGCCTCCCCGTCGGCAAGTAGGTTGTGCTCGTTCCAGGAGAACCATGAAAAAAGCGCCTTGCGGCGCTTTTTTGTTGTGCCGTCGGTGATGCTCAAAGCCAGTAGACCGTGAAGTACAAACCGAGCCACACCACGTCGACAAAGTGCCAGTACCAGGCGGCCCCTTCGAATCCGAAGTGGCGCTCCGGCGTGAAATGCCCCTTGCGGATGCGCAAGGTGATGAAGAAGAGCATCAGCATGCCGATGAACACGTGCAAGCCGTGGAAGCCGGTCAGCATGAAGAAGGTCGAGCCGTACGTGCCGGAGCTGAGCTTGAGGTTCAGTTCGGTGTACAGGTGGTGGTATTCGTAGCCCTGCACGAACAGGAAGGTCAGGCCGAGCAGCACGGTGAGCCACATGAAGCGCACGGTCTGCGCCCGATGGCCGGCACGCAGGGCGTGGTGGGCGATGGTGAGCGTGACGCCGGAGCTCAGCAGGAGCGCGGTGTTGATGGTCGGCAGCCAGAACGGCCCGACGGTCTGGAAGGGCTCGACGATATCGGCCGGCGAACCGGTCACGCCGGCCACCGTCGTCGGCCACACCGCCTTGAAATCGGGCCACAGCAGGGCGTTGTCGAGACTGCCGAGCGATGGCAGCGCATGGGAGCGTGCCCACCACAGCGCGGTGAAGAATGCGCCGAAGAACATCACTTCCGAGAAGATGAACCAGCTCATGCTCCAGCGGAAGGAGAGGTCGATCTTGTGGCCGTACATGCCGCCCTCGCTTTCGCTGATCGACTGGCGGAACCAGACGAACAACGTACCGAGCCACACCACCATGCCCAGCAGCAGCGACCATGCACCCCACTGGTGGCCATTGATCCACTGGGCGGCCCCCAGGATGACGAAGAGCAGGCCGGTCGCAGCCATGACCGGGTAGGCCGATGGGCCGGGCACGAAGTAGTAGGGCGTGGTGCCGTGGGTGGTTGAACTCATATCAGGTCCTGGCTTTCTTCTCTCGATTCAAATTCTGTGGGACGTGTTCTTCAGGTCGCGACAACCCAGCGCACGAACAGGATCAGGCCACCCACGAACAGCACCACGGCAATCAGGCCGACCGCAATGATGTGCAAGGGATTGAGCTTGGAAACGTCGTCCTGGAAAGCGCTGTTCTTGCGCACGCCGAAGAACGACCAGCCTACGGCCCTGGCCGTCCGCCAGAGCGAGCCCTTGCGCGGTGCTTCGGGCGCGGTCATGAGCGCGGCTCCGTCGCAGGCGGCACGGCGGCCGAGTTGGCGGCCACCGGTGCCGCGGGCGTCTTGCCGCCCACCTCGAAGAAGGTGTACGACAGCGTGATCGTCTTGACGTCCTTCGAGATCTTCGGGTCGATCACGAAGGCGACCGGCCACTGCTTCTTCTCGCCCGCGTCGAGGGTGTACTGGTTGAAGCAGAAGCACTCGAGCTTGTTGAAATACGGCGCGGCCTGTTGCGGCGCGTAGCTCGGGATGGCTTGCGCGGCCATCCGGCGGTTCTGCACGTTCTGGAACTCGTACATCACGGTGTTGAGCTGGCCCGGATGCACCTGCATCGACCGCTGCGCGGGCTTGAAGTCCCACAGCCCGCGCACGTTGGCATCGAACTCGACCGTGATCGTGCGGCTCGTGTCGACCTGGGTGTTGTCGGGCAGGCGCACCTTGTCGCCACCGGACGCACCGCCCGGCACCTGCAACTCGGACAGGGCCAGGATGTTGATGCCAGTCATCTCGCAGATGGCACGGTACATCGGCACCAACGCATAGCCGAACGCGAACATGCCGGCCGCCACGACGGCCAACTTGCCGACCATGCGGACGTTTTCGCGGCGGATGCGTCGACCGATGCCCATGATCCTGCCTACCGGCCGATCCAGACCATGCGGACGATGAAGCCGATGAAGAACAGCACCGCGATGGAGGCCAGCGTGAGCCCCATGCGCCGGTTGCTTCTTTTCTGTTCGGGTGTCATCACGCTATGCGCCTCAGCCGATCACCTTGGTCGCGGTGGCGTCCAGCTTGGGAGGGGTTTCGAAGGTGTGGAACGGAGCAGGCGAAGGAACTTCCCATTCGAGCCCTTCGGCGGCTTCCCAAGGCTTCTGCGGGGCCTTCTCGCCCTTGCCCATCATCGTGGGAAGCACGATGAAGAGGAAGAAGTAGACCTGCGCAAGACCGAAGGCGAACGCGCCCACGGTGGCGACCGCATTGAAGTCGGCGAACTGCATCGGATAGTCGGCGTAGCGACGCGGCATGCCGGCCAGACCCAGGAAGTGCATCGGGAAGAAGGTGACGTTGAAAGCGATCAGCGACCACCAGAAGTGGACCTTGCCGCGCGCTTCGTTGTACATCACGCCGGTCCACTTGGGTGCCCAGTAGTAGTAGCCGGCGAACATCGCGTACAGCGAACCGGCCACCAGCACGTAATGGAAGTGGGCCACGACGTAGTAGGTGTCCTGCAACTGGGTGTCGATCGGCGCGACCGCGAGGATCAGGCCGGTGAAGCCGCCCATCGTGAACACGAAGATGAAGCCCACGGCGAACAGCATCGGCGTCTCGAAGGTCATCGAGCCCTGCCACATGGTCGCGATCCAGTTGAAGATCTTCACGGCCGTCGGCACGGCGATCAGCATGGTCGCGTACATGAAGAACAGCTGGCCGGTCAGCGGCATGCCGGTGGTGAACATGTGGTGCGCCCACACGATGAAGGACAGGATCGCGATCGACGAGGTGGCGTACACCATCGAGGCGTAGCCGAAGAGCTTCTTGCGCGCGAAGGCCGGCACGATCTGGCTGATGATGCCGAAGGCCGGCAAGATCATGATGTACACCTCGGGGTGACCGAAGAACCAGAAGATGTGCTGGTACATCACCGGGTCGCCGCCGCCGGCGGGGTTGAAGAAGCTGGTGCCGAAGTGGCGGTCGGTCAGCGTCATCGTGATGGCGCCTGCGAGCACCGGCATCACGGCAATCAGCAGGTAGGCGGTGATGAGCCAGGTCCAGCAGAACATCGGCATCTTCATCAGCGTCATGCCGGGCGCGCGCATGTTGAGGATGGTGACGATGATGTTGATCGACCCCATGATCGACGACGCGCCCATGATGTGCATCGCGAAGATGCCGGCGTCCATCGACGGGCCCATCTGCAGCGTGAGCGGCGCGTAGAGCGTCCAGCCCGCAGCGGGTGCGCCGCCCGGCATGAAGAACGAGCCCACCAGCATCAGCGCCGCCGGGATCAGCAGCCAGAAGCTGAAGTTGTTCATGCGCGCGAAGGCCATGTCGGATGCGCCGACCTGCAGCGGGATCATCCAGTTCGCGAAGCCCACGAAGGCCGGCATGATCGCGCCGAACACCATGATCAGGCCGTGCATGGTCGTGAACTGGTTGAACAGCTCGGGGTTGACCAGTTGCAGGCCGGGCTGGAACAGCTCGGCGCGGATCAGCAGCGCCAGGATGCCGCCGACCATCAGCATGGTGAAGGAGAACAGCAGGTACAGCGTGCCGATGTCCTTGTGGTTGGTCGCGAACACCCAGCGGCGCCAGCCGGTCGGCGCGTGGTGGTGATCGTCGTGGGCATGGTCGCCGTGGCCGGGTGCGTGGCCGTGGGGATCGAGGACTGCGCTCATCTTGGTATTCCTTGCAAACTCTTCGTCGTGGGGGCGGCGGCTTACTTGCCGCGCTCCGCGAGCACTTCAGCCGGCTGCACCAGTTGGCCCGTCTTGTTCGACCAGCTGTTCTTGGTGAAGGTCACCACGGCGGCGATGTCGGTGTCGCTCAGCTGCTTCCATGCGGGCATGGCACCATTGTTCTGGCCGTTGAGCACGATGTGGAGCTGCAGCTTGTGGTCTGCATTGAGCACGGTCGCCGAGCCGTCGAGCGGCTTGATCGGGCCGGCGCCCTTGCCGTTGGCCTGGTGGCAGGCCGCGCAGTTGGCCGCGTAGACCTTTTCGCCGCGCGCCATGATTTCCGGAAGCGTCCAGACCTTGTTCGGATCGTCCTGCTTGGCGGCGGCCTCCTTGCGCTTGCCGTCCACCCAGGCGGTGTAGTCGGCCTTGGCGAGCACCTTCACGTGGATAGGCATGAAGGCGTGCTCCTTGCCGCAAAGTTCCTGGCACTGGCCGTAGTAGTCACCCACCTTCTCTGCACGGAACCACGTGTCGCGGACGAAGCCGGGGATCGCGTCCTGCTTGATGCCGAACTGGGGCACGGCGAACGCATGGATCACGTCATTCGCGGTGGTGATGATGCGCACCTTGGTGTCGACCGGCACGACCAGGGGGTTGTCGACCTTGAACAGGAAGTTGTCCGGCACGTCGCCCCGGGCGCCGGCATCGGACAGCGCCCGGTGCGAGCTGTCGAGGGTCGAGATGAAGCCGAGGCCCTCGCCTTCGCCCTTGAGGTAGTCGTAGCCCCACTTCCACTGGTAGCCAGTGACCTTGATGGTCAGGTCGGAGTTGGTGGTGTCCTTCTGGGCCACCAGCACGCGGGTCGCCGGAAGGGCCATGAGGATGACGATGATGAAAGGCACGATGGTCCAGATGACCTCGACCACCACGGACTCATGGAAGTTGGCCGCCTTGTGGCCGACCGACTTGCGGTGCTTCCAGATCGAATAGAACATGACGGCGAACACCGCCACGAAGATCACGGTGCACAGGATCATCATCACCGTGTGCAGGAAATGCTGCTCCTGGGCGATCTTGGTGACGCCCGTCGGGAGATTCAACTGGCGTACGGATGGCCCGCCGGGAAGGTCATTGACTGCATGCGCCGCGCCGCTGAACGCCGCGCCGGCCGCCAGCAGCAGATTCGCCGGCCAGATCTTGTTCCGCCAATTGCTCTTCATCGTGTTCACTTCTTCATTTCCTGTTAACCCCACCGGTCCCCACGGTGCGACATTGCGCCTGCCCCCTCAGGCACTGCGCAATGCCATGCGAATCTCGCGCGCCAGCGCCGCGCGCAACTCCGGGCGCACATAGCGCCCCACCCTGACCGAACGACCTTGACCCGAGACCTCGATCAGCGACCGATCGCTGTCCTGTGGCTCGACCCGCACCTGGTGCGGCAAGAATTCCGTGCGCTCATAGTGCCCACCGTTCTCGAGTTCGACCACCAACCGCCCGCCCTGCAAGGCGATCTTCTCGCCATCGGTCGCGTGCCGTGCATACAGCACGAACGCGAAACCCACCGCGGCGAGTTCGAGCCAGGCGAACGGAAGCACGAGTCGTGCACCGTTCAGCCAGAAGACGGTTCCGATGCCCAGGGAAACCACGCAGAGCGACGCATAGAGCCAGCCAAGCTGGCTCGGCGTGACCGAGCAGTTGCGCTTCAGGAACCAATGGATGCTCTGGCCTGAAACAGTGGCAAAACGAAACACGGAATTCGACACGGGCGAGTTCAGCAAATCGGTGCGTCGATCGCTGTCAAACCCATGT
Organism: Variovorax gracilis; assembly: GCF_030317115.1. Classification (GTDB taxonomy): domain Bacteria; phylum Pseudomonadota; class Gammaproteobacteria; order Burkholderiales; family Burkholderiaceae_C; genus Variovorax; species Variovorax gracilis. Next base: position 262,642 of record NZ_JASZYF010000003.1, read on the forward strand.
CCGACAGGCCTCGATCACGGGACAATACCCGGGAGTTCACGCAGCGCCGGATTGTAGCGGGTCACGCAACAATCACTCACAGGCCTGCGCGACTGCGCTGAAGCATCGTTCGCATCTCGCGCAGGGACACGGCGCTTTCGATGGAAAGGGCCACCCGCGGGGGCGGCTTGAAGGCGTGGCCGTAGATGATCTCGAAGGTCAGCGCGATCCGCCCGCCTCCCTCTTCGGCCGGGGCCAGTTCGGGCAACGCCTCTGCCAGCGCGTTGCGCCAGCCCCTGCCACGCAGGGCCGGAAAACGTCCGGGATGCAGGTTTCGCCCGAGGCCACGCAACTCGGCCAGCGCCGCATCGGCATCCGCCCAGGTGAGCACGATGCGTTCCATGTCCATCACGGGCTCCGCAAAGCCGGCGCCGACCAGCATGTCGCCCCAATCGTGCATGTCGGTGAACTCGTGGCTGGCGGCCGGCCAGCCAAGACGACGGTAGAGGGCCCGCAACTCCATCAAGGTGTCGGGGCCGAAGCACGAGAACATCAGGAATCCATCGGTCGCGACCCGGCGATGCCACTGGGCGATCAGCGCCTCCGGGTCGGCGGCCATGTGGAGCGCCATGTTGGCCCAGAGCAGATCCACGCCGTCTTCCGGGAGCGCGTCGAAGCTGGGCTGCGAACCCTGCCATCGGCGGGCCGACCACCAGGGCGCGGCGAGCGCCTTGCCGGTCGCCGGAACCAGCGCGGTTTCCGGCTCTATCACGAAGGAAGCGGCGTCGCGGTAGCGCCGTGCGACGAGGGCGTGCGCCCCCAGCCCCCCGCGCAGCGGCGCCCAGTCGACCCAGTGACGCGGCTTGGCCTTGATCCATTGCAACCGATCCTCCATGCGGCGACCGACTTCCTCGTGCAGCCAGGGAGATGCCGGCTCCGGCGCGAGCCGTGCCCATCGCGCGGCCGCCGTGGCGTCGATGGTCGGCGGGCGGTGTGCGGGCTCGGTGGACATGGGGCGCTCAGTATATTGAGGGATGTTCAGCCACTGGATCGAACGGCCTTTCCCGGGCCTGCTCAACCGCCTGCCCAGCCAATGCGTCGTTTGCCGGGCATGGCCGGCGCAGCCGGTGTGCGACGCATGCGTCGCGCGCTTTGCGCCACCGACACCGCGCTGCGCGACCTGCGCGCTGCAAGTTCCCGACGGCGTTTCGCGCTGCACCGAGTGCATGCGGGAGCCCCCGCCCCTCGATGTTTGCCTGGCGGCCTGCGCCTACGTCTGGCCATGGCCCGAATGCATCGCGGAGTTCAAGTTTCGCGGCGACGCGGGCCGGGCCGCGCCGCTCGCGACCCTGCTGCGCAGCGCGCCATGGGTCGAGCCTGCACTGGAGAAGGCGGACATCGTCCTGCCGATGCCCCTCGCACCGGTTCGACTGCGCGAGCGCGGCTTCAACCAGGCGCACGAACTCGCGCGCCGCCTGGCGCCACGGAAAACCGACGCCACCCTGCTACTGCGAACCCGGGAGACCACGGCGCAGAGCGGGCTGACGCGGGCGGAACGCCTGCGCAACCTGCGCGGAGCATTCGCCCTGGAGCCACTGCGCGCGATGGCCGTCCGCGACCGCCGGGTCGTGCTGGTCGACGACGTGATGACCAGCGGGGCGTCCCTTTTCGCGGCAGCCCAGGTGCTGCGCGCGGGCGGCGCATCGCACGTCACGGCGATCGTGCTCGCCCGCACGGAGGCACCCGGCTGAGCGGAACCGACAATCAGTGCCATGTTTCACATCGTCCTCGTCGAACCCGAGATCCCGCCCAACACCGGCAACGTCATCCGGCTGGCCGCCAACACGGGCTGCACCCTGCATCTGGTCGAGCCGCTCGGCTTTTCGATGGACGACCGGCTGCTGCGACGCGCCGGGCTGGACTATCACGAGTACGCCAAGATCCTGCGGCACCGCGACTGGCAGGCACTGCTCGACGCCGAGCACCCAGCGCCGGACCGGATGTTCGCGCTCACGACGCGCGGCACGCAGGCGGTGCACGCCGTCGCCTTCCGCCCCGGCGACTGGCTCGTCTTCGGCTCGGAGACGCGCGGCCTCGCGCCAGAGCTGCGCGAGCGCTTTCCCGCCACGCAGCGGCTGCGCCTCCCCATGAAGGAAGGCCAGCGCAGTCTCAACCTGTCGAACGCCGTGGCCGTCACGGTGTTCGAAGCCTGGCGCCAGAACGATTTCCACTGAGCAAGCGCAAAAGGCGGTAAAGCCCGCCCCCGTGTGAACCGCCGCGGATCCGGCTCCGCCCTTCCACCGGCGGTTCCCCCGGCAGGGGGTAGCCGGCTACACGAAGTGAGCAAGCCTGGGGGCGAGCTACGGGTACCGTCTCACCACCGATTCGGCGACGCAGGCCGGCTTGGGCGAACCTTCGAGTTCGATGGTGGTTTCCCAGGTCATTTGAAGGCCGTCATTGGGGATCGCCTCCGAGCTCAGCAGCTTCATCCGCCCCCGCACTGGCCCGCCGACCGGCACGGGCGACATGAATCGGACGCGGTTCAGGCCGTAGTTCACCCCCATGCGCGACTCGACGACGCTCATCGCCGTTTCGTAGATGCGCGGCAGCAGCGACAAGGTCAGGAAGCCGTGGGCGATCGGCGCGCCGAACGGACCGGCCTTGGCCTTCTCGACGTCCACGTGAATCCACTGGTGATCCCCGGTTGCCTCGGCGAACAGGTTGACCTGCTCCTGCGTGATGGTGATCCAGTCGCTCACGGCGACTTCCTGGCCGACGCATGCGGCGAGATCCTGGAGGGTCTGGAAGGTCTTTTTCATGCGATTCACTTTATCGGGGTGAAGCCACCGCGCCTGTCCACGCCGCGACAAAGGCACTAGGGAAAAACCTCAGGCGTCGAGCCACCGCTGAATCGGCTCCCACTGCTCCAGATCGCGCTGGACGCGGCCGGGAGCGATATCGAACAGCGTGAGGCCACGGGCTGCAAGCTGGACGTAGTTCTGCGTGTCACGCAGCTCCCCCAGCACCGGCACGCCCAGCCCGGAGACGAACTCGCGCAACCGGTCGGCCGCGAGCGTGCGGGCGTCCACGCGCATGCCGACCAGGGCGACCTTCGTCTTGTCCGCATGGCGGTGAGACAGCAGCTTGTCGAGGAAGTCCCGCGTCGCATAGATGTCGAAGATGCTCGGCTGCAGGGGCACCAGGACCTTGTCGGCCAGCGCCACCACCTCCTTGAAGCGCGAGCCGTGCAAGCCGGAAGGCGTGTCGATGACGGCGTGCGTCGTTCCGCGCGGCGGCCGCACGACATTGCCGTCCTCGGATGCGTCCCAACTCCTGATCTCGCGCGCCTGCGGCGTCCGCAGGTTGAGCCACAGCCGCGACGACTGCTGGCGATCGATGTCACCCAGCATCACCGGATAGCCACGGCTTGCGAAATAGCCCGCGATGTTGGTTGCGAGCGTGGATTTGCCAACTCCGCCCTTGGGATTGGCGACCAGGACCACCGGCATGTGAGGCTCCTCGAGGCTGAAGACAGGCGCCATGGTAGCCGTGCACGGAGTGCGCTATGTTCGCGGCATGCCGACAACAACAAGCACGGAAAGCGCCGCCACTCGCATCTACCTCATCGCCGCGCATCCGCATTGGCGGGACTCGCGCGTCAATCGCCAGTTGCTGAGAGCGGCACAGGCCGTGCCGGGTGTAGACGTCAACGATCTCTACGACACCTACCCCGACTACGCGATCGACGTCGGCACCGAGCAGTCACGGCTTGCCCGCGCCGACCTGCTGGTCCTGCTGCACCCGATCCAGTGGTATTCGATGCCGGCGCTGCAGAAGCTCTGGCTCGACGAAGTGCTGGGCTACGGATGGGCCTACGGCACCGGCGGAACGGCGCTGGAGGGCAAGGATTTCTGGCTGGTCGCCACCACCGGCGGCCCCGAGACGAGCTACCACCCGCAAAGCTACAACCGCTACTTCTTCGACGCCTTCCTGCCGCCCTACGAGCAGACCGCCGCGCTCTGCGGCATGCGCTTCCTCCCGCCGCTGCTGCTTCATGGCGCACGCAGCGCTCCAGCCGGCGAGGTGGCGGCGCATGTCGCCGTGTTCAAGGATCGTCTTTCCACCTACCCGAGCTGGCCCGAGCTCGAAGACCTGGACGGCTGCGCGAGCTGCGCCGTGCCCGAGGTCGACAGGCCCGTCACCCACGGGGAGGCCTGATCATGGAACACGCCCCGGGTTGGCTCGTCAATTCCCTGATCTACCTCGGCGCTGCCGTGCTGGTGGTGCCGCTGTCGAAGGCGCTCGGGCTCGGCTCGATCATCGGCTACCTGGCCGCCGGCATCGCCATCGGGCCCTGGGGGCTCGGGCTGGTCACCAACGTCGAGGACATCCTGCACTTCGCGGAGTTCGGCGTGGTGCTCATGCTGTTCCTGGTCGGGCTCGAACTCGAACCCAAGCGCCTGTGGAGCCTGCGCCAGCCGATCTTCGGCTGGGGTTCGGCGCAGGTGCTGGCCTGCGCCGCGGTGCTGTTCCTGGCCGGCTGGGCGGCGGGCGCGAACTGGCGCGTGGCGCTGGTGGCGGCGCTGGGACTGGCCCTGTCGTCGACCGCGATCGCTCTCCAGGTACTGGGCGAACGCAACCTGCTGCTGACGTCCAGCGGCCAGGCCGGCTTCTCGATCCTGCTGTTCCAGGACGTGGCGGCCATTCCGATCCTCGCGCTGCTGCCGCTGCTGGCGGTCGGTGCCGATGCCGGCGGCGGCATGAGCGGCTTCGAACGGACGCTGGAAGGGCTGAAGATCGTCGCCGTCATCGGCGGCATCGTGCTCGGGGGCCGACTGGCCATCCGCCCTCTCCTGCGCTGGATCGCCCGCAGCAACACGCCCGAGATATTCACCGCCGCCGCGCTGCTGCTGGTAGTCGCCATCGCCGCGCTGATGCAGTTCATCGGCCTCTCGATGGCGCTGGGCGCCTTTCTCGCCGGCGTGCTGCTCGCCGAAAGCGAATACCGCCGCGAACTGGAAACCGACATCGAGCCCTTCAAGGGGCTGCTCCTCGGCCTTTTCTTCATCGCGGTGGGCATGAGCATCGACTTCGGCGTGCTCCTTGCCCAGCCGGGGCTCATGGCGGCGGTCGTGGTCGGATTCATGCTGCTCAAGTTCGGCGTGATCTACGCGCTGGGCAAGGTGATGGGGATTCCCTACCAGCAGCGGCCGGTGTTCACGCTGCTGCTGGCGCAGGGCGGGGAGTTCGCCTTCGTCGTGTTCCAGGCTGCCGGGCCCAATGTGCTGCCGCATGGCGTCGCCTCGTTCCTGATCGGGGCGGTCGCGTTGTCGATGCTGATCTCCCCGCTGTTGCTGGTCGCGATCGACAAATGGGTGCTGCCGCGCTACAGCGCGCACGCGCCGGCCTCGATGGAGGAAATCTCGGAGCAGCAGGACGCCAAGGTCGTCATCTGCGGCTTCGGCCGCTACGGGCAGATCATCGGTCGCATGCTGAGCGCGCAGGGCCTCAAGATCACCGTGCTCGACCATGACCCCGACACCATCGAGAGCCTGCGCGAGTTCGGCTTCGGCGTCTTCTACGGCGATGCGACACGGCTCGACCTCCTGCGCACCGCCGGCGCCGGCACGGCCAAGGTGCTGGTGATCGCGGTCGACGACATGGAGCAATCGCTCGAAATCGTGGACCTGGCGCAAAAGCACTTTCCGAACGCCAGGATCGTTGCGCGCGCGCGCAACGTCGCGCACCTCTATCAGTTGCTCGACCGCAAGGTCGAGTTCATCGAGCGCGAGGTGTTCGAGTCGTCGCTGCGCAGCGCCCGCTCGGTGCTCGAAGGGCTCGGCTGGCCAGCGCACGAAGCGCGCGAGACCGCGATGCGCTTCAGGCGTCGCAACATCCAGTTGATGCACGAGACCTACCCGCACTACAAGGACCGCGCCAAGCTGATCGCGGTCGCGAAGGAAGGCCGGCAGCAGTTCCAGGAACAGATGGCGCGAGAACGCGAGGAGCGGCGCCAGCGCTCCGGCCTGGATTGGGATCGCGTCGAAGAAGAAAGGACCCCGTAGCGTCCGGATCGCCCGGTTCTACTGGTCGAGCTTGAGCAGGCGAACCGCGTTGCCCTTCAGGATGCCGGGCACCACCTCGGGCTTGAAGCCCGCGTCCTCGAAATCCTTCAGCCAGCGATCAGGCGTGATCAGCGGATAGTCGCTTGCGAACAGCACACGATCCTTCAGCAACGTGTTGGCGTATTGCACCAGCTGCTTCGGGAAGTACTTGGGGCTCCAGCCCGACAGGTCGATCCAGACATTGGGCTTGTGCGTGGCCACGCTCAGCGCCTCGTCCTGCCACGGAAAGCTCGGGTGAGCCATGATGATCTGCATGTCGGGGAAGTCGATGGCGACGTCGTCCAGGTGCATCGGGTTGCTGTATTCGAGCCGGAGGCCGCCGCCGCAGCGCATGCCCGAGCCGATGCCGCTGTGGCCGGTGTGGAACACGGCCGGCAGCCCGTATTCGTTGATGACCTCGTAGATCGGCCACGCCATCTTGTCGTACGGGTGGAAGCCCTGCACTGTCGGATGGAACTTGAAGCCCTTGACGCCGTATTCCTCGATCAACCGGCGGGCTTCGCGCGCTCCCATCTTGCCCTTGTGCGGGTCGATGCTGGCGAAGGCGATCATGATGTCCGGGTTCTTCTGCGCCGCCTCCGCGATTTCCTCGTTCGGGATGCGGCGGCGGCCCATGTTCGACTCGGCATCGACCATGAACATCACCAGGCCGATCTTGCGCTCGCGGTAGTAGTCGATGCTTTCCTGGATGGTCGGGCGGCGGCTCGAACGGAAGTATTTGTCGGCCGCCCGGTCGTATTCTTCGCCGTAGTTGTCGAAGGGGTTCCAGCAGCTCACCTCGGCATGCGTGTGAGTGTCGATCGCGATCAGGTTCTGGTGGTCCATGGGCAGTTGTCTCCAGGCGGTTGGCAGCTTAGGGTAAGTCCTCATGCCGCACCCTGTCGCGCGGCTTGAATTGATTATTTTCTATAACCATAATCGATCGTACTCCGGAATGCAATCATGAACCACACCGACCTCCAGCTCGAACTTCAGGGCGACATCGCCATCATCCGCCTCACGCGCGGCGCCAAGCGCAATGCGCTGTCGGATGCGCTGATCCTCGCACTGCGCAACACCTTCGAAAACCTGCCTTCCACGGTGCGTGCGGCGGTCATCGATGGCGAGGGCCCGCATTTCTGCGCCGGGCTCGACCTCTCCGAGCTGCAGGAGCGCGACGCCGGCCAAGGCCTGCAGCACTCGCGCATGTGGCATGCGGCGCTCGATCTGGTGCAGTTCGGCCCGGTTCCCGTGATCGCCGCGCTCCACGGGGCCGTCGTCGGCGGCGGCCTCGAGCTCGCGAGCGCCTGCCACATCCGCGTGGCCGACGCGACCACGTTCTACGCGCTGCCGGAAGGCTCGCGCGGCATCTTTGTCGGCGGCGGCGGCTCGGTGCGAATCCCCAAGCTGATCGGCGCCGCCCGAATGACCGACATGATGATGACGGGCCGCGTCTACAACGCCGAGGAAGGCGAGCGCGCCGGTTTCGCGCAGTACCTCGTCGCGGAAGGCTCGGCCTTCGACAAGGCAATCGAACTCGCCAAGCGCGTGGCGACCAACGCCCCGCTCACCAACTACGCGCTGATGCACGCGCTGCCTCGCATCGCCGAGCAGCCGGCCGACCATGGCTTCTTTACCGAAGCACTGATGGCCGGCATCGCGCAAAGCGCGCCCGACGCCAAGGAGCGCGTCCGCGCCTTCCTGGAAGGCAAAGCCGGAAAAGTGCAGAAGACCTGATCCCTCTCGAAGATCCGAGGACCCCATGCAAGCCACACGCCCCGGCACAGCCCTGCCCCGATACCGCCCCCTGAACTTCGGCGTGCGCCACGTCAGCCTGCGCGAAGGCGCATCCGGCGTGCGGTACCTGCAAGCCACCGACCCGCTCGGCAGCTACGCCGAGCGCATCACCGACCTCCTGATGCACTGGGCAGAGGTCGCGCCGGACCGCAGCTTCATGGCGCGCCGCGAGCAGTTGCCCGACGGCGGCACCGGCGCGTGGCAGCACCTGAGCTATTCGGAGGCGCTGCAGGGTGCGCGCCGCATCGGCCAGGCCCTGCTCGACCGCGGCCTGAGCGCCGAACGGCCGGTGGTGATCCTGAGCGAGAACAGTCTGGAGCACGCACTGCTGTCGCTCGGCTGCATCTACGCCGGCATCCCCTATTGCCCTGCGTCGCCCGCCTATTCCACGGTCAGCCAGGACTACGACAAGCTGCGCCACGTCTTCGACACGTTGACGCCGGGCCTGGTGTTCGCCAGCGACGCCTCGCGCTTCGGACGCGCCATTGCCGCGGTCGTGCCGAAGGACGTCGAGGTCGTGCTGCACCGCGGCCACGGCGGCGAGGGCGACACGGGCAAGACATCGCCCGAGCTTGCCGGCCGCCAACTCACCGCTTTCGACAGCCTGCTCGCCACCCCTGCGACCCCGGCCGTCGATGCAGCCATGGCAGCGACGGGCCCTGACACCATCACCAAGTTCCTCTTCACCTCGGGCTCGACCAAGATGCCCAAGGCGGTCATCAACACGCAGCGCATGTGGTGTGCCAACCAGGTGCAGATCGCCCAGTCGCTGCCGGCGCTCGCCGAGGAGCCGCCGGTGCTGATCGACTGGCTGCCGTGGAACCACACCTTCGGCAGCAACCACAACGTCGGCATCACGATCTATCACGGCGGCACGCTCTACATTGACGACGGCAAGCCGACGCCGGCGGGCATGGCCGAGACGCTGCGCAACCTGCGCGAGATCGCGCCCACCGTGTACTTCAATGTGCCAACCGGCTTCGAAGCCATCGCACAGGCCATGCAGACCGATGCGCAACTGCGCAAGACCCTGCTCTCGCGGGTTCGCATGTTCTTCTATTCCGGCGCCGGCCTCGCCCAGCCCGTGTGGGACCTGCTGCATTCCATCCAGGAAGCCGAGATCGGCGAGCGCATCGTCATGGCAACCGGTCTTGGCATGACCGAATCGGGCCCTTCCGCGATGTTCATCAACAGCCCGAACGTGCGCGCCGGCGACGTCGGCGTGCCGACCCCCGGCATGACGCTGAAGCTGATCGAGGTCGACGGCAAGACCGAGGTGCGCTATCGCGGCCCCAACGTCACGCCGGGCTACTGGCGCTCGGAGGAAGCCACGCGCGAAGCCTTTGACGAAGAAGGCTTTCTCTGCACCGGCGACGCCGTGCAGTGGATCGACGAAGCCGACATCCACCGCGGCCTGCGCTTCGACGGGCGCATCGCGGAAGACTTCAAGCTGGCGACGGGCACCTTCGTGAGCGTCGGCCCGCTGAGAGCCAGGATCATCGCGGCCGGCGCGCCCTACGTTCAGGACGTGGTGCTGACCGGCATCAACCTCAAGGAAGTCGGCGCACTCATCTTCCCGACGCAGGCAGTGCGCACGCTCGCCGGCCTGGCGCCCGATGCGCCGATGAAGGACGTGGTCGAAAGCGCCCCCGTCCAGGCGCAGATCCAGGCCCTGCTCGACACGCTCGCCGCATCGAGCACCGGCAGCGCCAACCGCATCGCCCGCGCGCACGTCGTATCCGAGCCGCCTTCGATCGACAAGGGCGAGGTCACCGACAAGGGCTCCATCAACCAGCGTGCCGTGCTCAAGCACCGCGCCACGCTGGCAGAAGCCCTGCATGCCGACACGCTGCCTTTCACGCTGAAGCCCCGATAACCCCACCAGGAGACACATGCCATGAACATCCAAGGACAAGCTGCACTCGTCACCGGCGGCGCCTCCGGCCTCGGCGAAGCCACGGCGCGCGAGCTCGCGCGGCTCGGCGCCAAGGTCGCCGTGCTCGACGTCAATGCCACGCTCGCCGAAAAGGTCGCCGCCGAAATCGGCGGCATCGCCTGCGTCTGCGACATCACGCAGGCCGACAGCGTCACGGCTGCGCTCGACAAGGCCGAGGCCGCGCACGGCCCCGCGCGCATCCTCATGAACGTGGCCGGCATCGGCAGCGCCAAGCGCCTCGTCGGCAAGGACGGCAACCCCGCACCGCTGGAGGACTTCGTTCGGGTGGTCAACGTCAACCTCATCGGCGCCTACAACATCAGCCGTCTCTATGCGGCGCGCTGCGCGAAGCTCGAACCGGTCGAAGGCGGCGAGCGCGGCGTGATGATGTTCACCGCCTCGGTTGCGGCCTTCGACGGCCAGGTCGGGCAGCAGGCCTACAGCGCATCGAAAGGCGGCCTGGTCGGCATGACCCTGCCGATGGCGCGCGACCTCGCGCAGCACGGCATCCGTGTGTGCACCATCGCACCGGGCCTCTTCGCGACGCCGCTGCTCAAGGAACTTCCGGAGCCCATCCAGCAATCGCTGGCCGCGTCGATCCCCTTCCCGCCGCGCCTGGGCAAGCCCTCGGAGTTCGCCGAACTGGCCTGCCACATCGTGACCAACGGGCACCTCAACGGCGAGGTGATCCGGCTGGACGGCGCACTGCGCATGGCGCCGCGCTGAGTCTGCTCGACGAATTCAACGAACTCCCCAGGAGACAAGACATGACCACCCGACGCCATTTCGTCCAGGCCCTCGGCGCAGCCACCGCCCTCGGCGCGCTGCATCCGTTCGCCGCGCTCGCGGAAGCGCTCAACCAGGTGAAGATCCTCTACGGCTTCCCGGCCGGCAGTGCCGGCGACAGCGTCGCGCGGCGCGTCGGCGACAAGCTCGGCAACACCGCGTTCACCAAGAACGCAGCGGTGGTCGACAACCGGCCGGGCGCCGGCGGCCGCATCGCGCTTGAGGCGCTCAAGACCTCGCCGGCCGACGGCTCGGTGCTGGCGGTTTGCCAGGCTTCGGCGCTGTCGACCTATCCGCACATCTACAGCAAGCTCAACTACACGATCAGCGACTTCGCGCCGATCTCGATCGGCGCCGTCATGACGCACGGGCTCGCCGTGGGTCCGATGGTGCCGGCGGAAGTGAAGACGTTGAAGGACTACATCGCGTGGGCGAAGGCCAATCCCAAGGACGCCAGCTACGGTTCGCCCGGTGCGGGATCGACGCCGCACTTCCTGGGCGCTCTGCTCGGCCTCAACAGCGGCACGGAACTCAAGCACGTCCCCTATCGCGGCTCGCTGCCGGCGGTGAACGACGTGGTCGGCGGGCAGATCGCGTCCAGCATGACGCCGGCCGGCGACTACCTCCCCTTCGCCAAGGCCGGCAAGCTGCGCGTGCTCGCCACCTCGGGCAACAAGCGGGCGCCCTACTTCCCCGACGTCCCCACGTTCGCGGAGCAAGGCTTTCCCGAGATCGTTGCGGAAGAATGGTTCGGCTTCATCGCACCCGCGAAGACGCCAGCCAGCGTCATCACGGCCGCCAACGCCGCCATCACCACCGCGCTGAAGGACCCGGCCATCATCGAAGGCCTCTTCGCCGTCGGCCTGGTCGCGAACGGATCGTCTCCCGAGGAGATGAAGAAGTCCATCCAGAGCGAATACGAGCGCTGGGGCCCGCTGGTCAAGAAGATCGGCTTCACCGCCGAGTCCTGACACGCCGGCTTGCGATGAACTACCAGCCCCGCCCCGATGACGTGAGCTTCGTGTTGAACACGGTGCTCGGTGCCGCTCCGCGCCTGCGTGCCTTGCCGCCTTTCGCGGAGGTCGACGACGCGCTGCAGGCACAGGTCCTCGACGAGGCGGGCAAGTTCGTCGCCGAAGTCATCGCACCCGTGAACCGGACCGGCGACGAGGTCGGCTGCCGCTTCGTCGACGGCCGTGTCGTCACGCCGCCCGGATTTCGCGAAGCCTATGGCGCCTTCGTCGAAGGCGGCTGGCCAGCCCTTTCGGCAGCGACCGAAGACGGCGGCCAGGGCCTGCCCGCCGTGCTCGAAGCCATCCTCTTCGAATGGCTCAGTGCGGCCAACCACGGCCTCACCATGGCGCCGGGCTTGCTGCATGGCGCCTACGAATGCCTCAAGCACCACGGCAGCGCGGAACTGAAGGAAGGCTATCTCTCGAAGATCGCCACCGGCGAATGGCTGGCGACCATGTGCCTGACCGAGGCCCACGCCGGCAGCGACCTGGGCCAGGTGCGCACGCGCGCCATTGCGCAAGCCGACGGGAGCTATCGCGTGGCCGGCGGCAAGATCTTCATCTCGGGCGGCGAGCACGACCTGACCGACAACATCATTCACCTGGTGCTGTGCCGCCTCCCAGACGCGCCGGCCGGCCCCAAGGGCCTCTCGCTGGTGCTCGTGCCCAAGGTGTTGCGCGATGGTTCGCGCAACGCGGTGCATTGCGAGCGCATCGAGGAAAAGATGGGCCTGCACGGCAGCTCGACTTGCGTGATGCGCTTCGACGAAGCCACCGGCTGGCTGATCGGCGAGCCGAATCGCGGCCTCGCCGCGATGTTCGTGATGATGAACGCGGCACGCCTGCACGTCGCCCTCCAAGGCATCGGCCTGCTCGACGCGGCCTGGCAAAAAGCCGACGCCTATGCGCACGAACGGCGCCAGATGCGCGCCCCCGGCCCGGTGCCCGCCAGCCGCGGCGGCGAGGCGGCGGACCTCGTGGCCGAGCATCCGGCGATCCGCCGCATCCTCGACACGCAACGCGCCTGGATCGACGGCGCCCGCGTGATCGCCTACCGCACCGCCGTCCAGCTCGACGTCGCACGGCATGACGCCGACCCCAAGGTGCGCGAGCGCGCCCACCGCTGGTGTGCGCTCGTCACACCCGTGCTGAAGGCGGCCTGCACGCAGCAGGCCTTCCAGGGCGCGAGCGAATGCCTGCAGGTCTTCGGCGGCCACGGCTACGTGCGCGAATGGGGCATCGAACAGGTCGTGCGGGATTCGCGCGTGACGATGATCTACGAGGGCACGAACGAGATCCAGGCCATCGACCTGCTCGTGCGCAAGGTGCTGGCCGATGGCGGCACGGGCATGTCTGCCGTGCTGATCGAACTGCGCGACGAGCTCGACGCCTCGCGCGACATCGACGCCGACGTGCAGCGCCGGCTGGCGCAGCTTCGCTACCTCACCACCACGATCGCCATGGCCGCGCACGCCGATGCGGCGCTGCCCTTCGAAGTGGCCGACGACTACCTGCGCGTCGTGATGCTTGCCCTGCTCGCCTGGGCCTGGGCACGCATCGAACACGCGGCACCGGACGACGTCCGGTGGTCGGCTCCTGCCGCGGCCTTCCGTCGCTGGGCCCTGCCGGAGTTCGAAATGCGTCTCGGCATCGTCAAGCGGGCCTGCGAGTCCGTCACCGCAAACGCAGTCGCCTGAGGGGCTCCCGGCAGCCCCGAAGGCAGTTACGCTCGGGGGCATGGCAGTCTCCCGCAAGAAATCTCTTCCCGCGGCCCCCACCCAGGCGCCGCGATCCGATCGGCTGGACACCCGCGTGCTTGAAGCGCTCGTCGGCTACAACGCCCGGCGCGCCTGGCTCATCGTCAGCCAGGTGTTCTCGGACCGCATGGCCGCCTACGGGCTCAAGCAGGTCGACTTCTCGGTGCTGTCGCTGCTGGCGCACAACCCGGGCGCCACGTCGCGGCAACTGTGCTCCACGCTGGACATCCTGCCGCCCAACCTCGTGAGCCTGATCGCGGGGATGGACAGCCGAGGCCTGATCGAGCGGCGGCCCCATCCGCACGACGGCCGCGCCATCGGCCTCTACCTGACGCCGGCCGGCGAGCAACTGGTGCGGGAGGCCGAGCAGACGGTGGTGCAGCTCGAAGCGGACGCCAGCGCGCGGCTGACTTCACGCGAGCGCGAGACGCTGATCCGCCTCCTGCAGAAGATCTACCACTAGCCGCCTTGCAGCCAATGGCTAGAAGCGCTCGGTGAGCACCAGCACTTCGTGAACGGCACCCACGATCCGCTTCGGATCGGGGTAGTAGAGCTCGCCATTGAAGTCGTGCCGCGAGAACGCCTTGCGCGCCTCGGTGTAGCGCGCCTTTGCAGCCACGAAGCCGTTGCGCCGCCAGCTCGGCTGCACGGCCTCCAGGCGCGCCCAGTGCTCGGGACCGAGCGTGGGGCACAGCGGGATCGGCGTGGCGCGCTCGCGCAGAAGAAGCTCCCGCGCCTCGCGCGTGATCGGATCGAACTCCCGGGCCTTGTCGCGCCGACGCGCCAGGAGGTTGGAAAGAAAGGTCGCGCCGAAGAGGCTCAGCAGTGCGAGGCCGATGCCGAAGTCAATGGAAATCATGCGTGCAAATGCAAGTCACCAGAACTTCCACCAGGGTGCCGCATTCGGCGAAGCCGCCGGCGGCAGCGTCTGAAGGCCCGTGTCGCGGATGCGGCGACGCTGTTCTGCCTCCAGCGCCTGGGCCAGGCGATGCGCGAGCTGGTCGCCTTGCATGGCGCGAATGCGCCACTCCGACGCGAGGTTCTGGAGCTCATCGTCCTGGAGAGCGGCGGGCGTCGTTGACGGTACGGGCATGCCGAAATTCTGCACACGCCCAGGAGTCGCGGCAATCGTAGAGATTTGCATTACATCATCTGAGATCAGGCGACGAATCCGTCCCATGTCAGCTTGAGCCCCGTCAGCAGCATGCCGAGGTAGACGAAGCGATAGAACCAGACGGGATCGATGCGACGCGCGATGCGAATGCCGACCCAAACGCCCAGCGGCGCGATCGGCAACAGCACGAGGGAGGTCGCCATGTTGCGCCAGTCGAGCAGGCCGAGCCATGCATAGGGCACCCATTTGCTCAGGTTCACGACGAAAAAGAAGTAGGCCATCGTGGCCGTGTAGGCCACCGGCGTGAGCCGCAGCGGGATGACGTACGCCGTCACCGGCGGGCCGCCCGCATGCGCGATGAAGCTGGTGAAGCCGCTGATGGTCGTCAGCACCGCACCGGCCGTCTTCGACGGCAGGGGGTCGGTTGCCCGCGGCGGGAACAGCACCCGCTGCGCAAGAAACAGCAGGGTGAAGACGCCGACGATGCCCGCCACGGTGTGCGCCGGCAGCACCTTGAAGAGCAGCGCGCCGATCACCGTGCCGACCAGGCCGCAGGGAATGAGAAACCAGAGCAGCCGGCGATCGAAGTCACGGCGAAAGGCAGCGATGCCCAGCAGATCCATCAACAGCAACACCGGCATCAGGATCGCCGCCGCCTGCGGCACGGTCACGGCCAGCGCCATGAGGGGAACAGCGAGAGAGCCGAAGCCGGCGCCGAAGCCGCTCTTGCTGACGCCGAGCATCAGCACGGC
Source organism: Variovorax gracilis (assembly GCF_030317115.1). Classification (GTDB taxonomy): domain Bacteria; phylum Pseudomonadota; class Gammaproteobacteria; order Burkholderiales; family Burkholderiaceae_C; genus Variovorax; species Variovorax gracilis. Next base: position 277,880 of record NZ_JASZYF010000003.1, read on the forward strand.
GGGAACGGCGACTGCATAGAAATGCAGGTCGGTGATGATGGGGAGATTCAAAACGGGGGGAGGCGACTGCGGGAAGGCTACATTGTCCACGCATGAAGATCCTCGACGCCGACCAGACCCGCGCCCATCTCGACTTCGGACGTCTTGTGCCGGCGTTGCGCAAGGCCTTTGCCGGCGAAGCGACAGTGCCGACGCGGCATGTGCATACCGTCGAAGCGGGCAGCGATCGAGGCACCGTGCTGATCATGCCTGCGTGGAGCGAGGCAGGCTACCTCGGCATCAAGACCATCAACATCTTCCCCGGCAACAGCGCACGCGGCCTGCCTGGACTCCACGCGACCTACGTGCTCTATGACGCACACACGGGCGTGCCGCTGGCGCAACTCGATGGCAACGAGATCACCGCATGGCGCACCGCTGCGGCATCGGCGCTGGGTGCATCGTTCCTGGCGCGTTCGGATGCGAGGCGGCTGCTGGTGCTGGGCACCGGCCGCATCGCACGCCTGCTGCCGGCCGCGCATGCAAGCGTGCGCGGCATCGACGAGGTGGTGGTGTGGAATCACCGGCCCGAGGGCGCGGAAGCGCTGGCGGCCCAGTGGCGCGCGGAAGGCTGGAATGCGCAAGCGGCCATCGATCTTGAACCGGCCGTTCGCGGCGCAGACATCGTGACCTGTGCCACCCTGGCCACTTCACCGCTCGTCAAGGGCGGATGGCTCGCGCCGGGCTCGCATCTCGACCTGATCGGCAGCTTCACGCCGCAGATGCGCGAAGCCGATCCGTCGTGCTTTGCCGGCGCGCGGACTTTCGTCGATACCGAAGAGGCTCTGGGGAAAGCCGGCGACCTGCTCGATGCGATGGCCGCCGGCACGCTGCGCGCGGACAGCGTGGTGAGTTTCACCGCCCTGTGTCGCGGCGCCCATCCAGGACGCACGGACGAGCACGAACGCACCGTGTTCAAGGCAGTGGGCAGCGCGCTCGAAGACCTGACCGCCGCCACACTGGTCTGGGAAGGCGCTTAGTCCAGCGAGACGTTGGCCTTGCGGATCACTTCGCCGAAGCGCTGGGTCTCGGTCTGCACGAACTGGTTGAACTGCTCGCGCGTCTGGGGGAAAGGCTCGTAGCCGAAGCTCTTGAACTTCTCCAGCACGTCCGGCTCCGCGAGCGCCTTCTCGATGTCGCGCTTGATCTTGTCGGTGACGGCCGCCGGCAGGCCCTTGGGCGCTGCGATGGCGTTCCAGCCGGTGACTTCGAAGCCCTTCGGACCGCCCGACTCGGCGACCGTCGGTACGTCCGGGAATGCGGACACACGCTGGGGCGCGGCCACCGCCAGGAAGCGCACCTTGCCCGCTCGCTGCAGCGGCCCGGCCGTGGCGCTGCTGCCCAGGGCGAAGGCCAGTTCACCGGTGGCGACCGAGGTGTAGAGCTGCGTCGTTTCCTTGTAGATCACATGCTCCATCTGTGTGCCGGTGGCTGATTCGAAGAGCTCCGAGCCCAGGTGCACGGGGTTGCCGACCGACCACGAGCCGTAGTTCAGTTTGCCGGGATTCGCCTTGGCGTCGGCGATCAGGTCACCGACCGTCTTGTACTTGCTGTTGGTCGGCACGGTGAAGAAGAAATAGGTCTTGAACAGCGGCAGCAGCGTGTCGAAATCCTTGCCGGCGTCGTACGGCAGCTTCTTGAACAGCGCGGGATAGGCGGCCAGGTGCACGTTGTCGAGCACGATCAGGTCATGGCCGTCCTTGGCGCCGCGCTTGAAGGCGTCGATCGCGATGAAGCCGTTGCCGCCCGGCCGGTTTTCGACCACCACCGGCTGACCCCAGGCGCGCGACAGCTTGTCCGCGACCAGGCGCGCAACGCCGTCAGGCCCGCCACCCACCGGGAACGGCGTGATGATGCGCACCGGCTTGCTCGGGAACTGCTGCGCGCCGGCCGTGACGGGCAGCAAGGCGGCAGCCGCGAGCGCAAGCGCTGCGAGACCGAGTTGACGACGCTGGGAAGGCAATCTGAAGAACATGAAATTTCCTTGGGCCGTGAGCCCGTTGAACTACGAGTGATGAAAACGGTAGCGCGCGGCGGCCTGCAGGCATGCACACGCGGCAAGGCCCGGACACACGCGATGCGCGGCCCAGGCCCTGAATGGATGGGATCAGACGATCAGACGCGCTCGAGGATGACCGCGATGCCCTGCCCCACGCCGATGCACATCGTGCACAGCGCGTAGCGTCCACCGCCCTTGTGCAGCTGGTTGATCGCGGTGGTCGCAAGGCGAGCGCCGCTGGCGCCCAGCGGATGGCCCAGTGCGATCGCGCCGCCGTTGATGTTGACGCGCGCGTCGTCGTCCTTCAGCCCGAGCAGGCGCAGCACCGCGAGGCCCTGGGCGGCGAAGGCTTCGTTGAGTTCGATCACATCGATCTGGTCGAGCTTCAGGCCCGTGAGCTTGAGCACCTTCTCGGTCGCCGGCGCAGGGCCGATGCCCATGACGCGCGGCGGCACGCCGGCCGTCGCCATGCCCACCACCCGGGCGCGCGGCGTGAGGCCGTACTTGGCGGCATTCGCCTCGTCGGCGAGCAGCAGCGCCGCGGCGCCGTCGTTCACGCCGCTGGCATTGCCCGCCGTCACGCTGCCGTCAGGACGGACCACGCCCTTGAGCTTGGCGAGCGCTTCCAGGCTGGTGTCGCGCGGATGCTCGTCCTTGGAGACCACGATCGGATCGCCCTTCTTCTGCGCCACGGTGACCGGCACGATCTCCGCATCGAAGAAGCCCGACTTCTGCGCGGCCACGGCGCGCTGCTGCGACGCCAGCGCCATGCGGTCCTGCGCCTCGCGCTCGATCTTGTAGTCGGTCGCGACGTTCTCGGCCGTCTCGGGCATCGAGTCGACGCCGTATTGCGCCTTCATCAGCTTGTTGACGAAGCGCCAGCCGATCGTGGTGTCGTACACGGCGTTCGCGCGGCCGAAGGCGCTCTCGGCCTTGGGCATCACGAAAGGTGCACGGCTCATGCTCTCCACGCCGCCGGCGATCATCAGTCCGGTCTCGCCGGCCTTGATGGCGCGGGCCGCTGTGCCGACCGCGTCCAGCCCCGAACCGCACAGGCGGTTGATCGTGCCGCCGCCGACTTCGAGCGGCAGCCCCGCGAGCAGCGCCGACATGCGCGCGACGTTGCGGTTGTCTTCGCCGGCCTGGTTGGCGCAGCCGTAGAGCACGTCGCTCACCGCTTGCCAGTCGACGTTCTTGTTGCGCTCCATCAAGGCCTTGAGCGGCACGGCGCCCAGGTCGTCGGCGCGCACGCTGGAGAGCGAACCGCCGTAGCGGCCGAAGGGGGTGCGAACGGCGTCGCAGATGAAGGCTTGGTTCGTCATGGTGTGTCTCTCGGTTCCGTTTTCCGTTGTCAGATGGCGATCGGCAGGCCGATCAGTTTTTCGAGTTCGGCATGCTCGAGGCCCTCGACCTTGTCGATCAGCTTCAGCCCCGACGGCGTGCATTCGATGGTCGCGAGGTCGGAATACACACGCTTCACGCAGCCGATGCCGGTCAGCGGATAGGTGCATTCGGCGACGATCTTGCTCTCGCCCTTCTTGGTGAGCAAATCCATCATGACCCAGGTCTGCTTGGCGCCGATCGCCAGGTCCATCGCACCGCCGACGGCAGGGATGGCGCCTTCCTCGCCCGTGCTCCAGTTCGCGAGGTCGCCGGTGGCGGAGACCTGGAAGGCGCCGAGCACGCAGATGTCGAGGTGGCCGCCGCGCATCATCGCGAAGCTGTCGGCATGATGGAAGAACGCACCGCCCGGCAGCAGCGTGACGGGCTGCTTGCCGGCGTTGATGAGGTCGTAGTCCTCCTGGCCTTCGGCGGGCGCAGCGCCCATGCCGAGAATGCCGTTCTCGCTGTGCAGGATGACTTCGCGGCCGGCCGGCAGGTGGTTGGCCACCAGCGTAGGCTGGCCGATGCCGAGGTTGACGACGGCGCCGTCGAAGATGTCCTGCGCGACGCGCGCTGCGAGCTGGTCCTTGGTGCGGCGCTGGTAGGTTGAAGCCATTTCAGTTCTCCATCGAATTCGAGTGACGCGCCGCGAACACCGCGGCAAGCGAAGCGAAGGCCGTTCGGGAAACGCCGGGGAACCGGCTTCGCCGGGCCGCCGGTGTTGCCCCCGGCAGGGGGTGGGCGAAGCGACACACAGTGCGCGAAGCCTGGGGGCGAGTCATTTCTTGAAGCCGCCGGCCTGCGTGGCGACGCGGTCGATCTTGACGATCTTGTTGACGAAGATGCCGGGCGTCACGATGGTCTCGGGGTCCATCTCGCCCAATTCGACGATCTCGTGCACCGTGGCGATCGTGCGATCGGCTGCCATCGCCATGACGGGACCGAAGTTGCGCGCGGCCTTGCGGTAGGTCAGGTTGCCCCAGCGGTCGCCCTGCTCGGCCTTGATCAGCGCGATATCGCCGCGGATCGGGTACTCCAGCACGTACTGCTTGCCGTCGATCTCGCGCGTTTCGCGGTCGCCCGCCAGCTGCGTGCCGAAACCGGTCGGGCAGAAGAAGGCGCCGATGCCGGCACCCGCCGCGCGAATGCGCTCGGCGAGGTTGCCCTGGGGCACCAGTTCGAGTTCGAGATTGCCGGAGCGGTAGAGGCCGTCGAACACCTGGCTGTCCGCCTGCCGGGGAAAGCTGCAGATGATCTTGCGCACCCGGCCGGCCTTGAGCAGCGCGGCGAGGCCGGTCTCCGCATTGCCGGCGTTGTTGTTGACGACAGTGAGGTCCTTGGCGCCCTGTTCGATCAGGCCGTCGATCAGTTCGTTGGGAATGCCGGCGGTGCCGAAGCCGCCGATCAGCACCGTGGAGCCGTCCTGGATGCCGGCCATGGCATCAGCGACCGAACGCGCGATCTTGTTGATCATGAAATCTGTCTCCGGGAAGGAAGAGGGAAAGCCGAACGCCTTGGCTTGCAGATTGTCCGACTGGAAATGCCCGCTGCGATATGTTCGCATACCGAACAATTGTTCGTATAATGAATTCTAGACAAGAATACTCCTCATGGCAACCCAAGAAACACACCCCGTTTCACCCGCGCCCGGCGACAGCTACGTGCAGTCCTTCGCGCGCGGCCTGCAGGTGATCCGGTCATTCAGCGCAAACGCCCCACGCCAGACGCTCAGCGAGGTCGCCGCCGCGAGCGGACTCACGCGCGCCGGCGCGCGCCGCATCCTGCTGACCCTGCAGACGCTGGGTTACGTGGAGAGCGATGGCAGGCTCTTCAGCCTCACGGCGCGCATCCTCGACCTGGGCTTCGCGTACCTCTCGTCGATGCCGATCTGGAACCGCGCCGAACCGGTGATGGAAGCGCTCGTACGGCAAGTGCAGGAGTCGTGCTCGGCGGCCGTGCTCGAAGCCACCGACATCGTCTATGTGATGCGCGTGCCGACGCACAAGATCATGAGCATCAGCCTCGGTGTGGGCTCGCGCCTTCCGGCGTACTGCACGTCGATGGGCCGCCTGCTGCTGGCCGAACTCAAGGACGAGGAGATCCACGCGCGGCTGGCGGCATCGAACCGCGAAGCCCTCACCAAGCACACGGTGACCGACGTCGACGCGCTTTTCGCGAAGGTGGTGCAGGCGCGGCGGCAGGGGTGGTGCCTCGTCAACCAGGAACTGGAAGAAGGCCTGGTCTCGATCGCCGCGCCGATCGTGGACCGCGCCGGCCGTGCGGTGGCCGCACTCAATATCAGCGGCCAGGCCAACCGCACCAGCGCGAAGGTGATGCAGGAGACGATGCTGCCCGCGCTGCTCGCCTCGGCGAGCGAGATCTCCCGGTTGCTCTGACGGGCACGTTCCGATGCAGCCGCCTCAAGTTTCGGAGCGGATGCCTCGCATGAGGATGACGCCGCCGAGTTGCGACGTGTCGTTGCGCATCCGGTAACCCAGCGCCTGCGGTGTTCCGGCTTGCGCCTGCCAACCCGCCGCGAGCAGGTTCTGCTGCACCTCAGGGGAACGAACCACCTCCACCAAGGCAGCATTGAGCTTCGCCACTGCCGCCGCCGGCAAGCTCGAAGGCGCAGCCAGCGCGGTCCAGATCTCCAGGTCGGCGCCCCGCACATTGGCTTCGCGCAACGTCGGAAGCTGATCGAACAAGGGACTGCGCATCGGAGAAGTGACCCCCACGGCCTTCAGCTTGCCCGACTTCACATGAGGCTTCGCGAGCCCGGGCGGCAACAGCGCCAACTGGATCTGTCCTGCCAGCATCGCGTTGATGACCTGCGGATTGCCCGTGAACGGCACGTGCTTCGCGGTGATGTTGGTGCGGCTCTTCAGCAGTTCCATGCCGAGATGCCCGACCGTCCCCACGCCCGGCGTGCCGTATTTGCCCGAATCGTTGAGGTTGCGAGCCCACAGCAGAAGTTCGACAGGATCTTCGCCGACGGCATCGCCTGACACGGCCAACACGAGCGGTGCGGTGCCGATCAGGCTCACCGGCGCGAAGTCCTTCTCCGGATCAAAAGGCGTGTTGGGGTTGAGCAGCCTGGCGATCGTGAGATTGCCGTTGATCAAGGCGCCGATCGTGTGGTCGTCCTGCGCCTTGGCCACCTGGTCGGCCGCGAGATTGCCGCTCGCGCCGGGGCGGTTCTCGACAACGACGGGCTGCCCCAGCAGCCTGGCGAGCGGCGCCGCGATGGCACGCGCAGCAAGATCCGGCGAAGCGCCAGCCGGGAAGCCGACGAGCAGGCGAACGGGCTTGGTCGGCCAGGCGCCCGGCACCGTGAAAGCGCGCGGGACGCGGCCACGCGTTGCATCCTGGGCCCAGGCGCCGGACGTGCAGAGCGTGGCGGCGAGGGTCTGGATGAAGCGGCGTGTAGTGATCATGAAAACGAGCGGTCGATGAGCGAACGTGAAGTGACAAGACGTTACGTGACCAGCCAATGCCGCACAAGTCAGCCCAAATGATTCATTGCCTGGATCAGACCGCCAGGAAACGCTCCGCCAACCGATCCAGCCGGAACTGCTCGACCACGAAATCCACGAAGGCCCGCGTCTTCGCGGGGAGCAACCGCTGCCCCGCGAAATAGAGCGAGATCGGCCCCGCATCGGCATACCAGCGCGGCAGCACGCGCACGAGCGTGCCACGCTCCAGATGCGGCAAGGCATGGGGCATGGCGAGCACGCCGACGCCGAGCCCCATCAGCGCCGCCCGGCAGATCGCGTCCGGGTCGTTCAGGACGATGCGCGGCTTCAGCGCAACGGCCGCCTCGGCACCCGCGCGGTTGCGCATGACCCGATCGCGCAGCCGCCCGCTCTGGGTCGAGCGCATGACGATTCCGTCGTGCGCAGCCAGATCGCCAGGCTCGCGCGGCATCGGCTTGCCCTCGAGGTACGCCGGCGACGCGATGACCACCAGGTGCGCACGTGCCAGTTCCCTCGCCACGACACCGGCGGACAGTTCGATGCCGCCACCGACCGCGGCGTCGAAGCCATCGGCGATCAGGTCAACCTTGCGGTTGTCGAGATGCCAGTCGGGTTGCACCAGCGGATGCCGCGCAAGAAAGGCGGGGAGCATCGGCAGGATGTAGTCGATGCCGAAGCCCGGCGCCATGCTGACCTTGAGGACGCCGGCCGGTTGCCCCGCATCCGTCGCGACTGCCGCGATTGCCGCCTGGATGTCTTCGAGCCCGCTCGCGACGGCCTGCAAGAAGCGCTCGCCGGATTCCGTGAGCGTGAGCCGCCGCGTGCTTCGCTGGAACAGCCGCACGCCCAGATTGGCCTCCAGCCTCGCAACGTTGCGGCTCACCGCCGCGGGCGTGAGCCCTAGTCGGCGCGCCGCCTCGGAGAAGCTGCGCGACTCCGCGCTGCGCACGAAGGATTCGAGGTTGGCGAGCGTTTCCATCAACTTCAACTTTCAAGCATTGCTTGAAGATGATTCTATGCATTGCCTACTACTGGAACAGGAGTGAAAAGCCCAAAGTAAGGGCTCATGTCCAACCAACACAAAGGAACTTCGATGACCATTTCTTCCACCCCCTCCACTGTTGCCCACCGTCCGCTGGCTGGCAAGGTGGCGCTCGTCACCGGCGGATCGCGCAGCATCGGTGCGGCCATCGCGCGGCGGCTCGCCGCCGACGGCGCTGCTGTCGCGCTGACCTACAGCGCCGCCGCCGAACAGGCCGACGCGCTGGTGCACGCCATTGAAGCCGCGGGCGGCACGGCGCTCGCCATCCGTGCCGATGCCGCCAGTCCGGCCGCCGTTCGCGCCGCAGTCGCCGAAACGGTGAAGACCTTCGGCAGCCTCGACATCCTCGTCAATAACGCCGGCGTCGCCATCGGCAAGCCGGTGGACGACGTGGCACTGGAAGACTTCGACCGCATCATCGATGTCAACGTCAAGGGCCTGTTCATCGCGACACAGGAATCGGTTCGCCACATGCGCGAAGGCGGCCGCGTCATCAACATCGGCAGCATCAACAGCGAGTACGTGCCCTACGCGGGCGGCAGCCTCTACGTGATGACCAAGGCCGCCGTGGCCGGGCTGACGAAGGCGCTGGCGAGAGACCTCGGCCCGCGCGGCATCACGATCAACAACGTGATGCCCGGTCCGACCGACACCGACATGAACCCTGCCACCAGCGACTTCGCCCAACAGGCGCGAACCTACGTCGCCCTGCAGCGCTACGCGCAGCCCGACGAGATCGCGGACTTCGTGGCCTATGTCGCCAGCCCGGGTGCCAGCTTCATCAGCGGCGCGAACCTCGCCATCGACGGCGGCTACGCAGCCTGATCCATCGCGTCGACGAAGGAACACACCATGAAGATCGGATTCATCGGAGCCGGCGACATCGCGCAGGCACTGGCCGTCCAGTTCACCAGGACGGGCCACGAAGTCGTCATGAGCAACAGCCGCGGCCCGGCATCGCTCGCCGAGATCGCGCGCCGTCTCGGCGCCAAGGCCAGCGCAGGCACGAGGGCAGATGCAGCACAGGCCGAGTTGCTTGTGCTCGCGGTGCCCTGGCAGCACCTCGAAGCTGCGACGGCGGACCTGCCCGCGCTACGGGACCGCATCGTCATCGACACCATGAATCCCGTGATGCAGCCGGGATTCAGGCTGGCCGACCTCGGGGCCCTCACGTCGAGCGAAGTGCTGGCAAGGCATGTACCCGGCGCCCGTGTGGTCAAGATCGCGAACACCCTGACGCCAGCGGTCCTCGGCGCTGACCCCCATGTGGCTGGCGGGCGCCGCGTGCTGTTCATGTCCGGCGACGACGCGCCATCGAAGTCACAGGTCGCCCGCCTGTTCGAGACGATGGGCTTCGCAGTGATCGATCTCGGCACGCTCGCTGCGGGCGGCCGCATGCAGCAGTTTCCCGGCGGGCCGCTGCCGGCACAGAACCTGGTGAAGCTGGGTTGACGACGCGCTATCGCGTCGCCACCCAGATGCAATAGCCGAGCAGGACCACCGCCGCGAAGAGGTCAGAGGCCATCGCCACGTTTTCAAGCCTGTTGCGATGGCCCTGCAAGGCGTGGTTGATGCCGGCCAGCCCATAGAAGACCCCGCCCGCAAGGGCCGCCGCGACGACCCATCCCGTGGCAACGATGCTGAGAATCCCCACGATGCCGATGGACGCGTTCGCGAAGCCCAGTTCCCGGACCACGAGCAGGACGTCGTCGCCCCGGATGCCGAGAATCTTTTCGGCCGTGTACCGCGGCTGCAGTATCTGCCGCAGCCCGGCCAGGAACAGCCGCACGCCCACGGCCCAGAAGACGAACCACTTGCCGACCAGGAACCAGCCGGGCTGCACCTGATGGACGGAAGCATCGACAAGGATCGACGCCAGCGGAAAGACAAGCATCAGTGCGGCAACGATGGCGTAGTACATGGTCGTCCTTGCTCCAGCGGCGCTTCGGCCGATCGGATTGGGGAGCGATTCTCCACATTGCCGGGCCGCGGCAGCGAGGCCGGGTTGCTACCAGCGCAAGGCTGCCGTGTGCACCGGCGCGCCCCACAAGGCCTTGAGTTCGTCATCGAGCAGCGTCACGGTCAGCGATGCGCCCGCCATGTCGAGCGAGGTCGTGTAGTTGCCGACCAGCGAGCGCACCGGCGCGAGCCCATCGGCCTTCAGCCGCGTGCTGGCCGCATGGTGCAGCAGGTAGAGCTCCATCAGCGGGGTGCCGCCGAAGCCGTTGACGTGCAGCAGCACTTCACGCCCTGCCTTGGGCTTCAGGTCGCCGAGGATCGCATCCATCAGCAGCCGCACGATCTCGTTGGCCGGCATGTGCGTCGCGCGGCGCCGGCCCGGCTCGCCGTGGATGCCGACGCCGATCTCGATCTCGTCCGGCCCGATGTCGAAGGTCGGCCGTCCCGCCGCAGGCACCGTGCAGCTCGTGAAGGCGACGCCCATCGAGGCGGTCGCTGCGTTCACGCGATCGCCGAGGGACTTGCATTCGGCCAGCGTCGCGCCCTGCTCCGCCGCGGCGCCGACAGCCTTCTCGACCACCAGCGTGCCGGCCACGCCGCGCCGCCCGGTGGTGTGGGTGGAGTTTTCCACCGCCACATCGTCGTTGACGAGCACGGTGGCGTTGTCGATCTCCAGCATCTCGCTCGCCATCTGGAAGTTCATGCCGTCGCCGGCGTAGTTCTTCACGATGAACAGCACGCCCTTGCCCGCATCGGTGGCGGCCGCTGCGGCCAGCATCTGGTCGGGCGTCGGGCTGGTGAAGACCTGGCCAGGACAGGCCGCGTCGAGCATGCCCCGGCCGACGAAGCCGGCATGCAGCGGCTCGTGGCCCGAGCCTCCACCCGAGATCAATGCGACCTTGTTCGTCGCGGCTTCGCGCCGCGCGACGAAGGTCGGCTCGAACTCGACGCGCAGCAACTCCGGGTGCGCCTCCACCATGCCGCCGAGCGACTCGCGCAGCATGGTGTCCACGTCGTTGACGAATTTCTTCATGCGGTCTCCTTGAGCGTTTCGCACACGGCGGTGATGGCGACTTCGCAGGTCTTCGAACCGGGATCGATGTGGCCCAGCGCGCGCTCGCCGAGGAAGGACGCTCGCCCCTTGGTGGCCGTCATGTCGCGCGTGGCGAGCATGTTGCGGTGCGCCTCGGCCGTGAGCTGCTCGCACAACTCGGCCAGCGGCGCGCCCTCGTCGGCCAGCCGCTGCAGCATCCGCGAAACGGGGATCAGCACATCGAGCATCGTCTTCTCGCCCAGGTCGGCCTTGCCGCGGCTCTTGATGGCTTCCACGCCCGCCACGAAGGCAGTCGCGAACTGCCGGCGATCGGGCTCCGCGACACCGTTCAGGCTCTTGCCCATCGCGATGAAGAAGCTCGATATCAGCGGGCCGGACGCGCCGCCAATGGTGGACAGCAGCTTGATGCCGATCTTGCCGAAGGCCGCTGCAGGGGGCAGTGGCGCCAGCTCGTCGCGTATCGCCATCAGCACGTCGCAACCGCGGCGCACGTTGATGAAGTGGTCTCCGTCGCCGATGGCGCGGTCCAGCGATTCGATCTGGCTTTCATTGGCGAGGATCGACGCTTGAACCGCCTCCAGCGCCCCGATGATGTGTTGCGTGTTCATGGCATTCCAATGCGGCGACCGGCCGCGTCGAAGAAGAGACAGTGCTCGGCCGGAAAGCCGAAGCGCGCCTGGGAACCCGGTGCGAGCGGCTCGTCGAGCATCACGCGCGCATGCACCTCCACGCCCTGCCGCTCGGCCACGAGCTGGTGCTTGACGAGAGAGCACTCGATGACCTGGAAGCCCGGCGCCTCGCCGTCGGGAGACAGGCGCACGTCCTCCGGGCGGATCGCGACATGCGCCGTGCCGACGGGCGCGCGCCCGTCGAACCACTGCGCGGGCAGAACGTTGATGGCCGGCGAACCCAGGCGCTGCGCCACCGGCAGCGTGCGCGGATCGCCGTAGACCTCCAGCGGCGTCCCCACCTGCTGCAGCACACCGCGCTCCAGGATGCCGATGCGGTCGGCCATGGTGGTGGCTTCCACGTGGTCGTGCGTCACGTAGATCACGGTCGCGCCGGTGCCGCGCTGCAGGCGCCGCAGCTCGACGCGAAGCTCTTCGCGCAGCTGGGCGTCGAGGGAAGACAGCGGTTCGTCCATGAGGAAGACCCGGGGACGCCGCACCAGCGCGCGGCCGATCGCCACCCGCTGCATCTCGCCACCGGAGAGTTCGGTGGCGCGGCGCGCGAGCTTGTTCTCGATGTGCAGCATCGCCGCCACTTCCTCCACGCGGCGCTTCACTTCGGCCGGCTCGCTGCGCCGCAGCGGCGAGCGCAACGGGAACGCCAGGTTGTCGAACACCGAAAGGTGCGGATACAGGGAGTACTGCTGGAACACGAAGGCGCAGTCGCGGCTCGCCGGCAGGTTGTCGGTGATGTCGCGCCCGTCCATGCGGATGCGCCCCGCATCGGGCCGTTCCAGACCGGCGATGAGCCGCAGCGTGGTGGTCTTGCCCGCGCCACTCGGCCCGAGCAGCACGAGGAATTCGCCATCGGCAACGGCGATGTTGAGGTCCGCAACTGCCTTGACCTCGCCGAAGGAACGGCTGATGCCCGCGAGTTCAATGCTGGCCATGGCGCTTCGCCTCCAGGTGCAGGCGCGTTGTCGCGCTGGGGAGCAGTTGTTCGCTGGCGGCGTCGAAGAGCACCAGCCGGTCGGCGTTGAAACCGATGGCGACGCGGTCGCCCGGCACCGGGCGCTGCGCCTTGTCGATCACCGCCTTGAGCACGCCGGCAGCGGTCGCGAGATCGGCGACCCAGTGCGATCCGAAGTACTCCACGTGCCGTACTTCCGCAGGCAGCCCGCCGCCTTCCACGCCCACGCTGACATGCTCGGGCCGCACGCCGAGCACCGCAGCGGCCGAGTCGGCTTCGATACGCGGCACGTCCACGGCGGCGCCTGCCAGCGACACCGACACATCGCCCCTGCGCGCCGCGCCCGCAACCGGCACGAAGTTCATCGGCGGCCGGCCGATGAAGCGCGCCACGAACATGCAACTCGGAAAGTTGTAGATCGCCCCTGGCTCGTCGGCCTGGAGGATCTCGCCCTGGTTCATCACCACGATGTGATCGGCCAGCGCCATCGCCTCGTTCTGGTCGTGCGTGACGAAGACGGTGGTGGTCTTCAGGCGTTCATGCAGCTTGCGCAATTCCACGCACATCAGCTCGCGGAACTCGGCGTCGAGCGTGCCCAGCGGCTCGTCCATCAGGAAGGCCTGCGGCTGGCGCACGATGGCGCGGCCGAGCGCAACGCGCTGCCGGTCCCCACCCGAGAGCCCGCCGACCCGCGAGCCGAGCAAATGCTCGATGCGCAGGATCGACGCCGCGTCGGCCACGCGCCGATCGATCTCGGCGCGCTTCAGGCCCTCGTTGCGCAACGGAAATTCCAGGTTGCCGCGCACGCCCAGGTGCGGGTAGAGCGCGAAGAGCTGGAACACCATCGCGATGTCGCGCTCGCGCGGTCGCAGGTAGGTCACGTCCTGGCCCGCGAGCGTGATCGAGCCCGAGGTCGGGAATTCGAGGCCCGCCAGCATGCGCAGCGTGGTCGTCTTGCCGCAGCCCGAAGGGCCGAGCAGCACGACGAACTTGCCGTCCTCCAGCGTCAGCGTCGAATCGCGCACCGCGACGAAATCGCTGAAGCGCTTGTGCAGTTTCTCGATACGGATCTCGGCCATGCGGTTCTCTCAGGGCAGCTTGCCCGCGACGGTGTAGCCCGCCACACCGGCGAGCAGCACGGCGAAGGAGTAGCTGTAGATATCCAGCGACCAGGGCTGCATGAGCATGACCAGCCCGAGGCCGATGAGCACCATGCTGGCCGGTTCCCAGCGCGAGCGGCGCAGCCAGTTCCTTGTCGACGGCTTCATTTGCGGATCGCTCCGAAGGTAATGCCGCGCAGCAGGTGCTTGCGCAGCAGGATGGTGAACACCAGCACCGGCAGCAGGAACAGCGTGGTGCCCGCCGCCATCGCCGGCCAGTCGAGCCCGCCCTCGCCGATGATCGTCGGGATGAAGGGCGGCGAGGTCTGCGCCGTGCCGCTGGTGAGCAGCAGCGCGAAGGCGTATTCGTTCCACGCGAAGATCAGGCAGAAGATGGCGGTCGTCGCGATGCCCGTGGCCGCCTGCGGCAGTACCACCTTGATGAAGGCCTGGAAGCGCGTGTAGCCATCGACCATGGCGGCCTCCTCGTACTCGCGCGGGATCTCGTCCATGAAGCCCTTGAGCAGCCACACCGCGAGCGAGAGATTCACGACCGTGTAGAGCAGGATCAAGCCGAGGTGCGTGTCGGAGAACCCGACCGCGCGGTACATCAGGTAGATCGGTATCGCCACGGCGATGGGCGGCATCATCCGCGTCGAGAGGATGAAAAACAGCAGGTCGTCCTTGCCCGGCACCCTGAAGCGCGAGAAGGCATAGGCGGCCAGCGTGCCCAGCACGACCGAGAGCAGGGTCGAGCCGAAGCCGATCAGCACCGAGTTCAGGTAGCGGTCCGAGAAGCGCGACGGCCCGGCGAGGATCATCTGCTGCTCGCGCACCAGCCCTTCGTACCAGGTCGCGGGCGGCGGAAGGGCCGCAAGCTCCTGCGAGCTGACGCGCGAACGCGTGGTGAAGAGATTGACGTAGCCGATCAGCGAAGGCTGCGTAATGACGCGGGGCGGATAGGCGATCGAATCCTGCGGCGTGCGAAAGCTGGTCATGAGGATCCACACCAGCGGGATCAGCGAGATCAGCGCGTAGGTGACGACGACAAAACCCGCAAAGGTCTTCGCACGCGGCGTCGGATCGAGCGGCGAGTGAACGGTGTTCTTCATCTCTGCTTCACCCGGTCGAGGAATCGCACCGTCACGAGCGAGAGCCCGTAGATCGACACGAAGAGGATGATGGCCAGCGCCGAGCTGTAGCCCGTGCGCCATTTCTCGAAGGCCTCGCGCTTGAGCTTGATCGACGCAAGTTCGGTGACCGAGCCCGGCCCGCCGTTGGTGAGCTGGTCCACGAGGTCGAACATCTTGAAGTTCTCGATCACGCGAAACAGCACGGCCAGGATGATGAAGGGCATCACCATCGGCAGCGTGATGCGCCAGAACTTGGTCCATTCGCTCGCGCGGTCGATCTCGGCGGCCTCGTAGAGATAGGGCGGAATGGAGCGCAACCCGGCCAGCAGCAACAGCATCACGTAGGGCGTCCACATCCAGGTATCGACCAGCACGATGGCCCAGGGCGAAAGCGTCGTATCGCCCAGCATCGTGAAGCTCCCTGCCAGCCCGAAGGGCGCGCGGAAGAAGTTGACGATGTAGTTGAAGATGCCGTACTGCGGCTCGAAGAAGTACTTCCAGAAGGTCCCGACCACGGCCGGCGCCAGCATCATGGGCAGCAGGATCGCGGTGCTCCAGAAGCTGTGCGTGCGAAAACGCCGGTTCAGCATCAGCGCAAGCCCGAAGCCCAGCAGGAGCTGCAGCGTGATCGACCAGGTCAGGAAGTGCGCGGTGGCGCGCATGTTCTCCCAGATCGATTCGTCGTTGAGCACCCGCGAGTAGTTGCTGATGCCGACCCACAGCACGTCCGCGCCCGGCCGGTTGGCGCGGAAGTTGGTGAAGGACAGCCAGATCGTCCAGATCAGCGGAAAGATGTTGAACGCCAGCAGCAGCAGGATCGTCGGGCCGACGAAGAGCCATGCCAGCGCGCGGTCGGAGAGGCCCTGGCCGGGGAGCCGGCGGCTCTCGCTCTCCGCACCGCGCATCACGGTGTTGTCGACGTGGACGAATGACATGGGACGGCGCCGCGGATCAAGGCTTGATCTTTCCGTCTTCCCGGAACACTTCGGTCCAGTCCTTGAGCAGGCCGTCGAGCGCCTCCTGCGGCGTGCCCTTGCCGGCGACCACGTAGTCATGCGTTCGCTTCTGCATTGCGAGCAGCAATTGCGCGTAGCTCGGTTCCTGCCAGAAGTCCTTGACGATCTTCATCGAGTCGAGGAACACGGGCGCGTACGAGGTGCTCTTGTCGAAGCCCGGCTTGGACAGCACCGCGTTGTGGCAGGAGAAGCCCCCGGCGTCCCACCATTTCTGCTGCACCGCAGGCTGCGCAAACCACTTGATGTAGTCGAGCGCCAGGTCCTTCTTGTCCGAATACTTCACGACCGAGATGCCCTGCCCGCCCAGTTGGGCCGCGGCGATCTTGGCCTTGGGCATGGTGAAGAAGCCGGTCTTGTCGCCGCCCACGTTCGGGTCCTTGGCGATGCCCGGGAAGAAGGCGATGAAGTTCATCTGCATCGCGACCTGGCCCGACTTGTAGGAGTCGAGGTCTTCGGTCATGTAGGCGTTGGAATGCCCGGGCGGTGTGCAGCAGTCGAAGAGTTCCTTGTAGAACTTGAGTCCGGCCACGGCCTCCGGCCCGTTGATGTAGCCCTTCATGTCGTACGGCTTCTTGGGGTTGTCGTACTGCATGCCGTAGGCGTACATGGTGTTCGTCACGCCCATGGTGATGCCTTCGGAGCCGCGCTCCGTGTAGATGGCGGCGCCGTAGACCTTCTTGCCGTCGATGGTGCGGTTCTGGAAGAACTGGCCGACCTGCTTCAGCTCGTCCCAGGTCGTGGGCGGCGCGAGTTCGCGGTTGTACTTGGCCTTGAACTCGGCCTGCAGCTCGGGCTTGGCGAACCAGTCCTTGCGGTAGGTGAAGGCCACCGCATCGCCCATCGCCGGCAGCGCCCAGTAGTTCTTCGTGCCCTTGGGCCAGGTCGAATAGCCCTCGACGGTGGCCGGCATGAAGTCGCTCATCTTGATCCCGTTCTTGTCGAAGAACTCGTTGAGCTGGATGTAGTGGCCTTCGGTGGCGGCGGAGCCGATCCACTGGCTGTCGCCGATCAGCAGGTCGCACAGCTTGCCCTTGGAGTTGAGCTCGTTGAGCATGCGCTGCGCGAAGTTGGGCCAGGGCACGAACTCGTACTTCATCTGCACGCCGGTCTGCGCGGTGAAGTCCTTGGATAGTTCGACCAGCGCGTTGGCCGGGTCCCATGCCGCCCAGCACAGGGTGAGCTGCTTGGCCTGGGCCTGCGCCGCACCCGAAGCCAGGGCCAGCGCCGCGACGAGCGCAGTGCCGACAGTCGATCGCTTGTTCAACCACTTCATTTGCTCATCTCCTGTGTGTGAGGACAGACGGCTCGCGCCGCGAAGAGGGATGCGCCATTCGTCGGTGCGGCGCCTACCGGCCTGCGCCCGCTCACCCCTTGGCGACAGCGGTTCGGCTTGATGGAAGAATAAAAAGAGCAATAAATAAATCAATCAATGCAAACCCTAGGACATCAACCTCTGCGGCCGCGGGCGTTGGCCGCTGCGGGATAGCCCGAAGAAGCAGCTCCCCGGTGTTAGGCGACACTGCTGATTGATTTATTGAGGCTCTTTCCAGGTTTGGCTACTTCCGTCACCATCACCCAGATCGCCGAGACGGCCGGCGTCAGCACCGCCACCGTCGACCGCGTGCTGAACAACCGCCCCGGCGTCAATCCCGCCACCGTGCAGCGCGTGCGCGAGGCGATGAAAGGCCTCGGCGCCGCCGCGCCGATGCGCGGACGGCCGCGCTCCACCGACAGCTACCGCTTCGCCTTCGTGCTGCCCTCCGCGCGACGCGGCTTCTTCGATCTGGTGGACCGCGTCATCGCCCAGGCGGCGGGCGACTTCCGCCACCAGCACATCACCGAGGTCACGCGCCGCCTGCCGGCCACCGAGCCGACGGCCTTCGCCGATGAACTGGCACGCCTCTCGGACATGGACGGCATCGCGCTGCTCGCGCCGGACACCCCCGCCGTGAAGCTCGCCGTGAACGAACTGGTGCGCTCCGGCGTGCACGTCGTCACCCTGTTCTCCGACGTCGCGGGCTCGATGCGCGAGACCTTCATCGGCGCGGACAACCGCGCCGCCGGTCGCACCGCCGGCCTGCTGCTCGGGCGCGAGGCACCGGCCGGCCAGGGCCATTGCGCCCTGCTCTCGCCCGCCACGCGCTATGCGGCCGAGATCGATCGCGGCATCGGCTTCGCACAGGTGCTGGAGGAGCGCTTCTCCGGCGCGAAGCTGCTGCGCGTGGACGACATGCCCGAGTCGGAAGACGAGGCGTACCGGCGTGCCCGCGAGGCGCTCGATCCGCAGGCGACGGGTGGCCGCCTCACGGCCGTCTACAACGTCGGCCCCGGCAGCCACGGCGTGCACCGCGCACTGGCCGAGCACGGCTACGACGCATCGCTCGGCATGGTGGCGCACGACTTGCTGGATGTGCACCGGTCGATGCTGATCTCCGGCGCGCTGAGCTTCGTGCTGCACCAGGACGTGCACTACGCAGTCACCACCGCGGCGCGCGTGCTGCGCGCCCTGTGCGAAGGCGTGCGCGGCGCGCTGGCGGTCAGCAACCCGCGGGTCGACATCCTGACTGCGGAGAACCTCGCATGACAGCCGTGCGCGACGGCCTCACGATGCCTCTCCCTGGACGAGCTTCCTTCGAGGACACACGATGAAGAAATTCATCAACTACGTCGACGATGCCATCGTCGAAAGCCTGTCGGGCCTGGCTTCGGCGCATCCGGACCTGCTGCGCGTCGAGTTCGACCCGACCTTCGTGTCGCGGCGCGTGCCCAAGCGCGACGCGGTCGCCGTCGTGTCCGGCGGCGGCTCCGGCCATGAGCCGCTGCACACCGGCTACGTGGGCTTCGGCATGCTCGATGCCGCCTGTCCGGGCCAGGTGTTCACGTCGCCCACGCCCGACCAGTGGCTGGCCGCGGCGCACCGCGTGAACGCCGGCCGCGGCGTGCTCTTCATCGTCAAGAACTACGCGGGCGATCGCCTCAACTTCCAGATGGCGAGCGACATGCTGGTCGACCTCGACCACCTGATGGTGGTGGTCGACGACGACGTCGCCATCGAGCATTCGATGCATGCCAGCGGCCGCCGCGGCGTGGCCGGCACGATCGTCGTCGAGAAGATCGTCGGCGCCGCCGCCGAAGCCGGCGCGGACTTGTTCGACTGCAAGGCGCTCGGCGACCGCATCAACGGCGGCACGGCATCGATGGGCGTGGCGTTCAACAGCTGCATCGTGCCGGCCTCGGGCGTGGCGACCTTCGAGATCGGCGAGCAGGAAATGGAGCTGGGCGTGGGCATCCACGGCGAGCCCGGCCGGCAGCGCATGCCTTTCGCGCCGGCGGCGGGCATCGTCGACCTGCTACTCGACCCGATCCTCAAGGACCTGTCGCTCGCGCGCGGCCGCGAGGTGCTGCTGCTGGTCAACGGACTCGGCGGCACGCCCCTGATGGAGCTTTACCTTCTGCACCACCACGCGCGCCAGCGGCTCGCGGAAGAAGGGCTGGACGTGGTGCGCACGCTGGTCGGCAACTACACGACCTCGCTGGAAATGGCCGGTGCTTCGCTCACCGTGACCGCGCTGGACGACGAAGCCAAGCGCCTGTGGGACGCACCCGTGCACACCACCGCCTTGCGCTGGTAGGCCTCCGCCAAGGGTTTCCACCTAAAGGACTTTCCCGGATGCCATCTGGTTTACCCACTGGTAAAACCACGGCATGACAACAAGGCCTCCACAACCCTTGATCACACGAACGCCCGAAGCCGAAGGAACCGGCTTCTCCAAGGTGTTCGCCTTCCTGCGCGACCGGCTTCTCGAAGGGAGCATCCGCTCGGGAGACCGCCTGATCCCGGAGCGCGAACTGGCGCTGCAACTGGGCGTGAGCCGCCCCATCGTGCGCGAGGCATTGCGCGCGCTCGCAATGCTGGGCGTGGTCGAGATCCGCGAGCGCGTGGGCACTGTCGTGCGCAAGCCCGACGTGTCGGTGCTCGGCGACTTCTTCGCCTTCTCGATGGCGCAGCAGGCGGACATCGTCGACGACGTCATGCAGGCCCGCATCGCGATCGAGGTGCAGGCCATCCGCCTGGCGTGCCGGCACGCGACGACCTCGGACCTCGAACGCATCGCATCGGCGGTCGACCACATCGAGGCCACGGTCCACGACTCCGACGAAGGCAGCCGCGCCGACTACGAGTTCCACACGGCCCTGGTGCGCGCCAGCCGGTCGGAGACGCTGATGCAGCTCTACGCGGCGATGGCGACGCTGCTGATGCGCTCGCACCATGAGCGCCGCGACGTGGTGGGCGGCGACCCCGCGGTCAAGCAATACCTCGTCGAAGACCACGCGCGCATCTTCCAGGCACTGGTCTCGCGCGACGAGGATCGCGCCGACCAGGTGCTGCGCAAGCACTTCAGCATCGGCGACGAATACCGCCGCAAGGCAGCGGCCGAGCCCGCGATGCGTGGCCGCCCGCCCGCACGCAAGGAACCGGCGTGAGCAACCTCGACTTCGGGGTCGTCCTCGAGCGTTGGCCGCTGTTCGTCGAAGGCGCCTGGCTCACCATTCAACTGGCGCTGGTCGCGACGCTCGCGGGCTTCGCCACCGGCACGCTGTGCGCCGTCGGCCGCAGGGGCCGCAATGCCACGGTGGCGCGCATCTGCGGCGCCTACGTGGAACTGATCCGCAACACGCCGCTGCTGGTGCAGATCTTCCTCGTCTATTTCGGGCTGTCGAGCCTGGGCCTGTCGCTGTCCGCCTTCACGGTGGCGGTCATCGCGCTGGCCGTCAATGCCGGCGCCTACGCGACGGAGATCATGCGCGCCGGCTTCGACTCGGTGAACCGCAGCCAGATCGAAGCCGCCGAGTGCCTCGCGCTCTCGCGCATCCAGGTCTACTGGCACGTCGTGCTGCTGCCGGCCATGGAGCGCGTCTATCCGGCACTGACCAGCCAGTTCGTGCTGCTGATGCTCGCCTCCTCCATCTGCTCGCAGATCTCGGTCGAGGAACTCACCGCGGTCGCCAACCACGTGCAGTCCGACACCTACCGGCCACTGGAGACTTTCGTGATCATCGGCGCGGGCTACATCCTGCTGTCGCTGCTCATGCGGCTCGGCTTCTGGGGCGTGGGCGCCATGCTGTTTCCGCGGCGTCGCAGGCTGGGCACCGCGCTGTGATGACCGCCACCGCCTTCAACGCCAATCACTTCGGGTTCCTGCTGCAGGGCGCGATGTGGACGCTGGTCCTCTCCCTCATCGCCTTCGTCGGCGGCGGCATCTGCGCCTTCGTCGTTGCGCTGGCGCGGGTCTCGCCGCGACGGCCCGTGCGCGTAGGGATGGGCCTGTGGGTGCAGCTCGTGCAGGGCTCGCCGCTGCTGGTGATCATGTTCCTCGCCTACTTCGGCCTGCCGACCCTGGGCATCAAGGTGTCGGCACTGGCCGCGGCCGGCGCATCGCTGACGATCTACGTGTCCGCCTACCTCGGCGAGATCTGGCGCGCCGCGATCCAGGCGGTGCCGCGACCGCAGTGGGAAGCCGCCGAATGCCTGGCGCTGAGCCGGACCCAGCGCATGGTCAAGGTCGTGCTGCCGCAGGCGGTGCGGCTGGCGACGCCGCCCACGGTCGGCTTCATGGTGCAGATCATCAAAAACACCTCGCTCGCCTCGGTGGTCGGCTTCGTCGAACTCGCCCGCTCGGGGCAGATCATCAACAACTCGATCTTCGAGCCCTTCATCGTGTACCTCGTGATCGCGGGGCTCTACTTCGCGCTGTGCTATCCGCTGTCGGTCTGGAGCCGCCGACTCGAACGCCGCGCCGGTCCTGCATCGGCCGCGTCGACTTCACTGTCTTCCCATGAACCCATCCTCACGCAACCCTGATGGCGCTTCGGCGCCGGTCGTTCGCCTGCACGACGTCCACAAGAGCTTCGGCGCACTCAAGGTGCTCGAAGGCGTCGGCTTCGAGGTCGACCGCGGGCAGGTCACGGCCATCATCGGACGCAGCGGCTCCGGGAAGAGCACGGCGCTGCGCTGCATCGACCGGCTCGAACGCATCGACAGCGGCGAGATCGTCGTCTGCGGCCACCGCGTCGACGCGCCGGACATCGACCTCAAGGCGCTGCGGCTCGACGTGGGCATCGTCTTCCAGAGCTACAACCTCTTTCCGCACCTGACGATCGAGCAGAACATCACGCTCGCGCCCCGCTCGGCCAAGGGCATCTCCAGGAGCGAGGCGCGCGCCATCGCGCACGAGGTGCTTGCCAAGGTCGGGCTCGCGGACAAGGCAGCCAGCTACCCCGAGCAGTTGTCCGGCGGCCAGCAGCAGCGCGTCGCGATCGCCCGTTCGCTGGCGATGCAGCCCAAGGTCATGCTGTTCGACGAGGTGACCTCTGCCCTCGACCCCGAGCTCACCGGCGAAGTCCTGCGCGTCATCGAGGACCTCGCGGCCGGCGGCATGACCATGGTGATGGTCACGCACGAGATGGCCTTCGCGCGAAAGGTCGCGGACCAGATCCTCTTCATGAACCGCGGCAGGGTCTGGGAGCGTGGCGGCCCGGAGATCCTGTCATCACCCCAAACCGCCGAGCTTCGGCAGTTCGTAGCCAGCGAGCTCTGAAGGCTCGCACCCCACCCAAGACCCTGGAGACAAACCGATGAAGACCCCCCGTTCCCTGATCACGATGCTGGCTGCCGCCTGCCTGACCTTCGCCAGTGCCGCCCACGCGGACCTGCTCGACGACGTCATGAAGGCCAAGAAGATCCGCATCGCGACCGACCTCTCGATCCCGCCATCGGGCATGCTCGACAAGGACCTCAAGCCGACCGGCTCCGACGTCGAGACCGCGCAATTGCTGGCGAAGGACTGGGGCCTGGAGCTGGAGTTCGTGCAGACCACCGGCGCCACGCGCATCCCGAACCTGCAGACCGGCAAGGCCGACATCGTCGTCTCGACGCTCTCCGTGACGCCGGAACGCCAGAAGGTCATCGACTTCTCGAAGCCCTACGCCGCGCTGGTGTCGATGATCGGCGCCCGCAAGGATCTCCCGATCAAGGACTGGGCGGACCTGAAAGGCAAGTCCGTCACCGTGACGCGCGGCACGACGCAGGACACCGAGCTCACCGCCATGGCGAAGGAGAAGGACTTCAAGGTCGTGCGCTATGACGACGACGCGACGATGGTCACCGCGGGCGTCAGCGGCCAGGCCGACATCGTCTCGACATCGGTGACGATCATGAACCAGATCACCGCGAAGAACCCGCAACGCCCGTTCGAGCAGAAGATCGTGCTGCGAAACCTCGACCTCGCCGTCGGCGTGAAGAAGGGCGAAGAGCGCATGGTAGCCAAGCTCAACGAATGGGTGACAGCCAACCTGAAGAACGGCAAGCTCAACGCCATCTACAAGAAGTTCCACGGCAGCGATCTGCCGGCGGCCATGATCAACTGACCCACCACTACTGAAGAAAGAATTCCATGCGTCTCGTCATCGGATCGGACCACGCCGGTTGGGCGCTCAAAGGCGCCATCGTCGACCACATCCAGAAGCTCGGCCACGAGGTCGTCGACGTCGGCAGCCATGACGACCAGCCGGTCGACTTCCCGGATGTCGCGCGCGCCGTGGCGGCGAAGATCGTCGCCGGCGAAGTCGAGCGCGGCATCATGGTGTGCGGCACTGGCGTCGGCGCATCGATCGCGGCCAACAAGATGAAGGGCATCCGCGCCGCCGTCTGCCATGACGTGCACTCGGCGCACCAGTCGGTGGAGCACGACGACGTGAACGTGATGTGCATCGGCGCGCAGATCGTCGGCCCGTGGCTGGCAGCGGACCTGATCACCTCCTACCTGCAGGCACGCTTCGCCATCGAGGACGAGGACTTCCGCCGCCGCGTGGAAAAGCTCCACGCGATGGACGCCGAGGCTTGAATCCGGGAGCAGCGCCCATGCCCGAGATCGTCGTGTTCGGCAGCCTCAACATGGACCTCGTGGTCCGTGTGCCGCGCGTGCCGGGCGCGGGCGAGACCCTGCAGGCCCACTCGTTCATGAACAACCCGGGCGGCAAGGGCGCGAACCAGGCGGTGGCCTGTGCGCGCCAGGGCGCCCGGGTGGCGATGGTCGGCCGGGTCGGCGACGATGCTTTCGGGCTGGCGCTGAAGGCATCGCTCGTGGGCGATGGCGTCGAGGTCGAACACGTTGCGCTGGCAGAAGCGTCGACCGGCGTGGCGTTGATCATGGTCGACGACAGCGCCCAGAACCGCATCGCGCTGATCCCCGGCGCCAACGCCTTCGTGGGCGCCGAGGACACGCAGCGCCTGCAGAGCGATCTGGCAACGGCGCGTCTGCTGCTGTTGCAGCTCGAAGTTCCCATGCAGGCCGTCGTGGATGCGGCGGAGCTTGCCCATTCGCGCGGCTGCACGGTCGCGATGAACCCCGCGCCGGCCGAAGCGCTCCCGGACGCGCTGTGGAAGCTCGTGGACATCCTCGTCCTGAACGAAACAGAGGCGTCGATGCTGAGCGGCATCGCGGTTCACGACCGGGACGGTGCCGCCCGCGCAGCCGACGCATTGCGCCGCCGGGGACCGGCCCACGTGATCCTGACGATGGGCAGCGACGGCGTGATGGCCTGCGACGCAGCCGGCTGTCGCCACTTCGATGCATTGAAGGTGAAGGCCATCGACACCACCGCGGCCGGCGACACCTTCATCGGCGCCCTGTGCGCCGCGCTCGCCAGAGGCGTAGCGATCGACGACGGCATCGCGCTGGGCATCCAGGCCGCAGCGGTGTGCGTCACGCGCGCAGGCGCGCAGGCGTCGATCCCCCGTCGCGAAGACCTGTCGGCGCTGCCCGCTGTGGGGTGTCCCACCGTTGTGACGTTCGCCTGAATCGATCCGGAGGTCTAGACTCCTTCGCCCCGGCTTGCCAAGCCGCAACGAGGGCCACTCCATGTCCACCTTCATCTCTCTTCTCAACTTCACCGAACAGGGCATTCGCAGCGTGAAGGAGTCGCCCAACCGGGCGGAGGCGTTCAAGGGCCTGGCAAGCAAGCTGGGGTTGACGATCAAGAGCATCCACTGGACCTCCGGCGCCTACGACATGGTGGTCATCACCGAAGGCGGCGACGAGGCGACGATGGCCGCGCTGCTCAGCGTCGGCTCGCTCGGCAACGTCCGCTCGCAGACGCTGCGGGCCTACTCGGCCGACGAGATCAAGAAGATCATCACCCTGATGCCCTGAACGGCTCAGGCCGGCTTGACGGCGGTGTACTCGGAGAAGACGCCGAGTTCGACGTGCCGCTGCACGTCGGCGAAGCCGGCTGCGCGCAGCGCGCCCATGACCGATTCCGGCGGAATGCAGGCCTCGATCGTGTCCCAGTAGAAGCGCCACAGTTCGGAGGTGTCGTGGCGCCGCGCCACGGCCTTGGCGATCAGCGGGACGAAGGTGCGCATGTACGCCTTGAGCACGGCGGTGCCCACGCGTCCGGCCGGCTTGGTGATCTCGAGCACCACCAGGCGCCCGCCCGGGCGCAGCACGCGGTGGAACTCCGCGAACGCCGCGTTCACATCGGCAATGTGGCGCAGCGCATAGCCCATGCTCACGAAATCGCTGCTGGCGTCCGGCCGCGGCAGCGCTTCGGCGCGGCCACGGACGAGTTCGACATCAGGCAAAGCGACTTCACCCATCATCCCGGGGCTCGGGTCGACGCCGACCAGATGGCCGCCCGGGCCGATGAGCGTCAGCGCCTCGCGCGCGACCAGCCCGGTGCCGATGCCCACGTCGAGCACTTGTGCGCCGGCCGCAAGCCCTGCGCGCCGCAGCGCGGAGCGCCGATACCACGGGCCCGACCCCAGCGCGAGCACCCGCTCGATGCGGTCGTAGTCGGGTGCCGTCTCGTCGAAGATCCGGCGCAGGAAGCTCTCATGCTCCGCTTCGTTGCCGTAGTAGTCGGGCAATGGCGTGTGAGGGGCCAGTACCTCGGGCGGTGTGATAGGCGAGCGGGTGTCCTGCATCGCAGCGATTATGACGGTCTGCCAGGGCGTTCACGCAGCGGCTTCAGGCTCCAGCACAAAGTCGAACTTGAGAGTGTGGAACGGCCCGGCCTGCACGCTGCCGTCCGGCGCGATGCCGTCGCGATGCGACGCAAAGTCGCCGATCAGCGAATTGCGGACGCCGAAGACCGCATCGCTGTCGAGGTACTCGTCGCCATCGCGGAACACGTGCGTGATGAGCGTCTCGTAGCCCGGCGCCTTGATCATGAAGTGGACGTGCGCAGGCCGCCACGGATGCCGCTTGGTGGCCCGCAGCATCACGCCCACCGGCCCGTCGGTCGGGATCGGGTAGGCGACCGGCATCACGCCCCGGAACCACAGCCGCCCCTCGGCATCGGTGCGGAATACGGCGCGGCCCTGCGGGCGGTCCAGCCCAGCCCGCTGCACATCGTAGAAGCCTTCCGCGTCGGCCTCCCACACGTCGACCTCCGCGTCCGCCACCGGCTCGCCGTCACGCCCGCGCACGGTCGCATCGACGAACAGCGGCTCGCCCTTGGCACCGCCGGAGATATCGCCGCCGAGCGGGAGCTTCGGCGCGCCCAGGACGTGGAAGGGACCGAACACGGTCGCCTCCGTCGCCTGCGCGCTCTTCGCGTGATTGAGCGCCACCGTGAGCATCGAGAGGCCGAGCGTGTCCGACAGCAGGATGAACTCCTGCCGCTTGTCGCTGCACTTCTGCCCCGTCGCCGTGAGGAACTCGATGCCCGCCGCCCATTCGGCCTCGGTCAGCTTCACCTCGCGCGCGAAGTCGTGCATGTGGCGAACGAGCGCCGACATGATCTCCTTCAGCCGCGGGTCCTCGCACTGCGCCATGCGGTCGAGCACGGCGGCGGTGATGGTGTGTTCATTGATGTTTCGCATGGGGATGGAACTCCAGGTCGGAAGGATGGGCCGAAGGTGCACTTCTCTTGAGGCTGGCCGGGCTGGCCGGGCTGCCCGATACCAGGCGCCGCTGCGTCGGGAACAGCGACCAGCCCCAGCGCTGCTGTGCGAAGCCCCACAGGCCCTGCTTGAAGAAGATGGTGACCACGATCGCCAGCAAGCCCAAGCCGAGCAAGTACCAGGTGCCGTAGTCGCTCAGGAACTTGTTGAGCGCCCAGAAGATGAGCGCCCCCACCAACGGCCCCTCGATCCGGCCGATGCCGCCGATGACCACCATGAAGATCGCGAACGCGGTCCAGTTGACGCTGAAGGCCGCATCCGGGCTGATGCGCAGGTTGCCGACGAAGTAGAGCGCACCCGCCAGGCCGGCACCGAAGGCCGCGACGACGTACACCGCGAGCTTCATGCGTGCGACGGGAATGCCTTGCGATTCGGCCGCGACCTCGTTGTCGCGGATCGCGAGCAGCGCCAGGCCGCGCTTGCTGCGCAGGAACAGATAGACCAGCGCAATCGCCGCCACCACGCAGGCCAGCGCCATCCAGTAGGTGACGCTTTCGCGGGTCGCCTTCTCGATGCCGCGCAAGGCGGTCAGCGTGGTGCCCGAGCCGCCACCCACGGCAGACACGTTGGCAAAGCTCAGGCGGAACACCTCGGCGATCACCCAGGTGCCGATCGCGAAGTAGCCGCCCGACAGCCGGAAGGCCACGAAGGACACCGGCACTGCGATCGCACCGGCCGCCAGCGCGCCCAGCGGAATCGCGATGAAGGGATTGACCCCGGCGAAGTTGCCGAGCATCAGCATCACGTAGCCGCCGAAGCCGAAGAAGGCCTGCTGCCCGATGCTCACCATGCCGCCGTAACCCGCGAGCAGGTTCCACATCATCGCGAAGATGAAATAGCAGGCGATCTCGACGAACTCGCGCATCCAGCTCGATTCGCCCCAGAAGGGCAGGCTCGCGGCGAGCAAGACGAGTGCGATCGCCATCCACAGGGCGGAGCGGCTCGTGGCCGTGCTGCGCACGACGTTGAAGGTTGGAGAACTCGTCATCTCGTCATCTCGTCATCCACGTGTCTTGGGAAAGAGGCCCTGCGGCCGCAGGACCAGCACGAGCAGGAACACCAGGTGGCCCATCCAGATGCCCCACCCGGGATCGAGCCGGAAGCCGATCTGCTGCGTGATGCCCAGGATCATCGCGCCGGCCAGCGTGCCCCAGAAGGAGCCCATGCCGCCGATGATCACGGCCTCGAAGGCGAAGAGCAGCAGCAGCGGCCCGTCCGATGGCGACACCGTCGTGCGCATGCCCTGCAGCGCACCCGCCACCGCGATCAGCACGAAGGCGATGGCGGTGGCCAGCGCGTAGACCTTCTTCGCGTTGAGTCCCATCAGCTCGGCGATCTCGCGGTCGTCCGACACGGCGCGGAATGAACGCCCGAGCGCCGTGTTCGCGAACAGCCATTGCAGCGCGCCGGTCGCCACCAGCGCAATCGCCAGCACGATGAGCGGCAGCACGCCGAGCGACAAGGACTCGCCGATGCGCAGACCCTGCGTGTTGAGCCCACCGGTCTCGATCGACCGCGGATCGGCCGAGAACACTTCGAGCAGCAGGTTCTGGATCACGATCGAGAGGCCGAAAGTTACGACCAGCGACGGCAGCGGGTCCTTGCCCAGCGTGCCGTTGAGCACATAGCGCTGCAGCGCGTAGCCGAAGCCGAAGGCGACCGGCAGCACCGCGAGCGTGATGAGCAGCGGCGCGTCGCCGAACAGCGTGGTGCCCGCGATCACCGCGAAGGCGCCGAGGATGATGAAGTCGCCCTGCGCGGTGTTGGTGAGGCGCATCACGCCGAACATCAGCGACTGCCCGAGCGCGAAGAGCGTGTAGAGGCCGCCGAGCAGGATGCCCTGGAGAAAGGTTTCAAGCACGTTGGGTGTCCTTGTCTCGTCGCTCAGAGGCCGAAGTAGGCTTGGGAGATCTGCTCGCGCGTGAGGGTGTTCGAGCGCCCCTGCAGCGACACGCGCCCTTCCTGCAGGCAATAGATGCGTTGCGACACACGCTGCGCCATGGTCACGTCCTGTTCCACGATCACCACCGTCATGCCTTCGCGGGTGATATCAGGCATCGCGGCGTAGATCTCGCGGATCACGATCGGCGCAAGGCCCAGCGAGAGCTCGTCGCACAGCAGAACGTCGGGATTGCTCATCAGCGCACGGCCGAGTGCCACCATCTGCTGCTGGCCGCCGGACAGCGCCGTGCCGGGGTTGTGGCGCTTCTCGGCCAGGATCGGGAACAGCGCGAAGAGGCGATCCAGGTTCCACGGCCCCTTGCGTCCGGTCAGGCCGCCGATCCGCAGGTTATCCTCGACGCTGAGGCTGGGGAAAAGGCGGCGCCCTTCCGGCACCATCGCGAGCCCGCGCTTCACGATCTCGCCGGGCGGCAGGCCGCCGATCGCCTCGCCCTTGAAGTGAACGGCATCGCGCGGCGCGCGGACCAGGCCCGTCAGGCACTTGAGCAAGGTCGACTTGCCGGCACCGTTCGATCCGATGACGGCAACCAGTTCGCCTTGCGAGAGCGAGAAGTCGACGCCGAACAGCGCCTGCGCGTCGCCGTAGAAGGCCTTGAGGCCGCGGGCTTCCAGCAAGGCGGTCATGCTTCCATCCCCATATACACGCGCCGCACCTCGGGATCGTTCATGACCGCCCGTGGCTCGCCTTCCGCCAGCTTCTGCCCGAAGTTGATGACGAACAGCCTGTCCGCCAGCGACAGCAGCGCATGCACCACATGCTCGATCCAGATCATGGTCACGCCGCGCGCCTTGATCTCCTGAAGCTCCTCGACGAGTTGGCGCGCCTCG
The DNA here is from genome assembly GCF_030317115.1 of Variovorax gracilis. Taxonomy (GTDB): domain Bacteria; phylum Pseudomonadota; class Gammaproteobacteria; order Burkholderiales; family Burkholderiaceae_C; genus Variovorax; species Variovorax gracilis. Next base: position 307,472 of record NZ_JASZYF010000003.1, read on the forward strand.
GGCTCGGTCAGCCCGCCCGCGATCTCGTCGAGCAGCAGCAGCTTCGGGCGCGTGGCCAGCGCACGTGCGAGTTCCAGGCGCTTGCGGTCCAGCAGCGTGAGTCCACCGGCCGGCTTGTTCGCATGCGGCATCAGGCCCGTCTGCACCAGCACCTCGTGCGCCGTCTGCCACGCCTCCTGCTCGCGCTCCTGTGCGCCGAAGCACGCGGCGGTCACCAGGTTCTCGAACACGCTCATATTGCCGAAGGGCTGCGGCACCTGGTAGCTGCGGCCGATGCCAGCGTGGCAGCGCTGGTGCGGCTTGAGCGTGGTCACATCCCTGCCTTCGTACTCGACACGGCCCGCATCCACGCGCACGTCGCCCGAGATCAGGTTGAACAGCGTGGTCTTGCCCGCGCCGTTCGGCCCGAGGATGCCCAGCGTCTCGCCCTCGGTCACGGCGAGCGTGATGCCGTCAGTGACCTTGAGCGCCCCGTAGGACTTGCTGACGGCGTGGAGTGCGAGCAACGTCATGGTGCTCAAGCAGGCATCGGCCGAAGCTTGCCGCCGACGGGGATGTTGGTTGCGGCCTCATTGCTCACGATCGTCAGCTCGTACTTGTACTTCTGTCCCTTGCCCCACTGGCCGAGCACCAGCGGCGTCTTGCTGACGTTCTTGAACGGCCCCTGACCGCCCCACTTCACCGGGCCGACCACCGTCGCGAGCGAGGTCGCGGCCACCGCATCGCGAACGTCCGAGGCCTTCACCGACTTGGAACGCGACAGCGCATCGGCCGCCACCTCGAACAGGGCATGCGCAAAGCCGATCGGCTGCGTCCATTGCTTCTTCGCACCGGCCTCATAGGCCTCGGCCAGCGACTTGGCGCTCTGCTTCGTGAGGCTGGAAGTGAAGGGATGCGACGGGCTCCACCACACCTCCGTCGAGAGCCCATCGCCCAGTTCGCCGAGCGCATCGATCGCGCCGGGGAACAAGAGCGCCTTGCCGAGGGTGATGATCTTCGGCCGGAAGCCCTGCTGCCGCGCCTGAGTGAGAAAGGTCTTGGCGTCGGGCGGGATCACCACGCCCGTGACGATCTCGACGCCGTCCTTCTTGAAGGCCGCGATCTGCGCGCTGAAATCCTGCGTGCCGTTCTGGAAGCGCCCGGGATCGACGAGCGTGAATCCCATTTGCGACAGCGGCTTCGGAAAGCCCAGCTCCTTGTCGCCCCACGCGTTGCCGTCACCGTCGTTGGGGAAGAGCCCGCCGACCTTCTTGTTGGTCGGGATGGACTTCCAGCCATTGGTGAAGTTGGCGATGACGTCTTCCAGGCCCCAGAACAGGTGATAGGTCCAGTTGAAGCCCTTCGCCGGATCGCCCTTGCGGCCGAAGAACCACGGCTGCCACGGCACCACGCTGGAGACACAAGGCACCTCGTTGAGTTCGCAGGCATCGCTTACCGGATTGGCGGTCTCGGGCGTGCCGGCCGTCAGCACGAGTGCGACCTTGTCCTTGAGGATCAGGTCATTCGCGACCTCCCCCGCCCGGTTGGGGTTGGACTGGCTGTCCTTCAGCACGATCTGCACGTCGTACTTCTTGCCGCCGACGCTGATGCCGTCCTTGAAGGCGGTCTTCATCTGGTCGATGACCCACTTGTCCGCCTCGCCGAAGGGCGCGAGCGGCCCGGTCTGCGGCGACACGTAGCCGATCTTGAGCGTGTCCGCCGCGAAGACCAGCGGTGTCGCGCCGGTGGCCGCGAGTGCCGCGGCGGCCTGGGTGAACTGTCTGCGGTTCCATGTCATGGCTGTCTCCTTCTTTCTTTGCTTCTCTTCCTGCACAAATCGCTGGCGGCTTCAGAGCGGCGGGTCGCCGTCGAAGGCCCTCTGGAGCAGTGCGCGGATCGCGTCGCGCTCGGCGAGCCCGAAGGGCCGCGGGTTCCAGTAGGGATTGCTCACCGCGAGGTCGGATGCGCGGTCCAGGTCTTCGGCGCGCATGCCGATGTCCTTGAGCGCGACGGGCGCGCCGTTGTCACGGGCGAGCGCGTAGAGCCCCGCGGCCGCCGACTCGGTGTTGAGCGATTGCGCGATGCGGTCCATGGCCCGCGGCGCCGCGTCCGCGTTGAAGGCGATCGCATGGGGCAGCACCACCGTGTGCACTTCCGCATGCGGCAGGTTGAAGCTGCCGCCCAGCGTGTGGCACAGCTTGTGGTGCAGCGCCATGCCGACACTGCCGAGCACGCTGCCGCAGAGCCAGGCGCCATACAGCGCATCGCCGCGCGCTTCGATGTCGTCGGGCCGCAGCCGGATCACCGGCAGTGCGCGCGCAATCGCGGCGATGCCTTCGCGCGCCATCAGGTCCATCACCGGATTGCTGTCCTGCGCGTAGAGTCCTTCGGCCGCGTGCGCGATCGCGTTGATGCCGCTGGTCACGCTGAGGCCCACCGGAAGGGTGCGGGACAGTTCCGGGTCGTAGATCACCGTACGCGGCAGGACGCGCGCATCCTTGCCCGTCTTCTTGAGCCCGGCCTCGGTCAGGCCGTAGATCGGCGTCATCTCGCTGCCGGCATAGGTCGTCGGGATCGCGAGGATCGGCAGGCCGGAGTCGAGCGCGATGGCCTTGCCAAGCCCTGTCGTCGAGCCGCCGCCGATGGCTACGGCGCAGTCGGCATCGAGTCTGCGCGCGACTTCGCGGGCCTCGCGGGCCGTCTCGATCGGCACGTGCATCACTGCCCGGTCGAAGATGCCTGCCGCCTGCGCGCCGAGCATGTCGGCCACGCGCTCGGCCTGCCCGCGCTGCTCGGGCGTGGACAGCACCAGCGCGCGCTGCGCGCCCAGCGCGTCGATTTCGCGGGCGAGATGGCGGAGTGACCCGGCGCCGAAGACGACACGCTGGGGGTGGCTGGTGTAGATGAAGTCGCGCATGGTGTTCAGCGTTGGAAGTGGGGAGGGATCTGGGCGTCGATGTTGACCCAGACGCTCTTCACCTGCGTGTACTCGCGCATCGCGTCGAAGCCCATCTCGCGCCCGTAGCCGCTCTGCCCGACGCCGCCGAAGGGCGAGCCCGGGTTCACGCGCTTGTAGCTGTTGATCCAGACCATGCCTGCGTGCAGGTCGCGCGCCACACGGTGGGCGCGCTGCAGGTTGCTGGTCCACAGACCGCTGCCGAGCCCGTAGTCGGTGCCGTTGGCGATCTCCATCGCCTCCTCGTCGTTCTTGAAGGTGAGCACGGTGACGAAGGGACCGAACACCTCCTCCTGCGCCACTCGGTCGCGGTACGACCTGGCGCGCACGATGGTGGGCTCGACGTAGCAGCCGCGCGCCAGCTCGCCGCCGGGCGACTTGCCTCCCGCGAGCACCTCGCCACCCTCTCCCTTCGCCACCTCGACGTAGCTCAGCACGCGCTCCCGATGCTGGGCGCTGGTGAGCGGGCCCATCTCGGTCGCATCGTCGAGCGGATTGCCGAGCCGGATGGACTGCGCCAGCGGAATGAATTGGTCGAGGAACGCATCGGCGATCTTCTCGTGCAGCATCAGCCGCGAGCCGGCGATGCAGGCCTGCCCCTGGTTGTGGAAGATGGCCCAGGCGCTGCCGTTGACCGCGGCGGGCAGGAAGGCATCCTCGAACACGATGTTCGGCCCCTTGCCGCCCAGTTCGAGCTGCACCTTCTTCAGGTTGCCCGCGCTCGCCTGCACGACGCGGCGGCCCGTCGCCGTGCTGCCGGTGAAGGCGATCTTCGAGATCTCCGGATGCTCCGCGATGTACTGGCCCACGACGTGGCCCAGCCCCGGCACCATGTTGACCACGCCGTCCGGCATGCCGGCCTCGGCCATCAGCTCGACGATCTTGAGCGAGCTGAGCGGCGTGATCTCGGCCGGCTTCATCACGATGCAGTTGCCGGCCGCCAGCGCGGGCGCCATCTTCCAGCTCGTGAACATGAGCGGGAAGTTCCACGGCACCACCTGTCCTACGATGCCGACCGGCTCACGCAAGGTGTAGTTGAGGAAGCCCGCTTCGACCGGAATGGTCTCGCCCTGGAACTTGTCGGCCATGCCGCCGAAGTAGCGGAAGCAGGCCGCCGTGCGCGGTACGTCGAGCTTGCGCGAATCGCGCAGCGGATGGCCCGTGTCCAGCGATTCGAGCCGCGCGAGTTCCTCCGTGTTGGCTTCGATGAGGTCCGCAAGCCTGAGCAGGATGCGCCCTCGGTCGGCCGCTGCCATGCGGCTCCACGCCGGAAAGGCGCGTTTCGCCGCGGCCACGGCCTTGTCCACATCGGCCTTGCCCGCGAGCGCCACGTCGGCGATGGTGGAGTTGTCATGCGGGTTCAGCGTCGCAAGCGTCTCGCCGGATTCGGCTTCGACGAAGCGCCCGTCGATGAAGAGCTGGCGCCGGATGGGCGTCTTGAGGCCGGCGGCCTGCTGGATGTCTGCGAGGGTCATATCGTTCGATGTCAATGGGGGGCGATCCATGGGTAGCGGGCGGTGTCCTTGCCGGCATAGTCCGGGTCGAGGTAGATGAAGCAGCGCTGGATCAGCCAGTCGCGAACCTCGAACACATCGCACCATCGGCCGGCGCCCCATTCCGGAACGCCGGCGCGCCACGGTCCGTCCGCGTGCTCGCCGTAGCTCGTGCCTTCGCACGCGAAGAGGTCGGTGCCCGAGAAGATCCAGTTGAAGCCCGCGTAGTCGTGCCGGATGGACTTGCCCCGGCTGCCGACTTCGCCGAACAGCTTGCCGATCTGATCCTTGCCGTTGGCCAGGCCCCACTTGGGGAAGTACACCTGCGCGTCGTCCGCGAACAGGTCGAGGATCGAGCCGCCGGTGGACGTCACGCCGCCGTTGTCGTAGGCCTTGAGGTATTCGAGTGCCACCGACTTGCGTTGCTCGTCGGTCATGGATTGACGGGTGAGGGCCATGGTGTGTCTCCTTCTTCGCTGGGGCCGATACGGATGGGTCATCGACGGCACGACGCCGCGCCGGCGCGGAACCGGCCGCGACCTGCCCTGGATCTGTCTCCTTGCGATGAGCGCGGCGCAGATCGCCGCGCTCTGTGCGTAGTCCTAGAACTCGACCGGGATTTCAGGGCTCTCGCCCTTCTGGATCTCGTAGACCAGGCTCGGCGAGCCGTTCTCCCAGACCAGCAGCATCGAGCGCTTGGGGCTGTAGCCCTGATGGCGGCAGTAGGCGGGCATGGCGGCCATGTCGCCGGCTTTCATGATCACGCGCGCCATCGGCTTGCCGGTGTTCTTGTCGCCGCAGTCCCAGTGGATCTCGTCGGTCATCTGGAAGAACCACTCGACGCGGTCGTTGCCGTGGATGATCGGCAGGATGTGCTCTTCCGTCGTCGGGCACATGTAGCTGTGCTTGACGACCGAGGTGAAGCTCGGGTTCCACGTGACCTGCGAGCGGCTCAGGAAGCCGAAGAGATTGAAGGCATGCACCTCGTTCTCGAATCCCGGCTCGGGGTGCAGCTCCGGCTGGCCCTGCGGCACATCGGCGAAGGCGCGGTTGACGGGTGCGCCCCGCTCGTCGCTTCGCAGGTCCAGGTCGCCCTTCAGGCCGACGCAGCGCTTGGCGAGTTCACGCGCCCGGGTGATCTTGGCCGTGTTGTTGCCGCTCTTGCGGCCGTAGGGCGAGCCGGTTTCCTGCGGTGCCGAGAAGGGGTCGAAGCTCTCGTTGGTCCAGTCGTCGAGCATGGCCTCGAAGGTGGCGCGGATCTGCGCGGTCGGGAAGTTCTCGAGCAGGTCGATGCCGGCTTCCTTCATCGTGCCGTTGAAGCTTCCCGCATAGAGGTCGACCGACTGGTAGTGGTTGACCGTGCCGACCACGTCGTCGAAGTTGACCCATCCATAGAAGAAGCCCCAGGCCACGTCGCGCATCAGCGCGCGCAGGTAGTTGCCGATGTCCATCGTGTGGCTCATCGGGCGGCCGTCGCGGGTCTTCCAGGTGATGTGGGCGAAATACTCGTCGCGGCGGAAGCCGAAGCTGCCGAGCGAGAAGTCCTTGTAGCCGAGCGTGGCGTCGGGCTGCGACGCGATGACCTTGGCGAGTTCAGCGGGTGCGTTCATCGTGATGCTCCTCGTGGCTCAGTGCGTCTGGCAGATGTCTGCCCATTTCTCGACGGAGAGATCGCCCTTGCATGTCTGCAGGACGATCACGCCGGGGGCGCCGGCGGTACGGAATTGATAGGCGGTGTTCTTCGGCAGCAGGCCTTGGTGGCCACGCGTGAGCTTCATCCAGCCCATCTTCGAGCCCTTGGGTTCGCCCTTCACGAGCACGGCGCCGTTCTTCTCTTCGTCAGAGACAGTCTGGCCGGCGTCGAGCTTGACGAGGTGCACCTCGACCTCGCCGTCCATCACCAGAGCGAACTCGTCGTGGGCGCTGGTGTACCAGGGCGATGTGCCTTCGGCGCGAAGCGTCTCCAGCACGTAGATCTGGTTCTGGCCGAACACGACCTTCTCGTAAGGCTTGCTCTTGCTCGCAATGTCGAAACAGTTCGAGAACGCGTAGTGGCGCACGTCATCGGCAATGGGCTCGACATGGCCCTTCTCGTAGTGCTTCAGGGACCCGAAACGGGTCTGGTAAGCGGCAGTCATGGTGTGTCTCCTCGGGGTGCCAAACAATGCAGCGTCGTGCTGCGGTGAGTGGACTGTAGGAAACCGGGTGCGCCTTCGGTAGGCATCGAAACCGGGCCGCATTGTTCGCGGAATCCGGTCAATCGACAGGGTTTACCCGGTGTCTTCCGAGGGCCGGCGCCGCCGATCCGGCCCCACTCAATGCCCGCCGGGGAACACCATCGCCGCCAGGGACACCGAAACCAGCATCCCGCACACGGAACCGATGAACCAGCGCACGGTGATGCCGTAGGTGGCCTCGTCGTCGTCCGCGACGAGCAGCGCGCGGTAGAGCGTGTAGATTTCAGCGACGATCGGAATCAGCAGCGCAACGAGCGCGATCACCGAGCGCGAGGTCCACTCGCCGGGCGCCTCGAAGGCCCAGTACCGCACGAAGGAAAGCGAGAAGCCGATGATCACCGTGATGGCGGTGATCATGCCCTCGCGATAGCCCGGCGGCAGCGGCGAGCGCGAACGGGCCGCCTGTGACGGGATGCCGGCGCTTTCAGGCGATGGCTGTGAATCGCTCATGGGACGGGAGCGCCGATCGCCCGGCGCAGGGGGATGGGATGAGCGCGATGGTAGCGCTGTACGCCTGCGGTGCGTTCATGCGTCCGCGATCAGCGCTTCCGGCAGAAGCCCCCGATCGATCATGGCCGCATCCCATGGCGGCACGCGTGTGAACGCCGCGGTCAGGTGCTCGATGAAGAGCCTGAGCTTGAACGCGTTGCGCGAGGTGCCCGCGTAGACCGCACTCAACGAGAACGACGAGAGTTGGTGCTCCGGCAGCACCACCTGCAGGTCGCCGCGCAGGATCGAATCGCCAGCGACCAGCGTCGGCAGGCAGACCACCCCAGCGTGCTCCATCGCGTATTCGCGTAGCAAATGCACGCTGTTGGTCAGCAGGGCGGCGCTCATGTACATCGTCACCTGCTCGCCCGCGTGATGAAAGGTCCATCGGTCGCGGGTCGGGTAGCCCGAATAGAGACCGAGCGTGTGCTTGTGCAGGTCGCGCGGACTTTCCGGCGTGCCGTGCGTGCGCAGGTATTCGGGCGTGGCGCAGAACACGCGGCGCACGGGGAAGAGCGAGCGCGAGACCAGTTCGGTCGACGCCGCCGGGAAGATCTGCAGCGCACAGTCGACGCCGGCCTTGACCGGGTCCACCACCGCATCGCTCACGATCAGTTCGAGGTGGATGTCCGGGAAGTTCACCTGGAAGGCGCGCAGCAACGTCGCGAAGTGGCCGAGCACGAAGCCGGTCAATGCATGGATGCGCAAGGTGCCCGTGGGCCCGGCCCGCGCGTCGCGCATCTGGTCCATGATGTCGTTGGCCCGCCCGACGAGTTCGGTGCAATCGCGCAGGAAAGCCTGCCCCACGTCGCTGAGCCGCACGACGCGCGTGCTGCGATGAAAGAGCGGTGCGCCGACGTGGTCTTCGAGTTGCTTCACGCGGCTGGTGACCACCGACTTCGCCACGCGCATCTGCCGCGCGGCCTCCGCGAAGCTCTGGGTCTGCGCGACGCGAACGAATGTCTCTATGTTTTCGAGGCGGTCCATGGCTTGGCAATGTACGGCGGGCTGCCCAAACCGCTCTGAGGGTCGGTGCTAACCTCGGTGGATGTTCAATCCCTCCCAAGAGGAAGTGCGTCGTTTCTTCTGCGACGTCTTCGCCAAGAGCCGCCGCGGCGAGCCGATGGAAGCGCTCGAAGTCATCGCCAGCCGCTGGATCGACGAGCACCCCGAATACCACGCAGACCTCTCGGACGCCGACGCGGCGGTGACGCGCGTCTACGACGGCAAGGACGGGCGCGAGAACCCCTTCCTGCACCTGTCGATGCATCTGTCGATCAGCGAGCAATGCTCCATCGACCAGCCGCGCGGCATCCGTCAGGCGGTCGAGCTGCTGGCCGCGCGGCGCGACTCGCTGCTCGATGCGCACCACGAGGCGATGGAATGCCTCGGCCAGATGATGTGGGAAAGCCAGCGCGCAGGCCGCCCACCCGATGGCGAGGCCTACGTGGCCTGCGTTCAGCGCCGCGCCACGCGCGACTGATCCGCGCCGGCTTCGCGCAGCAGGGCGATCAGCGTCTGCCGCGCGGGCGAGGGCTCCGCATCGCTGCGCATCAGCAGGCCCACGGGCTCCTCGGTGCCCGCCGTGTCGATCGCGAGCCGCACCAGATGGCCCGACGCGAGGTCGTCCCACGCGGCGCCGATCGGCGTGAACCAGACGGCATCGGAGCGGACCAGCAGCGCGCGGGCGACCGACAGGTCCAGCGTCTGCGTGACGTGCGCGGGCAGCCGCAGCCCCAGGCCGGAGAGAAAGCTCTCGGTGTGATGGCGCGGGATCGTGCCTTCGCCGTAGACCACGAGCGGATGGCTCAGCACGTCCTGCACCGACGGCGAGCCGCTGGCCAGCGGATGGCCGGGGCGGGCGACGATCGCGAGCGGCTCCGTGTAGAGCAGCTCGAAAGTCAGCCCGGTCATCAACTGCGGATCGCTCATGCGGCCTGCCACGAGGTCCAGGTCGCCGGCGCGCAAGGCATCGAGCAGGGGCGCATTGGCGCCTGTCTGCACCAGCACCTGGAGCGTCGGGAGCCGCTCGCGCAAAGCGGCCAGGGCTGGCGGCAGCAAAGACGGGGCAACGCTGGGAAGCGCGCCGATGCGAAGTCGCTGCGGCCGCGTGCCCGATGCAGGCATCACTGCTTCCGCGCTGGCATCCACCGCCTCCAGCACGCGCAACGCATGCGCCAGCAGATGCTCGCCCGCCGCGGTGAAGCCCTGGATGCCGCGCCGCCCGGCGGTGCCGCGCTCCACCAGTCGCGCACCCGCCAGTTCCTCCAATTCGGCCAGGGTCTTTGAAATGGCCGGCTGGCTCAATGCCAGTCGCTCGGCGGCGCGAGCCAGATGGCGCTCCTGCGCGACCGCCACGAGGCAGCGCAAATGCCGCAACTGGACGCTGCGAACGAAGGCTTCGGAGCTGGACGCCATTGAATTACTACTGGTTATGAAAAATCGTCGATCCGTCAATTTACATCAGCATTTCGCATGAATACAGTTCCGGACACCTTCACGATTCCGGAGACAAGTCGAATGCCTTCTTCCACCCCCAAGCCCGGCGCGCTGCCCAAGTTGTCGCCGCGCGACTGGCCCAGCCATCCTTCGTACCTCTATTCGGGCTACCGTTCGACGGCCAAGCGCGGTCCGACGCAGGCGCTGATCCCGCTCAAGGCTTCGCTGGGCGAACTGCGCCAGCCGGTCTACGGCCACAGCAGCATCGGCGAACTGGACCACGACCTCACGCGCAACGCGCGCCGCAATGGCGAGCCGCTCGGCGAACGCATGATCCTGACCGGACAGGTGCTCGACGAGCGCCGCCGCCCCGTGCGCAACACGCTGGTCGAGATCTGGCAGGCCAACTCGGCGGGCCGCTATGTGCACAAGGTCGACCAGCACGACGCGCCGCTCGACCCCAACTTCCTGGGCGCCGGCCGCTGCCTGACCGACAACGAAGGCCGCTACCGCTTCCTGACCATCAAGCCGGGCGCCTACCCATGGGGCAACCACCCCAACGCCTGGCGGCCGCAACACATCCATCTCTCGCTGTTCGGCGAGCACTTCGGCAGCCGTCTGGTGACGCAGATGTACTTCCCGGGCGACCCGCTCCTGCAGTACGACCCGATGGTCACCGGCACCCCCGAGAAGACGCGCAACCGCCTGATCTCCGACTTCAGCATGGACGTGACGGAAGACGGCTACGCGCTCGGCTACGTGTTCGACATCGTGCTGCGCGGCGCCGACGAGACGCCTTTCGAAAACCGCTGAGGAGACACCGAATCATGATGAGCGCACTCGAAACCAACTTCGGCCAGACCCCTTCGCAGACGGTCGGTCCCTACTTCGCCTACGGCCTCACCGCCGCGCAGTACGGCTATGACTTCGACCAGCCATTCGACGCCATCGTCGCGCTCGACGGCGCACGCGGCGAGCGCATCCGGCTCGAAGGTCGCGTGATCGACGGCGACGGCAATGCGATCAACGACGCGCTGGTCGAGATCAGCCAGCCCGACGGCACCGGCGAGTACCCGCAATCGGTGGACGATGCACGCGAGATCGGCTTTCGCGCCTTCGGCCGGGTGGGCACGGGCACGGATGCACAGAACCGCTTCGTGTTCCACACCGTGAAGCCAGGCGCCGAGACGCCCGGCGAAGCGCCGCACATCAACGTGATCGTGCTGATGCGCGGTCTGTTGCTGCATACCTTCACGCGCGTCTATTTCAGCGACGAGGCCGAGGCCAATGCCAAGGACGCCGTGCTGAACAGCGTGCCCGCGGAACGCCGCGACACCTTGATCGCGAAGCGCAGCGAATCCGACGGTGCGGTGACCTACCGCTTCGACATCCACATGCAAGGACCCGCCGAGACGGTGTTCTTCGACGTCTGACCACGCCCGAGGCAGCACGCCAGAAACGACAAAGCCCGCTGCAAGCGGGCTTTGTCGTTGGTGAGGGCCTTGTTACTTGGGATCGTGGATCAGCGATTCGGGAACCGTCTTCAGTTCGCCCGGCAGCGAGCTGATGTAGCTGGCGAGTTCCTTGATTTCGGGGTTGGTGTACTTCTTGGCCTGCCCGCTCATCACGCCATTGGAGCGGCCGAGCTGGTGCTGGTTCTGCACCTTGTACGACTTGAGCGCGACGTAGAGGTAGTCGGCATGCTGGCCCGCGAGCTTCGGCACCGTGCCGTCGTTCGGCGTGTTGAAGTTGGCGCCGTGGCACTTGGTGCAGGCGTTGTCCTTGTCGCGCGCGATCAGGGCCTGGACTTTTTCGCTCGGATGGCTGGCGACGGTGAGCGGCGGGGCGCCGCCTTCCTTCACGCCGAGCTGGCTGTAGTAGGCGGCGAGGTCGGCGATGTCCTGTTCGCTCAGCGTGTCGGCGATGGCGCGCATCGTCGGGTGCTTGCGGTCGCCGCCCTTGTACTGCGTGAGTGCCGAGGAGATGTACGTCGCACTCTGGCCCGCGATCATCGGGACCTTGTGGATCTCGGGAAAGCTGGCCTGGTAGCCGATGATGCCGTGGCAACCCACGCACATCGCCGTCTTCTTCGCTCCAGCTTCAGCATTGCCCGTGATCTTCTGGGCCTGGGCCGAGACCGTCACGCAAGCGACAGCAAGGGCAAACATCGTGGTCAACAACTTGTTCATTTTGCGCGCACAATCTCGTGGAGAAACAGGTTTCAAATCAACATTTGATTATATGGGGGCTCCCCGCGGCCCCCGTGGGCGCGGTGGTCGGAACGCTCGGCAACGCTGATCAATGTTGTGTTCTTTCAACCACCCTGCACACCGTCATCCATGAAATTCAAGGGTTCAGACAACTACGTCGCCACACAGGATCTGATGCTCGCGGTCAACGCCGCCATCACGCTCAAACGACCGCTGCTCGTCAAGGGCGAGCCAGGCACCGGCAAGACGATGCTGGCGGAAGAAGTGGCCCAGGCGCTCGACCTGCCGCTGCTCCAGTGGCACATCAAGTCGACGACCAAGGCCCAGCAGGGCCTCTATGAATATGACGCGGTGAGCCGCCTGCGCGATTCGCAACTGGGCGATGAGCGCGTGAAGGACATCCACAACTACATCGTCAAGGGCGTGCTGTGGCAGGCCTTCACCTCGGACGAACCGGTGGCGCTGCTCATCGACGAGATCGACAAGGCCGACATCGAGTTCCCGAACGATCTCTTGCGCGAGATCGACCGCATGGAGTTCTACTGCTACGAGACGCGCGAGCTGATCCGCGCCAAGCATCGGCCGGTGGTGTTCATCACCTCCAACAACGAGAAGGAACTGCCTGATGCCTTCCTGCGCCGCTGCTTCTTCCACTACATCAAGTTCCCCGATGCGGACACCATGAAGAGCATCGTGGGGGTGCACTTCCCCGGCCTGAAGCAGGAACTGCTGACGTCGGCGATGAAGACCTTCTACGACGTGCGCAACCTGCCCGGCCTGAAGAAGAAGCCATCGACCTCCGAACTGCTCGACTGGCTCAAGCTGCTGGTCGCCGAGGACATTCCCCTGGAGGCGCTGCAGAGCAAGGACGACAAGGTCGCGGTGCCGCCGCTGGTGGGTGCCCTGCTCAAGAACGAGCAGGACGTGACCTTGTTCGAAAAGCTCGTCTTCATGCAACGCAACAACCGATGAGCGAAGGCCGCCATCCCCCCCGCCAGTTGCTGCTGCTTGGCGTGGCACAGGCGGTGCTGTTCGTCGCCGGCGCGTTGCTGGGCCGCTGGCTCGGCCTCGCCCTGGGCTTCGACGCTTTCGGGCCCGGCGGCTACAGCAACGGTGCCATCGCCGGCATCCTGCTGATCGGCCTGGGTGGCGGTGGCGGCGTGCAGTTCGCACGCGCCTGGTACACACGCAAATACGGTTCTCCGAGGAGTTGAGGATGGCATTCGTCGAGCCTGTCACGCTCAGGTCGCGCGGCATCTCGCTGGTTCCGCTGACGCTGGATCATGAGGAAGGGCTGCGCGAAGCCGCGGCCGATGGCGAGTTGTGGAACATCCGCGTGACCTCCGTGCCCGAGCCGCAGCAGACGCGCGGCTACATCGAGAGCGCGCTGCAGATGCGCGAGGCCGGCAACCGCTTCGCCTTCGCAGTGACCGACGAGGCCAGCGGCGAGGTGCTCGGCACCACGAGCTTCCACGACATCCTGCCCCCGGTGAAGCGGGTCGAGATCGGCTACACGTGGTACGCCCGGCGTTGCCAGCGCACGCACGTCAACACCACCTGCAAGCTGCTGATGCTCACGCACGCCTTCGATACGCTGGACTGCCACGTGGTGGGCTGGCGCACCGACAACTTCAACCATGCCTCGCAGCGCGCCATCGAACGGCTCGGCGCCCGGAAGGACGGCGTGATCCGCGGCCATGCGCTGCGCCGCGACGGCACCATCCGCGACACCGTGATGTACAGCCTGCGCTCGGGCGAGTGGCCCGAGGTGCGCGCCCAGTTGCTCTACCTGCTGGACAAGCCCCGCACGAACCCTTCGCCCCGGGAGTGATTCGCCATGCTGATCGACTTCTTCTACACCCTGCGTTCCGCGAAGCTGCCGGTATCGGTCAAGGAATACCTGACCCTGCTCGAAGCCTTGCAGGCCGATGTCGTCGGCCCCAATTCCGATGGCGCCTTCAGCCTCGACGACTTCTATTACCTGTCGCGCACCGCGCTGGTGAAGGACGAGAAGCACTACGACAAGTTCGACCGTGCCTTTGCCGCCTACTTCAAGGGCGTCGAGATGCTGGCCGACTTCACCAAGGAAGTGCCGCTCGACTGGCTGCGCAAGACACTGGAGCGCGAGTTCACGGCCGAGGAAAAGGCCAAGATCGAGAAGATGGGCTGGGACGAGCTCATGGAAACGCTCAAGAAGCGCTTCGAGGAGCAGAAGGAGCGGCACGAGGGCGGCAACAAGTGGATCGGCACGGGCGGCACCTCGCCCTTCGGTCATGGCGGTTACAACCCGCAGGGCGTGCGCATCGGCGGCGCCGGCAAGAACAAGAGCGCGGTCAAGGTCTGGGACCAGCGGGCCTACAAGGACTACGACGACAGCCAGGAACTCGGCACCCGCAACATCAAGATCGCGCTACGGCGTCTGCGCAAGTTCGCGCGCGAGGGGCACGAGGAGGAGTTGGATCTCGATGACACCATCCGCTCGACCGCGGCCAACGCCGGCTACCTCGACATCAAGATGGTGCCGGAGCGCCACAACAACGTGAAGGTACTGCTGCTGATGGACGTCGGCGGCACGATGGACGAACACATCCAGCGCGTCGAGGAACTGTTCTCGGCCGTCAAGACCGAGTTCAAGCACCTGGAGTTCTATTACTTCCACAACTGCGTCTACGACTTCATGTGGAAGAACAACCGCCGCCGCTACTCCGAGAAGTTCGCGACCTGGGACATCATTCGCAAGTACAACAAGGATTACAAGCTGATCTTCGTGGGCGACGCGACGATGAGCCCCTACGAGATCCTGCAGCCGGGCGGCAGTGTCGAATACAACAACGAGGAGGCCGGCGCCGAGTGGATCCAGCGCCTCACGCACGCCTTCCCGAAATTCGCCTGGATCAACCCCGAGCCCCAGGGTGTCTGGCAATACCGCCAGAGCATCGCGGTGATGCAACAACTCGTATCGCACCGCATGTATCCGCTCACTCTCCGCGGACTGGAAGACGCGATGCGGCTGCTCTCCAAATAGCGCAGTCGGGTAGCGTCTCCTCCTACATCGGGGGGAGCAAACGGCTTACAAATCGAAGTAAAGGACAAAAGTTTGTCACACGGCGCGCTTTTGCCATTACATTTAACACTTAAGGATTCATAAAAAGTACGTTCACCTGAATCCCAGAGGAGGTGTTGCCGTGTCTGCCCTACTGTCCTTTGCGATAGAGCCCCCGGTTCATGAACAACCCGTGCCTGCAGATTCCAGCCCGACGCCTTCTTTCAGAACCCCGCCCGACTTCCTGAGCATCCGCGGCGTGCGCCTGCCCGTCGACGAACTGGTCGACAGGAGGCTCTTTGCTCCCGAATTCCGCCAGCGCCTGAGACACCAGCTTCTCGACGCCAAGCCATTTCCGCATCTGGTGCTCGAAGGGATCTTTCATCCGGCGCTGCTGGAACTGGTCGCCGAGGAATTCGACATGGTTCCCGCCTCCGGCTGGGCGGACATCAAGAGCAAGTACGAATCCACGCGGCGCTCGGTCCTCGGTGTGCCGCTGGGCTCGGCCATGCAGCTCTACTTCAACATCGTCAATTCGGGCTGGTTCACCGATTGGCTCTCCTGCGTCACCGATGTGCCCTACCTCCTGCCGGACCCCAAGCTCTTCGGTGGCGGGTTGCACGAGAGCCGCAACGGCGCGACCTTTGCGGTGCACCGCGACTTCAACCGCCACCGCCACCTGGGGCTGAAGAACGAAATGGTGTTCATCACCTACCTGAACAAGGGATGGGATCCGGAATGGGGTTCGGCGCTGGAGCTGTGGGACAAGAAGGTCAATCACTGCGTGACCAGCATCCAGCCCGAGTTCGGCCGGACCGTCCTGATGCCGCACGGCCCCGCGAGCTACCACGGACACACCAAGCCCCTGCAGACGCCCGACGGCCGCCCCCGCCGTTCGGTGGCTGCGTACTACTACACCAGCCCGCTCGCCGGAAAACAGCATGGCGACGAGTCGGCATCGATGTTCATGCGCCCGGCGCGGGTCGACCAGGTCAAGACCTTTGCCCGCATGATCGTGCCGCCGGTGATCTGGGCGCTGGGCCGAAGGCTCACCGGGCGCTGAACGCATCGGGGCCGCCCGGGAGGCCGGGGGGAGGAAGCGGAAGCGGGTCTGTCAAAATGCCCGCATGCTTGGGTTGGTCCCTCTACTCACGCCGGCTTGGATGCCGGCGTTGTTATTTGCAGGCATCCTTCTTTTGCAGGGTTGCAGCCTGCTGCCCTCGAAGGAAGCGGCCGAGACGGACACGGCCGCGAGCCCGGTGGCCGGGGGAACCCGCGAGTCCAAGGGCGGCGACGCGTTCACCGTCGACGTGCAGGCCCCCGAGTCGGTGCGCGACTACCTCGTGCACAACCTCGAAATCCAGCGCTACCGCCAACTCGACGACCTCGGCGCCATCGAGCTGTCGCGGCTCATGGTCGCCGCCGAGGCCAACGCACGCGAATTACTCAACACCGTTGGCTACTTCACGCCCACCCTCACGCTCGAAATGATCGAAACGCCGGGTGGAAAAGCGCCGCGCGAAGTGAAGATCACGGTCGTGCCCGGCGAACTCACGCGTGTGAGCAACGTGCAGATCGACTTCAGCGGACCCATCGCGGAGGACAAGGCGGCCGAGCCTCGGCGCGATGCGATCCGCGTCGAATGGCCGATGCGCGCCGGACAGCCTTTCAACCAGCAGGCCTGGGACAATGCCAAGGCCGCCGCCCTGCGCAACCTGACGGCGAGGCGATACGCCACCGGCAGCATTCTCACGAGCCGCGCCGAGATCGATGCCGATCGCAGCGAGGCAAGGCTGGGCGTCACCCTGGATTCCGGCCCGGCCTACCGCTTCGGTCCGGTCATGGTGCAAGGCAACGAGCGCTTCGACGCGGACAGCGTGCGCCGGCTCGCACGCGTTCCCTCCGGCGCCGACTACGACCGGCAGCAGTTGCTCGATGCGCAGCAGCGCCTGGCGGGCAGCGGCTACTTCGAGTCGGTGTTCCTCACGCTCGACACCAACGGCACCGACCCGCTCCTGGCACCCGTGATCGCGCAAGTGCGGGAGGCACCGCTGCAGAAGATCGTGGGCGGCGTGGGCTTCACGACCGACAGCGGCCTACGGCTTTCGCTGGACCACATCCACAACAGCATGCCGGTCCTGGGCTGGCGCGCGGTGTCCGGCCTCTACCTCGACCGGGACAAGCAGACGATCGGCACCGAATGGGCGGCCATCCCCGACGACAACGGCTGGCGCTCGTTCGGATCGGCGCAGCTCAAGAGCGAGGTCTCGGGCAGCTACACGGTCGACAGCGGACGCCTGCGCGGCGGCCGCAGCCAGGCCAGCGACCATATCGACCGCAGTTATTTCCTGCAGTACGACTACGCCCAGAACCACGGGTTCGATCCGCCGCCCTCGGCCTCGGCGCTGAGCATCAACTGGGGCTGGACCGGGCGCTACTTCGACAATGCCGCCGCACCGACCCGCGGCCAGGGCGTTTCGCTGGAGCTGGGCGCGGGCTACACGCTGACGGGCGAACGCGCTCCCTTCACACGCACCTATCTGCGCTGGGTCGGGTTCGTTCCCTTCGGCATGGTCGAAAACGCCGATCGCTCGCAGGCGCGCAGCGGTCGAATCCAGTTGCGCGGCGAACTCGGCGCGGTGGTCGCCAGCGACACCGCGCAGATTCCCGCCACCTTGGATTTCCTCACGGGCGGCGACACCACGGTCCGGGGCTACGCCTATCGCTCGATCGGCGACGTGAGGCCCGATCGGACCGTCGTCGCCGGGCGCTATCTCGGCGTCGCCAGCATCGAATGGCAGCGCCCCATCGTCTACGACGGAAAACTGACCGACTGGGAGAGTGCCGTCTTCATCGACGCCGGCGCGGTGGCTGACCATCCAAACGAAATGGAGACCAAGGTGGGCGTGGGCGTCGGTGCGCGCTGGCGCAGTCCGATCGGGCCGGTCCAGATCGATGTGGCCTATGGCATTGACGTCCAGAGGTTCAGGCTGCACCTGCGCCTGGGCTTCACCTTCTGATCCCCATGGCGACGGAAGCTTCCACCGAGCCGACTCCCGCTGCGCCGCCGGTTCGCCGCTCGTTCGGCCGCCGCGCATTGCGGGCCTTCGCGTGGGGCGTGACGGGACTGGTGATCCTGGTGCTCGCGCTCGCGGCGGGCGCGTGGTGGTGGCTGGGTACGAACGAATCGCTGGCATTTGCCCTCGCGCGCACCGCGCGCTATCTGCCCGCCAGCCAGACGCTGGAGAGCCGCGACGTCTCCGGCTCGCTGCGCGCGGGCGGACGCATCGGCTGGCTGCGATGGCAGAGCGAGAGCCTCGCGGTCGAGGTGACCGACGTCCGCATCGGCTGGCAACTCGCGCCATTGCTGCGGCGCAGGGTCGTACTCGGCGAGGTGCACGCAGGCCAGGTGCTGATCGAGCAACGCGGCGAGCACGAGGACAAGCCGGTCGAGCCGCTGGAGCAGATCGTGCTGCCGGTGGAGATCGAAGTCCCGTTCCGCATCGACGACCTGCGGTGGGCCGGTCCACCGGCCTTGCAGGCGACGATGCTCGCCGGCAGCTACCGCTATGCCGACTCGCACCACCTGCTCGACATCGAGGGCGTGGACATCGCCGACGGCCACTACGGCGCGAAGCTCAAGCTGCAGGGCCCGGCGCCGATGGCGATCGACGCGTCCATGAACGGCCGCGTGCGCGCGACGCTCGCCACGGACCGCAACATCGACGTGCTGGCCGAAGCCAGCGTGAAAGGCAACCTGGCGGGCGCCGATGCGCGCATTGCCGTGGCTGCGCACCTGCAGCCCGTCGAGCAAAGCGCAGAACCGCCGATGCGCGCGCAAGTGCAGGCGAACATCGCGCCATGGCAAGCGCAGCCCGTGATCGACGCCAAGGCCGAACTCGAGAACGTCGACCTCGCCCGCCTCTGGCCCGAAGCGCCGGCCACGCAGCTCACCGGCGAGATCGAAGCCGGCCCCGACACCACGGTCGGCGCACTGGGCTGGAAGGCAAGCGCCGACATCCGCAACGCGCTGCCCGGCCCGTGGGACACCGGAAAGCTGCCGGTCGAGCAGGTCGAGGCGCGCGCTACTTTCGACGGCACGAACTGGACGCTGCCCGGGGCCACCGTCCATCTGGGCGGCGGACGCATCGAGGCCGAAGGCAACTGGAGCCCGGCGCCCGCCCCCTGGCAAGCGCGCGCCACCGTGCGCCGCGTGCAGCTCGGCGCGCTGCACACGCAGCTCGCCGGCGCACCGGTGACCGGCACCGTGAAGGCAGACCAGCAAGGCGAGGCACTGCGCTTCGATGTCGCTCTGCGGGCGGAGGGCGGCGCCGGCAGCCGGGAGTCGCACGGACTCCGGCTGGAACGCGCCCAGGCGCAGGGCCAGTGGAAAGACAAGGTGCTCGACCTGCGCACCCTGCGCATCGAGGCGCAGCGCGCCAGCCTCGACGGACGGCTGCAGGTGCTTGTCGACGAACAGGCCGGCAACGGCAACCTGAACCTCGTCGTGCCGGGCGGCACGGTGCAGGTCCAGGGACGGATCGCGCCCGCCACCGGCAACGGGCAGATCCGGGCCCAGGTCGACGACGCCGGCGCGATGCAGGCGTGGATCGAAGCCCTGCCCGAGTTGGGCAACCCGTTCGGTGGCGCGACCGTGCAGGGCAACGCGCGGCTCGACGCCACCTGGCAAGGCGGATGGCAGGCCGTCCAGCGCCGCATCCAGAACGCGAACGAACCACCCGCGCGAGGCGCCGCCGAGCCGACGCTCCAGGCGACATTGACCGTGCCCAAGCTGGACCTGCGGCTTCCGCCCGCCACCGCCGCCGAGAGTGCCACCGCCATTGCCTTCAACGGCGTGCGCGCGGAGTTGTCGGGCAGCCTGGGGCAGGCCACCCTGGCGCTGAAGGGCGAGGCGACGAGCGGCACGCGGAAGGTCACCCTCGACACGCGCGGCAGCGGCGGCATCGAACGCGAGAACCAGTGGCGCGCCGCGCTCGCCAGCCTCCACCTTCAGGCGCACGACAGCACGCGCCCCGGCCCCTGGACCGTGGAACTGAGCCGCGCCGTCAGTGCCAAGATCCGCAACATCCCCGGCGCCAGTCCACGGCTCGAGGTCGAAGCCTCCGCTGCGGCCGCCACGCTGCGCGGTCCACTGCCCGGCACGGTCCAGGTCGACTGGGAGCCGCTGCGCTTCGGCCGCAGCGGCGCGGAGCCCAACCCCGCATACCGCGTCCAGTCGAAGGGCCGGATGCAAGGCTTGCCCATGGCGTGGGCCGAAGCCTTCGGTGAAGGCAACGCGCTCGCCCAGGTCGGCTTCAGCGGCGACCTGGTGTTCGACGGCGACTGGGACATCGACGCCGGCGACACCCTGCGCGCCGGCGCCCGCCTCACGCGCAAGAGCGGCGACCTCCGCGTGCAGGCCGGCGAAGCCGCGCTGGTCACGCGCATCACCAGCCACGGCACCGGCACGGCCAGCGAACGCACCATGGACGCGGCCGGCCCCGGCGCCAGCACCCCTGCCGGCTTGCGCCTGGCCGAACTGAAGGTCGATGCCGAAGGCGACACGGTGCGCGCCAATCTCGCCTGGGACAGCGACCGCGCCGGCGAAATCCGCATCGACGCCAGCACGCGCGTGCAGCAACGCCAGGGCGGCTGGCAATGGGCGTCCGATGCGCCGCTGGCCGGCCACGTCGTGGCCCGCATGCCCAACCTGGGCGTCTGGTCGATGCTCGCGCCGCCCGGCTGGCGAATCGCCGGCACGCTGCAGACCGATGCCACGCTGTCAGGCAGCCGCACCGAGCCGCGCTGGAGCGGCACGCTGAACGCCGACCAGCTCGCCGTGCGCGCGCTGGTCGAGGGCCTGGACCTCCGCGACGGGCGCCTGCGGGCCAAGCTCGAAGGCAACCGTGTCGAGATCAGCGAATTCACCCTCAAGGGCGGCGCCGGCAGCCAGACCCGCATCCCGGGCCAGAGCGGCAATCTGAGCACCGCCGCCAGCGAGGCGTCGAGGGACGGCGGCACGGTCTCCGCACGCGGGGATCTCTCCTGGGGTTCGGCCCCAGCCCCCGGCGCCGGCACCGGAATCCGCATGTCCGTGCAGGCCCAGCTTCGCGCGCTGCGCGTGCTCGTGCGCGCCGACCGCCAGGTCACGCTTTCGGGCGACGTACAGGCACGGCTCGAAAGCGGCCAGTTCACCGTGCGCGGCGACCTCCGAACCGATCGCGCCGTCATCATCCTGCCCGAGCAGACCGCCCCCAGCCTTGGCAGCGACGTGGTGGTGCGCTCGGCCGCCATCGACCGCGAGGCCGCCGAGGAAGCAGAGCGCAGCGCAGCGGCCAATCAGGCGGAAGTGGCGAAGGCCCAGACCGCGAAACCGCCGGACATCGCAGTGAATTTCGACCTCGGCAACGACTTCGCCGTGCAGGGTCGCGGCGTCATCACGCGGCTCGAAGGCAAGCTCGACATCCGAAGCACCGCGCTGAATGCGCCGCCCCGACTCACCGGCGAGGTTCGCACTGTCAGCGGCCAGTACCGCGCCTACGGGCAGCAGCTCACCATCGAGACCGGCATCGCCCGCTTCAACGGCCCCTTCGACAACCCGCAGCTCGACATCCTGGCGATCCGCCCCAACATCAGCCAGCGGGCCGGCGTCGCGATCACCGGCACCGCGCAATCGCCGCGCGTGCGGCTGTACTCGTCGCCGCAGCTCTCCGACCAGGAAACGCTCTCATGGCTCATGCTCGGCCGCGCATCGGCCACCAGTGGCGGCGAATCGATCATCCTGCAACAGGCCGCGCTGGCGCTGCTCGGCGGCCTGGGCAGCGGCGGCACCGGCGGCGGGCTGGCGAGCCGCTTCGGACTCGACGAAATCGGTTTCAGGGGACCGGGTGGCAGCGGCGAAGTGCGCGACTCGGCCGTCACCGTCGGCAAGCGCCTCGCGAGAGACTTCTACATCACCTACGAGCGCAGCCTGGCCGGCACCTTGGGCACGCTGTTCATCTTCTACGACCTGACCCGCCGCCTCACCTTGCGCGCCCAGGCCGGCCAGCCCAGCGGCGTCGACCTCATCTACACGATGCACTTCAACTGAACTGGTAAAGTTGCGGCCGCTCTCGTCCTCGTAGTTCAATGGATAGAACGGGGTCCTCCTAAGACTCAGATACAGGTTCGATTCCTGTCGAGGGCACCAAGGACCCGATTCACGGCGTCTGACCGAGCAGCAGAAACCCCGCACCCCAGCCTGAAGCAGAGACGACGATCTCACGCGGGCCATGGAGACACGACGATGCACGCAGTTCCCGACGATTCACTGACCGGCGCCCGCTTCACGCGACGTCGGCTCGTCCAGGCCGGAGGCGCCTTCGGCCTTGCCGGGCTCCTCCCGACACTGGCATCGGCCCAGGCCACCTGGCCGACCAAGTCCGTGCGTTTCGTGGTCCCCTTCGCCCCCGGCGGAAGCTCCGAGATCGTCGCCCGCTCCACCGCCGCAGAGCTGTCCAACACCCTCGGCCAGAGCGTCTACGTCGACAACAAGCCGGGCGCCGCGGGCAACATCGCGATGGCGGAGGTCGCACGCAGCGACGACCAGCACACCATCATCCTCGGCCACATCGGCACGCTGGCGGTCAATCCGTACATCTTCGACAAGCTGCCGTACGACCCCAACAAGGACTTCAAGCCCGTCAGCCTGCTCGCGAAGGTACCGAGCCTGTATGTGGTGCATCCCGACGTGCCGGCCAGGAATCTCACCGAGTTGATCGCCTACGCCAAGTCCAAGCCCGGCAAGCTGAGCTATGGCTCCGCAGGCAACGGCAGCGCCGGCCACCTTGCCTTCGAGTATCTGAAGATGACCTCGGGCATCTTCATGCTGCATGTTCCCTACCGGGGCACGGGCCCCATGCTGACCGACCTGCTGTCCGGCCGGCTGGATGCCTCGGCGATCGGGGCGGCGGCCATCATTCCCTTCATCAAGTCGGGCAAGGTGCGCTGCGTCGCGACCGGTTCGGCCCAACGGCTGCCGCAGTTGCCCGATGTCCCCACCGTGGCGGAACAAGGCTTCCCCGGCTTCGAGATGACGCAGTGGTACGGGATGCTCGCCCCGGCGAGCATGGCGCCGGCGAACGTGGCGAAGCTTTCCGCCGAAACGATGAAGGCCGTCCGCTCGCCCGCTGCGATGGAGCGGCTTCGCGGTGACGCCGCCGAAGCCATCGGCGGAACGCCGGAGCAGTTTGCCCAGTTCATCGCGTCGGAACAGGCGCGCTGGAAAAAGGTGATCGCGCGGGCCAACATCAAGCCGGACTGACCGCAATTCACGGCAGGCGCGGGAATTCCTTTCCGGCTCCGGGAAGCTCCTGAGCCGTTCTTCGGTTGCCTGGACGGGCCATGCCCTAAAATCGTCGGCACATGCCCCGCTGGCTCGCCGCCTCTTTCATCGCTTTCGTACTGTCTTGCTTCGGTTTCGCGGCCGTTGCCCACAGTTCGACGCATGCGCTCGATCACTGCAGCGCCAGCCTGGCGCAGGTACAGCACGACTTGTCGCCCAGCAGCGATACGCCGCTGGACGACGCCGAGGACGCATCGGCGGCGCAGGACGAAGTCAGTTCCGGCTGCACCGAGGCCGCAGCGGGCGGGTTTCACGCCTTTATCGCGATCCATGCCTCCCAGCCGGTACCGCAGCCGGCCATGAGCGCCACGCCCTCACCCTTCCTCGCGCAGCCCAAGCGGCCTCCGCGCGACCACGCCTTCATTCTCTAAGGCTCGCCGCCTCGAGAGCCCTTCGGCTCCCCGCCTCTCGATGCGAGCGCTCTGCATCGCCGCGTCCGCGCGCCCCGATGCGCCCCCTGTCCCAATTGAAAGAATCTCCGATGCGTCTAACCACCAAGGGCCGCTTCGCCGTCACCGCCATGATCGATGTGGCACTCCGGGGCCGTACCGGCCCGGTCAATCTCTCCTCCATCAGCCAGCGCCAGCGTATTTCGCTGTCGCACCTGGAACAACTCTTCGCCAAGCTGCGCCGCGACAAGCTGGTCGAATCGACGCGCGGGCCGGGCGGCGGCTACTCGCTGGGCCGGAAGGCCGCCGATATCACCGTGGCGCACATCGTCCTGGCCATCGACGGCGACGTCGATCAGGCGTCCAGGCCGCTGGACGACGTCCCGGGCGCCGTGAAGCGCTGCACCACGGACGAGCTCTGGGCCTCGGTCAATCGCCGGGCGATCGAGTTCCTGGAATCGGTCACGCTCCAGAGCCTGGTCGACGAGCAGATCGCGATGGGCATGCTGATCGAGCGCGAACGGCCGCTGCGCGCGCCCGCCGTCGCTCCGGCCACCCGGCCGCCGCTTCGGGTGAACGCCCCGAACTCCGTCTTTGCCCTGGGGGCGATGCTGGCCAAGCGTTCCTGAGCGCTGCAAGGGTTTCCGGCGCGCCGGGGCGCGTATCGTGTGGACTTGAACATCCGCACACGCACCCCTGCATGACCGCCCGCAACACCCCGCCACCGCACGGCCTCGCGGTTCTCATCGGTCGTTTCCAGCCCTTTCACAATGGGCACCTGTCATTGCTGAAGCTTGCACTCGAGGCGGCGCCGCGCGTGGTGGTGGTGATCGGGTCGGCCTTCCAGGCGCTTTCGCCCAAGCATCCCTTCAACTGGCAGCAACGGGCGGAAATGATCCGCAACGCGGTGCCCGAGGCCGATCGCCTGCGCTTGAGCTTTGCGCCGGTCCGCGACTATTTCGACGAAACGCGGTGGGTCGACGCCGTGCGTCGCGAGGTCGCGCACGCGTGGGCCGGCGACCATGCCGCGCCCTCTTCGCGCTCGATCGCACTCGTCGGCCATTTCAGGGATGCGACGCGGGAATATCTCCGTGCCTTCCCGGACTGGACGCTGCTCGCCGCCGACGGCGTGCCGCTGCGTCGCGCGAGTGCGATGCGCGATGCACTCTTCGCTGCGCCGGCAGCGGCCCTGACCGAACTTGCCGGCGAATTGCCGGCGGGCACCGTCGAGTTTCTCCGCGGGTGGAGCGCGTTGCCCCAGTTCGAGCCGCTCGCGCAGGAGGCCGAACTGCTCAGGCAGTACGAGGCCTCCTGGGCCGCGGCGCCCTATCCGCCGGTGCTGGTCACGGTCGATTGCGTCGTGAAATGCCGGGACAGGGTGTTGCTGATCCGGCGCGGACAGACGCCGGGCAAGGGCCTCCTGGCTGTTCCGGGCGGCTTCCTCGAGCAGCGCGAAACCACGCTGCAGGCTGCCCTTCGCGAGTTGGAGGAAGAAACGCACCTCGCGCTGCCGCCCGACGCCCTGCGCGCCTGCCTGAAAGCCACGGACGTGTTCGACCAGCCCGATCGCAGCGCGCGCGGACGCACCATCACGCACGGCCATTTCTTCGATCTGGGCGAGCGCGACCTCCCTGGCCTGCAGGCGGACGACGATGCCGCAGCAGCCGAATGGACACCCGTTTCCGATCTGTGTGGTCGCGAAGACCGCTTCCTGGACGATCATTTCCAGATGCTCGACCACTATCTCGGACTGCTCCAGCGCTGAGACAGCCTGTAGGCAGGGGACCACGCCGTCCCCTTGCCTTCTCCGGCATCGGGCGCCACGGCGCTTGACTAAGGTGAGTTCACACACACCAACCGGAGACCCACCATGAAAAGCATCATCCTTTGGCTCTGCGGCGTTCCGCTCGTGGTGATCATCGGCCTGAAGGTCTTCGGCGTCCTCTGAGCAACGACGGAGCAACGATTCCTCCTCCCGGCGCTACCCGGCGCCGTTACACAGCGCCTTTCGGGGCGCTGTTTTTTTGGGCTCTCCGGATTACTTGAGTTCGCGGCGCAGCGCCTGGACGTCGGCATGCAGGCTCTTCGCCCACGTGCGGCGATCGCGTCCCTGCGAGGACTGGGGCTCGCCGAATCGCACGATCGCCAGGAGCGGTGGCGCCTTCACCGTGTTCCATACCGAGGCCAGCAGGTTGTCGTCGCCGATGTAACGCGGCGCATGACTCGTTTCACCCGTTGCGGCGTCCGCAAAGCGCAGCGCGGCCGGCTGAACCGGCGCGCCGGATGAGATGGCCGCCTGCAGCAAATTGGCATGGAAAGGCAGCAAGCCGTGGCCGTCGCCGGTCGTGCCTTCGGGAAAGACCGCCATCACATCGCCCTCGCGCAGCGCCTCGGTCATGTGATGCACCACGCGCACGGCGTCGCGGCGCCGCTCACGCTCTATATAGAGAGTCCCGGCGCCGGTCGACAAGGTGCCGATCACCGGCCAGTGCCGCACCACCGACTTGGAGACGAAGCGCACATGGCGCGCCGCATGGATCGTGAGGATGTCCAGCCACGACAGGTGGTTGCACACAAGGAGCAGCGGACCGCGGTCGGGCGGCGTGCCCTGCACCGTCAGGCTGATCCCCATCAGGTTGAGCATGCGCTCGGACCACTGTTGCACGCACTCCTCGCGCTCCGGCGGCGACATGCGCGGGAACTTCGCGCGGATGGTCCACCATCCTGCAAACACATGCACAGTCGCGCGCAACAGCTTCAGGCTCGCGGACAGGGCGTGCATGCAGTCGGTTTCTCGATTTGCCCGTTGGCCTGCCCGCGCTAGCCGTGGACGATGCGTCCGCCTACCAGCGTGAAACGGGCGCGGCCGTGCATGGCGTAGCCGCCGAAGGGCGTGTGCTTGCCCTGGCTCCGGAGCGTGTCGGGCTGCACCTGCCATTCGAGGGCCGGATCGACGACGCAGAGATCCGCCGCACCGCCCTTCGCAAGCCGGCCCACGCCCTGGGCACCGAGCAGCTTCGCAGGGGCAGCGCTCACGACCTCGATGGCGCGCGCGAGGCCCGCACCGCTCTGCTCGCCCCACTGCAAGGCGAGCGGCAGCAGGAGTTCGAGTCCGGTCGCGCCGGCTTCGGCTTCGGCAAAGGGCAGTGTCTTGGCGTCAGCCTCCACCGGCGTATGGTCGGACACCAGCGCATCGATGGTGCCGTCCGCCAGCCCGGCAGACAGCGCGTCGCGGTCGCGCTGCTGGCGCAGCGGCGGATTCAGGCGCGCACGGCTGTCGAAGTAGCCGATGTCGGTGTCCACGAGGTGCAGCGAGTTGATGCTGACGTCGCAGGTCAGCGGCAAGCCCTCGGCCTTGGCCGCGCGGACTTGCGCCACGCCCGCCGCGCTCGACAGGCGGCACAGGTGCACGCGCGCGCCGGTGCTGCGCATGAGTTCGATGATGGTGAAGACCGCGATCGTCTCGGCCGCGGCCGGCACGCCCGCGAGCCCCAGCCGTGTGGCGAGCGGGCCGCTGGCGGCGACGCCTTTGCCCAGGTCGCGCTCCTGCGGGCGCAGCCACACCGTGTAGCCGAAGGTGCTGGCGTACTGGAGCGCACGCTGCAGTACCTGCGTGTTGCCCAGCGGAATGTCGGCCTGGCCGAAGCCGATGCAGCCGGCCTCGGTGAGCTCGGCCATTTCGGTCAGCACCTCGCCCGCGAGGCTGCGCGTGAGCGCGCCGAGCGGGAACAGCCGCGCGCGCTGCATCTTCTCGGCGCGGAACTTGAGCATCTCGACCAGGCCGGGCTCGTCGAGCACCGGGTCGGTGTCGGGCGGGCAGACCAGGCTGGTGACGCCGCCCGCGACAGCCGCGCCCATTTCGCTCTCCAGCATGCCCTCGTGCTCGTAGCCGGGCTCGCGCAATCTGGCGGCAAGATCGACCAGGCCGGGCACGACGAGGCATCCCTGCGCGTCCAGCGTGCGCTCCGCGCGGAATTCACTGGAAATCTCGCCGATGGCGAAGACCTTGCCGTCGGCAACCGCCACGTCGGCCTTCCGGTCCAGGCCGGATGCGGGGTCGACGACGCGACCGTTGGTGATCAGGATGTTGCTCATGCTTCGTTACCCGCGACGATGCTCATGACCGCCATTCGCACGGCGATGCCGAAAGTGACCTGCGGCAGGATCACGCTTTGCCGGCCGTCCACCACGGCCGAGTCGATCTCGACGCCGCGGTTGATCGGCCCCGGGTGCATCACGATGGCATCGGACTTGGCCAGTTGCAGCTTCTCGGGCGTGAGGCCGAAGGTCTTGAAGAATTCCTGCGACGACGGCAGCAGCGCGCCGCTCATGCGCTCGTTCTGTAGGCGCAGCATGATGATGACGTCGCAGTCCTTGATTCCCTCTTCCAGCGTGTGGCACACCCGCACGCCCATCTGCGCCATGTCGGTGGGCACCAGTGTCTTGGGACCGACCACGCGCACCTCGGCGCAGCCGAGGGTGGTGAGCGCATGGATGTCGGAGCGCGCCACGCGCGAATGCAGCACGTCGCCGACGATCGCGACCGTGAGGTTCGCGAAGTCCTTCTTGTAGTGGCGGATCGTGTACATGTCGAGCAGCCCCTGCGTCGGGTGCGCGTGGCGCCCGTCGCCTGCATTCACCACGTGCACGTGCGGCGCAACGTGCTGCGCGATCAGGTAGGGCGCGCCCGATTCGCTGTGCCGCACGACGAACAGGTCGGCGGCCATCGCGCTCAGGTTGGCAATGGTGTCGAGCAGGGACTCGCCCTTGGTCGCCGACGAGCGCGCGATGTCGAGGTTGATCACGTCCGCCGACAGCCGCTTGGCCGCGATCTCGAAGGTGGTGCGCGTGCGCGTCGAGTTCTCGAAGAACAGGTTGAACACGCTCTTGCCGCGCAGCAGCGGCACCTTCTTCACCTCGCGGTCGCTCACGCTGGTGAAGTTGGCGGCGGTGTCGAGGATGTGGGTGACGATGTCCTTCGGCAGGCCCTCGATCGAGAGCAGGTGGATCAGCTCGCCGTGCTTGTTGAGTTGGGGGTTTCGTTTGTAGAGCATCAGGCCTCCCGCCGAGCCGCCCCAAGGGAGGCCTGCGCCCCCTCGGGGGGCAGCGAATACACAAAGTGATGAGCGTGGGGGTTCATCAGGCGTTTTCCTCTACCTTGAAGCTGAACGCGCCGGCGTCGCTGCGTGCCAGCGCGAGCAGCTGCGTTGCCGGCAGCTCGAGGCGCTGGGCCGAAAAGTCCGCCGCCACCGGCAGTTCGCGGCCGCCGCGGTCGATCAGCACCGCCAGCCGCACGCAGGCCGGCCGACCGAAATCGAACAGTTCGTTGAGCACCGCGCGGATGGTGCGGCCCGTGTAGAGCACGTCGTCGAGCAACAGCACGTCGGCGCCGTTGACATCGAAGGGCAGCGTCGTCTGCGCGCTCGCTGACAGCCCGCGCCGAGCAAAGTCGTCCCGGTGCATGGCCGACGAAATGATGCCCGGCGTACCGGGCAGGCCCAGGTCTTTCTGCAGCCGCTCGACCAGCCACGCGCCGCCGGAGGTGATGCCGACCAGGCGCGTGTCCTGGCGCATCAGGGATTTCACGCCGCGCAGCAGCTCGACGTAGAGCGCTTCGGCGTCAGGGATGGAGTTCACGGAAGGCTCCTCAGGAACTGTTCAAGGATGATGCAGGCCGACGCGGCGTCGGCATCGCGCGCGCCCGAGGCGAGCGCCTCGGTCGTGCTGTAGCGCTCGTCGACCTCGTACACGGGCAGCTTGAAGCGGCCGTGCAGTTGCCGGGCAAAGCGTTGTGCAGCGCGGGTGTTGTCGTGCGGCGCGCCGTCGGGGTGACAGGGCACGCCGACGACCAGCGCGTCGGGTTGCCACTCGCGGATTCGGGCCTCCACCTGCGCAAAGCGCGCATCGCCTTCGGCCTTGATGGTGGCTTGCGGCGTTGCGGTCCTCAGCAAACGATTGCCGCTCGCGACGCCGGTGCGCTTCTGGCCGAAGTCGAAGGCCAGGAAACTTTGGAAATGGGAGGGAACGGAAACCGGAGGGGTAGCGTCGGGCATCGCCGTAACGCTCATGCGTGCCCCGCGTCGGGCGACAGGGTCCACGCCTCCAGGCCGAGCAGCGACAGCGCCTTGTCGTAGCGCTGCTCGATCGGCGTGTCGAAGATCACCGCGGGATCGGCGCCGACCGTCAGCCAGCTGTTCTCTGCCAGTTCGGATTCGAGCTGGCCCTCTCCCCAGGCCGCATAGCCCAGCGAAACCAGCACCTTGCGCGGACCGGCACCCGTCGCCAGCGCTTCCAGGACGTCCTTGGAGGTCGTCATTTCGAGGCCGCCGGGAATCGTCATGGTCGACGCGTAGACCGACTCGTTCGGCTTGTCCGCTTGCGCGAAAACCGGCTCATGCAGCACGAAGCCGCGCTCGGTCTGAACCGGCCCGCCCTGGAACACGGGCGCCTTTCCGAGCTCGGGGCTGGAGAGGTGGAGTTCGATCTTCTCGAACAGCACCTTGAGATTGATATCGCTGGGTTTGTTGATGACAAGGCCGAGCGCACCGCGCTCGCTGTGCTCGCAGAGGTAGACCACGCTGCGGCTGAAGGCCTTGTCTTCCAGACCCGGCATCGCAATCAGGAAATGATGCGTAAGGTTCATCGGGGCAGAATCGGAGGCCATGCCGCCGATTTTACTGGCCGTCGACAAAACTTATCCCAAGGGCCTGATGTGGTTTCGGCGCGACCTGCGCGTGGACGACAACGCGGCGCTCTACCAGGCCCTGCGCGCGTGCCGGCAGGTGGTGTGCGTGTTCGTTTTCGATCGCGCGATCCTCGATCCGCTCCCCCGCGCGGACCGGCGCGTCGAGTTCATCCGGGAATCGCTGGTCGAGCTGGACGCCGAATTGCGGTCGCTGGGCGGCGGGCTGATCGTTCGCCACGCCGTGGCGGAGGACGAAATAGGGCAACTCGCACGCACGCTGGACGTGCAGGCCGTCTTTGCCAACCGCGACGACGAGCCCGATGCGCTTGCGCGCGACGCCAAGGTGCTCGGCGCCCTGGCGAACGCCGGCGTCGCTTTCCATACCTACAAGGACCATTCCGTCTTCGAGCGCGACGAGGTGCTGACCCAGGCGGGACAGCCCTACACCGTCTTCACGCCCTACAAGCGAGCCTGGCTTTCCAAGGTGGATGACTTCTACCTGAAGCCCTACCCCGTGCGCAGCCATGCAGACGCGCTGGCGCCCGTGCCGGAGAAGTTCAAGGCCCCGGTGCCGCCGCTGGCGGAGATCGGCTTCGAAAAGAGCAACCTCGACCAATTGGAAATCCCCACCGGCAGCCAGGGCGGCGCCGCGCTCTTCGACGACTTCTTCCAGCGCATCGACCGCTATCACCAGACGCGCGACTTTCCGTCCGTGCGCGGGCCCAGCTACCTCGGCGTGCACCTGCGCTTCGGCACCGTCTCGATCCGGCAGTTGGCGGGCATCGCGCACCAGCTCTCGCTGCAGGGTGACCAGGGCGCGGCAACCTGGCTCAGCGAACTGATCTGGCGCGATTTCTATTTCCAGATCCTGGCGCACCATCCGCACGTGGCGGCGGGCGGTGAATCGAAAAGCTTCAGGCCCGAATACGACAAGATCCAGTGGCATCACGGCAAGCACGCCGACATGCTCTTCGACGCCTGGTGCAAAGGCCAGACCGGCTACCCGCTCGTCGACGCGGCCATGGCGCAAATCAACCAGACCGGCTACATGCACAACCGCCTGCGCATGGTGGTCGCGAGCTTTCTCTGCAAGGACCTGGGGATCGACTGGCGGCGCGGCGAGCGCTACTTCGCGGAGCACCTCAACGACTTCGAGCTGTCGTCGAACAACGGCGGCTGGCAATGGGCGAGTTCGAGCGGCTGCGATGCGCAGCCCTATTTCCGGATCTTCAATCCGGTGACGCAGAGCGAGCGCTTCGATCCGGAAGGCAAGTTCATCCGCCGCTACCTGCCGCAGCTGGCCAAGCTGCCCAACGCTGAGATCCATGCGCCATGGACCGCCAAGCCGGTGGAACTCGTGGCGGCCGGCATCAAGCTGGGTGAGACCTATCCCAAGCCGATCGTCGATCACGCCGAGGCGCGTGATCGCACGCTGCAGCGCTACGCGATCGTCAAAAAATAGCCCGAGCCTGTGGGTTGCTCGAGCTCAACGCCTCGGAGGTGCGCTCGTCAGGCCACCAGCGCAACAGGCACCTCGACGCCCGTGTAGCTCCGCACCAACCGCAGCAGTTCCTCTTCCGAATACGGCTTGCCAAGGTAGTGGTTGACGCCCAGCGCACGCGCATGGTCGTGGTGCTTCTCGGCGATGCGCGAGGTGATCATGATGATCGGCAGGTCGGCCAGCGTCTCGTCCGCACGAATGTTGCGGGCGAGATCGAAGCCGTCCATGCGCGGCATCTCGATGTCCGACAGCACGACGGCCGGGCGCTCCTGCTGGAGCCGCTCGAGCGCCTGCAGGCCGTCGGCCGCCAACGCCACGCGGTAGCCTTCGCGTTGCAGCAGGCGCTGCGTGACGCGCCGCACCGTGATCGAGTCGTCCACCACCAGCACCAGCGGAACCTGCGGCACCGATTGCGGCACCTGCCTGGTCGGCTCTGAGCCGCCGATGTCCTTCGCCGCGGCCTGGCGGGTGCGCGTTGCCTGCAGCTCGCGCGCCTTTTCGCCATGCACGGCGGCCAGGGCGACCGGGTTGTAGATCAGCGCGACCGCGCCGGACGCCAGCACCGAGATGGCGGCCATGCCTGGCAGGCGGGAGAGCTGCGGCCCCAGGTTCTTGACCACGACTTCCTGGTTGCCCAGGACTTCATCGACGTGCAGCGCGACGCGCTGTGCAGCGCTTCGCACGATGACGATGGTGTTGGCCTTGCCGGGCGCGCGCTCGCTGCCTGCGGAGGACTGGAGCAATGCGCCGGCCCAGTAGAACGGAACCTGCTCGCCGCCGAAGGCGTAGCGCTGGTTGAGGTAGGCCGATTCGAGATCGGACGCCCCGGCGCGCAACACCAGCTCGACCACGTTGGAAGGCACACCGACCGACACGGCGCCCGCGCGCAGCATGACCACGTGCGTCACGGCGGTCGTCAGCGGCAGCACCAGCTTGAAGACGGTGCCTTGTCCGGGCTGGCTGTTTGTCTCGATCCGGCCGCCGAGCGCTGCGACTTCCGCGCGCACCACGTCCATGCCGATGCCGCGGCCGGCCAGTTCGGAAACCTGCTCCGCCGTGGAGAAGCCGGGCTGGAAGATCAGCTCGGCGGCTTCGGCGGGGCTGAGCTGCTTGCCTTCGGGGATCAGGCCGAGCGTCAGCGCCCGCGCAGCAATGCGTTCGAAGTTGAGCCCGGCGCCGTCGTCACGGAAGCTGACCGAGACGTCGTTGCCTTCGTGATGCAGCTCGATGACGATCAGGCCGCTCGAATCCTTGCCGGCTTTTTCACGCACCGCTGCGTCCTCGATGCCATGCGCCACGCAGTTGCGCAGCAGGTGCTCGAAGGCGGGCGTCATGCGGTCCAGCACGCCGCGGTCCATTTCAATGGAGCCGCCGGTGATGTCCAGCCGGACCTGCTTGCCGGTTTCTTTCGAGGCCTGGCGCACGACGCGGTACAGGCGATCCGAGATTCCCTCGAACTCCACCATGCGCGTGCGCAGCAGGCCGCGCTGCAATTCGCGGGTCTGGCGGGCCTGGGCGCTCAAGTCGTCTTCCGTCGCCTGCACCGTCTTCTGGAGGGTGCGCTGCACGGTTGCCACGTCGTTGACCGACTCGGCCATCATCCGCGTGAGTTCCTGCACGCGCGTGAAGCGGTCGAACTCGAGCGGGTCGAAGCCTTGCTGCGAATCCTTCGCCTGGGCCAGGCGGGACTGCATCTGGCTTTCCGCCTGGACTTCGATATCGCGCAGCTGCTGGCGCAGCCGATCCAGGTTGCCGGTCAGGTCGCCGAGCGAACTGCGCAGCTGGCCCAGTTCGGCTTCGAGCCGCGAGCGCGTGATGATCACCTCGCCGGCCTGCGCGACCAGGCGGTCGAGCAGGTGGGTGCGGATGCGCACGGCCTGGTTCGAAATGGCGCGCAGCGGCGTGAGAGCCGACGGCGAAGGCAAGGCGACCGCGCTGCGTTCCACCACCGGCTCGTCGGCAGGAGCGGCTTCTTCCTTCTCGCTGGCGGCCGGTGCTTCGACGGCCGTGGGCAGCTCCACCGGCTTGGGTGCAGGCGCTGCGGCAGTGGCACGCTGCACCAGTTCGGTCTGGACCGCGTCATCGGCGGCACGCAGCGCGTCGAAGGTGGCTTGCAGTGCGTCGAAGCGCGTGAGCAGCTGTTCGATCGACTGCCGGTCGGCACCCTCCGAGCCCAGCGCCTCGATGTCGGACTCCATGCGGTGCGCGCGTTCGCCGAGGCGCATCGCGCCGGCGAGGCGCGCACTGCCCTTGAGCGTGTGCAGCGTGCGCAGCGTGGAGGCGCGCGGGCTTGTGTCTTCCGGATGCTGCGACCACTCGCGCAGCGCGGCACCGAGTTGCGGCAGCAGTTCGGCCGCCTCTTCCTCGAAGATCGGGAACAGGTCGACGTCAACCGCGTCGGTCACATCGACCGCGTCCTCGGAGTCGTCGAGCGCCACGTCGGCCATGGCGTCGCGCGGCACATGGAAGGTCACCAGCCGGCCTTCGACCGGCTCGACAGGCAGTTGCGAGGCAGCGACTTCACGCAGTGCCTGCAGTGTTTCCTCGGCGGGCTCGCGCAGGAAGCCGGCGGCGAACTGATGCAGCAGCCGTCGCAGCTCCTCGGCCGCCACGACCAGCACGACGCCCTGCTCCGGCGTTCCGCGGCCCTGCATCTGCAGATGCTGCAGCGCGGCTTCGAACAGGCGCGCCATGTTCGACAGGCTCTGGAAGCCGACCGTCGCCGAGCTGCCCGCCAGCGAGTGGGCCAAGCCGATCATCGAGTCGGGAACCCGCTCGTGCGATTCGAGCGCCCATTCGCCGACTTCGGTGGCGAGCTGCCTCGACCACTCGTCGGCTTCGTTCAGGTAGACGTTGTAGAGCGCGATGCCGATGCGCAGCGGGCCGATCACCTTGACCTGCTCTTCGGCGCTCAGCGCTGCCGCTGCCGGACGCTCGGCTTCGGCTTCGGCTTCGGCTTCGGCTTCGACTTCGGTTTCGGCTTCGGTTACGGCTGCGACTTCGACCGGCGCGGCCGCAGCCGGAGGCTCGATGGCTTCCACGACGGGTTCGGCCGGCGCTTCTTCCATCGCTTCCGCGGCTGGTGCCAGTGCCTCGGGTTCGGGCACGACTTCGGGCTCCGGCTCAGGTTCGACGGCAGCAGGCGCAGGCTCGGCGGCAGCTTCCGGCTCGACCGGGCTCTCTGGCGCCAGCGTCAGTTCGAAGGCGAGATCTTCGACGGGCGTCGGAAGCTCGGCCGGCGCGGGTGCGGGCACCGCGAACATGGCCTCGATCTCGGCGTCCGTCGCGTGTGCGGGCTCGGGCGTGGTCTCCGGTTGCGGCTGCACGGCACGTGCCGCGAGCGCAGGCTCGAGCGAGGTGTGCACCGTCTCCAGGAAATCGACGTCCTCGAGTTCATCCAGGACTTCCGGATCTTCCGGCGGAGCGGCGGGCTTGGCGTCGAAATCGAGGAAGTCGGTCGATGCAAAGCCGTCATCGCTTCCGGGTTCTTCTTCGTGCCGGCCTTCCGGCTCGGCTTCCCGACGGGCGCCAGGCTGGTCGACGCCCAACCACACGGTCGTTTCCTCGGCCTGCGATGCAGCGGGCTTCGCCTCCTCGGCAGGCTCTTCGAATGCGACAGGCTCGGAATCCAGATCCAGATCGGGCAGATCGGGCATCTCCGGCAACGGCAGCGGTTCGACCGGCGCAGGCGGCGCTTCGACCGCCGATTCCGCGGCGATGCGACGGGCTGCGGCGACCAGGGTGTCGGCGTCGGCGACGGGGGCTGGCGCGGGAGCGAGCGGTTCACCGGTACGCAGGGCCTCGGCGATGGCGCGGAACGGCGCCGATTGCCAGGTGTGCGGCTCGCCGGAGGCAATGGCTTCGACCCATTTCGCGAAGTCCTGCAGCGACGTGCGCGTGCCTGCGAGCAATTCGGGTGTGGCGGGGCGCTGGTCGGCAAGCCAGGTGTTCAGCACCTGCTCGAAAGACCAGGCAGCTTCGCCGAAGTCCATGAGCCCGACCATGCGGGCACTTCCCTTGAGCGTGTGGAACGCACGGCGCAGCACGGTGAGTTCACCGCTGTCGTCCGGCCGCGACCCGAGCGCGGACACGGCGGCAAGGCCGTTGTGCAGCACCTCGCGTGCCTCGTCCAGGAAGATGTTCTGGAGGTCGTCTTCCTCCAGCTCCGTGACCTCGGTGTCGGGCAAGGCTTCCAGCGGCGCCGGGCCGGTGATCTTCGCAGTCCAGCTCGCCGTGGCTCGGCTGAATTCCTCGATCGGCGACGGCGGCGTCTTGCGCGTGCCCGGACCTGCCAGTGCGGCGAGCTTGGCCGCGATCTGCGCATCGACTTCCTCGACGCTCAGCACCGTGTCCGTGACCGCGACAGGCCCGGACGACGACGCGAACGACACCGGAGCGACCGCCTCGGGCAAGCTCGCATCGCTGGCCTGGCGACCCATGAGAGGCTTGAGCTCGCCGAGCTCGGCGTCGAACACGAACAGCCTCTTGGCCAGCGCAGGCTGGTAGCTGAGCATGTCGATCAGGAAGCCCAGCGCGCCCAGGTTGTTGCCGAGCGAATCGAAAGCCTGGATCTCGTCGGCGGGCGACTCTTCGGCCAGGAGCTGGTCGACGTTCTCGCGCATGCGCTGCACGGTCTGGGCGGCCTGGTCCAATCCGAGGACCGAGAACACGCCGCGCATTTGCAGCAACTGGCTCGGCACGGTGCGCAGCAAGCCCTTTTCGGAGGGCCGGCGGAAGAACTGGTCGAGCGATTTTTCGAGTTCGCTCAGGTGGCTGCGCAGTTCGCCGACCACGGTGCCCATGGTCTGGCGATCGCTCACGCGGCGGTAGAGCTCCTCCATCCAAGGCTCGAGCGGCTCCGAGCGGCCGCCTTCCCGGGCGCGCTCGATGCGGCCGGCAAGCTGCACGGTCCGGGCTGTCAGTTGGCGGTCATGCGGATCGAGGTCCTCGAAAGCCGCCTCCAGATAGAGGACGGAGGTCGCGACTTCCATCGCGAGCTCGGTCGCCGGCGGCTTGCCGGAGCGCAGCGACGCGTCCACCGCGTTGTTCAACGCCTGCACCATCGGCAGGCTCGGCGGATGCAGCTTCTGCAGGGACTCGCCGAGTTGGGCGAAGGTATCGGCCACCTGCCGCGTGCGGTTCACGTCGCCGCCCGAGAGCGCCGACCACATCTCCTTCGCGGCCTCGATGCGCTTGCGCGCCTGCGCGAGCACCACCGGGTCGAAACGGCCGAACTGCTCGATCGTGTAGTCGACGGTCTGCTCGTTCGCGACGCCCCACGCGACGCGCACCGCGCGCAGCGTGGCAGCCTCGTCGCGCGAGCCGGGAACGGCCTGCGCGCAGAAGAACAGCAGATCCTGGCCGAGACGGTCGGACACGGTGTTGTCGCCGCGCGCCAGCGTCGCGTACTGCAGCAGCACGCGCGAGGCGGCGCGCTTCACGTGCGCGTCGGTCGGAATCAGCGCCAGGGCGAGTGCCTCGAAGAACCCGGCGGCCAGCGTCCAGAAACTGGCGACGCGCGGCACCGATGCGCCACGGCCCAGCCCCAGGCACAGCGCCTGCAGGCGGCGGGCGGCGTGGTCATCGCCACTCTTGACGACCTTGAGCACTTCGCGGTCGAGCTTGGAGCGGACGGCGGGGTCGTACACCAGCGCGGTCTGGGTGGGCGCGGGTTTGATCTCGACCCAGCGCCAGGTCATGCTCCACAGGTCGGCGGGGTGCACCCGTTCGTTGCCGACCAGCTCGAGCACCTCGCGGTACTGCGGGAAGAGCGCGACCGACGAGACGACCTTGCCCGCGATCAGCGCATTCAGGAAGTCGGCGACGGCAAATCCCGCGCGGTCGATCTTCTGGACCGCCGAGTCGGTGCAGCGCAGCGGCTCCGTGACGAAGCTCTGGACCGCGAACTCCATGGCGCCCAGCACGAGTGCGGGTGCCGTATGGCCCACCATCTGCAGCGCGCCCACGGCTTGATGCAGTTGCTGCCGCGCAAGGCGCAGCGGCTGGGTGTCGATCTCGGAGCCCGGTGCGGCGGCGGCCGCGTCGCGGGCAAAGCGCCGCAACGTCTTGCCCACACCGTCGAGCGATTTCTGGATTTCTCCGAGCACCCAGGCCAGCGGCCCAAGATCCTCGGTCGCCGGCGCGTTGCCGGCGGTATGGGCGGTGGCAGGGCTTTGAATCGACACGTTGGGCGCTCGGCGTTCAGGCAATCTTGAAACGAGACACGGACTGACGGAGTTCCTCGGCCATGTGCGAGAGCTCGCGGACCTGCTGCGCGGTGGTGCGCGTACCTT
The DNA here is from genome assembly GCF_030317115.1 of Variovorax gracilis. GTDB lineage: Bacteria > Pseudomonadota > Gammaproteobacteria > Burkholderiales > Burkholderiaceae_C > Variovorax > Variovorax gracilis. Next base: position 345,569 of record NZ_JASZYF010000003.1, read on the forward strand.
CCCCGGTCTGCTCGGTCACGGCAAAGATGTGCTGGATGTTGGCCGCCACGACGTTGGCCGAATCGGCTTCGCGGGAGGCAGATTGCGAGATCTGCTCGATCAGCTCGGCAAGGCGGCGCGACACGCGGTCGATCTCGGACAGCGCGGTACCGGCGTTGTCGGAGAGCTTGGCCCCCTCGACCACACCCTGCGTGGAACGCTCCATGGCGCCGACTGCATCCTGCGTGTCGGTCTGAATCGCCTTCACGAGTGCCGAGATCTGGCGCGTGGCGTCTGCGGAACGTTCGGCCAGACGCTGCACTTCTTCCGCCACCACCGAGAAGCCGCGACCGGCTTCGCCAGCGGATGCCGCCTGAATGGCGGCGTTGAGCGCCAGCACGTTGGTCTGTTCGGTAATGTCCGAGATCAGCTCGGTGATTTCGCCGATTTCCTGCGAGGATTCGCCGAGACGCTTGATCCGCTTGGAGGTTTCCTGGATCTGGTCGCGGATGGAGTTCATGCCGCCGATCGCGTTCTGCACGGCCTGCAGGCCGGACGAAGCGGCTTGCAGCGACTGGCGCGCCACCGTGGCCGATTCCTGCGCTTGCGAGGACACGCCGTTGATTCGCTCGGCCATCGTCAGCACCGATTGGCCGGTTTCCCGAATCTCGCGGAGTTGCTCGGTCGATGCTGCCAGCAGTTCCGTCGAGGTGCTTTCCACCTGCGACGTCGTCTGGGCCACGCGGGTGGCCGTGTTCTGCACGTTGCCCACCAGCAGGCGAAGTTCTTCCACCGTGTAGTTCACCGAGTCGGCGATGGCGCCGGTGATGTCCTCGGTCACGGTGGCTTCCTGCGTCAGGTCGCCTTCAGCGACGGTCTGCAGTTCGTTCATCAGGCGCAAGATCGCGGCCTGGTTCGCGGAGTTGACGCGGCTGGCGTCCTCGGAGACGCGCTCGGCTTCGATGCGATCACGTTCGGCGGCGGCGGCACGTTCGCGGCCTTCGCGCACTTGCACGAAACCGATCGCGCCGGCCAGTGCCAGGGCGGCCAGCGACAGCACGAACAGCATCACCACCGTGCCGGCACCCAGGCCGGTGCGTGCAGAGAGCTTTTCCTGCAGGTCGCCGAGGGAGGTGCGCAGCGGTTCGCTGTCGGCCAGGATGGCAGCTTGCGCTTCACGGGCGGCAACCAGGCCCTGGAGGTTGCCCAGGATGGCGCCGGCTTGCGTGCGCGTCTGTTCGTAGGTCTTCAGGATGGCTTCGAGTTGCTGGCGCGTCTGGGCGTCGCGGGTACCCGGCAGGCGTTGCTGGCCGCTGCCGTCGAGCAGGCCGCGGGTCACTTCCTGGAAGGTATTCAGGTCCTTGCCGAGCAGGAACACCGCGTCGGGGCTCACGCCTTCGACCGTGAGGAACTCGTTGGCCGACTTGCCGATGCGCTGCGTCAGCATCACCAGCTGGCCGGCGGCGGAGATCTCGGGCAGGGTGGCGTTCTGCTGCATCTTGAGCGAGGCCACGGTCTCGGTCATTTCGAGCAGGTCCGAAGACTGGCGGTTGATGTCGCGCAGCGCGTTGCCGACCTGCGTCAGGATCTGCTGCTGGGCCAGCACGGCCTTGGCGCTCTTGTCGGCGCGCTCGACCAGCGGAGTGATCTTGCCGAGTTCGATGTCGTACTGGCTGCCCACACGCTCCAGCTTGAGCGCGTCGTCACCGTTCGCGAGGCCTTGCACGCGACGCGTCAGGTCATCCGAGCTGTCCTTGACTTCGGCGAAGGCCGCGACGTTGCCGACCAGTGCCTGCGACACCGACTTGGCGAGCCGTTGCGACTGCATGAGCGACTGGCCGGTGGCAGCCACCTGTTGCGCGAGCCGTTCGGCGCGCAGGATGGCGGAGCCGGCGACCAACAGCAGCAAGAGCACCACGCCTGCCAGCGCCATCGCCAGGATCCGCTGCTGGCGTGCAGGGTTCGAGCGCTGCGAGCGTCGCGTGCGGCTGGCGCGCGCCGAATCCGTCGCCGGGCTGGACGCCTCGGCCTGGACGGCTTGCTCCGGCGCCTGACCCGCAGCAGCGTCGGCCGCATCGGCATCGGCCGACGGGCCAGTCGGCTCGGGTGGCGCATCCCTACGTATGAGCACGGTCTTCTCCTCGGAAGTCTGCAAGGTTTCGACATTGTCCAGCGTGAGGGCCGCGGCGCTGTCGGCGCTCACTGACACGCTGCTGCCGCTCACGGGCAGGAATTTCTTGAACTTGTCGGCGATCGAGCTCACGGTCGGTCCTTCAGGTTGTGGTCGGTGCAAGGCAGCCTGCTCAGGCGCCGATGCTCAAAAATTGGGGTTGCTGCGAAAGCGCCTGCAGGTTGATCTCCTGCCAGCGCCCTCCAGCCGCGTCGGTGTAGGCGTGTCCGTACCACGCCGGCGCATCGCTGGCCGGGGCCTGCGATGCAACGAAGGCGTCCACGCCGCGCAGGCCGACCAGCCGGTCGATCAGCAATGCGCAGTTGACTTCGAGCATTTCGTTGAGCGCGACCAGTCGGGACTGCGCGCGCGCCGCCTCGCTCACCGCGGGTGGTGTTGCCGCGCCGGAGGCGAAGGTCGAGAGCTGCACGACGCCGTACAGCCCGCCGCGCAAGTTCGCCACACCGAGGAACCAGGGCTCGGTGTAAGGCACAGGCTGCGGAGGCATCCAGGGAAAGATCTCGCCCGCGTGTCCGAGCGGGAACAGGTAGTTCGACTCGCCCGCCTCCACGGCAAGCCACGATGCGGAAACGCCCGAGGTGCGCGCCGCCTGAAGGCGACTGGCGAGCCGGGACTGGAAGGCGCGGAGAGCGTCGCGGTTGGCCATGAGCGGAGAACGACTTGCGCGATCAGGCCAGGGCGCTGATCTTTGCCATCAGCTCGGCCGTGTTGACGGGCTTGACGATGTAGTCGCGGGCACCTTGACGCATGCCCCAGACGCGATCGGTTTCCTGGTTCTTGCTCGTGCACAGGATGATCGGCACCGCCGCGTACTGCGGATGGCGCGCGATGGCGCGCGTGAGCTGGAAGCCGTTCTGGCCGGGCATCACGACATCCATCAGGATGAGATCGGGTTGCTCTTCCTCGAGACGACGCATGGCATCGTCAGCGTTCTCGGCGGTTCTCACCGAGAAGCCGTTCTTCTGGAGGAGGTCCGTCAGGAAGACCAGTTCGGTCTTCGAGTCGTCGACCACGAGCACTTTGCGAATAGCCATTTACTGCGCTTCCTGAACGATGCCGAACTGCTGCACGGCGTGGAGCAGCTGGTCTTTGGTGAAAGGTTTGGTGAGGTAGTCCTGCGAACCGACCATGCGGCCGCGCGCCTTGTCGAACACCCCATCCTTGGACGAGAGCATCACGACAGGCACATTGGAAAAATGAGAGTTGCGCTTGATGATCGCGCAGGTCTGATAGCCGTCGAGGCGAGGCATCAGGATGTCGCAAAAAATCAGATGCGGCTTGTGGTCGTTGACCTTGGACAACGCATCGAAGCCGTCCTCGGCCAGCAGGACTTCATGGCCGCCCTGCTTCAGGAAGATCTCGGCGCTGCGCCTGATGGTGTTGCTGTCGTCAATGACAAGCACCTTGTAACCGGATCCATTCGCGCTCATTCGCACCGCTCCTTGTGACACCTTGACGACCGCTGCGCTCCTCTCGGGAACGCAGGAAGCGCGGCCCTATGCCATGCTTCAGATCTCAACCATTTCGAAGTCTTCCTTGCGCGCTCCACACTCGGGGCAGGTCCAGTTCATCGGAACATCAGCCCATGCCGTCCCGGCAGCAATACCATCTTCAGGCACGCCCACCGATTCGTCATAGATCCACCCACAAATCAGGCACATCCAGGTTTTCGTATTCATCGCAGCTTAAAGTCCCTGTTCATCAAATGCAACGATCGTATCTAAACGTATCTCAAAATCCCGTGAGAATCGTCTCAGATATGCCACCATCTGGTGAGCCCTGATTGGCTATGAACACTTCTTTACTACCAACAGAGCACGATCACAAAGTGAGCGATCTTAACGACCCCTCGAGCGACGAAGACACTGCAGAAGGAGATTCGAATCCACCCTGCGTGCTGGTCTTCAATGCCAGCGACCCGAGCGGGGCCGGCGGACTGGGCGGCGATGCGCTGGCCATGGCCTCGGTCGGCGCCCACATGCTGGCGGTCGTAACCGGCGCGTACGCGCGCGACACCGCTGAAATCTTCGATCACTTCGCTTTCGACGAGGAAGCCGTCGCCGAGCAGGCACGCTCCATCCTCGAAGACGTGGAAGTCCAGCTCATCAAGATCGGCTTCGTGGGCTCCCCGGAAATCCTGAGCACCGTGGCCGAGACTGCGACCGACTACCCGGAAGTGCCTGTCGTCGCGTACATGCCCAACCTCTCATGGTGGGAAGACAGCCAGATCGAGGCCTACCACGACGCGTTTCGCGAGCTGGTGCTGCCCCAGACCACCGTGCTGGTCGGCAACCACAGCACGCTGTGGCGCTGGCTGCTGCCCGACTGGAGCGGCGAGCGCCCTCCCACCGCACGCGACATCGCGAAGGCCGCGGGCGAGTTCGGCGTGCCCTACACGCTGGTCACCGGACTGGTGCTGCCCGACCAGTTCATCGACAACGTGCTGGCATCGCCGCAGTCGGTGTTGGCGAGCGAGAAGTACGAACGGCTCGACGCGGTGTTCGCGGGCGCCGGCGACACGCTGTCCGCCGCACTGGCCGCCCTGCTCGCGAGCGGCACCGATCTTGCCGCCGCGACCAGCGAGGCGCTGAGCTATATGGACCGCTGCCTCGACGCGGGCTTTCGCCCGGGCATGGGCCACGTGCTGCCCGACCGCCTGTTCTGGGCGCAGCCGGATGACGACGAGGACGAGGACAATGGAGACGCTTCTCCGACCGACTTCGCCTTGCCGCCGCACGACACCAGGCACTAGGCTCGCCCCCAGGCTGCGCGCACTGCGTGTCGCTTCGCCTACCCCCTACGGGGGGAAGGCCGGCCGCTACGGGCGGCCGGGCGCGGCGGCCCTCCCCAACTGAATACCGACACCCTCGACGCAATGACCATCCCTATCGACCCGAACGACATTCTTTTCGAACGCGCACGCGCTGTGATCCCCGGGGGCGTCAACTCGCCCGTTCGCGCCTTCAAGGCCGTGGGAGGGACACCGCGCTTCGTGAAGCGGGCGCAAGGTGCCTATTTCTGGGACGCGGCGGACAAGCGATACATCGACTACATCGGCTCGTGGGGGCCGATGATTCTTGGCCATGGGCATCCTGCCGTCGTGGAGGCGGTGCAGCGTGCGGTCACCGAGGGCTTTTCGTTCGGCGCGCCGACTGAGCGCGAGATCGAACTTGCCGAGGCCATCCTCGCGCTGGTCCCGTCGATGGAGATGGTGCGGCTCGTGAGTTCCGGAACCGAAGCGGCGATGAGCGCACTGCGCCTCGCGCGCGGCGCGACCGGACGCAAGTACATCATCAAGTTCGAAGGCTGCTACCACGGGCATGCAGACGCGCTGCTGGTCAAGGCCGGCTCGGGGCTCGCGACCTTCGGCAATCCGACGTCGGCCGGCGTGCCGCCGGAAGTCGTGCAGCACACGCTGGTGCTCGAATACAACAACCTGGCGCAGCTCGAGGAAGCGTTCGCGCTGCATGGACACGAAATCGCCTGCCTGATGATCGAGGCGATCGCGGGCAACATGAACTTCGTGCGCGCGAGCGCCGCTTTCGCCAAGCGCTGCCGGGAACTTTGCACGCAGCACGGCGCGCTGCTGGTTTTCGACGAGGTCATGACCGGGTTCCGCGTCGGCCTGCGCGGCGCGCAGGGGGTGCTGGGCATCACGCCGGACCTCACGGTGCTGGGCAAGGTGATCGGTGGCGGCATGCCGCTTGCAGCCTTCGGCGGACCGCGCGCGATCATGGAGCAGCTCGCGCCGCAAGGGCCGGTGTACCAGGCCGGCACGCTGTCGGGCAATCCGGTGGCGACCGCCTGCGGCCTCGCGACCTTGAAGGAGATCGCGAAGCCCGGCTTCTTCGAGGCGCTTTCGACGAAGACACGCTCACTCGCCGAGGGATTGAAGGCCGCGGCGGCCGCAGAAGGCGTTCCCTTCAGCTCCGACAGCGAAGGCGGCATGTTCGGCTTCTTCCTGCTCGACGCGCTGCCGCAGAACTACACAGCGGTGATGAAGAGCGACGGCGCGAAGTTCAACAGCCTGTTCCACGGCCTGCTGGACCGCGGGGTCTACATCGCGCCAGCGCTGTATGAAGCGGGCTTCGTGAGCGCAGCCCACAGCGAGGAAGACATCGCAGCGACGATCGAAGCGGCCCGCCAGATCTTCAAGACGCTCTAGCCGCCATGAAGCTGCCATCGCTCCTGGCAGGCGCGAGCCTGCTCCTGCCCGCCTTGGCCTCGGCACAGGTCGATATCAGCCAGGTCTGGATCAACCCGGGCTTCTATTCGCTGCACTTCGATCGCAACAAGGGGCTGGAAGACTTCAATCCCGGCATCGGCATCGAGTGGCCGATCGACAAGACTTTCTCGCTCACGGCCGGCGCGTTCCGCAACAGCGACCGCGACCGCTCGCACTACATCGGCCTCTACGTGATGCCCTTCGAGTTCCACGGCGTGAAGCTCGGCGCCGTCGTGGGCGGCTTCGACGGCTACCAGATGAGCAACAACGGAGGCTGGTTCCCGGCCCTGATCCCGACTGCGGCGATCGAAGGAAGGAACTGGGGACTGAACATCGCGATCATCCCCAGCATCAAGAATCGCCTCTACGGCGCCATCAGCTTCCAGCTGAAATACCGCTTCTCCGACGGCCAATAGCCAATAGCCAATAGCCCGCCCTATTCCAGAAACACCGCGGACCGGCTCCGCCGGTCCGCCGGTGTTGCCCCCGGCAGGGGGTAGGCGGCCACACGAAGTGGGCAAGCCTGGGGGCGAGCAACAATCAATGCCTGAAGTGACGGACGCCTGACAGGACCATCACTACACCGCGTTCGTCGGCGGCGTCGATCACTTCCTGGTCGCGCATCGAGCCACCCGGCTGGATCACCGACGTGGCGCCGGCATCGACCACCACGTCCAGCCCGTCGCGGAACGGGAAGAACGCGTCGCTCGCGACTGCGGTGCCCGACAGCGACAAGCCTGCGTGCTGCGCCTTGATGCTCGCGATGCGAGCCGAATCGAGCCGGCTCATCTGGCCGGCCCCGACACCCATCGTCATGCCGTCCGCACAGAACACGATCGCGTTGCTCTTGACGAACTTCGCGACCTTCCATGCGAACAGAAGATCCTGCAATTGCTGCGGCGTCGGCTGCTTCTTGCTGACGATCTTGAGCTCGTCGATCGACAGCTCGCGGTTGTCGGCCGTCTGCATGAGCAGGCCCGATCCGATGCGCTTGACGTCCACCGCATTGCGGCCGTTGTCCCAATCGGTCCTGCCGCCGGGCGGCAGAGCGATCTGCAGGATGCGCACGTTGACCTTGCTCTTGAACACTTCGAGCGCTTCGGGCGCGTAACCGGGCGCCATCAGCACTTCGACGAACTGCTTGCTCACCGCTTCAGCCGCCGCGCGGTCCAGCGGACGGTTGAAGGCGATGATGCCGCCGAAGGCCGAGGTGGGATCGGTCTTGAAAGCCTTGCTGTAGGCCTCCAAGGCGTCCTTGCCGGTCGCGACGCCACAGGGGTTGGCATGCTTCACTATCACGCAGGCGGCCGTGTCGAAGCTCTTCACGCATTCCCAGGCCGCGTCCGCATCGGCGATGTTGTTGTAGCTGAGTTCCTTGCCCTGGAGCTGCGTCGCCGTCACCAGAGAACCGGGCGCCGGGTACAGGTCGCGATAGAACGCGGCCTGCTGGTGCGGGTTCTCGCCGTAGCGCAGGTCCTGCAGCTTGACGAAGCGGCCGTTGCTCTGCGCCGGGAACAGCGCGTGCGCACCGTCTTCCTGGATGCGGGAGAGGTAATCGCTGATCGCGCCGTCGTACTGGCTGATGCGGTTGAACGCGGCGACCGAGAAGGCGAACTTGGTCTTGTCGCTGAGCTTGCCCTCGGCCTTCAGTTCGGCGAGTGCCTGCGGGTACTGTGCGGCGTCGGTCAACACGCCGACGTCCTTCCAGTTTTTCGCTGCGCTGCGCACCATGGCGGGGCCGCCGATGTCGATGTTCTCGATGGCGTCTTCCAGCGTGCAGCCAGGCTTGGCGACCGTGGCTTCGAAGGGATAGAGATTCACCACCAGCAGGTCGATGGTGTCGATGCCGTGCTCCTTCAACGCGGCCATGTGGGCCGGCAGGTCACGGCGCGCCAGGAGGCCGCCATGCACCTTGGGATGCAGCGTCTTGACGCGGCCGTCGAGCATCTCGGGGAAGCCGGTGAGTTCGGCGACTTCGGTCACCGGCAGGCCGGCGTCGGCCAGCAGCTTGGCGGTGCCGCCGGTGGAGAGCAGCTTGATGCCCAGCGCATGCAGTGCCTGCGCGAATTCGAGGATGCCGGTCTTGTCGGAAACGGAGATCAGTGCGTTCATCAGGGGTTACTTCAGCAGTTTGTGTTCGACCAGCTTCTTGCGCAGCGTGTTGCGGTTCAGGCCGAGCCATTGCGCGGCCTTGGATTGATTGCCCTCGGCGCGCGTCATCACGACGTCGAGCAGCGGTTTCTCGACGACGCGCACGAGCATGTCGTACATGCCGTCGGGCTCGGTCCCGCGGAGGTCGCGGAAATAACTGTCCAGGCTGCTGCGTACGCAGTCTTCGATGTGTTTCTTGCTCATGGCCTTCTCTTCTTCTCCTCTTGTTCTGCTCTCTCTACGCCATCGCGTCGGCGGCCTGTTCGTCTGACGGTTCGACCGCATCCGAAGCATTCGGAATGCGGTCCATTCGCGTCGCCAGCGTGTCGAAGAACCCGGCCACTGCGCGCAATTGCTCGTCGCAGTCCTCGATGGCGTTCATGGCGCCACGGAACGCTTCGCCGCCGGGCAATGCGCGCACGTACCAGCCGATGTGCTTGCGCGCCGTGCGCACGCCGCTGTAGTCGCCGTAAAGGGCGTAGTGCTCTCGCAGATGGTCGAGCATCAGGCGCCGCACCTCGACCACCAGGGGCGGGGCCAGATGCGTGCCTGTGGCGAGAAAGTGCGCGATTTCGCGAAAGATCCATGGCCTCCCTTGCGCGGCGCGGCCCACCATGACCGCGTCGGCGCCAGTGAGCGCCAACACATCGCGCGCTTTCTCGGGTGAGGTGATGTCGCCGTTGGCGACCACCGGGATTCGCACCGCAGCCTTCACGGCGGCGATGGTGTCGTATTCGGCAAAGCCCTTGTAGCCCTGCTCGCGCGTGCGTCCGTGGACGGTGAGCATCTGCACGCCGGCCTGCTCGAAGCGCCGCGCGAGAGTGACGGCGTTGCGATGGTCCTCGCTCCAGCCGGTGCGCATCTTGAGCGTCACCGGAACGTCGTGCGGCGCCGCCGCCTTGACCACCGCCTCCACGATCTCGAGCGCCAGCGGCTCGTCGCGCATCAGCGCCGATCCCGCCCACTTGTTGCAAACCTTCTTGGCCGGGCAACCCATGTTGATGTCGATGATCTGCGCGCCGCGCTCGATGTTGTATTGCGCGGCCTCGGACATCATGTCCGCGTCGGTCCCGGCGATCTGCACCGAAATGGGGCCGGGCTCGCCATCGTGATTGGCGCGGCGCGACGTCTTGAGCGTGCCCCACAGTTCCTTGCGCGACGTGACCATCTCGCTGACCGCATAGCCCGCGCCGAGTTCACGGCAGAGCATGCGGAAAGGCCGGTCCGTGACGCCAGCCATGGGCGCGACGAACAGGCGGTTTTCCAGCGCTATGTTGCCGATTTGCAGGGTCATGGAGAGAAAGGGGGCGAGCGCTGGGCTGCTGAAAAATGAGGCACGATTGTACCGGCGCCGCGATGTGTCGGCTGCAACGATTTGCACCCGGCCCACACGCGATAGGCAGGTTCGCGACACCTGAAGCCCGTACTTGCACCTACACGCCAGGGGGCGGATGCCTTTCTATACTCCAGCGCACATGCAAGCTTGGCTCGACTCACTTCTCGCGCTTCTCGCGCTGCCGCAATACGGGCTGAGCACGCTATTCATCGCCGCCTTCGTGTCCGCGACCTTGCTTCCTGTCGGGTCCGAGCCCGTGCTGTTCGGGCTGCTCAAGCTCAACCCCGAGATGTTCTGGCCCGCCGTGTTCGTGGCTACAGCCGGCAACACCTTGGGCGGTGCGGTCGACTGGTGGATGGGCTACGGCGCCCACAAGGTGGCCGACAAGTATTCGCATTCCAAGCACCATCTGCGCGTGCTGACCTGGCTCGAACGTCTCGGGCCCAAGGCCTGCCTGCTGGCCTGGCTGCCCGTCGTCGGCGATCCGCTCTGTGCAGTGGCCGGCTGGCTGCAACTGCCGTTCTGGCGCTGCTTGTTCTACATGGCCATCGGGAAGTTCGCGCGCTACGTGACGATGACGGTCGCGCTCTTATATATATGGCCTAACAGCTAGGCCGGATCACTTCAACAGCCCGTAGGGACCACCGCGCTCCAGCGCACGCCGGTAGGCCGGACGCGCATGGATACGCTCGAGGTACGCCATCAGTCTCGGCCGCGAGGCGTCGAGCCCGCCGCGCACCGCGGCGGCCTCCACCGGAAAGCTCATCTGGATGTCGGCGCCGGTGAACGCGTCGCCCGCAAACCATTCGCTCTTGCCAAGTTCACCTTCCATGAAGTCGAGATGGCTCGTGATGTTCGGCGTGACGAATCCCGCCTTGGCCTTGGCCGCGATGGACCGGGCGATCGGCTTGGCGAAGAAAGGCATCTTCGACTTCTCGATCCGGTCGAACATCAGCTTCAGCAGCAGCGGCGGCATGGCCGATCCTTCTGCATAGTGAAGCCAGTAGCGATAGCGCAAGGCTTCAGGCGATCCTGGCGCAGGTGCAAGACGGCCATTGCCGTAGCGCTCGATCACCGTCTCCAGGATCGCGCCCGACTCGGCGAGGGTGAGCCCGTCGTCGGTCGTCACCACCGGCGACTTGCCCAACGGATGCACCGCACGAAGCGAAGTCGGCGCCAGCATCGTCTTCGGATCGCGCTGGTAATGCACGATCTCGTAAGGCATCTCGAGTTCTTCGAGCAGCCAGAGCACGCGTTGCGAGCGGGAGTTGTTCAGATGGTGGACGGTGATCATTGATGCCTGTGCGATCGGGGGCTCAGGAGCTGAACAGGAAGTTCATCACGTCGCCATCCTTGACGACGTATTCCTTGCCTTCCGCCCGCATCTTGCCGGCATCCTTCGCGCCCTGCTCGCCCTTGTACGCAATGAAGTCGTTGAAGGCGATGGTCTGGGCGCGGATGTAGCCCTTCTCGAAATCGGTGTGGATCACGCCGGCCGCCTGCGGGCCGGTGTCGCCGATGTGGATGGTCCAGGCGCGCACTTCCTTGACGCCGGCGGTGAAGTACGTCTGCAGGCCCAGCAGCGTGTAGGCCGCGCGGATCAGCCGATTCAGGCCCGGCTCTTCCTGGCCGATCTCGGCCAGGAACATCTTCCGGTCTTCATCGTCCATGTCGGCCAGTTCGGCCTCGATCTTGGCGCAGATGGCGACCACGGGCGCGTTCTGCGCCGAGGCGTATTCGCGCAGGCGATCGAGGAAGGGATTGTTTTCGAACCCGTCTTCCGCGACGTTGCCGACGAACATGGCCGGCTTGGCGGTGATCAGCGAGAACTGCTTGACCAGCGGCTTGTCTTCCTTGCTGAACTCGATGGCGCGCACCGGCTTGTTCTCGTTCAACGCGGCCTGGCATTTCTCGAGCAGAGCGACCAGCTTGATCGCTTCCTTGTCGCCGGAACGCGCCGTCTTGGTGTGGCGATGCAAAGCCTTCTCGACCGTCGAGAGGTCGGCCAGGCACAGTTCGGTCTGGATCACTTCGATGTCGGAGATCGGATCGACCTTGCCGGCCACGTGGATGACGTTGTCGTCCTCGAAGCAGCGCACCACGTTCACGATCGCGTCCGTCTCCCGGATGTGCGCGAGGAATTGGTTGCCCAATCCTTCACCCTGGCTGGCCCCGGCCACCAGGCCGGCAATGTCGACGAACTCGACGATGGCCGGCACCACGCGCTCCGGCTTCACGATCTCGGCCAGCTCCGCCAGGCGCGGGTCGGGCACCTCGACCACGCCGACATTCGGCTCGATCGTGCAGAAGGGATAGTTCTCGGCCGCGATGCCTGCCTTGGTCAACGCGTTGAAGAGGGTGGACTTGCCGACGTTGGGCAGGCCGACGATGCCGCACTGGAGGCTCATGGCGGGTGCTTTCAGAAATCTTGGGGGAACCGGTCATTTTAGGCGCCCGGCCTTTCGCGCCCTGATCCGGGGGCTACTGCCTCATTCGAAGCGCAGGTTGGCACCGACCGGCTGCCCCACCCTGAGCGCATGCTCGACGCCCTCCAGCACGATCGCGTTCATGCCGAAGGTGATGGCGCCGTTGACGCGCGGATCGGAGCGATAGGTGCGCAACATGTCGCCGACTTCGGGGCTACTCGTGCCGGTCGCGGGATCGATGTCGGGAATCGGGCAGCGCGCGCAGGGCTTGACCGGCCGCAGGCTGACCTCGCCCTCGGCGGTCGTGATGTGCAGCGTGTCGACACGGTCCTCGTCGTGCGCCTCGATGCCGGCGAGCACCACGTTGGGCCTGAAGCGCTCGATGCCGACGGCCTCATGGCCGGCCGCCACCAGCCTGGCGTTGAGTTCGGCCAGCGAGCCCTCGCTGGCCACCAGCAGCGGGAACCCGTCGGCAAACTGGTTCGGCGCTTCGATGCCGTCGGTCCACTTCAGGCTCGACAGGCGTTGCTGTTCGGGGTCGAAGCGCACCAGCCGGAGCTGGCACGGCTTCCCGGGCTCCGAGAGGAAGTCGCTGAACCATTGCGCCGCGATGTTGCCCATGTCGTAGGCGGCCACCTCGTCTTTCCAGACGCGCACGCGCACGGGCTCCTCGACGCGATCGAAGGCGATGTGCAGCGCCAGCATGCCCGGCGCGCGAAGAATCATCTCGGAATGCTTGAGTTGCGGCCGAATCAGCGCCATGCGGGGCAGTTCGCGCTGGGAGACGAATTCGCCCGCGCTGTCGACCACCATCCAGGCGCGGTCGAATTCCAGACCGGTTTCGATGAGGAGCGTCTCGTTCACCTCGACGCCGGCGCATGATTTGATCGGGTAGACGAACAGGCGCGCGATCGTCGCCTGGAGGTCGAAATCGGGAGCATTCACGGATCGGTTCCTTTTCAAGAACCGCGATTGTCCAGCACACCGCGGGCGGCGAAGGCTCCTCCTACAATGCCGCGATGGCTCTTCCCCCCGAGGTTTGCATTCGCGGTGCCGGCATCGTCGGACGCACGCTGGCACTGCTGCTGGCGCGCGAGCGCGTGCGCGTGGCGCTGGTGGCGCCCGCCGGCACGCCGAACGGGCAGGACGTCCGGGCGTACGCGCTCAACGCCGCTTCCAAGGCGCTGCTCGAATCCCTGCGCGCCTGGCCCGATGCGGCGCACGCCACGCCCGTGCGCGAGATGCTGGTGCATGGCGACGAGGGCGGCCGGGTGCAATTCAACGCCGCGCGACAGAAGGTCGATGCGCTGGCCTGGATCGTCGATGTGCCGGCGCTAGAGCAGCAGTTGAGCGACGCCGTTCGCTTCCAGCCCCGCGTCGAAGTCGTGAACGATCCCGTTCCGGCACCGCTGACCGTGGTGTGCGAAGGCCGCATGAGCGTCACCCGCGAAGCGCTGGGCGTGAGCTACGAAGTCACCCGCTACCCGCAGCATGCGATCGCCGCGCGGGTCGAAGCCGGGACGCCGCACGACGGGACGGCCCGCCAGTGGTTCAGCGACAAGGGCGAGGTGCTGGCGCTGCTGCCGCTCGCCGACGTGAATCGGCCCGCGGACGCACCTGCCGAGCTCGACCGTTCACTCGCGCTCGTGTGGTCGGTCGACCAGCTTCGCGCTCCCGACCTCCTCGCGCAAGGCGCGGACGAATTCAATGCCGTGCTGACCGAGGCCACCCACCATGCGCTCGGCGCCCTCAAGCTGACCAGCGAGCGCGCGGCCTGGCCGCTGCAGCGTGCCATCGCCAACCGCTGGACGGGGCAGTTCGAGGACGGCTCCGCCTGGGCCCTCGCCGGCGACGCGGCGCACACCGTGCATCCCCTCGCGGGCCAAGGCCTCAACCTGGGCCTGGCCGACGCCGCGGCCCTGGCCGATGTCATCAAGTCGCGCGACTACTGGCGCAGCGTCGGCGATGCCCGCCTGCTGCGGCGCTACGAACGGGCGCGCCGCACCGACGTGCTGTCGATGAGCCTCGCCACCGACGGTCTGCAACAACTTTTCGCACACAGCGCCGATCCCCTGCCGGCGCTGCGCAACTGGGGCATGCGCGGCTTCGACCGCACACGGCTCGTCAAGAACTGGATCGCCCGGCAGGCGATGGGCTTGCAATGAATTCCGGGAAACACACCATGAAGAAACTCACCCGCTCCCTCCTTGCCGCGATGACGGCGCTGACGCTGGGCTACACCCTGGACGCAATCGCCGGCGAAGCCGAGATTCGCAAGAATCTGGCCGCACGCATTCCGCAATTCGCGAAGATCGATGAGGTCACCAAGTCGCCGATGCCGGGCATCTACGAAGTCCGCATCAACGGCTTCGAGATCTTCTATACCGACGACCAGGGCAACTACCTGCTGCAAGGCAACCTGATCGACGTGAAGGAGCGCAAGAACCTCACCGAAGAGCGGGTCGAGAAGCTCAGCGAGGTCGCCTTCAACAAGCTGCCCGTCAAGGATGCCTTCAAGATCGTTCGCGGAAACGGCAAGCGCCAACTGGCGGTGTTCGCCGATCCGAACTGCGGCTACTGCAAGCAATTCGAGCGCGACATGACGAAGGTCGACAACGTCACGATCCATCTCTTCCTCTACCCGGTGCTGGGTCCCGACTCGGTCGTCAAGTCACGCAACATCTGGTGCGCCAAGGACAAGGCCAAGGCCTGGAACGACTGGATGCAGCGCGGCGTCACGCCCGACACCAACGAGTGCGACACGGCCGCGCTCACCCGCAATCGCGAGTTCGGCCAGAAGTACAACATCACCGGCACCCCCACGCTGATCTTCAGCGACGGCTCGCGCGCGCCGGGAGCGTTGCCGGCGGCGCAGGTCGAAAAGCAACTCGCCGCTCGCAGTTGATGGCCGCGCCGGCCGTTCACTACCGCGTCGAATGCGCGGATCGCAGGGCGCACCTGTTCGCCGTCACCCTGACCATCGACCGGCCGGCGGCGCTGCAGCGCGTGACGCTGCCGGTGTGGATTCCGGGCAGCTACCTCGTGCGCGAGTTCTCGAAGAACCTGCAGCACCTGCGCGCAACGCAGGGCCGGCGCAAGCTGGCAGCAGGGCAACTCGACAAGTGCACCTGGCAGATCGAATGCACGCCCGGCAAGGCGCTGGTGCTGCGCTACGAAGTCTGCGCGTATGACAACTCGGTGCGCACTGCCTGGCTGGACGCCGATCGCGGCTTCTTCAACGGCACGAGCTTGTGCCTCCAGGTCGAAGGCCAGCTCGATGTGCCGCACGCGATCGAGGTGCTGGCGCCGCCAACGCCGGAGGATGGCGTCCGGTGGTCATGCGCCACGGCGCTGACACCGGCGAAGGTCGACCGTCACGGTTTCGGCAGCTACATCGCCGGCGGCTACGACGAACTGGCCGACAGCCCGGTCGAGATGGGTGCCTTCTGGAGCGCGGAGTTCGAGGCCTGCGGCGTGCCGCACCGCTTCGTGATCGCGGGTGCGCCTGCATCCTTCGATGGCGAGCGCCTGATTGCCGACACCCGCGCCATTTGCGAGGAGCAGATGCGCTTCTGGCACGGGGACAAGGTCGGCAAGCGCAACGGCCCCAAGCCGCCGCACGACCGCTATGTGTTCATGCTCAACGCCGTGGACGATGGCTACGGCGGGCTGGAGCATCGCCATTCGACCGTGCTCATCTGCACGCGTCGCGATCTGCCCCAGATCGGCGCCCGGAAGCAGACCGATGGCTACGTCACGCTGCTCGGCCTGATCAGCCACGAATATTTCCACACCTGGAACGTGAAGCGGCTGCGGCCCGCCGAGTTCGCGCGCTACGACTACGCGCGGGAGAACTACACGCAACTGCTCTGGCTGTTCGAGGGCTTCACCAGCTACTACGACGATCTCCTGCTGCGCCGCGCCAGCCGCATCGACGACGCGACCTACCTGAAGCTCGTCAACAAGACCATCAACCAGGTGCAGCAGACGCCGGGCCGCTTGGTGCAATCCGTGGCCCAAGCGAGCTTCGACGCCTGGATCAAGTACTACCGCCAGGACGAGCAGACACCGAACTCCACGGTGAGCTACTACACCAAGGGCGCGCTCGTCGCGATGTGCTTCGACCTCACGCTGCGCGCCGAAGGCGAGGGCTCGCTCGACGATGTGATGCGGCTGCTCTGGAAGAAGAGTGAAGGCGGTCCCATCGACGAGGCGGATTTCGCCGCCGCACTGGAAGCCGTATCCGGACGCTCCTTCGCAAAAGAAATCGCCACCTGGGTCCATTCGACCGATGAACTGCCCCTGTCCGACTTGCTGCGCGCGCACGGCGTCGCCGCGCTCGACGATCCGGCGCAGCGCGCCCAGGAGCTCGGCCTTCGCGTGGCCGAGGCGGGCGGCAGCGTGCAGGTCAAGGTGGTGCTGCGCGGCGGCGCCGCCGAGCAGGCGGGCTTTTCGGCAAATGACGAATGGATCGGCATCGAGCTGCCAGCGGCGAAAGGCCGGCCGGCCCAGGGCTGGCGCCTTGCACGGCTGGACGATCTCGCTCTCTACCTGGGCCCGCTGAAGAAGGCCACCGCGCTGGTTGCGCGGGATCGGCGCCTGCTGCGCCTGCCGCTGACACTGCCCACCGGCGTCACCACGTGGCGGCTGTTCGCGCAAGACCCGGCGAAGCTCGCGAAATGGCTGAGTCGGCCGTAGCCCGCGCCGGGCTGAGGATTGTTGGTATCAAGGAGACACGCATGAGCTACGAAAACATCGAAGTCCGCGTCGAGGCCGAAAAGGTCGGCATCGTCACGCTCAACCGGCCGAAGGCGCTCAATGCGCTCAACGACGCGCTGATGACCGAACTGGGCCAGGCCCTGAAGGCCTTCGACGCCGATCCGGCCATCGGCTGCATCATCGTCACCGGCAGCGAGCGTGCCTTCGCGGCGGGCGCCGACATCGCGGCCATGGCCAAGTACAGCTTCCTGGATGCCTACAAGGGCGACTTCATCACCCGCAACTGGGAGACCATCCGCCAGATCCGCAAGCCGGTGATCGCGGCCGTGAGCGGCTTCGCGCTGGGCGGCGGTTGCGAGCTGGCGATGATGTGCGACTTCATCATCGCGGCGGACAACGCCAAGTTCGGCCAGCCCGAGATCAAGATCGGCGTGATCCCCGGCGCCGGCGGCACGCAACGCCTGCCGCGTGCGGTGGGCAAGTCCAAGGCGATGGACATGGTGCTGACCGCCCGCATGATGGACGCGGCCGAAGCCGAGCGCGCCGGTCTGGTGAGCCGTGTCGTTCCCTACGAAAAGCTGGCCGACGAGGCGCTGGGTGCCGCGCTCGTGATCGCCAACTTCTCGCAGATCTCCGTGATGGCGGCCAAGGAATCCGTCAATCGCGCCTTCGAGAGCGGGCTGTCCGACGGCGTGATGTTCGAGCGCCGGCTGTTCCATGCGCTGTTTGCCACGGCTGACCAGAAGGAAGGCATGGACGCCTTCCTGAACAAGCGCGCCGCGGACTTCAAGCACCAGTGAGGCGGCGCCAGGGGCGTCAGGGACTTCGTGGGGGCGCCGCAACCGGCGCAGTCCCCGGAACAGGCGTCACCAACGGTTCCTGAACGGCGTCCCGCAGTGCTGCGCGCAACGCCGCCAGCGCTGGTGCCGATGGCACCCCGGTGGCGGACGGTGTTTTTCCCTCACGCCAGCGAACCTGGGTCGGCGCAACCTCGAACACCGCAAGTACTTCGCGATCGCGCTCCAGAGTGACCCGATATTCCGGCGTGCCGGACAGCGGCTGCGCTCCGACAGCAGAGATCGCGGCCGAACCCAGCAAGGCATTCAGGTCGCGCGCCTCGGCGCGCTGAAACGTGCGGCTTTCTCCACCGCGCCGCGTGATGGTGATGCGGCTCCACTGGGACAACGCTGCGAAAGTCGGCGGCTCCGTCGCCTCCGTGCGCCGGGAAGAAGGGGGGGCAACGCGTGCGGCGGCAGGCGCGCCGGCAGCGGGTGCGCCAGGTGCTTGGGGGCGGGCCGCGTTGTCGGAGCGTTGCGCCAACATGGCGTCGTCCTCCTTGCGCGGTCGGGCGCCCGGTGACTCTGGCGGCGTTGGGCGCGAAGACGCGCCGGCCGACGGCGGCGCCGGGGCGACAGGCGGCGCAGATTTCGCAACGTCCGCACTCTCGCGTCTTGGCGGCGGAGGCTGCGGCGAAGTGGCCGGAGGCGTCTTCTGCACTTTCGCCATTGGCGGCGGAGCCGGTGCGACGGGCGTGGCAGGCGGATTCGATTCCGCCACAGGCGGAGCCTGTGGCTCCGGCGATGCCGGAGGCGGCGCGGATGCCTGTGACGCCGAAGACGCATCCCGCGACGGCGCGGGATTGCCCGGGCCCGGACGCTGCGACGCAGTCGACTCCACGGCTTGCGGCACTGGCGCGGAAGCTTGCGGCCTCGAATCGATCTGTGGAGGAATCACCGGTTCACGCCGCCAAAGCAGCGACACCAGCGTTGCGACCAGCACCGTGGCCAACCCCGCGATCAACGGCACGCGCGAACGCTTTCCGTCCGACGGGCCGATGCGCCGCCACCATGGCCGCGCCGCCAGTTCCAGTTCCGCTTCAGCCTCTTCCGGATCTGCCGCGCCAACGGCTTCGCTCGCCCTTTTCAGCATCGCCTTGCGAAGCCGCCAGTCCGGTGCCGTGTTCTGGTCCGGCGCGTATTCCAGCGCCTGCCACAAATGGGCGTCGCTCAGATCGTCCGGACTGTCCTCCGACGGCTCGATGCCCTGCTCCAGGACCGACAGGTACCGCTCCATGCAGCCGCGCAACTTCTTCAGGCCGGAGCGCAACCGCTTGCGGACGGTTTCCGAGCCGACGTCGAGCGCGCCGGTCAGCGCCTCGACGGTAAAACCATCCTCGTGGTGCAGCAGGAAGGCGGCGCGCTGTTCAATCGGCAGTTCGTCGAGGCAGGCCAGCAGCCGGCGGCCCGCGGCGCGCCAGAAGGCGAGTTCTTCCTCCGACGGGCGCGCGGCGTCGTTGGCCGCGCCACCGTGGTCACTAAGCAGTCCGCGACTGAAGATCTGCGCAGCTTCGAGCCCGTCGCCGTCTTCGTCATGCGCATAGAACGCCACCTCGCGGCCGCTCAGCCGCAGCCTGTCCATGGCGAGGTTGTGTGCAATGGTGAAGGCCCAGACGCGCCATGGAACATCCTGCGGCGAAAAGCTGTCGCGCGCGACGCTCACCCGCATCCAGATTTCCTGGAACACCTCGTCGACTTCGCCTGCGAATCGGATGCCGAGCAAACGCCGAACGAAGCGGTAGAGCGCGCGCTCGTTGCGGGCATAGAGCGCGTCGAAGGCGGAAGGCTCCCCGCCGGCGTAGGCGAGCATCAACTCGTCGTCCGGCAGGGCGTCATCGAGACTGGGAATTGCAGTGGGCTCGCGCATCGGGCGATTTTGACCTCTCGTTCCGCGGCATGCACCGCCGTCCGGGAGTGGCGACGTGCATTCCGTCGGGGCGGTCGAGCCGCAGGATTTGGAGGCCGCCCGCAAGGGCATCGGGAAACTTCCGACAGGTGCTGAAAGTGGCCCGGAGCCGCGCTATAATCTCTGGCTCGGCTCTTTAGCTCAGTCGGTTAGAGCGATGGAATCATAATCCACAGGTCCGCGGTTCGAGTCCGTGAAGAGCCACCAAACAAGAAAAGCCTGCTATCACTTCGATAGCAGGCTTTTTTGCTTTGGGCCGTTGGTTGCCTACTTATTCCTTGGGACGCCGCCAGGCGCTGAGGAACTCGGCCGGCTTGTCCGGCGGCTGCCACGTGACCACGACCGGGGATGAGGCTGAGGGAGCCGTCGATGCAGCACTGGCGCCTATCGCGGCTTCCCTGCCCGCGCCTTCGCAGCCGGCAAGACATGCCGCCGCAGCCGTCAGGCCTGCCGCCACGTACCAGGATGAATTCTTCACAGCGACTCCTCGGTTGTTCTGCCGCGTGCAACCCTGGCTGGGTTGTACGGATGCGCTGAGTGTAACAGAGATGTAACTCCAAAGTTCTATTTCTAGGCTTGGCGGCACTAAATGCACTGTTGCGTTGACTTTTCAAGGTGCGGCATCGAGGTCGATGCCTGCGAGTCTTCGAGGATGCCCCGAAGAATGCGCGGCAGCTCGACGATCGCCTCGTTGCGAATGCCGCGCGTGGCTGCCCGATAGCGGTCCATCTGCGAGGTCAGCTCCTCGACCGCCTCCGCCACCTTGGCAAAGCTCGCGCAGACCACACCCACGCCCTGCTCGCGCACCCACTGGGCGTTGTAGCGTTCCTGCGGCAGCGTCCAGCGATTGCGCACGACGATCACGGGCAGGTGCATCTGCACCGCCTCGCTGAGGCTGCCGGGTCCGGGCTTTCCGATGAAGAAATCGGCGAGTTGCATGTAGTGGGCTATGTCGGGCGTGAACTCCAGCACGAGCCGCGGCGCCCGCGAAGACGAGGCGCGCAGGTCGCGAGCCAGCTTCGCGTTGTGGCCGCAAGCGAGGATGAGCTGCGTATCGCGCAGCCGCTTCGCGATGCCGAGCATCGCCTTGGAGCCCTGCCCGCCGAACAGCACGATGCCGGTCGGGCGATCGGGGTCGAGCCCCATCGAAGCCCGCGCTGCTGCACGGTCGACCGGCTTCGCGTCGTGGAATGCCGAGCGCATGAGCATGCCGGAAGTCGCGTGGGTCCGATCATCCGAATACCCGGCCTCGCGCGCCTGCTGCACGGCCCTGGGACTTCCGCAAACGAAGTGCTGGTCCAAACCTTTTTCGATCCAGAAGTTCGGCGGGTGATCCGCCAGATCGGTCAGCACGGTCACATACGGAACACCGGGCAACGTGGACGCGAGCGCCTCGCACATCGCACGGTTGAAGTTGGGAATCAGTGACACGACCATGTCGGGCTCGGTCGCGAGCCAATGCTGCTGCAGTTGCCGCAACAGCGTCGAATGCCCCCAGCGGATCATTCCCTGGAGCAGCTTCAGCTCCTGCGCCAGGCCGAGCGTCCACCCACGTGCCAGGCGCTTGTTGTAGACGTCCTCGGGATCCATGCCCGTGATCTTTCGGAAGCTGTCCCTGGGGTCGAGCACTTCGCGCAGGTTGACCAGTCTCACGGTCCACGGAAGGCCCGCCCGCCGGATGGCGGCTTCGAGCGCCAGCGCCGAGGCACGGTGGCCGCCGCCGGCGTTGAAGTAGACGAGGTCGACGGTCCGGGCCGGGCGGCAAGGAGGAAGCAGGGCCGCGGGCTTCATGCGTGCGCCGGCTCGCGCCGCGAAGCCGCATGCCCGGCCCGGGCCTCGACGGGCATGTGCTCCGCCCAGTGCAGGATCTCCAACGACCCGTCCGCATGCTCCGCCAGTGCGGTCAGGCTCTCGACCCAGTCGCCGTCGTTGGCGTAGAGGATGCCGTCGATGTCGCGCAGTTCCGCGTGATGGATATGGCCGCACACGACGCCTTGCACGCCCCGCCTGCGCGCTTCGCGCGCCACTGCGCTTTCGAAATCGCCCACGTAGCTGACCGCGCGCTTGACCTTCAGCTTCAAGTACTTCGACAACGACCAGTAGGGCAAGCCCATGCGCGCACGAAGGGAGTTGAGATGGCGGTTCAGCTTCAGCGTGAATTCATAGAGCGAGTCGCCGACGTGCGCCAGCCACTTTGCGCACTGGATCACGCCGTCGAACAGATCGCCATGCATGACCCACAGCTTGCGGCCGTCCGCGGTCTCGTGGATCCACTCCTCCGCGACGTCGATGCCGCCGAAGTTGTGGTGCAGGTACTTGCGCGCGAACTCGTCGTGATTGCCCGGGATGAAGATCACGCGCGTACCCTTGCGCGCCTTGCGCAGCAGCTTCTGGATCACGTCGTTGTGCGCCTGCGGCCAGTACCAGTGACGGCGCAGTTGCCAGCCGTCGATGATGTCGCCCACGAGGAACAGCGTCTCGCACTCGGTGTGCTTGAGGAAGTCCAGCAGTGCGCGGGCCTGGCAGCCGGGCGTCCCCAGGTGCAGGTCGGAGATCCAGAGCGTGCGGTACTTCTGCGGCGGGCGCAGGGCATCCCCGTCTTCCGGCTCGGGAAGCTGGGGGGCGGAATCGCGCCATGCGCGAAGAAAGGCGTCGTCGCGTTGCATGGACCGACACGATCGCTTCGACCCGTGACGGGGCCAAGGCACATGCGTGACCTCCTGATGACACCGGCGAGTCTCTTCGGGCAAACCATGACAAAGCCGCGGCGAAGTCACACCGTGCGCACCGGAGAATTCGACGCATGCGACCCGGCCAGATCATCGTTCTTGCAACCCCCGTCTTCTTCCTCCTCATCGGGATCGAATTCTTCGTGGGACGCCTGCGCGCCCGGCGCGGGACCGGCCAGGACACCTACCGCCTGCCGGACACGCTCAACAGCATCGGCCTGGGCATGCTGAGCCAGATCAGCGCGGCGATCACCGGGCTCCTGCGCATCGGCATCTACGCCGCGATCTGGTCGGCCTTCGCCCTGTTCCGCAACGACGAGTTCTGGATGCAGTGGTACGGATGGGTGCTGGCGCTCGTTTTCTACGACTTCTGCTACTACTGGCTGCATCGCTTCGGCCACGAAAGCGCTGTGCTGTGGGCCGCGCACGTGGTGCATCACCAGAGCCAGCACTACAACCTGTCCACCGCGCTGCGCCAGACCTCCAGCGGCGTGCTGCTGGGCTGGATCTTCTACCTCCCGATGGCGCTCGCGGGCGTGCCGCCTCTGGTTTTCGGCGCGGTCGCGCTGATCGACCTGCTCTACCAGTTCTGGGTGCACACCGAGCAGGTCGGCAGGCTGGGCTGGTTCGACCGCTGGTTCTGCTCGCCGTCAAACCATCGCGTGCATCACGCCGTGAACGACGGCTACATCGACCGGAACTACGGCGGCGTGCTGATCGTGTGGGACCGGCTCTTCGGCACCTTCAAGGAAGAGGACGAGCCCTGCGTCTACGGAACGCGCAGTCCGCTACAGAGTTGGGATCCGGTCTGGGCCAACGCCGAGGTCTATTGGTCGCTCGCGCGCGACGCATGGCGGACGCGGCGCTGGAGCGACAAGCTGCGCATCTGGCTGAAGCCACCGGGCTGGCGGCCGGCCGACGTGGAGGCGCTGGACCCGAAACCGCCTTTCGACATCAGCCAGGTGCGCCGCTACGAACCGCCGGCTTCCCGCGGTGTGCAGGTCTTTGCAGCCGTGCAGTTCATGGCGCTGCTGGGCGGTGCTACCGCCTTCCTCTGGTACGCGGACACGCTCCCCTTCGCCTCCTCGCTGGTGTGGCTCGCCGCGCTGACGGCCGGACTTTGGGCGACCGGTGCGGTACTGCAGGGCCGGCTGTCGGTGATCGAGGTTCTGTTCGTCGATGCGGCGGCGCTGGCCACTTCCAGTGGCGCATTGAGCATTGCCGGCCTTCACCTGGTCTTCAAGCCGCTCGCGCTGATGATCCTCATCGCCTTTGCGCTGATGCGCGCCCGCTCACTGAAATCGCCCGGCCGCTTCGTCCTCCTGCTGGTGGCCGGTCTCGTGGCTTCCCTGGCCGGCGACGTTCTCCTGATGTGGCCGCAATTCTTCGTGCCGGGACTCATCTGCTTCTTGCTGGCACACCTGGCGTACATCGCCCTCTTCGCCTCGGGAGCCGGCCTGTTTCCTCGGCGGCGCGCCCTCGCCGCCACGCTGGCCATCGGCTTGCTGATGTACGTTTTCCTGTGGTGGGGCGGGATGCCATCGGGCCTGAGGGTGCCCGTGGGGATCTATGTCTTGGTGATCGCCTGCATGGCAGCCCAGGCGCTCGGGCGGGCGGCGGTTCTTGGCGATGCATCGGCGCGACGGGTCGCCGTGGGTGCCTGCCTCTTCATGCTGAGCGATGCCTTGTTGGCAACGAACCGCTTCGTCTCGCCGCTGCCAGTGGCCTCGTTGTGGGTGCTGGCCAGCTATTACGCGGCGCAGTGGTTCATCGCCTCGAATGCGTTGATGCCGAGAACCTAGCTCCCGAACATATCCCCGTCACGCTGCGGCGCTGCAACGCCCAGATGCCGGTACGCGGCCAGCGTCGCTATGCGGCCGCGCGGCGTGCGCTGCAGGTAGCCCTGCTGGATCAGATAGGGCTCGATCACGTCCTCGATCGTGCCGGACTCCTCGCCGATGCTGGCGGCGATGTTGTCCAGCCCGACCGGCCCGCCGTCGAAACGGTGGATGACGGCTTCGAGCAGCTTGCGGTCCATCAGGTCGAAGCCCTGCGGATCGACGTCGAGCATCGCGAGCGCCTTGTGCGCCACGTCGACGGTGATCCGTCCGTCGCTCTTGACCTGCGCGTAGTCGCGCACACGCCGCAGCAGCCGATTGGCGATGCGGGGCGTGCCGCGCGAACGGCGCGCGATCTCGAGACCGCCGTCGTCGTCCATCGGCACGGCCAGCAAGCCCGCGCTGCGGCGCACGATGCGGGCCAGTTCTTCGGCCGTGTAGAACTCCAGCCGCGCAACGATGCCGAAGCGGTCGCGCAGCGGATTCGTCAGCATTCCCGCCCGGGTGGTCGCGCCCACCAGCGTGAAGGGCTGCAGGTCGAGCTTGATGCTGCGCGCCGCCGGCCCCTCGCCGATCATGATGTCGATCTGGTAGTCCTCCAGGGCGGGGTAGAGGATTTCCTCGACCACGGGCGAGAGGCGGTGGATCTCGTCGATGAAGAGCACGTCGTTGCGCTCGAGGTTGGTGAGCAGTGCCGCGAGATCCTTGGGCTTCTCCAGCACCGGGCCGGAGGTCTGGCGCAGGTTCACGCCGAGTTCGGCCGCGATGATGTGCGAGAGCGTGGTCTTGCCCAGCCCCGGCGGGCCGAACAACAGGACGTGGTCGAGCGCCTCCGCGCGATGGCGCGCCGCGCCGATGAAGATCTCGAGTTGCTCGCGCACCTTCGCCTGGCCGACGTACTCGTCGAGCAACTTGGGCCGCAACGCACGTTCGATGGCTTCTTCGTTGGGCGAGGCGGGCGCAGCGGACACCACGCGTTGCGGGGCCGGGGCGAAATCGTCGGTCTGGATGGTCATGAGGGCAGTGGGCTGAGGGGCGCAGTTTAGGGCCTGTTGGCAGCTCCTCTGCGGCAGAATGCGCCACCGGGAAGGGGCCGAATCACCTCATGAATGACAACGACCGCGCACTGTGCGCCGCCACTGCTGGCCTGCTGCGTGCCAGCGGCGCCCTGGCGCTCTGGGGGCTCGCGCTCGCCTTCATCGCCGGGCTGGTGCTCGCCCTCACGGGGCGCTCGTTGCCATCGGCGGCCTGGTTCATCTACGCGATGGTCGGGCTGATCGGATTGCCCGAACGCTATCTGGCGCTGCGCCTCGCGCTCACCGCCTCGCTGTTCGAAGGGCTGGTGCAAGGCGCGATCGCCTCGACGTCCGCTCTGGAGAACGGACTGGAAAAACTCGGCCTGCGCCGCGGCTCCGATGGATCGCGCCAACTGGCCGATCGCGTCCTGGAGGCCCGCAAGCTGATGCAGCGGCACGGCATCGTCGTCGTGGTGCAGACCATCCTGTTCGCGTTGGCGCTCGCGATGCAGGACTCGCGCTGAGCTGCCGGGCCTACTTCGCCAACGCGCGCAGCGCCAGCTTGATCCCTTCGCCCACCGCGATGTCCTTCGGCAGCGCCTTGAGCGCCGCGGCGGCCTCCTTGTCGCTGTAGCCGAGCGCGACCAGCGCCTGCAGGATGTCGGCCTGCGCGTCGCTCGCCGCATGCGCCGGCAGTGCGATGTCGGCGCCGAGCTTGCCTTTGAGTTCGAGCAACAGCCGCTCGGCCGTCTTCTTGCCGATGCCGGGGATCTTCACCAGGCGCCCGGCCTCCTGCAAGGTGATGGCCTGCGCGAGCTCGCTCACGCTCATGCCGCTGAGCACGCCCAGCGCCGTCCGCGGCCCGACCCCGGAGATCTTGATGAGCTGGCGAAAGGCCGCGCGCTCGGCGGCAGTGCCGAAGCCGTAGAGAATCTGCGCGTCCTCGCGCACCACGAAGTGCGTGAGCAGCGACACCCGCTCGCCGGCGCCCGGCAGGTTGTAGAAGGTGCTCATGGGCACATCGACCTCGTAGCCGACGCCGTTGCAGTCCACCACTACCTGCGGCGGATTGCGTTCAGCCAGGATGCCGGTGAGTTTGCCTATCATGGGTGCCCTTCTCGCTTTGAAAATGAAATCCGCGTGATTCTGCGACACACCTTCGCCCCGCCCAACAACACGCGCCTGGGACACCTCTGCGGACCGCTCGACGCGAACCTGCGGCGCATCGAGGAAGCACTCAACGTCAAGATCGCGCACCGGCACGAGCAGTTCAAGATCGACGGGCCCAAGGTCAACGCGCAACGCGCCATGGAAGTGCTGCAGGCGCTCTACGAGATCGCCCAGCGCCCGATCGATGCCGCGGTCGTCCAGCTCACGCTGGCGGGCGATGGCTCGATGACGGAGGCCGAGGACGGCGCCGTGGTGCTCGCCACGCGACGCACCGACCTGCGCGCCCGTACGCCGAACCAGAGCGTGTACCTGCACAACATCGCGAACCACGACATCACCCTCGGCATCGGCCCCGCAGGCACGGGCAAGACCTACCTGGCCGTGGCGTGCGCGGTGGATGCGCTCGAACGCAGCGCCGTGCAGCGCATCGTGCTGACCCGCCCCGCGGTGGAGGCCGGCGAGCGCCTCGGCTTCCTTCCCGGGGACCTGACGCAGAAGGTCGACCCCTACCTGCGGCCGCTGTACGACGCGCTCTATGACCTGATGGGCTTCGACCGCGTACAGAAGGCTTTCGAGCGCAATGCGCTGGAGATCGCCCCGCTGGCCTTCATGCGCGGCCGCACGCTGAACAACGCTTTCGTGATCCTCGACGAGGCTCAGAACACCACGCCCGAGCAGATGAAGATGTTCCTGACTCGCATCGGCTTCGGCGCCAAGGCGGTGGTCACCGGCGACGTGAGCCAGATCGACCTGCCGAAGGCGCAATTGAGCGGGCTCATCGACGCGGAGCGGGTGCTCAAGCGGGTCAACGGCATCGCCATCACGCACTTCACCAGTGCCGACGTGGTGCGGCACCCGTTGGTCGCCCGCATCGTGGATGCCTACGACAACGCGCGCAAGCGAACACGATGATGCTCCCCCCCAGTCTTCGCGCACTTCGTGTCGCCTCGCCAATCGCCTGCCGGCGGCCCGGCGGAGCAGGTTTCGCGGCATTTTCGGGCTTGGGAGCGTGAGATGGCGCTGGCTTCGTTGTCTCTGTCACTGCAGTTCGCGCGCTTCAAGGGGGTTGAGCGGCATCGGGCGGCACTTCCCCGTCACAGCGTCGTGCGCTGGATTCGCCATGCACTGGACGTCGACGGCGAACTGACCGTGCGCATCGTGGATGCCGAAGAGGGGCAGCAGCTCAATCGGGAATTTCGCGGGAAGGACTACGCGACCAATGTGCTCACCTTCGACTACGCGCAGGCGCCAGTCGTGATGGCAGACCTGGTTCTTTGCGGGCCGGTGGTTGCCATGGAAGCGAAAGAGCAACGCAAGACGCTGGCCGCGCATTACGCGCACCTGCTGGTGCACGGCACTTTGCATGCGCAGGGCTGGGATCATGAGACCGGCGAGGAAGACGCCGAGGCCATGGAGGCGCGCGAGATCGAGATTCTCTCGGGGCTCGGCATCCGCAACCCCTACTGAGCGCGAGATACCTCAGGCCGACATCTGCAGCGGGATGGTCACGGGGCCGTCGTTGACCAGATGCACCTGCATGTCCGCCGCGAATTCGCCCGTCGCCACCACCGGATGCGCGGCGCGCGCCTGGGACACGAAGTAGTCGTAGAGGCGCCGGCCTTCGTCGGGCGGCGCGGCCTGCGTGAAGCTGGGGCGGTTGCCTCCGCTCACGTCGGCCGCGAGCGTGAACTGGCTCACGACCAGGAGGCCACCGCCGATGTCCTGCACGCTTCGGTTCATCTTGCCGGCCTCGTCCGAGAAGATCCGGAGCTTCAGGATCTTCGCGAGCATGCGGTCGGCCAGCGCATCACTGTCGCCGCGCTCGGCGCACAAAAGCACAAGCAGGCCCGCATCGATGGCGCCGACGGCTTTGCCGGCGATGTCGACCCTTGCGCTGGCCACACGCTGGAGCAGTGCCTTCATGCCATGGGCTCCTTCTGGGTCGCGCGCGCTTCCATGCCCAGTGGCAGCAACTGGATGGTCACGCGCAGCCCGGGCACCGCATCCATCAGGTCCTGTTCGAGGCCGTCGCGCAAGCCGGCGGCGCGTTCGAGCGACCACGCGCCCGGCACGTGCATGTGCAGATCGGCAAAGCGCCGCTGGCCGGCACGGCGCGTGACAATGTCGTCGAATCGCAGCTGGGCGCCTTCCGGCACGCTGGCGGCGAAGCGCTCCAGCGTCGCGTCCAGTGCTTCGAGGGATTCGGGATCGAGCGCTTCGTCCATCAGGCCCTGCGACGAACGCCAGACCAGCTTCACGCCTTCGCGCACGATGTTCAACGCCACGCCGATGGCAAGCAGCGGGTCGAGCCAGAGCCAGCCGGTCAGGCCGACCGCCACGATGCCGATCACGACGGCTCCGGATGTCCAGACGTCGGTCAACAGATGACGCGCATCCGCCTCCAGCGCGATGGACCGATGGGCGCGGGCGGCGCGGAAGAGCACGAAAGCCAATGCGCCGTTGAAGCCCGAACTGAGGACGGACAACGCGAGGCCCCACCCGAGTTGTTCGAGCGGCTGCGGCGACAACAGGCGCGCCACCGACACCCACAGGATGGCAATGGCCGCACCGATGATCAAGATGCCCTCGAAACCCGAGGAGAAATATTCGGCCTTGTGGTGCCCGTAGGGATGATCTTCATCGGCCGGCCTCGCGGCGACCGTGACCATCGCCAATGCAAAGGTCGCGCTCGCGAGGTTCACGAACGATTCCATGGCGTCCGAGATCAGCCCCATTGAATTGGTGATATACCCGGCCGCGCCCTTGAGCACGATGGTGATCAGTGCGACCGCGATCGAGACGCGGAGCAACTGCTTGGGGCTCAGTGCGGCGAGATTCAAAATCAATTCAACGGGCGAAAGAGAGAAACGATTTCGAGCAAAGCTGAAAAATTGTGGCGAATTATCGAGGCACGATAGTGAATCTTCTCTCGCGTACTATCGCCTGACATCCCAAGACTATTGCGGAAGCGTTCGTGAATAAGCGTATTGCCATCACCCTGAGCGGCCTCTTTCTTGCCGCCAATACCTGTGCGTTGGCCCAGACAGCCCCGGCCGTGGCTTCGGAGACGGCGGCGACGAGCGAAGCGCGGGCCGGCACCTTGAAGTCCGTGCGCGGCGACGTTCGGTTGCTCAGCGCCGATGGTGCCGCGCGCGCCGCCGGGCCCGGCGACGCAGTCGCGCCCATCGACCGCATCGTGACCGGCGCCGACTCCGGCGCGAGCGTGGTGCTCCGCGACGGCACTTCGATGGTCGTGGGTCCATCGTCGCGGCTCGACCTCAAGCAGTTCCATTTCGATGCGACCACGCAAGATGGCGGCATGCTCGTATCGCTGCTGCGCGGGTCACTGCGGATGATCACCGGCCTGATCGGCAAGACCCACCCCGACGCCGTGCGGGTCGAGACGCAAACGGCGGTCATCGGTATTCGAGGGACGGATTTCATCGTGCAGGTGGACGGCCAGCCGTGATGCTTCGTCGCTTCTCCCAACCATCCATCCTGCTGTCGCTCACGCTGCTCACGGCCTGTTCCACACCCGGTACGCGTGTCGTGCTGCTGCCGCAGTCCGACGGCAAGCCATCGGCTGTGATGGTGAGCACCGAAGACGGCGCACAGACGCTTTCCGAACCCTACGAGCGCGCGACGGCCGCCGTCGGAACGCGAGGCGCACCCATCATCGACAAGGCCGACCCCGAAAGATTGAGGGCGGACAACAAGGCGCTGTTCGAACTGATGCCTCCACCGGCGAAGCGCTTCACTCTGTATTTCGAGGCGGGCGGCACCGTTCTCACACCTGAATCCCTGGCGGTGATGAGCGAGGCCCTGGCCGTCGCGCTCGCCCGCAGCGGCGGCGAGATCGTGGTCACCGGGCATACGGACACCGTCGGCGCCGTCGCAGGCAACGACGAGCTGTCGCACAGCCGGGCGCTGCTGGTTCGGCAACTTTTCGTGGCGCGCGACTTTCCGTCGACCCGCGTCGAAGCGGTCGGTCGCGGCGAACGCGAGCTGGCGATCCCGACAGCCGATGAAGTCAACGAGCCGCGGAATCGGCGGGTGACGATCGAAGTCCGATAGCTGCTGCGCCCCGGGCCTGCGCACTTCGTCTGGCCGCCTCCCCCTGCCGGGGTGGGGTCAGCTCAAGCCAGGGTGACTCGGGCGAACTTGCGTTTGCCGACCTGCACGACGTAACTGCCTGCCGGGAGTTTGAGTGCCTTGTCGCTGATCACCGTGGAATCGATGCGGACGCCGCCCCCGTCGATGAGGCGGTTGCCTTCGGAGGTCGACGCGGCCAAGCCGGCCTGCTTGAGCAGTTGGGCGATGCCGAGGGGCGCGCCGCTCAGGGCGACTTCCGGGATTTCGTCTGGCACGCCGCCCTTGCTGCGATGGATGAAATCCTGCTCGGCGGCTTCGGCTGCGGCCAGACTGTGGAAACGCGCCGTGATTTCCTTTGCCAGGGCGACCTTGGCGTCCTTCGGGTTGCGGCCAGCGTCGATCTCGGCCTTGAGGGCTGCGATCTCGGCCAGGGACTTGAAGCTCAGGAGCGTGTACCACCGCCACATCAGGGTGTCGGAGATAGACAGCACCTTGGCGAACATGGTGTTCGCGTCCTCGCTGATGCCGATGTAGTTGTTCTTGCTCTTCGACATCTTTTCGACGCCGTCGAGTCCCTCCAGGAGCGGCATAGTGAGTATGCACTGCGGCTCCTGGCCGTATTCCTGCTGGAGATGACGGCCGACCAGCAGGTTGAATTTCTGGTCGGTGCCGCCGAGTTCGAGGTCGGACTTGAGGGCGACCGAGTCGTAGCCCTGCATCAGCGGGTAGAGAAACTCATGCACCGAGATCGACTGACCGGCCTTGAAGCGCTTGCTGAAGTCGTCGCGCTCCATCATCCGCGCCACGGTGTACTTGGCCGCCAGCTGAATCATTCCGCGGGCGCCGAGCGGGTCGCTCCATTCCGAGTTGTAACGAATCTCGGTTTTCGAGGGGTCGAGCACCAGGCTGGCCTGCCGATAGTACGTTTGGGCATTGGCCTCTATTTGCTCGCGCGTCAGCGGAGGACGGGTGCTGTTGCGGCCCGACGGGTCGCCGATCGTGGTGGTGAAGTCGCCGATCAGGAAGATCACGGTGTGCCCGAGATCCTGCAGCTGGCGCATCTTGTTGAGCACCACCGTATGACCGATGTGAATGTCCGGCGCGGTCGGGTCCAGGCCCAACTTGATGCGCAGGGGCGTCCCGGTGGCCTCGGATCGCTGGAGCTTGCGCACCCATTCATCCTGGGGAAGCAACTCGTCGGTTCCACGGAGTGAAATTTCGAGAGCTCGTCCTACACCTTCGGACAGACTTGCGGATGTAACAAAACCGGGGTTCATTGGGCTTTTTGGCTGATTTTTCTATGGCCGAAGCTATACTCAGCCGGACTTTTCAAGCGCCGGATTCTAAGCGGCGCTGTATGTCCGCACCGTCCTGCCGCCCGTTCGACACGGCTTTCGCAGCACGGATCTGCTGAACCTGAGTTGGAATTTCTAAGTTTGATCAACGGCATTCTGGCCGCCGAGGAGCTGATTGCTTCGCGCGTGGCCCACACATTCCGGACGTATCCGAAGCAGATCACGGCGGCGATCGCCGCGGTGCTGCTGTCCGCGGGTGGCGGTGCCTTTGCAGTCGCCTCGCTCGGCCCCGATGCGGCCGACCTCCCCGTCAGGCAAGTGTTCGAAGCGGTCAAGCCGCTGTCGTTCGCCGAGCAGGTCGAAGCGCTTGACACCCACAGCTTCACGCTGTTCCGCAACGAAACCACCCGTTCGAGCGATACCGCCGAGGCGCTGTTGCGCCGTCTGGGTATTGCCGACCCGGCGGCGGCCGCTTTCGTGCGGTCCAACCCCGATGCGCGCACCGCCCTGCTCAGCCGACCCGGCCGCACCGTCACCGCCGAAGCCACGCAGGAAAATACGCTGCAAAAGCTGAGCGCACGCTGGATTCCCGACAGTGACGGCGCCTTCAAGCGCCTCGTGGTCGAGAAAAAGGGCAACGGGTTCATCGCCCGCACCGAATCCGATGCGCTGACGCCCGGCACCCGTCTCGCCAGCGGCGTCGTTCGCACCTCGCTTTTTGCGGCAACGGATGACGCGGGCATTCCCGATTCCGTGGCAAGCCAGTTGGCCGACGTGTTCTCCGGCGATGTGGACTTCCGCTCGCTGCGCAAGGGCGACCGCTTTGCCGTCGTCTACGAGACCTTTGACGCCGATGGCCAGTCGCTGCGCAGCGGCCGCGTGCTCTCGGCCGAATTCGAAAGCAATGGCAAGCTGCACCAGGCGCTGTGGTTCCAGGAACCCGGCCAGAAAGGCGGCTACTACCGCCCCAACGGTGACAGCCTGCGCCGCGCCTACCTGAGCTCGCCCGTCGAGTTCACTCGGGTATCGAGCGGCTTTGCCATGCGCCTGCATCCGATCCTCAACAGCTGGCGCCAGCACCACGGCATCGACTTCGCGGCGCCCACGGGTACGCCCGTACGCGCGGTCGGCGATGGCACGGTCGAGTTCGCGGGCACGCAAAGCGGTTACGGCAACATCGTGATCGTCAAGCACCGCAACAACCAGGAAACGGCGTATGCGCACCTGAGCCGCATCGACGTCAAGACCGGCCAGAGCATCAGCCAGAGCCAGACCCTCGGCGCCGTCGGTTCTTCCGGCTGGGCCACGGGCCCGCACCTTCACTTTGAGTTCCGGGTGAACGGCGAATACCACGATCCCTCGACCATCGCGCAACAGGAAGGCGGCGTTCCGATCACCGCGGCGGCACGTCCTGCGTTCGAACGCCTTGCCCTCGCGACGCGCGCCGAGTTGTCGGCCGCCTTCTCGGTGGTGCAAGCCAGCGCGGATTGAGCGACGGGCCCCGGCGGCCCGAGTGAGCACAGGACCTTCCCGAACCATGGCTGAACTCTTCATCGGCCTCATGTCGGGCACCTCGCTGGACGGCGTCGACGGCGTGTTGGCCGATTTCTCGGACGGGCGCATCGCCGTACAGGGCTTTGCGGCCGCACCGTTTCCGGTGAGCCTGCGCGCCGAGCTGATGGCGCTCAACTCCCCCGGCGGCGACAACGAACTGCACCGCGCCGCCCTGGCCGGCAACGGTCTGGCGCGGGTATATGCGCGCGTAGCGCAGCAGTTGTTGGCCGATGCCGGCATCCCCGGCGATACCGTGACCGCGATCGGCGCGCACGGACAGACGGTGCGCCACCGCCCGGGGGAATTCGACGAAGTCGGGTACACGCTGCAGATCAACAACCCCTCCCTGCTGGCCGAACTGACCGGCATTCCCGTGGTGGCGGACTTCCGCAGCCGCGATCTCGCAGCGGGCGGTCAGGGCGCTCCCCTGGTGCCGGGCTTCCACCGGGCGCTGTTCGCACGGGACGACGAGGCGGTGGCCGTTCTGAACATCGGCGGCATCTCCAATCTCAGCCTGCTGCCAGCCGGCAGCGGAACGGTGCTGGGCTTCGATTGCGGGCCCGGCAATGCGCTGATCGACCACTGGTGCCAGACGCACATCGGCCAGCCCTTCGATGCGGCCGGCCAATGGGCCGCCACCGGACAGGTGCTGCCCGAACTCCTGTCGCGGTTGCTGGGCGATGCGTATTTCGCCAAGGCGCCGCCCAAGAGCACCGGTCGCGACCTGTTCAACCCGAACTGGCTCGCCTCGCACATGGGCACGTCCAGCGCCAAGCCCGCCGATGTCCAGGCCACCTTGACGGAGCTGACCGCCCAGGTCTGCGCAACCCATCTGACGCGCTACGGAGCCGACAGCCGCTGGCTGATCGTCTGCGGCGGCGGCGCACTCAATCTCCATCTCTTGTCGCGCCTGCGCGCATTGCTGCCGTCCGTGGAAGTGGTCTCCTCCGCCGAACGCGGCTTGCCGCCGCAGGAAGTCGAAGCCGCTGCATTTGCATGGCTGGCGCGCAGCACCATGCTCGGCCAGGCGGGCAACCTCGCCAGCGTGACCGGCGCACGCGGCGCGCGCGTTCTTGGCGCCATTTATCCCGCTTGATTCGTCCCGCTCGATCGGCTCCATCGCCGATCCGCGTCATCCCTGACCCGACACCTCCGGCTGCGCCGGCTGGACCGCACGCGCCTCCGGCGGCAGATGCCAGAAGATCAGCGCCGAGGCCAGTGTGATGAGGCCCATGCTCGCGAAGGTCGCCTCGAACGCATGCAGCGTCTCCAGCGGCGTCTCGCTGCCGAAGATCCCCGTGTAGCCCGCAAGAACCGCGCTCGCCGCAGCCACGCCCAGGCTCATCGCGAGCATCTGCACCATCGACAGGAGGCTGTTGCCCGCGCTCGCCATGCTGCCGTCCAGGTCCTTCAGCGTGATCGTGTTCATGGCGGTGAACTGCAGCGAATTGACCGCGCCGAACACGAGCAACTGGACGATATGCAGCGCCACCAGCTGGTCAGGCGTGGTCAGGCCGAAGCTCGCCATCGTCAGCCCCACCAGCGCGGTGTTGACGACCAGCACCCGCCTGTAGCCGTACCGCTGGATCAGCGGCGTGGCGAAGCGCTTCATGGCCATGCCGGCCAGCGCGATCGGCAGCATCATGAGCCCCGCCTTCAGCGGCGAGTAGCCCATCGACACCTGGAGCAGCAGCGGAATCAGGAAAGGCATGCAGCCGCTGCCAAGCCGCGAGAAAAGATTGCCCAGCAGGCCGATGCTCAGGGTCGGGATGCCGAAAAGGGCCGGCTCGAAAAGCGGATAGGGACGGCGCACCGCGTGCAGCCAGTACGCCGTGATGCTGGCGAAGCCGAAGATCAGCAGCACGAGCACGCCGACCTGGCGCAATCCCAATCCGGAAACACCGTCGATGGCGAGCGAGATCGACACCATGCCGAACGCCAGCAACGCATAGCCGACCGCGTCGAAGCGGTGCAACAGATCCGCGCGCAAATCTGGCATGACTCGCAAGGTGACGAAGCACCCGACGAGGCCCACGGGCACGTTGATCAGGAAGATCCAGTGCCACGACGCGTACTGGACCAGCCACCCGCCGAGCGTTGGACCGAGCAGCGGCCCGATCAGCCCCGGAATCGCGACGAAGCTCATGGCCGCCAGGAACTCGGCTCGCGGCACGGTGCGAAGGAGTGCGAGGCGCCCGACGGGCAACAGAAGCGCGCCGCCCATCCCCTGGATGACGCGCGCCGCGACCAGTTGCCCGATGCCGCGCGACAGGGCACACAGGACCGAGCCGAGCACAAACAGCACGATGGCGGCGAAGAAGATCCGCCGCGTTCCGAAGCGATCCGCGATCCAGCCGGATGCTGGGATCAGCATCGCCATGGTGAGCGAATAGGCCACCACCACCGACTGCATGCGCAAGGGGCTCTCGCCCAGGCTGGCCGCCATGGCGGGCAACGCAGTATTGATGATCGTCGCGTCGAGCGTCTGCATGAAGAAGCCGATGGCAACCAGCCACAGCAGGCTCTCGCGCGGAGAACTCGATGAAGTCATGAACACGAAAACCGGCGTGCAGCAAAAAGCCGCCCGGAGGCGGCTTCTTGATAGAACGCGGAGACGCTCAGCACATCAGGCCGAGAAGCTCGATCCGCAGCCGCAGGTGCTGGTCGCGTTGGGATTCTTGATCACGAACTGGGCGCCTTGCAGGTCTTCCTTGTAGTCGATCTCGGCGCCGACCAGGTACTGGTAGCTCATGGCGTCGATCAGCAGGGACACGCCATTCTTGGTCATCGTGGTGTCGTCTTCGTTCGTGATTTCGTCGAAGGTGAAACCGTACTGGAAGCCGGAGCAGCCGCCACCTTGCACGAACACGCGCAGCTTGAGGTCAGGATTGCCTTCCTCGGCGATCAGGTCGGCGACCTTGGCTGCCGCGCTGTCCGTGAAGACGATGGGCTCGGGCATCTGGGTCTGGATGTTTTCTGCAACGGCGCTCATTAGGGGGACTCCTTTGGGGCCGAACGTGCGGCCGATCGATGAATGCTACTTCAAACAGCAAAAAACCGCCCGAAGGCGGCTTTTTGACAGTGCAAGCGATAAGCCCAATGGGGCGATCAGCGCTTGGAGAACTGCTTGCGGCGGCGTGCGGAGTGCAGACCGACCTTCTTGCGTTCGACTTCACGCGCATCGCGCGTCACGAAGCCAGCCTGGCTCAACACCGGCTTGAGCGTCGCGTCGTAGTCGATCAGAGCGCGGGTGATGCCGTGGCGCGTCGCGCCGGCCTGGCCCGATTCACCGCCACCCGCCACATTGACCATGATGTCGAAGGTTTCGACGTTGTTGGTCAAGAAAAGCGGTTGCTTGGCGATCATGATCGACGTTTCGCGGCCAAAGAAATCCTGGATGTCCTTGCCGTTGACCGTGATCTTGCCGGTGCCTTTTTTCAGAAACACGCGGGCGACGCTCGATTTGCGACGGCCGGTGCCGTTGTTCCATTCACCAATCATTCTCAAGGCTCCTTACAGTTCCAGCACTTTGGGCTGTTGGGCGGTATGCGGGTGCTCTGCGCCACCGTACACCTTGAGTTTCTTGATCATCGCGTAGCCGAGCGGACCCTTGGGCAGCATGCCCTTGACGGCCTTTTCCAGGGCGCGGCCCGGGTGCTTGGCTTGCATGTCGCGGAAGTTGGTG
The DNA here is from genome assembly GCF_030317115.1 of Variovorax gracilis. Lineage (GTDB taxonomy): Bacteria > Pseudomonadota > Gammaproteobacteria > Burkholderiales > Burkholderiaceae_C > Variovorax > Variovorax gracilis. The sequence continues at coordinate 382,717 of NZ_JASZYF010000003.1, forward strand.
GCCGTGATGCCGCCCGGATAGCCCGAGTGGCGGTAGTACACCTTGTCAAGCGGCTTGGCGCCGGTGACGCGCAGCTGGGCTGCGTTGATGATGACGATGAAGTCACCGGTATCGACGTGAGGCGTGTAAATGGCCTTGTGTTTGCCGCGCAAACGGAGAGCAACTTCGCTGGCTACTCGTCCGAGGACCTTGTCGGTCGCGTCAATCACAAACCACTCGTGCGTCACGTCAGCGGGCTTGGCGCTGAACGTTTTGGTCATGAGTTTTCTCTTTGAAGAGGGTTTGGCGGGCCCTTTTCCACGGTCGGCGTTCCTCTGGCGGGAATCTCTTAGGTGGGGTCAATTCCTTCGCCGCGGGGCCACAAAAGCGCTGCGAAGCCCTCGATTATACGAAGAATCGGGCTCAAGAGGCAATCCAGCGCCGTTTCCGGGGGCCGGCGGTTACCATCGGGGCCATGTTCAGTTACCGCCACGCCTTCCACGCCGGCAACCACGCCGACGTGCTCAAGCACACGGTGCTGATTGCCACCCTCGACTACCTGCTCGAAAAAGACGCCGCCCTGACGGTAGTCGACACCCACGCGGGTGCCGGCCTCTACCGGCTCGACGGCGACTACGCCGGCACCAGCGGCGAAGCGGCGGACGGCGTGCTGCGCCTGCTGTCCGATCCCAAGCCCGCCCCGGCCGAAACCACGGCCAGCCCCGCCAGGGGATCGGCAAAAAAGACAGCGGAAAAGCCACCCGAGCCCCTTGCGGACGCCCTCTCGCGCTACCTCGAGGTCATCCGCGACTTCAATCCGAAGGGCGGCGCGCGCATCTATCCGGGCTCGCCCTTCATCGCCCACCACCTGCTGCGCGATCACGACAAGCTCAAGCTGTTCGAGCTGCACCCGACCGACGCCCGCACGCTCGACGCGAACATCGCACAACTCGAAGCAGGCCGCCAGATCAGCGTGCAGCGTGACGACGGGTTCGGCAGCGCTACCAAGTTCCTGCCGCCGCCATCGCGTCGCGCCCTCGTGCTGTGCGATCCGAGCTACGAGATCAAGAGCGACTACGCCCGCGTGCTGGATTTCGTCGCCGAGGCGCTCAAGCGTTTCGCGACCGGCACCTATGCCGTGTGGTATCCGATCATTCCGCGCCCGGAGGCGCACGACCTCCCTCGCCGCCTCAAGACCATGGCCACCAAGGCCGGCAAGCCATGGCTGCATGCCACGCTGACGGTCAAGTCGAGCAAGATCACCACCGACTCGACGGGCGCTACGCACCGCCCGGGCCTGCCCGCCAGCGGCATGTTCCTGATCAATCCGCCCTACACCCTCAAACCGCTGCTCGCAGCCGCCCTGCCGCAAATGGCCGACCGTCTCGGCCAAGACCGCAACGCCGCCTTCTCCCTGGACAGCGGTGGATAGACGCAACGCCGGCCGGCGCAGCCGCCGGTCGCTGGCGAAAGACCGCGGAATCGGCCTCTCCGGGCCACAAGTGCAGCCTCCTGCAGGGGCTGGCCGCACGCTGTGAGCAAGCAAGCCCGGGCGCGAGCAGCTTCATTTCTTGAGGGGTATCAGCTTGCGCGCGGGTTTGGCGTTGACCTTGAGCGTCGGCTCTGCCGCCGCTGCTGGCGCCTCAGCGGCTCCGATGACCGTTCCGCCGCAACGGTCCGTGTCCTTGTCCACGATATGCAGCGCAACCTGCTTGATGCCGAGCCCCAGCAGGCCGATCGACTCGGCGGCGGCGCGGCTCAGGTCGATGATCCGGCCCGCCGTGTAGGGGCCGCGATCATTGATCCGAACGAGCACTTCCCGCCCGTTCACGAGGCTGCGAACGCACACGCGCGTATTGAACGGCAGCGTCTTGTGGGCGGCCGTGAATTCAGTCATGTCGAAGCGCTCGCCGCTCGCCGTCTTGCGTTGATGGAACTGGATGCCGTACCAGGAAGCGCCCCCTCGCTCGAAGATCTCGCGCGGCCCGTCGTCGCCCGGCAGGCCGTCGTCCGGGGCATCCTCGCCTGTGCCGGACACCGCGAGGTCATAGCGCACGGACGGCACCTGGGAACGCGGCGGCGCGCCGGGCGGGACCGCCAACTGCTTGACGAGGGGACGCAGCCTGACCTGCGCCGCGCCCTCGGCGCCATCGCCCACCGATGGCTGCGTGGTACACGCTGCCAGCCATGCCACCGCGACGAGCGCGGACAAGCTGCCGGCGAGCCGCCTAACCAAACTCATGCACTCCAGCCGAGCCGCTGCAGCACGCCGAGCGTCGCCACCGACTGATTCATCGTGTAGAAGTGAAGCGCCGGCGCACCGCCGGCGCACAGGCGTTCGCACAGGTCGGTGACCACGTCGAGGCCGAAGGCCCTGATCGACGCGGTGTCGTCGCCGAAGCTCTGCAGCCGCAGGCGGACCCAGCGCGGGATCTCGGCACCGCATGCGTCGGAGAAGCGCATCAGTTGGGTCGAACTCGTGATCGGCATGATGCCCGGCACGATCGGAATGTCGAGACCCGTGGCGCGCGCCTCGTCGACGAAGCGGAAGTAGGCCTCGGGGCTGAAGAAATACTGCGTGATGGCCGAATCGGCACCGGCGCGCACCTTGGCGGCAAAGGCCTGCAAGTCGGCCTCGGGCGAGCGCGCCTGCGGATGCACTTCGGGATAGCAGGCCACCTCGATATGGAAATCGCGGCCGGTCTCCTGGCGGATGAAGCCGACAAGATCGCTGGCGTAAAGGAATTCGCCGCCGATCCCATAGCCGCTCGGCAGATCACCCCGCAACGCGACGAGGCGATCGACACCCATGGCCTTCAGTTCGGCGAGTTGTTCGCGCACCGTTGCCCTGGTCGCGCCGATGCACGAGAAGTGGCAGGCGGCGGCGACTCCTTCGCCCAGGATCTCGCGAACGGTGCCAAAGGTGCCGTCATGCGTCGAGCCCCCTGCGCCGTAGGTCACCGAGCAGAACTCGGGGACTTGCGCATAGAGCTGCTGCCGCACGGCACGCAGCTTGGACGCGCCTTCGGGCGTCTTGGGCGGAAAGAATTCAAAGCTGAGCGGTAGGCGCACGGCCGGCTCCTGGTTCGCCGTCCCCATGAACGGCATGAATGAAAAACTCGCGGTTGCCATCGCCACCCGCGATCGGGCTGTCGAGCCAGCGCTGCACACCCAGTCCGAGCGCCGCGCAGGCGTCACGCAGCCGCTGCTCGACGACCGCGTACAACGCGGGGTCGCGCACGATGCCGCCCTTGCCGACCTGCCCGGGCTGCAACTCGAACTGCGGCTTGACCAGCATCAGCAGGTCGCCGCCCGGCGCCAGCAAAGGCACCAGCGCCGGCAGCACCAGCGTGAGCGAAATGAACGAGAGATCGCCCACGATCAACCCGAAATCCAAGTCGTCCGGCGACTGGTCTGCCCAGGCATCGGGACTCAGCGTGCGGGCGTTGACGCCCTCGACGGCGGTCACGCGCGCATCGTCGCGCACGCGCTGATGCAACTGGCCGTGGCCCACGTCGACGCCGACCACGTGCTCGGCGCCCTGCTGCAGCAGGCAATCGGTAAAGCCGCCGGTCGACTGGCCCACGTCGAGGCATCGCCGCCCGCGCGGGTCGACCCCGACCGCGGCCAGCGCACCTTCGAGCTTGAGCCCGCCCCGCGAGACAAAGCGCGCCTCGGCAGCGTCGAGCAATTCCAGTTCGGCCGTTTCCGGCACCTCGTCGCGGTTCTTGTTGACCACGCGCCAGGCCGTTCCGTCGCGCCAACGCAAACCGCCGGCAATCAGCCGGACGGCTTGCGAGCGCGACGCAGCGAGGCCGCGTTCGACAAGCAATTGATCGGCGCGCAAGACGCTACGCCCGCGCCATCAGTAGCGGTAGGTGTCCGGCTTGTACGGGCCGTTCTTGTCCACGCCGATGTAGGCGGCCTGGGCGTCGGTCAGCTCGGTCAGCATGGCGCCGACCTTCTTCAGGTGCAGGCGAGCGACCTTCTCGTCGAGGTGCTTGGGCAGCACGTAGACCTTGCCGGCCTGGTAGGCATCGGGCTTGGTGAACAGCTCGATCTGGGCGATGGTCTGGTTCGCGAAGGAAGACGACATCACGAAGCTCGGATGGCCCGTGCCGCAGCCCAGGTTCACGAGACGGCCCTTGGCCAGCAGGATGATCTTCTTGCCGTCCGGGAAGGTGATGTGGTCGACCTGCGGCTTGATCTCTTCCCATTCGTACTTCTCGATCGAGGCGACCGCGATCTCGTTGTCGAAGTGACCGATGTTGCAGACGATGGCCTGGTCCTTCATCGCGGCCATGTGCTCGTGGCGGATGACATCGCGGTTGCCGGTGGTGGTCACGAAGATGTCGGCCTTGTCCGCGGCGTATTCCATGGTCACGACCTTGTAGCCTTCCATCGCGGCCTGCAGGGCATTGATGGGGTCGATCTCGGTGACCCACACCTGGGCGCTCAGTGCGCGCAGGGCCTGGGCCGAGCCCTTGCCCACGTCGCCGTAGCCGGCCACGCACGCGACCTTGCCGGCGATCATGACGTCGGTGGCGCGCTTGATGCCATCCACCAGCGATTCGCGGCAGCCGTACAGGTTGTCGAACTTGCTCTTGGTGACCGAGTCGTTGACGTTGATGGCGCGGAACAGCAGCGTTCCCTTGGCGCTCATTTCGTTCAGGCGGTGCACGCCGGTGGTGGTTTCTTCGGTCACGCCGATGATCTCGGCCGACTTGCGGGTGTACCAGGTCGCGTCGACGGCCAGCTTGGCCTTGATCGCGGCGTACAGGATGCGCTCTTCATCGCTGGTCGGGTTGGCGAGGACGCTCTGGTCCTTCTCGGCGCGCTGCCCCAGGTGCATCAGCAGCGTGGCATCGCCGCCGTCGTCCAGGATCATGTTCGGGCCTTCGCCGGCCGAGCCCTTGGCGCCGAAGTCGAAGATGCGGTGGGTGTAGTCCCAGTAGTCTTCCAGCGACTCGCCCTTGATTGCGAACACGGGCGTTCCGGCCGCGGCGATGGCGGCGGCAGCATGGTCCTGGGTCGAGAAGATGTTGCACGAGGCCCAGCGCACGGTGGCGCCCAGCGCCTGCAGCGTCTCGATCAGCACCGCCGTCTGGATCGTCATGTGCAGCGAGCCGGTGATGCGCGCGCCCTTGAGCGGCTGGCTCTTGGCGAATTCCTCGCGGATCGCCATCAGGCCGGGCATTTCGGTTTCGGCAATGCGGATTTCCTTGCGGCCCCAGGCGGCAAGGGTCAGGTCGGCGATGGCCTGGTCGGCGGTGGAAACGGGGGATTTGAGAACAGCGCTCATGTTGGCTCCAAAGCAAGTTTGAAAGATGCCACTGCGTTCGGGGAAGGGACTCACCGCGAGAACAGCGGGTGAGCGTGGTTGCGATGGTGGTCCGAGCCTCACGCCTGTCGGCGCTGCAACGCTCCTCGGAACCCCGGATTTTAGCGCCGGACGGCATGCATGTCGCCAACAGCCTTTCTCCTCTCGCCCTAGACTGCAACGCTCACTCCAACACCGCCCGTCAAGGCGTTACGACATGTTCAAAGCCAGAGCCCTTGCCACATCCCTCGTGATCGCGTCGGCCGTCTTGCCGATGGCCGTCCCCGCGCAGACCCCGGCCGCCCCGGCGGCCCAGAACGTGCGCGTGCGCGGCGTCATCGTGCACGCCGATGCAAAGTCGCTGACCGTCAAGGACCGCAGCGGGGAAGTCGTCACCCTGGTGCGCCCCGCCGACATGCGCGTCATCGAGGTGCTCCCGGTGACCGTCGCGGCCATCAAGCCCAACAGCTTCGTCGGCGCCGGCTCGATGCCGCAGCCCGACGGCACCCAGCGCGCGGTCGAAGTCCTGGTGTTTCCCGAAGCCATGCGCGGCACCGGCGAGGGCTTCCGACCCTGGGACTACATGCCCAACGGCACGATGACCAACGCCACGGTCTCCGCACTGTCTGCGGCGCCGGCCTCGGTGCCGGGCGGCCAGAAGCTGGTGCTCAAGTACAAGGACGGCGAAAAGACGGTGATCGTCCCGCGCGGCACGCCGATCGTCACCTTCAAGCCCGGCAATGACGACCAGTCGGCGCTGGTGGTCCAGGGTGCGAAAGTCGTCGTCACCGCACAGCTCAAGGACGGCAGGCCCACCGCTTCGAGCCTGCTGGTCGGCCGCAACGGATTCACCCCGCCCATGTGAGCGAGAAGGTCGCGCGGCCCACTCGGAAGGGGCAAAACGCTAAAATCGTGGGTTTTGCCTCCAGCAGCCCGCGCCCGTGAGCGCGCACCGCGTTCACCCCCATGACATTCGCCTCCGAAACCCGCCGCCGCCGCACTTTCGCGATCATTTCCCACCCTGACGCAGGCAAGACCACGCTGACGGAAAAACTGCTCCTGTTCTCCGGCGCGATCCAGATCGCCGGCTCGGTCAAGGCGCGCAAGGCCTCGCGCCACGCGACTTCCGACTGGATGGAAATCGAAAAGCAGCGCGGCATCTCGGTCGCCTCCTCGGTGATGCAGATGGTCTACCGCGACCACGTCATCAACCTGCTCGACACGCCCGGCCACAAGGACTTCTCCGAAGACACCTACCGCGTGCTCACCGCGGTCGACTCCGCGCTCATGGTGATCGACGCGGCCAACGGTGTCGAAGCCCAGACGCGCCGCCTGATCGAGGTCTGCCGCCAGCGCGACACGCCGATCATCACCTTCGTCAACAAGATGGACCGCGAAGTGCGCGAGCCGCTCGAACTGCTCGACGAGATCGAGCGCGAGCTGGGCATGCCCTGCGTGCCGATGACCTGGCCCGTAGGCCAGGGCAAGACCTTCGGCGGCATCGTGAACCTGCGCACGCAGGCGATGACGGTCTTCGAATCGGGCAGTGAACGCCTGCCGCAGGATTTCGAGACCATTCCGCTCGCCGACAGCGACACGCTGCAGAAACGCTTCGGCCGTGAATTCGACACCGCGATGGAGAGCATGGAGCTCGCCACCGGCGCATCCCCGACGTGGGACCGCGAGGCATTCCTCGCCGGCAAGCAGACGCCCGTGTTCTTCGGCTCGGGCGTCAACAACTTCGGGGTGATGGAAGTGCTCGACGCGCTGGTCGACCTCGCCCCGCCGCCGCAGCCGCGCGTCAGCACCACGCTGGTCAACCGGCAGCCGGTGGTCAGGGAAATCCAGCCCGACGACAAGGACTTCGCTGGCGTGGTGTTCAAGGTGCAGGCCAACATGGACGCCAACCACCGCGACCGCATCGCCTTCGTGCGCATGGCCTCCGGCCGCTACACGCCGGGCATGAGGCTCAAGGTGCAGCGCACGGCCAAGGAACTGCGCCCGACCAGCGTGGTGACCTTCATGAGCCAGCGCCGCGAAGCGGTGGAGGAAGCCTATGCGGGCGATATCGTCGGCTTCACCACACACGGCGGCGTCCAACTGGGCGACACCATCACGGACGGTGCGTCGCTGCAATTTACCGGCCTGCCTTTCTTCGCGCCCGAGCTGTTCATGACGGTGATCCTCAAGAATCCGCTGCGCACCAAGCAATTGCAGCAGGGCCTGGCCCAGCTCGGCGAGGAAGGCGCGATCCAGGTGTTCCGGCCCGAGGTCGGCGGCCCGATGCTCCTCGGCGCGGTTGGCCAACTGCAATTCGAAGTCGTGCAGCATCGCCTGAAGACCGAGTACGACGCCGATGTGCGGCTCGAAGGCTGCCAGTACACCGGTGCGCGCTGGATCACCGCCGACACCCCGGCCGAGCTGCGTGCCTTCACGGATGCCTACCCCGCCCGCATGGCGCGCGATGCGGCCGAGACCCTGGCCTACCTCTGCACCTCGCCCTACGACGTGCGGCTGGCGCAGGAGCGCTTCCCGAAGATCCATTTCCATCCGCTGCGCGAGCACGCGGGCCTGGCACTTCACACGGCCGGCTGATGCTGCCGCTGACGAAGTGGCCGCTCGAGGCACGCCGTGAGTTGGTTGGCGTCTTCACCGACATCGACGACACCCTCACCACCGAGGGAGCCATCACGCCGGACGCATTGAAGGCGCTGGCCGACATCAAGGCGGCCGGCCTCCATAGCGTCGCGATCACCGGCCGCCCCGTGGGCTGGAGTGTGCCCTTCGCCAGCGCGTGGCCCCTGGATGCGATCGTCGCCGAGAACGGCGCGGTGGCGCTCGTGCCCTCGACCACGGGCCGGCTCGAAAAGCGCTACCAGCAGGACGCACAGACGCGCGCACGCAACTTCGGGCGCATGCAGGGCGTGCTGGATCGCATCGAGCGCGAGATCCCAGGGGCGCGACGGGCCACCGACTCCGCGGGCCGCGAGTGCGACATCGCGATCGACCACAGCGAGTTCACGCAGCTCGACGACGTGCGGATCGCCGCGGTGGTCGCGCTGATGCGGAGCGAAGGCATGCACGCCACCGTCAGCAGCATCCACATCAACGGCTGGTACGGCGACCACAACAAGCTGGCCGGTGCGCGCTGGATCGTCGGCGAGCTATGGGGCCGGCAGCTCGACGGGGAGATGCCGCGCTGGGCCTACGTGGGCGACTCGACCAACGACGCATTGATGTTCGAGCACTTCGAACACAGCATCGGCGTGGCGAACGTCCGCCGCTTCGAGTCCGCACTGTCGCACCTGCCGCGCTACGTTGCGCAAGCCGAACGCGGGGCTGGCTTCGCGGAAGTGACGGCGGCGGTGCTTGGCGCCCGCGCTGGCGTCAACGCACGCTGAACGCGACCGGCCTGGCCCGCGCGGTGATGGCGCCCGGGGCCGTGTTGCTCACCAGATCGAGACGCGCGCTGTAGTCGCCCTTCGGCGGATTGATCCACAGCTCGGTCTGCCCGCCGTCGAGTTCGATGATCTCGGGCTTCTGGCCTGCGCGTTCCAGGATGAGCCGGAAGTGCCCGGTGTCCGGCACCTTGGGCGCCGCGTGCGAGAGGTTGTAGCCGCTGGCATGCAGCTGCACCCGCAACGGCAACTGCACGGTCGTGCGATCGGCCGGGCTCAGGATTTCGATGCGCGGCTGTCCCAGCACGCTGGCCGCAGAGATGCCCTTGTTCTGCTTGCTGACCGTGAACTTCAGCGGTTTGCTGTAGACGAAATACGGGATGTGCCCCTGGTCGGCGAGCACGAGCCGCATCGTGTAGGTGCCCGGCGGCAGGTCGACCGCCGTTTCCATCTGGCCTTTGCCGAAGTGGATGTAGTGCTCGGTGAAAGGCAACGGCTTGGCGAAATCAAGCGGCAGCGGCTGGTTGATCAGCAGGTGATGGTGACCGGCCTTGCCGGCCGTCTTGCCGGCCGGCACGATGCCGCGCAGCGAGAGCCCGAAACGGGCGACGAATGGCGTTTCGAGCGTTACGCCATCCTTCAGATTGGTGAAGTACGCGTCCGGCGACCAGCTCGGTGGTGGCACCACCCAGGGGTGAACGACGAGTTCAGCGCCCTCCGCGCCAGGGGGGGCCTGCGCAAAGACTCCCTGGCTCAGCAGGGCCAGCCCTGCCGCGGCCAATCTCCATCCCGCCCAATTTCCGTGACGTGCACCAACGGTCATGCCTACTCCTCCAGATTTCGGAGGATTGTGTCATCAGACTTTGGTGTTACCCCGCAATTTCGGCCAGGCGCCCCGCCTCGGCACCCGCATCAGTAGTGCGGCGGCAACTCGTCGCGCAGGTTGCGCGGGCCACCCGGCCCCGCGTCGGCGCTCTGCTGCCGTAGCTGGGCGACCTGAAGGACGAGGCTGTCGATCTGCTGCTGTTGCCGGTAGATGGTCATGTTCAGCTGGTCCAGCAGGTCTTCGGTGAAGCTGGTCTTGATTTCCAGATCGTTCAGGCGGTGTTCGACATCGTGCGCGTTTTCCATGCCGCTATTGGACAGGAATCCGCCGCGCGGAGTGAGAATGCCGCGCATGGACTTCACCATCCGCACCCTGCGCCGCGAGGAGATGCCCTGGGTCATCGACATGGCGGCGCACGAAGGCTGGAATCCCGGACTGCGCGATGCCGAGTGCTTCCATGCGGCCGACCCCGGCGGCTTTCTCGTCGCCGAGCACCTGGGCGAGGCACTCGGCTGCATCGGCGCCGTCTCGTACGCGGGGCGCTTCGGCTTCATCGGCCTCTACATCGTCAAGCCGGCTTGGCGCGGGAAAGGTATCGGCATCAGGCTCTGGCACGAAGGCATGGCCCGGCTGGCGGGCCATGTCGTCGGGCTCGACGGCGTGCCGGCCCAACAGGACAACTACCGCCGCAGCGGCTTCGAACTGGCCTGGAACAACGTCCGCTTCGCCGGCGTCGCACAGGGTGGCGGCATCGCCGCGACCCATCAGATCTTTCCGCTCAGCGCCATCGACTTTGCATCGTTGTGCGCCGACGACCTCCGCGTGTTTCCCGCGCCGCGAGATGCCTTCCTGCGAAGCTGGACCGCGATGCCGGACGCGACTGGCCTCGCGTGGCTGCACCAGGGTCGGCTCGAGGGATGGGGACTCATCCGCCGATGCCGCGAGGGCCACAAGATCGGTCCGCTCGTGGCGGAGGATCTTCCGGTCGCGACGGCCCTCTACACCGCCCTGAGCGCCAGCGTCCCCGCTGGCGACGCCATCTACCTCGACGTACCGCAGTCCAATCCCGGCGCCGTCGCCCTGGCGAAAAAAATGGGCATGCGCCCTGTCTTCGAAACCGCACGCATGTACCTCGGCGCGCCGCCGGATTGCGAGCTGAACCGCATCTACGGCATCACCACCTTCGAGCTAGGCTAGCCGCCTCCCCGCCAGAAAGAAAAGCCCCGCACTGCGGGGCTTTTCAGTTCGGGAGGTGCCGCAGATCCGGCTCCGCCGGTCCGCAGGCGCCGCCCCCGGCCGGGGGGCAGGCGCGCGCGCGCAGCCTGGGGGCGCGCCTAGTGCGCCAGGATCTTGTTGAGGAAGTCCTTGGTTCGCGCCTGCCGGTTCTCCGGATGGCTGAAGAACTCCTCCTTCGAGCAATCCTCCAGGATGCGCCCGCCCACGTCGATGAAGATCACGCGATTCGCCACCTTGCGAGCGAAGCCCATTTCGTGCGTGACCACCATCATGGTCATGCCTTCCTTGGCCAGCGCCACCATCACGTCGAGCACTTCGCCGACCATCTCGGGGTCGAGCGCCGATGTGGGCTCGTCGAACAGCATCACCATCGGGTCCATGCTCAGCGCGCGGGCGATCGCCACGCGCTGCTGCTGGCCACCGGAGAGCTGACCGGGGAATTTGTCCTTGTGCGCCATCAGGCCCACGCGGTCGAGCATCTTCAGGCCGCGCGTCTTGGCCTCGTCGGGGCTGCGGCCCAACACCTTGATCTGCGCGATCGTCAGGTTCTCGGTGACCGACAGATGCGGGAAGAGTTCGAAGTGCTGGAACACCATGCCCACCTTCGAGCGCAGCTTCGGCAGGTTGGTCTTGGGGTCGTGCAGCGGAATGCCGTTGACCGTGATCTCGCCTTTCTGGAAAGGCTCCAGCGCATTCACCGTCTTGATGAGCGTGGACTTGCCGGAACCCGAAGGTCCGCACACCACCACCACGTCGCCCTTGGAGATGCTGACGGAGCAGTCGTTGAGCACCTGCACCGGGCCATACCACTTGGAAACGTTCTTGATTTCAATCATTTTGTCGGACATCTTTTCTCTCCTTCAGCGGATGATGGCGATCTTCTTGTGCAGCCGTTTCACGAGCCAGGACAAGGCGTAGCACATGATGAAGTAAACGACTGCGGCGAGCAGGTAGGCCTCGATCGGACGGCCGAAGTTCTTGCCGGCGGTCTCGAAGCCCTTGAGCATGTCGTAGGCACCGATGGCATAGACCAGCGAGGTGTCCTGGAACAGGATGATGGTCTGCGTAAGCAGCACCGGCAGCATGTTGCGGAAGGCCTGCGGCAGCACGACCAGCTTCATGTTCTGCCCATAGGTCATGCCCATGGCCTGGCCCGCATAGACCTGGCCGCGCGGGATCGACTGGATGCCCGCACGCATGATCTCGCTGAAATAGGCCGCCTCAAACGCGATGAAGGTGATCACCGCCGAGATTTCCGAACGGTAGTTCGCGCCCCAGCCACCGAAGAACGAGTAGAACGCCGCGGGGACCAGCAGGAAGAACCACAGGATCACCATCACCAGCGGAATGCTGCGCATGCCGTTGACGTAGATGGCGGCCGGCGCATCGAGCCACTTCTTGCCCGACAGCCGCATGAGCGCCAGGACCGTGCCGAAGAGCACGCCGCCGATTGTCGCGACGATGGTCAGCATGATGCTGAAGTAGAAGCCCTTCAGCACGAAGTTGCTGATGACTTGCCAGTTGTAGAAGGACAGGTCGAGATTCATCATGTCAGTGCCCTCCGCCGCCGCTGGCGGACACGATGAAGCCCGGCACGCGCGACTTCTTCTCGACGAAGGCCATCAGTCGGTTGATCGCGAAAGCCGAGATGACATACAGCGCCGTGACGGCCAGGTAGACCTCGATGCCGCGCGAGGTTTCTTCCTGCGCCTGCATGGCGAACATGGTGAGTTCGGTCACCGACACCGCAAAGGCCACCGACGAGTTCTTGAAGATGTTCATCGTCTCGCTCGTGAGCGGCGGGATGATGATGCGGTAGGCCATCGGCAGGATGACGTAGCGGTAGTACTGCGCCGTGGTGAAGCCCACCGCCATGCCGGCATAGCGCTGGCCCTTGGGCAGCGCCTGGATGCCGGAGCGCACCTGCTCCGCAATACGCGCCGAGGTGAAGAAGCCCAGCGCCAGCACCACCAGGATGAAGCTCGGCACGCCCTTCATCGCGGGAATCATCGCGGGAATGACGTGGTACCAGAGGAAGATCTGAACCAGCAGCGGGATGTTGCGGAACAGCTCGACCCACGCATTGCCGAGTCGGATCAGCCATGGGCTGTCAGGCAAGGTGCGGATGATCCCGACCAGCGAGCCGAGCACCAGCGCCACGATCAGCGCGAGCAGCGCGACCGACACCGTCCAGCCCCAGGCCGACATCATCCATTCGAAGTACGTGGGGTGCTTTCCCCCAGGGTCCTGCAAGAAGACCTGCCAATCCCAGTTCGATCCCATCGGGACTCTCCTATTCCTGCTTGTTGTTGGCGTTAAAACAAACGCCCGCCAGGGTTGGCGGGCGTTGCGCGGTGACCGGCGCTCGGATTACTTCTTGGCGTAGTCTTCCATCGGCTTGTCGTTGGGGTTCGCCCACGCGTTCTTGGTCGCGTCCGACAGCGGGAGGCCGACCTTCACGTTCGCCGGCGGGATGGGCTGCAGGAACCACTTGTCCCAGAGCTTGTTCAGCTCACCCGACTTGATCTGCGCCTTGATGCTGTCGTCGACCACCTTCTTGAAGGCCGGGTCGTCCTTGCGGATCATGATCGCGATCGGCTCGACGCTCAGCACTTCGCCGACGATCTTGTAGTCGGCGGGCGACTTCGACTTGGCGATGTTCGAGGCCAGGATGGAACCATCCATCACGAAGGCATCGGCGCGGCCGGATTCGAGCAGCAGGAAGCTGTCGGAGTGGTCCTTGCCGTAGAGCTCCTTGAAGTCGATGCCGCCGGCGCGTTCGTTCTTGCGCAGGGTCTGGACCGAGGTGGTGCCCGTGGTGGTCGCCACGGTCTTGCCGTTCAGGTCCTTGATCGAGTTGATGCCCGAGTTGGCCTTGGTCGCGATGCGCACTTCCTCGACGTAGGTCGTGACGGCGAAGGCGACGTCCTTCTGGCGTGCCGCGTTGTTGGTCGTCGAGCCGCACTCGATGTCGACGGTGCCGTTCTGCACGAGTGGAATGCGGTTCTGCGAGGTCACTGGCTGGTACTTGGTCTCGACCTTCTTGCCGACAGCCTTCTCGATGTCCTTGATGATGTTGGCGCAGATGTCGTAGTGGAAGCCGGTGTACTGGCCATTGCCCAGCGTGTACGACAGGCCGGACGACTCGCGAACGCCTTCGGTGATCGAGCCGGAAGCCTTGATCTTCGCCAAGGTGTCGTTGGCTTGCGCAACGGCGCCGCCCGCGGCGAGTGCCGAAATGGCCAATGCCAATACTTGCTTCTTCATAGGGGAAAACTCCTGTGTGCTGACTAAGGAAATGCAAACGAAATTCTAGACTGTCAGTATTGGTGTGCTACCGGGACCAACCCGGTGCACCGTGCACCGACCCGAGCGTTCTCCAGCGGCCGGGATACCGCGGTGGTGCATCAGGGTCTTTTTTCGTTGCGCACCCTTTGCTAAGCAGCCTTTGTGCCCGAATGACTCCGGGTTGGTGCGCCGCACAAAGCGCCCTCAAGACGACGCCGGCTGCGTCCCCAACAGGTAGGCCCACAGGGCTTCCACGGAACCCTTGGCTCGCGGGGCCGGCGCATCGGCCTTGCCCGGCCGACCGCTCGTCTTGGCGGGGGCGGACGGCCGCTCGCGATAGGCGCGAATCTCCATCGTCGCCTCCAGGCGGTCAATCTCGGGCGGCAGCGCACTCACCAGCGTGCGGGCACGGATCTCCTTGCGCACCGCGCTTTGCGGCAGGAAGGCGATGCCATGGCCTTCGAGCGCCATCACCTTGAGTCCCTCGGCCATGTCGGTTTCGTAGACGCGGTCGAGGTGGATCGCGGTGCCCGACTCCTTGAGCAGCTGGTCGACCACGCGCCCGAGGTAGGCGCCCGGCGCATAGCCGAGGTAAGGCAGTGGCTGGCCGGCGCGCCCCGGCAACCGATAGCGCGGCGCACCTTCGGCGTCGGGCTTGACCCAGGGTGCCACCACTTCCTCGCCCAGGCTCACCATCTCGTATCGGTTGGCGTCCAGCGGCAGGGGCTGTGAGGGATGGTGGTAGGCGATCAGCAGATCGCAACTGCCCTCGACCAGGCGGAGCACGGCGTCATGCACGTTGAGCGCGATGAGCCGGCTTTTCAGCGGCCCGAACTGCTCGCGCAGGCCCGTGACCCAGGCCGGGAAGAAAGTGAAGGCCAGCGTGTGCGGGATGGCGACCTCGATCACGTCCTGCGCCGCCGCCGAATGGCCGCGCAGCATGGCACGCGTGCTCTGCAGCGCCTGCAGCATCTCGATTGCCTGGCCGTACAGCGTCTGGCCGGCCGGAGTGAGCCGCGTCGGGTAGGAGCTGCGATCGACTAGGTCGGTGCCGGCCCAACCTTCGAGCGCCTGGATGCGGCGGGAGAACGCGGGCTGCGTCACATGACGCAACTGGGCCGAGCGGCTGAAACTGCGAGTCTCCGCAAGGCTGACAAAGTCTTCGAGCCACTTGGTTTCCATGAACTGATTATGCGAGGGCTGCGACATACTCCAAGGGCCTTACGGAGCCACGTTTTCGCCATGCACGCTGACGACCTTCTCAATCTGGATGCCACCACCCTGTCCCGCCGGATCGCCGCACGCGCCGTGTCGTGCCACGAACTGATGGCCGCAGCGCTGGCGCGGATCGAGGCGCTCAATCCGCGCTTCAACGCCATCGTGTCCTTGCGCAATCCGCAGCAGCTCCTGGACGAGGCGAGCGAGCGCGACGCGCAACTCGCGCGTGGCGAACGGCTCGGGTGGATGCATGGCTTCCCGCTCGCGGTGAAGGACCTCAGCCATGCCACGGGCCTCCCGACCTCGATGGGCTCTCCGCTCGCGCCCCGCTCGCCGGCGCGCAATGACAGCCTGCACGTATCGCGCATGCGCAAGGCCGGCGCCATCGTCATCGGCAAGACGAACACGCCCGAGTTCGGCCTCGGCTCGCACACCTACAACACCGTGTTCGGCACGACGCTGAACGCCTACCTGCCCACCCTGAGCGCGGGCGGCAGCAGTGGCGGTGCGGCGGTCGCGCTGGCCTTGGGCATGTTGCCTGTGGCCGATGGCAGCGACATGGGTGGCTCGCTGCGCAACCCCGCGGCGTTCAACAACGTGATCGGCTTCCGCCCGTCACGCGGCCGGGTTCCCGGCTCGCCGGACGAGGAACTGTTCCTGCAGCAGCTTGGCTGCGAAGGTCCGATGGCGCGCACCGTCGAGGACGCCGCGCGCCTTCTCGCCGTGCAGGCGGGCTTCGACCGGCGGGTGCCGCTGTCGCTGACCGACGCGCTGCCTTCCCCCGACGCGATGGAACTCGACAGCGATGTGAAGGGTCTGCGCATTGGCTGGCTCGGCAGCGTATGGCCGGATCTGCCGCTCGCGCCAGGCGTGCGCGAACTTTGCGAAGGCGCACTGCAGACCTTCCGCGATCTCGGCTGCGAGGTCGAGCCGCTGCAGCTCGATGTGCCGCGAGAGCAGAACTGGACCGCCTGGCTTCGTTTGCGGCAGTTGCTGGTCGGCGGCAAGCTGGGCGCCGCGTACGCCGATCCCTCGCTGCGCGAACGGCTCAAGCCCGAGGCCCGCTGGGAAATCGAGCAGAGTCACCAGCTCGACGCCGCAGCGCTCTACCAGGCCTCGGTCTATCGCTCCAACGTCTTCCGTGCCTTCGTCCGCGCATTCGAGGGCTTCGATGTCGTTGTCGCGCCCACGGCGCAGGTCTTTCCCTTCGACGCGAAGCTCGACTGGCCCGCCGCAGTCGGTGAGGTGGCGAGCGACACCTACCACCGCTGGATGGAAATCGTCACGCCCTTCACGCTTGCCGGACTCCCCACGCTCAACGTGCGTGCGGGCTTCGGCGAAGGCGGCCTGCCGATGGGCCTCCAGATCGCAGGCCCGATCCACCACGACCTCGAAGTGCTCCGCCTGGGCCACGCCTACGACCGCGCCTGCGGCTGGGGCGTTGTCCAGCCATCGGTGCTTGGCGATCTGCCGGCCTAGATGGGCGACACCACGCCGCGGCCGGCAAAGTGGCCCTCGGCGTTCGCCATGAAGCGGTTCACCGACGCCTGAGTCGCCTCGGGCGACCAGCCCGCCATGTGCGGCGTCAGCAGCACGTTGTCGAGGCCGACAAGGGGCTCGGGCCGCTTGGGCTCGCTTTCGTAGACGTCGAGGCCGGCGCCCGCGATGCGGTTCGCGCGCAGCGCGGCGGCCAGCGCGTCGGTATCGACCACGCTGCCGCGCGAGATGTTGACCAGAAAGCCCTGGGGACCGAGCGCGTCGAGGATCTCCGCGTTGATCAGGTGCCGCGTTCCCGCTCCGCCCGGCGTGGCGATCACCAGCACGTCGGCCCATTCGGCCAGAGCCTGGAGGCTGTCGAAATAGCGGTGCGCGGCACCTTCGCGCGGCTTGCGATTGTGATAGCCGACTTCCATGTCGAAGCCGCTCGCGCGCTTGGCGATCTTCTGGCCGATGGTGCCCAGCCCCAGGATGCCGAGCTTCTTTCCCGACACATTGGGCGGCTGCGGGATCTCCTCGCGCCACACGCCTTCGCGGCATTGGCGATCGAGGGTGCGAATGCCGCGCACGACGCCGATCAACAAACCGAAGGCGTGATCGGCCACGCAGTCGTCATTGGTGCCCGCGCCGTTGGCGGCCACGATGCCGCGCGCACGGATGGCATCCATCGCGAGGCCTTCGAAGCCCGCGCCCATGGCGCAGACGAGTTCGAGCTTGGGCATGGCGGCGATCTCCTGCGCCGTGATGCCGATGACGCCGATGGTCAGCACCGCGCGGAACTTCGCGCCGTGCGCTGCAATGGCTGCCGCGCGCTCGGCCTGCGTGGGCGCATAGGTCAGGTCATAGCCCGCGGCCAATTGCGCCTGATGGGCGCTCGAAAGACTGTTGAGCACCAAAAGAGGAATCTTCTCGGACATTCAATTTGCTCCTGGGTAGGTTGAGCCCGTTCGCGCGGCCCGAATGCTGCGCGATCGGCCAAAAGGTTCAAAGCACGGGCGCGGCCTCGAGCTTCTGCAATCTCCACATCTGTGCGTACTTGCCTTGCCGGGCCAGCAGGTCCGCATGCGTGCCGCGCTCGACAATCACACCGCTTTCGAGCACGAGGATCTCGTGGGCATCGACCACCGTGGAGAGGCGGTGCGCGATCACGAGCGTGGTCTTGTTGCGCGCCGCGCTTTTGAGCTCGGACTGGATCGCCCGCTCGTTCGCCGAATCGAGTGCCGAAGTCGCCTCGTCGAAGATCACGATCGGCGGGTTCTTGAGCAAGGTGCGCGCAATGGCCACGCGCTGCTTCTCGCCGCCCGAGAGCTTGAGCCCGCGTTCGCCCACCGTGGTTTCGTAGCCTTTGGGCGTGTGCACGATGAAGTCATGAATGCGCGCCGCGCGGGCGGCCTGCTCGACTTCCTGCCGGCTGGCGCCGGGGCGGCCGTAGGCGATGTTGTATTCGACCGTGTCGTTGAAGAGCACCGTGTCCTGGGGCACGATGCCGATCGACTGACGCACGCTCGCCTGCGTCACCTCGCGGATGTCCTCGCCGCCGATGGTGATGCGGCCCTGCTGCACGTCGTAGAAGCGGTAAAGCAGCCGCGCCATCGTCGACTTGCCCGAGCCCGAGGGCCCGACCACGGCCACCGTCTCGCCGGCCGGGATCTCGAAGCTCACGTTCTTGAGGATCGGCCGCGCGGCCTCGTAGGCAAAGCTCACGTTCTCGAAGCGCACGGTCGAATCGGCGCCGGTGAGCGGACGCGCATTCGGCGCATCGCGCACCTCGCGCTCCTTTTCGAGCAGCACGAACATCTTGTCGAGATCGGTCAGGCTCTGCTTGATTTCTCGGTAGATCACGCCCAGGAAGTTCAGAGGGATGTAGAGCTGGATCATGAAGGCGTTGACCATCACCAGGTCGCCCAGCGTCATGTGCCCATCGACCACGCCCTGCGTGGCACGGTAGAGCATCGCGACCAGGCTGACCGCGATCAGGCATT
This sequence comes from Variovorax gracilis, assembly GCF_030317115.1. GTDB lineage: Bacteria > Pseudomonadota > Gammaproteobacteria > Burkholderiales > Burkholderiaceae_C > Variovorax > Variovorax gracilis. Next base: position 401,461 of record NZ_JASZYF010000003.1, read on the forward strand.
GCTGGCCGGCGTTGAGCAGGCTCAGCGTGGTCTGGCTCTTGACGGCCGCCTTGCGGTAGCGCTCCAGGCTGGCGTCGTAGCGGCCCGCCTCGAAGTTCTCGTTGTTGAAGTACTTGACCGTCTCGTAATTGAGCAGCGAATCGACCGCGCGGCTTTGGGCCACGGAATCGAGTTCGTTCATGGTCTTGCGGAACTGCGTGCGCCATTCGGTGACGATGACGGTGAACGCGATGTAGACCACCAGCGCCGCCAGCGTGATCCAGACGAAACCCGAATCGAACTTCACGCCCAGCACCGTCAGCACCAGCGTGAGTTCGATGATGGTGGGCACGATGCTGTAGAGCGACATCGAGATCAGCGAATGCACGCCGCGCGTGCCGCGCTCGATGTCACGCGTCATCCCGCCGGTCTGGCGTTCGAGGTGAAAGCGCAGGCTCAGTGCGTGCAGATGCCGGAAGACTTCCAGCGAAATGCTGCGCGCCGCGCCCTCCGTGGCCTTGGCAAAGACCAGTTCTCGCAGTTCATTGAAGACAGCCGTGGAAAGCCTGAGCAGGCCATAGGCGACCAGCAGGCCGACCGGCACCACCAGCAGCGCGGCCGCGCTGCCGGGCTTGATCGACATCGCATCGACCAGGTTCTTGAGCAGCACCGGCACCCCGACGTTGGCGACCTTGGCGCAGATCATGAAGGCAAGGGCCGCCATCACCCGCCACTTGTAGTGCCACAGATACGGGAAAAGCCTGCGCAGCGTGGCCCAGTCGGAACGGTCGCTGCGGGCAGGCTGGCTGCCTGAAGCCTGGTGAGGAGAGGAAATTGCTTCGCCGCTGCGGCGCATGGGGGACAATCAAGGGTGTTACTTGCTCCAGATTGTGCCCATGTCCGCCACTTCCAGTCCCAACCTCACCGCCAAGCTCAAAAGCCTTCCGGCCGACATGGAGCTGGTGCTCAAGGTGATTCCGATGCCGGCCGACTGCAACGCCAACGGCGACATCTTCGGCGGATGGGTGATGGCGCAGTGCGACCTGGCCGGCTCCGTGATCCCGGCGCGCTACGCCAAGGGACGGATGGCAACCGTCGCCGTCAACGAGTTCGTGTTCAAGCAGCCGGTGCGGCTGGGCGACATCCTGTCGTTCTACTCCAAGCTGGAGAAGATCGGGCGCACCTCAGTCACTGTGACCGTGGAAGTGTTCGCCGAACGCTTCAAGGCGCAGGGCGAGTACATCAAGGTGACCGAGGCGACCTTCACGTACGTCGCGATAGACGAATCCGGGCGCCCCAGGCCGATTGAAAAGGACTGACGGCTGCGCGCCGCCAGCCAGCCTCAGACCTTCGAGAAATCGGGCCGGCGCTTTTCCATGAAGGCCGTGAAGGCCTCGCGCGCCGCCGGTTCGCGAAGCATGCGGCCGAAGCTCTGGCCTTCTTCGCCCATACGCTCCAGCACGACCGCCTGCTGCGACTTCTTCATCAGCCGCTTGGTCTCGATCAGCGCGCTCAGCGGCTTGGCGGCCAGCTTGCGCGCCTGCGCCTGGGCGATGGCGTTGGCCTCGGTCGGCGGTACCACGCGATTGACCAGACCCACTTCCAGAGCCGCTTCGGCCATGAAGGGCTCGCCCAGCAGCAGCGCCTCGGCCGCGCGGTGGTAGCCGAACATCTGCGGTACCAGCAGGCTCGACGCCGCCTCGGGGCACAGGCCGAGGTTCACGAAAGGCATCGAGAAAGCGGCGTTGTCACCCGCGTAGACGAGGTCGCAGTGGAACAACATCGTCGTGCCGATGCCCACCGCCGGGCCGCACACGGCCGCCACGATAGGCTTCGGAAAAGTCGCGATGCCGCGCAGGAACCGGAAAACCGGCGATTCCTGCGTCGACGGTGGCGCATTCAGGAAGTCGCCGATGTCGTTGCCGGCGCTGAAGATCGTGGCGTCGCCCTGGATCAGCACCGCGCGCACCGCGCTGTCCTGCTCGGCCTTGCCCAGCGCATCGGCCAGTTCGCCGTACATCGCGCTGGTGATCGAATTCTTCTTGTCGAGGCGGTTGAAAGTGATGGTCATCACACCGGCTTCGGTGTGGACGAGGATGTCGCTCATGGTGAGTCCTTGCAAAGAAAAGAGGTTCAGGCGCCGAGCGCCTCGCGCACGAAGTCGAGCCGGTCCTGGCCCCAGAACATCTGGTCGCCGACGAACATGGTCGGCGCGCCGAAGACGCCACGCCGCACGGCGTCCTGGGTCGCGGCCTTGAGCTGGTCCTTGACATCCTGCGCGTTGGCGAGTGCCAGCATTTTCGCGGGATCGAAGCCCGCCTCCTGCAGCACGGCGCCGACCGTCGCCGGGTCGTTCAGGTTGCGCGGCTCGATCCACATCGCGTGGAACATGGCATCGACGTAGGCCCGAAAGCGCTCGGGTTCGTGCATCTGCATGCCGGTGGCACCGCGCATCAGCAGCAGCGTGTTGATCGGGAAGTCCGGATTGTGGCGAAGCGGAACTCCATAGCGCCGTGCAAAACGCGCCAGGTCGGCGAATACATACGGGCCCTTGGCGGGGATGGTCGCAGGCGAATGGTTGCCGGTGGCCTGGAACACGCCGCCCAGCAGCATCGGCTTCCACACCAGTTCGGCGCCCACGTCGGCGCACAGGTGCGGCAACTGCGTGGCGGCCAGGTAGGAGGCGGGGCTGCCGAAATCGAAATAGAAATCGACGGATCTCGTCGTCATGTGCGTTGTCTCCTCAGAACTTCTCGGACCACGGCCGCAGGTCGAGCTCGTGGGTCCAGGCGTCGCGCGGCTGCGAATGCAGCATCCAGTACGCGTCGGCGATGTGCTCGGGATTGAGGATGCCATCCTGCGCCTTCAGCGCATAGCGCTCGGGGAAGGTGCTGCGGATGAACTCGGTGTCGATCGCGCCATCGATGATCGAGTGCGCGACGTGGATGCCGCGCGGGCCGAGTTCGCGCGCCATGCTCTGCGCCAGCGCGCGCAGCGCCATCTTCGCGCCCGAGAAAGCGCCGAAGTTGGCCGCGCCGCGCATCGATGCGGTGGCGCCGGTGAAGATGATCGTGCCGCGATGCGCGCCTTCCGGCAGCTCGCGCGCCACCATGCGCTTGGCCACCTCGCGTCCGTTCAGAAAACCGGAGAAGCAGGCCATCTCCCAGACCTTGAAGTACTTGCGCGCCGTTTCGGTCAGGATGCTCTCGGGCACGTTGGCGCCGATGTTGAAGACCAGCACCTCGATCGGCCCCACGGTCGATTCGATCTGCTCGACCAGCGCGACGACTTCCTCTTCCTTGCGCGCGTCGCTGGCAAAGGCGTGCGCCTTGCCGCCCTCGGCCTCGATCTGGGCGACCAGGGGCTGGAGCTTTTCGAGGCTGCGCCGTGTAACGCAGGTCGCGTAGCCGCCCCGCGCAAAACGGCGCGCGATGGCGCCGCCTGTGGCATCGCCTGCGCCGACGATCAGTGCCGATTTCGTGCCCGCCATGGCGTCATTCCTTGAAGTAGACGATCTGGCTGCTGGTTGCCAGGAGTGCGCCGGATTCGCTCCAGAGCTGCGCGGCCTGGTCGAAGTAGCCGTTGCGGAACTCCTGCCCCGTCGCGCGTCCCAGCAAGTAGCCGGTGCCGATCTCGGCCAGCAGTTGGGCATCCGTGTGGAAGTAGGTCGTGATCGACACGGTGCCGATCGGCACGTGCGTCGCGCGGCGCAGCCAGACGCGCGGATAGAAGGTGTCGCTCAACGCGGCCAGCGAGGCGAAGTCCAGCGGCCGCGGCTCCCAGTCGCGCAGCCACATGCGCGTCTCGCTGTGGTCGCCGCTGCCGTCCCAGCGTGTGGGAATCGAGCCGCTGATCGGGCGCATCTCGTACCGCTCGAGCCACGCGACCCGTGCCGGCCCGATGCTCAGCCGCTCGACCCGTTCGGGCGACGGCACCTCGGGCATCGGAAGATCGTTGACGCCCCAGGTCTCGCGCCGCACCGCCGTGACCACGGTGGCCGTCGTCGTGACATGGGTCTTGCCCTCGCTGCCCGACTGGGTCATTTGCACGGTCCAGTGCTGCGTGGAGCGATTGGTGCGCACTGGCACGGCCTGCACTTCGAAAGCGCCGGCTTCGAGCGCCGCTGCGTAGTTGACCGTCAGCGCGATCGGCTCTCCGAGCAGGTCCGGATGCCGCAGCACCGACTGCAACATCACGGCCGCCGTCGTGCCGCCGAAGGGCCCGACCATGTTCCAGTAGTCGGGGCTCGTGGCCCCGGTGAAGAGCCCCGCCTGGATGTCGCTGTGCTCCAGTGCGAGGGCCTTGTCGAGAGGGTGTGATTTCATGGCCGCAGTGTGCCTCCGTGCCGATGGATCATGCAGTCGTATCGGAGACGCCTGCGCCTGCTCACAAACCCTGAGGCTTACACGCGCTCGAAGATGCCCGCCGCGCCCTGCCCCATGCCCACGCACATCGTGACCATGCCGTACTTCAGCTTCTTGCGCTGCAGTGCGTGGACCACCGTCGCGGAGCGGATCGCGCCCGTCGCGCCCAGCGGATGGCCCAGTGCGATCGCGCCGCCCATCGGATTGACCTTGGCCGGATCGAGACCCAGCGTGTTCATCACCGCAATCGATTGCGCCGCGAAGGCTTCGTTGAGTTCGATCCAGTCGATGGCGTCCTGCGTCAGCCCCGCATAGCGCAGCGCGGCCGGGATCGCCTCGATCGGGCCGATGCCCATGATGTGCGGCGGCACGCCCTTGCTGGCAAAGCTCACGAAGCGCGCGAGCGGCTTCAGGTCGTACTGCTTGCAGGCCTTTTCGCTCGCGATGATCAGCGCGCCTGCACCGTCCGAGGTTTGCGAGCTGTTGCCCGCCGTGACCGAACCGCGGGCCGCGAATACGGTGCGCAGCTTGGCGAGACCTTCGATCGAGGTGTCGGGACGTGCGCCTTCGTCGAGGCTGACGGTGCGGGTCTTGACGGTCGACTCGCCGGTCGCGAGATCGGGCGTGCGATCCGTGACTTCGATCGGCGTGATCTCGTCGGCAAACTCGCCGGCCTGTTGCGCGGCCAACGCGCGCTGGTGCGACTGCAGCGCGAAGGCGTCCTGCGCCTCGCGGCTGACCTTCCACTGCTGTGCCACCTTCTCGGCCGTAAGACCCATGCCGTAGGCGATGCCCACGTCACCGTCGCGCTCGAAGATCGAAGGCGACAGGGAGGGCGAATTGCCCATCATCGGCACCATGCTCATGCTTTCGACACCGGCCGCGATCATCACTTCGGCCTCGCCGACGCGGATGCGATCGGCGGCCATCTGCACCGCCGACAGGCCGGAGGCACAGAAGCGGTTGACGGTGATACCGCCGATGCTGTTGGGCAGGCCCGCCAGCACCGCGCCGATGCGCGCAACATTGAGGCCCTGCTGCGCCTCGGGAATTGCGCAGCCGCAGATGATGTCCTCGATCACCTTGGGGTCGAGCCCGGGCACCGCCGCGAGCGCCGCCTTCAGCGTGGTCGCGAGCAGGTCATCGGGCCGGTAGTTGCGGAAGTAGCCGCGATGCGACTTGCCGATCGGCGTGCGGGTGGCGGAGACGATGTAGGCGTCCTGGATTTGCTTGCTCATGATGTCTGTCCTTAGTTGCGCACGGGCTTGCCGGTGCTGAGCATCCCCATGATTCGCTCTTGCGTCTTGGGATGCACGATGAGCGAGCAGAAGGCCTTGCGCTCGAGCGTCATCAGGTATTCCTCGGTCACCAGCGAGCCGGCATCGACGTCGCCGCCGGTGACGACGCCCGCGATCAGGCTCGCGATGTGAAAGTCGTGGGCACTGATGAAGCCGCCGTCACGCATGTTGACCAGCTGGCCCTGGATGGTCGCGGCGCCGCTGCGGCCCGCGACCTTGAACTGCCGGCGCAGCGGCGGACGCCATCCGGCGTCGGCCATCGCCTTGGCCTGCTGCAGCGCGACATAGAGCAGTTCGTCCTTGTTGGGAACGATCACGTCGCTGTCGAGCAGGAAGCCGAGCTTCTTCGATTCCAGCGCACTGGTGCCGACCTTGGCCATGGCCGCTGCGGTGAAGCCTTCGGTCAGGAAGGGCAGCAGGTCGGTGCCGGTCGATGCGGCCGCGTTTTCGGCGGCGCGGCGAGCGATGTAGGTCAGGCCGCCCGCACCCGGGATCAGGCCGACGCCGACTTCCACTAGGCCGACATAGCTTTCCATCGCGGCGACACGCCTGGCCGAGTGGATGGCCAGTTCGCAGCCACCGCCGAGCGCCATGCCGCGCACGGCCGAGACGACCGGCACACTGGCGTAGCGGATCTTGAGCATGACCTTCTGCAGCTCTTCCTCTGCGGCTTCAACCGCGCCGATTCCGGCAACGACGAAGGCCGGCAGCATCGCCTGCAGATCGGCGCCGACCGAGAACATCTCGTCGGGCGACCAGATCACCATGGCCTTGTAGTCCTTCTCGGCCAGCTCGACGCCGGCGGCCAGTGCCTCGGCAACGTCGGGGCTGATGGCGTGCATCTTCGAATGGATGCTCGCGATGAGGACTTCGCCGTCCAGCGTCCAGAGGCGCACGTCGCCTTCGTCCTGGATGGTCGTGCCGGCGCTGTTCGCATCGGGTGCATTGGCGCCCAGCACGCTCTCGGGGAACAACTGGCGCTCATGCACCGGCAGGCGGCGCGGGGCGATGAAGGTGTTCTTTGATGCGCTCCAGGAACCTTCGGGCGTGTGCACGCCTCCGGCTTCGGCGACCGGGCCTTCGAGAGCCCACTTCGGCAGCGGTGCCGTCGACAGCGCCTTGCCGGCATCGATGTCTTCCTGGATCCATTGCGCAACCTGGGTCCAGCCGGCTTCCTGCCAGAGTTCGAAGGGACCCTGCTTCATGCCGAAGCCCCAGCGCATCGCGAGGTCGATGTCGCGCGCGCTCTCGGCGATGGTTTCGAGGTGCACGGCGGCGTAGTGGAAGCTATCGCGCAGGATGGCCCACAGGAACTGGCCCTGCGCACCTTCGCTCTCGCGCAGCAGCTTCAAGCGCTGGGCGGCTGGCTTCTTGAGCATGCGGCCATAGACCTCGTCGGCCTTGTCGCCCGAGGGCACGTACTCGCCCTTGGCAAGGTCGAAGCGCAGGATGTCGCGTCCGGCCTTCTTGAAGAAGCCGGCCTTGGTCTTCTGGCCCAGGTTGCCGAGTTCCAGCAGCTTGGCGAGCACCGGCGGCGTCGCGAAGTTGGAGTAGAACGGATCGCTCTTCTCGTCGAGGTTGTCCTGCAGCGTCTTCACGACATGGGCCATCGTGTCGAGGCCCACCACGTCGGCGGTGCGGAACGTGCCCGAACTCGCGCGGCCGAGCTTCTTGCCCGTGAGGTCGTCCACCACATCAGGCGTCAGGCCGAACTTCTCGACTTCCTTCAGCGTGGCCAGCATTCCGGCGATGCCGACGCGGTTGGCGATGAAGTTGGGTGTGTCGTGCGCGCGCACCACGCCCTTGCCGAGCGCGCTGGTGACGAAGGTTTCGAGCTGGTCCAGCACTTGAGGCTCGGTGGTCGGCGTGTTGATCAGCTCGACCAGGAACATGTAGCGCGGCGGATTGAAGAAGTGGATGCCGCAGAAGCGCGGCTTGAGCGCCTCGGGCAGCGCTTCGCTCAGCTTGGTGATCGACAGGCCCGAGGTGTTCGAGGCCAGGATGGCGTGCTTGGCGACGTGGGGGGCGATCTTCTTGTAGAGATCGAGCTTCCAGTCCATGCGCTCGGCGATCGCCTCGATCACGAGGTCGCATTCGCCGAGCTTGGCGAGATCGTCCTCGTAGTTCGCGGCTTCGATCAGGCCCGCGTCGGCCACGTCACCCAGCGGAGCAGGCTTGAGCTTCTTGAGGTTGTCGATGGCACGCGTGACGATGCCGTTCTTCGACCCTTCCTTGGCGGGCAGGTCGAACAGCACGACCGGCACGCGCACGTTGACAAGATGGGCAGCGATCTGCGCGCCCATCACGCCGGCGCCGAGCACGGCGACTTTCTTCACTTGAAATCTGGACATAACTGGGCCTACTAGAGTTCTGATTGATTCGAAAAACACCGTGCAACCGGGTGCGCCGGGCCACCGGTGTCGCGCCCTTGAGGGGCGAGGCGGCCATACGAAGTGCGCAAGCAACGGGGGAGGTTCATGGAACACGGTTCCAGGTTTGGGTGCGCCAGAACGGACCGAGGTAGCCGCGCACCTCGAGTTTCTTGCCGCCATCGATGGGCGTGAAGCTCGCGCGGTATTCCTTGCCGTTCTCGGGGTCGAGGATCTTTCCGCCTTCCCAGACGTCCTTGCCCTCGGCCTTCTTGCCGCCCCGGATGATTTCCAGGCCGGCAATGGGCTTGCCCTTGCGGTCGTCGGTGCACTCCTCGCACACGGCGTCGGGCTTCGCGTCCTTCCGGAGCGTCTTTTCGATGCGGCCTTGCAATGCACCGCCCGGTTCACCGATGCGAATCTCGGCCTTGGCCTCGCCGGTCTTGTCATCGACGCTGCGCCAGAGCCCCACGGGACTCATCTGCGCGGTGGCCGACACGGCACCGGCGGCGAGGACGACGGCTGCGAAGAGCGCTTTCATGGCGTTCAGGCCAGTGCGGCGTCGGTGTTCATCAGCGGCGCGCTGCCGGCCCGTGCGGTGCGCATCAGCGTCGCGGTCTCCGGGAACAGCTTGGCAAAGTAGAAGCGCGCGGTCTGCAGCTTGGCCTGGTAGAACGGATCTGCATTGCCGGCAGCGATCTCGCGCAGCGCGGCGCGCGCCATCAGCGCGAACATGTAGCCGAACACGAAGTGGCCTGCGACGCGCAGGTAGTCCACCGCGGCGGCGCCGACTTCGTCCGGATTCTGGAAGCCCTTGAAGCCGATCTCGGTCGTGAACTTCGTGAGCTGGTCGCCCAGCACGGCGACGGGCGTGATGAATTCGCTCATCTTCTCGTTGACGCCTTCTTCCTCGACCAGCTTGCCGACGAGCTTGCCGAACTTCTTCAGCGTCGCACCGTTGTTGCCCAGCACCTTGCGGCCCAGCAGGTCCAGCGACTGGATGGTGTTGGTACCTTCATAGATCATGTTGATGCGGTTGTCGCGCACGAACTGCTCCATGCCCCATTCCTTGATGAAGCCGTGGCCACCGAAGACCTGCATGCAGGCGTTGGTCGCGATGTGGCCGTTGTCGGTGATGAAGGCCTTCACGATCGGCGTCAGCAGCGCGACGATTTCGCCGGCGTCCCTGCGCACCTTCTCGTCGGGATGGTGATGCTCCTTGTCGAGCAGCAGGGTGCAGTAGATCGCCAGCGCGCGGCCGCCTTCGGCGTAGGCCTTGGCGGTCATCAGCATCTTGCGCACGTCGGGGTGCACGATGATCGGATCGGCGTCCTTGTCCTTGGCCTTCACGCCGGAGAGCGAGCGCATCTGGATGCGGTCCTTGGCGTAGGCGAGCGCATTCTGGAAAGCCACTTCGGTCAGGCCCAGCGACTGGTTGCCGACGCCCAGGCGGGCGGCGTTCATCATCACGAACATCGCGGCGAGGCCCTTGTTGGGCTGGCCGACCAGCGTGCCGGTGGCGCCTTCGAGCACCATCTGCGCGGTGGCGTTGCCGTGGATGCCCATCTTGTGCTCCAGGCCGCCGCAGTAGATGCCGTTGCGGCTGCCGAGCGAACCGTCGGCCTTGACGTTGAACTTCGGCACCACGAAGAGGCTGATGCCCTTGCTGCCCTTGGGCGCGTCCGGCAGGCGGGCGAGCACCAGGTGGATGATGTTGGCAGCCATGTCGTGTTCACCGGCCGAGATGAAGATCTTGTTGCCCGTGAGCTTGTAGGTGCCATCGGCCTGCGGTTCGGCCTTGGTGCGCAGCATGCCGAGGTCGGTGCCGCAATGGGGTTCGGTCAGGCACATCGTGCCGGTCCATTCGCCGCTCGTGAGCTTGGGCAGGTAGGTCTTCTTCTGCTCGTCGGTGCCGTGCGCGGCGAGGGCCTCGTAGGCGCCGTGCGAGAGGCCCGGGTACATCGTCCACGCCTGGTTGGCCGAGTTGAGCATCTCGTAGAAACACTGGTTCACGACGAAAGGCAAGCCCTGGCCGCCGTAGGCAGGATCGCACGACAGCGCCGCCCAGCCGCCTTCGACGTACTGCGCATAGGCGTCCTTGAAGCCCTTGGGGGTCTTGACCTCGTGCGTGCTCTTGTCGAGCACGCAACCTTCTTCGTCACCACCGATGTTCAGCGGGAAGGTCACCTCGGAAGCGAACTTGCCGCCCTCTTCCAGTACCGCATTGATGGTCTCGGCATCCACCTCTGCATGCTTGGGAAGCGCCTTGAGCTCTTCGGTGACGTTCAGCACCTCGTGCATGACAAACTGCATGTCGCGAAGAGGAGGGGTGTAGGCGGGCATGTGCGGATCTCCGGGGAAGAAAAGTTTGAAGAGGAAAAATGAAAAAGGGGCGCGGGGGCCGCGCGCTCAGCGCACGGTCTTGAGCCGGCGGCGCGCCGGAGCGGCGCTCGCGGTAGCGGCCGGCGCGTCAGGCGATGCACAGCGCGCAAGGATGTTGTCGAAGCCAGCGTTGGCGCGCGCCAGCGAATCGGGCGAGCGCAGGAATCGCGCCTCGTAGTGGAGCGCCAGGATCAGGGCGTGGATCTCGAAGGCGATCTGCTTCTCGTCGGCGTCGGCACGCAGGTGGCCTTCTGACTTGGCCTGTACGACGGCGCGGTACATCGCCGCGAGCCAGGTGTTGACGGAATCTGCCAGCGCATCGCGCACCGGGCCGGGCCGATCGTCGAACTCGACGGCACCACTGATGTAGATGCAGCCAGAATCGATTTCAGCCGAAGTGCGCTTCATCCAGTTCGCGAACATGGCGCGCAGACGCGGCAGGCCGCGCTCGGCTTCGAGCGCGGGGTAGAACACTTCCTGCTCGAAACGCGTGTGGTACTCGCGCACCACCGAGATCTGAAGTTCCTCGCGCGAGCCGAAATGGGCGAACACGCCGGACTTGCTCATCTGCGTGACTTCGGCCAGCGCGCCGATCGACAGGCCTTCCAGGCCAATCTGGGCGGCGAGGTTCAGCGCCGCGTCAATGATGACGGCCTTCGTCTGCTGGCCCTTCTGGGGCGCACGGGCTGTCTTGGCGGAGGCGACGGTGTCGGACATCGAGAGAGTTGAAAATAAAACGAACGATCGTTCTATTTTGCAGCAGTTTCGGAGCTTCCGAAAGAAAAAAGACCTACAAAACTTGCAGGTCTTTCTTTGAAGACGCCAGATGCACGATTACGGCCTGAGGGACGGCTCAGGCGCCGACTCCTAATGCAACGTTCCCCAACGGAAGACGGACGGTTCCGCCGTCGCCCATTTCCACCCGTTCGCGCCATGGCAGGCTGTCGTGACGAAGCGGACCGGCGACGGAGTGGTCGGCTCGGCGTCAATGTCTTCGACGGAGAATGCAGCCTCCTTGCAGGCGGCCAATGGCGTTGTGAATTCGCGCACCACGGTCACCTCGCCCTGTTTGTTCCCATAGGGCACAGGATGGCGCACCTCCCATGGCAGACGCTCGCCGACGGCCATCTGGCCCACCATCGCAGCGATGCGATCCTGTTCTTCGCGGCTCAGATAGCGCATCGCAGCCTTGACCGATTCATCGACTCCGGCCTGTACGCCGATCCCGATCGCCACGCCCACTGCCGGATTGGAAGTAGCGGCACCGGATGCGAGGCCCGCGACCGCACCCGTGAGGCCGCCTGCGGCGCCGCAAGCCGTCAGTGCAGCCACGGCAATGAGCGCGGCGAACAGCCTCGGCGTCCTGCCCGACAGATACCGGCATCTCACTGCAACGAACCCCATCGCTCGGTGGCCGGTTCCGCCGATGCCCAGGCCCACCGACTGCCGCTGCGGCAGATGGCGGCCACATAGAACTCGCTGGCCGGCAATGCGTCCTTGCCGCTCTGCTCCACCGAGACAACGATTTCCTTGCAGTCAAGTTCACCGGAACTGATGATGCGGCTCACCGCCACCCGGCCGGATTGCTCCGGCTCCAGCGGAAGCGAGAGCACGGTCTTCCACGGCTTGACCTGGCCGACCTTGAGTGGACCGGCCGCCAGCGCGATCTGCTCTTGAACTTCTCCGTGGATCTTGCGCTCGTGATATTGAACGCCGGCCCGGGCAAGGGCCTGCACCGCGATACCGATGCCGGACGCCACCGCAGCGCTGTCAGTGATGGCACCGGCAATGGCACCACCCGCAATGCCGGCGCCGGCCGAGGCGCTTTCGGCGATGAGCGAACTGCAGCCGCTCAACATCAACATGGAGGCCAATGCACAGCCTCCCAACCATCTCTTCATCTGCTCTTCCCTTTAGCAGGCTGCTGAAGTACCAGGCGCGCCGAAGTCATCCTGCGCACTGAAGGCGGCGGTTGTGTGATTTCGACGTTCCAGGGTCGCTGTCGGCGCTGTTTTCCCGCTTCGA
>NZ_JASZYF010000030.1 GCF_030317115.1 Variovorax gracilis
AGGGGCCGTTGCTTGCTCGCGCGGGCGGCGCCGTCGCGTTGGCGACCATCAATCCACTGGCGGCCCTGCTGCCGCTCATCGAGACAGGGCCGGGCGAAAACACGGACTGCGGCGCGGTGCAAAAGGCGGTCGGCGGTGCGGCGGCACAGGCGCGCAAGCCCGAACGCCGCCGCTGAAGGCCGCATGAAATCCGGCATCGGATCCCAAGACTCGCACAGACACGGCATGCCTGCGAACTTTCGCTTGCTCGTGCGGCACGGGACCGATGCCATACTTTGATCCGACGCGATTGCGCGTCTCGCGTGCAGAGCATGGGTATGGTTGATCATTCGCGTGCCATCCAGAATGACCTTCTGGCCGGATTGCCGAAGCAGGCGCTGAAGCCCTGCCTTTCGAAGCTGGAAGAGGTGGACCTGCCGCTCGGCGCGGTGCTGTACGAGCCGGGTGTCACGCTCTCGCACGTGTACTTCCCCACCAGCGCGATCGTTTCCCTCCCGTACGTCCTGGAGGACGGTGCCTTCGCAGAAATCGCGGTCGTGGGCAAAGGGCATCGTCGGCGTCGCCCTGTTCATGGGCGGCGACTCGGCGCCCAAGCGCGCTGTCGTCCAAAGCGCCGGCAAGGGCCTGCGACTCGGCGCCAAGGCCATGAAGGACGAGTTCGACCGCGGGGGCCCGTGCTGCACCTCCTGCTGCGCTATGCCCAAGCGCTCATCACACGGATGGCGCAGATGTCCGTGTGCAACCGCCACCATGAGGTCCACCGCAGCTGTGTCGCTGGCTTCTGCTGAGGCTGGACCGTCTGCCGGGGCCCGACCTCGTGATGACCCAGGAGCTGATCGCCAACATCCTCGGCGTGCGCCGGGAAGGCGTTTCCGAAGCCGCCCTGAAGCTGCAGGACGCGGGCCTGACCCGCTACTCGCGCGGGCGCATCAAGGTGCTGGACCGGGCCGCCGTGGAAGCGCGCTCGTGCGAGTGCTATGCCGTCGTGAAGAAGGAATACGACCGGCTTCTCCCCACGCCCAGGACCGGGTAAGGACCGGGCCGGGCGGCGCGCTCAAGGGCGCCGGCCGACCTTGGGCCCACGGCAAGCTGCTGCGAAGGCGCAGCCGTTCATGCGATCAGCGCCAGGATCGACGCCGCCAATGCGATGAGCAGGCATGCGCCCACGAGCAGCTTCTGTCGCCGCAACGCCTTGGCCTGCGCCGCCTCCTGCTGTGCCAAAGGAAGGAAATGCGGGGCGTTGGCGGCGGCCGGTGACGTGTCGGCCCCTTCGCCCTCGCGCCTTGGCAGCTCACGTAGCGCGCCCTCCGGGGCGCGCGACCATTTCGGTTCGTCTTGCATCTTCATCGAGGGGCAGACCATACACTGCCAGACCGTGCCAGACCGTGCGCTGCTTCACTAGCTCGCGGCGCCCGATCCTGCGCGAGCGGCCGCTGCGCCGGCGACGAAGCTGCCTTCGACGACTTCACGGTCTGCCCACGGTCCGTGCCGGCACGAGACCGATGACCCCTTCGGAAAAAGCAATCCACCGGCACCCTGGTGCCGCGCGCAGTGGCGCGGGATACAGGCGGCCGGCCGTGGCTCGATCTCATGCGAGCCTGCTGTGCGGCCATCCTGGGGGCGAAGCCGTGCCATCGAGAGTCGGTGGTGCTCGCGCCCTTGTGGCTCGCCGCGCAGTCCCTGAGCGTGCCCTGCGCGTCCGCCTGCTGTGCCGCAAGGACGGCGCGCCATGAGACGAGACGCGTCGCGACGGCTTTCGCCACTGGTGGAGTGGCGCCGCGACGCGCCTCAACGGCTCAGCTCATGGGCGCTTGCCACCCCCTCGATGTCCGGCCGCCGGCCCCTCAGGTCATTGCGCCTGGGCAATGACGCGCGCGGCGTCTCCCTGGCCCTCGATATAGACACGTTGCCCCACGCGCAGGCCCGGCGTCGCAGGCTGCGTCACTTCGACCAGAACGCCGCTGGTCGTGCGAACGAAGATTTCCTGGCCTGCCACTGGCTGGTCGTACCTCCTTGCCACCTCCGCCCCGCCGATCGTCCCGCCGATGGCGCCCACCACCATGGCCACGTCGCGCCCCGTGCCGCCGCCGATCAGGCTGCCGAGGCCTACGCCCGCAAGGCCGCCGAGCACGGCCCCGACACCGGTGTGATGGGAGCTGCGGATCTGCGTCGGCGAGATCTGCTCGATCACGCCTTGTCGCACCGCCATCGAGTCCGACTGCGAGCCCGGCGCCGCACAGGCCGCCAGCAGCAGCGCCAGTGCGAAAGCCGCGAAGCGCGCGAGCATCTGTCTTGTCGTTGTCAAGGTCGATCTCCTTCACTCGGGATTGTGAGAACGGGATCATGGCATCGCTCGCGTCCATGACGCGATGCGCCCAAGGTGCAGCGACGATTGCCCTTTGGGGCATGCGACGCAAGGTCATTGCCGAGATTCGCGCGCTGTCTCGTGGTCCTGTTCGCCGCGCGCGGCACTGAGAGCCATCCGCTGATGGATGGCGCGTACGTGGCGCTGCGTGGCCGCCCCGATGGACTTTGTGAAGGCGTCGGTCCACGATCGAGATCAGGAAGGCGGAGGGCAGCATGCCGTTTGCCATCGTCGGTCGGGCGTGCTTTCTCTCGCCGGAAGGTGTATGACAACCACCGCGTACGTCGTCGTCGCTCGCTCGTCGGATCGTGCATGGATCGCGGAGGCGCTCGCCGGTGGCGTGGTGGACCGCGTGACGTTCGCCGCGGGTGACGCGGCCCAGATCGCGGCCCTGCCGAGCGGCCCAGGGGATTGTCTGATTCTTTCCGCAGACGAGGACGACGCCGCGACGTTGCAGCTGGTGCGTGAGCTCAGACGACGCGGCAGTGCCCTTGCCGTGATCGTATTGGGCCCATCCACGGCATTTCGTACAGCGGTGGAGATTGCCAAGCTGGAGGCAACCGATTTCCTCGAGCGGCCTGTCGGCGCGCGGCAGCTCCGGGCGGCGGTTCGCCGGGCCTGCCCCTAGGAGTGGGAGGGTGGCGACCGGGCCTCACCGAAGCTTCAAGAGGTCGAACCCGTGCAACGCCCGGGCGGCCCGTTGGAAGCCGCTCGTGTCGCCCGCTTCTGCGACGCAAACCATCTCCTGTAGCACGGAGTCGATCCGCTGAGCCTGCTCGACATCACGCCGCAGCAGGGGCCGAATCTCGTTCCACAGGCTCATCATTTCCTCGAGATTGCCTTTCCAGCCGCTGCTCCAACCGGGGTACCGGTCCGGTGCAACGCGAGCCGCGACGGCGACGCACGCGGCGAAGTCCTCCAGGATTTCGGTAAATCCCACAAAGCTGCCCCTTGGTGAACTGGCCGATCTGAGCGATCTTTAGTGCGGGCTCCAACGGAGCGGGCCGTCTCGGGCACGCGATCCCGTCAAGTCTGGCGCCTGATCGGAGGCGTTGCAATTGTCCTTTGGGGCAGAGCCGCTGAGCGAGCGCGTCGCAAACTGCACGACTGCCGACTCTCGGCGCGGTCGCCGCAGGCCGGACTCTTCTTGGCGGCCACCGGGTGGCACCGCGCGCGAAAGGCATGGGTGGAAAAGTCAGGGGCTCTGCTGGGACGCTCGTCCGGAGCGCCGGCACCACAAGCCACGAACTCCCAACGTGGCACCCCCGGCCGGCCTCCGTCACCGTGACCAGGCGATGGGATGGTGATTGCGAGGCTCCCTCGTTCAGCCTTGTCGCGCAGCCTCATGCGCCTTCTTCCGACAGGATCTCATGCAGTCGGCGCGCACCTTCGATTTGCGGAACGCGGAAGCGACGAGGATGAAAACCGACGCCCGGCAAGACACAGTTCAACCCGACCGGCGGGCCCTGCGTTCGCTGGCAATCGTGGTCGTCGTCCTCGTGGTGGGCGCGATGACCTACAACTTCTTTACGCGCGAAGAAGCGCAGGAGGCGCCTGCCCCACAGCCCAGTACGCAGGCGCCATCCAGCCCTTCGCCCGCGCCGGGCCGGTAACAGGGCTTGTCCTGTGTCCACGCATGCCCTTGTCTTCACGCGATCCGATCGCCCGGGCACCGCGCCAGGCGGGACTGCTCTGCTGGATCAGCTGCCGGAATCTCCCTCACGCAGAGAAGTTGCTGCCCGGCGCCCGACGCATTGCCTCGTGCATAGCCGTATTGAAGGCACAGCGACCCCGTCCGTGTCGCGAACCTGGGCCGTACCGGGCAGCTTGATGAGGTGCACCGCATCCCCCACCGCGCCAGCGGCTCGCCGGAGTCTTGTCGGGAGGGGCGGGGCGATGATTACCCGGTCTCATTCCATCGATCCCGGGCAATCCCCCTGCGCTCGGCGCCGGCCTCCAAAATGACGAAGCCGGAATCTCTCCCGATCCGGCCGCGGCCGATCGAGGTCCTGCGCCAAGCGACGGATGCCTGTCGCGAGTGCCCCCTGGGCGCCCGTGCGACCCAGTCGGTGATGGGTGAGGGCCCCCTGCACGCGGTGCTGATGGTGGTGGGCGAGCAGCCCGGTGACAAGGAGGACCTGGCGGGACGCCCCTTCGTCGGACCGGCGGGCAGACTCTTCGATCGCGCCGCGGCGGAGCTCGGCTGGAACCGCGAACGGCTCTACGTCACCAATGCCGTCAAGCACTTCAAGTTCGAGCTGCGCGGCAAGCGCCGCATGCACAAGACGCCGGCGCAGCGCGAGATCGATGCCTGTCACCACTGGCTCGAAGCGGAGATCGCGCGGGTGAAACCCGATGCCTTCCTCGCACTCGGCGCGACCGCTGCGCGCGCGCTGCTGCAGCGGCCGGTCGCCGTGATGCGCGAGCGCGGGCAGTGGCATGAAGACGCCGCCGGGCGACGCGTGCTGGTCACCCTTCATCCCTCTGCGCTGCTGCGCGGTGATCCCGCGCAGCGGGAGGCTGCATGGACGGCTTGGCTCAAGGATCTGTCTGCCGCGTCGGGCCTGCTGTTGCCGTGACGTTCGCTTTTGTCAAAGCCAATGAGCAACCCTGCGACTCGCACCGGTCGAATGGCGCCATCCTGCCTGCCGGTCGGCGATAGCCACATCCAGCCATCCCCATCCGCGCCCGCCGTTTGTGAGTGTTCGTTCGCAATGAGGCGCAGGAATCGCACGACGCCGCCGGACCTCCGTTGTCCACACTCTCCAGTGCTTGGCACGCCATCCTGTGGGACCGCACGCGCCGCTGGCACGTGGATTGCGTAGGCTTTCTCCAAGCACGCTGCGGACCGTCTGCATGCTTGCATGTGGTGCATCGATTGTCTCCTCCACCCTCTCTTGGTGGATTTGCCCCGGGGTTTCCACCCCGGGGCTTTTCTTTGGTGCCTCCATTTCCGTGGCCGCGGCATCGGCGCCTGGTGAAATCCAGGTTCGTGGCGGTCGGCAGCGGCCTGTGTTCGCCAGCCCTGTCCCACGCAGCCGCGCCATGGCGCAGCGCGCGATCGATCAACGCAGCAGACGCACATGCGCACGGAGAACGCATGTCGGAGTCGACATCCCGGACCGTGTGGATTCGAAGGCGGAATCGAAGGACAGCAGATCGCGCGTGTCCGAGGCGCTCAGGGTGATGGGGATTGGGCCTCTCCAGGGTGCTGGCCCTGCACATACCCCGAATGCTGGGCGACGTATTCGTCAGCCTTGTGATCGAACGACGACCGGGTCCGCCTCCACCCATGGACGTCGGTCGCTGCGCGCTCGGCCGCGCTGCTGACCGGCTGCGGGCAGCTGCACGAGACGAGAGCTTCGGTCTCGTCGGCATCGGCCTACGGGTGATCGCGGCGAGGTGGTCTACCTCCGGGCGCCGCGCGCCGAACAAATGGCTTCCAAGGAACGCGTCGATGAGACGCGTCGATGAACCAGCGCACCGTTTGGCAGCGAGCGCGCGCCAATCACACCGAAAGGATCGACATGACCAACCCTTCCCAGGACCGCTGGCCGTTTCCCACAGCGGATTCCCACCAACCCCTTCCCGACGCGGAGAAGCCGAGCGTCATCGACCCGACAGAGGAGGCCCTCGACTCGGGTGTCGAAGAGTCGTTTCCGGCCAGCGATCCGGTCTCCGTGACAGTGAGCAAGTTCATCCCCGAAGCCGACAAGGCACCCAAGAAGGCTGATTGAGCGCGCCCGCGAGCGCCATGACCTGTTCTGTTCTTCCGGCGTCCCCTGCCGCCGCTCGCTCCTGCGGCTCCCCCGAAAAGGAAACTCTCCATGCTCGCCATGAACTATCGAGGCCCTTACCGCGTTCGCGCGGTCAGCATGCCGGACCCCGTCATCGAACACCCCAATGACGTGATCGTCAAAGTGCTGCGTTCCTGCATCTGCGGATCTGACCTCCACCTCTACCACGGCCTGGTTCCCGACACCCGGGTGGGCACCACATTCGGCCATGAGTTTGTCGGACAGGTCATCGACCTGGGCAGCTCGGTGCAAAATCTCAAGCTCGGAGACCGGGTCATCGTCCCGTTCAACGTGTTTTGCGGCACGTGCTATTTCTGCCAACGCGAGCTGTACGGGAATTGCCACAACACAAACCCCCAGGCCACGGCAGTGGGTGGCATCTACGGCTACTCGCACACGGCGGGCGGCTATGCCGGAGGGCAGGCCCAGTACGTCAGGGTACCCTTCGCCGACGTTGGCCCCACGAAGATTCCGGACGAGCTGCTGCTCGAAGACGCCGTCATGCTGACCGACGCCTTTCCGACCGGCTACCAGGCGGCCGAGATGGGGGATATCCGCGAAGGCGACACCGTCGTGATCTTCGGCGCGGGTCCGGTCGGCATCTTTGCTGCGAAGTCCGCCTGGCTGATGGGCGCGGGCCGGGTGATCGTCGTCGACCATGTGGACTATCGCCTCGAATTCGTGCGTCGCTTCGCGCAGTGCGAAACGGTGGACTTCAAATCGGTCGACGACATGGCGCTTCACATCAAGAGGATGACCGACGGGCTCGGCGCCGACGTCTGCATCGACTGCGTGGGCTGCGAGGCGGCAGGCAACGCACTTCAGCATCTCACCGGCGTGAAGCTCAAGATGCAGAGCGGCTCGGCAACCGTCTTGCACTGGGCCATCAATTCCGTTCGCAAGGGCGGCAACGTGTCGATCGTCGGCGTGTACGGGCCCACCTTCAACGCGGTTCCGATCGGGAACGCCGTCAACAAGGGACTGACCTTGCGCATGAACCAGGCCAGCGTGAAGCGGCACCTGCCGAGACTCATCGAGCACATTCAAGCAGGGCGGATCGAACCGCACCGGGTGATCACGCATGTCATGCCCCTGGAAGAGGTGGCCGACGCCTATCACATCTTTTCCAGCAAGCTCGACGGATGCATCAAGACGGTCCTGATACCGCCGGGTGTGACGGCGTGAACGAGGCAGCACGATCATGCAAAAACAAAACCAAAACCAAAACCAAAACCAAAACCAAAACCAAAACCAAAACCAAGACCGCGAGCAGCATGCACACATCGTCGGCTGGGGTGCCGATCTCGACAGGTCCAACCGGCCCGCCTATCCCATGGAGCGAACGCCCGCGCGCCTGGACATGCTGCACTGGTCGGAACCGCCCGAGCCTCAGCGAAGGCATGTCGAAGTGCTTCGCTCGAACGAGCGGCCGACCCTGACGCCGGTGTTCGGTTCGACCTGCCCGCCGCGCGGCCTGAGCGGCGTGGTGCGCCGCTCGGCCTTCGGCTTCAGCGAGAACGACCTGCGCCACTGGCTGCTGCTTCTTTTGGCCGATCGCGTCGACGTCGGCGAAGGCTTGATCGAAGACCTCACCCGCGGCCATCTGCCACGCGTCTACAGCGAAATGGGCGGCGCCGCCGAGCTGAAGCACAACCCCAAGGGCGCCGCAAGGAAGGCCCTCACGCTGGCCGCCGTTGTCGGTGTGGCCTACCTGGCGGTGCGCCGCAGACGCGGCTGAGTGCCAGTCGTCTGCCTCGGCCGACAGGCGACTGCCTGAGGCTCACACGAGCGCCCTTGCGGTGGGACCCGTGCGGCGCGCCTGCAAAGCCATGGGGTTCGCATCGACTCAACCGAGCGCCGGGAGCGGGGGCTGCAGCGTAGCCCGCATGGAGCGAACGGAGCGGACAAAATCCGGGTGAAACGACCGCTTGCTTCCATCGGCAAACTCGATCTCGACTGCCATTGCGGTCGCTGCGACCACCTGGCCGACCCCGTAGCGCCGAACCCGCACGGTGGCCTCCGGTCGGAAGGGAGGCGGCTCGCTGACGGCCTCCATCGGGCGGCCCGCCGACTCCTCGACTTGCGCCTGCGCCTGTGCGGTGTGGAGGGCGATGCGCCTGCAGTTGTCGCAGGTCGTGCAACGCGTCGCAGGGTCGCCGTTCTGGAGGTGCGTCAACAGCACCTGCCAACGGCACAGGCCGGTCTGCGCATAGAACACCATGCCCTCGAGCGTGGCCTGATCCTGCTCACGCTTTTCGCGGTAGTGGTCGAGCATCGTGACCAGTGCTTCTGGCGAGACGGCCGGACGCAGGAGCGCGAGGCGGCCATCGGCGCCCTGGCGCACGATCCGCCGTTGGCGCAGCAGGGTCAACGCCACCTGGATCTTGTTGCGCGGCGCATGCAGTTTGCCTTGCAGCGTCTGCAAGGTCCACCCGGCGTCGTCGGGGGGCTGCGAACGCAAGCGCGCATAGACCTCGTCGAGTTCCTTCGCATCGGGATAGCGTCCCGCCAGGAAGAACTGCTGCACCGCACGGTCGCGCCGGTGAAACAGCAGGATGCAGTCGGCCGGCGCCCCGTCGCGCCCGGCGCGGCCCGACTCCTGGTAGTAGCTGTCCAGTCCGGCCGGCATCTGGTAGTGAAGCACGAAGCGAATGTCGGCCTTGTCGATGCCCATTCCGAAAGCGTTGGTGGCCACCATGACACGCACCTCGCCGCTCATGAATGCGTCTTGAGCCTCGCGGCGTTGCGCGCCCCCGAGCTTGCCGTGGTACAGCGCCACCGACTCCCCCGCGGACTCGAGCGCTGCATGTACCGCTTCAGCCCCCTTGACGGTGGCAGCGTAGACAATGCCGCTGCCGCCGATCCCCTTGACCAAGGCCAGCGCGCGCTCGCGCTTTCGGTCCTCCGTGGCGAGTTGCTCGACCGCGTAGCGCAGGTTGGGCCGGTAGCTGCCCGTGTCGAGGAGGCCGGCTCTCGGGATGCCCAGGTGCTCCATCACGTCGCGCGCTACCTCGTCGCTGGCAGTGGCGGTCAGTGCCAGCACGGGAGGGTTTCCTAACGCTCGCCTTGCATTCCCGATCTCGAGAAAGGCCGGTCGAAAGTCGTGTCCCCAGTGCGAGATGCAATGCGCCTCGTCCACGACCAGCAGCGCCGTGGGCCCCCTCTGGATCAGGGTCATGAAGTCGCGGTCGGCAAGCCGCTCGGGCGTGGTCAGCACGATCCGCGCCGAACCGTCCTCGATAGCAGCCTGGGCGGCATTGATTTCTTCGGCCGGGCACTGGCTGTTGAGCTGAACGGCCCCAATACCGCGCGCGAGCAGCTTCTCACACTGGTCCTTCATCAACGCAATCAGCGGTGAGACCACGACCGTGCGGCCTTCGAGCAACACCGAGGGCAGTTGGTAACACAGCGACTTGCCCGCACCGGTCGGCATTACTGCGAGCGTGGAGCGACCGTCGAGGACGCGCGCGATGACTTCACTTTGTCCCGCACGCAGCCTGCGTAGGCCGAACACCTTGCGCAGGACGTGCTCCACCGGATCGGTTCCCGGGGAGGCGGTCGGACGCTCAGCCCTGAGCGTCGTCTTCGTCGTCTTGGGCATCGTCCTCGCCGGTCGCGGCGAGTTCGTCCGGTGAAGCGGCAGCGGGATCGTCCATGGACACGGCGGCGTCGAGCGCATCTTGCGGCACCGTGCCAACGCGATCGGGCAGCACGTCCGCATCAGGTCGAAGCGTGCTCGCGCCCGCCGACGCGCGCTCGCCGGTCCCGGCTGCATCGGTGCTACTGCCATGCAAGATCGCCGGCGCACCCTGTAACGTGTCATCGGGAAGCGCAGACCGGCCGCGGTCTGATTGCACGTCGCTGCCGCTGTCGCTGGTGTCGCTGGGTCCGAGCGCGTCAACGTCCGTACCGCGCCGGCGAGCCGGCGCGTGCTCACCTCCGAGAATGCTGCTGTTGGCCATGGAGTCCTTTGTGATCCGGTGATGGCGTCACTGTACGAACCGTTGCGGCGTGCCGCGTAGGCCCGGCCCCACCGGCGCGTGTAGGCGGAAGCTGCCCCGGTGCGATCACGTCATCCACTGTGTGGCGCGCGGTTGCCTTGACGCTACTCGCCTTCCGACGCTTCGATGAGGGCCTCGGGTTCCCGTCGAGACCGATGGTCTCGACGCATCGATGGCCCGTTGCCGGCGCCCGGGGTCGATTCCGTACGGTTCGAAGTTCAGCTGTCTGCCGATGAAGCACAGCGGCGCAGGCTGCTGCCCGCCTGCGACGCTGCACGCCTGCGGTCCGACACAGACCGCCGAGGGTCTCTCCTACTCGCAGCGGCCACGCCGACTGTCGTCGCGCACGGGTTGGACGGGCGGAAATGAAGCGTGTCCCCCCAACGATCCACGGAGAACCGCTATGCGCACACCTTCCTTCCTTCTCATCTGCACCGTGCTTTTCTGCGTCGCGCCACCGGGGCACGCGGGAGCGCCCGCAAAGGCACCCGCCGGCACCACGGCGCAGTGCAAGGACGGCACGTTCACCAGCGAGGGCAGAAAAGCCCGGCCGTGCGCGGCCCATCGCGGCGTCAGGACCTGGTATGGGCCGGCCACCGCGGCCGTGCAAACCCAATCTGCCGCGGTGAGCGCCACTGGGCAAGCGCCGACCACAGGCGTGCCGTCCCGAACGCCGGCGACGCCCGAGAATCCGCTTCCGGCCTCCCAGGCGGGCGCCCCGCCGACGCCAGCGAAATAGCGCGGTCCTGCCCATCCAGTTTGGTTCGACCGCATTGGATGAGGTTCAAATGCCTCCTCGCCCGCGCTGCGACACTGCCGGATCGGGCTTTGGTAGCGAGTGCAACGACGCCCCGAGGCATTGTGTGACGCAGGCCTGCAAGTGCTTGCAGGCGCTCTCGAATGTCGTTCGAAGTACATCCTTGACAACGGCCTGCCAAGGCTGTGGTCGGTGAACCGGGTCTTGCCGGCTCGGTCTCCTCAATCTGGTAGTCCTCCGCCTTGGCTGACGCAATCAGCATAGAGGCTCGCCTCACGTAGAACGTCATGCGACGTCGCGCCCCTTGAAGTCCTCGAGGAACGTGTTGACATCAGTCGGCCTTGCCGTCGCGCACGTCCCGCTTCACTGGCTGGCCGCGGCGAGATCGCCGATCATGGGCACGGGATCGCCGACGGCGAGCTGGAGCGCATTTTCCAGTCGTTCTGTACCACCAAGTCCGGCGGCTTGGGTGTTGGCGTTGCGATCTGCCGCCGGTTGATCGAGGCGCAGGGCGGTAAGCTCTGGGCATCACACAATCAAGGCGGTGGGGCGGTCTTCAAGTTCACACTGCCGCTCGCGCAATCTTCTATTTCGATGACGACGGTGACCTAGTGGCACTGAGCACGCGCAACTGGAAGCTGGTTTTCATGGAGCAGCGCGGCCTGCACGATGAGGATCTGGGGAGAGCCTTTCGTTCTCCTGCGGATACAAAGTCGTTCAAGTCCCGTACAGATCCCTACGAGCGCGCGGACATTACGTCGAATACCTACTACGACTGGTTCATCAACCACGACCCGCAGATCAAGCTGGGCACGATCAGGCGGCCGTCGAAAACATGAAGCAAGCTATGCCGGACGATCATGAGCAACGCTCGAAAGGCCCGCGGAGCAAACAATCCCAGCGATCGCCCGCCGTTGCGCACTGTTGATGCTGTCACGTCGCTGGTCGATCCAACAACCTTGCGGCTTCACCAATACGACAGCGCCTGGGTCAGCCTTACCTTGACGTCGGCGTTGGCAAAGCTCGCATCGATCGAATTGCGTGCCAGTGACCGCAGGTCGTCATCTGACCAGGCGAACGCCTTGCTGCACAACGCGAACTCGCCTACCAGGCTGGCCCCCAGCAAGACCGGATCATCGCTGTTGATCGACACGGGGACGCCGGAACGGCGCAAGCGATCGATCAGTTGATCCTCAATGCTACGTTAGACCCCCAAAGTCAGATTGGAGGTCGGGCAGATGCCAAGCGGTAGCTGCCGATCGACCAACAGTCCAACGAGTTCGGGGTCCTCGATTGCTCGTACACCGTGATCGATGCGATCGGCACCGAGCAATTCGATCGCATCCCGCACGCCGTCGGGGCCACTGGACTCGCCAGCATGCACGGTGCGCCGCAGTCCCGCCGCCCCCGTGCGTCGGAACGCCTCTGCGAAACGGGGGCCGGTGCGACCGGCGGCCGCCTCATTGCCATCGATCGAGAGCGCCACCAACCGTGGATGTTGCAGAGCCACCAGCGTGTCGAGGCGTTCACGGGTCGATGCCAGCCTACAGGCCCAGTCGAGGATAGGCAGGAAGTCCGCCAGCCCTTCAAACTCGAACAAGCGCTCGCGGGGCCTGGGCATGGGCACACTCGCCCGCGTTGCGCATTGCTCGGGAGAACGCTCGGTTCGAAACAGCCTTCGAGATGAGCATGGACCTCTGCCTTCGGCAAGGCGCGGAGGCGGTCGATGTGAGCAGGCTGGGCATTGGGCATGGAGCAACTCGGTGGTGAGTGCGTCGTGAGACCAACCACAAGTCTCGCGCATCGACAGTTCAACGTCATATGCCGGCGCACATAGCAAGTATTTGCTTGGCCAGCGGAGTCATGGGTCAAGACAGGCACGGTCTTGCGTTGCGCCGCCACGATGGCCCAGCGCGCACGATTCAAGGCTTTCATTGGCCGACCGGTCGGGAAACCCCTGCTCGCCTTCGTGGCAACCTTCCCGCTCCCACCCGTGCAGCACGCCGAGCGGGCCCGCGCTGCACGCGGTGTGGCGCGCGACGGCCGTGCGCGCCTGCCGGCGGCCCTCAGCGCCGGTCGCCCGCCGCCCCAGGCCGGCATGCGGTCCTGAGCGTGATCGAGTAGCGAAGCGTCTCAGACGGCAGCAGCGCGTGCTGCCATTCCCACCGGGCCGGACCCGTGATGCGGTAGATCGAGCGGGGCGCGAGCGTGAGGCGAAGCCGCCCGCCCAGCGGATCGCTGCGCATCGATCGGGGCGGATAACGCCGGAACTCCAGCTGCCCCTCACCGGCGAGGGAGACACCCACCACGTCCTCGAAATCCGGGACATCGCGATGCCAACCGAGCGGCGTGCCCGGCGCGTACTTTGCGATCAACGCGTGCACGAACGCTGCAGGCGGCCGTCCGAGCCAGGCTGCGGCCCTGCCGATGAGCGGTGTCAACTCCGGCGGCGCCGGCGGGAGGGCATCAGCCGATTGGCGTCGAAGTCGTAGTGGCCGCCGAAGCTGATGCCGCGCCTGCGAGCCACCTACTGCTTGTAGCGCATCGGTGCCAACGGAAGCCGGCTGATCCATGCGAGCACGCGCGTCTCCTCCTCAGGCGCCAGAAATTCGGGCTCGTACGCCCAGCCCTCAGGCGCCGCGTCGTGTCGGTCCGTCTCAAACAACTCGCCTTGCCTCATCGAGCCAGCCCGATGCGCGCATGCCATGTAGGAGTTGGATTTCATCACATCGCGTGATTTCGTTGGTCTCGCAGCGAATGCGTCGGTCCACTCTACGTCGAAATGTCAAGCGCCACACGCATTCACCTGAACCGACACGGCAAGAGGAGAGCCAATGGCCACCGCCCACCCCCGCACGCACAGCGGCAGAGTCAACGCACCACGTGCCATCACTGGCGCGGAACCGTCTCGACCAGAACCTGACCCGTCCGCGCTCAAGGGCGCCATGAAGAAGGCGGCACGTCAAGTCGATACCTCCCCGCGCTCGGACGACACACAGCCGATGAGGCGGCGCGCCTCGCGCGGCGACGAACGTGAGAACGACGCCGGCGGCTGAACCGCGGCAGCGGGCCTCGGCGCAAGCGTTGGATCTGTTGAGGCGCTCGCTCTCCCCGCGCCGCCCACATCTTCTGAACATCTGTCGTTCCCACCGCCGCCGGTCAGAGCTCCGCTTTTCCGCCCCACTGGTTTTCTTCAGATGGAGATCGCATGACTGCCTCATCGACGCTGCCGCCCGGCCAGCCCAACCCCCTCACACCCGGCGCATTGCCGCTCGAAGCGGAGATTCGTGCGCTGGATCTCGAGCGCGACACGCTGCAGCGTGCAGCGGAAGAGGAGCGCGCAGACGATCCGGAGCAGGATCGCGTCACCAGGATCCGCCGGGCTGCGTATGACGCCTATCAACGTCGCGGCGGCCAGCCTGGCGGAGACGTCGAGGATTGGCTCGAGGCCGAGAAGGCGATCGACAAGCCGTCGGGCGGAGCCAAGGACGGGTAGCCCACACGGTCGCGGCGGCTGCGGCGTGCGGCGCCGTCGCGTCTCAATGCTTGATGGTCAGCAAGCGGCGGAACACCTGGCGCAAGCTCCCATGGCGAGCGCACTGCCCTCAGGATTGCCCTTGACGAGCGACGAGACCAGGTTGCGTGCCTGAGAACGGCTCGCCTCTTCGCCCCCCCACCACCCAGGAGTCCTCACCGTGAGTTTCGAATTCGTTCCCCACGACCTCGCGCGCATCGATCTGAGCGATGTCTACGAATTGCGGTACTGGGTGCGCGAACTTCGGGTCAGCGAAGGGCGCCTTCGCGCAGCAGTGGCAGCGGCCGGCCCCCGGCTGGCCGCGGTGCAAAAGTACCTCGGGATCCACGACGCCCCGGCTTCGACGATGCCGGCGCCCCTTTGGACCCGCCGCTGACGCACGGCGGCGAGGTGGGCAGCGGGCCAGGCCGGCCCCCGTGAACCGGCCCCCGCGACCGACAGCGAAGCCCTCGACAGTTGAGTGCGTGCCGCGCGCGGTGGATCCTGGCCTGTCTCCGTTGCTGCACCTGATTGCGGGGAGCCCACCGGCGCGCGCTAGAGAAATCGGCACTTTCCAGGCGGATCGGTTGCCCCGGCTGGCGTTGATGGCGTTCCAACGCCACCGCCTCGATGAGTTCGAAATGCGCCTGGCACGCTTCGAGCAGGCTTGCAGCGCCTGCGCGCGCATGAAACAGGTGTCGCGGCGCGTTGTCCGAGATCTCGGCCAGCACGCGCGAACCGTCCAAGTCCTCGGGAAACATCGCAAACCGGACGCTCGCCCGGTGGAAACAGTGAACCGCTTCGCATCGCATCGTCGCCTCCCTCGCCTCACTGCGGATAGCGTCTTCGCGGAAGGCGCCATCCACCGGCCATGGCCCGGCTTCCACTGCCGCGCACACCAGGAAGGGGCAAACGGCGTGCCCTGGGGCAAGTCCAATGGCCCTCGAAAAGCCGGGCGCCGGCTGGCGGATGGCCGGGCGAAGCGCCGCTGCGGCACGCGGATTGCCCGGAATCGCGACCGGGGCGCGCAAAGCGGGATGCGAGAACTCCATGACCGATGCCCTCGAGAGTCGCCCCACGCCCCCGTTCCCGACCGCGGTGAAGGCCGCCGGGATTCGAGTCGAACATGACGCCCTTGCCGGACTTCGGTCAAGCTGCGCGGCAAGGCGGCCCTGATCACAGGCGGGGACAGCGGCATCGGCCGCGCCGTGGCCGTCGCCTTCGCACGCGAAGGCGCGGACGTCCTGATCTCCGACCTGCCCGAACGGAAGCGCACTGCCAGCATCTGGTCGATACCGCGGTCCAGCACTTCGGCCGGTTCGATGTGCTGGTGAACAACGCGGCCTTCCAGCACAAGGCGCTCGAGGAAATCACGGAAGAGGAGTTTGACTGGACGTTCCACACGAACGGCTACGCCAACTTCTTCCTTTGAAAGGCCGCGGTCGGCCACATGAGGCCGGGTTTCTCCATTTCAGCACGGCCTGCGTCAACGACGACAAGCCGAACGCCACCCTCGTGGCCTATGCCTCCACCAAGCGGGCCGTCCAGAACCCGAGCGAGGGCATGGCCCAATTGCTCGCCGAGAATTGCATCCGCGTCAACTGCGTGGCGCCTGGTCCGTTCTGAACTCCCTGATCCCTTCCACCCTGCCGGATGACAAGGTGAAGGCGTCGGGCTCCCAGACACCGATGAAGCGCTCCGGCCAGCCCGCCGAACTGCAGGCCGCCTACGTGCTGCCGGCCTGCGACGATGCGCGCATCTCCGGGGCCACCCTTGCGGTCACCGGCGGCGTGCCTCTCATCTGAAACCGGCCGGGGAGGCTGGACCTGTCCACGCCCGCAAAGAACGCCGTCGCGCGGCCCTCACTTTCCCTGCGCGGGCATGCGCGTCGACCCGAAGGAGGGCGCGACGACATCGCGGTGTGCACCCATCGCCGCAGCCTCGCGGAGACCATGCGCGACCGTCGCCTCGCCCGGCCTACCCCGAGCCCAAAGGCCTCGGCTCGTCACAGCGGTTGAACCCGACATCGAAGCTTCATCTGATTGCCGCTGAGCATCTGGGACCAGAGTGCCTTCAGGCTCACTGCCTCGTCTCCCCACATCGCCGGCACCCCGCCGCGCAGCAGGCGCTGCTCTGCGCTGCGAAGAAAGACGGCGCTGCCGCTCAGCGCCAGGGTGAGCGCGCCCGCGTCCGTTGCGACCAGCCTGAGCTCCCCAAAGCCGGGCAATTGCTGGATGGGTGCGATCCGCAGCGTGCGGGGCCCAGGCGGCTGGCCTGCCTTCGTGTGCGTTGCTGCGCTTTCCTTTGCCCTCGCGGCGTGCGCCTTGCCCGCATCTGCATCGGTGATCATGGAACCGTTCCTTTCTACCTTCCACCTTCGACAGGCGGTGCAATGTGAGCCCAGACGAGTCAGCCATGCGATCGCGACAACGGGCTCGCTCTCCGTGACGGCTGACTCGTCGCGGCAATCGAAGTGCCCGATCGCGCGCACGGCAAGGTCCCGCGGACTCATCGTCCACGTCGCCGCGCCACCTTCCGCTGGCGGCCGATCCAGCGCTTGACGAGGGCGTTCCCCACCGCCAAGGCCCCCAGAACGACAAGCCGTTCGGCCAACGCGCGCGCGGATCGCGCGAGGCGCTCATCGACCTCGTGGCGCGCGGCGGCGCTCTGGCCAAAGCGGGCGTCGGGGACGGCAGCGGCGCCCTGGCCTGGCGACACGGCCACCACCACGGCCTGCCGACCCTGCGCCTCGGTTGCGGCCATGGCTTGCGAAGCGGCCAAGGATCCGTGCGCGTCGGCGTAAGCCTTCGTGAACTCTGCTCCAAAGAGGAAGATCTGTGCCGCGTAATAGACCCATGCCACGACCACGACGAGCGAACCCGCGGCGGCGAACGATTCGTTCACGCCGCTTGCGCCCAGGTAGAGCCCGATCAGGGACTTGCCGATCACGAAGAACAGCGCCGTCACCAACGCACCGATCCACACGTCGCGCCACGCAATGGAAACGCTGGGCATCCACTTGAAGATCAACGTGAACAGGAGCGTGAAGACGGCGACCGATATCGCCTCGTTGACCCCGTGCAACAGCACCGATGAACCCGGAAGGAGGCCTGCGAACCAGCCGTCGAACGCCGACAGGCCTGCGCTCACAGCCAGCGACACGATGAGCAGGAACGCCATGGCCAAAATCAGCCCGAACGACAGGATGCGTGCGCGCAGAACGGCCCAGATGCCCTGCGGCTTGTCCTTCTCGGGCACATGCCAGATGCGGTCCAGCGCGCTTTGCAATTCGGCAAACACGGTGGTCGCGCCCACCAACAGCACGGCCGCGCTGACCAGCCCCGCGATCCATCCCTCGTCGCGGTCGCTGGCGCTGCGCAGCAGGCTCTCGGCCGCCGAAGCGCCCTCCGCCCCGACGAGTCCGCTGATCTGTTCCACCACCTGCGCCTGAGCCTCGTCGCGGCCGAAGACCGCCCCGGCGACCGCGATCACGATCACCAGCAGCGGTGCCATCGAGAAGATCGTGTAGTACGAGATGGCGGCCCCCATGCTCGGCGCATAGTCATCGATCCAGGCACCTGCGGCCGTCCGACAGAGCACCACGAACTCCCTCGGTTTCAGCCAGCGCCCGGCGCGCGTTCCCGAGGTGGGATACCCGGCCCGGGCGGGGGCCCGACGGCCGACTCGCGTTTCGCTTCTGGCACCGGCTTCCTGCACCCGGGGCGCAGGCGTGCGTGCATGCAGCTCGCGGGTTTCCAGTTCCGCCGCCCGTCGTTCCGCGTCGGTGGGCCGAATCAAGGTCGCGGGCGCGATGGCGCGGGCGGGCCCGAGCGTGGAGGAATCGGCTGACATCGCTCGCTTTCCTGGGTGGGAGGTCGGATCGCAAGATTCGGATCCGCCAGCGCCCCTCGACGTAGGAAGTTCACGCATGCCGCTACCGGCGAGCGACGTCACCCCCTGCACTTTTGCCAGCCGCGTCGCGCGGCCGACGTTCCAAGGCCGGCGGACGGCTCGGCCTCCAGCCGCGTTTCGCCGTGAAAGTCGGCAACCGTGCTGCGCCGCCCCGGAGAAGGAATCCGCGTATGCCGTGTGTCCTGTCCTGCACACGATGTCGCGGTTTGGCGCACGCGCGCTGCGCGAGCAGCGACCCTCTCACCCCGCGTTCAGGCAGTGGCCCGACTACCCAAGGACGAGGCGGCGGCACCGCCAACGTCTCTCGGCCCTGGTGTGACCCCGGGGCTCGCGCGGCACACGCCGTCCAGCGATCAGGAGGAGCCGATCAGGCGTTTCAAGACGGCGGACAACTGGTCGAGCTGGACGGGTTTCGTGAAGTGCTCATGAAAACCCAGTTCCAGGCTCTTCGCACGGTCGGCAGGCTGGCCGAAGCCGGACACCGCGATCAGCGCCGGCGGATCGGCCACCTCGCTGCGCACCTTCTGCGCCACTTCCCAACCACTCAGGCCCGGCAGACCGATGTCCAGCAACACCACATCAGCCTGTGTGCTCTTGATGGCACGAAGCGCGGCGTCGCCGTCGAAGACCGTGGACGGGAAGTAGCCCAAGGCTTCTACCATCAGCGAGAGCGTCTCCGCAGCGTCCTGGTTGTCGTCCACCACCAGCACGCGCTTCCCGGTCTGGGGCCCGGGCTGCTCAGGCGCTTCTATCGGTGCCGCAATGGTCGGCAGACTCACGATGAACTCGCTGCCTTCTCCGGCAACGCCCTTGCTGAATGCGCTCACGTCCCCGCCGTGGAGGGCAGCGATGTTCTGAACCAGCGTCAGCCCCAGGCCCAGGCCCCCTTGGGGACGGGAGATGTCCTGATCGCCCTGCGTGAACAGGTTGAAGATGCCCGGCAGGTCCTGCGGCGCGATGCCGGGTCCGTTGTCGGCCACGCTGATCTCCGCGCGTCCCTGTGCGGTGTCGAGGCGTACCTTCAGGCGGCCACCGGGCGGCGTGAACTTGGCGGCGTTGTGCAGCAGGTTCGATACCACCTGCACCAGGCGGGTATGGTCGCCGCTGACCCAGGCCGAGCTATCCCGAAGCTCGACGTCGAGCAGATGGCGCTTGGCATCGCGCAACGGCTTGGTGGCCTCGATGGCCTCCATCACCACCGTGGCCAGCCTCACCGGCTTCAATTCGAGATGAATCTTGCCATGCGCGATGCGTCCAACGTCCAGCAGATCGTCCACCAGTCGCGTGATCTGCCTCACCTGCCGCGACGCCACGGCAGTGAGACGCTTGATCTGCGGCTCGACCGCCTGACGCTCCAGAATCTCCACGACGTTGGCGATCGGCGCCAGGGGATTGCGCAACTCGTGTCCCAGCATGGCCAGGAACGTGGCGATGCGTCGCCCTTCGTCCTCGAGCGCCCGGACCCGCCGGCGCTCGGTGAGATCGCGCGTCACCTTGGCAAATCCACGGTGGTTGCCCGCCTTGTCAAACAGCGCCGTGATGACCACGCTCGCCCAGAAGCGGCTGCCGTCCTTGCGCAAGCGCCACCCCTCGTCCTCGTAGCGGCCGGTCTCCAGCGCCGCCTTCAACTCCAGCTCGGGAAAGCCGCTTGCCACCACCTCGGGAGGGTAGAACACGGAGAAGTGCTTGCCGATGATCTCCGCGGCCTCATAGCCCTTGGTCGTGCGCGCTCCCGTGTTCCAGCTCACCACATGGCCCGTCGGGTCCAGCATGAAGATCGCATAGTCCTTGACCCCGTCCACGATCAGCCGAAAGCGCTCTTCGCTCGCGCGCAGCTGCTCCTCGTGCCGCTGTCGGCTCGTCAGATCCCGCACGATGGCGGAGAAGCCCTTCAGCGATCCGTCCGGATTGCCCAGCCGCGTGACGACGATGCTGGCCCAGAAGCGCGTTCCGTTCTTGTGCAGGCGCCAGCCTTCCTCCTCGCAATGGCCGCGCTCTGCCGCCGTCTTGAGTTCGTGCGCAGGACCTCCCACGTCCACCAGCTCGCTCGGATAGAAGAACGCCACGTCTTGCCCGATCGCCTCGTCAGCACCGTACCCGGTCAGGGCGTGCGCGCCCGCGTTCCAGGTCAGGATGCGTCCGTGGCGGTCCATGAAGAAAATTGCATAGTCGAGCACCGCGTCGACCATGGCCCGGTAGTCGGTGTCGGCGACGACCCAGTCCGTCGGTACCGACGCCGTGGTGATCGACGCAGGAAGCGTGTCGGGGGGATCGTTCATTGTGTGTGTGCCTGCCTCGTGCCCGTGGGCTTGCCGCAGCGTAGGCGAGTGCACCGCGCGCCGCCGTCGGACGCCGCCGCTTTCTGCGCCCTCGTGCGATTAGCGCAGGCCACGCGCCGCGCTAGCAGTTGGCGCGAATGCTTCGAATCAGGGTCTGTTGGCTCACGCGCTGCGTCTCCACGATCGCCGTGCCCTCGCACGTGGTTTTCGACACCCGATCGCTGTATCTCGCCTCCACGCGGCGGTCATCGATCGGGCGGATCGAGCGGATGACCAGCGGCCGGTCCAACGAGCCGAAGAACCGCGCGATGTTGTGCTCACTGAACGGGCCGACCCCCCGTTTTGCGGGAATCACCACCGCTGCGGCCGCTTGGCCGTCCGCCGCAGACAACGCACGATAGAAGGTCTCGACGGACCTGCGCTGCGCTGCTGCCGCCGACAGGCGACACCCCGGACGATATCCCGGTCGAGACAGGCGCTTGCGGCACCTGCGCGGCGGGCGACCCTGGGCCTTGCGCATGCCACACAGGCGGTGGCGGCAATGCAGCCGCCATCCGATCGGGCGGCGGGGGCGGCGTGGTGGCAGCGGGCAGTGCGACGTTGCCGCCGCGCGCAGGGGAGGGTGCGTCCGTCACGTGCACGAACACGGCCACGAAGCCGATCGTCATCGCCACGGCGAGCGCGCCCAGCACCATCCAGAAGGACTTCGTCTCGGGCAGTAAGGGCAGGGCCCTGTGACCCAGGTGGTCCGGATGGGCCGGGTGGTCCGAGTGGTCCGAGTGGTCCGGATGATCTGGCTGGTGGCCCGGTGCGCCCTGCTCGCCTCCCGAGAGTCGTGCTGCAGCGCGCCCTTTTTCCAACGACGTCATGCCCTGCGGCGCCGACGTGCCCGAGACCGCGAAGCCGGGCAACTTGCCGGCGCAGCCGATGCAGAACAGGGCACGGTTGCCTCGACCGCAGCGGTCGCAGACGTTGGTCATGCCGGACGTCGCGTATTGGCGTCCGGGGACCTTGTCCGACATGCCGCAGGACCCGGATCATCGGCTGGCGTGACGCGGCAGGGCGGTCTAGCGACGTGCGCGCATCAGCGTCATCAATAGCGCGGTCACTACCGCGCTGCCGGCGGCGGCGATCGCAACCGCCTTCATGGGCTCCTGCGCAGCGTACTCCATGCCCCGCTGCTTCAGATCGGCGGCCTGGTCTTTCACGTCATTGATCTTCTTGCCCGCGGCGTTGACTGCCGACTGCGCATACGCCTTCCCGGTCTCGGCCGCGGCGCTCGCCTTGTTCTTCGCGTCCTGCAAGTAGCCTTGCGTCGCCTCCGCCGCCGCACGCAATGTCGAGCCGCCCTGCGTGTCCTTGCGCATCGATGCCTCATCCGCGAACCCGGCTCGATCCGCCTGATCGGACCGGGGACTGTCGGCCTGCGCGAAGGTGTTCGAGTCCATGGCGCTGCGACCGGCGTCGGTTCCGCTGTCGTTGCGCGTCTCGGCGCCGTCGGCCTGGAAGTTGGGTGAGTTGGTTTCCATGGTGTGGTCCTCAAACAGTGGTAAAGATCGGAAGGGGTGATGGCGGCAGCGATGCTGGGCGCACGGCGCACTCATAGGAGGCTTATCGACCTTGCCGTCCTGCGGCTCGATCGGCCGTCGAGCCGTATCGATGTAGGCGGCGGCTCGCTTGAGGGATGCGGCAGCGCTGCGCGGTCGTCGGGCTGCGGTCCTTGACCTCGGCGTTTGGAGGTGTTGTCCTATACGCGCTCGACGCCAGCGGCTCGACGCTGCGGCCACCTCAACCAAGGAGCACTCCATGAACCTCATCATCTGGCTCGTCGTGGGCGGCCTGATCGGCTGGGTCGCCAGCATGATCATGCGCACCAATGCCCAGCAAGGCATGGTCCTCAACGTGATCGTCGGGATCGTCGGATCGCTTCTTGGGGGCTGGCTGGTGGCGCCGCTGCTCGGGGCCGCAACGGTCAACCAGAACGACTTCAGCGTGCGCGGCCTGCTCGCCTCGCTGATCGGTGCGGTCATCCTGCTGGCGATCGTCAATCTGGTCCGGCGCGGCCGAGTCCGCTGAGGAGTGCGCCATGGGCTTGCTCACACAGATCCTCGGTGGCCTGGCCGGTCGTGCGCTGGGCGGTCGCGACAGCCAGCGCGGCGGCGGAGCTGGCTTGAGCCCGGTGCTCATGGCCCTCCTGCCCGTGGTGCTCAGCATGTTGCAACAGCGCGGCCAGCAGGGCACTGGCACGGCGGGCGGCGCGGGCGGCATCGGCGAGCTGCTTGGCCAGCTGACCCAGCGGGGCTATGGCCGACAAGCCGATTCCT
The DNA here is from genome assembly GCF_030317115.1 of Variovorax gracilis. Lineage (GTDB taxonomy): Bacteria > Pseudomonadota > Gammaproteobacteria > Burkholderiales > Burkholderiaceae_C > Variovorax > Variovorax gracilis. The sequence goes on from NZ_JASZYF010000030.1 coordinate 22,950, forward strand.
GGGTCGGCACCGGGCCGAACGAAGCCCTGCCACCCGAGGCCATCGAGGAGGTCTTCGGGCAGGACGAATTGCATCGGATCGCGCAGCAGGCCGGCGTCGGAGACGACGAGGCGCGCAGCGGCCTGTCGCAGCTGCTGCCCGACGTGGTCGACCATTTCACGCCCAGCGGTAGCCTGCCCGAAGGGGGTCAGCTCTCCGCGAGCTTGGACGACTACCTTCAGCGGCTGTCCTAGCAACGGCGCGTCGCGCGGCGGCATCGCGCGGCCATCCCGCTCCATTGGCCAGTGCCTCCGTCCACGCTTGCCCGCTCGGGCACCCCGATTGCCCCGCAGCTGTGACGTCGCGTCGCTGGCGTTTTGCGCGACCTCGACGTTAGTGAAGAAGGTGCCCGACGACCCCCTCCCCGGTGTCACCATGTCATTGCTCCCCGCGGCCCGCATGGTTCGGCGGCTGCTCGACGGCCCGGCCGCCCGGCCGGTGCTGTTGCAGCTGAGGCGCGAACACTTCCTCTCCAGCGAGGGCTGCGGGTTCTACTACGGCAAGTTAGAGAACTTCGCCGAGGCGCGGGCCTGGCTTCCTCCAAGCCACGAGTTCAACCGGGCCTGCCTTGCCGCAGAGTACATAGAGGTCCGCTCGAAACGGATCTTCGCCTACGACTATCCGGTCCTGTTCTGGCTGCAGGGCGCGTTTCGGGAAGGAGCGGCAAGCGAGCTCGATATCGGCGGGTCGGTCGGCGTTCACTACGATGCCCACGGCCGCTACCTCCAGATGCCCGCAGCGCTCGCGTGGCGCATCGTCGAAGTGCCGGCGATGGTGACCATCGGAAGAGCCCTGGCGACAACCAGCGCCGCGTCCGCCTTGTCATTCACCGATGACCTGGCCCAGGCGGTGCGCTCGACCGCCAGCGACGTCTGGCTGTCGGCGGGCGCCCTTCAATGTCTCGAAGAGGTGTCCCTCGCACCGTTCCTGCGTCGATGCATCGCGCGGCCGAAGCACGTGCTCCTGAACAAGCTGCCGCATGTGCTCAACAAGCACCGATTCATCGAGTCGATCGAAGCGATGGGCTACACGCCCGGGGACGCCTGGGACGTCGCCGAGCGCACGCTGTACCTGCCAGGCTTTCCCGATCGCAGCCTCTCCAGTTTCAGCGGGCCTCTACTTCGCTGAACGGCGGCGCCCGGCGCACCGCGCCGCCGTCCCGCCTGCCGTCCACAGCGCGTGACCATCGTCTCGCCTCCCAGAGCGCGCGCCTGCCGGCCGCGAGCAGGCCATGCGCTGCGGCATGCTGCAGCCGGCGCGATGCTCAGCGCGTTGTTCAGCGCGCCGCAGACGCCCGTGACGAGCGCGCCGAACGCCGCCCCGGTCGGATCACTCGCAGCCACGGGACGGCGGACTGCAGCGCGTGCCGGCATTGCGCAGCACCACGAGCTTCGAAGGCCCGAACCGGTTGATCGACTCCACGCCAGCAGCTGCCAGTCGTGGGCCAGCATCTGCTCGTCGAAGCGACATTCCGAACGAAAGCCCCCACGCCCCGCGGCAGCTCGGACAGCGCGCTGCAGCAGCCACCAGAACGGGCTTGCAGACTCGGCGCATCTCGCGCACAAGCTCAGCCGGTCGCGGTGTCATCGACAGCGCATAGGGCAGCGTGACGCAGTCGAACGACGCATCGGGGAAGCTCATCCGCTCGGCGTTCATGTGCGCAAGTTGGATGTCGTGCTGCGGCAGGGCGCGCCGCGCGTTGGCGCGCGCTCGAGCCTGTCATGCGAGAGGGCGATGCCGACGATGCGGGCGCCTAGCGGGTAGCCCGCCCAGCGCGAGCCCGGTCTCGACGCCCACCTCCAGCAATGACGTCGGCCGCAGCGCGTGCACGCGTCGCGCCATCCGACTCCGGCCCGGCTTCCACACCCGTCCGAGCAACAGGCCGCAGCGTGCGGCCACGCGGGCGTACGCCGGACGACCTCGGCTTCGCAGACCGCCGGCGTCCCGGGCGTGCGCGCGGCACGGCGGTGCTGGGCGCGACCTCGGTGCGTGAGCGCAGCGACCGAGTCTGCACGGCTTCCGAGGGGCACCCAGCCACGTCTTCACGCCCTTGTGCTGGCGACAGGCTTCCGAGCGCGTCGGCGCGCTAAAGCAGCTGCCGGCGTCGCCTTGCGCGGTGCTGCCCGGCGGGGCCTTGGCGCCCCCGGGCGCCGAAAGCTCCGTGCTGAACCTGGCGAAGGAAGTGCCGCCAGGACGGCGGTCCCCCTCGACGTGCACAATCTTCACGCCATGACCACGCCATCCGCCGTTTCGATCGTCGACACGCTCCTTGGCTTGCAGCTCGGCGTTTCTGACGGCCTTGGACGGGATCGCTTGACGCTCGAAGGGATCAGCTGGGCTGCCGGGATCGGCGGCGCAGCCGAGATCGGCATCGCCCGGCTCGAAGCGACATCGGTGATGCTGCGCAGCGGTCCGCACGAGATCCGCGTCGGCCGGGTGGCCGTTCAGGGCCTGCGATGCACGCTGGAATCGGCGGAGGGCCGGATGCGGCTCGGCGCGATGACGGCGGAACGGATCGAAGTCGCCGGCCTCAAGCTCTCTGGTCCGCTGGAGATGCCGTCGCAGTTCCAGCCGTTCGCCGATCGCCTGCGCCAGGCGGGTGCCGCCGCGCCAGCACCGAACCCCTCGGCCGGGGCTACGTTGCCGGATTGGTTCCTCGGCCCGCTGGCCGCGGCGGAGGGCAGCATCCGTGGCCACATCGAGGACGCGCAGCTTCTCTTCGACGCTGAGGTCACGATTCCGATCCGCGGGGGCCGCATCGATTTCGGCGATGCGACGGTCGGGCACGTGGGTCCGGATTCGCGCATGGGCGTGAGCCGCATGGGCATCTATGTCGATGCGCCCAACGGCCGCAGCTATGTGTTCCAGTTCGCGGCCGCTCCGATCAGGGGGGTCGAATTCGAACGACGGGGGATTCCGCTCGGCCCCTTCGTGGCAGAGCGCGGCAGGATCGACCTGCAGAGGTTCGCCGAGTCGCTTTTGAGCGCCGCCGCATCCCACGCGGGCCAGGGGCTGACGGAGCAGGCCCGGACCCTGCTGGGGCGCACGTCGCTGGAAGGCGAGATCCGACTGGGTGACAGCTCTGTCGCGATGCCCGGCGCCCGCGCGCAGCTTCAACGGGACCGTGCGGGCGACAACACCCTCCGGCTGCGCTCGCCGAAGGTGGCCGCGGGCCTGGACGTGGAGCTGGCCTCGCTGGCGGTGCGCGCGGCCTGCGCGCACTTCGGCGGGTTGGAGGGCCAATGCGAAACGATTGCCGGCCAGCTGCGCGCGAGCCTGGGGGGGTCGGGCGCCGAGAGTCGCTTCGAACTGGAGATCGCTTCGCTGCAGTTGCTCGGGCTGCGCATTGAGGCAGCGACCTTGGCGCGCGGCGCAAGCCCGACTTCGACCGCATGAAGGCCGCCGGCTGTCCCGTCATCGCCGCTTTCGCCCTTCGTATGGGGCAGGCAGCGCCGCGCACCGCCGATGTCGCTGGGCGCGAGACACCCTTGCTCGGACTTGATCGTGGCGTGAAGCTTGGCGATTGCGCTCCGGGCGGCTGAGGTTTCCGAGAGGTACCCGTTGGAGTCCTTCGTTGCGCGCTCGACGGCCCAGGCGAGCCGCCCAGGTGTTGCTTCAGCTTCCTCATCGCGATCAACGTGCTTTCGGGCCTTGCGCCCAAGGATCGCTGTCGCAACGAGCGCGATTCACACCAGGCGAGCCCCCGGAACTCGCCCTTTGTGAGGGCTACGGCGAAGCGCAAAAGGTTCGCATCAAAGCCCTCGATCCTTTTCCTCGGCCAAGGGTTTCCAGCATCATCAAATGTGGGGAGGCGCCAATCCCGGCGGCCTTGTATTGTCCGTCGCCGCTCACGAGAGGGGCGTGTCAATCGATAGGCATTTCCAGCAGGAGGAAGCTTTGGCCAGCGAGATTCGTCAACACAAGGAAGCTCTCGAATTGCGGCGACGATTGCTCGAAGCCGAAGCCAGCGGCGACGATTCCAGGCGAAAAATCCTTGCCGACCTCAGGCGGATCGAAGTGCGCGAACTCACGGAGCGACAGCGCGCAGACCAAGCTGCGTACATCGCGCAGCAGTGCGCTGATGCCTGATCCGCGTCAGTTTCCATGTCGACAATTGACGCGCTAAGGGTGCCGACATCCTCATGCGGGTCGATGAAATCACCGACATGCTCCAATCTTATTCGGCGCTTGGCGAAATCAAGGTCGAGAACAGAGACGCTGCCCCATCAGAAGCTGCTTGGTACCGGCGCCGGCCAGGCTGATTGGCGCCGACCGCCCGGTCGATGAACGTGAGCGACGCAGCAGAAGATGCTCGGCGCGGACGAACTCATCCACTCATCCAAGCGCGCCAGCGGCATCGGCCACCGCAAGGCGTCTCCGATCAAGCGGAGCACGATCTGCGCGCGCATCACCAGGGCCATGCAACGTACCCGAGCAAGATCGAACGTGCGGCCACGATGACATCGAGATCGGTTGAGAGGCGCTGAGCAAGGATGGTTCGACCCTGCGCATCGATCACCATCGATACGCTGTTTTTCGAATGCAAGTCAATCGCCGCATACAGTTCCATGTCGATCTCCTTCGTTGGCGCCCTGAGATGAACCGCACGAAAGCCACCCCCTGATTGCCGCGCCCTTGCTGGCCTTGCTCACCGTCGCTCACTGCGGCGCGAAGCGATCCTTTCGGTAAGAGCCGCGAATCGGCGATCGTGCGCCTGACTGACAGCCGCCGGCCGAGACCGCGCAGTCCCTGATCGCCAAGCCTCAGATCCTCTCACCGAAGCGTCCATATCCTTCTTGTCAATGTCCTGCGACATAGCGCAACTTCATCGGACCTGACACCATTTTTTGTCGATGGCCTGCAGGTGTGCACAGGCGGGTTCCGGTTTCCGTAGACGAAGTAGCCCCGGAGCGACGCAGCGTGTGGCTTGTGAGCAAGCGAAGAGGCTGGACCGCCTTTCAGGCTCCGAACTTCAAATCAGTCAACCCGGCCGGGCCCAATCTGTCCGCGCGCGATCACCCGTCTTGCCGGGAAGGAGGAAGAAAGGGTTGGAGATGAAAGAATTGAAGCGTCCTTCCCGCTCTCAGTCAGACCCGCTCCTCCCGGTGTTGGCGGACATCCCAGCGACGTTCACCGAGGCGCAGGCAGAGACGATCTTCGCCCTAATGAACATCAGCGCGATCGACAGCGAACTCGCCGACCACTTGCTCAGTGCATGGTCCGCGGAACGCTTCAGCGTTGCACAGGCGCGATGCATTCACGAGATGCTGCAACTTGACGCAGATGACTTGCGGGCGACTCTCGCCGATGCCTTGGAACCCTGCGGGCTTCGCCGAAGGCTGTCGTCGCGGCGGGAGAGTGGCCGAAGGTAAAGCGGCGTGCCGATTGCATTTCCTCGGCTTGCTCGATGCGCTGCACCTCCAGGAATGAATGTTCTCCATCTCCGAAGCGATCGTTTGTGATCGTGGGCGAGGCCAGGTCGGAGAGATCGAGGCAAGGACGAATTCCAACGTCGCCTCAAGACCTGCGCAAACAACGCGAAGGCAGCACAAGGCCAGCACCGGCGATCCACGAGGTCGGTGAGCTCATTCGATCTCCCATTTTTTTCGCGCGAGTTGCTGTGGGCTGAGCGCCTGCGAGGCTGTTCGAAAGCATGGCGACGGGCCCGTCCAGACTATCGCAAGCGATGAGCATGAGCACGTGACGACGGGCCATCGTCCGACAGGCTGCCACCAGATTCGGCCGAGAGTCCGTGCACCATGAGCCCTCACTGATCTCGCACGGCGTAGCGCTCGGGACGGAAACGCGTCCGACCAACGTCGCCCGGCAGTTGCTGCCTTGCATGCCGGCGATCCGCGCAATTTCTGATGGCGTTCTTTGAGACCGGCGCTCAACGCGAAGCGCGATTTGCAAGCTATCGGACATTGATGACCATTCCAGTGCGGAAATCCCACCCAGAGCCGCGGTCGACGGGCCGCGTGCTGTCCGCTCCGCCCTTGTATCAGTCGATCCAAGCGTGCCGAGCGCTCGCGGCCCTGCTGGTGGTGTTCTTCCACCTGGGCGGCAATCTCGCCAAGGACAAGTACTTTGGTGCGCACGCCGTTCCCCTTCAGCGGATCTTCCTCTTCGGCGGGTCTGCGGGTGTGGCGTTCTTCTTCGTTTTGAGCGGTTTTATTATCGTGATGATCCATTGGCAGGATTTCGGGCAGCCCGCTCGCCTAAGGCCGTACCTGCGCAAGCGGCTGGTGCGCATCTACCCGACCTATATCCTGATCTTCTGTGCTGTCTACGCCGCCGCATTGCTAGTGCCGTCCTTGCGCGACGCCATGCCGACGGATGTGGGCGTGTTGCTCGAATCCCTGCTGCTCGTTCCGCAGGATGTGGCCATGGTGGGCGGCACCGGCGCGCCGGTCATCGTCGTGGCCTGGTCGCTGCAGTACGAAGTTGTGTTCTATGCGGTGGTCGCGCTGGCGTTCGTCCATCCCTTGGTGTGCGCGTTCGCCGTACTGGCGTTGGCTGGCAACTTCGTTTGGCAGATGCTCGGCGGTGCGCGGCAGTTTCCGGCGTCCTTTTTCGCGAACGAGTTGATGCTGCTGTTCGCGATGGGGGTCGGGGCCGCGGCCGCGCTGCACCGTCGCTGGCAGTTCGGCCGCCCGCTCAGCGTGGCCATCCTGGTGGGCGTGGCATTTTTCGCCATCGGTGCCGCGTCGGTATGGCGAGACGAGTCGCACAATGCGTACTTCAATCTCGGCTACGGCGTCTGCGGCGCGCTTGCCATCGTGGCTCTGACGCAGGCGGAGCGCGCGCAGCCGGCGCGCTTCGCGAGCCGCATGCTGTCGCTGCTCGGCGATGCCTCGTACGCGCTCTACCTGATTCACTTTCCGTTGATCGCCGTGCTGTGCAAGCTCGCAGTCGCCGCCGGTTTGCGTGGCGTGACCGGCGTGGGCGTGGCCTTTGTCGCGATCACGTTGGCATGCGTGGCGACCTCGGTGGCATTCCATTTGTGGATTGAAAGGCCGATGCTCAGGCTGATGTCGGGCAACGGCGGGCGCAAATCGGGGCGAGCACGCTGCGGCACGACCTGAGCGGAGCGCCACTCCGGCGCAATCGTTTTCAACGAGAGGCCGTGCGCCGCTACGGACCCCATCCCTCCAACGACATGAACAGCCAAAGCGATCCATCGGCGGTCGCCTTTCGTGCTGAGTCGGCCATCGCCTTCGCCTCGGTCTTGGTGTCTTCGAGAGTCGTTGTGTCGCGCGTGTAGACCTTGTTGACGCGCTTTTCCGCATCCTGTTGGCTCAGGCCGGTTCGCTGCGCGACGAGCTGGTTTGAGTAGCGGCTGTCTTCTGGTGATAGGGTACTCGTGCGCAATGCGGTGGCAACGGTTCGCCCCACCTCCGCAGTAGTCCGATGCGCGCATATCAAGCGCCTGGTCTTGCTCCGAGAAGCAACCATCGGCAGGGATTGCAGCAAGACTTGCCGCTCACGCCAAGCCCCTCTGCCGACGACGTCGCCACGACCCGAAGCGCTGGGCCTCGTGCTGCCCTGCCGCAGACGCGGCAAGCGGCATGCCAATTGCTGGCCGAGACCTGACGCAGGGGCTTTCATGCCAGCCCGCCTTCACCTTCCACTCCGGTGGCAGCGGCGCACAGACGGGCTGCGCGCGCACGGCGCGCGCGCATCGCGTGTCGCAGCACTCCCAGACCTTGATCGGATCGCTTCTGGCCGCAGTCGCGGACGCGGATGAGCGCTCTGCAGCCGACGTTCTGGTCGCCGGCGCAGGGATCGCGGGACTTTCCTGCGCCGCGGCGCTGGCGCGTTGCGGTCTGCGCGTCGTGGTACTGGAGGCCCTGCCTCACCTCGGCGGCCGCGCCGCCAACTGGCGCGATGCGGTCACGGGCAACGGCTCGTCTTGTTCCTGACCCGTCAGAATGGGGACTGCATCGCGCGGGTGCGTCTCGCTGGCAGCCACGCGTCGGCCTCTTCGTGGGAAATGTGCGACTGCGACGCCAAGGCGTTCTCGGAGGATTCCGTCGCTGCCCGCTGCGAGGAATACTGACACACCAGCCCGGTGCGCCCACGCTCCTTCTAGGGCGCGCAGCCTAGAGCCGGGCATTCAAAACGCGAGCGGGCGCTCTCAAAATAACTGAGTAGGATAGTTTGACCACCGATGCCCATGACCGACATGAACCGCACCTCCCAGCAAACGAAGGCCCAATTGAAGTGGGCCGTCGCCTGCGAGCAACTCAGCTTTGTTCTTGACCCGCCCGCAGGTGTCGTCGCGCAGGAGCAGATCGACCTCGCCACCGCAGTACAGCGGGTCCAGGCCGCGCTTGAGGACCTCCAGGTGGCCTTCGACGAGAAGGGAGGGCCGATGCTCGATGAAAAAGGGCTGGAGGCAGAGGATCGCGCGGCATGTTCCGCACGGCCGCCCACGCCTTTCCAGCCTGGCGAACTTCGATAGTGTTTGCGGCGTGCCGGCGCGGTTCAAGCTCCGTGGGGAGTGCCGAGAGCGACAGTCGCTGCGCTCGAGCCCGCGGTCGCCGATGCGCATTTGACCCCAGCGATACGCCCGGACGGGCCTCTCCCCCCGGGTGGCGGCCAGCAGATCCAGGTGCTCGCCGACGCGAAGCCACGAAGGAGAGCCGTGGCGATCAGCCGAGCAGAAGGGCGGGGGCCGGGTGCCGTGCATCCCCGCCTTTTCCGGGCTTTCGACCTACACACAGAATGGCATCCGACCGGGAAACTGCAGCCTAGCGACGCATGTGGAACCGAAAGCGGGGCTGCGTGCGGCGACAGTATCTTGTATTTCACTGGGTGGTTTCGCTTGATACGCCGCTGCGAGCCCGCGACCGAGAGATTGTTAACTTCCCTTGATTCAATCCGTCCCCTCCGAGTGCAGCGCGCACCATGCGGCCTCCGCCGACACGCTTGCCAGGCTATTCGACGCACGCTGCGCTGAGAGAGGCGATCGTCCAGCCTATGTGGTGCTGCGCGACAGCCTGTCGATTGCCCATCGCCTGAGTTATGCCGAACTGGGTGAGCAGTCGCGCGCGCTCGCCGCGCGCCTGTCCACCGTCACGCGGCCCGGTGACCGGGTGTTGCTGGCCTTGCCGACGGGGCTGGACTTTGTGCGCGCCTTCTGGGCCTGCATGCTGACCGGCCGTGTGGCCGTTCCGGTGCCGCCGCCTGACCCGATCCGGCTGCTTCGCGCAGCGCCCCGGCTGCGCCTCATCATCGAAGATGCAGGTGCCAGCCTGGTGCTGGTGGGCGAATCGATCCTGCAATTGACGGCCGATGTGCTGGGCTCGCAGGACGCCACCGGCGCGCGCTGGCTCACGCCAAGCGAACTCCTGAGCCTGGAGCCCGCAGAGCCGGCGCTGTCTCTGGCCGATGCGCCCGCGGGACCCGAAACCCTCGCCTACCTGCAATACACCTCCGGCTCGACCTCGGCGCCCCGCGGCGTATGCATCACCCATGGCAACGCGCTGGCCAATGCGCGCGCGCTGATCGTGGCCAACGGCGGCAACGCCGACAGCCGGGTGCTCACCTGGCTGCCGCAGTTCCACGACTACGGGCTTGTGTTCGGCGTGCTGGCACCGATGGAACTGGGCATCGGCAGCTGGCTGATGTCGCCCTTGGCCTTCCTGCGCCGTCCCTTGCGCTGGCTGGATGCCCTTGCCGATTTTCGAATCACGCACAGCGGCGCGCCGGACTCCGCCTATGCGGCCTGTCTGCGCCATTTAGCGGGGCAGCCCTTTGGGGGCGATCTTTCCAGCCTGGTGTCCCTCAGCTGCGGTGCCGAACCGATCCGTGCCGACACCGTGCGTCGCTTCTTGGAGGCCTGTGCGCCGGCGGGCCTGCGGCCCACCTCGTTCTCGCCGGGGTACGGGCTCGCCGAGTCAGTGCTCGGCGTGACTCTCGCCAGGCGCAACCAGCCGCCACGCCTGCTCCACCTGGATGCGGCGGCATTGCAGGCGCATCAGGTGCGCAAGCAGTGCCGTGCAGATGCCGCCAGCCGCACCCTCGTCGGCTGCGGATCGCCTCTGGAGGACACAGAGGTGGCGATCGTCGCTCCAGACACTCACCTGCGTCGTGCCGCCGATGGCATCGGCGAGATCTGGGTGCGCTCCCCCGCCGTCGGCGCGGGTTACTGGCAGCAGCCCGAACTGACGCGCCATACCTTCGGCGCCACCCTGGCGGACGAAACGGGACCCTGGCTGCGCACGGGCGACCTGGGCTTCATCGACGACGGCGAATTGTTCGTGACCGGGCGGCACAAGGACCTCATCGTCATTCACGGCGAAAACCACTATCCACAGGACATCGAGCGAACCGCCGAGCGAGCTCATCCCGCGATTCGCGCGGGCTTCGGTGCCGCCTTCGGCATCGACGGCGAGCAGGGCGAAGCGGTGGTCGTCGTGCTTGAAGTGGAGCGTTCAACCACTGCGGCCGACGCAGCCGACATCGCACGCACGGTGCGCCGAGCGGTCGCCCAGACGCATGAGGTGCCGATCGACGCCGTCGCAGTGGTTCGGGCCGGGACCCTGCATCGGACTTCGAGCGGAAAACTCCAGCGCCAGTCGTCCCGCAAGGCCTGGATTGCCGGCGAGATCGATCTGCTGGCGATGGAGCGGCAGGGCCACGGGACGGCGCAGGTCGCGCCGCGCGATGCCGGTGAGCAGGCCGTATGGGACATCTGGCAGGAGGTGCTGGGCACCAGCGCCTTCGGCGTGCTGGAAACCTTCGCCGAGCTCGGCGGCACTTCGCTCACGATGTCGCAGGTCGCATCACGGCTCCACGATCGGCTGGGCGTGCTGCTCCCGCTGGAGGCATTGTTCGAGCACGCCACGGTCGCCGCGCTGGCTGGGCGGGTGGCGGAGGCGTTGCGCGACGATGCGCGCGCTCCCGCGACGCCCATCGCCACCGTACCGCGCGGCCAACCCTTGCCTGTCTCGCTTTCGCAGCGCCGCATGTGGGTCATCCAGCAGTTCAATCCCGCTTCGGTGGCTTACCACGTCGAGGTCTCGCTCCGGCTGCGTGGCCCGTTCGACCCTGACCTGCTCCAGCGCGTGCTCGACCGGCTGGTCGAGCGCCACGAAGGCCTGCGCACCCATTTCAGGATGGAGGGGGCGGAACCGGTCCAACTGATCCTGCCCAGCCTGCCCATTCAGGTCGAGCACATCGATCTCCAGGCGCTGGATCCGGGCGAGCGCTTGGCCCGGGCGCGTGCCCTGTTGCGCGAGCGTGCGGCCACGCCGTTCGACCTGGCGCATCCGCCTCTCCATCGCCTGACGCTGCTGCGCCTGAGCGGGGACGATCACGTGTTCTTCTGGCTCATGCACCATGCGATCGCCGACAACTGGTCGATGGCGGTCCTGATGCGCGAAATGCTCGCCCTCTATTCCGCCTGGCGCGGCGGTCGCGAGCCCCGGCTCGCGACCCTGCCTGTCGAGTACGCCGACTATGCCGTCTGGCAGCGCTCGCCCGAGACCCGGCAGCAACGTCAGCGCCAGATGGCCTACTGGGTGGAACGCCTGCGCGGACTGCGGCCCCTGTCGCTGCCCACCGATTTCGTGCGCCCCCCGCACCCGGCCTCTCACGGTGCCAGGGTGTCGGCGGCCTTGCCCTTGCGACTTCGCGATCGGGTGCGTACCTTCTGTTCCCGGCACAGCGTGACCCCGTTCGTCGTGCTGCTGGCCGCGTTCAAAGTCATGCTCGCGCGGCAGGCCGATCGGACCGACATCGCGGTGGGCACACCGATTGCCAACCGCCATCACCTGGCCACCGAGCAACTGGTCGGCACGCTGGTCAATACCCTGGTCATGCGCACCGACCTGTCCGGCGACCCGAGCTTCCTGCAGCTGATGCGGCGCGTGCGCGACACGGCGCTCGGGGCCTATGCCAACCAGGACGCACCGTACGACGAACTCGTGGAAGCCCTGGGGCAAGGCGGAATGACGCAACCCGACGGCCTGGTGCGCGTGCTGTTCAATGTGCTCAACGCACCGGTGAGCGGACTGGAGCCGGTGGACTTCAGCTACGAGGATTTCGAGCACGAGCACACGGCCTCGCAATTCGATTTCTCGATTCACATCGACACCGAGTTCGCACACCGCATCCGCCTCGAATACTCCACCGAGCTCTATGCGAGCGTGACCGCCGAACGCATGCTCGAGAACTTCATCGCGGTGATCGAGCAGGTGCTGGCCGAACCGGAGCGGCGCTTGTCCGCCTACTCGGTCGTTGCACCGGCTCAACTGGCCCTGCTGCGCAACATCTGGAATGGCACCCAGCTGCAACTGCCGGTGCAGCAGGTGCTGCATCGCCACCTGCGCACCGCCAGCGAGGCGTTGCGCGACCGGGTCGCCGTGGTGGACGCGTCGGGGCGCCAGATGCGCTACGGGGAACTCGAGGCGCAGTCGAACGTGCTGGCCCGTGCGCTGCGCGCGCGTGGCATCGCCCGCGGGCACCGCGTCGGGCTCTGCCTGCGGCGCAACGCCGGCATGCTGGCGGCCCTGCTCGCCGTGCTGAAGTCGGGCGCGGCCTATGTGCCGCTGGACCCGGCCTTTCCGGTGAACCGGCTGCGCTACATGGCCCAGGACGCGGATCTGTCCGCCATCCTGGTCCCGCCGGATCTTGGCGCCCCGTTCGATGACGTCGGCGTGCCCTTGCTCGACCCCAACGATCCCGGGACGGCTGCCGATGCATCGCCACTCGCGCTCGCGCCCGATGTGGCGCTGGACGCCCAGCCGCTGGATGCGGCCTACATCATCTACACCTCCGGCTCCACCGGGCAGCCCAAGGGCGTGGTCGTGCCGCACCGGGCGGTGGTCAACTTCCTGGTGGCGATGGCGCGTGAGCCGGGGCTGCTCGAAAGCGATCGCCTGGTGGCAGTCACCACCTTGTCGTTCGACATTGCGGTGCTCGAGCTGCTGCTGCCGCTGGCCGTCGGTGCCGAGGTCATCGTGGCCAGCAGGGAGCAGGTCGGTGAGCCGACGCAACTGCGGGAACTGCTGGAGCGCCGCGAGGCCACGGTGATGCAGGCCACGCCGTCGGCCTGGCGCGCCCTCGTCGACACGGGTTGGACCGGCGGACCCGGCTTTCGTGCGCTGGTGGGCGGGGAGGCGCTGCAGCTCGCCCTGGCCGAGCAACTGATGGAACGTAGCACGGCGCTGTGGAACATGTATGGCCCGACCGAAACCACCGTGTGGTCGACCTGCTGGCAGGTGCAATCGCCGGCGCAGGGGATCAGCATCGGCCGCCCGATCGGCAACACGTCGGTGTGGGTGCTCGATCCGCACGGCCAGCCGTGTGCCATCGGCGTGCCGGGTGAAGCGTGCATCGGCGGGATGGGTGTGGCCCTGGGCTACCACCGACGCGATGCGCTGACGGCCGAACGCTTCGTGCCGGACCGCTGGAGCGACGAGCCCGGCGCGCGCCTGTACCGCACGGGTGACCTGGTTCGCTGGCGCCACGACGGCCTGCTCGAACACCTGGGCCGGCTCGATCACCAGGTCAAGGTGCGCGGCTTTCGCATCGAACTGGGCGAGATCGAGGCCGCGCTGACGGCACATCCGTCGGTTTCACATTGCGTGGTCGTCACGCACGTCGAAGGCGAAGACGATGTCCGGCTGGTTGCCTACTGCGTGCCACAAAGGCACCTGATCGACCCAGCGGCACTGCGGGAATTCCTTCGTGAACACCTGCCCGAGTACATGCTGCCGCAGCACATCGTTCGACTCCCCGAATTGCCGCTGCTTCCGAACGGGAAGATCGATCGCCATGCGTTGCCCAAGCCGGTCGGCGAGGTCTTGATGACACCGCAGCGCCGCAGCGCCCGCCTGCAAACGCCGGAAGAAATCACCATGGCCGGCATATGGTCCGACCTGCTTGGCGTGGAGGACCTCTCGCCGCTGGACAACTTCTTCGACCTGGGAGGCCACTCACTGTTGGCCATGCGCGCGGTGCTCGCCATGCGCGAGCGCCTGGGCTGGGACGTTGCGCCCATCCGTCTGGTGTACGAGACGCTGGGTCAGATCGCGCAGAAAGAAAACCTGGCGAGGCGCTGAGCTGGCGCCGCGACCCGTGGTCTTGCCCGAAACAGCGGATGCATGCGCTCGAGACAGCCGTTGCACTCAACGCAGCGCATGGAGACGCGCACCGGGTCAGCGCGGCGGAAAGCAGGGGCCGGTCAGTGCTGGTTGCGCACGGCGCGCGCGATGGCGCTGGCCAGTGCGCGGAAGGTCGATGAGTCACGAAGCCGTCCCTGCGCCTTGAAGTTCGTGCCTCGTCAGCGACATACTCTGGCGATCAATCCGCTGGAGCGCGAGATGAATGGAAAGTCTTCAACTTGAGCTGCTTCGGTTCCTGAAAACTGAAGGCGCCACGGAGCCTGTGATCGAGGGCTGGGAGCTTGCCTGGCACACAGCGCTGTCGTTTCCTGACGAGCCGCTGCCATGCCCGGCGTGCTTCCTCGATGGGCGCATCGAGCGCCTGGTGCCTTTGCCCGTCGACAGCCAACTTGCAGCGGTCCGTTGCGAGGCCTGTGAAGCCAAGTTCGAATTTGCCCCGTGATGGGTTGTTCGGCTTCGAGAAGCCGACGGCGCATTCCTCCATACTGTGCGCCAGTCGGCGGAGGCCGTGTGCAAACGGCTTTGACTTGCGAGCATGCCGAATGGACGACCGTCATTGAAACGATCGAGTCCTCCCGTCGTCTTGTCGCGGCCACCGTGTGCCTTGACCATGCTCGTGAGTGATCCGCGAGCGGCAGAGAACATCAAAAGGCTCACGCCCCCCCGCAACCTGATTGCCCGCATTGTTCTGCAGATAGCCAAGTTCGCGATCACTCGCTTCCATCTTGCAAGCCAGCCCATCCAGTGTTGAAGAGTCCCGAACACGTGCTCCACCGTGCCTCTTCGCAAAGTCATCGCGACGGGCTTGCGGTCTAAGCGTTGCTGGAGAAGTTTTTCGTGCTCCCATCGACGGATGTGCACCGATGGTCGCTCGGCGTGCATTGATCCTTGATCGGGCACCTGGGACAAGCGCATGTCCCGTAGACGCGAGCCTCGTTGCCGTTCTTCTCTAGCGTCTTGAACCTGTAGTTGGCCCGTTGCCCGGCGGAGTGTTCGCGCCTGGACTACCGATTCTGAGGCAGCCGCTCTCGGCCACGACCGACGTTCGGAACGCCATCCGATGTCGACGGGCGAGCTGCCCCGCGACATTCAGCTGCCTTCGCGCGGGCCGCCTTGCTCGTCCGGAACACGCCTGTACAACTCAATGATGCCGGCGTCGAAAGCTTCAATCCAACTGGACTGATAGTCGTTCGACACAGCGATTTCATCCCACTCGCCAGCAGGCGCGCGTTCAATCAAAACCCAGTAGAACGTCCGCGGGCCATGCTCTCGGACGGTCACGGCCAGTTCGCGGAGGGGCTCTGAAGGCATAGTGGTGCAGTTTATGCCGCCTGTGCGACCCACCGCAACTTGGTGCGCCCAAAATGCCGATGGAAGACACGATGACGAAAAACTGCCGAGCCGGTCGCCATCTGGAGCTGACAGGCTGGCAACGCTCTCGCATCGTCCCAACTCAACGTGCTCTTCTTGACGGCCCGGGGGGAGCTTGGTGCCTCTGAAAGCTGCTGCTGCTTCCATCGACAGTGCGGCAACGCGGGCGATAGCTTGGATGTTTGCTCCACGGTCCTTCGACTCTTGCGCAAGACCGTCCGGAGATGGCTTGCTTCGTCTTTTCGAGGGCTTGATCGAGAAAAGCTCGCCGCCTCTGCCGCGGCGGAACATCCGTGAACGAGTCGAGGAAGGGCTGCACCCACGCCATGCCCAGGTTGATCTGCGGGACGTGGTTGATGACACAGTCGTAGCAGGTATGGGGCTGTCGTGTCGGCGCGCTCGTCGCCTGCCGCGCTCGCGAGGACGGCCCGGCGGGAATCGAAGAGGGGCGTGGGATCGCGAGAGCCATGTTCCTGATCGTCATCCTTTCGAGCGAAGAGGAAGGCCAGGGCCAAGGCCCCGGCTTGGGCACAAGTCAGTTTGTCTGCAACGGAGTCTTCACTCAGCCGCAACGGCACTCGGCGCCTGCGGCATGGCCTGGCCGCCGGGGCCCGACTTGAAGGTCAGGGGGCTGACGGCCGCTTGCTGGCTCACGCCGGGCTTGCTCCAGTCGCACACGCCGGTGGGGAATACCGCCTGGAGCCGACCGAGTTGTCCGCCCGTCAGCGTCACCGGCGCGTAGTCAGCCGGATCGATCGCCTTCAACTGGCACTTGAGAATGTCCTCCGCGCGCGGGCCACCGGCGACCTGACGCGGCGACGACTCCGGGTTCAGCAGTGGGTCGGCATCGCAGGTTGACTTGTCGGTGACTTTCGTCGACTGCGCGGCATCCGTGCTGAGCACGCAGTAGTCGAACGCCTCGGCGGGCTTCGAGGACTTCACCTTCTGCTCGATGGCTGCCGTCGAGGTGTCGGCCTTCAGATTCGTCAGCCACTTGTCCATCGTGAGGAACGCGTCGCTGGCCATGGTGCCCGGCGGGACAATGAAGCCACTGAGCCCGAAGCGCCACATCACCTGGTTGTCGTGTCCACCGGCGTCGCGGTCGAGACGATCGCGGATCGCGAAGCTGCGTACGTGATGGATGCCCGTGAGGAACGAGCCCGGAGCCAGCGCCGTATCCGCCGAGTTGCGGTTGGCCATCAGGTTCGAGTCCCGGTCGACACCACCGACGATCTCATTGAGCGTCACGAACTCTTCGGCTGTGATGCTGCCGTTCCTGAGCGCCTTCAGGCCGTACTGCACTCCGACGTTGTCACGTGTGTCGTTGGCCTGGGTGGCATTGGCCTTGCCGAAGATCGACTCGGCCCAGCTCCAGGCGTTGCAACGCGGGCCTGTGGGGTTGGTCACCGCGTCGTACACCTGGCTGGCGGGCAACTGGCAGTTGTTGGTCTCCGTCGCAGACTGGACGATCACACCCGTGGCGTTGTTGGCCGGCGGAATCGTGCGTGCGAAGTAGTTCCCGGCCTTGGCGTTGCTCCCGAAGAGATTCATCCATCCGTGATACGCAGTCTGGTCCTCGTGGCCGTTGATCGCGGCCTTCTTGGCGTTGATCTGGGCCTGGGTCTGAAAGTTGGCGGCCATCAGGTTCAGCCAGGCGGGCTTTTGATAAGCTTCGACCAGGGTCACGCAATCTCCGACCTCGATGCCTGTCGTCTCGGAGTCCGGGAATGCGCAAGACACCGTGAAACCATCGATCAAGTTCGGCGCGATGGACATGTTCATGTGGGAGTTGATCGAACCGCCCGAGCAGCCACTACCCATCGTGAACTTGATGCTGCCGTAGGTGTCGATGATGTGCTCCTTCATCATCATCACGGTCTCGGTCATCATGACTCGGTTCGAGTTCTGCAGCGAGTCGGTCATGCTGTTTTGCACCACCAGGTAGCCGCGAGAGAGCGATCGATCATCAGTCCAGCTCGGCGCCGGACGAAGCTGGCGTCGCGGCTGTCCGGTACTGGCACCGAACTGGTAGAGCACCTTGCCGTTCCATTGAGGTTGAGCCGAATTCGCCGACCAGGACTTGCTGGGATCGAACAGCACGGCGATGTCGTAGAGGCCGCGATTCATCGTGCCGCGTTCGACCCGCACGATGTAGGGGACAGTAGCGCCGTTGTCGGTCGTCGTCATGGCCAGGTCTGCAGGCGTGGTGCCGACGGTGTAGGGCTTGAAGCAGGGATTCGCCGGCGGCGTGCCGGTCTGCGGCGGGTTGGTCGCCGTGGGCAGCACCGATGGGCTGGGATCCGGCAGCCCCGGATTGCAGCCTGCGACGTTGGTCTTGTACCAAAGCTTGGTTTCGGTCGCGATGTTGCACTGGGCGTCCGTCGCCGCGGTGGACAGTCCACTCGCGTTCGTCGCCGGATTGTTGCCGGAGGCCCTGGCCGGCGTTGGAGTGGCGCAGACAAAGGGTGTCGGCTGGGCGCCCGAAAACACCGGCCCGCCCCGAGAGACGTTGGTGATCGTCAGTTTCGCCGCGCGGGTGCCTTTGGTCTTGGCAACCACGACGTTGTTGCCAATCGCGAGACCGGCGATGAGGCCCGTGATGCGTCTGTCGCTGCCCTTTGCAAACGCACTCGTGACATCGCGGCCATCGACCGAGACATTCAAGCCGCTCGAATCGGTTCCGTTCGGGACGACGATCTCCACCAGCGCGTCGCCATCGCTGATCAGGTCTGCGCGGTTCGACAGTGTCCGAGTATCGGCGACCGGTCGGGTAGCTGCGGCGGGAGGGCTATCAACGATAGGCAATGGCCTGTGGTCGCCGCCACCGCAAGCGACGAGCACGGCCGCTGACACGCCGATCGTCGCTGCCGCCAGGACCCATCTACCGGAAGGATTTGTTTGCATCTGCGTTGTCTCCGAAGAATGACATCTCTCTTGAAACCGTACCGCTGTGCGGAACACCGATTGCGCTGGGCGTCAGAAGTGACGAGTTCGCATGCGCGCGATCCTGCCGTCATTCAAATTGAGGCCTAAGTTTGACGATGGTGCGCGCCAGCGAGTCGTTCTTTGATGAGGAATCGGTCGCCGTATATTGAGGCTGCACCGGCCTGAGGCGACGGGGCAGGGGCGGGCGGCAAAGAGCCTGCGATCACGGTCAACGCCCCGCTGTTCGCGCCGCACAACGACCGGCCGCACCCGGCCGGCCAAGGCGATCTCTCATCGACGCGCTGCTGGGTCAGAAATGGGGAGGGCGATCCTCTCCGACACTGAGTCGGCGCAACAACTCGGCTTTTGCACAGGCCGGCGCGCTCATCCTGCCTGCATGAACCCTGTCGACGACGACAACGGAATGCTCGCTCAGATTCGCGGGGACGACATCGCCCGAGCCAGCAACTTGCTGCCGCCTGCCTCTGCGGGCGAGGACACGCATGCCACCGTCGAAGTCGACGTGCCAGGCATTGGACGCGTGCGGATTTCGTTTGAGCTGCACTCCAGCCGCGGACGGCGCTTCCGCCACTGGTTCTGGACGGCTACCCGCGCGGAGTTGGCCTAGAGCGCTGGACTCCCGGTGGGGCATGCCTCCATCGAGGTGCTCGTGATCTGTGATTCGCGTGTGGAACTTCCTTGGTACCCAAGGCTGCCGTCTCTGAAAATGGGCCGATTGCAATACGACGATGAGCGGAATCACATGAGCAAACGCGATCTGGCCCTTACTGTGCTGGAACTCGAAGAAGGGCAGTTCTTCTGGGTTGTGATGGAAGCTGTCGACGCCGAATCTGAAGAATGCCTTACCTATGCGCCCGTTGATCCAGCGACCACGGCCGCGCTCGATTACTCGCAGTCGCTGATCGAAGGCGCGGCTGCAGTTCGAGCTCTGCAAGGCCTCTCCCCCTTTGGAAACCCCCTTGTGGCCGTGGGCATCCGTGTCGCCTCAGACGACGGTGAGCGCGCCAACGTCTCCTCGGCGTCTTAAGCGACCAAATCAAGGAATCACCTTGCCGATGCGACTCGCGGTGCCGCTCCCATCGCAATTCGATGGGTCGAGCGAACCCCAAGTGGCATCCAAACATTTCGGCAAAGGCAACTCACAACTCCCGGTCTCCATGTCGGTTCGGCCTTCGTACATGAGCGGGTCAAGCCACAAATATTGATACTCATGATCTGGACCAGAACATCGGTCGGTCGCTCAATCCTGGCATCGGGCACATCCTTCACCGAAATCTTGCGGGGGCCCTCGTAGTCACCAGCTTTCATCGAAATCTCCGAGTGGAAGGCCACTTCACCTTGGGAACCCCGGCCCATCGGAACGGTAGAGACAGCCCAGCGCCGCCTGTAGGTGCCCTCCTGCGAGGGCAAGCGTCGCCTTTGAAGACATGAATGGGTTGAAGCGCGATCTTGATGAAGGGCCGGCCTGTCGGGTTGTGATGGAAGCTGCCGAATCCGAGGAGTGCTTGAGCTAGGAGCCCGTGGATGCCGCACCCACCGCCGCACTTCATTCTCTAAAGGCGTTGATCGCGGGCGCTGCTGCGGTGCGAGGGCTGCAGGGCCTGGCTCCGTTCGGAAAAAACGGGTGCTGCCGCGGGCCTTTGTGACGTCTCAGACGGTTTCTCGCTCCAAAGGCCGTCCTGCGCAAAAGCGGGCGCGCGGCAGGGTGCCGAGCCCAGGGGAGGGCGAGCCGAGTGGGTAGGCGATGGCGGCCGGCAGCGCGAGTCGGCAAGAGGCGTCCCCTCGGCTTCTTGAGGTTTCAACCACGCAGTCACTTTGCCGAGGCAAGGCTGCGTTGTCGCGCTCTCCATTCGTCTTGTCGTAGCGGTCGATGGCAGCGTCCTGCCTGGGCCGCTGGTGAACCTGAGACTGAGCATCTTTTGACGCTGCGACCATTGACGCTCACGGCTCCGACGAAGGGGTTTGAGAGCGCCCGTGCCGACCGTCTAAGTTGCCTTCGGCAACTCGTTGCAGTCGTAGGGATAGGGCTTCTCCTCGGGCTGCAATAGCCCGCCGGACGAAGGCTGAACTTCATGTTTGAGTGCCGCTTCCATGCCGCGATGGTGGCTCATCGTTGCCGGCTTCGCCGTCAGTGCGCACGCATGTCGAACCCCGTGATCGAAGGTTCGCTCATGGGCCGCAGCCGACCCACGGCGGATAGCAGAGTCGCCGCCCGGAAGCGGTCCTTTGACGTCGGTGATCCCGGCCGGCCAACCGCATTGAAGAGGCGGGCGACGCAACCTGAAAGTGGGGCTCGCAAGCTGTTGATCTCCTCGGTAATCCAGCGCGACCACCTTGGCAGCACTCAGCGGGCAGCGCGTCTGCCGGGCGAAGGATGTGCCGAGCGCTCGGTCGCGCACACCGGAGCCGTGAGCCGCTCGGGTACGGTTACCAGAAGCGCCACCACGGTCGCCGACGGCGGAGGTCAAGAGGGCGGGTATCGAGGCGGTCAAGGAGACCTGCGGCCGCCCCGAACCGACTGACGGGCTCGGGCTTTTGCTCCGGGGCATCGCCATCAGGGGCGGGCGCGCCCCGTGCGGGACGCACGGCATCGTCTGCGTGCGAATCTGAATCCGTGGCCGGAAGGTGCATTCGCTCGATTCTGACAGGGGCCCGCTGACAAGGGCGTGATGCACTGCGCGAAACCGCGGCAAATCACGTCGCCAGGCGTGGATGCCCGGGACGCTCCTGGCGACGAACGTCGCCCGGTGCATGGCGCAGGGGCGAGCGGGATCACGTCGGTCGCAGGGTGTGGCGCCTTCCGGCTGTCGAGGGGGCTTTCGAGCGGCCCGCACCCGCGCGTATACCCGACGTTGTCGTTGTCCGTCGCGACGCGAAGGATGTCGCCTGTGGGCGCAACGTCGCGCCGGCGAGGAGTTGCCAACTCGAGTCGTCGGGCATCGCCTTCTTTCCGGTCGATCGCGCCGCCACCACGCAAGATCGTGGCTACCTGGCCAGGGCCGCGAGCTTCTCCTTGGCACTCTGCAGGAAGCCTGCGCGCTCCACGCCACGCTTCGCCCTGGTCTCACCTTCCGCGATGAGTTCGAACGCAGTGGCCGCAGCCAGCAGCCTGCCAAGGTGGTCGCGCGTCGTGAGGGCGGCGTGGCGCCTGCTGGAAATCACGTGGACCTGGAGGTGCCGGCCGATGGTGGCCGAGACCTTCTGGCAGGCCGCTGACATGGCCGCTTCATCGGGGACCTGCTGGCCGTGCACCACCAGCAGTTCGATCGTCGCGTCCTTGCCTTCTCCAAGGATGTAGGCGCACAGCACGGAGTCCTTGAACCTGGAACGCAGCATGGTGCGGATCGGTTCCGCCGCCGCGAACGACTTGAGCGCGATCGAGCGAAGCTCGTTGTAGAACACGAACGACACGTTCGCGCCGACCGTGGCAGCGCCGTCGTCCACCGGCTTGTGGCGGGTCAGGATGCCGCTGCTCACGAGATGCTCCTGCGTCCGCTCCACATCACCCGCATCCAACTTCGCCTTCTTGGCAAGGTCAGCCACGGAAAACCGGTGGGTCGGTGCTGCGAAAACAACCTTCAGCAACTTCTGGACTTGCGGAGCGAGGAGAAAATCTGCGGCACTCATTCTTGACTGGGGACAACGGCTACTGCGTCACTTGACGACTGCTCTGGCGCCCCACGAGGCAGAGCGGTCGGCGCCGGTTTTAACATGGAGTGCGTCACCCACGCCTCGCGGCACGATGCGCCGCTGCGTGCCTGCGGCATGCAGCCCCATCCGGGCGAAAATCGCCGATACCAGCCCCCTGCATTTGTCACCCGATTCCTTCAGCTCTCGTGTCCCTCCCTGAACTCAAGGGCTTCATCCTCACGCGCCGCTGGCGCGATGTCGCGGCCGGCACCGAGATCGAGTACTGGCTCGCCACCGATGCGGGGCCCATGAAAGTGGTCCTGTCCTCCCAGACCTCGGTCGCATTCGTCGAAACGAAGCACAGGGCGTCGGTCGAAGCGCACCTCGCCGCCCTGCCAGGGTTGGAGGTGCGGGAACTCGACCTGAAGACGTTCCGTCAGGAACCTGTCGTCGGCGTCTATGCAAAGCACTTCCGCCCGCTGGGTCGACTGGCTCGCGCGCTCCAGGCCCAGGGCATCGCCCTGCTCGAGGCCGACGTGCGCCCGCCCGAGCGCTATCTGATGGAACGGTTCATCACGGCGGGCGTGCGGGTGGAAGGAGGCAGGGCAGAGGGCGCTACCCTCCTGGACTGCAAGCTCAAGCCTGCGCCTCATTTCCGGCCAGCGCTGAAAGTGGTGTCGCTGGACATCGAGACCAGCCCGGACGAGGAACTCTATTCGATCGCACTGGACGGCACGGCGGATCGTGTGGTCCTCATGCTGGGCGAGCCGCCTTTCGAGCCGGAGGAGCCCCTGGACTTCTCGCTCGTCTATTGCCCGAGCCGCACGGCGATGCTCGAGCAGCTCATCGACTGGTTCGCGCGGAACGACCCGGACGTCATCATCGGCTGGAGCGTCATCCAGTTCGACCTGCGCGTCCTGCAAAAGGCCGCCGACGCTTGCGGGACTCAGCTCCTGCTCGGGCGAGAACGCGGAGCCATCGATTGGCGGACCCATCCCGGAAAGCAGGGCTACCTGTTCGCTGCCGTGCCCGGCCGGGTGGTCATCGACGGCATCGACGCGCTCAAGGCCGCGTCGTGGAGCTTTCCTTCCTTCAGCCTTGAAGCCGTCTCCCAAGCGTTGCTGGGTGAGGGCAAGGCCATCGGCGACGCGTACGACAAGATGGCCGAGATCGAGCGACGGTACCAGGAAGACAAGCCCGCGCTCGCCACCTACAACCTCCGCGACTGCGAACTGGTGCTGCGCATCTTCGACCAGGCGAAGCTGCTGCAATTCATGATGGAACGTGCGCACGCCACGGGCCTGCCGATGGACCACTTCGGCGGCTCCATCGCTGCCTTCAGCCACCACTATCTGCCGCGGATGCATCGCCTGGGCTACGTGGCGCCGAACGTGGGAGAAATTCCCAGCAAGGCCTTTCCTGGTGGCTACGTGATGGACTCGAAACCAGGGTTCTACGACTCCGTCGTTGTCCTGGACTACAAGAGCCTCTACCCCTCGATCATTCGAACATTCCTGGTCGACCCCGTGGGCTTCGTGGAAGGCTCGAACGCCAGCGACCCGGCAATGGTCATCCAGGGACCGCGAGGGACCGCTTTTTCGCGCGAGAAGCATTGCCTGCCGGAGATCGTGACCACCCTCTGGCGGTCCCGGGACGAGGCCAAGCGGGTCCGCAACGCGTCACTGTCCCAAGCCCTGAAGCTGCTCATGAACTCCTTCGCCGGCGTACTCGGCGCAGCCGACTGCCGCTTCTTCAATCCCCAGGTCGTCTCCGCCATCACCCTGCGCGGGCACGAGATGATGAAGCTCACGCGCACGTTCGTCGAGGAGCGGGGCTACGAGGCCATCTACGGCGACACCGACTCCATCTTCATCTGGCTGAAGCGCAGCCACACCAACGAGGAAGCTCACGCCATCGCGGCAACCCTGGTGAGGGACATCAACGACTGGTGGACGCGGACCCTCCGCGAGGAGCAGGGCCTGGAGAACTTCCTCGAAATCGAGTTCGACACCCACTTCAAGAAGTTCTTCATGCCCACCATTCGCGGCTCGGACGTCGGCAGCAAGAAGCGCTACGCAGGCCTGAGCGTCGATGCCGCGGGCAAGGAGCAGATGGTCTACCGCGGCCTGGAGATGGCCCGCAGCGACTGGACCCCGTTGGCGCGCCAGTTCCAGGAGGGCCTGCTCTCGCGCATCTTCCGCGGCGACCCCTACCAGGAGTTCGTGATCGATTACGCGCAGTCGACACTCGCCGGCCGGAAGGATGACCTTCTCATCTACACGAAGCGCTTGCGCCATCGCCTCGATGCCTACCTGGTCAACGTGCCGCCGCAGGTGCGCGCCGCGCGCATGGCGGACGAGTACAACGGGCGGATGAATCGACCTCGGCAGTATCAGAAGGGCGGTTGGATCCGGTACGTCATGACGCAAAACGGGCCCGAGCCCCTGGAAACGCGCCATTCCCGCATCGACTACGAGCACTACCTGAGCAAGCAGCTGCAGCCGATCGCCGACGCCATCCTCCAGCCGATGGGGGAGAACTTCCTGTCCGTGACAAGCGCACAGCAGGGGCTTTTCTGAACCTCTCCGCACGGCTCGATCCCGTCCGTCGGGATCACTGGGTGAGTGGTGGAGCCAACCTTCCATTCAAACCGGGGTGCAGGCACGAACCTCCTCCCTGAGAGGGTTGCTGTTCCCCGCAGGCCATTGAGAGTCGGACGCGCCGGGTCGCGGGACCCCGGCCCTCCCCACCGGGCCGCCGCTCGCGTGGTGGGGCCGAACAAACCGGGCATGAACGCGGCAGCGCGTGTGTCGTTGGGCCTCCGGCTCTTTTCCTTCCCGTCCATAAAACCGTCGCAAGCGTCGACTGCGGTGGGATCTCCAGCAGTTCGACAGGGTCGCGATGTGCGAAGACCCACGCGTCAGCGTCTCCGCGGGGCTTGAAGGGCGCCCGATCGTGCGCTATTGCCATCCCGGTTTCGGCTGGACCCCCTTTCATCGAACGCCCCTCTCTGCCGCCTCTGTGATCGAAAGGCTCGAACTGCTCCTGTCAGCGCCCGATCGCCCCGAGGGACCGGTGCAGTCAACGCCCGCGACCCGACGCGCACCCCACCTCCGGCGCCCGCGGCAGCCGTCTCGCCGGCAGGCAAGGTGACGCCGCGCAGGCGCGCCACCGGCGCGTCCGCCGTCCGTGCGCCGCCGTCATATGCGCCTACAAGGCAACAGTCCTTCGGCCTAGCTTGGGGCGCGCTGGCGTGACGCAGGCTCTCGGCACCATGCCACGCCACGCACGAACCCTCACCCCTCGGACCCGCGTTCAACCACGGCGCCCAGTGGGCTGGAGGACGCAGCGGGGGGGGGCATTCCTGGCATGCGGGCCCTTCAAGGCGGAGTGCGCCGACCCCACCGCCGAATCCCTCGACCTTCTGCTGTCGAACGCCGCCGGCGCTTCGGCCGGGCGAGCCATGGAACGGCATCGCGCCCGGGTCCTGCCTGAGCGCTTCGCCCACGGCCGCGGAGGCCGTTGCTGATGGCCACGCATCGCGCGGCGGCCGGCCGACCGGTCCTGAATCTCGCGCTGCAAGGCGGCGGGGCGCATGGTGCCTTCACCTGGGGCGTCCTTGACTGCCTGCTGGAGCAGGACGACTTCGACATCGGCCATGTCAGCGGAACCAGCGCCGGCGCCCTCAACGGTGCCGCGCTGGTGAGCGGCCTGGCCGCTGGCGGAAAGGCAGCTGCCAAGGACAGTCTGGCCTTGCTCTGGCACAAGGTCGCCCAGGTCGGTGCGCCGCTGACCTTCCTGCTGCTGCCCCTGCGCAAGCCGGGCATGGGCGTCTGGGACGACGCCATGCCACTGCTGTCGCCGTACCAGACCAATCCGGTGGCGCTGGAGCCCCTGCGGCATGTGCTGGGCGCCGTGGTGGACCTCGACGCGCTGAGGACGTCCAGGTCGCAGCTTTTCGTCAACGCCGTCAACGTGCACACCGGGCGCTCCCGCGTCTTCGGGCCGCACGACATGTCGCTCGATGCCATCCTGGCGTCCGCCTGTGCGCCCCTCATGTTCCAGGCTGCGCAGATCGAGCGCGAGTCGTACTGGGACGGCAGCTACGCTGGCAACCCGATGCTGTGGCCCCTGTACCAGCACCGCCTCGACGTCGACATCCTGATGGTCGAGCTCACGCCGCTTCATCGGCCGGAAACGCCGACGACGGCCAAGAACATCCTGAACCGCATCAATGAAATTGCCTCGATCAACGGGCTGGTCTCGGAGTTGCGAGCGCTGGACAGCATCAACCGCAACGTGGCCGAGGCGGACATCCGGATGCATCTGCTGAGCCTGCCCGAGGAAGGCTCCGAGATCCGGATCGAGCCCTCCATCAAGCGCACCGTCGGCGCAGGCCTGTTCCAGGCCCTCCGGCAAGACGGGCACAAGGCGTGTGAACGGTGGCTCGAAGACAACCTCGCAAGGATCGGTGCCGAGTCCTCGCTCGATGTCCAGGCCCGGTATCTCGAGCCCTATGCCCAGCCGGCGAGGCGTTGACCGGATGGCTTTCGCAACCCGCGCCAAGATGTGCCAGCCTCAGCATGCGAGCCTTCCTCCGCTCGACCCCAGGTCCCAGGCGCGCGCGCTGCCTCCGGGCGCGGTGTCGTCGCGGCCCGTTGCGGCAGCCGAGTGCGGGGCTCCTCACGATGACGTTCCCAACCGCTGTCAAGCAAGGCGCCGTCGCTGCGACGTTCACGGTCCTCGCCCGACCTGGTGACATGATCGGCGTCGTCGTTCCCGCACACAACGAGCAGGAGGTGATCGTCGATTGCGTCCGAGCCGTTCTCCACGCTGCGGGGAGCAGGCGCCTGGACGGCGAGCCCGTCGAACTGGTGGTCGTGGCGGATTCGTGCACCGATGACACCTCGGCGCTGGCGCGCCAGGCCGGAGCCGCAACGCTGGCGGTGAATGCCCGCAACGTCGGCGCAGCGCGCGCCGCCGGTGCCGACGCGCTCCTCGCCAAAGGTGCCCGATGGCTCGCCTTCACCGATGCCGATACCCTGGTCTCGCCGGACTGGATCGCCGAGCAGCTCGACCTGAAAGCCGACGTGGTCTGCGGCACCGTCGGCGTCGACGACTGGACGCCTCACGGGGAGCATGCGGAGCTGTTGCGCTGGCATTTCTCGCAGACCTATTTCGACGTCGAGTCACATCGGCATGTGCACGGGGCGAACCTCGGGGTGTCCGCCGACGCCTATCTGCGCGCCGGCGGCTTTCGGCCGCTCGCCTGCAGCGAGGACGTCGAGTTGGTCAAGGCCCTCGAGGCCACCGGTGCGCGCATCGCCTGGACCTCCCGCCCGCGGGTCACCACGAGCGCCAGGCGCGTGGCCCGCGCATCCGGCGGGTTCGCGGACGCGTTGATCCACGCCGTCGCCTGGCGCCTGGCGGCCGCGTCGGCCGATGCCACGCCACTGGGAGCGGCGCCATGAGCGAACTCGCGGAACTCTTCGCGCGCGACTTTCCCGTCTGGCACATGATCGCGCGCGGCACCGTGGTCTACTGGTTCCTCCTGCTGGTCTTCCGCTTCGTCCTGCGCCGGGATGTCGGCTCGATGGGGGTGGCCGATCTCCTCTTCGTGGTGCTGGTGGCCGATGCGGCCAGCAATGCCATGCAAGGCGAATACAAGTCCATCAACGATGGCCTGGTGTTGCTCGCCACGCTCGTCGCGTGGAACTTCGGGCTCGACTGGCTCAGCTATCGCTTCGAGGCCGTGGCCAGGTTCCTGGAACCCCAGCCCGAGGTGCTCATCCGACACGGGCGTGTGAATCGCAAGGCCCTCAAGCGTGAAATGATCACGATGGACGAGCTGGAAAGCAAACTGCGAGAAGCGGGCGTCGAGAAGGTGTCGGAGGTCCGGGTGGCACGCCTCGAAGGCGACGGCAAGCTCAGCGTGTTCAAGGGTGCTTCGAGTGCGAAACAACCCGAAGCCCCTGACAAGGCCAGCCCTCCCGGCGCCTAGCCTGCCGTTCGGCACGCCTGCCCCACGGCCAGGTCTTCAAGCCATCTCGCGGCGTCAAACGCCGGCGGCGCCTTGCCGGTCGGCGTCGCTGGTTCTCACTTGGAATCAGGCGCCTTCTTGCCGTCGGCTGCTGCCGGATGCTTGGGCTTGTTGTCCTTTGCCATGGAATCCTTGCCCGTCGGCTCCGGGGCTGCGGCGGCCGTGCTCTTTGCTTTCTCCTCCTTGCTCACAGCCGGATGGTCGCTCAGTGGCTTGGCATCCTTGGTGGTCACGGATGGGTCTTGGGGGTTCGGCGCGGTCGGCCCGGTCGAGCCGCCGCCAGGGGCTGCGGTCTGCGCGATCACGGAAGCAGATCCGAGTGCCAGGCAGGCAGCGAGCACCGCCGTTGTGACTGTTCTCATGGTGTCTCCTTGCAGATGATTCGAGGTCACCACTGGGCGCCGTTTGGCGGGGATCCACTGCGCGCCGTCGCCGCTGCTCACTGTGGGCATGCGCCTACCCTCGATCCTGTCGGGTCGGTCGATGCAGCACCCGAAGCGGCGCGAACTCATCTCGCGGCGACCCTGATTGAGGACTCGAGCCTGGCGTCCTGCGCGGGCGTGCGAGCTTCATCAGGGTCCCTGTCGCTGATGCTTCCATGCAGCCCTTCCTGATGCGGCGTGCCGGATCGAGAGGTCGCTGTCAGGGACAGATCGCGCTCGAATGGCGACGCTGCCACTTGCGTCGGAACGCTACCGGATGCGACTACTTGTAAGTTCTTGTCGCACGCTACCCCTTGGCGCGTGCCTACAGGGCGCACCGCCGGCGACATCTTCAAATGCAGCTTCCATCCGGCAGGGCTCGACACGGCGGTCGTGAACGGGTTGCCGGGCTCAAGGAGCGAACCATGCGCGACGTCACCCGCCCTGCCGGCCCGGACCCACGGTCCCCTTCCGAGGCGCGGCCCTCCGAGCCGTCGCGACGCGGGTTCCTGCGCAGTGCCGTGCTCTACGCGATGTTCGCAGGCAGCGGCGTGAGCATGTACGGCTGCGGGGGGGGCGGAGGAGGCGGCGGCTTCAGCCCCGGGGTTGGCGGCAGCGGCGGCGGCGCGGGCAGCCCGCCGCCCGAGTCGACGCCGACCTTCGCCCAAGGCGTCGGCAGCGGCGACCCGCTGTCCGATCGCGTCATCCTGTGGACGCGCGTCACGGTCGCGAGCCCCGGCGCACTCAATCTCACCTGGGAGGTCGCGAGCGATGCCAACTTCGGCGCCATCGTCGCCCGAGGCAGCATCGGCAGCGGGCCCGAACAGGACTACACGGTCAAGGTCGATGCGAGCGGGCTGCAGCCCGCGAGCGTCTACTTCTATCGCTTCTTCCTGGGCTCCGAGGCCTCGCCCGTCGGCCGCACCAAGACCCTGCCGGTGGGCAATGTCTCGCAGCTGCGGCTCGGGGTCGTCTCGTGCTCGAACTTTCCGGCGGGCTACTTCAACGTCTGTGCCGATCTCGGCAAGCGCACGGACATCGACGTGGTGCTGCACCTGGGCGACTACATCTACGAGTACGGCGAGCTGGGCTATGCCTCGCAACTCGCAATCGCGATCGACCGCGAGTCGCAGCCCTCGCGCGAGATCCTGTCGCTCGACGACTATCGCCAGCGCCATCGCCAGAACCGATCGGACCCGGACCTCATCGCCCTGCACGCCAAGCTGCCCGTGATCGCGGTCTGGGACGACCACGACATCGCCAACAACGCATGGTCCGGTGGCGCGGAGAACCACGATCCGGCGAGCGAGGGAAGCTTCGCCGCGCGCAGTGCGGCCGCGACGCAGGCGTTTCGCGAATGGCTGCCTGTTCGCATGCCCGATGCCGCCAATCCGCGAAAGATCTATCGCTCGTTCGATTTCGGCACGCTCGCGTCGCTGCACATGCTGGACACGCGGCTGATCGGTCGGGACGAGCAGGTGACGCTCGACACGTACCTCGCGGGCGGTGCCTCCGCCCCCTCGCGCCAGCTCCTCGGCGCCGAGCAGTCCGCCTGGTTGTCGACGCGCCTGTCCACTTCGCCTGCGACCTGGCAGTTGCTCGGCTCGCAGGTGCTGATGGCGCGCATGGAGATCCCGCTGAGCGTGGCCAGCGCGTTCAATGCGCAGACCCTCGGCGACTTCGTGCTCGCCCAGTCGACCCCGGAGGCCCTGCGCAACGACGAGCAGCGCGCGCTGCTGGCGCAGCGACGTGTTCCCTACAACCTCGATGCGTGGGACGGCTACCCCGCCGCGCGAGAAAGCGTGCTCGCTGCTGCGCGCTCGATGGGCAAGAGCCTCGTCTCGCTGGCAGGGGACACGCACAACGCCTGGGCCAGCAACCTGACCGATGACAGCGGCCAGCGCGTCGGCGTGGAGTTCGCGACCGCCTCGATCTCATCGCCCGGCTTCGAGCGCGTGCTGCCGCTCATCGGCAACACGGTGCTGTCCGATGCCTTTCCGAAGATGGTGAAAGACCTGCGCTACGCCGAGACGAGCCAGCGCGGCTACCTCGTCCTGACGCTGACCCCGGCCGAAGCGCGCGCGGATTTCGTCGAGGTCAGCACCGTGCTGAGTCGCGACTACAGCGCCCGCGTGGCGATGAGCCTGCATGCCCTGCCCGGCGCCAGCGGGCTCGAGGTGTTGCCGGTCTAGCGATCAACGCCGACGGGCCGCGCACCGCCCGAGGACGCTCGGCCGGTCGCCCCCCGCCCACCACGCGCCACCTTGGACCCCCTCGCGGCGCGACGAGCGCCGAGCCGACGCGCGGCCGGCGACGGCACTTGCGAGCCCCTGCGACGGCGTGTGGCATTGTGCAGCGTGCAGAATGCGCCTCGCGGGGATGCAGGACGCCTTGCAACGCCTTGCGACGTGGGCTGGAGTGCATGGGTCACGGCCAGGCGACAGCGTCGGTGCTGCGTCAAGTGGTGGGTTCGCAGCGTCGCCGGTGATGCACACCGTCGACAACCGACGGCCGCACCTTGTCCCCCTCGTCCACCTCCCGCGTCCGCGCTCCGCCTCACCTTCATGTCCAAGCCTCACCTTCATGTCCAAGCCTCACCTTCATGTCCAAGCCTCGCAAACGCATTTCCTCGACCCCTTGCATCAGGGTCGCACCCAGCGGGATCCACGGCATTGGCGCCTTCGCAACGCGTGACCTGCCTGCGCAGGCATTCCTCGGCCTGTATGAAGGTCGGCGCTACACGCAGGCCGAGGTCGACGCCAGGGCTTGGGACGACCAGCTGACCTACCTGTTCGGCCTCTCCAACGATGAATTCATCGATGGCGCCAAGGGCGGCAACGGCACTCGCCACCTGAATCACTCCTGCGAGCCCAATTGCGAAGCAGTCGAAGAGTACGACGAGGCGGGTCGCCTGCTGCTGAAGTTCCAGACCCTCGTTGCCGTGAGCGCAGGGGACGAACTCTTCATCGACTACAGCCTGACGGGTGACGACGGCTCGCCGCCCTCGGCCTATCTGTGCCGCTGTGGTTCGCCCGCCTGCCGCGGCAGCATGCTCGCGCCGGCTGCATCGCTGGAACAAGGCCCGCTCCGGTTGGCGACAGACGTGCGCTAGGTTTCCGACACCGGAAGGGCGCCGACGGTCGCGCACGTGAGATCTCGACATCCCGTCGGAGCACTCGTCGGGGGGTCAGCGCCGTCAGGACTGGCTGGTCGCCAAGGGCAGGAGCCCAAACGTTGCGATCGTCGCTGCCGCGCGGGAAAAGATCGGCTTCGCATGGATGTTCGGCGCACGGATGGCCTTGCGTTCGGAAGTTCGCTCGACGAAGGCGCTCTATTTAGGCTGGCTCTCACCCTCGGGATAGCCGGCGCGCCGCAGCCCTTCGTAGAAGTGATCCATTCCAGCCAGGTACGCCGGGTCCGTGGAGCCCCGTAGCGCACGGTCGCGGGCAATGGTGCTGGTCGGATTGCGTTTGAGAAAGTCGCCCGCGGCAGCGCGCGCCGCATCCATGTTGCCCCTCCATGCTTCCGCCGAGGCGATCATCAAGTTGCCAGGGGCTCTTGGGCCATCCAGGACCCTGCGGCCACGCTCTACCGCCTCATCGTATCGGCGCAAGGGAACCAGGGCTGTCGCGATCAGGCTCTCGCACATGGCGGTGTTCTTGCGGTCCAGTGGATTCAACCGGATTGCCCATTCGGCCTGATCGATCGACTCCTGCCATCTTCCGGAGAAATACAGTTCCGCGGCGAGGGCCTGGTTCGCCGCGGCATCGTTGGGATTGAGTTCCAGGTGCTTGCGGGTGATGACCGCTGCGTCGTCCAGGCGACCATTGAAGATCAAGCTGCCGCCCAGCGCCAGCAGCCCTGCCTGATTGGTCGATTCGATCGCCAAGGCGCGACGCGCGATACGTTCCGCCTTTTCGAGGACGCTGCGGCGGTCTTCCGGCGCCTCGGTCCAGCGAAACATCACCTCGTCCACGTACGTCATGGCCAAGCCGGCCAGGGCATGACTCGAGTCGGGTTGCGCAGCAACCGCGGCCTCGAACTCAGTGCGCGCCGCGATCAGTTCGGCCCTGGTCCTGACACGAGACAGAACGAGGGATCCGCGCATCCAGTGGTCCACGGCCGCACGGTCCGGCGTCGCGCCCCGGGTCTGCTGCCACGCAACATCGCGCATCCGGGTGTCGAGCACGTTGGCGATGCGAGCGGAAATGTCGCGCCGCGCGGCCCAGTCGGCCACCGAGACGTAGTCGAAGCGCTCCGTCCAGACCAGCGCACCGGTATCGGCTCGGGCCATCTGCGTCGTGATGTGCAGCCTCTCGCCCTCGCGCTTGACGCTGCCCGTGACGACGTAGCGCACATCCAGCGCCTTGCCAATGCGTTTCACATCAGCGCTCGCACTGTCCCCCAGGGACGCCGCAGAGCCCCGCGCCATGACGCGCACGTCTGCCAATCGCCCGAGGTCGACTGTGAGCTCGGTATCCACCGCCAGTGCAATATGAGGTGCGGGAGGCTCGCTCAGGTCAGTGAATGGCATCACGACCAACGTGCGACCTTCAATCACCGCAGCGCGGATGGTCTGGATCGGCGCCCGGTCCTGCTGCCATTGCACCACCGCGTCAGCAAGACCCACGATCAGCACCGTCCCGAGTACCGAGACCGCGACCACGGCTGCCAGCGGCCTGCGCTTGCGTTCGATGGGTGAATCCGCCGCAAAGGTCTCAGGCGCGTCCTTGAAAGGCGGCGCCGGCAGCACCTTGGCGTCAAGCAGGTAGCCTCTTCGCGACACCGTCCGGATCAGCCGCTGATCTCGATCGGCCAGCGCGCTGCGCAACTCGCTCACGGCCTGGGTCAATGAGTCGTCGGACACCACGACACCGGGCCAAACGCCGTCGAGGAGCTCCTGCTTGCCAATGACGTGCCCCGCGCGATCGGCGAGATATTGAAGCAGCGCAAAGGTCTTCGGTCGCAGTGCGACGGCTGCTCCCTCACGCGTGAGCTCGCTCCGATCCGAGTCGATCAGGAACGGGCCAAAGGTCCGTCGAGCGGGCCCGGTTCGAGCATGCGGTCCGGCATCCATGCGAGCCCTCCCCCCACGGGCGGGAAATCGATTCAGCCAAGCTTCAGCCGAATTTTGGCTTTTTTTCAGGAAATTCCAACCGGTTTCGCTGATCCTGCGCGCGCCAGAGCCCACGACTTCGGCGCCCATCACATCCACAGGAGAGCGAAGATGAACGTGAATCCAACCAGCCAAGTTCGCCCCGTCGTTCTGTCCATGGCAGCGGCATTGGCGCTTGCAGCTTGCGGCGGGGGCAGCAGTGACACGCCGGCCGCAGCGTTTGGCTTCGACACGTCCGGCGCCGAAAAGCACATCCTCATCACGCCCGGAGAATCCAATGTCATCTCCAAATGGAACGAGATCGCTGTCCAGACTGCTGCGGTGGCGAGTTCACCCGGTGGGGCCACGCCCGAGGAGCGCGTTGCAGGTCCCGATGTGACGACGATGCAGCTGGCCGTCTACGATGCAGTGATCGCGATTGCCGGAACGCACAAGCCCTACGCCATCAAACCCACCACGGCCGTGGCGGGCGCCGGCGAGGACGCCATGAAAGCGGCGGCCGTCGAAGCCGCCTATCGGGTCTTGAAGGGCTTGTTCCCCAGCCGGGGTTCCGTCTACGAGGCCGCGTACACGAGCGACATGAGTGCCATTGCCGATGGTGACGCAAAGGCTCTCGGGCGCCAGGCGGGACTCGAGGTGGCTTCCGGCATGCTCGCACTGCGTGCCAACGATGGTCGCGAGACCGCTCTGCCGCCCTACGTGCCCGGTACGCTGCCAGGACAGTTCCGCGGGACCAATCCGGTCAACCGGATCGCGCCGTACATCAAGCCGTTCACGACCCACAGTCACTCGCAATTCAGGGTGGCGGAACCGTATTCGATCCAAAGCGAGGCGTATGCGGGTGACTTCATCGAGGTCAAGGCCATCGCGGGGCCAACGAGCACCTCGCGTACTGCCCTGCAGACAGAGATCGCCCGTTTCCACACCGAGCCGCCAGGCTCGTTCTGGGCCCGCAATCTGAGGCAGTTTGCAACCGCCAGCTCGAACATCGCCGACAACGCCCGGGTGCTCGCCATGCTCTGGACTGCGCAGTCGGATGCGGGAGGAGCCTGCTTCGAGTCCAAGTACTTCTACAACTTCTGGCGCCCCACCAGCGCGATCCAGCTCGCGGGCACGGACGACAATGCGCTCACACTGGCGGATCCGGCCTGGCTCCCTTTCGTGGCCACGCCCAATCACCCTGAATACCCGGCCGCGCATGGTTGCGCCAGCGCATCGGCCATGGAAGCCTTGCGAAGCTTCTACGGCTCCAAGAACCTGGAGTTTGACTTCACCAGCACGGTGACCGGCTCAACCCATCATTTCCGGCAGACAGAGGACGTGTTGGAAGAGGTCCGAAATGCGCGGGTCTGGGGTGGGATGCACTTCCGCACGTCAACCGAGGTGGGGGTGGAACAGGCAAAGAATGTCACTGCCTGGATGACGCAGCGGTACTTCCGCCCAGCCGACTGAACGAACGCATCGACATCGAGGCGGCGCCCTCCGCGCGAACGGGGCCTCTGACCAAGGGTTTTGTCGCGTCAAGCCAGTCGTTCGATGCGCCGATGGTCCGACTCAACACGATGGTTCAGCTACCTGGACTGCCGAAGCTCGATGTTCGCGCCGCGATCCGCAGTCGGACCACGCACGGCGGCGGTATGGCCCTGCTCTCGTCGATCGTGACCTTCTCGGGCACGTCGTGCTGGCCGATCGCGCGCTTGAACAACCGGCGTGCGGCCCCCCCGTCACCGCTCGTCGCGCTGTCCCACCGTGGCATCAAGGGTCCATGCGGTACGGCCCGCGAGTCACGCCTGACGATGACGAACTCGCTCGCTCGAGTTCATCGGCCCGCGCGACCATCCTGCGCTTGAAATTCGTTCGTGCCGACGTTCATCGCCGAAGTCGGGTGGATCCGCTTCAAGGTTTGCGATGCCGATCGAGGCAGTACTCGAAGAATTCCTCGAGCTCGGTGGACTTGTCGAACACGCGGTCGGCACCCGCATCCCGGCAGGCGACGCGTGTCGCCTGCGTCGGGTAGTTGGTGAGCACGACCACATGCTGGTGGGCTTCGCGTCCGTTGCACCACTGGACGACGCCGAGTCCGGTGCCCTGCTTCAGGAAGAAATCGACCACCGCGAGATCCCATTGCCCCTTGTGCTTCGCCAGCCAGCCGATGGCCTCGTCCTCGGATTCCGCGGTGGCCATCACGCTCGCTGCGCCCAGATCCGCGAGCGCAGGGATCAGGTTCTCGCGAATCTTCTGGTTGTCTTCGACCAGGAAAACAGAGATGGGCATGTGAGGTGAGTTCCGGGTTCTTCTTCGCTTCAGCCTAGGGCCCAAGGGAGAAAGGTCAGTGAGCCGTCAGGCTGGTTGGAAGTAGGCGGGAGTCGATGCAGATGAGATTCATTTCTGATCGCGCGCCCTGAAAGGAGAATCCGGGGGCTCGCGCGCGCACCCGTCCGCCGAGAGGCCCCTGGGGAAAAGCGTCCCGAAAGTCGTGGGCGCCTGCAGCGCTCACCGCGAAGCGAGCACCACGGTGGCGATGCAAGGCCGGCTCACTCCCTGCCCACGTTCGCGGGCCCAGCGAGACGCCGGCGGAGAAGCCGCCGACCGGCGCTTGTTTGTTTCCGCGAGATGAACGCCGGGGTGCGAAAACGCACATTCAGAAGCCTCTTCGCGGGCGCAAACTTCGCTCCACACCCCACCCTCACTGCTCAAAGGAATCCGACCATGAACACCGCTTCCAAGCTCCTCTCCGGCTTTGCGCTCGCGATCCTCGCTGCTGCCGGCGTCCACGCAGAAACCTACGAAGGCGTCACCCAGGTCACCTCGACCCAGAGCCGTGCCGCCGTGCGCGCTGAAGGCGTCATGACCGCACGCAGCGGCGACCCGTACAGCGATGCGGCCGGTCAAGGCGTCACGAGGGTCTCGAGTTCGGTCGACCGCGCTTCGGTCCGCTCGCAAGGCGTCGCCGCCGCGCACAGCGCGAACCCGTACGCGGAAGGCTACGGCCAGGGCGTGACGCGCGTCGAATCGAGCGTCGATCGAGCCAGCATGCGCCTCCAGGCCCGTGCGGCCGCGCGCGGCGATCGGCTTCCGATCTGAAGCTCGAGGCTTCAAAAAAAAGCCGGGCCAGTGCCCGGCTTTTTTTCGTGGTTGGCCTGCCGAGCGGCGCCCAAGGCCTGGTTCGAGCGGCACCCCTTGACCGTGCCGCAACGGTCCGGCACCGCCCCTGCGCGACGTCGAAGGCGCTGCTGCGCCTGTGCACCTTGGCGCTTGGCGCCACAACTCGCACCGATCGCGGAAGGGGAGCATGCCACGTCGGGTGTCGTGCTGACGAATCCGACGGCTCTGGCTCCGGCATCCTCCAGCCGTCTCGCGCATGCGCCGGCGCTGCTTTGCGGCAGGTTCGAGGGCGTGATGCACGGGCTGATGGTGTCTCGCGACGCGCTCCTCCATCGCTGCGATCGTCCGCCCGTCCGTCGCGGGCCGCCGTGCTCCTCCAGGGGCTTGCCATGGCGCCCGGCGCTCTGCCGTTCTCCGCCTCCTGTTCTGCGCATCCTCATGCGGGAGCGAAGTCCTGACCCCGTGGCGTTCGTGCAGGGCGGGCGGGGTGGGCTTGCCTGTGCGGCCTGACGCTACCTTGCCGTTCTCGCGTTCAAGGCCCTGCGCGCGCTGCGCGTGCTCGGCGCGTCCCGCGCGCCTGCGGCGGCCCTGAGCGCTGCGCTGCGGCAAGGGCGCTGGGGCCACGCAGGCAATCCCGCCTGTGGCGCCTCACAGGAGCTCTTCATGAACGCACCCTCTGACCTGACCGTCCGGCAGCAACGCATCGTCGACGCACTGCGCCCCTTCCTTGGCGCCGAGGCGGACGCCGTGTACGAGGCCCATGGCCGGTCGCTCTTGAAGCTGACCTACTTTGCACGGCAGTCGGACCTGCCGAGCTTCCATCGCCTGGTGACCGGGCTGTCGCTGGCGCAGGAACTGCTGGTCGAAGAACTCTCGAGCCGCTCGGTGTTCGATTCGCCCCGGGCCGTCACCGACTTCCTGAAGCTTCATTTCGCCGGGCAGCCGCATGAGAGCTTCGCGGTGATGTACCTCGATGCGCAGAACGCACTCATCGCGTTCGAGGAGCTGTTCCGCGGCACCTTGACCCAGACGAGTGTCTACCCGCGCGAGATCATGCGACGCTGCCTGCAGCACGAGGCCGCGGCGCTGATCCTCTCGCACAACCACCCGAGCGGCAGCGTCGAGCCATCGCAGGCGGACCAGCTGCTGACGAAGACCCTGGCAACCGCCCTTGCCATGATGGACGTGCGGGTCCTGGACCACATCATCGTGGCCGGCGGCAACTCGCTGTCGTTCGCGCAACGCGGCCTGCTGTGACGCACCGGGGGCTTCGGCCCCTTTTTTCGTCTGCGTGACCAGCGCACGGCGTGCGAGCGCTCCAGCGCATGCGCAGTGCCGGCGGCCAGCGTGCGCGAGGAGGGTGGGGCAGGGTGCGCTTGCTGTTCCCTTCAGCGTGCCACGCCGTTCTCGCCGTCAAGGTCTGCGCGCCTTGCGGCGCTGGCGGCCCACGGCCGTCTTCGAACCTTGACCGCTTGCGCTGCGGCGTGCCGGCGACGGTCGCGGGCAATCCCGCCCTCTACCGTTCCAGGAGATGCGCCATGGCTTCCCACTTCCCCTTCCTCACCGACGAGCAATTCGAACGGCTGCTGGCCAACGGCCGCATGGCCCTGGCGTTCCAGGCGCAGGGCCATGAGTTTGATCCGCTGCCGGTGGTGAAGCTCTTCACCCCCGATGCGGGCGCGACCTGGCTGCTGTCGCAATTCGATCCCGAAAGGCAGATGGCCTTCGGACTGTGTGACCTGGGCATGGGCTTTCCGGAGCTGGGCCCGGTGAGCCTC
Organism: Variovorax gracilis; assembly: GCF_030317115.1. Classification (GTDB taxonomy): domain Bacteria; phylum Pseudomonadota; class Gammaproteobacteria; order Burkholderiales; family Burkholderiaceae_C; genus Variovorax; species Variovorax gracilis. The sequence continues at coordinate 61,532 of NZ_JASZYF010000030.1, forward strand.
GCGGACCTCTGCGTCGTGCGCGGGATGATGAACCGGCCGATCCAGCAGGACCGGCACTTCCGGGCCACGCAATCCCTGAGCGCCTACGCGCGCGAGGCGCGCCTGGCCGGCCGCATCCAGGCCTAAGCGAGGGCCGCCGGCGCGCCGGCGGCCCTCCCTTCGACGGGACCTCGCGTGGCGCGCGGCAGCGAGGTGCCACGCGCTGTCCTCTGCCAGGCCGCGCGCCGCGCGGCAGGGGCGTGTCGATCGAGTGACACCTGCCTCTGCGTGGCAGAGGAAGCCAGAGCGGCCTGCGGCCGCAACGCTGCCGGGCGCGGGTGCGCGCAGGGACCGCTGGTGGGTGCGGCGACCCCTCTGCCTTCGGAGCCCCCTCTGGATCGACGCCTAGCTCGCACGGGCCGCTGTCCAGGGCTTCGGGCTCACGCCACCGTCCTCACCCGGTCCTCGCTTCGCTCGGCTGCGGCTTGCGGGCGGTCCCCGGACATCGGCCCTTGCTGCTCGCTCTTCATGCGTCGAGGCGGCTCCGAAAGCAGATGTTCAACCACCGCGGCACCCCCCGCAGAAAGGCCCAGCCATGCGCGCACTTCCATCCCCCCGTCAGCACTCTGCGCACAACCCCACAGCCACGGGCGTTCCCCCCGTACCCCCCGAGGACTCACCCCAAGCAGGTGCGGTTCAACTTCCCGGCACCCCGCCGCGCAGCGGCGCCCGCATGGATGTCCGGCAGTCGGTCACCGACCGGATCATCGCGATGCTCGAGCAGGGCGGGGCCGTGTTTCGCGAGCGCTGGACCCGGGCCGCCTCGCGCGGCCGGCCGCGCAACGGCAAGACGGGCTTGCCGTACCACGGCGCCAACGTGCTGCTGCTGTGGGACGCCGCCATCGCGCTGGGCTACCCCTCCCACGTGTGGCTGACCTACAAGCAGGCCGCCAGCCTCGGGGCGCAGGTCAGGAAGGGTGAACGCGGCGTGCTGTGCGCGCACTTCGAGCGCAAGGGAGCCCCGGCAGGCCGGACGGCAGCCGGGTCCGCCGACGACGGGCCGGGCGCTTCCGGGCGGGAGGAGCCAGCCGGCGGCGACGATGGCCCGGGCGAGCGCAGCACCCTGCTGTGCCTGCCCTTCTGGGTCTTCAACGTCGCGCAGATCGACGGCTTGCCGGCGGCGCTGCTCGACCCCGCGCTCGCGGCGCCGGCATGGACGGATCGCTCCGCGATCGAAGGCGCGATGCGCTTCATCGGCGGCTGCGGCGCCGACATCCGGCACGGCCACGACCGGGCCGCCTACGCGCCGCGCGCGGACCGGATCCTCATGCCCGACATCGACCGGTTCACGAGTCCCGAGGCCTACTGCGCGACCGCGCTGCACGAGCTGGTGCACTGGACCGGGCATCCGGATCGCCTCGCCCGCTCGTTCGGCCAGCGCTTCGGCGATACCGCCTATGCATTCGAGGAACTGGTGGCCGAACTCGGCAGCGCCTTCGTGCTGGGCCACATCGGCCTCGTGGACGCCACGATCGAAGGCCACGCCGCCTACCTCGACGCCTGGCTGCAGGTGTTGCGCAACGATCGCACCGCGATTTTCACCGCGGCACGCCACGCCGACGCCGCGTACGAATTCATCCTGGCCAGGGAACTGCCGTCGGCCGCGCAGTGACACGATCGGCGATCCCGCTGCGGTCCTCGCGCATCGCGTGCCGGGGCTGCCGCGCGTTTGGCCTCGTCCGTGTGCTTCGGGTGCGCCCAGCTCGCCGATCGCGCGTGGGTCGGCACGGGCGGATCCCATCCCTTCGTCGGCACCGTGGCCGGTGCCGAGCGGTGCCGCCCGGGCGCAAGGGCACGCCGCGGCTCCGGGCGCGCGTCACTCCCCGGTGCGCTGGAGCGCGCCGAACTGGCGCGCCTCCTCCGCATCGCGCAGGCTTTTCGCGGCGCGCCGGGCCACGTACTCCACGTACAGCGTCTCGATCGTCCGCGCCCATTGCGACGTGGCCTCCCGAGGCGACCTCGCCGCGCCCTGGCCGTCCTTGGCCGCCTGAAGGCGTGCGCCTTCCAGCGCGCGCGCATCCGCATCGACCGCTGCGCGGTCCGGTACCGCCACCCCTGCACTTCGCAGAATCGCTTCCTTCTGGTCTGTCGTGAGCATGTGTGTCTCCATCAGGCCGCCCTTGCAGCTCGCGTGCGAAAACCTTGATCGGCGTCCCTTGACCCCGCACCATCGATGTCCCCCTGCGCCCGGCGGCAGGTGCCTGCGACAACCATCTGGGGGTGCAGGCGCCGGGCACAAGGCCGTACTTTCCTGATTGCCATCGGACCATTTCGGGTTCGAGTCTGGGTCCGGATCCGGGTTCCTTTCCGCTCTTCGCCTGCGCTGACAGGCTCGCCAGGTCTCACGAACCAGGGCGGTGCCAGCGCCCTGCCCAGCGGGCCCTGGCTCCGGGCTCGGTCCGCGACCTTGCGAGTGCAGTCCCCGCCAGTCGCGCCACCGACCTGGTTGGGGATCTTTCATGGGCGTGGGCCGCGACAGGCGCCGAGGAACGGCTGCGACCTACGCCACCGGGCCGCCCGTGCCTCATGCTGCACGCATGTGCCCACCTCGCCCGACCGACCCTGTTATCCGTCCGCCGACGTGGGCTGCCGCGAAGCGATCCACCCGATCGCCGCCATCGACGTCCTCGCGGCGACGTCTGTTGCTGCTGGACTATCGGACGTGGCTGGCGGCCACGGCGGCCGTCGCAGACGCCGTACCCCCCACCCGGAACCCGACGTAGGCGGCAGCCGCCATGCGCATCGCCACCTACAACGTCAACGATGTCCGCAAGCGCATCGGCCCCCTGAGCGCCTGGCTCGACGTCACGGCACCGGACGTCGCGTGCCTGCAGGAACTCAAGTGCACGACCGCCGAGTTTCCCCGCGACGCCCTCCGGGCCATGGGGTACGAGTCGCTGGTGCTCGGCCAGAAAAGCTGGAACGGCGTGGCCCTCCTCGCCAAGGGCGTCGAACCGCTCGAGATCCGAAGAGGCCTCCCCGGCGACCCCGGCGACACGGAAGCGCGCTACCTGGAGGCGGCCGTCCACGGCATGGTGATCGGTTGCTGCTACATGCCCAACGGCAATCCTCAACCGGGTCCGAAGTTCCGCTACAAGCTCGACTGGTTCCGACGCTTCAATGCGCATGCGGCCTCCTTGCTCGCGTCGGGCCATCCCACCGTGCTCGCCGGCGACTACAACGTCGTTCCGACCGACGCCGATCTCTATTCGACGCGCTCGTTCGTGGACAACGCCCTGCTGCAGCCCGAACCGCGCGCTGCCTATCAATCGCTGCTGGACGCCGGCTGGACGGACGCGCTGAAGCGGCAGTCGCCCGACGCGTCGCTCTACACGTTCTGGAGCTATCTGCGCAACCGGTGGCCGCGCGACGCGGGCCTGCGCATCGACCATCTTCTCCTCAGCCCCCAAGTCGCCCAGCGCATGCGCAGCGCCGGTGTCGACCGCGCCGTCCGTGCCCTCGAAGGCGCCAGCGACCATGCGCCGGCATGGGTGGACCTCGAGGACTGAAGCGAAACGCAGAACGCACCGCCACGCCGTCCCTGGGGTCGCTGCCCCAGGCCTGCGGAAGGTCTCGCTGCCGCCCGTCGGATTCCGTCCCCTCCGGGCCCCGCGTCCCGCCTTCGTTTCGTGGGGACCGCCGGCTTTCGGGCGGTCCCCGGACATCGGCCCTTGCGGCTCGCTCTTGATGCGGCGCTCGTGGCCGCCCTTGGCCAAAGGAGCGGCGCTGCGCATGCAGGCGTTCGAGGCTCTGACGGCTTCGTGCTCCGAAGGGACGGTCGGAGGGCCAAGACGAACCCCTCCAGCCCGTGGGCGTCGCCGGCCAAGAGACTTCGGGCGCGACCACCTCCTCAAGACTTGGGAGGACACGCTCTTGCAGCACCTCGATCAAGTTGATACAAAGTTCCTACAACTGTATCGAGGAGAAGTAGATGAATCGCTGCCTGTGGGTGACCGCTGCGCTCGCGTGGGCCTTGGTCCTTGAAAGTGCGCAGGCTGGTTCGACCTTCTGGCCGGGCTCCATGGGGCAGCAAGAAGCCGGCATGTCAGGCAGTCCCGTCAAGGCACCGATCCCGGCCACGCCCATCAGCCCGCCGGGGCCGGAGGCGCCTGAATCACACGCACGGTGGAGCGGCCTCTGGACCGGCTGGATGGCCCGGAACAGGCAGCTGGACGTGAACATCGCTGTGACGGCCATCTCGCCCGAGAAGGTTGATGTGGTCTACGCCGTTGCATCCGCAAGGATTGCGCCCACGGAATCGGCAGCGGAGGGAAAGTTTGTCGACAACGAATTGCAGGCGCTCCTGCCCAGCGGCGCTCTCCTCATCATGAGGATGGTCACCCCGGAACGGGTGGAAATATCCTATGACGGCTCCAAGCTGTCCGGTGGCACGTGCTGCACGTTTGGCGTGCTGACCCGGAAGCCCTGACCCACGCCCGTGTGCCGCCCCGACCGCCTTCAACCCGAGCGGACGCGGCCCTCGTTGAATCGTGCCCATCGGGCTGCACTCCGCCTGGTGTTGCTCACGGTGATTCCGCTTCGGTTGAATGGCAGGCTTCGCACAAGGTCACTCCATGAGAACCTCCATCGCCCTCTGTCTGGCCAGCCTGGCGGCAACGGCCTGGTGCGCTCCACCCCAGAAGTTCGGCAAGGAAATCGTCGCGTACGCGCCGCTGTCCGAGGAGCCGTTTCGCCAGATGTTCCGCGCGGGGGCCACGGTGCGTCATACGACCACACGTGGACATGTGGTGCGCACCTGGACGCTCGGCTCCGACGGTCGCTTCGTCGTGAGCACCACCGAGAGCGAGGCGCTGGGTGGTCGGCACTTCCCGTTCTTTTCCGGACGAGGCACATGGTGGATTCGCGAGAACGAGCTGTGCGTCGACATCGACTGGCGAGACAAAGGGAATGCGCAGATCGGCACCGAGAAATGGTGCCGCGCGGCCTATCTCATCCACGGGGCCCACTACATGGCGCCGGCGCCGGCGCGCATGTCCGAAAGCTTCAAGGAACTTCCCTGGGGAACAGTGGAGGTCTCCCCCTGAGCACAGCGCAGGCTGGCAAGCGAACCCTGCGGTGTGGCGGAACGGCTGGTGCTGGCCAAGCGACCTTTGCGACTGTCTGCCTGCGAGCGCATCGAGTGGCGCCGGCGACTGACCGGTCCTCTGGCCAGCGTGCTCCGAGAGATCGATCGCGAAACCGCGCGGTTTGGCATGGCCTGCGGCGGCGCCGTGCGCGGAACGTCCGGGAGGCCGATGCCGCATGCCCTGGCCGTCGGATGGGCGCGCCTGGCGAGCTCCTTGGCGATTCGGGACCGGATGACCGGACCGGGTGGTCTCCCGGGGCGTTGATGCCTGGCGGCCTGGGGCTCGACTCCCCCAGGAGGCTGGGCGCCCCACCGGCTTCGCCGCTGTCGGGCTGCTCCAGGTTCGTGCCTTCGCGCTCATCCCCTCGCGGGGACGGGCCTCGCGGCCCGCCTTGCGCATCCCTGGCGCACGGGCTGCGCCCGGTGAACTGCGTTCACGACTTCCCCTGATCAGACCTGCCTGCGGCAGGTAGAGGCGCT
>NZ_JASZYF010000031.1 GCF_030317115.1 Variovorax gracilis
GAGCGTGGTGAGCGTGGATGCCAGCGGCGTGCCGCGCTATGCCTTCCACGGCAACGGCGCGGCCGATCGTCAGATCACGCACGACACGCTGCCCGCCTTGCCGCCGGCCACTCGGGTGCTGCAGTTCGGGTCCTATGCGCTGGCGGTCGAGCCCGTGGGGAGTGCCCTGCGCGCCCTGGCCGCACGCGAGCGCGAACGGCGGCTGATCGCCTACGACCCCAACGTGCGCCTCAACGTCGAGCCTGACCTGGCGCACTGGCGCGTGGTGGTCGAGCAGATGGTGTCGATCGCGCACCTGGTGAAGGTGAGCGACGAAGACCTGGGCTTGCTCTACCCGTCGGAAACGCCGGAGCAGGTCGCTGCCCGCTGGCTCGCGCAAGGCGCCGCGCTGGTGGCGGTGACGCGCGGGCGCCACGGCGCGAGCGCGTGGACCCGGACTGCGCAGGCAAATGTGCCATCGCCCGAGACCAAGGTGGTCGACACGGTCGGCGCGGGCGACACCTTCCAGGCGGCGCTGCTGACCTGGCTGGACGAGCACGACGCGCTCACGCCGGATGCGTTGTCGGCACTGGACAGCGCATCGCTGGGCGCCCTGCTCCGATTTGCAGCGCGAGCGGCGGCCATCACGTGTTCGCGGCGGGGTGCGGATATGCCTCGGCGGGCCGAACTCGGGTGATCGATCGGGACGACTGGCAGCGGATCAGGCAGCGCCAGGACTTGCGCCCGATCAAGCCGAACTCGACTCGGGCGATTCCACCCTCTGCGCTCGCCATGCACAGAGACTGCCGACCGCAGCGAGCACCGTCGCCACCCCGAACATCGCCACATAGCCGAATCGCTGGGCGATCGCCCCACCCGCCAGCACACCGAGCACGCCGCCGAAGCCATAGCCGATCACCGTGAACAGCGCCTGCCCGCGCCCGCGCAGCCGACCCGGGAAGTGGCGCGAGACCATCGCGATGCAGGTCGTGTGGTGCGCCGCGAACGACAGCGCGTGCAGCGCCTGCGCCACCACGAGCGCCCAGAGCCACTGCCCGCACCCGGCCGTGATGCCCATGCGCAACACCGCGGCAATGCCGCATAACAGAAGCCATCGCGACATCGCCATCAACCCCAGCAACCGCCCCTGGAGGAAGAACCACGCGATCTCGGCCACCACCGACAGCGCCCACAACAAGCCGATCGTGCCTTTGCCGTAGCCGAGCGAATCGAGGTACAGCGACAGGAATCCGTAGACCGCGAAATGCGCCATCACATGAAAGAACAGCGAGACGAAGAACCAGCGCACCGCCGGCACGCGCAGCACCGGGCCGATCGGCTCCCGGGCCTGCGCGTGGGCTGCCACCGGCTCGCGCACGTCGGGCAAGCGCAGTGTCGCGATCAGCACGACGGCGAGCGTGCCGCCGGCCCATGCCGGAAAGTGCCGCATGCCGAAACGCTCGAACCATTCGCCGGCGAAGAACACGGTGACGAGAAAGCCGGCCGAGCCCCACAGCCGGATGCGCCCATAGCGACCCCAGTCTCCGGCGACCAGATGCGCCATCGCCGCTTCGGTCAGCGACATCATCGAGCTCGTGTGCGTAAACATCACGAGCAGCACCAGCCCGAGCCACCAGGCGCCGCCGTTCCACCACAGCCCGAAAGACGACACGAGGGCCACGGCCGCGCTGAAGCGCAGCAGCTTCACGCGCTGGCCCGTGTGGTCGCTCAGCGCGCCCCACGCGTAGGGCGCGAAGACGCGCGTGATCGACTGCACCGACGTCAGCAGGCTGATGACGAAGATCGGCAAACCCAGTTCCTTCAGCCACAGCGGAAGGTATGGGTTGAAGAAGCCGATATGGGCGAAGTAGCTCGCCGACAGCGCCGCAAAGGCCAGCAGGTGGCCGCGGCCACCTGCCACTTGCGGGGCGGACACTAGAGGAAGGACGCCTGGGGCGACGACGGATCTTGCGGCACGTTCACGTCACCGCATTGCGCGCGATTGCGCAGCGCGTGCTCCATCACGACCAGCGCCAGCATTGCCTCGGCGATTGGCGTCGCACGGATGCCGACGCAGGGGTCATGGCGGCCCTTGGTCACGACTTCGACCGGCTGGTTGTTGACGTCGATGGACTGACGCGGGCTGATGATCGAGCTGGTCGGCTTGATCGCGATGCTCACTTCGAGATCCTGCCCCGTGCTGATGCCACCGAGCACGCCGCCCGCGTTGTTGCTCACGAAGCCCTCGGGCGTGATCGAGTCGCCATGCGTGGTGCCGCGCTGCGTGACGCTCGCGAAGCCGGCGCCGATCTCGACGCCCTTCACGGCATTGATGCCCATCATGGCCCAGGCGATGTCGGAATCCATCTTGTCGAAGAGCGGCTCACCAAGGCCGACGGGCACCTTGGACGCGGTCACGCGGATGCGTGCCCCACAGGAATCGCCCGCCTTGCGCAGCGCGTCCATGTAGGCCTCGAGCTCGGCGACGTCGGCCACGGGCGCGAAGAAGGGGTTGTTGGGCACGTGGTCCCAGCTTTCGAAGGGGATCACGATGTCGCCGATCTGCGCCATGCAGCCGCGGAAGACGGTGCCGTACTTCTCGAACAGCCACTTCTTGGCGACCGCGCCGGCAGCCACCATCGGCGCCGTCAGGCGTGCCGAAGACCGACCACCGCCGCGCGGATCGCGAATGCCGTACTTCTTGAAGTACGTGAAGTCGGCGTGCCCGGGGCGAAACTGCTGCGCGATCTGGCCATAGTCCTTGCTGCGCTGGTCGGTGTTCTGGATCAGCAACGCGATCGGCGTGCCGGTGGTCTTGCCTTCGTAGACGCCGCTGAGGATCTGCACCGCATCGGGTTCGTTGCGCTGCGTGACGTGGCGGCTGGTACCGGGGCGGCGGCGGTCGAGGTCGCCCTGGATGTCAGCCTCGCTGAGCGCCATGCCGGGCGGGCAGCCGTCGATGACGCATCCGATCGCGGGGCCATGGGATTCGCCGAAGTTGGTGACCGCGAAAAGGGTGCCGAAGGTGTTGCCGCTCATGCGGGGGATTATCCCAACAAAGTCGCTTCCCCCTGGCGCGATCGGCGCGATCGTCAGTTGGCGTTCGCGCCGCCGAGAATTCCTTGCAGCTTCACCATCGAGCCGGTCCAGCCGTGGTTGTGCCCGTCGCGAGCGGCCTCGTCGAAGAAATCCTCGTGCTTCAGCGTCAGTTCGCTGCCGCGGCCGGCGGGCTCGATCAATACCGTGACCCTCGACACGCGCTCGGGCGTGGTAACCCACGACCAACTGAACACGAGCTTGCGGTCGGGCACGATCTCGCGGTAGAGGCCGCTGACCTCGTGCCGCTCGCCGTCGGCGGCGACCATCACGACACGAAAACCGCCGCCAATGCGCAAATCGACCTCGGCCACCGGCACCGAGACGATCTCCTCGGGCCCGAACCACTGCTTCAAAGCTTGCGGCTCGGTCCACGCCCGCCAGACTTTATCGGGGGTAGCGTCGAAGCGGCGTCGGAGGGTGAGCGAGGGGCGCTCTTCGTCGCGGGTGGCTGGGCTCGCCATGCGGTCTCCTCTTGGTGGTACAGGAAGCGGGCCAGCGCGTCGAGGCGGCCGGCCCAGAACCTTTCATAGCGCGACAACCACACGGCAGCCTCCTGCATCGGCTGGGGGGACAACTCGCATCGCACGATGCGGCCCTCCTTCGTGCGGGACACCAGGCCGGCGTTCTCGAGCACACGCAAGTGCTTCATGAAGCCGGTGAGCGACATGCCGTGCGGCTGTGCGAGTTCGGTCACGGTCAGCCCGCCCCCCTCCCCGAGTCGCTCGAGCACCGATCGGCGCGTCGAATCCGAGAGCGCGGCGAAGATGGCATCGAGCGTGCCGTCGTCAGAGTGAACCATACGGTTGAGTTTCGAAGCGCGGCAAGCCAATGTCAAGGCGATTCCGGGAACGGTTTATGCGTGCTGCGGCGCAGCATCCCACCTTCGAACTCTACCGAGGAGCGTGCATATGCTGGACCGAACCGATACGAAGTTTTCCCACGTCAAGCAAGGCGACACCGAGTACGTCTCGGGCGGGTTGCGAGACTTCTTCCTCTACCGCGACCTTGGCATCGCCGAGGCCACGAACGGCAAGGTGATCGCGCACCTCGTCAAGGCCAACATGGCACCGGAAACGGGCACCGGCTGGCACCGGCACGAGGCAGACTTTCAGATCGTCATCATGGTGAAGGGCTGGGCCCGCTTCATGTACGAAGACAAGGAAACACTGGTCGAAGCCGGCGACGTGGTGCATCAGCGTCCCGGTATCCGGCACTTCCTTTTCGACTACTCGCCCGACATGGAGTACCTGGAGATCGTGTCGCCGGCGGACTTCAAGAGCGTCGACGTCGAGCCCGCCTGCGAGGTGCCATCCCCCACGCCTTGGAAGTAGGCAACTCGGTCGCGAATTCCAGCGAGAGGTGACTCACTCTTCAGTCTTTCTTGAAGCTTCAGGCAATTCGGGCCGAAAATCCGGTGATGCCTACCCAGTCGCTTCCTCCCCTCAACCGCCAGTTCGTCGCCCATTTCGGAGAAATGGGCAGCAAGTGGGGCATCAACCGCACCGTGGGCCAGATCTATGCGCTGATCTTCATCTCGGAGCGGGCGCTCAACGCGGACGAGATTGCCGAGTTGCTGGAGTTCTCACGCTCCAACGTGAGCATGGGCCTGAAGGAGCTGCAGGCGTGGCGGCTGGTGCGCCTGCGCCATCACCCGGGCGACCGGCGCGAGTATTTCGAGGCACCTTCCGACGTATGGGAGATTTTCCGCGTACTGGCCGAGGAACGGCGCCGGCGCGAGATCGAGCCCACGCTGTCGATGCTGCGGATGGCGCTGCTCGAAGAACCCTCGTCCGACGAGGAACGCCATGCCCAGCAACGCATGCGCGAAATGCACGATCTCATCGACCGGCTCATGAAGTGGTTCGACGACGTGCAGCGCCTCGCCCCTGAGACCGCCATGCAACTCATGGGCATGGGCGCCACCGTGACCCGGGTGCTCGGGCTCAAGGACCGGCTGACCGGCGCCAAGGAAAAGAAGCCGGCCTCGTAGCGCTACGGCTTGTTCAGTTTGTCTCGACGAATGGCCTCGTCGTCCATCAGCTCGTACCACATCGCATTGAGCACGGCGAAGGTCGCGGCAAGGGGCAGTCCCAGGATCCAGGCGAAGTACCACATGAGTGAAATCCTTGGTTGAATCTTGAAGAGTGGATCAGTAGGCGTGGCCGCGGTCTTCGCTGATCGCGTCGGCGTCCACCTTGCCTCGGAGCACGTAGTAGACCCAGCTCGTGTAGGCCAGGATGATGGGAATGAAGATCGCTGTCACGACCAGCATGATGAACAGAGTCAGGTGGCTCGACGACGAGTCGAACACGGTGAGACTGGCGCGCGGATCGATCGACGAGGGCAGGATGAACGGGAACATCGAGACACCGACGCTGAGGATGATGCCGGCGATGCTCAGCCCGCTGGCCATCAAGGTCAGCATCTCGGCGCGCATGCGCAGTCCGAGCAGCGCGACGAGCGCGCCACCCAGCCCCAGCGCGGGGACAACATAGAGCCAGGGATACGCCGCGTAGTTGGTGAACCAGGCGTTCGCGTGCACTTCGACGGTTTTCAGCATGGGATTCGAAGGACCGTCAGGCGGCAATGAGCTCGTGACGCGATAGCCGTCCACGAACGACCACAACATGAATCCGGCGAGCGCATAGAGGACGACCGTAGCCACTGCAGCAACGCTTCCGTAGGCACGCGCGCGCTGGGAGACAAGCCCCTGCGTCTTCAATTGAAGCCAGGCGCTGCCGTGCATCACGAGCATGGCCACGGACACCAGCCCGCACAGCAAGGCAAACGGATTCAGCAGGCCGAAGAAGGAGCCGTCGTAGAAGATGTGCATGTCCGTCCCGAAGCGAAACGGCACGCCCCTGAGCACGTTGCCCATGGCCACGCCGAAAATCAGCGAGGGGACGAAACCACCGATGAACAGGGCCACGTCCCAGCGCGCCTTCCAGCTCGCGTCCTCGCGCTTGCCCCGGAACTTGAAGGCCACCGGGCGCAATATGAGTGCGACCAGGATCGCAAACATTGCCAGGTAGAAGCCGGAGAACGAAACGGCATAGAGCTGTGGCCACGCCGCGAAGATCGCGCCGCCACCGAGGATCAGCCAGACCTGGTTGCCCTCCCACACGGGGCCGACGCTGTTGATGATCACGCGACGCTCGAGGTCGTTGCGTCCGGCAAAGGGCAGGAGCATGCCGGTGCCGAGGTCGAAGCCATCGGTCACGGCAAAGCCGATCAGCAGCACGCCGAGCAGCAGCCACCAGACGACGCGCAGGAATTCGTAGGAAAGCAGTGTGTGCAGGATCATGGTCGTCGCTCCGGGTTCAGTCGGCGGAATGGGGCGTGATCCGAAGTGCGGCCAGCTCGGGGTCTGCTTCGGCGCGGTACACCGAGGGCGCGGGCACGGGATGTTCCTTGGGCCCCTTGCGGATCGCCTTGAGCATGAGCTTCATCTCGATCACGAAAAGGATCGTGTAGATCAGCACGAAGCCGAGGATCGTGATGAGCAAGGTGGTGGCGCCCAGGTTCGACACGGCCACGGCCGTAGGCAACACGCCTTCGATGACCCACGGCTGGCGCCCGACCTCGGCCACGATCCAGCCCAGCTCGGCGGCAAGCCACGGCAACGGAATGGCAAAGACCGCCACCCTGAGAAGCCAGGGGTAAGCGTCGAGCTTGCGTCGCGCGGAGAGCACGAAGAAGGTGGCCGTGAGCACGATGAAGAACATCCCGAGCCCCACCATGATGCGGAAGGACCAGTACAACTCCGCCACCGCCGGCACCGTGTCTTGGGCGGCCTGCGCAATCTGCTCGGGCGTCGCCTTGCGCGGATCGTCGACATAGCGCTTGAGAAGCAGCGCATAGCCCAGGGCGTGGCCGTTCTGCTCGAAGATGTTGCGGGCCGATTCCGGCACCGCGCCCGTGCTGCCGGCTTCGCGTATCTGCTGGAGGGCGTCGTAGGCCGAGATGCCGACTCGGATGTTCAGCTCGGCACGATGCACCAGGTCGTCGATGCCGGGGATCTCGGTGGTCAGCGAGCGCGTGCCGATCAGCCCCAGCAGCATCGGGATGTGAACGGCAAAATGCGTCTCGCGGGTCCGCTGGTCGGGGAAGCCGAAGGCAGTGAATGCGGCCGGCGCCGGTTCGGTCTTCCACATTGCTTCCAGTGCGGCGACCTTCATCTTCTGGTGTTCGGTGGAAAGGTAGCCGCTCTCGTCGCCCAGCAGCACCACCGAGAGGGAGGCTGCCAGGCCGAACGAAGCCGCTACCGTCATCGAGCGCTTCGCGAGCTGCAGATGGCGGCCCTTCAGCACGTACCAGGCGGACACGCCTAGCACGAAGATGGCGGCCACCGTATAGCCCGCCGACACGGTGTGCACGAACTTCGCCTGCGCTACCGGATTGACCAGCACCGCGAAGAAGTCCGTCACCTCCATGCGCAGGGTCTGCGGATTGAAGGCCGCACCCACGGGGTTCTGCATCCAGCCATTGGCAATGAGGATCCACAGCGCCGAGAAGTTGGAGCCGATGGCCACCAGCCAGGTGACGATCAGGTGGGCCACCTTCGACATCTTGTCCCAGCCGAAGAAGAAGAGCCCGACGAAGCTCGCTTCGAGGAAGAAGGCCATCAACCCCTCGATGGCCAGCGGTGCGCCGAAAACGTCGCCCACGTAGTGGCTGTAGTAGCTCCAGTTCATGCCGAACTGGAACTCCATGACGATGCCGGTTGCCACGCCCATCGCAAAGTTGATGCCGAAGAGCACCCCCCAGAACTTGGTCATGTCGCGCCAGATGGTGCGGCCGGTCATCACGTAGACCGTCTCCATGATCGCGAGGATCACGGCCAGGCCAATGGTCAGCGGGACAAACAGGAAGTGGTACAGCGCCGTGAGGGCGAACTGCAAGCGTGAGAGGGCGACGATGTCGAGGTCCATGGGGTTCCTTTCGTGTTCTTGCGTATCGCTCGTATCTCAGTCCGGCCGCAGCGCGCTCAGTGCCGCATCGAAGGCCGGCGTACCGCGCTTCAGGTCGGCCACGATGCGGCCTTCCTTCATGCAGACCAGGCGGTCCGCCAGCGCGGCCTCCCGCCGCAGGTGGGTCGCGATCAGGAGCGTGCGACCGGCGGCTTGGACCTCGAGACGCTGCAATACATCGTGCGCAGTCGCAGTGTCCAATGCTTCGGTGGGCTCGTCCATCAGCCAAAAGGGTACGTTTCGCAGCAGCAGCCGTGCCAATGCCAAGCGGCGCGACTGGCCGCCGGAAAGGCCCAGTCCGCCCTCGCCGAGCGGGGTATCGAGGCCCGAGGCCATCGCTCCCACTTCATGCGCGAGACCGGCTGCGTGCAGCACGCGCCAGATGCGGGTGTCGTCCGCTTCAGCGTTGCCCAGCTTGAGGTTGTCGCGGAGGCTGTCCTGGAAAAGCTCCGTGCGTTGCGTCAGGAGGCAGTGCGGCTGCACGAGCATTTCGCCGCGCTGCAGCGGCAACTCGCCGGCCAGCGCTGCGAGCAAGGTGGATTTGCCGGCGCCGCTGGGGCCAATGACCGCCACGCGCTCTCCGGAGGACAGGGTCAATGAGACCTCATGCAATGCGGCTGTCCGACTGCCGGGATGCGCAACGGTGGCTCGGGTCAGTTGGAGTGCTCTTCCCTCGCCGGGCAAGCCGGGCGCCGTCGGCACGGCCAACAGAGGTTGCGCCATGCGCGGAGCCAGCCGCCTCGCCGCCAGCCATGCACGGCCCGCCTCGAGCGCACCGCGACGCAAGGCTGCGAAGGGCTCGACGGCGGTCAGCGCAACCAGCAGTGCGAGTGCCGCCGCCGGCGCGCCAATGGTGCCCTCGCCGACAAGCCAGCCCACTGCGACCAGCACCACTGTCAAAGTCAAGGTGCCGGCCATGCCGTAGGCCACGCCAGCGCCGGCCTCCAGACGATTGAGCCTCAGGTCGGCTTGGGCGAGATGACGATCCGCCGCGGCGAGCGCGTGCCGCTGGGCATCGATCCGGCCGGCCATGACCAGTTCCGTCTGGCCTGCCACCAAGTCCACCGCGCGGGCGCGCAAGGCTTCCAGCGCCTGCGCGCGCCGGATCGACGCCGGCCTCGCATGAGCGGCGACCAGCACGGCGATGCCCCAGCCGGCACCTATCAACCAGAGCACCAGCACGACGCCCATCCATGGACGCATGAAGCCGAGGACGATGCCCGCCAGCATCGCGGCGCCCAGCGCGGCGCCAGCCGGGACGAGCATGCGCAGGTAGAGCGACTCGAGCGCATCGATGTCGGCCGTGAGGCGGAACAGCAGGCGCGCAGGACGCGCCAACAACTGGCGCGCGGCATCGGGGCGCGCCCAACCGCGAAAGAGACGCTCTCGCAGGGCGGCCAGCACGGCAAACGTTGCATCGTGCGTGACGAGCCGCTCGCCGTATCGCGACCCGGTGCGGCACAGCGCGAGCAGACGGATGCCTGCGGACGGCATGAACACGTCGAAGCGAATCGCCGTCAGGGCGTTGAGGCCCGCGAGCGCGGTCGCGGTGATGAACCATCCGGAAAGCCCCAGCAGCGCCATGCCCATGAGCACGGTGAGCGCGGCCATCGCCGCGCCGAGCACGAGCCGGCCTGGCTCCGCCAGGAACAGAAGGATGACCGGGCGAAGGTCTCGCCAGAGCTTCATGCGGCCTCCTCTTCGGGCACGGCATGCAAACGAACCACTCGATGCATTCGCGAGGCGAGCACGGGATCGTGAGTTGCCACGATCAACGTCCTGCCGCGCGCGAGTTCAAGCAATGCGTCGGCCACACGCTCCGCGGTCTGGGTGTCGAGGTGGGCGGTCGGCTCGTCGACCAGCAGCAGATCGGCACCGGGATTGGCGGCCAGGCGCGCAAGCGCCAGCCGCACGGCCTCGCCGCCGGAGAGGCCGGTGCCGCCCTCCCCCAAAGTGTTGCTCGGATGCGCCTGGGCAACGTCATCCAGGGCGGCGAACTGCATCGCGGCTTCGACCTGCGCCGCACGGACGTGCGCACGGCCCATTGCGACATTGGCCTGCACCGAACCCGCAAACACGTGCGGCTTCTGGCCCATCCACGCCATGCGACCGCGCAGCGCCACGACCGTGCGCTCCGACAGCGGCACGCCGCCGATCACGATCTCCCCCTGCTGCACCGGCACAAGGCCGGCGATCAGGCTGAGAAGCGCCGTCTTGCCGGAGCCGCTCGGCCCCATCAGCGCGACATGTTCGCCAGGGGCCACGCGCAAATCGCTGCCCGCGAACAAAGCGGCCTCACCGGGATGCGAGAAATGCAGTCCATGTACACGCACGGAGGGCGCGCCGGCCACGGACAGGCCTTGGGGCGATGCACTTGCCTGCGCGCCGGGCAGCGGCACGCCGTCACGCGCCAGTCGATCGAGCGAATCCAGCGCGGCTTCTCCGGCCGCGCGGTCATGCCACACCGCCGACAGTTCGCGCAGTGGCTCGAAAAATGCAGGTGCCAGCAGCAGGATGAACATGCCCTGCCCCAGGCTCAATCGCGCGCCCCAGGTGCCGAATTCGAAAGTGCCCAGCAGATGAAAGCCGACATACGCCGCCACCATGGCGACACCCAGCGCCGAGAACAACTCCAGTACGGCAGAGGAAAGGAAAGCGATGCGAAGGACCGACATCGTTCGCTCGCGCAGGCTCTGGGCTGCCTCACCGAGCCGCCGGGCGGTGGCATCGACGGCGCCAAGGGCGCGCAGCGTTGCCAAGCCCCGAAGACGATCGAGCAGGAAGGCGTTCATGTCTCCGACTTCGTTCATCTGCGCCTCGCTGGCCGCCTTGGCACGCCAGCCGATGATGGCCATGAAGATCGGGATCAGCGGCGCCGCGATCAACAGCACGAGCGCCGCCACCCACGACAGGCTTGCCACAGCCACCACGATCACCAGCGGGACCAGCATCGCGCGCCAGCGGGCTGGGCCATAGCGCACCAGGCAGGGCACCACCGCCTCGGCCTGCTCGGCGATCACGCTGGCGGCGAGTCCCGAAGCGGGCCGTGCACTGTCGAGCGGCGAACGCGCTGCCAGCGCAGCAGCCACGCCCTCGCGCAATCGGGACAATTGCAAGCGAGCGGACGCATACACGCGACGCATGCCCCAGGCCTCCCACGCCGCTCGCATCGACCCCAGCAGCAGAATGCCTGCCGCAGGCCACAACACCGCAGCGATGCCTTCGCCGTCACCCAGCCGCTGCACCGCCCACGCAAGCAATGCCGCTTGCGGGATCCACAGCAGCGCGGCAAGACCCTGGACCAGACTTGCCAACCCGGGAGAGCCAAGGGAACGAAGGCCAGAGGTCGATGCGGGTGGATTCACTTTTTGAATTCGTGTAATTTCAGTATTTACTGAAAACTCGTCAATCATAAGAGATGTCACGCTGCGTCGGCGATCTTCGCCGCAAAGCCCTCGACAAAATGCCATATCCCCATGACGTAACCGCTAAGCTCAGGTGTCGATCGACGGAGAACGCCAATTGAAGATCCTTTCCATCACGCCGACCTACTTCCCGGAGATCGGGGGTATCGAATCTGTCGTGCGTGAACTCGCGATGTGCATGTCGCGCGGCGGCACGCAGGTCGACGTGGCCCATGTCTCGGCCAACCATTCGGTCTTCTCGGCGAGCGAGATGGACGGGATCAAGGTGTTCAGGGTGCCGGTCACGGGCAATCGGCTCGTCGGCTATGCGCGAGGGCTGGGCCGCCTCGCTTCCGGCTACGACCTCCTGCACGTGCACGATCCGCAACTGATGATGCTGACCGGCAATGTTCTTCTCCAGTGCCGGAACATTCCCGCGATCCTGAGCCCGCATGGCGGGTTTCATCACACCGGACAGCATCAGGCGTTCAAGCGACTGCATGAACGCTTCCTGATGCGCAGGATGCTGCGCCACTACCGCAAGATCCTGCCCGGAAGCGATTCCGACATGGCGTATTTCGGCGCCTTCTCGGACAACATCGAGAAGAGCGAACCCGGCATCAGCTTCGCCAAGTTCCAGAATGGCCGCAGCACCGGTGCGCCAGACCCGACCCGGTGGATCTACTGGGGCCGCTGGTCGCGCAACAAGCGCATCGACGCGGTCATCGACACGGTCGCGATGGCGAGGGACAACGGCATCGCGATCGACCTGCTGATCGCCGGGCCCGACTTCGACAAGCTCGGCGAATCATTGCAGGCGCGAATCGACGCTCTCCAACTGGGCGGCTCGGTCCGCATGCATCCCTACATCGAGGACGCCGCGCTCATGCAGGAACTGCAGCAGCGCACCGTGTTCATCACCGGCACCGAGTACGAAGGCTTCGGCATCGGCATCGTCGAGGCGATGGCGGCCGGCAAGATCGTGGTCTGCCGCGACATCGAGCCGATCAAAGGCTTCGTCGACAAGTCCGAGACCGGCTTCTTCCTCGACTTCGACAACGGCCCGCAGGATCTCGCCATCGTGCGCGAGATCACCGGCATGGAGCCCGCGCGCTGCGAGGCGATGTCGTTGGCCGCCCAGCGCAAGGCCAAACGCTACGACTGGGAATCCGTGGCCATGCGCTTCGCGGAACACTGCGCGAAAGCAGTCTCCGGACAGGGCCAAGCCGACGCCTTGCGCGCCCGCTAGCTCGAGACCACCAGTCCGCAGGCCAACAGGCCTGCGAACAGGCCCAGCACCGCACGCCAGGTGGCCGGCCGCGATTCGACCCAGCGATGCAGGAGCAAGGCCGCCGCGATCGACAGTGCAAAGGTCGCCAGCAGGCCAAGCATGTCGATCCATGGCGTCGCAGGCATCAGATGACTCACCGCGGCGCTCACCAGCAACAGCACGGGGAAATGGATGAGAAACAGCGAATACGAGATGCGCCCCAGTTGCACCAGCGGCTCGCCCATCGAAGGCCAGGCGGAAGGCTTCAGGCCATTCGAGTGCTGGACGATGGCGACACCCAGGGCAGTGACCAGTGCCGTCGCGATGCGGCTGCGCCAATCGAGCGCCAGCGCCGCTGCGCCGAGCAGTGCGAGCAGCACGACGGCAAAGCCCCAGGTGCTGGTCCGCGTCGCCCGGCCGATCCAGAACACCAGCATGCCCAGCCCGTAGGAGCCGAAGAAATACAGCGCGGTGGAGTCGAGTTCCTCGTGGCGATTGAAGATCGCGAGCGAAGCGATGACCAGTGCCAGTACGAGCCCGGCGGCGACCCAGCGCGATCGGTCGGGCCGCACGGACCATCGCCGCTGCATCAGTTCGGAGAAGGCAATCGCAGCGAGCGCGAGAACGAAGAGTTGGAAATCGATGGCGACGTACCAGACGCCGGTCGACAACGCGTCGTAGCCGAGCAAGTCCTGCAGCAACAGGCCATGCGCCAGCAGTTGCGCCATGCCGGGCGGTGCGGGCACGGCCTCGTCGTCGAGCCAAGGACGAACCAGGGCGGCGACCAGCACACAAAAGATCAGCGCCACGAGATACGGCATGACCAGCCGCCCGTAGCGCTGGAAGACGCGCACCACCGGCCGATCGACGCGCAGGATGCCATCGGGGGCGAGGCTTCCCGCCGCCAGAAAACCGGCCAGCACAAGAAACACCTGAACCGCCAGGCGTCCATCTTCCGCCAGCCAGCCGAAGAACGCGGGCGCCAGCGACGAGGCGCCTTCCGGCATCGGGCCGTAGCGCGAGAGGTGATGCCCCACGATCACCGCGCAAGCGATCCCCTTCACCGCATCGAGCAGCGGCATGCGTCCCACGGCGGTTGGCACTGGAGTGCCCATTGTCAGGCGCTCAGACCGCAAGTCTGCGGCGCGCGTCCTGGTATTCGCGCTTGAGCTTCTCGATGAAAGCGGCAGCGCTCGCCACCTCGGTGACAGCGCCGATGCCCTGGCCCGAACCCCAGATGTCCTTCCACGCCTTGGCCTTGCTGCCTTCGCCGCCGCCGAAATTCATGGTCTTCAGGTCACCCTCGGGCAGGTTGGCCGGGTCCATGCCCGCTGCCACGATGCTCGGCGCCAGATAGTTGCCGTGCACGCCGGTGAACAGGTTCGAATAGACGATGTCGTCGGACGTGCCTTCGACGATGGCCTGCTTGTACTCAGCGCTCGCTCGCGCTTCTTCGGTCGCAATGAAGGCCGTTCCGATGTAGGCGAAGTCGGCGCCCATGGCCTGCGCCGCCAGCACTGCACCGCCGGTGGCGATGGAGCCCGAGAGCGCGATAGGGCCGTCGAACCACTGGCGGATTTCCTGCACCAGCGCGAAGGGGCTTTTCACGCCCGCGTGGCCGCCGGCACCGGCAGCCACGGCGATGATGCCGTCGGCGCCCTTCTCGATTGCCTTCCTCGCGAAGTTGTTGTTGATGATGTCGTGCAGCGTTACGCCGCCATAGCTGTGGACCGCGTCGTTGACATCGGTGCGCGCGCCGAGCGAGGTGATCACGATCGGCACCTTGTACTTGACGACCATTTCCATGTCGTGCTCGAGCCGGTCATTGCTCTTGTGCACGATCTGGTTGATGGCGAACGGGGCTGCCGGCTTGTCCGGATTCGCCTTGTTGTGAGCCGCGAGCTCCTCGGTGATTTCCGCGAGCCAGTCTTCGAGCTGCGACGCGGGTCGCGCGTTGAGCGCCGGCATCGAGCCCACCACGCCCGCCTTGCACTGCGCGATCACCAGCTTGGGGTTGCTGATGATGAACAACGGCGAGCCGATGATGGGCAACGGCAGATTGGCGAGCACGGGCGGCAACTTGGACATGAGGTCTCCGAGGAAATGTTGGATGAAGCTTTATAGGGTCATGCGCAGGCCGCGCCCGTCCGCTGAGTGACAGGCGCGGCGTACGCGTTCAGAAGGATTCGAGAGCGAGCGCGGTGACGCTGTCGGCTCCATCGACGATGCTGTCGCGAAGGCCCGGCGCCTTGTTCAGGATGTGCTCGGCATAGAAGCGCGCAGTGGCGATCTTGGCCTTCATGAAGGCCACGTCAGTCCCGGCCTTCGCCAGGTCTTCTGCGATCAGCAGGGAGCGCGCGAGTTGCCAGCCCACGACCACATTGCCCGCGAGCATCAGGTACGGCACGCTGCCCGCGAACACGGCGTTCGGCGATGCCTTGGTCTGGCCGGCCACGAACTCGACCACGTCGACGAACGCTTCGCGGGCGGCCTTCAGGCGTCTTGCCATTGCCAATGCATCGGGCGTGTCGCGCTTCGCGAGTTCGGCTTCGGTCTTCTCGATCTGCGCGGCGATCGCCTTCGCGGTCTGGCCGCCGTCACGCGCGGTCTTGCGGCCCACGAGATCGTTGGCCTGGATCGCGGTCGTGCCCTCGTAGATCGTCAGGATCTTGGCGTCGCGCAGGTACTGCGCCGCACCGGTCTCCTCGATGAAGCCCATGCCGCCGTGCACCTGCACGCCAAGCGAGGCCACTTCCAGGCTCATCTCGGTGCTATAGCCCTTGACCAGCGGCACCAGGTATTCATAGAAGGCCTGGTTCTGCTTGCGCGTGTCGGCATCGGAGTGATGGTGCGCCGCGTCGTAGGCAGCAGCCGCCACGGTGGCCATCGCGCGGCAACCCTCGGTGTAGGCACGCATCGTCATCAGCATGCGCTTCACGTCGGGGTGATGAATGATCGGCGCGCTGGCGTTGAGCGAGCCATCGACCGGGCGACTCTGCACGCGATCCTTGGCATAGCCCACTGCATGCTGGTAGGCGCGTTCTGCAATGGCGATGCCCTGCATTCCCACCGCATAGCGGGCCGAGTTCATCATGATGAACATGTATTCCAGGCCGCGGTTTTCCTGGCCGACCAGGTAGCCTACCGCACCGCCGTGGTCGCCATATTGCAGAACGGCGGTTGGAGACGCCTTGATGCCCAGCTTGTGCTCGATGCTCACGCAATGCACGTCGTTGCGCGCACCCAGCGAGCCGTCCTGGTTCACGAGGAACTTGGGCACCACGAACAGACTGATGCCCTTGACGCCCTCGGGCGCTCCGGTCACGCGCGCCAGCACGAGATGCACGATGTTCTCGGCCATGTCGTGCTCGCCGTAGGTGATGAAGATCTTGGTGCCGAACACCTTGTAGGTGCCATCGGGCTGCGGCTCGGCACGGCTGCGCACCATCGCGAGGTCGCTGCCTGCCTGCGGCTCCGTCAGGTTCATCGTGCCCGTCCACTGGCCGCTCACGAGCTTCTCGAGGTAAGTCGCCTTGAGTTCGTCCGAGCCGGCCGTGAGCAACGCCTCGGTCGCGCCGTCAGTCAGGAGGGGGCACAACGCGAAGCTCATGTTGGCCGAGTTCAGCATCTCGCCACACGCCGCGCCGATCGTCTTGGGCAGGCCCTGTCCACCGAAATCTGCCGGGTGCTGCAAGCCCTGCCAGCCGCCCGCGACGTACTGCGCAAAAGCTTCCTTGAAGCCAGGGGTCGTCGTGACCTTGCCGTCCTTGAACGAGGATGGTTCCCGATCGCCCGCCACGTTCAGCGGTGCGACCACATCCTGGTTGAAGCGTGCGCATTCCTCGAGCACGGCCTGTGCGGTTTCGAGGCCGGCTTCTTCGAGGCCCGGCATCTGCGAGACCTGCGCGATGTTCGCGAGGTGCTCGATGTCGAACAGCATGTCCTTGAGTGGAGCGATGTAGCTCATGTTTGTCTCCTATGGCCCTGCGGCCGAATGCGAACCGATGCGAAAAAAAAGGCATCGCGAACGATGCCCTTTGGCTCGAACATCGAGTGGGGGTCTATCTCAAAGTGCCTTGACCAGTTCCGGCACGGCCGTGAACAGGTCAGCCACGAGGCCGTAGTCGGCCACGCTGAAGATCGGGGCCTCTTCGTCCTTGTTGATCGCCACGATCACCTTGGAGTCCTTCATGCCGGCCAGGTGCTGGATCGCGCCCGAGATGCCCGCTGCGATGTAGAGCTGCGGCGCGACGATCTTGCCCGTCTGCCCCACCTGCCAGTCGTTCGGGGCGTAGCCCGCGTCCACGGCGGCGCGGCTCGCGCCCAGGCCCGCGTTGAGCTTGTCCGCGAGAGGCGCCATCACCTCGGTGAACTTCTCCGCGCTGCCCAGCGCCCGGCCGCCCGAGACGATGATCTTGGCCGCCGTCAGCTCGGGGCGTTCGCTCTTGGTCACCTCGCGGCCCACGAAGCTCGACTTGCCGCTGTCGGCCACGCCGTCCACGGTCTCGATGGCTGCGCTGCCGCCGGTGGCGGCTGCCGCATCGAAGCCCGTCGTGCGCACGGTGGCGACCTTGATGGAGTCGGAACTTTGCACGATGGCAATGGCGTTGCCGGCATAGATCGGGCGCTCGAAGGTGTCCGGGCTGTCCACCTTGGTGATGTCGCTGATCTGGGCGACGTCCAGCTTGGCGGCAACCCGTGGCGCCACGTTCTTGCCGTTGGCCGTGGCCGGGAACAGGATGTGGCTGTAGTTCTTGGCAATGGCGAGAACTTGCGCTGCAACGTTCTCCGCGAGGTTCTCGGCCAGGCTCGGGCTGTCGGCCACGATCACCTTGGCAACGCCGGCCACCTGGGCAGCGGCCTTGCCGGCTTCGGCGGCGTTGGCACCGGCCACCAGCACGTGGACATCGCCGCTGGCACAGGCAATCCCTGCGGTCACGGTGTTCAGGGTCGCCGGCTTGAGCGTGGCGTGGTCGTGTTCGGCAATAACAAGTACGGTCATGTCGTTCTTCCTCAGATCACCTTGGCTTCGTTCTTCAGCTTGTCCACCAGCGTGGCGACATCGGGCACCTTGATGCCGGCGCCGCGCTTCGGGGGCTCGGAGACCTTGAGCGTCTTCAGGCGCGGCTTGACGTCCACGCCGAGGTCCTCGGGCTTCACCGTGTCGAGCTGCTTCTTCTTGGCCTTCATGATGTTGGGCAAGGTCACGTAGCGCGGCTCGTTCAGGCGCAGGTCGGTGGTGATGACCGCGGGCAGCGAAAGGGAGATGGTTTCCAGGCCGCCGTCGACTTCACGGGTCACGCTGACCTTGTCGCCGGAGACTTCGACCTTGCTGGCGAAAGTCGCTTGCGGCAAGTCAGCCAGTGCCGCCAGCATCTGGCCGGTCTGGTTGGCGTCGTCGTCGATGGCCTGCTTGCCCAGGATGACCAACTGGGGCTGTTCCTTGTCGACCAGCGCCTTGAGCAGCTTGGCCACTGCGAGGGGTTGCAGCTCTTCGGTGGTCTCGACCAGGATGCCGCGATCCGCACCGATGGCCATGGCAGTGCGCAGGGTTTCCTGGCACTTCGCATCGCCGCAGGACACGGCGATGATTTCGGTGGCGACGCCCTTCTCCTTCAGGCGCACCGCCTCTTCGACGGCGATCTCGTCGAAGGGGTTCATGCTCATCTTGACGTTGGCGATGTCCACACCGGTGCCGTCGCTCTTGACGCGCACCTTCACGTTGTAGTCGACGACCCGCTTGACGGGGACCAGGATCTTCATTGGTTTGACTCCATTGAATTGCGAAACCGGGGGGTGCAGGGCAGCCAGAGATTTTAGGCGCCGGCCTCTGCGCGAACTGTCCATTTCAATCAGGCAGACCGTCACCGCGGAAAAACGAACGATCGTGCTTTTTTGCAATTATAGGCGAGGCGGGTCCGCTGGAATCACAACAGGTGGTAACGATTCGACGTGCACCACGCGCCGAGGGCCGGCGATGACGATTCCGGCGTCGCGCAGGCCTTGGAGAATCGCTGTGTTGATGGCCGACCGCAAGTTGTCCCTGCCCTTGTCCGGATCGGACACCCAGAGGTTGAGGCTGAACTCCAATCCGTCCGGCACGAAGTTGAGCAGGAAGGCCACCGGCGCCGGGTCGGTCATCACGCGCGGTTGCGCGACCGCGGCTGCACACAGGATCTCCTGCACTTTCGCGACATCGCTGTCATACCCCACCACGATGTTGGTCGTGATGTTGAACTTGAGATCGGCCAGCGAGAGGTTCTCGACCCGACTCGTGATGAGCGATTCATTGGGCACGATCGACTCGCGCCCGTTGCCCGCGCGCACCAGCGTGTAGCGCGTCTTGATGTCGGTGATGCGGCCCTCGAATCCATCGACACGCACGTTGTCACCGATACGGATCGACCGCTCGAGCAGGATCACGAACCCGCTGACGTAGTTGGCCGCGAGCTTCTGCAAGCCGAAGCCCAGACCGACGCCCAGCGCACCGCCCAACACCGAGAGCGCCGTCAGGTCGACCCCCACGGCCGACAAGGCGAACAGCATGCCGATCAGCAGCAGCAAGGCACGGACCGCATTCGACGCCACCTTGCGCATTGACAGGTCATGCACCGCTTCTTGCAGGATGCGCTTCTCGATGGTCGACGAGATCCACAGTGCAATCACGAGAACGAGCCCGGCCGACAGGACGCCGCTGAAGATGGTGCGCAAGCTCACCCGCGTCCGGCCAAAGCCCAGCGTGATCTCATCGAGTTCAGCCAGCACCGGCGGCAGCAGCCCGATGATCCAGAGCACGGCACCGATCCACGCGAACCACCAGATGGTCCGCTCGACCAGCCGCGCCAGGGCGGAAGCCGGAAAAACGGCGCGCAATACGAGCGCAAAGAAACGAATCACCGCGAGCGAGAGGAACACCGGCACCGCGATGCGCAGCACGAACACCGGCTGGAACGTCAAGGTCCCGCGTCGCGCAAGATCGGTGAGCACCAGCGCCAGCAACGGGAAGAGCACGCCATCGAAGGTCCGCGCGCCGAACCAGATCGAATCCTTCGGCTGATCCCGCCCGAACCAGCGGCATGCGGCCCACGCCGCCCCGACGCAAGCGACCAACACGACGACCTCAATCCACACGCTCTGCGCATGGATTTCACTGAATCTTTGTGTAAAGACGCTGAAATCCATCGGTTGGGGCTAGAGATCCGCCAGCACCCGCAGATGCTCTTCGACGCTGCGGGCCAGGGCGTCAAGGTTGTAGCCGCCTTCGAGCATCGACACGATGCGCCCATGGGAGTGCCGTCGCGCCACATCGACGATGCGGCTCGTGATCCAGCCGAAGTCTTGCTCGTTGAGCCTGAGCTGGCCCAGGTCGTCGTCCCGGTGCGCATCGAATCCGGCACTCACGAAGATCATCTCCGGCTTGAATTCCTCCAGCCGCGGCATCCAGCAAGCCTCGATCAACTCGCGCACGTCCATGCCACGCGTGTAGGCCGGCACCGGAAGGTTGAGCATGTTCGGCGCCGGATGCTCCGTACCGCTGTATGGATAGAACGGGTGCTGGAAGATGCCGACCATCAGCACGCGCGGGTCGTTGCTCAGGATGTCTTCGGTGCCGTTGCCGTGGTGCACGTCGAAGTCGACGATGGCAACGCGCTTCAGCCCGTGCTCTTCGATGGCATGGCGCGCGGCGATCGCGACGTTGTTGTAGAAGCAGAAGCCCATTGCCTTGTCGCGGCAGGCATGGTGGCCGGGCGGGCGCACGGCGCAGAAGGCGTTGTCGATCGCTCCCGAAATCACGGCGTCGGTCGCCGCAATCGCGGCGCCGGCGGCGCGGCGCGCCGCCAGGACGGTGAAGCGGGTCAACGCG
This sequence comes from Variovorax gracilis, assembly GCF_030317115.1. Classification (GTDB taxonomy): domain Bacteria; phylum Pseudomonadota; class Gammaproteobacteria; order Burkholderiales; family Burkholderiaceae_C; genus Variovorax; species Variovorax gracilis. The sequence goes on from NZ_JASZYF010000031.1 coordinate 20,587, forward strand.
GTGTCGGGGTCGATCTGCGCATGGTCCGGGCCGCCGGCCGGTGCATCCTCGATCAGGCGCTGGCTCAGCGTTTCAAGATGCTCCATGTGCGCAACGCTGTGTGCGCGCGTGATTTGCGGCAGCGTGGCAAGCGGCACTTCACCGCGCTCCAGCGCGTCGCCGACCCCGGTGACGAGCAATCTGTCTTCGATCGCGTCGAGCCTCGCGGGGCACTCCGGATGGCCGGGCCCCATGTCGTGCTTCCAGCAATCGCGGTGTGTGAAATAGCCGGTTTTACCCATGGATCGACTCGCGTCGTAGCCTCACGCGGCATGGGGCCGCAAGGCTTACGGTATTGTTTGCATATGGATACAAAAATGGACGTCGCCGCGAAGCTCGCCAGTTTGCTCGGGCAGCTTAACACGGTGATCGTGGGCAAAGAGGCCCAGGTACGCGATTGCGTGGCCTGTTTGCTGGCGGGCGGCCACCTGCTGATCGAGGACGTTCCGGGCGTCGGCAAGACCACCCTGGCGCATGCCCTCTCGCACACTTTCGGGCTGCAGTTCTCACGGGTGCAGTTCACGGCCGACCTGATGCCGGGCGATCTTTCGGGCGTGGCGATCTACGACCGGGGCCAGCAGGCATTCGTTTTCCACCCCGGACCGATCTTTGCCCAGGTGCTGCTGGCGGACGAAATCAACCGCGCGAGCCCCAAGACCCAGAGCGCCCTGCTCGAGGCGATGGAGGAAAAGCAGGTCACCGTCGAAGGCGAGACGCGCCCGCTCCCCACGCCCTTCTTCGTGATCGCCACGCAGAATCCGCACGACCAGTTGGGCACCTTCGCGCTGCCGGAGTCGCAGCTCGACCGCTTCCTGATGCGGATCTCGCTCGGCTACCCGGACCGTGCGGCCGAACGCGAGCTGCTCGCCGGCGCCGATCGCCGCGAGATGCTGGCATCGCTGCCCGCCTTGCTGACGGCAGGCGAACTCACCGCGCTCCAGCAACGCGTGCTGCAGGTGCATGCCGCCGAGCCTCTTCTGAACTATGTGCAGGACCTGATTGCCGCCACCCGTTCCGGTCGGTGGTTTCTTCAGGGCCTCTCGCCGCGCGCCGGAATCGCGGTGCTGCGCGCCGCCAAGGCGCAGGCGTTGCTCGCCAATCGCGACTACGTGGCGCCCGACGATGTCCAGGCGGTGCTGCCGCAAACCATCGCGCACCGCCTGACGCCCGTCGGAGATGCCGGCCGCGGCGCGGTCGAGCAAGTGCGCGCCATGACCGCGGCGGTGCCGCTGCCGTGAAAGCGCCGGCGCTGGCCCGCGCGCGGATCGCGCGCCCCCTTGCGCCGCTGCGTTCGCGTATCGACCGTTGGTTCCTGTCGCGCCGGCCGCCGTCCGACACGCTCGAACTCACCCAGCGCAACGTCTACATCCTGCCGACCAAGGCGGGCTGGATGCTGGCCGCCACCCTGCTCCTGCTGCTGGTCGCGTCGATCAACTACCAGCTCAACCTCGGCTATTTGCTGACCTTCCTCCTGGCGGGCAGCGTCGCTGTCGGCATGCACGTGTGCCATGGGACGCTGCGCGGCCTTGCGCTGCGCCTGATGCCGCCCGAGGCCCAGTTTGCGGGCGCCGCCGCCGTCTTTCGCGTGGTGCTGACCAACACACGGCGCGCGACACGCTACGGCGTCGGGCTGGCCGTCCACCGGAGCGGGCAATGGTCGTGGAGCGACGTGCCCGCCCAAGGGAGCGAAACGGTCGAGGTGGCTTTCAGGCCCGAACGGCGTGGTCTCCATCCCGTGCCGACACTCACGGCGGAAACCAGGTTTCCACTGGGGACCTTCCGGGTGTGGACGGTCTGGCGCCCGGCGTCGCAGATGCTGGTGTATCCGGCCCCGGAAATGAATCCACCGCCGTTGCCCCCAGGCGAGCCGCTGGCCGGGCAGGCCGCGTCGGCCCCGACGCGCACCCACATGGCGGGCGAATACGACGGCGTTCGCGCCTACCGGCGCGGCGATCCGCTGAAACTCGTCGTCTGGAAGCGCGCCGCACAAGCCCAGGCCACGGGCTCCGAGGACCTGGTCAGCAGGGACACGCAACAGGCGCAGCGCCAGGAGCTCTGGCTGGATGCGCAAGGCACGGGCCTGCCAGGCACCGAGGCGCGCCTGTGCCGCCTCTGCGCCTGGGTGCTCATGGCCGACCGCCTGGGCGTCGACTACGGATTGCGCGTCGCCGGGCGCACGGTCGCGCCGTCGCAAGGCGAAGCGCACAAGCGGCGGTGCCTGGAGGTTCTGGCGGTATGTTGATTCCCCGGCTCCAGAACTTGCCCAGGGACGCCCGGGACACCCTCTTCCTCTTGGCGGTCATCGGCCTCATCCTGCTGCCGCAGGTGCCCAACCTGCCTTGGTGGTGCAGCATGCTCGCGGCCATCGTCCTGCTGTGGCGCGGCACCTTGGCCGTGCAGGCCAAGCCCTTGCCCGGCAAATGGTGGCGCGCCGCCCTCCTCGCCATCACGCTGGTCGCCACATATTCGACCCACCGCACGCTGCTCGGCCGCGATGCCGGCGTCACGCTGATCGTGATCCTGCTTGCGCTCAAGACGCTGGAACTGCGCGCACGACGCGACGCGTTCGTGGTCTTCTTCCTGGGCTTCTTCACGATGCTCACGAACTTCTTCTATTCGCAATCGCTGATGACGGCATTCGCGATGTTGCTCGCCTTGCTGGGCCTTCTGACCGCGCTGGTCAACGCCCATATGCCCGTCGGCAAGCCGCCGCTGGCCCAAGCCGCGCGCACCGCGGGATGGATGGCACTGCTCGGCGCGCCGATCATGCTGGTGTTGTTCATGCTCTTCCCCCGCATGGCACCACTGTGGGGCACGCCCAGTGACGCCATGGCCGGGCGCACCGGCCTGTCGAACACGATGCGCGTGGGCACCATTGCGGAACTCGCGCTCGACGAAGGCATCGCCGCGCGCATCCGGTTCGATGGCGATCGCGTCCCGCCGCGGGCAGCCTTGTACTTCCGCGGACCCGTGTTGTCGCGCTTCGACGGCCGCGAATGGACCGCCCTGCCTCCGTTCTCGCGTGGCTCCATTCCGCCAAGCCTCCGCGTGCGCGGCGAGGTGAGCAGCTACGAAGTCACCCTGGAACCCACCAACCGCGCCTGGCTGCTGACCCTCGACGCCACTGCGGACAAGCCCAATCTCTCCGGCTATGAGATCTTCGGCACGCCCGAGTTGCAATGGATCGCGACGCGCCCCATCAGCGATCTCGTCCGCTACCGCGCCAAGAGCTTCACCCAGTTCCAGAGCGGTCCCCTGCGCCGTACGGCCGGGCTGCAGCCCTATGTCGAGTTGCCTCCAGGCTCGAACCCGCGCACCGTCGCGCTCGCGGCGCAGATGCGCCGCGACCCGGCGCTGGCGGGCGCATCCAGCCAGGCTTTCGTCCAGGCCGCACTTCAACGGCTTCGCACGGGCGGCTATTCCTACACGCTCGAACCCGGGCTCTATGGCGACGACACCGCCGACCAGTTCTGGTTCGACATCAAGGCCGGGTTCTGCGAGCACATCGCCTCGGCCTTCGTGGTGCTGATGCGCGCGCTCGACATTCCGGCGCGCATCGTCACCGGCTACCAGGGCGGGGAAGTCAACAACGTCGACAACTACTGGGTGCTGCGCAACAGTGACGCTCATGCATGGGCCGAGGTCTGGCAGGAAGGAGCGGGCTGGGTGCGCGTCGATCCGACCGGCGCCATCTCGCCCGATCGCGTCGGCCAGTTTCGTCGGCTCGCGCCACAGCCTGGCCTTCTCGCCGGCGCCATGGAGGCAATGAACCCGACGCTGTCGCAGACCCTGCGCGCCACCTGGGAGGCTGTCAACAACGGCTGGAACCAGTGGATCCTCAACTACACGCAGAGCCGGCAATTGGACCTGCTCAAGAACATCGGCTTCGAGGCGCCCAGCCTGCAGGATCTCGTGGTCGTGCTGCTCGCGCTGATGGTGGCCGCCAGCCTCCTCGGCGCCGCCTGGACGCTGTGGGAGCGAAGCCAGCACGACCCCTGGCTGCGCCTCCTCGGTCAGGCTCGGGCGCGGCTGAAGCAGGCGGGCATCGACGTGCCCGAGGCAACGCCCCCGCGCCAGATGGCAGCGCGGCTGGACGAGCGCTTCGGCTCGGGCGCGCAAGCCGCGCGCGACTGGCTGATCAGGCTCGAGGCCCAGCGCTACGCGAAGTCGCCGGGCGATGCCCTGTCAGCCCTGCGCGCCGAATTCCGACGCCTCTCATGGCCCCGCTGAAACCACTTGTGTCCACAGGAGACGCCGTCCGCGCGGGCGGCACAATCAACACGATGCGACGCCATCTTCCCCACGCCCTCGCGACGGCTCTCGTCGTGGCGACCATGTTCCTGCAGCCGGCGTCCGCCCCAGCCCAGACTGTCGCCGAAAAGCGCAACGGCCCGGTGCGTGGCGGCATCGCCTATGCCACACGCGAAGATGCAATGCAGTTCGCGGACGAGATCGCCGCGCGCGGCCACCTCGATCGCGCGTGGGTGCGGGCAACCATCGGCAATGCACGACAACTGCCCAACGTGCCGCGCCTGATGCTCCCAGCGCCGACCGGCACGCCCAAGAACTGGTACGTCTACCGCAGCCGCTTCATCGACCCCGTGCGCATCCAGGCCGGCGTGCGCTTCTGGCGCAACAATGCGAACACCCTCGCACGGGCCGAGGCGAAGACCGGCGTGCCCGCCGAAATCATCGTCGGGATCATCGGCGTCGAGACCATCTACGGCCGGAACATGGGCAACTTCCGCGTCATCGACGCGCTCGCCACCCTGTCCTTCGACTTCCCCGACGCCCATCCCCGCGCAGCCGAACGACGTGCCTTCTTCCGCGGCGAGCTCGAAAGCTTCCTCAGCACCGAAGCCCGCACCGCCGAAAACCCGATGATCCCCCTCGGCAGCTACGCTGGCGCCATGGGCATGCCCCAGTTCATGCCGAGCAGCATCGCCAAGTACGCGGTCGATTTCGACGGCGACGGCCGCATCGACCTGGTCAACAACACGGCCGACGTGATCGGGTCCGTGGCCAACTACTTCAAGGCCTTCGGCTGGAAGCCCGGCATGCCGGCGATCTATCCGGTAAGCCTGGACGAATCGCGGCTCAAGAAATCCGTGCTGCTGGCGCCCGACATCGTGCCGACCTTCAGCACCGACGCCTTTGTCGCCGGTGGCGCCGTGCTGCGCGGCGATGCGCTCAAGCACACCGGCCTGCTCGCGCTCGTCGAACTGCAGAACGGCGGCGAGACCGCCACCTACGTCGCGGGCACCCAGAACTTCTACGTGATCACCCGCTACAACTGGAGCAGCTACTACGCCATGTCGGTGATCGAGTTGGGGCGTGAAGTGCGGGCTGCGATGGAGCAGTGAGGGGTGCCGAGGCGCTGCGCGCGCATGTGCCTACCGGGACCTTGGAGGCACGGCGGCGCGGAGTCCTCAGCGCGTTTCTTGCGCGCCAGCCGCTGCATTTCACCGCCCCGATGCGCTCCAAGCTCGAAGAAGCCGCCCGCGCAAACCTGAGCCAGGCGATCACCCGCCGAGAACGCATCGGCTTGTCCGTTCAGGCTGGCCGCAAACACGGTCCTTGGAGTCGTTCCCGTCAAGCCTGACAGTCAGCCGGCAAAAGCGGCTCCTTCTGCCATCATGAGCGCCTCGCCCGTCCGGCCGGACACCCGCCCCTTATCGGAGCAAGCACTTGCCACAAGATCTCCACCTCGACGCCTACGTCAGCTTCACCCTCGCGGTCCTGCTGCTCTTCGTCGGCAAGGCCTGCACGCGCCGCTTCGAGCTGTTGCGGCGCTACAGCATTCCGGAGCCAGTGCTGGGCGGGCTGGTGTGCATCGTGGTGGTCAGCGCGCTGTATGTGGCGATCGGCCTGAAGATCGACTTCCAGCTCGGCGTGCGGGACATCCTGCTGCTGTATTTCTTCGCGGCCATCGGGCTGGGCTCGGACGTGCGGACCCTGAGCCAGGGCGGACGCCCGCTGGCGGTGCTGCTGGCACTCTCCGCCATCTTCATCGTGGCGCAGAACCTGGTCGGCATGGCGGTGGCAACCGGCTTCGGGATGGATCGCCGCGCGGGGCTGCTGACGGGCTCGATCTCTCTCACTGGCGGCGTCGGCACCACCTTGGCCTGGGTGCCGCATTTCGTCCGCGACCTCGGCATCGCCAATGCCGAGGTCATCGGCCTTTCCAGCAACATGGCGGGGCTGATCGCGGCATGCGCGATCGGCGGCCCCATCGCCGCCTACCTGATGCGCCGGCACCAACTCGTTTCGTCGGCCGAGGCCGCGCTGCAGCCTGGTGCCCACTACCAGGACGAGAACCAGGCCCGTCTCGACTACAACAGCGTGCTGATGGCCCTGCTCTGGCTCAACGTGGCATTGATCCTGGGCCGCGGCATCAGCGACCTCATCGCGCTCACGGGGCTGAGATTGCCCGCCTTTGTCGGCACTCTCATCGCCGGCATCCTAGTGCGCAACCTTACCGCGCTGTTCACCAAACAGAAGGGCCAGCTGTGGCATTGGGACCGCATGCGGGCCGGTGTGTCCCTGATTTCGGACATCTGCCTCGGCGTCTTCCTGACCATGGCGCTCATGGGTCTGCAGTTGTGGGAAATGCGCGATGTCGCGGTCTTTGTGCTGACCGCGCTGGTACTGCAGGTGATCTTGGCGATCGCCTTCACTGTATTCGTCGTCTATCGGTTCATGGGACGCGACTACGAGGCGGCCGTGATCTGCGCTGGCTTCGGGGGAATCGCGTTGGGCTCGACGGCGACGGCCATTGCCAACATGAGTGCCGTGACGCGTGACCATGGAGCGGCGCCGCGCGCATTCATCGTGGTGCCGTTGGTGTGCGGATTCTTTATCGACTTGGTCAACGCGTTCGTCATCGGGTTCATGGCGCGCTGATTGGCGGTCCACGCAGGCCTCAGCATGGGCGCCGCGCCCGGTCCGGTCGATTGATTGACTTCGGCCAGCAGCCGGGACACACGCGCGAGACAACGTCTGCTCTCGCGCGTGACCCGTTTCCCCTGTTAGCGCACCTTGCCTTCGCGCCAGGCGGTCAGCAGCTTCGTGTAGTCGATCGTCTCGCCCTTCGGCTTCTCGTTGTCGAGCTTCTTCCACGGCGCGTGCTCGGTGCTCAGCATCTTGGCCGGGTCGCCCTTCGGTGCGAGCTTGGGCGCGCACTTGGCCATGCCGGCGCGTTCCAGGCGGCCCATCACGTTGTCCATTTCCTCGGCCAGGTTGTCCATCGCCTTCTGAGGCGTCTTCTCGCCGGTCACGGCCTCGGCGACGTTCTTCCACCAGAGTTGCGCGAGCTTCGGATAGTCGGGCACGTTGGTGCCGGTCGGCGTCCACGCGACGCGCGCCGGGCTGCGGTAGAACTCGATGAGGCCGCCGTACTTGTCCGCGTTCTTGGTGAAGAACTCGTGGCGGATATCGCTCTCGCGAATGAAGGTCAGGCCGACCACGCTCTTCTTGGTCGAGACGGTCTTCGAGGTCACGAACTGCGCATAGAGCCACGCGGCGGCCGTCTTGTTGGCGTCATGGCCCTTGAAGAAGGTCCACGAGCCGACGTCCTGGTAGCCGTTCTGCATGCCCTGCTTCCAGTACGGGCCATTGGGGCCCGGGGCCATGCGCCACTTGGGCGAGCCGTCGGGATTGACGACGGGCAGGCCCGCCTTGGTCATGTCGGCGGTGAAGGCCGTGTACCAGAAGATCTGCTGCGCGATCTGCCCTTGCGCGGGCACGGGGCCGGCCTCGCCGAAGGTCATGCCGGTGGCTTCCTTGGGCGCGTATTTCTTCATCCAGTCGACGTACTTGGTCAGCGCGTAGACGGCGGCCGGCGAGTTGGTCGCACCGCCGCGTGCCACGCTGGCACCGACGGGCGTGCACTTGTCGGCCGCGACCTTGATGCCCCATTCGTCCACCGGCATGCCGTTCGGGATGCCCTTGTCTGCCGTGCCGGCCATGGAGAGCCACGCATCGGTGAAGCGCCAGCCGAGCGAGGGGTCCTTCTTGCCGTAGTCCATGTGGCCGTAGATGGGCTTGCCGTCAATGGTCTTGACATCGTTGGTGAAGAACTCGGCGATGTCCTCGTAGGCGCTCCAATTGAGCGGCACGCCGAGCTCATAGCCGTACTTGGCCTTGAACTTGTCCTGCAGGTCCTTGCGCGCGAAGAGGTCGGCGCGGAACCAGTAGAGATTCGCGAACTGCTGGTCTGGCAACTGGTAGAGCTGGCCGTCCGGCGCGGTGGTGAAGCTGGTGCCGATGAAGTCCTTCACGTCCAGGCCGGGGTTCGTCCATTCCTTGCCCGCACCACCCATGTACTCGGTGAGCGACATGATCTTGCCGTAGCGGTAATGCGTGCCGATGAGGTCGGAGTCCGAGATCCAGCCGTCATAGATCGACTTTCCCGACTGCATGGAGGTCTGCAGCTTCTCGACCACGTCGCCTTCCTGGATCAGGTCGTGCTTGACCTTGATGCCGGTGATTTCCTCGAAGGCCTTGGCAAGCGTCTTCGATTCGTACTCGTGCGTGGTGATGGTCTCCGACACCACCGACACTTCCTTCACGCCCTTGTCCTGCAGCTTCTTGGCGGCGTCGATGAACCACTTCATTTCCGCGGTCTGCTGCTCCTTGCTCAGGCTCGATGGCTGGAACTCGCTGTCGATCCATTTCTTGGCCTCCGCCTCCCCGGCCCAGGCGCTCTGCAAGGCGAAAGTCGCCGCGGCCAGTGCCAATGCTGTGTAGCGAATCTTCATGGTCGTCTCCTCGATGGCGCTTCCCGGTTCTTGCGGAGGCGGCTCCGGGAAAGCGGAGAGCCGGTCCGTTGGAAATCGAAGCTCAGCCCTTGCGCATGATCAGCGCGAGAACGAGCATCGAAATGACGAAGCTGATCCAGATCGACGGCTCGGCTTCCAGGCTCATCCACTCCTGCAGCTTGCCCGCTATGCCGATGAAGATCAGATTGATGTATGCGGCGATGAGCAGCCCGATGAAAAGCCGATCGCCCCGGGTGGTATCCAGCGGCAGCCAGCCGCGGCGCAAGGTGGTGGGCGACTTGATCTCCCACACGGTCATGCCGACGAGCATCAACGCGATGCAGGTGAAGAACACCGCCACCGGCGTGGTCCAGACCATCCACTCAAACATGAGCACACCCCCCGTCTTCGCGCACTTCGTGTCGCTTCGCCAACCCCCTTGCAGGGGGCAACACCTGCGGCCCGGCAAAGCCGGGTCCGCGGTGTTCCTGAAAGCGGGCTGCAATCGTTGTGGCTTTCATCAAACTCTCCCCATCGCGAAGCCTTTTGCGATGTAGTGGCGGACGAACCAGATGACGATGGCGCCGGGCACGATGGTCAGCACGCCGGCGGCGGCCAGCGTGGCCCAATCCATGCCGGATGCGCTCACCGTGCGCGTCATCGTCGCGACGATCGGCTTGGCGTTCACGCTCGTCAGCGTGCGCGCCAGCAGCAGCTCGACCCAGCTGAACATGAAGCAGAAGAAGGCCGCGACGCCGACGCCTGCCTTGATGAGCGGCAGGAAGATGGTGAGGAAGAAGCGTGGGAACGAATAGCCGTCGATGTAGGCCGTCTCGTCGATCTCGCGCGGTATGCCGCTCATGAAGCCTTCCAGAATCCACACCGCCAGCGGCACGTTGAAGAGCAGGTGCGCCAGTGCCACGCCGAGGTGCGTATCCATCAGGCCCACGGTCGAGTAGAGCTGGAAGAAGGGCAGCAGGAATACGGCCGGCGGCGTCATGCGGTTGGTCAGCAGCCAGAAGAAGACGTGCTTGTCGCCGAGGAACGAATAACGCGAGAACGCGTAAGCCGCCGGCAGCGCCACCGTGAGCGAGATGACCGTGTTGATGCCAACGTAGATCAGGCTGTTGATGTAGCCCGAGTACCAGGACTCATCGGTGAAGATCCGCCGGTAGTTTTCCCACGTGAAGGTCTGCGGAAAGAACGAGAAGCTCGACAGGATCTCCTCGTTCGTCTTGAAACTCATGTTGACCATCCAATAGATGGGCAACAGCGCGAACACGATGTAGAACACCAGGAACACGCTGCGCTTGCGGAAGCGGTCTTCGTTCATTTGGTTTCCTCCGCCACGTCCTGCGTGCCGACTCTCAGCATCCAGTTGTAGAGCACGAAGCACAGGAGCAGGATGATGAGGAAGTAGATCAGCGAGAACGCCGCCGCCGGGCCGAGGTCGAATTGCCCGACCGCCTTCTGCGTGAGGTACTGGCTCAGGAAGGTGGTCGCATTCCCGGGCCCGCCGCCCGTCAGCACGAAGGGCTCGGTGTAGATCATGAAGCTGTCCATGAAGCGAAGCAGCACAGCGATGACCAGGACGCCACGCATCTTGGGCAGCTGGATGTAGCGGAACACCGCGAACTTGCTGGCGCCGTCGATGCGCGCGGCCTGGTAGTAGGCGTCGGGAATGGAGCGCAGGCCGGCAAAGCACAGCAGCGCGACCAGCGGCGTCCAGTGCCAGACGTCCATCAGCAGCACCGTGAGCCAGGCATCCCGCGCGTTGCCGGTGTAGCTGTAGTCGATGCCCAGCTTCTGGAGCGCATAGCCGAAGAGCCCGATGTCGGCGCGGCCAAAGATCTGCCAGATGGTGCCGACCACGTTCCACGGGATCAGAAGCGAGAGTGCGACCACCACCAGCACGGCGGACGCCTTCCAGCCGGTCGATGGCATCGAGAGCGCGAGCACGATGCCCAGGGGGATCTCGACCAGCAGCACCGCGATCGAAAAGCCGAGTTGCCGCCACAGCGCTGCGTGTAGTTCACTGTCGCGCATCACCGCGGCGAACCATTCGGTGCCGACGAATACACGGCGCTCGGGAGAGATGATGTCCTGCACCGAGTAGTTGACGACGGTCATCAGCGGCACGATGGCGGAGAAGGCGACGCAGATCAGCACGGGCAGCACGAGCCACCACGCACGCTGGTTGATGGGCTTGTTGGTTCCGTTCATGGTGCAACCTCCGTGCTTCGCGCTGCGGTATTCGCCTTCGGAGCGGCCGCCCGGCTCATGCCACCAACTCCTCGTCGCGATAGAAGCAGCTCTTGCGCCCGAGCACCTGCAGCCAGACAGTGCTGCCGACGGGCGGAACGACGGCGTCGGACGCCAGTCGCGCCTTGAGTGCGCTGCCGTCGAGCTTGGCGCTCAGCATCAGGTGCGTGCCGACGTCCTGCAATTGGGTCAGCGTGGCGGGCACCGCGCCCGGCGCATTCGGTTCGACCAGCGCGACGTACTCCGGCCGGATGCCGAGCTTGAGCGCGCCTTCGGGCAACTCACGCGTTGAAGGCAGCCGCGTCCCCGCGATATCGAGCATGCCGCCCGCGCTCTGCGCCGGCAGGAAGTTCATCCCCGGCGAGCCGATGAAGTGACCGACGAAGGTGTGGGCCGGCCGCTCGAACAACGCCTCGGCGCTGCCGATCTGCACGGCCTTGCCGCGCGTCATCACGACCACTTCCTCGGCGAAGGTCAGGGCCTCAACCTGGTCGTGCGTAACGTAGATCAGGGTGAGCTTCAGCTCGCGGTGGATCTGCTTCAGCTTGCGCCGCAACTGCCATTTGAGGTGCGGGTCGATCACGGTCAACGGCTCGTCGAAGAGGACGGCCGACACATCGCTGCGAACCAGGCCGCGGCCGAGCGAGATCTTCTGCTTGGCGTCGGCTGCAAGGCCGGCCGCACGCTGGTTGAGCTGGCCGCTCATGTCGAGCATCTCGGCGATCTCGCCGACACGCCTGCGGATCTGCTCGGCGGGCATGTTGCGGTTGCGCAGGGGAAACGCGAGGTTCTGCGCCACTGTCATGGTGTCGTAGATCACGGGGAACTGGAACACCTGCGCGATGTTGCGCTGCTGCGGTGTCTCCAGCGTCACGTCGCGGCCATTGAACTTGACGCTGCCCTTGGACGGCGCCAGGAGGCCCGAGATGATGTTGAGCATCGTGGTCTTGCCGCAGCCCGAGGGGCCGAGCAAGGCGTAGGCGCCGCCGTCGCGGAAGCTCATCTTGAGCGGCAGCAGCGCATAGTCGCTGTCCTGCGTCGGGTTCGGGCGATAGGCGTGAGCCAGGTCCAGGTCGATGCGGGCCATGTCAGCCTCCCTTGCGCCAGGCGGGTGCGACGGCCAGCCGCTCGCCGCTGTCGAACACATAGGCTTGCGACGCGCTGAAATACAGCGTGATCGCCGCACCGAGATCGAAGCGATGCACGCCGGTGAGTTGCGCGACCAGTTCGCCGACCAGCGTCTCGACGTGGACGAAGGTGTCGGAGCCCGAGATTTCCGCAAGCTCGACCTTGCCGGGCAAAGCGATGTCGCCGTCGCTCGCGCCGACATTGAGGGCGCTCGAACGCAGGCCGATCGTGACCGCGCCATCGATGGCGGCCGGCAGAGTGATCGGCAGCATGGGGCCGCCTTCCATCTGCACGCCGCCCGTCACCACGTGGCCCACCATCAGGTTCATCGGCGGATCGCTGAAGGCGCGCGCCACGCGCAGGGATTGCGGGGCGTGGAAGACCTCGGCGGTCGGGCCGTATTGAAGCAGTTCGCCGGAATCCATCACCGCCGTGTAGCCTCCGAGCAGCAGGGCCTCCCCGGGCTCGGTGGTGGCATAGATCACGGTCGAATCGCCGGTTGCGAAGAGCTGCGTGAGTTCTTCGCGCAATCCTTCGCGCAGCTTGTAGTCGAGGTTTACCAGGGGCTCGTCGAGCAGCATCAGGGGCGCCCCCTTGGCGAGGGCGCGCGCCAGCGCCACGCGCTGCTGCTGGCCGCCGGACAGCTCGGCCGGATAGCGGTCGAGGAACATGCCGATGTGCAGCTTGTCCGCCAACTCGCGCACACGCGCGTCGACGTTCTTTTCGCCGCGCAGCTTGAGCGGCGAACCGATGTTCTCGGCGACCTTGAGCGAGGGGTAGTTGATGAACTGCTGATAGACCATCGCAACGTTCCGCTCGCGCACCGGCACGCCGGTCACGTCCTTGCCGTCGACGAAGACCTTGCCTTCGGTCGGCGCATCGAGCCCGGCCATGAGCCGCATCAGGCTGGTCTTGCCGGCCTGCGTGGCGCCCAGCAGCACAGTCACCGCGCCGCTCTTGGGAGCGATGCTCTGTGGGTAGAGCCAGGTCTGCGCGCCCACCTTCTTGGTGACGCGTTCGAGTGTCAGCTGCATGGAGCGTCCTCTTTCAGGCGTGCATGGTCCCGCATCCAGGTGTTGACCTGATCGCGCTCCGCCGGCGTGAAGTGGAGCCCGAGCTTGGAGCGGCGCCAGAGCACGTCGTCGCCGCTGCAGGCCCATTCCTCGTCGCGCAGGTAGCGCAGCTCGCGCTCGTGGAGCCCGGGCGCGACGGCCTCCCCCATGTCGTCCATCGATCGGGCGTCGCCGATGACCTCCGCGACGCGGGCGCCGTAGGCTCGTGCGAGGCGGCGGGCGAGGTTGAACTCGAGCCAAGGGTATTTCGAACGGACCGCATCGACGAAGCGCTCGAAGTCGTCGTCGGGTCGTGACGTGCGGGTGGTGCCGCCGATCCAGGCGGAGAGGTCGCCGCCGGCCATGAATGCGCCGTCCGTCCATGCGGTGCGGGTCTCGCCGAGCATCCGCCCTACTTCGTCGGCTGCGTCTTCGGCCAGCTTCCGGAAAGTGGTGATCTTGCCGCCCCATACCGACAGCAGCGGCGCCGCAGTGGTGTTGGACTCGAGCATGTAGTCGCGCGTCACGGCCGACGGGTCGCCAGAGGCGTCGTCGAGCAGCGGCCGGACGCCCGAATAGGTCCACACCACGTCGGCCGGGGTGACAGGCTTCCTGAAATACCGGCTCGCCTGCGTGCAGAGGTAGTCGACCTCGTCATCGCTGATCCGCGCGGCGCCGGGGTCGTCGCCCTGCAACTCGATGTCGGTCGTGCCGATCAGCGTGAAGTCGTCCTGGTACGGGATCGCGAAGATGATCCGCTTATCGGGGTTCTGGAAGATATAGGCGTGGTCGTGGCCGAAGACGCGCGGCACGACGATGTGGCTGCCCTTCACGAGTCGCAGATGCCGGGTCGCCAGCGCCTCGCCCTGCGCCGAGTGCGCCACGCCGCGCAGAAAGGCTTCGGCCCATGGCCCTGCCGCGTTGACCACGGCGCGTGCGCGCACGCTACGCTGGCCTTCGGGGCCTTCGAGCAGGGCAGTCCAGCCCTCGGCATTGCGTCGCGCGCTGATGCAGCGGGTGCGCGTAAGGATCTCGGCTCCGCGCGCCCGAGCATCGAGTGCGTTCAGCACCACGAGCCGCGCGTCGTCGACCCAGCCGTCCGAATACACGAAGCCGCGCTTGAACTCGGGTTTGAGCGCCGCGCCGGCCTCGTGCCGCTTGAGATCGACGGTGCGCGACCCCGGCAGCACTTCACGACGCGCTAGGTGGTCGTACATGAAAAGGCCGATGCGGATCATCCAGGCCGGCCGCATCGACGGATCATGCGGCATCACGAAACGCAGCGGCCACATGATGTGCGGCGCGCTCTTGAGCAGCACCTCGCGCTCCTGCAACGCCTTGCGCACGAGCGAGAACTCGTAGTACTCCAGGTAGCGGAGACCGCCATGGATGAGCTTGGTGGAGGACGACGAGGTGTGCGCCGCAAGGTCGTCCTTCTCGCACAGCACGACGCGCCAGCCCCTGCCGGCCAGGTCGCGCGCGATGCCGCAGCCATTGATGCCGCCGCCGACGATCAGCACGTCGCAATCAGCGGCGGAGGCGGTCGATGACGGGGGTGGTTCGCTCACGAGGGATAGGTCCGTTCGAATGTGACTTAATGCACGGTTTGAAGTCTGATCGCTTTCGAATTTTTTCATTCTGGTTCCTTACGGCGCGATTTTCTTCGGCGTTAACCCTTAAGTCCATTCGTTTCCTTTCGTTCTAAAGTCGTTTGCCACATTGATTCGCCTGTCCGTGAACTCCAATCCGCGTCAACTCAAGCTGCTCAATACCGTGCGCTCGCGCGGCTCCGTCACGGTCGAACAACTGGCCGAGATGCTTGGGGTCACCCTGCAGACGGTGCGCCGCGACGTACAGCGATTGGCCGACGAAGGGCATCTCACGCGGTTTCATGGCGGCGTGCGGGTGCCGAGCTCGACCACGGAGAACATCGGCTACCAGCAGCGCGAAACGCTGCATGCCGAGGGCAAGGCCCGCATCGCGCGCGCGGTGGCGGCGCGGGTGCCGAACGACTGCTCGCTGATCCTCAATATCGGCACCACCACAGAGGCCATCGCGAAGGCACTGCTGCGTCATACAGGCCTGCGCGTGATCACCAACAACCTGAACGTCGCGACCATCCTGAGCGACAACCCGAACTGCGAGGTGATCGTGGCGGGCGGCTCGGTGCGGCTGCGCGACCGCGCCATCGTCGGCGAGGCGACAGTCGATTTCATTCGCCAGTTCAAGGTCGACATCGCTCTCATCGGCGTGTCGAGCATCGAGGCCGACGGCACGCTGCGCGACTTCGACCTGCGCGAGGTGAAGGTGGCGCAAACCATCATCGCGCAGGCGCGCGAGGTGTGGCTCGCCGCGGACGCCAGCAAGTTCAACCGCCCTGCGATGATCGAGCTCGCGAAGCTCTCCCAGATCGATTGCCTCTTCACGGACGCGGAACCGCCACCGCCCTTCCCCGAGTTGATCGAGCGCGCGCAAGTCCGTTGCGAGATTGCGCGCGAACACTGAAGGAACTTTTCCCATGACTTACCTGCTCGCCCTCGACCAGGGCACGTCGAGCTCTCGCAGCATCGTTTTCGATGGCGAAGGCCGCATCGTCGCGATCGCCCAACAGGAACTGACGCAGATCTACCCCCAGCCCGGCTGGGTCGAGCACGACCCGATGGAGATCTGGACAAGCCAGCTCGCCACCGCGCGGGACGTGCTCGCCAGGGCCAGGCTCAAGGCGAGCGACATCCACGCGGTCGGCATCACCAATCAGCGCGAAACGACGGTGGTGTGGAACCGCAAGACCGGCCAGCCGGTGCATCACGCCATCGTCTGGCAGGACCGCCGCGCCGAGCCGCTGTGCGCCAGGCTGCGCGAGGACGGCATGACCGGCACCATCCGCGAGAAGACCGGCCTGGTGATCGACGCCTATTTCTCCGGCACCAAGCTGCGCTGGCTGCTCGACATCGTGCCCGGCGTGCGCGACCAGGCCGAGCGCGGCGAGCTGGCCTTCGGCACCATCGACAGCTGGCTCATCTGGCAGCTCACCGGCGGCAAGGTGCACGTTACGGACGTGAGCAACGCGTCGCGCACCATGCTCTTCAATGTGCACAGCAACCAATGGGACGGGGAGCTCCTGGAGGCGCTCGACATCCCTGCGTCGCTGATGCCGGAGGTCAAGCCGTCGAGCGCGCACTTCGCCGACACCGACGCGGCGCTTCTGGAGCGCAGCCTGCCCATCGGCGGCGTCGCGGGCGACCAGCAGAGCGCCCTCTTCGGCCAGGCCTGTTTCGAGGCCGGCATGGCGAAGAACACCTACGGCACCGGCTGCTTCCTGCTGATGCATACGGGTGGCGCCTTCCAGCCCTCGCACAACGGCTTGCTCGTCACCAGTGCCGCGCAGACCGGCGAGCAGCCGCAATACGCGATGGAAGGCAGCGTGTTCGTCGGCGGCGCGGTCGTGCAGTGGCTGCGCGACGGGCTCAAGGCGATCCCGGGCAGCGCGCAGGTGCAGGCACTGGCCGAGAGCGTGCCGGATGCGGGCGGCGTGATGATGGTGCCGGCCTTTACCGGCCTCGGCGCGCCCTACTGGGACGCGGACGCGCGCGGAATCATCACGGGGCTCACGCGCGGCACCACCGTGGCGCACATCGCACGCGCCGCGCTGGAAAGCATCGCGTACCAGAGCGCTGCGTTGCTGCAGGCGATGAGCCGCGATGCGGTCGCGGCGGGCGGAACGCCGGTGGCGGAGCTGCGGGTGGATGGCGGCGCGTGCGTGAACGACCTGCTGATGCAGTTCCAGGCCGACCTGTTGGGAATACCGGTCGTGCGGCCGGAAGTGACGGAGACCACGGCGCTGGGGGCTGCCTATCTCGCGGGCCTGTCGACGGGCGTGTACAGCGATGTGGGGCAGTTGTCGAAGCTGTGGCGCGTCGAGCGTCGCTTCATGCCGACCCTGAGCCGATCGAAGGCCGACGAAGCGATGGAACGGTGGGAGATGGCCGTGCGGAGAGCGACGCTTTCCTGACATCCACGGATTTGCGGCAGATCAGAGCAGAGCTGCCGTTCGGTTCAACAGGCCTCGATCCGGCCCTGATCACCGCGGGGGAGATCACGGGCCGGATGGCCTGCTGATCTGTCAGAGCACTGCCAGGCCGCTCTGCACGTACAGCGTCACGTCGGTCAGAAGGTTGTTCTGAAAGACGTCGAAACCGCCTTCGGTCCCCACCTCGGTCCAGTCGTCGGTGAGGGTCACGATGTCGTTCGCGTCACCGGTGACCTGCAACGACTGGGTCGACGACATGCCCGAAACCACGTCGCCCGACAGCGTGAGCTTCGTGGTGGCGCCATCGGCCATGTCGAGCTTTTCGAAGTTGCGCAGCGACCTCGTTTCCAGTGCCGTCAGGTCGAGTTCGGCCACGCCGCTGAACACCAGGGTGTCGTCGCCGCCTGAGCCGTCAATGATCTGATCGGGCTCGGGCAGCGCGGCCAGCTCCACCCTGGTGCTGGCGTTGTGCCAGAGATGGTAGGTCGTCGTGCGCTCATCACCATTGGATTCGCGCACGACCGCCGTCAAGACCAACTCGGACGTGGCCTCTGCGCCACCTACCGACGTGAAGGTCACCTCGCGAGGGTTGTCCAGCACGTCCTGGCCGAAGTACCAGCGTCCGGTGGCGGGATCCTGCGTACCGTCCGCGGGAGCGAGGCCGACGCCCAGCGGCAGTTCGATCGAGAGCGACAGCGTCTCGGAACCGTCCGTGTCGCTCGGGGCCGCATCCACGAAGACCGTCGACGAGCTCCCTCGCTTCAGGCCCAGGTCGGGCGCATCGGCCACGCCGGCGATCGTAAAGGTCGCGGTGCCGGTCGCCGTGCCGCCGGCGGCGTTGACCATGGTGTAGGCCACGGTCTCGGTGCCCGACCAGTCGGGGTTGGGCGTGTACATGACGGTACCGTCGGCCTTGATGTCCACCGAGCCGTTTTTCGCGCCCTCCACGGAGACCAGCTGCATTCCGAACTTATTGGCAGCATCGACCCCGTCGATCACGTTCACCGTCAGCACGTTGTCTTCAATGCCAGCGAACTGCTGTGCCGTGAGGTTGCCGATCTGCACTCGCTCCCAGTTGACGACCTTCAGGTCGATCGACCGGAACTGGAATGCATCTCTAGCCTTCCCTGCAGCCAGGTGCGCCTGATACCTGGTCAGGTCGTCCTGGATGGCGGCGTTCGCCAGTTCTGCCTCGGTGAGGTTCAGCACCAGCGTGTCCTTGCCGCCATCACCGCCGCAGAGGAAGTTCTTGTTCAGCTTGTTGCCTGCGAAGGTGAAGTAACCCGTGTCGTTGCCACCGTCCGCGTACAGAGTG
The DNA here is from genome assembly GCF_030317115.1 of Variovorax gracilis. Classification (GTDB taxonomy): domain Bacteria; phylum Pseudomonadota; class Gammaproteobacteria; order Burkholderiales; family Burkholderiaceae_C; genus Variovorax; species Variovorax gracilis. Next base: position 39,172 of record NZ_JASZYF010000031.1, read on the forward strand.
CTGCTGCCTACCCCGAGGGTGATCGTGTCGTCGGATGCGCTCAGCTTGAGGTAGTCGTTTCCGTTGCCGGTCACGATCTCGCTGGTATTGCCAGGCAGGCCCCACGCACAGATGGTGTCGTTGCCGTTGCCGGTGGTCACGGTGTTGTTGCCGCCTCCGAGCTCGATGTAGTTGTTTCCGTGGCCTGCATGGATGGTGCTGTTGCTGTCGGCAGCATGAGCCGCATGGATCTTGTCGTTGCCGTCGCCAGCGGTGACGTCGTTGTTGCCCTGCCCGGCATAGATGACGTTGTCACCTTGGCCAGCGTCGATCCTGTCGTCCCCGGCACCGGCGTAGATGGTGTCGTTGCCCTTCAAGGTCGTGACGGTGTTGTTTCCTTCACCGGCCTTGATATGGATGTTGCCCTCGCCGCCCAGGATCGTGTCGTCGCCTTCGCACGCCGTGATGGTGTCGTTGCCCGTGCTCCTGGCGGCGTCGACGTGGTTGTTGCCGGCACCTACGGAGATGTTCTTTTTGCCCGCCCCATACGCTGTCACGTTGTCGTTGCCCGACTGCGTGACAAGGGTGGACGCACCGCCGCTGATGATGGTGTTGTTGCCATGGCCTGCGTCGACGTGGTTGTTGCCGGCGCCAGCGTCGATGGTGTCGTTGCCGTAGCCACTACTGATGGTGTCATTGCCCGTGCCGGTAGTGACGTTGTTGTTGCCCTCGTTGACATCGACGCAGTTCTTGCCGTCGCCGGCGTTGACGACGTCATCTCCGGAGTAGGCATAGATGTTGTCGTTATCCTTGCCCGCGGTGATGACGTTGTTGCCATGGCCAGCGTTGATCACGTTGTTGCCGTCGCCGGCATTGATGACGTCGTGGCCTGCGTGGGTGGTGATCGAGTCGTTGGTCGAGCCCTTGCTGACCTCCACGCGCCCTGCTTCTGCCTTGGGCACGTAGGCCGCGTCGTCGACCAGCACTTCCAGCGCTTCCCAGCCGTCCACCTTCAGGTCGATCGACTTGAACTGGTATGCCGAGGTATTGCCCGCGGCCAGTCGCGCACGATAGGTGTCGATGTCCAGCTCGACGTCGGCACGCGCCCTTTCTGCCGCGGTGAAGCTCAGAACCATGGTGTCGGTTCCGGCGCCCCCCGACAGGACGTTGCGCGTGCTCAGGTTGTCGCCGAACCTGAGGATCGCGCTGTCGTTGCCATTGCCGGCGCTGAGCGTGCTGTTGCTCGCGACGCCGCCGTCGCCCATGTAGACGACGTCATTGGCGTCGCCGAGCACGATCGTGTCCTTGCCGCCCCCGGCGCGGATCACGTTGGAGTTGCCGAGGTAGCCCGCCGCGTAGATCGTGTCGTGGCCGGCGCCGGTGGTGACGTCGTTGTCGCCGTTGCCCACGCTGACGTAGTTGCTGCCTGCGCCGGCATCGACGGTGTCGTGACCGAGGCCGCCGCAGATGGAGTCGTTGCCGGCCCCGGCCTTGACCTTGTTGTTGCCGTAGCCCGCGTCGACGTAGTTGTTGCCATCGCCGGCGTCGATCACGTCATTGCCCAGTCCGGCATGGATCTTGTCGCTGCCCGTGCCAGTCTTGACGTCGTTGTCGCCTTCGCCGGCCTTGACAGTGTTGGCGCCATTGCCGACCACCGTGACCTTGTCATCACCGCTGCAGGCTGTGATCAGGTTGTCGCCGGAGCCGGTGATCGTCACGTCGTTGTTGCCGTAGGAGACGTTGATCGTCTTCTTGCCTTCGCCCGACACGACAGTGTCATTGCCCCATCCCGTGGTGATGGAGTCGACGCCATTGTCGGAGCTGATGCGGTTGTTGCCCTCGCCGCCGAAGATGGTGTTGTTGCCGCTGCCCGCATCGATGGTGTCGTTGCCGTCGCACACGGTGATGCAGTCGTCTCCGCTGCCGGACAAGACGTCATTCTTGCCAGCGCCGACGTCGACATTGTTGTTGCCGTCGCCGGCGGAGATGACGTCGTTGCCCGCCAAGGCGCGAATCGTATCGTTGCCGGAGAGAGCGCTGACGGTGTTGGCGCCGTGACCGGCCTTGACGGTGTTGTCGCCGTTGCCGGCTTCGATCCTGTCGTTGCCAACGCCGGTCTGGATGGTGTCGTTGCCGTCGCCGGTGATGATGACTTCGCTATTGCCACCGGTCTTGATGATTTTTTCGTCTGCCATGCAGTACTTTCTTGCTTCCCTGTTTTCCTGCCGTTCCTTCGGCATTTCGCCTGAAGCCTATCCCCAGGCGAAATAGCATGCTAGAGCGCAGGTAGCGAGAAACGGCAGGCCAGGCACTCTCAATTGCCAAGCGAAAATTCAGGGGCTGATGCCGAGTCGTCGCGGCAGTTCTTCTTGAAGCGGCGCGTCCATTCCGCGCCTTCAAGTCCCGCCGTCGATCAACTGGTCGTAGCGTGCCAACCCTGCCTCACGGCTGTACCTCTCGGCGTCGCGCTTTGCCTGCCTGCGCAGCGGCCATTGAGCTTGAGGTGTCTCCAGGACATCCAACACCGTCCTCGCGATGGCGTCCACGTCGAAGAACTCGACAAGGCGCCCATTCACTCCGTCGTGAAGTACTTCACGTACCGGTGCAGTGCTCGATCCAATGATGAGTGCCGCCGTGGCCATGGCCTCCAGCATCGACCAGCTCAGCACGAACGGATAGGTCAGGTAGACGTGCGCTGCAGACACTTGAAGCACGCGCAAATACTGTGTCCTCGGGACTCGTCCCAGAAAGTGCGTCCTCGCCGGATCGAGCGCCACTTCGCGCAACATCTTCTCGCGCCAGTTCGCGGCGTCCCTGGGGGCCGATCCATAGCTGACCTCGTCGCCGCCCACGACGACGGCATGGCAACCCGGGTGCGCTTTCTGGATCTTCTCCAGTGCCCGCATGAAGATGTGGAAGCCCCGATACGGCTCCAGATTGCGCGCCACGTAGGTGATGACTGGATCGCCGACCTTGAGCACTGTTCCACCCGGTGTCACGACCGTCGCCGCGGGATCCGGGCCCAGCCCTTCGGTGTCGATGCCCTCATGCTGCATCACGATCTTCGGCTGCAGGATCTCGGGGTGCCGGCTGCGTTGCCACTCGGTCGGGCTCACGGCCGCATCGCAGTTGACGAGATTCAGCGTGTGCTGCGCATTCCATGTGCGGATGCGTGCGCGATCGTCAAAGCTGATGGGATGCTCCGGATCGAAGCCCAGGTCGGCGCCGTCCGCGTTGTAGTACCACTCGCAGAGATGGACGAGCCGGGTGTCAGGAAAGACATCCTTCGCATACAGGGCCTCTCCCCAACCCGGGTGCGCGAGGATCACGTCGGGGATGAAGCCTTTGCGGCGAATCTCGAGCATGGCGCGGGCGGTGGCCTGTCCGTGCAACGTGGCGGCCTCCATCTGCCGGAGGTACGGGTGTTGATGGGCATGCGGCTCGCGCGCGACGCGGTAGCGCATCAACTGGTCGAAGCCAGGCAAGCCCGGAGCGCTGTCGCGCCCAAGGCCCCGGACATCCCACCCGGGTCGCGCCGCCCAGGCGCGCACGAAATGACCGAACTGTCCCGGGAAGTTCTGGTGCATGACCAGAACACGCTTGCCGCTCGCATAGACCGGCTGACCAGTGCTCGACAACACAACGGGCGCTTGCGCGCCCGCTTTCTCTACAGCCTTCTTCATGGGCCGCCTCCTTGAACCTGTATGACTCACCAGGGGGGAGACGATACATCAGGCTCTCGGTGCTCTATGCCCTCAGTGACCCGGCACCAGGAAATCCTGGCTGATCCGCCAACCCAGTTCGTTCACCCGATCCAGGAACTGCGTCAGGTACGCGTGCAGACCGGTCGCAAGGATCTCGTCGACACGCGCGTATTGCAGGTCGGCCAACAGCTTGCCGGCACGGCGCTGGGTCTCGGCGCTTTGCTCGTTCTTCACCTTGTCGAGGTTGTTGACGACCTCGTTCAGGCTCGCGTGCAGCGAGCGCGGCATGTCGGCGCGCAGGATCAGAAGCTCGGCCACGCGCTCCGGCTTGATCACGTCGCGGTAGACCTTGCGGTAAACCTCGAAGGCAGAGACGCTCCGCAGGATCGCGCTCCAGTGATAGAAGTCGTACTCCTGGTCTTCCTCGGTGGCAGTGCCGAAGAACTCGCTGTTGAGCGCATGGAACTTGACGTCGACCAGCCGGGCCGTGTTGTCCGCACGTTCGAGGAAGGTGCCGAGGCGCGAGAAATAGAAGGCCTCGTCCTGCAGCATGGTGCCCAGCGTCACGCCGCGCGAGAGGTGCGAGCGGAACTTGACCCATTCGAAGAACTGGGCCGGGTCGCGCTCGAAGTCGCCGGCACGCAGCATGCGGTTGACCTCGAGCCAGGTGGTGTTCTGCGTCTCCCAGGCTTCGGTGGTGAGCGCACCTCGCACCGCGCGAGCGTTCTCGCGCGCGGCGCGCAGGCAGGACATGATCGACGAGGGATTCGACTCGTCCTTGACCATGAACTCCATCACCTCGGCGGGCTTGAACTGGTCATGCTTCTCGTTGTAGATCGTCAGCAGTTCGCTGATGGAGAGCAGACCCTGCCAGCCGTACTTGGCGACTTCGGCGGACTGCGGCAGCAGCGAGGTCTGGTAGTTGACGTCGAGCATGCGCGCGGTGTTCTCCGCGCGCTCGGTGTAGCGAGACATCCAGTAGAGGTGATCGGCGGTGCGTGACAACATATCTGTGGCTCCCCTGATCAGGACGACGACTGGCTTTGCGATTGCGCTGGGTCCCGCGGCTTGGCGCTGCGGTCCGCCTCGAGGATCCAGGTGTCCTTGGTACCGCCGCCCTGCGACGAGTTGACGACCAGCGACCCCTCCTTGAGCGCGACTCGGGTGAGTCCACCGGGCACCATCTGGACTTCCTTGGCCGACAGCACGAAGGGGCGCAAGTCGATGTGGCGCGGCGCAATGCCGGCATCCACGAAGGTCGGCGAGGTGGAAAGGCTGAGCGTCGGCTGCGCGATGTAGCCGTCGGGCTTGGCAAGCACGGCCTTCTTGAAGTCCTCGATCTCGGCCTGGGTGGCGGCCGGGCCGATGAGCATGCCGTAGCCACCGGCACCGTGCACTTCCTTGACGACCAGGTCCTTCATGTTGGCGAGCGTGTAGTCGAGCTCGTCCTTGTTGCGGCACATGTAGGTGGGCACGTTCTTGAGGATGGGCTTTTCGCCGAGGTAGAACTCGATCATCTTCGGCACGTAGGGGTAGATCGACTTGTCATCCGCGACGCCAGTGCCGACGGCGTTGCAGATGACGACGTTGCCCTCGCGGTAGGCGCGCATCAGGCCGGCGGTGCCGAGCGTGGAAGTCGGTCGGAAGACCTCGGGGTCGAGGAAGTCGTCGTCGACGCGGCGGTAGATGACATCCACGCGCTTGGGACCGCGCGTGGTGCGCATGTAGACGAAGTCGTCCTTGACGAAGAGATCCTGCCCTTCGACCAGTTCCACCCCCATCTGCTGCGCGAGGAAGGCGTGCTCGAAGTAGGCGCTGTTGTACATGCCCGGGGTGAGCACCACGACGGTGGGCTCGGCGGTGGCCGGCGGCGCGGATGCGCGCAGGGTTTCGAGCAGCAGGTCGGGATAGTGCGCGACGGGGGCAATGCGGTTCTGGCTGAAAAGCTCGGGAAAGAGCCGCATCATCATCTTGCGGTTCTCCAGCATGTAGCTCACGCCGCTGGGCACGCGCAGGTTGTCTTCCAGCACGTAGTACTCGCCGTTGCCGCTGGCATCCGGTGCCCGCACGATGTCGATGCCGGCGATGTGCGAGTAGACGTCGTTGGGCACCTTCACGCCGACCATCTCGGGCCGGTATTGGGCGTTGTTCAGGATCTGCTCGGCCGGAATGACGCCGGCCTTGATGATTTCCTGGCCGTGGTAGACGTCATGGATGAAGCGGTTGAGCGCCGTCACGCGCTGCACCAGGCCCTTCTCCATCGAGGCCCATTCGTGCGCCGGGATGATCCGAGGCAGCAGGTCGAAGGGAATCAGCCGCTCGGTGCCCGAGCCGTCCTCGTCCTTCGCGCCATAGACGGCAAAGGTGATGCCGACCCGGCGGAAGATCATTTCCGCCTCCTCGCGCCGCGATCGCATCACCTCGCCAGGTTGCTTCGCAAGCCATTGGTCGTAGCGTTTGTAGTGGCTTCGGACCGCTGCGCCGTTGTAGGGCAGCTGCTCATACATCTCATCGAATTTGTGCATGGGACGACCAATCTCCTTGCGCATAGCTTAGCAAGTTCAAGGCCAAACTCCGCCGGAAAGCTGCGGCATTTGATGGTGCCAGTAGCGGCGTGCTTGTTGCCGCAGGCACTCGACCGTGCCCGGAGCCCTGCTCGACCACGATGCTGCGCCGCAACGCGGGGTGTCGAACAGCGCTATGCCGCGCTCGACATAGCGCCCGACCACCTCCGGCGCCGGATGGCCGAAGCGGTTGCGATAGCCGGCCTGGACGAGCGCAACGCGCGGGCGGACGGCGTCGAGAAGCAGATCGCTCGACGAGGTCTTGCTCCCGTGGTGAGGCACGAGGAGCAGGTCGGCGCGCAGATCGGGCGCGCGCGCAACCAGCGCGGCCTCCTGCAAACGCTCGATGTCGCCGGCCAGGATGGCCGATGCCTTGCCATTGGCGACGCGAAGCACGCAGGAGATCGCATTGGGCTTGGCGAAGCTCCGGTAGTCGGACGCCGCCGGTTGAAGCACCTCGAAGACCACGCCGTCCCATGTCCAGCGCTGGCCTGCCTCGCAGCGCCGGGCGGGACGCAACGCCTGCAGCGGATGCTCCGCCTCGATGGAACTCAGCAGCCCGGCCTGCGGGTGCATGGCCAACACCGCGGGCGCCCCGCCGGTGTGATCGCTGTCGCGATGGCTGAGCACGACGGTGTCGAGCCGTTCGCCGAAGGCCCGCAAAAGGGGCACGATCACGCGCTGGCCCGCATCGGTCTCCAGGCTGTAGCGCGGCCCGGCGTCGTAGAGCAGGCTGTGCGTGGCCGTTCGCACCAGCACGGCATTGCCCTGCCCGATATCGGCCGCCAGGAGCTCGAATTCGCCCATGGGCGGGCGCGGCGCCTGCCAGAGCAAAGCTGGCAACACCAGCGGCAAGCCGAGCATGCGCATCGACCAGGGCAGGCGCATGGCGGCCAGGATGCCGCCCGCCACACCAGCGACTGCCATCCACAGCGGGGGCGCGGGCATCGACAAGGCAGCGAACGGCAGACGGGCGAGCCATTGCAAAAGCAGCGACAAGACTTGCACCGCCCATGCCGCGACATCCCACAACGGAGGCGAAAAGGCGCCAAGCATCGCCAACGGCGTCACGACAACCGTGACCCAGGGGATCGCGACCACGTTGGCCAGCAAGCCGACCACGGAAATCTGCTGGAACAGCAGCAGCGTGAGCGGTGTCAGCGCCAGCGTGACGACCCATTGCTCGCGACACAGGCGAACCAGCCGGCTGGCGACGCCGAAACGATGGCCATGAGGCTCGTTGGCATCCGCGGCGAAGAGGACGCCCACCGCGACGAAGCTCAGCCAGAAACCCGGCTGCATCAATGCCCAAGGGTCGAACGCCACCACGACGGCACAGGCACAGAGCCAGACATACGGCCAGGGCCAGCGCCGCCCTGTCAGGCGCAGCAGGGCGACAGCCGCCAGCATCCAGACCGTTCGCTGGGAGGGCAAGCCCCACCCGCTGAATGCGGCGTACAGCGTCGCGAGCAGCACACCGCCGACCAGCCCCGCATGCTGCGCCGGCCATCGGAGCATCAAGCCGCCGCTGCGCCGCCACAGGATTTCGACCGCCAGGGCGGCGAGCCACGCAAACATGGTGATGTGAAGGCCCGAGATGGCCATCAAGTGGGCGACGCCTGTCGCGCGGAAGACGTCCCAGTCGACGCGATCGATGATTTTCCGAAACTGAGTTCTTCGCTAGCGAAATAAGTTCTTCGCTACTCGAAATTCTCGGAAAGTTCTTCGCCCAATAGCGAGGGAGCTCAACCCGTGGCTGCCCACGATCGCGACGCGCTGGGGGAAGAGCGCGGGGTGCGACGCATGGGCGTGATACTGTATGCGCATACAGCATAAATCAGGCATGAGAAATGAGAGTCAGGATGCGCCGTCGGTATCGAGGCGGGGTTGCCCTGGGCAAGGAAGAGTTCTTCGCGCAGCCGTGGGCGCGGGGAATGCTATGGCTGCAGACCGTGGAGGCGCGCCTGCAGCTTGGCCTGTACGAAGCGAACGGCCCCGGCCACAGGGCGCCACCGCTGGGAATCCTATGGCGCCCCGAACTTGCGGCCTGCGCAAACGACACCATCAGCTTCGCCGGCTTCGAGAAGGTAGAGAAGCGCTGGTGCTACCAAGTTTGGTACTGCGAGACTCGGTCGTCCGCCGAGGCCTAGGGCATCATTCCGGCCATGTGCTCCAACTACGAAGCCGTCTCTCGTGCTGATCGACTGCTGAGCTTTTTCGGTGTGGTCCGAGATCGTGATGACCCGACCGCCACCGTCTTCCCAACCGGCCTGGCACCGTTCATTCGGCTCGCCGAGGACGGATCCGGCAATCGTAGAGTCCACGACGGCGCCTTCGGCCTCCTTCCGTATTTCGCTAAGGAGCTTGCCTATGGTCGGCGCACCTACAACGCGAGGACAGAGACTGTAGCCACGCTTCCGAGCTTCAAGGACGCTTGGCGCCGCAGCCAGCGCTGCATCATCCCGGCCGAGAGCATCTTCGAGCCCAGCTATGAAACGGGCAAGGCCGTGTGCTGGAGGATCTATCAACCAGGGGACGTGCCGATGGGCATCGCTGGGATCTACACGAAGTGGCGAGACCCGGAGACCGGACATGAGCTCTACAGCTTCGCAATGCTGACGGTCAGCGCGGCCGGCCACCCGGTCATGCAGCGCTTCCACAAGGCCGAGGACGAGAAGAGGATGGTGGTGATTCTCGACCCGGCCGACTACGACGCTTGGCTAACTTGCCCTCTCGCCCAAGCACCGAAATTCTTCAACCAGTGGATGGGACCGCTCGAGTCCTATGAGGCTCCGCTTCCGCCCCGCGCTCCTCGCACGTACAGCGGGAAGGTGATACAGCCGCCATCCGAGCCAAGACTGTTCTAGAGACCGGCTAGCGGCGGCTTGCAATCGAACAAGCGCCTAGTTCTTGCCGGCGGGCAATCGCTGCGAATTGATTCCTGCCGCCACCGTTCAAGACTGGTTGCAGTCCTTCACGAGCGCTGGACCGTTCGGCAGCAATGCGCTGATTGCAGACCTGCTAGCGGCCGCTGTCGGGGCGGCCTCCGCGTTTGCTTCGGACGGAGGGGGTGACGAGACTCTCGCCGGCCTGTACTCTTTATAAATCAACAGAACGTTGCCATCTATGCTCCGCGGCTGACGGCGATGTCTTCGTCGAGGCGCCCTACACTGCGCCATGCCCAACGTTGATGGCCCCTCTGATCTCGACTACTCGCTCAACCTTTCGCAGATGCGAACGGCTCTCGACGCGGCTATTGCAGCGTCACGAGCCTACTCGGGTATCCGTACGCGACCTGGGCGGCGCACTCAGGGGGCAATGCTTTTTACCTCCCTGACCACTCGCGCGTTCACACTCCTACGGATCGTTCCAGCGACAGCGGCAGAGCGCCGAGAGGGGCACTGGGACTTTGCGACGGTCGCGGCATGTGCTCGAGCGATCCTCGAAGTTCGCTTGACGTTTTTCTATCTGACTGAGGCTTGTTCCGAGGATGAATGGTGTACCCGCGTAGACATCCTCAGCATTCACGATTGCACAAGTCGGATGAAGCTCTTCAAGGCCATAGGGGATCACGACGGCACGGGACAAGTGGACGAGATCGCCGAATTCGGGAAGCAACTTGTCGAGGTTCAAGAGCGACTTCAGCGGCGTCCGTTCTTCACCGCCCTTCCCCCGGGCGACCGCAATCGGTATCTGAATGGGTCAAAAGCCCATCTCCATTCACTGGAGGACATCGGGTCTCGCTGCGGGATTCCCGTGCCGGTGTTCAGGATGTTCTACTTGATCTGGTCGACCCAGGCACACGGTCTCCCTATGAGCTACCACCGCATGGCCGCAGACAAGCGCGGCGCGGGTGTCCATTGCTTTGTCGAAGAGTCGTACACAGCGATGTGCCTGAACCTCTGCGCCCAGCTGCTTGTCGACTCGACAGCAGAGATGCATGAGCTTTTCCGAGACTTCCCAGCAGCGCAAAACCCCCGACCACCGGTGCCGGGTTTGCTTGGCAAGATGCTTGCACGGGCGGGCCAATGAACCCGGCGACTCCCTTTCCCGCAGACAGCGCCACAGTCGTGGGTCTGCTCGAATTGCTGAACGCGGGGTCCAAGCGCGAGGCCCAGAAGATCACTCGGGACCTGGTGATCACTTCGGGTGGCTTCGCTAGCTTCCTGCTCGCTGCCCAGGTCGGAACGATGGCACCGTACATCTACACCAGTCACTTTCAGGAAGTCCAACCGGAGTCGCTGCGCCCCAGTGAAGCCGACTTGAAGTCGATGGGGTCGAATGGCGTCGGTCCACTGAAGCCCGAAGCTGCCAAGGGGTTCCGCAAGGTGTCACAGATGATGATTGACCGGCGTCTATTCGCCGCGCATCTGCTGTACGCCCCTGACTGGTCTCGTTGGCACCTGTTCTATTTCGACCAGCGAGATACGTCCGAGCGCGGAAACCACTGGACGGCCGGAGGTCCGCATATCCACTACGCCCGTGAGACCGACACTCAGATGTCAGCCAATGACATGTGGCGAGCCGTGCAGGCCACGCCACCAAACCCGCCGCGCGGTACACACGTTCGATACGAAGCGGGTCGCCCGCCTGGAAACCGATAGACCATATTCCGACATCCCCCTCTATGGCTCTGCGACCGGTGGGCTCGCTGGGACCTTTGCGACCCTCCGAGCCTTCAGCGTGGCGTTCATCCTGTCTGCTCGAGCCCTGCGCTGAGCCTTGAGGCGCTCGGCTTCCCTGGCACCGCAGGCCCACGGCCTCCGCCATCCTCCATCCGCCATCCGCCATCCGCCATCCGCCATCCAATGGCGATGTTGGTCGTTGTGGTGTTGTGGTGCCAGGTGTCGGCGTCGTCGACGGTTACGGCCTCCTGACGTCGTATCTCTTGGACCGCGGGGGCACTGCTGGGGGGCCCGAAGCGGCAAGCCTATGCGGTCGATGGCCTCATCGACGAGGCGCCGCCACATTGGGTCCGCCGCCCCCGAAGGAATGCAGGAATGCCGGATAGGCTCGGACAGGCTCCCAACCGTCCGGACCCGTCCGGACCTGTCCGGACCTGTCCGGACACCGAGTAGGGCGCGATGAATGACCGAAGACCGCCGGCTTGCAGTCGACCGTGTCTGCCTACCTTGAAGACCGCTATTGCTGCAATCCCGCGGCTCAACCCGGCCACGTGCGCTCCTTGCCGAGCCAGCGAACGTCACCTGACCGCGTGCCTAGGGCGGCATCGGCCGCGACATGAAAGCGGTGTCAGCTCGGATGGCCAAGGGCCGCCTTGTCTTCGCTGCTCGCGCCCCGGGTGCCTTCCCGGGTCCAGCAAAAATGTCCGGGCTTGTGTGAGTTGTGCGAGTTGACTATGCTGACTCGCACAACTCGCACAACTCGCACTCTTCGCAAGGGCGCCGCCATGAAGAACCTGAGCTTTCACGTTGATCTGGACCCTCGCCAAATATCCCATGAGCTGACGGAGAAGGACATTCAAGAAGTTCAGGAGGTGCTGCCTGACTTGCTCACCGCAGTACTGGCCGTTCGATACGAGCGCCGCCTAGCTGCACTCGAGACGCTCGTAGAGCTGTTTGCCGGACGAGCAGAGATCACGCCAGCCGACTCAGCGCAAGCTCGGATGGAAGGACGCGCCCGTAGCGCCATCCAGGAAGGCACGGACTGGTACACGGCGCAGCAAGTGGCGGAGTTTGCGAAGCTGGGCCCCGGCAATCCAATAGGAAGCGTCAGCCGCTGGAAGGCCCAGGGCCGTGTCTTTGCACTTCGACAAGGTAACCGAGACCTGTACCCGCGCTACGCACTGGGCATCGACTTTCATCCGCTGCCTGCAATGAAGGACCTCCTGCGGGTGCTGGACAAGCGCAGCGGCGAGTGGCTGGCGACCTGGTTCGAGAGCACGAACGGCTTTCTTGGCGGAAAGCGTCCGCGCGAGCTTCTCCTATCCGACCCTGCACGTGTGCTGGAAGCCGCGAAGGATGAAGTGGAGTCGCGGGAGTTCGCCAGTTGAGCTGGCTCAATGACCCGATCACCCTCGGCACCCCCACGCTAGCGACTGAACCGCCCCAGCGCGCTCCCCATAGCGCGGCTGTGGCGTGCCTGCGATTGCCCCCGGGCCCTTACTCGACTTCGTTCGCCGGCAAGAGGGCAGGACCTTGGGCATAGTCGGAGACCGTCGGACTGCAGTCATTCAGGCTCGTCATGGCGAACGACGGCAAACGCTGCAGTGAAGGCACGCAGGCCAGTGCCGCCGATTCCAGTGTGGCATCCTCTCAACGACAACACACGAGAGGCTGCCATCGGTGGCGGTGATGAGGATGCATGAGCAAGCAGAGTACGACGACGCCGACCGACTGGCGGATCTTTTGGAGGCCAGTGAGGCCTTCGACGAAGACGTCGGGAAGCTGTTGGCGAAGTGCGAGGCGCGAACCAAGCGCGGACTCATAGCTTCGGCGCTGTGCTCTGCGGCTTTCGAGCATGGATTTAGTCAACGCGTCCTGTTGGAAATTGGCTTGTCTGGCACTGCTTTGTCCCTCTGCCGCCTCCACTTCGAGGCAGTGGTACGCGCCACCTGGACGGCCGAATGTGCGTATGACGAGTGGCTCGAAAAGTTCACGACGCCTGTCGAGGGGCCGGAGCATGTAGAGCCTGCCAATCCGGTATCGATCAGCAAGATGATCAAGCACATCACCTCCACGGTGAAGCATGTGGGAGAGGAGTACGCACTGCTCAACACCACCATCCCGGCGATGCACTCATTCGTGCACAGCGGGGCTCAAGCGGTGGTGCATGCGTTGATGCCGGTGTACCCCATCTACACACTGATGGGCGCACTGTGGAATCGCAACCTGCTGCACCTCTACACGGCGAACACCGCTGTCGTGGCTGCCGGGGACGGGCTCCTGCTACCGCGCATGCGCCTCTTGCGGGAGAAGCATGCTGGCTGCATGCCACCCACCAGGAAAGAGATGGCGGTGTAATAACCCACCTCTCCACTGGGAGCTGGAGCATGAATACCTCCACCATTGTTCTCCTTGGGTTCGTCGGGCTCGTCGGCCTGGTCATCGGATTCGCGATGGGCCGCAGCCAATCAGCGTCACCTTCATTCCAAAACCAAGGTGAGGCACGCCTTGTCCATGAGGCCCGGGCGCACTTTGCTGCGCCGGACTATCACTTGATGAATCACATCACCTTACAGATGCAAGAAGGCACGACTCAGGTCGACCACATCCTCGTCTCAAGGTTTGGTGTTTTCGTCATAGAAACGAAGCACTTGAACGGCTGGATCTTCGCCAATGCCAAGCAAGCGACCTGGACTCAAGTTATGTTCCAGAAGAAATCGCAGTTCCAAAACCCCATCTTTCAGAACTTCCGGCACGTTCGCGCCGTTCAGGAGTTGCTCGACTTCCTACCAGCTGATCTCGTCAAGTCGGTCGTGGTATTCACTGGAGACGCGGAGTTCAAGACCGAAGTTCCGCCTGGCGTATTCACCTTGCCGAAGTTTGTCGAGCACATCAGGGGGCACGCCACTGAGGCAATCTCCGTTAACCGCGTGCAGTTCTGCGTTGGGCGGCTGGAGACAGCTCGACTCGCCATTAGCAAGGAGACTGACATTGAGCATGTCGAGAACCTGCATAGAAAGCACGGCCCACCGCCAATCCGCTCCGTCGGCAGGATGCGGTCCGGCAAGCCCGGAAGAGATCCTTGGCTTTGAGCAGTACGTCTGCACGGGATCAGCAGGCATGTCAGGAGGTCGGAAGATTGCGGACGTCGACGTGGTTCGCATTGGAGGACCGCTTACGCTGCGCTGCCGACGTAGACGGTCCAACTGATGAAGTCAGGTCGGTGCCCTCTCGCGACCTCCGAGCTTCGACCGCAAACTGGAACTGTCGGGCCAGGAGAGGCCGCTCGCTGGCGCGCCGGCTACGACGGGTCTGCTTGAATGCTGCCTTTGAGGGGTCACCGTCCACCCAACTCTCTTCTTTCTTCGCCTTCCAGGCTTCGGTCTCCCTTGGAGGCTGCACCCTTCGGTGCAATGGCGTTGCGCCGTGATAAGGAATAAGCTTCCTCATTCGGTCACGGGGCCCTCTCATGAGTGCACCATTGCAATCATCCGGAGCACCAGCGTCCCGTTGGCTTCAACGAGGAGCGGGCATGGATCACAACAAGCCGATCGACCCTGCCGCATCGCGGCGGGAGTTCCTGGGTGGTGCTGCTGGACTGGGAGTGATGGCGCTGGGCCTTGGCGCACATGAGGAGGCACGCGGCCAACCCGCCACTACCGCTCGAAGCACCTCAGCGGGCGCAGCAAGCGGCCCCTACAACATCTTGTTCATTCTGGTCGATCAGGAGCGCCATTTCCGCCCGGGCGAGCTTCCGGCCGGCTATCGACTGCCGGCCCATGAGCGGTTGAAGAAGCAAGGCACTACGTTCGTCAACCACCGGATCGGCTCCTGCGTGTGTACGCCCTCCCGCTCGGTGATTTATACCGGGCAGCACATCCAGCAGACGAAGATGTTCGACAACACGAACTTCCCCTGGATCGAGAGCATGTCCACTGAGATTCCCACGCTGGGTGACCTGCTTCGGAACGCCGGCTACTACACGGCGTACAAGGGCAAGTGGCACCTGACAAGGGAGTTCGAGACGGTCAACGAGCACGGCAACTTGACGAAGATCTTCACGCAGGAGATGGAAGCCTACGGCTTCTCCGATTACTTCGGCGTCGGCGACATCATCGCGCATACAAGGGGGGGCTACCTTCACGACGGCATCATCTCTGCGATGGGCGTGAACTGGCTCCGCGGCAAGGGACGCGAACTGGCGGCGGAACAGAAACCCTGGTTCCTCGCAGTGAACCTCGTCAACCCGCACGATGTGATGTACTACAACACGGATGCACCGGGCACGGTGGTTCAAGCGAAACGTGGCATCAAGCGTGTCGAGCGCGATCCGGTCGACCCGCTTTACGCGAAGCAGTGGGAGTACCGGCCTCCGGCGAGTCACGGGCAGGCGCTCGATGCGCCGGGGCGTCCACCCGCACACCGGGATTTTCTGCACGCTCATGACGCGTTGGTCGGCACCATCCCGAATGAGGAGGCCCGCTGGCGCCGGCGGCACAACTACTACTTGAATTGCATGCGCGATGTGGATCGAAACATTGCGACGCTTCTTGCCGAGCTAGACGCCTCGGGGCTGGCCGACAAGACGATCGTGATCCTGACCGCCGATCATGGCGACATGGACGGCGCGCACCAACTGCACGCCAAGGGTGCTGTCGCGTATCGCGAGCAGAACAACGTGCCCTTCATGGTTTCCCATCCGGCCTACGCGGGCGGCAAGCAGTGCAAGGCCGTCACCTCACACGTCGACATTGCGCCGACATTGATAGGACTCACAGGAGTAGCCCCGGACAAACGGGCCATCATCGCCAAAGGACTTCCTGGCAAGGATGTTTCCGGACTCCTCGCGGCTCCCGAGCGCGCCGATTTCGCGGCCGTCCGTGACGGGGCGCTCTTCAACTACAACATGTTTGCCTACATCGACGGCGACTTCCTGAACAAGGCCGTCGACTATATGCAAAAGGGCGGTAAATCGAGCGAGCTACAGAGCGCGGGCATCCGTCCGGACATGATGAAGCGCGGCGCGGTGCGGTCGGTGTTCGATGGCCAGTACGCGTTCGCGCGCTATTTTTCGCCGAAGCAGCACAACCGACCCACGACGGTGGAGGAGCTTTATCGCTTGAACGATGTCGAGCTGTACGATGTGCGGGCCGATCCGAACGAGATGAACAATCTCGCACTGCAAGGCGGGCGAAACCGGGAGCTTGTCCTTGCCATGAGCGAAAAGCTCAATCGACTGATAGACGCCGAAGTCGGCGAAGATCGCGGGCAGATGCTTCCCGGCGGCATCGACGCCGGTTGGGAGGTTACGGCAGAAACAATGTCGGGCGCTTGAGCCTCTCGCGCCACGATGATTCGATCCGGCCCACGACCGCTCCCGCGTGCATTGCTGACATTCGGAGTGAGAACTCGAAGGACGGCGACGGGCCCTACCCTGCCGGTCGTCGGCGCCAGTCGTACGGCAGGTGCGCAGCGCTTGTTGCCGTTCCTTGCCGCTCGGCGAACTCACACTGTGACGCCGAGGCCGGTCATTCAGGCGCCGCGATGATCTCTGAATCCATGACCGGTTCCAAAGGGGATTACAGAGTGTGCGGGCCGCGGCGCGGGTGCCGGTGATGCCGGTGGTCGAGGCCACCGCGGCGCGGCATCTTGACGCATCGATCCGGGAGGTTCAGTCTTGCTGCGGATGCGGGTCTTCGGCGTCGCAGTGGTTGGGGCGTCGTGGCGGGCGCGTCGAACGGAGGTCGTCATGCATGCTGATTGCAACGCGCGCCACGGGTCCCGGGCCCGGCTCGTCGCCACCCTGGCCCTTGTCGCCTCGGCCGCATTCGCTGTGGTGCCTCAGACCGCCCTGGCCGACGTTCCCTACTTCTACATCGTCAATGCGAGCACCCGCATGATGGCCGAGGTGCTCGGACGTCGCGTCGATGACGGTGCGCCGGTGGTCCTCTGGCCCAACTACGGCGGACCGAGCCAGCAGTTCAGCCTCCATCGGCTGCCTCGGCCCGGCAATCCGGAGCCCTTGCAGGATCAGTGGTTCATGCTCAGTGCCAGACATTCAGGCAAATGCCTGAAGACCCACGGCTTCCAGTCCGGTGCGGTGATCGTCCAGGAGACGTGCAGCGGAGACGCTTCCCAGCTGTGGCGATTGCGGACGCTTGCCACGACGGCAGCGGACTGCCCGGCACGGGGCTGGTGCCTGATGCAACGGCGCATGGTGCTGGAGAACTTCTACGAGGGAGGGCGACGCTGCCTGGATGCGGCCCACGGCCTCCTTCCATCCGGGCCGGAGCAAGGCGCCGGGCTACACGCCCGGGACTGCGTTGTGAGGTTCAGCGCGACTACGCCAGCCCATCAGGAATGGGAACTGGTGGACGTGCAGGAATGGGACGCTCCCTTCATCGCGAGGTGAAGTCGCGTCAGTCCTGCTTCGCGTCCCCTCGCTCAGGCCGTCGAAGTCGGCCTAGCGAACACGGGCTAGGTGTCGGGGTCGAGCATTCGGACGATCGAGTCGTCGAGCTCTTCTGAGCGGCGGAGGATCTGTTCGACGGGTATAGCATGGCGCCTTCGGGTGGCCTACCCGCTCCAGAGTTCAGGGCCGCGACGTATGCGTCCACCGCGCGCATGGCCTCGCCCGCGGCGTCCAGCACGCGGTCTGCAGTTCCGTACCCCGGGCGGGGGGTGAAGGATCAGGTCCTCGCCGGCGGTCTCGCGGGCGAGCAGCACCGCCAGGCGTGCAATTCGATCCCGACGTGCTTCGTCCAGGTCCAGGCCGACCAAGTCGACGGACACGCGCAAGACGGCATCCGCGTGATGACCATCTTTAGGGAAGGCGGCGATCGTCACGCACTCGCGCATGGCGATGTCGTCCAGGGGCCAGCCGCGCGCGCTCTGGGGCAGGGCAATGTCCTCGACCCGAAGGCCCCAGCGCGCGTGGGATGTTCGAATAGAAATCGATACCTACAACCTAGAACTCGACACTTTCCTTCGAATAGTTGTTGATTGCTCGCAATGAATTTGTTTGCTCAGTGCAAAGTCGAAACCAGCATGAGATAGACCACGCTGAATGGCCGCATCTGTGGGCATGCACCGTGGTGACGCGTCACACGAAGGGGACTGACTTTCCGGTCAGTACAGTGTCGCAGATCTGATGCAGTTGGCTTCGGATCTCGGCGGAACTAGCATCGCATTGCCGCAAGCAGTTCACCGGCTACAAGGTGCCCAAGATCCTGCGCTTCGTCGATGGTTGCCCAAGTCCACCGTCGGCAAGATCCTGCGCCGGGAGCTGCGCGAGGTGGCCTGACGCACGGCGCGCTGCTGCCGGGCCGGAGGTTCAGGCCTCCCTGGCGCACGGCGGCGACCTCCGATCCGGGTGAGGGCGACGGCCATGCCAGGGAGCGCGGGAATTCCTTAGCAGTGAATACATAGTGGTACGGGTGGCTTCACGTATTGGCACGTGGGCCTGATGCGAATACGGTTGATCCCATCGTCGCCGACGAGCGGGCTGCGCGGGCAGAATCGGCAGGTTCGTGCGCACTGCCATGATGTTATGAAGCACGTCAATGCCGCTGTAACAACGCCAGGAGGAGCTCCGATGCGCATCGCTTTCACTCTCCCCACGACCATCGTCGGCGCCAGCCTGCTCCTCGCGGGCTGCGCGGCCACGGCGCCACCGGCGACCATCGGCGGCTACAAGCCGCCGGCCATCTTCGGGGGCTTCATGTCGCCGCAGGTGTCGCGCACCGGCTGCGTCGACGCGGTCGCGCGCTATCTCAAGGTGCCACGCGACACCGTGACGCCGGTCAGCGACCAGCAGACCATGGAGACAGGCTACTACGTGGTCACGTTGAACGTGGCCGGCAAGCGCCCTTACAACTGCACGGTGGATGAGAACGGCATCACCTCGGATGTGGTGCCGGCGCCCTAAAGGGGCGACATGCACGCAGGGGCCGCGTGGCGGCAATACGCGCGCAAATACCTCGAGGATCGGCTGCTTATTGCGCTTGGGGAGGGGGCGGTCTCGCGTGAGTCCATGCAGCGATGGTAAGCCTCAGGTGGCTCGGCGCCTCAACCGCTCCGTCTGCTGCCTGTCGATGTGTGCCCTCCGCTGCGGGACTTCCTTCAGGTCCCTGTGGGCGGGGCTCGGCCGGCAGCTTTGCGGCAACGAGATCAGGAAAGTGGATGTCTCTTCAGGGCCCTCTCGCGACCTCCGAGCTTCGACCGCAAACTGGAACTGTCGGCCACGAGCGGCCGATCGGCCATCGCCAGCCCGTGACCGCTGATCAACGGTCAGCGGTCACTCGCTCCAAGCGGACGAATTAAAGACAACTACGTAGACCTATCGGGCGGCTGGTACGGGTCGGGCGTGCCGAGTTTGATCGGCGGATACTTCTTGAGACTGGCCTGAAGCTGGCCAACAATCCTGACGACTGGTTGGGCCACCCAAGTGCTCGTTGCGATAGCGTCGCGCTCTTCCTTCATATCGGTCAGCAGGTTCACGATCCTCGGCAGCGGTAGCTTCACCGGTGGCTCATACATGTTCTCCTGCTTGATGAAGTGCACCTTCCAGTTTCGCCACTTGACGGCGGAGAGCCGGTCGGCCACATAAGCGGGAAAACCTTCGCGGTTGGAGTGGTCCTGCTCGCCCAGGAAGAAAGGTAGCTGGTCCACCCCGTCGATCGCACGGTCCTGCGGAACCTCGGCCCCGCCAACGTGCGCAAGCGTCGTGAAGAGGTCGACGATATGGACGATCTCGTTGTTGACGGCGCCCGCCGGCACCTTGTCAGGCCACCGGATGATGAAAGGCGCACGCAGCGACCCTTCCATCGCCGTGAAATAGCTCCCTCGCCAAGGACCGCTGTCGCCCTGCCATGGATCAGTTGCCTCAGGGCCGTTGTCGCTGGTGAAGACAACGATCGTATTGTCTTCGATCCCCGCCTCCCGGATGGCGTCAAGGATCTGCCCTGTGCGATGGTCCATCTCGGCTAGGCAGTCGGCGAAGTCGCCGTTGCCGGTCTTCCCGGCAAAGTCCGGATGCGGCAGCGTTGGCATATGGACCAATGAGAACGAAACGTAGGCGAAAAAAGGCGTGTCAGCCTGAGCGTTGCGCTTGATGAATTCAACGGCGCGGTCCGTAATCTCCGACTCCATGGTTCGACGCCGGTCCAGGTCCAACACACCCATCTCGTGCGCTGTCTCCCCCTTGCGTGCCTCGTAGACGTGCTGCGGTCCACCAACCTTCTGGTTCCAGCCCTGCTTGTCGCCGGTGGCCGGCCATAGGCCCGTGTTTTCGTTCATCGATGGCCAGAGCGCTTCGTCATAAGTGCGCGGTATCCCGTACCACTCGTCGAACCCGTGATTGGTCGGAAAGCGACTCTCCTCGCTTCCAAGATGCCACTTGCCCCAGATGCCCGTTGCGTAGCCCTGTGCCGACAACAACTTCGCGATGGTGACCTCCCACAGGGTCAAACCTTCAGGGGCGCCCCCCACAGGGACTTCATATGTGCCGGACCGAATAGCGAAGCGGCCCGTCATCAATGCCGACCGAGAAGGCGTGCACTGCGCTTCGACGTTGAAATTGAGCAACCGCATCCCTTCGCCGGCGAGTCGATCGATGCGTGGAGTTGGCGCACCGCGAAGGATGCCACCACCGTAGAGGCCGAGTTCTCCATAGCCGAGGTTGTCCATCAGCATGAAGACGACGTTTGGCTTTTTGGGTTGCAGGGCTGCTCCGTCGGCTGAAAACGCAGCGGGTGTTGTTGCTATGCGACTCATTTGTATTGCCTTTGTTCGGTGCCTTCATCATCCGCGGTTTGGTGCCAAGCGAATCCGGGAGCTTCCGGCAGTCAACAACGCCAACGACCAAGATTGCCTCGACAGGCTACTTGAAATCTTCGAGCCCAGCCTCGGTTCAAGCGCATCGGCCGCGCCGTCAACGCTCTCGGTGCTGCGTTCTGGGGAACGCGCGTGCCCTTTGGGGCAGAAGTTTTGCCCCAGGCCCTAATTGTTCTGACCTTCGGCCAAGCCCAAGATCACATGGCGCCCCCTTACGTTGATGCCCCGCTCTCCTCCCCTTCGCATTCAAGCCTTCGCATGTCCACACCGAACTCTACCGACGCTTCCGCCACGGTGCCGCCAACGAAGACTTCGGCCAAACCGGGGCATTCGGAGACGGGGGCCACCACTCAGGCCGCGGGGTCGCAGAAGACCGCCATGCGGCGACTCATTCTTCAGTTGATCCGTCCCTATCGGGGATGGCTGGCCATCGTGCTGGCCGCAATGGTGGTCGAGGTGCTGATGAGCCTCGCAGCGCCGTGGCCGCTCAAGTTGGTGCTCGACGATGCGCTGGGCAACCACCACCTGCCCGCGTGGCTCGAGTGGGCGCACCAGCTCGGCATCGGCCGGCACACGCTCGGCGTGGCGCTTTTCGCGGGGATCGCCACCCTGTTGATCGCAGTCATCGCCGGCATCGCCACCTACATCGACAACTACTACACCACCAGCATCGGGCAGTACGTCGCGAACGACCTGCGCCTGAAGATCTACGAGCACCTTCACCGGCTGTCGCTGGGCTACTACGACAATGCCAAGACCGGCTCCCTGATGTCGACCATCACCAGCGACGTCTCGACGGTGCAGAACTTCGCCTCCTCGTCGACCCTCGGCATCCTGGTCGACATCGTGACGATCGTCTTCATGCTCGGATTGATGATCTGGCTCGACTGGGACTTCACCCTCATTGCGGTCGCGGTGATGCCTTTCCTGTTGTTGTTTGTGTTTCGATTCAAGAACGCGGTGAAGAATGTGACGCGTGACGTTCGTGTGCGGCAGAGCGAGATCGTCGCGGTGGTCCAGGAAGGGCTCGGGCAAGTCCGCGCGGTCAAGGCCTTCGGCCGCCAGGACCTTGAAGTCCAGCACATGGAAGCCGCCAGCCACGCCAGCACCGAGGCAGCGCTGCGGGCCCGCAAGGTCAAGTCATTGCTGTCGCCGGTGGTCGCGGTGGTGGTGGCGCTGTGCACCGGCATCGTGCTCTGGAAAGGCACCGCGTTGATCATCGCCGGCACCATGACGGCCGGTGCGCTGACGGTGTACCTGGCCTACCTGAGC
Source organism: Variovorax gracilis (assembly GCF_030317115.1). Taxonomy (GTDB): domain Bacteria; phylum Pseudomonadota; class Gammaproteobacteria; order Burkholderiales; family Burkholderiaceae_C; genus Variovorax; species Variovorax gracilis. The sequence continues at coordinate 61,150 of NZ_JASZYF010000031.1, forward strand.
AAGTTCTTCAAGCCGGTGAAAGACCTCGCCAGCATGGCGAGCACGATCGCCCAGACCACCGTGGCGCTGGAGCGGATCCAGAAGATCCTCAGCGCCGACAACATCATCCACGAGCGTCCGGGCGCCACGGAGCCGGGTCGCACCCGCGGCGAGATCACCTTCGAGCACGTGGCCTTCGGCTACGGCGACGAGCCGCTGGTGCTGCGCGATGTCTCCTTTAACATCCAACCGGGCCAGGTGGTGGGCATCGTCGGGCCGACGGGCAGCGGCAAATCGACGGTGGTGAGCCTGATGCCGCGCTTCTACGACCCGAAGGGCGGGCGGGTGCTGATCGACGGTGTCGACATCGCGAGCCACAAGCTCTCGGGCCTGCGCTCGCAGATCGGCTTCGTGCTGCAGGAGACGGTGCTGTTCCGCGGCACCATCGGGGAGAACATCGCCTACGGCAAGCCCGGCGCCAGCAGGGAAGAAATCATTGCCGCCGCCAAGCTCGCAAATGCCGACGAGTTCATCAGCCGCATGCCGCACGGCTACGACTCGCTGGTCGGGGAGCGCGGCGACACGCTCTCGGGCGGCCAGCGCCAGCGCATCGGGATCGCGCGTGCCGTGATCCGCAACAGCCCGATCATGATCCTCGACGAGCCGACCGCGGCGCTCGACACCGAATCCGAGCGCCTGGTCATCGAGGGGCTGGAGCGGCTGATGCAAGGCCGCACCGTGATCATGATCGCGCACCGCCTCAGCACGCTGCGCAACGCCGACAAGATCATCGTGCTGAAGGACGGCATCGTGGTCGAGGAAGGCACCAACGACGAACTGGTCGCGCTCGGTGGGGTCTACGCCGAACTGCACCGGATCCAGTACGAAAACCCGGCCGCCCCTGCGGCTGCTTCTGCCTGAGGCCATCATGTCCCACCGACTGATCGTTCTGCCCGACGACACCGCCAAGCCCATCCTCGACGCCATCAACGGCGCCAAGGAGGCCCTGCAGATCCGGATGTTCCTGTTCACGGACGAGACCTTGCTGGCGGCGGTGATCGCCGCTAAGCAGCGCGGCGTGAAGGTGCGCGTGATGCTGAATCCGGCGCGTCGCAGCGGGGAAAGCGAGAACGAGGAAGCGCGCAAGGCCTTGGTCGATGCCGGCATCGAAGTGCGCGACAGCAACCCGAAGTTCGATCTCACGCACCAGAAATCGATGGTGGTCGATCATCAGGTCGGCTTTGTCGAATCGCTCAACTGGGAGCCCAGGGACCTGACCGAGACGCGCGACTACGCGGTCATCACCACCCATGACCTCGAAACGAAGGAAATGGTGGCCTGCTTCGATGCCGACTGGGAGCACGAGGAATTCAAGCCGCACCCGGAATCGCCGCTGATCTGGTGTCCGGACAACGGCCGCGTGCGCGTCGCGGCATTCATCGACGGCGCGAAGCATTCGCTCTGGGTGCAGAACGAGCGCTACCAGGATACCGTGATCATCGAGCGGCTTGTGCGCGCGGCAACGCGGGGCGTCAAGGTGCACATCCTGACCAAGCCGCCGCATTCGCTCAAGGCGGAAAAGCTGATCGAAGGAGTCGGCGGCCTGCGCATTCTGCAGGACGTGGGCGCCAAGGTGCACACGATGAAGCACCTCAAGCTGCATGCGAAGATGATGCTGGCCGATGGCAAGCGCGCGATCGTCGGCTCGATCAATCTGGCGCCGGGCAGTTTCGACGGTCGTCGCGAGCTGGCCATCGAGACCGATGATGCCGGCACCGTGCAGCGGCTGGAGGAAACGGCGCGTGCCGATTGGGAACTGTCGCACCGGATCGATCTCAGCGACGAGGGGCTGCTGAAGGATCTCGCGAAACGCGAACTTGATCCCTCCAAATTGGTGCTCGACGGCAGCGCAGTGGAGGAAAAGAAGCACAAGGAAGGGTCCAAAGCGAAAGACAAGGCCAGAGTCAAGACAGACAAGGCGAAGGGCTGAGCAGGCGGGGGCTTGCTTCAGGTGCGGCCGCCGCTTATTTCGAGGTTCCTAGCGGGGCGAGGAGCGACTGAGATGACCATCACGAAGAAGCCATCGATTCTCTTCGTCTACTACACCTATAGCCAGCAGACGCAGCGGGTGGTCGAGTCCATGGCCGATACGCTGCGCGAACGAGGCTGCGACGTTCAACTGGCCAGGATCGAATTCACCGACCCTCGCTACGCCGAGCGCTTCGCCCGGTTTCCCCTTCGACATGCGTACCGCGACATCTTCGGGATGGTCCTCCCACAGTTTCGCGGCGTAACCGGACAGATCCGAATACCGGATGAAGTCCGAAGCCGTAGCTACGACCTGGTATGCATTGCCTCCCCGACATGGTGGTTACACCCCTGCATGCCGATCCGTTCGTTCATCGAGTCAGACGTCGCCAAGACGCTTCTTGAGGGAAAGCGCTGCGCCGCGGTGGCGGTTGCCCACCGCTATTGGCGCGACGATCTGCGCATCCTGAAGGAGCACATCGTCAGACGAGGAGGCATCTACGTGGACGGCAGTCATTTCACCGCCGGCGGCGGCCCGGTCGATTCGATGCTGGCGCTATTCAGCTACCTCTCCACGGGCGTCACCAAGGAGCGCTACCTCGGGATCAAGATCCCGCCGGCGACTCTCCAGCCCAGCTATGTCGAGCAGTCTCGGGAGTTTGCAAACCGACTCGCGGACTCCCTCTTGGCTGATTCTTCGGTGCTCGCCTACGGTTGACGTGGCGAAGGGAGCTGGCTATCGCTGGAAGGGAAAGATCACTGCCCAGTCCCGCTTCATGTCGAAGAGCGTCCAGCCATTGGCCTTCGCCGCATCGAGGCCCTTGTCGAGCTTGCCGATGCTCGAATCCCGGTCGTAAGCCCATTCTCGAACTCCGTCTGTGTGATGGACGAAGGCCATGTAGCGTGCGCCGCTTCCCCCAGCCGTCCACTGCAGCATCTGCAGGTCGCCATCGGAATTACCAATGGCGAGGATCGGCCGCCTGCCGATGTGCTCGTTGATACCGACAGGCTTGCCGGGGCCGTCGTCGATGAAGGCGATTGCGGGGAGGCGCATGATCACGGGCTTGCCGTCGCGCAGCTCGAACTGGGTCTTGCCGTAGCTGCCAACCACCTGCTCCGGCGGCACGCCATAGACCCTTTCGGTCCACGGTCGCATGAAGGCCGTGCCTCCTCCCGAGACGATGAAGGTCTTGAAGCCGTTCGCGCGCAAATACGTCATGAGCTCGATCATGGGCTGGTAGACCATGGACGTGTAAGGTTGGTCGAAGCGCGGGTGCTTGGCAGTCGCGAGCCATTGAGTCACCATGGCGTCGAACTCGACGCTCGTCATTCCTGTGCTGGTCGCTCCGATCAGTTCGGCGATCGCCTTGTCTCCTCCGGAGAGCGCACCCTTCACGTCGCCATTGAGCACCGATGCAAATGGCTCCGTGGTCTTCCATTCAGGATGCCGCGGCGCGAGAACCTTGATGCGCTCGAGGACAAAGAACAACTGCGAGTAGAGCGGCTGCTCGGCCCACAGTGTTCCGTCGTTGTCGAAGGTGGCGATCCGCTCCGAGACGACGACGAAGTCCGGCGATCCGGGCGTGGTCACCCTGGCAACGAAGGCGACGATGGATTGCTTCGTGGGGCCCTCGTTCCATGAAGGCAACGGATCCGGCTTGATGGACGCGCACCCGCCCGAGAACAGCATTCCGCACAGCGCCAACAGATACATGAAGCGCAGCGAAAGCACCGACAGAGTTGAGCGCATGTTCGAATCCCCTCGGGAAAAAGTTTAGATAAGTGCATCGCGCGAAGGTGATCAAAACCGGTCGTCTGGACGCAGGGCCTGGTAAATTGCGTCCAGCAACTGATGCTGCGCGAAGGGCTTTTCCAAGACGTCCACCGCGCCGTCCCTGATGGCTTGACCGGCTGTGCGAATGTCGACGTTGCCGTTGACGAACACGATTGGCAGGCTGGCGCCCATGCCAAGCAGGCGCTTCTGTAGCGCGACCCCGTTCATCCTCGGCATGTGCAGGTCTGATACCAGGCAGCCATGCCAAGTCGGGTCGAAGGCAGTCAGGAACGCGGCCGCTGATCCGAACACTGCGGCGGTGAGTCCGACCGATAGCACCAACTCTCGAATGGAGTCGCGACATGCGTCATCGTCATCCACGATGAATACGGTGGGTTCGCTCATGGTCTTATAGGGCCCTCATCCCAGGAGGACGGATCGGCATGCTGTCGCGGCGAGTAGGTAGCGCTTCATGGCGATCTCCTTGGGTGATGCCGACGATGTGACGGCTGTGGCGCTTGCATCATGGTGCGATCAGGCGCCGCTGGGAATTGGGTCGAGGGGCAACGCGGTTGTCCGAAGGTGAAGGCGCCTCGGAGCAGCACCGGTCACGGCGCCGGCACGACTTCGTAATACACGCCGCTAGAGCCGAAGTACGGCTTGTACCAAGTGGCACCTTCCTGGTAGTAGTTGGCGCCATTCACCACCATGCTTCGCGCTCCGGGCGGCAAGGCGGCCATCTGTGTGCCGGGCGGCACGTTCCCCTGCTGGACATAAACAGGGGGCGGTACAACCACAGCCGGCTGCTGGACGACCACCGTCGCGGGACGGCTCGCATCGGCGATCGCCGCGCCGACTGCCATGCCCGCGACTGCGCCGACGGCGGCGCCGCAGCCATAGCAGCCCGCG
>NZ_JASZYF010000032.1 GCF_030317115.1 Variovorax gracilis
CGGCACGGAATGCCGTCCTGACCTCGCGATCCTCGACTTGGAGATGGGCGGCTTGGATGGCGAAGGAGCAGCGCGAGCATTGCGTTCGGTGTACCCGGATTCCGGGCTCCTACTCGTCGCCCTGTCCGGGAATGTGTTGCGGCTGGCCGAACTTCGGCAGAAGGGCACCTTCGATCACCTGCTGAGCAAACCGGTTGATTTGGTGACGGTGTTTGAACTGGTAAGCAGAAAGATCCTGGACCGTTAGTCGCCCGCCGATCCCATCCCTTATCGGGTCGCGCCTCCGAAGGTCAACTTTTAGAGCTTCAAGAAAGATACGAACGGGGGACTTCTACGCCTGAGGCAGGTCATCTCCGGAACGGCCGCTGATGCTGCGAAGGTTCAGTTGCTGGCATCAATGTGGAGGACAGCATTGGGCCCAAAGGGCCTAGTAGCCGACAGGCTCTAGTCGGCTAAGGACGGACATTCGACTATTGGGCTCACTCAACCAAGAGCGTCTTTCGCGGAAGCTTGATGGTGAAGACACAACCCGTGCCCGGGAGGTCCCGAACGGTCAATACGCCTGCGTCAGCCTCAACGCTTCGTCGCGCGATGGAAAGGCCGAGTCCCAACCCGCTCTTGTTCTCACCGACCTGGACAAAGGGCTGGAAGATGCACGCGGTGGCTCCTGGGGGAAGTCCCCCGCAGTGGTCCTTGACGTCGACCAAGATATAGTCCCCTTCGGCATGGGCGCTCAGGGTGACTTCGGTATGCGCATGGGTGAACTTTATGGCGTTCTGCAGCAAGTTCACCAGGGCCGCCAGGAGCCGCTCGCGGTTTCCCGAGATGCCCAGCCTGGCATCGACGTCGAGGACCGAAAGCGTGCAGCCCTTGGTGCTCGCATCGAGCGAGGCGACATTCCTGGCCTCCGCGACCAACGACGCGGCCGAAAAGGGCGCCTCCTGAGGACCTTCGGCTGTGCCCCTGACCTGAGACAGAGACAGATTCAGTAGGGCCGCCAATGACGTCAGGCTCCTTTTCAGCACGGCGCCGGTCGCACCGCCAACTGGAACCCTCCCCGATTCCAGCGCGGTGAATGCAAGCGTTGCGGTGTGCAAGTAGTTCCGCAGCTCGTGCACCAGCACGCCCAGGCGCTCTCTCTCCTCGGCGGTCTGCTGCAGTGCGACGCTGGCGTCCCGCCAGCTGCTGAATTCGGTGACCGCGTCAGCAATGGCGTTGTCGAGGCAACGGTTCAACGTGCGGAACTCGTCGACGGAGAAGGGCGCGTCGAGTTCAACGGCGAGGTCTGTGATGGCCTGGCAAAGGTCACCATAGTCGTGCACGACCTGGTCGACGGAAAAGCCGAGTTCCATTAGCTGCTTGCCGTGCGCTGCTGCGCTCAGGCCCATTTCGGACAAGGCAGCCGCGTCACCGCCAGCGGCACCTGAAATCCTGAAACTCTCGCCGACCTCACCGTTCTCCTGCGCTTCCAGCGTTCTCATCAGTTGGTCCAGGAAAATCGGAACGCCGTTGGCGAGCTGCGCGGGCGTGGCCGCCCGACGGGGCCGCTGAGCAACCTTGGCCTTGCACCGTTCGATGAGCTCGTCGCGATGGTTGTAAAGGAATCTATGCATACGGTCCTCCATGAGAACCTCGGTTTCGACGAGTTCGAAGAGCTCAGAGGGGAGAATTCAGCGTCCCCTGCGCATCGGCGAGGTCAGGCCATCAGCTCACATCATGCGCTCTTTGGCGCTGTAGATGTTACGCCCCCGAACACCTGCCGGTCCGGGCGAGCAAGGTCTCGATGACGGCCCTGCTCAGGTTCGGCGACTAGGAAGGACGGAGCACTGCAAGAGAGCTGCGGATGACGGAAATTCGAAGGCCCGAAACCGACTGCCCTGAGCGTCCGCTTTCGCAAGGCGTGAAGTTCCCTTTCGGGCCCGGAATTGCCATCGAATGCCGACCGGGGAATTCAATTGTGCAGCGAATGCCGACTTCGCGACCAGGACCCCTTGATGGCGCAGACCAGCCGTTCCCACTCGACGCAGGGAAGCCTGCAACGTGCCCATTGCGGAAGTAGCCGCTACAAAATTGATTGCCCCAAACCAGACACCGATCGCTGGATCACCGCCGACGGAGACACCCGGGTGTCGGGTCGCGGTTCCTATGGTGAAAGTCGCAAGGCAGGCAGCCTCGCGTCCTGGAGGCGCCTTCCGGAAAGGAGCCCTTTGACGGGCGGTTCATGGTGATAGCAGACTTCTACCGAAACGGCTGGTGCGTCTCACCGGACCTCCAGGCTCACCTTCTCGATCTTCCCAGTGAATCGGCTCTTGATGCCCGCCACGTAGTCGCCTGAGACGGGCGTGTCATCGTCCTCGCCAACGTCAGCACCCTCGTCGGGCGAGATGATGAACGGAATGGTTTTTTCGATCCGACCTTCGGCAACCTTCTGCCCGCCGACCGATAGAGAAGCCGTGCCACCTTTGCCGGGGCCGCCGCCGTCATACGCGAAGTCCAGCTTGATGGTCGCCTTACCCGGCGGAAGCGCCTGAGGAGAGGCCACCGTGTAGCGTTCGAGGCCAACCCAGTTATAGGTGTACGTGGGTCTGCCGTCCTTCAGGTACAGGCTGAAGCCGCCGAAACGCCCGCCTTGCGCGAAGATCACGCCCTCGGCGCCGCCTTGTGGGACGTCGATCTCGGCGGCGATCGTGCTGGAGCGGTTCTTCGCGTTGATGAACGTGTTCTCCATCATGCCTGTCATGCCCGGGTAGAGCGTGATCGAAGTACGCGTTCCCATCAAGTCGGGGCGCCCGGCGATCGCCGCGTTGAAGCGCTCGACGCTGCGGTCGTCGATCGGAAGCACGTTGTACTTCGCCGCCTCTTTCAGGAACACGGCCTGCATCTGCTTCAACTTCGCCGGCTGCGTCCCAGCAAGGTCGGTGGCAAGGCTGTAGTCTTTGCGCGCATCGAAGAGTTCCCACGTGTCCTTGTCGAGCGTCGCGCGTGGCTTGGGTTCCCATGGCGCCCTGTGCACGGTACGCGCGAGCCAGCCATCGTGGTAGATGCCGCGGTTGCCGAGGATCTCGAAATACTGCGTTTTCCGTCGGTCGGCCGCCTTCGCATCGTTGAGCGTGTAAGCCATGCTCACGCCCTCGAAGGGCTTCTGGACCGTGCCGTTGACAGACTTTGGAAACGGCAACTGCGCAACTTCGAGCACCGTCGGCGCGAGATCGGTGATGTACTGCCACTGGGAGCGAATTTCTCCCCTCGTCTTGATCCCCTTTGGCCAGTGCACGACCATGCCGGTCTTGGTGCCGCCATAGTCTCCCGCCACCTGCTTTGTCCAGGCGAAAGGCGCATCGCCAGCGACGGCCCAGCCGGCGGCATAGTGTGGGTAGGTTTCCGGGCCGCCCCACTTATCGAGGTTCTTCAACTGGTTTTCAACGGTCTCCGGGACACCATTGAAGAACGTAAGTTCATTGAACAGGCCGGTCGCCCCACCCTCGGCGCTCGCACCGTTGTCACCGGCGACGTAGATGAAGAGCGTGTTGTCCATCACGCCCAGATCCTCTATCGACTTCACCAGGCGACCGATCTCGTAGTCGGCCTGCTCGGCAAATCCGGCGAAGACTTCCATCTGGCGTGCAAACAGTCGTCGCTCATCGGGCGTCAGCTTGTCCCAATCCTTGATTCCGGCGGGCTTGGGCGCGAGCTTCGTTCCAGCCGGCACGATGCCGAGCTTGATCTGCCGGGCCAGAGCGTCCTCGCGGTACTTGTCCCAGCCCTCATCGAATTTGCCCTTGTATTTATCAGCCCATTCCTTGGACACATGGTGCGGCGCGTGGGTAGCGCCAGGGGCGAAGTACATGAAGAACGGCCGGTCGGGGGTCATCGACTGCTGGAACCGAGCCCAGGCGATGGCCTGGTTCGTCATGTCTGTCATGAAGTGGTAGTTCGGATCGGCGGGCAACTCGACCCGGGTCACCCCGTCGTACAAGAGCGGCGACCATTGGTTGGTCTCTCCGCCGAGGAAGCCGTAGAACTTCTCGAAGCCCGACTGGGTGGGCCAGGTCGTGTAGGGGCCGGAGATGCTGGTTTCCCAGGCCGGCGTCAGATGCCACTTGCCGAATGCGGCCGTGTTGTAGCCGTTCAGGCGCAGCATCTCCGGCAGTGGCGCGACGCTCGCCGGGCGAATGCCAGTGTTGCCCTCGAACGCGGTCGCGATCTCCTGGACAGCGCCGGTGTTGTTGGTGTGATGATTGCGGCCCGTGATCAACGCCGCCCGCGAGGGCGAGCACAACGCAGCGACGTGCATGTTGTTGTAGCGCAGGCCGTTGGCGGCGAGCCGGTCGAGCGTCGGCATGGCAATCGCGCCGCCGAAGGTGCTCGGATGCGCAAACCCCATGTCGTCGAGCAACACGATCACGACGTTCGGCGCGCCCTTCGGGGCTTTCACCTCGAAACGGGGCGGCGCCTTTGCGTTGCGCACGTCGACTTGGGTGATGGGCGTGCGCCGTGGCTCGGCGATCGGAAGGACGGTCCGGTCGAGCGCGCCCGGTGACGCCTTCTGTGCCGCAGCGACGCCCGCGAGGCTCAGGCCCAGCGCGAATGCTGTCAACGCGCAACGCAGGCTGTCCCGTTTCATCGGCGTACGGCCCCGGGAAAGATCGTCATTCGACTTTCTCATGGTGCTTCCTCCAAGTTCGATCGGGTTGCCGCCCGATGCGGCGTTCCGCAACTACTTGCGGACGACTGCCGCGCCATTGGGGCCGGCGCACCCCGCACGGTAAACGCCCTTCGCGCAAATCACCTTTGGTGCCGGTGGCGGTACCGGCTTGCGGACGGCGGCGGCGCCATTCGGTCCGACACAGCCCGCGCGGTAGACGCCCTTGGCGCAGGCCGCCGCCGAGGCGTCCAGCGGCAGCAAAGCCGCCAACATCAGTACGACGGCGGCGGCGGTAAATGAGCACGGTCCGTTCATGATGAGTTCCTTTCTAGAAACGACGTTTCTCAATCACCGGCACAGCTTCTCGAACAAGCTCACCCTCGGCTAGACGATCGCCGAGGGCAGCACGGATCACTGTAGACCTTGCGCGCACTGCGCGCACCGCCACCTACCCTTGCTGGCAGTAGACGGCGAGCATTCCGAAGTCCATAGTGGATGCGAGAGATATTCGCGTCTGAACCTTGCCCTCGAGCCATCGTCGTCATCGTCCCTGGCGAATTCAGTTTCGGTTCAGGTGAATTCGAGCGGCGGCGCTGACGCGACGCGCGCCATCATTGATCGGAGGTCCACGAAATGAAGCATCGAACCCTGTGCTTCCTGGCGTTGGCAGGTTTGTTGATTTCCGAAGCCAGCGCACAACAGTACGTGTACCCGGCCAAGGGCCAGAGCCCAGAGCAACAGAAGAGTGACGAGGCCGCCTGCTATTCGTGGGCGGTCAAGCAGTCCGGCTTTGATCCAGCCAAACCACCTCCGCCCGCGCCCACGGCCAAGCCGCCGACCACAGCGACTGGGACGACCCCGGGGGCAGGTGCTCGCGGCGCATTGCGCGGCGCTGCTGTCGGCGAGATCGCCGGCGGAAACGCCAGCGCCGGTGCGGCGGCGGGTGCGGTGGCTGCGCGCGGGCAAAGCCGCCGGCAGAACGTGGCGGCAGCGAATTCGGCCCAGCAGCAGCAGGCGTCGGCCACGCAGCAAAAGCAGGCTTCGTTTGCCAGGGCTCGCGCCGCATGCCTAGAGGGTCGTGGCTATACGGTCAAGTAAGGCGGGGCCCAGGTCGAGGCATTCGGCCAGCCATGGTGGCTTTGACGCGGGGCGCAAACGTTGGGGGCGTCCGCACGCCTCGCGGCGCCGACTAGCTCAAGCGGCGCCGCGGCGCTCATCTTCTCCATCACGGCGGAAAGGCTGAAGCTCGCAGGCCCCGCACATCTGCAACGACGCATCCGCATTCCGAACACGCGCCTCCATTGCTCGAGACGGATCGCTCAAAAGCAGACCTTGACGTATGTCGGCTCGTGGCCGGGACTACCTGTTCGTCAAGCTCGCCGTTAGCAGCCCTTGGCGAACAGCGCGATCACGCCGAAGGTCAGCTATCAAGCGCGGTCTCGAATTGGTGCTCGCGGCCATGAGGCGACCTTCGCAGACGTGGCACGATGAATGCAGGAAGCGGCCGCTCCCCTGTGACGCGACACACTGATGACCCGGGTAGCACAATCGCCGAATGAGTTGAGGCTTAGCGATGACAGCACCTGCAATCAGAGTCCGTGTAGCGTATCAGCGCGATGCTCTCGCGGCGTCGGCCTGCGTCAACGCTGCTTTCGAGCCCTATGTGGAGCGAATCGGCAAGCCGCCCGCACCGATGCTCTCCGACTATGCAGCACTGGCCGTCGAAGGGAAGGTTTGGGTCGCGGAGCTGGGTGAACAGGTGGTCGGTGTTCTGGTTCAGTATGAGACTGCAGACGGCTTCTACATCGATACGGTCGCGGCGTCCCCGCAGACGCATGGTACGGGGGTGGGCCGTGCATTGCTGGAGTTTGCCGAAGGCGAGGCTCGCAGACGCGGCTTCGAGTCCATTTGCCTCTGCACGAACTCCAAGATGACGGAGAACCAAGTGCTTTATCCCAAGATTGGTTACGTCGAATACGACCGCCGAGCCCAGAGCGGCTACGAGCGTGTGTTCTATCGAAAGCGAATCTAACCATGGGGTGAGCAACAAGGCCTCATAGCGCGCCAGTATTGGTACTGACAGAGCGTCAGTACCTCGATGATTTGGCAACTGTGCGGAGTCGGGCCAAGTGGCTACAGAAGCCACGTTGACCCGCTCAACTAGACGGTAGGAGAATTCTTCGCGCACCGGGTGGTGCGCTCCCCGGCCGAGTCGCGGGCTACCCGCGCCGATGTGTCGTCCCAGCCCGCGGAGGACGATGTAATGGATGAAGCCAAACTTAACGAGTTCATGGGCAAGCTCGTCATCGACATGGGCGGCGCGGCCATCATGGCCAACGTGATCCTCGGTGAAGAACTGGGGTTGTACCGGGCGATGGCCGACGGAAACCCGGTTACGCCAGACCAGCTGGCCGAGCGCACCAGCTGCAACGCCCGGCTCGTGCGTGAGTGGCTCAGCGGCCAGGCGGCGAGCGGCTACGTCGAACACGACCAGGGCCGGTTCAGGCTCCCCGAAGAGCAGGCCATGGCGCTGGCGCAAGAGGACTCGCCGGTCTACGTGGCCGGCGGAGCGGTCGTGCTTGCCAGTATGTACTTCGATAAGGACAAGGTGGTCACCGCAATGCGCGGCAACGGCGCGCTGTCGTGGGCCGACCACCATCCCTGCCTCTTCTCTGGAACCGAGCGTTTCTTCCGGCCCGGCTATCGAGCCCACCTGGTCAGCGAATGGCTGCCGGCGCTCGACGGCGTGGTGTCCCTGCTCGAGCAGGGCGCAAAGGTCGCCGACGTCGGCTGCGGTCACGGTGCGTCCACATTGATCATGGCGAAGGCATATCCGAAATCGACCTTCCACGGATTTGACTTTCACGACCCCTCGATCGAGCAGGCTCGCCAACGCGCGGCGGACGCCGCTGTCGGGGATCGGGTCCAGTTCACCCAGGCGACTGCACGCGAATTCCCGGGCAGCGATTTTGATCTGGTGTGCTTCTTCGACTGCCTGCACGACATGGGCGATCCGGTGGGGGCAGCCCAGCGAGCGCACGAGGCGCTAAAGCCGGGAGGCTCCGTGCTGCTGGTCGAACCGTTTGCCAACGACGAACTGGACGAGAACTTGAATCCCGTGGGCCGGCTGTTCTACGCGGCGTCGACTTGCATCTGCACGCCCAACTCACTGTCGCAGGATGTGAAGCTGGGGCTTGGCGCGCAGGCCGGCGAACGCCGGCTGAGGCACGTCTTCGCTGAGGCGGGCTTCTCCCGCTTCCGCCGCGCGACCGAGACGCCGTTCAACTTGGTGCTGGAGGCGCGCAAGTAACACCCGGCCAAGCTCGTTTACGTGGGCTTCCAGGCGCACGGCTCCCGAGGGGAGGTTCTGCCGGCCTTTCGCTTGTGGCCGGCATTGCCAGTTCACGGGGCTGGCCCGAAGGCGCGCTCAAGACTGTCTGCTGTCCTTCGAATTTGGCTACCGAATGACAGGGGTCGCCGAGACCAGACCTTGGCACTTTTTTTGACGAACCGCCGGTCCACTTTGGAACTCGACCGTCGCCGGTGTCGCCAGTTCGGTTCGCGGGCGGCAACGGATGAGCATGACGAAGTCGCGCGTGAGCGACTGCTTTTGAATGTCGCGAAATGGGGTCCAAAGCTGAAGTTCGCCACGCTCCGAAACAGGCACTCATCGGCTACACCGGAGCCTGATGGACCGCCGTGGTACAGGCCAAACCTGCCGTTTTGAATGGCGCGCTGGAGCGACCCAACTGCTATGGAAGCGTCCTGCGCGGAAGCTTGATGGTGAACACGCACCCGGTGCCAGGCACGTCTTGCACGGTCAAAAGCCCAGCGTCCGCCTCGACATTACGCCGAGCGATGGAAAGACCAAGCCCCAACCCGCTCTTGTCGTCACCGACCTGCTTGAAGGGTCGAAAGATGCTTGCGGTAGCTCCTGATGGAAGACCTCCGCAGTTGTCCTTGACATCGACCAGAACATGATCCCCCTCGGCGTAAGCGCTTAGCGTAACTTCCGAGCCAGGGTGGGTGAATTTGAATGCGTTCTGGAGCAGGTTCACCAAAGCCGCTAAGAGAAGCTCCCGATCCCCAGAGATTCCCAGTGCGACGTCCACATCTGGAACCGTAAAAGTGCAGTTCTTGACGCTCGCGTCGAGCGAAGCGGCATTCTTGGCGTCTGCCACAAACAATGAGAGCGAAAAAGCCTCCGCGTTCGGCGTTGCAACTGCGCCTCTGACCTGCGATAGCGACATGTCGAGCAAGGCGGCCAGAGAAGCCAGACTCCTTTTCAAGACGCCGCCGGTCGCACCACCGATTGGAACTTTCCCCGATTCCAGTGCCGAAAACGCAAGCGTTGCGGTGTGCAGGTAATTTCGGAACTCGTGAACCAGGACGCCGAGACGTTCGTTCTCATCTGAGGACTGCTGCAAAGCGACGCTCGCGTCACGCCAGACGCCGAACTCGGTAACCGCATCGGCAATGGCGTTGTCGAGACAACGATTCAAGGTGCGGAATTCATCAACGGAGAATGGCGCATCGCGCTCGACCGCAAGGTCTGTAATGGCTTGGCAAAGGTCACCGTAGTCGTGCACCACCTGGTCTACGGTATAGCCAAGTCCTAGAAGCTCCTTCCCGTGCGCCGCGGCGCTCAGGCCCATTTCGGACAACGCGGAATCACCACCAGCGGCACCGGAGATCCTGAAGCTCTCGTCAATTTCGCCGTTCTCCTGCGCTTCCAGCGTTCTCATCAATTGATCCAGGAAGATCGGAACGCCGTTGGCAAGCTGCTCTGCTGTCGCGGCCCGCCTTGGTCGCTGCGCGACCTTCTCCTTGCACCGCGCAATCAACTCTTCCCGGTTGTTGGATAGGAATCGATGCATGTGGTCCTCCGACGCTGCCCCGGTCCGAGCTGGGTGGGCAAAACTCGTGTTCACGAAACCTGGCAGTCCACCACATTTCGCGTTGTTCGCTACCGAACGTAACACGGTCGGAGAATCTAGTTAAGGGGCGGACGATCGATTTCCTGATCGTAAGACCCCTGGAAAGGAAGATAAGTTCTGCAGATCCCGCGTCGGCATGGGTGAAGAGCCGGCCAAGGACACTGACCGGATGACCCTTAGAAAGACTCCCGGCCGGCTGCCCGCCAGCGCGCGACCCCATCTAGAGTTTTTAAAGGCCTGCTCCTCAGCCAAGCGCGCGGCCTAAAAAAAAGCGCAGCGAAGCGACTGACTGGTCTGGCCGCGAGTATCAATTCGCGGCCGTGCATGACAGCTGACCTTCGGCGTGATCGCCCGGTTAGCCAACCACCGCTCTAGGCGAGCTTGGCGAACAGGCAGTCCCGGCCATGAGCATCTAAAACTCATGACTGCTTCAGGGCGACATCCTGACGTTGCCTCTCGCGCGCGGATAGCGATACGGCCTGTGCGATCCACTCCAAGATGGCTAGATCGGCAGCGGTGGCCGCGACCGTCAGCGCGCTCATGCAAATGTTCCCTTCGACTGTGGCAATCAGATGATCATGCCGCCGTTGGGGCTGATCACCTGCCCGACCAGGTAGTGTTCGTCCGAGGCAAGGTACACCGCGAGCGACGCGTATTCCTCAGGCCGGCCGACTCGCCCGAGCGGGATCAACTGGTTCACGCGGTTCCTCTGCTCTTCGCTGGCACGCGCGAGATAGTCCTCCAACGGCGGCGTCAGGATGCCGCCGCAGGCGATGGCATTCACGTAGATGTTGGCGCCGGCGACATCCAGCGCGCTGGTCTTGGTCAGGCTGATGACGCCGGCCTTGGTCGCCGAGTAGCCGGGGCTGTGCGTGCTGCCAGCGCCCAGCCCGGCGATCGAGGCGATATTGATGATCTTGCCCGAGCGCCGTGGCTCCATGAGACGCAGCGCTGCGCGGGTGCAAAAAAACACGCCGTGCATGTTGACTCCCCACCATTTGAGCCAGTCGTCGTCGGACAGCGAAGACACGATGCCCAGCGACTGGCGCGGCATCGGCGTCGTCACGTATTGCTGGTGCAGGTTGCGCCGTGTCTCCTCGGCGGGCGCATTGGGCACGCGCGCGGCGTTGTTGACCAGGATGTCGACCGTGCCGAAGCGCTGCACAGCCTGCGTGAACATCGCGTCGACGGCGGCGCTATCGGAGACATCGCAGCGCAGCGCGAGGCATTGCACACCCTGTGCCTCGAGCCGAGACTGCGTGTGTTGCAGCGCCCCCTGGTCGATGTTGCACAGCACGAGATGCGCGCCCTCGTCGGCCATCGCCTCTGCAATCACGCCGCCCAGGCCAGGGCCGGCGCCGGTGACCAGGGCGACCTTGCCGGCCAGGCGGGCCGCACGCAGTCTCTTCTCTTCATTCATCTGGTGCCTCATGAGTAAGCAAGGCCAGTCGCGCGGGCCAACTCAGAACCCGACGTTCTCGGCGCCCTTGAGCGAAAGAATCTCGCGCGCCTGCGCCGGCGTCGCGACCTGCAGGCCAAGCCCTTCCAGGATCTCGCGGACCTTGCGCACCTGCTGCGCGTTCGACTCGGCCAGCTTTCCTGGAGCGATCCACAGGCTGTCTTCCAGCCCGACGCGCACATTTCCCCCCATCGACGCAGCCATGGCCGCCACCTTCATCTGATTGCGGCCCGCGCCGAGCACCGACCATCGGAAGTCGTTGCCGAAAAGGCGGTCCGCGGTGCGCTTCATGTGCATGACGTCGTCCGGATGTGCGCCGATGCCGCCCAGGATGCCGAACACGGTCTGGACAAAGAAGGGCGGCTTGACGAGCCCGCGATCGATGAAGTGGGCCAGGTTGTAGAGGTGCGAGGTGTCGTAGCACTCGAACTCGAAGCGCGTGCCGCTGGCCGACAGTTCCCGCAGCGAGGTTTCGATGTCACCGTAGGTGTTGCGGAAGACCAGGTCCTTGCTGCCCTCCAGGTACGACCGCTCCCAGTCGTGCTTGAATTCCTTGAAGCGATCCAGCATCGGGAACAAGCCGAACCCCATCGAACCCATGTTCATCGAGGCGACCTCGGGCTGCAACTCGGTCGCGGGTCGGATGCGTTCTTGCACCGACATGTAAGGCGAGCCGCCGGTAGTCAGGTTGACCACCGCATCGCATTCGCCCTTGATGCGCCCCAGAAAGGGCGTGAAAGCCTCAGGACGCTGGTCCGGTCTACCGGTCACCGGGTCGCGGGCATGCAGATGGATGATGGCGGCGCCTGCCCTCGCCGCCGCGATCGAAGACTCCGCGATCTCTTCTGGCGTCACCGGCAGGTGCGGCGACATCGAGGGCGTGTGGATCGCGCCGGTGATGGCGCAGCTGATGATGACGACATTCTGTTGGTACATGCGTTGCTCCTTTTGGAAGCTTGATTGTTCCGCGTCCGTGCAATGCCGATTGACCGGGAGTGACATGCATTTACCTTAGCGGGACATTCCGAGTACCGCCCCCTGTCGAAGACGTCGAGTGCGCCAGTCAGGATCAGGTCCCCGAGAGGAGCTCTTGGCTACGTCGTGGATACAGGCGCTCGTCGTACTCAGACAGGCTGGGAAACCTGAGCAGGGCCTCTTCGCAGCTCAGGGACTGCAAGCGCGTGCGCCATGCTTCGAGAACATGCCGCCGCTGGTCGTCGGATACATAGGGGATATGCCAACCGACAACGGGTTCGAGCACACTCATGCCGGTGTAGGCGAGCGTGCCTTGCAGGAGATGCCTGAGCATGTCCTTCAACGGCCCGTGGATACCACTCTCGCCGAACATGTGTTCCTGTCCACCCAGCGTCAGGCTCACGAGTGCACGCTTGCCGCGAAGGCCTCCACGGTCGTAGAAGCGCTTTCCGCCATATACGGTCCCCGAAACCAGCACGCGGTCGATCCAGCCCTTCAGGATCGCGGGGGTGGAGAACCAGAACACGGGAAAGTTCAGGATGAGCAGGTCGCACCACAGCAGCTTCTCGAGCTCTGCCTGGATGTCGGCGGCAATCGTGCCCGTCTGCATCCCTTGCCGTTGCTCCAACGCGTAGGCGCAGTAGTCGGGATTGGCCCGCACGCCGAAGTCTTCGGCCGACGCAACGGGATTGAACTTCATGGCGTACAGGTCCGAGACCTGCACTTCGTGGCCCTGGTGAAGAAGCTCCTCGAGCGCCACCGACTTCAGTGCGGCACTTAAGGACCGGGGCTCGGGGTGAGCGTGAACGACGAAGACCTTCATGGCATTCAGCCCGTGATGTCCTTGCCGAAGATGGCCCGGGCGATCACGAGCTTCTGGATCTCGTTGGTGCCCTCGTAGATCTCCGCGATCTTGCAATCGCGATAGATCTCCTCCACGCGGTAGTGCGAGCCGTCGGCTGCCAGCTCGGCCATGAAGCCATAGCCGCCGAAGATCTGCACGCCATCGCGCGCGAACTCGGCGGCGAGGTTGGTCGCATACCACTTCGCCATGGCCGCTTCGGGCTCCGGAAACGCCTCGCCCGCATCCATGCGCAGGGCCGCTTTCATGTAGAGGTTGCGTGCATTCTCGATCTCGGTGGCGCGTTCGGCCAGCTTGAACTGCCAGTGCTGGAACTGCGCGATCTTCTTGCCGAAGGCCTGCCGCGTCGTTAGGCGCTCGACGCTGTGGTCGAAGGTCGCCTGTGCCATGCCGACGCCGCTCGCGGCGATGCCGATGCGCCCGTAGGTCAACGTCTGCAATGCGATCTTGAGGCCGCCGCCGACTGCGCCAACGACGTTCTCGGCGGGAACCTGCACGTTGTCGAAGTAGATGTCGGCGGTCAGCTGGCCGTGATTGCCCATTTTCCGATCGGGCGCGCCGACGCGCACGCCCGGTGAATCCAGGTCGATGACGATCTCGGTCATGCGGCCTTCTTCCGCGCACAGCAGCACAACGAAATCGGCGACCGGCGCGTTCGTGATGAAGCGCTTGCGGCCATTGACCACATAGCCACCGCCCTCGCGGTTCGCGAAGGTCTGCATCGTCTTGATGCTCAGATCCGTGCTGGCATCGGGCTCGGTGGTGGCGAAGCTGCCGATCTTCTCGCCAGCCAGCAGCGGGGCGAGGTAGCGCTGCTGCAGCGCAGGCGATGCGTGTTCCAGCGCATGGCCGGCCAGGATGCAATGCACGTCGACCAGGGCCGCGACAGAGTTCGAGTAGTAGGCCAGTTCCTCGATGAGCGCGGCCGTGGCGCAGGCCGGGTACTTCAGCCCGCGTCCGCCCACCTCGGCCGCGAAGGGAATGCGGAACAGGCCCGCATCGGCCATCTTGCGAAACAGCTCGCGCGGGAAATTCTCGACCGACTCCTCGCGGTGCCCGATCTCCCACGCCACCGGCGCGACGTGCTGGTCGGCGAAGCGGCGAACTTCCTCGCGGATGGCCAGCGTTTCCGCGGGCGTCAGCAGGTCGTGATAGAGCTTCGGTTGATGGCGCTCGGGCGCCTGCTGTGTCAGTGCAACGGTGTTGTCTCTGGCGTTCATGTCTCGTGTTTCCTGTGGGGGGTGGTGGGCGCTGCCGGCCCGTTGATGTGAGACGAGTCTAGGTTTCGGGGCTTCCGCGGTACATTGGCGAAATTGACGTTTTCAATGCGAAATCGGACAACCCATGCCTCGTGCCGCAATCCTTGCCTTTGACGGCTGCTATGCCTCCAGCCTTGGCGGGTTCGCCGACATCCTGCAGGTGGCGAATTCGCATTTGCGCAGGCAGCAGGGTGCTTCCGCGGCGCTCTTTGAGTGGCGCTTCGTGTCGCTGACGGGCGAACCCGTCGCAGCAAGCAATGGCCTGCAACTGCAGACACACAAGGTCGGCGCGCGCGAACATTTCGACCTCGTCTTCATACCGAGCCTGCACTACGCCGGCCACTCGAAGTTCGACCAGTTGCTCAAGGGTCAGTCCGCCGTGTGCGCGTGGCTCACATCGCAGTGGCGTCGCGGCGCCTGGCTCGCGGCCAACTGTACGGGCACCTTCATCCTGGCTCAGACAGGTCTCCTGGACGGGCGCATCGCCACGACGACCTGGTGGTTGGAACGGCAGTTCCGCACGCGCTTTCCGCGTGTCGATCTGCAATTGCGACCCGTGCTCACGGAAGTCGATCGCCTGCTCTGCGCCGGCGCCTCGGCGTCTTACCTGCTGCAGGCGGTTCGAGTAGTCGAACGATTCTCCGGCCCGGCGATCGCGTCGCAATGCGCCAAGAGCATGCTCATCGACGTCAGCCAGACGACCCAGACGCCCTACCTGCCCTTGCTCGCGGACATCAGCCACACCGACGCGGTGGTTCATCGCGCGCAGCACTGGTTGCAATCGAACATGGCCCGAGCCGTGCGCATTTCCGAGCTTGCTGCCGAGTTGGCCGTGAGCGAAAGAACGTTGGTCCGACGCTTCGGCGCCGTCCTCGATCAGTCCCCGCTGACCTACTTGCAACACCTGCGTATCGACTCCGCTCGTGCCCTCCTGGAAGCCAGCGATCTCGGCGTCGATCAGATCGCGTCACAGGTGGGCTACAACGACCCCAGTTCCTTTTCGCGGCTGTTTCGCGAGCGCATGGGACTGAGCCCGGGCGCCTATCGAAGTCGATACCAGTCCATGGGTGTCGAGTCCCCCTAGACCTCAAACGCAGCGCCGCAGCTTCGACAAGTCAACTGCGGATGGGATCGCTTCAAGGCGGGCATTCGTGCTTTCCCGCACTTTCCCGGATTGATAAATGGATGTCTCCGTCCGTCAATTGCGAACACCCGTCGGCATTGCAAACTTCTCCCTTGTTGAACGCCGAAAGCCAGGTGACGCGTGCTGATTCCTCCGCTGATATTGACGCGAGGTATGGCGCATGAAACTTCGTGATTTGCCGATGACAATACGACGTGATCGGGTGCGCTGGGCGTCGCTCGCGGTGGCATGCATCGCCGTCGCGGATCCTTGGCGCATGGCTGCTGCAGCGCTCGATTCCGCGCCACATCGTGCTCGCGTCCGGCCTGCAAGACGGCAAGTACCACCAGTACGCGCGGCGCTACAAAGAGATTGTGGCGCGCGAGCGCGTGACGGTTGAGGAGCGCATGACGGGCGGCGCGGAAGAGAACGCGCGCTTGCTGCAAGACCCACATTCCGGCGTCGACGTGGCGTTCATGCACGGTGGTTATGCTCGCCGCGCTGTACTACGAGCCGCTGTGGATCTTCTATCGCGACA
Source organism: Variovorax gracilis (assembly GCF_030317115.1). Taxonomy (GTDB): domain Bacteria; phylum Pseudomonadota; class Gammaproteobacteria; order Burkholderiales; family Burkholderiaceae_C; genus Variovorax; species Variovorax gracilis. The sequence goes on from NZ_JASZYF010000032.1 coordinate 15,799, forward strand.
GTGTCGTGCACGCAGTTTGATGAACTTCGCTATAAGCGGCTCGCCGTGGGCTCATCGAGTAGCGGTATGCGCGCGTTCATGGAACCGCTGCTCGCCGCGAACGGCATCACCAGTTTCAACACTGAACTGGTGCCCTTGACCAACCTGCCCGCCCTGCGCGCGTTGCAAGCTGGACAGGTCGATGCCGCGTTCCTGATCGGTCCTGTGCCGTTTCCGGCGATCTTTCAGGCCCTGCACGACCCTGACTTGAAACTGTTGAGCCTGCACGCGCGGAAGCCTATCAGCGCAATTGAACAACACATTCCCGTGACTGACGTCAAGTTGATCGGAACCAGGGCGATGTTGGTTTCGCGCGAAGGGTTGTCGCCGCCAATCGTCAACCTGCTCCTCGAAGCACCGGCGCGTTGCCGATCCGGCAATGGCTGGAAGACTTGGGCCGGATCGAGCAGGCCGCCGCGCGAGGCCGCACCCCTGTGAGCTACGCCAGCGAAGCCTTTACGCTACGCGAGCACATTGGTCTGGTTCGCCAGCAAGTGGCCGCAAAGGCGCAAGGCGCGAGCGCCGGTGCGGGTGGGGGCAACGAGATGTCGGGGCCGCACTGAGTGCAAGACAGCGAACTCCTACTTGGTGCCGCCTTTGACCTTTTCGACGGCTTCCTTCGCCGCAACCCGGTTTTCCTGCATCAGCCGATAGCCGACGTAGTACTTGTAGATGTTGTTGACATAGGTGATCGTCTCCTGCCCGATCTTCTCGGCCACCACATACTCCACGTTCTGGAACCAGACGTTGGGGTCGAGGCTGCGCTTGGCAGCCTCCTTGCGCATCGATGAAATGCGGCCCGCACCGGCGTTGTACGAGGCGAAGGCGAACAACGCCTTGTCCAGTGGCGTCATGGGTTCCTTCTCGTAGTACTGGTCGATCATCCAGCGCATGTACTTGACGCCTGCGTGGATGTTTGCCTCGGTCTGCGTGATGTCGCCCACCTTCATGTCCTTGCCGGTGGCGGGCATCAGTTGCATGACGCCGATGGCGCCCACCTTGCTCTTTGCGTTCTGGTTGAGCTGAGACTCCTGGTAGCCCTGAGCGCCCATCAACACCCAATCCACGTTGTATTGGTCGCCGTACTTGCGGAAATAGTCGATCAGCGCCTGAAACTTCTTGCGCTCTTCCGCGGAAGCCGAATCCTTCACGTACTTGACGTTCTTCAGGTAGCGCGTCAGGAGCTGGTTGCCCATCGCAGTGCCGACCTTGTTGCGATTGGCGAAGTCGTCCACCAGCGCCTTGAGTTGCGGGCTCTCCTTGCGAATCGCCCAGGCGATCTCGCCCCCGGTGCGGACTGCCACGTTGTCGTGCACGGTGACTTTGGGGAATATCTGCTTCCAGAAGTCCGCGATGTATTTGTCAACGACGACGATCGGGACGAGTCCGGCATTGAGCATTTCGAGAAGGTCTTCGTCTTCCAGTGTCTCCGGGGCTTCCTTGAGATTGACCGGCGCCTTCTTCTCGACAGCGAACTTCTTGTTGAGCGCAACCAGGCTTTCGTAGTAGCTCGACGACTTGCGCACGAAAACGTCCTTGCCAGCGAGATCGTCCAGGTCGGTGATCTTCGGTGAGGCCGGCCCCGTCACTACGACCTCGCTGACGTTGCTCATGCCGGCCGAGGAGAAGTCCACCAGTTTCTGGCGTTCCGGTGTGATCGTGAGATTCGCCGCTGCGATGTCACCCTTGCCCGCGGCAAGTCCGGCGAGCAGTCGGTCGTGCCCCATCGGGATGAAGACCACCCGCACCTTCAGGTTCTTGTTCTTGAGCTTGCCTTCGGCGGCAAGCTTCTTGTTGAGCTCGTCCTCCAACAGCCGGAAGTGGTCGACAACGACGCCGCGGCTCACGCCCTTGTCGACGAAGAAGAAGGTCTTGCTGTTGACGGTCAGCACGCGGATCACACGCCGCTCGATCATTCCGTCGAGGTCGCCGGTCCACGGCTTCGCGTGGGCGAGGTCGAACGTCAGGATGTCTCCGGCCTCCTTCTTCGAGCCCGGTTCCTGGGCGAACGCGAGACCTCCGGACAGGAAGAAGACAAGCGCAAGACGCAGCAGGCCATGGGCGGTTTCCATCTTCGTGTCCTTTCAGTCCGTGCGGTGGGTGTACTGTGCGGACAACTTGCCGTGTCTGGCTTGTATCAGGCATGTTGCGCCTGTCGGCGCAAGGGTGCAATCGGATTTGCATCGGCCGGTCAGATACCGTCGTTGGCACGACGCTCTTCATTGCCGGCGGCATGACGTCTACCTCGGATTCGAGACCGGGGTTTGATGGTTCTTCTCAGTGCGTCTGTGCGAGCCCTGCTCACCCTGGGCTGGCAGAAGCCCCCCGCATCGCGGCCTGCGGACTGAGGCGGTTGCGGTCACGAGCGCAGCCCTGCCAGTGGTCGATCTTCGGAATACGGCACCGCGTTGTCCCGAGAGGGTAATTCGCTGTCCCCTTGCGTCAATCGACGAGGGCCCTGCGCACAGACACTTCCTGCAAGCGAAGTTCCCGTCTCGCCCACAGAACCACCCAAGAGACAAATGCCATGAACCCCTCCTTGCCGGCCACTGCCGCCCAACCCTTCTCCGCACCTCCCGCCCGCTTGCCGCGTGTCTATGCCTGGGTGGTCTTCGGGCTCACCTTCGGCCTGATGCTGTCCGACTACCTGTCGCGGCAAGTCATCGGCGCCGTTATCCCGGCGCTCAAGGAGGAGTGGGGCTTGCTGGACTCGCAACTCGCGATGCTGGTGAGCGTGGTCTCGCTCGTCGTGGGCGTCCTGACGGTGCCAATGTCGCTGGTGGCCGACCGCTGGGGCCGGGTCAAGAGCATCACGCTCATGGCCTTCGTCTGGTGCCTGGCGACCGTCGCCTGCGGCCTGGCGCAAAGCCACGGGCAACTGCTCTGGGCGCGGGCCTTCGTGGGCCTGGGCGAGGCGGCCTACGGCGCCGCAGGCGCCGCGCTGCTCGCGCATGTGTTCCCCGCCAGGCAACGTGCCGCCGTGCTCGGCGCCTTCCTGTCGGCGAGCCTGTTCGGCTCGGTGCTCGGCGTGGTCCTCGGCGGCGCAGTCGCGGCCCATTCCGGCTGGCGCATGGCCTTCTTCGTCGTCGGCGCACCGGGCCTGCTGCTGGCCCTGATCTACCCATTCGTCGTGCGCGACTACAAGACGGTCGAGTTGACGCCCGAAGCTCCACCCGGCGGCGCTGCATTCCAGCGCCTGCGCGTGGCGCAAATCGCTCGCGAAGTGTTTGCTGCACGCTCGGGCAATTTCACCTACCTCGCCAGCGGACTGCAGATGGCGATGCCCGCCATGCTCATCGCCTGGCTGCCGACCTACTTCGGCCGCTACCACGACGTGGATGTGAAGAGGGCCGGGATGATGGCCGGCGTGGCGGTGCTGGCCTCGGGCATCGGCATGATCTTCGGCGGCAGCCTGGCGGACCGGCTCAGCCGCAACCACCCGGGTCGCCGCGCGCTAGTGCCTGCTGCCTACTCGGTGGTCTCGGCGATGGTCCTGTGCGCCGCGTTCGCCCTGCCGCCCGGCTCGCTGGGCCTGGGCCTGATCTTCCTCGGCGCCTTGTTCGCCGCCGCGCATGGCGGTTGCTCCGGCGCCATCGTCTGCGACGTCACGCACCCTGGCGTGCGCGCCACGGTGACGGCGGCGATGACCCTGGCCAACAACCTGATCGGCCTCGCACCGGGTCCGCTGATCGTCGGCGTGCTGTCGGATGTCATCGGGCTGAAGCTTGCACTGACATTGACGCCGGTGCTTGCGCTGGTCGCTGCGCTCTTCTTCGTGCTCGCCTCGCGCAGCTATGAGTCCGATGCAGCGCGCAACCGGGCCAGGGGCGCTCCGCAAGCGGCCTGAACGCGAACGGCACACCTCCTCTCCACGCCCCTTCAAGCGATTTACCCCATGAATGCATCCCTCACGCTGGCCGGATGGCGCAAGCCCGCCCGCACGAACTTCCACGGCATCCTGGTATCGGTGGTGGTGGCGGTGGCCGCCATCTCGATGGCCGAGCACTACCGCATCTCGTCGATGCTGTTCGCCTTGCTGCTCGGCATGGCACTGAACTTCCTGTCGACCGAGGGCCGCTGCGTGCCGGGCATCAAGTTCTCCGCGAGCACGCTGCTGCGCATCGGCGTGGCGCTGCTCGGCGTGCGCATCACGTTCGGGCAGATCACGGCGCTCGGCGCCATGCCGGTCGCGATGGCTGTGCTGTCGGTAGCGCTGACGATCGGCTTCGGCGTGGGACTGGCGCGCCTCATGGGCTATCGAAACAGGTTCGGCGTGCTGACCGGTGGCGCCGTGGGCATCTGCGGCGCATCGGCCGCGATGGCGATCGCCGCGGTCATCCCCCTGCAAGCCGACGACAAGCTGAAGGAACGCGCCACCATCTTCACGGTCATCGGCGTGAGCACGCTCTCGACGCTGGCGATGGTGCTCTATCCGATGATCACCACCCTGCTCGGGCTGCGCAGCCAGGAGGCGGGCGTCTTCCTCGGCGGCACGATCCACGACGTGGCGCAGGTGGTGGGCGCGGGCTACGGCATGTCGAAGGAAACCGGCGACGTGGCGACCATCGTCAAGCTGCTGCGCGTCGCGATGCTGCTGCCGGTGATCCTCGTCATCACGCTGGCCTACCGGAAGGACCATGCCGCGAGCGGCGCGACAGGCCCGAAGCCGCCACTGCTGCCCTGGTTCGTGGTGGCTTTCGCGGTGATCGTCGTCATCAACAGCATCGGCCTGATCCCGCCGGCCCTGCAGCAGGCGCTGCAGACGCTCTCGACCTGGCTGCTGGTGATCTCGATGGCCGCGATCGGCATGAAATCGCACCTGAAGGACATTGCCACCGTAGGCCTGAAGCCGATCGTGCTGATGGTGAGCGAGACGGTGTTCCTGGCGATCCTGGTCGCCGCATTCCTTATCCTGGCCCGCTGAGCCTCCGATCTTCCAACCAAATCTTCCGCTGCCATGACAACCCCTGATTTCACGCTTCAATCCCTCGCCGGCCTGGCCGGGCAACGCGTCGGCTCCTCGTCCTGGATCACACTCGACCAGACCCGCATCAACGAGTTCGCCGAGTGCACCAACGACGCGCAATGGATCCATGTCGACCGGGAACGCGCCAGGACCGAGAGCCCCTTCGGCGGCACCATCGCGCATGGCTTCCTGACCCTGTCGCTGCTCGCATCCACGGCCTTCGAGGTGCTGATCTCGCGCATGGCCGTCAAGCAGGTCGTGAACTACGGCTTGGACAAGGTCCGCTTCGTGGCGCCGGTGCGCGCGGGCAAGCGCGTGCGTAACCACGTCAGCATCGTTTCCCTGGAGGACAAGGGCCATGGCCGTCACCTGCTCACGACCGAGAACTCGATCGAAATCGAGGGCGAGGCCAAGCTGGCGCTGGTGGCGCACTCCATGGTCTTGCTGATCGCCTGACCCCGGAACAGGCACGAGGAGACCAGACATGGCCACACAGACACCAACCTCCACCCGGGCGCCCGAACCGAAGAAGGCCTCCTTGGCGAAGCCAGCGATCCAGCCCAGGCCGTCCGCGCAGCGCGGCCGTGCGCCATCCGACCCGATGGTCGCCATCCACGAACTCAATGACCTGGTGGCACGCGCCAGCGAGAACACGCTAGCGCCGAATCCGCTCCTGGAGCTGCGGGCCGGCGATCTCGCGCAAGCCGCGCAGACATTGCTCGAACTGGCCGCGACGTCGCCGGACGCGATGGCCGGCGCCATGGCCCGCTATGCAAAGGCCCTGGCACAGATCGTCCAGGGCCACTCCGAACTCGCTCCCGACCCCAAGGATCGCCGCTTCGCCGATCCCGCATGGCAAGGCAACTTCGTCTACAAGCGCCTGATGCAGAACTACCTGCTCGCGCGCAATGAATTCGACAGCCTCATCGCCGAGTCCACGCTGGGCGAGCGCGAGAAGGGGCAGGCGCAATTCCTCACGGCCCTCGTGACCGATGCGTTGGCGCCGAGCAACTGGCTGCTGGGCAACCCCGTCGCGGTGCGCAAGGCCGTCGACACCGGCGGCATGAGCCTCGTGGAAGGCGCCCGGAACCTCGTGAGCGACCTGCGGCACAACAACATGCTGCCCCGGCAGGTGGACAGCACGCCGTTCCAGATCGGCGAGAACATGGCCAGCTCGCCGGGCCAGGTGGTCTACCGCTGCGAGACCTTCGAGCTGATCCAGTACACGCCCACCACGCCGCAGGTGTATCGGCGCCCGCTGGTCATGGTGCCGCCCCAGGTCAACAAGTTCTACGCGGTCGACCTGGCGCCGGAAAAGAGCCTCGTGAAGTGGACCGTGGACAGCGGTGTGCAGATGTTCATGGTGAGCTGGCGCAATCCCACGGCCGCGCAACGCGACTGGGGCCTCGAGCACTACGCCATGGCGCTGGACGAGGCGGTGGACGTTGCGCGCGAGATCACTGGCAGCCTTGACGTGAACATGTGGGGTTCTTGTTCGGGCGGCATGACGCTGGCGGCCTATCTGGGCTGGCTTGCGGGCACAGGAAACCGCAAGGTGGCCAACGTCTCCTGGGCGGTGTGCGTGCTTGACGGCGCGCCTGGCGCGATCGCGCTCGCGCCGCAAAGGCGTGGTGGAGGGCTCCGAGATGGCGGCCATGTTCGCCTGGCTGCGACCCAACGACCTGATCTGGAACTACTGGGTCAACAACTACCTGCTCGGCAACAAGCCGCCGGCTTTCGACATCCTGGCCTGGAACGCGGACACTACGCGGCTGCCGGCCAGGTTCCACTCCGACCTGCTCGACATCATGGAGAAGAACCCCTACGTCCACGCGGGCACGATGACCATCCAGGGCGTTGTGGTCGACCTGTCGAAGGTGGACATCGGCGCCTACGTGATCGGCGGCACCACCGACCACATCACGCCGTGGAGGAGCTGCTATGCGACGGCGCGCGTGTTCGGCGACGACACCACCTTCGTGCTGGCCAACGCGGGCCACCTGCAAAGCCTGATCAACCCGCCAGGTGCGCCCAAGTCCTTCTTCTCGAGCGCGCCCAGCCGCCAGGCCGATCCCGACGACTGGGCTCGCACGGCGGTGCGCCAGGAGGGCAGCTGGTGGCCGCACTGGCGCGCGTGGATGCAGGAAAGATCGGGCGAATCGATCGCTGCGCCCGACAAGGCCGGATCGCGCGCCCATCGCCCCTTGTGCGCTGCGCCGGGCGACTACGTGATGGTGAAATGACAACGATCGAGTGTGCTGGCCGCTCCGGCCGCTCACTTGGGCGCTGCGCCGGGCGACTATGCGCGCGGCTCCGATCGGCGCCGCCGCCCGGCAACCTCCCCGAACTGCTGCTTGTACCAGCGCGAGAAGGCACTGAGCGCCGAGAAACCCAGCAACTCGGCGACCTGGGACAGCGGGCGCGTACCGTCCTCGACGTAGTGCACTGCCATCTCTCGCCGGACCATGTTCACCACGTCGGTGAAGGTCGTGCCCTCGCGCAACAGACGCCGATGCACAGTGCGCCGGTCGACGCCGAGTTGCTGCGCCACTTGGTCGATCGAGCACTCCCCCGTGGCCAACAGCACGAGCAGGATGTGGCGCACGCTGTCGACCGTGGCCATGCGACCCGATCCAGCGGTGGCTTCGAGCATCTGCCGGGCATAGCGTGCCATCACCGGATCGGCCAACGGGTTGGGTGCATCCATGTCGCGCGTGGTGCAGACCAGCCCGTTGAAGTCCTGTCCAAAGGCGACGACATAGCCGAATATGCGGATGTGCAGGCCTGGGTCCTGCGGCGGCGGATGGGTGAAGCAAACCCGGATCGGGCTCCAGTCCGGGCCCAGGAAATACTTGAGGTTGCGGTACATGACGCCGACGAGAAGCTCGGTCGCCTGCCGCGAGGAGCCCTCCTGGCCGAGGAGCAATTCTTCGCGGATCACCGCGACGCCGTCGGCCTCCTCGAGCTTCGCGTAGACAGACTCGTTGAGCAGATGGCTGTAGCGCAGCATCGCCCGCACGATGCGTCGCACCGTGGGCTCCTCCCGCGCCACCAACGCCACCACGCCGAGGTTCGAGAGCTGTCGAGTCTCGACCATGCGCAGCCCGAAGTTGTCCATTCTGCTGACAGTTGCCGAGGCCTCGAGCAGGCGCCGCACCGCGTCGCTCGGGATCCGCAGGTCGGGGTCGTGCAAGCAGGCCGGATTGAGGCCCACATCGGCGAGCAGGGCCAGCGGATCGAGTCCGGCCGCACGCGCAACGTCGGCGTAGTTGGTCAGGCTGGCACTGCGAACGAGATTCGTCATTGGTGGGTCCGTTGCGTCCCCGAAGGTTAAACGAATGTCACCGCAGGTCAATTGCCGAATGTCCGCTCCAGGAACAATCAAGGCACTCGATACAGCCGCCTGAATGCCGCGGCAACAACCCAGGAGACAAGACTCATGCAAGCACACGACAACGCCCGCTCGACCACCCCGGTCTGCGACCGCATGCGCAACACCGGCAACTGGAATCCCGCCTGGGATGCCTTTGCCACGCTCGACGCGCAATGGACGGAGAAATTCATGGCCATGGGCGTCGCGCCCATGGTGTCGGGCGTGCTCGACGCCAAGACCGTCGAATTCATCGCGATCGCCGTGGACGCCTCGTGCACCCACATGCACGGCCCGGGCGTGCGCCGCCACATCCGCAAGGCTCTCGAACTCGGTGCCACGAAGGAAGAGATCAACGCGGTGCTGCAGTGCGTGAGTGTGCTGGGCATCCACACGATGAGCCTGGGCGCACCGATCCTGCTCGAAGAATCCGCTGCACACGCCGAGCGCAATGGCGAGACCGTCGGCTGAAACGCACCACTCCACCCCCCCAACCCCACCCCCCACCTGAAACCCCACCCGAACCCTTTCCGGAGACAACCATGCACTTCCTCGACGATTCCCTCTTGCCTGAAAACCAGCAAAAGCTCGTGATCCAGGTCGCGCCCTACGGACCCCAATGGGCCGCCGGCGACTCCGACGACATCCCCGTCACGATGGACCAGCAGGTGCAAAAGGCAGTCGACTGCTGGAACGCCGGCGCCACCGTACTGCACGTGCACGTGCGCGAAGACGACGGCAAGGGCAGCAAGCGCCTGTCCAAGTTCAACGAGATGCTGGCACGCCTGCGCGAAGCGGTGCCGCAGATGATCCTGCAGGTCGGCGGCTCGATCTCGTTTGCCCCCGAGAGCGACGGCCAGGCCGCCAAGTGGCTGAGCGACGACACGCGCCACATGCTGGCCGAGCTCGATCCCAAGCCCGACCAGGTGACGGTGGCCGTGAACACCCAGCAGATGAACGTGATGGAGCTGATGACCGCGGCCGACGTGGCGGGCACCACGCTGGCCAACCCGGTGGTGCAGGCGGCCTACCGCGACATGATCGTGCCGTCCAACCCGTCGTGGTACGAGGAGCACATCCGACGCCTGGTGGCCAGCGGCATCCAGCCACACTTCATGCTGGGCAACCTGACCGGCCTTGAAAGCTTGCTGCGCATGGTGCGCCGCGGCGTCTACAGCGGCCCGCTGAACATCAACTACGTGGCCATCGGCGGCGGCTCGGCGGGCCTGCATCCGGCCGACATGCTGGAGTTCGCACGCCGCACGCCCGACGGCGCGGTGCTCACGCTGGAGACGCTGAACCGTCACATCTACCCGATGAACACGATGGCCATCGCGCTGGGCATGCACGTGCGCGTGGGCATCGAGGACACGCTGTTCGGCCCGCACGGCGAGCGCATGAGCTCCGTGCAGCAGATCGAGATGGTGGTGCGCCAGGCGCGCGAGCTGCGCCGTGAAGTGGCCACTGGCGAAGAGGCGCGCAGCATCTTCGGCATCGGCCAGTCCTGGGGCAACGCCGATGAGGCGCTGGCCCGCCTGGGCATGCCGCCCAACCGTGCCCAGGGCCAGCGCGGCGTGCCCGTGCGCCTCGCGGCCTGAGCTGGGACTCCCTGCGGACCACTTCGCCAATCTCTCTTTCGGCACACCGCGATGAGCCAGAACCATCCTATTGCAGACCCCTGCATCAACATCTGCCGAATGGACCAGGGCGGGAAGCTCTGCCAGGGATGCAAGAGGACCGCGCTGGAGATCGGCGCCTGGCCGCGAATGACAGAGCCGCAGAAGGCCCAGGTGCTTGGCTTGATCGAACAGCGCATGAACGCGTCGCACCGCGCCATTTGAACGACAGCCAAATCCCTGACAAGAACGGAGACAAGAATGCAACCCAACCTCATCACCGCCACGCCGTCGGCGTACACCTACCCGTTGCTCATCAAGCAATTGCTGGTCAACTCGCTGAGCCTTCACGGCGATCAGGAAATCAGCTATCGCGGCGAGATGCGCTACACCTTCCGCGACTTCCGCCAGCGCATCGGGCAGCTCGCGTCAGCCTTGAGCACGCTCGGCGCGCGCCACGGCACGACGGTGGCCGTCATGGACTGGGACAGCCACCGCTACCTGGAGAGCTACTTCGGCATCCCGATGATGGGCGCCACGCTGTTCACGGTGAACGTGCGCCTGTCGCCGCAACAGATCCTCTACACGCTCAACGACTCGGACGCCGAGATCGTGCTGGTGCATGCGGACTTCGTGCCCATGCTGGAGAAGATAAGGGATGGCCTCAAGGGCGTGCGCCAGATCGTGGTGATGGCCGACGGCCAGGCCGTGCCGCCCACGGAACTGCCATTGGCCGGCGAGTACGAAGCGTTGCTCGGGCAGGCCTCGCCCGGGTTCGAATTCCGCGACTTCGATGAACAGACCAAGGCCGCGACCTTCTACACCACCGGGACCACCGGCGACCCCAAGGGCGTGAGCTACAGCCACCGCGACATCGTCCTGCACGCGCTGGTCGCGGCCACGAGCCTGGGTGCGCAGAAGGAAGGCCAGCGCCTGCACCGCGAGGACGTCTACATGCCGATCACGCCGATGTTCCACGTGCTGGCCTGGGGCCTGCCCTACGTTGCCGTGATGCTCGGCCTCAAGACGGTGCTGCCTGGCCGCTACGCGCCGGACTTGCTGTTAAAACTGCGCCATTCGGAGAAGGTCACCTTCTCGCATTGCGTGCCGACCATCCTGCAGATGCTGTTGCAGGGGTCCCAGGACGGGAAGCAGGACCTGTCGGGCTGGAAGATGATCATCGGCGGCTCAGCGCTCTCGCCCATCCTGTGCGAAGCGGCGCTCGACCGCGGGATCGACGTGTTCGCTGGCTATGGCATGTCCGAGACCGGGCCGATCGTGTCGCTGGCACAGCTGCCGCCCGGTTTCGATTCGACGGATCGGCGCGACGAGGTGCGCATGCGATGCTCGGCGGGCCGGCCCGTGCCGCTGGTCGACTTCCGCGCCGTTGACGACGAGTTGCGCGACATGCCGCGCGACGGCCAGGGCCAAGGCGAGATCGTCCTGCGGGCACCATTTCTCACGCAGAGCTACTTCAAGAAGCCCGAGGCGTCCGAGGAGCTGTGGGTGGGAGGCTACCTGCACACGCAGGACATCGCCGTCATGACGTCGGACGGGTTCGTCCAGATCGTCGATCGGATCAAGGACGTGATCAAGACCGGTGGCGAGTGGGTGTCCTCGATCGAGGTGGAGGGCCTGATCGCCGAAGTTCCTGGCGTGCACGAGTGCGCCGTGATCGGCGTGCGCGACGAGAAGTGGGGCGAGCGCCCCATGGCGTTTGTCATCCGCACACCGGGCATGGCGGTCGAGCCAGGTGCGATTCGAGAGCGCCTTCTGGGGCATGTCGACTCGAAGCGAATCAGCAAGTTCGCAGTTCCGGAATCCGACCGCATCGCCTTTGTTTCCGAGATCCCAAAGACAAGTGTGGGCAAGATCAACAAGAAGGCTTTGCGCGAGCTTTCGGCTTGAGTTCATCAATGAACACGTTTGCAATCGAGATGATGGATCTGGGCACCGCCGCCGATCCTTTGCCTGTGCGCGTCGGTCGGCAGGCGGGCAACGGCAAGGGCGTGCCTCTGCTGATGTTCAACGGCATCGGCGGCAACATCGAGCTGCTCGCGCCGCTGGCTGAAAAGATGCCGGAGCGAGAGATCGTCATCTTCGACATTCCCGGTGTCGGTGAATCGCAATTGCCGAAGGGGCCATATCGGCTCTGTGGCATTGCGCGGATGGCCACGCAGATTCTGGATCGCTTTCGGATCGGGCAGGCGGATGTGCTGGGCGTCTCCTGGGGCGGCGCCGCCGCACAGGAGTTCGCAAACCGCTTCAGCGACCGCTGCCGTCGGCTCGTTCTCTGCGCAACCGCCGCTGGCCTAGCCATGATTCCGGCCAGCCCCACCGTGTTGTGGAAGATGGCAACTTCAAGGCGCTATACCGACGCAAAGTACTCGCGCAGCATCAGCGGCGACATCTATGGCGGCGACTTCCGGGCCCATCCGTCGTCGGCCACTGAGCTGTTTCGGCACATCAAATGGCAGTCGAAGCTCGGCTACTACCTGCAGCTCGTTGCGATCGCGGGCTGGACCAGCATCCATTGGCTACCTGGCCTCCGCCAGCCCACGCTGCTGATGGCAGGAGCCGACGATCCCTTGGTACCGTTGGCCAACGCAAAGCTGATGCGCATGCTGATCCGGCATTCGGAGCTCAAGGTCTTCGATTGCGGCCACTTGTTTCTGTTGACCCGCCCCGACGATTCCGTCGCGGCCATCCGCGCGTTTCTCGACAAGTCTTGAGAGCAACTTCCTTCTCGGAAAGAGCCGGCGGCGAGTACGTCTTGCGAAGTTAGCCCGCGGCGCTGGCGTCTCGAAACGGAAGGGCGACAGCAAAAGGCAAAAAACTTCGGACGGACACAACCTCGCGTGAGACATGTTCTCCAACTTTCAAGGACGCCTAGCGCGTCAGTTCATGCCGGCAACGACGTCCCCCGCACCCCTTCATCTTCGGGAAGTTCTGGCGACAGAAGATCAACCTTGAGCTTCGGTGAGCCCCGGCTCGCTTGGGCGCGCCCTGGGATGCTGGCCGAACGGCCGGACGACGGCTTCGCAGCGAAAGCGGCCGAAGGGGAGGGCAGGCCGGATCTACGGCTTCGTGCCCGTTGCAGACATCTGCGTGAGCTTGTTGAACTGGAGCAACCTGCCATGACCGGTCAGTCGCGGACCGGTCTGCAAAGGCGGCTATCTATTGCAAAGCGGTACTTGAGCGGCAAGAGTGCTGAGAATTCGATGCCACAAATCACGGCGAGGTTCTCGCGCACGTCGCCACGCCGGACAGGCTGCTCCGTCAAACAAGCCCAAAACGCTTGAGCGTGTCCGTCAGGTTGAGCAAGTCGACAGTCATCGCCCCCTCTTCGATGGCCCGGCGTTGCCCAGCCTCTTTTTCTTCGCGCGCCAAGCTGCTGGCGATCGCGGATTCGACTTCGTCTTTCGGGACCACGGCGACGCCGTCGCGATCGCCGACGACGATGTCACCGGGGTGGATGCGTACGTCGCCCATGGTGACGGGGACGTTGATACTTCCGGGTTGATTCTTGCCGGTTCCCTTGATCGACAATCCGCGGCAAAACACCGGGAATGCCAGTTCAATGATGAGGTTGGCATCGCGCACGCAGCCGTTGATGACGAGGCCGGCGATGCCAATCTTCCGGGCCTGGATCGTAAGGACGTCGCCCCAAGGCCCGGCTTCCATGAACCCCTTGGCATCGACCACGAGCACGTCGCCCGGCTTCGCCTTCTGCACCGCATAGTGCAGCATCAGGTTGTCCGCTGGCCGGCAGTCGACGGTGAAGGCGGGGCCGGCGAGGCGCATCGTCGGATCGATGGGCTTCATGCCGTGGTCGAGCGCGCCCTTGGCGCCTTGCGCCTCATAGACGGTCGCTGCGCCGAGGTCGCGCAGCTGAGTGATTTGTTCGGACGTAGCCAAGAGATCTCCAGCAAAGTATTGGGTTGGATGGGCGCACCGGCTGTGCAAGTGCAGCCGGTGCATAAGTGGGTATCGATCAGTCGACCTTTGCACCAGAGCGCTTCACCAGCGATTCCCAGTAAGGAAGTTCCTTGGCGATGAACTGGTTGAACTGCTCGGCACTTCCCGCGACGTCTCGGGAGCCCATGTCGGCGAGACTCTTCGACACTTCGGGGCTCTTGAGGACCTTGACCAGGTCGCGGTTCAAGCGCTCGGTCAGCGCCGCCGGTGTCTTGGCAGGCGCCAAGATGCCGTACCAGTTCTCGACCACGAAGTTGTCATAACCGAGCTCCTTCATCGTGGGCACGTTCGGAAGATTCTTCGAGCGCGCGCTGCCGGTCGTCGCAAGCGCCCGGATGCGCCCGCCGCCGCTCAACTGCGAAGCGATTGCGGTGGTCGTTTCAAACGCAACCGGCACTTGTCCGGCAATCACGTCCTGAAGCGCTGGCCCCTGGCCGCGGTAGGGAATGTGGGTCATGTCCACCTTCATCTCGAGCTTCAGCATTTCTCCCATCAGGTGTTGCGGGCTGCCGCTACCGCCGGAGGCAAAGCTGTACTTGCCGGGCGCAGCCTTGATCGCCGCACTGAGCTGGTCAACCGTCTTTGCGGATTCGGCCGCATTGACATAGAGCACCAATGGCACCGAAGCGACCTCGACGATTGGCGTGAGCGACTTCACCGGATCGAGACGCAGCTTGTAAAGGTTGCGATTGATGACGATCCCGGTGTTGTTGCCCAACAGCAGTGTGCAACCGTCCGGCGGAGCGGCTGAAACGAACTCGGTGCCAATGTTGCTGCTCGCGCCGCCCTTGTTGTCCACGATGACTGTGGTGCCGAGTTCCTTTGCCAAGCCGGGCGCGACCAGCCGCGCAAGGATGTCTGTCGTGCCGCCGGGCGGATAGGGCGAGACGAGCTTCACCACCTTGCAGGGGTACGTGTCTTGCGCCAGCGCGCCGCAGGCGGCAGCAGACGCCGCCAGACTGAATGCGGCTGAGCGAAAGAATTTGATGGTTGTGTTCATGAGTTGTCTCCGGTTCGTTTGATTGGTGTCGCGGTGAGCGCCAGCCGCTCAGGCCGCGAGGGTCGTCGCCGACCGCTGCAGCGTGTGATAGCCATACTTCTTCCTGGCCTCGGCCAATGGCATGCCAGCTAGCGCAGCCTCCAGGATCTGTGCCTCGATGACACGCGTTTCGAGGGCCTTGGTCAGCACTTCCTGCATGCGCAGACGAGGTACCACCACGACACCGTCGGCGTCGCCGATTACCAGGTCGCCTTGGCACACGCGAACGTCACCCAGCATCACCGGTTGCTCGTATGCTTCGACCTGGACGCGGTCCTTGCCGGTACGCATGAACTTGCCGCAGGCATAGAGCGGGTAGCCCGCTTCGTCGGCCTCTGCTGTGTCACGGCAAACTCCGTTTACGACGGTGCCACTGATGCGTTTTTGCGCGGCCAACTGGCTCAAGATGCCACCCCAAACTGTGCAGTCCAGCCTGCCTCCGTTGTCCATCACTGCGACGCTGCCTGGCTCCAGCCGGTCGATGAAATCACCCACGGTGCCTGGTTGAGAGTGGTCGATCGCAGCGAAGCGAACCGTGAAGGCCTGTCCGAAAAGCTTGGACGGTCCCGCGATGGGTCGAACGCCAAAGGCGCTACCAGGCAGATTGAAGAAGTCCAGCGCATCAGACACCTCAGCCGTCGACAGGGATCGGCTCTGGGAAAGCCATTGCGGCTCGTTCACATTGAAAGTCAAGTTCGTCTCCGAGGGGTGGTGAAGGAACAGACTCGATGTTCAGTGAACGAAACCAGTAACACAACCAACCTCTTTTGACCATAAGATCAGTATTTATGAACTTGAAGTCGCTGCGGTATTTCTGTGAGGTGGTCGATGCGAACAGCGCGAGCTCGGCGGCCAGTCGACTGCACGTGGTGCCGACGGCGGTGAGCATGCAGATCGCGCAACTCGAAGAGCTTCTTGGAAGCAAGCTGTTCGACCGTTCGACGCGCCCAATGAAGTTGACGCCGCTTGGGCGATTTCTTTATCCGAAAGCTAAGCTCCTGCTGTCCGATTCGCAGCGCATGCTGGAAGAAGCGAAAGACCTATCGCTGGGTCGATCCGGATGGCTGAGCATTGGCTTCACACGCTCCACGATCTTCTCGGTCTTGCCGAACGCTGTGCGCAGCTTGAGCGCGAGTGCGCCAAAAGTGCGAATCGATCTGACCGAGATCCTCACGGAACATCAGGGCGAAGCATTGCGCAGCGGGTCAATTCACGTCGGGCTGGCCCGCACGATTGGCCCCTTCAGCCCTGATGAAGACTTGGAATGCGTGCCCTTGTTCACCGACCAGCTGCTTGTGGCGTTGCCGTCGGAGAACACGCTCGCTCGACGCAAGGTCCTCAAGCCAAGGGACCTTGGCCAGATGTCCTTCATAAGCTACCCCAAAGACCCCAACAGCAGCTTTGCACGGCACACAATTCAGGCGCTGGAGCAGGCTGGCGTTAAACCTCGCGTGGCGTATGAAGCGAAGGAGATCCACACGGCGCTGTGTCTCGTGGCTGCCGGACTGGGGTTTGCGCTGGTCGGCAAATCGGTGGCGGACAACAACCGGAGCGATGTCCGATTTCTCCCCCTCAGCGGTGTCAAGATGACAGCAAACGTCTTCGCGATGCACCTGAAAGGTGCCCGACACCAACTCGTTGACTCCTTTCTTGACATCGCGCGGTTGCAATCGATGGCAAGGTAGCAGCGTTCGTGGCGCCAGATGGACACGGCAGGAGCGCGCAAAGCGGAGCACGAGGCAAGAGCCTCAGGCCGTCAGCCGACGAATGATCGCTCCCCGACGACTGTAGCTGTCGCCTTCAGGGAACTTCGGCCCTGGGGCCGGGGAGATCGGATGCTGCGGCGCTCGAACCTGCGAATACTGCGAAAGGTGGCACCCTGTGCCATGTGCTTCTAGGCCCACGCCAGTCAGCGAAATGGAGCAAGGATGGCCCCCATTGCAGCACCCTCAGTGATGGAGTTCTGGTACGACTTTGCCAGTCCCTATTCATACATTGCTGCTGCGAGAATCGAGCGCCTGACATCGGACACGTCGGTTTCCATTGAGTGGAGGCCCTTTCTGCTCGGTCCGATATTTAAACGACGATCAGGTGGCGTTAGTGCGTTTCAGAATCCTGATCCTTCCGAACGGCGTTATCGCCGGCGGGACGTCGAGCGACTCTGCGAACGCTACGGACTGCCGTTGCAATGGCCATCGGTTTATCCGCGTGGGAGCCTTCTAGCGACAAGGGTGGCGCTGCTGGCAGCGGACGAGGGGTGGTGCAGTGAGTTCACGCTTACCGTTTTCCGCGCCAGCTTTTGCCAGGATAGGGACATTGGTTCGCAGGCAGTTGTGCAAGAGCTATTGGAGGCCCTCGGCAAGGACGCGGCGACGATCTTGGTCGAGGCGGGTTCCGATTTCGTCAAGGGTCGTTTGGCGGCGCAAGTCGAGACCGCAATTGCTCAAGAGATCTTTGGCGCCCCAAGTTTCGTGACCAAGGGCGAACTTTTTTGGGGAAGTGATCGTCTCGAACAAGCCATCGAATGGTGCGCTAGCACGGTTTAGTGCTCCTAACAAGAGCGCTTAGCCTAGTATCACCTTAAATATACCGATATTAGAATGTACGTACATTACAACATATCGGTCGATGAAACACTTTTTGGTTGCTCTCAGGCCAACTCTTTCTCGCCTTGATGCGTCGTGGACGCCCACAGCTTGGCTGAGGCCAACCCCGACGCCGAACATTCCCGCCGGAGGCGCCGCCGAGACGGACCACCACGATGCGCGAAAATGCGTTGATCGGTGGGCTCGGGCAGTGTCCCGCGATTGGCGCGCGGCAAATTCGATCTTCACGCGAGAGGGACAAGAGAGCGATGGAAATCCAAACTTCGGCGCAGGAGCGTCTGGAACGCGTCGCGGGGCAGCAGCCTCTCTACGCAGCCTTGGCGGGCATATTGACGCGCGACATACGTGGCGGCAAACACCAGCCGGCCAGCGTGTTTCCGTCCGAGAAGGAACTGACGGAGCGGTACGGCGTCAGTCGCCAGACGGTGCGGCAAGCGCTTCGCGTGCTGCGGGACCAAGGACTGATCTCTTCCCACCCCGGTATTGGCACCATCGTTCGGGAGTCGGCGCCGGCGCGCGACCGTTTCAACGCGGTCAACTCCACCGAGGAACTGCTGCAGTTCGTGGGCGACACGGAGATGCATGCGGTTTCGCGCCGGAATGTCTTGGTCGACCAGGAACTCGCGGCGCGCCTGGACTGCCAGCCGGGCTTGCTCTTGTCCGAAGTAGCGTTCCTGCGAAAAACACCCGGCGCGGACCTGCCGATGAGCTACGTCCTCATCTACGTCCCCCCTCGCTATGCAGCCGCGCAAGAAACACCGCCGGTTTCAAACAGTCCGATCTACCAAAACATCGAACGGATGTTCGGCGTCCGGGTCCACGAGATCCGGCAAGACGTGACCGCCACCGTTCTCGACGACAAGCTGGCGCAGGTGCTCCAGGCGAAGGCCGGGGAGGCCGCCTTGCAGATCACGCGCTTCTTCTACGACGAGAGCAAGGCGCTCATCCAGGTGTCCGTGAGCTACTACCCCAGCAGCCGGTACACGCAATCCGCGCGTTTCCGCGCAGCGCCCAACGCAGCCTAGCGCCTCACCTGGCCTGCAATGCAGGCAACCCCACTGCTGATCGCCCCTCGGCCACCGCCCGCCGGTCGACTGGCCGCGCCCCCCTCTTCCCCCTAGACATTGCTGGTTCGGCGACTTGCCGAGCCAAGCCTCTGCGTCTTCGTCGTTCGCTGCTCTGCCATGTGCTGAGCAGCGGGCATGCCCGCGCCGCAGCCCGCGGCCTCGTCCTCACCCTGACTTCTCCATGACCTACCCATTCCTCGGTCGGCTGCGCGTGATCGAAAGCTCAGCCTTCATTGCTGCTCCCCTCGCCGGCCTCACGCTCGCTCAATACGGTGCCGATGTCATCCGCGTCGACATGATTGGCGGAGGCATCGACTACGCACGCATGCCCCGCATGCCGGACCCCGCAGGCCGAGGTCGCAGTCTCTATTGGACCGCGCTGAACAAGGGGAAGCGGTCGGTGGCGATTGATCTGCGCAAGCCCGAGGGGCGTGAGTTGATCCAGGCCTTGGCGACGGCACCGGGACCGGACGCAGGCGTGCTGCTGACCAACATCGGCACGCCGTGGCTCTCCCATCAAGCTCTGGCCGAAAAGCGTGCGGATGTCATCAGTTGCACCATCCAGGGAAACGGCGACGGAAGCACGGCCGTCGACTACACAGTGAACTGCGCGACCGGCTACCCCCTGATCACCGGTGGCGGCTCGCCGACGGCGCCGGTCAACCACGTCCTGCCCGCATGGGACATCGCATGCGCCTACCAGGCGGCATTCGCGGTGTTGGCCGCGGTGGACCACCGTCGTCGAACGGCGCAGGGCGCGGAGCTCAAGCTGGCGCTCTCCGACATGGCGTTCACGATGCTTTCCCATCTCGGCGTCTTGGCCGAGTCCGAGCAGCTCCACCAGGAGCGCCCCTCGATCGGCAACCACTTGTACGGGGCTTTCGGACGCGACTTCATGACCTCGGACGGTCGGCGCATCATGGTCGCAGCGATTTCGGCTGGCCAGTGGAAATCGCTGGTCAAGTGCTGCGACATCTCTGCGCCGATCGCGCAGATGCAGCGCGATCTTCATCTCAATTTCGACGACGAGGCACAGCGCTTCGAAGGCCGCGACTCCATCGCTGAGCTGGTCGAGCCCTGGTTCGCGCAACGGACTGCGGAAGAGGCCGAGGCGGCACTCGAGGCCAGCAAGGTTTGCTGGGGCCGCTACAGCTCCGTGCAGGAGCTTCTCGCGCACGACAAGCGTGTCAGCACCGCGAACCCGGTGTTTGAGCGAATCAACACCCCTGGCATTGGCGAGCACCTCGCAGCTGGCGCGGCCATCCGTGCACCGGCAATGGATCGCGCCCCGACCGCGCCGGCGCCGCTGTTGGGGACACATACCGACGAGGTCCTGGAACAGGTGCTGAGCCTGACTCCTGAAGCCGTGGGACGGCTGCATGACGCTGGCGTTATCGCGGGTCCCGAGCGCGATCCATCTGTAGCGGCTGCCTGAGCCTCTCAACCAACTGCAGGAGACAAACATGAGCCAGATCGCAGCAGCAAACGTTCCCGGATCCACGGCCCACAAGAAGTGGCTGATCATCATGCCCGCTGTATTCGTGATGTACATGATCTCGTTCTTCGATCGAGTCAACATCGGCATGGCGTTGCCTTACATCACGAAGGAAATGTCGTTGACGTCGGTCCAGGCAGGCTGGATCGGCAGCGCGTTCGCATGGGGATATTTGATCACCCAGCTTCTCGCCGGATACCTGGCCTTGCGATTTGGTCCGCGCCTTCTGATCGGTGCGTGCCTGGTGCTGTTCGGTGGCATAGCCGTTGCGACGGGTTTCGCAAGGACCTTTGAGGAACTGTTGGCGATTCGCTTCCTCCTGGGATTGGCAGAAGGACCGATATACGCCGCAACCTCGATGCTGCTGGCGCAGTGGTTCATCAAGTCGGAGCGCGGCCGCGCCTTCGGCATCTGGAACCTGAGCGTCGCAGCGGGCGGCTTCCTGGCCGGCCCCGTCTCCGCGGCCATCCTTGCGCACCACGACTGGCGAATGATGATGGTCATTGAGGGTCTTCCTGCCTGGGCCTTCTGCCTGGTCTGGTTCCTGGCAATCCCCAAGGGCCTCGACAGCGCGAAATGGCTCGCGGCGTCTGATCGCGAGGCCATTCACAGCAGCCTTGCCACCGAACAGGCCGCCCACGGAGACAAGCAGACTGACTCCTGGATCACGACATTCAAGGAGCCGTCGGTCTGGCTTCTCATGCTCGGCTTTTCCTGCAGTCAGATCATTCTCTACGGGCTGACCCTTTGGCTGCCCACGATATTCAAGACGCACGAACACCTGAGCGGCATGACCGTGGGCGTGCTCTCGGGCGCGCCCTTCATCATGGCAATGTTCGGCGCGTACTACATCACTCACCGCTCTGACAAGCACGGGCAAGAGCGTCGAAAGCATGCAGCTGTTCCCATGATCATCATCGGAGCCATGTTGACCGCGCTTGCCAATGTCCCGGATCGCTTTCTCGCCGTTCAGATCGCCCTGATCCTGCTCATCGGTTTCATGATGAAGATGCCCACGCCGCTGATCTCGTCCTACCTGACAGAGATCCTTCCGCTGCGCCGGGCCATTCCCGCCGTGGGCGTCGTGATCGGCGGCGGAAGCTTTCTTGGACAGTTCCTCGGCCCGCTGCTGATCGGATACCTCAAGTCCACCTCACCAGGGTTCGCCTCGTCATTCCTCGCGCTTGGCATGCTGAGCATTGCGGGCGGCACCCTCTTGCTCCTGGCCCGCGCAAGCAGGAAGCGTTTGGCGACTGGCTTGGCAGCCTCCGCGTCGCACTGAGACAAGTGAGTGGGCTGTATTTCTATCTTGCGGTTGAACACCGGCCCCTTCGACGCCCCTGGATCACCACACCTAAGGAGCCAAGTATGGCAATGAACGATTTCAACGATTGGATTGGTCGTACGGAGACGACGCACGCACGCATCGATCCCCATTCGGTCGCCGCGATGGGTGCAACATTGGACGCGACGGACGAATCGCGCGTCGGGGACGCTCTTGCGCCAGGCTGGCATTGGCTGTTCTTCAATCCTGTCGTCGCGCAAAGCGCACTCGGCGAAGACGGTCATCCTCGCAGGGATGTTCCGGGAAGCTTTCTGCCACCGATTCCTCTGCCACGCCGCATGTGGGCTGCCAGTCGGATCAGATACTTGACGGCGATCGCAATCGGTTCCGAAGCGATCCGGACCAGCAGGATTCTCAGGATCACGCCCAAGGAAGGTCGCTCGGGCAGCATGTGCTTCGTGACGGTTGCTCACACCACAACGGTGGACGATCAGGTGTGCGTCGTGGAGGAACAAGACATTGTTTACCGCGAAGCGGCCGCTGCGCCAGCGCCGAGACCTGCCGAAGCGCCGGCTGATGCACCGATCCAGTGGCGTGAAAGTCATGTCCCCAACACCACACTGCTGTTCAGGTATTCGGCGCTGACGTTTAACGGGCATCGCATCCACTACGACCAGCCCTACGCGCAAGACGTGGAGTTCTATCGGGGCCTTGTGGTTCATGGACCCCTCACTGCCACGCTGCTTCAACAGTTTGCTAGGCGCTGCAAGCCAGCCTTGAGACTGGCGAGCTTTGAGTTCAAGGGCGTCAGCCCCCTGTACTGCGACGAGCCCATGGAACTCCAGGCTTGGGACATGCAGTCCACCGGCGAACTCCACCTCAGAGCAGTGAACGGCGAGGGTGCGTCGTGCATGGAAGCCGTTGCAAAGTGGTCTAGGTGCGAACCAAGGATGAGGCGGCCATGAATATAGGGTAAGTACTCATCTGGTACGCAATCACTCGATCTAGAATGTACGTACATTACAACATTAGACCATTTAGCAAACGCCAACCAGACCGCACTGACATGACCGATACCAAGATCACCATCGAGCGAGAAGACCGCTACGCCATCATCTTCCTGGACAACGCGCCGATGAACGTCGTGTCGGCGCCGCTGACCCGGCAGCTTTATGCCGCACTGAAGTCGCTGGAAAGTGACGACACCGTTCGGGCCCTGGTGCTGACCGGCGCCGGGAGTCGCGCCTTCTGCGCCGGTTCGGACATCTCGGAACTCACCGAGATGTCAGAGCCTGGTGCTGCACTGGAGAAGAAGCTGATCTTCCAGAACAAGGTGTTCGAGACCCTGCGTTCCTTCCCCAAGCCAACGATCGCTGCACTCAACGGCTACACCTACGGCGGAGGCCTTGAAATTGCCGCTTGCTGCGATCTGATCGTCGCCGAAGCGCAGGTCAAGCTGTGTCTGCCAGAGATCAAGCTGGGCGTTTTCCCGAGCAGCGGCGGCACTTACCGCGTGGCGCGTCGCATCGGCGAATCGCGCACGAAGGAAATGATCTTCCTTGGCGAACCCATCACCGCCGCGCAAGCCCATAACTGGGGACTTGTAAACCGTCTCGTCGAACAGGGCACCGCGCTGGCCGAGGCGAAGGGCATCGCACAAACACTGGCCAAGGGTCCAAGCTTGGCCTTGCATGCCGCCAAGTCCATCGTCAATCTTGCGTTTGACCGGTCAGACGCGGAAGCCGTCGGAGAGTCGCTCAAAGCCAGCGATCGTGTCTTCTGCTCGGCCGACGCCAAGGAGGGCATCGCCGCATTCCTGCAGAAGCGTCCGGCTGCATTCTCCTGAGCCATTCCGGGCGACGTTGGCTGCAACCCTGAGGCCGCGACCTTCATCTTTCAACCTTCATTGGAGACAACACCGTGAACTCTTTCCATCGCCGTTCGATGCTGGCCCTGGCCTGCGGCGTCGCACTGACCGCCAGCGTCCCTGCACTCGCTGCCGATGACACCTATCCCACCAGGCCCATCAAGGTGATCGTGCCGTTTCCGGCAGGTGGCACTACGGACACCCTGATGCGGATCGTGACACCTCGCCTGAGCAAATCCCTGGGGCAGCCTGTTGTCATCGAGAACAAATCCGGTGCTTCGGCCACGGTCGGTGCGGACTTCGTTGCCAAGGCGGCACCTGATGGCTACACGCTGCTAGTGGGAGCCGCGCATCACACCATCGCCCAAGCAGTTTTCGCCAAGCTCCCTTACAGCTTTGATCGCGATCTGGCGCCGGTCGGCATGATGGCGTTGGTGCCGAACGTTGTAGTGGTCAATGCAGCGGTGCCCGCCAAGTCCGTCCAGGAGCTTGTCGCCATCACGAAGGCCAACCCGGACAAGTACAACTACGCCTCCGCGGGTCCGGGCTCTGCCCATCATCTGATCGGCGAAATGTTCAAGCTGCGAACGGGCGCTCAACTGACCCACATTCCGTACCGCGGCAGCGCGCCGGCAGTCGCAGACCTGCTCGGCGGCCAGGTGTCAGTCATGTTCGACACCGTCACCTCTTCATTGCCGCACATCAAGGCACAGAAACTCAGAGCACTTGCAGTCACGACCGCGAAGCGTTCGAGCGCTCTCCCCGACGTGCCGACGCTCGCAGAAGCCGGCGTGCCCAACTTCGACGTCGGCACCTGGTTCGGCCTGATGGCGCCGGCGGCCACGCCACCCGCAGTGATCGAGAAGTTGAACCGCGAGATCACAGCAATTCTGAAAGATCCCGATGTCCAGAAGCAGTTGCTCTCTCAAGGCATCGAACCCCAGCCCGGCACATCCGCCGAACTCAAGGCGCGTGTCACCAAGGAACTGACCGAATTCAGTTCGTTGGCGAAGCAAGCCAAGCTGACCGTTGAATAAGGAGCACATCTTGAAACCCCTCGAAGGCTTGCGCATTCTTTCGATCGAGCAGTTCGCTGCAGGTCCGTACGGCTCGATGTTCCTCGCGGACATGGGCGCCGAAGTCATCAAGATCGAGAACAAGGACATTGGCGGTGACCCCGCGCGGTTCATGGGTCCGTACTTCCTCGGCACTGGCGACAGCCTCGTGTTCCAGGGCTGGAACACCAACAAGAAGAGCTTGTCGCTCGATATGAAGACGCAGCAGGGTCGCGCAGAATTCGAACAGCTGGTCGCTGGCGCCGACGCGGTGGTCAACAACCTTCGAGGTGATCAACCGGGCAAGCTCAGGCTCGAATACAAGGATCTGGAGGCCATCAAGCCGGAGATCGTCTGTCTGCACATCTCGGCCTACGGCCGGCACAACTCACGCGAAGCCTGGCCTGGATACGACTTCCTGATGCAGGCGGAATCTGGGCTTATGGACCTCACCGGCGATCCAGAAGGCGAACCCGCGCGCTTCGGTGCCTCGGTCATCGACTACATGACCGGGATTACCGGCATGCTTGGCCTGATGGGCGCTGTGCGCCGTGCGCAGATCACAAAGCAGGGCTGCGACGTCGATGTCAGCCTGTTCGACGTGGCTCTGCATCAACTTGGCTATGCCGGTACCTGGTATCTGAACGAAGGCCACGCATCGCGCCGACTGCCGCGTGGAGCGCACCTTTCCGTCACCCCGGTCCAGACTTTCAAGACCGGCGACGGATGGATCTACATCATGTGCATGACCGATAAGTTCTGGCACGCGCTTCTTGGCGTGATCGGCGACCCGGTCCTGACTGCAGACGAGCGATTCAAGTCGCAGAAGCTCCGGGCTGAGCACCGTGCAGAACTGACCGAGGCACTGGACAGTGCGTTCGGGAAGCAACCGACCGCGCATTGGCTCCAGGTTCTGACCGGCGTACTCCCGATTTCCCCGGTCCTCAACGTACGGCAGGCACTGGACAACCCCTTCCTTCGGGAGATCGACATGGTCAAGGACGTGCCTCACCCAGCCGACCCCAAAATGAAACTGCTTGCCAACCCCATTCGGTTCGATGGCGAACGCCTCCAGCAGGCAGCCTGCCGGCCGCTTGCGGCCACACCGGTGGACACCGTTCCTGTCTGAGGTCACCGGTTCGACCCGTATCCGTGACAGAAAGCCGCGACGGTCCATCAACGGGTGGGAGCGGCTGTCCGACCAATTTTTTCAGTGATTCGACCTACACCATGTCAAATTTGAAGCCCGAGCGTTGCGCCACGGCGCGAAGCTTCCTTTTCGTGCCAGCGAATCGACCGGATCGGTTCGACAAAGCGCTGAACAGCGGCGCTGACGTGATCATCCTCGACCTCGAAGACAGCGTGCCTTCGCAGGACAAGGCACTGGCCCGCGAAGCTGTCTCTGCGTGCTGGCAAGCCATCGCCCAACAAGATGTTTGCGTAGTCGTTCGAATCAATGCAGAAGGAAGCCCCGAATGGAATGCGGACATCGAACTGGTCAGCCGCCTTCCCGGTCTCGGGGGCATATTGCTTCCCAAGGCTGAGAGAACATCCACGCTGGAGTTGCTCGGCGAGCGACTGCGCGGTATCCGCATCCTGGCGCTGATCGAAAGCGCCGCTGGGCTGGACAATCTCAAAGCGATCGCTGGCATGCCGAACGTGGTCCGGCTGGTGGTCGGCCACATCGACTTCATGGCCGACACGGGCATCGCCTGCAGCGAGGACGAACGGGAGTTGGATCCACTTCGATTCGCCGTTTCGATGGCGTCTCGAGGCGCCGGGCTTGCGCCACCAGTCGACGGAGTGACGGTGCAGACAACGGATGCGCGACGTCTTGCGGCTGACACGCTGCGGGGCAAGCGGTTCGGCTTCGCCGGCAAGCTATGCATTCATCCTCAGCAAGTCGCCGGTGTCCATGCGGCGTTTGCACCATCTGCCAACGACGTGTTGTGGGCGCGACGCGTGCTGGAAGCGGACGCTGCCTCGAACGGCGCTGCCGTGCAGCTCGACGGCCGTATGGTCGATTTGCCAGTGGTCTTGCAGGCCCGGCGGACCTTGGCGATGGTCGGAACGTCGATCGAACCATGACCGACTTTCACTCGCGCGCCGTCCCGCCGCACATCGACGGCTACGGCCGCACGCGCCCATTCATTGGCATTGGGCTGCCACCGGAAATCGCCACGCGCACGTCGACAAGAGTTTGTCCAGCAGTTCGAGGTCGAGACAAACAACTGAGAAACCTCGAGGCTGCATTTGATGCCTGCCGAATCAAGGATGGCGACACCCTGTCGTTCCACCATCATCTTCGCAACGGCGACCAGGTTCTCAACCAGGTGTTGGCGGTCGCAGCGGCGCGCGGCCTCCGAGACTTGCGAATTGCAGCCAGTTCGCTTTTTCCGGTGCATGCGCCTTTGGTGGATCACATCCGAAGCGGGGTCGTTGCGAGAATCTGCACAGCCTACATGTCAGGTCCGGTAGCCGATGCCGTATCGGACGGCCTGCTTCCCACACCCGTGGTGATGCAAACGCACGGCGGCCGCGCCCGTGCGATCGAGGCCGGAGAGCTCCAGATCGACGTGGCATTTGTTGCCGCGCCATCTGCGGACAGGTGCGGCAATCTCAGCGGTGCCGAAGGTCGCGCGGCGTGTGGGCCACTGGGGTACGCGATGGTAGACGCGCAATACGCTCGTCGCGTCGTCGGTGTCACTGATCACATCGGCGAGTATCCGCTCGTGCAGATTGACATCACCCAGGAACAGGTGGACTTCATAGTTCGCGTGGACAGCATCGGCGACCCTGCCGGTATCCTGTCCGGAAGCACCCGGCCAACGACCGACCCAATAGGGCTTGGGATTGCCGAAACCGCAGCCAACGTGATTGCTGCTTCCGGCCTCCTCGTTGATGGCTTCTCGTTCCAGACGGGCGCCGGGGGGATCTCGCTGGCAGTCTCGCAGTTTGTCCAGGCGACCATGCGTAAGCGCAACGTTCAGGGCAGCTTCGGCGCGGGCGGGGTGACCGGCTACCTTGTCGACATGCTCGAGGAAGGTTTGTTTCGCAGCCTCTTCGATGTTCAGTGCTTCGATCTCAGGGCTGTCGAGTCGTACCGGCGAGACGTGCGTCATCAGGCAATGTCTGCGTCGCTGTACGCCAATCCACACAACAGCGGATCCATTGCCGATCAGCTCGACGCAATGCTGCTCGGTGCCGCCGAGGTGGATCTGGGATTCAACGTCAACGTCACGACGGGTAGCTCCGGACGCATTCTGGGAGGGTCGGGTGGGCACGCCGACACAGCCGCCGGTGCGAAGCTCGCCCTGGTCGCAACACGGTTGACTTCCGCCGGTGGAACGAAGATCGTCGAGAGTGTTCGATGTGTCACAACACCGGGCGAATCAATCGACGCCGTGGTGACGGAGCACGGTGTTGCCGTGAACCCTGCGCGCGGGGATCTTCGCGATCGATTGGTGCAGAACGGCCTGAAAGTTGTCGATATGGGCGTCTTGCAGTCGCTGGCCACTTCACTCGCGCCGACTCCACCCCGGCCCGTTCTAACCGAACAACGCATCGTCGGCATCATGGAATATCGTGACGGCCGCGTGATCGATGTGATCCGCGCGGCGACAGGAACGCGGGCCGCAACTCGCTAGACCGCTAGAACTGCATTGACGCTTTTAGTGAGCGTCGTCATTCAGCTTCGTCGATTGATGTCGCGTCGCAGACAAACCTGAAAAGCCAGCTCGATTGCTCCCTCCGCCCTCGCATCCGCAGGAAGACTGACGTTTTCATGCCAGCTTAATTGCTGCCCGAACGGCTTCCGTCGGGGCGGGCTGCACGCTTTTCGCGTGCGGATGTCCGCTTGTTGCCGATAAGTTGAAAAACCGGCCGAAAAGGTGAAAGTCTCTTCAGCCCCTTCCGTTCCCTCAGGTTCGGTCAGCCAACTTCCGCAGGCCACGCCAAAGCAGTCGTCACCAATCCAATCCGCCTTGCGCGTGGCTTAGCTCGTTTTCATTTGATCCCGGCGCGTTGCATTGGCTGAGCTTCATTTCTCCTGTTCTCACTTCCGCTTAAAAGCATTTGATAGAACAGTCGGGCAGCTGGCATCAGTTCGTGCCCGCGTCGGCTGATCAGCCCGATCACCCTGGTGATTTTTGGATCATCCAGCGGGATGCTGATCAGCCCCGACGAATGCCCTTTCGGAGGCATTGCGAGGCGCGGGACGACGCCTAGCCCCAATCCTGCTTCGACCAGACTGACGAGCGCTGGTACGTGGCGCACCTCGCAAATCCACTGCGGCTTTGTTTCAACCTGGCTGATTGCCTGATCGATCAAGAATCGATTCCCACTTCCTTGAGCAAGCGTCAGATAAGCGTGCTGCGTCAAGTCCGCCCAGGTCAGGCGCTTCCTCTTTGCCAGAGGGTGGCCCGCAGGGCACGCGACGACAAACCGCTCCTCCAGCAGGGGTTCGAAATTGATGTCTGCTTCTTGCGTGCCGATGTACGTCAACCCAAAGTCCGCGTCCCCTCTCGCGACTGCTACGAGGACTTCTGAGGAGTATTCGTCGATGAGACGAATGCGAACCTTCGGGTATGAGGCGTGAAAGCGCTTGATTGCAGCCGGCAGAAAGTAGCCCACAGCAGACGGGACGCAAGCAATCGTCACCAGGCCTGAGATTCGCTCCGTCGCGTCCTTGATCCCCACGAGCGCGTCGTCGAGCTCGCGCATGACGTTTTGAGCCCTAGGCACAAATGCTCTGCCGACCGTCGTCAGCTCCACCTTCCGCGTCGTGCGGCTGAACAGCTTGATGCCAAGCGCCGACTCGAGCTTGTCGATGCGACGAGACAGGGCTGACTGCGACAGGTGCAAGTTTTCGGAAGCAACCCGAAAGCTGCCGAAGTCTGCAACGGACAGGAAGGCGCGTATATCCGCCAAATCGAAATTCATGCGTTTGACGCAAAAGTAGAGCGAATCTTTGCAATTTACACCGAAGCGACTCCCCGCGACCATTCAACCCTGATCTGCGGCCATATCCAGGCCGCATCAACAAGGAGACATTGAATGAGCACTTTGCCCAGCATCGGCAGCACCACTCGAAGTTCGCTTCACCGCCGCGTGATCGGCCTTCTGGCGACCGCCGTGATGGCAGCAACGATGCCCTTGGCCCACGCCGCTTGGCCCGAGAAGCCGATTCGCCTCGTGGTGCCCTATGGCCCAGGCGGCAGTTCCGACGTCATTGCACGCCTGATCGCCAACGAGATGTCAAAGACGCTGGGGCAGGCCGTGATCGTCGACAACAAGGCAGGTGGATCCGGGATCATCGCCATGCAAGAGGTGGCACGCGCGGCACCTGATGGCTACAACATCGTTCTCGGGCATGTCGGCACCCTGGCGGTCAACCCGGCGATGTTTCCCAAGCTGCCGTATGGCGACGAAGACTTCGCGCCCATTGCCTTGCTGGCCAAGGTGCCGATGGTGTTCGCCATCGGAGCGAAGGTTCCGGCGAAGACGCTGCCGGAGTTCGTCGCGTTGGCCAAGGCGCAGCCCGGCAAGCTGAACTATGGTTCAGCAGGCAACGGCAGCGCAGGTCATCTTGCATTCGAGATGTTGAAGGTCACGGCCAACATCGACGTCACCCATGTACCGTACAAGGGCACTGGTGCCCAGCTCAACGATCTGCTGGCGGGCAACACGGATGCCGCTTCTGCAGGCCCTCCCGGCTTCATCTCACAGGCCAAGGCGGGAAAGATAAAGATCATCGCAAGCGGCTCCCCTCAACGGCTGGGCGCACTGCCTGCCGTCCCCACGGTGGCCGAACTCGGGTACCCCGGGTTCGACAGCTCGCAATGGTTCGGGATCCTCGCGCCGGCCAAGACTTCGCCGGAGATCGTCGCCCGCCTGCATGACGCTGCGATCAAGGCGTTGAGCGTTCCGACGGTACGTGCACGGCTTGAAGAAGACGGCAGCACCGCGTCTCCCATGGCCCCTGCGGAATTTGCCAAGTTCATCAAAGCCGAGCGTGAACGTTGGGGCAACGTTGTTCGCAAGGCCGGCCTCAAGGCCGAATGAAGCCACCAATCATCACTTCCCATTAAAAGACACCATGAACACCGCCATCATTGAAAAACGCGTCCTACTGGAGTCCGAACTGCTTGAGCTCGGTGCCAAGGCCTTCGAGGGCCTTGGCCTCGATCACAAAGACGCACAAGACGTCGCCAGGATCCTGGTAACCGCTGACCTGTTCGGCCTGTCGACCCACGGCCTCGGCCGTATTGAGTCGTACGGTGAGCGACTGAGTGTCGGCGGCATCAAGGCCAGACCGGACATCAAGGTGGAACAGCGAGCGCCCGCCATCGTGAGCATCGACGGCGACAACGGAGTCGGCCCGCTCGTTGGAATGCGCGCGTTGGAGGCCGCCATGGAAACGGCCAAGCAGACAGGAGTGGGTATTGCGTTTGCGCGTGGCAGCAACCATTTCGGCCCTGTCTCGCCCTATTCGCTGATCGCAGCCGAAGCCGAGTTCGCCAGCATCATCGGGAGCAATGCCACCACGACGATCGCACCGTGGGGCGGCAGCGATGCCCGTCTCGGGAATAGTCCTGTCGGTTTTGGCGTGCCGAACCCCGGCGGCAAGCCGTTCTTGCTGGACATGGCCATCAGCGTTGCCGCTCGCGCAAAAATCCGCAACGCACTCAAGCGCGGTGAATCCATTCCCGACACCTGGGCGACGGACAAGGGCGGCCGGACGACGACCGATCCCGCTGCGGCCCTTGATGGCTTCCTGCTTCCGATCGGCGGACACAAAGGCTACGGGCTGGCTTTGCTTGTGGACCTGTTCGCAGGACTTTTATCGGGCGCCGCCTACCTCACGCATGTGAAGTCCTGGGTCGATGCGCCTGACGAGCCGCAAAACCTCGGACATTTCTTCATCCTCATCGACACACGGCGCCTCGGTTCCACTGCATGGCTTGCGGAGCGGATGAACGATTTCGCGGCGATCCTTCACGACAGCCCTCCCGCCGAAGCAGCGCGTCCAGTTCTTGTGCCGGGGGAAATCGAACTGAACAACCTTGCGCGGCATCGGCGTGAAGGGCTTGCACTGGACCCCTCGGTGCTCGCTTTGCTCGAAGAGCACGCAGCCAAGGTCTAAGCGGCAGCCACGCCATAGCTCAGTGATACCACGTCCCTTCCTTGAAAGGTCTCCTGCAATGCAAGTCCCACTAACAATCCGATCGGCACTGGCGCCGACAGGCGTAGTGCGCGCCTCTATCAACCTTGGCAACCCCATCCTGGCAAGGTGGGATGCGGCCACCTCACAGGCAACGGGCGTGTCGGTCGACCTGGCGATCGAACTTGCGAGGCGTCTGCATACAGAAATGAAGCCAGTGGTGTTCGATGCCGCTGGAAAATCAGTAACCGCCGTCACCGGCGAGCAAGCCGATGTCGGGTTTTTCGCCGTCGATCCCCTGCGCGGCGAAGGCTTGCTCTTTACAGCCCCGTACATATTGATCGAAGGGAGCTACCTCGTGCGCGAAGACTCCAAGATCGCAACAAACGAGCAAGTCGATGCCGAAGGCGTGCGGATCATGGTCGGCAAAGGAAGCGCATACGACCTCTACCTGACTCGCGAGCTCAAGAAGGCCCAGATCCTTCGAGCCGACACGTCACCTACGGTTGTTGAAGAGTTTCTTGCGCAGCACGCCGACGTGGCTGCAGGTGTGCGTCAGCAGCTTGCCTCCGACGCAGCAAGATTAGAGGGGCTGCGACTCTTGCCTGGCAGATTCATGGTGATCCAGCAAGCGATGGGAACACCGCGCAGCAGGGGAATAGAAGCTGCCAACTATCTGAGCGAGTTCGTTGAAGAGATGAAAGCATCAGGATTCGTCGCCGACGCCATGGCACGCCACGACATCAGGGGTGCGCTGGTTGCGCCGCCGAAGGAAGATGGTTGATTGCACACGCAGCCACAAAGGTCACTCGCGTCCCAAAACTGCAGCCGGGCTTTTTTGTTCACCTGCCTCAATGTCCGCCTTCAATCGAGGCGGACATAACTTGGAGGCGGCGCGACAGACTGTTCATGGCCGATCAAAGTCGTAGGTCAGCGCGAAGCGAAGGACCGCTCGGTCGGCGATTCCGAAAGCAAGATATTTTGCCTCTTTATCTTTCGGGTCGCGTCAAAGTGTGGCTCAGTCCGGCTTGATGTTTCCGTCCTTGATCACCTTCGCCCAGAGGGCTGCTTCCTGGTCGACGAACTTGCCGAGCGCCGGCGGGTCCATGTAGGCAGCAAAGGCGCCCTGGTCTTCGACCTTCTTCCTGAAGGCCTCGCTTTCAACGATGGTCTTGACCTGAGCGGTCAGGCGCGCGACGACTTCAGGAGGCGTCTTCGCAGGGGCAAACAAGGCGAACCACGACTCGACCTCGTACCCGGGCAGGCCCGCTTCGGCCGTCGTAGGAACCGTCGGCATCGATGGATGGCGCTTGGGTCCGGCATAGGCAAGAGCTTTGATCTTGCCGGCCTGCACCTGTCCAATGACGGAGGGCGGTGTGGTGATGAACATGTCGACCTGTCCGCTGATCAGGTCGGTCACGACCGGACCGGCACCTTTGTAGGGAACATGCGTGGCCTGAACCTTGGCCTGTCGCGCGAACATCTCGCCGGCGATGTGCTGGATCGAGCCATTGCCCGACGACGCAAAGAAGAGCCCCTTGCCGTTCTTCTGTCCGCTGGAGATGAACTCCTTGAGGTTCGTGGCCGGCAGCGTGCCGCTCACTGCGATCACGTGTGGCGCCCGCATGACCAGCGCGATCGGCGCGAAGTCGCTCGTCTTCCAGCGGATCTGCGGGAACAGCGCCGGGTTGCCGACGTGATAGCCGGAGTACTGCATGAGCAGTGTGTAGCCGTCAGGTACGGCGCGCGCGACCGCCTCGGTGCCGATGTTGCCGCTTGCGCCGGGCTTGTTATCGACGATGACCGACTGGCCCAGCGCCTTGCCCAACTGATCGCCAATCATGCGGGCCACGATGTCCGTCGAACCGGCCGCAGCACTCGGAACGACGATGGTGATCGGCTTGGATGGATAGGTGTCGGCTTGTGCTGGAGAGGCGCAGATCGATGAGGCGATTGCGGCAAGCGAAGCGAGGTAAGCGGTATTCATGGGTTTGTCTCCGGTGGATGTCGTGTTCAGGAAAGGCGGGCCTGTTGCGTCACGAGTTCCTGCAGGCGAGTGGCCAGCCGGGCCTGAGCGCGGTCGCTGGCCCAGGCGACGTGCGGCGTCAGCAGGAGGTTGGGAACGTTGCTGTCGATCAGTGGGTGCCCCGGTGCCGGCGGCTCCACTTCCAGCACGTCGATGGCCGCACCCGCAATCGAGCCACTGCGAAGCGCGTCGGCCAGCGCGGCGGGGTCGACCAGCGCGCCGCGGCCGGTGTTGATGAGCACCGCGTCGGGTTTCATCCGCGCCAGCGATTCGGCGTTGATCAACCCCTTCGTGCCTGGCGTCAAAGGCACGTGAAGCGTGATTGCATCGGACTGCGACAGGATGTCGTCGAGCGGGAGTTCGTCGTCCTTGCACGCCGTGCCGGGTGTCTGTGCAAAGTGCACGGTCATGCCGACGCCACGCGCGAGTCTTGCAGCCGCCTCGCCGATGCGGCCGCGGCCGACGATGCCGAAGCGCGAGCCGCCGAGGTCACGGATGCGAGGTCCGGTCCAGCAGAAGTGGCGGGATGCCGTCCATCGGCCGTCCCGCGCCGCGGCGGCGTACGTCACGATCTCGCGGCGCAAGGCGAACAGCGTGGCAATCGCGTGCTCGGCGACGGACTCGCTTCCATAGTCGGGGACGTTCTGGACGCGGATACCCAGCGCTTCGGCCGCCTCGACATCGATGTTGTCCGTGCCGGCTGCAGCGACGGCCACGAGTCGCAAGCCCCGCGCGGCCCGAAGCGGCCCGCCGTCGAGCCGGATCTTGTTGGTGATGACCACCGTCGCGCCGGCGATGCGCTCGCCGACTTCCGCGGGCGAAGTCGTGTCGTAGGGGTGGTAGTCGATGCCCAGGCCGTCATCGAAGGCGAGGGCCTGAGGCAGCGTCGCCGCGTCCAGAAAGACCACCTTCATGACGCCACCTCGGAGATCTCGATCAGGTTCAGGTCCGGATCGCGCAAGTACACGGAGCGAATGCGCGACACCGCACCGGTGCGCATCACAGGCCCTTCGATGATCGCGAGGCCCTTGTGCTTCAGGGTGGCGATCACGTCGTCCAGCGGCAGGCTGGCGATGAAGCACAGGTCCAGCGCACCCGGCACCGGCTGGTGCGCCTTCGGCTCGAACTCCTTGCCTTTCACGTGCAGGTTGATTTTCTGGTTGCCGAAGCGAAACGCCTTGCGTCCCTCGCCGAATGATTCGAGCGTCATGCCCAACCCTTCGACGTAAAAGGCGACGCATGCCTGCTCGTCGGTGGTGGTAAGCACCAGGTGGTCGAGATGGTCGATCATGCGACGGCCTCCTTTGCGTTGCCTTTTGCGCTTTGCCTTGCAGCCGCGCGGGCGACGATCTCGGGGAAGTCGGCTGGGGGCTGATGCTTTGTCAGGCGGTGGCCGGCTCTCGGCAACTGGCTCGGCAGGTCGTGCCGCACGAGGTGACTGACCTGCGCCGCGGCGCTGATCAGGCCGTCGAGATCCATTCCGGTGTCGTAGCCCATGCACTGGAGCATGTGCACGACGTCCTCGGTCGCCACGTTGCCTGTAGCGCCAGGCGCGTAAGGGCATCCGCCGATGCCACCCAGCGACATGTCGAAGCGCTGGATGCCAGCTTCCACAGCTGCCACGCTGTTGACCAGGCCCATCGCCCGCGTGTTGTGGAAGTGCGCCGTGAATTCCAGTTGAGGATGGCGCGTCATCGCCGCCTGGCACAGTGTTTGAACCTGGGTGGGGTAGGCCATGCCCGTCGTGTCGCACAGGGTGATGCCTTTGACGGCCAGTTCGGCGAACCGGTCGATCCAGCCGAGCACCGTCTCTTGCGGCACTTCGCCTTCCATCGGGCAGCCGAACACACACGACAGCGATACGTTCACCGGAACGGACGCGCTGCGCGCCAACGCGATCACTTCGCCCAATTGTGCGAACGACTGCTTGCGCGTCATTCGCAGGTTGCTCAGGTTGTGTGTCTCGCTGGTGGACATGACGATGTTGAACTCGTCGATGCGGACGTCGAGCGCTCGCTCCGCGCCACGCAGGTTCGGCACCAGCGCGGTGTAGACCACGCCCGGCCTGCGGGCAATGCGCGCCATGACTTCCTCGCCGTCGCGCAGCGCCGGGATGGCCTTTGGCGACGTGAAGGAGGTCACCTCGATCTTCGAGTAGCCCAGCGTGCCGAGCTGGTCGATCAATGCGATCTTGTCGTCGGTAGGGATGAAGTGAGGCTCCATCTGGAAGCCGTCCCGGGTGGCGACTTCGTTGATGAAGAGCCGCTGTTTGTTGCCGTGGTTCATGGTTCTTGCTCCTTTGGGTTCAGGCCGAGCGCGCAGGCCAGCCGCCGCGCTGCAGGTCTACGGTGTGCTGCCCCAGGCGGGGCGCCGCATGGGCGATGGCGCCCGGGGTCGCGCTGAGCTTGGGCACGACGCCCGGCACCTTGAGCGTCCGCCCGTCGGAGGTCGGCGACTCGACGATCATTTCGCGGGCCAGGTACTGCGGGTCGGTGGCGATGTCGGCGACCGAGTAGATGCGACCGACCGGGACGCCGGCGCCATCGAGCACGGCCAGCACCTCGTCGCGGGTGCGTTCCCGCGTCCACGCTTCGATTGCGGCGTCGATCTCTTCCACGCGGCGCACGCGACCGTCGTTGTGGGTCAGATCCGGGTCGGTCTCGAGATCCTCGCGGTCGATGGCGCGCATCAGCCTGCGAAAGATGCTGTCGCCGTTGCCGGCCACCAGCACGTATTGACCATCGTTGCACCGATAGGCATTGGTGGGCGCGATGCCCGGCAATGCGCTGCCGGCGCGTTCGCGCACGGCGCCGAAAGCGTCGTGCTCGGGCACCAGGCTTTCCATGACGTTGAAGACCGACTCGTAGAGCGCCACGTCGATGAACTGGCCCTCGCCGCCGTGGGCCGTGCGGTGGTGCAGGGCCGTCAATACGCCGATCACGCCATGCAGCGCCGCGAGCGTGTCGCCGATGGACACGCCGACGCGCACCGGCACGCGGCCGGGCTCCCCGGTCAGGTGGCGCAGGCCGCCCATCGCCTCGCCGAGCACGCCGAACCCGGGTTTGTCACGGTAGGGTCCGGTCTGGCCGTAGCCGGAGATGCGCAACATGATCAGCCGCGGGTTGAGTGCATGAAGCTGCTCCCAGCCCAGTCCCCAGCCTTCCAGCGTGCCGGGCTTGAAGTTCTCGATGAGGACGTCGGCTTCGAGCGCCAGGGCCCGCACGGCGTCCTGGCCCTCCGGGCTTCGGAGGTCGAGACAGACCGAGCGCTTGTTGCGCGACTGCACCTCCCACCACACCGAGGTGCCGTCACGCAGCAGGCGCCATTTGCGCAGCGGATCGCCGACGCCGGACGGCTCGACCTTGATGACGTCGGCGCCGAACTCGGCCAGCGTCTTGCCGGCGAAGGGGCCGGCGATGAGTTGTCCCAGTTCGAGGACCTTGAGGCCTTGCAGTGCTTTCATGTCTCTGTGCTTTCGTGAGCTGTCGAGACCTGAATTTAGGGTCCAAGGGCGCCCAGGAGGAATTGCCATGTCGGCATGTATCCTTCGCGTTCTGCGAAGCCCACAAGGAGACCGGGATGGTGAAGAGCCCAATCAACCCCGCGCGGGTTGACTTCGTGACGCTGCGGCTGTTCTGTGCCGTGGTGCAAACCGGCAGCATCACCAAGGGCGCCGCGCAATGCCATCTTGCGTTGTCGGCCGCGAGCAGGCGCCTCAGCGACTTCGAGGCGGCCACCGGCGCACAGCTGCTAGAGCGAAGCGTGCAGGGCGTGAGCGTGACGCCAGCCGGTCATGCGGCCGCACAACATGCGATGCGGCTGTTCCAGGGTTTCGAGCTGTTCAGCAACGAGCTGGCGGACTACGCCGAGGGCTATCGGGGGCATGTGCGACTGTGGGCCAACATGTCTGCGCTGACCGAGTTCCTGCCACAGGCGCTGTCGGACTTCATGGCGCATCAGCCCGGAATACGCGTCGACATTGAAGAACAGTTGAGCGGGGACATCGTCCGCGCTCTGCTGGACGGCCTGGCCGACATTGGCGTGTTTGCCGAAGGTACGCCGGCCGACGGCCTTACGCTCGCGCCGTTTCGCAACGACGAACTGGTGTTGTTGTGTCCGCGCGCGCATCCATTGGCCAAGGCCAGGAAAGTCGCTTTCGCCGATTGCCTGGACCACGATTTCATCGGGCTGAACCGGGGAAGTTCACTGCTGGAGCTGACATCCCGCGCGGCCGCGGAGTCTGGGCGGCCGCTGCGAATGCGCGTGCAGGTGCGCAGCTTCGACGCGATGTGCCAGATGATTGCCGCCCAGCTCGGGGTGGGCGTACTCCCGTTGGCAGCGTGCAAGGAAACGCCAGGCCCGCGCGGGCTCAGGGCAGTGCGCCTGATCGATTCTTGGGCGCAGCGCCAACTGTTGCTGGGCTACAGCGCTTCAAGGCAGTTGTCGGCTGCAGCTCGGATGATGGCGGATCACCTGCTGATGCCAGCCAACAGCATCGGCCGACCTGGCTTGCAACCCTGAAACCTGCTAGTCAACGCAGGAGCGCAACATCAAACATCGCGGTCCATGTCCGCAGTGCAGCGAATGCCGACTTCGCGACCAGGACCCCTTGATGGCGCAGACCAGCCGTTCCCACTCGACGCAGGGAAGCCTGCAACGTGCCCATCTCGGTCTTTCGACTGGGCGCCCCGAATGTTTGCTCTACTGCCAAGAGCGGTCGTCGACCTTCGCAAGGCTCTTCGACCTACGTGCATTCAATCGGGTACTTCAATTCCTGCAGCAGTCCGATCCGAAACGAACCTCCGCTCCGAGGTGCGGATTCAACCGGTCGATGCAACACACTAGAAACTGCGTAGGCAGAAGGAGTGTTGTAGATGAAGTATCGGACACGGACCTACTACACGGACAGCCAGAAGGCCCTGATGTGGGAGCGCTGGAAAGCAGGCGACAGCCTTCAACAGATAGCCCAGTTGTTTGATCGATCGCATTCGTCGGTCGAAGGGATTCTGTCCCGAGCCGGCGGAATACCACCGCCAAAGCGGTCCCGGTCCTCCTTGGCACTGACCTTGACCGAGCGCGAGGAGATCTCACGTGCTGTGGTGGCCGGCTTCTCAATTCGAGCGATCGCCAGCATCCTCGGTCGAGCGCCATCGACTGTAAGCCGGGAGATCAAGCGCAACGGTGGTCGAGAAGGCTACCGGGCTGCTCAGGCCGACCAGGCGGCGTGGGACTGCGGGCACCGTCCCAAGAGATGCAAACTGATAAGGAACAGAGCCTTGGCGCGCATCGTGGCTGCCAAGCTCCAATCGCTGTGGGCGCCCGAGCAGATCGCGGGGTGGCTCAAGCATAGTTATCCTGGCGACGAGCACTTCCAGGTGTCACACGAGACCATCTATCACAGCCTCTTTATCCAAGCCCGTGGGGCCTTGAAGAAGGAACTGCTGCAGCATCTGCGACGCACGCGGGTCATGCGCCGTTCGCGCCATCACACGCAGAAGACCGATAACCACGGAAGAATCCTTGACACCGTATCGATCAGCGAGCGCCCGGCCACGGTGGAAGATCGGGCAGTGCCTGGTCATTGGGAAGGCGACCTGCTGTTCGGGGGCACGAGCAGTCAGATTGCCACCCTGGTCGAGCGTCAAACACGCTACGTGATGCTGGTAAAACTTGGGGGCACGGACACCGAGACCGTCGTCAATGCGCTGATCAAGAACGCTCGCAAGCTGCCGCAGGAGCGGTACAAGTCGCTGACCTGGGACCGAGGCAAGGAGATGGCGGCTCACAAGCGCTTCACCCTGGCGACCGACATCCAAGTCTACTTCTGCGATCCGCACAATCCTTGGCAGCGCGGAACCAACGAGAACACGAACGGCTTGCTCAGGCAGTACTTCCCTAAGGGGATCGATCTCTCGAGCCATTCACAGGCCAAGCTGAAT
Organism: Variovorax gracilis; assembly: GCF_030317115.1. Taxonomy (GTDB): domain Bacteria; phylum Pseudomonadota; class Gammaproteobacteria; order Burkholderiales; family Burkholderiaceae_C; genus Variovorax; species Variovorax gracilis. The sequence continues at coordinate 55,309 of NZ_JASZYF010000032.1, forward strand.
GCCGTTGCAAGACAATTGAACGAGCGACCAAGGAAGACCCTCGACTTCCACACGCCGGCTGAGATGTTCAGCCAAATCGTTGCATCGACCGGTTGAATCCGCATGATGAGATCGGTCGTTGACCGCTGCAGCGACTGCTCGACCTGATTAGTTCAGCGAATTGCCTCCAGTCCGAGCTGGAACGAACAGGCCCTCCGAAGCGACCAGTTCCGTTTGTCGAAGCCAGGGTGGTCCGGCTGGAGCGTCTTGCAAACTCCCATTCTCTGAGTTTCGCGCGGCACTGAATTGCCGGCCTCGCGATTGCTGAAACGCAAGGGGCATGGTGCTCGGCTACTCGGCTACACCGACACGCGCGGCGCTGCGAAGTGCCGCGCGCGAACCCGTAGAAAACTTCGGCTGCTTCTGCGGGTTCTAGGCGAGACCCGCTACGGCCGGTTGGCTGCCGAGATGACGATTTCGACGCGGCGGTTCTTCGCCTTGCCCTGCGGCGTGGTGTTGCTCGCCACGGGGCGCGCGTCGCCGAAGCCCTGCGCAGAGATCGAGTTCTGCGGCACGCCCTTCGAGGTGAGGAAGCGCGCGACGTTGTCCGCGCGCGCCGACGAGAGTTCGAGATTGGACGGGAACCGGCCTCGCAGGGCCGGCCCGATGGGCTCGTTGTCGGTGAAGCCCTGGACGATGATCTGCTGGCCCGGCAGGTTGGACAGCGTCGGTGCGATCTTGGCCAGCGTCGCTTCACCCTTGGGGCTGAGTGTCCAGCCGCCTTCGGGGAACAGGATCTCGTTGACCATCGTCACCTTGAGCTCGTTCTGCAACTGCGTGATCTGTGCCTGGTCGCTGCTCAGTTCGCTCGACAGCGTCTGGTTGAGCGCGGCGTAGGTATTGGCCTTCTGCACTTCGGTGTTGTAGGTCTTGTCGGTCACGCAACCTGCGGCCATCAAGGCGGCGCAGAGCACCAGGCTGAGCTTGATTGATTTCATGCTTTCTCTCCACGGTGGTTGAACAAACACGATGCGGCACTGTCTTGCGCTCGGTATCGTCAGCACGATCTTCACCCGACCGGAGGCCCCTGAGAATGGGGTCCGGGGGCAATGCGCTTGCCCGAAAGGGAAGGTGCCCACGCGATTCGTTCTGCATTCGCACCGTTCCGGTGCGAGCCTTGGGGCAAATCGATTGCCCTAAAGGGCAAGTGGACTTGCGGGTGTGTAGCGTGGATCATCCATGTCCCGACACTTGCAATGTGATCGAACGATGGGTATTCACGGTGGACGCTGGCCTGGGTGGCTCGTCGCGATCTGCTGCATGCTGCTTGCCCCGGCGGCCATGGCCGCCGACGCCCGAAGCGTGCTGGTGCTCTATTCCAATGGCCGCCTCGTGCCGGCCAACGTCGACGTCGAGCGCGGCTTGAGGGGCGCGATCCGGGACACTGCCGTCAGGCCGGTGGAGGTCTTCACCGAGTTCCTCGACTATCCCGAGTTCGTCGGCGAGGACTACGAAGACACCGTCGCGACCTATCTGCAGCGCAAGTACGCCGGAAGGCCGCCCGATGTCATCATCGCCGTGGCAAGGCAATCGCTCGACTTTCTTCTGCGCCAGCGCGCGCACCTGTTCCCGGGGGCTCCCATCGTCCACGCGGCCGCGTTCAGGGCGTACCCCGAGCCATTCCCGACGCTGCCGCCCGACGTGGTCGGCGTACCGGTCGAGTACGACCCCGCCGGCACCATCGAGCAGGCGCTGCGCTGGCATCCGAAGGCGCGCCATCTGCTCGTGGTGACCGGTGCGATCCCGCGCGACCGTGAATGGGAGGCGATGCTGCGTGACACCTTCGCGCAGTTCGAAGGACGGCTGGCGATCGAATTCCTGGCCGGGGCGTCGACCGACAAGGTCCTAGAGCGCCTGCGTGGGCTGGATGAGGGCTGGATCGTGTTCACACCCGGCTTCTACCAGGGCAGCGACGCCCTCAAGTACACGGCGCGCGAGTCGGTCCAGATGATCGCCAAGGCCGCCACCGCCCCCGTCTACGGAACGTTCAGCAGCTTCGTCGGCACCGGGGCCGTGGGCGGCCGCGTCCCGAGCTTCGAGGCCACGGGCCGCCAGGCAGGGCAGATCGTCAACAGCCTGTTCGACGGCGTGGCGCCCGCGGCGCTGAACCTGCCCAAGGCCATGCCCAACGAGTTGAACGTCGACCTGCGGCAGACACGCCGATGGGGCATCGCCGACAAGGACATTCCGTCCGACGCGGTGGTGCAATTCAAGGAGCCCACGTTCTGGGAGGCGTACCGGACGGTGGCGATCGTCGGCGGCACCGTGATCCTGCTGCAGGCTGGGCTCGTCGCCTCGCTCATGATCGAGCACCACCGTCGCCGCAAGGCAGAGATGGCGCTCATTCAGCGCGGGGGAGAACTCGCCCACGCCTCGCGCCTCGCGATCGCCGGGGAACTCACGGCTTCGATTGCGCACGAGATCAATCAACCGCTGGCGGCCATCCTGACCAATGCCGATGCAGCCGAGATGATTCTCCAGTCCGGGGCCGACCGCCGCGAGGACCTGCGCATGATCCTGGCGGACATTCGGCGGGACGATATGCGGGCCAGCGATGTCATTCGCCGCCTGCGCACGCTTCTGTCCAACAAGCAGATCGCGCGCCAGGCCTTTGACCTCGCCGAGATTGTGAGCGACGCCTGTGCCATCCTTCAGGCCGAGGCGCGGCGCAGGGACGTGAATCTCGTGGTGCGAGATTCCGCGGCGTCCGGCCACGTCTTCGGTGATCCGGTCCAGATCCAGCAAGTACTCATCAACCTGGTGCTCAATGCGATGGATGCCGTCGAGGGCATGCCTGACGACCGGCGGACTGTTGTGGCATCGGTCGAGGCGGAAGCGGACGGGCTTGCAATGAGCGCGCGTGACCGGGGCCCGGGCATTGCGCCCGAGCATCTGCCCAAGCTCTTCGATTCGTTCTTCAGCACCAAGCGCCGAGGCATGGGGCTGGGCCTTGCGATCGCGCGAACCATCGTCGAAGCGCACGGAGGCCGCATCCGGGTGGAGAGCGAACCCGGCCATGGCACCGTTTTCCATGTTTCGCTGCCCGTGCACGGTCAAAGCAGCGTCCAGGCCGCCGCCTTCGCATGAACGCTTCTCCGCTCATTCATGTGGTCGATGACGATGAGCCGCTGCGGACCGCGCTGCTCAGGCTGCTCGACATGGCAGGTTTCGAGGCCCGTGGGTATGCCTCGGCGGGCGAGTTCCTGCTCCATCCGCCGCCCGATCGTCCGAGCTGCCTGTTGCTCGATGTCCGCATGCCCGGTCCTTCGGGCCTGGACCTTCAGGGCGCTTTGGAAGAAGACGGTATCCCGCTGCCGATCGTCTTCTTGACGGGACATGCGGACGTCCCTTCCTCGGTGCAGGCCTTGAAGGGTGGGGCGGTGGACTTCCTGGAGAAGCCGGTCCAGCGCGACGCCTTGCTCGCGGCACTCGGGCGGGCGCTTGCTCGCGACGCTGCCCAGCGGGAAGTCCGTGTGGAGGCCACGCGGCTTCGCGCGCTGTTCGCCACGCTATCGACGCGCGAAAGAGAGGTCTTCGATCGCATCGTCGCAGGCAAGCTCAACAAGCAGATCGCCGACGAGCTCGGCATCAGCGAACGCACGATCAAGACGCAGCGCGCACACCTGATGGTCAAGCTGGGCGTGGACTCGACGGTCGAGCTCGGGGCCCTTGCCGAGAAACTGAGCCGAAGCGCTCCAGGGACCGCGCAGCGGCCTGCCGACATGGGCGGCTAGCGAGAGTGCCGTGTGCCGCCCGCCGGATCAGGCGAACTCGTTGGTTCTGCTTGATTGCAGCGTCGCACGCTCCGACAGCCGTTCCATGCGGGTCGGCGCCATCTAGGCCTAACGCGCCTTGCAGGTGCCGCACCGCGCGCGAAGGGCCAACCTGCCCTTTCGGGCAAGTGAATTGCCCTTCCACCCGATGGTCCTGCGTCAAGTCGGCGGCGACGATCGTGAGAGCGCACGCTCCCGTCGCCTGCACCCAAGGATCTCGATGACATCGCACTTCCACCGAAGCTCGTTCAGCGCCTGCATCGCAACGGCGCTTGCCCTGCTCGCGACCGGCTGTGCGGCGCCCGGATCGGGCAACGCCGGCATTACCGCGTCCGACGACCTGGCCAAGGTCTCCAACGTTGGCTTCCTGACGGAGCCCGGCAAGCTGAAGGCGCAGCCCGCGAACGGTGGGTTCCTGTGCTGGCGGCAGGCCGGTGTCAACTGGAGGAGCTACGACAAAGTGATGTTCGAGCGCATCCAGGTCTACGTCACGCCGGCCACGGCGCAGAGCCCGATCGACCCCAGCGACCTCAAGACGCTCGTCGACTACTTCCACAGTGCGATGGTCAAGAGCGTGTCACCCGAGGTTCAGGTCGTCAACGTGGCCGGCCCGGGAGTGCTGCGGGTCAGGCTTGCGCTGACCTCGCTGGTGCCGACGAACACGCTGGAGAGCATGGCCGGCACCGCCGTGCCTTACGGCTTCGTCGCCGAGATAGGCTCCGGGGCGGCCACGGGGCGCCCCGTCGGGTCGACGCCCTACCTGGGCAAGACCGGCCTGGAGGCACAGTTCCGCGACGGTGCCTCCGGCACGGTGCTGGCCGAGTGCGCCGACACCCAGATCGGCCTCAAGTACGCGGCCGACCTCAACAACGGGGCGACCACCGCGGCGGAGGCCTGGATGAACGGCTACGTGAGCTCCTTCACCAGCTGGAGCTACGCGCAGGACGCCTTCAACAAATGGTCGGCCGCCTTCGCCCGGCGGTTCGCCGAACTGCGCGCCCAGTCCCCGCAATGAAAGCGCTGACCGCCATCTGCAGTCTCGCCACCGCGATGGGCTGCCTGTCCGCATCGGCGCAGACCACCCTGCCTGTCGCCAACGAGTGGCAGTTCGAGTTCGTTCCCTACCTCTGGCTGGCAGGCATCCGCTCGGATCTCAAGCTGGGGCCGCTTCCCGGGAACACGCTGTCGGTGAGCTCCACGGGCATCCTGGAGGCGCTGGACTTCGGGGCCATGGGCACGCTCGAAGCCCGCAAGGGCCCGTGGGGCGGATGGCTCGACGTGCAATACGTGAAGCTGGGCGTGTCGAACCAGTTCGCCGGCGGTCTGCTGGGCGGCTACAACGTCAAGTTCGAGCAGACCATCACCACGCTGGCCGGTTTCTACCGCGTGATCGACGGCCCGGTGGCCGTCGATGTGCTTGGCGGCGTGCGCTATGTGGATGCCAAGACCAATGTCGACTTCGCGCCCAGCCTGCGCGGCCTCGGGGGGAGCAAGGAGGAGAAGGTGGGCTCGACCGACGGCGTCATCGGCGTGCGCGCGATCGTCCCAGTCGGCGACAAATGGTCGCTGCTGGGCTACCTCGACGTCGGGGAAGGCGGCTCGAGTTCGAGCTGGCAGGCCATCGCCGGCGCCAGCTACCAATACTCCCCGGTCACTTCATTCAAGTTGGGTTATCGCTACCTGGATTACAGGCGCGACGATGCAATGCTCAACAAGGTGGCCATGGGCGGCTTCTACTTCGGCGCCGGATTCAAGTTCTGAACGCAAACATGACGACCGAAACTTTCACATCGATCGATGTCGTCCCGGCGCTGCATCCGGGCATGCTGTGGATCCCGGGCGGTAACTTCCGCATGGGATCGGACCACCACTACCCCGAGGAGAAGCCGTCGCACCGCGTGACGGTCGACGGCTTCTGGATGGATGCCACGCCGGTCACCAACGCGCAGTTCAGGGCCTTCGCCGACGCCACCGGCCATGTGACCTTCTGCGAACTCCCGCCCGATCCCAAGGACTATCCGGGCGCGCTGCCCGAAATGCTCAGGGCCGCCTCGTCGGTGTTCGTGGCGCCGCCGGGACGCGTGAGCCTGCGTGACCACTTCCAGTGGTGGGCCTTCGTCGCCGATGCCAACTGGCGGCAGCCGCAAGGGCCGGGCAGCAGCATCGCCGGCAAGGACGATCATCCCGTGGTGCACCTGGCCTGGAGCGATGTCGAGGCCTATGCGAAGTGGGCCGGCAAGGAGATCGCGACCGAAGCCGAGTGGGAGTTCGCCGCGCGCGGCGGACTGGAAGGAACCGAATACGCCTGGGGCAGCGAACTCGCGCCGGGAGGCGTTCACCAGGCCAACACCTGGCAGGGCGAGTTCCCGTGGCAGAACCTGGCGGAAGACGGCTTCGCGGGCACGTCGCCCGTGCGCAGCTTCGCACCCAACGGCTACGGCCTGCACGACATGATCGGCAACGTCTGGGAGTGGACCCAGACCTGGTATTCGCCGAGGCACCCGGACGAGAAGCTCAAGGCCTGCTGCATCCCGGTGAACCCGCGCGGCGCCCCGAAGGAGCAGAGCTTCGACCCCGGCATGCCGGAGATTCCGATCCCGCGCAAGGTCATGAAGGGCGGTTCGCACCTCTGTGCGCCGAACTACTGCAGGCGCTACCGGCCGGCCGCCCGGATGCCGCAGCCGGTGGACACCTCGACCTCGCACCTGGGATTCCGGTGCATCGTGCGTTTGCAGGCACAGCCATGACCCTCGCGAACGACGCAGTGCCGGCCCGACTCGGGCGAATCCTCGCCTTTGCCGCGCTTGTCGAAGGCGTCACCGGCCTGGCCTCGCTCATGGTGCCGGCCCTCGTCATCCGGGGGCTGTTCGGCGTTGAGGTCGAGGGCGCGTCGCTGGCGCTCGGCCGCGTCTGCGGCATTGCGCTGATCGCCCTCGGCTGGGCCTGCTGGCCGGGCGGGCGTGGCCAGCAGGGCACCATGAAGCCATCGCGCGCCATGCTGATCTACAACGGCCTGATCGCGCTGTACCTCGCCTGGGTCGGCCTGGCCCATCCCCGGCGGGCCTGCTCCTGTGGCCGGCGGTGGTCCTGCATGCCATCGTGGCGGGGATTCTGGTCCATGCGGCGCGCACGGACGCATGAGGAGCTCCACGTCGACGTTCCTGGTCAAACCCTTTGGAGTGAGAACAATGCGTTTCAGCTTCCATGCGAAAGCCACCCGCGCGAGCGCAGCCATCATGATCGCCGCGTTGCTGGCGGCTTCGGCCCGCGCCGAACTGAGTGCCGAGGAACTCGCCAAGCTCGCGCAGAACCCGGTCGGCAACCTCATCAGCGTGCCGTTCCAGAACAACACCAATCTCAACTACGGGCCCGAGAAGGGGACGCAGAACATTCTGAACATCCAGCCGGTGATCCCGATTTCGATCAACAAGGACTGGAACCTCATCACCCGCACCATCCTGCCAGTGATCTCGATGCCCTCGCTAGGTCCCGGGATCGGCAGCTTGAATGGTGTCGGTGACGTGGTTCTCACCGCCTTCTTGTCGCCGGCCAACCCCGGCAAGTGGATCTGGGGTGCTGGACCGGTGGTGCAGATTCCGACCAACAGCAACTCGGAACTGGGCAACAAGAACTGGGGGCTGGGGCCGGCCCTCGTCGTGCTGCACATGGACCATGGCGACCCTTGGGTCTACGGTGCCCTGATGAACAACATCTGGTCGGTGAGCAGCAGCAAGCAAGGCGGCTCGTACAACAACGGGACGCTCCAGCCATTCATCAACTACAACTTCCCAGGCGGCTTCTACCTCACCACGGCGCCGATCATCACGGCCGACTGGAACGCCGAAAGCAGCCAGCGCTGGACGGTGCCGCTGGGCGGAGGCGTCGGCAAGATCTTCCATCTGGGGAAGCTACCGGTGAACACACAGCTATCGGCGTACTACAACGTGGTGAAGCCGGACAACGGCCCCAACTGGCAGATCCGTCTGCAAGCGCAGTTCATGTTCCCCAAATGACCGGCACAACGCTCACCGGCAGGCAATGCAAATCTTCGAACCGCTGTGCGGCGCGGAGGTGGTCAAACGCAACCTGCAACGTTCCGGCATCAGCATAGGCTTGGATCACCACTATCCGGAGGAGAAGTTCTCGCATCGCTTGACCGTCGACGGCGTTTGGATGGCGTTCCGCTTCCCTTTCGGGCAATGGATCTGCCCTTCGACCCAGTTACCTTTCGCACGCCGACGCGCAATGATGAACCCAGACTGAACGCTGCCTTGCCGATCGGGCCATCTGGCAACGCAAGCTTCGGCACTCACATCCACCGAGAGAGAAGGAGTCGCGCGCATGAACATACTCCCACCGCACCTCTCGCGACGGCGTGGTCAGCGGCTCGATGCCTCCCAGCAATGACACCGATCCCGACCCGCGTGGTACTCGTGGTGGACGACGACGACAGCATGCGCCAGGCCATCGAGCGGTTGCTGATGGCCGCCGGACTGAAGACCGCGACCTATGCCTCGGCGGAAGCGTTGCTGGCGAGCGGC
>NZ_JASZYF010000033.1 GCF_030317115.1 Variovorax gracilis
GAGCACCGGGTCGACCGCCGAGTAGTTGAGAAAAAGCACCCGCCGGGCCGGATCGCGCTCGTTGTTCTTCTCGATCGCGTCGATCAGCGCGGCCGCGGTGGCCGACGAGTTGCCCTGCAGCACGATGCGCGCGCCATCGTCCATCGCGGCGCGCAACGCCGAGAGCGCCTCTTCGTTCTGGCCCTTGCTGTCGTAGCGGTCCAGTTGCAGGAAGCGCGCGCCGCCCGGCAGCTTGACGCCGCCGCGCGCATTGACTCTCTCGACCGCCCACAGGATGTTGCGGAACACCGCCTCGCCGGTGTTGGCGAAAGGGCCGCTCATGCTCTCGACGAGCGCCAGGCGAATCGGCCCCGCGGACTGGGCAAGGCCCGGAGCGGCCAGCGCTGCGCCGATGGACGCGACAACGAATTTCAGCGCCTGGCGGCGCATCGTGTCCATGGCTTACTCGGGCTTGAAATCGATCGACTTCAGCACGGCGCCGATGCGCTCGTAGTCCGAGCGCAGCGACTTCGCCAGCTCGTCCGGCATCCGCGGCTGGCCCGCGTCGAGCCCGAACTCCCTCAGTCGTTCGCGGGTGGCGGGTTGCGCCATCACCTTCAGCGCCGCGTCGCGCAGATGAGCCTGGGCGGCAGCAGGAACATCAGGCGTGACCCACAGGCCCATCCAGGCCGTCGCCTCGATCTGCGGGTAGCCCAGCTCGGCGAAGGTCGGCACATCGGGCAGGTTCGGCGAGCGCTGCGGCAGGCTCACTGCGTAGGGCACGATCTTGCCGCCCTTGATGAGCGGAATGGCGTTCGGGATGCCCGCGAACATCAGCTGGACGTGCCCGCCCATCAGGTCGGCCAACGCCGGCGGCGTTCCCTTGTAGCCGACGTGCACCATGTCGATGCCGGCGGCCTTGTTGAGTTGCAGTCCCATGACGTGCGACACGGTGCCGGGGCTGTAGGAGGCGTAGCTGACCTTGCCGGGATTGGCCTTCACATAGGCGATGACGTCCGCGACGTTCTTCGCCGGCACGGAGGGATTGCCCACCATCACCAGCCCGCCGCGTGCCAACTCGGCCAGCGGCTTGACTTCCTTGCCCATGTCGAAACGCAGCTTCACGATATGAGGGATCTCGCTGACCATCGCGTCGAGCGAGACGATCATCGTGTTGCCGTCGTGCGGCGACTGCATCAGGTCGTTGACCGCCACCGCACCGCCGGCGCCGGGCTTCGTCTCGACGATGACGGGCTTGCCCATCTCCTTCTGCAAGCCTTCGGCCAGGAGCCGCGAGACGACCTCCAGCGAGCCCCCCGGCGGCCCCGCCACGATGATGCGCGCCGCCTTGTCGGAAGGGGCTTGCGGAAAAGCCGAAGGGGCGGCCAGCAACGCGAGCGCGGCGGCCAGGGCGGCGCCCAGGCGGCGGCGGTGAAGGATGGAAGGCATGTGTGTCTCCTGTGGAAGTTCAATCGTTGGGGGAATGTTGGGGAGCCGATCCGGGATCGGGCAGCGCGTCGAAGAACTCGACCCGGCCTGTTTCCAGCGAATACTCGGCGCCGACGACGTGAAGCTGGCCCGCGCCGATGAGGCGCTCGAGAATCTTCGAACCGTGGCGCAATTGCTCGACCGACTGGCGGACGTTCGCCTGGACGCTTTTCCGGATCAGCGTCTCCCGGTCGTGGCCCAGTTTTGGAGCCAGAAGGTCGGCCACTGCGGGCCGGATTCGATCGGCAATGAATCGCAGGTGCGGCGAGCGGGCCTCGGTCGGCCGGCGCAACTGCTCCAGCGTCCCGAGAATCGCGCCGCAGTGCGTGTGCCCCATCACCACGACCAGCGGCGTCCCGAATTCCGCCGCGGCGAACTCGATGCTGCCCAGTTGCGAAGGAGCGGCGATGTTGCCGGCGACGCGGATGACGAACAGGTCGCCGAGGTCCTGGTCGAACACGATCTCGACGGGCACGCGCGAATCGGAGCAGCCGAGGATGATTGCGAAGGGCTTCTGCTCGAAGTTGGTCTTGGCGCGCCGCATGCGGTGCAGGAAGCGCTCGCCGGTGTGAACCTCGGAGGCAAAACGCTCGTTTCCTTCGCGCAGGCGCTGCAGTGCTTCATGGGCGGTGGTCATGGGCGTTGCCTGCCTTTCCGGTTTGACGAAATCTTGCATGCGGGGCCTCAGCGTGTGAAGAAGATGAATGCGGTCACGAGGACCGCGAGGAATATCGTTTCGCTCACCATCAGCACGATGGGCTTCAGGCCCACGGTGGCGAAATCCTTCAGGTGCGATTTCATGCCGATCGCGGCCATCGAGATCACCAGCAGCCAGGTGGAGAGCGTCTGCAGCGCTTGCTGCAGTGCGGCAGGAATGAGGCCGGCGCTGTTGGCGGCAACGAGCAGCGCGAAAGCCACCACGAACCACGGCAGCAAGGGCGGCTTCGGCCCGCCGGCCGGGCTGGCGACATGGGCCTTGCGGTACGACAGCGTGATGACCAGGATCACCGGCAGCAGCATCGCGACCCTCAGCAGCTTGACGATGGTCGCGACGTCGCCGGTCTCTTTCGACATGCCGTAGCCTGCGCCGACCACCTGCGCCACGTCGTGGATCGTGCCGCCCAGGAATACGCCGGCATGCTGCCCGCCGAAGCCGAGCGCGGCGACCAGCATCGGGTAGAGCACCATCGCGGCCGTAGAGAGCGTGCTGACGCCGATGACCGTGAAGATGGTGGCGCGCTCCTTCACGTTGTCGTCTGCCTGCGCCGGCATCACGGCGGCGATCGCCATCGCCGCCGATGCCCCGCAGATGCCCACGGCCCCGCCCGTCAGCACGCCGAAGCGGTTGCGGTAGCCGAGCATCCTTGCGAGGACCATGCCGAAGCCGATCGTCAGCGCCACCGACAGCACGACCATGGCGATCGGCATGGCGCCCAGCGCCGTGATCTGCGCCAGCGTGATGCGCACGCCCAGCAACGCGACACCGATGCGCAGCAGCGTGCTCGCGGAAAAACGGATGCCCGGGACGCAGCGGCCTTCGGTCGAGAGGAAGTTCAGCGCCATGCCGAGCAGCAAGGCAAAGAGCATGGCCGAAACGCGATAGTGATCGGCCAGCGAGATCGCGGCGACGGCCACCACCACCGACATCAGGATGCCGTGGAAATTGGTGCGCGCGGGCTGTCGCCAGCCGGTGAGCGTGAGGGAGAGGTTCATGGGATGGGACTCGCGATCGAGGACGGCGAAACGGCGCTCAAGCCGCTTCCTGCGCAGCCCTGGCGCGCTGGCGCGCCACGTCCGACTCGTAGCTGCGCGAAACCAGCACGAAGAAGACCGCGGCCGCGAGCGCGAGCAACGGCGCCAGCGACAGTGCGCGCTGGAGGCCCAGCACGTCGGACAGCACGCCAACGATCAGCGGCCCGGGCGCCAGTCCGATCAGGTTGTTGGCCAGCGCCATCGTCGCCGTCACCGTCGCCCGCACGCCAGGGTGCGTGACATCGCAGGCAATGGCCGCGGAACAACCGCCCTGCGCCGCGGCGAACAAGGCGCCGAGGAAGATCAGGCCCAGCCCCAGCGGACCGGGCGGCAGCGAAAAGGCGACGATCAGGATCAGTGCCGTCAGCGCCGAATAGGCGGCCGGCACCAGCGCACGGCGACGGGGATGCCGGGCGCTCAGCCGGTCGGCCAGTCCGCCGCCGAAGATCATCCCCACGCCCGACGCGAGTACCGCGACGCCGGCCATGAGCGCGGCCTTCTTCACATCCATGCCGTGGAAGCGGACGAAATAGGTCGGCAGCCACGCAATGAGCATCCCGGGCATCGCCATCTGCAGCCCGCTCGCGAGGAAGGCGAAATTGCCCGAGCGCGATGCGAACACCTCGCGCACGATCCGGCCCAGGCCCGTCCCCTTCAACGTGGCGCCGGCCTCCTGGGGCAAGGCGGCGTTCTTGTAGTCGCGCACGACGAAGGGGTAGATCAGCGCCAGCACCAGCCCGGGCGCGCCCACGGCGAAGAAGGCCATGCGCCAGCCGGACTGCGCCGCGATGGCGCCCCCGAGGACGACGCCGAGCACCGAGCCGAACAGGCTCGCCGAGAGGAAAGCACCCAGCACGGCAGCCCGCTGCTTCGCCGGAAACACATGCGCGAGCAGCGCGGCCCCAGCGGCGCCGTAGGCGGCTTCGCCGAGCCCCACGAAGGCGCGGGCCGTCAGTAGCTGCGCGTGGCTCTGCGCAAGGCCGCAGGCGATGGTCGCGAGGCACCACACGACGGCCATGAGCGTGATGCTCCTGACCCGCCCCCACCGATCGGCGATCAGCGAGATCGGCACCGTCAGCACACCCACAGTGAGCGAGACCACGCTCACGAGCATGCCAAGCTGGGCGTCCGACAGGCCCCACTCGGCCTTGAGGGCTGGCATGACGGCGCCGATGACCTGGCGCGACAGGTAGTCGGACAGCATCAGCCCGAAGGTGAGCGCGAAGACGGCCCACATGTAGACGCGCGAAAGGCGCCGGGGTTCGTTGGGGACGACGTGGGTGTCGGCGGCCGACAGTGCGGGATTCATCGGGTTTGTCTCTTGGTTGTCCGGGTTCTGGCTCAGAGATAGGTCGGCCACGAGCGCATCTCGTGCTCGCCGATGCCGCCATTGCGGTCGCGCCGGTGCGTGGCCAGCCCGTCCACGAGCCATGCGCGGGTCTGCTGCGGCGCGATGACCGACTGCACGCCGAAGGCGCCGGCCAGCGCGTAGGCCGAGGTGTCGCGTGCCAGTTCGGCCTTCAGTTGATCGAAACGCGCGGGGTCGTCCTCGCGCTTGATGCCGTAGAGGACGCTGACGCCGATCTGCGGATCCATGAAGCTGGCGTCGGCGCTGGTCCAGGCGGCCACCGCGTCGCTGTTGCGGCCGCCGCCCATGTTGATGTAGGCCTGGCCGTAGCTCTTGCGCAGGATCACCGACAGCTTGGGCACATTGCAGAGCTGCACGGCATGGATCATGTTCATGATGTGCGCCGGCGCCGCCTTGCGCTCGCCCTCGATGCCGACGAGGAAGCCCGGCGTATCGACCAGGAAGACGATCGGAATGTTGAAGGAATCGCACATCACCAGGAACGCCGTGACCTTCCGGCAGGCTTCCGGGTCCATCGCGCCGCCCTTGAACATCGGGTTCGAGGCCACGATGCCCACGCTCTCGCCGTCGAGCCGTGCCAGCCCGGTGACGGCGGCGCGGCCGAAGCGGTCCTTCAGGTTGAAGAAACTGCCTTCGTCGACGATGCCGGCAATCACCTTGCGCATGTCGTAGGTCTTGCTGCGCGCGGAGGGCACGAACTCGACCAGCCTGTCGGCATCGGGCGCGACCGCCTCGGCGGCAGGCCGCCTGGGTGGACGGGCACCCGCGTGCGACGGCAGGTAGCCGAGGAAGCGGCGGATCTCGGCCAAGGCTTCCGCGTCGCTGCCGACGACCCTGTCCACCAGGCCCGTCTGCTCGGCGTGCAGCTTCCATCCTCCGAGTTCTTCGGGGTCCACGGTTTCGCCGATCGCGAGCGAGGTGACTCTTGCGCTCGACACCGCGAGGAACGCGCCCTTGCGCATCACCACGAAATCGGACAGGCAGGTGTACCAGGTCGATGAGCCCAGGCAGGGGCCGAGCACGGCGCTGACCCAGGGGGTTTCGCGGCGGCGGCAGTACTGCTGCGGGTCTTGGCCGGCTGCCGCCATCGCCTCGGCACCCAGGCTGTCGGGCACCCGGGAACCGCTGGATTCGCCGAGGAAGATCAGCGGCATGCCGCTGCGATTGGCCGTGTCCTTGAGGCGGGAGATCTTGCGCATGTTCACGGCCGACGACGACGCGCCCTTGACCGTCATGTCATTCGACACGACCGCCACGCGCCGCCCCTCGATGCGGCCGGTGCCGGTGACCTTGGCATCGGCCGGCGAGCTTTCGCGGTCGGCAGGCAGCACCGAAACGGCCAGCATGCCGGTTTCGCTGAAAGAGCCGGCGTCCAGCAGTTGATCGATGCGCTCGCGTGCGTTGAGGTGGCCGCTGGCCCGACGCTGCGCGAGCTTGTCCGCGCCGCCCATGGCGAGCGCGGTGCGGATCCGGCTGTCGAGTTCGGCCCGCTGTTCTTCGTGGCTGGAAACGCCGAAAGCGGCGGCATTGACGGCCGCGTCGGCTGGTGCGAATGTGAGGCTCATGCGGATGCTCCCTTGGCTGCGCGCTGGTTCTTCATGGCGCTCATTCCTCTTCGAAGAGCGCGATTTCCTGGCCTTCGCGCACGGGCGCGCCCTCGGCGATGAGGATTTCGATCACGCGGCCGGCCTCGGGGGCCACCACTGGGATTTCCATCTTCATGGATTCGAGAACCATCAGGGTGTCGTCGGCCTGGAGGACGTCGCCTGGCTTCACCAGGATCTTCCAGACGGTGCCGGTGATGTCGGAGCGGATCTTTGTCGCAGTGGTCATGTTCGAGTGCCTCGTGGTGTGGCGGCGGAGTGCCGATGGCCGAACTTTACTCGACATTCAGATTGTTGACAAGATGAATGTGCCCATGATCTAATCGAAACATTGCAGCAGCGTGCTGCGCCCACGAGGCGGCACACCCGTCCGAACAGAGACAAACCCCATGGCCCCGACCGCAAGCGAAACAGAGAAAAAGCCGATGAACCCGACTCCGGCGCGCCCCGTGCCGATTCCCACCGCCGAGACCGCGCACTACTGGGGCGCGGCGCTGGAAGGCACGCTCAAGCTCCAGTACTGCCCTGCCTGCGCGCGCCACCAGTTCTATCCGCGCCGCTTCTGCACGGAATGCCTGTCGGAAGAAATCGAATGGGTGCCGGCCAGCGGCTCGGGCCACATCTACACCTACACCGTGTGCCACGTCGCCGGCCACCCCGCGTTCGAGACGCGCATCCCCTACGCGATCGGGATGGTCGAACTCGACGAGGGCGTGCGCATGCTGGCGGGCATCGTCGCCTCGGACCTGGACCACCTCGCCGTCGGCGCGCCGGTACAGGTCTGCTTCGAGCGCATCAGCAGCGAGATCGCCCTGCCGATGTTCCGCCTCACGGGCGGCGACCTGGCCGCCGCCGAAGGCACCGGCCGCCCGGACCATTTTTGAATACTGGAGACAACATGATCATTGATTCCTTCGACGCCGGCGCGACGGCATTCCCGGACCGCGTCTTCGTGCAAGGCGGCGGCCTGCAGCTCAGCTACCGCGAGGCCGCCGATGCCTCCCACGCGGTGGCCGCCGCCCTGGTGCGCGACGTGCAGCCAGGCACTCACGTCGCCGTGCTGTCCCCGAATCATCCGATGGTCCTGCCCGCGATGCTGGGCGTGATGCGCAGCGGCGCGGTCTACGTGCCGCTCAATGCGCGCGATCCGATCGAGGACATCGTCTGGTTCGCCAGGTTCTGCGAAGTGACGGTGCTCATCTGCCACGAGCAGTACGCACCCCACCTCGCGCGCATGAAGGCCGAGATCCCGACGCTGAAGCGCGTGATCGGCCTGACCGAGCCGCTGGAAGCCGGCGGCCACACCATCACGCAATGGTTGAAGAAATACGCCGGCCGGCGCGTCGACGTGCGCCGGGAGCCCGACGACATCGCGCTCATCAAGTCCTCCGGCGGCACCACGGGCCGGCCGAAGGCGATCATGCAGAGCCACCGCTCGCTCGAGACGGCCTACCGCATTACCAATCAGTTCACGCCGCCGCGCAAGGACCCTGTGCACCTCGTCGTCGCGCCGCTCACGCACGCGGCGGGTGCGACGATGGTCGCGCTGGCACGCTTCGGCGCGCGCAACGTGATCGCCCCTTCGGCCGACCCGGGCGTGATCCTGGAGGCGATCGAGCGCGAGCGGGTCACGCACATCTTCCTGCCGCCCACCATGATCTATCGCCTGCTGGCCCACCCGGACGTGGCGACGCGCGACTGTTCCTCGCTGGAGTACGTGCTGTACGGCGCGGCGCCGATGTCGGTCGACAAGCTGCGCGAAGGTCTCGCGCGCTGGGGCCAGGTGTTCATGCAGAGCTACGGCCAGTCTGAAGTGCCCGGCGTGATCACCTGCCTGTCGCGCAAGGACCACTTCGTGCACGACGACCCCGAACTCGACAAGCACCTCGCATCCGCCGGCCGCCCTTCCGGCGCCTGCGAAGTCGCGCTGATGGACGATGCCGGCAATATCGTGCCGACCGGCGAACGCGGCGAGATCGTCGCGCGGGGCGACCTGGTCTCGCCCGGTTACTACAACAACCCCGAAGCGACGGCCGAGGCGCGCGCCTTCGGCTGGCACCACACGGGCGACATCGGCGTGTTCGACGAGAACGGCTTCCTGTACGTCGTCGACCGCAAGAAGGACATGGTCATCTCCGGCGGCTTCAACATCTACCCGAGCGAGATCGAGCAGGTGATCTGGGGCCACCCCGCCGTGCAGGACTGCGTGGTGGTCGGCGTGCCCGACGCCGACTGGGGCGAACGCCTGACCGCGGTGATCGAACTCAAGCAAGGCACCGCTGCAACGGCCGACGAGATCATCGAGATGTGCAAGAAGCGCTTCGGCAGCCTGAAGACGCCCAAGCAGGTGGAGTTCTGGCCCACCCTGCCCCGCAGCCCCGTGGGCAAGGTGCTCAAGAAAGACGTTCGAGCCCAACTGGCTGCCGATTCGGCACGGGTCTGAGGTCAGACATGGACCCCAAAGCTCTCAGCGGCCGATATGCGATTGCCGGCGTCGGCGAGGCCGGCATGGGCAAGGCCCGGCCCGGAGACACGGCCCTGTCGCTGCAATGCGAGGCGGCGCGCCGAGCCATCCTGGACGCGGGACTGAAGCCCACCGACATCGACGGCGTGTTCGCCCACTGGGACGACCGCGCGGCCGGCCTGCTCGTGACGGAGTACATGGGCCTGAAGCCGAGCTACGTCGACAGCACTGTCGTCGGCGGGCAATCGAACCTCACCCACGTCGCCCACGCGATGGCGGCGATGGAGGCGGGCCTGTGCAATGCCGCGCTCATCACCTACGGCAGCACGCAGCGGCTGGACCGCAGCCGCTCCCGAGGCGGCCACGCGCAGGATGCGCGCATGCCGCCCGGGCAGTTCATCCAGCCCTACGGCATGCTGAGCCCGATCGGCTTCTACGCGATGCAGGCACGCCTGCACATGCACCGCTACGGCACGCGCGCCGAGGACCTGGGCGAGGTCGCGCTGGCGGCGAGGCGCTGGGCGCAGCTCAATCCGAACGCCATCGCGCGCTCGCCGCTGTTGATGGAGGACTATCTGGCAGCCCCGATGATCGCGGACCCGCTGCGCAAGTTCGACATCTGCCAGGTCACGGACAGCGCCGGCGCGGTCGTGCTGGTGCGGGCCGATCGCGCCAAGGAGTTGCCCCGCAAGCCGGTGCTGGTGCAGGGCTTTGCCGAGCAATACATCCAGCACGCCACGCCTTTCGGCACGGATGACTGGATCGACAACGGCGTGCTCGCCGAAATGGGCCGGCTGGCCATGGAGCGTGCGGGCCTCGGCCATTCCGACATCGACCTCGTGCAGATCTACGACGCTTTCACGATCAACGTGCTGATCGGGCTCGAAGCGCTGGGTTTCTGCGAGCGCGGCGAGAGCGGCGCCTTCGTGCAGGGTGGGCGCATCGCGCCGGGCGGTGCGTTTCCGATGAACACCTCGGGCGGCGGCCTGTCCTTCAACCACGGTGGCATGTTCGGCATGCCGCTGATGATCGAGTCGGTGCGGCAGTTGCGCGGCGAGTGCGGCGAGCGGCAGGTGCCGAACGCGCGCAACTGCCTGCTGCAGGCGGGTGGCCTGGTGATGTCCGCCTACATGGTGATGATCCTGGGGGTTTGATCGCCCCCAGCCCGCGATCGCTTATGAGTTGGTGGTTGCGCTGCCCTGCCGCGCTTCCAGTTGCTTCATCGCCTCTCGCTTCGAATCCTCGATCAGCTTTTCGACGGCTTCGGCAGCGACCTCCACGTTGCCCGCCTTCAAGGCCTTCTGCATGGACTTCCAGTTGCGCGCCGATTCCCTGCGGCGCGCCTGCGTGGCCAAGCCCAGCTGCGTGTAGCGCAATGTCTGGCGCGACAGCGACGCAAGGATCTCGGCAAGGCGCTCGTTGGTGCACGACTCCCGCAGGACGCGGCTGAGGCGGTAGGAGGTCTGGAAGTACTCGGCGTCCCCGCCCTCGTCCTGCGCCAGCGCGTCGAGCGCGCGGACGTCGGCGTCGATGGCGGCCGCGACACGCGCCGCCTCCTCGGCGGAAAGCCGGGCCACCATTGCCGCCGACAACTTGCGGCGGATCTCGAAGATGTCGGCGACTTCCTTGGACGAGAGCTGCGTGACGTGCGCCCCCCGGTTGGGCAGGATGCGGACGACCGAATCCTTCTCCAGGATGCGCAAGGCCTCGCGCACCGGACCACGGCTGACTTCGAACTGCTCGGCCAGCGCTTCTTCGCGAATACGCTCGCCGGGTTCGTACTCGCCATCGGCGATGGCGGTGAAGATGCGTTCGGCGATCTGCTCCGGCAGCGTCATCAACTGACGAAGCGGCTGCTTGGCGCGCGCCGGCTGCGCTTCGGCTTCCGCTCGGGCGGTGCCGCCGATGGCACTTGGGTTTCGGGTCGAGGCCATGGTCTTGGTCGTATCGGGGGTGCCTGGATTGCGGGGATGTGACAACAATTGTCAACAACCCCAATGTAAGCATGCGATTAGACCACAACTGCATGCGAATGCGGAAAGTCGCTTGTCAATGTCCCACGACATAGCGAAAGGAAAGTGAAGAGAGTGGCTGACAGCGTTCGTCCGCGCACGCTGACCGCCTGCGGCGGGCGCGAATCCTACGTTCATCGGCGAGCGCTGAACAAGAGGGGTGATCCATCATGAAGCCGAAGGAATTTCTCGGTCTTTGCCGGAAGGCGGTGATGGCCTGGATCGATGACTTCGCGCCGAGCATGGGCGCCGCGATCTCCTACTACACCATCTTCTCGATGGCGCCGCTGCTGGTCATCGTGATCGCCATTGCCGGTGCGGTGTTCGGTCGCGACGCGGCGCAGGGAGCGATCGTCACGCAGATCGGCGGCATGGTCGGCCAGGACGGCGCGACGGCGGTCGAGGCCTTGCTGCGCAGCGCGAGCGAGCCGGAGAGGGGCCTGGTCGCGGGCGCCATCAGCGTCGGCGTGCTCCTCGTCGGCGCCACGACGGTCTTCGCCGAACTCCAAAGCGCACTGGATCGCATATGGCACGTCCCGGAGCGGGAGAAGCCATCGGGCGTGTGGGCCGTGCTGCGGGCGCGTGTCCTGTCGTTCGGGCTGATCCTCGGCCTGGCCTTCCTGCTCATCGTTTCGCTGGCGGTCAGCGCGGCGCTCGCAGCCTTCGACGCCTGGTTCGGCGGATTGCTTCCGGGCTGGGAGATCCTCCTGCAGGGCAGCAACGAGGTGATCTCCATCGGCATATTCACCTTGCTCTTCGCCATGATCTTTAAGTTGATGCCGACGGCCGCGATCGGCTGGCGCGATGTCTGGATCGGAGCCTTCGTCACCGCGCTGCTGTTCGAACTCGGCAAGCTGCTGATCGGTCTCTACCTGGGCAAGAGCGGGGTCAGCGAGTCCTTCGCCGCCGCCGGCTCGCTCGTCGTGCTCGTGGCGTGGGTCTACTACGCGGCGCAGATTTTCCTGCTTGGCGCGGAGTTCACGAAGGCCTACGCGGATTCACACGGCTCGCTCGCAGGGGCCAGGGCCATGGACGGCACCGCGGCGGACGCGCGGGCCCATGCGGGCACGGGTCCCGGCATGGAGACTGCGGCCCATGCGACGAGGGAGCCGCTTCCGGACTACGCGGGCATCGCCCGGACCGCGGCCGCGCAGCGCGAGGTCGATCGACGCGTGGCGCAGGCCACCCGGCTCCTCACCCGGCAGTTGGTGCTGCTCGCTGCCGTCACGATCGGCAACGTGCTCGCCGCGCGCTGGACCAGGCATCAGCGAAGGATTGCCCGTCGACGCTAGTCATGGCCACCACCGGCTTTGCCCTACACACGCTGGACGATGTCGATGACTCCATGGTGCCGGTGGTCTATCTACCGTGACCTGTGGCCTCTTCCTCGAAGAGTTCTTTCTTTTCGCCCGTCAAGGGCAACCAAGGAGACAGCATGGCAACAGATGACGGCCGACTCGGCAATGGCACACCCAATCGCGATCCGATCACCGGCGCACCCGGCGCACATCCGGTCGGCACAGGCCTGGGAGCGACCGGCGGTGCGATCGCCGGGGCTGCCGCGGGCTCGCTCGCCGGCCCCGTGGGAACGGTGGTCGGCCTCGTGGCCGGCGCGGTCGCCGGCGGCCTGGGCGGCAAGGCCGTGGCCGAAGGCGTGAACCCGACCGCCGAGGAGACGTATTGGCGCGAGAACTACACCAAGGAGCTGTACTACGACCGAAGCCGGCCGTGGGAGGACTACGGTCCGGCCTACGAGGCGGGTTGGACCGGACGCAGCGTCGGGGGTGCCGACTTCCGTGCCGCAGAGCCCGGGCTGGCATCGGAATGGGAGAGCCGCCGCGGCGCTTCGAGGCTCGACTGGACCGAGGCCCGCCCGGCTGCGGAAGCAGCCTGGAACCGTGCGGACGAGACCTACTATGCGACGCAGGCCAACGGCAGTGACATCGTGAGCCACGAAGATCTCTCCAACGACGACGTGGTGGATGTGCTGAACGACCTGCTGGAGAACGCGCGCGACGGGGAATACGGATTCCGCACTTGCGCGGAGCAGGTCGAGACTGCCGACGCCAAGCAACTTTTCGCCAATCGCGCGGAAGGTTGCCGGCAGGCTGGGGTGGAATTGATGCAAATGATCAAGGCGTATGGCGGCGAGGCGGCGTCGGGCGGCACTGCGGCAGGGGCCATGCATCGGGGTTGGGTCCAAGTCAAGGGCTCTGTCGGCGCCGACAGCGAACTATCCATCCTGGAATCCTGCGAGCGCGGCGAGGATTCGGCGGTGGCCCGCTACCGCAAGGCGCTGAAGCAAAGCCTGCCCGCGGATGTGCGTGCCCTCGTCCAGAAGCAGGCGGACGGCGCGCAGCGAAACCACGATCTCATTCGCGATCTGAGGAACGCCGCACGCGAGCGGACCTCCTGACTCGACGCACGCCTCAGAGTTGCGCAGAAAGCAACGCGGCCAGGTGCTCCAACGCTTTCTCCGACAACGGCCGCTCGCGCCACGCGGCGAGAGTGATGCGCTTCGATTGCTTCAGGTCCGCCTCGAACTGGACCGTTTGCATCGATGCGAAAGCCGCGTCGTAGATGTTGAGGTTCGCTTCGTCGTTGAGTCGGAATGAACGGTTGTCGAAGTTCGTCGACCCGACCGACACCAGCAGTCCATCGACCGTGAAGACCTTGCAATGGAACATGGTCGGCTGGTATTCGCTGATCTCGGCCCCCGCTTCGAGCAGGGGTCCCCAGGCCGCCCGCGACGCCCCGCGGACGGTTTGGGAATCCATGATCGGTCCCGGCGTGATGATGCGCACGCGCACCCCGCGCTGCATCGCGGCGACCAGCGCGCCCACGGTCAAGTCGTCCGGAACGAAATAGGCGCTGGCCAGATCGATGCTCTTCGTCGCCGCCGCGATGGACAGCAGATACATCAGGTGCATGCTCTCGCTCCCTCCGGAAGGCGAGCTGCTGAACATCTGGGCCCGGCCATTGCCCGCCTTTTCGATCGCCGGAAAGTAGCGTTCTCCGTGCAGGACGTCGCCCGACACCTTGATCCAGTTGTCCATGAAGACGGCCTGCATCTGCGCGACGACGGGCCCTTCGACCTTGAAGTGGGAATCGCGCCAGTGTTCCGCGTCCTGCGCATTGCCGGTCCAGGCGGGAGCGATGCCGACGCCGCCGGTGAAGCCGACACGCCCGTCGACCACCAGGAGCTTGCGGTGCGTGCGGTTGTTCATGCGGGTGATGTCGTACCAGTTCGGCTTGTGGAACTTGCGGATCTGCACGCCCGCGCCTTCCATCTCCTTCACGAAAGCTTCGTCCACCTTCGCGCTGCCCACCCAGTCGAGCAGCACGTGCACCTTGACGCCGGCCCGCGAGCGCTCGGCCAATGCATCGGCGAACGCGCGCCCGATGTCGCCCGACCAGTAGATGTAGGTTTCGAAGGTGATGCTCTGCCGCGCGCCACGAATGGCGGCCAGCATGGGCGGGAAGATCCGGTCGCCGTTGTAAAGTGCCTCGAAGCGATTGCCGTCCGTGATGGGCGGCCCGAGCATGACGCCCAGCGCCCGCTGGTACTGCGCATCGTGCAGTGCGTATTCGCGGGTCACCTGCTCGTCGAGCTTCTTTTCACCGCCAGTGAAGGCGAGCACCAGGACGGTTGCGGCAACCGAGAGGAAGAGCGTCCAGAAAATGGCTTTCGTGCGGCTTCGCATGGGGGTTCATGGGTGGCGGGCGATGGGGCTGCAGTTTGCACGCCGGATGTCTCTCTCACGCACCCCGGGCGTCATCAAGCTCGGTAGGACGACGCCGCGACAAGGGGACGGCACTTCGTCCCACGCGCGAGCGGGGAGACGTCCGTGGCGATGGCCCGCGCTCGGTGGTCGACAATGCTGCGTTGC
Source organism: Variovorax gracilis (assembly GCF_030317115.1). GTDB lineage: Bacteria > Pseudomonadota > Gammaproteobacteria > Burkholderiales > Burkholderiaceae_C > Variovorax > Variovorax gracilis. The sequence continues at coordinate 14,559 of NZ_JASZYF010000033.1, forward strand.
AACATCCAGAGCACGGAACCCATGAAGCAGTTGACCTGTTCGAATTGCAGCAATCGCGTTTTCTTCGAGAACCTGAGCTGCGAAACCTGCGGCTCGACACTGGGGTACGCGCCGGATGAGCAACTCATGCTCGCCTTCGAGGTGGCGGACGAGGATTCATGGCGCCGCCTGGGCCACCCCGGAGCCGACTACCGCCCCTGCGTGAACCGCAAGGAGAGCGTGTGCAACTGGTTGGTGCCCGCCGGCAGCGCTCACGGGCATTGCCTGTCGTGCCGCACCACGCACACCATTCCCGCGCTCACGAAGCCGGAGAACCGTGGCTACTGGGCCGCGCTCGAACAGGCGAAGCGGCGCCTCTTCTATACGCTCGTGGAGCTGGTGCTGCCGACACCCAACAAGCTCGAGGACCCCGCCAACGGCCTGTCTTTCGAGTTTCTCGAACAGGCGGACCCGAAGGAGCGCGTCCTCACCGGGCACGACGAAGGCGTCATCACGCTCAACATCGCCGAAGCCGACGACGCGCGCCGCGAGCATATCCGCATGTCGATGCACGAGCCCTATCGCACGCTGCTCGGCCACTTCCGGCACGAGATCGGCCACTACTACTGGGATCGCCTGGTGCGGCGCACCCAGTGGATCGACGAATACCGGGCGCTGTTCGGCGACGAACGTGCGGACTACGAGGAAGCATTGAAGAAGCACTATGCCTCGCCCGTGGCGGACTGGCCCCTGCGCTTCATCAGCGCATACGCCAGCTCGCACCCGTGGGAGGACTGGGCCGAGACCTGGGCCCACTACCTGCACATGGTGGATGGCCTGGAAACTGCCGCCTCCTGGGGCGCACGACTGGACTTCGCTCTCCCGTCCGGCCCTGCCCTCCAGGTGCGCCCGCTCGCGCTGCAGGCCGAGTCCATCCGGGACGCCGTGGTCGAACAGTGGCTGCCGGTGTCCCAGTTCATCAACGCGATGGATCGCAGCCTCGGCGCGCACGACAGTTACCCGTTCATCGTCGTCCCGCCGGTGATCGAGAAGCTCGACTTCATCCACCGTGTCGTCCGCGCGGGCAGTTCGGGCAGCGTCCCGATGAACTTCCTTCCGCGCTATCGCGACGACGCTCCCACCACCCGGTCGTAAGTCGCCTCGTCCACGAACCCGAGCGACAGCGCCGCCGCTCGCGGGCTGATGCCTTGCGCGAGTGCCGCGGCGGCGATCTTCGCGACCTTGTCGTAACCGATCAGCGGGTTCAGCGCCGTCACCTGCAACAGCGCGTTCTCGACGTTGCCCGCCAGCCGCGCGCGGTCCACCTCGGTGCCCTCGACCAGACGCCGGGCGAACACGCGCGACGCATCGGCCAGCACGCGAATCGACTGCAGCAGATTGGCGATGAGCACCGGCTTGGCGACATTGAGTTCGAAGTTGCCTGACGCGTTGGCCATGGTGATGGTCGCGTGGTTTCCGATGACCTGCATGCAGGCCTGTGCCAGCACCTCCGCAATCGTCGGATTGCGCTTGCCCGGCATGATCGAGCTCGTCAGGCCGTCGTCCGGGATCTTCAGCTCGCCCAGCCCGGAACGCGGCCCGGACCCGAGCCAGCGCACGTCGTTCGCGATCTTGATCAGTGAAGTCGCGATGACGTTCAGCGCGCCCGACGCTTCGACCAGGGCGTCGTGCGCGGCCATGCCTTCGAACTTCGATGGGTTGGGCCGGAACTCGCAGCCGGTGAGCGCACTGATCTCCTCGCAGAAGAACACGTCGAAACGGGGTGGCGCGTTCAGGCCGGTGCCGGCGGCCGTCCCACCCTGCGGCAGCAACCGGAGCCGCGGCAGGGCGGCGTCGATCCGGTCGATCCCGTGGGCGACCTGGCGGGCGAAGGTGTCGAAAGCCTGGCCCATCGTCATGGGCACCGCGTCCATCAGGTGGGTTCGAGCGATCTTGCGCACATCGGCAAAGGCGTCGGCGCGCCGTTGCAGGCTGCCGTGCAGCAGCATGAGCGATGGCTTCAGCCGTTGCTCCAGTTCCAGCACCGTGACCACATGCATGACGGTCGGGAAACTGTCGTTCGACGATTGCGATGCATTGACGTGGTCGTTGGGATGCAGCGGCGACTTCGTGCCCAGCGGCTGTCCCAGCAGTTCGTTCGCCCGGTTCGCGATGACCTCGTTCGCATTCATGTTGGTCTGGGTGCCGGAGCCGGTCTGCCAGACCGTGAGCGGGAAGTCCGCATCGAAGCGCCCGTCGCGCAACTCGGCCGCAGCGGCCACGATGGGCTCCGTCAGTTCGGGCGGCAACGCTCCGCAACGCAGGTTGGCCTGCGCGGCGGCCATCTTCTGGAGCCCGAACGCGTGGATCAGGGAGGCCGGAAAGCGCTCCTCGCCGACCTCGAAGATGCCAAGCGCGCGCTGCGTCTGCGCACCCCAGTAGCGGTCAGCGGGAATCTCGACCGGGCCGAAGGCATCGCTCTCGACGCGTACGGCGCCCATGATCAGTCCAGGGAGATGTTGGTCTTGGCCGCAACCGACTTCCATCGCGCGACCTCGCTTTCGGTGTGCTTGCCCAGCGCCGCGCCGGTGTACTGCTCCGCGGGCAGCAACTGGATGGCCTGCTCCGACATCTTGTCGGTGAAGGCCTTGTCGGTCATCACCTTCTGGTAGGCCGCCTGCACCTTGTCCAGCACGGCCTGCGGCGTGCCCTTCGGCGAGTAGACGCCATACCACGTCGATGCCTCGAAGCCCGGCAGCACGGTCTCGGCCAGCGTCGGCACGTCCTTCAGCTGCGGAAGGCGCACCTTCGACGTGACCGCCAGCGGACGCACCTTCGCCTCCTTGATCTGCGGCAACGCGGTGTTGGTCTGGTCGAAGATGCCGTCCACCTGCCCGCCGATCACGTCGATCAGCGCGGGGCCCGCGCCCTTGTACGGAACCTGCGAGATCTTGATGCCCGCGGTCGACGCGAACAGCGCCGCGATCAGGTGCGAGCTGGAGCCGACACCTGCGTTGCTGATGAACAGCTTGTCCGGGTTGGCCTTGCCGAAGTCGACCAGCGCCTTGATGTCCTTGGCCGGATGCTCCTTGCGGACCATCAGCACCAGCGGCGTATCGGGAAAGCGGAACACCGGCGCAAAGTCCTTCACCGGGTCGTAGTTGAGCTTCTTGTACAGGGCGGGCGCGGCGCCCATGTACCCCATGTGGCCGACCAGCATCGTGTAGCCGTCGGGAGCGGCGCGCGCAGCCTTGGCCGCGCCGACCGTGCCGCCCGCGCCGGGCGTGTTGTCGATGACGATGGGTTGCCCCAGTTCCCGCGCCACGCGCTCCGCGATGCTGCGTGCCAGCGCATCGGTCGGTCCGCCCGCGGCGAAGGGCACGATCCAGGTGACCGGCTTCGCCGGATAGGACTGCGCGACAGCGCCGCCAGCAACGAAGGCCAGCGCGAGCGCGCCAAGTTTCCAGTTCGACTTCATGATGAATTCCTTCAGGTGGGATCGGGGTCAGTGGGCAGCCGCCGGCGAACGCATGTCGATGCCGGTCGGGTGGGGATTGGTGTCCTTCATGTCCTCGGGCAGCAGGTTGCCGTCGTCCAGTTGTGCATCCGCGGCGGCGATCGCCGGGAAGCGCTCGGGATAGAGATGCCGCTCGGCAACCTTCGGGTCGAAGGTGCCCGACCATTTCGCGACGACCACGACCGCCACGCTGTTGCCGATGGTGTTGCAGGTCGAGATCGCCATCGACAGGAAGCGGTAGACGCCGAAGATCACCGCCAGTCCTTCGACCGGGAGAATGCCGGTGGAGGTCACGGTCGCCGCGAACACGACGAACGAGCCGCCCGACACCGTGGCCGCGCCCTTGGAGGTCAGCAGCATCAGCAGCAGGATGCCGATCTGGTGGTCCAGCGACAGCGGAACGCCGTACGCGTGCGAGATGAACATCACCCCCATCGCCATGAAGATCGACGTGCCGTCGAGGTTGAAGGCATAGCCGGTGGGCAGCACCAGTCCGACGGTCTGCTTGGCGCAGCCCAGACGTTCGAGCTTGATCAACAGGCGGGGCAAGGCGCTTTCCGACGATGCCGTGCCGAGCACGATCAGGATCTCGTCCTTGATGTAGCGCAGGAAGCGCCAGAGGCTGAAGCCGGCGATCTTCGCGATGAGGCCGAGCACGACGGCGATGAACAGCGCGATGACGGCATAGAAGCTCAGCACCAGTTGCGCCAGCGCGATCAGCACCGCGCTGCCATTGCTGCCGACCGAGTACGCGACGGCGCCGAAGGTGCCGATCGGTGCCAGTTTCATCACGAGGTTGATGAACGAGAACAGCACTTCCGAGATGTAGTCCAGTCCGCCGTTGACCTTTTCGCGGCGGCCTTCGGGAATCGCGAGGATGCCGATGCCGACCATCACCGCGAGGACGACGACCTGCAGCAGCTCGCCTTTGGCGAAGGCACCGACGAAGTTGTCGGGAACGATATGGGCCATGAACTCCAGGAAGCCTTGCGGCGCCGCGGCCTTCGCCACAGGAGCTGCAGCGCCTCCCGCCACCGTGGTCATGCCCTTGCCGATGCCCAGCAGATTGCCCGCCAGCAGCCCGACGACCAGCGCGATGGTGGAAATCACCTCGAAGTAGACGATCGATCGCCAGCCGACGCGCCCTGCACTCTTCACATCGCCGGCCGATGCGATGCCGTGCACGATGGTGAGGAACACGAGCGGTGCGACGCCCGCCTTGATGAGCGATAGGAACATGTCGCCCAGCAACTTGAGTTGCGAGGCGAACTTCGGGAAGGCGAAGCCAACGACGATGCCGAGCACCAGCGAGACCAGCACCTGCATGCCCAGCTTGCGGTACCAGGGCAGCTTGCGGGCGGGAGCCAGGGGCGCTTCGAGTGTGGTGGTGGTGGTTGTCATCTTGTCTCTCTCCCGCGCCTCAGGCGCTGACTTCGGCGGACAGCGCCAGCGCGCGATCCACCATCTGCGGCGCCAGGCCGAGGTAGTTGGCCGGATCGGTGAGGCGATCGATGGTGGCGCGGTCGAAGTGCTTCGTGACTTCGGGCAGGGCCGCGAGGGCTTCGGCCAGCGTGCCGCCCTTGTCGTTCACGGTGCGGCAGGCGTCGTAGACCACGTCGTGCGCCTGCTGCCGGCCGATGTGCGGGGCCATGCCCATCATCACGGCCTCGGCCACGATCAGGCCCTTGGTGATGCCGAGATTGTGGGCCATGCGGGCCTCGTCGACGATGAGGCCGCCGAGCGCGAACTTGGCCTGGTGCAAGGCGCCCGACGTGAGGATGAAGCTCTCAGGGATGGCAATCCACTCGGCATGCCACGGGCCGGTGGCGCGCTCGAAGTCCTGCACCATCGCATCGATCATCAGCCCGGCGTGCTGGCGCACCGCCTTGGAGGCGGCCAGCATCAACTCGCTGGAGATCGGGTTGCGCTTCTGCGGCATCGTGCTCGACGCGCCGCGCCCCTTGACGAAGGGTTCGTAGACCTCGGCGAACTCGGTCGACGCCATGATCATGATGTCGAGCGCGATCTTGCCGAGCGAGCCCGTGATGATCGCCAGCAGGTTCACCGCCTCGGCGAAGCCGTCGCGGGCCACGTGCCAGGTGGTGGCGGGCACGCCGAGCTTCAGCTCCTCGGCCATCGCCTTCTGCACTTCGAAGCCCTTGTCGCCGAGCGAGGCCAGCGTGCCGGCGGCACCCGCGAACTCGACCACCGCCACGCGAGGCCGCAACTCGGCGAGGCGCTCCTGGTGCCGGTCGAACATCGCGAGCCAGATCGCCACCTTGTAGCCGAAGGTCACCGGCAGCGCCTGCTGCAGGTGGGTGCGGCCCGCCATCGGCGTGTCGCGGTGCTTCTTCGCCAGCACACTCAGGATGCCGCGCAGCTCGCGGATGTCCTCGCCCACGCTGTCGAGCGCATCGCGCACCTGCAGCGCGACGGCGGTGTCCATGATGTCCTGCGTGGTCGCGCCCCAGTGCACATAGCGGCCCGATTCGCCGCACATCGCAACCAGCTGGTGGACGAGCGGGAGGATCGGATAGCCCACGATGTCCGTCTCGTGGCGCATGTGGTCGAAGTCGATGCGATCGATCCTGGATTCGCGTTCGATGACTTCGGCCGCCTCCGCGGGGATGACGCCGCAGCGGGCCTCCGCCTTCGCCAGGGCGATCTCGGCATCGATGTAGCGCTGGATCAGTGCGCCGTCCGAGAAGAGCTGGCGCATCTTCTGCGTGCCGAATGCATCGCGGAACAGGATGGAGTCGACGACCGTGCTGGCCATGGGAAGCGAAGGAGTGGACATGGGGACCTCGTGGAGTGGTGTGGGGCGGACGTCAATATGTCCGGACATATCTTCACTGTAATATGTTCGGACATAATTTCCAAATGGGGTATACCCTTAAGCCCATGAACGACGCTCACGAACCGGCCCCGCAGAAGGCCAACTTCTCGAACATCGCCCGCCACCTGACCGAAGGCATCACGTCGGGGCACTTCGCCGTGGGGACGCTGCTGCCTACCGAACTGGAGTTGTGCAAGCACTACGGCACCAGCCGCCACACCGTGCGCGCCGCGCTGGCGGAGTTGCAGGAGCTGGGACTGGTGTCGCGGCGCAAGAACGTGGGCACGCGCGTGGTCTCGGCGAAGCCAAGGCCCAGGTTCAGGCCGTCCCTGGCATCGGTCGACGACCTGGTGCAGTTCGGTGCCGAGCACCAGCGCGTGGTGCAGGCGATCGGGCCGACGACGGTCACCGGCGAACTCGCCCGCGAGCTGGGCTGCGCCGATGGCGCGCCCTGGCTGCGCATTTCGAGCCTGCGGATGGTGGGCGACGAGGACGCGCTGCCGATCGGCTGGACCGACGTCTACATCGACCCCGGCTATGCCGACATCGCCGAGGTGGTCCGGGCCTCTCCCGATTCGCTGATCAGCTCACTGATCGAGGACCGCTATGACCGGCATATCGCGGAGATCCACCAGGACGTGCGCGCGTTCACGATCACCGATGGCGCCATGGCCGACAAGCTCCAGGTGAAGACCGGCACGACGGCGCTGAAGATCGTTCGACGCTATTTCGACGACGAGGGCGATGTCTTCGAGATCTCCGTCTCGGTGCATCCGGCGGACCGGTTCTCGGTGTCGATGCAACTGCGCCGATAGAAGGGGAGAAGGGGCTGCGGCTACGCCGCGCTTTCGAAGAGGTTCCGGCGAGACACGCCCGCGGGACTTTGAACCCCGATCAGCGCCATGTTGCGCATGATTTCCGACGCCAGGATGCCGATGGCGTGCTCCACGCCGGCCTGCCCCGCCACCGCGCCGGCGTAGTTGAAAGGCCGCCCGACGAAGACGAACCTGGCACCGAGCGCCAGCGCGAGCAGCACGTCGTTGCCACGACGGAAGCCGCTGTCGATCATCACGGGATAGTCCTTGCCGAGCGCTTCGACGACCGCCGGCAACACCTGCATCGGCGACACCGCGCCGTCGAGCTGCCGCCCGCCGTGGTTCGACAGGATGACGCCGTCGGCCCCATGCTCGCTCGCCTGCAGTGCATCGCGCGGGTCGAGGATGCCCTTGACGACCAGCGGGCCCTTCCAGCGCCGGCGTATCAGCGCGAAGTGCTCCCAGTTCAGGTGGTCGCGCGCGCCGAAGTCGCGCATCACGCTGGACGAGAGGATCGGCGCACCGCGCGTGGCCTGCGAGTTCTCGAAATGCGGCATGCCTTGCGTGAGCAGCGTGCGGAGTGCCGTCCCGCAAAGCCACCCGGGGTGCGTGATGCCATCCAGCGCCAGGCGCAGGCTCGGTCGCAAAGGGGTGGAGAAGCCGGCGCGGATGTTGTTCTCGCGGTTGCCCGAGACGGGCGTGTCCACCGTGACCACGAGCGTGCCGAAGCCGGCGCGCTCCACCCGGTCGAGCAGCTTGAGGATGCGCTCCGGCTCCCCGGGCACGTAGGCCTGGAACCATGCACCCGGATTGGCGCGGGCAATCTCCTCCATCGGAATCAGGGAGGTGCCGCTGAGGATCATCGGCACGTTGGCGGCCGCGGCCGCCTGCGCCTGCACCAGGTCGCCGCGGTAGGCCGATAGCGCGCTGATGCCCATGGGCGCGATGCCGAATGGCGCCGCGTACTGCCGCCCGAGCAAGGGCGTGGCGAGCGTGCGCGCGGAGGTGTCCGTCAGGATGCGGGGCACCCACGCGAAGCCCTCGAAGGCGCTGCGATTGGCGCGCAGCGAGCGGTTCGTTTCGCAGCCGCCCGACACGTAGGCAAAGATGGGCGCGGGCAGGAAGCGGCGTGCCGCGTGCTCGAAATCGTCCAGAGACAGCATGCGGCGCAGCCTGCGCGGCAGCTTCCGCGCGCCTGCGCCAGTCGGCGCGGACGAACTCGGCGCCGCGAATTTCTCCAGGCCGGTCGATGAGGTCGTCACGGCGGCGCTCACACCGGCAAGCCCTTGGCGCGCAAGGTCGCGTCAAAACGCTCGGGGTCGGACCTGCCTGCCGCGTTGTCTGCACGGATCTTCGCTTCCTTGACCAGGTGCGCGCGGCTTCGCGCGAGGACGTCGGCACACTCGGCGGCCGGGATGGCAATGACGCCATCGGCATCGCCGACGATCAGGTCGCCCGGCAGCACGGCAAGGCCGGCGCACGAGACCGGCACGTTGATCTCGCCGGGGCCGTCCTTGCTCGGGCCACGGTGCGTGTGGCCGCGCGCAAAGATCGGCATGCCCTCCTCCGCCCATTCGCAGAGGTCGCGCACCGCGCCATCGATGACGAGGCCGCCGAGCCGCTTGAAGAGGCAGGTCGTGCGGATCAGCCCGCCGACCAATGCCTGCGACACGTCGCCGCCGCCATCGATCACGAGCACATCACCGGGCTGCACCATCATCAGCGCCTTGTGGATCATCAGGTTGTCGCCGGGGCGCACGCGCACCGTGACGGCCGGGCCGCACAGCACGGTGTCGAGCCGCGCGTGATACTGGCGCAAGCCGATGGTGCCGATGTTGCGGCTCATGGCGTCGCCGATCGCCGCGACCGGGATGTCGCGGAAGGCTGACACGACCTCGGCAGTGGGCCCTTCGGCACGGGGATGGATGCGGTAGCCGGCGGGCCACTGGACGGTGGTTTCGTTGCTCATGGGATCTCCGGGAACGTGAGGACGGCGGGTATCAGGAAAAGACCTGGGGATTGACGCAGGCGGACGCATCGGCCGGTTGGCCCTGCAGCCAGCCGAGCACGTTGCGCGCGGCGCCGCTCGCCATGCCCGCGAGAGCGGCCGGCGTGGAGCCGCCGACATGCGGCGTCAGCACGACGTTGGGCAATGCGGCCAGCGGGCTGTCGGGGGGCAGCGGCTCGGTCGCCATGGTGTCGAGGCCCGCCGCATGCAGTTGGCCGCTTTGCAATGCGGCGATCAGCGCCGGCTCGTCGACCACCTCGCCGCGCGCGGTGTTGACGAGGATGGCGCCGCGCCGCATCGCCGCGAACTGCTCGGCGCGCAGCATGTCGCGGGTGTGCTTGTTGAGCGGCACGTGCAGGCTGAGCACGTCGACCAGCGGGAGCATCGCGTCCAGCGATGGAAGCAGCCGCACACGCTCGACCGGGCTCTTGCCGCCGGCCAGCGCCGGGTCGAACGCCACGACGTCCATGCCGAGCGCGAGGCACACCATGGCCACGCGCTGGCCGATCTGGCCGAAGCCGACCAGGCCGAGGGTCTTGCCATGCAGTTCGACGCCATCCTGCGCGCGCGACCAGCGGCCGGCATGCAGCTCGGCATCCATCCAGCCGATGCGACGCGCCGCGGCGAACATCAGCCCCAGCGTCATCTCGGCCACCGACTGCGCGTTGGCGCCCGGCGTCACGTACACCGGGATGCCGCGCGCGGTGGCCGCATCGACATCGATGTTGCTGACGCCGACGCCATGCTTGGAGATGACCTTGAGCGTCGGGCACGCTGCAATGGCCTGCGCCGACAGCCGCACCGTGCGCGAGATGACCGCATCGACGGGTTCGGTCTGCATGATGCGTTCGACCTCCTCCACGCTGTCGGGATCGGACAGGTAGATCACGCGCGCGCCGGCCTGCGCCAGGAGATCGGCGCCGGCCTTCGCCAGCTTGGGTGCCGTGACCAGGATGGTGGGGTTCACTGGTGATGTCCTGTGGCTGCTCAGTCGAGCTTGATGTTGGCTTCGCGGATCAGCGCGCCCCATTTCTGGTGCTCGCTGCGGATGTAGTCGCCGAATTGCCTGGGCGTGCCCTCGGCGGCGGCGGTGCTGCCTTCGAGCGCCAGCTTCTCGAGCACGTCCGGGCGCTTGAGGATCTTCTGCACCTCGCTGTTGATGCGCTCGACCACCGCGGGCGGCGTGCCCGCGGGCGCGACCAGGCCGGTCCAGGTGATCGCGTCGAAGCCCGGGTAGCCCTGCTCGGCGACGGTCGGCACGGCGGCGAGCTGCGGCACGTTCTTGAGCCGCTGCGGCGAACTGATGGCGAGCGCACGCACCTTGCCGCCAGTCAGCTGGGGGATCGCAACCGGCGTGTTCGCAAAGTTGAGTTCCACCTGGTTGCCGAGGAGGTCGGTCATCGCCGGGCCTGCGCCCTTGTATGGCACGTTCAACACCTTGATGGCCGCGCGGCGCTCCAGCATCTCGCCGGCCAGGTGACCCACGGTGCCATTGCCGGCGAGGCCGATGCGCAGCGATTCGGGCTTGGCCTTCGACGCGGCGACCACGTCGGCCAGCGTCTTGTAGGGCGACGACGCGTTCACCAGCAGCACCACAGGCTGCGACGCGACCGAGGCGATCGGCGCGAAATCCTTCAGCGGATCGAAGGGCATCTTCGCGTAGAGGGCGGGGTTGATCGCCAGGTTGGCGGTCTGGCCGAGGCCGATGGTGTAGCCGTCGGGGGCTGCCTTGGCAACGGCGTCGAGTCCGATGTTGCCGCCCGCGCCGGGCTTGTTGTCGATCACGATCACCCATCCGGCCTGGGTCGACAGCTTCTCGGCGATGAGGCGCGCCACGAAATCGGTGCCGCCGCCGGGCGGGAAAGGCACCACCAGCTTGATGGGCTTGGCGGGCCACGGGGTCTGGGCAAGGCTGCTGCAGGCGAGCAGTGCGAAGGCGGCGCCTGCGAGCAAACGGTGTCGACGGGTCATGGAATGTCTCCTGTTGGTGGAGCGAATTCTGAAAACTTCAACTCATTCCGTCTATTCGATAATGTTCATTCATCGATTCCTCGGAGCTATGAATGGACATGCACCTTCGAGACCTGAAATATTTCGAGACCGTGGCCGACCTGGGCCACGTCGGGCAGGCCGCCGACAAGCTGGGCCGTACGCAGCCCGCCCTGACCAAGGCGGTGCAGCGTCTGGAGGAGGCGTTCGGCGCTGCGTTGTTCGAGCGCAAGGGCCGGGGCATCCGGCTCACGCCCGTGGGCGAAGTCCTGCTGGCGCGTGCCCGCGTGCTGCGCGGCGCGACCGAAGAGGCGCTGCGCGAGGTCGGCGATTTCGCCAAGGGCAACGCCGGCCACGTGCGCATCGGCAGCGGGCCGATCGCGGCCGATCACGTGCTGCCCGAGATCTGCAGCCTGCTGTTGGCCGAGGCCAGCGAGACCACGATCGACATCACTGTCGCACCGAGCATTGCGTTGCGCGAGCGGCTGCGCGAAGGCGCGATCGACCTGCTGATCGGGCTGATGCCCGAGAACGACGACGACTTCGTGACTCACTCGATCGTGGAGGACGTGGTGGTGGTCGCGACCAGCCCGGATCACCCGGTGTTCGCCTTGCCGCGGATCACGATGGAATCGCTGCTCGCCTGGCGCTGGGTGCTGCCGGTAAACACGATCGTGAGCCGCCAGTGGCTCGACGCGGCCTTCCGCGCACGCGGCCTGCCGACCCCGACGGCACAGATCGACGCGAACTCGATTCCTCTGCTGCCGCGCTTGATCGCACGCACGCACCTGCTGAGCTTTCTCTCGCGCCACACGCTGAACGCGAGCGGTGCAGCCGGCGTGCTGCGCGAGGTGCCGCTGAAAGAGACGACGCTGCGGCGCCACCTGGGCGTGACCTATCGCAGGGAAGGCTACCTGTCGCCTGCGGCGCAGCGGCTGGTGACGCTGCTGCGCTCGCGCGGCAAGCGCCTATTCACCTCCGCGCTGGAACAATCGCGGTAACCCGACCAGCAGGGTCAGGCGACGGCGTGCATTGCGGCGTCTCGCGCCTCGGTCGCGGTTTCGCTGCGGCCCTTGGCCCGCAAGACGCCGAACAGGTCCTTCGGGTCGGCGGTCTCCGGCATCAGGTCGAGGATCTCGCCCAGGCCCAGCGCCTCGGCGGTCTCGCGCATGAAGGCGAGCGCCGCGAAGTCTTCCAGCGCGAAGCCGACCGAGTCGAACACGGTGACCTCCGCGGCATCGAGGCGCCCCGGCCGATGCCCGCCCAGCACCTGCCAGAACTCGGTGGCCGCGAAGTCGGCGGGCATCTGCTGGATCTCGCCTTCGATGCGCGATTGCGGTTCGAACTCGACGAACACCGATGCCTTGTCCAACACGCCGCGATGCAGCTCCGTCTTGCCGGGGCAGTCGCCGCCCACCGCGTTGACGTGCATGCCGGGCTCGATCATGTCGGGCGTGAGGATGGTCGCGTTGGTCTTGTCGGCCGTCACGGTGGTCACGATGTCGGCACCTCGCACCGCCTCGGCCGTGCTGCCGCAGACGCGGATCTGAAACCCCTGGCCGTCGAGGTTGGCGGCGAGCTTGGCGCTGGCGGCCGCATCGGTATCGAACAGGCGAAGCTCGCGAATGCCCACGAGATCGCGGAATGCGAGCGCCTGGAATTCGCTCTGCGCACCATTGCCGATCAGCGCCATGCTGCGGCTGTCCGGCCGCGCCAGCCTGCGTGCCGCCACCGCGGACATCGCCGCCGTGCGGATGGCGGTCGTCAGCGTCAGTTCCGACAGGAAGCGCGGCGCGCCGGTGCGCACGTCGGCGAGCACGCCGAAGGCCATCACCGTCGGCAAGCCGTGCCGGTGATTGCCCGGGTGACCGTTGACGTACTTGAAGGCGAACTGCTCGGCGTCGGCGATGGGCATCAATTCGATCACGCCGACATCCGAGTGGCTGGCAACGCGGGCGCTCTTGTCGAAGTCGTTCCATCGCAGGAACTCGCGCTCGATGCGATCGGCCACGCCTGCGATGCAAGCGGAAAGGCCCTTGCGTTGCACGAGACGAATCATCTCGGGCGCGCTGAGGTAGATGGTGCTGGGGTAGAGACGGGTTTGCATCGCGAGGTCCTCTGTCGATGCAAACAAGTGTGCGCAAGGCGCCTGTCAACCGGTAGGCGCAAGGTTGCAGCGTCCTGCGCACCGGGCTGCCGAAACGGCAGGGTTCGCTGCCGGTGTGACAACGGCGACGACCGGGCGCTAGGCGTCGCCGTCTCCTTCCCCCTCTCCCTCCACCTGGTCGAAGCGCAATGCGCTCGATCCCTCGCCGCGCCCGACCTGACGGCGGAACGAGGTCCACACCCAGGTGGACCCATCGGTCCATCGCGCCATGCGCCGGGCGCGGGTCACATGCGCTCCCTCGCGCGGCACTTCCTCGTCATAGAGCAGCAATTGCGTGCCGGCATTGAGCACCGTGCCTTGCGCGGGATGGATCTTCCTCGACCCGTCCGGCTGCAGCACGGCGCCTCGGCGCAGGCGCTGGACGATCTTGCCGTCCTCCGCCGCCAGTTGCACCGGCAGCAGCGGAATCCAGTTGGCCGGCACCGTCGACGACAGCACGTAGTGCAGCGAACCATCGGCGCGCCCGGTCGGCGGCGACGTCCCTGCGTCGTTCTCGATGCGTTGCACTGCCTGCTCCACGGGGCTCTCCGTACTGCGCTCGATCGCCCATGCGAGATTGGCCATCTCGTCGCGCATCAGCAGCACATCCTCCAGCACGCCGCCTTCGATCACGCGGCCCAGCGAGGGCGGCAGGAAGAACAGATTGGTCTGCGGCGAGTCGATGGGCGCCTCGCCCGCACGGCGCAGGCAGCCCAGTTGCCACATCGACCAGTGGGGCGGCGGCAAGGCCGGGTCGCCGATCGGCCGCAGCAGGCTTCGCACGCCGAAGGTGTCGGTCACGACCAGCGACTCCACACGCGTCAATGACCCGACGGGCAGTGTCAGGGGCACGACGAACCAGTCATTGCCGTAGCTGCCCGCGTACTCGATCACCATGAGTTGCGCGAGGTCGGTCGGTCCCACCGGCAGCAGGCCGTAGGCGATGCGTGCGTCCTCCATCTCCCAGAAGCGCGCCGCCGGTGCGCCGCGGAAGCCGACGGGCGCGGGCACGGTGGTCTCGACGACGCTGCTGAGCTTTCGGTCGCCGTCCGTGCCCATGCGCACTTCGAGATTGCGGTCGAAGCTGCTCCAGTCGAGCCGGCCATCGTCGAACTCGGCGGCGGTCAGCGCGAACTCGTCCTCGGGCCGGTCGGAAAGCCGCGCCGCCACCGAGACGGCGTACTCCAGGCGCGAGGGCTGCCAGGCATCGCCGGGCGCATCGGGAACCGGCGCCGGCTCGTTCACAAGCGCGTCGTACCAGGCCAGCCAGGCCAGCGCCGTCTGTTGCACTTCGGCGCGGTCGGCGACCGCGATCTTCAAGGGCGCTTCGAGCACGACCTGCGCCGCGCCGCCGTTGCGGAAGGCGTCGGCAAGCCGGCGGGCATCGGGCGCGCGCGCCGTCATGGTCTGCATGAAGCGCGACGTGGCTTCGTCGATCGGGTCCGCATCGGCCGGCGGCGCGGGCAGCGCCTGCAGGGCGAAGCGCTGGATCAGCACCGCGCGGTAGCTCTTCGACAAGGGCTGCAGATCCAGCATGCGCAGGAACTGCAGGCCGGCCTCGACCGCGAGCGTCAGCATGCGCGCGTCGTTTGCATCGGCCGGGCGCATGCGCCGCCGCTCGACATGCACCTCCAGCGGCGCGGCCATCGGGTCATAAGGCGGTGCCCGCATCTGCGTGTCGTGCTTCAGCTCGCCGAGGTGGCAGCGCGACAGCATGGCGCTGGTGGCGCGCACGCGCGCCTGCACGGGCGAGCCCGCGTCCTCGGCCTGGAACTCGCCGACCTGCCACTGCCGCGCGAGGAACCACAGCGGATCGAACACCCGTGCATGGGTGCCCGTCGACATGGCCTCGTCGCGGCAATGCGGTTCGAGGCGGGTCCAGCTCGTGATCGACGCCGTGCTCGGGCCGGTGGGCGGCGGCGGGGGTGGCGGCTGCGGCGGGGGCGGCCGTGGGGGGCGAGGCGGACGCGGCGGCGGGGGCTCCGGTGGCTCCGGTGGCTCCGGAGGCTCGGGGGGTTCCGGCGGCCGCCTGGGAAGGCGCGGCTTCGGCGGCGCAGCGACGGCGTCGGCGGGCGGCTTGGGCTTGGCTGGCATGGCGTGTCCGGGCGCTGGATGGACGGGCTATCGCGTCAGCGGCGCGGCGTCTGTGGACACCACGTCGTCCTTCGCGTTGAAGGCGAGGTAGAGCGCCGGGAGGTACTGGGCCGTGCCCGCCAGCGCCTCGGCATCGATGGCGCGCAGCTTGGCCAGGTCCAGCGTCTCGGCCAGCACGCGGTGCAAGCGGGCGATGGTCCAGGTTTCATCGGGCACGGGCGGCATGGCAAGCAGCACGCTCTGGGGAGCGCAGGCATCCGGCGGGTTGTACTGGAAGGTGATCGCGGTGGTCTCGCGCCGGCTCGGCACGACTTCAACCCATTCGTCCACGGCCAGGCCGCACAACGGCAGCGCGGTGTCGAGCGTGGCCGGCACCTGCAGCACGAGCGAGAGCTTGCCCGAGGGCGGCTCGGCGTCCGGCGCGCAGGGCAAGCCGACCCACCGCTCGCCGTCGACGTAGGGCAATTGCGCCACGCGCAGGTTCAGGCGCTCGCCGGTGTTGAGCACCTCGGCACCGCGCAGGCAGGCGGCCAGGCGCGCCACCGGATCGCGCACGCGCGCGCTGCGCGTGAACCACGTGTGCGCGGCCAGCGGGTCGCCGCCCTGTGCGACGGCCGTCGCCGCGACCGCGGACGCCAGCTCCGCCGCTGCCGCACTGTCGCAAGTGAAGCGCGGGAGCACCACGAAGGCCGCGCCGAACACCGCCCGCATCCGCTCGCTCAACCGGTCGCGCCGCACGCGAGGCTCGGACGGTGCGGCCACGGCACGCAGGGTTGCGCCCTGATCGAGACGCGTCCTGGCCTGCTTGAGCAAGGCTGCGGACTGCTGCAGCAAGGCTTCGCGCGTCGGTGCATCGTCACCCGCCGCGACGGCGGGGACGGCCGGCGACAAGCCGAAGCTGCCCAGTTTCAGCATGGCTGCGCGCAGCGCGTCGGATGTGCTCGCAGCGCCCTTCTTCACCAGGGCGTCGAGCGCCTTGTGCGCGGCGTTCAGCGCGTTCTCGGCCTTCACCGCGCGGGCCTCCAGCTCCACGAGATCGAGCGCGCCCGTGCCGGCGCGTTCCGGCGGGTTCAGGTCCTCGGCATCGGCACCGCGCGCGTTCGAGAGCAGGCGCTGCGCGGCGCGCGCTTGCTCCAGCACGTCGAGCAGCGTCAGCTCCGCTCCCGCGAGATCGGCGGGCCGCGCGTGCTGGATGCGCAGGGTCGCCTGCGGAGCGAAGCCGCCTTCCTGATGACGCGCGAGGTACAGCAGGCGTTGCTCGATGTCATCGGGCGCGGTGTCGGCGCGGCGCGGACCCGCCACGGTTTCCACGCCGTACACCACGTCGAGCGGCGCCAGTTGAAGATCGCCCAGGCGCAGCACGCGCGTCTCCATGACGGCGCCGCTCACGCCATCGATGCGCTCGACCGCGCAGCGCACCTTGCGCGGGTCGCCCAGGAGCCTTGCAGCCCATGCATTGAGCATCGGCTCGGCGCTCGCACGCGCCGAGGTCGACGCGGCGGCCCAGCCGGTCGTGGCGGTTGGCTTGCCGCTCCACAGCGCCAGCAGGCGGTGCGTGAGCGCGATGCCGCTGCGCGGGATGCGCGCCGCCTCCAGCTCGGGCGCGGGCGCGTCTCCGTGCGCGATGGCGGCCAGCGTGCTGGCGATGCGCGAGGTGTTGCCGCGTGCCATCTGGTAGGCGGCCTCGGCGGTCAATGCGTCGCCCAGCCCATCGATGGCATCGCCGAGGGCGTTGAGTTCGCGGACCATCTTCTCCAGCTCGTCGGCACTCGCGCCGGCCTGCACGAGCAGCGCGTTCACAGGTCGGCCGTCATCGCGCCAGCGGCTGTGCAGCACCAGGCCATCGACGACGTTGTTCGCCGCGATCGCTTCCAGGGGCTGCGTCTTCACTTCGAGCTTGCCGGCGACCAGGGGCGCGAAGTCGCGCAGCGGTGCGATGAAGCGGTCGAGCGACAGGTCATGCAGGCTGCGTTCGAAGCGATAGCCGAGCAGTGCGCCCAGTGGCTGGCCCTGGCGCACGCCTTCCAGCAGTTGGCTCGCTTCCCGCACGCGGCGCGATGTGAGGTCGATCGCGAAGGCGCCCTCCTCCTTCGGCACGCCGGTCGGGCCCAGGTGCGCGTTGCGCAGCAGCGCCGCGGCCGCGGCATGCGTCATCGATGGCGCATGAATGAAGCCGCTGTCGTTGGGCGACGCGAAAAGCGGACCCGGCTCGCCGGCCGGCGACGCGACGGGCGCGGCGGACGCGGCCGGCGTCGGCCGCAGGTTCTCGACCCAGCCGTAGCCGCCCGCATAGACCCCTTGCGGCGCTTCGGCTCGCATCGACGCGAGTCGCTTGCTCGCGAAGGAGGTGATCCACGCATCGAGCCGGTGCGACGAGAGATCCAGCGTGCCCTGCATCAGGAGTTGCAGCGCCTCGCTGTCGAGCGCGCGCAGCCAGTCGAGACTGTCGCGAAAAGCGCCGAGCGACGCGAGCGCGGGATGCTCGAAGCTGCTCGCGCTGTCGAGGAACTGCCGGATCGTGTTCTCGCCGGTCATTGGAGGCACGTGGAGATCGAGCTGGCGCTTCCAGGTGAGCGTCGGCGTGGCGCCGGTCACGAGGTCGATCAGCTCCGGGTCGCGCAGCAAGGCGGCCGCGTCGTTGCCGGGCAGGCCGGCCGCGATCAGGGCAGTCGCCTCCGCCAACTCGCGCAGCAAGGCGTGGCGCAGTAGCGTCTGCAGCAGGGGCGAGGTGCTGTCGGGATTGACGGGGTCCGGCCGCAGGGCGATCAGGGCCTCGATGCCGGGTGCGGCCAGCAGCGCGCCGATGTAGTCGGGCTCCAGCTTGCGCCAGGGCGAGACCTCGCCGGCCTGCACCAGCGGCGAAGTCACGTCGTAGGCCAGGTCCGCAAAGACGGAGCGCGTGAGCCGCGGGCGCCACGGAAAGCCGAGTCGCTGCAACAGCCCCGTCGCGATCGCCTCCTGCATCGGGATGAAGCCGTTGCCCTGCAGGTCTTCGAAGAGAAAGGCGCGCAGGTGCTGCAGGTAGTGGCGGCCGAGCACGGCGCGCGTGCTGTAGCTGGACGAGACCGCGTCGGTGCGCATCACGTCAGCGAGGTCGCCGTCGGGATCGGCCGGCTGCCGGCGGCCGACGCGCGCGGCGTCTCCCAACTGCGGACGCCAGGCGCCGTCGCGCAGTTGCTGCAACACGTTCCGCAGCCAGAGATCGCGCGCGAAAGCGCCCTCCTCGCCCGTGCGCGGAAGCCACTCGTCGAGGGAAGTCACGGGGAGGAAGCCGTAGGGCTGGCGGCCCACGCGCAGGCTGGGGTATGGCCCTGCGCTGCGCACGTGATCGAGGAAATGGGCGCGCGCCCACGCGATGTGATCGGGCGTGAGGCCGCTGCCGTCCGGCCCTGCCAGGTTGTTCAGGAAGTAGCCCCAGCCCGCCGGCCATAGCGCGTTGTTCATCGCCCGCATGTCGGTGTCCTGCTGCCCGGCCGCCATCGGCAGCCGGCCGAGCACCGGCGCTACCTGCGCGGCGGGCAGGCCCAGTGCCGCGCCGAGCCGCACGGCATTCGATGCGGCGGCGAGCGTCGACGGATCGAAAGCCACCTCGCTGGCGAAGCTCTGCACGCGGCCGGGGTCGGACGAGTCGTAGCCGGCCCGGCGGTCGGCCGAATTGTTGGTCGGCGTGCCGGTGCGCAGGAATTCGGCGCCATCGGTGTAGTGATGTGCGTCGAGCAGCGAGGCCAGCTGGGCCGCGGTGTCCGCTGCGTTGGTCGACGCGGTCCCGAGCACGAACAGGCTGTCGAGGCCCGCGGCCAGCACCTGCGCCGGAATCGCGATGCGCATGGCCATCCCGGCTCTCTCGGCTTCGTCGAAATCCACCATCCAGCGCATGCCTGCGTCGACGGCGAGTTGGTCGTCAGGCACCTCCACCACCGGCGCCTGCGGATCGGGCCCCGTCGCCAGCGGGCGTCGAATGTCGCTGCCGCTCACCGCGATCACCGGCAGGCCGCCCGACTGCACGATGGCGATCCAGCGGTCCGGGAGCAGCCGGGCGATCGGCGCGCGCCGCCATGCGGCATCCTTGCCATCGGAGACCACCGGCACATCCGGCCATTGCGGTGCGTCCGGCAAGGGGTCGGCCGCGGGCACCGCCGCCTTCGGACGCTGGGCCGAATTGCGAGGCTCCAGCACCCGCGCGATCCACGCCGCGCGCGCGGCACCGAAGCGATCGGCCAGTTGCCGCCACGCATCCGCGCGCGCGGTCGCGTCGGGGCCTGCGTGCCAGTCCTGCTCCCAGTAGTGCCGTCCCCACTCCTGTTCGCCCGGCAGCAGTTCGGGCTCATGGGAGTCGAGGTGGATCTTGTCGGGATAGATGCGCACCCGCAGTACGCTGCTGCCGTCGGGCTGCGCGAAGAAACGCGTTTCCAGCCGCACGGGCAGCAGCGCCAGCGGCCGGTCGCCCGGGCACAGCGTGTCGCCCATCAGCGCCGGCAACTGCGGATGGGCCGCGGCGGCGAGCGTCAGGTTGCTCCTGAAGAAGGCGGCGGCGGAGAAGCCTGGGGCGGTTGCCATGGCGTCGCTCAGTGCTTGACGAGTTGCGATGCATGGATCGCGATGCGCACCGGCAACTGCCGCACGATGCCGGCCATGTGCGCGCCGTTGCGCCCCCATTGCAGGCCATCCAGCGGCAGTCCCGCCGGCGGGCCGCCCGAAACCCCCAGATGGCTGGCGCCACCCGTCGGCGTGTCTTCGTCGAGACCGAAGCGCGGCTCCGTCGGGTGCTCCTGGATCACGATGTAGTGGCCGGCGCTTCCGTCGGCGCCGGTCGCGTGCGCCGCCGTGAAGTCGAAACCGAAGAAGGAGACGTCCGGCTGCATGCTCCCGCTGAAGGCCGGCTGCACTTCGGCCCCGGCATCTTCGCTCGGCGAGCGCACGCCGTTGGCATCCACCACGCCCGGCACGGCGTAGACGATGGCGTTGGGATAGCGCTTCAGCAGCGCGCTGCGCATCAGCATCACGAACTGCTCCCGCACCGGCGCGGTGGCCGGGTCGGCCAACGGGCGATCGGCCCACAGGTGCAAGGGGCCGATGTCGGGACGGGGGGCAGGCGCGCCGCGCACGTCCCAGAACTGGTCGAAGCAGGTGCCGCGCTGGTCTGTCGGGAAGCCGCGCCACAGCAGTTCGCGCGCCATCTCCACGTTGAGGCCGACCATGTAGGCCTCAACGAAGCGGCGGTTGGTCTTGAGGCCGATCACGCTGTCGGGCAGCACGGTTTGCAGGCCGGGCAGCAGCAGGTCTTGCGACAGGTCGCGCAGCGGCTCGTACATGGGCTGGCGGAAAGTCGGCGCGGCCATGATGGTGTCGATGCCCACCGCGGCGCTCGCGGGCGTGTCGACCGGCGCCACCGCGCCGGCGCCGACCGAGACCATGGCACGCGCCACCGCCACGAGCGTCTGGCGCGGGCGGGTCTGTGCCAGCACCGTCGCCTTCAGCTCATCCATCGCCATGCCGGCCGCCGGAGCGAAGATCCGCTTGAAGCGGCCGGGGTCGATGCGGCCCAGGTGCTCGCTCGCGGCGAGCCGGAACTCATGCGCCGACGGGCTGTCGGGCATCAGGATCATCACGGAGATGGCCGGCACGTTGATCGGCGCGCCCTCGGGCATGACCTGGAAGTTGGGTCGCCCGACCAGTCCGTCGATCAGCGTCTTCGTTACATCGCGGTAGGGGCGGATGTTGGCGTTCGGCAGCCGGACGCGCACCGCATCCACGGTGGCCTGATCGGTCGCGGCCGGCGCGGAGAAGGTCATGCCGAGGTTGAGCTTCGCCACCCATGTCATGGTGGTCGAGCGCGTCAGGCCCTGCGCGGCGATGCGCCGAGTGAAGGGACCGCGCTCCCGTCCGATGCGGCGCATCGCAGGACTGGTGGCCGCGAGCGGCAACGCCCTGCCCTCCATGCGCGCCACCAGCGTGCGCGGCGCCGTCTCGTCGGCAGCGATGGTGCGGATGCGCGCGAAGGCCGGCGAGCCGATCCGCAGCAGCGTCTCCGCGCCGAGGTTCGCGAAGTGCCGCGCATGCAGGCTGGTGCCGACGGCCAGGCTCAGTTGCAGTTGCCGCATCCGCTGGTTGGCGCGCTGCAGGTCGGCGGCCTGCTCCCAGGCTGCGGCCATCAGCGGCTCCTGGTGCTCCTGGACCACCCGCGTGCCAAAGGCTGCCACGGTTCGCGAACGCGGATCGAGGTTGAGCTGGTCCAGCCATCGAGGAATGCCGCGCGCCACGATCGCGCGTGCGGCATGCCAGCGGCCATAGACCGGCGGCGCGAGCAGCGGATCGGCGTCCGGGTCGGCAACTTCGCTCAGGCCCGGCGCGTTGACGATGTCGGCCAGCGCGGTCTGGAAGGGCTTGGCGCTTTCCTCTGCCCAAGGCGCCGGCGCGTCGGGTGTCTCCATCGGCAGCAGCGCGCCTTCGAGGCCCAGCTCGACATGCGGCGGGAACTCCGCCGGCAGGCCGAAGCCCGGCTGGGCGATGTCGATGGGCCTGCGCCCCAGCCCCTCGGGCACCGGCTGTGGCTTGAGCCGGCGCACCAGCGATTCGAAATCGCCGCCCGGACCGGTGCGGAACTCCCAGTGGTGGTAGACCGGAAGCAGGAAAGGCAGCTTCTGCGCCGGTGTCCATGCCGGCGCGAGCGCGTTGGCCGCGACCAGCTCGGTGTCCGCGACGGGCAAGCCCAGCCCCGCCTTGCGCCCGAGCTCGAAGGCCGGTACCACGCAGGCGATGTAGTCGGTGTCGGCGCGGAGGATGCGCGGACAAAGCAGGCGCGACAGCGACAGGGCCGGCGAACCCGCGAGCGCGCTCCCGACCTGCGCCGCGTCGGCCGCCGCAGCCTGCGCATGCGCCCACGCCCAGCTATCGACGAGATCAGGCAGCTCGGCGGCGATGCTCGCGGGCGCGGCGATCTGCAGCGCGGTGCATGGCGCATCCACCGTCGGACCGATCGACACGCCCTCCTGCTTGCGCACGACGACCAGGCACAGCCATGGCCGCAGCTTGCCCGTGGCATCGGCACGGGCCGGCGTGAAGAGCCAGGGGAAGTCGGGCCGGTCGAACTCGATGGCCGCAAAGTAGTTGGGCTCGAAGTCGATGCTGCCCGGCCGCGGATCTCGCCGCACGATCTGGTTGGCGTCGATGCCCACGACGTCGGCCGGTCCGCGCAGCCGCACCGTCACCGGTGGCGCGGCGCTGCCGTTGACCGACAGCACGGCGGACAGTTCGGCCACCGCATGCTGGCCCGCGCCGAGCGAATCGGCCGTGCTGATGCTCGCGGCCGCGCCCTGGCGCACCCAGGGCAGAAGGCTCAGGTTGGCGGCGGGACCGGATGGCATCGATCGTCTCCTGCTGCGTTCGCTAGCCCTGCAGCTCGTGCAGCGGCACCACCTGCCACCGTGCGCCGCCGCGGTTGAGCGTGTCGAGCGCGGCACGGTACTCGCTCCAGGTCCGCAGGCCCGCATCGACCGGCGGGGGTGCGCCGTCGGCCAGCGGAACGATGGCCCAGCGGGGTGCTTCGACCTCCACGGCCTGGGCGGGCTCGGCTTCGAACTCCTCGCCACGGCGGAAGCGCGCCAGGCCAATGGCCCGCACCGGCGCGCGCGCCGCGGCGCCGGTGCGGCTGTGGAAGCGCAGTTGCGCGAAGCTCATGACGAACGGCGGCGCGGGCGGCTTGGGCGGCGCGCTCATGTCGTCGATCACGATCGGCTCGTACTTCAAGGGCGCCGCGACGACTTCCGCCGCATCGAAGCTCACCGATTCGCTTCCGAACACCACGCCCGCGTCCATCTGCTCGAAGGACGGGCCCGCGAGCTTCTCGTCGTCGCTCATGGCAAAGAACTGCGCGGGGGCGAACTGGTCGCGAACGGCGTCCGTACCTTGCGGCTGCGAGTTCAGCGTGGCCGTGACCGTGAAGCGCCGGGCGCCTGCCACGGGTGCACCGCCGAAGGAATCGACGTCGCGCGAGGTGTTCAGCGGCACCACCTGCTGCCTGACGACCAGGCGCCCGAGCGGATCGAGCACGATGGCAGCGCTGCCCCCGCCCGTCGCGGCAAGCTTGCGCAGCGCCACGCCGTGGCTCGCATGCGCAGGGCCCAGCGTGGTCCAGCTCTGCGGCGTGGCGAGTGCCTTCTTCAACTCCGCGAGCACGTCCACGGCGGGCGGCAGCGGCGGCTTCTCGCCGTCGATCAGGGTCTTGTCGAAGCGCACCGTGAAGTCGCACCACAGGATCTCGAAGGAGGCCTTGCCGCTCACGCGCAGCGGCCGCGGGCCTTCGAGCTCGCCCTTGAGCGAGACCTTGAACAGATTGCTGGAGCCGCGCTTGAGCTGCACCGAGGCATGGAACTCCGCGAGGAAATGCAGCGGGACGAACTGGATCAGCACGTCGTAGCCGATGTCTCCATCGACGCTGAAGCCATAGGCCGCCGCATGCAACTGCGCCCGCGCGCCGAATTGAAGGGTGTTGGACGTGATCGCGAAATAGGCGTCGCAGGTGATCCGCGGGTTGTCGCCCGAGCTGAGCGCGATGGCGATGCGGTCGAGCTTGGGCAGGTTGGCCGGCGGTGCGAAGCGCGGGTTCAGGCCGCCCACCGCCAGCACGAACCCCGCGCCCGGCCCGGAGGTCCAGCGCGCGCGCAACGCCATCGCGCCGGTCAGCGCGAACTTGTGCACCAGCCGCGAATCGACGAGCACGGCATCGATGGAGGCGGTGCCTTCGTCGAAGTCGAGCACGCCCATCGCATCGAGGTTCAGACGCACGAGGTCGTTGTCGCGCGAGGGCAGCATGGAGCTGATGCGCCCCAGCACCAGCAGGCGCGAGCGCGCGCCGAACTGCAGGATCAGCGCTAGGTCCAGCAGCACCAGCGTGGGCGTGGCCCAGCCGATGCGCGCGAGGATGCCGAGCAGGTAGCTGCCGCGCAGTGCCGGGAAGGCACTGGCGAGCGAGCGGATGATGGCCGGCGCATTGGCGACCGGATTGCGCGGGAACAGCAGCGTGCCCAGCGTGTCGTTCTTCAGCCCCGCGCGCAGCACGTCCTGGTCGAAGGTGCGGTTGACCGCCACCATGCCGCCGATGCCCTGGAGCGTGAAGCCCATGCCCAGCGGGATCGGCCGGAAGTCCTCGGCGGTGATGAAGATGATCATCGAGAAGCCCGGCCTGCCATCGGGCATCTGCGTTGCGATCAGGCCGAAGGCCTTGAGCGTGATGGTCTCGTGCAGCGACAGCTGCATCACGCCTGCGTAGAGCTTCTGCGCCTCGTCGTGGAACAGGAAGCCGCCGCCCGTGAGAACACCGCTCGCTTCCACCGACAGGCCGACGCCGCTGGGCGGCTTGAAACGGAGTTCGAGGTTCGCGACGCCGAGGTTCCCGCCCGAAGGCGGGAAGCTCAGCAGGCCGGCGATGCCGATGCGATCGAGCACCGCGGTCAAGGGTCCGATCGAGGCCGACACACTCGCCGACACCTCGGCGGCCACGTCGGCATCCTGCGGCCGCAAGGCCAGCGTCAGGGCCGAGAGCGTCACGCCGCCGAAGGAAAGGCCGACCGGCACCGAGGCTTCGAGCGCCGCGCTGCCGCGCAGGGTCAGGCCCTTGTCGCTGGACCACGCGATGCCGAGATCGCCCTGGGCCTGCAGGCCGCCGGACGGCAGGATGGCACTGAGGAAGCCATCGCCATCGCCGGCCGCGATGACCACCATCGCCTTCGTCACGTCGGCCGACACGGCCAGCGACGCGCGCGTTTCCGACAGCGCGACTTCGAGGCCGAGCCGCGCGCCGCCGACTTCGATGCGCGCGCCCTCGGGCTGCCCGATGACGTAGGCCGGCAGCGCGTCGACGGTCGCGAGGGTGGCCGACGCGCTCGCCTTCACCTCGACGGTGCCCGGGCTCGCGAGCAGCGTCACCCCATGACGGCCCCAGGCCACGACATCGATTCCCGCGGTGAGATCGGCCGCGATCTCCCAGGGACCGGCGCTCCCCCGCACGGCGATCGTGCCGAAGGGGCTGATGAGCAGGCCCAGGTCGCCCTGTTCCGCCGGCGACAGCGACAGCACGACGCCCGACTCTGCCGCCGCGCCGTAGAGCGGATCGTCCACGTACACGATCAGCGCATGGGCCATCAGCGGGCCGGCATCGCCCAGCGCCACGGCGTCGTCGGGATCGAAGCCGTAGCGGCAGGTCACGCCGAGCGAGCGCAGCAGGCGCAGGAGCCTCGGGAACAGCTTGTCGGCCATGGCATGCGCGTCGGCCGCCGTCTGCATCGCGTTGCCGTACTCGGCGCGCAGCACGGCCATCGGGTCCTTCAGCAGCGACGGCAGGCGGTGGAGGTGCCAGCGGTCGAGCCGGTAGCTGTCACGCACCAGCCGGCCGCCCTGCACGAGCGGCGCGTTGCCCTCGCGCTCGTCGGCGGGTTCGAGCAGGGTCAGCAGCGCCGCCGCGGGCCTTGCGGCCGGGATGCGGCTTTCGAGAAAGGCCATCACCAGCAGGTCGACCAGTTCGCGGCCCAGGCCTTCGAGCGAGGCCAGCGGCCCCTGCTGTTCGAGACGACGCAAGGCTTCGAAGGCCTCGGCGGCCGCGTCGAGCACGGCGGCGATGGCATCGAACGAGGGCACCTCCTGCGCTGCGAGCGCATCGATGCGATGCCTCAGTTCCGCGACCGCCGCGAAGGCTTGCAGCAACGTGTTGCTGTCCGAGTCGGGTGGCACGCCGAGCTCGGCGAGCAGGCGCTGGAGAAAGGCCGGCTCTTCCGCCACCTGGATCACGGGGTCGAGCAGGCTTGCGAGGCCGCTCGCGAGCGAATCGAACAAACTGGCGCTCATGGCATGGCGCGCGGCACGAACTCCGCGAAGGCAGGGTCGTCGGGGTCGAGGCCCACCACGTAGTCGCTGAGCTGGAGCTCACCGTCCTTGTCCTTGCGCCAGCGCACGGTGTGGTGCAACCGGCGGATGCTGACGTTCGTGGGATGCCAGTCGAACGTGATCTCGCAGAAATTGTTGGTGCCGATGACCTTGTTGACCGCGCCGCCGGCGTTGTACATGCGGTACTTCATCGCCGCGAGCCGCAGCGCCTCGGCGGCCATCTTGCGCTGGTCGGGCGTGCTGCCCGCGGGCAGGGTCGGAATCGGCGTCACGTCCACGGGCACGCTGACCTCGGGCGGCGTCAGGTAGTCGAGGCGGTAGGTGTAGTCCGGAGGCGTCTGCGGATCGATCGCATTGCCCAGGAAGAAGCCGTCCGGCTCGGTGGGCAACGTCGGCTGGTCCAGCTCGATGGTGAACAGCGGCACGAAGGTGCCTGCGGGATGAAGGCCCCGCTGCCCCACCACCTTCTGCGAACCCTGCGCGACGTTCCAGCCCACGTAGCCTTGCGGCGTGGTCTTGGGGATCATGAGCCAGGCGATGGGGTTGGGCGTGTAGGCGTAGCCGTCGCGGTGGAAGCCGAGCGTGCTGTCGGTCTCCTTGCGGAACGAACTGGCCACCAGTTGCGCAATGACCGCCTTCACCGGCTGGGGCTGCACGTCTCCCAGGCGCGTCGATGCCTTGTAGAGCAGCCGGGTCGCGAAGCTGAAATGCACGTCGCCCGAGATCATGGCCAGCGCGCCCGTCCGCTTGCCGCCGACCAGCGGCAGCTTCTCGGTCAAGCTCGCCATCAGCCGGTCGAAATGGATGGACGGCAGCTCCCACGCCTCGTACACGTCGGGGAAATGCTCGAAGAAGTTGGCCACGCCATCGTGTCGCGCCGCGGAACGGATCGGCTCCACGGCCGGCGCGTTGGTGGTCATCACCACGATCACGATGCGCTCGCCCGCCGGCGGCGTGTTCACGATCTGCTGCACCAGCTGATCTGCCGGCATCAGCACGCCGCCGCCGACGCGGCCCGTGGGAAAGGCGCGCCACGAGCGCGAGTCGGTGAAGATGACCTGGTGGCCCGGCCCTTCGACCGTGAAGTTGTAGACCAGCTCGTCCGGTTCGTGGAACACGGCATTGGCGGGTCGCGTCGCGAGCGAGGCTTCGTCGTGCACGGCCACGAGCTTGCGCAGCGCGGGCGACTTCGTCTCGTAGACCGCGGCATCCGTGGTGCCGTCCAGCAAGTCGAGCAAGGCCTTGCCCGGTGGCCTGGTGCCGCCCGCAGCCGGGTCCTCGAACACCTCCGGCACGTTGCCCCAGTGCTGGCACAGCGTATAGGCCACCAGCGCGTTCTGCGCCACCCGCAGGCCGAGCGGACGGCCATACAGCGACTTGCAGGTGTCGCGCGTCATGTTCCAGTCGTCGGTGACCTCGTGGTCGTCGAAGATCATGTAGCTCGGGATGTTGGCCAGCATCCGGCGCACGTCCGGAAGATCCTGGCGGAACAGTGCGAGCTTCTTCGCTTCGCGGTCCATGCCGAAGTGCTGGCCTTTCTTGACGCGCTTGCCGAACCAGTGGCTGAACGCGATCGCATCGCCACCGAGCACCGTGCGCGTGGCATTGGCGACGTCGCTGAAGAGCGGCATGTCGGCGGGCCACAGCACATCCGACCACACCATGAGGTACATGCACAGGTACTCGCCGAGCGACAGGAGCTGCCCGTCGAGGTCTTCCGAAGTGAAGCCCGCGGCTTCCAGGGGATCGCGCCGCAGGAAGGGCAAGAGCTTGTCCACGTCCGCCTTGCTGCCTGCGTCGTCGTAGGGAATCAGTTCCTTCCACCCGAGCAGGACATGGGCGGCATCGGAGAGCACCAGCAGTTGCGAGGCCGAGACATCGTCCGCGTAGATCTGATCGCCGGTCAACAGCAACTGGTGCGGCCGCGCGACCGGGTTGGAGGCGGCTTGCGCCAGCAGCTTGTCGCCCACTCCGAAGGCATCCCTGCCGTTGCCGTGCGGAATGCGGCACGACCCGCACAGCAGGCGCAGGTCGTCGAGCGACGCGGGCGGCAGGCAGAAGCTCGGCAGGCCGAAGGGCACGTAGGCGAAGGCGGCGGGCAGCGTGGTGGTTCCCGTGGCCGTGGGCAGGTCCATGGCTTGCTGGTCGTCGAAGGCGAACGACAGCTTGTAGCGATAGATCACGCCTTCCACGAGATCGGGCGCGCCGGCGTCCGGAACCGCCGTCACGCACACGATGTGCAATTGCGTGCCGACGGCGACGCTGTGGCGATGGCCCGATGCCACGGTCGCGTCGAGCGCATCGACCACCGTGAGCGTGACATCGCCGCCCACCCGCATCGCCAGCCAGACGCTGACGCTGCGCGGCGCGACCTTTCGCAGCACCGGCCCGGCCAGCACGCGCGGCAGTGCGGAAAGGCGATTGGCGAGCGACTGCCAGGCCATGGCGGCATTCAGCGGGCGACGGACGCGGGCAGCGCGAGGCGAAGTCTCATCGAGCCTCCTGGGCGGCACGCCTGGAACGGCGCGGCCGAACGAAGGGCGCCATCGTGGGCTACCCGGCACGGAAACTCAATGCCGCCGACGGCCTATATGCCAAATGAAATAAGTGGCGCGCGCCGCGCGTGCGGATGTGTCGTCACTTCGGGCACAAGGCCAGCGCGGCGAGGGTCTCGGAGCACTCCTTCTCCTTCGCCTCCTTGACCATGCGCTCGGGCACAGGGATGTCCACCACCGCGGCGTCGGTCGGTGCAGGTGCAGGCGCCTGGAATGCCTGGCCGATGGCGACGGGGGGCGGAACCCCTTCGACGGACACTGCGCGCGCTGCCCTGCGCTCCGTGTCGAATGCACCCGCGGTGCCGCCCGCCCTCTCGCTGCTTCTCGGCTTCGAGGCCACGTCGTCGCTGCGTCGCCGCGATACAGGTGCCGGTCGGGGAACCGGCATGGATGGCTGCCCCGAGGCAGTGGCGACGGTGGGTTGCACCTGCGTCTCGACGATGGACACTTCCTCCGAAGCGAGCGACTTCCGCAGCGAAGCGATCCGGGACGTGACGGACGCGGCGGAGGAAGAGACGGCGTTCTCGATCGTCGCCCAGCCACTGGCAAGCTGGCTCGAATACCAGTACGCGAACGCCCCGATCAACAGCAGGAGAAGCAACAGCACGCGCAAGCCGATGCGCTTGCCGGTTGGGCTGCGATTCAGTGTCCGTGTAGGTACTGGCGAAGTGGATGAGGGTTCGAGCGAACCGGGGGCCGTGCTCGCCGTCGTGTTCGCCGCGAAGCGCACGCCCGAGAACCTGCCTTTACAACCACAGCAGTATCTGGCACGGTCCTTGTTCGCCGTGTGGCACGCTTCGCAAAACTTCATCCCATCGCTCCATCGCAGTGAAGGAGGTTTTCACATTGTGTACCCTTGTCTTGGTTCAGCGTTCGACGACTTGTAAGACAAAAACGCGGCTCTTTGTCCATATCAGACACGTGAGCAGTGGTTTGCCGAAAGGGGTTGATGCATGAGCGCCAAATCCGCCCGGCGCGAATACCTCGAGGCGCTCGCCGCTTTCGAGCGCGCATGCCGCGATTTCTCGAAGGGCATGGGTGCCGTGCTCGATCCGGCCCAGCCGAAATCGTCGAGCGAGCCGCAACCGCTGCTCGCGAACCTGGGTCCGCGCAAGCCGGCCAAGCGGGCTTTGCGCAGCGACTCCGCCGAACAGGTCAAGCGCGCACGTTGAGCCTCGTCGACCCAAGGCCCCGGGCTACAACCTGTAGCGGGCCAGCGCCTCATCGACCTTGGCTTTCAGGAGCGTCACGCCGCCGGTGCCGCTGGCCGCACGCCCGATGAACGCACCGGCCGCCGCTCCGATCAGCGCCTTGCCGATGAGCGAGCGGCTCCGTCCCGTCGCCATCATCAGCAACAGGCCGACACCGAGCACGATGAGATGTTCGCCGGGCATGTCCGGCCGGTTGGCGTCGTACTCCTTGAGCGCCGCGATCCAGGACTTGGGTTCCATGGTGCTTCCGTTTCCCAAAAAACATAAAGGAACATTCTTGGACGAAAAGTCACCGTCGCGTTGTAGGCTGGCGACCCGGCATCAGGTGGCGATCACGCCCGCTCCGCGCAATCGTCTCGCCCAAAGGACAACTTCATGACCACCCTGCCCGAGTTTCTCGATCCCTATGCCCACGGCTTCGCCAGAGTGGCGGTGGCGGTGCCGCGCAACCGGGTGGCCGATCCGGCGTTCAACGCCGGTGAAACGGTGGCGCTGTACCGCGAGGCCAGCGCGCAGGGCGCGGTGGTCGTCGCGTTTCCGGAACTTGGCCTCTCGGCCTACACCTGCGACGACCTCTTCCACCAGGCAGCGCTGCTCGATGCCTGCGAAGCCGCGCTGGCAACCGTGGTCGCGGCATCGAAGCAGATCGGCGCGCTCGCGATCGTGGGATTGCCGCTGCGCGTGGACCATCGGCTCTACAACTGCGCGGTCGCCGTGAGCGGTGCCCGCATCCTCGCGGCGTGGCCCAAGACCTACCTGCCCAACTACGGCGAGTTCTACGAGGCCCGCCAGTTCAGCGCGGCCGACAGCGCCCTCTCCACCGAGATCGACCTGTGCGGCCAGCGCGTTGCCTTCGGCACCGACGTGATCGTGCAGGCGCGCCAGCTGCCGCTCCTGAAGCTGCACGTGGAAATCTGCGAGGACGTGTGGGTGCCGATCCCGCCATCGAGCTACGCGGCGCTGGCCGGGGCCACGGTGCTCGTGAATCTCTCCGCCTCGAACATCACGATCGGCAAGTCGGAATACCGCCACCGCCTCGTGAGCCTGCATTCGGCGCGCTGCCTCGCCGCGTACCTCTATTCGTCGGCGGGCATCGGGGAGTCGACCACCGATCTCGCCTGGGACGGGCAGGCCCTGATCTACGAAAGCGGCGAGATGCTGGCCGAGAGCGAGCGCTTCAGCAACCGGTCGCACATGATCCTGTCCGACGTGGACCTCGAAAGGCTCTCGCGCGAGCGCATGCGGCAGAACTCGTTCGGAGTCTCGGTGCAGCGGCACAAGCAGACGCTTGCCGGCTGGCGCACGGTCGACTTCGACTGCATCGCGCCAGCGTCGATGCCGTCGCCCGCGCTGATGCGCAACGTGGAGCGCTTTCCCTACGTGCCGGCGGACGCGCGCCATCGCGACGAGCGCTGCATGGAGGTCTTCAATATCCAGGTCCAGTCGCTGGTGCAACGGCTGGAGGCAGCGGGCATCCGGAAGCTGGTGATCGGCGTGTCGGGCGGACTCGACTCGACCCATGCGCTGCTCGTGTGCGCGCAGGCGATGGACCGGCTTTCACTGCCCCGGGCCAACATCCTCGGTTTCACGATGCCGGGCTTCGCCACCAGCGACCGGACCAGGGAACAGGCGCACCAGCTCATGGACGCCATCGGCTGCACCGCGCGCGAGATCGACATCCGACCGAGCTGCCACCAGATGCTGGTGGACCTCGGACACCCTTTCGCCGACGGCGTGCCGCAGTACGACATCACTTTCGAGAACGTGCAGGCCGGGGAGCGGACCAGCCACCTGTTCAGGCTTGCCAACTTCCACGGGGCGATCGTGGTGGGCACGGGCGACCTGAGCGAGCTTGCGCTCGGGTGGTGCACCTACGGCGTCGGCGACCACATGTCGCACTACAACGTGAATGCGAGCGTGCCCAAGACGCTCATCAAGCACCTGGTGCGCTGGGTTGCGCAGAACGGCCAGATCGGGCCGGCCGGCAGCGCGGTGCTCCAGGCCATCCTCGAGACTGAAGTCAGCCCGGAACTGGTGCCGCACGAAGCCGGATCTTCCACGGATGCCGCCCGGCAGCCGGGACAGAAGACCGAGGACTTCGTCGGGCCTTACGAGCTTCAGGACTTCCATCTCTACTACACGCTGCGCTACGGCTTCAGGCCGGCCAAGGTGGCCTTCCTGGCCTACACGGCATGGCATGACCGCGACAAGGGCCGCTGGCCGGACGAGCTGCAAGCCGAGCGCAACATGTACACGCTCGCGCAGATCCGCAAGCACCTCGGCACCTTCCTCTACCGCTTCTTCAAGACCAGCCAGTTCAAGCGATCGTGCGTGCCGAACGCGCCGAAGGTCGGTTCGGGCGGTTCGCTCTCGCCGCGCGGCGACTGGCGCGCCCCGAGCGATTCGGAGGCCGCGGTGTGGCTTGCGGACCTGCAGGGGATTCCGGACGAAGACAGCGGACCCGATCGATGACGTCATGCCGGTTCGGGGGGCGCGCACGGACAAGGCCAGGGCAGCCGCCGGCATCGAGGAACCGCCCCTGAAGGGTGGGTGCCGAAGCGACCTCTACCAGCGCCGGCCGGCTGCCTGACCGAAGCGTACGCCCTCTGCATGAAGCCTGTGTTACGCAGGGTTGCCGATGTCGATGTCCCGCGCTTGTGTGCGACCGCCCCCCGCCCTATAAGACTTGGTTGCGGACACCTGAAGGAGCGGACATGACCGTCGATCTGAGCCACTTCAAGCCCCTGGACCCAGGCCGCATCAATGCCCAGGATCCCGTGGAAATGCAGTACTGGTGCACCCAGCTTCACTGCGACGAGCAAACGTTGAACGACGCGCTGGCAAGAGTCGGCTCTCATGTGACCGCGGTGCGCGACCAATTGGCCTCCGCCGGCAAGGCGGGCAAGCCACCCGGCCGATAGCCGCGCTGCGGCCAAGCACGATCGGCCGCGCCTGCGCAATGTCCAAAGACATCCGTTCCGGATGTCCCGGCGGCGCCCTACGCGCCGTTGCAGTGACGACCGACGCATCCTGCGCGTCGGCGACCCTACGTTTGCGCCACCCCCCAGACCGCCGACCCACGACAACCACCTCACATGCTTGGCATCGTCATACCGGCCCACAACGAGCAGGACACGATCGCCGAATGCGTCGGGGCGGCACGGCGCGCAGCCATCCATCCGGATTTGGCCGGTGAAGCTGTAGAGATCGTCGTCGTCATCGACGGCTGCAGCGACGCCACAGGCGTTCTGGCCGCGCGCGCGGGCGCCATCACCATCAGCGTGCGTGCCCGCAACGTGGGGGTGGCCCGCGCAGTGGGTGCCGAGGCCCTGCTCGCGCGCGGCGCGCGCTGGCTTGCATTTACCGACGCCGACACGATGGTGTCGCCGAAATGGCTGGCCGATCAACTTTCGCTCGACGTGGATGCCGTGTGCGGCACGGTCGGCGTGGAGGACTGGTCGCCCCACGGGATCCATGCGGATCTCTTGCATGGTCATTTCCTCCGTACCTACCAGGACAGCGACGGCCACCAGCACATCCACGGAGCCAACCTGGGCGTTTCGGCGGCGGCGTATCGGCGGGCAGGCGGATTCCGCCACCTCGGCTGCAGCGAGGACGTGGACTTCGTGCGCGCGCTCGAAGCCTCCGGTGCCAAGATCGCGTGGAGCGCCAAGCCACGGGTCGTGACCAGTTCCCGACGGCAGGCAAGAGCCCAGGGCGGCTTTGCCGACGCGCTGCTGCACGCGATCGTCCAGCAACTGAATTCGACAGGCCTGCCGGTCTTGACGAGCCCATAATGAGGCATGGGATTGCCGCGTACGCTGCAGACGCTTTCTTCCATCCTGGACGCCCGAGGCCCGTCCGACGGCCTCGCCTTCTTGAATGACGGCGTTCCGCACCGGTACAGCGCCATCTACCGCCTCTCGGGTCTCACGTTGAAGAACGTGCTCCTGCATGACAAGACGGGCAGGCTGCGGCCCGAATACCTCGCGGCCATACCGTTCGACAGCAGCTTTTGCCAGTTCGTGGTGCGCGACGGCCAGTTTCGAACCGACAACTCCGCCGCCGACACCAGGCTGCGGGGGTACTCGTACCCGAGCATCGCGCTCTCGTACCACAGCGTGCCCATTCTGAATCCCGAAGGCGAGATCTGGGGCACGCTCAGCCATTTCGACAGCGCGGCGCTGCCCTTGCCCGAGGAGGAGTTCGAACTGCTGAAAGGCGCGGCACCCTTGCTGGCCAGGTTCCTGGTCGAGCCCTGAGCCGTCGTCTCCTACACGAGCCGGCGCCGTGCGCTGACGAAGCTCGCCTGCGCTTTCGCGTACCGTCGCCGGGCTTCTCCACCATCCGCCCCCTTCGACCACTCTGCTCTGCACTCACGCATGCTCGCCCTGGCCACCGACAACGCCCTGGCGCGACTTCAGCAGCAACACGGACAGGGGCTCACGCTCGCCCATCTGATCGACGCCGGCATCGACCAGCTTCCGCTGCCCGGCGCAGGAGGGACGCTCGCGCGCTGGCAAGTCCTGGCCGAAGTGGCGGCCCATGATCTTTCGCTGGTGAAGCTGTTCGAGGGCCACACCGACGCGCTCGCGATCCTGCGGGAACTGGGCGCACCCGCCCCGGAGGCGGGATCGCGATGGGGCACCTGGTGTGCCGAGCCGCCGGACGCGCGCCTGGCGATGGACGCGGTGGACGCCCTGGCGGAAGACCGCCTGCCCCACGCCCCCCGCGTGCCCCCCGTATGCCTCACCGGCACCAAAGCCTGGTGCTCGGGTGCCGCCACCGTGACGCATGCGATCGTGAGTTGCTGGAATGCCGAGGGCAAGCCCTGCCTGGCCGCGGTCGCCATCGCAGCGCCGGGCGTCACGGTGACCGGGGATGGCTGGCACGCCGTCGGCATGGCGGCGAGCGGCAGCGTGGATGTTCGCTTCGATCACGTCGACGCCGCGCAGGTCGGCAGCCCCGACGACTACGTGAACCGGCCCGGCTTCTGGCAGGGCGGCGCCGGCATCGCGGCCTGCTGGTTCGGCGGCGC
The DNA here is from genome assembly GCF_030317115.1 of Variovorax gracilis. Taxonomy (GTDB): domain Bacteria; phylum Pseudomonadota; class Gammaproteobacteria; order Burkholderiales; family Burkholderiaceae_C; genus Variovorax; species Variovorax gracilis. The sequence continues at coordinate 49,625 of NZ_JASZYF010000033.1, forward strand.
GCTCGGCATCGCACGCATGGCGCGGCAGTCGAGCGGCCACGCGTCCGATGCGCATCGGCTTGCGCACCTGGGCGCCATCGACGTGGCGCTCGCGGCCAGTGCCGCAGTGCTGCGTGAGACGGCCGCCTGGATCGATGCCCACCCGAAGGAAGACGCGAGGACCCTCGCCCTGCGCGCGCGGCTCGTGGTCGAGCAGGCCTGCAGCGAGGTCATGCACCACGCCGGCCGTGCCGCGGGCGCGGGCCCGCTGTGCCGCAACCCGCGCTTCGCGCGCGCCATGGCCGACTTGCCGGTATTCCTGCGGCAAAGCCATGCGGAACGCGACCTCGCAGCACTGGGCAGACAGATACTGGATGGAGGCGCCCCGCCATGGATGCTGTGACCGATCGCCCCATTCGCGGGCAAGGCACTTCGGAACGCGATTGGAATGCGTGGCCCGGCCTGCGGCAACTGCGAGCGGCGACGCCCGGGCAACTGGTTCCCTACGGCGCCCGCGCGGTGGTGGTGGCGCCGCACCCGGACGACGAGGTGCTCTCGGTCGGCGGACTGCTGGCGCAACTCGCCCGTGGCGGAACACCCATCTGCGTGATCGCCGTCACGGACGGCACCGCCAGCCATCGCGGCTCGGCCGATTGGCCTGCCGATCGGCTGGTCAGGGAGCGTCCCCAGGAGAGCCGCAACGCCCTGCGTTGCCTGGGCATCCACGTCGAACCGATGCGCCTCGGCATGCCCGACGGCGGTCTTCAGGAGTTGCGTTGCCTGCTGGCGGACCGCCTGCTGCCGATGCTGGATCGCTCCGACGTGATCTTCACCACCTGGCGACAGGACGGCCACCCCGACCATGAGGCCACGGGTCACGCGTGCGCGTTCGCCGCGGCTCGCGCCGGTGCGCGGCTGGTCGAAGTGCCGGTGTGGGCCTGGCACTGGGCCGCACCGGGCGACGGGCGCCTGCCGTGGCACCGTGCAAGCCGTGTGGGTCTGGACGCCGACGCGCTCGACCGCAAGCGACAGGCGGTACAGTGTTTCAAGAGTCAACTGGAGCCGGACGCCTCCACCGGCGCCGGGCCGATCCTGCGCTCCACCACGGTCGAGCGCGCGGACCGGCCCTTCGAGGTGATGTTCACGTGAGCGACATGCAGGAACAAGAAGCGTACTTCGCCGGTCTTTATGGCGGCAACGACGATCCCTACCAGTTGCGCACCCGCTGGTATGAAGAGCGCAAGCGCAACCTCCTGCTCGCCGCCCTGCCCCATCAGCGCTACGAGCACGCCTTCGAGCCCGGCTGCGGCATCGGCGAGCTCACCGTTGCGCTGTCGAAGCGCTGCGACCGGTTGCTGGCTTCCGACTTCTCCGAGCGCGCGGTGGAGATCGCATCGCAACGCACACGCGGACTGCGCAACGTGACGATCGAGCAGCACAGGCTTCCCGACGACTGGCCGCACGATGCGGGGCCTTTCGACCTGATCGTGCTGAGCGAGCTGGGCTACTTTCTCGACGAATCCGCCATGCGCAGCCTCGCGGGTTGCTGCCGGCACTCTCTGACGGCCGAGGGCACGCTGGTCGCCTGCGACTGGCGACCGGATTTCAAGGAGCGCAGCTTGTCGACCGACGCCGTGCATGCGGCGCTGGCCGCGCTGGGACTGACGAGCATCGTGCGCCACGAGGAGCCGGACTTCCTGCTGCAGGTGTGGTCGCGCGATGGCCGCTCCGTCGCCGAGCGCGAGGGCATCCGATGACGGAGCCCCTGCCCTTTCTCGCCGGAGGCGGGCAACTCGGCGAGTTGATCGCCCGCCATGACTGGAGCGCGACCGGCGTCGGAGCCATCGAACAGTGGCCGCCGCACATGAAGACCGCGACCGCGCTCATGCTCCGGTCGGTGGTGCCCATCGTCATGCTGTGGGGCGAGGCGGGCGTGATGATCTACAACGATGCCTATTCAGTCTTCGCAGGCAACCGGCATCCCCGGCTGCTCGGGTCCCGCGTCCGGGAAGGATGGCCCGAGGTCGCCGACTTCAACGACAACGTCATGAAAGTCGGGCTGGCGGGCGGCACCTTGAGCTACGAGGACCAGGAACTCACTCTCGCAAGACACGGCCGCGCCGAACCCGCGTGGATGAACCTCGACTATTCGCCCCTGCTCGACGAAGCGGGCGTACCCGCCGGCGTCATGGCCGTCGTGGTCGAAACCACGGCCAAGGTCCAGGCGGAGCGGCACCTGAATGCCGAGCGCGAGCTGCTTCGCGCAACCGAGGCCCGGCTTCGGGCGCTGAACGCCGATCTGGAGCGCCAGGTGGAAGAGCGCTCGCACGGACGCAGCCTGTTCTGGCAGTTCACGTCGGACCTGCTGGGCGTGCTCAACGGCGAAGGCGTGTTCGAGAAGACCAATCCCGCATGGCAGGCGGTGCTCGGATGGTCCGAGGACGAACTCCGGACCACACCCATCTTCGACCTGCTCCATCCGGAGGACCTCGCGAAGACGCGCGAGGGCTTCGCCGAGCTCATGGATGGAAAGCCCGCCGTGAACTTCATCAATCGTTATCGCTGCAAGGACGGCGGCTACCGATGGCTGTCATGGACCGGCGTGCCCGAGGAAGGGCGCTACTACTGCAGCGGCCGGGACATCACCGCCGAAAAGGCTGCCCAGATCGAGCTCAACCTCGCACAGGAGGCGCTGCGCCAATCCCAGAAGATGGAGGCCGTCGGCCAGCTCACGGGTGGCATTGCGCACGACTTCAACAACCTGCTCGGCGGCATCAGCGCCAGCCTGCAGGTGCTGGCGTCAAGGCTCGCAAAGGGCAAGACGGAAGGCGTCGAACGCTACATCGGCATGGCCCAGGAATCGGTGCGCCGGGCCGCCGCCCTCACCCAGCGGCTGCTGGCTTTCTCGCGCAGGCAGACCCTCGACCCGAAGCCGACCGACGTCAATCGCCTGGTCGCCAGCATGGAGGAGATGATCCGCCGCAGCATGGGACCGGGCGTGGAAGTCGAGGTGATCGGTGCCGGGGGCCTCTGGCCGACGAAGGTCGATTCGCCGCAGCTCGAGAATTCGCTGCTGAACCTGTGCATCAACGCGCGCGATGCCATGCCCGACGGCGGCCGCCTCACCATCGAGACGGCGAACAAGTGGCTCGATGACCGCGCCGCGGCGGAACGCGAACTCCCGCCGGGGCAATACGTCTCGCTGTGCGTGACGGACACCGGCGCGGGCATGACAGCCGAAGTCAAGGCGCGCTGTTTCGACCCATTCTTCACCACCAAGCCCATCGGCCAGGGCACCGGCCTGGGGCTGTCGATGGTCTACGGCTTCGTGCGCCAATCCGGCGGCCAGGTGCGCATCTACTCGGAGCTGGGCAAGGGCACCACCATGTGCCTCTACCTGCCGCGGCACCTCGGTGATCCCGACCAGGATGAGCCCCGCTATGCGCAGGAGTCCGTCGAGCGCGGCGACGGCGAGACCGTGCTGGTGATCGAGGATGAGGCGAACATCCGGGTCCTCATCGCCGAAGTCCTCGAACAGGCGGGCTATCGGGTGATCCAGGCTGACGAGGGAGCGCGCGGATTGCGGCTGCTGCAGTCCGCGGCGCGCATCGATCTCCTGATCACCGACGTGGGCCTGCCGGGCGGCATGAACGGCCGGCAGGTGGCCGATGCGGCGCGAGTCACGCGGCCGGACCTCAAGGTGCTCTTCATCACTGGCTATGCGGAGAACGCGGCCGTGGGCAACGGCCATCTGGAACGGGGAATGGCGGTGATGACGAAGCCCTTCGAAATCGCCGCGCTCGCGAACAAGGTCCGCGGGATGGTGGAACCCTAGTGCGGAGCGCGGCCTAGGCAAGCATTGCGTGCGCCGCGGCGAGTGCCATCGCCATCGCCACGCCGAAGATCCCGAACGCCGCAGGGGTCCGCGATGCCGGCTGAAAGGTCAACGCGCCCGCGCAACCGATGAAGAGGAATGGCAGCGGGATGACGACGGGCAGCGCCAACAGGATGGCGTCTTCGAACGCGCAAGCCATGGAAGCGACGTCCGGCGTGGTCCAGCGAATGCCGACCAGGGGCAGCGCTGCGATCGCGGTGCACATGAAGAAGCTCCAGAAGAGCCACTCCTGGGGGATCGGGGCTTCGCTCACCTTCGCCTTGGTTTCCTCCCATTCCACTTCGTCCAGCTCTTCAAGCGGGTCAGGCACGCCCGCCGTACCTGCCGTCGCGCGTGCCCGCCAGTCCCGCAGGGCGGCTGCGGGAACGGAAAGCGCCAGGACCACCAGGTCGAGCCAGCCGCCTGCTCGTCGCTCGACCGCAAGACGCGAGTAGGACCGGGAATTGCCAGGATGAGTGGTGAGCGGTGTCATGCCCGGCAATGTAGGCACGGCGATCGCGCCTGGGGTGATCGGACCGCAGCAGTATCGCGTGACGCTACCGGGCGTGGCGACGGAAGCACCGCACGAGCCAAGGCGCAGCGCTCGTGCCCTGCCATCTCCCGATTCAGCGCGAAGCAGCTTCCTGGAAGAATCGAAACTGCACGGTCGGATCGTCGGCCACACGGGCACCAAGGCCGCGCTCCCACCGGAGGTAGGCGTCCCACACCGCGTCGCGGCGCGGGCCGAAGACGCGCATGACGGAACCCCAGTCGTCGTCGAACGGGGTGAGCAGCCGGGAGGCCCGAATCTCGGACTCGACCGCAAGGCCACGAGCCCGCCAGGCCTGCGTGCCGCCTTCGAGCCATGCCACCATGGCATCGGGCCAGCGCCGCTGCGCATCGCGCGCCGCCAGCCGCGCAGCGGCGCCGTCTGGCGAGGTGAACACGATGGCGGTGTCCGACGGCAAGAGCACTTCGAGCGGTGTCAACGACGCCGGGAGGAGAAAGTACGCGCCGGGCAGATGCCCGCGCTCGTAGTCGATGCTCGGGCCGACATCGACGACTTGCGCCCCTCCGGTGTCGAGCAGCTCGGCGAGTCGATCGGCGTCAAGTGCTTGCGAGGCGTCCGGCAGGCGGGCGGAGGCCGCCTCTTGCGGTGCCTCGGCACGGGTCGCGGACGGCAAGTCACCCTCCAGCACGTGAACCTCGGCCTGGTTCAATTGCGTCAGCCAGAAAGCAGTGATGGAGGCGCGCAGCAGATGGGTATCGTCGACGAGCACGATGCGGGCATTGCGCGTGCCCACCAGGTTCTCGAAATGCATCAGCAGCTGCCCGCCGGGCACATGCCGCGCCCCGTACGCGTCGGCTGCAACGGGATCGGCGAGCGGGCGCACATCGAAGACGTAGAGGGTTCTGTCCGACTCGGCGCGGAGCCGAACCAGGCCGTTCGCGTCGATGCGCTTCAGGCCATGGCGCGATCGCAGGTCCTCGGCGAGCCCGCGCAGCACGGCGGGCTCCTCCGGCGGCACGTCGTCGACAGGGACTGCGTTCTGCACCACCGGGGCGCCGCGCAGTCCCCAGGCCATCACGCCGTCTTCCACGAAGACCGCATCGGGAGCGCGCCCCAGCAGCCGCAGCGTCGTGGTACCGATGATTCCGCGCGTTCGGCTGAAGCAGTTGATGGCCCATACGTGCTCCGGATCGCTGTGCGCGAAGCGACGCAGCGCCAGCTCGGTGCCGGGATAGTTGCGCGCGCCGTCGATCGACAGGAACTCGTACTCCGCTCGCGGCCGTGCGTCGATCACGGTGGTGGACTTGCCGCCGCGCCGCCGCGCCTCCAGTTCGGCGAGGGGCAGCACCGGCGTGTCGTAGTGCTGCCGCACGCCGTCGCCGAAAGCCTTGACGAGCGTGTTGTAGCCATCGATGACCGGATAACCCGACGCGGCCCAGGCCTGGAGTCCGCCCGCCAGCCGCCGCACTTCGGAATAGCCGAGTCGATGCAGCAAGGCGGCGGCCGCGGCCGCGGGACCGTCTTCCGCATTGTTGGCGTCGTAGAGGACAACGTCGGTGTCGTGCCGCGGAACGAATGCATCGATGTGCAGCTCCAGCACGCTCAAGGGCGCAAGTCGCGCCAGGTTGGGATGGCCTGCGTTGAACCAGCGCGCCTCCCGCACGTCGAGGAGCGCCAGTTCCGTCGACCCCAACAGCAGCTCGTGCAGCGTCTGGGGCGAAATGCCGATGTCGCTCAATTGGGCTGGATCTCCGCCTGCTTCACCACCGCGGTCCACTTGCGCGTCTCAGACTGGATGAAGCGTCCGAACTCTTCCGGCGAGCTGCCGACGGTGAAGGCACCGATGTCGTCGTAGCGCTTCCTGAAGTCGGGCGACTGCACGATGGCCCTCAGCTCGCGCGCAAGCCGGTCGACCACCGGCGCGGGCGTGCCGCTGCGCGCGACGATGCCGTACCACGATGTCACCTCGAAGTCGGGGAAACCTGCCTCCGCCGTCGTCGGCACCTTGGGCAGCCATGGCGCGCGCGAGCCATAGGCCACGGCGAGCGGCTTGAGCTTGCCCGACTGGATGTGGGGGATCGCGGTGATGACCTCGTTGAAGATGAACTGGGTCTGGCCCGCCAGCAGATCATTGATCGCCGGCGCGCTGCCCTGGTAGGGAATGGCGGTCAAATCCGCGCCGGTGCGGCTGCGCAGCAGCTCGCCAGCGAGGTGGGAGTACGCGCCGACGCTGACGCCGTAGTTGACCTTGCCCGGGTTCTTCTTCGAGTAGTCGATCAGCGATTGCACGCTGTCCACCGGCAGCGCCGGGTGGACGAGCAGCACTTGCGGCGTCTGGACCAGCAGCGAGACGGGCGTGAAGTCGCGCTCGAGGTCATAGCTCAGACGCTTGAACAACACCGGCTGGACCGTGAGGTTGGACGCGGGCGCCAGCAGCAGCGTGTAGCCGTCGGCCGGCTGTCTCGCGACGTGCTCGAAGCCGATGTTGCCGGCCGCGCCGCTTCGGTTCTCGACCACCACGGTCTGCTTGAGCCGCTGCTGGAGCTGCTCCGCCACCTCGCGGGCGACCTTGTCGGCAATGCCGCCGGCCGGATAGGGCACCACGACGCGGACGGTCCTGTTCGGATAGTCGTCCGCCGCAAAGGCGATGCTGGAACACAGGGCAAGCGCAAGCACCGAAAGCAGGCTGCGGCGATTCGAAAGGTTCATGGGTCGGGCGTGGCGCCGGAGCGTGAAAGCCTGCGAATCTAGGTTGTCCTTGCGCCGCCGCGAACAAAGCTTTGCGCATATGGACATGCGGAATGGGCGCATGCGGATGGCAGTGGCCTTCCTATCATCGCGCCGCATCGGAAGACCCATGACCACCGTGCCCATTCCTGCTCCCTCCACCCGCTCTGCGCGCGCATCCTGGTGGCGCCACTACGAAGTCCCGACGCTGGTCCTGGCCGCCGCGACCTATGCGGCCTGGGCCGCGCTCGTCGCGTCGCACCGCGCGCTGCCGGGCTGGCTGCTGTTCATCCTCGGCGGCTATCTGGCGCAACTGCACTTCTCGCTTCAACATGAGAGCATTCATGCGATGCGACACCTGCCGCAGTGGCTGCGATGGGCAACCGTCTGGCCGCCGATCAACCTGTGGCTGCCCTACCCCCTCTACAACCGCGGGCACAGCGCACACCACGTCAACTTTCACCTGACGCATCCTCAGCGCGACACCGAGAGCGCCTACCACTCCGCGCCCGCATGGGCCGGCTACGGCACGGTATGGCGGTGGATCTACCAGGCCAACCAGACCCTCGCCTTCCGAGTGGTGCTGGGTCCGGTGCTGCGGCTCTACAAGCTGGTTCGCGGCGAGGTCGGACGCCTCTGCGCCGGCGACTTCTCGCACGTCGGGATCTGGCTCGTGCATGGGCTGAGCGTGGCGCCGGTCCTGTACTTCGTGGTCGATGTCTGCGGCATGGGCCTCGGCACGTACCTGCTCTGCTTCGTCTACCCCGGCATGATGCTCGGCGCGTTGCGCAGCTTCACGGAACACCGCTGGAGCGACACACCGCACGAGCGCGTGGCGATCGTCGAATCCAACCTGCTCTTCGGCCTTCTCTACCTCTACAACAACCTGCACCACGTGCACCACCGGGCGCCCACGATGCCGTGGTACGAGATCCCGGTGCATTTCCGGCGCCACCGTGCCGCGGTGTTGGCTGGCAACGGTCATTTCTACTACCGGGGCTACAGCGAGATCGCCCGCCGCTATCTCTTCCGACCGGTGTTCGCGCCGGTGCATCCCAAGTGGTAGCCGTCACCGGTGGCTGAATACCGGCTTGCGCTTGTCGAGAAAGGCGTGCATGCCTTCGTGTGCATCCTCGCTCGCAAAGCGTGCGTGAAGTTGCCGCCGCTCGAAGCCGATGCCTTCGGTGAGTGAAGCCTCCCAGGCTCGGTTCACCGACTCCTTGATCGCCATGAGCGCCGGCAGGGAGAAGCCGGCGATGCGGGTCGCGAGGTCGATGGCTTCGGACCGCAGTCTTTCGTCCGGCACCACGCGCGATACCAGGCCGTAGCGGTCGGCTTCGGCCGCATCCAGCATGCGGCCCGACAGGCACATGTCCATGGCCTTCGCCTTGCCGATGGCGCGTGGCAGCCGCTGGGTGCCGCCTGCGCCGGGCAGCATCGCCAGCTTGATCTCGGGCAGCGCGAAGCGAGCGGATTCGGCCGCGACGATCAGGTCGCAGGCCATCGCCAGTTCGCAGCCGCCGCCCATCGCGAAGCCCGCGACCGCCGCGATCACCGGCTTGCGAACGCGGCGGATGGTTTCCCAGTTGCGGGTGATGAAGTCGCCCTGGAAGACGTCCATGTAGCTCCAGTCGGCCATCGCCGCGATGTCGGCGCCGGCCGCGAAAGCCTTGGCATTGCCCGTGACGACGATGGCGCCGATCCCTGCATCGGCATCGAAGGCCAGCAGCGCCGCGCCGAGAGCGTCCATCAGCGCATCGTCGAGCGCGTTCATCTGCTGCGGTCGGTTCAGCGTGACGACGCCGACCCGGCCCTGGGTCTCCACGAGGATGGGTTGCGCTTGCATGGCGACTCGCTCCCGGTCAGTCCACGACGATCTTCTGTTCCTTGATCAGCCCGGACAGCAGCGTGCCCTCGTTGACCAGGAGCTTGCGGAACTCGGCGGTGTCCATCGCGACCGGTTCGGCGCCCAGATCGCCGTAGCGCGACTTGAGGCCGGCCTGCGACAGGGCCTTTCCTATCTCGCGGTTCATGCGGGCGACGATGTCGGGAGAGGTTCCGTTGGGCGCCCACATGCCGAACCAGACGTCGAGATTGGCCCCCGGAAAGCCCTGCTCGCCCACGGTCGGAACGTCCGGGAAGAACGGCGAGCGCTTGGCGCTCACGACGCCCAGCAGCTTGACCTTGCCGGTGCGGATGTGCGGGAAGGCGATGCCCGGGTCGCAGACGAAGTCAGCCTGGCCCGACAGCACGTCCTGCAACGCAGGCGCCGCGCCGCGGTAGGGGATGTGGGTGATGTAGGTGCCGGTCGCCTGCTTGAACAGTTCGCAGGCCAGGTGCGGCGGCGTGCCCGCGCCCGCCGAGGCATAGGACAAGGTGCCCGGCTTGGCCTTGGCCAACGCCACGAGGTCCCGCGCATCCTTCGCCGCCATCTGCGGCTTGGCGACGAGGTACATCTGCGTGCGTCCGACGCTTGCGACCGGCGTGAGGTCGCGCGAAGGCAACAGGGTCGACTTGAAGAGCGAAGGATTGGCGGTCTCCACCGAGGTGGGTGCGATCAGGAAGGTCTGCCCATCCGGCGCCGCGCGAATCACTTCCGATGCCGCGATATTGCCGCTTGCACCGGGCTTGTTGTCGATGACGACCGGCTGCCCGAGGGATTCGGACAGCGCCTGCGAGAGGATGCGCGCCATCACGTCGGTGCTGCCGCCGGGCGCGAAGCCGACGACCACGCGGATGGGCTTGGCGGGCCAGGCGGCCGTCTGCGCCTGGGGCGCACAGGCGGCGCCGAGCATGCCCATGCCGATGGCGGCCCGAACCAGACTCCGGCGCAGGGCCGCAGCGATATGAAAGTCCATTGTCTTGTCTCCGTTGCAGTGATGGAAATCGATGGGCGAGCCGCTCAGGCGGCGTACTCGCGCAGCAGTTCGCGCAGCTTGAATTTCTGGATCTTTCCGGACGGCGTGGACGGCATGGCCTCGCGCACGACGAGGCGTTCCGGGATGTACTGGATCGCCACCTTCTGCGCTTTCAGGAACTCCACGATCGACGGCAGGTCGATGCTCTTTCCGGGCCGGGGCACCACCACCGCGCAGGCGCGCTCGCCCAGACGCTCGTCGGGGTAGGCCACGATCGCAGCCATGGCGATGTCCGGATGCCGATAGAGCAGCGACTCGATCTCGACCACCGGGATGTTCTCGCCGCCACGGATGATCACGTCCTTGCTGCGGCCGGTGATGCGGATGTAGCCCCGCGCTTCGATGCGCGCGAGATCGCCGGTGTCGAACCAGTCGTCCGCATCGGTGCCGTTGAGCTTCGGGCGATGCAGGTAGCCGCCGAAGTTGGAGCACGCGCGCAGCATCAGCCGGCCGATCTCGCCGGTCGGCAAGGCTTGCCCATCCACGTCGACGACCTTGATCTCCACGCCCGGCAACGGGCAGCCGTCGGTCTGGATCGAGCGCTCGTCGTCGTCGTCCAGCCGGGTCAGGGTGACGGCGCCGTTCTCGGTCATGCCCCAGGCCGACACGATCTTGGTCCCCAGGACCTGGCGGGCCTGCTCGACCAGCGCGCCCGGTATCGGCGCGCCCGCGCACAGGAAGGTGCGCAGGCTCGGCACCTCCGTGCCGATCTCGGCAACCGTCTTCGCGAGGTCCGTGAGGAATGGCGTGGAGGCCATCGTGAAGCTCGCCTTCTCCTCGCGGATCAGCGCAATGGCCCGCTTCGGCTCCCAGATGTCCTGCAGCACGGCGCCGGCCTTGAGCATGATCGGCATCATCAATCCGTACATGAAGCCGGTCTGGTGCGCCATCGGCGAGGCCATCAGCACCACGTCGTCGGCGCCGAGGCGCAGGCGCTGCGAATAGGGGATGATGTTCGCCATTGCCGAGTTGGCCGAGTGCATGACGCCCTTGGGCTCGCCCGTGGTGCCCGACGTGTAGATCAGCTGTGTCACGTCATCCGGGCCGGGCCGGCTGCGCGTGAGGATGTGCTGCGCGTCGCGCTCGTCCTCCCAGGCCGGACCGCTGAGCAGCGCGTCGAAGCTGTTGGAACCGGTGCCGTCGATCACCACGATCTGCTTCAGGTCGGGCAGTGCGGGCTGCAGTTCGCGCACCATGCGCTCGAAGTCGAAGCCGCGAAAGGTCTTCGGAACGATCATCACCTTGGCCGCGCCGTGCTTGAGCATGAAAGACAGCTCGCGCTCGCGAAAGATGTGCATCAGCGGGTTGATGACGGCGCCCAGCCGCGAGCAGGCCAGATAGGTCAGCGTGAATTGCCACCAGTTGGGCAACTGGCAGGCGACCACGTCATTGCGGCCCACGCCCAATCGGGCCAATCCCACCGCGATGCGATCGGCCATGCGCGCCATCTCGCGGTAGGTGAAGCGGGTCGTGACGCCGTCCTCCATCCGCAACGCGGTCAGCGCGAGCTTGTCCGGGCAGTCCGCGACGCAGTCGTCGAGGTCGTCGTTGATGGTGCGGTCGTGCCACAGGCGCTGCGCCACCATGCGGTCGCGGCGCGGGGGAAGCAATACGGCGTCGAATTCCATGATTTGTCTCCTCGTCTCTCTTGCTGGGTGATGGGGTTTCAGGCGGGAACGGCGCTGCGGCCGGCGCGGGTGCGCGCCACGATGGTCTTCATGATCTGGGCCGTGCCGTCGCCGATCTGGAAGCCCAGCACGTCGCGCAGGCGCTGCTCCATCACGCCGCGGTCGTATCCGCCGTGGCCGAACATCAGCAGGCACTGGTGCACCACGTCGTAGGCCAGCTTGGGCGCCCACCACTTGCACATCGCGGCTTCGGCCGTGTGAGGCGCGCCCTTGTCCTTCAGCCAGAGCGTCTGCAGGCACAGCAGGCGCGCGCCCTCGACCTGCGTGTCGAAATCCGCGAGCGGATGCGACACGCCCTGGAAAGCCGACAGCGGCTTGCCGAAGGCTTCGCGCTGCGCGACGTAGTCCCAGGTTTCCTCCAAGGCCACGCGGGCGACGGCCAGCACCTGCAGGCCGATCAGCGCGCGCGAGAAGTCGAAGCCCTGCATCACCTGCACGAAGCCCTTGTTCTCCTCGCCGAGGCGATGGCTCACGGGCACGCGCACGTTCTCGAAGAACAGCGAGCCGCGGCCAATGGCGCGCTGGCCATGGCAGTCGAAGCGGTTGCGCGTGACACCCGGCAGATCCATCGGCACGAGCAATGCGGTGACGCCGTGCGCAGCCGATTCGACCGACCCGGTGCGGCCGAACACCACGGCCGCGTCGGCCTGGTCGGCTGCGGAGATGGAGGTCTTCTCGCCATTGATCACGTACTCGTCGCCCACGCGTTCGACGCGCAGGCGCAGGTTGGCTGCGTCCGAGCCGCCGCGCGGCTCTGTCAGCGCGATGGCGAACAGCGCCTCGCCGCGCGTCAGCTTCTGCAGCCAGGGCTTCACCACTTCCGGCCTGCCATGCTCCGCGAGGATCTGCCCGTTGAGCGAGGCCAGCAGGTTGACATAGGACATGCTGAGGTCGGCCCGCGCGATCTCTTCGTGGATCACACCGGCGGCCAGGCAGCCCATGCCCTGGCCGCCGTGCGCTTCGGGCAGTTCGGGCGCGATGAACCCCATCTCGCCCATCTCGCGCATCAGCGCACGATCGAGCACGCGGGTCCTGTCGCGTTCCAGGAAGCCTGGCGACACGCGCCCGGCAGCAAAGCGTCGCGCATGCTCGGCCAGCGCGGCGAGGTCTTCGTCGATATAGGGATTCATGTCTTCTCCTTGGGGGGCCAGCAGGGGAAGCGCCCTACTTCGCGTACTTGCGGAAGTCGGGCTTGCGCTTTTCCTTCAGGGCGTTGACGCCCTCGCGCGACTCTTCGGTGTCGTAGTACAGCTTCAGCGCGTACATGCCCATGCCGGCGATG
>NZ_JASZYF010000034.1 GCF_030317115.1 Variovorax gracilis
CGACCATTCGACCTTCTCCAAGCACCGGCACGGGCGCTTCCGCGACAGCGACGCGTTGCGCCACGTCTTCGAGAACGTGCTGCGGCGCTGCATGAGCGAAGGCCTTGTACGCGGTGAAGGATTTGCGGTGGAGGGGAGCATCATCAAGGCGGACGCCAAGCGCGCTCGCGGTGGCGTGGGGGCCGACACCACCGAGTGGAGCAAGGGCGATGGGCCAAGCCGCGCTGTTCGCGAATACCTTGCAGCCCTGGAAGAGAGCAATCCGCCAGTCGATGATGCGGATGACCCACCGGGACCCCCGACCCCCGAAAAGAACATCTCGTTGACCGACCCTGCAGCGCAATGGACGGCCGCTCCAGGCCGCCCTGCCTTCTACACCTACTCAACCAACTACCTGATCGACTTGCAGGCAGGAATCATCGTGGACGTCGAGGCGACGCCTGCGCACCGTACGTCCGAAGTGGAGTCGACCAAGACGATGATCGATCGCGTTGAGGAACGCTTCGGCATGAAGCCCCAGCGCCTGGTTGGGATACAGCCTATGAACAGGCCCGATGCTCGGGTGGATGGTCGAGGACAAGGGCATCACGCCGCATGTGCCCGTGTTTGGACAAGAGCGAGCGCAAAGACGGCACGCTGTCGAGCAGTGAGTTCGCCAACGAATACCGCTGCCCACAAGGCCACGCGCTACTCAGCGATCGTCGCAAGTTCACCAGGCCACGCGATCGCATCACCAAGGCCGGAACGATCCTCTACAGCGCGAGTGAGCATAACTGCATCGGATGCCCAATCAAGCAACAGTGTTATCCCAATATGCCGAACCGAAGGATCGCGCGCAGCGCGCCCGAGCGATCTCGGGATGTCGCTCGCCGGCTCGCCGCCACGCCTGCGTACAAGCAGTCTCGGCGGGATCGAAAGAAAGTCAAGATCCTCTTTGCGCACCTGGAGCGCATCCTCAAACTGGATCGCCTGCGATTGCGCGGGCCGCCGGTTACGCAAGATGAGTTCCTGTTGGCGGCAACCGCACAGAGCCTGACGCGCACGTCAAAGCAACTGATGCCAGGCGTACAAGCAATGCACTTCAAGACGACGTGAAAACGCCCGCAGAAGCTTCGCGAACGATTCGATCCTGCTGACGAACTCGAAGCCCGAAAAGCCAGTGCCGCGTATCGCGGGCGGCCCAGTGTTCGAGACGAGTTTTTCAACAGAATTGGCCCGGGTGAGGTCAGTCGGACGCAGCGGGTGCTTCTACCCAAACGACCTCATCGGGGTGACGCACGTTGGTGGTATCGGATGATCGCCGCCACGCACGTCTCCGTTTTACGCTTCCCACGCGATCGTGTTGTCTGAAAACGGGTCACTTCACCATGCCGGCCACTTCGCGCAGCAACCCGTAGAGGTCGAACAGCGAGCGCGGTGCGACCCGTAGCCCGGATCGGTCCACGTCCTCGACGATGGACCGCGCACCGCTATGCAGCGGCCCGGCGGCAGGCCATGCCGTCGTCCTGGGTCCGGGCGACATTGCCGAGCAACTCTCGGATATCCCGCGCTGCGCCACGGCCACCGGGTCGCTTCTCCCACGTTCGACCAGATGCACGAGGCTGACGCCGCCCCCGTGCAGCCCAATCATCGCGTCGATCACCTCCGCGAGCAACGGCTGCAAGCCCCTGATAGTGAGCCGCCGTGTCGAGCACTCGTGCAGGCGGCGCAAGCCCGTCGCCTCGCTGGACGAATCCCGCAGCGCCTCCTCACGCTCCATGGCCTCGCGGTCCAGGCGTGCCGCTAGGCAGGGCCTCAGCATTCGGAACAGCCTGTTCAGGCTGGACCCTAGTTCTGTGCAGCTGCCTAAACACGCCGTTCGGGCGGTCGTCGCGCAGCGCTCAGGCCGTCACCGTGCCAGCCTCCGTCCCCGCTTCCGCCTCTGCTTGCACTTTCGTCTTTGTCGCGTCGGCGCGCCGCTTCGGGGCCGTCCCGTCGGACACCTTGTCGATGCGGAGCGCCTTCTGAACCGGGTCGTAGCCGAGCTTCACGCTCTGGCCCGCAGACACTTCGCCCTTGAGCATGGCAGTTGCCAGCCGCGATTCGACCTCCGAGCGCAGCTTGCGCTTGAGCATGCGGGCGCCGAACTCCGGGTCGTAGCCGATCTCCGCGAGGTGGTCGACCAGCGAGTCGTCGAACTCCAGCTGCACGTTCTGCGCGGCCGCCGTGCGCGCCACGCGCTGCAGCTGGAGCCCGACGATGGCATGAATCTCCGGCCTGCCCAGCGCGTGGAAGACCACGACCTCGTCGACTCGGTTCAGGAACTCGGGCCGGAAGTGGTGGCGCAGCAGTTCCATCAACCGGTCGCGCAGCGCCGGGTACTCGAGAACTTCGCGATCTTCGGCCTTGAGGTTGCGCTGGATCACGTCCGACCCGAGGTTGCTGGTGGCGATAACAATGGTGTTGGTGAAGTCGATCACCCGCCCCTTGCCGTCGGTGAGGCGCCCCTCGTCGAACAGCTGCAGCAGGATGTTGTGCACCTCGGAATGCGCCTTCTCGATCTCGTCGAGCAGCACGACGCTGTAGGGCCGGCGCCGCACGCGCTCGGTGAGCTGGCCGCCCTCCTCGTAGCCCACGTAGCCCGGCGGCGCGCCGACCAGCCGGGCGACCGTGTGCCGCTCGGAATACTCGCTCATGTCGATGCGCACCAGCGACTCCTCGCTGCCGAAGACCGTCGCCGCCAGGGCCTTGGCCAGCTCGGTCTTGCCGACGCCGGTGGGCCCGAGGAACAGAAAGGTCGCGGTCGGCTTGCCTGCTTCGCCCAGGCCGGCTCGCGCCAGGCGCACGGCCTCACTGACGGCGTGTACCGCCTCCTCCTGGCCGACCACGCGTTCTCGCAGCCGGTCTTCGAGCTGGAGCAGCTTCTCGCGGTCCTCGGTGGTCAGCTCGGACACCGGCACGCCGGTCAGCGCCGAGACGATTTGCGCCACATCCTCCACGCTCACTTCGGAAGAGCTGGTGCCACGCCGCTTCTTCCAGGCCGCAGTCGCGTCGGCGAGCTTCTTCTCGTCGCCCTTGATGCGGTCGCCCAGGTCCTTGGCCTTGTCGTACTGCTTGGCCGCACCGGCGGCGTCCTGCTCCTGACGCAGCTTGCGGACGTTCGCTTCGATATGCTGCAGCTCGTGCGGCCGGGAGCTGGCATGGATGCGCACCCGTGCCGCACCCTGGTCGATCAGGTCGATCGCCTTGTCAGGCAGGAAGCGCGCGGCAATGTAGCGTGCCGAGAGCTTGGCGGCGGCCTCGATCGCGCCTTCGCTGATCTTCACCTTGTGGTGCGCCTCCAGGCGGTCGCGCAGGCCGCGCAGGATCTCGATCGTGTCCTCGATGCTGGGCTCGGGCACCATCACCGGCTGGAAGCGCCGCTCCAGCGCTGCATCCTTCTCAATGTACTTCTGGTACTCATTGAGCGTGGTCGCGCCGATCAGGTGAAGCTCGCCGCGCGCCAGCGCGGGCTTGAACACGTTGGCGATGTCCAGCCCGCCTTCGCCGCCGCCGGCACCCGCGCCGACGATGGTGTGCAGCTCGTCGATGAAGATGATCAGCTCGTCCTGCCTGTCGATGATCTCGTCGAGCACCTGCTTGACGCGCTCCTCGAATTCGCCGCGGTACTTGGCGCCCGCGACCATGCTGTTGACGTTGAGCTCCATCACGCGCTTGCCGCGCAGCACGTCGGGCACCTGGTCCTGCACGATGCGCTGCGCCAGGCCCTCGACGATCGCGGTCTTCCCGACGCCGGGTTCTCCGATCAGCACCGGGTTGTTTTTCTTGCGGCGCGCCAGCACCTCGATCGTCGTTTCGATCTCCTGGGCGCGGCCGATCACCGGGTCGAGCTTGCCCTGTCGGGCCAGTTCGCTCAGGTCGCGGCCGTACTTGTCGAGCGTCGGCGTGCCGCTGCGCTGCTTGAGCTTGCCTTCCTCGGCACCCTTACCGACGACCTTGACGACCTTCTGGCGCAGCGACTGCGAATTGAGGCCGAGTTTGCGCAGCAGTTCGCCGGCAAAGCCGTCTTCTTCTTCCACGAGGCCGATCAGGATGTGCTCCGGCCCGACATAGCTGTGGCCAAGTTCGCGCGACACGATCATGGCCTGCTCAAGGGCGCTCTTGGCGCGCGGCGACACGCCGATCTGCGGCGTCTCGCCCTTCTCGACCTTGCGCTCGCCGCGGGGCGCGTTCTCTTCGATGTTCGACCGAAAATCCGACTCCGACAGTTTGTAGTCGCGCAGGATCTCCTGAACGATTTCGTTGTCGAGCAGCGCCAGCAGCAGGTGCTCGGTGTCGACCTCGTCCTTGCCGTACTCCAGCGCCTTCTCGGCTGCGACCTGGAGCCGATCCATCGCCGCTTCGTTCAGGAAGCTGCGCAGGTCCACCGCCTCGCGCGAGCGCTGGCGCCGCGGCGCGCCGGCATGTGGCCGCGCCTTGTCGCCGCTTGCGCCGCCGGCGCCTGGCGACTCGCGGAACAGCGAGCCGCGATCGCCGAAGAAGCTCTGGAACTCGTCGAACAGACCGCCGCCGAACAACGACTCGAGCGGCGAGCGCCCGAAGGCGTTGCCCATCGCCTCGGCATAGTGTTCGTCGCAAAGTGCGACCTGGCGGGTCTTGCCGCCTTCGCGCAGGGTCAGTTGGGTGGAGGCGGGGCGTCCGCACACGTCGCACTTGGCCATGACTGCTCCTTCATCAGGCGGTGTATTCGAACTTCGGCAGAGCCTTCAGCTCGTCCTTGCTCGCCTTGGGCAGCACGGCCTTCGGCGCGATGTGCGTGAACTGACGCACCGGAATCGCAACCAGGTGCTTACCCATGCCGAGAAAGCCGCCGACGTTCACGATCGCGGTCGAGAGGTTGCCGTCGGTCGAGACCACGAGGTCGTCAACCTTGCCGATCTTTTCGCCCTTTTCGTTGTAGACATCCTGGTGAAGCAGCTTCGAGGCGCGGTAGCCGGTGGCGACCAGCTGCGTTTCGGCGATGGTCACGCCGATCGTGGCCTTCGCGGCCACAGGTGCCGGGGCCGCCTTGGTGGCCGCTTCCTTCGGCGCTGCGGGGTCAGGGGCCGCTTGGCCGCCGGCGAGTTGCGTCAGGCCGAGGCCGAGCATTGCACAAGCGACGCCGGTGCGAAGATGTTTCGTGTCCATGATGTATTACTCCTTAGGGGTTGAAGAGAATCACTTGATCTCGAG
This sequence comes from Variovorax gracilis, assembly GCF_030317115.1. Lineage (GTDB taxonomy): Bacteria > Pseudomonadota > Gammaproteobacteria > Burkholderiales > Burkholderiaceae_C > Variovorax > Variovorax gracilis. Next base: position 5,212 of record NZ_JASZYF010000034.1, read on the forward strand.
CTTGCGCGAAGCCTTGGTTTTGCCGGCCTTCTTTGGTAGACGCAGCGTCAGCACGCCCTGGTCGAACCGTGCCTCGGCGTGCTCCAGGTCCACGCCATCGTGCAGCGGCAGCACGCGCTGGAAGCTGCCGAAGGCCCGCTCGAGCGGATAGCAGGCGGCCTTCCCGACCTGCTTGGCATCCACGCGCTTCTCGCCGCGCAACACCAGGACGTCGTCTTCGACGTCGATCTCCAGGTCCTTCTTTTCCATGCCGGGCAGCTCCGCGGTGAGACGCAATGCGTCGCCGTCGTCGACGATGTCGATGCGCGGCTCGAACAGGCACGGGCCGAAGTCGCCGAACCAACCGCTTGTGCCGCCGAAGGGGCCGCGCAACGGGCCTGGCAGCATGTTGAAGGGATCCAGCGCCTGCAGCAGCTGCGTCGGTGCGGGCCACTCGGTGGACGAGCGCGCCTGCGACGATGCCTCGGGGGTGGTGCCGCTGTCGGCAGGCCGCGCGGCCGCGCTGCCTCGGTTGAACTTGAAAGGAAACCACTTCTGTGGACCGAGTGTCATGTTCATGCTCCTGGTAGAAACTGAAGACGCTCAATGGCTGCCGGCGGGCAGCGGTGCGTGCGTCGCGGGTTCTTTTGCTGCCCGTCTGATGTGCAAGCCCATGCCGAGCAGCAGCACGCCGGTGAGCACCGCATGCAGGCTGATCAGCCACACGAGGGTCAGCGCGCCAGCCCCGGGCACCGCGATGACCAGCGCGCCGAACACCAGCGAAACGACGCCGCACAGCACCAGTAGCCACTGCCTGCGCAGCACGCGGCGCAGGCGGATCGCAAGCACGATGTCGAGTGCACCAGTCAATACCGCGTTGACGCCCATGACCAGCACGAGCACGAGGGCGGTCAGCGTGGGATAGACCAACGTATAGACGCCGGCCCCAACGCTCACGATGCCCAGCAGCAGAAGCAGCCACCATTGCCGATCGCTGCGCCGCCTCACGAAGGCGGCCGCCACCGAGGCGAAACCGCCCACCAGCGTGTAGGCCGCGAACATCGCCAGGAGCAGGATCAGCGTGAGGCCCGGCCACGCGATCGCGAGCACGCCGAACAGGATCGCGAATGCCCCGCGCAGAATCAGCATCCAGGACGCCGCGCCGTCGGCTTGCGTCTTCGATGACTCGTCATGCGCCCCGGGATCTGCCTTGGTCGACATCTGAATGCTCCTTCGTATAAGTCGGTGGGAGGATCGAGGCTAGGCCGCCGGCGACGACCTGTCTTGCCCGATCCTGCCGTTCGTACCGCAAAGGTGCGCAGCCGGACTCAGAGACCGATCGTGATGCGGTTCTCGACCGCGCTGACGCCGGGCGCCTTCCAGGCCGCGCGCTCCGCCTCCTCGCGCTCGGCCCAGGCGCGCACCCTGCCCTTGAGGGTCACCTTGCCGCCGTCCACCTCGACCGTGATCCGCTCGGCGTCGGTTTGCGCGCTGCGTAGCAGCGCCTCCTCGACCTTCTTCTTGATGTCCGAAGGTTGCGCCTTGGGCTTCACCTCGATCAGGTTGCTGACGCCCTTCACGCCGGCGAGATTGCGCACTACGCGCTCGGCCTGCTGCTTCTTGTATTGCCAGTCGACCGTGCCCTTCAGGGTGACCCAGCCCTTGGAGACGGTGACGTCGATCTTTTCCCGCTCCAGCAGAATGTCCCATTGCAGGGCGCGCGCTGCGGAGGCGGCGATGTCGGAGTCGTTGCGCTCGTAGCTGGTACCCAGCCGGACCTCGATGTCGTTGGCCACGGCCTTCACTCCGCGCACGCGATGCGAAGCCTCTTCCGCCGCCCAGCGCTTGGTGTAGGAATCGACATAGCCGGTCAGCGTGACGACGCCTTCCTTCACGGCCACGCCGATCTCGTTGGATTGCACGCGTGGTTCCCATTTCAGTTCGGCCAGCACCTCGTTCTGAATATCGAGGTCGGTGCGGGCAGCGGTAGCAACAGTCATGGTTGATCCTCTATCTGTTCATCCAGCGCCCGCAGGGGAGAAGCGACTTCCATCCGACAACCACACGCGGGCGCAATGGCGCGAAAGTCGGTTGCTTGAAGAATAGGTCGGCAGACCGGCCCGGTCTTGCTCAGACCTGCGCAGCTATTTCGCGGGGCTGCGCGCAACGAATCAAGCGTCTTCCGCGCTTTCATCCGGAAGCTGCGCGAGCGGCTAAACACGCCGCAGTGATGCCCCTGCGGACTGAAGCCCGCCGGCCGCGACGTCGATCTGCGCCATCTCGCTGTCGCGCGGCAGCGGCCTCGCACGCTCCACGCGTTGCATCACTACCAGGTAGAGACGCGCTCGGTGACCTGCTATGCGGCCTTCGCTCGCGGTGCCATGTGCTTGAAATGCGACGCGCTGTCCTTCGCCAGTATGCGCAGGAATGCGGAAGACGGCTGCGGCCGCTGCGCCTACGCTGACCTGTCGAGAGTCAGTCATTGGAGATCAGGAGCAGGCATGCCGAGCCGACGATTCTCGAATCTGACGAAACCCCCGCTTCGCAGTACTGAATGCGCCGAACCCCACTCAAGGAGAAGCCCGATGAAGCGCCTGTTCCTCTTCCTCGCCACCAACCTCGCGGTGATGCTGGTGATGTCGGTCACGCTGCGGCTGCTGGGCGTGGACCGCTTCCTGACTGCCAATGGGCTGGACGTCGGCGCACTGATGATCTTCTCGCTGGTGATCGGCTTCGGCGGTTCTTTGGTGTCGCTGCTGATGTCCAAGCAGATCGCAAAATGGTCCACCGGCGCGCGGGTCATCGAGCAGCCGCAGAGCACCGACGAGGTCTGGCTGCGCGACACCGTGCACGCGCTGGCGCGGCGCGCGGGCATCGGCGAACCGGAGGTCGCGATCTACCCGGGTGCACCCAACGCCTTCGCGACCGGTGCCTTTCGCAACGCATCGCTCGTGGCCGTGTCGACCGGCCTGATGCAAAGCATGAACCGCGCGGAGATCGAGGCGGTGCTCGGCCACGAGGTGTCACACGTCGCCAACGGTGACATGGTGACCATGAACCTGGTCCAGGGCGTGGTCAACACCTTCGTGGTGTTCTTCGCGCGCATGGTCGGGTACCTGGTCGACAGGCTAGTGTTTCGCCGCGACGATGACGAACACGCCGGCGGCGGGATCGGCTATTACGCAACCGTGTTCGCCTGCGAGATCGTGTTCGGCATCGCCGCTTCGCTGATCGTGGCGTGGTTCTCGCGCCACCGCGAGTTCCGCGCCGACGCGGGGTCGGCACACCTCTTGGGAACACCGGAGCCGATGATCCGCGCGCTCGGCCGCCTGGGCGGCATCGAAGCCGGTGAGCTGCCGCAACCGCTTCGGACGCTTGGCTTCGCCGGCCTGCCGTCGTGGATGCATCTGTTCGCGAGCCATCCGCCGCTGGAGCGACGCATCGCGGCGCTGCAGGTGGGACATGAAAGCCCCGTGCCGTGGGCGAACTGAGGCTCCGATCATGGCCTTCAACGATTTGAGAGCCCCGCCGTCGCCGGCGGGGCCGGCGCTGGTGAAGATCTACGGACGGCTGGGCAATGCCGCCGCCTGGGTTATACGCGACTTCCTGCACCGCAGCGACGTGCCCTTCGAATGGGTCCCTCTGCCGAGCGACGAAAGCGCACGCAGCAAAGCGCAAGTCGACCACCTGCACGATGCGCGCCTGCCGGTCTGCCTCTTCCCCGACGGCACACGCATGGAATGCCCGACGATCCGGCAGATCACCGAGAAGCTCGGCTGGTTCAGGAATCCGTCGCGCTCGGAATACGACCTGGCCATCTACGGCGCCGGGCCGGCCGGCCTGAGCGCCGCGGTGTACGCCGGGGCCGACGGCCTGTCGACCGTTCTGGTCGAGCGCCTGGCGGTCGGCGGCCAGGCCGGCAGCAGTTCGAAGATCGAGAACTACCTGGGATTTCCGCAGGGCATCAGCGGCATGGACCTCGCGGAGCGCGCCCGCGACCAGGCGTGCAAGTTCGGCGTCGAGATCCTGCTCGCCCGCGAAGGCGTGCGCGCAGAACTGGAGCCCGGACGCGGCGTGGGCGTGCTCGAGGACGGCACTCGAATCGTCGCGCGCGCCGCGATCTGTGCCACCGGCGTGGCCTACCGGCGGCTCGGACTGCCCAACGAGGATCAGTTGATGGGCTCCGGCCTCTACTACGGCGCCGGCGCCAGCGAGGCACCGCTGGCGCGCGGTCAGCATGTGTTCATCGTCGGCGGCGGCAACTCGGCCGGCCAGGCGGCGATGCACTTCGCGCCGCACGCGAGTCGCGTCAGCATGGTGATACGGGACGCATCGCTGAAGGGCACCCTGTCGCGCTACCTGATCGACCGCATTGCCACCAGTGCCAACATCGAGGTCCTTGCGCGCACGGAGGTGAGTGCGCTGCACGGCGATGCCGCGCTGCGCGAGATCACGTTGCGCGACCTCGCCACCGGTGCCGAACGCCGCGTCGCGACGCAATGGCTCTTCGTGTGCATCGGCGGCGAGCCGCAAACCCATTGGGCGGAATCGATCGGCATGGAGCGTGACGAGGCAGGCTACGTCCTCACCGGCCCTGATCTGCTGCAAGGTGGCCGGCGCCCGCCGCAGTGGCCGCTGGACCGCGAGCCGTACTTTCTCGAGACGAGCACCCCAGGCGTCTTCGCGGCCGGCGACGTGCGGCACAACGCGGTGCGCCGCGTCGCGTCGGCGGTGGGCGAAGGCGCGATGGCGGTGGCCTTTGTGCACCGCCATCTCGACGCCAGCTGAATGTCGCCTTCTTCACACGTCATCAACTGCCAATAGGCCCGCCGCAGCCGTCACCCCCGCAATTGGACACGAATCGCAGGCCCCAGGAAGACGCGGCGCAGGTGCGATTCCTATGCTCGACCCATCACATCTTTGACCTGCAATCTCAAGGAGACCCGATGAAGACACTTTCCCTCGTCGTCGCGCTGGCTCTCGCCCCGTGCGCACAGCCAGATTCCAGGACCTCATCCATGGATACGGACGATGTGCCCGTCGCGGCAGCGCACCGGGAGCAATGACATGGACGGCTACCAATCCATCCTGGTTCACCTGGATGCCTCGCCGCGCTGCGCGGAGCGGCTCGCGATGGCGCGCAAGATCGCGCCGGCCCACGGCGCGGCGACCCTGATCGCGCTGCTGGCCATCGAGCCGCGCTTGTTGCCCTTGCCGCTGCGCGTCGATGTCGAGGCCCTGGCCGTGCCGATCGTGCCCCAGATCGACCCCGAGCATCGCGACTTCGCCCGCACCCTGTTCAACGGGGCCCTGGCCTCCGGCGATCCGGCCATGACCTGGGCGGAGGTGCCGGGCGATCCGCCCGTATGGGGCACGGCGCAGGCCTCGCTCTATGTCGATCTGATGGTGCTGGGCCAGCATGATCCCGAAGAGCCGCGAACGCGGGACGTTCCGAGGGACTTCGTCGAATCGGTCGTGATGGAAAGCGGTAAGCCGGCCCTGGTGCTTCCGTATGTCGGGCGTTATCCGGCCGTCGGCCAGAACGTGCTCATCGCATGGAAGCCCACGCGCGAATGTGCCCGCGCCGTTGCCGGCGCGCTGCCGCTGATACGGCGCGCCAAGCGCGTGCACGTGGTGTCCTGGGGACCGGACAACTACGGCCCGGCGGAGACCACCTTCGGCATCGTGCGCGCGCTGCGCTGGCATGGCGTCGAGGCGTCCGCGAACCGCTACCCCGACGAGCCGAGTGAGCTGGGCGAGCTGCTGCTGTCCCACGCCGCGGATCAGGCCAGTGACCTGCTGGTGATGGGCTGCTACGGTCACCATCGCATCCACGAACTGCTGCTCGGCGGCGTGACGCGGACCGTGCTGCGCTCGATGACGCTGCCCGTGCTGATGGCGCATTGAAAGAGGGAGGCCACATGTCAGCAGTAATCCATGCAGGCGAACGCGATTTCGAATCGACGCTCGCCGCGCAGCAGAATCCGGTGCTGGTCGATTTTTCGGCCTCCTGGTGCGGACCGTGCCAGGCCATGGCGCCGGCGCTGGAGTCCTTCGCGGAGCGCCGGCGTCAGGAACTGGCCGTCGTCAAGGTCGACATCGACGAGGCGCCGTCCATCGCGGCGAAATATGCGATCCGTTCGGTGCCCACGCTGATGCTGTTCCACCAGAGCCAGAAGCTGGCCATGCAGCCGGGGATGATGAGCGAGTCCCAGCTCGCCGCCTTCGTGGACCGGCACCTGCCGCGCAGACCTGCCGCGGTGCAACAGGATCCGGGGCGCCCGCAGATCGACCTGGACTGGTAACGAGCCTGCTGCGCCGGAAGGCGGGCCGTCAGGACGCTTCCTTGCGCGCACGAAGTTCGGTGATGAATTGGTCCGCAGGTGTGAAGAAGGGGTTCTCGTGCAGCACGCCACCGAGAATAGTGACGGGGTGCGTGCGCAGGACGTCTGCCATCAGCGCCGCACTGGTCTTCGAAAGGTCGTACATGCACACCACGGTATCGCGCCCTTCCGGCACTACGTCGTTGAGGCGGGCTTCGTACTCGAGGAAGTCTTCCACGCCCGGCCAGTCTTCGCCAGCCCATTCGGCGTGACCGGTGATCCGTGAGATCGGGGTCTGCGCACCGCCCGAGATATGCTGCTGGATGAAGCTGAGCATGCGGGAAACGTCGAAGTGCCCGTCCCGCAGGTACATGTCGAACACCGAGTGGACCTCGAGCATCCCTTCGCGCTCCTCCTGCGCGACGTCGATGCCGGCCGCATAGAGCTGCCGCAGATGTTCATCGCGAAGCGACGCGTCAACGATCTGGAAGGCCCGATCGCCTCGCTCGAGCCCATCCTTGATGAAGGGCATCATGATGCGGTTTTCCTCCTCGGCGGTGCGGAAGAAGGCGCAGATGTGGCGGTACTTGCCCAGTGTCGAGCCTGCGATTTCCATGGCGACCTGTTCGCCCTGACCGGACGACAAAGCCACGAGGCCGGTGAAACTCGAATTCATGATATTTCCTCCAGGTTTTCTGCCAACGTACGCCAAACCGCGCGCGGCGCGAGCGGTCGCACGCGGATCCTCAGAATCTTTTAGCACCTTTCTGAAAAAGAAAGTGCACTTTCCGAGGGCGATCCGTGCCACGCTTGCTGGTTGCCCTTGAATCGCAGACCATGGATGAAACCGCCATTGAAATCCGCCGCCTTCAGGACTGCATCAGCGGACTGATGAGTTTGCTCGCTCTGCCGTCCCTGTGGGACAGCCGCGACCCAATGTCCATCCTGCGAACGTTGCTTGAGATGCTGGCGCGCATGCTGGCCCTGGACTTGGCATACGCGCGGCTGGACGGCGAGGCGGCGCCGATGCTCGAGCTGGCACGCAGCGAGCATCTGCCCGACATCGCCCGACGTGCGGACGAGATCGGCGCAGTCATCGAGCCGTGGCTACTGGCACAGCACCCCGGCGTGCCCTATGTGGTGCCGAATCCGTTCCAGCAAGGCGATCTCCGCGTCACGCACCTATGGCTCGGCGTCAAGAAAGAGGTCGGAGTGATGCTGGCTGCCTCCCGGCGCCCCGGATTTCCGAGCGCCACCGAAACGCTGCTGCTGCGGGTGGCCGCGAACCAGGCGGCCGTCGAACTCCAGCGGGCACAGCTGGCCGCCACCCGACAGCGCGCCGAGGCCGCGGAACGGCTCAACGACGAGATCAAGGCGCACAACGCCTACCTGCGCCAGGAAACCGAACAGCCTTGGGGCGAGATCATCGGTCGCAGCAAGTCGCTCGCACAGGCACTGGCGCTGGTGGAGCGCGTTGCGCCGACCAATGCATGCGTCCTCGTCCAGGGCGAGACGGGGACCGGCAAGGAGCTGATCGCGCATGCCATACACCGGCTCAGCCGCCGCCGGCAATACCCCTTTGTCCGGCTCAACTGCGCAGCCATCCCCACCGGGCTGATCGAAGCCGAGTTGTTCGGACACGAGAAAGGCGCCTTCACCGGAGCCGTCGGCAAGCGCATCGGGCGCTTCGAACTGGCCGACAAGGGCACCATCTTCCTCGACGAGGTCGGCGAGATTCCGCTTGAACTGCAGGCCAAGCTGTTGCGCGTGCTGCAGGAGCACGAGTTCGAACGCCTGGGAAGCACCCACACGCAGAAGACCGACGTGCGTCTGATCGCGGCGTCCAATCGCGATCTGGCGCGGATGGTCGCCGCCCGCACCTTTCGCGACGATCTCTACTACCGCCTGAAGGTATTCCCGATCGAGACGCCGCCCTTGCGCCATCGCGCGGACGACATCCCCGTGCTGGCCCAGCACTTTCTGCAGGTTCACGCGCGCGCCAACAACCGGTCAATCACGACCATTGCCCCCGAAAGCCTGGCGGCGCTCTGCCGGTATTCCTGGCCGGGCAACGTGCGTGAACTGTCGAACTTCATTGAGCGCTGCGTAATCCTCACGCAAGGCGCCACGCTGGAAGTCCCGGCCGGCGAATTGAAGCTTCGCCCCAATGCGGAAGATGCCTCGGACGAAAGTCTCGAACGCATGGAGCGCCAGCATATCCTGCGGGCCCTGGAAGAATGCAACTGGGTCATCGCCGGCCCTGCCGGTGCGGCCGCCAAGCTGGGCATGAAGCGCACGTCGCTGCAATCCAAGATGCAGAAGCTCGGCATCACGCGCAATTGACCGCGCTGCCGAAATGCCGGCAGCGGTGACGGAGGGCCGGCAGCCCCGTGCCTCATCAAGCGAGTCGCGAGCGCGGTCCTGCTGGCCCAAACCCTTGTCACGCCTCGTGATTTTGCAAGGCAGCGCGTCATTCGCCCGCGCTCGCGACATCGGCACGTCCCTTGCGAGATGAACAGCATGCCTGTCGTCGGCAGCGCAGGAAACAGTTGAAGAAGGGGGCCCCATGCTTGCAGAAAACCATGCCGCAAACGACGGCTTGTTGAGTGTCCATTTTCCAAAGCGGCCGTCTCCTCCGCCTCCAGGAACTGTGTGCGATCCGGTCATGCGCATTGCGCATCTGGGTGCAGCGGATCTCGGCAGCGTGCGCACACGCAATTCTGTCGACATCCTCGTGCCGAAGGAAACCGCGAATCTGTTCACCACCCATCGCATGGAGGCCGCGCGAGACCGAACCGCTTACGTCCGCGCGCCGCTGGTCGCTGTTGTTCCGCCGGCGCTCCCTCATTCGCTTGCAGACAGACCCGGCTCCAACACGCTCATCCTCAGCATCGCAGAGCCCTTCTTCAGCGAGACGGCCCGTGCCGCGCTGGGCAGCGACGAGTTCAGCTTTGTCCAACCCCATGCGGCGACCGATTCGCTGATCCGCGAAGTCGCCGACGCTGTCGACCGGGAATTCCCGAGCCACCGACTGGCGGCCAGTTTCCTGAACGCATTGGCCGCCCTGCTGGCTGCCCACGTCGCCAGGAACTACGTGGCCGCGGGACCTGCGAAGGCCATGCCCACCGGCGGATTGGCGGCCCACAAGATGCGCTGCGTCCGCACCTTCGTTGCCGAGCATCTCGGCGAGACGATCCGCGTCGAACAGCTGGCCGCCGAAGTGAATCTGAGCCCCTTTCATTTCGCGCGGATGTTCAAGCAATCGACGGAACAGTCGCCGCACCTGTACATCCTTCTGCAGCGCATCCAACGCGCCAAGGAGCTCCTGGCCGGCACCGACTCGCCGATCATCGAAGTGGCCGCTGATGTGGGCTTTCGCACGCAAGGCCACTTCACCGGCGTCTTTCATCGATACACCGGGTTCACGCCGAAGGTATTCCGGACGAGCGCGCGCGAGGCCTCGAGCCGGCCCATTGATCCATCAGGAGGCCACCATGACCGATGAGACATCCATGCACAACGCCGTCGCGTTCGAGCTGCGGTTCCAGTCGCTGTACCAACTGGGCCGGGCGCTCTCGTTTCCCTGTGATTGCCATGGCCATGTCGACCTCGATCATTGCAGCGAACGCGCGAGGAACAACTACCTGTTCGCAAGGGCGATGATGGGGCGAGAGTACGAGTGGCCGCGGGTCACCCCCTGCCCGGGTACGTATGGCGCAGGCGATGACGACAGTGGCAAGGGCAGCGTGCCCTCGCCCTGACCGCCGGAGTTCGTCGAGTCGGCCGAAAGCTCGTGACGGCCTCGTTCGCAGTGTCCCGGCGGGGCTCATCGCGCGATGGGAGAGTACGGCCGACCTTCGCACTGGCAGTCGCGCAGGGCCTCCTTGGCGTGCAGGGCGACTAGCCCGTAGAAGGTCAAGTCGGGCCGAAGCGTCACTGGTACGAGCATGGGAACATCAATGTGAGCCCGATCGGGCGCTCCACCAAGGGTCAGTTTCATCAACGTATTCCAGGTCAGGTAGAGGCATTGCCCGCGCACGCGGCGCGCCTCACGGAGCCGAGCAGGTCGAAATCCAATTGGCCATTAGCAGGCCGAGTCCACAGTGGCCACGTCCTGCGCCCATGCCAACGCCGACAGGTGCGCGGCGTTCACCTTCTCCGCGCTCATGAAGAGCGACTCGGACAAATGCGCCGCCTCGCTGCCGTCGACCTCGCAGGCTTCAGCCAATGCAACGAGGGGGCCGTACACGCCCTCGCGCTTCAAAATCGCGAGCTGAACCGATTCGGAAAGCTGGACCTTTTCCAGGACCTCTTCCAGGGAGACGCCGAGCAAGCGATCGATGAGTGAAAACATGCCGGCTACGAAGAGGTTGTCGGCCTCGTCCCGCGGCACTATCCCCTGGCCCATCAGCTCGACAAACCGGCCGCGGATGATCGCTTTCTTCGTCATGAACGCCGCGCAGCCCTTGTTGCTCGTCGCCAGCAGCACCGAAAGCCATCTAAACAGCGGCGAATAGCCGAGCATGGCCACCGCGTGGCGCAGCGACTGGATCTGGACGCCGATTCCGATACCGGGCGAATTGATGTGGCGCAGCAGGCGGTAGGTCAGCGCGGCGTCATGCTTGAGGGCGGCTTCGATGGTGCGCAAGTCTTCATTGCGTCGGATCGTCTGCATCAGGCGGACGATCAGCATGGATTCCGGCTGCAGGCTAGCCCCCGCTTCCATTGTCGGGACGATCGCTTCCCTGCCCTGCACGAGAACATCCAGGCGGCGCGCGGCGCAAGCGTCGAAGTCCTGCCAGGTTGCCATGTGCGTGGCGATAGGCTGAATGATCGGCGTCCGTAGCGGCTGTTCGCGCCGGATGTTCGTGACGAGTTCGGGATGGCCGTCACCCACGTCCACGTAGGTGATGATGGAGCACAGCTCGAGGTCTTCAGGCAGCACCTCGGCGCCGCACAGCATGAAGCCATAACCCTGCGTGCGAAGGTGCAGCAGCGTCGACCGGATGTCCGCATCCATCAGGTCGTCGAGACCCATGCACAGGACGACGTTCTCCGGTGGCAAGGCCTGCAGCTCGTTCAGGAGCAGGCCCTCGACCGTCATGTCGAAGAAGAGGACAAGCCTGCCCAGGCGCCACCCGGTCTTGGGAGGATTGAGGTTCGTCGCGACGCAGGACAGGAGCGCTCGCAAGCGCTCGCAAGCGTGCGGCTCGTCGTGGGGCAATGCCGAGCGCCATGCCAGCTTGTAGCCCTTGACGCGCTTGTGCGCGTCCAGCAACAGGGCGTACGTCACGAAGCCGCCTGGTTCGACGTGCATGGCCTCGCTGACGGCCGGCTCGTTCGCCTCGACATCGCATGCTGCGGCCGCGCGCGGGCGGCTGAAAAAATTGAATCGCATTGTCTTGGTGTAAAGAACCCGTTCGATCTCCGGCGTTCCGATTGTTTGCAACCCGGCCTGCGCCGAACAGGGTCAGTCGGTGCTAGTTCGACCGGGCCAGTCCATCGGCTGCTCTCCGGTCCCCCGAACTGGACCGCCCGAATGCGTTGGAACTGACCCTGTGCAGCTGGTGCCTGGTCGGCAACACTGCCTTCCTTTGCGAATCGTTGCCGCGCGCTCCTGATTCGGCTTTGGAATATCGGAATGAAAACCCCTGAAGTGATGGACATGGCGATCGCCCGCCAATTGATAGAAGTCATGCTCGACCGGTGCAAGAGTGGCGATGCATTCGAATCGAATGTCACCGTTCAGGACCGGAGGGCGGTTCAGAAGAGCCTCGAGTCATCGAGGATGCTCATGGGCGTTGCGCATCAACTGATGGTCCAGCCCGAATCCTTGACGGCCAGGGATGGCGCAGAGCGTTTGAAGGCGTTGCTCGAGGAAATCAAGATGGCGGCACGCACGGCCTACCAGGCCGGACTACTTTTGACCGGAAGGGATTGAGTGCGATGAAGAATTCTGTCAACACGTCAACCGTGGCGGTTTCAACGATGCAACGGCTCGACGAGCAGACCCGTGCAGCGACTTCGTTTGCACGCGTGGAGGAAGCGATGCACTACGCAGCCAGCGAATTGAAAGCCGGCCGATGCGTCACGGTTTGGCCTATCGACGCAGCGGGCTTCAGGTTGGTCGCATGGGACTTCGAGAAACAGGTCGAAGACGAGCACTTCGCGCCCACCGCGCCACTCGGACTCGACTTTCCGGCCAAACGAGGGGCATCTTTCTGAAGCTGAGTGGCAACGGCCGAGGCACCTCCCTGTGCCTTGAATGGCGGCGCGCGTCGTCACCGGGCAGCTCAGGTTCGACCTGGGAAGTTCGAAGCCAGCTCGCGGCAAGTCGGACCGCCAACTCGGCCAGTCCCTGCGCGCGACCTCGATCCTTGGCGCCTGATCGAGGACCCAGCGATGCCCGAGGATCGCAAGAAAGCGTTGGTCGCTCTGCTCGCGAAGCATGCGATCCCGCTGATCGAGGACGACGCCTATGCCGAGCTCTTCTTCGGCGCGAAGAGGCCGCTGCCGGCCAAGGCCTTCGACAACGAGGGTCTGGTAATGAACTGCGGCTCCTTCTCGAGGTGTCTGGCGCCCGGCTACCGCGTCGGCTGGGTGGCCGGCGGACGCTTTTCAGCGAAGATCGAGCAGATGCTTCTTATGTACACGCTCTCGCCGGCCATCCCTGCGGAGGCCGCCATTGCGGCGTACCTTGACCAGGGCGGCTACGACCGGCACCTGCGGCGTATGCGCAAGGCGCTCGCCGGCTATCTGGCCGGGGCCGTTGAGACCGTGGAGATGCACGACACAGTGCGCGGCGAGTCGTCACGCGCTCGCCACCGGACGGCAATGAAGCAGAAACTTTCGTCGCCGCCGGCACCCTCGCAGACCACGCTCATGCGGACATAGCCAAACCTGTCCGACAGGCTCGGGGCATTTCGATCGAAAACGTTGGCGACATCACTTTTTGGAGTCGAAATGCGAGCTGACGGCCTGGGGGTAGTCACCTATACGTGCCATCATGAATCCCTGCACTGAAGTGAAATTAAAGTGAATTATCAAGAAAGTTATTGCGAGATGGACGCCTTCGACGTAAAGGTGTCGGAGGTCCTCGTTGCCACGCCGGACAGTTCGGACTATCTGATCGACTCGGCGGTGCCCGAAGTTTTGAAGGCGCTGCGCACAAGCTTGCACATGGACGTTGCCTTCGTCTCTGAATTTGTTGACGGTCAGCGCGTATACCGGCGTGTCGACGCCGACGACAAGGCTAAGGTGATCCGCGAAGGCGACGGCGACCCGCTGGAGCGCACTTACTGCAAGAAGGTCGTCGAAGGCCTTTTGCCTGGAATGCTTCACAACGCGGCGAGCCATCCTGCCGCTGCAGCACTGTCATTTCCGTTCCCAGTTGGGGCTTTCCTCAGCGCGCCGATCGTTCTCAACGATGGCAGCGTCTACGGCACCATGTGCTGTTTCAGTTTCGCTTCGAACGAGAACTTGACCGAGCGAGACCTTCAACGCCTGGAAATGGCCAGCAAGTTGATCGGCCGTCGGATCGACGAACTTCGAAAGCATGAGACTGATCGAGCTATACAGGAATGGAAGCTCGAGCCGATCGATGTACGGCATCACTAATCCGCCAGATGCGCGTCCACCTTGGACGGGACTTCGTCGATCGATGGAGGCTCCTCGAAGTCCGTCGACGCGAAATGAGAGGGGAAGTGGATCGAATGCTTATCCCGCCTGACCAGTCCCCCGTTCTCCAGTTCGCGCATTGTCTTGTTCACCTGCTCTCGGGACAGCCCGGAGTAGGACGCAATGACCGACTGAGTGATTCGCTTGTCGAATCCTCCCGCGCCGACTGGCGCGAGTTGGGCTAGCTCGTGAAGGATGCGCCTGATGAGGCGCTCCGAGGGCGACGCCGAGATCCGCCGGAGTTGCCCGCGCAGCGTGGAAATCCGCGTCACGGCGAGCTCGAGCAATCCCATGGCGACATCCGGATACTTGGCACACAAGCTCCGAAGCTTCGACACGGGTACGAGATACACGGAAGAAGGCAACGCCGCAATGAGCGTTGCCCCCGGTTGATAGCTGTCTCGTTGGAGGTTCGGGCTCAGGAAGAATCTGTCTTGCCCAATAAAGTCGGTGGTGACGCCTTCGCTGTCCGTACTGCCTTGCAGGACGACCCGTACGAGACCATTGGCCACGCAGTAGATGCAATCCGTCCACTCGTCCGCGCCTAGCACGACTGCATTGCGGCGGTAGGAACGCAGCTCGACGAACTGGATGAACTCCGCCCGTTCGGCTGCGGGAACGCTGGCGATGAGGGGATGGAGGTACATCGATATGTTCGGGTCAGGGGCATGCATTGTCGAGAGGCCTGACGCCGCCAAACAGCACCAGTTCATACAAATTCGACCGGGCCAGTCGCGGAAAGCGCGAGCAGGTTGAATCCAGGGCTGTGGGTCAGGGGCGGCTACAGCGCCCTGGTCACCGATGTCGGGCTTGGCTTGTCCACCGTGATTGAGATTCTGCAAAGCAGGCATGACCGACGCGCCGGTCTGCCGCTACGGCTCCACGGAGTTGTCGCGCTCAGCGTACATAGGGCTCAGTTCCTTCGGCGCAACTCGCGGGGCGGTCCGAAGCGACGCGGGCCGAAATGAAGGGCCTTGGTGGGACGCGCTCGAGCTCGCCCTGGAACAAGTTACCGAGTGGGCTTGTCTGGCGTTGCGAACCATCACTTTTGACACAGACAACAATTCGATCCCTGGGTGCGACGCCGGCCCGCTATCCGAAGCTCGTGGATCTGTAAGCGAAATCAGATGCAGAAGCTCAAGGCTCCTTCAATTGGCGCGACGCTGGGTGA
This sequence comes from Variovorax gracilis, assembly GCF_030317115.1. Lineage (GTDB taxonomy): Bacteria > Pseudomonadota > Gammaproteobacteria > Burkholderiales > Burkholderiaceae_C > Variovorax > Variovorax gracilis. The sequence goes on from NZ_JASZYF010000034.1 coordinate 20,362, forward strand.
TCTGCCAATCGGACGAAACGATTCGTAGCCATTTCGAGTGCCTCGATAGAGCCACTTTCGATGTCATACACCCAAACATGTAGCGTAAGCGCACCCTGTGCGATCGCGAGGGCAACTGACGGGTGAGTCCGAAGGTTGTTCAACTGAGCGATAACGTTTGCCCGAACCATGCCATCGACACGTGACCGCTCGTCTTCGTGCGGCTGCGCCTCATTGATCATGCGTGCAGCATCGGCATAACGGAGCCAACTCTTTACGAATCCCAAGGACCTTCCGGGCGTTTCCAACGATGGAGCACGATCTCGAGCCCATCACCGGACACAAAGGAGCAGTGCCATGGAACAGGTTGTACGACTCGGAGTGGATCTGGCCAAGCGGGTGATCCAGGTTCACGGCGTGGGCCAGCGAGAACAGGTGGTGCTTCGCCGCGCCATCTCCAGCGAGCGGTTTGCCGAATTCATGGTGAAGATGACACCCTGCATCGTCGCAATGGAGGCGTGCAGCACTTCTCATAGCTGGGCGCGCAAGCTCCGCAGCTTGGGCCATACGGTCAAGCTGATCGCCCCGCAGTTCGTCGCGCCCTATCGCAAAGGGGCATCGGCGGCAAAAACGACGCGGCGGACGCAGAGGCGATCTGCGAAGCGGCCTCCAGGCCGTCGATGCGTTATGTGCCGATCAAGACGATCGAGCAGCAGGGCATCTCTACCCTGCATCGCATGCGCCAAGGCTGGGTCGAAGAGCGAACTGCGCTGGCGAACCGGCTGCGCGGGCTGCTGGCTGAATTCGACTTGCCACTGCCCGCTCGCATACGTGAACTCGCCAGGATCCCGCAGATTCTTGAGGACGCCGACAATCAGTTGCCCGGTGCTGCGCGGCTTGTACTGCATGAAGGGTGGGAACACTTCGTTCTACTGGGCGAGCGGATTTCGAAGGTCGAACGCCAGATCGAAAAACATGCCAGGAGTGATGAGCGGGCCAATCGAATCATGGCGGTGCCCGGCATCGGTCCACTCACTGCAAGCGCCGTGGTGGCCGCGGTGGGGGATGCGCACGAATTCAGAAACGCACGTCAGTTTGCAGCCTGGCTCGGACTGACACCGCGACAGAACAGCTCGGGCGGCAAGACCCAGTTGGGCGCCATCACCAAGCGCGGCGACATGTATATCCGCATGCTGCTGGTGCTAGGCGCGCGCAGCGCGTTGATGAGTGCCGCTCGACGCACAGATCGGATCTCGCGATGGCTGCTTGATCTGGAAGCCCGACTGGGCTGGCGCAAGGCGCTCGTGGCGCTCGCCAACAAGCACGCCCGCATCATCTGGACGATGCTCACCAGAAAGGTCGAATTCAATCCCAGCCATGTGCCGCCGTGCTTCGTGATGGCTGGTTCATAACGACTGGGCATTCAGGTCTTCAACAGAGGATTGCAGTCCGTAAATCGACGACAGGTTGGACCGGCGGCAGGTGAACTCGGAATATGCCAAGGAACGTGATCATCGCGATTCCGCTTTACGGATGGAGCCCTGCCGAGCGGTTGAGATATGGGCCGGAGCCCAAAGTGCTCACAGGCCGGTTGAAGGCACGCAGTCCCATCTCGATCGTCGTTCTGTCTGCGAATCCAAGACGAAGACCAACACTGATAGCCGCTTGACTACGAGGAAGGTCCTTGTAGGCAGGCATAGTGTCGAGGCAAGCACAGGTTGCGATGGCCTTCATGGCGCCGCAGTCGGAGTGGCCGCATATGACAATGTCGTTCACCTTCAGGGCAGACACCGCAAATTCGACTGTTGCCGACACACCTCCAGGCTCTGGACCGAAAGAAGGAACAATGTTTCCAGCGTTGCGAATCACAAAGAGGTCTCCCGGCTCCCTCTGCGTTACCAGCTCGGGCACCATCCGACTGTCCGAACACGAGATGAATAGCGCGCTTGGCGTCTGGCTCGTGGCCAACTCTCTGAACAGGTCTTTGCGGCTTGGAAATACATCCTTCTGAAATTTCACGAAGCCAGCAATGATTTCTTGCATTGTCATTTTCATCTCCACCCTGTCCGGGGATGCCCATAAACAATTTCTACCTCGTCGGCCCATGTCAACTGTTTATGAAGCGTGGATGCCAATTCTGGAAAGTTCGATGTACGTCATGGTTCGGGACCTGGTTCGGAGCCGCAGCAACAGATGAGCCCCGAATAAAACCAATGAGAGTACTGATCGCGACTCTTACATGCGCATTAGTGCTATAGTACGTCTTGTTGCAGTCGCCGCGATTTTCGCAGATAGCTGCAACGCCCTGCTTAAAGGCGGCAATGCCCCATGCAGGACGCGTTTTGCGACCCTGTCGCCCTGTTGGTCTGTAGAGCTGCAGCCAATCGAGTCCCTTGATGCTCAGCGCAGGTTGATCCAAGCCTGCGATCCTGATTGAATTAGATTCCACCCATCTCCATTTCCATGGGCAAGTTCGTCGTTTCGCCCGCGACACACCAGACCGACTGTGGGCGCTTTCGTGCCTCCTTCTCGGTCCATCGTTCCCAGGGTAACGGCAGCTACTGCCGAGTATTCCGTTTCGATAAAGCCTTTGCCTCGCGCGAAGCCGCCCGGCTTTTTGCAGTCACCCAGGGCTGGCTGCAAACGTGCATGCCGCACCCCCCTGCGTGCTGATGATCTGCTGCCGCAGATCCAATTCATGTGTTCTTTACCCTCATTCAGAAAGGCTCTTCCATGAGCAGAAAAATCTACGTGGGCAACCTGCCCTATTCCGTGACTGATTCCAACCTCGAAAGCAACTTTGCCGAGTTTGGCGGCGTCTCCTCGGCCAAGGTCATGACGGACCGTGAAACCGGCCGGTCCAAGGGCTTCGGCTTTGTGGAAATGGCTTCCGCCGAAGTCGCCCAAGCCGCCATCACCGGCCTCAACGGCACGTCCGTCGATGGACGCTCGATTGTCGTGAACCTGGCCCGCCCCCGCGAAGAGGGTAGCGACTCGGGTGGCTACAGTGCGGCTGGCTACAGTGCAGGCAAACGCTCGGACGTTGGCTATGGCACTGGTGGCTACGGCGGCGGTCGCTACTGAGCCGCGTAACTTCCTCTGGAAATCCGGCTCTCCCGAGCCGGATTTTTTTTGTCCCGTCGCAGGGTGACCCGCGAACTTTTGGATCCATCCTGGCCGGGATGCGGCCTATAACGCGGTACGCGACGGAAGAGGCAGTGTCGGTTTCGCTCGTTGGCGTCGACGGCTGCGCCGCTGAGCATCGCGTAGCTGGATCTGGCGTCGCAGATTTCTTTTCCCGAGACCATGAGGCCGTGTCTGCCGCGCAGATTCGGCATCAAGAACATTCGCCCGTTCGGCTCAAGTGTTCCTGCCGGCAGCTTGTTGCGCTGCCCCATCGACGGACCCGGCCAAGCCTGCGTCCTGGCCCAGCAGCATCAGCGCGGCCCGGTGCGCGGATCGCGCCCCGGCGCGGATTTCGTCCACCAGTTCGCGCAGCCGCCGGGCGTGATGCTCGGGCGACCGGTAGACGGGTTCGGTCATGAGGAGCTGCGTCACCGTCAGCAGCCTGGCGGCGGACGTGAGGCAGAAATGAATGGCTGCGCGCTCCTGGGATGCCTTGTTGGCCTCCTCGACCCTGCGGAGGACGACCTGCTGTGCTGGCGGAGGCAGTTCGCCCAGGTTGGTGGGGCCGGACCAGGGCGCAAATTCATGGTCGCCGTAGCGGGCGGCCAGGATCAGTTCGATCGAGTGGAGTGCCCGTTCGAGCTCGAGCATTTCGGTTGTTTTCATCTGACGTATGACTGCCCGCGGCGGCGTGGCGGCTAGATGCCGCGCGAGTGTGTCGCCGCCTCGGGTCAGGCCTTCGATTCTCGGCAATCGAGCGCCCGGCGAACATGATCAGTTTCGCGCAATTCGACCGAGCCAGATGGGCAAGGTGTTGTTCGATGGCGCGCGGCGCGGGCGCTGGGAAGCGCTCGTCGGCATGTGAACGATCGCGTACAGCCAGATCGCGTCGAGCGCGAAGAAGGTTGCCGCGGTGATCAGGTAGGCGATGGCGCTGTGTCGAATGGTCATGGAACCAAGATCGCCGGGCACGCCCATCTACTCCGATCTATACGAAATGCAGTGATCGAAAAACGCTTCGAGCTCACTCGACTTGTCGAAGACCGCGTCGGCACCCAGAGCAAGACATCGTCGACGCATTTCACTGGTAGGGTAGTTGGTCAGTACCACCACGTGCTGCTGGGGAGACCGGCTTTGGCAGGCCCGCAAAACGGTCAGGCCAGAACCCTCTTTAAGGAAAAGGTCGACCACGGCGAGATCCCACTCGCGGCCAAGGTCCTCCAAGGCGGCAAGCGCTTCGGACGCCGTCTGGGCGACGGCTATCACCTCAATATCTGCGAGCTCCGCCATCGCCGGGATCAGGTTCTCGCGAATGGTCTTGCTGTCCTCAACGAGGATGGTGGTGAGTGGCATCGTGCACACGCCTTTCGCGTCCGTTCAATACTGCTCACATACGAAAATCCGGCTCGGGGGGTCGCCGCCGGCCGGTGAGATTTACGCTTTTATTTGGCGCGGACGATGTCAGACGGCAGCCCGACATCCGGCACGGCGCGGCGTGGCACAAGGATGGAATGGCAGGCCAACCGATGAACTGGCTGGCGGCGGGAGTCCGGCTGCGAGGGATGCCTGCGATCCGACCGTCAATTCAGGTGGCGCGGTTCTTGACCTCGGCTTCCAACGTCTTGGTGACGTCTTGCAAGAGTTCGACGGACTTGTCCAATTGTTCCTGCAGCTGATCAGCCTGCGCGAGTGCTTGGTCCACCTCTTCATTCCGCGCCTCCGCGGGCACCTGCACGTCGAGCACCGTATGCACGACCGCGAGATCATCGGCCGCTTCCCGGACCGCCTCGGCGGCCTGATTGCTCTTGTCCAAGGCATCCACCAGGGGCGGAGGCTCTGCTTGCATTGATCGGCCGGACATATCCAATTCTTTTGTAAGGAAGGCCATGGTAGTCAAGGCATCGGTCTGCGGCAAGCTCCAGTCTGTGTCTCTGCGGCGGACGGCCTCAATGCTGCGGCGCGAGCGTGTCGTCGACCTCGGCATCGCTGGGTTCCATCTCGCCGCCAACAGGCTTGTCGCCCTGCGCGTCGGCCAGGGCCGGCAGCACCTCGGCGCCGATCTCCTCGAGCACCTCGGACGCCGGCCGCGCGCCGTACTTGAGGTTGAGGATGACGTGGTTGACGCCGATGACGCGCAGCGAGTCGAGAAAGCGCAGCAGGAAGTGCCGCCCCGTCCTGAACCCGAGATGAATGGGCGTCGGCTGCAAGTGCGGATCGTGAGCGAGGTCGACGTAGAGCGATTGCACGAACGGCTTGAAGGCGCCCGGCCTGGCGGCATGGACCTCGCCGCGCCAGCGCGTCACCGTTTCGGCCTGGCGGTCGATGCCGCGGGGATAGGTGATCCAGCCGTCGGCATGCCCGGCGATCCACGGCAGTGGCTGCCCACTGTTTCCGGTGACGAGCATCGGCAGGCGCCCGAGCGGCTTGGGCACGAGGTCGGCGTTGGCGGTGAGCACGCCGGCCGTCGACTTCAACATCGGGTACTCGCGCTCCAGCACGCGGCGGATCACCTCGAAGTATTCGCGGAACAGGGTGGCGCGCCGTTCGATGTCGACGCCGAAGGCCGGGAACTCCACCGGTCGGTCGCCCGACGCCACACCCAGCAACAGCCGGCCGCCCGACAGCCGGTCGACCGAGGCAGCCGCCTTGGCAACATGCAGAGGGTGCCGTAGCGGCAGCACGATGGAGCCCGTGGCCAGCGCGATCGTTTGCGTGTGTGCCGCTATCCAGCCGAGGTACACCCAGGGATCGTAGATCTGACCGAGGTCGCCGAAGCTCGGATCGCGCAGCGGCACGTCGCGCACCCACAGGGCCGCGTAGCCGAGCGCCTGAGCGCGCTGCGCAAGCCGCTCCTGGTCGTGCATCGACGCCTCATCGCCCGTGTAGGCCTCGATAGGGAAGAAGGCGCCGACCGTGAGGCGGCCCACGCGGAACATGCGACTGAAGCCTGGCGCTTCGTCGACCGTGGCCATCGGATTGACTTTCAGCATGCGTTCTCCTGTTCGATGTCGCAAGGGTACGCAGCCGGCCGGCGCCGGTATTCCCGATTGCTGCGAAAACTGCCCAAGGACGGCGACATGTGCGGGCAGTCGCAACCTGAGGGGTCAGTTCGCGTAACTGTTGTGCGCATCCGAACACGTGGGTGCCTAATGCAGGCGACGCTTTGCGCAAATGGAAGCCCCGTTGGCGAACCCACTTCCGTGAATTCATGAACCTCTACGAACGCTATGCGAACGAAATTGCCGAGCTGATCCGCTCCGGAATGCTGCGCCCGGGCGATCGACTTCCCTCGGTGCGGGCGGCGAGCGCGGCCCGCGGCCTCAGCCGCACGACCATATTTGAAGCCTACTATCTGCTCGAAACGCGCGGCTTGGTCGAGGCGCGCTCCCGCTCCGGCTACTACGTGAAAGGAGACCTTGCCCCGGCGGAAATAACGGCGCCCGACGATTCGAGGCCCAATGGACGAGCCAGGACGGTGGACATAGGCCAACTGATCTTCGAGTTGCTGGGTTCACTGAACCGCCGCGAGTTCGTACCGCTCGGCTCGGCGTTCCCGAGCCCGTCGCTGTTCCCGCTCACGCGACTGGCGCGGCATCTCGGGAGCGAAATGCGTGACTTCGATCCGTGGCGCCTGGTCGAGGACCTCGCGCCGGGCAACGAGGCGCTGCGCCGTCACATCGTATTGCGCTACGCGATGGACGGAATGGTCATCGCTCCCACCGAAGTCGTGCTGACCAATGGCGCGATGGAAGGGCTCAACCTGAGCCTGCAGGCGGTCACGAGGCCAGGGAACGTGGTGGTGGTGGAGTCTCCGACGTTTTACGCCGCGCTGCAGGCGCTCGATCGACTGCAACTGCGCGCGCTCGAGGTCGCGACCTCGCCGGCTTGCGGCATCGACATTGACGCCCTGGCCGCAGCGCTGAAACGTCATCGCGTCGCGGCCTGTTGGCTCATGCCGCACTTCCAGAACCCCCTGGGCAGCTCGATGCCCGATGACCGTAAGAAGGCGCTCGTTGCACTGCTCGCAGAGCATGAGATTCCGCTGATCGAAGACGACGTGTATGCGGAGCTTTACTTCGGCGCAAAGAAGCCGCTGCCGGCCAAGGCCCTGGACGCCAAGGGCCTCGTGATCCATTGCGGCTCCTTCTCCAAGTGCCTGGCGCCCGGCTACCGCGTCGGCTGGGTTTCGGGCGGGCGATTCGCCGCGAAGATTGAGCAGATGCGCCTCATGTACACACTCTCGCCGGCGATTCCTTCGGAGGCGGCCATCGCCGCCTACCTTGACCGTGGCGGCTATGACCGACACCTGCGGCGCTTGCGCGCAGCGCTGGCCCGCTATTTGGCTATCGCCATGGAGGCGGTGCAGACCCACTTTCCCGCCGGAACGCGCATGTCAGCACCGCAGGGTGGCTATTTTCTCTGGCTCGAATTGCCCGAGAGCGTGGACACGACCAAACTGCACGCGCTGGCGCGTGAGCGCGGCATCAGCCTGGCACCGGGGCCGCTGTTCTCCACCGACAGGCGCTCCATGCATTGCCTGCGCCTGAACTATGGCCATTGTGGCGATCGGCGCTTTGCGGCGGCGATGCAAACTGTCGGCCAACTCGCGGCAGCCCTCATGCAAGGGTGACGGGGCGCAGTTCAAAGCCCCGCCAGTCCGGTCGTCCAAAACTTCGATGCTCGCGGGCTCAGCGTTCAAGCTCGACGGGCCCAGTCAAGCCGCACTCCGCACCTCGCCAGCAGCCATGCAGGCGCATCCTGCAGTGCTTGAGGTCGCAGAAAAGCGATCCGTTGCCTCATGGCAGACCGAGGTGGCGAATGGGGCAGTCAAAGAACGGAATGGACCGCAATGATGCTGAAAGAATGCCGCTTCGGTCAACGCGAGCCCCAAGGGCTGCATGTTCTCGATTGCCGATGTAGACGTCACCCTCGGCATCTCCGGGAATCGAGACCTGCTGTTGGCGGCCCTGGTGAACTTGCTTCACAACGCATTCAAGTTCACGCATAAGCACACAGAGGTCTCGCTAAGCGCCTATGCCGAGGGCGACCATGTTCTGCTGGACGTGGAGGACAACTGCGGAGGTCTTCCACCAGGAACGACCACGTCCATCTTTCAGCCGCTTGTGCAGGTTGGTGACAACAGGAGCGGATTGGGCCTCGGCCTATCCATCGCGCGGCGGAACGTAGAGGCCGATGGGGGGGTGTTGACCGGCAGGGATCTGCCGAGCACGGGGTGCATCTTCACCATATCCCCACGGAGCAGTTCTAGGACAGGCTGTCGCGACGCAGCTCTCCTCCGGAGCGCAAGCGGCGCTTCAAAGCTCGATAAAGACACGAACGGGCCCATTGCGCCTGTGTATAGATCACGGCCTGAACGTCCACTGGCGCCGCGAAGGCGCAGTGCTTGGCATCGAGGTGGAGGGCAGCAATGGGCCCATCCGATGCCATCTGCAGCCTGTGTTCCAAACACCCTGTCAAGAACAACTCCCATTCCTCAATCGACGGCGGCGATCGGCGACACCCCCACTGAAATCATGTTGCGGCGCTGCGCCGAACGCAGTAGAAGTACCTCATTGCTCTAAGGGGACAAAGACATGTTGGCAGCTGAGTGTGCATGGGCAGTGTTGCGTGTCGAGCACGCGCGCTTGCGTGAATTGCTCAACCTCGTCGACGACGCCCTGAACGACGGAGCTTGGGCCTGCAGCGGCCCTCAAGCGGAGGCGCTTTCCGCGCTTATCGAACGCTTGCAAGCATTCGACCACACCACGCATCGGCCCAAAGGCGTCGTTCTGGTGCAAACGCTGCGCGGCAGATCGGTGCAGGCCGACGACCTGCTGATCCGCCTCGAATCCACACGCGATTGCTGCGATGACCTGCTTCTGCAGGCCAAGACGAGATTGAAGGCCGCGGCCTCCGGCCCGGCCGGCGTAGGTGACGGCGTTGAAGCGCTGCTGCATGAGCACCGCCGATTGATGCTCGTCCATTTAGACGAAGAAGACTCTCTGCTGCATTCGCAGACAGCGACGCATCTGACGCGCGAGGAATGGGCCGCGGTGGCATCCTCGATCTCGGTGGCTATGGGGCAGGCCAAGGCTTGATCGCAGGTGCTGGTGCCGGTCCCTCGCGTATTTGCGAACCACCCGCTCGCTATGGCCTAGCCCAGAGAACCCGCTGCTCAAATTCTGCATGAGCGCGCGCGACGCTTGCTCTGAGCCTGAACCAGCAGTCAGTGCTCCTCGACGAGGTCCAGGCAAATGGCCGCCGCGGTCCCCGCCGCCTCGCCCATGACAGCGCAGGTGGCCATCACCCGCGTAGCGCCAAGCCTGCATGACTCGCACTGATGTTGCGGCCAGCAAAGAGCAGATTGTCGTGCTTGCCATTCGCACCGATGCCATCGGCATCGAGCCTCCTGCGTGCGGGGAATCCCACGCAGGTCCACGCGTGTGACAACGGGAACGCCGCTCGGCTCGCGTTAGGGCCCGGTGCCCTCGTGCGATCCGCGGTCAGACCTTTCCTGCTCTCCGGATGCGCAGGACATCTGGCGCGCCAATCCGCTCGGCTGAGCCTAACGCCAGCTCTCGTCCACGCAAGCCTTGGGCGCCTCGCCGCGCTCCTGCGCCAGGCTGGGGTAGTCCGTGTAGCCCTTCTGGCCGCCGCCGTAGTACGTGGAGCTGTCGTCCGCATTCAAAGGCGCGTGCGCGCGCAGCCGTGCCGGAAGGTCCGGGTTGGCGATGAACTTGCGGCCGATGGCAATGAGGTCGGCCCGGCCCTCCCTCAACCATTGTTCGGCCGTCTCGGCGTCGAAGCCGCCGGCGAGCATGAGCGGGCCGCTCCAGGCCTCGCGAATGCGCTGCAGCATCTGCATGGCCGCCGCACCGGGAGGTGTCTTGCTCTCCAGCGCGGCCATGGCCGGGTTGACGACGTGCAGGTAGGCCAGCTTGCGGGCGTTCAGCTCGCGCGTGGCATAGGTGAAGGTGGTCAGGGGATCGTCGTCGCGGATGTCGTTTGCCGTTGCCATCGGCGACAGGCGCACCCCGACCGCGTCGGCGTCCCAGATTTGCGTTACCGCGTCGACGACTTCCAGCAGCAGGCGCGCGCGGTTCTCGACCGGACCGCCGTACGCGTCGGTCCGGCGGTTGGTGCCGCTGCACAGGAACTGGTCGAGCAGGTAGCCGTTGGCACCGTGGACCTCCACGCCGTCGAAACCGGCCTTGATCGCGTTGCGCGCCGCGCGCTCGTACTGGCCCACGAGGTAAGGCATTTCCTCGAGCTGCAGCGCTCGCGGCGTCACGAAGGGCGCCAGCTCGCCTTCGCCCTTGTCGTTCTCGATGAAGGCCATCCCCTCCGGCCGGATCGGCGAGGGCGCGACCGGTGGCATGCAGTCGGGTTGCAGCGAGGGATGGGAGATCCGGCCCACATGCCACATCTGCAGGACGATGCGTCCGCCGGCTTCGTGCACCGCATCGGTGACCAGGCGCCACCCCTCTACCTGCTCGCGGCTGTGGATGCCCGGAGTCCAGGCGTACCCCTGGCCCTGCATCGAGATCTGCGTCGCCTCGGAAATGAGCAGCGCGGCCGAGGCGCGCTGCTGGTAGTAGCAGGCGTTCAGCGCCCACGGCACGTTCCCCGGTTGACGTGCACGCGACCGGGTCAGCGGTGCCATGACGATGCGGTGCGGCAACTGGAAGCGACCGGCTCTGATGGGCTGGAACAACAGCCGCTGCTCCGCGTCCTGGGACTCGGCGGCCTGGTTTGTCGCGGCGGGCGACTCGATGGTGGCGGACATAAAGAACTCCTTCTTCCGGGCAGGACGCCGCAGTGTCGACCCTGGGCCGGCGGCGAAACCGGACGCCGCCTGTCCAGGCTCCAAATGTCAGCCGGCCGCCGCCATGGACAGCAGGAAACCGAAATAAATGTGTGCGGCGCGCGGCTAACTTCGGTCCATGAACAAATTCACTGCTCCCATCAACGAGCGCGACCATCTGCGCGGTGCACCGGACGCACCGGTGGTGCTGGTCGAATACGGCGACTTCGAGTGCCCGTACTGCGGTGCGGTCTACGGAGTCGTGAAGAAGCTGGAGCAGGACCTGCCGGACACGCTGGCCGTCGTGTTCCGCCAGTTCCCGCTGGTCAACGTGCACCCGCACGCGCAGCTCGCGGCCGAGGCCGCGGAAGCGGCGGGGGCCCAGGGCCGGTTCTGGAAGATGCACGACCTGCTCTTCGAGCACCAGGACGCACTGGCGCCCGCCGACCTGATGAAGTACGCCGCCGCCCTGCACCTGGACCTGAAGCGGTTCGCCAGCGACCTCTCCGGCCACGTGTTCCTGTCCAAGGTCCAGGACGACATGAAGGGCGGGCTGCAAAGCGGCGTCAAGGGAACGCCGACCTTCTTCATCAACGGCGTGCTCCACCGGGGCGGGTACGACCAGGCTTCCCTGCTCGCCTCGATCATGCTGGTCGGGGCGGGAGCCTCCTGAGGTTCGCCCCCATGGCGCGCCAATGGGATGCCAGGGGCTGGACGTCGGCGCAGGCCTGCGACCTGATGGACCAACCGAGCGGGTGCACCGCCAGTTCTTCCGTCCCGCGGCGGTGCAGCAGGCCCAGGTGGTCTGGGAGCCGCCGGTTCACCTGTTCGAAAACGAGCACGGGCTCATCTTTGTTCGGTCGCCATGTCGGGCGTGAGCGCCGAACGCATCCAGGTGATTGGCGAGCCTGGCGCCATCGTCGTGCGCGGAACGCGCCCGGGGCCGCTGGTGCCGAGCCTGTCGATGCGGCGGCTGGAGATCCCGTACGGCATCTTCGAGCGGCGCATTCTCCTGCCCTCCTCCGGCATGGAGCTCGAGCCGCCCGAAGTGGAGAAAGCCTTCCTGATCGTGCGCCTGCGCAAGGTGGGAGGAACATGAGCGAAGCGCCGCGCCCTGCATGCCCTCCACCTTGCCTCGGCAAGACGGGGCCTGCACTGGCGCCCTACGCCCAGGGCCGGGCTCCAGGCCTAGGATGACCTATGAAGGACCTGCGATATTTCGACCCTCACCGGCGCGCGACGTGGCTGGAGCTGTTCTTCGACCTGATCTTCGTCGTTGCCATTGGCGACGCCGGCGAGATTCTGAGCGAAGCGCATGAGGGCCACATCGGGGCGCATCAGATCCTGCGCTTCGTGCTGGTGTTCCTGCCGCTGTGGTGGATCTGGGCGGGCCACACGATCTACGCCAATCGCTTTGACACCGACAGCCGCCAGCACAGGCTGTCCACCCTGCTGATCATGTTCCTGCTGATCGTGATCTCGGCGCAGATCTCGGCCGGCCTCCAGGAACACTACGCGCTGGCCGTAGCCTGTTACTGCGGGGCGAGGCTGATCATCGCCGTGATGTACTTCGTCTCCAGGCGCAAGCACCACGACCGTGGTGGCTTCGCGTCGACGGTGGGCACCGTGTTCGCCGTCGGCGCCGCGATCAGCCTTTCCTCGGTCATGCTGAAGCCACCGTGGCGCTACCTGGTCTTCTATGCCGGGATCGTGTTCGACATGGCGGCCCTGGTGCTGCTGAGCCGGAGGTTGCATGTCGTGCCGGCGCACGGGGCACACCTGGTCGAACGAGTGGGTTGCCTGACCATCATCCTGCTGGGCGAATCGGTGATCAGCATCTCCGCGGCGCTGGCGGACATCACCTGGATCCGATCCAACGTCATCGCCGCAGTCAGCGGATTCGTCATGGTGTCGGCCATCTGGTGGATCTACTACGACAGCTTCCACTTGCTTGAACACCGCAAGTTGGCGACCGGGCACTCGATCCTCTATTCGCACTTCTTCCTGTTCATCGGCCTGGCGATCCTGGCCTCGCTGATCCGGCATGCGATCCTGGACGATCTCGACCCAGGTGACTTCCGTCAGCTGGCCGCGGTCGGTACGGTGCTGTTCTTCCTGGGCAAGCAATACGGCTACTACATGGAGGTGCCCGAACTGCGGCCTTACCTGCTGTCCAACACCGCGGCCGTGTTCGCCCTGACGGCACTCGTGCTGATGTTGCCGCTCGGGCTCGGCGCCATGCTGGTGGGCCTCACGGCGACCATGATCTGCTACGTGCTGCTCAACCTGCGCTACCGCCATCTAGTGCACGCCAGGCAGGCGGCGGCCTGAGCCACCGCTGCCCGCGCAGCTCGAGGGAGGAGAAGCAGACTTGGCTGGCCGTATTTGTGCTGATTTTGTACTGGTTGCACAGCATCGCTGCAGCGGGCCCTCAAGCGTCCCGGTGTCCGGCCGAAGCGTCGCCGCAGGATCTCGACAGCGTCTGGGGGTTAGTGCATTTCGCCCCTGCATTGCTCCCGATCCCGGCCGACGATCTCATCTAATGGGCCCCGCTCGACGCCTCTCGCGCGTTCAACCGGAATACCTTCGGCGTGAACCCGGTGTAGCGATGAAAGTCGCCGGTGAAGTGGCCTTGGGTGTACGGCATGCTCCGAAGTGGCTATTCGTTGCACATCGAAACGCCCTTCGGCGTGCGTGCTTGCCAAAGTCGGTCTCCGCACCAGCGCGTGGTCGTTCTGACCAACTATCCCACGCCCCAGATGCGCCGTCGGTGTCTTGATTTGGACGCGGATACGGTCTTCGACAAATCTGGCGAGTTGGAGGCGTTCTTCGACTACTGCAATGCGACGCCACGAGCCGGATGACTTGCCGGCACGCGGGCGCTGGGCGCCGGGTCGGGCGCTCCGGACCTGCAGAGGTTGTCGTATCGACGCAAAGGTCGGCTTCGGGGCAAATTGGACCAAGTCTGCGAATGGCGGGTTGCTCCGGTCGACAAGCCCACGCAGATGTCTGCAACGGGCACGAACCGGTAGATCCGCCCTGCCCTCCTCATAGACTGCTCTCGCTGCAGAACGGCATTTCCCCTTCGGCCTTTGGACGGCAATTCCGGGCCGCCCACTGCTGACTTACGAGACGTCGCGATGAATGTCAGAAATGTGCACGGCAGCAGACGACAGACTTTGCAAGCAGTCTTGAGACTTGGGCTCCGTTCGGAACGTCGGCGGGCGCTCCCCGATAGCCGTGGAATACGACCCTCATATCGGCGAGATCGAAATCTCTCGCCTGCTGGAACTTGGAAACGACGAATGGCGCGCGGTTCGCGAGGAACGATTCAAGAGGCTGAGTCCCGCGATGCCATCGTGCTGTCCTAGATGGCTATCTTGTCCGGAAGAAGTCTGTCGTACTCCTTCTTGACCACCGCATAGCACTCGCAGGAGCGCCGCTCCAGACCTTGACGGTCCAGGACCGAGATGTGCCCACGCGCATAGCTGATCAGCCCGGCCCTCTGCAGCTTGAGTGCGCCTTCGGTGACGCCTTCGCGGCGCACACCGAGCATGTTGGCGATCAGTTCCTGCGTCATCACAAGTTCATTGCTGCCCTGCAGCCGGTCCAGGCTCAGCAGCAGCCAGCGACACAGTTGCTGATCCAGCGAGTGGTGCCGGTTGCAGACCGCCGTTTGCGCCATTTGGGTGATTAGCGCCTGGGTGTAGCGCAAGAGAAGGTGAAGAACCGGGGCCCGTTTGAACTCATCCTTGATCGCCTGTGCCTTGAGCCGGAAGCCATGGCCTGCGCTCTGCACAACGGCACGACTGGGCGTCGACTCTCCGCCCATGAACAGCGAGATTCCGACGATGCCTTCATTGCCGACCACGGCGATCTCCGCGGAGGCTCCGTTCTCCATGACGTACAGCAAGGAGACAATGGCAGATGTCGGAAAGTAGACGTGGCTCAGCGTGGTACCCGATTCGTACAGCACCTGGCCCAGCGGCATCTCGACCGCTTGGAGCTGAGGTAGCCAGCGCTGCCATTCGGCGTCGGGCAGTGCGCCCAACAGGTGATTCTTTCTCGGTTCAGGTCGAAGGGCCATCGCTTCCTCCGAAATATGAGCTACGGGGATGACCTTGGGCTTGCTCGCGCGCCCCCCTCTTTCCAGTATATGCACTTGAACCGAAATCCGTGTCCGCTACCGCACAAGCCTTATGGGCAGGCGGATCCTGACCGCTCGTCCGCCCAGGCCGGCCCACGCTGGCACAACCACGCGCGCCGACTCAGACGTACCCAAGGACTAAAAGCGCTCACAGGTGGCCAAAGCAATTTTCGATCTTGCGTCTCCTAGACCGCAGCCTTCCCGCTGTGCTGCCTGGATCGGCCCGCGCTCCGCGTCGTGATGATGGGTCGATGCCGACACTAGGAAAGTAAGCGCGATGGCTCCTAACGCACCCGCCGCCGCGATGGCAATGAAATTCTGCTTCAAGGGGAGGCTTCAACGAGACCAGCACGGCGATCAGCAGCGGTGTAAGGATCGCGTTCGTGCGGCTAATCCCCGCCGTCAGCCTATACCGGTCGATCGAATGGCCATGGGGTAGAACTGCCCGCT
Organism: Variovorax gracilis; assembly: GCF_030317115.1. Classification (GTDB taxonomy): domain Bacteria; phylum Pseudomonadota; class Gammaproteobacteria; order Burkholderiales; family Burkholderiaceae_C; genus Variovorax; species Variovorax gracilis. The sequence goes on from NZ_JASZYF010000034.1 coordinate 35,868, forward strand.
CGAACATGCGGTCAACGGTCAACGCCGCGAGCATGAAAGTAGACTCGCTCTTCAACGACCTCCTTCGCGGCCCCGTCCATATGACGGCCGAGGCCAGCCAATGGCTGCGCACGAAGCACGTGCCTATTGCCGAGCGTGTTTCTGCATGTACGCGACGATTCTGTCCATTTCCTGTTCAGTCGGCGTGTTGACGCTCTGCCAGCGGCTGTCCATTTGCATGTGCATGCGCTGGGCCACGCTAGACCATTCCATGGCGGTATGCAGTGTGGGCGTGGGCGCCGCATGGCACTGCGCGCAATAGGTTGAGACCAGCTTCGCGCCTGCGGACTTGGCGTCCGGCAAGGGCCTCGAGACCGCATCGCGCTCGGCGGTGAACTGGCCCAGCGGCTTTTGCAGCGTCTCACTTTCCTTCTGGAGTTCTCGCGCTTGTGCATCTGATCGAGCGGGCGCTGCACTTTGATCTTGAGCCTGGGCTTGAGCGAAGGCGCCGATTGTTACCGCCAGCGATGCGGCAATCGCCGCTGCTCGCTCAAGAAATATGCAGGCTATGGCGTTCACATATGTGCCCCACCACGACGAAAGCACGCGGCGGAGCGTTGAGGTTGACGGAGGTGTCTTGTGAGGACGGCACGTGCCTGGCTCTGGATGCGTCTTCATCATTGAACTCCCGCGTCAAGCGCTTCATCATGGATGCCCACGTCAACGAGCCGCACAACGTCCGGGTTAGTGCCCCGTGACGACATCGACCCCGCTTTGATTCCGTCACGCCACGGCAATGCGCATGCACCCGGCTGGGTGCTTGCAGATTTGATGAGCTCGTCTATGTCGCGTACTGCGCGCTCATCGCTTCCGAGGCTCTTCGAAGCTGAATACAGCGCTCCCGAGCAGCTTTGAGGACCGATTCCACCGACCATGGGGGCGGAGAAGTCGCCGCATCATCCATTGTCTTGCACAGCGGCTCCTCCAGTACCGGTATCAGACCGCCCACGAGCCTTGCTTCGACCGCCTGCACCACGGCGGCGTGCAAGGCGGTCGGCAGCGTGCGTCCATTCAGAAAATCGCGGACCAGGGATTCAGCGGCAAAGAGGGAGAGAGACATGGCATTGCTCGGAGTGCATGGACTCAGCGTATAGCGAAAAAATGCCAAAGTCTGTGCGATGTCGCACTCACGGGCGTCCCGATGCAACGCCTTGACCGGGTACTCCAGGAGATGCTGCGGCGGCAGCCAGGAACAGGACACGGCATGACGCGAAACCATCTCTGCGAATTCGGCCTGGACAAGGACGAGGCCAATTTCGTGGCCCTATCGCCGCTAAGCTTCATCGAACGCACGCCGAGTGCCTACCCCGTTCGCACGGCCATCCTCTACGGTTGGCGTCGTCAGAATTGGGGTGAGACCTATGAGCGATGTGGCCGCTGACGGACGCACTCATGAGACAGCGCGTCGGTGCCGGCGACACTCTGCTGCCCAAGGCCTGCAATGTTCGAAGCGCACTTTGGCCAGCCGACGACGGGCGCCGTGCTGAACACCCTCAACATCCGAATCGATGCCGAGGCGGGAACGCGCTGTAGCGCCATCCCGCAGCGCTAAATGCGGCGGTCGTGGCCAAGCCTGACGCGAAATGGGGCGAAGTCGCCGCCGCGTTCGTCGAACTGCGCGAGGGCGTCAACGTTACGGAGGCCGAGGTGGTCGAGCACTGCCGCGCGGAGATGACACGTTTCAAGGCCCAGCAGGTGATCTTCGGCCGTTTGCCCAAGACCTCTACCCGGCGAGATCTCCAGAAAATTCGTTCTGCGTGAGCAGCTGCATTCGGCCTCGGCAATCGTCTGAGGCGACGCACGTCGAGCACGACCCTAGAGGCGTTCGAATATCGCGGCGATGCCTTGGCCACCCCCAATGCACATCGTCACGAGCGCATAGCGTCCGCCCGTACGGTGCAGCTCGTAGATGGCCTTGGTCGCGAGGAACGCACCGGAGCAGCCGATGGGATGGCCCAGGGCAATTGCGCCGCCGTTCGGATTTACCTTGTTCATGTTGAACTCCAGCCCGCGCGCCACCGCGATGGCTTGGGCAGCAAAGGCCTCATTGCTTTCGATCACGTCCATCTGGTCGAGGGACATGCCGCACTTCTTCAAGGCCAACCGCGTCGCAGGGATCGGTCCCTCGCCCATGATTTCGTTCGAAACACCGGCCACCGCATACGACACCAGCCGGGCCATCGGCTTGTGGCCGGCCGCTGCCGCCACACTCGAATCGGCGAGGACGAAGAACGCGGCGCCATCGTTGATCCCCGACGCGTTCCCTGCCGTCACCGAGCCGTCCTTTTTGAACGCCGGCTTCATCTTCGCCAGGGTGTCCATCGAAGTTGTCGCCTTGACATGCTCGTCCGTGTCGAAGGTGACTTCACCCTTGCGGGTTTGCTTGACGATGGGCACGATCTGCGACTTGAAGCGCCCTTCAGCGATGGCGACAGCGGCGCGTCGATGCGATTCGACGGCAAGTGCGTCCTGCTCCTCGCGGGTGATGCCCCATTTGGCCACCAGGTTTTCAGCCGTGATGCCCATGTGGCCCACGCCGAACGGGTCGGTCAACGTGGCGACCATCATGTCGATCATCGAGGTATCGCCCATTCGCGCTCCCGAACGCATCGAGGCAGACATGTAGCCGCCCCGGCTCATCACTTCGACGCCGCCGCCTACGCCGTAGTCGCAGTCGCCGAGCAGGATGTTCTGCGCGGTGGTCACGATGCCCTGGAGGCCTGACGAGCACAAGCGATTGACGGACATCGCGACCGAATCCAGCGGCAGGCCGGCCTGGATGGCCGCGACCCTCGCAACGTAGGCAAAACGGTTATCAGTGGGAATCGTGTTGCCCACGGTCACGTAGTTGATGGCCTTCGGGTCGACGCCTGAACGCCGGACGGCCTCCTTCATCACGGTTCCCGCCAGTTCCGCGGGCTCCGTGTCGGCCAAGCCACCGCCGAAGGTGCCGATCGCCGAGCGGGCCGCGCCCAGAATCACAACGTCACGTTGGGTCATTTCGTCTCTCTCTCGTTGATAGATGTGGCATCACCTTGTAGACCCGTGCGCGGGACTTGTCGGTGCGCCAGTGCACCGACAGGATGGATGGTGCGGTGCCGCACAGACCATTACGCTCCGCTGAACTACAACGGATTCGATATGACCGCGCGTTGGGCAGACTTCCTGTACGGGCTGGTCGGGAGGCGGCGCACCCAGGCGGCCAATCGCCAGTTGGGCTGCGTGCTTGCCGCCGTTGCGGGCGCCATCAACGCCGGTGGCTTTCTTGCCGTGCACCGCTACACCTCTCACATGACGGGGATCGTGTCGTCGGTCGCCGACGACTTCGCCATCGGCAGCGGGGCACTGGCGCTCGCAGGCGTGGGGGCGCTTGCGACATTCGTGAGCGGGGCGGCCTGCACGGCGCTCCTGATCAACTGGGCACGCCGCCAAAGGTTGCACAGCAAGTATGCGCTGGCCCTGATGGTCGAGGCGGCGCTGTTGCTGTTGTTCGGCCTGGCGGGTGCGAATCTCGCGTCCTTCGCCCACCTGATGGTGCCCTCCACGGTACTGCTGTTGTGCTTCATCATGGGCTTGCAAAACGCGATCATCGCCAAGATTTCAGGTGCCGAAATTCGCACGACGCACATGACCGGTATCGCCACAGACATCGGGATCGAGCTGGGCCGGCTGTTCTACTGGAACCGCAACGCGGCGGCCAATAGCGTGCACTTCGTCAAGGCCAACCGCGACAAGCTCTTCATTCATTGCGCCATCCTGGCGTCGTTCTTCGCGGGGGGCGTGGTCGGCGCTTTGGCATTCAAGGCTGTGGGTTTCTCGGCGACCATTCCAATCGCCTTCACATTGGCCGTGCTGGCGTTGCCGCCGATTCTGGTCGACCTTCACTTGCGTCGCTTCGGCCATCGGTCAGCGCATGGACGGTGAAGCGCGCCCACGGGATGGCGGCGGCCGAATGCAGTTGCGGGCATCGGCGCGGACCGGACTGGTGCTTGACGTCACCGGCGGATCCTCCGATGGTTCATGCTTAGCGCCCCACTTGTCGGAGGGATGACATGGCCGATACAAGCTTTGAGCACCATGGGAATCAAGTCGAGATCAAGGCCTGGCAGGCAGAAAACCGTTGGGCATCGTCGTTCCAGTTTGATGATCGGTTGCCGGTCAAGAATGTTCAAACCGGCGCGCGCTCCGAGGAACAGGCGCTGATCGAGGCGAGGCACGAAGCCATCGCGACGATCAAGGCGGTGCGCAACGGGCCGTAGCCTGAAGGAGAGGAGGCAGGCGCATGTTCAACCTGCCGCCGGCAAGCGACGTCGCATTTGTCAGGCAGTAAGGCAACGACTCTGCGGCGTCGCCGCTCAGAATTTCTCGAGGCCGCACCGGCACCGCGATCCGAGAACATTCGCCGGCTTTGCGCGGCCCATTTCGTGGACTATCACCGCGATGACCGGCGGAGAACGGGTGATGCAGTCGCCGAAGGGAGCGGCATGCCCCAAGTTCACGGAGAGCGTCAGGCGTTCGTGATCTCGGTCTGTCATACGGTGTGTCATCCTTACGCTGTAGTCTCGCTTAGACCCGACGCCAATGCGCCATTGGGCCAACGACCCCGCAATCAGGTTCGGGACTGACTGCCCCGCTGCGTCCAATTCCAGCCGGCGATCTCCGGCATGTCCTGGCCATGGCGAACGATGTACGCCCTGTGCTCGAGCAATCGGTCCCGCAGATGCTGCTGCACGTGGCCCGCGCGATCGTGGACGCGCGGCACCTGGTCGATCGCGTCTGCCGCGAGGTGGAAGCGGTCGAGCCTGTTGAGCACCGTCATGTCGAACGGTGTGGTGGTCGTGCCTTCTTCCTGGTAGCCGTGCACGTGAAAGTTGTCGTGGTTGGTGCGCTTGTATGTGAGCCGGTGGATCAGCCACGGATAGCCGTGAAAGGCGAAGATGACCGGCTTGTCCGCCGTGAAAATCGAATCGAATGCCCCGTCCGACAGGCCATGCGGATGCGCCGAGGGCGATTGCAGGGTCATCAGGTCGACCACATTGACGACGCGGACCTTCAGATCAGGCAGATGCTGCCGTAGCAGATCGACGGCGGCAAGCGTCTCCAGAGTCGGCACGTCGCCCGCGCAGGCCATCACCACGTCCGGCGCTTCACCCTCGTCATTGCTGGCCCAAGTCCAGATGCTCATGCCGACGCTGCAGTGGCGCATCGCGGCGTCCATGTCCAGCCACTGTGATTCCGGCGCCTTGCCGGCCACGATCACGTTGACATAGTCGCGGCTGCGCAAGCAGTGATCGACCACTGACAGCAGCGTGTTCGCGTCTGGCGGCAGATAGACGCGCACCACTTCGGCCTTCTTGCTGACGACGTGGTCGATGAAGCCCGGATCCTGGTGGCTGAAGCCGTTGTGATCTTGCTGCCAAACGTGGCTGGTCAGCAGGTAGTTAAGGGACGCGATCGGACGGCGCCAGGGGATCTGTCGCGAGACCTTCAACCACTTCGCGTGCTGGTTGAACATCGAGTCGATGATGTGGATGAAGGCCTCGTAGCATGAGAAGAAACCGTGCCGGCCGGTCAGCAGGTAGCCCTCGAGCCATCCCTGGCAGAGATGCTCGCTAAGCACTTCCATCACGCGTCCGTTGGCCCCGACATGGTCATCGCCAGGAAGGATCTCAGCTGTCGAGATCCGGTTGGTCACCTCGAAGAGCGCCCCCAGGCGGTTGGATGCTGTCTCATCCGGCCCCATCACACGGAAGTTGCGCTCGCCGTCATTGAGTCGCATCACCTCCCTCAGGAATTCGCCTGTCACGCGCATCGCCTCGGCTTTGACCGCACCGGGCGCTGGCACGGCAACGGCGAAGTCGCGGAAGTCCGGCAGCCTGAGATCCTTGACCAGCAAGCCACCATTGGCATGGGGATTGGCACTCATCCGGCGACCGCCACGGGGCGCGAGCGCTGCGATGTTGGCTCGCAGCGCGCCGTCTTCGTCGAACAGTTCCTGCGGTCGGTAACTACGCATCCAGTCGTCCAGCAGCGCGACGTGGGACGGCTTGTCCGCGAACCCTGCCAGAGGCACCTGGTGCGCGCGTTGCGTGCCTTCGATGGCTATGCCTTCGACCGTCTCGGGCCCGGTCCAGCCCTTGGGAGAACGCAGCACGATCATCGGCCAACTGCGGCGCCGGCTGAAGCCATCGGCGCGGGCTTCCACCTGGATGGCGCGGATCACGTCGAGCACCGTGTCGAGCGCGGTGGCCATCATCCGGTGCATGGCCTCAGGCTCGTGGCCCGAGACGAAGTGCGGCTCGTAGCCGTAGCCGCGCATCAACGCCGAAAGTTCTTCGTCGCCGATGCGCGCCAGCACCGTCGGCCCAGCGATCTTGTAGCCGTTGAGATGGAGGATCGGCAGCACTGCGCCGTCGTGCGCGGGATTCAGGAACTTGTTCGAATGCCAGCTTGCGGCCAGGGCGCCGGTCTCCGCCTCCCCGTCGCCGATCACGCAACAGGCCAGCAGGTCCGGGTTGTCGAACACCGCGCCATAGGCGTGCAGCAGCGAGTAGCCGAGTTCACCGCCTTCGTGGATGGATCCCGGTGTTTCGGCTGAGACATGGCTGGGGATGCCACCGGGGAAGGAGAACTGCCTGAACAGCCGCTGGAGGCCTTCGACGTCATGTCCGATGTGCGGATACACCTCGCTGTAGGTGCCTTCGAGATAGGTGTTTGCCACCACCCCGGGGCCGCCGTGACCCGGTCCCGCGATGAAGATCGCATCGAGCTCGCGGGCGTTGATGGCCCGGTTCATGTGCGCGTAGATGAAATTCAGGCCCGGCGTGGTGCCCCAATGACCCAGCAGGCGCGGCTTGATGTGCTCGAGGGCGAGCGGCACGCGCAGCATCGGGTTGCTCATCAGGTAGATCTGGCCGACCGAGAGGAAGTTGGCGGCGCGCCACCAAGCGTCGACGCCGGCGAGATCGTCGGGCGACGGCGATGCGTTGTGCTTTGACATAGGATCAACTCCAGTCTGGAGAGTTAAAGAGAATCTGACAGGCTTCGTCGGCGATCACCTGCTCCTCGTTGGTGGCCATGACGAGCAGGGCCAGCTTGCTGTCGGTCGAATCAATGCGCGGCGCATGCGCTGCATTGACTGTTGAGTCGATGCGCGCGCCGAGCCACGCCAGGTGGCGGCAGATTGCCGCGCGAACTTCCAGTCGGTGCTGGCGGATGCCAGCGGTGAACACCAGCGAGTCGATACCGCCGAGCGTGGTTGCGATGGCGGCGACTTCGCGCGATATCCGCAGGGCGAACAGCTCAATCGCACTTCGCCTGCCTCCGGGGCGCTGCTGGCGGCGAGTTCACGAACGGCTGCAGAGATGCCCGAGACGCCAAGTGGGCCCGAGCGGTGATAGAGGATGTCCTGCACCTCGTCGAGCGTCATCCCACAAACCTTCAGCAGGTGCAGCAGCACACCGGGGTCGAGGGCGCCGGGCGGCGTTGCCATCGGGATGCCGTCGAGCGTCGAGAACGCTATGCTGGTGTCCCTGCTCCCACCGGCCTCGAGCCCGCACAGGCTGGCGCCACTGCCCAGGTGCGCCACCACGGTGCGGCCGGAGGCCAGCGCGGGATGCGCGTGCCGCATCTGCCCGGCGATGAACTTGTCGGACTGCCCATGGAATCCGTAGCGTTTGATGCCTTGCTCGAACAGTTCACGCGGCAGCGCGAACCGGCGCACCAAGTCGCTCTGCGTCCGATGGAAGGCGGTATCGAAGGAGGCGGTCTGAGCCATCTGCGGGCGCAGTTGTCGAACAGCGCGAATCAGGCTCAGGCTCTGCGGCTGGTGCATCGGCGCGAGCTGCGCGAGGGAGTCGATGTCAGCCAGCGGTTCATCCGTGATTCGTGTTGCACCTGGGAATTGGTCGCTGCCGTGGACGACCCGATGGGCCACGCCCTCAAGACCATCTGGCGACGCATGCGGCACGAGCCGGTCGAGCAGTTCCTCGACGACGTCTTGCGGGCCGGACGCGATCCTGACGCTCAGATCCTCTTCGCTGATCGTGCTGCGCACATCGAGCCACAGGGTCACGGGTTCGCGGCGCAGGTCGATCGCGCCGCGGCCGAATGCGTCGGCTCGTCCCGACTTCACCGAAAAGAGGCCGATCTTGATCGTCGAGGACCCGGGATTCAAGGTGAGGAGAACGCAGTCTCGGCCGTCGACAATTGCAGACCGGGCCATCAGTGGTGTCCCGGGCTATTCCATCGCCAGCGCGCCTGCAGACAGACTCATGTGCTCAGGCGCCGGATGCACCGCTGTGGTCGTCGCAACGATCTCGGGCGCGCGCACGAGCAGAACAGGCACGGTCGCGTAACGAAGGATGTTCTCCGCGCTGCTTCCGAGCACCATGCGCCCGACGCCGCGGCGGCCATGTGTTCCGAGCACGATCAGATCCGCTGGCCATCGGCTGGCCTCGGCCGTTACCAGCACATGCACGAGGCCCGAGAAGGTGTCGTTCAGGATCGTCTCGACCTCTATGCCCGCAGCGGCGACAGTGAACCTCGCCTGCTCAAGGATGCGAGCGCCGTTCTCGCGCAGGATGCCCAGGAGATCTCCACCATAGCCCGCATAGGCTTCCATGCCGAAGGAAAACGAAAGCTCGTCCACGACGTGGATGAGTCGCAGGCGGCCATGCGTGATCTGGGCGATGCAGATGGCCTCTTCCAGGCCGCGGTTGGACGTAGTGCTGCCGTCGACGGGGACGAGAATTCGCTGGTACATGGCGCTCCTTTCAGGAGGCTGGGGCATTGATTCGGGCAAACGGGTGCGTGAATCTCTTCTAGACGCTTCGGCGCCGCGCAGTCTGTGCGGCATCGCACGAAGCACAGTCAAGGCAGGAAATTTGAATCACACGCAGCATTGAACAGAGAAATAGGTATATTCGCGCGCGCTCGAGGCATGACGACCGACGCCTTGCCGATCAGCCCGAAAGCAGGCCGACGCCAGGACTTGAAGGTGGAGAACCTGGCTGGGCTGAAACGCGGCGAAGACGGACCATGAGAGTTCGAAACCCGACACGAAGAAGGCCCGCGCAGGCTTGGTGGCCAGGGCGGTTTCGAAGCGGGCCACGATGAAGGTGGTCCACATCTGCGCCCCAGGCCCACGATCAACCACGGCAGCCGGTGGCGCGCTGCGCATCGGCGGCTACTGCAGCGCTTTGCGCGCGTCGTTTGATCCCCGCGTCACGCAGCGATCCGGTGCGGGTCGACGGGTTCCTGGAACACAAGTCAAATCACCAAGGGTAAGTGAAGCACTGGAATCCATGGTCAGGAGCATCTGCGTCAAAGCCCAGGCTCTGATGGCGGTAAGCATATCTGCAGTGTCAATCCGGATTCGGGCCGCGCGGGGAAATACCGCCGAAGAGCGAGGCGATGTCCCACAGGTGAAAGACATACAGGCCATACGATGATTCATGACCGATCCACGCAATGTCGCGCACGACAAAAAAGTGCACCAAGAGAAAAAGCATCGCGGCGAAGAAATCGCGCCTGGCGCAGAGCACGTGCCTCAACCGGGACAGAAGCCCGCCTTGAAACATGAAGAAGGCAATGCCGGTGCGCCAGACGATACCGCGGCAGGTTGATCATTGTCAGCGCGGCGCTGTGCTTTCAAACTCACCGCGATGGCGAAAGCGACTGTCTGCTCGATCGAAGACCTGTAGGGTAGCGAACATCCCGCCCACGGTATGTCGTAGTCCAATCTGACGCTGGGCAATCCGATTGTTCCCTTTCCAGACGCCCGCGCTGTTCTCCATCACCATCGAAGCGTCGGAGCTGGTTGTTCTCCGTTCTCACAAGAGCCCCGCGCAGCCAAGAGCCGGTTTGGGTGCAGCAGGTGCGGCATCGATGCGGAGGGAGCGTCCGGCCACTGAGGTTACCCGACTCAGGCATCTGGCGGCTCTGCAGCGTCGCGATTCACAGTGCGGTCATCGTTGAGTAGGCCAACGCACAGACTCCGCGCAGCATTGCGAGCAAGGTAGGAGCAATTCCGCCCAACTCATTCGAAAGCAACCCCATGATCGCTCCCCGAACCTCTGCGAACTCGATGACCGAGTCGTTGCCCGTCGCTCCTGGCAAGGCCGGCGCGGTTGAACCTGAAGCCAGTTGGACGGAGGTGTTGCGAGGCGGTGATCGCATACGCATTCGTCCGATTCACGAAGAGGATGCAGCGATGGAGCGCCGATTCATCGAGGAACTCTCGCCGGCTTCCCGTCGATTTCGATTCCTGGACACGATGCGCTCGCCCAGTGACGCGCTTCTCAAGCAACTCACGGTCATCGATCCGGCGACTGATGTCGCTTACGTCGCCGTCGTCGACGATGAATCCCAGGATCACCAGATCGGCGTCGCGCGTTTCAGTGCGGAGCCGGGCGGCGGGGATTGCGAGTTCGCGGTGGCCGTCAGCGACAAGTGGCAGAACAAGGGGCTTGGGATGCACCTGATGCACCATCTGATGGAGGCCGCGAGGCAGAGAGGCATAGCCGAGATGCACTCCAGCGACGCGTCGGACAACGACCTTATGAGGCGGTTCGCAGAACAGTTGCACCTCGACCACAGGCCTGACCCAGATGACGCGACTCAAGTGTTGTACAGCATGAAGCTGGGCCCCCGGCGCCAGCGCTGATACTTGAGCCGGCCCGCTTTCGTCCAACGAAGATTTCGTAAACGTCCGGCAGCAATACAGGCTGTCGCCAGAATGCGACCGGACCAGACCATCCTCTTGCCACCTCGATCGCCGCTCAGCTGCCTAGCCGACGCGCGCTTGGCTGGCGGCGGCGGCTTGTCTGGCACTTTGCAAGCGCAGTCTGTGCACCATTGCACCTATGTCAGAAGGTGCGCTACCGTACAGACCGGAAGTTATAGTGGCCCGCACGCTCGTTACCTCTACAAGGAGATGACGGGCCAATGACGTACACGCTAAACCCTCGCGCACTCGGCGATCCGTCCGTGCAGCCAATCGCTAGCCCGAACTTTTCACCAGTGGTCTGACGCGATGTTGATCGAGGCTGTGCGCCGTCATTGAGCGCGATGTCGCGTCGGATGCGAGGTACTGGACGGGATGGTGGCCGATTTTGGACATACGACCCCCTTACCCCCATTCTTTGTCAACGTGCCGGGGACAGCACTGGATGAGGTTCATAGGGCCAGGGCCTGGGCAGCATGGAGGAACACGCTGCGCAGCGGGTGATGCGAGGCCAGCAGCACTCGCACGCGGCGCGTATTGCGCACGATGGCCGCGCCGATCTTGATGAGCCGCACGCGGATCGTGGCCGCGGTGGCGCGCTCCAGCTCACTGCCCTTCAAGGCGAGTTCTCGAAGGCGCTGCATCAGGGTGTAGGCCAATGCTGCCAGCAGCAAGCGCAGCTGGTTGGCCGCAAAGCGGTGGCAACTTGCTCGTGTGCCGAACAGGTCGAGCTGCGCCTCCTTGATGCGGTTCTCGGCTTCGCCGCGGGCACAGTACAAGCGCTCATACAGCTGTGCAGCGTCGCCCTTGAGATCGGTCACCACGAAGCGCGGGTTGTTGCCCTGGGTACCGTGCTCCAGCCGCGTGATCACCCGTCGTTCGATGGCCCAGCTGTCGGCCGCGTAGACGAACTCGTCAATCAGGCGCTGCTTGGTGCCGGTGCGTTCGTACTCGTGCGCGAGCATCGCCTCGGCGTATTGCACGATGGCTTCCAGCCGAGCATTGCGCGCAAGACTCACGATGTAGTTCACGCCCGAGCGCTCGCACCAGCGCAGCAGGCGCTGGCGACAAAAGCCCGAGTCACCGCGCACGATGATGCGCACCTCGGGCCACGCTTGGCGCAGCCGCTGCACCAGCAGCTTGATGAGGGCCGCGGCGTTCTTCGCGCCGTCAATGCGGCTGCGCCGCAAGACACACGCGAGCATCGCCTGGCCGCAGAACACGTACAGCGGCAGATAGCAGTGGTGGTCGTAGTAGGCGTGGAACTCGCTGAGCTCCTGGGCGCCGTGCAACGGCACGTCCGAGGCGTCGATGTCCAGCACCAGTTCTGCGGGCGCGCTCTTGTGGCTGGTGATGAATTGCTCGATGAGCACTCCATGCAAAGCCACCGCCTGTGCTCGCGTGGCGCGTGTCTCCAGGCGACTCAGCGTGGGTGAGCTGGCCAGCGCATCGACCCTTCCCACGGCCGTTTGCATCAGCAAGTCGCCGCGCAACACGTCGTGATCGTTGAGGTCTTCGTAGCCGCAGCACAGCCCGTAGATGCGCTGCGCGAGCAGATCGCGAAGGCTGTGCGTGATGCGTGCCGGGTCGCGTGGATCGCTGAGCACGGCCGCAGCCGCTCGACTCAAACCAATGCGTTCATCCACACGCCGCAGCAGCAAGACGCCACCGTCCGAGCCGAGATCGCCGCCCTCGAAGTTGGCCTCGATGACACGCCGGCCAAGCCGTCCCAAATCGATCGTCCCGTCCGTACAATTTGGCATCGGCAGCCCTCGGTTGAAATTGGCGTCAGATACCAATGTCAACGCGCTCCGGCACGAGGATGCCGACCCTCTACTGGTGAAATTTCCGGGCTAGGGTGCTGCATGCGGTTGACGGCGATGCCGAGCTCGGACTCACATCGCAAGAGGCCGCAAGGCGCCTTGTCGAGCAGGGCCGCAACGAGCTGCGCGCCGCGCCGACCGTGGCAACGTGGCGCCGCGTTCTGTCGCATTTTCAGGATCCGCTGGTGTACCTGCTGCTGGCGGCCGTCGGCATTTCGCTCGGCGCCTGGGCGATCGAGGGATTTTCCGGCTGGCCGCTGGATGCGCTGGTGATCGCGGCGATCGTGCTGCTCAACGGCATACTTGGCATCATCCAGCAGACGAAGGCGGCGGACGCGGTCGCCGCGCTGGCCCGCATCACGGCAGTTAGCTCGGCCGTCGTACGGGATGGCCAAGCACTACGCGTTCCGAGCGCCGAACTGGTGCCGGGCGACTTGTTGGTACTTGGCGAAGGTGACGCGGTCGGTGCCGATGCCCGACTGCTGCAAGCCGCGTCGCTGCGCGTGCTTGAGGCGTCCCTGACCGGCGAGAGCGAGGCCGTGCTCAAAGACGCTTCCACGCTTCCTGCAGCGGTTGCTCTGGGTGACAGGTTCGACATGGTTTTCAAGGGAACGGCCATCGCCCAGGGCACTGGCAGTGCGGTGGTCACCGCCACCGGCATGCGTACGGAGGTGGGCGCGATCGCGGGAATGCTGGAGGCAACTGCGGAAGCGCCGACGCCGCTGAGCATCGAAGTGGCGCGCATTGGTCGCATCCTTGGCGTCGCCGTGGTGGCCATTGCCACGGTGGTGGTGGCAACGATCCTGCTCGTCACTGATGTCCACAACGCGGCGGATGTGGTCGGTGTACTGCTGCTCGGCGTGTCGCTGGCGGTGGCGGCGGTGCCCGAAGGCCTGCCGGCCATCCTGTCGGTGGTGCTGGCCATGGGCGTGCAACGCATGGCCAGGCAGAACGCAATCGTCAAGAACCTGTCGTCGGTCGAAACGCTGGGTTCGGCGTCCTTCATCTGCACCGACAAGACCGGCACGCTCACGCGCGCGGAGATGACGATCGAGCGCGTGGTGACAGCCTCCGGCAGCACCAGCATCACCGGTGCGGGCTACTCGCCGACTGGGCGGGTCGAGCACAACGGCGTCGAACTGGGATCGGGGCCGTTGCGCGACGAACAGACGGTGGTGCTTTCTGGCGGAAGCCTTGCCGGCGACGCCCGACTACGCGAGGATGCGGATGGCACGTGGTTGATTCCATGGCGATCCCACTGAAGCGGCGTTCCTCGTGGCCGAACGCAAGATGGGGCTGACCGAGCGGCGGCTGAAACGCTTCGAGCGCATTGCGGAGATCCCTTTCACCTCTGAGCGCAAGATGATGTCGACACTCGAGTGCGATCATGAGCACGATGACCGTGTCGTGGTCATCACCAAGGGCGCGCCCGATGTGCTCCTGGCGCGTTGTACCCAGGTGCGGGTGGGCATGGAGGTGATAGCGCTCGACACGGCGATGCGCTCGCGGATTGTCGCCGAGGTCGATGCACTGTCAGACGCAGCGCTGCGCACGCTGGCCGTCGCCTACCGGCCGTTGACCGCGCAGGAGGGTGCCTTGGCGACGGAGGCGTTAGAAGGGCTTGAACGCGATCTCATTTTCGTCGGCACGGTGGGCATCATCGATCCGCCTCGGGCCGAAGCGGCCGTGGCCATTCGGGAGGCACGGCGCGCCGGCATTCGGGTGATCATGATCACCGGCGACCACCCGCGCACGGCCGCACGCATTGCGCATGACCTTGGGATCGTCGCGGCAGGCGCTGCGGTTCTTACCGGGCTTCAGTTGGACGCGATGGACGAAGCAGGCTTTGCGCAAGCGGTGCGCCTCACCTCGGTCTTCGCGCGCGTGGCACCGGCGCACAAGATGCGAATCGTCGCCGCGTTGCAGGCCGATGGCAGCGTGGTCGCCATGACGGGCGACGGCGTCAACGACGCGCCGGCGCTGAAGGCGGCGGACATCGGCATTGCAATGGGCGTGACCGGCACAGAGGTGAGTCGCGAAGCGGCTCGGATGATCCTGGTGGACGACAACTTTGCGACCATAGTAGAGGCCGTTCGAGAGGGGCGCGGTATCTTCGACAGCATTCGCAAATTCCTGCGCTACCTGCTTTCGTCCAACTTGGGCGAGGTGCTCACCGTGTTCCTGGGCGTCGTCGGCGCCAGCGTACTGGGACTGGTCGGCCCCAGTGGCGCAGTCGTGGTGCCTCTTCTCGCGACGCAGATCCTCTGGGATCAACCTCGTCACCGACTCTGGGCCTGCGCTGGCCATGGGCGTCGACCCGCCGGGTGACGATGTGATGGCCCGCAAGCCGCGCGGTCGCGGCGAACGCGTGATCGACGCGCAAATGTGGTCGGGGGTGATCCAGATTGGCCTGGTGATGGCACTGACGACGTTGCTGAGCATCGACCTCTTTCTGCCGGGCGGCATGATCGAAGGCGACAACGACCTGGCGACGGCCCGGACTGCTGGCTTCACCGTGCTGGTGCTCGCGCAGCTTTTTAATTGCTTCAACGCGCGCTCCGACCACCGGAGTGCCTTCTCGCACCTGTTCGTCAACCGTTGGCTCTGGGGTGCCGTCGCGCTGTCCGTTGTGTTGCAGATCGCAGTCGTGCACCTCGGCGTTCTCAATCTCGCGTTTGGAACCGCGCCGCTTGCGCTCGACGAGTGGCTGTTGTGCGTCGCGATGGCCAGCACGGTGCTCTGGTACAGCGAATTGCGCAAGTGGATGATGCGCTTCCATTGACTGCCAGCTTCGGCGCCGCAGAGTGGTGCGGCAGCGCACAGACGGATTCACCTGGTGCGCCTATGTTGGAACGGTTAGGCGCCTGAAGCGGCGCCGAAGAACGGAAATCACCATGAACAGAACCCATCCCTACGAATACGGCCTCGACAAGAACGACGCCAACTTCGTGTCCTTGTCGCCCCTGAGCTTCCTGGAGCGATCAGCCAGCGTCTACCCGGGGCACATCGCGCTCATCTACGGAACATTACGGCAAACCTGGCGTGACACACATTCGCGTTGTCGCCGACTGGCCAGCGCTCTTGTGCAACGTGGGATTGGCGCGGGCGACACCGTCGCGGTGATGCTGCCCAACGTACCGGCGATGTTTGAAGCTCATTTCGGCGTGCCGATGACAGGCGCCGTGGTCAACACGCTCAATACGCGGCTCGATGGAGAGGCCATCGCGTTCATGCTGCAACACGGTGAAGCGAAGGTCCTTTTGACCGACCGGGAGTTCGCCGGCGTGATCGAGAAAGCACTCGCGATGGTTGGCGACAGGCGGCCATTCGTGATCGAGGTTGAGGACGACGATGCGCCGGCCGGCAATTCGCTCGGCGACGTTTCATACGAGTCCTTTCTTTCGCATGGCGACCCCGACGTTCGCTGGAAGCTTCCTTCCGACGAGTGGAATGCCATTGCGCTGAACTACACCTCCGGCACCACCGGCAACCCCAAGGGCGTGGTGACGCATCACCGGGGCGCTTACCTCAACGCGGTGTCGAATGTTGTGACGTGGGAGATGCCGCGCCTCCCCGTCTACCTGTGGACGCTGCCGATGTTCCATTGCAACGGCTGGTGCTTCCCGTGGACGTTGGCCTTGCAAGCTGGCGCCAGCGTCTGCCTGCGCAAGTTCGAGCCAGAGATAGTGTTTGACCTGATCCGCGAGCACAAGGTCACCCACCTCTGCGGTGCACCCATTGTCTACGGCATGTTGATCAACGCGCCCGAAGCGCAGCGCGCTGGCATTCGCCACCCAGTCAAGGGTTTGATCGCCGGTTCGGCGCCGCCCGCCGCGATCATCGAAGGCTGTGAGCAGATCGGAATCGCGATCACCCACGTCTACGGGCTGACGGAGGTCTACGGCCCAGCGGCCGTATGCGCCCAGCAGATCGAGTGGGCTGCGCTTCCGGTGGGCGAGCGCGCCCGCCTGAACGCGCGCCAAGGCGTGGCCTATCCCATGCAAGAGGCCGTCGTCGTGCTGAACCCCGAGACGATGGAACCTGTGCCGGCCGATGGGGAAACGATCGGCGAGATCTTCTTCCGCGGCAATCTGGTGATGAAGGGCTACCTGAAGAACGCACAGGCCACGGAAGAAGCATTTGCGGGGGGCTGGTTTCACACGGGCGACCTCGGGGTCACGCAGTCCGATGGCTATGTGAAGATCAAAGACCGCAGCAAGGATGTAATCATCTCCGGCGGCGAGAACATCTCCAGTGTTGAAGTCGAGGAGGTGCTGTACCGCCATGCATCGGTGCTCGCGGCGGCGGTCGTGGCCAAGCCCGATGAGAAATGGGGCGAGGTAGCCGCGGCCTTCGTTGAACTACGCGTCGGCGCCATTGCAACGGAGGCGGAGATCATCGCGCATTGCCGCGCGGAAATGGCTCGGTTCAAAGTTCCCAAGCAGGTCATCTTCGGGGTGTTGCCCAAGACCTCCACCGGCAAGATCCAGAAGTTCGTGTTGCGCGAGCAGTTGCATTCGGCCGCAGCCATCGTGTGAGTGTCGTCATGAACTTCTATTCACCCCCGCTCCACGAGATGCTGTTCGCCATGAAAGAGCATGGTGGCCTGGATGCGGTGCTCGCTCAGGTCGGCAACGAAGAAGTCACCGGTGACCTGGTCGAGGCGATCCTCGAGGAAGCGTCGCGATTTGCGAGCGACGTGCTGGCGCCAATCAATGCTCAGGGAGACACCCAGGGCTGCCAATGGAGCAACGGCGTCGTGACCACCGCCGACGGGTTCAGGCACGCGTACACCGGCTTTTGCGAGAGCGGATGGAACGGCATGCCCTCGGGCACCGAGTTCGGCGGGCAGGGCATGCCTACGCTGGTGTCGACCGCGGTGCTCGAGATGTGGAAGGCCTCCAACATGGCGTTCTCGCTGTGCCAGATGCTCACGCTGGGCGCCGTGGAGGCCATCACGCATCACGGCAGTGAGGAACTGAGGCAGCGTTATCTGCCGGCAATGATCGAAGGCCGCTGGACCGGCACGATGAACATCACCGAGCCCCAAGCCGGCTCCGACCTCGCAGCCATTCGCACCAAGGCCGTTCCGGATGGAGACCACTACCGCATCAGCGGCACGAAGATTTTCATCACCTGGGGCGAGCACGACATGGCGGACAACATCATCCATCTCGTACTGGCGCGCCTGCCAGATGCGCCGCCTGGCGTGAAGGGTATCTCACTGTTCGTCTGCCCCAAGTTCCTCGTGAACGCCGACGGCTCGCTTGGCGAGCGCAACGACCTCGTATGCGCCTCGATCGAACACAAGATCGGCATCCACGGCAGCGCCACGGCTGTGATGTCGTTCGGCGAGGGGCCGGGCGCGCTCGGCTGGCTGGTCGGTGAGCCCAACAACGGACTCGCCTGCATGTTCACAATGATGAATCACGCACGCCTGAACGTGGGCCTCGAAGGCGTGGCGATCTCCGACCGCGCCTACCAGAAGGCACGGCAGTTTGCGCTCGACCGCGTTCAAGGCAAGACGTTGGGCCGCGAAGGCGGCGCCAGCGCGACCATCATCGGTCACCCGGACGTACGCCGCATGCTGATGGACATGAAGGCACGCGTCGAGGCGATGCGGGCGCTCGCCTACTACACGGCCGGCCAGATGGACCGTGCTCATGGCCACGACGACCCCTCCACTCGGCAAAAGGCGCAGGCGCTGGTCGACCTGCTGATACCCGTCGTCAAGGGCTGGTGTACCGACAACGCGTTGGGTATCACGTCGGACGGCGTGCAGATTCACGGCGGCATGGGGTTCATCGAAGAGACCGGCGCCTCGCAGCACATGCGCGATGCACGAATCACCACCATCTACGAGGGAACAACGGGCATCCAGGCGAACGACCTGATCGGGCGCAAGCTGACGCGCGACGGCGGCGCGGCCATGAAGGAGCTCATCGCGGTGATGCAGGCCGACGTCGACTCGCTTCATGCGCCGGGCGCAACCGATGACGCGGTGCTCGCGGGCGTGGCCCTGGCACTAGGAAGCGGGTTGCGTGCGCTCGCCGAAGCCACTGACTGGTTGCTGGCCGCTTCGCCGCGCGATGCGGCGGCCGGGGCTGTGCCCTACCTGCGGCTCTGCGGCACGGTGATCGCCGGCTGGTTGACTGCGCGCGCTGCGCAAGTGGCCACGCTGCGATTGGCGCGCGGCGACGAGGATGCCGACTTCCTGAACGCGAAACGGATCACTTCGCACCACTATGCGATCCACGTATTGCCCGGGGCCGGCGCATTGCGTGACACGGTCCTGCACGGAGCGTCGACGACCCTGGGCCTGACGGATGCCCAGTTCTAGCTGGGTAGAAAACATGAACGAAATGAACGGCTACGACGTCGAAGACCTGAAGGTTGGCATGCGCGCAACCTTCTCGAAGACCATCACAGAGGCCGACATCGTCCTGTTCGCTGGCGTATCGGGTGACAACAACGCCCTGCACGTGAACGAAGAGTTCGCGGCGACGACGCGCTTCGGCGGCCGCATCGCGCACGGCTTTCTTACGGCCAGCGTGATTTCGGCGGCGGTGGCCAATCACCTTCCAGGGCCCGGGACGATCTATCTCAGCCAGTTGCTGAACTTCCGTGCGCCGGTACACATTGGCGAAACGGTGCATGCGAGTGTCAGCGTCAAGTGTGTGGATCCCCTGCGCCGCCGCGTGACGCTTGAAACGGTCTGCACCGTTGGAGAGACCGTGGTGATTGACGGCGAGGCGGTGGTGATGACAACCTCGGCCGCCAAGCGCCCGGCCGAGATGGTTGCAGTGGAGCCGCAGCAGGCGACGGCACTGAGCCTTGTCTGAATGCGGGCAGGCCGCTCGGCGTTCGCGCGTGCGTTCATTTCATACGTGATGGACCTCGACATGCGCGATGAGTGCGCCTGTGAGTGCTCTACCGCACCGACAGGACACCCGCTACGTTGTGAAATGGGCGCAAGCACGGGTCCCGTGCGGCGTATCGGGTCTCAAGGCCTCACAGAGTCTTTCTGCTCCGATCAGAAGGTAGTACTGCCTGTCAGTCAACTGGCCGTGCTCTTTGAATCGAATGGCCTCAAGATCGACCCCCCGGAACAAAGAACCATATGAATGACCTCACGCAACCCTTCGTCAAGCTTTCCACGTCCAACACGGAACTCGTGACGCGTTTCGCACAATCCCCGGAGGTCGCGGAATTGGCGAGGGCCAACGCGGAGAAGTTTCTGGATCTCGCTCAGAAGGCCTTTGGTGGCGCGGCGGCGTCCAGTGCACACGCCGACCTCGTCCGAAATCTCGCCGAGAACTATGCGACCTTTGCGCGTGAGAACGCTGAGAACCTTATGGGCATCCTAGCCCGAGGACAGGCCGCCGTTGCGCAACAAGTCACAGCCGCAAGCGAGCGCATGGCCGCGGCTACTGAAGTGAAGAAACGGTAGCTCAGGCCGGAGTCATCGAAAAAGCAAAGCGGGGCCCATCATGCATCGGATAGACGTTCACAAACTGGCCGATGAGGCCAAGTTCAATCGCTTTCACGCACTTGTCCTTTCTTGGTGTGTGCTCATCATCATCATCGATGGCTACGACCTCGCGGTGGCGGGCATCGCGCTGCCCAGCATCATGAAGGACATGAACGTCGACGCCTCGACGGCCGGATTCATGGCGAGTTCGGCCCTGTTCGGAATGATGTTCGGGGCGATATTCCTTGGCACCCTTTCCGACAGGATCGGCCGCCGCTGGACGATCTCCATCTGCGTCTTCCTGTTCAGTGTCTTCACCGCAGCGGCCGGTTTCGCGAGCGATCCGTACACGTTTAGCGTGCTGCGATTCCTTGCAGGCCTCGGCATCGGCGGAGTGATGCCCAATATCGTGGCGCAGATGACTGAGTACTCGCCCAAGACGATCCGAAGCCGCATGGTGACTATCATGTTTTCCGGCTATGCGGTCGGTGGCATCCTCGCAGCGCTGGTCGGCAAGCAGTTCATTGAAGGCTATGGCTGGCAGTCGGTGTTCATCGCCGCCGGCGTGCCGGTGCTGCTGATTCCGTTCATCCTGAAGATGATGCCGGAGTCGTTGCCCTTCCTTATCAAGCATCATGACGACACCCATTTGCGGCAAGTCGTCAGCCGACTCGCGCCGGACCTGCGGATGGAGGCACACGAAGAGTTCTTGCTGCCGGCGGAGGACAAGGCCGGGGGAGCGCCCGTCCGCCAGCTGTTCCAGGATGGGCGCGGTCTCAGCACGATCATGTTTTGGATCGCGTTCTTTATGGGACTGTTCATGATCTACGCGCTCAGTTCTTGGTTGACCAAGCTGATGGCGATGGCAGGGTACAGCCTTGGCTCCGCCCTGACGTTCTCACTGGCATTGAACGTCGGTGCCATGGTGGGGGCTATTTCGGGGGGATGGCTTGCCGACAAGTTCAACATCAAGTACGTGCTGGTGATCATGTACGCGCTGGGAGCGGTCTTCCTGTACATGATGACCATCAAGACGTCGCAGGAAGTGCTCTATGTGATCGTCGCACTGGTGGGCACTTGCACCACCGGAGCCCAGATCGTCGCTTACGCGTATTGCGGCCAGTACTACCCCATGGCGATCCGGTCGACCGGTATCGGTATGGCAGCGGGGATAGGTCGCACCGGCGCGATCATGGCGCCGCTGCTGATCGGGTTACTCGTTTCGCTGAAGCTGCCCCTGGAGCAGAACTTCATCGCCATCGCAACGGCAGGTGCGCTGGGAGCCATCGCGCTAGCCTTCATCAACCATCGCGCGTCGGCATCGACACACCACGACGACGCCGTGCGCGACACGATCCCACCACTGCGTGAGGTGCCGGTCTAGGAGACAGCTCGACAGAAATTCATTGACGCTGCACGCAGCGCCTCGGCGGTCGAGTGCAGATCTCCTTGAAAAGAGAAATCAAGAAGGGTGGCTCTCCGCTCCGTCTGACCTAGACGCGATGTGATGCGCAGCAGTGTGAAACGGTGAAGCGACCTGAAGAGACGTTGTGATCCACGTTGCCCAGAAGTGGCTTCCAGACTGGTCGACATAGGCCCTTTCGGAGTCCATCGTCCCGGTCGCAGCGCTTATCGGGTCGGTCCCTTGCAAGTTCACTGTGTCTTCCTTCGTTGCGTAAGCTGGTGGCGTGGTTCAGGCTGCCAGTCGTTGCTCAACGCAGTGCCCGCCGATATTCCACGGCAGCAACTCCACGATGCGGTTGATCCGCAATGCGTGCGAGCACATCGCGAAGATACGCTTGTGGATGGAGCCCGTTTGCCTTGGCAGTTTCGGTCCCATCACCCGTAGACCCTCATGCACTGGCTACCTGTTGGCAGCGTGGTCGGAAGCGGTGTTCTTCACCCCGGTGACCTGACCAGTTTCACGATTTCGGACATCACATCATCGTCATGCCCGACCCAGGTGTGACCCCCTGTCTCGAAACCGACGAACTTAGCTCCCGGAATCCGAGTGGCGGTGTACTGCGCACTCGCATACGTGCCGTAGCCATCGTCGCGGGCGCTGATCACCAGCGTCGGTGCCCTGATCGACTCCAGTGGCGCTGTCGTTAACTTCTTTCCCACCAACGAATCACTGCGCATACCCGCAGCGCGACTCGATACCGGCAGGATGTTGTTGAGCATGGCATGAACTCGCGCGTTCTCGCTTGCGCTCGCACTCGACAGCAGCTCGGGAGGGGTCGCCAGGACGACGCGGATCAGCGAGTTGCGGCCGACGTGCAGCGCTGACCAGAAAAGAAAATCTGAACCGATCAGCGTCATCATCGTGCTTTCGACCCAGGTCGGCAGCGGCGGCGCGGAATCCGCCTGTGCAGCTGGCTTGTAGGCGAGCGGCACCAGGAGCACCAGCGCAGCGACCCGATCGGGATGGCGGATCGCCATTTGCAGGGCGGATGGGGCGCCTGCCGAGCCGCCCATGATTGCAGCGCGTCGAATTCCCAATGCATCCAGCAGACAGACATGAGCGTCGGCCTGCGCGGCTGCCGAGGCATCTGCCGGCATCGGGGTGCGCAGGTAGCCGAAGCGCGACATCGCAATCACCCGGATCCCCCGATGCGTCAGCGCAGCCGCAAACGCCATGCCCTGGTCGTGTCCGCCGCCGCTTCCGTGCACCGCCAGTAGCGGAATCCCTGAGCCCGCCTCCTGGTACTCTATGACGCCGCAGCGGGTGGAGAGCAGCGTGCTACCCTGCGCCACGCGGGCCATCGCCAGCTTCATGTCGCGCTCGAAGCGCCCGCTGATCCACAGGGCGCCCACTGCAAGGACCAAGCCGATCGCACCGGCGACGGCTCCAGCGACGCCCAGGCGTGTGGTCACGGCAGAAACTCGAAACGCATCGACGTCACGGTGCCGCGGAAGTAGCTTCTGCGCCCTTCTGGCCAAAGCCATTCGACCTCGCCGACGTTCGGCACCGTCATGCCGTTTCGCGTCCGATAGTCGGACCACCGGCCCTCCCACGGGATCATGACCATCGTCCGGCCGACCATGGCGCCGCGCGCCTCCGCACGAAACGAGTCGATCAAGCCGGCGTCGTTGAATCGGAACAGCAGTGTCAGCGTGAGCGGGCCATCTACGAGCGTGGCATATGCAGAGTGGTCGTCGAACGCGTCCCAGCGAACACCCTGGCTCGGCAGCAGCGCGGTCGGGTACCACGCCGCTTCAGCGAAGAAGCGGAACAGCTCGCCGCGGGCGATCTCCCCATCGCCGTGAATGTCGGCCACCTGGAACAGGCCCAGCACCGCGGCGTGCAGCATGCCTTGACCCCCGATGTAGGCGTCGAGCACTCGTATCGCTAGCCCAGGCAGCAGAGCGATCTCTGCGTCCCAGAGGAAGCCGGGGCGGCGGGCGACGATCGTCTGCCGGGACGTGAACCTCTTCCACCGCTCCGACGTGTGAGACAGGTTGAAGGTGCCAGCGAGCTCGACGGTCAATGCCGAGATGATCGGCTGTCCTTCTGTCAGCGCGGCACGGAAGTAGCGCTGCACCGGTGCAGGCAGGCCCTGGAGTTCGCGGAAGTGGACACGGGCAATGGCGGGCGAATGATTCGCATCGTCGAACTGGGTTGCCTCGAGCGTGCCCCTCAGACCCGCAGCAGTGTCGGCCCACCGCCGGGTCCCGTAAGCGGAGACGCCCAGGACGGCCGCGGCCAGCAAGGACAAGGCTAGAAGGAGCCAGAGCAACCAGATCAGCATCGCCAAATGTATGCGGTCGAAGCCTTGACGTGGGTGTCGCAGGCCTCTGTCTTACCCCGCGACGGCGCGATCGCCGGGAGCCGACGACGGGCGTCTGCGTACCGTGAACAGCACGTCGTGGAAGTCTTCCAGACGCCCCACCTTCAGGAGAACTCCCCATGGCCATGATGAAAGCAGCCATCTTCGTCGAGCCTGGGCGCATCGTCCTCGATGACAAACCTATTCCCGATGTCGGTCCGCAGGACGCTTTGCTGCGCGTGACAACGACCACGATCTGCGGCACCGACATCCACATCCTCAAGGGCGAGTACCCCGTGCAGCGGGGCCTGACGATCGGCCACGAGCCGGTCGGCGTGATCGAGAAGCTCGGGTCGGGGGTGCGCGGTTACCGCGAGGGCCAGCGCGTCATCGCCGGGGCGATCACGCCGAGCGGCTGGAGCACCGCGTGCCTGTGCGGCGTCGGCTCCCAGGATGGTGCCGGCACGGCGCACGGGTGGAAGCCGATGGGTGGCTGGAAGTTCGGCAACACCATCGACGGCTGCCAGGCGGAATATGTGCTGGTACCCGACGCGATGGCCAACCTGGCGCCGGTGCCCGACTCGCTCAGCGACGAGCAGGTGCTGATGTGCCCCGACATCATGTCGACCGGCTTCAGCGGTGCTGAGAGCGCGGGGGTGTGCATTGGCGACACGGTGGCGGTGTTTGCCCAGGGTCCGATCGGCCTGTGCGCCACAGCGGGTGCCAAGCTCAGCGGTGCCGCGACCGTGATCGGAGTTGACCGGCTCGCCGACCGCCTGGCCATCGCCACGAAGTTGGGCGCCGATCACGTGATCGATGGGAGCAAGGTAGATCCTGTCGAGGAGATCATGCGCCTCACCGACGGCCGTGGCGTGGACGTGGCGATCGAGGCGCTCGGCACGCAACAGACCTTCGAGGCGTGCCTTCGGGCGCTGCGCCCGGGCGGAACACTGTCGAGCCTCGGCGTCTATTCGACCGACCTGACGATCCCGCTCGGAGCCTTCGCCGCCGGGTTGGGTGATCACAAAATCGTCACGACGCTTTGCCCCGGTGGCAAGGAGCGCATGCGCCGGCTGATGGCGGTGATCGCCGCGCGGCGGGTCGGCTTGGAGGCGATGGTGACGCACCGCTTCAAGCTCGACGACATCGAGGCAGCCTACGAACTCTTCGGCCACCAGCGCGACGGCGTTCTGAAAGTCGCGATCACGCCTTGAGCCAGACGTATTGGACTCAAGCGCGCTCGCCGAAAAGCGCCAGACAGGTCCCTCTACGGTCCGCTCCGGCCAAGCCGAATCGCAAGGGCTCGGCCTCACTGCGTCTGGCAGCGCCTGCTGGGCCGTTGCGGGAATCGCGACAACAACCTCACTCTTAAGGTGTCAGTCGCCGATGCATCATTCATCGCCATGACCAAGGGTTTGGTGGCCGGCACCCGAACCTCGTCCCGGCCGTCGCCACCGGTGCTACTTGGCCGTCGCCTTCTACCGTCGCCGGGGCCGGCCTGTTGGGACTGCTGAGCTACGACATCAGCCTCTAGTCCGGGCGCCGATCAAAGCTGCAGCTACCCGCTTAAACACCCGGTACGCGACGAAGAGCGGACCTTCGACAGGTCATGGCGTATGACCGCTCGTGGGCGATTGCTCCGGGTCGACAAGCTCATGCTCATGTCGGCAATGGGCACGATGCAGCGGTTCCGCCCTGCCCTCGCCATCGGCTGCTATCGTTAGATGCTATGTGGGACTACCCGAGAGAGACCCGTTTAGCTACAACGGGATTTCCTTAACTTCTTGGCAGAGGAGATGGTATGGACGCCTCCTCCCGCTAAAGGACTGCGAAGGTTGGGAATTCCGCTGATGAAGGTGGGGGCCTCGCAGTCGACGGCATCAAGTGCCAGAGTGGAGGTTCGAAGTAGCAACCACTCTCCGACGGAGGCCCCGAAATGAATCGTACGACGTATGGCTTGGACATTGCAAAGAACGTGATGCAACTCCACTGGGTTGATGGCGAGACAGGCGAGAT
>NZ_JASZYF010000035.1 GCF_030317115.1 Variovorax gracilis
TGAACTCGTCCGTGTATTGGCGCTTCGGCAACTTGCCATCTCTCATTTCATTTTCTCCGTACTCCAGAAGTTACCAACTTCTTGCTGTACGTGAAATCGAGGCAGGGTCAATGTCCCTTGCAATAGTCGAAGACGCTTTGGCTCATGAAAGCGCTGTCGTTGTCCGAGTCCACGCCGAGCATCGCAAACGGCAGGTCGGCAGTGACCTTCTCAAATGCCTCGCGATCACCAGCATCTGGTCGCGCACCCGCATGGCCACGCACTCGGTCCAGCCAGTCGGAGAACGTACGTACCGGGATGCTGCGTCGAATCGCCGAACCCACACCTTTGCGGCGCTTGCGTTGCCCATCGATGTGCGAACGCGCCTCAGCCAGCACGCGATCGATCGTCGCAGCGCTGACCTGCAGGACCTAGGTCTTCACAGCAGGATCAAGGTCAAGATGTCCGTGCCGTTCCATGGCATCGACCAGCACCGCGATCAGAGCCTTCAGGCGTTTACCGCAAACCCGATCAGCCGCTTCCCACAGGACCGTCAAGGGCTGGCGCACCACCTCGTCGTAAAGACGGTTGCAGGCGCGCACCACCTTCCCAACAGCCGTCGGCTCTCGCAGCACTCGGATCGCGTGCTGCGGTGATAGCGGGTCAGGGCCACGAACTCGTCCAGGATCTTGATCCGCTCGCCGTACGACGCGCTGCGATACCGTACCCGCAGCGTCCCGAGCAACTCCTTGCGTGTCGTCATGATGATTTGCCTCGTCACGTTGTTCTGCTCCCGCCCGACAATCCGACGGGTAGCAAATTACGTGAGGCAACAGGTCAGCACCGGTAGCAGTTCTGATGAGTCAATGCGCCGCTCAAGATAATTGACGTTGAGCGCTCGAAGTAGTTGACGCCGGGCACGGGGAGCAGCTCGGCACCGGCCAGCGGCGCGTGCAGGGGTCAAGAGCCTAGAACGCCTCACCCCTAGCCACCTGCGCAACGGCAAGATCGTCCGCAGCAAGTCTTCAAATTCCGGTACCCGCATGCACTCTTGCCTTCACTGGTGCGCGGTCGCCGCAGGGGCGCCCCTTAGTGATGGCTCAGGAAGAAACGCCCGCGCGATCGGCAGGCAGGGCGCGGCGGTCATCGGGTGACACCGCTCTTGCTGAGCGCGTGCAGCCGGGCCGGCAGCTCGCCGGCCAGTTCCCGCGCGAGATACCCCAAGGGCCGTGCGAGCGAGCCAATGCGGCGCCGGTGCTGGCGTGGGCCACGACCCCCCATGCACATGCCGCGACCGGCGGCAATCCACGTGCTGCCAGGCCGCCGATCAGTCCTGCCAGGGTGTCTCCAGAGCCAGACGTCGCCAGAGCATCCCGAGCGCGTCGAGGGCACCCTGATCGAGCGCTGGATTCCAGAAATGCTCGAGAAATCGCCGAGCACGCCAGGGGGTCCAAAGCCCCGTCAGCCGTACGAATGCCTGGCACCGCAAAGAACGCGGGAGCTGCGAAGTGCTCCAACGAGGTCACGCGAGCGCCGAAGCTAGCCTCGGTACGACTGGGAGCAGCGGCCGCAACTGATTTCCGAGTTCAAGCCGGGTCTGCTCATTGACCGCTACGTGGCTTTGTCAGCGGGTTGCTCATCTGCTGCAACCATCCATCGGTCCAGAAATCGATGACCTGCTTCTCGAATTCGGCCTGCATCGCAGAAGCTTGGCGTTGCATCTTGCTCGCTGCCATGCCATGGGCAGTGCTCATCATCTGGTTGGCGGTACTGAGCCACATGCTCATGAACGGGTTGCTTGTCATCCAGGGATTGGTCATCGAATTTCCTTGGTTGATGAAAGGTGAGACTTCGATCCACCACTTCCCTCAAACCGTAGGACAAGCGCCGCATCCCCTGTCGCCAAACACTGCGGCGCTGGATTGACTTGGAGGGCGAGCGGGACTCCCTGTCGGACCGAATCCCTTCGTCAAGGTCCTGCTTGAAATGGGGAAGGACCCCGTATCGTCGTCCCGGCTGTTAAAGAAGGCGCACATGTGGAACGATTCAACCGTGTACCAGCCAGGAAAAGGGTGTTGTCCATGTCCGGGCCTTTGCAAGTTGAGCCCATTGTGGTTCCGAAAGCGCCATGCCTATCCAGCGCGACGAGGATGGGCGAGAAAGAACCGCAGCATCTCGGCGCTCGCATCAGCACCGGCGGGGTTGGTGTAGCTTCCTCGCGAGCTACCGCCCGACCAGGCGTGTCCCGCGTTGTGCAGCTGCCAATATTCGGCAGTGCTTCGCCCGGCTTCGTCCGCGTAGACCGTGCGGGTGTAGCGTTGCCCCTTGCCGGAATGCCCCTCCGCGGTACGCGCGGACGGCATCCTTCCAGTGGCCTGCCCAGTCGCGAGGCGGGCCGCTTCGATGATTGCAGCGCCATTGCTCACGTGAACCGTGGCATCCGCATCGCCATGGAAGACGATGGTGGGCGGAACCGAACTGCTGGCCCCTCCGGTGGGCGTCGTGGCGCCGCCACTGCGCATTGCGGAAAGTGCGGTCATCACATCGGTGGCTGAACCGCTGGGCAAGCCCGAGTGGACGCCGACTGCGGCGAAGACGTCCGGATAGCAGCGCCCGACGACGTCCGCCATGGCCCCCCCCGCAGACAGTCCGGCTACGTAGACGCGCGCCGCGTCAACGTGATGCTCAGCCGCGATCGATTGGGCCAGGGCTGCCAGGACTGCGGGCTCGCCCCGTCCGCGCTGCTGATGTTGCGGCTTGAACCAGTTCCAGCATTTCTGTGCGTTGGCATGCTGGGTCTGCTCCGGATAAAGCACGACGACCCCCAGGTCGCGAGCCAAGGCATTCATCTGGGTGCCCGCCGCGAAGTCGGCAGCGCCTTGCGTGCACCCGTGCAGCATCATCACCATGGGGCGTGGCGCGACTGCGGTGCCGGTTGCGGCAGGCGGCACATAGAGCTTGTACGCCAGCGTGCGCCCTTGGTGCGTGAAGCTGCCATCGATCCACCGTTCCTCGTGAGGGCTATCAATTTCGACCGAATGCGGGTCGACCTTTTCTTCCACCGCGACGCCGGACTGGCTGTCAGGCAGGGTCTCCTCCACGATCTCGGGAGGCGCGTCGATCACGCGAGTCAGACCGTCGAGTACCAAGGCTTCGCCCGACGGCATAGAGCCGCGAGGAGTGGGCGGAGGTGTCGCGGGGTCGCTGACACCGAACACTTCGGAAGCGCCTCCCCGCAGGGCGCGCTGGATCGCTTGCGTCGCCTCCTGGAGTTGCCCATTTCGGGTCAATTCAGTCGCCTTGATCATCAGTTGTTGGAGCAAATCGTTCATGAGGTTCTTTCGTGGGTTTAGTGAATTCGTCCGGCGAGCGCAGTCTTGACAGCGCTGCTTGCCTGCAGCGCTCCGAGCACAGTGATGGATTCGATGGCAGCCAAGGCCAATTCGGGGGTCACGTCGTGACTGAAACTCGCGAGACCGAGCACGCGGATCTGCAACTTCTGTCCCGAAGCTCGTGCCGCTTCTAGATCGGCCGCGGAGAAGTGTTGGAGGCCGAGCACCAGCAGCTTTCTGGCGACTGCCTGCTTGAGGGCATCGCCGTGTGTGGCCAACTGGTTGCGAATGGCGGTGCGGATGAAATCTGTCCGATTCGCGTAGAAGCTCTCGGCGACCAGGAGGTCGATGTGACCCAGATCGACAAAGCC
Organism: Variovorax gracilis; assembly: GCF_030317115.1. GTDB lineage: Bacteria > Pseudomonadota > Gammaproteobacteria > Burkholderiales > Burkholderiaceae_C > Variovorax > Variovorax gracilis. The sequence goes on from NZ_JASZYF010000035.1 coordinate 3,683, forward strand.
CAAGTTGATGGTGATCTTTTCGGAGTCGGCCACCTTAGAGGTGGGAAGCCGAATAACAGTGTTTGAAGTCATGTCGCCATCCTAGCACCATCCGGTGGGATGGTGCTAGGATGGTTTGTTGCCTGAATGCCTAATTTCGGCAGCCGCATGCAAGCACGTAGAGACTGCAACCTTCGCGAAAGCGGCGCCGATTTGCCGGACGCTGAAAATGAGCGCACCGCGTCGCCGGGCGGTACGCGTCCTTTCGCTCGCGCTGAACCGTGCCTCAGTTGCTGCTGTTGCAGGTGGTCTGTGCCCGCGTCGCGCGTCCGGCATGCAAAGGCGCCGGCCATGGAACCCCGCCCGCTGCCCGACATTGGCGGCCTTCCATAAATGCCCACCCGTTGCCGTACGCGTTCGGCGCGAGCACACGAAGTAGGAAGGCGCCGATATACACGCTCAATCCTCGATGTAATAAAGGCAACGCACTCAGGGCCACCACCATGTCTACCGTTTGTGAACGTTGCGGAGGAAGCAACCGCGCAACCGCGATGTTCTGTATCGGGTGCGCGGGGAAGCTACCTGGATTCGCGGCTTCCGGCCCGTCCGCACTCGAGCAGATGAAGGCGTTGTCGACGCGATCGCGCGGCACTGCATCCACTGCCGAGACGGAACCAGATGGCGCCCAGGAACTCGTGCTGCCATCCGACACCAAGGCGTTCTGGTTGCAACTCGGAGCGCTCGGCGTCGCCATGTCGATCGGCTTCATGGGCTGGTTCTTGCACGCGACGGGCAAGCTTTCCGCCCACGCGGGCGGAAAGCTGGTGCAGTTGCCCGAAGCCACCGCGCCACAGCGAACAGCCAAAGAGTTCGCGTCGCCGTCTCAACCATGGCCTACGGTCACCTTCGGACGATCAGCGCCGCCTCCAGTTCAAGCGTCAGGTCCCGCGCCGGAGCCCAGAGCTGCGATCGCTTCGCTGCCCGATGCTCCGATCGGCAACTTCCGCGTGCCGCTCGCCAAGCCCGCGGCGGCGATGGCCGGCGTCGCTTCGCCGCGCGAATCGAGCCCCGATCCCCAGATTCAGGCCGTGGCGAATTTCTATCGGGCGTTGTCCGCGGCGGATGGCAGGACGGCAGCTGCATTCGTCGTCCCTGCGAAGCGCGGCCTCGGCCCGTTCAACGAGGCCAATATCTCAAGGTTCTATGGCTCGTTCGAACGGCCGCTCCTCATTCGGTCGATACGCTCGATCGATGCCAGCGTGGTCGAGGCAAAGTACAGCTATCGAGTTTCCAGGACGACGTGCGAGGGGACTGCGATTGTTGAAACCGAGCGGGTCGGCCAGGAAACCTTGATACGGCGCATTCGCGCCAACTGCTAGGCTGCGCGGGCGACTGCACGACATTGCATGATTGATCGGTCGATCTGCACGCAACTCGAAGGAGAACGAAATGTCCGAACAGTACCGTCGCTTAGCCGTTTTTGTCGACAACCCCGGCGAGGGAAATTTTGTGTGGATCGTGCTCGAGAGCACTGGCGATCCCGCTGTCTGGCTTGATTTGGAAACGGGCAGTGACTCCTATCCCTCTTGGATCGAAGCCTTCGACGCAGGCAACGACGCATTGCTCGCCTACGTCGACGACGAAAATCTAGGACCGATCGGAGAGGCACTCGGAGAAGGCGATGAGGATGCCTGAGCGGGGCGCCCAGACATCCGCTGGTCCGTCCTGCTAGCAGCCCCCTTGTCAACCTGATGCCACTATCTGGCGATCAGGGCGGTCCTCCTTTTGACCAGCATTGCGGCGACCGCTGTTCTGCACCTCGTCCTTCACCAATACAGTTCGCGCTTGGTCCGACTCGGGGTAGCCGCATCTTTTGCGCAGATTGACACGGTGTCGCGATATTTTCCCTGCGAGTTCAACAAGGTGCTCGGAGGGTCGGTCGACGTCAGGACGCGGTCGGCAAATACTTGTCGCGCTTGGATCTTCTGAGGGCACCGTGTCAATTTTCATCAAAGATACGACGACCCCAAGTCGCGATTTCCTTCGGAAGAAGCGGGGGGCTTTATTCGCGAGCGTAGGGTTCTGCATCGTCCCTGCAACGCCTGTCTACTTAAGCAATTCCGGCAACAACGTGGTTGACCAAAGCAAACCGAAGACGTCGCCTCCAGCAATGCTCGCGATGGGCACTTTGCTCGGTCTATTCCCGAGTTCATGAAAAAATCTTACGAACAGAATTCCTTCCAGTTCCATTCCGCGCCTTTCGCAGATGGCCTCGTGCCTGGCTATCTCCGTGGACACCCAGATCGCGACGATTGAGTTGAAGATTCCGACCAGCGGGACAACGAAGTGAAGGGCTGTCAGAAGGTCGGATGAAAGTTGAGTTTGCTATCGGCTGAATAGGATGCGGCCAGCGCAGTGGCGAGCAAAGTGTTTAGTGTCAAGAAGACACCATAGCTGACCCAGGTCGTCTGAGCCAAGGTGTGGAAGCTTGTGACCAACTGCTGGTGCTCCATTCGCGCGTCAAGACTCAGTTGCTCGTTAAGCCTTTGAAGTTGACCCGATTTCGCGGACACCCGATCCTTACGGAAGAAGGAGTCCGATATGCCTACACCAAAGCCTCCGTACCCGGCGGAGTTCCGCCGACAGATGGTCGAACTGGTCCAGGCGGGCCGCACGCCGTCACAGCTCGCGCGTGAGTTCGGCTGCACTGCCCAAAGCATCTCCACTTGGGTGGCGCAAGCCGCCGCGGACAGCGGCAAGCCCGCACGTGGGAAGGACGTCTTGAGCAGCGCTGAGCGCGAGGAACTCGTGCGGCTGCGCCGAGAAAACCGACAGCTCAAGCAGGAGCGGGACATCTTGGCAAAGGCTACGGCCTGGTTCGCCGGCAAAGGCGAGAAGACATCCATCGGGTCTACGAACTCGTGAGTGCGAACCAGGCCAAGGTTCCAGTGCATACGATGTGCCGCGTGCTCAAGGTCTCTGCGAGTGGCTACTACGCGTGGGTCGACCGACCGCCGTCGAGGCGTTCGATCGACGACGCGGTGCTGGTGGAACGAATCCGAGCAATCCACGCCGAGTCCGACGCCACCTACGGCATGCCACGTGTGCGCGCCGAACTGATCGACCAGGGGACACGGGTCAGCGGCAAACGCGTGGCTCGGCTGATGCGTGTGAACGCCATTCGAGGCATCAGTCGGCGTCGTGGCTTCATCGTGACCACGCGACGCGACGAGCGGCAACGCCCTGCGCCTGATCTGGTCAAGCGTGAGTTCATTGCCTGCGGCCCTAACGAGCTGTGGGTCGCTGACATGACCTACGTGCCCACTTGGGCGGGGTTCATCTTCCTGGCCATCGTGCTGGATGTATGGAGCCGGCGTGTCGTGGGTTGGGCGATCGGCGAGCAGATGACCGCCGATCTGGTGCTGGCGGCGCTGAACATGGCGCTGCAACAGCGCAAGCCCGAAGGCGTGATCCATCACAGCGACCAGGGCAGCCAATACACCAGCATCGCCTTCGGCGAACGGTGCAAGAAGATGGGCGTGCGCCCGTCGATGGGTACCGTGGGCGACGCCTACGACAACGCGATGGCGGAAAGCTTCTTCGCCACGCTCGAATGCGAACTGATCGACCGGCGCAGTTGGCAGACCAAGACCGAGGCCCGGCTGGCGTTGTTCACGTACATCGAGGGCTGGTACAACCCGCGCCGGCGTCACAGCGCACTCGGACAGATCTCGCCGGCAACGTTTGAAAGGAAACACCACGACGCAAGTCCAAGCAGCCGTCTCGCCTCGAACTCGACTTGACCACCGTCGGCGTCTGCGTGGCATGCGCCACGCCGCCGGTGGACAAGTCTTCGCTGCCAATCAATTCGACTTGAGAATCAAGTCCCACCCCGTCCGCGCAACAGGGTCAAGTCCACTTTGCGTGTCTTCAAATCGATAGGTGAGGTCATCTTGGGTCACCCCGTGACTTTTGATTGAAATCTGGCGGTTAAGATCAAAGTCAACCAGATCCGACTCGATCATTTGACTTCTGCTCCCTGATGCCGGTTTCGAGAATCGCCCCTTGATCTTGCCTTCGCCGTTGGAGGAATCTGCCTGGCTCAGCGCGCACCACCCGTGCAAACAACAGGGGATCGGTCCCACTTGGCGACTCGCCGGGGCCGCCCGCGGCTCCGCAATTTATTGCGGCCGTTTGAGCCCGCACTCATTGAGCACGTTTTCGAATAGGCAGTTCGGTTGAAACGCCACCGGTGCCTCCCGAAACGTTCCGCAGCCGCGCGGCATGTGCCTACGGCATTCGCCTTCGAACGAAAGATTTGCCGAATCGATCCCTGGGAACAGGCTGTGGGCACGAGGGCAAAACACGGGCGTGTTGCCACGCACGAGTTGCCGAAGGACCTCTCCCAAGACCAGATGGTGCCACCATGCCGATTGCACACGCGCCGGCAAAGAGTCAATCAACAGTTTCCCATTCGCCACGCGCACTGGCGGGCTGCCGATCACATTCAAGGCGTTCAGAAAGTCGCTGACACCTCGAAACGCGCGATTTGAAGTTGCTTGGCGCAATTGCAGAAGCGGAACAACACAATGCTTCGCCACATACGCTTCCCAAATGGCCAGCGAACTAAGTAGAGAATCATCATCCTTGACGCCGTCCCAATCGGGGCGCCGCTCAAGAGATGCCAGAAGTCCATCATAGGCGTGATCAACTTCAGGTTGGGTCGATTGAGCGGCTGCGGCCAGGGCCTTAAGGTCGCTGGCTACGAGCAGGTCGACTAGGTCATTGCCCAAGCGATCAAACTGTATGCCGGTAGCGCCGTGTTGAAGATGCACCGTTTGAATCACACCGGTTGTCAGTACGCGGTCGGTGAGGGAAAGGATCAAGTCCCTCGGGAACTGGAGAATTCCATGGTTTGCGAAGTGCTTGCTGATGAGCAGGTCCGTAACCATGTAGGAGGTCACGGATTGCGCCACGGCTTGTTCAGTGTCCGTGCCTTCGGTGTCTCCATGTGAGATTGTCATTCGATGGGGTAGGGTCAACTCACGCGCGATCTCCGGTGGAAAGCAATGAGAAGACATTTCTCGGCAGACAGCATGTGCGTTGCCCTCCAGGAGCGCCTCGAGTCCGATCGGATGCAGCACTGAGCGCAATCTCGCTTCGCCGTCGGCGCGAACGCGTGCAATGCGGAGCGGGAAAGCGACTACTGTGTCTCCGCCCTCATAGGCCATGTCGACGGTCAGTCCCTGCGTGTGGCCCTCTACCTCCAAGGGCGCAAATGGTGCGACATATAGTTCCTCAGCGGCCTCGAATGTTCTGGCGTGTCGAATGAAATGCCGGATCGGCTCAGGGCATACTCCAGACGCGGCCCAGTTGCCCAGGGGGAGCGTCCATGGCATCCGAGCCGCGTTGAGCGTCTGGCCGATCTGGACAAATTTCCGCAGCAGGGACAGGCGCCCGAGGAACAGGCTGATCCCGGCGGTCGTCCCGAACATGTCGAAGTAGTGTCGCATCTCATGGAACAGGCTCGTCACCTCGTAGGCAATGCGCAAGAGTTCTTCATGACCGTGGTCTTCGACACGTATCGGTTGATGGCTTCGAATCCGCTCCACGACCGCCTTAGCGGGTTCGGACAAGGTGAACGCAACCATTCCCAGGGGGTAGTAGAAGGATCCCACCTCTTCTTCGGTCGCACGAGAAAAGAAGGGCGCAGTCATAGCTTGATCGCCCACCGGTTCTCGGCGTTGGTCACGTCGTCTTCTTGTGCACCCCAAGTGATGACCCTGATGACCCCCTTTGACTTCAACTTCGTGAAGGCAAGCTTGGCACACTCGGCCGACATGTTCGCGTCCGATTGAATCTCTTGCGTTGTTGGATAGAGATCTTTGTTCGTGGTGCGATGCCGGGCACGCACGCGTGTCATCGCTTCAAGAACAGCGATCGCTTCAGAGTCGCCGGGTTGCTTGAGCACGACCAGCTTGCTCCAGAGCGTCTTCAGCACTGAACCCAGCTGCGTGGTCGTGAGAAGACTCGGTCCAGTGGTGAACAGCACGATCGCGAGCCCAAGTATCTGCAACCCAGCTTCCGTGGCTGCATCGCCAAAGCTGAAGGCCACGAGCATGTTGGCGCGTCCCGACTTGTAAAGAACGCTCTTGAAATTCGGGGGAGCAGATACTTGTAACTCTCGCGTGGTCACAAGCGAGTGCCCGCTCGTGGCTTCAGCCAAGAGCAACTGCGCCAGGCGGGCACGAAGCGCTTCAAGTTGCTCGGGCTCGAACGACGCCGCGACCGCCGTGGCGTGCTCGCCAACGCGTGATAGACAGTGCTGGAGAACCTCAGTCTCTAGTACATCGGACATAGCCAACCTCTATGTTTCCAAGGGACCCATACCGCCAGAACGTGGGTCCGGTGGGCGTCCCGCAGTCACGACAGACCCCTGCGCAATTGAGACTCGAACAAACGAGCGCCTCCTCCCTATGCCCGCGCCCGTGCGATTGGGGTGTCTTGATGCAAGACAGGGTGTCCAAGTTGCGCTACGCGTGGCCAGTGCGCTGTCTAGCCATGGGAAGCCTGACAACGATTGCTCGGCTTGTCTTCCCCAATGGAGGTGACAGCATGGTTTGCTGTGGCGCTCTTCAGAAGCTGTGCGATTGATATTTCGGCCAAGTGGCGATCTGGCTCTCGGGAGGGCTTGGCCAGGAGCACCTCGGTCGACCGAGTTCGCGCCTTTGGGCGCCCGCCCGAGGGATGCACGCGGGCAACTGGACTCTTCTACTGTCAGCTTGAGCGTGAGGTTGACCGCATTTGGCGCGAGGTCGAGGTCGCCGCTGACAAAGAGTTACGATGCCTAAGGAAGGAAGGGGGGAGCGTATAAATTTTGGGGGAGTGCCCTGGGCCTCGCCGTTCACCTGCACCCCTTCTTGCGCGGCGGAGGTCATCATGGATCTGCAGTGGATCGTGTATGTGCAGCGTCAGGGTAGCTGTGATCGAGTTCCACTTGCTACGCTCGAACGTCCGCTGGCGACAGCGACGGCTGGCGACTTTGGGCTGTCAATCCGCGAGGGACGGAAGTTGCTCGCGGCTTTGCAAGGTGTTGTCGCGCAGGATCAGATCGTCGCCTATGACATTCATCGGCGTTACTGTCGCCATTGCGGCTCGTACCGCCGGATCAAGGACTGGCGGCCCCGGACCTTCGCGACAGGGCTCGGGGAAGTCCATGTCAGGGTTCCGCGCGTCGTTTCTTGCCAGTGCACGCCCGAGCCACTGGATGACAATGATGAACCGATCGACCTGCGGTTTTCTGAATGTCCGATCGAGCAATTGCTGCCCGCGCGCAGGACGCCTGAACTAAGCTACCTGTGCGCAAAGCACGGCGCGTCCAGTTCATATCGAAACGCCGCTCGCGCCATTGCAGATCTTGCGGGCTTATCCAGGCTCAGTCACACCTCGGTGCGCAAGGAGACAATCGCCTGCGGAGAACGAATTGAAGATGCGCAGTTCGCCGTTGGCTGGCACGCGGTCGCTCGAAGGTCAGACGGTGCCAAGCATCTTCGAGTCGCCATCGACGGAACGATTCTGAACGCCTCGCCCTACCAGGATGCAGCCAAGTTCGAGGTCGTCGCAGGTCGTGTCGAGCGCGACGGTCTCATGGGCCGGCGTTTCGTGTGTGCGCTTCCGCGGCGAACGCTCACAATGGTGCTGATCGCTGCTGCGCTCGAGCAAAGCGGCTGGACACCAGCGACACTCGTCGATGTCGTCACCGACGGAGCCAGGGGCATGCGCTCACTGGTGACCTCGGTCGTGCCGCGCGTCGCGCCAAAAATCCTCGATTGGTTCCATCTCGGAATGAAGCTGCATGCAGTGAAGGGCCCAATCTACGCACGGTGGTACTTCGCTGGCGAACGCCCACTGTTGATCACACGAAGTGAGCGGCTCTGGAAAAAGATCCGCAATGCGTTGTGGAGAGGAAATGGCGAAGCGGCCATTGAGATGACACGAACGCTGGTGGCTTCCTTGCACGAGGAGCTTGATGCACTGGAACCTTTCTACAGGCAGTGCGCCGAAACCGCGCACGGCGCCGCCAAGGCGCTGCTCGGCTTCCTTATGAACAACAGGAAGGACCTCGTGGACTATCAGCGGGAGAGGATGAAAGGACGGCGGATCTCATCGGCATCGGCGGAGTCCGTGATGAATCACGTGGTCAATCGCCGGATGTCAAAACGGCAGCAGATGCGTTGGTCGATGAAAGGGGCGCACTGCCTCTTGCAAACACGAGTTGAGCTCCTCGATGGCCGGCTCGAGGAACACTTCGCAAACCGCTTCCCGCACTTCAGATCGCCGGAGCTGAGTCACGCGTGAGGGGACTCCCCCAGATTTTGTCCGCTCCCGGCATTACCTGACCTCAACAGCTGCCGAAGTCGATGATGAAATCCAGCCGTCGTACGAAGGCCGGATCGAAGCGCTGGCGGCTGTTGCTGGTGAGGACCACCACGCCGGCATGCAGGAGCAGGCGCACGCCGTCGCAGGCGCGGGCGCGCGTGGCCGCGCCCAGGCTGTCGTAAAACCGCTCGCGGTGTTCGCAGCGCTGCACCGCGCGCATGAGTTCGCTGCGCACCGCGGGGCTCACCACCAGTGCGTCGTCGGGCATGGCGCCGGGCAGCGCCTGCGCCAGCGCATCGCGAGCAGCACGTCCACCCCCGCAGCCATCAGTGTGGCGATCAGGAAGTAGTTGCAGTACAGGGCGTCGGCCAGCATCACGTCGCCCGGGCGCAGGCTCCCCAGCACTTGGCGCACCAAACCCAGCTCGCCAGTTCCCTTGCCTTGGTGCGGCCCGATGGCCGCATCCAGCGCCGCCCCGGTGGCCAGGCAAATCACCACGACCAGCCGCGCCAGCGGGAACCCCACGCCACGGGCCTGCGTGCTGGGCTGGGGATACACCGCTTGGTTCGCCGGCGTATCGGGCATCGACAGTCCTGTACCGTCTACCAGCTTGACGGCACGACCGCGCCACTGCCATTGCTTTGCCGCCTTCTGGCTGAGCAGTTGGCCCGTTTGGCGGGTGAGCGCACGGACCATCTCCAGGGGCAGCCGCTGGCGCGCTCTGCAATAGCCACCGGTGCGAACGCTGCACATGCTCAAACCATCAGCCGCGCGCTGTGCCGCCCAACCGTTGACCGCCCTCTGGCACGAGCCATCAGCCTCCAGCGTCTGGCGCATGAACATCGACAACGTCACCGTCGGCGGGTACAGCCGCTCCCGGCGCTCGGGCAACTGCGCTTCGGTCGTCTCCAGCAATTCAGCACTCGTCAGAACATTAAAAAGTTCCACCGCCTCTGTCGACTTCGCGCGACGCTTCGTGCTGCTTCGGCGTTGAGGCAACGCGCTTTGATCTCTACGATTCATGCTGGCTGGCCTTTGGTTGATCGCGTGGGTGCTTCGTAAACAACCATGCTATCGACCACTGGTCAGTCACCTTCCTTCGCTTCAATCATTTACGCGCACTGCCGGGGCTTGGCGACCAAAGTAAGGGCCATTCGGTCTAGGACCGAACCACAATTTGGCCTGGACAATCTTGTCCATGGTGCTCGCCATGGCGCACAAGCCCTCCGGGATCGTCAGTTGCAGGATCAATTTGTCCAGTCGTCAACCTGAGTCAGAAAAAAGTTGCATCTTGGCCGGTACTTGCATCGGACAGTGCGCGGCACACCGCTTGCATTGATTGTGCTGAGATGCAGGAGGTTTTCGATGGACGATCGATTTCGAGGCCGACGCGAATTGGTCGGCGGCCATCGTCGAGCACCTTCGACGAGCACCGCACGCCGGCGATACCGCGGAAGGAATCGCGCGCTGGTGGCTTGGTGTGGCTCCGGACAAATTCGGCCAGGTTGCCGACGCGTTGGATGCCCTGGAGCGCATGCGGTTCGTGCAACGCTGGGTCACGGCCGATGGACGCGAGCAGTACCGAATCGGACCGGCACTGCTCTCAGAGATTCAGCGACCCTGATCCTTTGAATCGTAGATCGCATGTACACCTCTATCATCGCGACCAGCGAAAGCTTGCGGGAGTTGCTGCGCGCCAGCTTCCGCGCCGACGTCGGCCCGAGCGGACTCGCATCGCTGTTCAGCGGCGGCGTGATGGACGTTTCGCTTGCCACGCCTCGCGAGATGCAGGGCCAGCAGCAAGGCCTGTCGATGTGGCTGTACCGCGTGGTGCGGGATGACACGCGCCTGAACGATCCCCCGGTGCAGCGCCCGCTGCCGGGTGGCGGCGTCGAGCTGCTGCCGCCGCCGCTGCCGCTGCGGCTGCACTACCTAATGACCCCGCTTGTCAACGGCGGGCCCGACACCGAGCAGCGCATCCTCGGCCGCGTGCTCCAGCTGTTCCACATGCAGCCGGAGCTGTCCGGTGCCGACCTGCGCGGCGACCTGACTGGCAGCCATGCGCGGATCCACGCGCGGCTCGAAGCGCTGTCGCTCGACGAGACTTCGCGCGTCTGGGAGGCGCTGGACGGCACCTTCCAGCTCAGCGTGTCGTACGAGGTCACGCTCGCGAACATCGACAACCTGCTGCAGCCGGTGCGCGCGCCGCTGGTCGAGTCGGTTCAGACGGGCCACGCCGTCATCGTCGGGGAGCCCGCCTGATGGCCCGCCGCAGCGTCCAGGTCGCAGGCCAGACCGTCTGGATCGCCGACGACGACCCCGCCGCGCCCGAGTTGGGCTGGTGGGCCGTGCTGCGCACCCGCGTGGTCGACGAAGTCACCGAAGCGCCGCCGCACGTCGTGCCGCGGCTGCGCAGCGACACACCGCGCTGCACGCCGCGCATCAGCGACGACGGGGTCTGCGGGCTGATCGCACGGCCGCGCGATGCGTCGACCGCGCTGGTCACGCCGGGCGCGCTGCGCGCGACCGTCGAGGTCGACGGGTACCTGCCACAGGTGCTCGACGCGGCGATCGACGTGGCGCGCCGCCAACTGCCCGCCGGCGCCGCAGCCGGCGCGACCGTGCTGACTATCACACCGCCCGAGCCGGCCGGTCGGCCGCAGTTCCAGCCCGGCCGCGGCGTGATGCTGGAGCGACCGCTACCGACTGACCCGGAGCAGTTCACGCTGCACGTCACCCCGCTCGCGCCGCCGGCCCTGAACCAGGTGCCGATCGCCGACGCGGTCGCGCCGCTGCGTACGGTCAACGCGCACGTCGCCGGCGTCCCCATCGTGCTCCCCGACCAGCCGCTGCACCGCGCCGAGCCGGCGCGCATCCGCGGCCGTGCGCTGCGCCAGACCGGCCCGGGCAGCGCGCCGGTGCCGGCGCCGGGCGCGCACGTCGGCATCCGCGGAGTCTGGTGGACAACGCGCGAAGTGGTGGACAACAGCGTGCCGCCGCACCCGGCGCGCATCGTCGGCTTCGAGGCGCCGCTCGCATTCGCGCATGCGTTCGGCACGCCGCTGGAGCGCGCGGCGCTGACGCCCGATGGCATCAACCGCGCTTGTCGCGCCCGTGCCTTCGCCGGCGCGACGACGCTGGCCGTACACCCGTGGGCCGGGCTGAACCCGATCGGCGGCGACGTGCTGCAGATCGAGGCCGACAACAGCAACGAGCGGGAGCTGGTGATCACCGAACGCTTCGATAGCACGATCGATCCGGTCACGCCGGCGCGGCTGTGGCTGCGCGCGCCGCTCGCGTTCCCGCATGAGCCGCAGGCGCCGATCGTGCATGCGGTGCTGGGCGTGGTCGCGCTCGGCGCGATCGAGCGAGAGGCCGTCGCCGGCGACCGCGTGCTGTTCGCGAGCACGCTGGCCGCGGTGACCACCCACGACCTGTTGCGCATCGGCGGCGCGGCAGCCGATGCCGAGTTGCGCTTTGTGACTTGCGTGCCGACGCACAACGGCCTGGCCTTCGCGCACGAGACGATGCTGGCGGCCGACGGCAGCTTCGCGCTGCCGCCAATCGCGCGCATCGCGCAAGCGCAGTTTTTCATCGAACACGCCGGCCACCCGGCGCAGCAGCCGATCGATTTCGTTCCCGAGCCTGGCAACGCCCGCACGCTCCAGGTCTTGTTCACGCCGTGATGCCCTGAAGGAGAAGCCGCGATGCCCGAGTATCTAGCCCCAGCGGTCTATGTGGAGGAAGTCGACACCGGATCGAAGCCGATTGAAGGCGTCAGCACCAGCACCTGCGGCATGGTCGGCGTCACCGAGCGTGGGCCCGTCGCCATGCCCATCCTGGTCACCAGTTATGGCGAGTACCGGCGCTGGTTCGGCGATGGGCTGAACCCGGGCCTGTACGGCGAGCACTGTTTTATGCCGCACGCCGTCGACGGCTTTTTCACCAACGGCGGCAAGCGCGTGTACGTGACGCGCGTGTTGTCGCCAGCGGCGGCGCCGGCGGAACTGCGGTTGCTGAGTGAAGACCCGGTGGCGCCGGTAGCGACACAGCTAGCGTTCGGCGCCGCGCCGGGTGACGGCACGGTGCTGGTCGTCGACAGCACCGGGCTGGCGGCGCCCGCCACGGTCCAGATCGGCAGCGGCGTTGGCGCCGAGTTCCGTGGCATCCTCGGTGCACTGGCCCCCGGCAACGTGCTGGCGCTCGACTTGCCGCTCGCTTATGGCCATGCCGCCGGCGTGCCCAACAGCGTGCAAGCGATCGCGGCGCCGGCGGCCGATGTGGCGCCCAACGACTACAGCTCGACCTTAGCGGCGCCCGCCGCGGCCGGCGCCAGTGGTCTGGACGCCGTCAGCGCGGCGCCGCCGACCAACGCGTTGATCGCCGGCGATCTGCTGTCCATCGGCAGCGCCGGCACGCAGGAGTTCGCCTTCGTCGGCGGCCTGGTGGCGGGCAACACCATCACGCTGCTTGCGCCGCTGCAGCGCGACCATGCTGCCGGCGTGCCGGTAGTCCGCCTGGCGCCGCCGGGCCCGCCCGCCGCGCAGACCCAGCTGGCGTCGGCCGGCATGCCGGACGCCTCGATGCTGCGCCTGCAAACTACGGTCGGTTTCACCACCGCCCTCGTGCGCTTCGATGATGCCAACCCGGCGCACGTCGAAGTCCGCCGCATCGGCGTGCTCTCGCGCATTACGCTGACCCAGGCCGCATATGCCGACTACCCGGCCGGCAGCCGGATCGAGCAGGTGTCCCTGCCGGCCGCCGGCCCGGCTTTCGATCTGGCGGCCGACGCGGCGCTCGGCGCCAGCGTCGTGCGGGTGTCGGACCGCAGCGCACTCCTCGTCGGCGACGTGCTGCAGATCGGCGTGGGCGTCGATCTGGAACGTTTGGCAGTGGTCGGGCTGCCTGCGCCGTTGCCGGGGCTCAACGCCGGCAATGTCGTGCTGGGCGCCGGATTGCGGCGTGCGCATGCTGCCGCGGTGGGTGTGGTTCGCCGCGTCGGGCCACCGACCGGCGTGACCCAGACCTTGGTGGCCGCGGCCAACACTGCGGTGGGCAGCCTTGCGCTGGTCGCCGCACCGCCGACGGCACTGGCGGCGGCCGACATCCTGCGCGTGAGCACGCCTGCCGGTGGCATCAGCTACCACGAAGTGGCCGCGACGCCGACCGCGCTCACGCCCCAATTGGTGTCGTTGGACCAACCCCTGACCCTGGCGCAGGCGGCGGGTGCGGCGCTGGTCGTGCGCGCGCCGATGCTGGTGCTGCGTGCGCTCGACGCCGGTGTCTGGGGCAACCGGCTGCGGGCCGCGATGGAAGTGCAGACCGATAGCCTGCTGAACACGCACGTGCGCCAGATCGCCAGCGCGACCTCGCTGCGGCTGGATTCGGCCGCCGGCATCGAAACCGGCACCGAACTGACGGTCGTCGACGCGGGCGGCGTCGAAACCCGCGTCAAGGTGGCGGCGATCGACCGCCAGAACGACTACCTGATAAACTTGGAGCCGGCGTTCCCGCTGCCCGGTGCATCGGCCGTGGGCGACGCGGCGCGTTCGCGCGAATACCGCTTCGTTGTCGAGCTGCTGCGCCAGCCCGATGCGACCAACCCGCAGCGTAACAACCAGGCGATCGACCGCGAGGTGTTTGCCAACCTGTCGATCGATCCGCGCCACAGCCGCTACTTCCAGAGCGTCATCGGCGCGACCTGGGACATGGGCAACCCCGCGGTCACGCTCGACGCCATGGGCCGACCGCTGCGCCGCGAAGACCGTCGTTCGCGCGGTGACTCGGGCTACATTCGCGTGCTCGATCTGGCGCCCGGTCTGTACATCCGTCCCGACGGCACACCCGGGTTCGGAGTACGCCCGACACCCGTTGCCACCTACGAGACCCGGCCCGGCGTGCCGCGGCGATTGGTACTCCTGCCGATCGCGCACGGCGACGACGCGCTGGCAGCGCCTTTCGGCGATACCGACTACATCGGCACCGACGATCCCGAGCCCGAACGGCGCACCGGCTTGCAGACCCTGCGCAACATCGAGGAGATCAGCGTGGTCAGCGCACCGGGGCGGACTTCGGTGTCGATACAGGCCGCGCTCATCAATCACTGCGAGCTGATGCGCTACCGCTTCGCCGTGCTCGACGGCAGCCCGCCGCCGACCGACTCGCTCGCCGACATCCAGGCCCAGCGCCAGCAGTTCGACACCAAGTACGCGGCGCTGTACCACCCGTGGCTGTTGATCCCCGACCCGTATCCGCAGTCGGTCGGCACGGTGCCGGAGTACCCGGTGCCGCCATCGGGCCACATGCTCGGCGTGTACGCGCGCACCGACATCGACCGCGGCGTGCACAAGGCACCGGCCAACGAGGTGGTGCGCGGCGTGATCGGGCTGCAGCGGGTGCTCAACAAGGAGCAGCACGACATCCTGAACCCGTACCCGCTGAACATCAACGTGATCCGCGACTTCCGGCCCAACAACCGTGGCATCCGCGTCTACGGCGGTCGCGTGATCACCAGCGACTCGGACTGGAAGTACGTGAACGTGCGGCGCCTGTTGATCTTCATCGAGGCGTCGATCGATCGCGGTTTGCAGTGGGTCGTGTTCGAGCCCAATGCCGAGCCGCTGTGGGCGCGCGTGCGGCGCTCGATCAGCAACTTCCTGACGCTGGTCTGGCGCAACGGCGCGCTCGAAGGCACGAAGCCCGAGGAGGCGTACTTCGTCAAGTGCGACCGCACGACGATGACGCAGACCGATATCGACCAGGGCCGGTTGATCTGCCTGGTCGGCGTCGCCCCGGTCAAGCCGGCCGAGTTCGTGATCGTGCGCATCGGCCTGTGGACCGCGCACGCAGACGACTGATCAAGGAGCAGCAACATGGCCACCGACCAACGCACCGACCCCTACCGCGCCTACAACTTCGTGCTCGAGATCGACGGCGTGCCCAAGGGCGCGTTTTCCGAAGTCGGCGGGCTGACCGCCGAAGGCGACTCGGTCGACTACCGCGAGGGCACCGACGTGCAGCCCAACGTGCGCAAGCTCGTGGCGATGCGCAAGTTCAGCAACATCACGCTGAAGCGCGGCTACACCGCCGACAAGTCGCTGTGGCAGTGGTACACGAACATCTTCAACGGCGTCGCCGACCGCCGCAACGTGACCATCGTGCTGATGAACGAACGGCGCGAGCCGGTGTTGCGCTGGAACGCCGAGAACGCCTGGATCAACAAGATCGAAGGGCCGGCGCTGAAAGCCTCCAGCAACGACGTCGCGATGGAGTCGCTGGAACTGGTGCACGAGGGTCTGACGCTCGAAACCTGAGCCACCGCTGCCTCCATCACCATGCGTATCTTCGAAACCCCGGGTGTCTACAGCGAGCGCGCCGACGCGAACAGCGGCGGCGTCAGTGCGCTGCGCACCGACATCGCGGGCTTCGTCGGCATCGCCGATCGCGGGCCGTTGCACCTGGCGGTGCCGGTCGAGTCGTACCGGCAGTTCCAGGCCTGGTTCGGCGACACGATCGCAAACGGCTACCTGGCCTATACCGCGCGTGCGTTCTTCGAGAACGGCGGGCGGAGGCTCTGGGGCGTGCGCGTGGCATCGCCGGCGGCGAGCGCGGCCAGCGTCACGCTGCTCGACAACCAGGTCGCGCCGCAGCCGCTGTGGCGCATCGAAGCGTCCAGCCCCGGCACCTGGGGCGATGCGCTCAGCATCCGCGTGACCGAATTGCGCCGCACCCAGCGGCGCGCGCGGCTCGACCCGGCGGCACCGCAGCGCGTCATCGTCGGCATGGCCGCAGGCTTTGCGCAGCAGGGGCTGATCGAGCTGCAGCAGCCTGGCGCGGCGCCGCAACGCGCGATCGTGCGCGGCATCGACCCGACGGCCGGCGTGCTCGAATTGGATCGTGCGCCGACGGGGCTGGCGATCGACCAGCCGCTGCGCATCGAAACGCTGGCCTGGAGCATCGAGGTCTTCAACGCCGGCGTGCTGCTGGCGCTGATCGACGAGTTGTCGCTGGTGCCCGAACATCCGCGTTATGCGCCTGCACTGCTGAAGCAGCCGTGGCAGATCATCGACCGGCGCGTGCCGGACAGCGACCCGCCCGGTGCGAGTTCGCAGACCGCGATCCAGCATTTTCGTGTCGGCCGCAACCGCAGCGGCGCGGCACCCGGCGCGCTGGTCGTGCGCGAGCTGCGCGACGCTGCGGACCGCGCCCACTTGAACCTGCCGGCGATCCAGCGTGACCTGC
This sequence comes from Variovorax gracilis, assembly GCF_030317115.1. Classification (GTDB taxonomy): domain Bacteria; phylum Pseudomonadota; class Gammaproteobacteria; order Burkholderiales; family Burkholderiaceae_C; genus Variovorax; species Variovorax gracilis. The sequence goes on from NZ_JASZYF010000035.1 coordinate 20,282, forward strand.
TGGTGCTGACCGGTGGCGCCGACGGGCTGGCGACGCTGGCCGAAGCCGACTTCATCGGCCGGCCCCTCACGCCCTTCGACAGCGACCTGTTGCAAGCCGACGCGCGCCGCGGCCTTGCGGCGCTCGACCCGGTCGACGAGATCGGCGTCGTCGCGGTGCCCGACATCCAGATCCAGCCGCGCGAGCCGGCGGCCACGCTGCCGCCGCCGCGCTGCAACCCCGATGCCTGCCTGCCGAACGCGCCGGCACCGGTGCCGCCGACGTCCATGGGCATCGCCGAGCTGCCGCCGCGTTTCGGGCTCGACGCGATCGCCCGCGTGCAGGCCGCGCAGCTGGAGCATTGCGAGCGCCACCACGACCGTTTCGCGCTGCTCGACGCGCCGTTCGACACCTGCGCTGCGCCGCTCGCGTCTACCGCCGGGCTGCGCGCCTGGCGCCAGCGTTTCGAATCGATGTTCGGCGCGTTGTATGCGCCGTGGCCGCGCGTCGTCGACCCGCTGCGCGCGCGTGCCGGTGGCCGCCCGCGTGGCACCTTGCGCGAGATCCCGCCGTGCGGCCATGTGGCGGGGCTGATCGCTGCGACCGACCTGCGGCGCGGCGTGCACGCGGCGCCGGCCAACGCGCCGCTGCAATGGGTGCAGGAATTCACGATGGCGATCGACGACGAACGCCACGGCCTGCTGAACACGCTCGGCGTCAACGTGCTGCGTGCCGACGCCGGCCGCGGGCTCCGCGTGCTCGGCGCGCGCACGCTGTCGTCCGACACCGACTGGCGCTTCGTCAACGTGCGCCGGCTGATGTGCATGATCGAGAAGGCGATCGACGCCGCGATCCAGTGGGCGGTGTTCGAGCCCAACGACTGGCGCACGCGCGCCAAGCTCGCGCTCGTGATCGGCTCGTTCCTGCAGTCGCTGTTCGAGCGCGGCGCGATGGTCGGCGCGACCGCGGCCGAAGCGTTCTTCGTGCGCTGCGACGATGGCAACAACCCGTCGGACTCGCGCAGCCGCGGCGAACTCCACATCGACATCGGCATTGCGCCGACCGTGCCGTTCGAGTTCATCGTGCTGCGCATCGGCCGCGACGCCAACGGCTTCGCGATCCACGAATCCAACCCGGTGCAGGCGGCGGCCTGAAACGACCATGGCCCTGCTGCCCGACGTGTTGCGAACGGCTGGTGCCGACGGTGCCGCCGCGGCGCTGCGTGCCGACCCGGTGCTGAACCACAACTTCGTGATCAGCCTCATCGACACCAGCAGCGCGCTCGCGATCGTCGGCAGCGCATTGATGTCGGCGGTGGCCGACGTTGCGCTCGGCGGCTTTTCCGAATGCAGCGGCCTCGAGATGAGCATGAAGACTGAGGACTACAACGAAGGCGGCAACAACGGCGCGGTGCTCAAGTTCCCGGGCCGCGTCTCGTTCGGCAACCTGACCTTGAAGAAGGGCCAGGGCACGTCGAGCGCGCTGTGGGACTGGCACTACGGCTTCGTGGTCGGCAAGGGCAAGCGCCGCGACGGCATCGTCGTGCTGCTCACGGAGCAGCACCTGCCGAACAACATCTGGTACTTCCGTCGCGGGCTGCCGCTCAAGTACAGCGGGCCGGCGCTGAACGCAACGCAGAACAGTGTCGCGATCGAGTCGATCGAGATCGCCCACGAAGGCTTGTGGCAGGTGCCGTTCGTCGGCGCCGGCAGCGCGCTCGCCAGCGCGGCTGTCGGCGGCATCAGCGGGGGGTTGAACCTGTGAACAGCGTACATGTCCAGCAAGCGTCCGTGACCATGAGCATGGTCGACGGCGATGTGCTGACGCCGATGCAAATGAGCCGCATCGTCGCCGCGGTGGTCGCCGAGTTGCGGCGCAGCAATGACGAACAGCGCAGCCGCGAGCGCGATACACGGGTCGCCTCGTCACGATCGCCGGGGCATGACGGGGAGCGGTCGTCATGACTCAACTGAAGAAGGCGTTGATCCGGGTCGACTGGTACGGGCGCAAGCCCGAGGACATCGAGGTCCAGTACAACCCGACCGAGTACTCGCTCGACAAGCAGGCGCAGTTCGGCGAGATCGATGTCCCGGGGCTGGACTCGCCGCTGCAGCAGTTCGTGCGCGGCCAGACCGAGAAGCTCTCGATGGAGTTGTTCTTCGACACCACCGATCTCGGCATGGGCGCCGGTGCGACCAGCGTGACGACTGAGACCGACAAGATCTACCAACTGATCAAGATCGAACCGAAGCGCCACGCGCCGCCGCTGCTGACCTTCATCTGGGCCGACCAATTCCCCGGCAGCTCGATCGGCGGCGCGCCGGGCGCGGGCGCCTCGGCGGTCACGCGGGCGATCGGCGGTGCGGCCGAGGCCGTCGCGAGCGCGGCCGGAGCGGCCCTGGGCGCTGCCGGTGCCGCAGCGGCGTCCGCCATGTCGGCGATCGGTGCACCGCTCGGCGGCCAGCGGCGCAACGGGCTGCGCTGCGTGATGGAGAGCGTGAAGCAGAAGTTCACGCTGTTCTCTCCCGAGGGCGTGCCGCTGCGCGCGACGCTGACGATCACGCTGCGCGAGTACAAGACCTTGACCGAGCAGCTCAACCACCTGCAGCTCAGCTCGCCCGACCGCACCCACGTGCACGTGCTGCAGCAGGGCGATTCGCTCGCGTCGGTCTCGACGCAGTACTACGACCAGCCGGCGTTGTGGCGCGAGGTGGCCAACGCCAACGGCATCGATGATGCGCGGCGCCTGAGCAGCGGGCGCTTTCTGCGCGTGCCGCGTCTGAATCCGTGACGCCATGACTCAACAAGTCACGCTCAAGAAAGCCGCTGAAGGCTTCGGCGACTTCTATGTGCCGCGCTTCGAGATCAGCGCGAGCGGCCGCGACCTGGCTGGCGGCGTCGTGCGCGACGTGCTGCAGGTGACCTACAACGACTCGACGACCGAGATAGACAGTTTCGACATCACCGTCAACAACTGGGACCCCGAGACGCGCGAGTTCAAGTACACCGGTGCCGAGAAGAAGGTGCTCGGCGACAACGCGACGCAGCAGCTCTTCAACCCCGGCGCCGCCGAGTTCGAGTTGAAGCTGGGCTACGGCTCGGAACTGCTGACGATGATGCGCGGCACGACGGTCAGCCTGGAGCCGTCGTTCCCGGCCAGCGGCGCGCCGACGCTGACGGTGCGGGTGTTGAACGCGCTCCACCAGCTGCGCAGCCGCCAGCATCAGGACCGCTGGCCGAACCGGCGCCTGCCGCGGGCGCGGGTCAAGATGAGCCTGATCGCGCAGGACATCGGCACGCGCCGCAACGAAGGCGGCTGCCACTTCCCGCTGCCGGTGCGCATTAGCGAACGCGCCTTGCGCCGCGAGCCGGTGCTCGATTCGGTGACGCAAGACAACCAGTACGACATCGACTTCCTGCTGATCGAAGCACGCAAGCTCGGTTACGTGGTCTATGTGGACCTGGAGCCGGTCGGCCGCAACGCGGTGCGCGAGGTGCTGTACTTCGGCCCGCCCGACGACCTGCACCCCGGCGTGCCCGATGTGCAGTACCAGTTGAAGTGGGGCGTCTCGCTGATCGACTTCACGCCGAAGCTGTCGACCGCCAATTTCGTCTCGGCGGTCGAGATCCGCAGCTGGAACCGCGAGACCAACCAGGCCATCCGGCCGAAGGTCACAATCAGCGACGCGGACCGGAAGCGGTTCGGCATCACGACCAACGTCGACCTCCTGGAACTCGTGCAGAAGCGCGACACGCTCGGGCTGCCGCTGGACAGCTGCCGCGAGCGTGAGCACGTCGAGGTGAAGGAGCCGCAGTTCACGCTCGCCCAGGCCGAACGCAGCGCCGCCGGCAAGCTGACCGAGCGGCTGCAGAAACTGGTCGAAGCGACCGGCACGACAGTCGGGTTGCCGGACCTGCGGGCCGGCCAGATGGTGCAGATCCACGGCGTTGGCGAGCGCTTCAGCGGCATCTACGCCGTCGCCAAGACCACGCACACCTTCAACGACAGCGGCTACACGACGAAGTTCACGGCGCATCGCGAGAAGCCATTGCCACCACCGCCGCTTTTGCCGGGCGCCGCGTCGACGGAGCAATCCAGATGAACCAAGGCGGAGCCATCGCCGCCGTCGTTCGCGAAGTGGACGCGAGCCAGGGCCGCGTGCGTGTCGAGTACGTGCAGATCGAAGATGGCCTCGAATCGCCATGGGCTTACGTCGCCGCGGCGCTGGCCGGAAAAAGCCGCGGGATGTTGTTCATGCCGGAGGTTGGCGACGAAGTGCTGGTGATCCATGGCAACAACGATTTCGACCATCCCTATGTGGTCGGTTATCTGTGGAACGGCGAGCAGCGTTCGCCCGAGACCGAACCGGAAATGCGCGTGATCAAGACGCCCGGCGGCCATCAGCTGCGCTTCGAGGACAAGGACGGCGCGAAGAAGGTGATCCTGAAGTCCGACGGCAACCGCTCGGTGACCCTGGACGACCAGCCCGGCCTCGGCAAGATCGAGGTCAAGTCAGGAAGCAACCAGGTCCTGATGGATGACAACCCGGCCGGCACGCTGGTTAAGCTGCAGGCCGGCACGGGCGTCGGCGTCACGATCACGATGAACGCGACGCCGGTGCCGTCGCTGGCGATCAGCGTCGGCGGCACGACCACAGTGACGATCGACACCAGCGGCGTCAGCCTGACGACCGCGAGCCTCGCGAACATCACCTGCACCAGCGCGACCGTGACGGCGGCCGCGGCGCTGACGATCAACGCGCCGGTGCTGACCGTCAACGGCGGCTTCGCGAGTTTCACCGGCGTATTGCAGTGCTCTACGCTGGTGACCAACGCCGTCGTCAGCCCGTTGCATACGCCGGGCATCGGCAACCTGCTCTGAGGCGCCGACAATGACCGTCCTGACCGTCCCCGCCCCGCTGCTGCAGTACGAGCCGGCCGGCCCGACTGCGAAGCTCGAGAAGCCGGTCAACGTCAAGCTCGGCGCGCTGACCCATGCCGACGACCAAGGCGCGACGCAGGCCGAGCTGAAGAAGATCGGCGCCTTCGTCTACCGCACCGCGACGCCGGGCGGCAGCGAGGAGATCTGGAACGAGACCGAGCAGGCGTGGAAGCCGGCGGTTACCGACCTTGCAACGCTCGCTGTGCTGACGCCGCTCGCGCTCGCGTTTAAGGAGGGGGATTCGCAGCCGTGGCAGGGCGTGCTCGTCGCCGCGGGGCAGAAGGACAAGGCAGGCGCGCTGCGCTATGCGAAGGCCGTCAACGGCGCGCCGGTCTACCGGCTGCGTGCGTTCGCGCAGTTCAGCCATGCCGGCGCGGTTGCCGAAGGGCTGAGCGCGCCGTCCGCCGACCTGAGCTTCATCTCGGCGAGCGAGAACCAGCGCTTCACGATCGGATTCGACACCGAAACCGCCGACGACTGCACGCTGGTGCGCATCCAGCTCAAGAACGCGGGGCTGGTCGCGACCGGCTTCATCGAGCTGCGCGCGAGCGGGCCGGAACTGGAGATCGCGAAGTGCGATGGCGCCGGCCACGCCCTCGCGCGCGTGCTGCTGAACGCCGCCGGCGACATCGAGCTGCGCCCGGCGCCCGGCCGCAAGGTCATCGTGCAGGGCGACCTCGAAGCCGAGCACATCCGCTACCTGCCGGCCGGTGGCGCCGTCAAGCAGGACCTGGTCTGAGAAGGACATGGCGATGGACGGCACGACGACCCCCAACCGCGAGTTTCTCGGCATCGGCTGGCGCTTTCCGTTGCAGGTCACGCCGGGCGGGCGCATTGCGCAGGCGCGTTACGAGCAGCGTATCGAAGAGGCGATCATGCTGATCCTCTCGACAGCGCCGGGCGAGCGGCCGATGCTGCCGAAGTTCGGCTGCGGTATCCACGAGCTGCTGTTCGCGCCGAACGACTCGCGCACGATCGCGCTGACGGTGCACCTGGTGCGCCAGGCGCTGACGGCCTACGAGCCGCGCATCGACGTGCTCGACGTGCACGCCGAGAACACCGCCGAGGCGCCGAACCTGCTGCTGATCCGCATCAACTACCGGGTGCGCGCGACCAACGCGATCGGCAACCTGGTGTATCCGTACTACGTGACGGAGGGGCGTTGACATGCCACTCGCCGACTCCAACCCGCTGATCGACGACCGCCGCTTCGACGACATCGTCGCCGAGGTCCGCGCCCGCATCGCGCGCTACACGCCGGAGTGGCAGCCGGTCTGGAGTGATGTCAACGACAGCGACCCCGGCATCACGCTGGCGCAAGTGTTCGCCTGGCTGTCGGACATGCTGCTGCACCGCATGGGCCGTGTGCCGGAGTTGAACTACCTGAAGTTCCTCGAACTGATCGGCATCGAGCTGCTGCCGGCGCAGCCGGCGAGCGCCGAGGTCAGTTTCGCGGTGGCCGACGGCACGACCGCCGCAACCGTCAGCGTGCCGGCGCGCACCCAGGTCGGCGCGAGCAGCGACGACGGCACGCCGCTGGTCTTCGAAAGCACGCGCGCATTGACCGCGGTCACCTGCACCCTGCAAAGCGTGCAGGCCTTCGACGCGGCACAGTACCGCGACCGCACGTCGCTGAACACCGACGCGCGAGACGGCTGGTTCCCGTTCGGCGAGTTGCCGCGCCTCGACGGCGCGCTGGTGCTGGGCTTCGGCTTCCCCGCCGGGCACCCGAACGAGCTGAGCTTTCCGGCACTGGTGCTCGACCTCGCGGTCTGGACCGCCGCGCCGCCCGGCAACGTGCCGCGCGTCTACCAGTGCGGCAGCGCCGCCAACGCGCCGGCGAAGCTGCAGTGGGAAGCCTGGACCGGCACGCTGTGGGCACCGGTCGACCAGCTCTCCGACGAAACCCAGGCTTTCACGCGCGCCGGCCACGTGCTGCTGCGCGTGTCGGCCGGCGCCGGCTTCGTGCGCGACTTCGTCGGCGCCTACGACGCGGTCGATCCGGTCACCGGCAGTGCGCGCCCCAAGCTGTTCTGGCTGCGTGCAAGGCTCGTCACCGCACAGTACGAGCGCGCGCCGAAACTGCTCGCGGTGCGCACGAACACCGTGCCGGTTGAACAGGCACAGACCGTCGAGCGCGAGCTGCTCGGCGGCACCGATGGCTCGCGCATCCAGCGCTGGCAGCTCGAGAACACCCCGGTGATCCGCGGCAGCGCGACGATCCAGATCGACGACGGCAGCCGCGACGGACCGCAGGTCTGGGCCGTCGGCGACGACCTGCTCGGCGCCGGCCGCGACGAAGAAAAGCTCCAGATCGACTGGACCAGCGGCAGCGTGATCGCCGGCGACGGCGACAACGGCGCGATTCCCGTCGCCAACCCGAACAACCCGGATGCGAACGTGATCGCGCTGCGCTACCGCTACGGCGGCGGCCAGCGCGGCAACGTCGCGGCCAAGGCGATCAACGCGCTGCTGTCGCCGCTCGACGGCCTCGACGCAGGCAAGGTCGAGAACCTGTTCGCCGCGAGCGGCGGGCGCGACGAGGAGCGGCTCGACGACGCGAAGAAGCGCGCCCGCCAGAGCCTGCGTTCGCGCGAACGCGCGGTCACGCCCGATGACTTCGAGCTGCTCGCGCAGCAGGCCGGCAACGTCAAACGCGCGAAGGCACTGCCGCTCGCGCATCCGCAGTTTCCCGGCGTGCCGGTGCCGGGCGCGGTCACGCTGATCGTCGTGCCCGATGACGGCGGCGCTTTCACTGGCCTCACGGTTGCGGCCCCGCCGATGCCCAGCGAAGGGCTGTTGCGCACCGTCTGCGAGTACATCGAAGCACGCCGCCTGCTCGGCACCGAGCTGTTCGTGATCGCACCCCGTTACGTGACGGTGGCGATCACGGCGCAAGTCGTCGTGCGCGACGACGCCAGCCCGGCGACCGTGCGGATCGCCGTCGAGGCCGCGCTCGCCGCCTACCTCCACCCGCTGACCGGGGGTGACGACGGCAGCGGCTGGCCGTTCGGTGGTTCGATCCGCTACTCGAAGCTCGTGCAGCGCGTGTTCGGCGTGCCGGGCGTCGACAGCGTGCCGCAACTGGTGCTGACGGTCGACGACGACGAGCGCCCCGAATGCCGCGACGTGACCATCGCGACGATCGCAGCGAACGGGCTGCTTCAGCTGACCGGGCTGGACATCCAGACGCTGACCTTGCGCGAAGCCGCGGAGGCCCAGGCATGAACGCGGTGACCGACGGCCCGCTGGCACCGCGTCGCTTCGCGCCCCTGCCGACGCCGCCGCATGACCCGTATTCGCTGCTGCTGGCGGGTTGGATCGGCCCGCAGCCGTCCATCGGTTGGCGTGTGCAGGCCCTGGACGATGTCGAGCTCTCGGCTGCGAGCAACGCGCTCGTCCTGAGCCCGGCGCCAAGTGCCGAGCGCCGCGCCGCCGAACCCTCGGGCAGCCTCGGTGGGCTGCGCCCGCCCATCAACGTCGCATTCGGACCGCGCGGCGAGGTCTTGATGCTCGACCCGATCAGCGGCGAACTGAAGGTCTACGACGCCTGCGACTGCGGCTTCAAGCCGCTGCGCTGCACGGTGCGCGCCGCGCGGCCGGCGCCGGAAGATTCGTGCCTGAACGCCGTGGCGGCTGCGCCGCAGCGCGTGCCGGCGAACCAACTGCGCGATGCGCAGGGCCTTGCACGCTGCGGCGACGAACTGTTCATCGCCGATGCCGGCCACGGCCGCATCCTGCGCTTCGGGCTGCGCGGCTGGCTGCCGCGCGGCGAGCTGCGGCTGCCGGCGGCCGAGCGCGCGGCGCTGGCGCGGCCGTGGGCGCCGGGCTCGCTGGCCTTCGATGGCCACGGCCGGCTGCACGCCGCCGACGCGCTCAACCAGCGCATCGACCGCTTCGATGCACGCGGCCGCTGGGAGCGTTCGTTCGCGACGGCGCGCCGCGTCTGGCACATCGCGATCGACGACCGCGACCGGCTGCATGCGCTGCTCGCCGATGCCGACGCGCTGGTCGCGAGCACCGGCCCCGGCGCCTCGACCTTGTGGCAGTGGCAAGGCCTGGTGCAGCCGCCTGCACCCGAGCTGTGGCGTTGGGACGGCAACAACACGCCGACCCGCATCGACCTGCGCAGCGTTCAACTGACCGGCTTCGCGCCGCTGCCGCTGGCCGTCGATGCGCTGGGCCGGCTGCGGCTGCCGTGCGACCGCTGCGACGGCGGCAGCGCGCTGTTCGACGCGCGTGGTGCGTGTGTCGAACCCGAGCAGCAGGCGCTCGCGCCGCTGTACCGGCGCCAGGGCAATTACCGCAGCCAGCCGCTGGACTCGGCGATCGACGGTTGCCAGTGGCACCGCGTCGAGTTGCGCGGCTGCGTCCCGCCAGGCTGCAAGGTCGAGCTGCACACGTTCAGCGCCGAGATCGTGCTCGACGACGCCGAGCTCGCGCTGCTCGGCGACGCCGCCTGGAGCGCGCCGGTGACCGCGACGGGCATCGACCCGAACGGCCGCTGGGATGCGCTGATCCGCAGCACCCCTGGCCGTTACCTGTGGCTGCGGCTGGACCTGGCCGGCGACGGTTTCGACACGCCGCAATTGTGTGCCGCCCTGGTCGAGTACCCGCGCATCAGCCTGCGCCGCTACCTGCCAGCGGTGTTCGGCGCCGAGCCGGTCAGCGCCGATTTCACCGACCGCTTCACCGCGATCTTCGACGCCAGCCTGCGCTCGATCGAAGCCCGGCTGGATGCGCAGGCGGCGCTGTTCGAGCCGCTGTCGGCGCCGGCCGAGGGCTTGAAGGGGCACAGCGACTTTCTCGGCTGGCTCGCGAGCTGGATCGGCCTCGTGATGGAGCGCGACTGGCCCGAGGCGCGTCGCCGCCGCTACCTGAACGAGGCCGCGGCGCTGTACCCGCAGCGCGGCACGCCGCAAGGCCTGCGACGCCAGTTGCTGTTACTTCTCGGGCTGGACCGCTCGGCCGCCTGCTGCCCGGCCGAACGGCCGCAGGCGCGTTGCCTGCCGCGGCCGCTGAACTGCGGCCCTGGCCCGGCACTGGTGCCGGCCGCGCCGCCGGCGCTGCTGCTCGAGCATTTCAAGCTGCGGCGCTGGTTGTTCGCCGGCCGGGCGCGGCTCGGCGACGACTCGGTGTTGTGGGGCCAGCGCATCGTCAACCGCTCGCAGCTCGGCGGCAACAGCGCGCCGGATGCGCCGACGGGTTGCGGCGGCGTCGTGCTCGGCGGTCCAGCGACTGCGCTGGCGGATTGTTCACAGGCCGGCGGCATCTCGGGCGCCGCGCCGCTCGGCAGCGCCCGCGTCGGCCAGAGCCAGTTGATCGCGACACCCGACCCGCTGCGCGACCCCTTGCTGGTGCACGCCAACCGCATCAGCCTGTTCGTGCCAGCCTGCGTCAAGGAGCGCCCGGCCGACGAACGCGCGCTGCGCCATGTGCTCGCCACCGAGGTGCCGGCGCATGTGCAGGCGCAACTGGTCTACGTCGAGCCGCGGTTTCGCGTCGGCGTGCAGGCGATGGTCGGCCTCGACAGCGTGATTGCCCGCACACCGATGGGCGTCCGCCTGAACGGCTCGGACAAGAACCAAGGGCTGGGCCGCGCGACCGTGCTGCCGGCGCGCCCGGCTGCCGCTGCGCAGGTCGGTGGATTGCGCGTCGGCGGCCCGGCCGGGCTGGCCTGAAGCACCGTTTGAAGGAGAGATTTCCATGGCCTGCCAACAGGAACATTCGGCCTTCGAGACTTGCGCGGAGTGCGGCTTCGACGCCTTCGTGCGCAACCACTACTTCACCGGCAAGATGATGGGGGCAGCCGAGTTCGCGACCGAGACGCTGTACCACTCGGACAAGATGCGCCACCACAACCTGCGCCTGCACGGCACCGGCACGGTATGCGGGCTGCGCGTGCACCAGCATCCGTCGCCGGACTGCCGTCGCCGCTACGTCGTCGTCGAGCCCGGCTCGGCGCTCGACTGCTGCGGCCACGAGATCCTGGTCGCGCAACCCGAGATCGTCGACGTGGCCGGCAACGCCGAGGTGCAGCGGCTGACCGCCGACGCGCTGCTGCACGCGCTGCAGCTGTGCGTGCGCTTCCGCGACTGCCCGACCGAAGACGTGCCGGTGCTGTACGACGAATGCGGCTGCGACGACACGCAATGCGCGCCGAACCGCATCCTCGAATCGTTCGCGATCGACGTGCGTGTCGACCCTCCGCTGCCGCCGCTCGCCGCGACCGACCTGCAGGCCCAGGGCGCTCTGGTCGCGACCGAGCTGCACGGCGTGACCGGCTTCCTGCGCGCCGACGCCGCCGGCCGAGTCGCGCTGATCGACCCGGCTGACGCGCGCCGGCTCGTGATCATCGACACGGCACGGCGCTCGCGGCGCAGGGTGGCGCTGGGGCAGGCGGCACGTGCGCTGGCGCTGTCGCAGGACGGGGATCATGTGTTCGTCGCGACCGATTCGAGCGACGGAACCGGAGTGATCGAAGTACGTGTGTTCGTCGCCGCGGATGTGAGCGAGGTCGGCCCGAGCACGCCCGGCGTGTTGCGCAAACTGATGGGCACCACGGTTGCCAGCGAGGTGCGCCTGGCGAGCAGTACCCTCGCAGCGCGCACGCTGATCGCCCACGTGCGCGCCAGCGGAGAGTTGCTTGCCTTTGCCGGCGACGCGACGCATGTGATCGACGACGAGCACGGCACGGCGATCCCCAGCGCCGTGAACCTCGGTGCGTTCACGGTCGCTGCCGACGGCAGCGAGGCCAGCGCGATCGACGCGACCGGCGCGACGCCGGTGGTGAAGCTGATCGACTTCAGCGGTACGGCACCCACCAGCCTGGGCGGCCTGCCCGCCGGCGCGCAGCCGGTCGCGCTCGCCGCGTTCGGCCTCCAGGGCGCGCCGCAGCTTGCGATTGCGAGTGGCGCCGACCGGCGCGTCTACCTCGTCGACCGGACCACCAATGCCTTGACGAGCATCGACCTGCAGCACCCGCCCGATGCGCTCGGCGCGACCGGCGACCCGGCGACCGCCGGCGTCTGGCTGCACGTGCTCGAACGCGAGTCCAACGCCTGGTACGCCCAGACGATCGCGCTGGCGCCGATGGCGGCCGTTCCGCCGCAGCCGCCGCTGACCGGCGCCGCGCGCTCGGTCGGCACCGGCGCGCGGCAGGTCGTCCTGGTGGGCGCCAACGAAGGCGGGGCCGGCGGCGCACAGGCGGTGCTCGACTTCGCGGCGCTGGCCGAGGGCGACTGCGGCGACCACGTCTGGCACCAGCTCGATGGCTGCCCGGCCTGCGACACCGGCGATTGCGTTGTGCTCGCGACGATCCTCACTTACCGCAGCAACGCCGAGCTGCTCGACCTGCCGGCCGCCGCCGACGACTTGGGGCAGCGCCGCGCCCGCATCGACAACCGCCTCGGCCGCCGTATGCTCGCGAGCACCGCGTCTCTGCAGGCGTGGCTGGAGTGCTTGCAGATGCAGGGCGGTGTCGCGGGGCCTGCGGGTGAGGATGGCATCGACGGCACCGGCATCGACGCCGTGCAGGCAACCTTCGTGCCCTGCGAGCAGCCAGGCAGCGCGGCGCTGCAGGTCATAGCGGGCGTCAGCACCCTGGTGCTGCAGATCCCGCGCGGTTGTGACGGCGACGATGGTCTGGGCATCGACGCCGTGCAGGCGACTTTCGTGCCCTGCAACGTGCCCGGCGCCGCTGCGCTGCAGGTCATCGCCGGCGTGCGCACGCTGGTGCTGACGATCCCGCGCGGCTGCGACGGCCAGGGCCTCGAAGAGGATCTCGCGCGCATCGTGGACATCGGCTGGAAGCACGATGCGGACGGCAACAATCTGTCGCCCGCGAGGCTGCTGGGCCAGGCCGGGAGCGACTTTTCGGGCCTGTGGGTGCGCTTCGACAAGCCGGTCCGGGCGCTGGATCACGGCTCGATCACGTTCACGCCGCACGTTTTCACCGTGCAGCTGCCGCAAAGCGCGATGGCGCCGCACGACAACATCGACGAGCGCAACGCAACGCTCCGCCGGGCGACCGACCGACTCTGCTGGTGCGATGCGATCGGCATTGTCGTGCCGGCAAAGGTCGACGGCAGCGGCCAAATCGAGGAGGTTGCCGACATTCGATCCGACGTCTGGGCCTTTGTCTTCTCCCCGAGGTCCGTGGATGTGGCAAGCCGGATGGGCCACCTCCGGCTCCAGTTGCGCGGTGACTTCTTCATCGACGAGCAAGGGCGCGCCGTCGATGCGGAGTTCCCGCGCGCGCAACTTCCCAGCGGCGACCACCCCGTGGGTGTCACCTACGGTATCCAGGGAGGCGTCTTCGAAAGCTGGCTGTGGCTGGGCGCCGCCCTGGGCAGACAGGGTTGACGCCGCCGAGCTGCCCGACCCGAACTCCCATCCACATCACGCGGAGCGCTGACATGCCTCTCACCACCAGCCAATCGCGGGCCACCGCCGCCGCGGCCACCTCCTACGCCTACGCGAACTCCACGGCCGGCCGCACCTCGCAACCAGCGCCGGGCCGCGCCGACCCCTGCGCCGACCCGGCGCCGCCGTGCCCGGTCTGCGGCGGGCTCAAGTGCCTGTGCCGGCCGCGCTTCTTCCCCGGCCAACTGCTCAGCGACGAGGACCTGAACCGGCTGCAGCAGTACCTGATCGACAAGAACAAGCTGCACAACCGCTACCTGGTCGGCTGGGGCGTGGCCTGCGGGCTAGAGGTCGCATGCAGCCCGTGCGACGCCAGCGCGGTCACCGTGCGCGCCGGCTATGCGCTGTCGCCGTGCGGCGACGATATCGTGTTGTGCGCCGACCAATCGGTCGACATCTGCCGGCTCATCCAGAGCTGCCGGCCGGCCAACCCGGTGGTCTGCGACCCGCCGTACGGCACGCCGCCGTCGACCTGCACGCAGGGTGTCGAACGCTGGGTGCTCGCGGTCTGCTATGACGAGCGGCCGACGCGCGGCATCACCGCGCTGACCGGCGCCGGCGACAGCGTCGCGAAACCGGGCTGCCGCTGCGGCGGATCGTCGTCCGGCTGCAGTTGCGGCGGCGCGTCGAGCAGCGGCGGGTGTGGGTGCGGCGGAAACGGAGGCAGCGGCTGTAGCTGCGGCGCCAAGTCCAGTGCCTACCGGCCGGCCAGCCAGCGCCGCGGCCTGCTGCCGCAGTGCGAGCCGACCCAGGTCTGCGAAGGCTTCCGCTTCACCGCATACAAGGCGCCGTTGCCGCAGAACGGGCTGACCGGGCTGCCGACCGACAACGTGCCCGGCGCGATCAACCCGCGGCTCAGCGGCAGCGGCGACCTCATGATCGCCTGGCTGTACGCGAACCGCGCCCGCTTCGGCCCCCTGCTGGAGCGCACGCTGTGCTGCGTGATGCGGGCGATGGATTTGCGCGCGAGCCTGGCCGAAGGCCGCCAGCTCGACGCGGCCGGCGTCGCCGCCTACCGCGACTACGCACAGGCGCTGCAGGAGTTCGCGAGCGAGTTCTCGCTGCACCACTGCAGCTTCGTAGGCACCGTGCGCGGCCAGTACGACTCGGCGGTGCAGTGGTCGAGCACGCGCACGATCGGCCGGCTCGGCACCGCCGACCAGGCCGAGCTGGCGACGCGTTTCCAACAGCTCGACGACAGCTGGATCCAGATCGCGACCGAGTGTTTCTGTTCGGCGCTGCTGCCGGCCTGCCCGCCGCCGGCCAACACCAACTGCGTGCCGCTCGCGGTGGTCACCGTCAACACCGGCGTGACATCCACGGGCGCCGCGGGCACGCAGAGTTGCCCGGTGATCGACATCTGCAACTGGCAGGAGCGCAAGCTGCTGATCACCTGGCCGACGATCCTGTACTGGTTCTCGTGGCTGCCGTGGCAGGGGCTGCGCGACTTCTTCGCGCGCATCTGCTGCAGCACCGGCCGCCAGACGACGGCCTACACGCTGATGATGCTGATGCTCGGCGTCGCGGTCGTCGGCGCGCGGCGCTCGGGCGCGACGGGCTCGGCGACGGTCGGCGCCGTGCAGCCGCCGTCCGCCAGCATCCGTGGCGCGACGACGCGCGCGCGCGGAGCCGCGGCCGCGCCGCCATCGTCCACCCCGCCACACGGCAGTTTCGAAGCCGCGATGGCCGCGCCGAACCTGCTGCAGCACATGCTGGCCGACTACGAGCAGGCGCGTGTCGGCGGCGCCGCCGCGCCGGCCTGGGCCGCGCTCGCGGCGCGCGTCTTCGACGGCAGCGCCTTCGGTCCGCTGGCCGGCAACGAAGCGGTGCACCAGGTCGACCTGAAAGACATCGACAAGAAGCTCGGCGTCGAGGCGATGCGCAGCGAGCTCGCCGAGCTGCAGAAGACGGTCGCGCGGCAGGACGAGATCCTGCGCGCGCTGCAGATCGTCAAGGGGCAGGGCGGCACGCCGTCGCCGGCCGTCGGCTGACGCGGCGCGATTCCCCCGGCAGCGAGCGAACCAGCAAGCAGCAAGGAGCAGCCAACATGGGCGCATTCGACCAACGGCCGCGCTTCTTCGAGGGCCAGTACCTGTCGGCGGCCGACTTGTCGGCCGTCGTCGACTACCTGCGCGGCGCGCAGGCGCGCCAGGCGCTGGGCGCGCACACCTGGGGCATCGGCCTCGGGCTGAACTTGATCGAGAACCCGGCACCCGGCGCAGCGAACCGGCGCGAGGTGATCCTGCAGCCCGGCTGGGCGCGCGACGGTTTCTGCCGCCAGCTCGTCGTGCAGCAGCCAACGCGGCTGGCAGAGAGCCTGTTCGCGGCCTTGCCGTACAACGCGGCGGTCGACGGCGGCGCAGCGCCGGTAGGTCGCCTCGTCAAGGTCTGGTTGGCCTACACCGAAACCGGTGGCCGCTTGCCGGCCCCCGGCTTTGAGGTCTGCGACCTGGAGAACGGCACGTCGCGGATCGAAGAAGGCTTCGA
Organism: Variovorax gracilis; assembly: GCF_030317115.1. Taxonomy (GTDB): domain Bacteria; phylum Pseudomonadota; class Gammaproteobacteria; order Burkholderiales; family Burkholderiaceae_C; genus Variovorax; species Variovorax gracilis. Next base: position 36,114 of record NZ_JASZYF010000035.1, read on the forward strand.
GTTTGTGATCGGCGAGCTGCCGCTGGCCGAGCAACGCGACCGCACCGTGATCGGCGCCGAGACCATCGATGCGCTCGACGCGCTGAAGGTCTTCAACCCCACGGCGCCGCCGCTGCACGACACATCGGTGCCGCACCAGACCTTCCCGGCCGGCGACAAACCGCCGCGCTGGCTGGTGCCGGTGGGCCAGGTGCGATGGGTCGCCGGCAACGGCGTGCTCGGCTACTTCGTCGACCGTTACCTGGTCCCAAGCGCAAATGTCGACGCATCGATCCGCGGCTTCCGCCGCTACGGCGGCTGCGTGGTGCAGAACATCGAAGCCAGCGACGGAGCGATCGTGCTGCGCGCGCGCGGCGACGACCCCGCCACGCCGCACCGCTTCGCGCATCTGCTCAGTGCCGGGCAGCCGCTCGCGACGCTGCTGCAGGACCTGGTCTGGGTCGAAGGCGGCCTGCGCTGCGAGGGCGACGCCAAGCTCGCCGGCAGCCGGCTGCTGCTGCGCAACATCGACGGCCTGAACGAAGGCAACGAGCTGTATCTTGCTCGCGCCGGCGACGGCAGCGGCCTGCCCGGACAGCGCGAGCTGCGCGCGGTGATCGGCAGCGACGCGCGCACCGACAACCGCTTCGTCGTCGGCCCCGAGTTGGCCGCGGCGCCGGCGGGGCGACAGGCGCCGCAGTTGGTCGTGCTAAGCAGCGGGCGCGTCGGCGTCAACATGTTCGACCCGGGCTGCACGCTGCATGCGCGCGGCGACGCGATCCGGCTCGAAGACGGCGCCGGCGCGAAGCGCATCGAGATGCGCAGCGACGGCCCCGGCGTCGAGCTGCGCTCCGACACGAATCGCCTGTACCTGCGCTCGACCGGGCCGGCCGCGCAGAACAACAACTGCGTGATCATCAACCCGACGCCGGCCACCGACGGCCGCGTCGGCATCGGCGTCGACAACCCGCAGACCGGGCTCGACGTGCATGAAGACAGCGTCGGCTTCAGCCTGGATCGCGGCAACGGCGGACGGCTGGTGCTGCGCAGCGCCGCCGACGCTGCATCGCGCGACAAGGTCTTCCTCGAAGCCAGCGTGCCGGCCGGCGGCACGCCCGCGCCCGAACTCCGCGCGACCGGACCCGCGGGCGTCAACCTGCCGCTGTTCTCGGCCTATGCCGACACCACCTACCTGCGCGGCAAGCTCGGCGTCAACCAGGCGGTGCCGGCCGCCGACACGCAGGTGCACGTGCGCGGCACCCGCATCCGGCTGCAAAGCATCGACGGCTCGCGCAGCGTCGACCTGCGCGCCGACGGCGGCGCGGTCGACCTGCAGAGCAACACCAACGACTTGTATCTGCGCAGCACCAACCCGGGTGCCGGTGCGCCGCGCAACATCTTGATGAACCCGTATGCGGGCGACGGCAACGTCGGTATCGGGCTCGACGCGCCGACCGAGAAGCTGCATGTGCACGGTCACTGGCTGCGCGTCGACGGCACCAACAACGAGCAGTGCGTGTTCGGCGGCGATGGCCACAACGCGGTGACGGTCGGCACGCTGAATCCCGCGACCCTCTTCGCCGACATGCGCAACACGACGGTGCCCTGGGGCAACGCGCCGGCCGACGCCGGCGCCTGGCTGCAGGTCTATTGCCGCAGCGTGATCGAGGTGTCGGATGCGCGTGCCAAGACCGAGGTGCACACGATCAGCGGCGCGCTCGCACAGGTGGCGCAATTGCGCGGCGTGCGCTACCAGTGGGCGGCCGAGGGCGCGCGGGCGCAGGATGGCGAGCGCCTCGGGCTGATCGCGCAGGAGCTGCAGCAGGTCGTGCCGCAGGCGGTGACCACCGGCGAACGCGGTGCGGGGATTTCGTACTCCAGCCTGGTGCCGTTGCTGATCGAGGCGATCAAGGAATTGCGCGAACAGGTCCAAGGGCTGCAGGCCGAGGTGAAGGCGCTGCACGGCGACACCGCGGTCGAGGCGCCGCCCACCAAGCCGACCCCCAAGCGGCGCGGCAAGCAGGTCAGCTAGGGGGCGCCGCCATGGACCTCGAAATCCACCGCCTGAGCCTCGCGCTGCGCCTCGCCGGCGACCCGCAGCGCCTGGAGCCGGTATCGCGCCGGCTGCGCGACGTTGCCGCCGGCCGCATCGAAAACGCGCTCGCGCACGTCGAGCTCGCCGGCCCCAGCGAACCGGATGGCGGCGAGATGATCTTCATCGACCGGCTCGACCTGCATTGCGGCGCCAACACCGCCTGGGACGACGCCGTGATCGCCGGCCATATCGCGCGGCGCTTCGCGTCGGCGCTGCAGGCGCGGCTGGCGGAGCCCGGACTGCTGCGCTTTCGGGATCGCGCCGAGTTCGTCGCCGCGGCGCTGGTCGGCTTTGCCGAAGGGCGGGCCGAGCGCTGCTGGTGGCTGGCCGAGTTCGACGGGCTGCATGCGCTGAGCCGCTCGACCGCACTGCGCACGCTGGTGATCAGCGAGTCCGATGCCGGCGTCGCGGCGCTCGCGCGGCTGACCGACGGCGCGCTGACCAGCGTGCTCGGCACGCTCGGCGATGGCGACGGCATGCGCCTGCTCGCCTGGTTCGGGCTGCGCGGCGGCGCCGCGCTGGCGCCCTTGGCGGCGCTGTGGCCGGCCGCCGCGGCGCTGCCGCCGGCCGGCGCGACGACGGCCTGGCTGCGCGCGCTGGTCGCTGCCGAGAGGGTGCTGCCCGGCAGCGCTGGCGTCACGACTTTGCGCTGCCTGCGCAGCCTGGCCGCGCTTTACGCGCTGGCGCGCGACGGCGCCTTGGCGCCGAGCACGCTCGGTGCCGACCCCCGCGCGGCGCTGCACCACGCGCTGGCGGCGCACCGGTTGGCCGCCGAGTGGCTGGAGGCGGCTGCCGACAGCGACGTAGCGGCGCTCGCTGCCGACCTGGCACAACGCGCCGGGGCCACCGGCGATCCGCACGACCGCGCCGCGTCCGCGGCCTGGCTGGAAAGCCCTCACGGCGGCCTGTTCGTCCTGCTCGGCCGCGCCCAGCGGCTGGGTTGGATCGGGCGCTGGCAAGCGCTGCTGCGCGCCGCGTGGCCGCTCGCGGTCGGCCCTGCGCTGGCTGACGAGTCAGACGACCCGACCCGCGGCGCCGATGCGCTGTGCCGCGCGCTGGTGCTGCGGGTCGCCACGCTCGCGCTGGCAGGGCCCGACGCGGCGCGGGTGCGGGCCGATCCCGCCGTGCGCTCGGTGTGCGGGCTGGACGCGTCGGAGAAGCTCGTTGAGCATCACACCGGCATGGCTGTGGCCGCGCTGCGCGCAGTGCTGCGGGTCCGCCCCGCGCCGGCGCTGGCGCCCCGCGGCAGCGCGTCGCCCGCGCTGAAGCACCTGCTCGCCGAAGCCGCGACCCGGTTGCTCGACGATTGCGCCCGCGCACTGCCCGGCCTGCTCGGTTCGTCGCCGGCCTTCCTGCGGGCCCAGGCACTGACACTGCCGGTGCGGCTGCAATCCGGCACGGACGGCGCCGACAGCCTGGCCTGCCTCGGCCGCGCGCCGCTCGACGTGCTGCTGGTGCTGGCCGGCGCGAAGCGCATTCGCATCGAGTTGCCGGGCGTGCCGGCGATCCGGTGCGTGGAGGACATCGGAGCATGACGCAGGACCGTGCCGGCTCGACGATCCGCCGCCGCGCACCGGCGCGTGGCGGCGCCGTGGTGCTGCCGAAGGCATCGGCCGTCGCTGGCAGCGGCGTCGGCAACCTCGACACCCAGCGCTCGGCGCAGCGCGGCGCGGCACCGAACGCGTCGTCCCCGCGGTTGACGGATCGTGACGAAGCGGAGGCGAATCACATCGCAGACCGGGCCTTGCAGCGCCCGGCGGGCGCCGCCGACGCGGGCGCGCCGTTGGCTGGCCCCGTGCCGTCCGGGTCGCGCCCGCTGGCGGAACCGGGTTCGCCGCTGCCGGGTACCGTGCGACGCGACATGGAGCCGCGCTTCGGCGCGGACCTGGGCGGTGTGCGCATCCACGCCGGCTCGGGCGCGAACCAAGCCGCGGAGGCACTGGGCGCGCGCGCCTTCACGCTGCGCGAGCACATCGTCTTCGGCGCCGGGAGCTACGACCCGGCCGGGCCGACGGGCCGCCGCCTGCTGGCCCACGAGCTGGCGCATGTGATGCAGGGCCCGGGTGCCGGCAGCGGTGCGATCCGGCGCGAGACGGCGCAGGAGATCAAGGACCGCTACATGAACTTCGGCGGCCTGAACCTGCAGGAAGAAGAGTTGGGCGCGTACCTCACTGGGCTGGCGCGCGGCGGCCAGTACACGCTCGTGACGGCGGTGATCGATGTGCTCGACGACTCGGACACCGACGACGTGGCCGGCGAAGTCGTGGGCGCATTGACCGCCCGCGACCTCATCCGCATGGCGCGCGCGCCGGCCGCGGTGTTGATGCTGCGCCGTATGAAGGACGCGATCGGCGACTGGTCTGGCTGGGTCACCCGCGGCGAGGCCCACCAGGCCGACCTGCTCGGCGCCGTGCTCGACGATCCCGGCGCCCGCGGCGCCTGGAACCGCGCGCGCATCGGCACGATCAAGGAGGCCGCCGGCAGCGACCTCGAGGCGCTCGCCCGCGTGTTCGAAGACGACGAACTGATCGACGACGGCTCGGTCGAATCGCGCCTCACCGCGGTTCTGGGCGCCACGCAGCACCTCGTGATCCCCGGGCTGCAGACCGGCGTGGAGTTCAGCGACACCGGGTTCGCCGGCGACCAGGCGCCAGGCGGCAGCGGTTTTCGCGATCCGCATCCGTCGAGCCGTAACCAGCCCGGCCACTTCCTAACCGCGGTCGGCCTGGAGTATTCGCCCGCCACGGTCTCGCGCGAGATCGCGAACTGGGCGTTCTTCTGCGGTGCCATCGGCGCGCCGCCCGAGGTGCGCGCCGCAAACACGATCCGCGCGATGGTGCTGGCGCCGGCGGCAATGAGCGATGCGGACGTGGCCGTGCGGCTGACCATCGGCCACGAGAAGGCGCCCGATCCCGCCAGCGGCCTGTTGCAGGGGCTGGAGATCCTGGCGGCCGGCTTCGTCGAGGACCTGCTGCCCGGGCCCGAGCGCGAGACCGAGGACGAGCACGACCGCCGCGTCGGCGAAGCGATGCGGGCAGAAACGCTGCGCCGGGTCACGTCGATCATCACGACGTTCCGCACCCAGTTCGGCGCCGCCGCCGACGCTGACGTGGCCGCCTGGAACGAAGCGCTGGCCGCGCTCGGCAATGGCACCACGCTGGACCTGGCGGCAGCCGAAGCGCCGCTGGGCCGCATCGCGATCGACCCGGCCGGGCGCGGCAACAGCATCCAGGATCTGCGGCTTAGCCTCGTCGGCTGGAAGCTCGGGCAGTTGATCGCTGCCGGCACGTTCGCCGACGGCGCGGCCGTTGCGACGTGGATCCGGACGAACCTCGGCGGCGCCGCGCCGGGGGCGACGCCGGCGGCACCATGAACGCGACCGTCGCCGCCAGCTTGCAGCACCCCGCGTTGCTGAGTGGCGGCTGCGGCCTGCCCGCGCCGGAACTGCAGCGCCTCGATGCGCTGATCGAACGCGCCATCCTGCGGTTGCGGGCGCGCTACCAGTTGTCGCTGGATGAATTGCGCGGGCTGTACATCAGCGACGAACAGGTCGATGCGCTGATCGCGGCTCCGACCGCGCAAGGCGCCGCCGGCCCAGACCTGGACAAGCTCGAACGCCGCCTTGCAGCGCTGCACACGGCAATGCAGCGGGCCGAGCCTGATGCGTCACCCTGGCAGCAACTGCTCGCCGCCCAGCACCTCAGCCGCGCCGAAGCCGACGTGCTGCTCGCCGCGCTCGCGCCCGAGCTCGACCCGCGCTACGGCCCGCTGCTGGCCTACTTGAACGACGATGCGGCGCGGCGCTGGGCCACACCCGAACTGGCCGCGCGGCTGTTCGGTGATGACCCGGTGCAGGAGCACGCGCTGCGCGCCGCCGCGTCGCCCGGCGGGCGGCTGTTCGAGCGGGGGCTGATCGAATGGCACCCCGCCGCGCGCGACGCACCGGCGCGCGCCCAACGCGGCCTGCGCGTCGCGCCGCCCTTGGCTGACTGGCTCGCCGGGCTGCCGTATGCCGACGAGCGGCTGGCAGCTGCGGCGCGCTGGTGGTGGCCGGCGGCAACGCCGCGCCTGCCGCTCGGCGGCGCACTTGGCCAGCGCCTGGCGTGGCTGGCCGGCGCGCTGCACGACGGTGCGCCGTGGCCGCTGGTCAGCCTGGCCGGCGCCGATCCGGCCGAAGCGCTTGCGGTCGCGCACGAGCTGTTCGCGCGCGCCGAGAGGCCGGCGTTGCAGATCGACCTGCAGGCGCTGCGCGGTTCGCCGACGGCGGACGAGGTCGTGCAGGCGGCGCGGCTCGCGAACACGCTGTTCGGCGTCGGGCTGATCCTCGCACCGGCGTCGGCGCTGCTGTCGGGCGGCGCCGAGCCGGCGGCAGTCTTCGAGGCCGGCCATGCGCTGGCCGAGCTGTGCGCGCAGGCGAACGGCGTCGTGCTGATCGACACCGAGCGCCGCGCCGGCAGCCGGCTGCTCGCCGACGCCGGGCGCCGCGAGGTGCTGGAGCTGCGCCTGGGCGACCCGCCGCTGGCCGAGCGCAGCGCGGCCTGGCAGGCGGCGCTGGGCGGCGCCGGCGCGGCCGTCGACGCGGCGGTGCTGGCCGAACGCTTCACGCTCGGCCCGGCGCGCATCGCGCAGACGCTCGCGGTGGCGCGCCGCAGCGCCGCGCTCGAAGGCTGCCCGCAGCTTGACACCCGTGGCGTACTCGACGCGGCACGCGCCGTCTGCGCCGCCGCCAGCTCGGACGTGACGCGCAGCGTGCAGACTGTGTTCGAGTGGGACGACCTGGTGCTGCCGCCGACCGTGCATGCGCGGCTGCACGACATCGTGCGCGCCGTCGAGCTGCGCGGCCGGGTGCTCGAGCAGTGGGGCTTCGGCCGTCGCCTCGGCGCGCAGCGCGGGCTCAAGACGATGTTCGCCGGCGCCAGCGGCACCGGCAAGAGCATGGCCGCCGCGCTAATCGCGAAGACACTGGCGCTGGACCTGCACCGCGTCGAGTTGTCCGGCATCGTCTCCAAGTACATCGGCGAGACCGAGAAGAACCTCGACCGCGCGTTCGACGCGGCGCGCAGCGGCAACGCGATCCTGTTCATCGACGAAGCCGATGCGCTGTTCGGCAAGCGCTCCGAGGTCAAGGACGCGCACGACCGTTATGCCAACGTCGAGACCGCCTACTTGCTGCAGAAGATGGAGGACCACGACGGCGTCGTGATCCTCGCGACCAACCTCGCCAACAACATCGACGGCGCGTTCTCGCGCCGCATGCATTTCGTCGTCGAGTTCCCGCTGCCCGACGTGCCGCGCCGCGAGCGCCTGTGGCGCGGCATGTTCCCGCCGGCCGCGCCGCTGGGCGCCGACGTCGACTTCGGCTTCCTGGCGCGCCAGTTCAGCTTCGCCGGTGGCGACATCCGCAACATCGTGCTCGACGCCAGCTTCGCCGCCGCCCAGGCCGACGAGCCGATCACGATGGCGCAGTTGCTGCGCGCGGTGGCGCGGCAGTACGCGAAGCGGGGGAAGGTGGCGAGCGTGGCGGAGTTTCGGGAGTACCACGCGCTGTTGACGTCGAGTGCCGACGGCGCGAGCTCCGAGCCTTCCGCCGACACCCGGCGACACGGGCTGAACCGGTGATGGACAAGGTGCGTGCCCATGCGCCGGCGAAGCCGGCGCCAGCCACCCGCTCGGCGTTGACGCCTCGCCCTTGTAGCGCCGACGCGGACTCGGCGCGCGCATGCGGTGCGCAGCCGCTGGGCAACCAAGCGCTGCAGCGCGCTGCGCGCGCAGCCGGCGTGCAGCGCACCGCCGCGCCCGCGTTGCTGCAGCGCCAATGCGCGGCCTGTGCCGCGCAGCACGAAGGAGACGAGCGTCTGCCCGATGTACAGCCGGCACGCGGGTCGGGCAACAGCGGCAGCGGCGTGTTGGACGAAGCCTCTGCCAACGAGGTCGTCGCAGTGCAGCGCGGCGGCGGCGCGCCGCTGGCACCGGCGCAGCGCGCCTATTTCGAGCCGCGCTTCGGCCGCGATTTCGGCGACGTGCGCGTGCACACCGGCGACCGAGCAGCGCGCAGCGCGCAGTCGCTGGCGGCGCGTGCCTACACCGCCGGCAGCGACGTGGTCTTCGCCGCCGGCGAATTCACCCCCGACAGCAGCGGCGGGCGCAAGCTGCTCGCGCACGAGCTGGCGCACATCGTTCAGCAGCGCGCCGGCGTGCGACTGAAGGGTGGCATCGGCGTCGATGGCGACGAACACGAGCGCCAGGCCGATGCGGTCGCCGAGCGTGTCGCTGCGGGCCGCAGCGCCCGGTTCCTGCTGCGCGGCCTGCACGACGGCCGGGCGGCGCCGGCGCGCACGCCCGTGCAGCGCAACGGCGCCGACGTGCATGCGACGGAAACGAAGTCCGCGTTCGCCGCGCGCGTGCACGCCAAAGCCATTGATCGTCTGACGCGCAACATCGGCGCGCTCGACCGGTGGGCCGACTACATCGGCTCGATGCAGGGTTTTCAACTGCAGGCGCAGCTGCTCACCGGCATGGCAGTCGAGTTCGCCACCGTCGCGGCGCCGACGCCGGCCGGGCGCGAACGTTTCGAAACCTTCGCCTCGACGCACAACGACGCCGAGCGCGACTTCGAGGCCTCGCGGTTGGATGTCGACGCCCCGTATCGCGAGCGCTCCGGCAGTTTCATGGGATTCCTGGCCAGCCAGACGCAGGGCCACTGGACCTCGCCATCGGTCGCCGAAGGGCTGCAGGTCATCGCCGGCGACCGCAGCCGCGAGTCGCTGGCGGCGCCGCAATGGGTACCGGCGGACCCGCGCTACAGCGAGTACGCCGGCGCGATCCGGCGCTTCCAAAGCGGCGAGAGCGGCGGCTGCCAGACCTGCCACGACATCAACTTCGCCTGGCAGCGCACCGCCGAACGCTGGGGCGACCCGCTCCCGCGCGGTGACCTGTTCAGCACGCTGCACGACCGCCCGCTGCCGGGCGGCAGCGCGTTCGGCGGCGGTGCGTTGAGCAGCGGCGATCGCGAAGCGTTGGGGCGCTTCATCACGGGTCTGCACGCCCCAGGCAGCGGCGACGCCGCTGCGCCGAGCGCGACGCTGCTCGCTGCTGTCGCGCCACCGGTGGCGACCGATGCGGCCGGCGCGACGGGCGCGGGCGGCGCGGCAGCAGCGGCGCCGAACCCCTTCGTTCCCGACACCCCGCTGCCGAAGGGGGTCGAGACACCGCCGGCGCGCACCGACCTGTGCGGCATGTTGCCGCCGGCCGAAGACGCTGAACGCAACCCTGATCTGGCATCGTGGGGCCCGGGTTCGGCAATCGTCGCCGATGTCGTGCGCCGCCTCGACGCGGTACTGACGCCGCTCGGACCGCGCGGCTATCGCGTGCTCGGCCCCACCCATTTCGATTTGCTCTACCGCATGACGCCCGAAGGCATGGAAGGCGTTCGCGACGGCATCGTCGCGCGCATCCACGACCGCCAGGGCGACTATCGCAAGCTGAGCGCCGACATCCGGGCCGGCAGCATGCCTTACGAGGAGCTGTGCCCGATCGTCGACGAGTTGCTGCCCAGCACCAATGCGCTGGTGCGCATGCAGGCGCTGGACGATGTGCACCGCTGGCAAACGCGCGAACTGGTGCTGACCGTGCTCGAGCTGACCTTGATCGCACTGAGTTTCCTGGTGCCGCCGCTGGCCGTGGTGACGGTGCCGGCGGGGATTGCGCTCGGCCTGGCGCGTGCCTCGCTCGGTTTCGACCAGCGGCGGCAGGGTCGGCAGTGGAGCCAGGCCATCGGCAGCGGCCTTGTCTCGCTGACGCAGCAGGCCGAAGCGCCCGGTCTGGTCGAGCGCGGCAACAAGAACATCGGCTTCGGCCTGCTGTCGGCAGGGCTGTCCGGGCTGGGCACCTTCAGGCTGGTGCAGGAAGCCGCCGCCAGTGCGCGGCTGATGCGCGCGCTCGAAGAAGGCGCGGTCATCACCCACGCGGCCTATCCGGGTGTGCGGCTGCTGGCGCGGCAAGGCCGACTGCTGCTGATCACCGACACCGGGGAGGTGCTCGGCTTCGGCATGATCCGCAACGGCCAGCTGTTCTGGTCGCCGCTGCGTGTGCCCTATGCGGGCGCAGGCGGCGCGGCCGATGCCGCCGGCACCGGCTCGGCGCTGGTGCCGGCCGGTCCCAGCGCGTTGGTCCCTTTCGCGCCCGGCGGCGGCTTCGCAGGGACGAGCGGGCTCGTGCCCTACACGGGAGGCGGTGGCCCGCTGCTGGCGCCGTGGACCGGCGGTGGGGGCGGTGCCGGCGTACTGGCGCCGTGGCGCACGCCGCTGGCCTTGACCGCCGGTGCGAGCCGCGCGCCGCTGCTGCTCGGCTCCGGACGCGGCGCGTTCCCGATGCTGACCGGTGGCCCGCGGTCACCGCTGCTGCTGGCAGCGCCGCCGTACGAGAACTTCGCCGACCTCGGCACGCAACTGGCCGCGCAGCCGGGCAGCGGCTTCGGCGAGTCGCTGGTCTGGAGCGTCACCCCCGGCGGCACGGTCTTCGCCACGCCGCCGTTGTCCGGCGTGCCGCTGTATGCGCCCGACGCGATGCTGCCGCCGGCGAGCTACTTCGCCGGCGGCGGCCAGTCGCGGCCGTGGACGCTGTCGGGGCCGCTGCGCGAACCGTACACGCCCTTCGACGTGCTGCCGGGGCAGTCGGCGACGAGCCGCAGCTTGTCGCAGGTGCGCTCGGCACGCGGCCCGAACTTGCGCGGGACGGCCGGCGAACAGCACATCGCCGAACTCAGCGGCGGCGAGCGTGAAGTGACTTTGCAACTGCCCGCCGACCTCGCGCGCCGCTCCGACGTCATCAGCCCGACGATCGCCGGCGGCGTCAACCAGGAAGTGAAGAACTACCTGCGCTACATCGGCCGCGGCGGCCCGGCGCGCGAGGTGCCCTGGAGCCGCTTCATGCAGACCGAGATCGACCGCGACGCGATGATCATGTTCTATTACAACCAGCAGGCCGTGTGGGTGTTCACCGATGCGCCGCCATCTGCGGCGCTGATTCAGGCGCTCGACCAAGCCGGCATTCCGTACATCATTGCCGCCGACCGGTTGCCGCTACCCTGAAATACGATCCCTCACGGTGAGCCACCGCCGGCAGGTGCGGGCGTCAGACGCACGCCGCCGGAGCCGGCTGCCGAGCTGTCGCTGTCGTCCTCGGTGAGCACGTACACGCCGTAGACGATCCCCCCGTAGATCACGGTGCCGATGGCCGCTTCGGTGACCATCTGGCTCAGGGTGACATAGCCGTTGGCGATCGGAAAACGTACGCCTTCGGGAATGCCCTTCAGGCCGTTGACCTTCATCTGCGCACGTGTTTCGGCCAGTGCCTCCTCGACGTACTGCAGCAACGCCGAACGCTGGTACCCGTTCATACGGATACTTGCGCGCAGGTTGCGCAGCGGTCTGAACTTCGGCGAGAAGAATGAATGAACCTCCTCGTGGTAGCGCACAAGCGCCCGGTCGGCCGCGCTGCCCTTGCTCGACACGGTGATGTTGCCGAAGGGGTCGGTGAAGCCTTCGCCGGCCGGCAGGGGCGGGTCTTGCGTCACGGTGGTCTTGCCCTTGAACGCCGTGCGCACGCCGAAGACTGTGGCCACCATCTGGATGCCGCCGCCGACGCCGCCTTCCCAGCGCTCTTCCTCGCTGCGGTTCAACGGCGTGCCGGAAAGGACCGATTCATCGGTGGCGGCCTCGTAGATGCCGCTCACGCCGGTGGCGTCCCCCAGCGCAGCGCCGATGATGCCGAACAAGCCGCCTTTGCCGGTGGCCTTGGCTTCGGAGCGGCGGCTGAACCGCGAGTTGACGAAGCTGCCGGCGAGCAGCGCAGCGCCGATGGCCAGCGCCACCGTGCCCGCCGCCAAGAGGCGAGGCTGTCGAGCCAGGAATCTTCCTTGGCCATCTCGGGCCGGCGTAGTAGCGCTTCGAGCCGCGCGCGCAGTTCGGCCATGCGGCGCTCGATTTCGTGCTGGTCGGCAGAGAAGAGGAACGCCTGCAGCGAATCGAACTGCGCGCCGGCGGGAACGTCGAGTAGCAGGAAGTCGGCGCGTTCGGAACTGCTCATCGCCGTGCCCGGCTCGGCCATCAGGTTCGGAAGCCCGGAGGCCTGCACGAGCTGCTCGCGCTCTGCGCCGACACCGACAGCCGCATGTGGTAGGCGAAGCCATCAATCGCGCTTTGTCCGTCTAGCCGCATGCTGAGTACGCCGACGTTGCCGACCATGTCGAGCACTTCGTCGATGCCGGCCACCGGGTTGCCGCCGGTTTGCTGCGCCCAGCGTTCCATCGTGAAGTGCACGTTGCCGGCCATCTCGACAATGCAAATGCGGCCCTTGTCGTCGCGGAACTGGATGCTGCGGCTGTAGACGATGCGCATCGGGTAGGCCGGCACGTCCACCGGCGGGCCGATTTCGCGCAGCGGGTCGCGCGACACGGTGATCACGCTGACCATTGGGTTTCCGGTGTCCTGGATGATGCCGATGCGCGTGCTGCTGTAGATGCGCCCGCGCGCGCCGATGACCTCGGAATCGAGGTCGAAAGACTGCGAGCGCAACGTCCCTTGTTCGATCTGGACTTGGTTGACGTCGACGCGCGGCTTCGGCTCGCCCGGCCGTAGCTGCAGGCGCGCCGCGGCCTCGCGCTCGCGCTGGTTCACGGCCACCGTGTCGGGCATCCATGCCGGTGGTTCGTAGTTCAGTGTCATGCCCGGCGGCGCAGCGCGGCGCGGCGCATAAGGGCGGCCCTGCAGCAACCGCGCGGCGCCGGCATGCGCGTCGGCTTCGAGCTCGACGCGGCTGCCGAAGGGCCGACCGGCGGCGGCGAACTGCGAGCGGTGTACCGCTTCGTGAGCGCGAACGCGCGCGCCCAAGCCGCTGCTGTCGAGCCCGGGGGTGTAGGTGGTGACGCCATCGCGCGTGCGCGCCAGCGGTGCTGCCCGGCGCAGCACGCGCGGCACGCCAGCGCTGCGCGCCGGTGGTGTCGGCGTCAAGGCCACCGTCGTAGCGGCGCCAGCGGCACAGCGCACGGGCGCGGCATGCGACGCGCGCATGGCTTCAGTCGCGCCGCACGGACTTGCCGTGGCCGTCGCTGTGGAAACGATTCGAATCGATGCTGTATTTGCGCATCAACTGCCAGAACGCCCGCCGATTCTTCGCCACCGAATCCGCTGCGTGCGTGATGTTGCCGTTGCACTGCGCCAGCGCGTTCTCGATGTAGCGCCGCTCGAACAGCGCGACCGCGCGAGCCTTGGCGGCCTGGAACGATTCGGCGTCGGGTGGGGCGGCGGGGGGCTGAGGCAGGTCCAGGTCGGCGGCGCGCAGCGTGTCGCCAGCGGCGAGCAGCACGCCGCGTTCGATCGCGTGCTCCAGCTCGCGCACGTTGCCGGGCCAGGCGTGTGCGCGCAGCCGTGCGCGGGCGTCGGCGGCGAGGCCTTCAACCGGGCGGCGGAACTGGCGCGCGTAACGCTCGACGAAGTGCAGCGCCAGCGCGATCACATCGTCGCCGCGCTCGCGCAGCGCCGGCAGCGTCAGGCTCAGCACGTTCAGGCGGTAATACAGGTCGGTGCGGAACGCGCCGCGTTCGCACAGGCCGTGCAGGTCGCCGTTGCTCGCGCTGATAATGCGCACGTCGGCGCGCTGCACGCGGTTGCTACCGACCGCGCGGTACTCCTTGTCCTGCAAGAAGCGCAGCAGCTTGACCTGCGCCAGCGGCGGCAGGCTGTCGACCTCGTCGAGGAACAAGGTGCCGCCCTCGGCTTGCGCGACCAGGCCGATGCGGGTTTCGTGCGCGTTGGTGAACGCACCGCGCGCGTGGCCGAACAACTCGGCTTCGACAAGCTCGGCGGGAAGCGCCCCGCAGTTGATCGCGACCCACGGGTGGTCGGTTCGCGGGCTCAGGTAGTGCATGGCCTGTGCGACCAGTTCCTTGCCGGTGCCCGTCTCGCCGAGGACCAGCACGCCGGCTTCACATGCGGCGAACTTAAATATGCGATCGAGTTGCGCCAGGAAGGGCGGGCTCATGCCGATTAGGCTGGCGAGCTTGGGGTGGCGCGCCGGCATCGGACCGGCGGCGGCGGTGGACGCTTGCGGGGACGGCGCTGAACTTGTGCAGAGCTTCCACAGCCTGAGAAGCAGTTCTTCGCGCCGGCAGTCCCAGGGGATGAAGTCATGCGCCCCGCGTGCGAGTAACCCCCGCAAGAATGCCGGCTTTACTGAGCGCGTGACGAAGGCGATGGGCCTGCCTTTCGTATGGAGCGCCTCGATGATGCCCCTCGCCCAAGGAATGACGTCGCCGTTGACCAGTACTATCGTTGCGTGTATTGGCGGCTCGGACGCGGGCGCGTTTGAGGCGGGCCCGTTCGAGCACTCGCTCTCGGCGTTGGCGCATCTGTGCGACCGGGTCTGTGACACAGGATGCTTTGCTGCCAAGACCACCGGGTGCAACACGAGGTCGTCTCGATGGCCGACATGACTTATCCACTCGGCAATCCAGCCCGAATGTCGCTCGTTCGCGATAACGGCGAGGTGCAACTGCATGTTAAATGCCTGCTTGAGGCCAGATTCCGATGCGGGAGCGCGAGTTTAGTTGTGGTTTGCATGCGAGTCATCCCCTGGATCGCGGAGATGGTGGCTTTCCTGCCCGCCAGTCGGTCAAGCACCACCAGAGACGATCTGCAAACCAAGCCCGCCCGGGCTTGTTTACTTCGAATCGATCTTGTCGGCGTTGTCACGTTGACGGAGGCAAAGCGCAAAACCAGTAAGGCGGATTGCTGCTCAAAATGCAACGGACGGATTTTGGGCGCTGCCTGTGAAAAGACGCCACGATTCGAAGCGCGCGGCAACTGCCCACGATTGAGCGAGGCCCGCAGCAGGTGGCGCTTGAGCGCAAAGCGCTGGCGGATGGGACCGAAGCTTGCGAGAAAAGCGTGCGTGCGCTCGGGCTTGCGAAAGCCTCGCATGCGCCGCTCGCGCTCACGGGTGGGCTGATGACTGTTTTCGGCGCGGTTGTTCACGCGGGCGCAGGCCTTCAAGAACACGTGCCGCACATTCGCAAGCTCCGGGACCTCGGCCTTCGCGGCCGAGTAGCTGCGGTGGATAGGGGTAGGAAACGGCTCTCGCCGTCCCCTCCCTCCGAACCCGCTGTGCAGTTCTCCCGCGACGGGCTCTACAGTCAGTTGTTTCCGCACCGGGATTGGCGCGCCAATTGATGTGAGCTTCGGACATCGTGAACAGCCAAGATTGGCGAAGAAGGAATTTGGCCATTGTTTGTGATCGTTCAGACATCGTCGCGGACCCGGTCGGTGCTTCTGTTTTCGCAACATCGCCCGCAATCGACGCCGAACAAAGCCGTCGATTGACGAGAACGTGAACAGACGACCGCGCGCCCGCTCCTCTGTTAGATGCTATGTGGGACTACCCGAGAGAGACCCGTTTAGCTACAACGGGATTTCCTTAACTTCTTGGCAGAGGAGATGGTATGGACGCCTCCCTCCCGCTAAACGACTGCGAAGGTGGAGGATTGCCGCTGGTGACGGTGGGGGCCTCGCAATCGACGGCATCGAGTGCCAAAGTGGAAGT
>NZ_JASZYF010000036.1 GCF_030317115.1 Variovorax gracilis
GTCACGACGATCGGGATCGGCAGGAAACCCCGGGGGTTCTCGAGGAAGCTGCTCAAGTCGAGCTGTCCATCCTGGGGATCGAAGAACCGGTCGCGCAGTCGCGGCGCGGGCTCCTTCATTGCCTCACGAGGGATCCCCTCCTCGGTCCTCCGCGGTTCGGGCGAGGGCTGGGCGCCGACGCCCGCCGATGCGCCCATGGCAAGCACATGAAGCAGGGCGGGCGGCAACCAGCGCATCGTTGAATGTTCAGATGAGGGCGGGGACGCCTCTGCGATGAATCGCCCGATTGGCACCGAGTGTCCCCATGCAGTCGAGTTGCCAAGCCTCGACGAACGGGAGATCCGAGGGTACAACGCGGCACTTGCCCCCAAGGTGCCCATCCAACCATGAGGAGATTCGGACATGAAGATTGGACTGCCCGGCCCCCCCGAGCTTCCTGTCACCCTGGCGCCCCCTGTGGGAGCCGCGCGCACGAGGATGCGCCGGTTCCCTGCGCACGTGCCAGCGTCCGCGATCGCGCTCGCCGTGGTGCTTGGGGGATGCGCCTATCCCGTGCCGGTGGCGGTGCAGCAACCGGCGCGCGTCACGACCACCACCACGACCACCACCACACCGATGCCGGCCGGTCCCGCTGCCACGGTGCCTACGGCGCCTGCGGCGGACGGCACTTTCAACCAGGCCCAGATCGACCAGATGATGGCGCCCATCGCCCTGTATCCGGACTCGCTGCTGTCGCAGGTGCTGATGGCGTCGACCTACCCGGCCGACGTGGCCGACGCCGCGAGGTGGTCGAAGGCGAATCCCCAGCAGTCCGGCGACGCCGCTGTGCGCGCGGTCGAGAACCAGCCATGGGATCCGAGCGTGAAGTCGCTGGTGGCCTTTCCGCAGGTGCTGCAGACCATGGGCGAAAAGCCCGACTGGGTGCAGAACCTGGGCGACGCGTTCCTCGCGTCGTCGAAGGACGTGCTTGACTCCGCGCAACGGCTGCGTGCGCGGGCGCGCGACAGCGGCAACCTGAAGACGACCGAGCAGCAGACCGTGACCGTCCAGCAAGAGGCGATCACCATCGAGCCGGCCAACCCGCAGACGGTCTACGTGCCCCTCTACAACCCGACGGTGGTGTATGGCACCTGGCCCTATCCGGCCTACCCGCCGTACTACTGGTACCCGCCGGCGATGTACTACCCGGGCTACTACCCCGGCGCGGCGCTGGCCACGGGCATCGCCTTCGGGGTCGGGGTGGCGGCCGTCGGTGCGCTTTGGGGCAATTGCAATTGGGGCGGTGGCGACATCAATATCAACACGAACCGCTACAACAGCATCAACACCAACCGGCAAATCAACGCCAATCAGAACCGCTTCCAGCATAACGCGCAGAACCGGCGTGGTGTGCCCTACCGCGACAGCCGCAGTCAGCAGCAGTTTGGCAAGAACGTGCCGGGCGGAGAGAACCGCGGCGACTTTCGTGGTCGCGACGCCCAACGCCAGCAGGCACAGTCGTCCCTGCAGCAGCGCGGCATGGACCCGGGCGCCGGACGTGAGCAGTTGCGCAACGATCCGGCCACTCGCCAGCGCGCCGACGCAGCTGCACGAGGGCAAGGAGGGTTCGGCGGCAACGACGGGTTGTCACGCGTCGGCGCGCAAGGCGGCGCACGCGGTGACAACGCCTTCAGCGGCGCTGGCAATGCCGGGCAGGCGCGCCAGCAGATGGACCGCGGCAATGCCAGCCGGCAGATGTCACAGCAGCACACCGGCGGCCGTGGCGGCTATGGGGGCGGCGGCTACAGCGGCGGCGGGGGGCGCGGTGGCTACAGCGGCGGCTATGGCGGTGGTGGGGGCCGTGCCGGCGGCGGAGGGCGCGGCGGCGGTCGCGGAGGTGGTGGCCGCCGCTAGACGAAGAAGTACAGGAGCACACCATGCACTTGCCCACCTGCCGAGCCACTGCCCGGCTTGCCGCCACCGCGATGATGGCCCTCGTGACCCTGCTTGTCCCCGGCCTTGCAGGGGCGCAACAGCCCTATCCCAGCGCCGAGGCAGCTGCCCAGGCCTTCCACGACGCCGTATCCGGCAACGACGCCGCCGCGCTGCGCAGGGTCCTTGGCGCCGATTGGAAGCGTTTCCTGCCTGCCGACGACATCGGCCGCGCCGACCTGCAGGCTTTTCTGGCCGCCTGGGACAGGGCGCACAAGGTCGTGACGACCGGCCAGGACAAGGCCGTGCTGGCCGTCGGCGACAGTGGCTGGACATTGCCCATTCCGCTGGTCACGAAGGGCGGTGTCTGGCGCTTCGACCCGCGAGCGGGCGCCGACGAGATGCGCACCCGGCGTATCGGCCGCAACGAACTCACCACCATGCAGGCCGTGCTGGCCTACTTCGACGCACAGAAGGAATATGCGCAGCGTGACCGCGATGGCGATGGTGTGCTCTCGTACGCACGCAAGTTCGCGAGCACACCGGGCCAGCGTGACGGACTGTACTGGCCCGACGACGCCCAGGGTGAGAGTCCATTGGGACCGCGCTTCGGCGGCGTGAGACCGGGCGAGGGCTACCACGGCTACCACTACAAGATCCTGACGGCACAGGGCAAGGATGCACCGGGCGGGGCCTACGACTACATCATCGGCAATCGCATGCGCGCCGGCTTCGCCGTGGTCGCTTGGCCGATCCAGTACGGGGACACCGGCGTGACCAGCTTCATGATCAGTCATGAGGGGGTGCTCTATCAGAAGGACCTGGGACCGAAGGGCGCCACGATCGCACGGGAAATGAAGACCTTCAACCCGGATTCGACCTGGAGCAAGGTGAACACGCCCTGACGCAAGAGTCGTTGGGGCGAGACGGCCAACGCCAATCACCTCAAGTCCTCCCGGCGCACGGCCAGGGCCACCGCCTTGGCGATGAGTCCGATCGGTTCAGCGGCGGCGGGGTTTGGGCTGCATGCGCAGCTTCGGCCCGGTCGCCGCCAGGACCCCGTCGAGCGGCGGCTTGAGGACGAGCCACCTATCGCAAAGAGGTTCCCCCGCCGACCGCGCATGACCCTCAATGGCGGCAATCAGCAGTCCCATGCCCAACTCGGTGGTCATGCGCGAGCTTTACCAGCCCAGGCGTCCCGCGATGCTCGGCCCTCTTCGGTGGAAGGTGCGCGAGTCTGCGACGGCAGAAGCGGAGTTCGAGTGCGCGCCTGGGCGTACCAAGCCAGTTCAACCGACGCGCCCCTGATGTCGGCCGCTCTCACCTTCGCAGAAGCCGAACGGCGCGATTGACGGCAAGCGGATCGAAGCGACTCGCTCGTCGGCCAGGCCTGCGCATCCAAATGCCACGACATCTCGGAGATCGCTGAGATCGCTGAGATCGTTGAGATCGCTGCAGGGTCGTACGCGCAGGCAGGGCTCACGTCTTCGGCCACGGCTTCCGGCCTGTGGACGAGGAGGGGCTCGGACGTCACTTGGCCGCGCCCTGATTGCGGCCCCGGTATCCCCCGCCGCGTGCAGGCACTCACCGGGCGTACGAATTCTGGAAACAGGACGATCCCCTGCTCCATCTAATGGCTGAGTTCGCGGCTGATTTGGCGGCTGATTGGCAGTGCGTCGCCAGCGCCATGCAGCCGCTGCGAAAGGAGCCCGCAGATGATCGCCGGACGTCGGGAACGGATGGAAGCTAGCGGAGTGGCAAGCAAGTTCGATGCACGGACCGTGCGCATCGCAACCGCCACTGCAGTCGCTGCCGCACTCGCAGTGGCGTGCGGGGGCGGCGACAATGGAGGCGGCGGCTTCGCGATCGAACAAGCCGCTCTCATGGCACAGGGCAAGCAGATTTTCCGTTTCGATACTTTCGGCGACGAAGCCCATTGGACCGGCACGCTGCGGATGCATGAAGTCATCGGTACCGCAGTCAGCCCCGCGACCGCATTGGAGGTCGGGCTGAAGGTCGACGCCGAGGCGCTGCCGCCGGATGTGATCAGGGGCATCCAGGATGGAAGCATCGATCTCAAGAGTCCCGCCACGACCATCGCGTTGCTGAAGCTGGACGCCGTCGTCGGCCTCAAGGGCACCGTGGAAACCGTCGGCGGCAAGGATGCGCTGACCCGCGTCGGCGTCACCTGCGCGCTCTGTCACTCGAGCGTCGACAACTCTTTCGCACCGGGCATCGGCAAGCGGCTCGATGGCTGGGCCAACCGGGACCTGAATCCCGGCGCCATCATCGCGCTCTCGCCTGCGTTGGACGCCGCCCGCAAGGCGGTCTACCTGTCGTGGGGCAAGGGCAAGTACGACCCGCGCTTCAATATCGACGGGCTCAACAAGCCAGTGGTCATCCCGCCGGCCTATGGGCTGGCAGGCCTTCACAGCGTGACCTTCACGGGCGACGGCGCCGAGATCGCCTATTGGAACCGGTACGTCGCCGTGACCCAGATGGGCGGCCAGGGCAACTTCTCCGAGCCGCGTCTGAACCTGAACATCACCAACGGCACGACCGACCTGGTGACGGGCAAGTTGCCAGCGTTGCAGGCTTACCAGTTGTCACTCCTGCCCCCCGCTGCGCCCGCGGGCAGTTTCGACGCCGCTGCGGCCGCTCGGGGAAAAGTGGTCTTCGACGGCGCAGGAAAGTGCGCGACGTGCCACAGCGGCACTCTTTTCACCGATGCGAACTCCACGCTGCATCCGCCGAGCGACTCGATGGCGGAGCCGGAAACGCCCAGCTACGCTTCCCGCTCGGCTACGAGGCTGTATCGCACCTCGCCTCTGCGAGGCGTCTGGCAGCACGCGCCTTACTTTCATGACGGGTCAGCAGCCACGCTTGAGGAGGTCGCGGCCACCTACAACGCCAGTCGGGCTCTGGGCCTCACCCCTCAGGAGATTTCTGATCTCGCCCAGTACCTGAAGTCGCAGTGAGGCCGCGGCAGGGCCGCTCGCGCGGCCCGAGCCTGCGGGCGCGCCGGCCTGTCGGTTGCGGCCCCCTCCGCGAGTCTCCCTTCGGCCGGATCTCCGCGCCCGCCGAATGCCGATGGCGCCCGGATCCGTAGCCCAAAGCGCGATCGCGTTTGACCGCTACGAAGACCGCACGGGGATGTCGAAGTGCAGCACGTCTTCCCGCACTCCGAGTTTCGAATACAGGGCGATCGCGGCTTCGTCGGGGGCATCTGCTTGCACGAAGATGACGTAGGCCCCGCGTTGCCGGCCGATGCGCTGAAGCTCGCGGATCAACGCCGTTGCGATGCCTCTGCGCCTGTGTGCCGCGGCAACGGCAAGGTCGTAGATGTAGACCTCGCTGCGCTGCTGCTCGAACTTGATGAGTTCGTAGGCCGCGAGGCCTCCGATCACATGCGATCCCTCGCTGGCAACCAGCGCGATGAAGTAGTCGCTGGCGAGCAGGTGCTGAAGGTAGGCCGCCTGAGGGCGAGCGGAACTGTAGGAGTCCACGTCGTCGAAGGCGACTCCGAACACGGTGAGAAGCGCCTCCATCTGCAGCCCGTCGTCGGCCGAGAGCTGCCGAATGGTGATGCCGGCCGTCATGGACATGCCGGCATTTTCGCTGAAGTCGTGTGATCGTCGATGCAGTGCGTTCCGCGACTTTGGAGCTTGCGCAACTCTGTGCCGCCTGAGGCAGGGTGTCTGGGGACCAAGATGCAAGGGTCGAGCATTGGCTCTCCGAGCGCGTTCCGACGCTCGCTCAACTGCCTCGCGGGTGCGATCGAGGTCAAGGATTCGATCTCGTGCTCACGCTCACGTGGGCCGCCCTCCGTCACCCTTCGCGTGGCTATCTCGTATTGCCGGCTTCGTCGACCATCTTGGTGCTGCTGGGTCCGACGCCGGAAATCTGGACGATGACTTCCTCGTCCTTGGCACCGTCGTAGTGGACCTTTCCCGGGTGATGGACCGCGAAGCTTCCGGCAGGCAACGGCACGGTCGCCGCCCGGTTCCACCTTGGGCCAGACCCAACCCACCAGGTCCCCTTCAGCACAACGATTTGCCGCTCCTCGGGGTGGATGTGCGGCGGCGACATGACACCCGGCGCAAAGCGCACACGAATGACGTAAGGGCCAGGCGCAGCGGGGTTCCCATACAGCACCGCTCTCTCCAGGCCTGGCGCGTTTGGAACCTGGGTCCAGGCGAGATCCGCATCGCGCTTGACCGCCATCACAGATGCATCGGGTTCGGCAGCCTGCACCGACGCAGCCGCCGCGAGTGCCATTAAAAGAGACGGCGCATGGCTGCTCCTCGAAAGAGCCAAAAACGGAGATTACCTGACCGCTGTCGAGGCCTGCAAGCGTTCGTTGCCCGGCATCCGACCCGGTTAGCGTCGGCTCAGAAACTCGACCATGCCGGCCTGGTGCTCCGCGACCAGTTTCTGCGCCGCCGCAGCCAGCAGCTCGCGGTCGCAGGCCGACGGGACGCGCAGAAGCGTGGGAATTTCCGCGATGCGTTCGCGCACCGCCTCGGTGTTCGCCAACTGGGCTCTTTCGCCCTCGCATGCATTGGGCAGATCGCTCAGATCCTCGTTCCACTTGGCGTCGGTATGCCGCAAGAGGACCACCATGACCGTCTCTGGGCCAGGGAACACGCCTTCGAGCTGGAGGCTCTGGAAGAACAGCTGCTGGTAGGCTGAAGCGCGTTCCTCCATGATGCTGGGGACGCGGGAGAAGTCGAAGGTCAGCAGGGTGAAGGGCAGCGAGCGACGCGAGAGCTGGCGTTCGCCGACCGAAAAGGGGTAGGAGCTATCGAAGGCGATGATCAAGGACTTGCGCGCCGCCTTGTCCCGCAGCTGCTTGAGGTGAAGGAAGAGCAGCGTCTCGAGCCCCGAGTTCTCGTACAGGCCACCGTCGCCCACGTGCCAGAAGACCTCCTCGTCACTCACGCGCATCGTGATTGGGCCGACCAACGGTGGAAAGGAGGCCGAAGCGGCGGCGGCGCCGACCAGGGCGATCGGGCAGGGATCCATGCGAATGTCGGGCGGCGTCAGCGGCTTCAGCGTTTGCCACCGGCGGGCGATGGTGTCGGCGTTGCGCATGGGTCGCCCGCTGCTGATGACGGAGCGCTCCAGGTCGGCGACGAAGTTGTAGTTGAACGCATCTTGCGGGAGCGTGCTCATCACGAGCCGGCGGCCGTTGTTGTACAGCGTGGTGTTGACGATCAGGCCCGGCGCGTCGGCCGCCCGCTCCCGCGCCCCCGCTTCCTGGAAAGTGGCGGTGCCTAGCAGGTCGTCCTTCAGGATCTCGCTCAGGGTCCTGGCGGCGAGCGCCGAGTTCACCCACCGCAGCGACATAAGCTGACGCGTGACCAGCGAGCTCTGGAAATCCTGGCTCAGCTTGCCGCGATACTGTTCAAAAAAGGTTCTGTACTCCGGAGTCAAGGTTCCCTGTGCATCGAGCATGGGCACGCTGGCTGGCGGCTTGGACAAGACGTAGGAAGTGGCCGCGAGGCTGCCGCCGGACACGCTCGACACGTGCCCGACATGCTCGAGCAGCGACTTGCCCTGCGACGTCTTCACCCCCGCCAGTGCCTCGAGACCGGACGCTCCGAACAACGCCGCGCGGCTGCCGCCGCCCGACAGCGCGACACCGACGAGAACATCACGCTTGGGCACCTCATTCGTGCACGCGACCGTCTCCTGAAGCTTGGCGACGGGGATCACGTGGGACGATGCGCAGCCCTGTAACAGAGCGATGCAGCCCATCAAGATCAGCAGTGCGAGCTTGGTCATCGGGAATCCTCGGTGTCGTCGGTGGTTGCAACCTGCGTGCGGATGGGGACAGGTCGCGCAGGGAATTCGTGGTGCTCACACTCTATGTGACATTCGTATTGTTGACAAGAAGATTATGCTCAATAGACGATGGGCGGCACGCAAGGGACGCCAGGAATCGACGCTGCAGAGCGACTTCGCGAGAACGTCGAACGGAGGGTTCGAGCCCTCCGTCGCCCAGGCCGGGGTTCGACGCGGCCCCGAACCGTTCCGCGTCCCCTCCCCTGGCCGGGTCGGGGCTGCCGCAGCGGACAGCGCCAGACACCAGGTCAGCCCACGGCGGAAGTGGACCACGCGTCGTGCCCGTACAGCCAGGCGACCGCATCGAGAGACCAATCCGTATTTCCGAGCGCCATCTGCGCATCACGCGCTTCCTGTGAAGGCCCGTCAACGAGGTGAAAACGCGACTTGTTCGCTGCCGACAGTGCTTGCAGGCGCGAGGCCCTAGGAAGGCGAAGCGTCTCGTACTGCGCGAGGGCATCCGTCACTTCGTTGTGCGTGCGGCTGGCCAGGCACGCCGTCAGCGTTGCGGCATCCTCGATCGCCTGCGCCGCGCCCTGCGCCATGAACGGCAGCATCGCATGACATGCGTCGCCCAACAGCGTCACCCTGCCCATTGACCAGCGCTCCATCGGCGGTCGATCGAAGAGTGCCCATTTGAAAGTTTCGTCCACGGCTCCGATGATGGTCTGCACCTGAGGGTGCCAGCCAGCGAAGGAAGACCGCGCCTCGTCCACATCGCCTCGGTCGATCCAGGATTCGGCCGTCCAGCAATCCTGCTCGATCACCGCTACGAAGTTCACGAGTTCTTGATTGCGAACGAAATAATGCACGAAATGCTTGTCGGGACCCATCCATACTTGTGAAGTCAGTTCCAGTCCGAGGCCGGACAGGCGATCGGCGGGCGCCAGCCCGCGATAGGCGACGCAACCGGTGAAACGCGCGTCGTCGCTGCCGTGGAGGGCACGGCGGACCGAGGAATGAATCCCGTCGGCGCCCACCAGCACGTCCACCTCGATCCGACGACCGCTCTCAAAGCTGACCTCGACATGGTCCCCGTGATCGACGAATGCGGCAAACCGTTCGCCCGCATGCAGTCGTTCTTGCGGAAAGGCGTCCACCAATGCATTCAGCACGTCCGCCCGATGCATCTGGTAGTGCGGGAATCCAAAAGCGGCCTCCATGGAATGGGCTAGCGGAGTGCGAAGAAGGGTTCGACCGTTGTCCCAGCGACGTTGGTGCCACGCAAGCGGCTTCACGCCCGTGCGTGCAAGCGCATCCGCCAGTCCCAGACGGTGCAGCACGCGCGAGGCATTGGGGCTGATCTGTACGCCCGCGCCGATTTCGCGTAGCGACGTCGCCTGCTCGTAGACCTGGACGTCGATGCCGACCTGAAGTGCGGCCAACCCGGCCGTGAGTCCGCCCATGCCACCTCCAATGATGGCCATCGAAAGATCCTTGCGCGTCATGCCTGAATCGCGGCTCCGTCGTTTGGGTAGAGACTTCGTCCGCCGAGGATGTCGCCCGCTCTCGCCTTCCAGAGCGCGCTGCCTGTCACGAGTCGAGTTCCAGGACTTCGGCGTGCGGCGTCATTTTCGGCTGGTTGGGGGCCTTGGGACATGCGGCCTCGGAGCGATCTCGGGGTTGGCCGTGATCAGCGGCATTCCCAGCCTTCATGGTCCTTTCGCGTGGAGGGCGGCGCCGCCCCATCTCGTTTGCGAAGAAGGTGAGGCATCCGTTTTGCCCTGCGGAGCCCCGTCCTCGGACGCGGGCAGAGGATGGGGTGGATGGACCCCGCGCAGACGAAGGCCGCCTGATCTGGCATACCGGCAACGCTTGGTGGCGGCATTGGGCTCTCACTGCCCACTCTTTGTCTGGGACTCGATATCTTCGTCCTTCCGGATTGCCAAAACTTGCCATTTTCCCTGCGCCGCGAGGACATAAGCGCTGTCCCACCTCCCCGTCCGCCCCTCTTCCGCACGGCACTACGCGTCACCGGCTGGTCCAAAGTGCGCCCCTGCAATCGTTTTCAGGGGCCAGGCAGACATGCCGAGATGGCGGCCCCTGAGGTCGTCTGTGACCCGCTCCTCACTCAAGACGACGCGAAGCGAGTTGCGAGCGATCAAGGTGCTGGGAGGCGCCACTCACCATCCGAAGCCTTCCGGTCGTGATGTCGCACGAGGGAGGATTCCATGTCTCGGTTCAGCACCACACGGGCTGTCTGGGCCCTCGGGCGATCTCTGACGAGAGCGATAGGGTCGATCCTATGGGTCGCGGCCTATGCTCAATGCGCCTGGGCGCAGGGGGCCACGGTCGATTCGCGAGTCGCACGGCAGGGCCCGGTTGGCAACCCTCATCTGAGTGATGATGCGCGACCGCCTGAGGCTCAAATTGGCACGCATTCACAAGCGGGAGCCATCATGAATCTTCGGTCATCAATCGTTGTTGCCGGACTCTCCATCGCCGCTGGCCAAGCCTGGTGCCAGGATTTGCCGCTGACGGAGGAGGACATCCTGAACCAGATCGTTGGCAAGACCATACAGTGGAAAATGTTCGACGGAAAGATTGTTGATGTGGAGCTCACGAAGGCCGGAAAGGCCACCGCTTCAGGGGCGTACAACGACGTGGGCAAATGGCGCATGGATGCGCCGGGCGGCTACTGCATCACCTGGAACAAGGCCCCGATGAACGAGTCCTGCGTCAAGCTGATCCGGCGCGATGGGGTGCTTTCGTCGGTGAGAGCGGATGGCGCGGTTCGGGCGACGGTGGTGAGTGTGCAATGACGGCAGCCCGCCGGGAGCCGTGGGGCTGGCTCGAAGGACGTCGCGAATCGCCTGCCGACGGAGCCTGAAAGCCGCATCGTTGGCCCCCGTACGTTGAGGGCTGGTCTTCCCGCTGATAGCCTTCAGCAATGGCCGCCTCCAAGAAGACATCCAGTCGCGTAGCACCCCGGAAGATCTACCAACTCCTCGTCGCGCTGGACGACATACAGCCGTCGATCTGGCGTCGGATCTGGGTGGCCGACACGCTGACGCTTGCCAAGCTCGACCGCGTCATCCAGGCGGCCATGGGTTGGACCAACAGCCATCTGCACGAGTTCGAGATCGACGGGCAGCGCTATGGCATTCCGGACGACGAGTGGCCCGATGACAACCCCCCACTTGATGAAACCCGCGCGCGCGTGGGCAGGGTGCTGGGCGACGACGTGAATGAATTCACCTACCTCTATGACTTCGGTGACCACTGGCACCACAGCGTGAAGGTGGAGATGCGCATGCTTCCGAACGAAATCAACCTGTGGCCGATGTGCCTGGCCGGCAAGAATGCATGCCCGCCGGAGGACGTTGGAGGAACGGGTGGCTACATGGAGTTCCTGGAAGCGATCAGCGACCCAACGCACAAGGAACACGTCGCGATGTGGCGATGGGCGGGCGGCCCGTTCGATCCGCAAGGCTTCGACATCAACGCCACCAACCTCGCACTCCGCAGCCTGGAGACCTGAGGCCGCCAATGTGGCGCGACCAGCGGCTTACGCTGCGAAGACTTGCATGCGCTTTGCGTTCGATGGAGCGCCGCTCGCAGAACGTTCAAGTCATCCCTCGAACCCGGGGCGCGTCAGCGAGGCTTTTTCTTCCCCGCGCGACGTGCCCTACCACCGCCATCCGCCGCGTCACCGCCACCTCCGCCGAGTGCCGGGTAGAGTTTGACAGCACGAGCTCGGTTCGGCATCAAGTCCGCAAAGCTCTGCACCACACGCGCAGGACCGGCATCGCCGGCGGCCGCACCGTGGTCCTCGAGCGCGAGCAGGCGGCGGCAAGCCTCGTCGAGGTGGTAGGCGCCGCCGCCGAGAGCGACCCACTTTCCCACTTCGGGATGCAGGACGAGTCCGGCCGCCCGGTTGTCGGCGTCGCTGATCGGGTAATCGACAAAGACGTCGACGCCGCCCGACACCCCCACCGGGATGCCCTGCGCGGACCACGCAAGCACGACCTGGACGTGATACCGCCCGGGCCGCTCGAACGCGAATCCGGCCGAGGCCCAGAACAGTGTCGTAGTGGCAGTCACGCTCTCGCCGGGATCGAGTGGGGTCAACTTGGCGTGGTCGCAACGAACGACGAACGTGCGCATCGGACGCTCGCGCCCTTCCGCATCCGTCACGGTCACCGTGGCAAACAGCGCTTCCACCGAAACGTCGTTCGGCGCCAGGAGCGGGACGCTGCTTTCATTCTTGAGCGTCCAGGACACGTCCACCGGCTGCCCCAAAGCCAGGTGGTCAGTCGTGCACGTCACATCGAGCGAAAGCTCCGTCGAGTCGAACTGGTGCAGGTCGGCCGCTTGCGGCGACCCCGTCGGGAACCAACTCGAGAACGGCCAACCTCCCGGGCGGATGACTGGATCCGGCATGTGGTTCAGGTGATTGCGCACCGTGGCGTTGTGCACGAGATTGATTTGGTCGGGAAACACGCCGGGCGCCCCGGTGGTGGAACTACCGAGCACGTCGGCGACGCTGGGCGTGGTGGTCATGATCGAGTTGTCGGCGTTCGTCTCGATCTCCTGGTGAATCTGGTTGAAGGTATGCGTGATCTCGTGCGTTGCGCTGCGCAGGAACGCGCGCGCGATGTCGCGTTGCTTCTGGTTCGCCGCGACGCCAAAGTTGGACGAGTCCGAAACCGGATAGCCGTCGTCCGAGAAACTGGCGCAGCCCTGGCGCGGCGTGCCGATCACGTCGAACATCACGCCGCGTCCGCAGCCGAGCTTGCTGGGCACGACGGACAGGTGGATCCGCCACTCATTGTCGATATTCGTCGCCTGCTGTACGGTGCTCATCAGGTTGTGCAGATCGGCCGAACTCCAGCAGTTGGTGGGAGTGACACCGGCCGGTACCGGAACGTTGATCTGGTCCTGAATCACGCGCAACTGCCAGCCGGTGCGCGCGAAGATGGTGTCGAAGTATTCGTTGCCGCCCGAGCCATCAGGCACCGGTGTCGGCGCGATCGCGCCCGCGAGCACATCGATTTCGACAGAGGCCCGGCGGAAGAACTTCGACACCCATGCGATCGTGACGCTTCCCTTGTCCACCCCACCCACGAGCAGCCGTCCCTTGAAGTACGGCCCGCCGGTCAGCGAGAACGGTATCGGGGCCGTCGACGGACTCAGCTTCATCGTGACGGTGCGACTTGGCGCGGTCGGGAACGAACCCTTGAACTGCCCTGCCGGCGGCTGGGTGTAGTCATACTGCTCGGCCATGAGGGTGACCTGGCAAGGCGAGCCAAGCGTGCCCACCCTCGGGATGGTGATGCCTGTGACTCTCAGGTAGGAATGGTACTTTGAGCGGGCGAAAACCGGGATCACCGGCTTGCGGGTGAGTATTCCCGGAAGCACGGTACTGACCGTGCTCGCCGCGCCGGCGAGCGACTGCTCGGACGCCGCGCCCGACGTTACCAGAGGCCCCACCAGGCGCGATTGCCGGTACAGGTCACCACTCACGATGATGTTGTCAGGTCCCGAGTCGGGCGCCTTGCGATCCACACGCAGGGTGCCGACGAAGCTGACCACCGAGCGGTTCGGCCGGTACTCGATCTGGTAGCAGCCGTCGCGCAGATCGAGCTTGCACGGCTTGCCAAAGGCCAGCGTTCCGGGCTGCCCAGGGGGTTGCGCATCTTCGTCGCGGTCGGGCGAAGCGGATTCATCGGTCTCGCTGCCCGTCGTGTTGACGCTGATGGACCGGGACAGCGGAACGCCGGGTGGCACCACGGAGGCGGTCACAGTGGTGGGAACGCCGGGACCACCGCTGCCAGGGTCGGCCGGCGATTGATTCTCGTGACAATTGCACATGGTCTCGTCCTCCGAAGTGGAGCTCACAAGCAGGGGCAGCGACCCCCACCCTCCTCTCGCTCGCAGCGCCTACGGAACGACACGCCGGTACTCGAATCGGCACCCGTCCGGATCGGTCGCCTCGAACCAGTCCGATCGATAGTCCAGCCGGTACGTCACCAGTTCATCGGTGGCGACCGACAAAAGAAGCGTCTGCGGGCCTTCGACGCGATAGATGCCCGCATCCCACCACACCATTCCTTGCCCCGGTCCCCGCGTGCCCCGATAGGTGCCCGTTGAGAAAGTGATCCCTTGCGGGTATTTCTCGGCGCAGGCGTGCGTCGTCACCTTTTCCCACCGACCGACCAGAGGTCCTTGCTGTTCCTGTCCGGTATCGCTCATGTCCGTCTCCGCTTGCCACGACCGACCATTTCAATTCCGGATGAGAGGTGCGTCAATGCTCGACGACATCATCGATTTCCGGAGACAGAGTGGCATCCTCCGTTTGAAGGATGATCGCCAAGGGGCGAAGCGTCAGACTGCATCGCGGTCCTTGATCGGGACCAGGGAGCCGGCATGACGACAAACCTCGCATTCGCACCACCGGCGAAGACGGTCGACGGTTTGAACGCCGTGCCGATCGACATCGACACCATCGTCGCGCGCCTTGCGTTCGACGGCACGACGCAATCGGGCGTCGGTGACGCGACGCTCGAATTCCACTGCGGCTTGGCCAACGGCTGCCCGGTGTTCGACCTGCGGCAGGTCATCACAGGCGCGTGGCTTGACAGCCAGCCTGTCCCGCTTTCTCAAGTGAGGCGACACGACTTCGGCGGCGGACCCGACGCCGGCATGATGGTGCTTGCCGTCTCGCTGCCCGCGGGAACGCGCCACACGCTTCGTGTGACCTATACGCTCGCGACCCCGCAGGCGTCCACAGCGGGCTCGTATCAACCTCGCATGCTATGGACCACCGGGCCCCGTCTTGCATTCAACTTCGGCTTCACCGATCTCGGTGCCGGCCGTTATCTCGAGGCCTGGGTACCCGCCAACCTCATCTACGACCAGTTCGAGCTGCATCTGTCGTTGCACCTGGTCAACACGGCGCTCGCGCATCAGGTGATCTCCAATGGCATGGTGACGTCCACAGGTCCGAATCAATGGGAGGTGCACTTCCCGCAGCGATTCACAGCGTTGTCTCCCCTGCTCGAACTGCGCGCGGCGGACACGGTCACGAGCATGACCGGCAATGTGAGCCTCCCGGTGTCAGGCGCGACGGTGGTGATCGAGGCGTGGAAGCTTGTGTCGGGGACGGCTGATCTGCCGACGCAGATCGCCAACCTCCGCACTTGGCTCGCCGACAACGAGAGCCGCATCGGCCCGTACGTGCACGGCAACCGTTTCGTGGTCTTCCTCAACGTCGGGGGCATGGAATACGAGGGTGGGACGACCAGCTCTCCCGGCGCGCTGCGACACGAAGCTTTCCACAGCTGGTGGGCGCGAGGCGTGAAGCCGGCAAGCCAGGCGGACGCCTGGTGGGACGAGGCGTGGACAACGTTCAACATTGACACGCCGCCGGTGGCCGCGCCGTTCGACTTCGCGGCGCCGCCGGTCGAACTATGTCCGCACAACCCATGGATCCGCACCACTGCATCGGCCTCGTATACCTCCGGCGATCGACTCTTCGAAGGCCTCGCAGCATTGGTGGGGGTATCAGCCCTCGAAGCTCACATGCGGGAGCTGTATGCACGGTATCGGGGCGCCCTCCTGACGACCGCGATGATGGAAGAGTTCCTCTTGTGCCGTACCGGTGAGCCGCTCCTGGTCGATGCGTTCCATCGGTTCGTCTATGGCATGCCGGATGCAGTGCGCAAGCCGGACCTGTGGCTCCGCGACGCGGCCTCGGACACCGGTGGCAACGGTTCGGCGAGGTTCTGGGACTCGCCTGACCTCTGGATCCGCCATCGCGACGACGGCGGGACCACCCACCAGTCTCCGGAATTCGGACAGGACAACTGGTTCTACGCAAGAGTGCGCAACCGCGGACGCGGCGTCGCGCGGCACTTCGTCGTGACGTTCAACGTCAAGCACTTCGCCGGCACCCAGTTCGCCTACCCTGACGACTTCCTTCCCTGCGTCGCCGCTATCACGGGATTCGACCTTGGTCCGGGACAGAGCACGGTGGTGAAAGCACGCTGGCCGCGGGAACAGGTGCCGCCGCCCGGAGCGCATGCGTGCTGGCTCGCCGCCGTGATCGCCCGTGGCGATCATCCGCTCGTCGGTAGGCATGTCAACGAGCACAACAATCTCGCGCAGAAGAACCTCACGATCGTCGATCTGAGGCGGGACGAATGGATTCTCGTGCCGTTCGTCGCGCGCAATGTGCATTCGAGCGCTACGCGCCGCTACGTGATCGAGGTGCGGCGCTCTGCCGGTGCCGAAGGGGTTGAGGCGGTGCTCGTCCATCAGAACGGCCGCCCCTTCGATGGCGCATCGGCGCGCGCCGCTGCCACGCGGTCGCGCGAGCCCGCGGATCTGCGTGCCGAGTCACCTGCGCGCGGCGATTGCGGCGCCGAGTACCTGCCCGATGAGGAAGTGTCGGCGTCCGGTGCAGCAGACATCCTGACCTCGCGAACGTCGGCGCATCCTCGGCTGACCAGGATCGCCCAAGGAATCGAGCTGCCCTTTGACGATGGCGCGGCGGCAGGCATCCCCGTCGTGCTGCGCGCCCGCGAGCAGATCGTGCCGGCGCTGCGCGTGCGTGTACCGCGCTCGGCAACGCCTGGCCGGAAACTCCAGCTCGATCTCGTGCAACGCGACGCGCGCACCCGGAAGGTGATGGGTGGCTTGGCCATCGAGCTGCATGTGAAGTGATGCGCGACACAAGACGGGAGGAATCAATGACGACATTGAACAACCCCAGCCTCGCGGGGCCGACGCCTTTCCAGACCCTGATCTATGCGTCTCCGGGCAGCAACTACGGCGGCGTGCCATCGCTTGTCCAATACACGATCTACGACACGCCCGATCCAGCCTGGCTCACGCAGCGCATCGACATTTCGCCGTTCGCCAGCCTCGGAGCGTCCGTGCCCTGGCCCTTTCCCAACACGAGCGTGCCGCTCAACGGTCACGTCTGCGTCCCACGTGGGCGTGGGCCGTTCCCGCTGGCCTTGTTCGCACACGGCAATCACAATCCGTTCGAGAACTCGACACCCGGCTATCTCTACCTGTGCGCGCTGCTCGCCTCGCACGGCATCATCGCCGCGACGATCGATGCCAACTTCCTCAATGGATTCAACTTTGGTGAGAACGATGCCCGCGCGATCGTCCATCTTGAGCACGTCAAGCAGTTCCGCACTTGGAACGCAACCGCCACACATCCGCTGCACGGCAAGGTGGATCTGAACCGCATCATGTTGTGCGGCCACTCGCGCGGCGGCGAAGCCGTCGGCCATGCCTCGTTCTTCAATCGGCTTGCCTCCGTCAAGCCGGACCTCTTCACCCCTGTCGTTCCCCTCGACGGCTCGGGAGGCCTGGGCCCCTACCGCTTTGCACTCACCGTGGTGGCCGCCATTGCACCCACCGACCGGCAATACCAGCCAGTCAGCGGCCCCACCGTCGTACCGGACAACTACTTCCTGATCCACGGCAGCCGCGACGGCGACGTCTCCACCTTTGCGGGGTACAACACCTACAACCGGGCGCGCGCCGTCGATCAGCCCAATGCGACCGTATCAGGAGGCAAGCTGCAATGCCTGCTGTGGGTCTACGGTGCGAATCACAACCAGTTCAACTCGGCATGGGCGTCGGAGACGGCGCCGGCCACGACGATGTCGCGCGCCGATCAGGAGCAGGTGGCAGAAGTGCACCTTGGGGCGCTGGCGCAGGCGTTGCTGCTCGACCGGACGGAATACCGGGAGGTACTGCGCGACCACACGGTCGCGGAGATGTGGGAGCCGGATGGCGTTCGCCTGGTGTCGCAATACCAGGACTCCGAGCGCATCTACTTGCAGCATCAGCAGGAAGGCTTGGCCGCGCCTCAGATCTCGCTGCCCGTGCAGGGCTCCGTGCAGACCGACGCCGTGCTTGCGACGCGGCAACTGACAGACCTCGTCAACGCGGGCGCCCCGCAAACCACGATCACCCTGCGGCTCGAATGGAGTGCCTTCGGGGCACACGTGCAATTGAATGTCGTGCCGGAAACCCTGCCTGCCGCGCGCTATGGCGTGCTGTCCTTGCGGGTCGGACAGTCCACCGAAGCGAAGAACGCCGCCGGTCGAGACCAGGACTTCACGATCGAGGTCACCAGCGGCTGCCGGACCGCAGCCATCGCTGCCAGCTCAGTCCATCGCCTGCTTTATCCCGACGTGGTCTCCGGGGCCGGCAAGATCGTGATGCAGACCTTGCGAGTGCCGTTGGGAAGACTGCAAGAACTGGGCATCGAGCCCGGCGACATCCGCAGCGTCGCCCTGGTTTTTGACAAGCGCGCCTCGGGCACGCTGTACTTGGGCGACCTGCAGATCTCGAATTGACACATGCTGACCACCCAGAGAGGATCGCCCCATGGCAACGCTCATCCCACCCGAAGCCGTCGCCGTCGAAGTGGTTGCCACCCAGCCCACGGACGCCGACAACCGGTTCATCGCGCAACTCGATCGCGAGGAAGGGTCATCCCGGCCGCCGGTGGCCTACATCGTCAAGGTGGCGCTGAAATCGGTACCTGAAGCCACCGCAGCGGGCTGGGCGCTGTACGTGGGCGATCTGCGGATACCGAAGTACTGGGCTTACGTCAAGGGAATCTACTTCAAGGTCTTCGATGCCGGCTTCTTCGCGCAGCACAACGGCGAAAAGCTGCGGTTTTCTGCCGACGGTACCGAGTTCCTCGATACCGGGCTGAAGCTCGTGGCGCCTCGCGGCAGTGCGCGACAGGACAGCTTGCACGACACGACATCCCTGCCGCGACAAAGCGAAGTGCTCAGGTAGGAAAGTCGCATCGGACTCCTCTCAATCCTTATCGACGGTCCGGGCGCAGAAACCTCGTGACGCCGATCGCGCACCGAGCCTGTGACGCAGCGCTTTTCGCGGGCGCGCGGCCAGGGGCCGATCGCGGAGCGCACCGGCGAAGAATCTCGACGGTTCGGCTTTTGAAGCCGGAGGCGCAGTACCATGCCCAGATGAGTGCAACCGAGACCATTCCCTTCGTCTACGCACCTGAGGATTTCGAAGTCAACGACGCGCGAATCCTACGTGCGGTGCGCACACCGGGCGTCGAGGGGACGGCGGTGTTCGGGCGGACGACCGACGGATGGACTCGGGTCGTGGTCACCATCTCCGGCGAACCTGAGCCGATGCGCATCGCGCGCGCCGGCCTCCCGATGGAAGCCCAGGACACGGGCGGCGAACGCCCCCGGAAAATGGTGCCGCGTTCGAAGAAGTGACCTCCGCTTCGCCGAGCAGGCAAGCCCACTAGGTGGCCAGATAGTGCGCCACCAGGCTGGCCCAGTACGCCGCGCCCACGGGCAGGAGCGTGTCGTTGAAGTCGTAGTGCGGGTTATGCACGCTGCAGCCCCCTTCCATGATGTGCGTGCCGTTGCCGATGAAGAGATAGCACCCCGGTACCTTCTCGAGCATGAAGGCGAAGTCTTCGCTCGCCATCACCGGCGGGCCCATCTCCACCATGCCTTGTGGCCCGACCACCGCGCGTGCCACCGAGCGCGCGAATGCCGTCTCCGCTGAGGTGTTGACCAGCACGGGGTATCCGCGCCGATAGTCCACCTCGGCCGCGACGCCGAAGCTCTGCGCCTGGGCGTTTACGAGTTCGTGAATGCGGCGTTCGGCCAGCTCGCGCGCGCCGCGGTCGAGCGCGCGCACGGTGAGTTGCAGCTCGGCGCTGTCGGGAATCACATTGCTGGCCGTTCCGGCGTGGAGGACGCCGACCGTCACCACAACCGAATGCAGCGGGTCGGTGTTGCGTGACACCACCGTCTGCAGGCCCAGAGCGATGCTGGCCGCCGCCATGACCGGATCGGTCGCGAGATGCGGCATGGCGCCGTGCCCGCCGCGTCCGGTGAGCTTGATGACGACCGTGTCGCCCGATGCCATCTGCGGCCCGTCGCGAAAGACGAACTGGCCCGCCGGAAGGCCAGGCATGTTGTGCATGGCGAACACCGCATCGCACGGATAGCGATCGAACAGGCCCTCTTTCATCATCCGCGATGCGCCGTTGAGCCCTTCCTCGGCAGGCTGGAAGATCAGGTTCAGCGTGCCGTCGAAGCGGCAGTGCGACGCGATGTATTCGGCCGCGAACAGCAGCATGGTGGTGTGGCCGTCATGGCCGCAGGCATGCATCACGCCGGGCCGTCGGCTCACGTGGGGGCGCTGCGCGAGTTCGGTGAGCGGCAGCGCATCCATCTCCGCGCGGATGCCGAGCCTGCGCGTTCCCGTGCCGCGCCGCAACTGGGCAACCAGCCCGGTGCCGCCGATGCCCCGTTCGACTTCGTAGCCCCAGGCCTGGAGGCGTTCGGCCACGAGGTCGCTCGTCTTGTATTCCTCGAAGCCGAGCTCCGGGTGGCTGTGGATCTCCCGACGGATCGCGGTGTAGTGGGCGGCTCGACCTTGCGCCCAGTCGAGCACCGGCAGCGTTGGGGTGGTGCTCATTGCGGTTGCAGGTGGATGGTCTTGGCCAATGCCTGGAAGCGCGCTGCCTCGGCGACGAGCCGTCGCGCCGATTCGTCCAGCGACTGCGGTGCAGCGGGGCGCGACCCGGTGTTGAGGATCGCCTGCTTGATCTCGGGTTGCGTCAGCACGTTCGACAGCGCCTGGTGAAGGCAGGCCAGCGTCGCGGGCGGCGTCTCCTTGCGGACCATCACGCCGGCCCAGGTCGAATACTCGAAGTCCTTCAACAGCGTGCCTTCGCCGAAGGCGGGCACGTCGGGCGCCAGCTCGTCGCGGCGGGGGCCGACCCACCCCGCGATGCGCAGCCGCCCATCCTGCGCCAGTCCACGGTACATGGTGGCCCAGGGCATCATCGTGAAATCCACTTGGCCGGAGCCCATGTCCTGCAGCAACGGCGCGCCGCCCTTGTAGGGCACATGCAGCATCTGCACGCCGACGCGGGCCGAGAGTTCCTCGCCCGCGAAGTGATAGAGCGAGCCATAGCCCACGCTGCCATAGCTCAACGGCTTGTTCGCGGGATTGCGCGCGTAGGTGACGAGTTCATCGACGGAACGCACCGGCAGGTCCTTGCGCACCAACAGCACCAGCGGATTGACGGTGACTGGCCCGACGAGCGTGAACTGGTCATGGCGCAGCTTCACGGCTGCGTTCGCAAGCGGCGTCAGGATCACCTCGTTGGGCGAGCCCAGGAACAGCATGTGCCCGTCCGCCGGCGCCGACAGCGCTTTCTGCGCGGCAATCGAGCCACCCGCGCCGCCCAGGTTTTCGACCAGCACCGGCTGGCCGAGCTGCTGCGACAGCGGGACATTCAGCGTGCGTGCGATCACGTCCGACAAGCCGCCGGCGGGATAGGGCACCAGCAGCGTCACCGGCCTATACACACAGGCGGCGGCCGCTGGGCCGACCAACGCCACGCCACAGCACAGCGCGACAAAGGACCTCTTGAGGCGGGACGGGATCACGGCGAAGCACTCCTTGGGCTTGAACAGTGCGGCGAATCGCAGGCGTGCGCCGTCGCTGCCACAATGTTCGAACCAGCCATTTTCTGTGCTGTTCCGGACAGGCATTTCCGTGATCCATTTCGAGTTGATGCTTCCTGAAGGTGGTGCGCCGGGCGCACTGTGGTCGGCCGTCGACGTGCTGCGCGAGCTCAACGCGCTCGCCCGCACCCGCAATCCCCGCATGGGCACGCCCGTGCTGGCATGGCGCCTCGTGGATGCGGATGGCCGCGCACACCGGTGGCATGCGCAGTCGTGCGTGAACGATGAAGAGCGTCTCCACGCGCGCAAGCCTTTGCCGGGGCCGCGGATCCTGCTTCTGCCGCCGCTCGAAATGCGCTCGATCCCCGCGCTGCGCCGCCTGGTGTCGCGCAACGCGAAGGTGGTCGAGGCGATTCGCGAGCGATTCGATGCAGGCCATCTGATCGGCGCCTGCGGCACCAGCGTGTGGCTGCTCGCGCAGTCCGGACGGCTCGAACTCGCGCCGGTCCCGTGGCTCTATCAATCGGGTTTCGCGGACCAGTTTCCCGACGTCAGGATCGAGGCGCGCGAGCCGATCGTCGCCCAGCACGGCAGCGTCTGCGCGGCGGCGCCTCCCTTGCTGCAGGCATTGGTCCTGCATCTGGCTGCGTACGCTGGCCTGGCCGATCTCGCGCATGCGGGCGCGGAGAAACTGCTGCTCAATGCCGAGCGCCAGGCCTTGTCGGCCACCATGACGAGCAAGGAAGTCATGGGCCAGTCGCGCGACACCCCGCTCTATCGCGCGCAGGCCTGGATTCAGGCGAACGCCGGCCGTCCGTTGAAGCTGGAACGCGCGGCGGCGGCCGCGTCGATCAGCGAGCGAACCCTGTCGCGGCTGTTCCGCCAGCACCTGAACAAGACGCCGCTCGAATACCTTCAGGAGCTGCGCCTCCAGCGTGCGCAGATGTGGCTCGAAGGCACCTTTCGATCGGTCGAGGAGATCGCGCACGACTGCGGCTACACGGACACCAGCGCGTTCTGCCGCATGTTCGCGCGCGCGACCGGCACGAGCCCCCGCGGCCATCGCGAGCGCTACACCTTTCGCGGCCCCCGCGCGCACTGGAAGCTCGATGAAACGCGAGATTCCGAGAGCGAAGTCAGGGAAGCAGTTCGAAAGTTAACTCCGAAAGCGTGACCTTTTGTCGTCGGGATCGGTTTTGCGGAAAGCGCTGACCGCTCTCCTCGCGCGGCAGCTCTGGCGCACCCCCATGCGTTCCTCATGATTGTGAGCGTCAGCAAGTGGGCTGCTTGCGCTTTATCGACTCTCCTTTTTCGGACTGGTGGCAGTGGCGCCGCGCGCCAGCAGCCGCCCTCTTTTCTCAAGGCCCTCGCGCAGCATGAATTCGACCTGCGCGTTCGCGCTGCGAAGCTCCTGCGCAGCAAGTCGTTCGATCTCGGCCCACAGCACCGGATCGATGCGCAGCGGAAAGGATTTCTTGCCCGGGCTGGCCATTGACAGAACAGTGCGGGTTCGCGCCTCAGGTGTACAGAGTGCCGGTGTTGATGACGGGCTGGGCGTCGTTGTCGGAGCACAGCACGACCAGAAGGTTCGACACCATCGCGGCCTTGCGCTCGTCGTCGAGCGTGACCAGGTTGCGGTCGGACAGGCCCTTGAGCGCAGCCTCGACCATGCCCACCGCGCCGGCCACGATCTGGTGCCGGGCGCTGACGATCGCCGTGGCCTGCTGGCGGCGCAGCATCACCTGCGCGATCTCGGCCGCATAGGCCAGGTGGGTCAGCTTGGCGTCGAGCACCTCGACACCCGCGCTCGCGAAGCGCTGGTTGAGCTCCGCCTTGAGCGCATCGGCGACGGTGTCCAGGCCGGCGCGCAGCGTGGTCTCGTCCTTGTCCAGGTCTTCGCCGCTGTCGTACGCATAGAGCGTGGCCAGATGGCGGATGGCGGCCTCGGCCTGGATGCTGACGAAACGGGTGTAGTCGTCGATCTCGAACACCGCCTGCGCGGTGTCGTGCACGCGCCAGACGACCGCGGCGCCGATCTCGACCGGGTTGCCGCGCTTGTCGTTGACCTTGAGCGGCGGAGTATTGAGGTTGCGCGCGCGCAGCGAGATCTTCTGGCCGCTCAGCAAGGGATTGGTCCAACGCAGGCCCTCGGCGCGGTCGGTACCTCTGTACTCGCCAAAGAGCGTGAAGATATTGCCTTCGTTCGGCTTGAGCATGTAGAAGCCCGGCACCAGCACGCCACTGGCGATCACCAGGGCGACGCCAACCACCGGGTGCGTCAAGTGGCGAGCGAACACCAGCGCGCCGAAAACGAGGAGCAGCAGCGCAACCAGCACCATGGGATAACCGCTGATCGACCGATAAGAGCGCTCGGTGCGCACGAGGCGAGCCGGCGTCGCGGGGAAAGCAGCTTGGGTCATTCGATCTCCTCCTGTAAGAGTGATATCACTTTAATATCATACGAAACCCAAGTCAATGTCTTGCCCCCATGCAGGTCACCTCGATGCCGGCGGCCTGCAAGCCATAGGTGAGGTACTGGGTCGGCGTCGGTGCAGTCGCGTCGCTCCTTCGAAGGCGTGCGATGGGCCTAATGCCGGCCATCAGGATGTCGAAGGGGGTGGCTGCAAGACCAACCAAAGCGGCCTCTGACTTTGCCGGCACGACGACGCTGGACCAGGAATTCCCATGAGGGACGGCCGAGGCCTTGGCGCGGCGCGGGGCTCCCTGGTCGGCACGAATCCTCAAGGGCACAGTGCCAGGCGAATTACCGATCGAGCGCCGGAAGGATCCTCCCGCCACCGTTTCAAACCTGCGCGCCTGCCCTGCAGGGCGATCTTCTCGAGCGCGCCAAGCTCACGCCGCGGAGCCGACACCGGCACTGACGAAGCCATCGGCTGCGTGGCAGACCTCGCGCTCGCGCGCCTCTTGCCGCTCACGCGATGTACGTCGACAGCGACAGGGCGCGCCGCGCGTACTGCGGCACGCTCATGCCCTGTTCCAGTCGACGCGGTTCATGGTCGCGCCAGAAGGCATCGTCTTGCTCCACACCATCGCCTGGCCGGTTCGCCCGGACACGCACGTTGCCTTGATCCTTCCATCAGCGCGACGCAGGTTCTCCGGTCCGACAGCCCGCATCAGGGCCAGACCGCGTCGGTGGCGACGTCGATGTCCTGGTCGTACCTGATTTCCTTGGGCGTGACTTCTCGTGTCGAGAAAGGCGCGGACGCCGGGTAGGTGGCGTTGAGATGAATGACCAAGGCGGAAGCGAGCGCATTGCCCTGCACGTGTTTGGGTGCGTTGTCGCTGTGGAAGGTCTTGTAGTTCCCGGCGTTGTCTTGCATCTTGACTCTGTAGCCCATGGTAGCTCCTCGTTGATGTATGCACCTGTATCGAAGTGCGGATGAATCTCCTGGGAAGTGTCAGGAGACCGGCTTGTCCTGCCCTGCTTCGTAGAGGGCCACGACATAGGAACTCTGCTCGAGCGAAATGGTTGGTCCGCGCTTGTGATCACCGTTGATGAGCCAGCCGCAGTGCGTGAGTTCGCCAAAGCTGGCAGGCACGCTCAGTTCGACGGGCGCGTCGGTGCGCTTGAACACGCCCACGTATCGGCCGAGTCCTCCGGCATGACCCGCGAGGTCCGCCTTGCTGGTCGAGAGCGGAATCATCGTGGGCACGTTGACACTCACGCACGCAATCCATTGGTCATCGGGCGCGTTCGTGCCTTCGGTGGTGATGAACAGTTCGACCTCTTCGAGTGCGATCCGCGCTTCGGGCGGTGTCACCGTCACGTTCAGCACGAAGTCGGAGAACACACCCGGACGGAAGTCGGACAGCTTGACCAGATTGGCTGCGTGCGGGTCCTTGTCGCCTGCCAGCAGTTGCGCAAGCAGGCTTTCCTGCGTGGGTGGGCTCGGCGGCCAGAGGGCCGCACCCTCGAGCACGCCGACCCCGTCATCGATACGCCAGCCCGCCTTGTCGCTCTTTCCGCCGAAGGTCTCGAAGCTCACCGCCGACGAGCGGTCGCCGCCACCCTCCGGCTCGAAGGCGTAGATCCGGCCGTCGGCCCGCACCAGCGACTTTCCTTGCCGCGTGAACCTGAAGCTCACCGAGTCCGGCATGTGCCCACCGGGCTGGAGCAGCCGGCACCTCACCTTGGTGACCCTGATGTCGGCGATGCGCTGGCGTTCCTTGCCGAGATTGAGCTGGCCAAGGCGAACCAGATCAAAAGCCGTGACGGCGGGCTCGCGCCGTTCGATCTTGTGGTTCAGCTCCCGCAACTCGGCCGCACGCAGCGTGATGCCGGACTTCGATTCCCGGGAGCTGCCACTGGCCTCCAGTTGGCGCAGCAGCTGCTTGCCCATGTCGCGCAGCGGCTTCTCGTACACGACACGCAGCAAATCAAACTCGGACGGTGTGAGCGTGCCGTCGCGAGCGGACGCAGGCTCGGCGAGCAGTTTCCTGAGTTCTTCGCGTCGCTTTTCACCGTCCGTCTCATCGACGAAGGTGTACCTGAAATCGCTGGGCTCCAGCACATTGCGCATGTCCTCGAACAGCTTCTGCGCATCGTGATAGGGGGTGTCCCAAGGCGCAACGCGCTGGTACTCGTAGGCCTTGACGACGTAGTAGAGAAACTGCTGCAGGTCGCGGTGGGCATCCTGGCCCAGTGCCTGGGCGTAGACGGCAACCTGCGGTGCGAGTGCTTCGTGCGCATTGGCGATCTGCATGCTCAGTTCATGCACCGTCACCAGGTTGGTCGAGATCTCGTTCTTCTGCTCGGTGAGGTCGGCCTGCAGTCGCGACAGCTTCGCCGTGATCTCGGCCTTCTTCACGTTCAGGTACGCGAGCTGGCCGGAGATGGCCTGAAACTCGGGGTCTTCGACCTTCAGCTTCGCCAGTGCCTTGTCCCACTCGGTGTTGAGCTGCGCCTTGGGCACGCTGAGCCGGTCGATCGACTTTCGGATGCTCTCGATGCCGCCGACGACGCCCTGCATCTTCTTGATGCCGTCCTTGATCGACTTCTGGCTGGCCGCCTTCTTCTTGGTGAGTTCTTCTTTCTGTGAGGCGAGCTTTTTCTCCTGGGCCTTGATGGCGCCGTCCTGCCTGTCCATCAACTTCTTCTTTTCTTTGTACTCGCCGGTGGTTGCTTTCAGTTTGGCCTCTTGATCTTTCTCGAACTTCTGGAAATCCGCCGTCAGTCCTGCGGCTTCCTCGACCAGCTTTTCCTTGTCGTCCGTTCGGCCGTAGAGGAGCGCTTCCTTCGCCATCTCGTAGATTGCGGTCTCCTTCTCCATCATCTCCTTGTGGGCCGCCATCTTTTCGTCATGCGCATCGGTCAGCGCCTGGTTCTCCTTCTTGGTCTCGCTCGCGGTCTCCTGCAAGGCCTTGATGTCCTTGCCGCTGCGTTCGATGGCGGTTTCGAGGTTCTTGTTGGCAATGGTGGCGAGCGAGTCGGCGTTGTCCTTCGAGAAGGCCTCAAGGTCCTTGTTGAGGGCCGTGAAGGCGGTGTCCTCTTTGTCGATCAGGTTGCCGGCAGTGTCGAAGATCATGCCCAGGCCGGCGGTGGCCGCCTGATAGGGCTCGGGCAGCGGGATGGCCTTGATCACTGCACCGAGGATCTTGAAGGTTTCGGCGAGGATGCGCTTGCCCTCCTCGCTGGCGAACAGCCGGTCTTCTCTTTGCTCGAGCTTCACCTTGACGCCGTCCAGCCGCTTCTGTGTCTTTTCCATGTCGCCGAGCAGTTCCTTCAGCTGCCCCACCAACGGGGCGATGCTGGCGCGCGTGTCGGTCAACTTCTTTCGGGTTTCCTCCGTCTGGTCGGTGAGCACGCGGCTGAAGTCCTCGAGCGTCGATTGGCGGTCGGCCTTGGCTTTCCATGCCCGCTGGAGGCAGTAGGCGGTGTACAGCTCCGCCATCGAGGGCCGGATGATCTTCAGGTACGCGTCCACATTGCTTTCGAGGGAGAGCATCGGCACCCAGCCGGGCGGATTGCCGAAGTCGTCCACGTTGCGCAGGGCCTGCTCGGCAAGGTCGACGGCGTGTCGCGTCAACTGCGACAGGGAAACGGCGCCGGCGTCCTTGTCGGAGTCGATGACGGCGTCCGGGTCTTGCAGGTAGGGAACCAGATATTCCCGTGCCTGTGCGGGATGCGCGCTGGCGAGCGCGTCGCGCGCAAACTGCACGGCGACGCCCAGGTTGAGCGCCGTGCGCCACGAGTCCTGCTCGGCCGCGGTGAGAAGTTCGCAGGCACCATTGCCGCCTTGGGGTTCGAAGGCTTCGGGCCCCGGCGCGCTGTCGGGCCCCTTTACGGCCTTCTTGATCTCACGCTTCGACTTCAGGACGCGGATGCCGCTTTCAAGTTCATCCTCGAAGAAGAGCCAGCACGCGTCGGTTGGCAAGCCACCCGCACCACCTTTGGATGGGCCGCGTGCCTTGGCCGAATCGCCACCGCTCACATCGGTGTAGGCGAACACTTCGTCCAGTGTGCTGCGGACCGTGCCGCCCATGCCGCCCATGCCGGGGCGCCCTGGCACTTTGCCGGCGCCTCCCGTGCCGGGTTCGGCCTTCTCGCCCTTGGTGGCAATGACCTTGCCGCCGATCTTGAGTTCGACATAGACGATCTTGTCGTCCTTGAAGGTGTCCCACAAGGGCGTTGACACCGTGCCCGTGTCGACCTGGCGGTTGGTGTAAGTGAACAGGTTCGCCCAGTCGGCCTCGACGATCCTTGGCAGGTATCGCACCGTCAACGAAGGTGTGAAGCCACCGTCGTCCGGATCTTGTCCCTTGCCCCCACGCGCGCGGAAGTGGCACGCCTTGGCCTCGGTCGTGCCGAAGCGACCGATATGCAAGGTGATGCTGCCGCCGGTGGCGCCGTTCCTGCCATCAATCTCCAGGGGCTCCCGGTGGCCGTCGTCGACGGGGGTGGTGTCGATCAACGCATCAGGCCCTTCAAAGTACAGGGCGCGGCAGAAAATCGTGACCTCGGTCTGCGGGAAGTGCAGGCCACACCTGATCACCAGCGTGTCCGCATGAATGGTCAATTCCTGGATGTCCGTCTTGCCCGCGTAGGTCTTCAAAAACTGGCTGCGATCCAAGTCCTCGAGAATGATCTCCGCGCCGGTGAGCGTGACGCTGCGCAGGGGCTGCTCCACGCCGTTGAGTTCGCCGAGCCCGAGGGGCTGCGCTGCGTGGCGAATGTACCGCGGGTGCTCTGCCTCGGGTGCGGGCGCCGTGGTCCTTAACAGTTCGTAGGGAACGGCCACCATCTTCGATGTCTGGACGCGTTCGAGCTCATCGGCCTTGCGCTTGCGCTCGAAGGCCGGCGTGCCGCGAAACAGCAAACGCCCGTAGTCGATGGCCCATGTCTTTGCAGCTGCCGCGCCGCTGGCCAGCAGCTGCGTGCTCGCGCGCCCGAGTTCTAGCCACTCCGCGGTGTGAGCGGCCTTCGCAGGCACCAACGCGGCGAAGCGGACGATGTGCTGCAACATGCTCGCTGCAATGTCCGGCTGCGTCGCCATCAGCACAGCGGCCATCTGGAAGGTCGACGCGGCCACCCGCAAGGCCGGCGCCAGTGACTGCGCCCATTCGCTCGGCAGAGTGGGACGCTCTTCGAGCGCTGGCGTGCCCTCAGACGCATGCAGCCATAGGCCAGCTGCCTTCTCGCTGGTGGTGATGGGCATCTTGCGCGGAACCGTCTTGTCGACGACCGGCATGGCGATGAGCTCGCCCGTGATCTCGCCGGCGTACAGCAGCAGGCTGGCCGTCTTGCTCT
Source organism: Variovorax gracilis (assembly GCF_030317115.1). Taxonomy (GTDB): domain Bacteria; phylum Pseudomonadota; class Gammaproteobacteria; order Burkholderiales; family Burkholderiaceae_C; genus Variovorax; species Variovorax gracilis. The sequence continues at coordinate 28,975 of NZ_JASZYF010000036.1, forward strand.
TTCGATAGTCCAGAACCACCGTCGCGTTGCCGTCGATCTCGATGCGGCGCGCCGCGATGATGAGCGCGCTGCCTTCCAGCGTCACCGCCAGCCCCTTGCGCACGCGAACGACGTCGGCATAGAGCGCCATCACGCGCGGCTTGACTGGCGCTTCGTCGAGCTTGTCGACGAGGTCCGCATCGAGATCGATCACAAGGTCCCTGATCGTCCATTGGGTGGGGGAACGTGCCTCGGCGCGAACGTCGCGGATGTTTGCGCGGCGTCCCCTGTCGAGCATCTCCAGCCATGCGGAGGACTTTTGGGCCCGGTCGAAAAGGGTCCGCCAATCGGGAAGGGCATTGCCCGCCGGGGGTGCTTCGGCCGTCTCCATGACCTCAGCCCTCCTTTCCGGGATCCACTTCGATGTAGGCATTCGCGCGGTAAGCCTCCGCCTTGACTGCCAACTCCGACCACTGCTCCAGTGCAATGTCGATGCCGATCTTCTTGATCTCCAGAATGGCGTCGTCGATGTTCTCGGCGATGAGATCGACAAGACTTTCGAGGTCGGTGTGGATGGCGTGCCACACGCCCTGGATCTTCTGGATGACGGGCAGCGCGGCCTGGATGTCACGCTGGATGTTGGCGAGGCTGTCGCGTGCAACGCCCAGCATGCAGGTGAGCGTCAGGGAGAGTAGTTCGTCGTCCTTCGCCTTCTTCAGGTCCTTGCGAAGCTCTTCCAGCCGTGCCTTGGCCTTGACCGCCTTGTCGCCGTAGATGCCCGCAACGATGATCGCGGCGATGAGGCCGATCGGCGGCACGATGATCCACGCGTAAGACGGCGTTGCACAGGCCACGGCCTTGTCGTACTCGTACTCCGTGATCGCCGCTTCAATCAGGTCGCGCGTGTCGTTCAGGTCTTTCGCCAGCTTCTTGCCCCACTCGCTGTTGGCGCCGAACTTGTCCTGATACGTCGTGTTCAGGTTGCCGATCAGGACCGCGTCGGTCGCTGTCTGGATCGAGAACTCCTGGATGTCGGCATAGACCTTCTTGGCCTTGCCGGCGCGATCCGCGGCGGCCTGTGAAAGGAGTTTGATCGCGCCGCTGAGGCTGTTCTTGGCTTCCTCATCTTTGGGGTTTTTCAGCAGTGCGTTGATGGGTTCCTTGAGCGCGTTGTAGTACCCCTTTGCCATCGAGTTGTACTTCACGATGTCGCCTGCCAAGCTGACTGTGGAGGGAAACGTGGTCGTCTTCCACTTGGTCACGTGCGGAACGACGGTCTTGTATCCCTCAAGCAGGGGCTTGAACTCGTCGATCTTCATGGAGTCGGGCATCTGCAGCGCCGTCCGCATGAGGGGTTCGGTGGCTGGCAGGGCCATGGCATTCGTGACGTAGCGCTGCACACGCAACCACTCCGCCGTGCTCAGCAGAAAAGGGGACCCCTTGACGGCGGCAAGCTCGCCGGGACTGAGAAGTTTGTCGTCCATTGCGCTACTCCTGGTGATGGACCGCCGCGCCGCGTCGACATGACGCGGCATCGAGGCGGCGACGTTCAGATGCGTGCGCCGATCCAGCCGATGCGGCCTTCCATTGGGAAGTTGCACTCGCCCTCGAAGTTGTTGGCGGTGAACCGAATGTCGGCAGTCTCGGGCTTGTCCTGACGCGTTGCGTCGGTTTGCCATCCCCAATACACCCTTGGGCCCTCGAAGGTGGGCGACTTCACCGGCACGCCGTTCACGGCGACACCGAGCAAGTCGATGGTCAGGACATGGTTCTCATCAAAGGTCTTGTTGCGGTGGCGCGTCTGCGTGCGGAAGTTGCCAAAGGGCGTTGGGTCCGGCGCCGCGGCCACTTCGGCGTGCTTGAGGTAGTCGGCGGCGTGGTTGGCCACATCGCGCCAGCCATCGGCCACGATTTGCAGTTCGATCTTGAGTTGCGCCGCGAACTCCGTGGCGTCGCCTGTGGCTTCGAGCCGTTCGAACAAGAACGCAAGGTCGCCGTTGATCGCGTCCCATATGCCTTTGGTGTGCTGGAGCACGGGCAGCACGCGGCCGAAAGAGCCACCCATGCTGACCAAGCCTTGTGTGGCGCGCATGAGGATGGCAATCTGGTGTTCCTGCTTGGTCAGGTTCTTCGTGATCTCCGCGATGCGACCGACATCCTTGTCGATGGCTTCCTTCTCGACCACGGCTGCCCGGCCATAGGTGCCCGCGACGGCACCGCCGGCGATCCAGCCAAAGAGTGGAATCCATCCGTAGGTGACCGTGGTGGACGCCACGGTCACGTAGTGATGGTACTTCTCCTGACGACCCGGCAGGTTCTTCGTGAGGTCTTCGAGTTCCGTGCGCAGGAGCTTGGTTTCGGCCGATGCGTTCTCGGCGCGCGACAGGTACGCCCTGTGCAACAGGTTGACCTGGGCCCGCAGTTGCGCGCATCCGTTCTCGATCTGCACCACCTGGCCGTAGACCGCATCGACGCGCTTTTGCGCAGCGCCGGCGGCTGTCGTCAGCATGCGGAACAGGGCGGTGAGTTGGTCGCGGTTGGATGCGCGCGGCGTCTCGTCAGCGATGCGTTGCCCGTAGTCGCGGATGTCGGCAGCGACGGCGCGCAGGGCCGGAAAGGTCGTCTCTCGCCACATCTTCGCGAGCCGCTCGGCCTCTGCAGCAGGACCTGCAAGGTCGCCACCGATGTTCCTCATCGTGAGTGCAATTCGATCGAGGTTGGCCATGCCGACCTGCAGGTCGATCCACTCCGAAAGGCTCAGCACGAAGGGTGACGAAGGCACGGCGTCCACCAGGCGCTCGGGAATTGTCACCTCGAGGACCTCCGCTACCACGCATGCGTCGGCCACCGTCATGGTGTTCGAAGTCTCTAACTCTCGCGCTGGCAGGACATGCAGCGCGTCAATGAAGCGCGGCCGCAGTGCACTCGCGAAGGTCCTCTTCAGTGCATCGGGATCCTGCGCAGGCATCGATGGGTTGCCGGAAGCATTCGTCATGTTGCGCGCCCTCAAGTGAGCTTGACAAACAACGTCGGCAGTCGTCCGCCACCGTGCGAGATGACGGTGTCGGAGGCGTGCAGGCTTGTCGTGAAACGACGGGGAACTACCTCGATCTCGTCTTGCTTTTTCTTTGCTCGATCGGATGAGAGCGCGGAGTGTGGCAGAACGTTTGACGAGCGTCGAGAGACTTTGTGCAAAGTTTTCTTGCGCAAAAATCACTAGTAAAAAAGGCCTCACCGTCCTCGCCAAAAGGCAGATTGACGCGCTCGAGAATTTCAGGCAATTGATGCAAGCGACCTATCCGCGAAGCGGCATCGAGCGCTATGAATTCATGTGAATTGGTGCGAGCATTCGCAGTCGCACTGCAAGTCTCTCAACGCATTTGTTCTCGAGGAACGAGGTAACTGCCATGGTCTGGAATATCGGCAAGTCAATCTTGGGGACTGGCGACACAAGGGTCGACGTCGAGCGCGAAGCCGATGTCATCTTTGCCGCGGCCTTCATCGGTGCGACGCTCTTTCAGAACGACCGAAAGGGCGGCCGCGCGTGGCGTGTCGACATGGAGCCCAATTCGGACATCGACAAGAACCTCGACGCGCGCACTGCGGACGACCGTGCGTCCATGCGGGGACTTAACGATGCGTGTTCGAAGGTGAATCAACTCGTGCGAACGCAGCTTGCAAGGGACGAAGGAGGCGTGGTCTGGGGGCTGACGCCTACCTTCGGCAGGGGCGGCATGATCCAGGCAGGAGAAGGCGCCCAGAGGGAGTACGCCAAGGTGAATCCGACGTACGCCAAGACAGCCTTCAGCTACCTCAGTGCGGCCCAACGCGCAGCAAAGGATGGGCAGCGCGCCGATGAGATGTACATCGGGCGTGGCGCCTACTGCGGGCTGGTCGTGGACGACGACGGCAATGCCGTCAGCGCCATGAGCACCATCCGCACGACCCTCAACGAAAACACGCCCGATATTGGCGAGCGCTGGCGGCCACCGGCCGATGCCGATGTGCGTGCGGCCCAGTATCCGCGTGACAAGGACGACGCGACGTGGGGCTTGATCGGTGGCGTGGCATTGCAGGACATCCTCGCGCAGCAAGGCATGCGCTTTTATCCGCAGTCAGGAGGCATGCCTGTGTCGCCCAACAAGCACACCGACATCGTTGGCTACACCCACGGAATGATCCGCTGCATCTGCGAGACCGTGAGGATTGGGCAGGGAACGGCATTCGAGATGTCCATCGGCGTCGACACTTTCAAGCTCGCATCGTGCATGTCGTGCAGTTCGTTCATGATGGCCAACGGCGTGGATGCTTCGTCGACGCATCTGGGTCGAGGGGAGTCATGGTCGCCCTACTACGGCAGTCAGTCGCACAACCCGTCCTACCACGCCGACAAGATGAGCATCGACGACGCCATCAGGCATTGCAATTCCAGATACACGGCGTTCATGCATCAATGCCTCCGGAACGGAGTGGCCGCCATGGCAAATCAGCCGTCGTGGGTCAACGAGAAGCACCGCGGGGCGCTTGCGAAACTCGAACTCATCCTGGCACAGAGGTCGACAGCGCAGAACACCGTGGCACGTGACCTCTTTCTGGACGCGATGACGTACCACAAGAGCGACTTGCTGCGGTTGAACAGCGCGCTGGTCTATGGAAGCGGAGCGCGTCCGTCTTGCGACGCGAGCTACGACTGGTGCCAGAACAGAAGCACCGGCCCTGACATCAAGGGCACGTGGGAGTCGTGGGTGAATCCGCACACCGATGAAGAGGTCAGGGCTTTGCACACGCCGCCCGATCCACTGCTCAAGCAGTGAGGGGAGCGTTCAGAAATCGGGGGCGTACGCCCTGCCACCGGTGCATGTCTTTGTGGACAACAACCTGAAGAACGCGCAGGTGGTTGGTCTGGAACCCGGCCGCGCACTTTTCGAGGGGAACAGACGCGCCGCATTCCTACCAGAAACGCCACCAGGGACGCGACCTCGCGGGCTTGGTCAGCGGCACCAGCGCTGAGGGCGTGGGTCCCAGTCTCTTGCGAAGTTCGCCTTCGAGGCGTTCAGCCTCTTTGAGCGCCCTGGCGTCACCCATCTCGGCGCGCTTGCGCAGAACGAAGGCCGCTGAAGCAAGTTCTTCGTCGCTCAGGTCATCCATGGCTTGATTCTGGCAGCAGTTGAAATGAACGCATGCCGCAGCATTGGTCACGCGCCGCAGCCAAAGCAACCGTTCAGTGACTTTGACGAAGGTTAGCTTTCCCTGTTGTTGCGCGGACCGCAATGGGCCGAGGATATGGCTCCCCGGCTGCATTGGCATCGTTGACAACTTCGATTTGACTAATGCGGCTGCGTCGCCACTGCCGCCTTTTCGCGCTCGACCCGTTCGGTCACATCCCGAGCCACGGCCACCGATCCCAGCGCCGAGCCGCTGGCATCCGCTACCAGTGCGAAGCTCATCTCCAGGTAGAGCTTTTGGCCTGTCTTGTGCAACCCCCGGGTCATTGTCGGACGCCCACCCAGTCGGGTCTTGCCATTCTCCATCGCCGCGTCGAATCCTCGCCAGTGCGCCTTGCGCAGATGCTCGGGGATGACGAGGTCAAGGTTCTGCCCCAGCGCTTCGGAGGCGGTGTAGCCGAACATGGCGACGGCAGCGGCATTCCACCGTTCGATCACGCCGGCCTTGTTCGCATAGATGACGGCTTCCGCCGCTTGTTCGAGGATCAGGGCATCAATTGGATCGTGGGATGGCATTTCTTGTCCTCATTTTGCGATTCGTCAATGACCGGCATTGCGCTGCGATAGCGTTAAAGATATATTACACGTAGATCTTCTGATGGAGAAGCCCCTTGCACCGCTCTGAACTCTGCACCGAACAGGAAATCTCAGTCATGGTGCACAGCTTCTATGAGGCGGTGCGCAAGGATGAGCAACTCGGCCCGGTCTTCAACACCTTTGTCGGAGACTGGGAGTACCACCTGTTGAAGCTGACCGATTTTTGGTCGTCGATCCTCCTGGGCACCGGGCGGTTTCGGGGCACGCCCATGCCCAAGCATGTGGCCTTGCCCAATCTGAGTGCGCACCTGTTCGAACGCTGGTTGGTCCTGTTTCGACAGGTGACGTCCGCGCAGCCTAACCGCGCCATGGGCGAGCGGGCCTATGACACGGCGCAGCGAATTGCCGAAAGCCTTTGGTATGGGTACCAGATGAGCCGCCGTCCAGAGACGGTGCCGACGGAATTGCAGGATGTCTGATGTCCTACGCGCCGTTCATGCGGCGCTTCTTCTCGACGATGAGGCGCACATGCGCATGCATGGCGTTCGTGCCTGGCTGAATGGGGACCGCCGATGCGGCTGACCGCAATGACAGACTTCGCGTTGCGCCTGCTGATGTACGTCGCGCAACGTTCGGATCGCCTTTGCACGATAGCCGAGATCGCCCAGGCCCATGGCATCTCGGAAGCCCATCTCATGAAAATCACCCACCAGCTCGGCCTTCAGGGGTGGATCGAGACCGTGCGCGGCAAAGGCGGGGGACTCCGGCTAGCGCGCACACCCGAAGACATCAACCTGGGGCAGCTGGTACGCGGGATCGAGGCCAACTTCGATCTCGTCGAATGCTTTGGGGCCGCCAGCACCTGCGCACTGACGGGTCGCTGCGGGCTGGCCGTCATTCTGGACGGTGCGTTGCAGCGGTTTTTGACGCATTTGGAAAGCTTCACCCTGGCCGACGCCCTGCGGACAACTGGAAGCGTCAGCGTCGCCACGCGCCCGGTGACAATGCGTCGTCGGGCGTTGTCGCGAGGGACCTCATAGGCGCAGGCCCAATCAGGCCAAGGGCGCGCGGATCCGGCCCCACTGGGAACGCCCGCTCAGAGTGCCGCACCAACTCGCTGAAGGCGCCGCGAGGCAAGCCAGGCATGTCGCACCGGTGCCCGTCGCCCGTCGCGCGACAAGGGCGCACCGCAGGACACGATTTTTTTCATCACAGGACCGCCCCGGCGGGCCGCTTGCTCAAGCGGGCCCTCATGCGAGAGATCACTGGCGAAGGCCCTGACAAGACGCTGAACCGCGGGTTTGCCATCGTCCGCGACACGATCGGCGAGCCCATTACCGGCCTGGCCGGGTCGCGCCAAACCAGCACATCGAGATCCAGTTCCGCGACGGCTGCACGGGTGCGCGGACCGGCGAGCGGATTTAAGGCCCCAACATCGAACAACAGACCTTTGCGCGCAGCGTATGACGTGCTTCAGAAACACGCGGAGACACTGCACGAGCAGAATGAGCCCAATATCGACGATCTGCCCAAGATCGTTACCGAGTCGGTTGGCGCGTACAAGGTCTGCACGAAGCGCTTCGATGCGGTGGAAGAGGATCTGAAAGCAGCGCTGGAGGGCACGGGCGTCGAATCCTCGACCTAATCGCCTTGATCCTTCAGAATCAGAATACCGGCCCCGCGACAAGGCCAGCGTGGCCTCAATTTGCAGGAAGGATTTGATCGCCCCTATTTCGGCAACCTCGGCGAATGAGAAAGGCACGCAGGACGCACCGAAGACAAAGACCGCACAGACCCGATTTCACTGCACCGAGCCGGTACAGCTCTTGCACCCCAATCCCGACCCTCTCAAGGAGATAAATCATGGCGACTGAGATCAATCCGTTTGGCAGTATCACTGCGATGTTCGAGCAGTTCAAGGTGCCAGGTGTGATCAATCCTTTTGGCAATATGGCGACGATGCTCGAGCAGTTCAGGATGCCCGGGGTGGACATGGCGTCCATGGTCGAAGCCCAACGGAAGAACGTCGAGGCGCTGGTCGAGGCCAACAGGCTGGCATACCAGGGCATGCAGGCAATGGTCCAAAAGCAAACCGAAATGTTCACGCGGGCCATGCAGGCATTGCAAGCGGCCGCCGCCGCCAGTGCTGGCGCCGATCCGACGAGGCAAGCCGAGATTGCCCGAAGAGCCTTTGAGACGGTGATGGCCGACATGAGAGAGCTTGCCGAGATGGCGCGGGAGTCGCAATCGACCGCGATCGCCCACATGACCGAGCGAGCCAACGAGCACATGCAGCAATTCACCAAGCAAATGCAACCCAAGAAGGGCTAGAAAGGGATCGGCCTTTACGGCACCGCGGGCACACGCGACCTGGTGGAGACGATGGCCGAGCGAGGCTTGGCCTTGGCCTTGGCCCACAGTAACTCGCATCCGAGCCGCTGCGACGATGTGCGAGCTCTTCCGGCCGCGACGAGCAGCACCGGCTTGACCTTGCGCCGTTTAGCCGCGCTTGGTTGATCACCGCCACCGACCGCAAGATGTCTTTCAACCTCGTATCGGCGTGGTGATCAGCCCGTTGCGCTCCGATCGGCTGGACGCTACGGCACCACGTAGAGGCGCCGCGGCCTATGCCGGGAACACCTGTGCCGAGTAGAACGCCCGCGGATAGGTGATCCCGAGGTCGGCAGCCTCGTTGTCATCCTTCGTGTGGTTGTTGAAGAGATGATCGAAACCCTTTCCGGCGTTCCAAGTCTGGACGTGCACGTGCAACAGGTCCGTTCCGGCGGGCTCGGTCGTGCTGGGCGCCTTGAACTGGAACACCTTGCTCGTGGCGACGCCGCCGCCGCCCACGGGGTTGAGGTTGCCGACAATGATTCCGGAAACGAAAGCGTCGGGCGATTTCTCCCGCACCGTCGTCCCTGCCAATCCCGCCACGTGCACGGAGACCTCGGTCATGTCGAGGTGCCCGTTGTTGGTGAGCCTGACGCGAAACTGCCACGTCTCTTCTTCGTTGATGCTGGTGTCGGGGTTGTTCGGGTCGTCGTTGACGAGCTTGACGTCGATGATTTCGATGGTCGTTTCGTCCTGCGGATAGCGGTTCATTGCATCTGCGAGGTCGTCGATAGCTGACATGGTGATCTCCTTGAGCAGCCGGAAATTGAAGAAAAATGCAGGTCGATTCCGGCAGTGACCGACTTGCAAGAAGCGTCTTCGGAATGAAGCGCTCCTTGCTGTCGAAGGTATTTGGAACGACCGCGTGCCGAATCCCACCGCAGGGGGGAACGGGTCTCGTCAATCGGCCATCGGCCAATCAGTCGACCTGATCGGCCGACAGCCGCTCAACCAGTTGCTGGTGGCTGTTGATGTCGAGCCGCGTGTAGATCGCCTTGAAGTAGTCCTTCAAGGTGTTGGGAGTGATGTGGAGCCGGCGCGCCACTTCGGCGTTGGGCAGTCCCTTGGCGCTCAGCAACGCGATCTCTTTCTGGCGCACTGTCAGGCCGGTGGCGTTCACGCGGTCCAGCAGATGCGCCTCGAAGGGAACCAGTTGCTCGATCAGGATGCCGAATCGTTCGCTGGGCCCGTGCGGTCCGCTCAAGCGATAGGCCCGAAAGACGAACTCGCCCCAGCCGTTGCTGCGCACCAGGGTCGGCAACGCGTCGCCGCCCTCCTCCATGCGTCCGCGCAACGCCAGCGCGACCTCACGCAGCGCGGGGCGCACCGCGCGAAAGTCGTCGCTCTCGATCTCGGTCTCCAGGTTGATGCTGTCCATCAGCGCGAACACGGCCAGGTGATGTGCCTGCTCGGACCACTCGACTACCTCGCCTTGCGCGTCGCAGACGACCAGGGCCGAACGTCCGGCACCGCGAACAAAACGTGCCGGGCGTGCCACTTCGACGCGCATTGCGTGCGCCACGTAGGGCAGCGTCCGTGCCAACAGTTCTTCATCGGCGTGAGAAAAATCCGGTTGGCCGAGCTCCCGAAAAAGGCCGAAGAATCCATAGGGCCGCATCGCATCGCGCACCACGCCGTCAAGCGACCATTTGAAGCCATAGGGCTTGAAGATCGCCGCATAGGTCGGGGTGGCCTCGAAGGCGGGTTCGCCGCAAACGCGAAGGTTGCCCGTCGGCTTTCCGAAGAGCAACAGGTCCGGAATGCTGATGCCAGCGTCGATCGCATAGCGCTCGAAGTGCAGGATGATCCACGCTGCACGGCGCGGCAGGAACCGGTCGGACCACGCGTTGATCACGCGCCCCTGTTCGTTCGACCAAGTGAATTGGCCATACACCGACGGAATCGACTCGCGCAGTTCCTTGACCACCATGGGCACGAACGAACGACTTGGCAGGCCCGCGCAGCAGATCTGGCGGATCCGCGCGATGGCTGCGGATTGCTTGCTGTCCATGCGGTTCATTAAAGGCCGTCGCGGGTCCTTTGACAAATGGCCGAGGCCCAGTGAAAGAAGCCACCGAGAACAACTTTCACAGGGAATAGGTGCAACGTTCTCTTTCTGCAGGGCGTTGTCACGTTGGCAAAAAAAAGAGCAAAGGGGGTATGGGAGATCTCTGCTCAGAATGCGACGGACGGATTTCGGGCGCTGCCGGTGAAGGCACGCCACGAGTCGAACCGCGCGGCAACTTGCTTGCGATATAGCGAGGCGCGTGGCAGATGGGGCGCTTGAGGACGAAGTGTTGGCGGATGAGGCCAAGCTCGAGAGAAAACTCGCGTGTGTTCAGGCCGGAGAAGCCTCGCATACGCCGCTCGCGCTCCCGGGTGGGCCTGAAGGCTGTTCTCGGCGCGGTGGCGGACACAGGCGTTCACGCATGCGTGCGGCACGTTCGCGAGCTCGGCGGCCCTGGGGGCTGGATGGCCACGCAGTTGATCGCGACGGTGCGCCACAGAATGCGTCGCGCGCGGAGCCTGTTGAACATGAAGGTCGCGGTCACGCTGGTGGTGCAGGCACTCTCGAGGACCATTCGCACGACCACACGGGTGATCAGCGGCGGTACCGGTGCGGCGAAGGCCATTGGCGCGCGATTGCGCCGGGCTTGGGTCACCGAGAAGAGGCGCGTTCCCGCACTGTCACTCCCGAGCGCGCAGCGTCTTGGGGGACGGCACTGGAGCTTGAACCGATGCCGAGCGGCCGGTGATCCGTTCGACGAGTTGCGCCTCAATCTCTGGACGAAGAGTGCCTGTGTGTCCGCACAGACTTCATTTCCATGCTCAGAACAAGTTCCTGCTCAGAACTAGTTCGATGATTTGCGTCGCGACACTCTTTCCGCAGCGTCTTGAGGGAGCTTGCCTGGCATCTGGACTGCAAGCGCTTTAGCCCCAGGACGGAAGCTGCTGCAGGGCGTCGTTTGGCCGGCCAACGATATCGACGCCAGTGATTCCGTTTCCGCTTGGCAGAAGTTCAACATCGCAACTGACTTCCCACTCATGGCTTTCGGTTCGTCGCACTAGGCAAACCTCCTCGCCGGCCGCTATGAGATCGGCGCAATCCCGAACACTGATCCGCCGGGCAGCGCCAAGGGCCAGACCTGTCGAGCCGAACTCCTTTTCTACGACCGAATGAACCGCGACCAGATCGATCCCGTCGCCGCCGTAGTGAACCGCTGAAATTGCATGCTGGGCCATTTGCGACCTCCATTCGTAGCGACGCCAGTATGGCTGCGGAGGCCGCTGGCAAGAGTCTGCCTACTGCGGATGTGGGTACGGTGTTCCGTTCGCCTGTTCATGCGCGCCGCTCCACTGCCAAGGGTATGGCCGGGCCGCAGCCTCACGTCGCCATGGAGGCGTGCAGCAGGCGCGCCACTGGACTGGATGCATCGGCTGAACAGTCAGTGCGTCACACGGTTCGTGAAGACCGGCAGGAACGACCGCAACGATGCCCAAAAGCCGCGCCTGTCAATGCGGGCAGCAGAACCGTCCAGGGACTGAAGCAAAGTCGCGGATATAGCGCATGGACGGCCAGGGCGGGCCGCTGCACTCAGACCGAATGCTGCAGATGAAACGGGCGCTGGGTGTCACGCCTGTCGAGCTCGCTCATACGGCGCTCAAGGTCGTAGATGTCGACGGCGCCAGCGAGGTAGGCATCTTCGAAATTGCTGTCAGTCTGAAAGGGGCGCTTCAGCGCGGCCAGCGCGCGATGGATCATGTGCTTCATGGTGGCGTAATTATAAGGGTTTACCCCAATTCTTGCCGACGATCCTGTCACCGCGCGGACACCGCATGGCCGCGCCCAGCCTGAGTTGAAGTCACGGAGGCGACCAACGAAGGGAACCAGGGGTATCCATGACGCTGGCTTCACCGCGAGTTGGGCAAGGCGCCGCTGCTGTCGGGCGGGCTGCGATGGAGCGTGTGCGTACGACCGCTCCCTTCAGACTCGCGAGACCTGGCGCGAGGGTAGGTGCACAGGCCGCAATGCGCGAATTGCCGCCCCACTCGGCGGACAGAGCGACGAACGATCAGTCAGGGTGGCTTGATCTGATGTGACTGGTCTGGCGCCGCGGTGTCCAGGGTTGCGCCGAAATTCCGATCAGCGCACGCCTCTCTGCCGCGGCCAGCTCGTCGGCAACCCATTGGGCGTGCATCTCTCGCAGGGAGGTCAAGGCCTCCTGTTGGGCCAGCGCGTTCATTCCGAGCCAGTGAGGGGCGGCAGCCCCATCCGAGGTCCGAGATAGGAGTGCAGCAGCAAACGCCTCGATCGTCAGGTCGGTGTGTGCCCGTTTGTCGTCTCGTTCGTAGGTTCCGGTTCCAGCCATGTGCTCTCTCGTGGTCCAAACGGGCGCGAGTATAGGAAGGAGCTCCTGAATGTGAAACCTTACGCTCGTAACCAAAGGAATCTGCAATTGAGCAGCCGCTTACAAAATTGCCGCTCGATCTGTCACAGGAGCAGTGCATGCTAGAGGGCAATGCTGCACTGCAGCAAGCGACTCAATCCCATCCACCCACCATTGCACGAGGTTTCACATGACTATTGCTGCCGAATTCAGAGCCGCGCAAGAATCCAGCATCGAGACCTGCTTCCGTCTTGCTGGCAAGGCGTTCGAAGGAATCGAAAAACTCGCAGAACTGAACCTGCAAACCATCAAGACCCTCATTGGCGAAGCGCGGGAAACCGCCTTGGCCATGCTGTCGATCAAGGATCCGCAGGAATTGGTGGCGCTGCAGTCGGGCTTGCTCAAGCCTGCGGGCGACAAGGCCGCCGCCTATGCCCACCACGTGCGCGAGATCGTCGCCGCGACAAGGGGCGAGTTCTCCAAGGCTGCGGAATTGAGTGTCACCGAGGCGCGCAAGACGCTATTGGCGGCTGTCGACTCTGCTGCGAAGAGCGTGCCCGCTGGATCGGAGCACGCCTTGGCGCTTGTGAAGACTGCCGTCGAAGGTGCGAGCAGCGCCGCCGAAGGGATGCAACTGGCCGTCAAGCAGGCGGCGGAAGTGGCAGAGGCTGGCTTGGACAACGTCATCGACGTGGAACCGAAGTCCTAGGGATGCCGGCCCGCACGCGGCGGGGCTGGACATGACGACCTGACCCGAAGTTGAGGGCCTGCTGCATGGCACGAGCTTGATCGGCCTGCTCTCACGTCCAGAGTCCGCTTCCAGGCTCAGTTGCAAACTCGCCGTCTTCAGGGCTTGAATGCGCCGCTTCGCCCCAGAGCGCCGAACACCTGCCTCGTTTTGATAGTCGCAGTTCTTCGTGCGGGGGACGGCGTGGGTGCTGCACCGGCAATCATTGGTGGCGACCTTACAATGCTGCGCTGCAGCACGGGGTTCGCCCCTGACCTCGCCAGCGGTTCGCGCCCTGTCCCTTGTCAGCAAGATGGGGCCAGACTAACGTCGCCCGTGACTGCGTCCGCGCGGCTGGCGACTTGGAGCAATCAATGAACCACTCGCAAGCACCCTCTTCCGACGGCAACGTCAAACCCTCGCTGTTGCGCCGCATTCCAATGGCGTTCGGCGCCCTGTTCGGTTTGTTGGCGGATGCCGATTTGGCCGCGCGGTATGCCGCGCTGCGCCATGGCGCAGCAGCGCCGCCACCGGTTCCGCCCACGGCCGCACCGCTTCCTGAACCGCCGGCGTTGAAGGAAGCAAGTCCCGACGCCGCGCTGCAACTGCTTGCGCTGCTGCAACGTGATGCGCGGCTGATCGACTTTGTGGGTGAGGATCTTGGCGGCTATGCCGACGCGCAGATCGGCGCGGCGGCACGCCTGGTGCACGAAGGCTGCGCCAAGGTGCTGCGCGAGCACTTCAGCATCGTGCCAGTGCGTGACGAGGCCGAAGGCGCCCGCGTCACGCTGCAGAGGGGCTTCGACGCCGCCGCGGTGCGCCTGACCGGCAACGTGGTCGGTCAGCCGCCCTTCTCCGGCAGCCTGACGCACCGGGGCTGGCGCGTCACAGAGGTGCGGCTGCCCAAGCTGGCCGAGCGCCACGATACGCATGTGGTGGCGCCGGCGGAGGTGGAACTATGAGCAATCCACGCTTCGCGATCGGCATCGACCTGGGCACCACGCACAGTGCGCTGACGTACATCGACATCGCAGCCAGCGATGGCGAGGCCACCGTTCACGACCTGCTGTCGATTCCACAGCTGACTGCCCCGGGTGCGGTCGAATCGCTAGCGCTGTTGCCGTCATTTCTGTACGTGCCGCATGCAGACGAAATGGCGGCGGGTGAGTTGACGCTGCCCTGGTCGGCGGACGCCCGTCATGCCGTGGGCGAACTGGCGCGCAGCCGCGGGGCGACGACCCCGATCCGGCTGGTCTCGAGCGCGAAGAGCTGGCTTTGCCACCCCGGCGTGGACCGGCGAGCCACCATCCTGCCCCACGATGCGCCGCCCGAGGTGGCGCGGGTGTCGCCGCTCGATGCCTCGATTCGCTACCTCGAGCACCTGCGCAGCGCCTGGGACCATGCGCACCCTGAAGCGCCATTTGTCGAGCAGGATGTCACTGTGACGATCCCGGCGTCGTTCGACCCCGCCGCGCGCGAGCTGACAGTCGAAGCCGCCAAGGCCGCGGGCTGCAGTTCCCTGACGCTGCTCGAAGAGCCGCAAGCGGCGCTGTACAGCTGGATCGAGGCCAGCGCCGCCAGCTGGCGCAAGCAGGTCAAGCCGGGCGACATCATCCTGGTGGTCGACGTCGGCGGCGGCACCAGCGACTTCTCGCTGATCGCCGTGCTCGAGCGCGACGGCAACCTCGAACTGCACCGCGTCGCGGTTGGCGACCATATCCTGCTCGGCGGCGACAACATGGACCTGACGCTCGCGCATGTCGTCGCCCGCAAGCTGGCCACGGCCGGCACCACGCTGGACGCGTGGCAACTGCGCGCCCTGACCTACGCCTGCCGCAGCGCGAAGGAACGACTGCTTGGAGATACCGCAGCACCTGCGCAACCCATCGTCGTGCCCAGCCGCGGCAGTAAACTGATCGGCGGCTCGATCCGCACCGAGCTGACGGGCGACGAGGTCGGCGCGACGATCGTGGATGGTTTCTTCCCCCGGGTCGAAGCCTCGGCGCGACCCGTGAGTCGCGTTCGTGTCGGCTTGTCGCAGTTGGGATTGCCCTATGCGCAAGACGCGGCCGTCACCCGCCACTTGGCGGCGTTCCTCGGACGGCAGCTCGGCGCGGTCGCCGAGTTGGAAGGGTTCTTTGGCGACCGCGTCGGCCACGGCGTGGAGGGCGCCAGCTTCCTGCACCCGACGGCGGTGCTGTTCAACGGCGGCGTTTTCAAGTCGCCGCTGCTGGCCGACCGCACGCTGGCGACCATCAACGGGTGGCTCGCCGCTGAAGGCGCCGCACCGGCGCGGCTGCTGAGCGGCGCCGACCTCGACCTCGCTGTAGCCCGGGGCGCGGCCTACTATGGTTATGTGCGGCATGGCCACGGCGTGCGGATTCGCGGTGGCACCGCGTTCGCGTACTACGTCGGTGTTGAATCGTCGATGCCCGCGGTACCAGGCATCGAGCCGCCAGTGCAGGCCCTGTGCTTGGCCCCATTCGGCATGGAGGAAGGCACCGAAGCCGAACTCCCGGCGCTCGAACTCGGTCTGGTGATCGGCGAACCAGTTCACTTTCGCTTCTTTGCCTCGTCGGTGCGGCGTCATGACGGCGTGGGCACGCTGCTGGACGCCTGGACCTCCGACGAACTGCAGGAACTCGCTCCGATCTCGGCCACGCTGCCACCCGAGGGGCGCAGCCCCGGCGAAGTAGTGCCGGTGCGCCTGCACGCCCGGGTCACCGAGGCCGGCACGCTCGAACTCGAAGCCGTGCCGCGCAGCGGCGGCGAGCGGTGGAAGATCGAATTCGACGTGCGCGGCGAACGCCCGCAGGACGCCGCGGGAGGGTGAGCCGATCTCTGGGAACAGCATGACTGCGACCTACACGGTCGGCATCGACCTCGGCACCACGCACACGGTGGTCGCCTATGCGGCAGCGAACGGCCAAGTCGCGGAAGACGCCATCCGCCTGTTCAACGTCGAACAACTGGTCGCGCCAGGCGAAGTGGCGGCGCCGCCGCTGCTGCCGTCGATGCGTTACCACCCGCTGCCGGGCGAGCTGGCGCCAGGTGACCTGGTACTGCCTTGGGCGCCGGCCGGCAACGGTGATACGGCGGTGATCGGCAGCCTTGCGCGCCAGCTTGGCGCCCGGGTGCCCGGGCGGCTCGTGACCAGCGCAAAGAGCTGGCTATCTCATGCGGCAGTCGATCGGTTGGCGCCCATCCTTCCTTGGGGTGCGACGGCAGATGTACCGAAGGTCTCTCCGGTCACTGCAAGCGCGAGCTACCTCGCGCACCTGCGCGCGGCCTGGAACCACCGCTATCCACAGGCCCTTCTCGAACACCAGGAACTGGTGCTGACCGTGCCGGCCTCGTTCGACGACGCGGCACGCGCACTGACCGTCGAGGCCGCACGCGAGGCCGGATTGCCCCAGCTGCGCTTGCTCGAAGAACCTCAGGCTGCGCTGTACGACTGGCTGTTCCGGCACCGCCATGCCCTTGCGAAGGAGTTGGCGGGCACGCGGCTGGTGCTGGTCTGCGATGTCGGAGGCGGCACCACGGACTTGAGCCTGGTGCGCGTCGACAAGGATGGCGCCGACCCGCGACTCGAACGCATCGCGGTCGGTCGCCACCTGATGCTGGGCGGCGACAACATGGACCTGGCACTCGCGCACTTGGCCGAATCCAGGCTGGACGCAGCGGCGGGCCAGGCTGCGGCGCGCCTGTCTGCAGGCCAGCTGTCGCAGCTGGTCGAACGCTGCCGCTCCGCCAAGGAACGACTTCTTGCTGCCGATGCACCGGCCAGCGCACAGGTAACGCTGCTCGGCGAGGGTTCGCGCCTGATCGGCGGCGCGCGTTCGGTGGCGCTGGGCCGCGACGAGGTCGAACGCATCGTGGTCGATGGCTTTTTCCCGCCGGTGAGCGCCGGCGAACTGCCGAAGCGCGAGCGCTCCAGCGGCTTGGTCGCGTTCGGCCTGCCGTACGCGAGCGACCCGGCGGTGACGCGCCACATCGCCGGCTTTCTGCAGCAGAACGCAGAGGCCGGCTGGCCCGACGCACTCCTGCTCAACGGCGGCGTGTTTCGCGCCGAGGCAATCGCCGCGCGCCTGCATGCGACGCTTGGCGCATGGCGGGGCGCACCGCTGCAGGCACTGCAGAACGTCGACCCGGACGTTGCGGTCGCGCGCGGCGCGGTCGCCTACGCGCTGGCGCGACGCGGCTTGGCGCCGAAGATCAGCGCCGGCTCGGCGCGTAGCTACTTCCTGCCGCTCGACGACAGCAAGGGGCGAGCCGTCTGCGTGCTTCCGCACGGCAGCGAAGAAGGCCGCGAGATCCGCCTTGAAGGCCGCAGCTTCGAGCTGCGCATAGGCGAACCGGTACGCTTCCACCTCGTGTCGACCACGGGCGATGCCGCAGGCCAGCCCACGCCGCTGGCAGGTGACCTGATCGATCTCGACGATCGCGATGTGCAGCCGCTGCCACCGGTGGCCACCGTGGTGCGGGCCGGCCGCGGCAGCGCGCGACGCAACATCCCGGTGCAGCTGACAGCGATGCTGACCGAGGTCGGCACGCTCGAAATGCACTGCATCTCCGCCATCGACCCAGCGCAACGCTGGAAGCTCGAATTCCAGTTGCGTGCCGATTCATCTGCCCCGGCATCCGCGGGGGCCGGACTGCCACCGCGCTTTGGCGAAGCGGTCGAGTGCATCGAGCGGGTCTTCGGCGCGCGCGACCGCCAGGTGGGACCCAAGGCCGTCAAGCAATTGCGCACGCAACTCGAAGCCCTGCTCGGCAGTCGCGAGCGGTGGACGACTGCGTTGCTGCGTCCCCTGTTCGACGTGCTGTGGCAGCGCGCGCGTGGCCGCCACCGCTCGGCCGACCACGAGCGCCTATGGCTGAGCTTGGCCGGGTGGTGCCTGCGACCGGGTTTCGGAGACGCGCTCGACCCCTGGCGCATCGAGCAGCTGTGGCCGCTCTTCGAGATGGGGGTGCAGCATGGCCACGAGCGCCAGGTCAACGCGGAATGGTGGACGCTCTGGCGCCGCGTCGCCGGCGGCCTGGAAGAAGCGGCACAGCAACGCCTGCTCGAGGATTTCGCGATGAACCTCCAGGGCGAAGAGGCGGGCATCCGCGAGCGACCGCCGCGGCTCGTCAAGGGGGGCTGGGACGACATGGTGCGCATGGGCGCTTCGCTTGAACGCATACCGGTCGAACACAAGGTCGAGATCGGCGACTGGCTCGTCGAGCGCCTGCAGCGGCCGGGCGCCGCAAGCGATCCGCAGGCACGCGACATCTGGACGCTATGGGCCATCGGCCGCATCGGCGCGCGCGCGCCCCTTTACGGCAGTGCGCACGGTGTGGTGCCCACTGCCCGCGCCGCCGTCTGGCTCGACGCACTCCTTGCGCTGGATTGGAAGCGCGTCGAAGGGGCCGCTGCCGCCGCCGCCAACCTGGCCCGTCTGAGCGGTGATCGCGCTCGCGACCTGGCGCTCGAAGCGCGCGAACGAGTCATCTCGCGGCTCGAGGCCCATCGGGCTCCGTCGGCATGGATCGCTCGCGTGCGCGAAGTCGTTCCGCTCGACGAAGCCGGAGAGCGCGGCGTGTTCGGCGAAGCTTTGCCACCGGGATTGAAGCTTATCGGCTGAGTGCCGACAACCGGAGATGTTGTCTCCACTGTCGTTGTTGGGTACGCGCAGCTTTCGCTCACAACGGTGCGCTACGCTTGGAATCCCGGGATCCGCTCTCGGCAATCAGTCCATGTCGCGACGAATTGGGTGGTGTCGCCAAACACCAAGGCGTCGATCGGTGTAAGAACGCGCGCGATCGCCCTGCCTCTGCGACCAACCACCGGATCCAACTTTGGTTGGATGGTCCAAGCGGTCTCAACTTTCTATGCTGCCCCCGTCACTGATGCTACCGACCCTGTGAATGGCTGCCTCTTGGTTTGAGCGAACTCGATGGACCGCGCGTACGGAACGACGATTGAATCCCGCCGACGCCGAGGTCTCGGCCGCATCATCATCGCCAGCGACGCGGGAACGGCCGATGCCGCGGACACCGACAGGATCGCTTGTGCCGAATCGCATGGCTGACGACGAGCCGGCGGCCTTGAGGGATTGGATACCGATGGAGGGTCCATGCCCAGGGTGACGGACTACCCGCTGGCCGTCTTCGGGCTGTCCTTTCTGCTTCTGCTGATCTCCGTTTGGACGGGCGCGTTGCTGTTCAGGAGATGGTGGCCGCCCAAGGACAGCACTCGGGACGACTTCGGCGTCATTCAGGCCGCCACGCTGACGCTGCTGGGGCTCATCATCGCCTTCTCCTTTTCCATGGCCGTCAGCCGCTACGACCAGCGCAAGACTCTCGAGGAGGCCGAGGCCAACGCGATTGGCACCGAATTCCTGCGCGCCGATCTGCTGCCCGGCCCCGACGCCGCCAAGGTTCGCGCCCTGCTGGCCGACTACTTCGATCAACGCGTCCTGTATTACACGACTCGCGACGAGCAGGAACTCAAGACGATCAATGCCCGCACCGCGCGGTTGCAGGCGGAACTGTGGGCCGCGGTCGCCGCGCCGGCCGCGGCGACGCCTTCGCCGACAACGGCCCTTGTGGCGATGGGCATGAACGATGTTTTGAACGCGCAGGGCTACACGCAGGCCGCCTGGTGGAACCGCATTCCTAGCGCGGCATGGATCCTCATGCTGACGATCGGGATCTGCTGCCATGTGCTGGTCGGCTACGGCGTGAAGGATCCGAAGGAGGAGCGCGCCCTGCTGCTTGTGCTGCCGCTGGTCATGTCGATCGCGTTCATGCTGATCGCCGACATCGACAGCCCGCGCAGCGGCGCCATTCTCGTGAAGCCGGTCAATCTGCTGAGCATCGCGGAGTCGGTGCGCCCGCGTTGACGAGACGGCGTGCCGCTTGTGGACCGACAGATCCGCTACGGCGCGACCAAGCGGCGCGACCGTGCGGCTGCTCTCGCGGACTGCGTGACTGCACCACAGACCCCAGGACTCGGATGCGCTCCTGCGTCCGCAGCCGACAGTAGCGCACCGTCGCCGCTCGCCTAACAACTCTCCGCATTCTGAACATTCGGTCCCATCGGCATCGGCGACAGTTTCTTTTCCAGCATCAGGAATTCACTGCCGCCGCCGGCGGTGAAGCCGTACAAATCGATTGGCAGGACGCGACACGTTGGCCTACATTGGGCTTCCACCCACCAGGAGGTTCGCAACATGCCCATTCGCATCGCATCGCTGACCCACCGCATCGCGAGGAACGGCGCGATGCTTCACAAGGCGACGAAGGACCGCGTCCACGCCCTGGGGGCGGACCATGAGCCGTCCGAAGCCGAACAGGCGCTGGCCGAGGAGCGCCGCCTGCTCAAAGAGGAGCGTGCGAAGCGCCAAGCGCAAGCGCAGCAGCCGAGGGCAAAGGCCGTCGACAAGCTGGTGAGAACGCACCACCCTCAGGCCAAGGAGAAGCCCAAGGAACAAAAGGAGCCCAAGGAGGCCAAGAAGGCCAAGGTTGGCAAGGCCCACAGGCCCTCGCGTGCCGAGAAGCACGCAGCGCAGGCGGCGGCCCTGCAGGCCGCGAGGACAGCGCCAAAGAAGTCAGCGAAGACCTGAACGAGCCCTCAGGCACCGCGCGCAGCGGCTGATTCGTCTGCTGCCCAGAGAGGTTGCCGCAAGGGAAGGCTAGGCGCATGGGGCGCGAATGATCGCGCTGGCGCAACCATGGGCGGAGCGCCGGTTCGTCGCCTGCTTTCTCGATGCCGCCGATGCCCTGCGCAGTCGCTGGTCGAGCGTCGATTGCCCGAGCCTCGAGACCGGTCTAGACGAACTGTCCGCGCGCCGGCACTTGCCCTCGGTGCTTCCGCCTAAGCGCCCAGCCAGCGCCCCTTCCAGTGCATCGATCACGGACAATCACTTCGATGATTTTCGCCGTCGGGCAGACGGTGCCTTTTGGCCTTCCTCGTGGTGGGCCTCGAACCGGCGCAGCACGGTCGCCGTCGAAGCCAGGCTCTCCTGTAGTTGTGCGATCTCGCGCCCCGACTGTTCCTGTTGGCGCAGAGCATGAGAGGCGAGGTCAGTTGCCCGCTTCTCCGCGTTTGCGGTTCGCTCCCTTAGGGTGGCCAGCTCGATCTGGGCCTCTTGGACCCGGCGCGACCATGCAGCGGATACGTCCCGGTGCCCGGCTTCCTCGTCCTGCAGCGCCTTGTGTGCAACCGCCAGAGCGGTGCGAGCGGCCTCCGCTTCGCCAGCACGGGCCTTTTGTTCTTTGGTGAGGTCGCTGCTGGCTTGACGCGTGTTCACGCGCTCGCGATCGAGCTCGGAGAGGAGGCGGCGTTCCTGCGAGAGATGGCGCTCCTCGGCTTCCTCCGCGGCTCGCTGCTTAGCGGCGAGTTCCATCGCTGCCTTCTCGCGCAGGGCTTCCTTGCTGGCCAGCGCTTCGTCGAGGGTCTTTCGGAGGCGCCGCACCTCGGCCTCGGAGTCGCTGAGCAGGCGCCCGGACTCCTGAAGCTGCGCGCGCATCTGGGCTTCCATGGCAGCGACCGCCTGGCGTGACGACGCGAGGGCTTCATCGAGCGCGGCGCGTGCCTGGTCGAAGGAGGTCGCGCGTTGTTGCAGTTCTACCTCCT
>NZ_JASZYF010000037.1 GCF_030317115.1 Variovorax gracilis
CAACGTATTGCTCGCCACCGACGGCCCGGTGATCATTGACTTGCCGCAGGCGGTCGATGCCGCGGGCAACAACCACGCGCGGCGGATGCTGCTGCGGGATGTGGCGAACCTCGCGGACTTCTTCGGGCGGGTCGCGCCCGAGTTGCTTTCCACCAGGTACGGCGAGGAAATATGGAACCTCTACGAGCGTGGCGAGCTGCACGCTGGCTCGACGCTGACCGGCAGCTTCGCGCGTCCGAGTGGGCCGGTGGACGTGCGCGGCGTGCTGCGCGAGGTTGACGACGCGCGCGCCGAAGAGGCGGCCCGGCTTGTGCGTATGGCGACGCGTTGATGCAGCTCAGCGGTGGCAGGATCGCGGCGATGCGGCCATGAAGTCCAGTCTGCGAATCGAAATCTCGCTTTGCCGCGCTCAAGCAGGGGTTTCAACGGCCGCTTCTAAAACTCGCGGAATGACGCTCAGGCCCCGAACGCCGAGCAGGCGGCCCGCTTGTCGGTGCGAACGAAAGAAGTGTCCGCGCTTTGATCACTTCTGCCTGCAATGTCTTGAAGCGCGTCGACGCAGAAGCGGCGTCCTGTTCCTGCGTGAACCTACGTGCAGGGCGCAAGCACGTCAGAAAGTTCGCAACCGCCCGAACCCGTGCGTTGACGGGATTGCTCACAGCGCCGATGAGACGCCCAGTGCCTGGTCCAATGCCTCGTCAGACACGAACGGCCCCGCCAAGGCTTGCCGCAGGCCGGTGATGGCGTCTTCAGTCAGCACGAGATTGGCGTGCTCCGACTCGAGGGCACGGCAGTAGTCCAGCCGGCGTGCACCGAACAAGGCCACGTAGCTCGCGCCGTTCCTGGTCAGCACTTTCTCTGAGCGCTGCCGACCACGTCTTCGGCCAACTCGGTGAGCCAGGCGCGCGCTTCGCTGGGCGGAACAATGTCTGAGCCCTCAACGACATGCTGCAGTATCCGTTGAGGTTTGGGTTGACATTGATCTAGCGGCCAGACCTGCACGCGGCAATCGCCGCCAAAGATGATTGGCCCTGCGAAAGCCTGGGTTGGCGGGCAGCCGCCTCACGGTGCGGCAGATTCGCTTTCCCCGCCGGGGCCGCCATCGTTTCGCCAGCACGGCGTGCCCGAACATCACAGCACCCACTGTGACCCGGAGCAGCTTCAGCACCCCTTGCCGGCTGCCTTTGCTATCAGCAGCAAAGCAAGCAACCCCCGACAAGACAGAACGTGAATAGCGGCGGCGCGCCGCGGTGCGCTGGTCTTGGACGCGGCTATACGCGGAACCAAATCTTGGACGTCACATACATTGCGTAGCCAAGGCCGAGCACCATCCATGCCAAGTAAAACACGTTGGCCCAGTACTCGCCAGCATGCGCAGCCAGGGTGTAAATCTGCATTGTGCAACCCCTGCCCAAGCAGGACACCTCACCCCGGAACAGCGCGCGCAACAAGGCAAACAGGAGGCCACACGCGACGACAGCGGTCACGAGCAATCCCACCGGACCCACAATTCCTTGGGTGAGTCGGCCGTTCTCTTCGCGATACCCCTTCCGTAGCGGGTTCTGCCCGAACTGGTACCAGGCGAATCCGAGCAAGAGCATCAGAGAGTAGTAGACGGCGGAACGCATTGGTCGAATCGATGTGCTGTGAGGAAAAAAGTGCGTCGAAAGGATGGTATTCGGCAAAGAAACGCCAGTTGGCGGGGGGAACAAAGACTTCATCGCAGGCGCAGAGGTCCGCCAAGCTGTGCCACCCGACCGGGGACAGTCGGTTTTACCCTGCACAACTGAGCAGCAGGTACAGCGGGTCAGCGCTTCGCCCCGGAGCGATTGGTCGTAGCGGCCTTTGCCACTGCCGCCTTCTTCGCGGCCGGCTTCTTCCGAGGCGCCTTCGTCGCAGCGATCTTTCTGGCAGCGGGTTTCTGTCGCGCGGCCGCACCGTCCCTGCGCACGACAGCCTCCCAGGCCAGGCGGGCCCAGCGTGCCGCTTCCTCGCGGTCTTCGTAGATTTCGGCCGGCGCTTCCACATACGAGGTCGGCGTCAGCTTGCCCGCGCGCATGTACTCGAAGGGCGCGAGCCCTCTTGCCTCGAACTTGGCTCGACTCTCCTCGTCAGTCTTGAGGTACAGGCGCTCGCCGCTCACCAGGCCGAACATGCGCCCCTCGTGGAAGATGCCGTGGCCTCCGAACATGCGACGGGCCGACACGCGGCCGAAGCGCTCGAACACTTCGGGAAGTTCGTCGGCCAGCCTCATTGTGCCCATCGCTCACTATCGAGGTCCTCCGGACCCCAAGCCTCGGCGCGTTCAGGCGTGCGATCACGGGAGGCAATCCCATGAATGGCCGTCGCGCGAACGCGGCGCAGCGCAGGTTCATCACCGGCACGGAATCGACGAATTCTCATGAAATGCCTTATGCCGACTTGAGAGGGACCGGCAGTCTGTCACATCCGCTCTGCACTGCGCAAAACCGGCCGCTCGCAACCCTGAACGGAAATTCAGGTCGCCACCTTCAAGGGCGGAATGGCTCAGCCCTTCCCGGTCGACGAATCCTCGCGCAGGGGCCATAGATTCGACACCATCCACGCGCTGCCGATCCTGACCAAGCAGCCGAACAGAAATTCGCCAACGCGCGAATGCGGCCGTGGCGCAGCAGTTGGCGTCGAAGCCCGGACCGTCCAGCGTCACTTGGCGGCTCAGGGCGAAGGCTACGCCTCCATCCTAAAGGCGGCGCGCCGAACTCGTGCCACGCTATGTGGCGAGCCTCGAGCGACCGCTGTCGGAGGTCGCGAGCCTCCTGGGGTTTGGATCGCTCAGCGCGTTCCCGCGGTGGTTCAGTGGGCGGTGCCATGCTTCCAAGTGGCCGAGGCAAGGCCATTCGCAACGGCGCTGATCCCGTGGGACATTGCCTTCAGAAGTCCCGAAGGACATTGAAGGGGCCTGCACCCCCATCGACCGCAGGAATGGAGCGGGCGCCTGGAGTCAGCCTTGCTGGCGGCAGCACTCATCAACCCAGCGCCGCGCGATCAACGAACACCAAATTCGTCTATCCTGTCCTTCCCATCGTTTCACAGGAGGGCGCGAAATGACGGATCCCACAGCGCCGGCGGGGAACGCTGCCTCCGCGCCGGCTGAAGCGCAGGTCGAAGAACAGGCGATCCGCGAGCGGGTGCGCGAACTGACCGCGCAGATGCTGGCGGGCGGTCGGCTCGACACCGAGGGCATCAAGGAAGTCGTGCGGACCATGAGCGGCGGCGTGTCGAAGCCGCCGCTTGAGGGCGCGCAGGCACGCGAAGCCTTCGCGGAGGCGATCCGCGGCCTCGATGAGGCGCTGCACGCTTCATCGCTGGCGACCCACGCGGCACTGCAGGCGCTGGCGGCGCGCGGCAAGGAGTTCTCCGACAACGATCTGAAGAATGCGTTCGCGGCCCTGCAGACACTGCAGCAGGACTACGTCGCGGTCGCCAACCGGATGGCCGATGCCACCACCGGCAACCTGCGCCGTGAATTGGTCGATCTCTCGCTGCATGCTCAGCGCGTCGGCGCGGATGCAAGCGTGCGCTTCGCACAAGTGATGAGCGAATTCGCCAACCGCATCGGCTCGTATCGCGCGGGCTCGGCGCCCGGGATCGACTCCGTGCGCCAATACGGCGCCAACATGACGATGCTCACCAGTGGGCTGCTTGCCGGATTCGCAGACGCGCTGCGCCAGCAGTCAGACATCAAGAAAGCGAAGTAGGTCGTGCGCGAGGCCAGTGCGGTGCGTGACCTGCCGCGCCTGCACGAGATCAGCCTGGTATTCATCCGCCACGGACTCGGTGATCTCGTGCGGCGGCTCGGGGTCGCCTCGCTCCTGGAGCGCGCGGGCGAAATACTCCATTGGGGCCAGGTCACGCACAGCGCGCAGCTCGAGCCGCAACAGCGACTGTGTCTTGCTCTCGAAGAGCTCGGCCCCACCTTCGTCAAGCTGGGGCAGATGCTTTCGCTGCGCGAGGATCTGCTTCCACCGAAGTGGACAACGGAACTCGCGCGCCTGCGCAGCAACGCGGCGCCGGTGCCGTTCGATCAGATCCTGCCGGTGATCGAGCGATCGCTCGGCATGCCGCACACGGAAGCCTTCGTCGATCTCGAAGTGGAACCGACGGGGGCCGCCTCCATTGCGCAAGTGCATCGCGCGCGATTGCACGATGGCCGCGCAGTCGTGTTGAAAGTCCGCCGCCCCGGCATCGAAGCCAAGGTCGAGGCTGACCTGCGGCTGCTGTCGCATCTCGCGCAGTTCGTCGAAAAGGAAGTACCCGAGGTGCGCCGCTATCAGCCGGTGCACGTCGTCGAAGAGTTTCGCCGCTCGACACTGCGCGAGCTGGATCTCGCCACCGAGGCGCACAACATCGAGCGCTTTGAGCGCAACTTCCGGGGCGAGCCGCACGTCCTGATCCCGCACGTCTTCCCGCAATGGACCAGCGAAGTGATGAACGTGCAGGAGCACATCGACGGCATCAGCGCCGAGGACCTGGCCGCGGTCGAGCGTGCCGGACTCGATCTCAAGTTGCTCGCAGAGCGCGGCGTCGACAACGTGCTCAAGATGATTCTCGAGCATGGCTTCTTCCAGGCCGATCCGCACCCCGGAAACGTGATCTACCTGCCGGGCAATCGCATCGCGATGATCGACTTCGGCATGACCGGCAGGCTGTCGCTTGGGCGCCGCCATCAGATCATGGATTTGCTTGCCGGAATCACGCGCCGCGACAGCGAGCCGATGGTCGAGGTGCTGCTCGACTGGGCGGGTCCCGAGGCGGTCGATGAAGAAGGGCTCGCCGCCGACGTCGACGAACTCGTGGCCGATTACGGCGATTTGCCAGTCAAGGACATGCGCATCGGCGAATTGATCGGTCGAATCACGGCGATGCTGCGAACGCACGGCATCGTGCTGCCCTCCGACCTCACGCTGATGTTCAAGGCGCTGATCACACTGGAAGGCTCCGGACGAAAATACGATCCGGAGTTTGTGCTCGCCGATCGGCTGAAGCCCTATGTCGAGCGCGCGCTCGCCGCGCGCTACGCGCCGGCGGAATTGGGGCGCCGTGGTGGCGCGGGCATCGGCCAGTTTCTCGATCTGATGCGAGCCATGCCGCGCGACCTTGCTCGGCTGCTCAAGGATGCGCGCCGCGGCCGCCTGCGAATGGATCTCGATCTGAAACGGCTCGACATCTTCGTGGGCAAACTCGACCGTACGATCAACCGCATCACCATCGGCATCATGACCGCCTCGGTCGTCATCGGCTCATCGATCGTGATGACGGTCACCTCCGGTCCGCAACTCTTCGGCATCCCGATCTTCACGGTGCTTGGCTCGTTCGGCTATCTGCTCGCCTTCGTGAACAGCGTGTGGGTCGTGCTGTCGATCTGGCGGACGCGGTCGCACTGAGAGCGGCCCGCTGCGCAGCGGCCACGTCTGGAGCCGATCCATCCCCAACTAGGGGGTCTCCCCCTCCATCGCCGGCGGTGCCAGCCCAAGGGATTGAAGTCGGGCCTGCAGCTCATCGGCAGAACTCCACGCCAAGATCGGCGAGTTCCGGCGTTCGTCAGGCGGATGGTCGAGAAGACCATCGGACCAACCTCCACAGCCCACCAGGGGTAGCAATGGGCGCTTGTGCAACCAGGCCAGGCACACCTCCGAGATGGTGCCTGCGCGGCCACCGATCACGATGCAGGCGTCTCCGGCCAACGCCATCAAGAGATTGCGCGCGTCTCCCATGCCGCAGGGGATGACGACCGTGGCCGGCCAGTCTGCATCGGGCATCTCCCCGCTGGGGATGATGCTGATGACCAAACCACCGGCACCCAGGGCTCGCTCGGCCGCCACCCTGGTAGCCGGACTGCCGCATCCGCTGATCAATGAAATGCCCAGTCGGGCCAGGAGTTCACCGGCCTCACCGGCCATTTCGTAGGCGCGCGAGCCGGGCTCGGCACTGCCCAGCACACACACCTGTCCGCGACGATTCAATCTGTTCATGCATTTCCACGTGTGACGCTCGCTCAGTCCTGCGCCTGCTGTGTCGTCTTGCGATCCATAGTTGCCGCCGGGCGGTCCGGCTTGGAGGGATCCAGCGCTTGCTCGAATCAATGATCGCAGCTCGACTTGATTCCAGCCGGACACCGCTAGGATATCGGTATCAATATGTTACCGAAAGCCCTTGCATGATCCACGCGCGTTGGAAGGCGATCGTCATCGCCGCGCTAGCACTGGTCCTCAGCGGTTGCGACAAACTGTCTGCAACGTTGACGCCGGCCGCGGAGAGAATCACAAAGGCCTTCCCCCTGGCCGATGACGTCGCTCTGGCGACCTCCCGATTCATCGAGTCTGCCGCCCGAGAGGGTGGCCAAGCCGCAGCGAAAGACCGCATCGAGAGGATGATGCAAGTCAGGGCACTGGCATGCACTTCCGCGATTTCCATTGGGCGCTTCGACTCGCCGGAGGACATTCGTCGCAAGCCTGTCGATGCCGATTGCCTCAGGAAACAGGATGCGGACATTGGCGAGTGGATCGGCTTCCAACGGATCGCGGCACTGCTATTGAAGCCTCCCCTCGCTCCCTTGGCTGAACTCGGCGCACTTCGGACGCTGCCGTCCTACGAAGAGACCACGATCGGCATCATCACGTCCGCGCAATCCAGCGTCGCGCTGCTGCAAGGCAGCCAAGGAGGCATCACTGCGGTCCGGCTGCCGGATGGCAAAGCGTTCCAGACCATTCGCGGGATGAGATTCAACCAGAATGCCATCGCACTCTCCCCGAATGGCCGGGTGATGATCGCGCAGGCGGACACGGGGCGCTCGATCAAGGCCTACGACATCGAATCCGGCGCTCTGGTATGGAGCTCCGACCAGTACCGTTCGCTGGTCTCTTGGCTTCCCGAATCCGGGGCGCTGGTGATGACCCGGGGAGGCACGGAATCGGGCACCGTCCTTCTGAATCTGGTGACCGGCAAATCAACGCCGTACACGGCCGCCATCAGAAGCCCGAGTTGGGCCATCGCCGTGCCGGGAGGCCCTGATCGCCGGCTCGTGGGGGGCGACTCCGGCGTGGCGTTGATGGATCACATCAAGGAGGCGGCCGATGGGGGCATCCTGGCAACGCAGGTGCAGTTCTGGCCGACAACCAGGCCGGTCAGTTCGGGGCGACCGTTCCTCATGAACAACGGCACGAAGCTCGTGTATGTGAGCTACCCGGGTCTGGGCTGGTTGGATCTGGCCACCGGCCAGAGCGGTTACGTGGACATGGGCCCGCTGCGCGCGGGCAATTACGCACAGATCAGCGACACCGCCCTCCTCTACACCACGCCCAAGCCAGGCGCTTCGTACCAGGGCGAGGGTCGGGTCCTGGATGTTGAAAGAATGACGGTGGCACCGGTCCTCAATTACGAGCACAACCTGGGCTCGATCCTGCCGCTCTCACCGAGAGTCGGCTTCATGCGAAGGGGGAACTTCGTCTCAGTGGGCAGCAAGGTCGAGGTCGGCGAGTCCACCGATCTACAGCAAGCCATAGCCGCCGCGAACCTGGAGGTGCAACTGGCGAAACTTCAGCAGGCGCAGACCCGGCAGGAAGGTCCTGGTCCGGCTGCCATGCTGACCCACGTACCGCCCAACGCCCAGGTCGATGCCATTGGGGTGTATGAATCGAAGGCTGGTGTACACGGCGCTGGCGCGGGGCGCACGGCCGGGCCGGTGCGGGTCACCGTCATGCCCTCGTCAACGCCCTTGGTGCTGGTTCTTGCAAGCTATGAGCCGGTGCGCTGGATGATCGAAAACCCGGGCAACCGCAAGATCTCGGCCGTCCTCGTTTCCGGCTATCACGACTCAACGGTGTTCGGCGCTGGCGGGGCCCAGGTGCTGAAGATTGGCGCGGGGTACGCCTACAAGATCGACAGTCCGGAGTACCGAGAACTCAAGGCGAGCGTGGCGCGGTACGTCTCCAATCCGATCCGCATATTCCAGGGCACCTACAGTGGCCAGACTTTTACCGTGACCGCTTCCTGACCCACCTCTTCGGGGCAGCGCGAAGCGTGCTGCGTGACGTGGTGATCGCGACCGCGCAACGCGGTCGGAGGGCAGTGCCTGGACAGGGTGGGCTCCGGTGCCGCGAACATCACGGCAGCCGGCCGAAACCTGGCAGCCGCAGGGCAAGATCGTCGATGTCGATGCCGAAGCCCAGGCCCAGCACGTTCAGTTCCAGGCCCTCGTCCCGTGCCACCGTCACGCCCGCCAGTCCCATCAGCGACACCTGCCAGCCGGTGCCGCTGGGTGCGCGGTCGACGAAGGTGGTCGAACCGAGATAGTCCTTGCCGATGGCAGTGGGCGGCAGGTCCAAGCGCAGGGCAGGCACCTGCCGGGCCACCCAGGCCACGAAGGTGTTGCTGTTGGGGCCGGGCCAAAGGCGGTATGACGCGCGCCACGGGTAAGCCGCCACGGCCAGTTCGATCTGGTCGATCAGGGCTTCTGCTTGCGCACCCCGGTGGTCCGCCAGCAACTGCGGATAGGCCCCGAACCAGAGCATGTCCGGCGCGTCCACGACGCTGGTGACCAAGGCATCGCCGCCGCGGCGGGCCCGCCAGCCAACGATGTGATAGGTGGTGTATCGCTCGGCGCCGGCGCGCTTGACCGCGATCCAGGGATGGATGCCGAAGGCGCCGCGCCATCGCACAATGCGCGCGCCGTAGATCTGCACCACCGCACGGCGCTCGACCACAGGGTCGGGCGCCTGCCCGGTGCTCTCACGACTCGTCATGTGCCATGGCGTGGTCAAGTCCAGATTGCCGAAGGCCAGCACACCGATGGGCCCGAGCAATAGGAGCGCAAGCAGGCACAGAAACCCGAGCAGCCAGCGCGCCCAGCGCGGCCCATGCCTCCGGACCAAAGACACAGGTGGAGCATCGCGCATGCCGCCAGTATGCCCTCGGCAGCGGCGCAACATGGCCATGTTCAGGCGGATGCCGCACGGGTGCGCCGCTGACCCAATCGGGTCGCAGTCGACGATCGAGCTTGGTCCCATCCTGCGCCACACAACCACTCGCACTCGGTTCACGCCACGTTCCCTGAAGCGCGTGCACACCTCCTGAACGGGCATCAGCAATCGAGCACTTTCTCGGTGCCGATGCAGAAGTTCTCCCCTTTGGCGACCGTCGACGGGACGTTCGAAGCGGCGGCCTCATCGTCACGTCGCAAGCTTTCGGGCGATGAGCTCCTTCATGATCTCGTTCGCGCCGCCATAGATGCGCTGCACGCGCGAATCGCCATACAGGCGTGCGATGGGGTAGTCCGTGATGTACCCGTATCCACCGAAGAGCTGCAGACACTCGTCCACCACCTTGCACTGCTGCTCGGTGCACCACCACTTGGCCATGTAGGCCGAGGTGTCGTCCAGCGTGCCGTCAAGCAGGCGCTGCACGCAGTCGTTCACGAAGCTGCGCACCACATGGGCCAGGGTGGCGCATTCGGCGATCTTGAAGCGCGTGTTCTGGAAGTCATACAGGGCCTGACCGAAGGCCTTGCGCTGCTGCGTGTACGCCAGCGTCAGCTCCACCGCGCGCTCGATCACCGCCGCGGCGGGCACGGTCAGCAAGGTGCGCTCGTAAGGCAGCTGGCTCATCAGCTGCCTGAATCCTCGCCCCTCCTCGCCACCGAGCAGACGGCCGGCCGGAACGCGAACGTTCTCGAAGCAGAGCTCGGCCGTGTCGGACGCGTGCTGGCCCAGCTTCTCCAGCCTGCGTCCCACGCGAAAGCCTTCCAGCCCTTCAGTCTCCAATACGAGCAGCGACACACCGTGGCTGCCGGCCTCGCCGGTGCGCACGGCCACCACCAGCAGGTTGGCGGTGAAGCCGTTGGTGATGAAGGTCTTGGCACCGTCGATCACGTAGCTGTCGCCATCGCGCCGCGCGCGGGTTCGCAGGGCTTGCAGGTCGGAGCCGCAGCCGGGCTCGGTCATCGCGATGGCAGCCAGCATCTCGCCGCTGGCCAGCCTGGGCAGCCAGCGCTTTCGCTGCGCGTCGGTGCCGTAGTCGAGGATGTAGTGGGCGGCAACGGTGTGCACCGCCGTGTTGGCAGGTACCTCGGCCCTGGCCAACTCGTCCTGCACGACACACTGGTAGGCCAGGCTGGCGCCGGCGCCGCCATAGGCCTCGTCGAGCTCGGGCAGCAGGAAGCCCAGCGCGCCGAAGGGCGCCCATACCTCGCGCGGGATGTAGCCCTGGCGACGCCAGCCATCGAGTCCCGGTGCCAACTCGGCGGCCACATAGCGGCGCACCTGCTCGCGAAACGCGTCGATATCCTCGTCCATCCAGCGATGGCGATACAGCGGTGGAAGCATGATCGCGCCCTTCTTCAGATGCCGGTGAGGCCGCCGGAACACATCAGCGTCTGCCCGCTCACGTAGTCCGATTCGGGCAGGCACAGCAGGAACACCGCGCCGGCGGCTTCGTCCGGCGTGCCGCCGCGGCCCAGAGGAATGCCGCGCTCCATCGCTGCGAGCAGCTCGGGGTTCACGCCGACCTTGATGTCGCGGCCGTCGATGTTGGCCGTGCCGCCTTCGGCCGCATTGCCCGTCAGGCGCGTCCTGATGAAGCCGTAGGCCACCGCATTGACGGTGACATTCAGCCGCCCCCACTCCTTGGCCAGGGTCTGCGTCATGCCCAGGATCCCGGCCTTGGCCGTCGAGTAGTTCACCTGGCCGGCGTTGCCGAACAAGCCCGCCACCGACGAGATGTTGACAACCTTGCGCACCACGCGCCTGCCCGCCGCCTGGTCGGTCCTGGACAGCTCGCGGATCGCCGGATAGGCAGCGCGCAGGATGCGGAAAGGCGCCGTCAGATGGCAGTCGATCATGGCGTACCACTGCTCGTCCGTCATTTTCTGGATCACGTTGTCCCAGGTGTAGCCGGCGTTGTTGACGACGATGTCCAGGCCCTTGTATTCGTTGACGGCGGTGCCGATGAAACGCTCGGCGAAGTCGGGCGCGGTCACGCTGCCGGCGCAGGTCACCGCCTGGCCGCCGGCAGCGCGGATCTCGGCCACCACGTCGTTGGCCGGGCCGGCATCCAGGTCGTTGACGACCACGCGCGCGCCTTCGGCAGCGAATTTCAGGGCGATAGAGCGGCCGATGCCGCGGCCAGAGCCGGTGACGAGGGCAACCTTGCCGTCGAGTCTGTGGGTCATTGGGGGTCTCCTTGGTGTAAGACGGGTGAGCTGGTCAGGGCAGCGCGACGACGGCCTCGCCGGCGATCTTGGTCTGTCCAAACTGGTTCGTGCTGCGCACCTCGACGCGCACGCGGCGTTCGCCGTCAGCCTCAAACTTCTCGAGAACGCGGCCCTCGCAGCGCAGGGCATTGCCCAGGTGCGTGATGCCCTGGAATCGCGCATCGAAGCGGCGCAGACGCGACTGCGGCGCCCAGCCGGTGATCAGGCGGGCCAGCCAGGCCATGCCCAGCATGCCCTGGGCGAACACGTCGGGCATGCCGGCGCGACGGGCGACATCGGTGTCGATGTGGAGGGGGTTGTGGTCGCCCGAGGCGCCGCCGAAGAGAGCGAGCGTGGTGCGATCCAGGGGACGAAATTGCAGCGGCGGCAGGGCGTTGCCGACCTGCACGGTCTCGAAGGTGGGTGCGCTCATGGGTCAGTTCCTGCAGACGAGCACGGTGCGCATCTCGGCCACGAGTTCGCCGCGCTGGTTGGTGGCGCGCGAGCTCTTCACCACAAACTCCAGCGCGCCGTTCTTCTTGTCGTAGACGTCGTCGATGCGCGATCGCACGGTGACGGTGTCGCCCACGCAAGCCGGGCGGTGGTAGGTGAAGCCCTGTTCGCCGTGCAGCAGTTTGGCCAGCGGGATCTGCAGGTCGGCCAGCAGCCGGTCGGTCACTCCGGCATCCAGCTCGGCCGCGAACAGGAAAGTGGGAGGCGCCGGCAGGTCCGGGTAGCCGGCGTCGCGCGCGGCGGCCTCATCCGTGTAGACCGGATCGGTCTCGCCGATCGCCTTTGCGAAGAAGCGCAGGCGACTGCGCTCGATGGGCAGTTCGCAGGGCGGCAGCTCGTGGCCGATCCATTTCTTGTCGATCATCAGGTGCTCCTTCTCAGGCGCGTTCATAGAGCGTGACCACGCAGGCACCGCCCAGGCCGAGGTTGTGCTGCAGGGCCAGGCGCGCGCCCCGGACCTGGCGCGCGTCGGCCGTGCCGCGAAGCTGCTGGACCAGTTCCGTGCATTGCGCAAGGCCCGTCGCGCCCAGGGGATGTCCCTTGGACAGCAGGCCGCCCGAAGGGTTGGTGACCACGGCCCCACCGTAGGTGTTGTCGCCATCCACCACGAACTTCTCGGCGCCGCCCTCGGGGCACAGGCCCAGCGACTCGTAGCTGATGAGTTCGTTGTGCGCGAAGCAGTCGTGCAGCTCGACCACGTCGATGTCGTGCGGGCCGACGCCCGCCGCTTCGTACACCCGGCGAGCCGCTTCCCTGGCCATGCTGAAGCCGACCACCTCGCGCATGTCTCTGGCCTCGAAGGTGGCCGGGCGGTCGGTGGTCATGGCCTGTGCCCTCACGCGCACGCTGCGGTCGAGGCCGTGCCTTTGCGCGAAGGCTTCGGAGCAGACGATGGCGGCGGCCGCGCCGCACGTGGGCGGGCAGGCCATCAGCCGGGTCATGACGCCGGGCCACATCACAGGTGCGGCCATCACGTCTTCCTCGGTGAGCACGTTGCGCAACAGCGCCAACGGGTTGTGGGCCGCATGCCGGCTGGCCTTGGCGCGGATCTTGGCGAAGGTCGACATCTGCGTGCCGTACTCGTCCATGTGCGCCTTGCCGGCGCCCCCGAAGTAACGCAGCGCCAGCGGGATCTCGCCGTGGCCCACCAGATCCGCAGTGGCCTGGTCGAAGCGGTCGAAGGGGCTGGGGCGGTCCGCAAAGACCGCGCCGAGTGCCCCCGGGTTCATGTGCTCGAAGCCCAGCGCCAGTGCGCAGTCCACGGCGCCGCTCTGCACCGCCTGGCGCGCCAGGAAAAGCGCGGTCGAACCTGTGGAGCAGTTGTTGTTGACGTTGACGATGGGGATGCCGCTCATGCCCACCTCGTACAGCGCGCGCTGCCCGGCCGTGGAGTCGCCATAGACATAGCCCACGAAGGCCTGCTGCACCAGTTCGTAGCCCATGCCGGCATCGGCCAGCGCGGCCCGGGCGGCCTGCGCGCCCATCGCGCGGTAGGGCGCATGCCTGCCGGGCTTGGCGAAGGGAATCATGCCGACGCCGGTGACATAGATGTGGTTCATAACGTGAGTCCTCGGATTTGGGGGGTCAGCTCACCTGGCGTGCGTGGCCTGCCCAGAAGGGCCTGCGCAGTTCGGTCTTGAGCACCTTGCCGGCACCCGACAGCGGCAAGGCATCGCGCAGTTCCACCGAGCGAGGGCACTTGTAGCCGGCAATGAGTGCCTTGCAGTGCGCGATCAACTCCTCGGGCGAAGCGGAGGCGCCGGGCTTGGCCACCACCACGGCATGGACTGCTTCGCCCCACTCCGCGCTCGGAATGCCGATCACCGCACTGGCGGCCACCGCGGAGTGCTGGCTCAATGCGTTCTCGACTTCCGCCGAGTAGATGTTCTCGCCGCCGCTGATGATCATGTCCTTGAGGCGATCGACGATGAAGATGAAGCCGTCCTCGTCCATGTAACCGCCGTCGCCCGTATGCATCCATCCGCCACGCACGGCCGCGGCCGTCTGCTCCGGCTTGTTCCAGTAGCCCTGCATCACGTTGGGGCCGCGCACCGCCACCTCGCCCACCGTGCCCCGGGGAACTTCGTGGCCCTCGGGGTCGACGATGCGGACCTCGCAGCACAGGCACGCCCGGCCGGCGGCACGCAGCTTGCCCCGGTGGCGGTGTTCCGGCATGTGAGCCCAGGCCGGATTGAGGGTCGCGACCGGCGAGAGCTCCGTCATGCCGTATGCCTGCACGAACCTCACGCCCGGCAGCACAGCCATGGCACGCTCCAGCATCGCTTCCGAAATGGGCGAGGCGCCATACACGATGGTCTTGAGCGAGCTCAGGTCGCGCGGCTTCTTCATGGCCGGATGGTCCACCATCATCTGGATCATCGTGGGCACCAGCAGCACCGAGGTGATGCGTTCGCGCTCGATGGTGTCCAGCACCAACTCGGGCGCGAAGGCCGGGATCACCGCGTGCGTGTTGCCCTGGATCCAGTGCGGTTGCGAGATACCGATGTCGGCCAGGTGGAACATCGGCGCGGCATGCAGGTAGCGGCCGTCGTCGTCGGCCACGCCTTCGCAATGCAGTGCCAGGCCCGAACTGCAGATATTGGTATGGCTGAGCATGACGCCCTTGGGAAAGCCGGTGGTGCCGCCGGTGTAGAAGATGCCGGCCAGTTCCTCCCCGCGCCGCGCCGCATCGGGCACCGGCTGTGTGCTGTCCACCAGCACTTCGTAGTTGAGCATGCCTGCCGGCGTCGGGCCGTCGCCGCAGTAGATCACTTCCCGCAGGGTGGCGGCGTCCTTGCGGAGGGACTCGATCATGGACCGGAAGGTGTCGTCCACCAGAAGGATCGTCGAGCCCGAGTCGTTGAGCGCGTAGAGGATCTCCGCGACGGACCAACGGATGTTGCAGGGATTGAGCACGCCGCCGCCCCAAGGCACCGCCATCTGGTATTCGAGGTACCGGTCCGAATTGAGAGCGAGCATGCCCACGCGATCGCCCTCGCTCATGCCCAGCTTCTGCAGGGCACCGGCCAGCCGCGCCACGCGCTCTGCCAGCTCGCGAAACGTGCGGCTGCGGCTACCGAAGCGCACCGCGATGCGATCGGGTTTCTGCTGAACTGCACGATGCAGCCCTTGGGTAAGGTACATGTCTGCCTCCGTTGGGACCCGCGGCCTTCGCGTGCCTGTTGCTGAACGGAGTCGATGCTAGGAATGCAGACCCAGCCCGACAATTGCACAACGCATCGATCGAATGGCAAATCACATCAATCCAGACGGCGTTCCAGCTTGACGAAGAAAGCTCTGATCACCATCCCCGTGGCCATGGTCCGCGGCATGCTCGCGGGCATCGAGGCGCGCGGCGAGAGTTGCGAGAGCTACCTTGCGGACGTCGGCATTCCGATGGAGTTGTTGTCGCACCCCCGCGGCCGCGTGACCGCCGAGCAATATGTGGCGCTGTTTCGCTTCCTGATCGAGCGGCGCGGTGACGAGTGTCTAGGCTTTCTTTCGCGGCCACTCAAGCCCGGCAGCTTCGCGCTGATGGCGCGTTCGGCACTGGGCTCGCGCGACGTGAGGCAAGCGATCCTGCGCATCGCGCGCACCTTCGCGCTGCTGCGCGACGACGCGACGCTGGAACTCTGCTGCGAAGACGACAACGCGGGCATGGTTCTGAGCTTCGATGAGACCTCGGTGGTGCACCACGTCTTCCTCCACGAACTGCTGCTGCGCGTGTTCTGGCGCCTGGTCGCGTGGCTGGCCGGCGGGCGGCTGCCTGCCAGGCGTTTCGACTTCGCCTTCGACACGCCAGCGCACGTGGGCAGCTACAGCCAGGCCTTCCCGGCGCAGTTGGAGTTCGGCCAGCCGCACACCGCCCTCTGGTTCGACGCGCACTGGCTGGAGGTCGCAGTGCACCGCGACGAAGATGCGCTGCGTGCCTTCCTCGCCGAGGCACCGGCCAACATCATCATGCCGCGCCGAAACGACGAGATGACAAGCAAGCGCGTGCGCAATCACCTGCGTCACACGCAGCCCAACTGGCCCGATCTGGCGAGCGCTGCCTCGACGCTGAACGTGTCGACCGCCACCCTGCAGCGCAGACTGGCGCTGGAAGGCACGTCGTTCCAGGCCCTGAAGGACGAACTGCGCCGTGACATCGCCATCGTGCGGCTGAGCACCAGTGCGGCGCCTCTGGCGCAGCTTGCGCACGAGCTGGGCTTCACCGACAGCGCAGCGTTCCAGCGCGCGTTCAAGGGATGGACAGGCAGCTCGCCTGGTGCGTACCGAAAGGGCGAGGCTGTGCGCTAGATCCGGTCCGGCCGTCAACCCATGGGCTCATGGCTGGTTCGAATCCGCGGCGCCTCCCGCGCGCTGTAGCGCGAGGGCCGATCAGCTCGTTGGGCATCTTTTTGTGTGCAACACGCTGCTGCATGCAGGGAGGCTTCAATCCAGCCCGGCTGGCAGACTTCGGCACGTTCGGAAGGCGATAGCTTCCGACTCGCAATGGCGTGGGTGGGTGGCTACCGACGGAGGCGCAACGTCGAGACCGCGTGGGTCGAATGGCCGAGGGGCGGCCTCACCATCCGGCGAGCGACTTCAAGGACCAGATGAACGCGATCATGAGGAGCACGATGAGCAGTGCAGTACCCCAACTGAAGCGGCCCTCTGGTCGGGAAGCATTGCCAAACGGGGCCTGAAAGGTGGTGGGGCGCTCTCCGCGTTCGGGCTTGTCGGCCCACCATCCAAAGTTGGTGTCCGTGTCGTTTTCGCTCTGGCGTTTCATGTCCTCATTCTAGAAATGGTAGTACTTTGGTTTACAGTCATTTCTTTTTACTAGGGGCCAGAACGTGAACTTTTGCCCACTATTGCCGCATTCGCCGATGGCGAAACGGCCAGGCCTCTACGACATCATTGCCACCGCTGCCGACCAGGTCTGGCGCACTTACTCTGAGCGAGCCCATCACAAAGATTGCGGCGCAAACCCAGCACCCATAGACGGACCCCAGCGGATGTTTGGGAAGCCCCTCGCCGCGCCGTTCAGGCGTTGGTCTCATCCGCCTTCTTGCCGTGTGTGCCGGTGGGTCAGGGTCGCCGCCATCGGCGCACACAAGGTGGTCGTTCATGAGCTTGAGCGGTCGCTGCTCCCGGTGCCAGTGCGTGGGTGAGATCAAAGGTTGCGCCGAGCGCGACCACCCAGCCTCGTAGACCTCATTCATCCATTCGCCGCTTTGTCCCGACGAAATGGGGGGTAGCAGCTGCAGCGCCAGTGGCACAGCGGCATGGCACGAAACGCAGCCCCTGCAGGGAAAAGTTGGTTTGCCGTATTCCGACGTGACGAGACGGAGGTCCAACACGTCCGCGTCAATGTCGGCGGCCACAAGCAACTCACGCGCGAGAGACAGCAAGACGCCAGGATTCGAGATTTCGCCAGGACGCTTGGCATTCCGTCGCTGCGCGCGCGGGAGATCGGAGCACGGGACCGATCGTGTGTCCGCCGCCTCCTGCACTATGTCGATGACTCAGCGGATTGACCTCGCCTCTTGGCGCGGACACCGTCGGGCCTTTGCCTCTCGACCCGAGGTTTCGCCGCTTCCGTGTGCTGTAGGGGAAAGCTGTGGCGATCGACTCTTGCAGGCCATCGCTAGCGTCAGATGGCCTGCTTTCGGATGCGAGGGCACGAGGAGCTTGTGTGCTTCACGATGCTGGGACATCATTTGCACCTTGTGCCGGCAAACAGGCGGCCTCGCCCCGCTACGGTTTCGCTCCGTGCGTACGAGTCCACATGGTCACCGGACTTGGGCACCCAAATGCTCAAACACTGTTGGCTCGGATGTGGCATCCGATTCCGATTCTCTTCATCGATGCGGTCGACGCCACACCTCCGCACGACATGTCAAAGGAGAACGCAATGAAACGTCGCAAGCTGCTCGTCGGTGCCTCGCTGGCATCGTTGCTGGCTCGCGGTGCCTATGCTCAGGACAAGTCTGCCAAACAGGCCGAGGTCAGGGCAAAGGCCAGGCAAGCGCTCGAGGATTTCTACAAGGTCGATCCCGACATCAAGAACGCGGTCAGCAAGGCGCCCGGTTACGCCGTGTTCACGACCTACGGCCTGAGCTTCGGCCTTGGCGCAGCGGGCGGGAAGGGCATAGCCCACGACAGCAAGTCCAAAAAGGACACGTACATGGAAATCGCTCAGGCCAGTGCAGGCCTGCAGATCGGGGCCTCCGACACGCGCTATCTCTTCGTGTTCAAGGATGCGAAGTCGCTGGCCGACTTCATCGACAACGGCTGGGATGCCTCAGCCGGCGCTGCCGCGGGCGCTGGCACCGGCAAGAGCGACGCCAATATCAAGGCGGGTGCTGTCGCCTTTTCGGGCGGCACCGCTTACGTTCTGACCAAGGCTGGCCTACAGGCCGGGGTGTCCCTCGGAGGCTCGAAGGTCTGGAAGGACAAGGACCTGAACTAGGCTTCGGACGTGTATCGCGCCGGGACCGGGTGACGTTGACACTCGAATCGCCTTTCAAGTCGACGCCACGAACATCGGCAAGGGGCTGCGCATTCAACCGGTCGATGAACGATTGGACACCTCAGCCGGTGTATGGAGGTCGAGGGTTTGGTCGCTCGTTCAATTGGCTTTCAACGGCATTCAGCTTTGCCGTGAATGGCTCGAGAGATCGATCCATTGTTGGGAGGCAATGCCCCGAGCAGGCCGTTCCGGTTCTCGTTGGTTGCGGGCTTCCAGGTCACCAGCCTCACGTAGCGTCTTTGCCGCTCGACCAGGGTGGCAATCCGACTGCTCATGCTCCGGTCGGCAGGTCGCCTTCCCAAAGACCAGGCGCTGCCCGATCCTCCACCGTGGCCGGACGCTCGCTGAGTCTTCGGCTTGCGATTCGGCTGAACGGCGCCCACGCAGATGTTTTTTGCGAAGGGTTTAGGTATGTGCGCAATGGCGTCAGTCCAAGAAGCGCTCAGCGAAGTTCTGAGGCGGCACAGAACATGTCTCGCTGCGCCCGAACATCCAGTATCGGTTTCGTGCGACCCAGCGGTAGAGCCCATCGCGCAAGGGCGCGGGCACCAGCCAAGCTCCCCACGCGAGCCGCCATGGCCATCCGAGCACGTGAAGGACCTGCAAGATGGCTGCCGTGTGTTGCCATGTGCGCGTCCCATCGACCACGAGCAGAGTTTGCAGCCCGTCGACATTCAGACTCGCCCGAGCAAGCAAGCCCTTTCCGGTCGAACCTTGAATGGAGGCGAATCGAACGATTCCCCGCCGATCGCGCCGCAGCAGAAACTGCACCCAGCCGTTGCAAAGCAGACATTGGCCATCGAAGACAACGATCACAACGATTCCCTCTCGCCGATGGTCAAGTGCCCGCGGTAGCTTGTCACGGTACCGATGAAGGGCAGCGATGCTTGGACTCGAAAATGAAGCCGATCTCTCTGACCAGTCTCTTCCGCAATGACGTGCGGAAGCAGCCAGTTCGGGCATGGCACTCCCAGAAAATGCAGGGCCTTCAACCGCATCTCGAGCCTGCCGTCAGCCTCGCAGAGGTCAAAGTTCAGGCGAGCAGCACCCAGTTGCTCGACGAGCTGACCCGCATCGAGGCTCATGCGCGAGGTCATCCTCTGGGCTGGGAAATGCCGAGTCCATGTTTCTGCTTCTGGCCCGGCGTGGAGCTCGAATCGAATCGGACCGCTGGTCGCCCGAAGGGGCGTGCCGAGGCAACGAGCGAGGATTCTGGCCGGCAGGGTTGACGGTGCATCGGTGTCGACCCAACCGTGAAGTTCCTGCGAGCCCGCCAACCTGTGAAAGCGCCGCACCGCGACCTGAAGACGGTCGAAACTCTCACCCATGGCCTGCTCGTACATCGACGTGGACGCTGTTTTCATGCGATACCCTTTGCCATGTGGATGTTCAAGTCCCGCGATTCTTCTTCGAAGTTCTCAAGCGACAGGATTCCCACACAGGGCGTCGCGCCCGCACTCAAGGCGCCTTCCTTGAGCTTGCGGACCAAGGCGGCGGCCGCCAGCGTCGGAACGTAGGGCCCATCACGATGCGTTGCTACCAGGCTCCAAGTGCGCGACACCTCGACCCCGTCGCGGCGAAGACCAGTCACCGAAACGTGCATGGCTCCGGCATCGGACCCCCGGCTCTTGAACATGTCTGCGGCTCGCTTGAGCCAGGGCGCATGCGCTGACCAATCCCGAACGAGGCCGCGGCCCGCGGCCCATGCCATGGCATTCATCCCTCGGTGCAAGAAGCCAAGTTCGAGGCCGGCACCAAACTGCACGCTTGGTACACCGGCGTACCGACCGGGAAGCAAGGTGAGGTCTGGAACATCGCATGGCGAAAGCCATCGCTCTCCGACCGGTGCTGGGAAGCGATGGCGGCGAGCCCCGGCCCATCCAATCACCCGCGACGGGCCATCGACGGGTATCGGCTTTCCACAGTAGCTGAGGATGGCCTTCACGGTTGCCAAGCCTCGCTCGGTTCTGTTGCCAGGACTGATGCCAATGTCGATGGTGTCAAGGGTCGCCATGTCCCGCGCGAGGTGGTCGACGGCCGCGCCGGATAGCGCCGGCACCGAACTTGCCCCGCTGCTCACGAAAACGCCCGCTGCCTTGGCGTTCGATTCGAGTCCGCGGATTCCGCACACGAATGCGCGCGCATCGGCCAGGTCGATGTAGTTCGCGCCGGAGGAAATGCATGCGCGCGCGACCCCGTAGTCCTGCCCCTGGAACGGACCGGAGGCCAAGACGACGGTGCTCGGGACAAGGCTTTCAAGCTCCCGAGGCAAGTCCGCAGACATTGCGTCCAGCACGGCAGCATCAAGGCGTGCCCTCGACTGGGGGCGCAGTTGACAAACCAGAGCTTGCGCTTCCGCGGGACAGCGACCGGCAACGATGACGTGAATGTCAGGTTGCCACGCGAGGCGCTCGACCAATCGACGGCCGAAGAAACCATAGCCGCCGATGACAACGACTCGGCGTCCGGTCAACGCACGGCCCGTCGTTTCATGCGAGAGGGGCCGGCCGGCTCGGGTCTGCAACTCGTTGCGCCACCAGCCCGGCAGGATTGGAGCTCGCAGGCGCGGCCAGGCTGCGCCTCATCAGCCACGGTACGCCGGGGATGCGCAGTCCGGTTGCGAACGCCACGTCTCGCCACATTCCTGCGCCCTGCGCTTGGAAGCACGGGGTGAGCAACCGACTCAAGGTCTGAAACGCTTGGGACCGCCGCAGCCGTTGCGATGAAAACGCTTGCGTCGCTCCCGTCGCGCCGTGTTGCTCTACCGCATGGGCGAGAGCGAGGGCATCTTCCACGGCCAGCGTCGTTCCCAGGCCGAGCTGAGGGCTCATTGCATGCGCCGCGTCGCCGACCGCGCACAGGGGGCCGGAGCCCATCGAGCGCGGCCAGGTGTGGCGATACGTCGCGAACGCCAAGTCGCCGTGATGGCGAATCTGGC
Organism: Variovorax gracilis; assembly: GCF_030317115.1. Taxonomy (GTDB): domain Bacteria; phylum Pseudomonadota; class Gammaproteobacteria; order Burkholderiales; family Burkholderiaceae_C; genus Variovorax; species Variovorax gracilis. The sequence goes on from NZ_JASZYF010000037.1 coordinate 21,193, forward strand.
TGACCACGGGGTCGGACTCGGGCCAGAGCGAAAGAACTTGCGCCCGCCACGCAGCGAGGTCGCCCGACAGCCAGCCTGCATAGCGGTCGCCGCGAAGGCTCCAGAAGAAGGAAAGTCGGACGGCGCCGTCCGAGATTTCGGTCGGTAGAAGCCCCATCATTTCCGAGGTTCCCCGGAACCGCTGCAGCAGCACGTCGGAATCCTTCCAAGAAGGCACCCAGAACTGGCCCCAAAGGGCGCCCCATCGGTACGTAATGGAAGGACCGGCAAGCCCGGCACTTTCCCTCAAGCGCGAAGCGGCCCCGTCAGCAATGGCAAACAGGTCGAAATCCGACGAGCCAGTCTTCGTCATGGCCCTCGCACGCCCATCCACCACACTCAGAGATTCGATCTGGCGCGCCAAGGAGAAATGGACGCCGGCGGATCGGGCTGCCTCGAAGAGGACGCGAGCGAGCATGGCCCGACTGACAGCGCGAGCAGGTGCGTCCTCGTAGTTGATGTCGACCACGCGCCAACCACGGTGGCTGGTTCCGAGCAGTCGTCCGATGGGGACGCTGACCTCATCGAACGCGCGCCGCACGCCAAGTTCCTCGAGCGCGCGAAGTCCCTGCGGCTGGATGTGTAGCCCCGCGCCCAGTGGTTCCAGCGTCGGGTGCTTCTCGAAAACCTCGACCCGATGGCCGAGCCTCGCCAGCGCAATGGAAGTTGCCAGACCTGCGGGTCCGGCACCGGCTATTCCGAGGTTCAGTTTTCTTGGTGGCTGCTGCATGCGGCGGAGACCAGATGCACGAGCATATATCAGCCCGCGCCGGGTCGATGACGCGTAGAAGGATGAGCCTGCCTCCGGCTGCGACCAACAGGACTAGCGCATCGGGCTGGGAACCTTGGTCACCGCTTGCCGTCTTGGCTTTCAAGGGCCAGACACTGCGGTACGTCTGCGGCAGGAAGTTCAGGCCGTTGCGCGCATTCAAAGGGCGCGACCGCAACCGCCGTCCCGAACCGCACGCCTACCGCTCTGCAGCCGCAACCATCGCTTCGGTCGTCGCCCGCACAAGCATCGGAATGGCCGAGTCGGGGAACGGCGATACGCTGCTCACGTTGATCTCGCACAGCACATGGCCCTCTGACTCGCCCGATGGCTCGCCAAGCAGGAAGTCGGCATCCCATAGCAGTGGCAATGCATCCCGCTCAAGTTGGAGTTGCTCGCACAGAAGGCCCACCCACTTGTCCTCCAATTGTTCGCGCAGGCCCTGGAAGCGCGGATCATCGGAGCCGCTGTAGAGACGGGTGCTCGTAGGCACGTCCTTGCCGGAGTCGTCCGCCGGATGGAGTGCCACGACGGCTTGATGGCCGAAGCCTGCGACGCGATCGCGCACAAGATAGGCGCGCGTCATCCCTTCGACCATGCGTGGCTGCCAAGCCTGATCGATCATGTAGCCACCGTCGTCGAAATAGGGCGCGAGCCGGGCACCGACGCCCGCCAGGTCCACGAGTTCTTCCTTGCAGCCTCGTTGCGCATGACGAAGCGCGTAGCCGCCTGGCTGGCGCTGTTCAATGCGCCAAACGCCGACGCCACTCTGGCCGCGGCGCTGCTTCAATACACGCGCACCCCCAGCCAATCGACGCGGAAGTTGCGAAGCCAACTGAGTCAGGCTGTCCACGCGGTGCACGTCCGATCCGAACGGCAGATTTCGCACGGAGAGCAAAACATCCTTCGTGCCCATCCGAAGAATGGTTTCTGGGTGCGCACTGACGACGACACCTTGCGCCGCAGCATCACGAAGCACGGCGTCCAGGACGCGCCGGTCCCGCCCGCCCTCAACAGGGTTGTGCCAGACCAGCACGCCATGCATGCGAAGGAGTTGCTCTCGAACCTCTTCCCGAAAGTCATCGTTGTAGATCGCCGGCTCGACTGCGACGCCGGCACGGTCGAACGCCTCGAAGAGCGGCCCAAACCGACTCTGTGCGGGGTCGGATCGGTCTCGCGCAGCTCGATCGCCGGGGTACACGATCGCCAGTCGCGGACGTTCGCAGGTCGTCATTTCAGAACTCCTCAATTGTGAAACCCCTGCACAGGGTTCACGCACTGAATAGTGTCTCTAAGTCTACATCGATGTAAACTTCAAGACATGACTTTTTCGGCGGCGCCCTGGTTGCTTCTGGTGGTATCCCTTCCGACGTCCAGCGCGACCGCTCGCATGCGCATCTGGCGAAATCTCAAGGCGATCGGCTGTATGGCGCTGCGAGATGGTGCCTATCTGCTGCCGTCTCAGGGCGAGCATGGGCAGCGGCTGCAGGAACTGGCGCAGGAGTGCACCAGCGAAGGCGGCAGCGCATGGCTGATGGACGTGCAGCCGCGCTCGGCGGATGAAGCGACCGCCTACCGCGAACTGTTCGACCGCAGCGCCGAATACGACGAGCTTCGCAAGGCTTGGAAGGACGCCAATCGCAGCTTGGCTGCTTTGGGCGCACCGGAGTTGGCTCGGCTTCAACGCAAGCTGCAGCGGGAGTTCGACGCTGTGCGCGCGATCGACTTCTTTCCAGGCGAGTCCAGGCTCGAGGCGGACGCCGCTTGGTCGGAACTCAACAAGCGCATCGAGGCCGTGCTATCGCCGGACGAGCCACACGAAGCCGAAGGTCACATCCCTCGGTTGGACGCCAGCCAATACCAGGGGCGCCTCTGGGCCACGCGGCGACGCTTGTGGGTCGATCGGGTTGCGAGCGCCTGGCTGATTAGCCGGTTCATCGATCACGACGCCCGATTTCGCTGGCTCGCCAGACCGGCCGATTGCCCCAAGACCGCGCTTGGCTTTGATTTCGACGGTGCCGCATTCACACACGTCGGCGATCGCGTCACGTTTGAAACCCTCATGGCCAGTTTCGGACTCGAGGAGGATCCGGCGCTGAACCGGCTCGGTGCGATGGTGCACTCACTCGACGTCGGCGGCGAGCCGGTGTCGGAAGCAAGCGGCTTCGCGGCCATGCTCGCCGGCGCGCGCGAGCGACTCCCGGACGACGATGCGCTGCTGATCGAGATCGGAGGACTGCTTGATTCGCTTTACCTGCATTTCCTGCGCGGCAAGGCCGCCGAAGACTCGATCTGACTGAAGACAACGCCCTCGTTTCCCCTCCCATGGTCGCGTCAAACTGCACTCAGGCGGTTGGCGAACAGAAACAAGCTTTCCTGGGCACAAGACATGGAACTGATGCTACTTGCGCTCGGTAGCAACGGCGGCCAAGGAGAAAACTCATGAACTCGCAGTACGTCCACCGACTGGAGGACGCTCTCGGGGATCTCACAACAGACCCGGCAACTGCCGCGGACCCGATCAAGCGCAAGTGCCTGTTTGACGGGCAGGACCTCTCGTGCAACGTCAACATCCTCCGAGACAATGCAGATGTCATTCACATCCAGCCGGATCACGACGAGGTGGTACTTGTCTTGCAAGGGGAGTGCGGGTTACAAGTCGGTGAGGAGACCAGGCGCGTGAAGGCCGGCGACTTGGTGTTCATCCCTCGCGATACGTGCACGGGCCGATCGTGGACAGCGGGCGTGTGGCTCTGCTTTCGGTATTTGCACCGTTCTTTGATCGCGCGAAGACGAACATTCGGTGGTCGCGGGATGCGTTCCATGAGGAACCGGACATGGTTTCGCCTGGCAGCGTTCCTCCGGGCACTCGACTCACGCAGGGGCAACGGTGCTTGCGCTTGCAACCAGTCCTTGGATCAGTCGCAGTCTCGCCGACGACCTCAGCCACAAGGTCCCGAACCGACGAGCCTCCGGACGGATCGGCATCGCAATCTGCGCGATGCGCTGGCCGTCCAGCAGCGGCGACGCGAGGTCCGGCACGATCGATACGCCGAGGCCACGGTCCACCATCATGGCGATAGCCAATAGAGAGCTCAGCTCGAAGCGCTCCTGCGGCACGATGCCGGCAGCGCGCAAGTACCGATCCGCCTGCTTGCCACCGCCCAGATTCCGGTCGTAGCGGATCAGGGGCGAGGTGCGCAAGAGCGCGTGCGGATCGCGCCGCGCCAGCCGGCTCGGCGCCAACAGCACCAGCGGCGCTTCGCGCAACAGCGACCAGTGGAAGGTCTTCGCCAGCACGAAGTTGGGATGCAGGCCAACCGCCGCGTCCAGGTCGCCCTGCTGGACGGCCTTGTGGAGCGTCGCGGTGTTGCCTGATTGCAGAAACACCTTGACACCCGGATGCGTCTTCGCGAAATGCGCAAGGATGTCGGGCAGCACCCTGTGCCGCGTTGCAACGGCGACCGTCCCAAGGTTTCGATGTCGGCGCCATTCGCGGGCCTGTTTCATCGCGGCATCCGGTGCTGGACGTTGGAGTCATCCGCCCAGGTCCATCAACCTTTCCAGCCCGCTTTGCGCAGGCCCTCGAGCCAGTGCTGGAACACCGCTTCGTCGCGAAAGGACAGCACGGAACGCGCCGCCTGCTCGGAGGTGAAGCCCGGCATGCGCGCGAGGAACTGCTCGAGCGCCTCGCGCGCCTCGTCCAACCTTCCGAGTTGACCGAGCGCATTGGCAAGCGAGCGCCATCCCACCGAGTAGCTCGGGCCGCGCTGTACGGCAAGACTCGCGACCTCTGCTGCCTTCTCGTAGTTGCGCGCCATGTAGTGACCTGTCGATAGGAGGGAGAGCCAGACGTGCAGCACCACATCGTTCGGGCTGATGCGTATGGCGGTCTCGATGGCCTTGATGGCTGCCTGCGGTTCCCCAAGGCACAAGCGCGTGAAGCAAAGAGCGTGGTATCCGAACGCAAGGCTCGGATTGAGTTCGATGCCCTTGCTGCACATCGCGAGTGCTTCGTCCGGCTTTCCGGTGACGGCAAGCACGAATCCCAGGGCCGCGTAGGCCATCGACTCGAGGGGATCCGCGGCGAGAGCGGCACGAGCGCTCGTCAGGGCCTCGGCAAGGGCGTCCTGCGGCTTCTCCGCCCAGAGGAAAGCCACCTCGCACAGGCGCACCATTGCGATGCCGGCATGTGGCCCCGCCTGGGTCGCATCAAGCTCCAGGGACTGGTGGAACAGCGGCATTGCCGCGGCGAAGTCCTCGCGGGTGAATTGCTTGAAGTGCCACCAGCCACGGACGCCGGCGTCCCACGCGTCCAGGTTGCTCGGCGGCTTGCGGCGGGCGCGTTCGCCCTCCACTCGCATGGCTGCGGCCTCGAGCGCCCCGACGATGCCGTCGGTCAACTCGTCCTGGATGGCGAACAAGTCTTCCAGCACCCGGTCGTAGCGCTCGGCCCAGACGTGATGCCCGGTTGTCGCGTCGATCAACTGACCGGTTACGCGCACCCGGTTGCCGGACTTTCGAACACTGCCCTCGAGCACGTAGCGCGCGCCGAGCATGCGGCCGACCGTCTTCACGTCGACGGTGCGCCCCCTGTAGGCGAAACTCGAGTTGCGTGCGATCACCGGCAGCCACCGCTGCATCGCCAGCCGGGTCAGGATGTCCTCGGCCAGGCCGTCGGCGAAGTACTCTTGGTCGGGGTCGCCCGTCAGATTGGCGAACGGCAGTACCGCGATCGCTGGCCGGCTGCCGAAGCCGGCCACCGGCTGGGAAACATCCACCCCGGTAGCAGCCAACAGCGTATCGATCCCTGCCTTGACCGCATACGCGCGCACCGGATCCGCGATGTTCTTGACCTGCCGATCGCCCTGGTCCATGAAATCGGCATTGACCTTGCCCTTGACCGCGGTGCGAATCGATTCGGACACGGTCACGCCACCCGGTTCGGCCAGGCCCTCCAGCCGCGCCGCGATGTTGACGCCGTCGCCATACACCGTGCCGTCGGCCTTCTCGATGACATCGCCCAGATGAATGCCGATGCGAAAGCGCATGCGGCTGGCTTCGGGCAAGTCGGCGCCAAGCGTCCCGAGTTCCGCTTGAACAGCGAGCGCCGCCGATACCGCTCCAGCGGCCGAGTCGAACACCGCCAGCACCGAGTCGCCCGCCATGTCGATCACACGGCCATGATTCGACTCGATGTGCACGCGGAACACCTGGCGCGCGGTGTCCAGCGCAGCGACCGTCGCACGATCATCCAGCGACATCAGCCGCGAGTAGCCCGCCACGTCTGCAGCGAGAATCGCTGCAAGTCGTTGTTTGAGTTCGGTATCGCTCACGGCACTCGGCCATTTCTCGACGGCGGTTGATGAGGCATCGTACAGCGACAGCAAGGTGCAGGCCATGGCGTCGGCCGGGCGAGCACTTGGCAGGATCTGGAATCTGCACGATTGAGCAAGTCGTTGCTTCATCCGTAGCGTGCGTGTCTGCTGCGGAGAACGCAACTCGGGGCCCCTCACTGGCCGTCGCCACCACCCGACGACCGGCAGATGAAGCGAAGGTACCCTTCTGGCCTCGTCCGCGAACTGGGACTGCCTGCCAAGACCAGCCCTTCGCGGTACCCCTCCGTTTGCGAGCCACAAGCTATGGCATCGCAGGTAGCGCGCCAACGGAACGCAGGACGCTGCGCGTGATGCTCTGCCGCTTTGCAAGGTCGCCCAGCCTGTTCGGCGTATCGATGTTCAGGGCAAAGAAGACGGGACCGTCGGGCCACTCCACCCAACCGACCCACCAGCAGATTGTTCCTGTCCATCCCGTTTTCGCGCGCAGTATCCAGTCGGGGCCTGCCTCATTGATCATCACATCCTTCACGAGCCTCTGGTGTTCGACTTGGAAGGGTAGTTGATTGCGGTAGAGCCGCTGCAAGAATGCAATCTGTTCAAAGGATGAGATGGCGAGGTCGCCTTCAACCCAGAACGGCCTGTCGCCGGTGGCGACGGCATTGCCATACCCGATCCTTCGCATGAAGTCGCTCTCGCGTGCGTCACCAAGTTCCATGGCGAAGCGCTCGTACACCCAGACGGTGGAGTTCCTCATCGCGGAGCGAAGATTCTGGTCCGCGTTCCATGCCGGCTGGGACCGCTTCACGCCGTCCCACGAGATGACCTGGAATTCGTCGCGCAGAAGTCCGGCATCGAGCGCAAACAAGCTGTGTGGAATCTTGAAGGTGGACGCCGGCGAGTAGCGCCGCTCGGCACGCGCAGCGTTGTAGACGAGGATGCTTTCAGACCCGCCCCGCGCGTCACGTACGACAATGGTGCCCTGTGCATCTGCTTCTGTGAAGTAGCGAAACCACTCGGTCTTCTCCTGGAACTGCGGGACGGCCAGCGTGACAGGAGCAAGCGCTGCGGCCAGGGCGGAGAAAACCAGATTTCGTCGTTGCATGCGTGCATTTTCCAGTGGGACTCGGTCGTGGTCGGCCCAGTTGTCGACGGCAATGAGGCTTCAGAGCGTGCCCGCCGAATGGAAGGTCGCTGAAGCGCGCGGGCTCCTGCGGAATGCGCCCAGACCGGTCATTCGATACCGAGTTGCATCCACGCCCGATAGCTGACAGCTTCGCGAAGACGGTTCAATCGCGCACTCCGTGAGGATCAGGTAGGGGAGTTCGCCACGTTCTCAGCGAGGGTTTTTGCGAGGTGGGGCAAGATGGACCGCCATGGGAGCAAGCGATGCAGTACCTCTTCAATGTGTTCGGTCGAATCGTCGCCATTGAGCGGGCCAACGATCGCTGGTCCTGCTATTTGATGGGTGCGGACGGCAAACGCCAGCCGCTGGAGCTTGCGGTTCCCGACGAGGTCACTCGTGAGGAACTCGCGCAGTATCTTTATGACGTCTATCACGAGAGCGCGGCGCCGACCAACGGTGAAGTCACGGAGATAGGCCAAGGATGATTTGTTTCATGGGCTGGTTTCGACGCTTGCCTTGTTCGACCTGGTCACGCGCGGCGGGTTGGTCAAGGGGAATCTTCTTGCTTCGCGAAATGCGCACGCAACGATTGCACCCATCGTTCATAGGCCTGACGAGACATGCTCACAGGATCGCTGGTCGACACTCGCGCCGATATTGTTTCGGTTGAAGTGCTGGCTGCAGAGCCCTGTGCATTCGGCTCGGAGGTGGCTGCGCACGCGAGCCGTGCCTCCTCGTAGAGCTGGCGCATGATCTTGCTCATCTTTCACTCCATCCGGGATTGCGGCAGTGAAGTTTCCGGCTGGTGAGCGTTCGGCGCACTCCGAAACTTGCTATTGAATTCCCGAAATCGCCGCAAGCTGCGACCTCATCGGCGTTGTCGAGCTTGCGGTGACTTTAGGCGGCCTTCATGAGCCCGAGTTGGGTCAGCGCCTTCACGCCGTCATCCAGACCGATCTCTTCGACGATCTTCCCGTCCTTCAGGCGCAGTACCGTCGTTCCCATGAAGTGCATCTTCCGACCCGTGGCCGCGGGCAGTCCGCCAACCAGGAAGTCGCCAAACGCGGAACGGTGTGCGTTCCGCCTCCTTCCCAGCGCCCGACAACGTAGTCACCTTCCGCGATGAGGTCCGCGGCACCCCAGAAGTTGAGGTCGGGGAATGCCTTGCGAAATTCCGTCATGAAGGCCTTGATGTCCTCGCGGCCGCGACGCGGCTCATGCAGCGAGTAGTGCAAGAGCATGTCAGGGGCGGCGATCTCGTCGACGATGTCGAGATCACAGGTCTTGCCCCAGAAGTTGGTGAACCAGCGGCCAACGATGGCCTTGTTGTCTTGCTCAACGGACATGGAGAAGCTCCTTGTTGAAAGCGGGTGAGCCGGACGTTAGGCGGTGGGCATCAGAAGCGCACTCCGCTTCTTGCATTCGAATCCTCTCGGCAGGGAGATCAGCGAAATCTGAATTCGATCGAAAGGACCGCGGATCGCCTCGCGCTCCCAGACTGCGATCACTACGAAGCAACTTCACCTCCGCAAGCATTGCGGCGCCAGCGTCTGCGCTGTACGCTTTGACAGCTCGATGCCACTCGGAGACTCACATGATCGACGCAGGGACCGATTCAGATCACGACCCGGCTTCTCTCGCAGGTGACGTTACTTTGCGCGACGGGCGCGTCGTGCACTTGCGTGCATCCTGCCTTGCCGATGAAGGCGAACTCCTGCAAGCGTTCGAGCGCATGAGCCAGGAGGCTCGCTACATGCGCTTCATGCATGTCGTTCGCGAGCCCAACCGGGATCGCTTGCGTAGCGTGCTCGCTTCATTTCCAGAGTGCGGGATCGGAATCGTCGCGACAGTCCCGGCGGACGACGGCATTGACATCGTCGGAAGCACAATTGCCGTCTTCGGAAGCGACCGCACCCGTTGCGAGTTCGCCATCTCCGTTGCCTCCAGATTCAACCGTGCAGGGCTGGCCACCGTGCTCATGACCGCGCTGATCGACGAGGCGCATCGTCGTGGAATCAAGGAGATGGAAGGCTTCGTACTGTCAGAGAACGAGCCGATGCTTCGTCTTGCCAAGCGCCTCGGCTTCAAGGTCAAGCTCGATCCGGACGACGCGTCCGTTCGCATCTGCAGGTTGACACTCGGCGACCGATAGCGTCGGGCGCGGCGACCGGACGCCGTGCACTCGCAGCAGCTCCTGGCGCATGCGCAGAGACCTTCTTCGCACCACGCCTGGACGCGGTCCGTCGTTCGCTGCGCGCGTCACTCTTCCCGCATCACCGGTTCTGCCGGGTCGCCAGCGCCCGGCGGCGGCTCGGGACGTGACCACAGCCAGGCAGCCACAAGTGCCATGCACAGCGGCACGGCGATCCGCACGACATGGGGCACGGGGAGGAAAAGCAGTAGGACCGCACTGCCCATCATCCCGATGCTGGCCGCCCACTTTGCCTTGCGCGGCACGAAGCCGCCCTCGCGCCATTGCCGGACATGCACACCAAAGCGCGGATGCCCGAGCAGCCACGACTCCAACGCCGGCCAGCCGCGTGCCGCGGCCCAGGCGGCGACCAGCACGAAGGGCACGGTCGGCATGACTGGCAGGAAAATGCCCACCAGCCCGAGCAGCAGGCACAGCACGGCCAGTGCACGCCACAGCAATCGCGCGACGGCGGTCCGCAGGTGAATCAAGTTGGCAATCCTTTCGGGTGTGCCGTCCAAAATGGCTTGCAGTGCATGGACGCATGGTAGGTCCAAGGGCCGCGCACGTCGCCGGCAAATTCTCCCTTCGCAGAAACCATCCGAGGATCCCCGCAAGGTTCATGGAGTCGACCAGCGTCCAGTCCCTCTCGACGCAAGGCATCCCCTACATGCGCGTTCAGCCTTACATTCACGCCGACAATGAGCAAAATCCAGAAACGAATCGCTGACAGCTTCAACGCGCAGGGCTTGATGACGACCCTCGGCGCACGCCTTGTCCTGGTGGAAGACGGCGAGGTCCATATCGAGCTGCCCTTCTCAGCCGGTCTGTCCCAGCAGCATGGGTATCTTCATGCCGGCGCGACCACCAGCATTGTCGACAGCGCATGTGGCTACGCGGCATTGACGAAGGCGCCGCCTGGTTTCGAGGTGGTCACCGCGGAGTTCAAAATCAACCTAATGCGACCTGCTCTCGGCGAGCGCTTCCTGGCCATCGGACGAGTGCTGAACTCTGGCAAGCTCCTGACCGTCTGCCGCGGCGAGGTCCGAGCGTTTCCTGGTTCCGGGGACGCACACAAGGTGGTCGCCCTCATGCAGGCCACGATCGTGAATGTCGCACGCTGAAGCGCAAGGCTTGACCAAGGTGAGTCAAGGTCAGAGTTCGGCGGGCATCAGCAGACGTTCGACTGGAACGCATCCCGGTCGGCGATTCGTTGGCTTGGCTGCACAGAAGCCAGTCGTGGCGCGCAGGAAGGGGCAATTCCAACTGTCGTTGTCGGCTGTCGGTTCAACCGATCGATCCCACTCGCCGCGATCTGGCTGTTTGGAGTTTCGAACAGCAAGTCACCTTCCCAGTGACCAGGGCGTGCTTGGTCTTCAACGTTCAACTTGATTGAGGAATCGCTGATCGAGGACGAACGGCGACTCGGGCCGGACATCGCCAGGCCGGCCGAGCGCAGCGACTTCCAGGGAATGCTGAACGAAGTGCGCAAACACGGCGTGTCTCGCTCCATCAACAACCCCACAGCCGGCGTCAGCTCGTTTGCTGCACCCGTCTTCCACTGCTCGGGAACCATCGCTTTGGGAGCCACGCCGATGGGCCGCTCGCGTTCGATACGGACTGGGCAGGTTCACAGGCAAAAGGCAGCCAAAGCGTGTGGCGTGGAGGTCTCCAAAGCGCTTCGGTCATCAAACGCTGCGCGCGGGCTGAGCTCACTGGCAGCGCGGCGCCAGGCCACCGCGCAAACTCCGATCCGAGCCAACGGGGGTCGTCAACCCGCCTCTGTTCCTTCCGGCGATGCGCTCACCGTCAGGCGCAGGGCCGACCCGTTTGCGAGTTGCGCCAACCTCCCGTCGACGAGGCTGGCGACCCGGGGCGTCGTGGGCAGGGAGGTTGTCGAGGGCAAAGGTAGCCGATTAAAAGCTGGACAGTTGACCGTCTTGCCAGCGCGCGTGTCGGCGCCATCCGCACCGGGCTATGACGCGGCTGTGCGAAGGGTGTGAAAGCGCTGGACCATCCGGCGTGCGCCGCGCACGAGTGGCCGGTCGACGAGACGGTAGATCAGCGAGCCCGCCGCGAGGCAGCACGCGAGCGAGAACAGCGAGGTCGCGTAGTTTTCCTGGATGCCCAGGCGCACGTACACCACACGCTCGAGAAAGCCGATCACGAACATGTGGGACAGGTAGGTGGCGTAGCTCGAGTCCCCAACATGAACGATGAAACGCAGGATCACCGAACCGGCCCTGCGGATCGGGCCTTCGAGCTGCAAGGCGAACAGAAGCATGAAGAAGCTTGGCACGCCGGCGACCCAGAAGCGATCGGCCTGATTCTCGTACCCCACCATCCCGAAATAGCAGGCGAGGACCAGCACGAGCGCCAATGGCTTCGGGGTCCGCTGCAGCAGCGGGTGCCGGTAGACATGAAAGCAGAGCATTCCGAGGACGAAACTGAACCACAGCGTGTTGTGCAGGAACTCGTGGCCGACGGTCCCTTCGTCGAACAGGGCGCCAATCGCGTAAAGCGAAACGAGCGCCACGGCCATCAGGCTCGCAAGATGCACCTTGCCGAAGGCAAGGACGAGCGCGATCAGCCCGTAGAAGAGCATCTCGAAGTTCAGCGACCAGCCGACCATCAGAACCGGGAAAAGCTGGCCGTCGTCGCGGAAGTGCGGGATGAAAAGCATCGACTGCACGTAGTTGCCGAGATCCGCGACGGTCGTTCCCATCACGCTCGGCAGCCGCCACGCGACCAGCAACACCATCGTCGTCACTGCCCAGTACAACGGCACGATGCGCGTGAGCCTGTCCACCAGGAACGCCGTCGGGCCGCCGCGCCCCTGCTCGACCACCATGCACATCACGAAGCCGCTGATGACGAAGAAGAGATCGACGCCAAACAGGCCGAACAGGGGCAAGGTCCACGTGTGCAGCCAGGCGACGGTGCTGGCCGCCACCGCGCGCAGGATCTGGATCGAATAGTTCTGCTCGGGAGCGTGCGCCATGGTCACCACCTCGCGTGCGGACGTTATGAAGGCATCGCGAAGCAGGCGCCTCGAGAGGCCAGGAATCGTCGCGGACTCCGGTCAGTCGCGGGGCGTTCGCCTGGCGCTAACGGTTGGTGGCGTGAGATTTGCAGAGTCGATCAGACAATTCAGTATGCGCCTTCGCGTCGCACAAGGCGTCTTGGCCGACCAGCGGAGGAGGTCAATACATTTGCGCCGTTTGTGCAGTTTTGCGCATACGCGGGCGGCTCGTTTCCGATCGGACTCGGGGGTCGTTCGGGGACCCGCGCCCTATCGCGCGACCGACACACTCGCACGGGTGTAGGGTGCTCCGCTGGCCTTCGCCGGACCGACGCCCTCCCCCGCACCGCTTGCCTTTGCGGATAGGCCCTACCTGCTCCGCTGTCGGGTGCTCGGCCACGAACTCGGCCGGGCGGCGCCGGCGACGAGGTGCGCGATAAAGCCGGGATCATCCGTCCGGTTCCGGTACAGTGCTCGCGCTTGCCGCCCGGCCAGGAGGTCGATTAAAACCTGGACAGTTGACTGTCTTGCCAGCGCTCCTGTGGGCGCAAGCCTGATCAAGCTGCGGACCTACAAAGTCGTGGACCGCTGCGCCGCCTTTCATTGAAGGGCGACACCCCTCAAGTCGGCCCTTGCGCGACCCTGGCTCACCATCGCGTGAGATGGGGGGCGGAAGTCGAATGTGCCATCGCGCGCGCCCCAAGCTTGAACGCCGAGACAGCAAACCCGGCATTCATGGTTGGTGCTCACTTCCAATGGCGCCGTCAGGGCGAGGCCGCGCGACACGTCCAGGAGCGGTCCGAGACCGGCCCCGGAAACGATGACTCCCTGACGCCGGAAACGGGAGGAAATGGCGCCGCACGACGAAAAGGTCTCCGTTCCCGCCCCTCCGCCTATCAGAAAGTAAATGTTTCACGGGTTTTCGGCGGATCAGATTTTTTCTTTATCTGACAAGGAGTTAGCTTCCTTTTCTCCCGTCGAGACGAAAATGTTTCACGAAATCGGTGCTTGTGAAGGTGATTTCGAGAAAGATTCGCTAAATCGCTGGACAATTCAGTTACTCGGTAACTAAACTCCCTGCCATGGCCCACCTACCTCTGCACACCCTCCCTTTGCTTCAGGTTGGCGAAGGCGGGGCGGGCGGGCCCGCCGCGGGTACTGCCGGCGGCTGGCCGCCCTATTGCTCCCTCGCGGAGTTGGCCAGGATGCTGACGATGATGCACGGTCATCAGGCACCGACGGAATCCTCCTTGAAGAAATGGAGTGCCAGCGGTGAGTTCACCGCTTGCGTGGCGCCGGAATCGGAAGTTGGTGAGTTGGCGCCCACCCCTTCGTCCTTCGCCGGTGAAGCGATGCTGCGGCCTCGTCGCGGGGGCCGGCCAGGATTGAAGCTGGACACCCGACGGGCGATCAACCGGGTCTACGAGTTGTGGCCGCACCTGGCGGACACGAGCGCGCAGGCTGTGCTCGACCTGGCGGTAGCCCGGGCCGCAGACAGTCTCGAGTCGCGCCTCGCGCGCCTGTTTGCCTCTGCGCCGTCGTCGGCGTCGCCCACCGCGGCGGAGCCGCCTGCCGGGGCTGAGCCACCGACCGCGATCCTGGAAGAACTGCTCCGGCAGGTGACCTCGCTGCGGCAGGAGATGACCGAGGTGAAGCGGGAAGTCGCTCAGTTCTCGGCCATGCGAAACAATCTGATCACGAAACTCGACGACGCGGTGGCCCGCGCGCAGGAAGCCATCGCGACAGGCACGGGGCGTGCCGGAAGCGGATCGGACCCGCTGGTGGAGGCGCGGCGCGATCGGGACATGGGGGTTGTGAAGTCCATGCTCAGTGAGATTCTCGAGTCGGTGCAAAAGGTGCCTTAGGCCCCCTCCCCTGCCTCACGGCGATCCCAACGGATTCGCACGATGCGGCTCACGCGGTGCGGCGTCCGAGTTTGGGGGCACGGGCCATGGCGGCCCGGATGTCGAGTCCGACGCAACCGCGAACTTTCGGGGCAGCGAGTCTGACGGCGTCAGCTTTCGTTCGTGCTGACCGTTCGTGGGTGGTGTACGGTACACCACTGTCACCGGCGGGGCCTGATTCAGCGAGGTGGTGTACCGTACACCACTCGACTTTCGCGTGTGACGCACCATCGGGTCGCCGCTTTTGAGGTGACGCGACGCCGTGTGTTTCCGTCGCGGCTGTGTTGGTTGAGCGTGGTGTACCGTACCCCACTTGGCGGCCCGAGCCGCCCTCGCCCTCGCCGTGGCCGCGACGAGACGAGACCAGCCAACCCGCCCGGTTCTCTATGTGGTGTACGGTACCCCACGGATGACGCGCAAAAAAAAGGGCATCCACTCGGATGCCCTTCTCTACATGCGCAATTGCGTCATTCGTCCCGCACGAAGGTCTCCAGGAGCCGGGCGAGTTCCTTCCTGCGAAGTTCGCTGAGTGCGACGTGAATCCGGATGGACGGACGACCTGCCCCATCCACCTTCATCGTGGCGACAGTCGTGCCGTCACGATCGAAGTTTTGGACCGAAGGCTCGGGTGCAGCGCGAACCGACTCTGCCTGCGGCGCCGTGAGCGCGCCGAAGATCCCCTTCGGGGTCATGGCGCCGCGGTCGGCAGCGATCTTTGCAGCACGCGCTTCAAGGCCTGCCGCATCCCTCGACTGGATGTCAGTGAACGCCGTCGCCCACCGAAACTGCAGATCCAGCGGCGAAGCAAATGCGTTCAGGACACTCTGCGGCAGGCGCGCGAGCACCAGCGCCTTGGACACGTTCGCATGGTCCACCCCGATGGCGGCCGCCATTTGCCGAAGGGACGGATAGAGTCCGCGATCCAGCGCACGCGCGTACATCACGCCCTGCTCCCAGGCCGAGAGATCGGCTCGCTGCCGGTTCTCGCGCTCCATTTCCTCGAACAGCGCGCGATCATCCAGGTTGTCGACGAAGACCAGAACCTGCAGGCCGAGTTGCAGACATGCCTCATGCCTGCGATGGCCGAAGACGATTTCATATTCCGGCCCGTCGCCCGGTGATGCAATCGCCCTCACCTTGATGGGCTGGATATTGCCGCCCGCCTCCTTGATCTCCCGCTTCAGGTCTTCGAACTCGGCGTTCTGAAAACTCGATTCATGGCGGTTCGCATAGTCGCTGCGCCGGATCAGGAGCGGGTCCAACAGCCGCGTCGCCTTGACCCCATCCCAGGTCCGCAGTTCTGCCACGGCGTCGCTCAACCGGCCTTCGAGCTCGGCGGCCTTGGCCGCCCGCTCGCGCAGCTGATCGTTCTCGCGCAGCAGTTCAGACCGCTGGTCGTTGGCCATTGCCATCATTGCGCCGGGCGCGGTCTTGGGCTTTGCCACTTCCGGGTTCGGTGCCGAAGCCGGCATCAGCGATGCAAAGTCGATCTTGGAAGCCTTGTCCTTCAGACCCATTTCAAACCCCCAATTCCAGAGTGTGGCGCTCTTCGACCTGGCGGGCCCAAACCGCCTCGATCTGCTGCTCGATCAGCTCGCACATGCGGTCGTAGGCCACGCGGGCTCGCGAGAATGTCTTGGAGTTCACGGACCCGCGCGGCAGGTCGTACACCGTTCCGAACTCGGCGCTCGCAGTCGCCGCGACGGCGGTCTTCGGGATCTCGATCGGAAGCACCTTGTCCCCGTAGCCTTCGAGGACCCATTGCCTGACCACGGAACTCGCCGTATCGGACGCCTCGACACGGGACAGGAGCACGTCGATGAACTCGAAGCTCTTGTCCTTGCCGCGGCTGCGAACGAGTTGATTGCAGAGGTCGGAGAACAAATCCCAGAACTGGGCGGAACTTGCAAAGTCGAGCGCTGAAGGCGGCAGCGGCATGATGACGCCGTCGGCGGCCATCAGCGCATTGATCGTCACGTAGCTCAGGGAGGGAGGGGTGTCGATGACGATGACGTCGTACTGCTCGCGCGTGAGGTCGAGGCCGCGATCCAGGACACGCCAGAACTCGAAGCCCGGATCCTTGGCCTGCCGCGCCGGAAGGTGAAATTCGGCGCCGTAGAGGAGGGGGGCCGCGCAGACCAGGTCGATCCCGGGCCAGTAGGTCGGGCGAATCGCATACTGAAGGTTGTCCTCGTCGCCGTTGAACAGCAGCAGTGCGGTGTGTTCGGTCTCGACCTCGGCATCGGGAAGGACGCCGAACAGGGTGGTGGCCGAGCCCTGCGCATCCAGGTCCAGCAACAGCACCTTGTGGCCCCGCATGGCCAGACCCTGGGCCAGAGTGACCGCAGAGGTCGTCTTGGCGACGCCGCCCTTGAAATTCGCGACAGTGATCGTGATCGCCGCGGCACCTTCCGGCCGCAGGTGATCGGAGCGCAGTTCGCGCGCCCACACCTGGGCGTCGGCCATCGACCATTCGCGGCTGTTGCCATGGATCTCTCCGCTCGGAAGGTCACCGCGGGTGAGACGATAGGAGATCTTCGACTTGTCGACGCCGCAGAGTTCTGCCAGTTGCACGGCTTTGAGCGTTGGCGCAGACTTCGCGGCGGTGGGCGCCAGCATGGCCGCACGGATCCGGTCCATCATCCCGGCCACCTTGTGTGCTTGGTGCTCGATGTCCTCGAGGTTCTGACGACGGATAGTTTGCTTGATGTCCACGGAAGCTGCCTTGTAAATTTGAATGTCATGCGATTATGCCCATCACATGCGAAAAAACGAAGAATCTACGCGGCACTGCACAAACGTCCTGCTGCCAAGCTTGCATTTCGGGGTTTGGAAGCTGTTTGAACGTCTCGAGATTAAAGAATATTGAATACCTTAAAGAGATTAAGGGCCCTGGAGTTTTCGATTTTCTTGTTTAAAATCAACAGGTTAGAGAGATTTCTTCGCGTTTGATGTCCAGCTTTTGATCGCTTGTGTCCGGGTTTTCATCGGATCTGTCCAGGGATCCATCGGCACTGTCCAGACTCTGATCGTCCTCGCCAGCAGGT
Organism: Variovorax gracilis; assembly: GCF_030317115.1. Classification (GTDB taxonomy): domain Bacteria; phylum Pseudomonadota; class Gammaproteobacteria; order Burkholderiales; family Burkholderiaceae_C; genus Variovorax; species Variovorax gracilis. The sequence goes on from NZ_JASZYF010000037.1 coordinate 38,627, forward strand.
TGTCCACAGCCCTGAAGTCGTCCCAGAATGGTGCGATTCGACGGGAAATGGGGCAATGTCCGGGATCTAATCGGTAGCGAAATCGCTGAAATGGCACCTGATGGGCCGAAGTGTCCGGGTTTGAATCGTTCGCTCGCGCGTTGTCGCTCAGCCGCTCCCGGCAAACTGTCCAGCTTTTGATCGCCTTGCACGTGCGGCTCGAAGGAATCGGCAACGATCCGTTCCGCGATGTGGCGGCGCGCGCGGTTGGTCTTGTGTCCAACTCAAGTTGGACATACGATCGCTACCCATGACCAGCCCGCAGAATCCCGCCGGCTCTGGCGCCGACGATGCGCTGGAGCTGCGCAAACCCCACGAGATGATCGTCATGATGCCGCGCTCGGCGCGCGTGACGCTCACAGGTCGTCGTATCTACACGGCGCTGTTGCAGATCTCGCAAACGCGCCTTGTCGGGATGCCGGCGATGCCGGCGGCCGACTTCATGTTCGAAGCGCCGCTGGCGGCCGTTCTGCGCACGACCGGCTCCAGCGGCAGCGAGCGCACCGCGGCGAAGCGCTACCTGCTTGAAATGCGCAGCCTGGAGGTCGACTGGGAGTCCACGGCGCCTGGCGACGGGGTGAAGTGGCGCGGATTCTCGATGCTTTCGGAAGTGGCCCTGGAAGTCAGGCGCGGGGAGAACTGGGTCAGCTGGTCCTATCCGCCGACCATCATGTCTGCGCTGCGCGAGCCTCAACGCTGGGCGACCATCGATCTCGAAGTGCTCGGGAAGCTGGGCTCCTACACGGCTGTCGCACTCTACGAGATCTGCATTCGCTATCGGGACAATCCGAGCGGTGTCACCAGCCGCAAGCCGGTCGCCTGGTGGGTGGATGCGTTGAGCAACGGCCCCGGGCCCGAGCGGCGCGAGTGGCGCAAGTTCAAGAACGAGCGCGTGAAGGAAGCGGTTGCCGAGATCAACGCCGACACGGATCTCGAGATCGAACTGATCGAACACAAGCAGGGCAGGCTGATCCACGAAGTGCAGTTCGCGGTCCGCAAGAAGCGCCAGGCCGCCGCACCACGGCTGACGGCTTCGCAGTTGCCCGTGGATGCCCATCTGGTGCTGCGCGCCGAAACGCTGGGGATCCGGGAAATCAAGCTGGAGGGCCTCATCAAGGAGTTTGGGGACGACAGGGTGCGTGAACAGATCGCCAATCTCGAGAGGAGGGCGGCCAGCAAGTCCCTGCGTGCAGTCGAGAACCCGTTCTCCTACCTGCGCTCGCTGCTTCGCAACGAGGCGGAGCCGGGAACGCCAAAGGAGGAGGGGGCCGCGAGCAGCCCGATCCTGCCGGATCCCAGGCCGCCGGCCGCGCCCGCGCCCACGACCCCGAAGTCGTCCACCGCTCAGGGGTCAGGCTGGCTGGGCGAGCAGATCGAAGCGATGAAGAAAGAGGTCGCGGCGCTCGCGCCGGCAACACTCGATCACTGGGTCAACCGGGCGCTCCAGGACCTGGCACGCAAGGGCCTTCTGAATGCGGTCATCAGCCGGAGGGCGGCCCAGGGCGACGTTCTTCACGGCCTCCTCGGTTCGGCGGTCATCTATGCCTATGCCGATGCCACCTACGGTCCTGACTGGAAGGTTGACAGGCAGTTGTTCGACGCGACGGAGTCGTCGGGCAAGTGATAGAGACGCGAGCGTCTGCAGCGCGCACGCGAACCTGAACGGCGACAGCCGCGCTCGCGGGCCGCGTCGAAGCGGCGCGAAAGGAAGGGCAGGGCCCATCTCACACCTTCGGCAGCCCCTTGCCCGGTCTGGAAAAGGCGGCCTTGAAGAAGGCCGGATAGCGCAGCACCAGGCCCGCCCACATCACGAGCCCTACGTAGACCCCGAACAGCACGTGGGTGGCCAGGGGAGAGCCGACACGGTAATGGGTCGCCACCGCCCCGCCCAGGAATCCGGTCAGATAGATCGCGCCGAGCACAGTAGTCCGGGGCACGGCGTACAGCACGGCGCCCACCATCAGCACTGCCCCCAGCGGCACCACGGCGCTGGTCGGCCAGCCGAGATCCTGCGTGCTTCGCAACACCGGCTCCATCTGGAGCAGCTTGCCCGTGGCGTCCAGGACGAAGAACAGCGTGGCGAGGCCCGAGAGGCCGATGCCGACGCGTCGCGCCCAGTTCATGGCCTGCCTCGCTTGGCGGCCACCGCCGGTGCACTTGGCAATGGAACCCATCCATTGCGCTTGAAAGCCTCCCAGACCGCCATGGCATGCCCATGGCCGAGCCCCGAGTTGCTCTTGAGCCAGGCGACGAACTCCATCGTCCGGGTGTCCGGGCGCAGGATCCCCGCTTGAACGGCCTGGTCGAAGAAGTCCTTCGGCTCCTTGCCGGTCTTGCCCCGGATGTGGTTCATGTAGGCTTCGAACGTCATGCGCGAGTCCCATCCGTCATCTGTATTGGATGTAGCACACTATAGTGAATATGAAAGCTCCCGACAAGCGACGCTACCGCTCGGACACTCGCTCGGAGGCGGCGGAGCGCACCCGCGCCAGGATCCTGCACGCGGGCAAGGTTCTGTTCTCTCGCAAGGGGATCGACGCGACCACCGTCGCCCAGATCGCTGAGCGAGCGGGCGTGTCGGAGCCGACGGTGTATGCGGTGGTGAAGTCCAAGGCCGGCCTGCTGCACGCTCTGATGCATGACGCGATCTTTGGGCCGCGGTTCAAGGAGGCCCACCAGAAGCTGGAAGGGCTGAGCGACCCGGTCCAGCGCGTCGCGATGAGCGCTCACGTCGCGCGAGCGATCTATGAGGGCGAAAGCGCCGAGCTCAGCCTGCTGATGAAGTCGGCGGCGTTCTCGCCAGAGCTTCGCAAGGCGAACCAGTCCTTCGAAGCCCTCCGACGGGAGATGCAGCGCGAGCGGATCGACGCGCTGTTCGCGGCGAAGCGCGCCCGCAAAGGCCTCACGAAGGAAGCGGCAGCGACGCTGCTGTGGATGTTCACCAGCCGAGAGGTCTATCACAAGCTCGTGCACGAATCAGGATGGGCACCCGACGAGTTTCAAGCTTGGCTGGAGCGAACGCTGATCGATGCGCTGACGGACGGGTTCGGCGCTGATCGCGTTGCCGCCGATCGATGACTTCGTCGACGAGATGCTGCGTCTGACCGGACAGTCGGCCGACTTCGAGGAGTGAGCGCGGGACCCTGCGACACGGGCTGTCCGATGTGCCGAGCACAAGCTTGACGCGCAGGCCGCTCTCGAAATCCGCATATCGATCTCTGAAATGCTTCTAGCCCTGACCTGCTCAAAGGCCGTCGACAGCCTCACAGTCTCGGCTTGAAACTTCGAGCCGCGCGAGGCGATGTCGTGAAGAGTTTCTGGTTCCTTCCCACCCATGGCGACGGCCGCTACCTGGGCAGACCGTGGCGCCAGTCCGCGAAGCGACCTGAAAACAACCTTCGTTCCCGACCGCGTCGCTCCGGCGTCCGCTGGTGACCCGATCCCTCATTCAACGCCCCGACATGATCCAGAAGCTCAAAGTCGTCGCCGTCTCCGGCGGCCTTCAACGCCCGTCCCGCACGCTGGCACTCGTCGAACAGATCGTCGAGGGCCTGGCCGATGCCTTGCCCGTGAATACCCGACTCGTCGAACTCGGCGAGATCGTGCCCAAGTTCGGCAGCGTCCTGCATCGGGCAAGGCTTCCGCAGGACGTCGAGGGCATCCTGCGCGACATCGAGACCGCAGACCTGCTGTTGGTGGCCAGTCCGATCTACCGGGGTTCGTACACCGGGCTCTTCAAGCATCTGTTCGACTTCGTGCACCACGAGGCGCTGATCGACGTGCCGGTGCTGCTCGCCGCGACGGGCGGCAGCGACCGGCACGCACTGGCGATCGATCATCAACTGAGGCCACTGTTCAGCTTCTTCCAGGCGCACACCCTGCCCATCGGTGTCTATGCAACCGACAAGGAGTTCGACAACTACCGCGTGAGCAGCGATGCCCTGCGCGCTCGCATCGCGCTGGCCGTCGAGCGTGCGGTGCCGGTGCTGCGCCGGCGCCGTGAGGAGGCCCTCATCGTGCCGACGCTCGCATTGGCTTGAGCGGACCATGACGCTGCGCACCCTGAGCGGAACCCCCGCATCGGAACCTTTGCTGACGATGTGTGGCCTGGGCGTGGAATTCCTCCGCCAGCGCCGCCCCAGGTCGGGTTGGAGGCCTGCTTCGTCAAAGGCCTGGTCGATGCGCGTACGGCCGGTGAGGCCGCTGTCGCAGGTGACGAGGGGATACGCGGCCAGTCGTTGGATGGTCAGTGGTCCGTCGACCAAGGGATGGCCTGGCGGCGCGATCACCGAATGGGTCCGGCGCAAGGACGGCAACGCCACGAGTTGCACTTCGCAACGAGGTTCGACTGTCGATACTCGGTAAACGTCGTTGGCAGGCGCGCTCCCCACGGCTACCGTCTGCCTGGAAGGTAGGGTTGTCTCCTCGTCGTTTTCGAGCGACGTTCACGGGTCCATGGGGCCCGTTTTTTTTGGGCGGGGACCCGCCTGTGCATTCAACGGAAAACGAATCTGCAAACTCGTATGCATCACTGCGCGCAACCGATCCTTCGGCGCAACGGTGTCGAAACCACCGTGCGGCCGTCGCTGGCGTTCTACAACACCTTCGACGAGATCGATCGGACGGTGGCGGTGGTGCGGAAGCTGGCGGGACAGCGTCGCGCCGCCTGACAAGCGGGTACACCGGACGTTGCGCGGTGGGTCCTCCCCTCGGGGGATGTGCAAGTCCCATGGCATCGCTAGAGTCAACTCGTGGGCGCGAAGCGCGGAAGTGACAGTGGGAGGCAAAGATGACATCGAATCCACGACCTCTTGGGCGCGATGCTTACCCGTGGCGCGCGGGCTGCGCGATCTTCGCGCTTGCGTTCACCACGCTGGCAGGCAGCGCCGAGCCCGGCCCTGAGCAGCAGGCCGCCATACCGGTGGAAGACCTCCAGAGCGTCTACCTCGCCTGCGACCGCGAAGCCACGCGCAGGGTGCTGGACGTGGCCGCGGCGGCTTTCTGCTCGCGCTACGCCGAGGAACTGTTGCGGCGGGGTTTTGCGAGTGATTTCGACCTGTTGCTCAAGTGGTGGCGCGAGGCCAAGGAGGCGGCCGAGGGCCACCTCGGCGTCGGGGCTGCGGACGATCCTGCCGGGCCGGATCTCGCGGCACGGACAAGCCGACGCTAGCCTTCGCGCGCGTTGAGCGCGAACGGCGCGCGCGGCATGGCGGTTGGCGGCTTCAGTGAGCCTTCACTTCGAAACGGCGCACGGCGTCCTCGTTCCACGCGATGCCCGTGCCCGGTCGCTGTGGCGCGATCGCCGTGCCGTTCTCGAAGCTCAAGGATTCTTCCAGCACCGGGCCCGCGAGGTCCATGCGTTCGAGCAGGTGGCAGGTCGGCGTGACGGCCAGCAGGTGCACGCTGACTTCCTGGAAGATGTGGCTCGACATCGGCAGGCCCCGCGCCTGGGCCAGCGCCGCGGCACGCAGCCATCCGGTCACACCGCCGATCTTCATCGCGTCGGGCATGACCAGGTCGCAGGCTCCGGCCTCGAGCGCCTTGGTCATCTCGCCCGGCCCGCACCAGTTCTCGCCCATCTGGATCGGCAGGCGCACCTGCTCGCGGATGCGCGCGTGGCCCGCGTAGTCATCCTGCAGGGTGGGCTCCTCGACCCAGGAGATACCTTCGCCTTCGAGTGCATGGATGCGGCGGATCGCTTCCGGCACGCTCAGGCCCTGGTTGTAGTCGACCAGCAACTGGGCGTCGGGGCCCATCGCCTGACGCAGCGCCCGCACCACTCGCAGGTCCTCGGCCAGCGTCGCGTAGCCGACCTTGGTCTTGATGGCACCGAAGCCTTGCGCCATTGCACGCCCGGCGCGCTCGACACCGAGTTCGACGCCGTCCATGCCATGGCTGTCGTAGGCGGCGATCGGCCGCCGCCTGCCGCCCAGCAGTTCCACCAGGGGCAGGTTGCGCGCCACAGCGAGCGCATCCCAGGCCGCCATGTCGATGCCGGCGCAAGCCATCTGCGCGATGCCGGTGCGCCCGAGCAGCCGCAGGCGCTGGGACAGCAATCGATCGATCTCGAAGGGCGCCAGTGGCTGACCGTTGAGGCCTTCGCCGAGCGACACCACCATCTGTCGCGTGGCCTCCAGGGCCGCCGGCGTGTAGGTAAAGAGAGTGGCGTGCCCGACGCTGCCGTCGCTCGCTTGCAGATCGATCAGGACAAGGGGCGAAGTCGAGATCACGCCGACACTGGTACGCAGCGGGGGGTCGAGTGGCACATTGACCGCGCGTGCCTGCACCGCGCTGATCAGGATGTCCGGGTTGACTTGATCTTTCATGCGGTCTCTCCAGAAGGTCGATGGACCCGGCGTGATGCGCGCGTCGCGCAGCAATGGGCCGATGCTCCAGCGACGACGACCCGACGTGCTCAGGAGCGTACATCCGACTTCAAGGCGCCGTGGAGCAGGAATCCAACTGCCAGCCGGGTCTCGATCCCACAGCCATTGTGGTCTTTTGAGCTCGCATCTTGTCACTGCCAAGATGAAGGCGTAATATTGGCACTGTCAAGTTAGCGGTGGATGCTACTTGCGAGCCCACATCACCTCCAGGAGATTCCCATGAACACCGATGTCACTCCGACCCCGTCCGAGAGATCCCCAGCAGAGTCGACTTTCTCGACCCATGCCACCGAGCTCGCGTACCTCAGCGGCAACTTCGCGCCGATGACGCGTGAGACCACCGCCTTCGATCTCCAGGTCCGCGGTCACATTCCGGAGGACCTGGATGGGCGCTTCCTGCGCATCGGCCCGAGTCCGGTCGGCCCGCTCGATCCGGCCAGCTACCACTGGTTCACGGGGACAGGCCTCGTGCACGGCCTGCGCTTGCGCGGCGGGCGTGCGGAGTGGTATCGCAGCCGCTTCACGTTGAGTGCCGACGCGGCCACGGCCTTGGGCAAGGCGCCGATCTCGGGTCCGGGCGACGGGCAACTTCCCGTGAACACCAACGTGACGCTCATCGGTGGCCGTGTCCACGCCATCGTGGAGGCCGGTGCGTTGCCCATCGAACTGGACGCCAACCTGGAAAGCGTCGCGCGTTCGGACTTCGGTGGCACGCTGGAGGGCGGCTTCACCGCCCATCCAAAGCGTGATCCGATCACCGGAGAGCTCGTCGCAATCACCTATGAGCCGGGTCGTGCGTCACTGCGCTATGTGGTGGTGGACGCGGAAGGACGCGCCCAGACGCGTGCCGAGATCGCGACGCCGCACGAACCGATGGTGCATGACGTGGGATTCACGCGCAACTTCATCGTCGTTCTCGACTTGCCGGTCACCTTCCAGCCGCAATTGGCGCCGGCACATGTCTTCCCCTATTTCTGGAACGAACGACAGGCGCCGCGCGTGGGCCTGCTTCCGCGCAACGGCGACATCGACCGCCTGATCTGGTTCGACGCGCCATCCTGCTATGTCTTCCATATCGTGAACGCCTACGAGGCCCAATCCGGCGAAGTGATCGTGGACGTCGTGCGCCATCCGCGCATGTTCGAGCGTGACAGGCAGGGGCCGAACGAAGGCACGCCGGTCCTGGCGCGGTGGACGCTGGATCGCGCCAGCGGCCGGCTGTCGGAGCGCGTTCTCGACGATCATGGAGGCGAATTTCCGCGCATCGACGACCGACTCGGTGGACAGGACTATCAATTTGCCTACACGGCCCACTGGTGGGGCGACCGGGTGAGTTCCGGGCCCGTGTACAAGCACGATGTGCGCAGCGGACGCACCGAGGTGCACGATTTCGGCGCCGGGCACGCGTCGCTGGAGCCGGTGTTCGTACCGCGCAGCGGGGCAACCGACGAAGACGATGGTTACGTCTTGGCCTATGTCTTCAACGCCGAGCGCAATGCCAGCGACGTTGTGGTCCTGTCGGCTCAGGACTTCGCTGGTCCGCCCTTGGCTGTCGTGGAACTCCCTGTGCGGGTGCCCTTCGGTTTCCACGGCGAGTGGGTTCCGGACCAGCCGTAAGCGCACAGGCGACGCGCCGGCCGCACATCGTCACGATGCGGGCCGTCGCGTTCGAATGCCATCCAGAAAGAGTTGCATCACACCGTCGACGAGCTCGTGATCCGGGATGGCAGTGTCGACCTTCGAGTCGATGATCAGGTTGGCCAGGCCGTGGACCGTCGACCAGCAAGAGAGCGTGGCAATTCCAAGTGCGACCGCATCGTCCGGCTTCGCCGTGAATACGCCGGATTGCGCGCCGCGAAGGACAAGGTCTTCGAGGACAGCCTTGGTTTCTGCACCGATCCCGGAGGCGGCTGGGCGGGTTGCTTCGCCTTCCGCGAGCGCGGGGCCGAACATCAGTCGATACAACGCGGGATTTTCCGTGGCGAACGCAATGTAGGCCTGCGCAGCGGCAATCAGTGCCTTGTCCGCTTTTCTGAGGCTCGAGACGGCTTCTCGCATGCGATCACGCAGCCTCGCGAATCCGACACCCGCGACAGCGATCAGCAGATCCCGCTTCTCCGCGAAATGGCTGTGCGGCGCGGCGTGCGAGACGCCGGCGCGGCGCGCGAGCTCCCGGAGCGAAAAGCTCCAGTCCTGCTCCTCCGTGACGATCGACAGCGCCGAGTCGATCAGCACGCGGCGCAAGTCGCCGTGGTGATAGGCACGGGCGTCGGCAGAGTCCTTCTTCATGGGGCCGATGGTAGCTCGGATACGCCACAGATATTGGCAGCGACAAGATTCGGCGGGATGGCGCGGCCCGGCAATTGCGCAGTTCACGTACGTGGACCACCGTGGGCGCTCGGATTGCCTCGCGGGGTGTCAAAGCCTAGTCTGCGGTGGCACTGCGCGCCTGGGCGCCGGCGAAGGCGTCGGCGAAGATGCAGCGTGCGCGGCGAAGTTTCTGTCGTTGTTGAGGCCACGAGGTAAACCATGACAACACGGCGCAAGGCCATCGAGATCGTCAGCGCGGCAGCTGCCAGCGTTGCGTTTCCCGAGATCACTCGGGCTCAAGGGTCCGGGAGCGACAAACGCAAGGCGCTCGACCACGTGGTCGTGCTCATGTTCGAGAACCGCTCATTCGACAATCTGCTCGGGCGCCTTTACGCACCGGGCGAGGTCAAGTCGTTCGATGGCGTGATCGGCAAGGACCTCGGCAACCCCATCCCGGAATGGGCCGAACAGGGCGCCGAGCGCAAGGTCGTGCCCTATGGCGTGTCGCCCACGATGAATACGCCGCAGCCGGATCCCGGCGAAGAGTACCCGCACATCAACACGGACTTGTTCGGGATCCTCGACCCGAAGAACCGTTTCATGCCGCTGGCGCGAATGGTGGCTCCGTACAACGCGCCGGGCGATCCGCGTCAGCGGCCGACGATGGACGGCTTCGTGATGGACTACATCAGCGCCTTCACAGCCGAGATGAGGCGGCAGCCCACGTACGACGAGTATGCGCAGATCATGACCGGATACACGCCGCAGCAGATGCCGGTGCTCTCGGCGTTGGCTCGTGGTTTCGCCGTGTTTGACCATTGGTTCTGCGAGGTGCCGTCGCAGACCTTCACCAACCGCTCGTTCTTCCACGCGGGCACGGCTTCGGGATATGTCGTCAACATGTCTCCTCCCGATTCCTTTCCCGCTCACAACAAGGCAGAGACGCTGTTCGAACGCCTGGAGGCCAAGGGACTGACATGGCGCGTCTACTGCGACTCGCCAAGTCCGGCCTCGTTCACGGGGCTCATTCATGCCTCACGATTGCGCAACCGCTTCGCAACCCACTTCTCGACCGTTGCCGATTTCCTCGAGGACGCCAGAAGAGGCCGCCTGCCCACCTACTCGTTCATCGAACCGAACCTGTGGCACGGCCACAATGACATGCACCCGCCGATCTCGGCACTGATTCACGGCCTGCCGTACGATCCGCCGTCCTCGCTCCTGGGGGGCGACGCGCTGCTCGCGGCGGTCTACGACGCGGTCCGCTCTTCGTCGTCGCCCCGCGGATCGAACTATCTCAACACCTTCCTGATGATCGCCTTCGACGAATCGGGGGGGACCTATGACCATGTCCCGCCTCCGCCCGCCGTGCCACCGATCCGTACGGCACCGGCCGGCCAGATGGGGTTCACATTCCAGCGGTCGGGTGCGCGGGTGCCCGCGATTGCGATCTCGGCGTGGGTCCCCGAACGCACCGTGGTCAACGATGAATATCGCCACACCTCCCTGATCCAGACCCTGCGCAAGCGATGGTCGCTCGGGCCTCCTCTCACCGCACGTGACGCTTCGGCCCGGGACATCGCCCCCGTTCTTTCGCTCGGCAAGCCGAGAGCACCCGATGAATGGCCCGAGGTCGTGCCCCGGCCGGTTCCGACATTCGACGTCGCCTTGCTTCCTCCGGATCTACCGCTGTCGCCGCTCGGCAAGGCGCTGGTGCATAGCATGCTGGCGTTGGAGAAATCCCTGGGCGCCGCGGTGCCGACCGTCTCGCCGGACACCACGCTCACCGGCGCAGAGGCCATTGCGATGATTCGCGACGATGCCTTCAAGCTCTTTCCGGGATTGCGGACCACCTCCTGATCAATCCCACGCCTTGAGTTTCCTGGCCGCGGTACCGAACTGGCCCAGCTGATAGACGGCAGCGCCCTTGAACGAAAAGCGGAACGGCTCGAACGGTTCGGCGAGCATCGCGTCGAGGTACGTACGCAGCGCAACGCCGGTGCTGACGTGCGGATTGAAATGTTCACCGGAAGCCTTCGGCACAAACGCGGAAACGTACTGAATGAGCTGCGGGTCGATGACAGGGTCATCGGGTGTCGTAACGAACGCGCCCGAGTCGCCGGTCTCGGCCGTGAAGGGGGTTGCCGCCTCGATCAGCGCCTCCTGCAGTTCGAGGAGTTGAGGCGTGGATTTCACGACGATGCCTGCCAGCCCGATCTCCTGGCTCGGGATGTAGTAGTACCTGATGGCCTCCAACTCCAGGTCGCCCAGTCGAGTTCCAGCGAGGACCTTTTCGACGGCGGCATAGACCTTGTCCAGGTCTGCCGTGCGGACGAACCGCTGCACCAGCGTGACGTGCGGCCGGTGGGCCGCATCCAGGGCAAATCCCTTGGGGAAAGCCTGAAGCAGACGAGCGTTGTTGGCTTCAGCGTGCTCGAGCATCCTGGCGTCTGGTTCAAGCAGGATGTCGATGGCTGTGGCCGGACTCTTCGGGAAGCTCATGTCTTCAACTCCGAGTGTCGTCTGCGACCCAATGCAGCGCAGACCGCCCCGTCACGCCGCAGAGAAATCAGGATAGACATCCTCCCAAGACAGGCAAGGACGGCGCTGGTCAACACTGCGCCGGACACCACCTCATCGCGGGCTGCACGACGCGCCGCTCGACGTGCGGGCGGGGATCACTCCAACCCCGGTTCGTTGTCAGTGATCCCCTGCAAGCCACGCAAGCCCGCGAGCTCTAGCCGCCCTGCTCGCCGGCGGCCCGGATTTCCACGCGACGGTTCGGCTCGAAGCAGGCGATGAGCGCCGTGCGGTTCCTGGCCTTGCCCTGGGCCCTGCAATCGGCTTCAGTGACCTTCAGCTCCGAGAAACTG
>NZ_JASZYF010000038.1 GCF_030317115.1 Variovorax gracilis
AGTCTTTCCTGGATCCAGGCGTGAATCAGTGCGTAGTAGACGAACTCCATGGTGCTCGGGCAGTATCACCATCGCCTCTTGGCGAATGGCCCGAGCAGGGCTTCAATTCGTTCGGAAACTTCGCCGATTGATGGCGTGTTTTCCCGTTTCCGCTCAAGCTAGATCCCCTGCGGCTTCCTCAACGTCTGCATCCGATCCACCGCATGCACCTTGATCTTGCGCACCTCCGACCCCTGCCGCACGGTCAGCTCCACATCCGCGTCGGCGCCCGGCCGCATCCAAAGCTGCTTGTAGAAGGCCTCCAGCGTCGTCACCTGGATGCCGTCGATCTCCAGCACCACGTCGCCGGGTTGCAGGCCCGCTTCGAGCGCCGGTCCGGATCGGTCGACCCGCACGATCTCGATGTGGCCGCCGCGCTCCGACGATGACAGCCCGAGCCATGGCCGCACGCTCGCACGCGTCCGGCCGGTGGACTGCATCTCGGCGAGCACCGGGCGCAGCAGGTCCACGGGCACGAACATGTTGCCGGGCAGGGTGCGCTCCGGCCCCGCGGCTTCCAGCACGAACAGGCTGCCGATGCCGAGCAACTCGCCGTTGGCGTTGAAGAGCGACGCGCCACTGTGATTGGCGACCGGCGGGCTGGTGAAGATCGCCGCCTCGATGTGATATTCCCAATAGCCCGAGAAGGGGCGCGTGCCGACCAGCCGCGTGAAGCCCACCTCCGTGCCGTTGCTGCTGCCGGTCGCGACGAGCAGAGGTTGCCCCGTGTTCAGGCTGGACACACCGGCCAGGGGCACGGGCTCGACACCTCGAAGCGGCACCAGCGGACGCACCAGTCCGAATCCCGTCGCGAGGTCATAGGCCACCTGCCGCGCAGGCAGGACACGCTCATCCTGGGTGACGACCTCGATGGTTTCGGCTTCGAGCAGCAGGTAGCCGATGGTGAGGATGAGCCCGTCGGAGCCGATCACCACGCCCGAACCCGAGCGCCGCTGCCCCAGGCTGTCGGCCGACGTCGCGCCTTCGGTCGCGGTGACGTTGACTGCGACCACCGCATCGCCCGCACGCTTGAGCGCCCGGATCTGCGCGTTGGACGATGCGCTTTCCGGCGCGTTGGTGGCCGGTGCGGCCGGAAGGCTGGAGAAGAGCAGGGCGCTGCCCGCAAGCAGGCCGCCCATCCACCGCACGCGAGCGCATGACCACCAGCCGGTCCACGAAGATCGAACAACTGATCCTTGAACTTGCATGGCCGCGCTCCTCGGAACGATGGTCCCTCATGGTGCGCCCCCGCCGCCGCGCTCGCAAGCCCGCTTCAGCGCGAAGCGGCGCAGCTCATTGCGGCTTCAGGGCCGGTTCGGCGACGGGCGCCTCGTCCCGCGTCACCAGCCAGATCCCGCCGCACACCAGCAGCAGCGCCAGGCCGTTCTTCCACTCCAGGAAACTCTCGTTGAGGAAGAGCGCCGACAGCAGGGTGCCGAAGACCGGCACCATGAAATTGAACACCGCGACCATGCTCACGCGGTTGTACTTGAGCAGGGTGGTCCACAGCGAGAAGGCGGCGGACGACAGAAGCACCAGATAGCCCAGCAGGGCCAGCGCAGCGGGCGTCGGGCTGCCGAGCGTTCCGCCCATGGCGAAGCCGATCACCAGCAGCGCCACGCCGCCGATGGCCAGCTGGTAGCCCGTGAGCACCACCGAGTCGATCCGCTGCGAGAGCTTCTTGCCATAGATGCTGGCCGCGGACAGCACCAGCGCCGCCATCACCACCGAGCCTTCGCCCAGGAGGGTGAAGTCGAACTGCATCACGCCGTTGCCGAAGTTGACCACCATCACGCCGACGAAGCCCACCAGGCAGCCCAGCACCTTGTTGAGGCTGAGCCGGTCGTTGTGATAGATGAAGTGCGCCAGCAGCACGCTGAAGAAGGTGCCGGTGGCGTTCATGATCGAACTCTTGACGCCGGTGGTGTGCGCCAGCCCGAGATAGAAGAAGAGGTACTGCAGGCTGGTCTGCGTCAGGCCCAGCAAGGTGACCTGGCCCAGCGTCCGCCGGTCGAAGGGAAAGACATCCTTCCGACCCAGCGTCGCGACGCCCAGCAGCACCAGTCCTGCGAACAGGAAGCGGTAGCCCGCAAAGACCAGCTGCGAGGGAATGTCGCCCGGCGCGATGTGGAACAGCGCATAGCCGTTCTTGATCGCTGGGTAGGCGCTCCCCCACAGCAGGCAGCAGAGCGACGCGAGAAGAAAAACGACCCTGCGGTCGGTGAAGAAGGCGCGGCTGTTCATGCGCGCGCCCCGAGGTCGCTGTTGTTTTCTTGCCGGCGGAGCGGATCGTTCATTCGTTGTTTCTCCCTGGAATCGCGATTTGCCTGTCGTGTTGTCGTACAACAAACCCGCAATTATCGGAGAAACGATGAGGTTGTATGACAACTCCGGGCGCGCTGAGCGCCGGGGGTGGCGATTCCGACACACTTGCACCGTTGCCCGAGCCGCTGTCACGGGACTGAAATAGCAACTGTCGTGCCAGATCTGTTAGAATCTGGGGTTCGTTTCGATACCACGACGAAGCACTTCGTCACCTCGCCGGCTGGCCTGGAAATTCCAGGCCCTTTCATTTCAAGCCGGCTCATACAGTGTGTTGGAGCGCCAGACCCGGCGCCCATGATTGCCACCACTGCCTTCGTACTTGTTGAAGCGAACAGCGCGCTGTCCGCTCCGGTGGGCGCCTTTTCCGGCCGGCCTGCGCTCGTTTTTTCAAATGTTTTCAGCGCTACGCGGCGTCGCGGAGCGCAAGGCTTTTCATGGACATCATTCAACACAGCATCGCGGTGGGCAAGTACCTTGTCTCACCGCTCATCAAGGATCTGGACGACGGCCGCTTCTCGGCTTCCGTGTCGATCCGTTCCGGTCGCGGCAGCGGCACGCACGACCGCGTCATGCGCTTCACGCCGCGCTTTGGCAGCCATGCCGCCGCGGTGCGCTACGCCGTCGACCAGGGCCTGGGCTGGGTACGCGAGCGCACGGCGCCACACGCGCATTGCCCCGCTTGAACAGTCCCCCCGATTTCCTATCCAATCACGACAACCATTTTCAAAAGGTAATTCATGCCCAAGGAAGAACTGATCGAAATGAACGGCGCAGTGACCGAAGTGCTGCCTGACTCGCGCTACCGCGTGACGCTCGACAACGGCCACCAGCTCATCGCCTACAGCGGCGGCAAGATGCGCAAGCACCACATCCGCATCCTGGCCGGCGACAAGGTGTCGCTGGAGCTGTCGCCCTACGACCTGACCAAGGGCCGCATCACGTTCCGCCACCTGGAACGCCGTGGTCCTCCGCCCGTGAACAGCGGCGGCAACAACTCGCAGCGCCGCTGATCCTCGCAGTGACCGGTCCCGCCACCGACTTCGCCTCGCTGCCGCTTTCGCCACAGACGCTGGCGAACCTGACGCAGCTCGGCTATCTGCAGATGACGCCGATCCAGGCGGCCAGCCTGCCCGTGGCGCTGCTCGGCAAGGACCTCATCGCGCAGGCCAAGACGGGCAGCGGCAAGACCGCGGCCTTTGCGCTGGCGCTGCTGGCCAACCTCAATCCACGGCGCTTCGCGGTGCAGGCCATGGTGCTCTGCCCTACTCGCGAACTCGCCGACCAGGTGACCACGGAAATCCGCCGCCTCGCGCGGGCCGAGGAAAACATCAAGGTCGTCACGCTCTGCGGCGGTGTCGCATTGCGCGGCCAGCTTGCCAGCCTGGAGCACGGCGCGCACATCGTGGTCGGCACGCCGGGCCGCATCATGGACCACCTCGACCGCGGCAGCCTCCAGCTCGAAGCGCTCAACACCCTGGTGCTCGACGAAGCCGACCGCATGCTCGACATGGGCTTCTTCGACGACATCGCCAAGGTCGCGCGGCTGTGTCCCAAGGAACGCCAGACGCTGCTGTTCTCGGCCACCTACCCCGAAGGCATCGCCAAGCTCAGCGCGCAGTTCATGAAGAGCCCGCAGCAGATCACGGTGCAGGCCCAGCATGACGGCGCCAAGATCCGACAGCGCTGGTACGAGGTGAAGGACAGCGAGCGGCTCCACACCGTGAGCCTGCTGCTGAACCACTTCCGCCCGTCCAGCACGCTCGCCTTCTGCAACACCAAGCAGCAGTGCCGCGATCTGGTCCAGGTGCTGCAGTCGCAGGGCTTCAGCGCGCTGGCGCTCTTCGGCGAGCTCGAACAGCGCGAGCGCGACCAGGTGCTGGTGCAGTTCGCCAACCGCAGCTGCTCCGTGCTGGTCGCCACCGACGTGGCGGCGCGCGGGCTCGACATCGCCCAGCTCGAGGCGGTGATCAACGTCGACGTGACGCCCGACCCCGAGATCCACATCCACCGCATCGGCCGCACCGGCCGCGGCGATGCCGAGGGCCTGGCGCTGAGCCTCGCCAGCATGGACGAGATGGGCAGCGTCGGAAAGATCGAGCAGCTGCAAGGCCGCGAATCCGAATGGCACCCCGTCGGCGAACTCGCAGGCGACCCGACCCCCCTGCAGCCGCCGATGGCCACGCTGCAGATCGTCGGCGGCCGCAAGGAGAAGATCCGCGCCGGCGACGTGCTGGGTGCACTGACCGGCGAGGCCGGCTTCACCAAGGAGCAGGTCGGCAAGATCAACGTCAACGAGTTCTCCACTTACGTGGCGGTCGACCGGCGCATCGCGCGCGAGGCCGTGCACAAGCTTTCCACCGGCCGCGTCAAGGGCAAGACCGTCAAAGTGCGGCTGCTCGACGATGTGGCTTAATTACGTCCTTCGATTTCTTTTTACCGAGCTTTCCATGCCCAAGAAAATCCGCACCGAGGCAGACCGCATTGCCACCCCCCGCCCCGTTCCTGTCGCCGGCTACAACGTTCCCAAGACGGGCGGCGGCCAGAAGGTCAGCCTGGAGCGCGGTACCGCGACCCGCAGCAAGAAGAACCCCGGCAAGCGGGCCAAGAAGGGCGGCTGATCGCGCTTCGCGCCTTCATTGAGCCTCGGCTCTCGACAAGACGCGCCTTCGGGCGCGTTTTTCATTTGGACCTTCGCTGCAGCACCATGTCCGACGACTACCAGATCGACATCCCTCCCTCGTTCTTCGCGGTGTTCACCGATGCCAGGCAGCGCCTGAGCGAGCCGATCGGCGTCGTGCGCGAGCGCTACGAAGTCTGCGAGGACCTCGCCAACCATCTGGTGCAGCACGCGCAGATCCTGCACCACGTGGAAGTGCCATCGGAGGACGAGATCCTGCGGCGGATCCTCGCAGGCCTGGAATCGCCTGATGCCGGCGTGTCGGCGGCCGAAGCGCAGTGGATCGTGCGTCGGCTGGCCGAGCTGCTCGGCTGGGCCTGCCCACCGCTCGGCGACCAATCCGTCGCCTGAGCGCGCTCAGGTCGCGGCGCGCTTCGCTTTCTTCACCGGAGCCGCCTTCCTTGCGGATGCTTTCGCCCGCGCAGCCGGCACGGCATCCATGGGCGGGAACGGCGGCAATGCCCGTTGGGCCACCTGCTTCGCGTCGGCCCAATCCATGCCGAGGCCCCGCAGCACGCAGCTCGCCACGTCACGGCCGTGCGATGCGGGAACGCCCCCCAGGGCCACGGTGCGCATCGCCTGCTGCACCGTGCCGTTGATCAGGTCCATGGCCGCCGTCTCGCCGGGAATGCGAAAGGCCTTCTGCTTCACGCCGAGCCGCAGGTCGGCCAGCACGTAGTCGCGGATTTCCAGCACCATCTCCGGCGCCGCGGCCGACACCTCCAGCATCATCCGCGCCCATTCCGGGCTCTGCTCGGCCAGCCAGATGTAGCGCTGTATGCCGATCGCCATACGCTGCGCGCCTTCCGCGACGCCCTGCTGGCTGTCGGTGATGCGGCGGCACAGCGTGTGCGCCAGCAGCAAGGCAACCGCACTGGCCACCTCTTCCTTCGTCTTGAAGTGGTTGTAGACCGTGCCGGTCGTCATGCTCGCGACGCTTGCGATCTCCTGCATCGTCGCATCGGCATAGCCCCGCGTGCTGAACACCCGGATCGCCGCCTGCACGAGCTGCAGCCGGGTGCGCTCGCGCTTCAGCAGGCCGGGCCGCGGCGCCCACACACTTTCGGCCAGGACCTCTGGCAAAAGTGATATTGACCCTGCGCCAAAATTTACGCCATCATTCATTTTTGCACGTACAGTCTATTTTTGGTCAGTCCATCCATTCGAGAGAGTTTGCCATGCGTCCTGATCTCCGCCTCGGCTATCTGGTCTTTGAAGTCCGTCGGCTTCCTCGATGGATGGCGTTCTGCGAGCACATGCTCGGGCTGCCCGCGCCGGTGAGCAATGCGGACGGCAGCCTCGGCTGGCAACTCGACGAGGCCAGCCAACGGCTGATCGCGCAGGAGGGCGGGGCGGACGATCTCGCGGCGCTGGGCCTGGAGTGTTCGAGCGATGACGTGCTCGACCGGCTGGTGCGCACCCTTCGCGCCGCCGGCATCACCGTCGCCGCTGGCGATGCCGCGCTGTGCGCTGCACGCCGGGTGAAGCAGCTGCAACGCTGCGTCGATCCCTGCGGCAATGTCGTGGAACTGTTCACCGGTCTCGCGCCGGCGACCGTGCCTTTCGACTCGGCCGCCTTCCCCGAAGGCTTTCGAACCGGTGACCTCGGGCTGGGCCACGCCGTGCTGGTCGCGCACGACATCGCGGCCATGGAGTCCTTCTACGTCGACCTGCTGGGCTTCGGCGTGACCGAGCGGCTCGCCACGCGCGTCGGCCCCATCGACATCCGCGGCGTGTTCCTGCACTGCAACCAGCGCCATCACTCGCTCGCGCTGTTCGACATGCCGGTGCGCAAGCGCATCCATCACTTCATGCTGCAGGCCGAGCGCCTGTGCGACATCGGCCTGGCTTTCGAGCGCGCCCGGCGCCACAAGGTGCCGCTGAGCCTGGAACTGGGGCAGCACCCCGATCCGGACGGCACCTTCTCCTTCTACGGCGCCACGCCTTCGGGCTTCGATTTCGAGATCGGCGCGGGCACGCAGACCATCGACCCGGCCGGCTGGGAGACCCACCACACCGACGTCACCAGCACCTGGGGCCACAAGCCGAAGCTGCGCCTGCAATTGAAGATGGCCGCAGGCCTGATCGCCCAGAAAGTTTCCGGCGCGCCCCGCGCCACGAAGGAGCTGGCATGACCGCCGCCACCTCGCCCGGCAAACGCTGGCTGAAACGCATCGTCATCGCGCTGGTGGCGCTGCTCGCACTCGCCGCGGCAGCGATCTTCATCGGCGACCAGTTGGCGCGCCAGAAGATGCAGCGCAAGGTCGATGTCGCGGTGAAGGGCGTTCCCTTCCGCGATGACGCGGCTTCGCTGGAACGCGGTCGCTACCTGTTCGCGTCGCGCGGCTGTGTCGACTGCCATGGCGCCAAAGGCGGCGGCGCGGTGTTCGTCGACGACGGCAAGGGCCTGCGCATCGCCGGACCCAACATCAGCCCCGGCAAGGGCAGCGTCGTCGCGGGCTACACGCCGGAGGACTGGGTGCGCTCGATCCGCCACGGCGTCAACCCGAAGGGCCACGCGCTGATGGTCATGCCGAGCGAGGACTACAACCGGCTGACCGACGACGACCTGGCTTCGCTGGTCGCCTACATCCGTCACATGGAGCCCGCGCCGGGCGGAGCCGCCGTGCTCGACCTGTCGCTGCCGATGCGCGCCTTGTACGGCTTCGGGATGATTCAGGATGCCGCCTCGAAGATCGATCACACCCGGCCGCCCGAGCAGCCGGTACCCGATGGCGTGAACGTGACGCATGGTGCCTACGTCGCCAACATGTGCCTGGGCTGCCACGGCGCCAAGCTCAACGGCGGCAAGATCCCTGGCGGCCCGCCGGACTGGCCTGCAGCGGCCAACCTCACGCCAGGCGAGGGCACCGCGATGACGCGCTATGGCGACGCAGAAGCCTTCGCGCAGATGTTCAAGACGGGCAAGCGGCCCGACGGCACGCCGGTGAAGGTCATGCCCTTCGGGTCGCTGGGCGCGATGAGCGACGTGGACGTGCGCGCGCTGTTCCTGTACCTCAAGACCCTGCCGGCGAGTCCGCACGGCTAAGCCGACACGCCGACGCACTTGCCGACGCTGTTGGCAAGGCCAAGGTGCCCTCGCAAAATCCGTCTCCACAACATCCACGGAGACAGATCCATGTTCAACCGCCGTCTGGCCTGCGCTGGCGTACTCGCCCTTTCCGCATCCCTGGCCGCGCCGGCAGCGCTGGCGCAATCCTTCCCCGACAAGACCATCACGGTCATCGTGCCGAACCCGCCGGGCGGCGTGGTCGACTCGTCCGCGCGCCTGGTCGCCGACCCGCTCACCAAGCTCTTCGGCCAGGCCGTGATCATCGACAACCGCGCCGGCGCCAGCGGCAACATCGCCTACCAGATGGTGGCGCGCGCGCCGAAGGACGGCTATACGCTGCTCGCCTCCTACTCGGCCTACCACGTGGGCAACCCAGCGATGTTCCCCAAGCTGCCGTGGGAGCAGAAGGACCTCGTCCCGGTGGCGCTGATCGCCGCGGCCACCAACGTCATCACCGCGCACCCCTCGGTCCCCGCGCAGAACCTCAAGGAGTTCATCGCCTACGTGAAGCAGAACCCCGGCAAGGTGAACTACGCATCGCAGGGCAATGGCTCCCTGTCGCACGTCGGCACCGAGCTGTTCGACCAGACCACTCAGACGGAGATGACGCATGTGCCCTACAAGGGCTCGGGTCCGGCGATCCAGGACGTGCTGAGCGGTCAGGTGCAGGTGTTCATCACGACGCCGCCCTCGGTGATGGGGCACGTGCAGGCCGGCAAGCTCAAGGCCTTCGCGGTCACCAGCAAGACGCGCCATCCGATGCTGCCCGACGTGCCCACGACCGCGGAGGCCGGGTTGCCGGGCTTCGAGCTGGAGGCCTGGGTCGGCCTCTTCGCGCCGGCCGGCACGCCGCCCGAAGTGATCGCCAAGCTCTCCGACGGCGTGAAGAAGGCGCTCGAACTGCCCGAGACGAAGAAGCGCGCCGAGACGCTGGGGATCGAGCCGCGCTACCTGGGCCCGGATGCCCTGGCCGCGCTGGTCAGGAAGGACACCGAGTACTGGGGCAAGGTGATCAAGGCCCGCAACATCAAGGCCGACTGAGCCCGGCCTCGCTCAATCGACCTTGGCGCCGGATGCCTTCACCACCGCACCCATCGCATCCCAGTCGGCGCGCAGCAGCTTCTGGAACTCCTCGGCGCTCTGGCTGCGCGGCTCCACGCCCAGGCGCTTGAAGCGCTCCTGGATCGCCGGGTCGGCCAGCACCTTGTTGGTCGCGGCGTTGAGGCGGTCGATCTCGGCCTTGGGCGTGCCGGCCGGTGCGAGCAGGCCGATCCACGAATCGAAGGCATAGCCCGGCAAGCCGCTCTCGGCGACGGTCGGCAGGTTCGGCAGGAAGGGGCTGCGCTGCTGGCCGGTGGAAGCCAGCAGCTTCATGCGGGGGTCGTTCTGGAAGCCGATCACGCCGATGCTCGACGAGATCACCGCCTGCACCCGTCCCGCGAGCACCTCGTTGACGGCCTCGCCGGTCGACTTGGTCGGGATGTGCGTCATCTGCAGGCCGGCCTTGGCGAGGAAGGAGGCCATCGCCAGGTGCGTGGCGCTGCCGTTGCCCGCCGAGGCGTAGTTGTATTTGCCGGGGTTGGCCTTGACCTCCTTGATGAAGTCGGCCGTGTTCGACACGTTGAGGCCGCTCGCCACCGCGAGCACGTAGCCGGCGTTGCCGATGTTGGCGACGCCTACGAAATCCTTCAGGGGGTCGTAGGGCAGCTTGCTATACAGGAAGCCCGCGATGTGATGGCTGGCCGCCGCCAGCACCAGCGTGTTGCCATCGGCCGGCGCCTTGGCCGCGATGGCCGCGCCCACCGTGCCGCCCGCGCCTGCGCGATTCTCGACGATCACGGCGGCATTGAGCGCCGTGCCCAGCTCGTTGTTGAAGGCGCGCGCGACCGTGTCCTGCACCGCGCCCGTGCCGAAGGGCACGACGATGTGGATCACGCGCTGCTGCGCCAGAACGGGTGCTGCGGCGCCGAGGGCCAGCGCGCCGGCCGCTGCGAGAAGGGCCGAACGTCGGGTGGGGTGAGGGGTCATCGTTGAAAACGCTTTCGGGTCAGGGTGGAGGTGATGGAGATTCAAGCACCGGCGCCGACCGGGAGCCAGCGCTCCACCAGCTTCACGAAGTAGCTGGCACCGATCGGGATGATCTCGTCGTTGAAGTCGAACGAGGTGTTGTGGATGATGCAAGGCCCGGGCCCGTGGCCATCGAGCCGGTGGTCACCGTCGCCATTGCCCAGGAAGGCATAGCAGCCCGGCCGCACCTGCAGCATGTGGGCGAAGTCCTCCGCGCCCATCACGGCCGGGAAGTCGTCGGTGACCATGTCCTCGCCCACCACCTCGCGCATCACGCTGGCGGCGAAGCGCGCCTCGGCCGCATGGTTCACGACCGGCGGCGAGGCGCGGTTGAAGCTGATTTCCGCCGTGCACTCGTGCGCCGCCGCCACGCCCTCGGCGACCGTGCGCAGGCGCGCCTCGATCTTGTCGAGCGCATCGATCGAGAAGGTGCGCACCGTGCCGCCGACCGTCGCCGCATCGGGGATGACATTGGGCGCATCCGAACCCTGCAGCTGCGTGACGGCGAGCAGCGCGCGCTCGGTGCTCGCGATGGTGCGCGGCACGATGGTCTGCAACTGCTGCGCCAGCGTGATGACTGCTGCCACCGGGTCGATGCCGGTGTGCGGCATCGAGGCATGCGTGCCGCGTCCGCGCAGCGTGATCTTGTAGGTGTTGCTCGACGCCATGAGCGCGCCCTCGTTGAGCGCGAAGCGCCCGACTTCCCCCACCGGGAAGTTGTGCAGCGCGAAGACCGCGTCGCACGGAAAGCGGTCGAACAGCCCGTCCTGGATCATCTTCCTGGCCCCGGCCTTGCCCATCTCCTCGGCGGGCTGGAAGATGAAGTGGACCGTCCCGTCGAACTGGCTGCCCTTCTGGGCGAGGTGCCAGGCAGCCGCCAGCAGCATCGTGGTGTGGCCGTCGTGGCCGCAGGCGTGCATGCGCCCGGCGTGCGTGGACTTGTGGGCGAACTCGTTGGCCTCGTGCAGGGGCAAGGCATCCATGTCGGCGCGCAGGCCGATGGTGCGTTTGCTGCTGCCCCGCCTCAGCACGCCGACGAGCCCGGTGCCGGCGATGCCGCGATGGACCTCGATGCCCCATTCCTCCAACAGTTTCGCGACCTTCTCGGAGGTGCGGTGTTCTTCGAAACCCAGTTCTGGATGGGCGTGGATGTCGCGGCGGATGGCGACGAAACGGGTAACGTCCGCGAAGGAATCGGCGAGGTTCATGGCATGGCTGGAGAGAACGAGCCACGGATTCTGACGCAGCGCGGCACCTGCGCGCATGAGTAGTTGGCTCTATCGGCCCCAGGCCCTAGGATGACTCCCATCGCCCCCGATGGAGTTTCGACATGAGCAACGAGCTGCGCAACAAGCTGCACGAGCTGCAGGAGCTATCGAACAACGCCGCCGACCCGCAGACTCGCGCGCTCATCGAGGCGTTGCGGCTGCAGACCGCGATCCTCAACGAGCGCCTGTTCCGCATCGAGCTTCAACTCGGGGAGATGTCCAAGCGCCTCGACTCCGACCCGGCCTGAGCCGCACGCCCGGCAAACCGCGCGACGCCGGCGCGATCAGCCCCGATGCTCGGCGTTGCGCTTGCGGGTGGCGGCGGCCTTCTTCGCCGAAGCCGAGCGCTCGGCCGCACTGCGCGAAGCCGAGGCGGCACCGCCCAGTTTTCCGCCCTTGTGGGCCGGCGCATGGTTCTCGGCCTTGCCACGGCCGGAGCCGCTCTTCTTGCCACCGCCGGTCTCGGCGTTCACCGTGGCCCATGCGCGCCGCTCCGCTTCGGCCTTCGCGACGCCTCGATGCTCGTAGCCCTTTTCGATGTGCTCGGCCTGGCGCTTCTGCTTGCCCGTGTACGACGACTTGTCACCCCTTGGCATGGCGATGCTCCTTCAATCGTTGGATGCTGGGATGCCCATGTTTCGCACCCGGCGTGCGAGGCGGGTAGGAATAGACGGGCGTTGTCCGTCAGTGCACGCTTTCATGGCGCGCATGCTGGCCGTTCGGCCGCTTCCTACAAGCGGTTGAACTCGCTACCTTTACGCTTGGGTCATTCGACGAGGAAAGAGCGTGAAGAAACGCGAGAAGAACATTGCAGCCTTGGCCGGCCTGTCGGTGCTGGCCGGCCTTGCCGCGGCGACCGCCGGCTATGCGGCGCTCCGGCTGCGGCAATCGGCCCGGCTCGCCCGCATGAGCCACCCCTTCGACAAGCTTGCGCGGGCCGAAGGCTCGCGCCTGCTGGTGGTCGGCGACAGCACCGCCAAAGGAACGGGCGCCAGCGCACCGGAGTACAGCGTTCCGGGGCTGTTATGCCGTGCGAATCCGTCGCTCACCGTCGTCAACAGGGGGCAGGACCGCGCGCGCTTCGAGGACTTCCTCTCGCAACTGGATGATGACGAGCGCTTCGATGCCGTACTGATCCTCGGCGGCGGCAACGACGTGCTGCGCATGACGCGCGACGCCGCGCTGCGCGACAGCATCCGGCGCGTGGCGCAGCGTGCGCGGGTGCGCTCCGACCTGGTCGTCTTCCTGCCGCCGGGCAACATCGGCAATGCGCCGTTCTTCTTTCCGCCGTGGAGCTGGTGGATGACCTACCGCTCGCGCAGGCTGCACGCGATCGTCTCGGAAGAGACGCAGGCCAACGGCGCCCTCTATGTGTCGCTCTTCCGTGACCGCGACGACGACCCCTTCGCGCGCCATCCGCAGCGCATGAACGCGCGCGACGGCCTGCATCCGAGCGACGCGGGCTATGAACTCTGGCAGCGCGAGCTGGAGGCGCAGGTGCAGTTGTCGGCCAAGCTCCGCAAGATCGGGCGGACCGCGGCGGCGCGCGGGCCCGCTTTCTGAGGCTGGTTCCTTTCTACCGCTGCGCCGCGAACAGCGGCTGCACGTGCCACCACGCAGGCAGCAGCGCGCGAATCTCCTCCCGCGCAAATCGGTCGTCCAGCAGGTAGAGGACACCCGCGTCGGTCTCCGTGCGAATCACGCGGCCGGCCGCCTGCACCACCTTCTGCAGGCCGGGATACACGTAGGTGTATTCATAGCCGTCGCCGAACAGCGCGTGCATGCGCTCGCGCATGATCTCGTTGGGCTCGTTGTACTGCGGCAGGCCCAGGCTGGCGACGAAGGCGCCGACGAGCCTGTCACCGGGCAGGTCGATGCCCTCGCCGAAGGCACCGCCCAGCACCGCGAAGCCGATGCCCTGTCCGCCCGCGATGAACCGGGCCAGGAAGGCATCGCGATCCGCCTCGCGCATGCCACGCGACTGCGACCACGCCGGGATCTCCGGGTGCCGCTCCGCGAAGGCGGCCGAAGCGCTCGCCAGGTAGTCGAAGCTGCTGAAGAAGGCGAGGTAGTTGCCCGGATGCCCGGCGAACTGGCCCGCGATGATGTCGGTCAACGCCGTCAGCGAACGGTCGCGGTCGCGGAAGCGGGTCGATACGTCCATGGCGACACGCACGGTCAATTGCTCGCTGCGAAAGGGCGAGCCCACGTCGAGCGTGGCCGTGTCTTCCGGCAGGCCCAGCGTGTCGCGATAGAAGGAGAAGGGCGCGAGCGTGCCGGAGAAGCAGGCCGCCGAATTGCAGTCGACGAAGCGGCCCTCCAGGAAGGGCGCTGGCACGAGGTTGCGGATGGCGAGCATCCGTTCGGCGTCATCGCCCACCATGCATTCGAAGACCGAATGCTTGCCGAAGGAATCCGCGAGGCGGCTGAACTGGAGCAGGTCGAAGAAGCATTGCTGCAGCAGGCCGTGGGCATCGTCGGGCCGTGCGGTGAAGTGCTCGGCCATGACGGCAACCACGTCCTGCAGGGCGCGCGTGAAGCGCTCCGGGATCTCGTCGCGCGCCTCGTAGGCGCTGGCCTGGTCGCGCTGCAGCAGCAGCCATTCACGCTGCAGTTGGCCCAGCGCCTTCTTGATGAAGGGCGGCGCCTTGCCGCGCACGGCGTCCACGGCCTGCGCCTCCAGTTGCGCGGAGTACATGCCCCGCGCGCGGTCCAGCAGGTTGTGCGCCTCGTCGACCAGCAGCGCGACGCGCCAGTCCTCCTCCTTCATCAGGCCGAAGAGGAAGGCGCTGCCGTCGAAGTAGTAGTTGTAGTCGCCGACGATCACGTCGCTCCAGCGCACCAGTTCCTGCGCGAGGAAGTACGGGCAGACCTCGTGCGCGAGTGCGATGCTGCGCACGGCTTCACGATCGAGCCAGGCGGCCCGCGCCGCTTCGCTGCGCGCGGCGGGCAGCCGGTCGTAGAAGCCGCGCGCCAACGGACAGGCTTCGCCGTTGCAGGCGCGGCCGGGGTATTCGCAGACCTTTTCGCGCGCGGCGAGTTCGAGCACGCGCAGCGGGGCGCGTTCGCGGTCCATCGTGCGCAAGGCGTTGAGCGCAATCGACCGACCGGAGGTCTTCGCGGTGAGGAAGTAGATCTTGTCCAGCTTGCGCCCGGGCCGTGCCTTGAGCAGCGGGAACAGCGTCGCGACTGTCTTGCCGATGCCCGTCGGCGCCTGCGCCAGCAGGCAGCGTTGCGAGACGGCCGAGCGGTACACCGCCTGCGCCAGATCGCGCTGGCCCGCGCGGAATTCGCCGTGCGGAAAGCTCAGTGCGTCAAGCGCCTCGTCGAGCCCCGCACGATGGGCGGCCTCCTGCTCGGCCCAGGCGAGGAAGCCGCCGCAGAGCCGATCGAAATGCTCGCGCAAGGCCTCGCGCGTGCAGGTCTCTTCGAGCACCACTTCGCGTTCGGTGCCCAAGTCGAGGTAGACGAGCGCCACCTCGGCCTGCTCCAGCGCATCGCGCTCGCACAGCATCCAGGCGTAGGTGCGGGCCTGGGCCCAGTGCAGCGCGCGGTGGTTGGCCTTGATGGCTTCGAAGTCGCCGCGAAAGGTCTTGATTTCCTCGACGCGCCGGCGATGGGTGTCGTAGCCGTCGGCGCGTCCGCGCACGTGCAGTTGCTCGTGCCGCGACGAGAGGGCGATCTCGCTTTCGTACCCTGCGCCCCGGCGTGCCTGCACCAGCCGATGTCCCGCCTGTCCCTCCTGCGCGCTCGGCGCCGGCACGAAGCGCAGGTCGAGGTCGCCCGCCTTCGCGCCGAAGGCGCAGAGCGTCTTGACGGAGACCGTGAACGCTGGGGATGGAGAAGTGGCGGCGGCCATGAGCCTGGCTGGATGAACGTGGGCGATGTCCTTGGCTCCGGCGCATCGGGGCACTGGATGGACGTACACATGTTAGCGGTGCCGCAGGGGCCACGCTACAGTCCGGCACGCAGACATGGAGGAGGGTCGCCATGACCATCGAGCTGAGCAAGGAAGCGCGGAAGGAAGCCATCGCCTCCATCGAGAGGTACTTCCGCGAAAACATGGAGGAGCCCATCGGCAACATCGCCGCGGGCGCGCTCCTCGGCTTCTTCCTGGAAGAAGTCGGCCCGGTCATCTACAACCGCGCCGTCGCTGAAGTACAGGAGCGGCTCCAGGCCAGGATTTCGGAGCTGGACATCGACGTCCACGAGGAGGAGTTCCAGTACTGGCGCAAGTACGAGCGCAAGGGAGGGTCACGGCGCTCATGAAGTTCGACACGCTGCCCGACACCTGCCTCGTCGACGAGACCCTTGCGATTCGTGTCCTGGAGATTCGCGCCGGCGCGCGAATCACCTTGAAGCTCTGGAGCAGCTTCAATGATGTCGTTCTCCTCTCCAGCGCGACCTTCACCGCCGATGCCGGCGGGGTCGTGGACCTCGGCCGCCAGGCACCCGATTCGGGCTCCTACCAGGACGTGGATGCGATGGGACTCTTCTGGTCCCGCGCACCCGTGCAGGGCGAGGTCGCCACCGGCTTCGAGGGCATGAGCAAGGACCCCTTCACTGCAACGCTCACTGCCGAGGCGGAAGACGGCACACCACCGATCTCCCACGCCATCCGTCGCGTCTTCCTCGGACCGGCCGCGGTCTCGCGCGAGGTCAGGGTCGATGGGCTCGTCGGCCGGATGTTCGAACCGGCATACCCCGGTCCGCATCGCGCAGTGCTCGTGGTCGGAGGCTCCAACGGAGGATTGGGCTGGTCGCAGGAAATGGCGGCCCTGCTGGCCTCCCGCGGGTACGCAGCGCTTGCGCTGGCGTACTTCGCCGCCGAGGGCCTGCCCTCGACGCTCGACCGCATTCCGCTGGAGTACTTCGGGACGGCGCTGGAATGGATGTCCGCCCAACCCGGTGTCGCAGCGAAGCACCTGGCGGTCGTGGGCGTCTCGCGAGGCGGCGAGCTGGCATTGCTGCTCGGTGCGACCTATCCCAGCATTCGGGCAGTTGTCGCCTATGTCCCGAGCGGCATCGCGTGGCCGGCCTATCCGCCGAGCGGCCACGGCGCGTGGACGCTGAACGGAAAAGAGATTCCCTATGCGAAGACGCTGACCCATGAGCAATGGGACGAGGCATTGGCCGGCGGAAGCGCCCGAGCGGACAGCTTCGACTGGTACCTCATTCCGCTGAAGGACGCCGGGTATGCGGACGCGGCTTCCATTCCGGTCGAGAAGATCAACGGACCTGTCCTCATGATCACCGGCACCGACGACAAGTTGTGGCCGTCGACCGATCTGACGGAGTTCGCGGTACGCCGCTTCAGGCAGCAGGGCTTTTCCCATCGTGTCGAGCATCTGAAATACGCGAACGCCGGTCACAGCATTGCCTGGCCCAACGGGCCGACGACGATGTTGAAGTCCAGGCATCCCGTTTCCGGGGAAGACATGGACATGGGCGGAACGCCCGAAGGGACGGCTCACGCCCGTCGGGACTCCTGGCCCCGCATGCTGGCGTTCCTCCGGCAAGCGCTCGCCGACGGCTGAGCGCATGGGTCTCCGGCCGTGGAGAATGTCCCGCCGATTGAGCTTGCCCATGACCCGCCTCGACCTCACTGCCGTCCGCGCCCTTGAAGAACGCAGCTTCAACGCGTGGCCCGCGCTGCAGACCGTCCTCTTCAAT
Source organism: Variovorax gracilis (assembly GCF_030317115.1). Classification (GTDB taxonomy): domain Bacteria; phylum Pseudomonadota; class Gammaproteobacteria; order Burkholderiales; family Burkholderiaceae_C; genus Variovorax; species Variovorax gracilis. The sequence continues at coordinate 17,123 of NZ_JASZYF010000038.1, forward strand.
GGCTGGCTGTTTCGCCTGGCCGGCGGCTACACCAAGCGGGCCAACTCGGTCAATGCGGCAGAGCCTGGCGCATCCTTCAAGGGCGTGCGCGACGCGGCCGAAGCGTTCTATGGGCGCCATGGCCTTCCGGCCGTGTTCCGCCTTTCTCCGCTGGCGCCGCCCGAGGCGGACAGGACATTGGCGGACGCGGGCTATGCGCTCTTCGACCCGACGCAGGTAGCCTGCGCGTCGCTCGCGGCCGCGGCGCGGCATCCTTCCGTGAGCATTTCCACCGAGCCGTCGCCCGCATGGCTGGAAGGCATCACCGCCGCCAGCGGCGTGAACTCCCGGCAGGATGGCTTGCACCGCGCAATGGTTCGCTCCATCGCGTTGCCTTGCGCCTTCGCCACCCTGCATGAACAGGGTGGAGCGATCGGCTTCGGGCTGGCCGTGCTGGACCGTGGCGTGGTGGGCTTGTACGACATCGTGGTGGAGCCGGCCCGGCGCGGGCGCGGACACGGTCGTGCGCTGACGTGCGCGCTGATGGATTGGGGCCGCGAAGAGGGGGCGAGTTCTGCCTACCTTCAGGTGCGCGAGCAGAACGAAGCGGCACGGCGCTTGTACGCGGGGCTGGGGTTTGAAGATTCCTACCGCTATCACTACCGGGTGCCGGGCTGGCATGGCTGAACTTCGCCACGAAGTACGCAAGGGCGATCCGGCAGCTCCGAGCGCATCTTGACCGGCCCGTCAAGTGAGTTACCGCTCGCACCTCGCTGTGGAAAAGAAAATAGGCCGGGCACCAACATGGCGTGCTGCGTTGCACGGTCCCGACGCACACAAAGCGTGCCGCTCCCAATGGAAAAAGGGGTTTGTGCACCGCACCAAAATGCGAAAGTCAAGGCATTGTTTTCCCCTCGACCGGTGCATGACTCTGTGGATAACTAAGTGGGCATCTCGCCGAAGCCGCATTCCGCTTGGCTTTCATTGCGGTGCTCATCGAACGAGCAACGCGCACCCCGGCGTCCTGCGGCGCCGACAAGGGCGCTTCGTGTAGCATTCGCCCCCCTCCGCACCATGCCCCACATCGTCGTAGACCATCTGCGCAAGACCTACCGCATCCACGAGCGCGACCCGGGCGTGATCGGCGCATTGCGCGCACTGGTTCGGCCGCGCCACCGCACGGTCGATGCGCTGGCCGGTGTGTCGTTCGAACTTCAGCGCGGCGAGTTGCTGGGCTTCATCGGTCCGAACGGCGCAGGCAAGTCGACCACCATCAAGATCCTTGCGGGGATCCTGCGGCCCGACGGTGGCCGCGTCGAGATCGATGGACGCGATCCCTTCGAAGATCGCGAGCGGCACGTGGCGCGCATCGGCGTCGTGTTCGGCCAGCGCACGCAACTCTGGTGGGACCTGCCGGTGGGCGACGGCTTCGCACTGCTGCGCGATATCTACCGCGTCGACCCGATGCGCTTCGCCCGCACGCGCGACGAACTGGTGGCACTGCTGCGCCTGGAACGCCTGCTGGACCAGCCCGTGCGCCAGCTCTCGCTGGGCCAGCGCATGCGCGCCGAGATCGCCGCCGCGTTGCTGCACGAGCCCGACATCCTTTTCCTCGACGAACCGACGATCGGCCTCGACGCGCCCTCCAAGCTCGCGGTGCGCGATTTCGTTCGCCGCGCCAACCGCGAACGCGGCACCACCGTGCTGCTGACGACGCACGACATGCACGACGTCGAGGCGCTGGCCGAGCGGGTGATCGTGATCGGCCATGGCCGCGTGCTGGCCGACAGCCCGGTCGAAGCGCTGCGCGCTCAGGTCATTGCCGCGCGCCGCCTGCATGACGGCCTGCCCGAAGACGCCGAGGACGAGGGCATGACCATCGAGGCCGTCATCGCGCGCTTCTACGCGATGCACGGCGCGGCCGAAGCCTGACCAACCATGGCGCCGCGGGAATTCGCTCGCCCCTATGTGGCTGCCTTCGCGTCGCGCTTCCTCCAAATGCTGCAGTACCGGGCGGCGGCCTATGCCGGCTTTGCCACGCAGTGCTGGTGGGGCGGCATCAAGGTCATGGTGCTGGCTGCGTTCTATGCCGGCGCGGCGGCGGGCACGCCGATGTCGCTCGAGCAGGCGATCACGTACACATGGCTCGCACAAGGCCTGCTGGCGCTGCTGCCATGGCTCGGCGACCCCGAGGTGGCACAGGCGGTGCGCACGGGCGCCGTCGCATACGACCGGTTGCGGCCGGTCGATGCCTACGCGCTGTGGTTCGCGCGCTCCGCCGGCTGGATCGCCGCGCGCGTGCTGCCCCGCGTGGCGCTGATGCTGGCGTTTGCGGGCGCCGTGCTGCCCTTGCTCGGGCTCCGCGAGTGGGCGTGGCAGCCGCCGGCCGGGGTCGCCGCGGGCGTGGGCTTCGCTGCGTCGGCGCTGCTCGCGCTGCTGCTGTCGACCTCGCTCGTGATGCTGCTCAACATCGCGGCGGCATCGGCGCTCAACGAGCGAGGCATCAACGCGCTGGCCGGGCCGATCGTCATCGTGTTTTCGGGCAACCTGCTGCCGCTGGTGCTGCTGCCCGACGCGTGGCAGACGGGGTTGTTGCTGCAACCGTTGGCCGGCGTGATGGACATCCCGGCGCGCATCTATTTCGGGCAGCTCGACGGCGCCCGTGCCGTCGCGGGTCTCGGCCTGCAATGCGTGTGGATCGTGCTGCTCGTGGCTTTCGGCCATGCAGCCATGGGGCGAACGATGCGCCGGCTCGAAGTGCAGGGCGGTTGAGGGGAATGGGCTCGCTCGCGTTGTTCGCCCGCCTCGTGATGGCCTCGCTCGGCAGCCAGGCGCGCTACCCGGCCTCGGCGCTGATGCTCACCGTCGGCCAGTTCCTCGGCACGGGCATCGAGGTGATCGCGGTCTGGGCACTCTTCCACCGGTTCGGCGGCGAGGTGCAGGGCTGGCGCATCGGCGAGATCGCGCTGTTCTACGGGCTGGTGAACTGCATGTTCGCCATCGCCGATGCCCTGGGGCGCGGCTTCGATGTGCTGGGCACGGAATTCCTGCGCACCGGCGCGTTCGACCGGTTGCTGCTGCGGCCCCGCCCACTGGCGCTGCAATTGATGGGTCACGATTTCCGCATCAGCCGTCTCGGGCGATGGATGCAGGGGCTGCTGGTGCTGGCCTTCGCCACGGCGCAGGCGGATATCGCGTGGACACCGGCGTCGATCGCCGTCGCGCTGTTTGCGCTCGCGGGCGGCGTCGCGCTGTTCCTCGGCATCCTCGTGCTGCAAGGCACGCTGTCGTTCTGGACCGTCGAGAGCCTCGAGATCGCCAATGTGCTGACCTATGGTGGCGTGCAGGCGGCGCAGTATCCGCTGGCGCTGTACGCGCGATGGTTCCGGCTGATGATGACTTTCGCCGTGCCTCTGGCCTGCGTCGCCTACTACCCGGTACTGTCGATACTGGGCAAGGCCGATCCCCTCGGTGCGCCCGCGTGGGTGGGATGGGTGTCGCCGCTCGCGGGCTTCGTGTTTCTCGCGGCCGCCTTCGGCGCATGGCGCGTCGGGCTGCGCCGCTACGCCTCGACCGGCAGTTGACGAGGGCGACGAGCGTGCCGCTCAATGCGTCGCGACAACCTCGATCCCGCGGATCTGGCCAGCCTTCGCTTCGGTCGCCGGCCTCGGATAGCGGCTGGGCGAGAAGCGGTGCATCAACTCCGCTTCACGGCCGCGCGCGAGTGCGAGATTCGCCAGCTTCACGTGGCCGTAGCCACGGATCGTGAGCGGCACGGCGGCGATCTGCGCCGCGAGCTTCTGGTTGCCGGGTGACAGCTCGGCCATCAGCTCGTCGAGCCGCGCATCGAGCTGCCCGATCAGCGAGCGCTCCAGCCGGCGTTCCGCCGTGTGGCCGAACAGGTCGAGGGCCGTGCCGCGAAGGCGCTTGCCGTGGGCGAGCCACTTCATGGCCGGCAGCATCCAGGCGCCGAGGCGGATCTTGGCGGGCGGCTGGCCGTTCTTCGGCCGCGACAGCAACGGCGGGGCCATGTGGAATTCGAGCTGGACGTCGCCTTCGAACTGCTCCGCCAGCTTCTCGCGGAAGCTGCCGTCGCTGTAGAGGCGCGCGACTTCGTATTCGTCCTTGTAGCTCATGAGCTTGAGCAGGCTGCGCGCTGCGTTGCGCGTGACCGGCAGGCTCGGGTCGCCGCCGGCGAGTGACGCTTCGCGCTGCTGCACGGCGCGCACGCGCGCCTCGAAGCGCTGCGCCCAGGCCGCGTTCTGGTAGCCGGTGAGGTGCTGGCGCCCGCGAGCGATCAGGGCCTCCACCGATTCGTCCTGCACGCTGGATGCGCTCGTGCTGCGCAGCGCCTCGACCGCCTGCGGCTCGCCCGCGGCGAGCCGGCCGAGCGAGAAGGCCATCAGGTTCGCTGCAACCGCAACGCCGTTGAGTTCGATCGCGCGCGTCACCGCCTCCAGGCTCAGCGGCACCAGCCCGCGTTGCCACGCATAGCCGGTCGCGAGGATGTTCGACGCCAGCGTGTCGCCGAGAAATTCCTCCGCCATCGTCTGTGCATCGAAGGTCTCGACCTGATCCCTTCCCGCAACGAAGCGCATCTTTTCCAGCAACAGTTCGACCTTGAGGTCGGCATCCGGATTTCGCAGCGACTCGGCCACGGGGATTTCGTGCATGTTCGCGAGGATGCGGGTGCGTCCATGGCGCACGGTCTGCAAGGCGTCGGGCGAAGCGCCCACGACGATGTCGCAGGCCAGGATGGCATCCGCCTGCTGGGTGTCGATGCGCACCTGGTTCAGCCGCGCGGGCGTGTCGGCCAGGCGCACGAAGCTCAGCACCGCGCCGCCCTTCTGCGCGAAGCCCATGAAGTCCAGCACGCTCGCCGACTTGCCTTCGAGGTGCGCCGCCATCGCGATCACCGCGCCCACGGTCACCACGCCGGTGCCGCCGACGCCGGTCACGAGCAGGTCATACGGCGCATCCCACGTGCGCTGCGCCGGGCGCGGCAGTGCGGCCACATGCTGCAGGAAGGCATCGCGCCCGGCGGCGAGCGCACCACTCTTCTTGCGCAGCGCGCCGCCGGTCACGCCCACGAAGCTGGGGCAGAAGCCCTTGGCGCAGGAATAGTCCTTGTTGCAGCTCGTCTGGTCGATCTTGCGCTTGCGGCCCAGCCCGGTTTCATGCGGCAGCACGGCCACGCAGTTGCTCTGCACGCTGCAATCGCCGCAGCCTTCGCACACGGCCTCGTTGATGAACAGGCGCTTGGGCGGGTCGACCAGCTCGCCCTTCTTGCGGCGCCTGCGCTTCTCGGCTGCGCAGGTCTGTTCGTAGATCAGCACCGTCACGCCGGGAATCTCCCGCAGCCGGCGCTGCACCGCATCGAGTTCGCTCCGGTCGTGGAACTCGGTGCCGGCCGGGAACTTGCCCTTGATCTGCGCGTACTTGTCGATCGCGTCGCTCACGACGACCACCTGCTTCACGCCTTCGGATTCGACCTGCCGCGCGATGGCATCGACGCTGATGATGCCGTCGACCGGCTGTCCGCCGGTCATCGCGACGGCGTCGTTGAAGAGGATCTTGTAGGTCAGCGTCGCCCTGGCCGCAACTGCCTGCCGGATCGCGAGATAGCCCGAGTGGTAGTAGGTGCCGTCGCCGAGGTTCTGGAAGACGTGCGGCGTGCGAGTGAACATCGAGTGCGAGACCCAGTCGACGCCCTCGCCGCCCATCTGGATCAGTCCCGCCGTGCTGCGGTCCATCCAGTTGGCCATGAAGTGGCAGCCGATGCCGGCCCGCGCGGTCGAGCCGTCGGGCACCTTGGTGCTCGTGTTGTGCGGGCAGCCGGCGCAGAAGTACGGCAGGCGCTTGACCGAATCGCCGTCGTTGCTCAGCAGCGCCGGCAGCGTGAAGTCGCGCACATGCTGGAAGTGGTCGCCGAGTTCGGCGTTAACGGGGAAGTGCACCGACAGCCAGTGGGCCACCAGCTCGATCAGCCGCGAGGGCCGCAGCTCGCCGAGCGCCGACACCAGCGGCCGGCCGTCACGGTCGTGCTTGCCGACCAGCGCGGGCCGCGCGCCAGGCGGCGCGTTGTAGAAAAGGTCGCGCAACTGGCTCTCGACGATCGCGCCTTTCTCCTCGACGATCAGGATTTCGTCGAGACCCTGAGCGAAGGCCTGGATGCGCGTCTGCTCGATCGGAAAGCTCAGTCCCACCTTGTAGAGCCGGACGCCGACGCGCGCGAGGCTCTCCGGCGTCACTTCGAGACGGCGCAGCACTTCCATCAGGTCGTAGTGCGCCTTGCCGCACGTCACGATGCCCACCTTCGCACGCGGGCTCTCGATGACGTGGCGGTCGATGCTGTTGACGCGCGCGAAGGCCGCCACTGCCTCCAGCTTGTCGGCCAGGCGCGATTCGATGCGCAGCGAGGGCAGGTCGGGCCAGCGGTAGTGCAAGCCGTCGGGCGGCGCGCGATGGCCGGTGGCGGCGCGGACAGTGTCGCCATCCGCCCACGTGGCGACGCGTGCGTCGACGAGGTCGAGGTCGACCGTGCCCGCGCTCTCCACCACTTCGGACAGTGCCGCCATGCCGACCCACGCGCCGGAAAAGCGCGACAGCTCGTAGCCGTACAGGCCGAACTCCAGGTACTCGGCCACGCTCGCCGGCTGAACGACAGGCATGCTCCAGGCGACGAAGGCGTGGTCGCTCTGGTGCGGCATCGACGAGGAGACGCAGCCGTGGTCGTCGCCCGCCACCACCAGCACGCCGCCGTGCGGCGACGAGCCATAGGCGTTGCCATGCTTGAGCGCGTCGCCGGCGCGGTCCACGCCCGGACCCTTGCCGTACCACATCGCGAACACGCCCTCGACGGTGCGTTCGGGGTCCGACTCCACGCGTTGCGTGCCCAGCACCTGGGTCGCCGCCAACTCTTCGTTGATGGCCGGCACGAAACGGATCCCAGCATCCTTGAAGCCCGCACCGGCCTTCCAGATCGCCTGGTCGACCATGCCGAGAGGCGAGCCCCGGTAACCGCTGACGAAGCCCTGCGTGTCCAACCCGCGGGCCGCATCGCGCTGGCGCTGCATGAGCAGCACGCGCACCAGCGCCTGCGTGCCGGTCAGGAAAACGGCGCCGGATCGGGCCCAGAGGCTGTCGGAAAGCTGGTACGCGGGGCGCTGGATGGGAGAGGGGGTCGCGGTCGAGTGCATCCGAGGATTGTTCTTCGCCTGCTGGAGGAATATTCTCTGGAATACGCCCCCACAGACCCTAGTTTCGAGAATCCTGTTCTCGCAGATCCCCATGAACGACGATTCCATTCCTCTGGACAATTACTCGCTGCAGATCCTGCTGGAACTGCAGCGCGACGCGCGGCAGACGGTGCAGCAGATCGCCGACAAGGTGGGCCTGTCATCCACGCCCTGCTGGCGCCGCATCAAGGAGATGGAGGCCGCGGGCGTGATCCGCGGCTACACCGTCGTGGTCGACCGCGAGAAGGTCGGCCTCAACATCGCCGCGGTGACAGAGGTGAATCTGGACCGACACAACGAATCGAAGGTGCGCGACTTCGAGAAAGCGGTCGAAGCGAGTCCGGAGATCGTGCGCTGCGTATCGGCCACCGGCCCGGCCGACTACATCCTCACGGTGCTCGTGCCCGACATCAAGCACTACGAGAAATTCCTGCACACCACCTTGTTCGAGCAGGCCGGCGTCACGCACGTGCGGTCTGCGATCGTGCTGCGGGAAGTGAAGACCGAAGGAAGCCTGCCTGTCGACTTCGGGCCGACGCTGCGCTCGCGAACCGGGGCACGCTAGCGCAGCCTTGGTGGATACCCTCGGTTCGAGCGCGTGGCGCGCACTTCCAGCGGTGATCGTGCAGCGCGGGCCCTGGCTTGTTGTATCGCACCGGCCTGCCGACTAATCTGCCGCCGACCACCTTCATCTCGGGACCGGCACATGAACATCTCAGGCAGCACGCGCGTCTTCCTCATCCTCGGCGATCCCGTGGCGCAAGTGAAGGCGCCGCAGGCCTTCAACCACCTTTTCCGTGAACACGGCATCGACGCGGTGCTGGTCCCCGCGCACGTGGCGCCCACGGACTTCGCCGCCTTTGCGACGCAGGCCTTGAAGGCGCGCAACATCGACGGCCTGTGGCTCACGATTCCCCACAAGAGCAGCATGATCCCGTTGCTGGACCATTGCGATGCGCTGGGGCTCGCAGCCGGCGCAGTCAATGCGGCGCGGCGCAATGCCGACGGATCGATCGAAGGCGCCTTGTTCGATGGCGTGGGCTTCACCAAGGCGCTGGACCATTGGGCGATCCCGATCGAAGGTCGCCGCATCCTGGTGGTGGGCGTGGGCGGCGCCGGCGTGGCGATCGCCGCCTCGCTGGCCGCACGCCGCGCCGGATGCGTAGCGCTTTCCGCCAGGAATCCCGCGCCTGCCATCGAAGTGGCGGCGCGCTTGCGCGAGCACTTCCAGTGCGAGGTGATGTCTGTCGCCACGACCGATCCCGCCGGCTACGACCTGGTCATCAACGCCACGCCGCTCGGGCTCGACCCCGGCGATCCGCTGGCCTTCGACGTCGCACGGCTGGACGCCGGTGCCAGCGTGGTCGATATCCTGATGAAGAACCAGCCCACGCCGCTGCTGCGCGCCTGCGAGGCCCGGGGCATCCGCGCCTATCCCGGCTTCGAGATGCTGATCCAGCAGGTGCCCGAATATCTTTCGTTCTTCGGCATGGAGGGCATGTCGCGGGAGGTTGCCGCGGACCTGTCCGGGGTGCGCGCGCTGTTCGGCGCCTAGAGCAGCGGCCGCAGCGACTGCGCCGTTTCGCTCAAGGCCGGCACCAGCCTCGCGATGACCTGTTCGCGCGACCACGAGCGCATCTGCAGCGTGATGCTGATGGCGGCGACGGCGGCGCCCCGCCGGTCGCGCACGGCCATGGCCACGCCGAGCAGGGCGGGATCGAGGTGTTCCTCGATGATCCAGTAGCCCAGTTCCCGGGCCGCACGGACGTGCTGCAGGAAGACGGCCGGATCGGTCACCGTCTTCGACGTGAAGGCCGTGAACACATGCTCGCCGACCCAACGCTCCAGCCTGCTGTCGTCGAGTGTCGCGAGCAGCGCGACCCCGGGGGTCACCACGTGGGCCGCCACGCGCAGGCCAGGGTAGAAGCCCACCGACACCAGCCGCGGGCTGTTGCTGCGCGAGATATAGACCACGTCGTGGCCCTCCAGCACGCTCACGTTGACGGTCTCGCTGGTGCGGGCCGAGAGGTGTTCGATCGCGGGTTGCACCAGGCGCGGCACGCGCGCCGCGTCCAGGAAGCTCTCACCGAGCCGCAGCACGCGCGCGGTCAGCCAGAACAGCTTGCCGTCGGTGTTCGCATAGCCGTGATGGCACAGCGTCAGCAGATGGCGTCGCGCCGCGGTGCGCGACAGTCCCGTGCGCGCGGCCACCTCGGAAGCGCTCATGCGCGAATGCGCCGCGTCGAAAGCCTCGATCACCGAGAGGCCGCGAGCCAGGCCTTCGATATGGTCTTCCGGTTCGATCGGGAAAACATCGGTCGAACTCGTCGATGAGGCATTTGCGGACATCCGTAGAAACCATCTAAACGAACGTTGATCGGACGGGTGCAGCCGCCAAGCGGTCAGTGCGCAAGGCGCAATCATTGTGCCGGAACGGCGTGCTCGGTACGCTTGGCCTCCGCTTCGGATCCTCCGGACTTCTACCAAGGACATCGACATGCACCGCTCCATCGCCACGGTCTCTCTGAGCGGCACGCTGCGCCAGAAGCTCGAAGCCATCGCTGCGGCGGGCTTCGACGGCATCGAGCTCTTCGAGCCCGATTTCATCCAGTTCTCCGGCAGCGCGGGCGAGTTGCGGTCGATGCTGTCCGATCTGGGCCTCAGCCTCGACCTGTACCAGCCGTTCCGCGATTTCGAGGGCATGCCGCAGGCCCAGTTCGAGCGCAGCCTGGATCGGGCCGAGCGCAAGTTCGACCTGATGCAGGCGCTCGGCGCGCCGCTGGTGCTGGTGTGCTCGAACACCTCGCCCGTGTCGCTCGGCGAAGTCGACCGGGCCGCCGATCAACTGCGCGAGCTGGCGGAGCGCGCTGCGCGGCGCAACCTGCGCATCGGCTACGAGGCACTCGCCTGGGGCCGCCACGTCAACCGCTTCGGCCAGGCCTGGGAGCGGGTGCGGCGCGCCGATCATCCGCACCTCGGCCTGATCCTCGACAGCTTCCACACGCTGTCGCTGAACGACGATCCGGCCGGCATCGCGGACATCCCGGGCGACAAGATCGCCTTCCTGCAGATGGCCGATGCACCCCGGCTGGCGATGGACGTGCTGCAGTGGGCACGGCACTTCCGCAACTTCCCCGGCCAGGGCCAGTTCGACATGGTGGGCTTCCTGGAGGTCGTGCTGCGCGCCGGCTACACCGGTCCGTTGTCGCTGGAGATCTTCAACGACATCTTCAGGGAGACGCCGAACCGCCGCACGGCGACCGACGCCATGCGTTCGCTGCTTCTGCTGGAGAGCGAGGTCCGGGCGCGCCTGCAGTCCGAGCCGCCAAAGGCCGGCCCGGTGCGAACCGAGCTGTTCGATCCGCCAGCCATGCCGCGATTGACGGGCTTTCGCTTCCTGGAATTCGCCGTCGACGAGCCTGCCGCCGCCGCGCTCGGTACCGTGCTCGAACAGATGGGATTCCGGCGCGCAGGCCGGCATCGCAGCAAGCAGGCCTTCTTGTATGCGCAGGGCGACATCCGGCTGGTCGTCAACGCGCAGCCCGATTCGCTGGCGCGCCAGCGCTTCGACCTGCAGGGCCCGTCGGTCTACGCGCTGGGGCTCGGCACGGCCGACCCGGAGCTGGCGGCCAGCCGGGCCGCTGCCTTGCTCTCGGCACGCTTCGACAGCCCGATCGGGCAGCAGGAGATGCGCCTGCCGGCGATCGTGGCGCCCGGGGGCACGGTGATCCATTTCGTGCCGGACCCATCCCCCGTGGACTTCGACCAGGTCGACTTCATCCCCGAGACCGACGGCGGCGAAGGCGGGCCGTTGCTGGACTGCGTGGACCACCTGGCGCTCGGACTCGCCCAGGACCAGCTCGATAGTTGGGTGCTGTTCTGCCGCGCCGTGCTGGGACTGTCGCCGGGGGACAGCCTGGAACTGGCCGACCCCTTCGGCCTGATCCGGAGCAGCGGCCTGGCCAATGCGGATCGCACGCTGCGCATCGTGCTCAATGTCTCGTTGAGCCAGCGCACACGCACGGCGCGCACCGTGGCGTCCAGCGGCAGCGGCGGGAGCGTCCACCACATCGCATTCGGTTCTCCGGACATCTTTGCCGCCGTCGAACGGATGCGTGAACGAGGGACGCCCTTCGTGCCGATCTCGGCCAACTACTACGACGACCTGTCCACGCGCTTCGACATCGCCGCACCGCTGCTCGAACGGATGCGCGCGCTCGGAATCCTCTTCGACCGCACTGCCGACGGCGACTACTTCCACATCTACACGGAGAGCTTCGGCGACAGGTTCTTCTTCGAGATCGTCCAGCGCGCAGGCGCGTACGACGCCTATGGGGCGCTGAACGCACCGGCGCGCATGGCATCGCAAGCGCAGCAGCAGGCGGGCGCGCGCTGATCGCCGCGCGGGCCCCATGAGGGATCACCCTTGATTGAACCGATCACCGGACAGGTTGTCCGCTGGGCGAGCATGTCGTGTACGCCTTGTCTTGCGGCGAGCGCGCATCAGGAATAACGTCGCTCAGCCCCGTGCTCTGTCATCCAAGCTGCCGTATGCCGGTCGGCAGCCCGAAATTCCCAATCGGCAAGTCGAAATTGGAGACATCGAATGACCAGTGCTTCAGACCACGAGCCGCATGGCACGCATCAGACCAAGAAGGCCACCGCCAGCGGCTGGATAGGCTCGGCCCTCGAGTACTACGACTTCTTCATCTATGCGACGGCAGCCGCGCTGATCTTCCCGCAGATCTTCTTTCCGAGTTCGGACCCCAAGGTCGCGATCGTCGCGTCGCTGGCCACCTACGGCGTCGGCTACGTCGCGCGACCGATCGGCGCTTTCTTCCTCGGCCACTGGGGCGACACGCACGGGCGCAAGATGGTGCTGGTCATCTGCATGTTCCTGATGGGCTTCTCGACCGTCGCGGTCGGCCTGCTGCCGACCTATGACCAGGTGGGCCTGTGGGCACCGGCGATGCTGGTGGTGCTGCGCCTGATCCAGGGCTTCGCGGTGGCCGGCGAAATCTCGGGCGCAAGCTCGATGATCCTGGAGCACGCGCCTTTTGGCCGGCGCGGCTTCTACGCCAGCTTCACGCTGCAAGGCGTCCAGGCCGGCCAGATCATGGCCGCGGCGGTGTTCCTGCCGCTGGCGCACTACATGCCGGCGGAGGCCTTCAACACCTGGGGCTGGCGCATTCCGTTCCTGCTGAGCTTCATCGTCATCGTGGCCGGCTACATCATCCGTCGCGAGGTCGAAGAGACGCCGGCCTTTGCCGAGGAAAGCGCGGAGGGCGCCTTGCCCAAGGCACCCGTGATCCAGGCGGTCACCGAAAGCTGGCGCGACATGCTGCGCGTGATGCTCTGCTCGCTGATGAACGTGATCCCCGTGGTCGCCACCATCTTCGGTGCCGCCTATGCGGTGCAGCCGGGCTACGGCATCCGCTTCGAGAAGGATGTCTACCTATGGATCCCGGTGATGGGCAACATCGTCGCCGTGCTGGTGATCCCCTTCGTGGGCAACCTGTCGGACAAGATCGGCCGCCGGCCGCCCATCATCATCGGCGCGCTGGCCTCGGGGCTGTTGTCCTTCGCCTACCTCTACGCGATCAGCATTCACAACGTGCCAATGGCGATCATCATGTCGCTGCTCATGTGGGGCGTGGTCTACCAGGGCTACAACGCCGTCTATCCGAGTTTCTATCCGGAGATGTTCCCGACACGCACCCGCGTCTCCGGCATGGCCATCTCGCAGAACCTGGGCACGGCGATCACGGCACTGCTGCCGGTGCTGTTCGTGACAGTCGCACCTCCGGGAGCCGTCAACATCCCCATGACCATCGGCCTCATCACGCTCGCCATCTGCCTCGTGGCGGCCATCTCCGCCTGGACCGCACGCGAAACCTACCGCGTGCACCTGAACGATCTGGGCGACAGGAACGCGGTGCCTGTTCCGAAGCAGGAGTACGACCGCATACGGGAACAGGCACTCGGCGACAAGCCGAAGATGACCAACGTCGCGGCCTGACCCGTGGAGGAGAGCGCGATGTCCAGAGCACCCGCCGACGGCGACGAATTCATGATGCGCGACACCACGTCGCACCCGGCGGCCTTTGCGCCGGCCTACAAGACCAGCGTGCTGCGCAGCCCGCGAAACGCGCTGATCTCGCTGCAGCAGTCGCTGTCGGAAGTGACCGCACCGGTGTTCAGCGCCGACGAGCTGGGCCCGCGGGACAACGACCTGATCATGAATGCCGCCAAGGACGGCATGCCGGTCGGCGAGCGCATCATCGTGCACGGCTTCGTGCGCGACCAGTACGAGCGGCCGGTGGCGAACGCGCTGGTGGAAGTCTGGCAGGCCAATGCCAGCGGCCGCTACCGGCACAAGAAGGATCAGTACATCGGCGCGCTCGATCCGAACTTCGGCGGCTGCGGCCGCATGCTGACCGACGCGAACGGCTACTACGCCTATCGCACGATCCGTCCGGGTCCCTACCCGTGGCGCAATCGAGTCAACGACTGGCGACCGGCGCACATCCACTACGCCATCTCCGGTGACGGCTGGGTGCAGCGGCTCATCACGCAGATGTACTTCGAGGGCGATCCGCTGATCGCCAGTTGCCCCATCCTGCGCATCGTCCCGAGCGAGGAGCAGATCCGCGGCCTGATCGCGATGCAGGACACGAGCGCCTTCGTGCCGCTCGACAGCAGGGCCTATCGCTTCGACATCGTGCTGCGCGGGCGGCGGGCCACGCTCTTCGAGAATCTCGTTCAGGGAGAAGCGCAATGACGAGCGTACTTCGCGAGACCGCGTCGCAGACGGCGGGCCCCTACGTGCACATCGGCCTCGCGCCGAACCAGGCCGGCTTCGACATCTTCGAGAACAACTTCGGCAACGTGCTGGTCACGCCGAAGACGAAGGGCGAGCGCATCCGCATCGAAGGCACCGTGTTCGACGGCTCGAACACGCCGGTGCGCGACGTGCTGATCGAGTGCTGGCAGGCCAACGCCGAAGGCAAGTACAACCACCCGGGCGACCGGCAGCCGGGCAAGAAGATCGATCCGGCCTTCCGCGGCTGGGGCCGCGCCTGCAGCGACTTCGACACCGGCCTCTACAGTTTCGAGACGATCAAGCCTGGCGTCGTCCAGGGGCGCAAGGGCCGGCCGATGGCGCCGCACATCTCGCTGTGGATCGTGGCGCGGGGCATCAACCTCGGCCTCAACACCAGGCTCTACTTCAGCGACGAGGCCGAGGCCAATGCCAAGGACCCGGTGCTCAACCTGATCGAGTGGGAGGTCCGCCGCAAGACCCTCATCGCGCAACGCGAGACGCGCGGGGACTCGGTGGTCTACCGCTTCGACATCCGCTTGCAAGGCGAAGGGGAGACGGTGTTCTTCGACATCTGAGCGAAGCGCTCCGCGCCTGCAACGCCCTCAAACCGACAACAACCGCGAGGAGAAGCGCCATGCCCAACATCGCCTACCGCAACACCGAAGACCCCGAACTGGCGGAGCTGGTCGCAACGATCCGCGCGCGCCGATCGAGCGGCAAGCTGCTGAACCTCGACCGCATGCTGCTGCACAGTCCCGCGTTCGCGCGCGGGTGGAACGCGATGTTCGCCGCCATCCGCAACCAGTTGCAGGTGCCGCGGCACATCAACGAGCTGGCGATCTGCGCCGTCGCGCGGCTCAACAACGCCGACTACGAGTGGCTGCAGCATGCGCCGGAGTTCCTCGCCGCCAAGGGCACGCAGGCGCAGCTCGATGCGCTCGACGACGTCACTTCGGCCTGCTACGACACCACGTTGTTCGACGACCACGAGCGCGCCGCGCTGCGCCTGACCCTCGACATGACGCGCCAGGTGGCCGTGCGCCCCGAGATCATCGAGCGGGCGCGGGTGCTGTTCGGCGAACAGCAACTCGTCGAGCTGATGGGCACCATCGCCGGCTACAACATGGTGTCGCGCTTCCTGGTGGTGCTCGGCATCGATGCCGCGGGGGAATGACGCCATGGCCATCGACACGCAAGCGCGCGAGGACGAGGGCCTGGAGCGCCGCGCGGCGAACCATGTGCCGCTCTCGCCCCTGACCTTTCTGGAGCATGCCGCAAAGGTCTATCCGCAGAAGGTCGCGGTGGTCCACGACGATCGGCGCATCAGCTACGCCGAGCTGTACGAGCGCTGCAAGCGCCTGGCTTCCGCGCTCAGCCGGGCGGGCGTCGGACTCGGCGACACGGTCGCGATCATCGCGCCCAACGTGCCGGCGATGCTGGAAGCGCACTACGGCGTGCCGATGGTCGGGGGCGTTCTCAACACGATCAACACGCGCCTCGACGGACCGGCCATCGGCTTCGGCCTGAAGCACGGCGAGGCCAAGGTGCTGATCGCGGACCGCGACTTTGCCGATGTCGTGCGCGCCGCGCTCAAGGAAGTCGAGGCGCCGCCGCTCGTGATCGACATCGTCGACCCCGCGGGCAAGAACGGCCATCCGGATTCGATGGCGGTCGGCCAGCTCGACTACGAGGCCTTCCTCGCGCAGGGCGACCCCGAGTTCGCGTGGCAGTTGCCGGCGGACGAGTGGCAGTCGATCGCGCTGAACTACACCTCGGGCACGACCGGCGACCCCAAGGGCGTCGTCTATCACCATCGGGGCGCCTACCTGAACGCCATGGGCAATGCGCTCGCATTCGGCCTGACGCCGGATACGGCCTACCTGTGGACGCTGCCGATGTTCCACTGCAACGGCTGGACCTATACCTGGGCCGTGACGCTGGTCGGCGGCACGCATGTCTGCCTGCGCCAGGTCGAGCCGGCGCGCATCTTCGAGCTGATCGGCAGCGAACGCGTGACCCACTTCTGCGCCGCGCCCATCGTGCTGAACATGATGATCCATTCGCCGGCCAAGCCCTCCGCGCGCTACGCGCACGTGGTCGAGGTCGCGACCGGCGGCGCCGCTCCGCCGAGCGCGGTGATCGAGCAGATGGAGCAACTGGGCTTCAAGGTCACGCACCTCTACGGACTGACCGAGACCTACGGCCCCGCCACGCTGTGCGCCTGGCAGCACGACTGGGACGGCCTCGATCTCGCAGGGCGCGCGGGCAAGATGGCGCGCCAGGGCGTGGCCATGCCCACGCAGCAGGAAGTCACGGTGCTGGATGCCGAGACCGGCGAACGGGTGCCGGCCGACGGCGCGACGGTCGGCGAGATCGCGATCCGCGGCAACACCGTGATGAAGGGTTACCTGCGCAATCCGCAGGGCACCGAGGAGGCATTCAAGGACGGCTGGTTCCGCTCCGGCGATCTCGCGGTGATGCACCCGGACGGCTACATCGAGATCAAGGACCGGCTCAAGGACGTCATCATTTCCGGCGGAGAGAACATCTCGTCGCTCGAAGTCGAAGAGGTGCTCTATCGCCACCCGAAGGTGATGGAAGCGGCGGTGGTCGCCAGGCCCGACGAGAAATGGGGCGAGACGCCCTGCGCCTTCGTCGCGCTCAAGCCCGACGCCGGCGCTGCCACGGCCGAGGAGATCATCAAGTGGTGCCGCGCCAACCTGGCGAGCTTCAAGTGCCCGAAGCATGTGGTGTTCGGCGAACTGCCGAAGACCTCGACCGGCAAGATCCAGAAGTTCCTGCTGCGCGAGCAGGCCAAGTCCCTCTGAGCCAGCTGGAGCAAGCACATGGCAGACCGAATCGAAAGCATGTTCAGGGTCGACGGCCGGCGCGCGCTGGTGACCGGTGCCTCCAGCGGGCTCGGCCGACGCTTCGCGCGCACCCTGGCGCTGGCGGGCGCCGAACTGATCGTCGTCGCGCGGCGCGCCGACAAGCTCGGCGGACTGGTCGAGGAGATCGCCGGCCTCGGCGGCAAGTGCCTCGCGGTGAGCCTCGACGTGACCAGCGCGGCGAGCGTGCGGGCCTGCTTCGACGAGATCGAGCGCTCGGCCGGCGGGGCTGCCGACATCGTGGTCAACAACGCCGGCGTGACCGTCACCAAGCCGCTGCTGCAGCACACCGAGGAGGACTGGGACTCGGTGGTCGGCACCAACCTGAAGGGCGGCTGGATGGTCGCTCAGGAGGCGGCGCGACGGCTGGTGGCCGCGAAGAAGGGCGGCAGCATCGTCAACATCGCGTCGATCCTCGGCGAGCGCGTGGCGGGCGGCGTGGCGCCCTACGCGGTCTCGAAGGCCGGGCTGGTGCAGGCGACCAAGGCGATGGCGCTCGAACTCTCGCGCTACGACATCCGCGTCAACGCGATTCTTCCGGGCTACGTCGTCACCGACCTGAACCGCGACTTTCTCGAAAGCGAAGCGGGCGAGAAGCTGCGCTCGCGCATCCCGACGCGCCGCTTCGGCCAGCTCGAGAACCTCGACGGCCCGCTGCTGCTGCTGGCGAGCGACGCCGGCCGGCACATGACGGGATCGGTGCTGGCGGTCGACGGCGGGCATCTGGTGAGCTCGCTGTGAGCCGCGACAAGGAAAACGACATGGCCAGTGACAAGGACGATCTCGACGCGACACAGGCTTCCGAGCCTCTCTACGACTGGTGGCTCAACCTGCTGCCGACCCTCTTCGGCACGGGTTCGCCCATGGCCGCGCAGCCCGCCGACGATGCGGCACCGCTGCCGTTTCCGCTGCCCCAGGTGTCGCAGGCGCTGGCGATGATGCAGCAGCTGATCGGGCCGATGTTCCAGGGCTACTTCCAGACCCTGCTCCAGCACCCGAAGCCCGAGGAGGCCTTCGTCGCCTTCCAGGAGCAGATGCGGGGGCAACTGCAGAAGCTCTCCGAAGCACTGGCCGGCGCCAGCCAGTCGCTGTCGTCGGGCGGCACGTCGGCCGCCGGCTGGAACCTGATGGGTCAGCCGATGGCGATGTTCGGGCAGGCGCTGGAACCGCTGTCGCTCAACCTCGAACGCGCCTACGGCGGCCTCGCCGACGCTTTCGGGCTCGCGCCCTCGCGCGAGCTGCAAGCCGCCGGGCGCGGCCTCGCGACGGCGGCGCTGGCCAAGAAGCAGGCGCAGTCGGAATACCTGAGCCTGATCGTCGCGGCGATGGCCAAGGGCAGCGAGGGATTGCTGTCGCGCCTGGCCGAGATGGGCCGGAAGGGAGAAACCGTCGAGTCCTTGCTGGGCCTGGTGCGGCTCTGGAGCCGCTCGGCCGACGAGGCCATGCACGCCGCGATGCAGTCGCCGAAGGCGCTGGAGGCGGCGGCCCGGCTGGTGCGCGCTTCGACGCAATCGCGCCAGCAACAGCAGCGCATGATCGCCATCGCGAGCGAGGCGCTCAACGTGCCGACGCGCGCCGAGATCGACGACGCGTACCGCGAGATCCAGGAACTCAAGCGCGAAATGCGGCGTCTGCGCAAGTCCATCGGGGTTGCTGCGCCGGTGGACGCCCTGCCGGAAGCGGCCACGTCGGCCCGTATCGCGCGCACGCCTTCGCCATCGCGCGCCGCCGCCAAGCGCGCCCCCGCTGCAAAGCGCAAGACCAGCACGAAGGCCACCACATCATGACCGAATCCGCTGCAGCCCTGCCGATCCGCATCACTCCCGAGACGCTCCTGCGCGAGATGCAGCAGGTGAGCGAGAAGCTCACGCGCGGCAGCCAGCGCCTCTCGGCCTACACCGAAGACCAGCTGGCCATCGCCACCACGCCCAAGGACGAAGTCTGGCGGCAGGACATGGTGCGCCTCTACCGCTACCGGCCGACCGTGGAGAAACCCGCGCGCGTGCCCGTGCTGCTGGCCTACGCGCTGGTCGGGCGCTACCAGATGATCGACCTGGAACCCGACCGCTCCTTCGTGCGCAAGCTGCTGGCCGAGGGGCTGGACGTGTATGTCATCGACTGGGGCCTGCCGACGCGCGCCCAGCGCTGGCTCACGATCGACGACTACGTCTCGGGCTATCTCGACGATTGCGTCGACCTGATTCGCGAGCGGCACGGCGTCGACAAGATCAACCTGCTCGGCGTCTGCCAGGGCGGCGTGTTCGCTACCTGCTATGCGGCGCTGTTCCCGCAGAAGATCAGGAACCTCGTGCTCACGGTGACGCCGCTCGACTTCCATGGCGACATGGACCATCCGGAGCCGGGTGCCGGCTACATGAACCTGTGGGCCCGCTCGCTGAAGCCCGAGGACATCGACATGATGGTCGACACCATGGGCACCGCACCCGGCGCGATGGTCGGCTTCTCGTTCCTGATGATGAACCCCGTGGGCAACGTCACGAAGTACACGACCGAGCTGGTGGACATGCTCGACGACGAATCGAAGATGCTCGGCTTCCTGCGCATGGAGCGATGGATCGCCGACCGGCCCGGCCATCCCGGCGAGGTCATGCGCCAGTGGTTCAAGGACCTCTACCAGGCCAACAAGCTGGTGAAGAGCGAGCTGATGCTCGGCGACCGGCGGGTCGATCTCGACCAGATCCGCATGCCGGTGCTGAACGTGTATGCGACGGGGGACGTGATCATCCCGGTCTCCTGCTCCCAGGGCATGGAGGACAGGTTCGGCACCGACGACTACAGCGAGCTGTCGGTGCCCGGCGGACACATCGGCACCTTCGTCGGAGGCAAGGCGCAGAAGGTTCTCGCGCCATCGATCGCCAAGTGGCTGAGGGAGCGCAACTAGATGAACTCGCCCAGCGGCAGCCATGTGCCGACCGGAAGAAGCAGGGACATCGCCGAGCGCGTGGAGGCGTTCGTCCGCGAGGTCGTGATTCCGTACGAGCGCGACCCCCGCCGGACGCGCCATGGGCCGGACGAAGCGCTCGTGCGGGAACTGCGGGCCAAGGCGCGCGCGGCCGGCGTGCTCACGCCGCACATCCTGGCCGACGGCGGCCACCTGTCCCAGCTCGAAACGGCGCTGGTGCTCCAGCGCAGCGGGCTCTCGCCGCTGGGTCCGGTGGCGGTGAACACCGCAGCCCCCGACGAAGGCAACATGTACCTGCTCGGCAAGATCGGCACGCCGGGCCAGAAGGAGCGCTTCCTCGCGCCCCTGGTGCGTGGCGAGGCGCGGTCCGCCTTCTTCATGACCGAGCCGGCGGAAGAAGGCGGCGCGGGTTCCGATCCGTCGATGCTGCAGACCGTGGCGAAGCGCCAGGGCGGCGGATGGCGCATCGACGGGCGCAAGGCCTTCATCACCGGTGCCGAGGGCGCCTCGGTCGGCATCGTCATGGCGCGCACCGGCAGCACCGAGACAACGCGCGCGACGATGTTCCTGGTCGACCTGCCGCATCCCGCGATCCGCATCGAACGGGTGCTGGACACCATCGACAGCTCGATGCCGGGCGGCCACGCGATTGTCGGCATCGAGGGCCTCGAAGTCGGCGACGATCAGGTGCTCGGCGAAGTGGATGAAGGCTTTCGCTATGCGCAGATCCGGCTCTCGCCGGCGCGCCTGTCGCACTGCATGCGCTGGCACGGCGCGGCCACCCGCGCCCAGGAGATCGCCACCGCCTATGCCACCAAGCGCAAGGCCTTCGGCAAGCTGCTGATCGACCACGAGGGCGTGGGCTTCATGCTGGCCGACAACCTGATCGACCTGAAGCAGGCCGAGCTCATGATCGACTGGTGCGCCACGGTGCTGGACACCGGCTCCCTCGGCACGACCGAAAGCTCGATGACCAAGGTCGCGGTCGCCGACGCGCTCTTCAGGGTGGCCGACCGCTGCGTGCAGGTCATGGGCGGCAGCGGCGTGACGCAGGACACCATCGTCGAGCAGGTGTTCCGCGAGGTCCGCGCCTTCCGCATCTACGACGGGCCGACCGAGGTCCACAAGTGGTCCCTTGCCAAGAAGATCAAGCGTGACGCCCTCGGCGGGGGCAAGGCGTGAGCGGCGGCGACTGGGACGACGAGCGCCTCGCCGACTGGATGAAGGTCCACGTGCCCGGCTTTGCCGGGCCGATCCAGGCCGAGCGCTTTGCCGGCGGGCAGTCGAACCCGACCTACCAGCTCAAGACGCCCGGGCGCTCCTATGTCCTGCGTCGCAAGCCGTCGGGGGTGCTGCTCAAGGGCGCGCACGCGGTCGAGCGCGAGGCACGCGTGATCGGTGCGCTGCGCCAGGTCGGGTTTCCGGTGCCGGCGCTGCATGGCCTGTGCACGGACGACGCGGTGATCGGCAGCTGGTTCTACGTGATGGAGATGGTGGAGGGGCGGATTTTCTGGGACTCCGCCTTTTCGGTGCTGCCCGTGGCCGAACGCGGCGCCTGCTTCGACGCCATGAACGCGACGCTCGCGCAATTGCACCAGGTCGACTTCCGGGCGATCGGACTGGAGGACTACGGCCGTGTCGGCGGCTACGTGGAACGTCAGGTGCGCCGCTGGTCGAAGCAGTATGTCGAGGACGAGGCCGCGGGCCGCAACGCCGACATGGATCGGCTGGTCGAATGGCTCGCCCGGAACGTGCCCGCGGACGACGAGACGTCGATCGTGCATGGGGACTACCGCGTCGACAACCTGATCTACCACCCGAGCGAGCCGAGAGTGGTGGCGGTGCTGGATTGGGAGTTGTCCACGCTCGGCCATCCCCTGGCCGATTTCGCCTACCACGCGATGATGTTCAGGATGCCGCCCGAGATCATCGGCGGCATCCGGGGGGTGGACCTCGCGGCCGGAGGATTGCCGGATGAAGCGGCTTACGTCGCGGCCTATTGCCGGCGCACCGGCCGGGCGGGCCTGCCCGCGCTGGACTACTACGTGGCGTTCAACATGTTCCGCTTCGCCGCGATCCTGCATGGGATTCGCGGGCGCCTCATTCGCGGGACAGCGGCCAGCGCCGAGGCGGCGGCCCTTTCATCACATTTCGAACGGGTGGCCGAACTCGCGTGGGAGCAGGCCATGAAGGCGGCGCCGGCAGTGTGATCGGGCGCCCCTGGGCCGAGTCAGCGCAGGCCCAGCATCGCGTCCATTTCCTGCGAATAGATCACTGCGTTGCCGACAACGATGGCCAGAAGGCCGACGCAGGTGAGGGCGGTAAACATGGGGGATTCCTTGGTGGAGCGGGCCAAGGGGGATTATAGGGTAACTACCTATAGTCAAGTAATGAATCAAAGTGCTGGACATCCATTCCTGCCCGGTCCTGCGGCTCGCGGACCCAACGTTGAGCTGCGGTGTAAGTGTCGTTTCAACCCGAAAAGAGAAGCCATCCGAGGCCAGCGCAGCCCGCTGCTTTTCTTCAGTCAAATCAACGTGCAGCAGGAATTTCCACGAGGACAGGCTTCTGGGTTGTCACGCCGCTGAGACGTCGACCTCATGCAACCCGGCGCCTATATTGGCCCTCCCCCGGAGGAGAGGGAACTGAGGCGACTCGCCGCAAACAAGAAGCCCGCCATCCGGCGAAGGCATCGATGGCGCGGCGCCCACCACCGCCATCGCAATCGAGTCGCGACGATTCGTTGGCCCTAGAAACGCGCGCGCAGGCGCGCTCACTCTTGCAGGCAAATCTGGAGGGCAATCATGGAAACGAGAACACTTGTCATGGCCGGCGTCGTGGCCGCGTTCGCGGCATCGGCAACCCTGGCCGAAGCCGCGGGACGCTGCTTCCCGCGGCAGCAATGCCAGGCCGGCCAGCAGGCCTCCCCCTCGGCTCCGGACGACGGGCCGGTACCGGAGGTGAGCGGCGCATCTGCCGCAGGCACGGAGTCCGGCGGTCGCCTTCCTCTCATTGCCCCGATCAACTCGCTGCCGGGCGGACAGACCTACGGACGCTGGGCCGTCGAGTGGCAGCAATGGGCGGTGTCGATGTCGAAAGCAAGCAACCCGTTGCTCAGCGTCATGGAGACCCACCCCGAACGCTGCGCCCACCGTCAGGTGGGCAGGGTCTGGTTCCTCGGTGGCGCCATCCTCGGCGAGACCAACGCCGACCGGGTGTGCGAGGTTCCTGCGGGCAAAGCCTTGTTCTTCCCGATGATCAACACGGCGTACTACGCGTTCCTGAACGATTCGGAGGAAACGCGGACCGAGGCTTTCGTGCGCAATGCCGGCAATTGCACCGTGCCGGCGGAGATCACGATCTGGATCGATGGCGTCAAGGTTCCGCGCCCGACCCGGTACTTCACCGGTCCGTCCGGCAGCCCATCGCCCATCTTCAACGCGCAACTGCCACCGGACAACATATTCAAGCTCGACACCGCGGCGGCCACAGACCTGGCGTTCAGCCCGAGTGCCGAACAGGGCTACTACCTGTTCATCTATCCGATGTCGCCGGGTTTTCACCTGATCCGCTGGGTTGCGCACGGGTGTCTGCCCGACTTCGTTCAAGAGATCACCTATCGGCTGACGGTCCTGCCGCGCTGAGCCGCATCTGGAGCGCGCCATGGTCATGAACCGCCGGCTGGTGGTCTCGGTCGCCATGGCGCACCTGGCCGCCGGCCCCGGCATCCCGCGTGCGCAGCCCGTCGGCAGGGCGGCGATGCCCAAGATTGGCATCCTTTCCTTCGGCCAGCCGAGGTCGGGCGTGGACCCGGACCCCATCGCCGGCTTTGTCCAGGGCATGCGCAACCTCGGCTATGCGGATGGCCGCAACATGGTGCTCGACTACCGCTATGCCGAAGGGCAACCCGACCGGCTGGCGGCATCGGTCGCCGCGCTCGTCGAGCTGAACGTCGATGTGATTCTGGCGGGAGGCCCGTTGCCTTTGCAATTTGCGCGCAAGGCGACTCGCACGATTCCCATCGTGGCGATCAGCGGCAGCGACCCGGTCCGCGAAGGCTGGGCGCAGACACTGGCCCGGCCCGGCGGCAACGTCACCGGGGTCCAGGTGACTTTCCTCGAACTTGCCGCCAAGCAGCTCGAAATCCTCCAGACCGCCGTGCCGGAACTGGAACGGGTGGCCGTCCTGGTCGCGCCGGCCGAACTCAACGAGCCGGGTGTCGAGGCCGGTGCCCGCGCACTCGGGCTCGAATTGACCACGCTGGAGGTCAAGGGGCCGGCGGATTTCGAACGGGCATTCAAGGCCGCGGCATCGCGTCGCGCGCAGGGCCTCTACGCCATCGCCACCAACACGATCGTGGCTCATCGGACCCGATTGGCGGAACTCGCCATCACTCATCGACTGCCATCGATCAGCGAGCTGACCTTGCTTGCCAACGCCGGCTTCCTGCTGAGCTACGGCGCCAATCTCGAAGCCCTGGGCGTACGCGCCGCGAGCTACGTCGACAAGATCCTCAAGGGTGAGCGGCCTGGCGACCTGGCGATCGAGTTGCCCGCGGTGTTCGAACTCGTCATCAACCGCAAGACGGCCAGGGCGCTCGGGATGGCGCTGCCGCCATCCCTATGGATGCGCGCCACCCGGGTGATCGAGTGACGCGCCGTTCGTGCCAGCGGCTCAGGCCGCCGCGGTCGCGAGCGCCGCGTTCAGCGTGGCGCTGGGCCGCATCACCTCGTCGGTCTTGCCCGCGTCCGGCAGGTAGTAGCCGCCGATGTCGGCGGGCTTGCCTTGCACGGCGGCCAACTCGTCCACGATCTTCTTCTCGCTGGCGCCGAGCGCCTCGGCGAGCGGCTTGAAGTGCGCGGCCAGTTCCTTGTCTTCGGTCTGTTCGGCCAGGGCCTGGGCCCAATAGAGCGCCAGGTAGAAGTGGCTGCCGCGGTTGTCGAGCTGGCCGGTCTTGGGCGAGGGGCCCTTGTTGTTGTCCAGCAGCTTGCCCGTGGCGGCATCGAGCGTCTTCGCCAGGACCTTGGCCTTGGCATTGTTCGTCTTGATGCCCAGGTCTTCCAGGCTCACGGCCAGCGCGAGGAACTCGCCCAGCGAATCCCAGCGCAGGTGGTTCTCCTCGACCAGTTGCTGCACGTGCTTGGGTGCCGAGCCGCCGGCGCCCGTTTCGTACATGCCGCCGCCAGCCATCAGGGGCACGATCGACAGCATCTTGGCCGAGGTGCCCAGCTCCATGATGGGGAACAGGTCGGTCAGGTAGTCGCGCAGGATGTTGCCGGTGGCGCTGATGGTGTCGAGCCCGCGGACCACGCGCTCCAGCGTGTAGCGCATGGCGCGCACCTGGCTCATGATCTGGATGTCCAGCCCGGCGGTGTCGTGCTCGTGCAGGTACATCTTCACCTTGGTGATGAGTTGCGCCTCATGCGGGCGGTAGGCGTCCAGCCAGAACACCACCGGCATGCCCGAGTTGCGCGCGCGCGAGACTGCCAGCTTCACCCAGTCGCGGATGGCCGCGTCCTTGACCTGGCACATGCGCCAGATGTCGCCCGCTTCCACGTCCTGGCTGAGAAGCACTTCGCCGGTGTTGAGGTCGGTGATGTTGGCCACGCCGTCCTCGGAGATCTCGAAGGTCTTGTCGTGCGAGCCGTATTCCTCGGCCTGCTGCGCCATGAGGCCGACATTGGGCACCGTGCCCATGGTCTTGGGGTCGAAGGCGCCGTGCCACTTGCAGAAGTTGATCATCTCCTGGTAGATGCGGGCGAAGGTGCTCTCGGGCATGACGGCCTTCACGTCCTTCAACCGGCCGTCGGCACCGTACATCTTGCCGCCGTTGCGGATCATCGCGGGCATGGAGGCATCCACGATCACGTCGTTGGGCGAATGGAAGTTGGTGATGCCCTTGGCGGAATCGACCATGGCCAGCTCGGGGCGGTTCTCGTGGCAGGCGTGCAGGTCGCGGCGGATCTCGTCCTGCGTGCTCTGGGGCAGGGTGGCGATCTTGTTGTAGAGGTCGACCATGCCGTTGTTGACGTTCACGCCCAGCTCCTCGAACAGCTTGGCGTGCTTCTCGAAGGCCTCGCGGTAGAAGATCTTCACGCAATGGCCGAACACGATGGGGTGCGACACCTTCATCATGGTGGCCTTCACGTGCAGCGAGAACATCACGCCGGTCTTGTGGGCGTCCTGGATCTGGCGCTCGTAGAAATCGACCAACTCCTTCTTGCTCATGAACATGGAGTCGATCACCTCGCGCTCCAGCAGCGAGACCTTCGGCTTGAGCACGATGGCCTTGCCGCTCTTGGTGATGAGTTCCATCTTCACGTCGCGGGCCTTGTCGAGCGTCATCGACTTTTCGCCGTGATAGAAGTCGCCGTGGTGCATGTGCGAGACGTGCGAGCGCGACGCCTGGCTCCACTCGGCCATGCTGTGCGGGTTCTTGCGGGCGAACTCCTTCACGGCCTTGGGCGCGCGGCGGTCGGAGTTGCCCTCGCGCAGCACCGGGTTCACCGCGCTGCCGATGCATTTGTTGTAGCGAGCGCGGATGTCCTTGTCCTCGTCCGTCTTCGGGCTCTCGGGGTAGTCGGGAATCTTGTAGCCCTTGTCCTGAAGCTCCTTGATTGCGGCCTTCAGCTGGGCCACGGAGGCGCTGATGTTGGGCAGCTTGACGATGTTGGCGTCGGGCCGCAGCGTGAGCTTGCCCAGTTCGGCCAGGTTGTCGGGGACGCGCTGCGCTTCGGTCAGGGCTTCGGGAAACTGGCCCAGGATGCGGGCAGCCACCGAGATGTCGCTGGTCGTGACGTCGATGCCCGCCGGCGCGGCGAAGGCCTTGACGATGGGCAGCAGCGAGGCGGTCGCCAGGCGGGGTGCCTCGTCGGTGAGGGTGTAGATGATCTGGGATTTTGCGGCGGTCATGGCGGCCCTAGGTGGGTTGGAAAACAACGCGATTCCGCCCGCCGGCATGGCCGGCGGGGATGCGAAACGATGCAAACTTTAGCAAGTTGGGGCGGGGGTTCCGGCTTCCCGGGCTTTTTTGCCTCCGGCCACCTTGGAAAATGCAGGTGCCGTCGCTCCCGGATGGCTGTTTCCGACGGCGCCTGGCCTTCCCGATGCCCAGAGAGGAGTTCCCAGTGAAGCATCTGCCCCCACTCCCTCCTCCGCCACGCCCGAGCACCGGCGAAGCGGAGGCCAGCACGCCGCCGGCGACGGAAGCGCCAGCGGCAAACGAGGCGGAAGCAGCCGAAATGCTCGAGTCGCTGCGGTGGCTGGGCTGGGTGGCCGAGCAACACCTGCGCGGCTGCACGCCGGAATCGATGCTCGAAGTCATGAGCGCCGCCGGCCTCGACCGCGAGACCAGCGCGTCGGTGATCGGCCTCGTGCCGGGCAACCCGATCTACATCGCTGCCAAGCGCCAGGCGCAATTGCTGCGCAAGCTGGAATCGACGGTTGCCAACCTGCAACTGCTGTGGGAGTTCGATTCCACCTATGGCGCGGTCGACAAGCGCGCGGTGGTGTCCGACGACGAGTTCTTGCACCGCTATGTGCGCGGATGCCGCCCGCTGGTCCTCACCGGACACGCGCGGGACTGGCCCGCCATGCAGCGATGGTCGCCGGCCGACCTGAAGGCGCGCTTCGGTCATCTCGATGTCGAGATCCAGGCCGAGCGTCAGGCCAACCCGCGCTACGAGGAGGACAAGCTGTCGCACCGGCGCGCGGTCCGCCTGGGTGAGTTCGTCGACCAGGTGGTGCGCGGCGGGGTGAGCAACGACTACTACCTCACCGCCAACAACGAGGCATTGCGCCGGCCCGGCTTCGCGCCTTTGCTGCGAGACATCGGCAGCCTGCCGCCCTGCTGCAACCGCGCCGAGCTGGCCGAGCGCTCGTCGTTCTGGTTCGGACCCGGCGGCACCGTGACTCCCTTGCATCACGACACGCTGATGCTGTTCCACACGCAGGTCGTCGGACGCAAGCGCTGGCGCCTGATCTCGCCGCTGCAGGGGCCGCGCCTGTACAACACGAACGGTGTCTTCAGCCCGATCGATCTGGATGCGGTCGACCTGACGCAGTTTCCGCTGTTCAAGGGTGTGCGCGTGCTGGAGGTCGTGGTCGAGCCGGGGGAGACGATGTTCCTGCCGCTGGGCTGGTGGCACCAGGTGCGGGCCATGGACATCAGCATGTCGTTCTCCTACTCGAACCTGGCGCTGCCGGTTCCGAACCAGTTCAGCTACGCCGATCCGCAACTGCCGCCGGCGTCGCAGGGCTGACAGAAGGACGGCTTCATCAGCCGCCGGCGCGCGCCATGCGCTCGACCTGGCAGGCGTAGGTCCCGGGCTGCGTCGAGCACACGGAGAACTGCCGCGGGGGCGGCGTGCCCGAGCAGCCCACCAGGACGATCAGGGCGCACAGAAGTGCGGCGCTCGCAATCTTGGACATTTCATTCTCCAGGCGTCGGAGCGGGCCATGCCGATCAGGATCGCGCATGCGAGCGGGAAGTCTACTCGTCGAAGGGTGTCGATCCTCCACCGGCCAGGGGATGAAATCAGCACGCGGCGAGCCTAGATTCGCCCCTACATGGAAGGCAAGAGATGCCTGCGCGTCGCATCTCAGGAAGGACTGCCGATGACTGCTCTCGACAACAAGGTGGCCGCCGACGCGAAGCCGCGGGCGACAGAGGCCGGGACGAGTCCCGAGAGCGCCGCGGCCCCTGGCGCCGCTTCGCGCATCTACATCGATGAGGAAGTTCGCGAGCGGCGCAGCAAGCTCGGCGACAAATCGATTCCGGCAGATGCCTCCAGGAAGTGGGGCCTGGCTCTCTCGGGAGGGGGAATAAGAAGCGCGACATTCTGCTTCGGCCTGCTGCAGGCGCTCGCCAAGTCCAACCTGCTTCTGCGCTTCGACATCCTGTCGACCGTATCCGGAGGCGGCTATATCGGCAGCACGCTCGGGCGCCTGTTCTCGTGGGCCAAGAGCACCGAGGAAGTCCAGGCGGTCCAGTCCAAGCTGGCCAAGGCCGACGGAAAGTGGTTTCTCTGGTGGCTTCGTGCGAATGGACGCTACCTCATACCCCGAGGCGCCGCGGACACGACCTTCGTTGCCGCCCTGTTCCTGCGCAATCTCGTTGGCGTGCATTTCGAACTGGGTCTCGTCGCGGTCACGCTGGGCATGGCCCTGGCCGCGCTGGACTTGGGCGTCTGGTCGAGGTTGGTCGAAGCGGGATATGACTTTCCGGATGGCTTCCGATACGTACGCTGGCTGGCCGACTGGATTCCGACCGCGTGGCTCACCGTTCTGCCAGCGCTGGCACTGGTGGGGCTCGTCATCGGTTCCGCCTACTGGGCGATGGGTGTCGCCAAGCGCGGCGACGTGGCGTTCTGGCTCTGGATCATGGTCTTCCTGCTTTGGGCCTTCTGTTTTTGCGCCTGGCTCTCCGGCGGGCTACTTGTGGAGCATTCCGCTTCGCTGAGCGACAGCCTTCGCGTCAAGCTCTACGGGGCCAGTCGAGCCCTGCACGAAGCGCTTCACAACACCAACAGCGAGGTGGGCGACGGCCTGCGTTCGGTGCTGTGGATCGCCATCCTCGGCTTGGTCGGCACGTGGCTCCTCGCGTTACCTCTCGCTGCGCTCTACCTTTTCGCAGCGCGCCAAAAGAACGAACTCAGAGCCAGCGAGACGGCCAACACCTGGCTCACGCGCCACCTTGCCTTTGTCTTTCGCATCTTCATCCTGGTCGCGATCGCCGGCCTCGTGGACCGGACTGCCTGGTTTCTTGCATTCGAGTTCAAGGACCTCGCCCGAGCGGGTGTCGGACTTGCCGCCGCCGCTGCCGTCGTTCGAATCGGCTTTCCGCTGGCATCGAACCTGATTCCGGGAAAAGGGGGCACGGCCATCGTGGTCGTGCTCGGCAGAATTCTTGGCTACGCGCTTGCCTTCGGCCTGGCGGTCTGGTGGGTGTCGCTGGTCCACCGAGCCGTGCTGGGGTCCGCTTTCACCCGGGGCGGGCTGGCGTTCCAGGATGCCTGGGTCACGATGGCCATGGTGTTCGTGCCGGCGTTCGTCTACCTGCTCCTCACCGGGCGTGATGTCGATTTTCTCAACGCATCATCGCTTCACGCCTTCTACAAGGCGCGCCTGGTCCGAAGCTATCTCGGCGCGGCCAACGGGCACCGCTTCGACTCTGCGCTCGGCCTCGGCTCCCTCGAGAAAGTGCCTCGGAAGCTTCCAGCGTCCTGGAAAGGAAAGGAGATCGAATCCATCCGGGGTGGCGACGACATCGCGATGGACAAGTATCGGCCGCAAGCGCATGGCGGGCCCATTCACATCATCAACGTATGCGTCAACCAGACCGAGGACCCGCGAGGGGGCTTGTTCAACCAGGACCGCAGGGGCCTTGCACTGGCTGTTGCGTCTGGAGGGAAGATGCAAAAGTCAGTGGAAGGATGGAAGGACCAGCGCGACTACGAATCGCTGAGCCTGGGAAGCTGGATGGCCATTTCCGGCGCCGCGATCGCGCCTGGCCTCGGAAGCATGACGCGAGGCGGCATCTCGGCACTCATGACGTTCGCAGGTGTGCGGCTGGGGTACTGGTGGGACTTGAAGAAGCGCGCCAACGGCGAGGCATCCGGGTTCACGCTGAAGCGCTTCGCAGCAAAGCCACTCGGGCTCCTGAGGGAGACCTTCGGGCAATTCGACGGCTCGGAAGGTGCCGACTGGTTCCTGACGGACGGGGGCCATTTCGAGAACACCGGGGCCTACGTGCTGTTGGCAGAGCGGACCGAGGTCATCGTCATCGCCGACTGCGGGGCCGACCCCAAGTATGAGTTCGGCGATCTGGAGAACCTTGTTCGCAAGGCTCGCATCGACTTGCGCACGGAGATTTATTTTCAACGGCCCCATCCCTATCTGGCGCTTGCCGAACGACTGCACCGCGCGACCACCGAGGACTCGAGGCCCGCTGTGCTTGAGCAATTCGGGTCCCTGGATGACCTCAAGTCACCGACGAGCACGGCGTGCCTTGCATTGGCAAGGATCGAGTATCCGGGGGGCCGCCGCGGCGTGATGATCGTCGTGAAGCCCAATACCTGCGCCGGGCTGCCGATCGACCTGGTGAACTTCAAGGCACAGAACAAGGAGTTCCCCCAGCAGACGACCGCCGACCAGTTCTTTTCCGAAGCCCAGTGGGAGAGCTACTTTCACCTCGGCTATTTTCTCGGGGCCGGACTCAACAAGGAGTTCATCGAAGGGCTCGTCGAGAACCGCGAGCTCTACTTCGAGGATGATGACTGCAGGCCATTCGCCGCCAAATCCAAGGAAACCGGAGACGCGCCCAAGCCCAACGGAACCGCGATTTCCCGGCTTCCATCGCGAATCAGCACGGCGACGGCCGTGAGCACCACGCTGAGCCTGGGCGCGATCGCCACTTTGAGCGTCGGTGTGTGGCAGGCGCTCGACGGCTTCAAGACCTCGCAAGCCAAGCAACTGGCCGACGAGCGCGGCGCACTCAAGGAGTTGACCGACATCTACGGGGAGGCAAGTCCCGCGGACAAGCCCGAGAGGTCCGCGTTGCTGGCAGGCAAGCTGGCCGCCGCCCTGGTCCGCACCGCCGACAACCTCTGCCCCAACCATGAGGCCGCGTGGTTCACACGGTCTCAGCTGGCTCAGAACCTCTACCAGACTGCGGTCAGCGAGTGCAGCGCGCTGGATGCGAACGAACGACCCTTTGCCTGCACGGAGCTCCTCAACAGTCAAAGCAGGATAGTGGAAGGGCGTGTCGCAGGGTGCCTTCCGCCTTCCCAGCGGGACAACTCGGTCCCACCTCCCCACTACTGGGCCTATGACTATTCCACGGCGGCGTTTCTCGCCAGCGCGCACCCCTGCGACCCTGTGGCATTCAAGAAGCGGGAGATGGCAAGGACGGCGGCGGGGGGCGCCTCGCTGACTGAAGATGCCGCGCTGGCCGCCCGGAGCGGGCCTTGCAAGTGGACGGGAATTCTCGACCTGAAGAACCTCAAGGACAGGGGAGTGCCCATCGCCGACCCGGCCGCGCAGGAAGACAGTCCTCCGGCCAAGACGCAGGCAAAGCGGACGGCGGCGCTTGGCCCCGTCAAGGTCTGCCAAGGCATCACCGTCTACATGCAGATCTACGGCCCTGAAAGACGAAACGAAGCCCGGCAGATCCGACCGAAATGGCAGAAGTTGGGCGCGAATGTCCCTCAGATAGAGGACGTCCTCGCGACCGCCCGGGACCAGCGCACGACGCCCCCGCCAGCCGCGATCAAACCGGTCATCCGGTTTCACGACGAAGCGTCCATTGCGTGCGCCTTGGCAATCTACGACGACAGCGGGGGCAAGTGGCTGATCGAACCGTTGTCTCCCCTTGAAACGCCCTCCCGGAACGTGGTCGATGTCGTGTTCCCGCCTGCGCTGCGGCCTAAATCGGCCAGGACTGCGCAGCCTTAGCCGAGGTCAGAAAGAGTGGCGCAGCCCCAGGTCGTAGCCATACGACTTGTCCGGCACCGGCGCGAAGCCATTGATGACCGGCGTGAAATAGGCCGGGCCCCCGACCGTCAGGGCGGCGCCGTTCTTGTTGCTCAGGTAGGCGACGGTCGCGTATACGGCAGTGCGCTTGGAGAAGTTGTACACGTACCCGATCGCGAACTTGTCGGCCTCCGGCTGGTTGTTGAAGCCGAAGAAGTCGGCGGTCGTGCCGAGCACATTGGTGCTGGTGTTGTTGTACCTAACCGCCGAATACGAGACGCGGATCAGGTCGTACCCGGCAACGGGAATCGTCGCGCCGATCAGCACCCCGTTGAATCCCGGCCTGGTGGTGCCGAAGGGATTGAAGGTGTTG
>NZ_JASZYF010000039.1 GCF_030317115.1 Variovorax gracilis
GCGCCTGCTCGATGGTGCCGGCGGGGTCGTACTCGACCGGTACGCCGACCACGTCGGCGGGGAGCGCGGGAAACGGCTGGGGGTACGCCCTGAACGCGGCCGTGTGGACGACGGGAGCCCCTGGGAACAGGCGCGCGCGCTGGCGCAGAAGGAAGTCGAGCGACTGCCTTGCCACGGCAATGACGACATCGGGCGGCCTTGCGGCGTACTTGCGCCGCAGATAGGTCGCGACGGTGTCTTCGTAGTCGTCTCCGACGAAGTCGGGATAGTCGAGGAACTCGGTAAAGACCTCCACCGGCCTGGCGGCGGTGTCCCGGATCGCACCTCTCAGGCCGCGCTCGACATCGACGTTGGCCGGCACGAGGCGGCCATTGGAATAGAGCACCAGCACGTGCCGGACGTCGGCGGCCATGCCTGCCGGGGCGATCAGCACGCAGCAGATCGCGACGAGCCACCCAGGCCAGCGTCCACTGTCGATGCCCATCGTTCGATCACATTGCAAGTGTCGGGATCTGGATGATCCGCGCAACCCACCCGCAAGTCCACTTGCCCTTTGGGGCAATCGCTTTGCCCTCGGACCCCGTTCCCAACAGCACGCCACAGGGCAAGGCGAAGAACCGCCGCGTCGAGATCGTGATCTCGGCGGCCAATCGGCCGTAGCCTCCCTCGTTCGATACGGTCGACTCAACGCACCGGCAATGGCTTGCCGGCCGTTGCGTAGAGTTCCGACACGGGAACCACGCGGCCGTGGAGCGGCAGAATGCGGTCGACCTTGAGGCCGAGCCGCTCCATGTTGGCGATCAGGTTGACATTGTTGGCATTCGGCACTGCCGGCGGCGGCGTGTTCGGTGCGGACGGCGTGAATGCATCCGCCTGAATCAACACCTTCTCGTTGGGCAGATAGACCATCAGGAAGCTGTCACTGTGGACGCTGCCCGTGATGCGGTGCACCTCGATCGGGCGCGAGGCGTCGCCCATGGCCAGTTGGTCGCCGACGGCAACGATGTCCGGGCGCCTGCCTTCCTGCGCCATGCGGTCGGGTCTCACGCGGTTCGGCTGCGCGAAGGCGCTCTCGAAATAGGAGACGTTGGCTGCCTGCGTGACGATGGTCGCGCCTTCGGCCACGGCCGTGCGCACACCGCCCGCATGGTCGAAGTGCGCATGGCTGTTGATCGCGAAGCGGACCGGCTTGCCCGGCGCGAGGGTCCTGGCCTGTGCGAACACCGCCTGGGTGCGGGCGTCGTTGAGCGGCGTCTCGACCAGGACGAGGTGGTCCCTCGTCTCGATCGCCACGCTGTTGTGCGAGCCGCCGCCGAGGAACCACACGCCTTCGGCCACCTTCTCGGCGGTGACGCGTTCCCCCTGGTTGCGGGCCGCATCAGGAATTTGCAGTGCTGCGGTGTCGGCATGGGCCTGGACGTCCTTGACCGTGAGGTCCAGCACCTCAAAGCCGCCCATGGTCTGCCTGATTCGCATCGGGAACTTGATGCCGGCGATGTCGCGGTAATCGGAATAGGACGTGACCGTGCGGGTGTCACCCAGCACCGGATCGGGAAAGACGGAGTCCACCTGTGTGACGAGCCCCTCGCCATTGAGCTGGGCGGTCGCGCTGAAGCGGCCCGGTTCGACGAACTTCAGCATGGCGCCGCCGTCCGCGCCGCGGACCGCTTCCGCGTTGTTCCGCGCCGCTGCCTTGAGCACGCCGTGCGGCGTGATCCAGAGCTGATGCATGCGATCGGAGACCAGGCGCGGCACCGGTACGGCGCCGTTGGGCGTCTGGTTCCACGCCACGTCGCCGCTCAACGACTGGTCATTGCGCTGCTGGCCGGCGAGCGGATAGCCACCACCGCCCGTTGGCTCGGCGCGGCTCAACACGACCTCATCGCGCATCGCGCCCTTGTCGTAGTCGATGGTGCGGGTGAACGAATGCAGAGTGATGCGCGGCCAGGTCCCGCCGGGCTTGTACGCCTGGCCGAAGGTATGGCCGGTGCCCTCGGCCGTGTAGCGCAGGCTCTGGGCGTTGGAAGCGCCCATGGTCGCCGCAGAACGGGCGAGGACGTCGGCGGCGTTGTCCGACCTGGAGGCGCAGGCGGCCAGCCAACAGGCCATGCCGATCACGAAAGCCGAACGGAATGCGCCGGTGCGTGTCAAGGCGAATCGCATCATCGTGTCTCCTGTTGTCGGCGAACCCGAGTTCGCCGCGCCAGATTGTGCTACTTCCCAAGGGAGCGAAGGTGCGGGGCTTGACTCGACCGAGGGCGCGCACTAGCGTGTCAGGCGGTGCATGCAGGCGTGTTGCCCACGCCATTGCGAAGCCGAGGCCTCGCGAATTTCTGAAGGAACATGAGAGCTTCTTCGACCGGCAGCGTCCGACGACGAGCGATGCTGCTGGGCATGGCGCTAGCGCTCGGCGCCTGCACCACCTACGGGGTGGTCGAGAACGTGCCGCTGACGCCGGCCCCTCATGGTCCTGTCTATTCGTTGGGGGGCTTTGTCGAGAATCACCGTCGCCGTTCCGACGAGTTGATTCTGGCTGTCGCTTTCTCGGGTGGCGGCACGCGAGCCGCAGCCTTGTCCTACGGCGTCATGCAGGAGCTGCGCGACACCCATGTGCAGATGAATGGCAAGGACCAGAGCCTGCTCGATGCGATCACCGTCATCAGTTCGGTTTCCGGTGGAAGTTTCACATCGGCCTATTACGGCCTCTACGGCAATCGCATCTTCGTCGACTTCGAAGAGCGATTCCTGCGCAGCGACGTCGAAGGCGCTCTGTTGCGCGGCCTGATGAATCCCGCGCGATGGTTCAGCAGCCACGGCCGCACCGAGGTGGCGGTGTCCTACTACCAGCAGGCGCTTTTCGGCGATGCGACTTTCGGCGATCTGGTCAGGCGTGATGCCCCGTTGATCCTGATCAACAGTTCCGACCTCAGCTCGGGCGGGCGCTTTTCGTTCGTCCAGGAATACTTCAACCTGATGTGCTCGGACCTCAGCCGCTTCCCGCTGGCCCGGGCCGTCACTGCCTCGAGCGCCGTGCCGGTGCTGTTCGGGCCGGTGGTACTGGAGAACTACGGCGGCTGCGCGCGCGGCATGCCGCCTTGGCTCGAGGCTGCCAGGAAGCGCGACACGGACGACGCGTACTTGAGCATGGTCGTGCAGGACGACCTCTCGTACCAGAACAAGGTCACGCACAAGTACGCCCAATTGGTCGATGGCGGGATCACCGACAACCTGGGCCTTCGCGCATTGCTGGACGCGGTCGATCTGGCCGGTGGTGCGGAAAAGTACATCCAGTCGCTCGGCATCGCGACGCCGCGCCGCATCGCCATCATTTCGGTCAACGCAGCGGCCGACGCGCCCGGGGGCATCGGCGAGAGCAGTCGGCAGCCGACCTTCGAGCAGACGATGAGTGCCGTCACCAATGTCCAATTGCATCGCTACAACGTGGCGACGCTTCAGCAGATGCAGCAAAGCCTCGATGGCTGGACGCGTGAACTCACGACACCCGAACGGCCCGTGAGTTCGTACTTCGTACGCCTGAGCTTCGAAGACGTGCCGGATGTTCCGCTGCGCCGCTTCCTGAACGAGATTCCGACCAGCTTCGTCCTGGACAAGGAGCAGGTGGCACGACTGATCGCCACCGGCCGCGAGTTGCTTCGCAACAATCCGGACTATCAGCGTCTGCTGGCCGGCCTGCGCGCAGACAAGGTCGTTCCGAAATCCCCCGCCGCGCCCTGATCTCGACCCGCGCTATCCGGCGGAGCGCAGTTTGCGTTCGGCCCGGTCGCGCAGCAGGTCGTAGATCGGCGGAATGCCGAGCAGGTTCATCACGACCATGGCGCCGAAGCAGGCGGCCAGCATCGGCAGCAGCAGATTGACGCTGCCCGTCATCTCGACGGCCAGGCAGATGCCCGTCAGCGGCGCACGGACGACCGCCGTGAAAAATGCCGCCAGGCCGACCACGGCATAGGCGGTCGGCGATCCGACGTCCGGAAGCGACTGCCCGCACAGCCGCCCGAACACGAGGCCGATCTGCGCGCCGAGGACCAGCATCGGCGCGAACAAGCCGCCGGGCGTGCCGGCCGCATAGGAAAGCGGACCGAGCGCGAAGCGGATGACGAATATCAAGGCGATCGTGGACAGCGATCCGGCATCGAGCAGGGTCTGCTGCGTGATCGCGTCTCCGCCGCCGACCCACTGGGGTGCCAGCCAACCCAGGAGGCCGACCCCGCCGCCGATCAGCGCTGCCCGAGCCGCGACCGGGAGCCCGCCGGCCCGGTCGGCGATCGCCAGTGCGCCCATGACGGCGCGTGTGTAGGCGGCAGCCACGAGCGCGGCAATGACACCGAGGGCCACATGGACCGGCACCGTCGCGAAGCCCGGGAAGGCTTGCGCCGGCACGGTGAAATCCGGCTCCACGCCCACGAACACGCGCGCGACCGCGATCGCGCCCGCCGACGCGCCCAGTGCCGCGGCAGCGGTGCGCGTATCAAAACGCCGCAGCAGTTCCTCCAGCACGAACACCGCGCCGGCGATCGGGGCGTTGAAGGCGGTGGCGAGACCCGCTCCCGCGCCCGCGGCGAACAGCACTCGGGCATCGACCTGACCGCGCCGGAACAGCCGGCCGATCACGTCGGCGATCGAGTGTCCCATCTGCACACTGGGTCCTTCGCGACCGAGCGCGAGGCCGGAGCCGATGGCGAGCACGCCGCCGAAGAACTTGACGATCGCAGTGCGCACGGGTCTGCCCGGGTCGCCGCCGTTGATCGCGGCCTCGACCTCCGGTATGCCGCTGCCTGCCGCGTTCGGGGAAAACCTGCTTACCAGTGCTGCGGCAAGCGCAGTGGCTGCAGCGGCGCTCGCGACGACGAGCAGAAGGCCAGCCGCGCCCTGCTGATGCGCCCAGCCAATGAAGTCGCCTCGGAGGGCATCGGCCCTTTCAAGCAGGAGCCGGAATACGGCGCAGACGAGACCCGTGACACATCCCACGAGCAGCGACAGCAGCGCGAGAACCAGCGTGCCGGCCCTGCTGTCGTCCTGATCGAGATTTCGCGCCATTTAGATGTCACCCGACGGGCGGCCCCCAGCACCTTCATCCTGGCGCCGGATGTTGCCACACATGCGTTCGACGGCGGCATCTTTCGCAGCGACTGCGCGACTGCGGATGAGCCGCGTGCGAATGCATGCCCGTCAGCTACCGACCCTGACTCAACCGACGGGCCCCTTGATCAGTCAGGTATTCGCAGCCCTTTCGGTCCGATGCCACCAGGCCGTTGGACCACAGCCGATGCGACACGTCGGCCGGTTCGTTCGGGGCGCTCTTTCCATTCTGGTTTGCCAGCCTCTGCAGCCTGTTCCACTGGTCGTTGTTGAGTCGGATTTTCTTCGCCATATCCCGTCTTGAATCTGGAATCGTTGACGCAGCCAAAAACGGCGAGGTCGCAGGTGTCGATTCTTCGAGAGGGCGGTACTACTTTGGTACGTACTTTGACATGTCGTCCAAGTTGGAGCGTGTAGAAAGTCACAGAATGGAGGAAGGGAGAGCCGTCCGAAAGGGGGTATCCATGAGAGCGCTTCACCGGGCGACGGATCGGTCCGACGTTGTGCGGCGGGCCTTCATTGGCACCGCGGTGACGTTCGTCGCGGCGCCGTGGCGCGCGCAGGCTCAGCCTTCTGCACGCCAGGCCCGGATCGGCTTTCTCAGCGGCGCCACCCTTGGCCCCGGTCCCACGCAGGGCATGGTCGAGCCGTTCACACGCGGCATGCGCGAATTGGGCTATGTGGAGGGGCGGAACCTTGTCATCGAGTTCCGCTGGGCCGACGGCAAGGCAGAACGGCTGCCCGAGTTGTTGGCCGAACTGCTGCGCCTCGAAATCGCCGTGCTCGTGACGACCGGGATTGGCCCGCCCATGGTGGCCAAGCAAGCGACCAGCACGCTGCCGGTGGTGGCCGTGCTTGTGGATGATCCCGTGCAAATGGGACTTGCAGCAAGCATCGCCCGCCCCGGCGGCAACTTCACCGGGATCTCTGGCGCATTCTCGGGAATCCTCGCCAAGCGCTTTCAGTTGATGAAGGACATCGTGCCGTCGGCGCGCAAGTTTGCCGTGCTGTTCAACCCGGACACTGCAACGCAAGGCGGCATCGAGAAAGATGTCGCGAGCTACGAACGCGTGCTCGCGGTGCCGGTACGGGTCCTCGGGGCGCGTGGTCCGGACGACTACGACGCCGTTTTCGCAAGAATGGCGAGCGAAGAGGTCGACGCGGTCGCGATCCTCGCCGACCCTACGTTCTTCGTCCACCGTGCCAGGCTCGGCGAGCTGTGCGTGAAACACCGGATGGCTTCCGTCTGGGGCCACAAGGACTACCTGGGAAGCTGGGGCGTGGCCTCGTACCAGGGCAGCTTCCCGGCAATGTTCCACCGCGCGGCCGCGCTGGTCGACAAGATCCTCAAGGGCACGAAGCCGGGCGACATTGCGTTCGAGCAGGTGACCAAGCTCGATATGGTCATCAACCTGAAGGCCGCGAAGGCGCTGGGGCTCACGGTCCCGCAAAGGGTGCTGCTGGGTGCGGACGAAGTGATCGAGTGAACCTGCGAATGACGCGCCGAGCCTATCGGCCCGGAATCAGCGCCTCGATCTCCTTGATCACGGCTTCCTTCTCCCGGTTGTAGATCTGAGGGTTGGCAGGATCGATGGCGTGCGCTCGATCTTTCGCTTCCTCGTACTTCCGACGCAAGTCCGGACGGCGTTGGAGGATCCCGATGAAGGCCAGAGAGTCCTTGTGAACCGGATCGCCCCGGTGGCAGATGTGGATGTTGATGTTGAATCGCCTTCCCTGATGCAGGACCGAGGCGCAGACATACGGCTTCTCATCCTTGTCTACCCAGACCGGCCGACGATGGAAGCCGGCGAGTTCGAACTCAACCTGCTTCTCTCGCAGATTCGACTCATTGGTGATGGCCGCAATGTCGATCATCGGCTTGCCGCGCAGCTCTGCCACGGCGGTACTGCCGATGTGCATGAGTTCGACGTCTGCGAGACGGGCCAGCGCATAAGCCCTGACCTTGCCAAAGACGTCGGCGTAGATGGGGTCGTACGGAACGATGTTCCGATGCTCAAGGCCTTCGTCGAACGGTTCGATTTTCATGCGTCACTTCGGCGCCCGATTCTGCGCGCCGCCCGCTCCGATTGGCAGATTCCCACCCAAATCTGTCGAAATGCGACCTAGGCTCGAATCCGACAGATGCCTACATTCGATCTCCAACGATGCGGCGCCGACCTGAGCGCCAGCAAGTCACTGGAGACAACATGATCGACAGCATGGATGCGTTGCACGGCAACGCCTTGGAAGAGACAGCAACGACTCGGCGGCCCTGGGTCCAGTCGTACGGCGACATCGCGCCGCACATCGATCCCGATGCCTACGGCTCGATCGTCGAGTTGCTCGAGCAGGCGATGGTGCAATACGCCGACAAGACAGCCTTCCGCTCGTTCGGCCAGAGCCTGAGCTTTCGCGACGTCGACCGGCTGTCGGCGCGCTTCGCCAGCTGCCTGCAACGCGAGCTTGGCGTCCGCAAGGGCGACCGCATCGCGGTGATGATGCCCAACCTGGCGGCCTTCCCCGTGGTCTTCCTGGGCATCGCGCGGCTGGGTGCGGTGCAGGTCAATGTCAACCCGCTCTACACCCCGCGCGAGCTCGCGCACCAGCTCGCCGATGCGGGCGTGAAGATCATCGTCGTGTTCAACGGCTCCACGCCGACGCTCGCCGAGGCGGTCAAGGAAAGCCCCGTCGAGCACATCATCGGGGTCGCCCCCGGCGACGCATTGCCGAAGCCGCTCCCCGGCCCCGTGCCCGATGCAAGGCTGGGTGCCGTCATGCCCCTGTCGGAGATCCTGCGCGAGGACAAGCCGTCCGGCTACCAGGCCCCGGCGCTCACCGGCGACGACCTGCTGTTCCTGCAGTACACCGGCGGCACGACCGGCCTGTCGAAAGGCGCCTGCCTGTCGCACCGCAACCTGGTGGCCAACACCGAGCAGTACAAGGCCTTCATGCACTCGACCATTCGGCCGGGCGATGAGGTGGTGGTGACTGCCTTGCCGCTGTATCACATCTTTGCGCTGATGGTGAACTTCATCAGCTACTTCTCCGTCGGGGCGGAGAACTGGCTGGTGGCCAATCCGCGCGACTTGGACGGCCTGATCGACACGTTCAAGCAGTCCCGCTTGACGGTGTTCGCGGGCGTCAACACGCTCTACGCGGGCCTGGCTGCGCACCCACGCCTCAAGGAAGTGGACTTCACGAACCTGCGCCTGTCCGCCGGCGGCGGCGCTGCGGTGATCGAAGCCACCGCCGCACGCTGGAAGGAGGTCACGGGCTGCCTGATCCTCGAGGGCTACGGGCTGTCGGAAACGAGCCCGGTGCTTTCGATCAACCCGCCGTCCGTCGGCAGGTTCACCCACACGACCGGGCTGCCGGTGCCTTCCACGGACATCAAGCTGGTCGACGACGAGGGCCGCGAGGTCTCGCTGGGCCAGCCCGGCGAGATCTGCGCTCGCGGACCGCAGGTGATGAGCGGCTACTGGCAACAACCCGAGGCCAACGCGGCCGCCTTCACGGCGGACGGGTACTTCCGCACCGGCGATGTCGGCGTGCTGGACGAGCAGGGATTCCTGAAGATCGTCGATCGCATCAAGGACATGATCATCGTCTCCGGATTCAATGTGTACCCGAACGAGATCGAAGCAGTCGCGACCGCATGTCCCGGCGTGGCGGAGTGCGCGTGCGTGGGCGCGCCAGACGAGAAGACCGGCGAGGCCCTGCGCCTTTTCGTCGTGAAGGCGCCGGGCGCGACGCTGAGCGAGCAGGACGTCATCGACCACTGCCGCGCATCGTTGACCGGCTACAAGGTGCCCAGGCTCGTACGTATCGTCGAGGCCCTTCCCAAGTCCACAGTGGGCAAGATCCTCCGGCGCGAGTTGCGGGACGTCGCCTAGCCCGACCCCGCCTCCTGGCCCCGCCTCACGCGCGCTGCACGTCCGGCAGCTTGTAGCTACCGTCGAGCAGCGGCTGCGTCGGCACGTAGGTGCGCACGATGAGCGCAAACTGGCCTTCGGGTGCCGGCAGCCAATTGGCCTTCGCGGTCTCGTCCGTGGGCGGCCGGTGCGACAGGTGCAGCGTGAGCGAGCCGTCGGCGTTGAACTCCAGCTCGTCGGCATCGAGGTTCACCGTCCCGATGTTGTGGCGGCCGTTCGGGCTCGCGGGCAGCATGTAGTAGTCCTGGTCGTACATCGAGAGCGACCAGAAGCCGCCCTTGTCGCGATCGACAGGTGGCAGCGCACCCTTCGGGAAGCTCATCGTGTAGTCGTATCGGCCGTACAGCAGCGCGCCGCCGGCGTCGGTGCCCCGTATCCAGTAGATCGCCTCGCGATAGTCGTTGACGAAGATGTAGATCACCGCCGCCTGCGCGCGGCCGAACCAGTCGGTGCCCCACGCGCCGCCATTCTCCTGTCGCTGCCAGCCATTGCCGCTGGCATCGACGCCGACCTGGTGGTACTTGGCACCGTCGTGCAGCTCGGCATCG
Organism: Variovorax gracilis; assembly: GCF_030317115.1. Taxonomy (GTDB): domain Bacteria; phylum Pseudomonadota; class Gammaproteobacteria; order Burkholderiales; family Burkholderiaceae_C; genus Variovorax; species Variovorax gracilis. The sequence continues at coordinate 9,578 of NZ_JASZYF010000039.1, forward strand.
GCTTCGAGCGCCACCTGGTCGAGCAGCGTCTTCCATGCCTGGTTCGTCTCTCTCAGCGCGAACAGCGTGCGCGCCTGTTCAGCCATGGGTGCGTCGTCAGCGCCGACGGTCGGGTTCGCGTCGAGCGCCTTCTTCAGGTCGTCCCAGAAGGTCCTGACGTTCACCGGTCGACCGCGCAACAAATCGGGGTCGGCGGCCACCATCTCGGCCGTGAGCCCCGGCGGGAAGACCTTGTTGCGCGCGCTGGCTTCGCAGTCGAAAGCGAGGCGGCCCGGCCGGTCCTGGCTCAGCGGCACGATGCCGATCTGGTTGAGCACGGCGCGTGCGCGAGCCTTGGCCTCGGGCGCATGCGCGGCGAAGCTCCGGCCGAACGCGCCGCCCACGTTGGTCGGCGAACGCAGCACGTCGATGAAGCCGGCCGGCTTCTCGCCCTCCCAGCCCGGCCCCACCAGCAGCAGCTTGCCGCCCGGCGTGCCCGATGCCGAGCCCAGCTGGTGCGTCACATTGGTGAAGAGATCGACGATCTGAATCGTCCAGTAGTGGCCCTTCGGCACATCGGTCGGTGTCTGGATCACCACGCTGTCGCTCGCCAGGTCGAACAGGCACACGCCGTAGATCGTGTCGTTGTTGGGCGTAACCACCTTGCGTTGCGACGGTGGCAAGTAGTCCGCGAGGTAGCCCATGCGATTCTTCGGCGCACCCGGAAACAGCCCCAGCGTGGCACCGGGTTCCTTCATGAGCTGCCACGAACTCGTGCGGCCGAAGGTATCGACCGCCGGATAGCCCCAGTAATAGACGATGCGGGCGAGCGATTCGACGTACTTCGCATTCGCCAATTGCGCGGGGACGCCGGCCGCGTTGGCGAGATCGGCGTGCGCGGGTGTGAGGGCCCTGACGGTGTAAGGCGAGGTCATGGTCGACTCCAAGAGGACTTCACGCTGGTTTGCACGGCACCGCCTGGTCCGAGAACGCGTGCTCCAGGGGAAGCGACATGCTAGGAGCGCGGCATGCCGCCCGCAACGGCCCTTTGGTGCAAAGGACCTTGCATCCCTAGGCCATCGCGCTGTCGCGCAGTTCCTTGCGATAGCCGTCGAGATCCAGAATCTTCTGCTTGGCGGCGGCCTCGCGTTCACTCACGATCTGCTCCAGCTTTGCCGAGGCCGTGACGAAATACGCGTCCAGTTCTTTCCCCTCGATATACCTTCCGCTGAGCTTGTTGAGCTTCGACCAGCCATCGGCAAAGCTCTTGCAGAACCTGTCGCACACGATGCGTACGGCATTCCACTCGGCCTGCTCTCTGACAAAGAACTTGTCGCCACCCTGGATGAGATTCTTGAAGTAGTTCTCCCGAATTTTCTCCTTCTTGGCGAACTCGTTGAACAACGCGATATCGAGTTCGGTTTCCTGGCTGATCCGGTCCATGAAATCAGCGAACGACTTGAAGAAGAACGCGATCTCCTCGATGATTTCCTTCGCTCGCTTCAGCGCACTGATACTCAGATTGAGCGAGCGGATGGTGAGCTTGATGGTCTCCTGATCGTCCCGCTTGCCCTTGAGCAACGCATTGATCTTGACCAGCTCCGCGTTTTGGGTGCGCCTTTCCTTTTCGTAGGTCTCGACCTTGTCCAGCATCTTCATCTGCATCTCGCGCAGACCGGCCGCGGTGTTTTCGAGCTTTTCCGTCATTTTCCCCAGGCCCTTGTCCAACGCCGTGAGAGAAGCCTGAAGGCCGGACAGGACGCCAATGAGCACTGCGTACTTGTCTTCCTCGGTTTTCAACTCCTCCTTCTTTTCCTTGATTCGACCTTTGAGCTCTTTGGCGGTTTCGGACTCTTCCTTCTTGTCCGGCTCCGCGGCAGCAGCTTCTTTGTCCTTCGGATCTTTTTCCTTTGGAGCCTTGTCCTTCGCCTCTTCTTTTTTCAATTCGTTGTCGAGACCTTTGATATCCCCCTTCAGCGCGGTGATCTTCTTTTCCGCCACGTCGGCCTCGGCCTGTTTTTGCGATAGCTCTTTCTTCTTGCTGATGATCTGCTCGTCGGCGCTCGCGTCAGGCTTCACGTCGGCATTCTTGTCCCCGAGCGTGCGGTTGACCGTGCTTGCGGCCGCCGATGCGACGATAGATGCACCGCCGGTGGCCGAGGCCGTCACCGCAGTGACAATCGCCGGAAGCGCCCCCGCCAGCATCTGCGCGCCGATCTGCACGATCGACATGATGAACGCGCGCTCCTCTGCGGTATTCGCCCGGCCTTCGTAGTCACGCGCCTTCTTGTCGTATTTTTCCACCTCGAGCTGCAAGTCCTTCACCAATGCATCGAGTTGCTCGCGCTTGGCAGTCGACTCGTTGATCTCTTTTTCGATTGCAGCCTTGTCTTTCAGCTCGCTTGACAAGGCCTTCTCGCTGGTCGATGTCGCTTCGACGGTTCTTTTGATAATGCCGGCATACGTGGCTGCAATGCCGTCCAGTTCCTTTTTGACGCCTAGCGCTTTTGTCTTGATGTTGGTGGCCAGGTCGAGAATGTCGCTTTTGAGGAACTCCTTGATTTCCTCCACGCCTTTTGTGTTTTCGGCGCTGTCGACTTTTCTGACGTCAAGCCAATCCGCATGGATGTTGCCGAGCTTGCCGATGACGAAGTCGGAGACCTTCATCGCGTTCGACATCGCGACTTCGCTGTCTTGCTGTGCCGTGATGAGGCTATTCATGATGTCGCCGATTTTTACGCGAATTGCTCCTTCCTTCTGGGGAGTCGTGTTGTAGGCGATGTATAGAAGATCGATCGCATGGTCCGTATCCGTCTTTGCGCGATCGACGTTGTAGGTGCCCTCGATTTTCTTCACGTAGAGCTTGGAGATTTCCGCATCGGGCTCGGGGAGCTTGATGGGCGTTGCGGCGAGAATCTTGTCGACCTGGGTCGATATGTCCTTGTTGAGCTTCGCTTCGCGGCTTTCAAATACAGCTATGCTTGCCATGGCGTTTCCTATTCATGGTTGTTGCAAATTTTTCAGGACGGCTATTGCGTGACGCAATCGCTCATCCATCCCTGGCCGAGAGTCTTTTCGGTTTGCGAGACGGCAATGGAGTGTTTGTTGATGGCGGCATCGGCCTCCTTCCCGAAGAAAGAAAGTGAATTCAAGGTACGTCTGCGCTTGTCTTCGAGATTGACCTCTTTGGCTTCGTTGAGCGCCACGGTGAAGTCGCTGATCAGGATCTTGAAGGGCTGCATCAATGCACGGACTTCGGAGAGCACCTTGCTTGTAGTGCGAAGCACTGCCTCGGTCTGGGTGATCGCCGCATCAGTCTCCCGCGCACGTTGCCTGGTTTCCGTGAGATCCTTTTCACTGGCATCCAGTTTGGATTTCGCGAAATCCATGCTTTCGCGTGCGATTTGCTCTTTTTTTGCGGCGGCGGCGATGTCGCCTTCATAACTCTTGATCTGGCCGAAAGTCTTCGCTATGTTCATGTCGGCTTCGCAAGTCAAGCCCCAAAGGCGTTTCCAGTCTTTTTCCGCCTGACACTGTCGGATCCAATCCTCTTGCCAGCGCTTTTGCGCTTCGAGTTGACGGAGTTCGCGCTGCAAATTGCTCAGTTTCCCTTGTTCCGAACGGAAGCTTTCGTTGAATCCGTCGTAGGCGGCCTGTTGCGTCCCGATATTGCGGGTCAATTCCTGTTCCTGGGTGCGGAGTTTTCCGAGAGCGATTTCCTTGTCCTTGCGCTGCGAAGTGAGCTGGGAGTCCCGTTGGCTGAGACACGCCACTCGCCGGTTAATGTCCGCCTGTGAATTCTCGACCGCCTGGAGTTTCGACTTGAATGCCGCTATTTGCGTGTCGTACGGGTCTTGGGTTTGCGCGCCGAGATCGAATGCGACGGCGCTGAGGAGGAACATGCCAAATGCTGTTCCGCGGATCAGGGTTCCAAAAGGCCTCACAGCTTCCCCCTATTCAAGACCATCTGCAAAACTGACGATGCGGGCGGAGCTCGGGCCACGGCCAAGCTGGAATGCTCAGGGCGAAGGTCGACCTGGATAAGGCGCCCTGCGTACTCTACGGGTTGGATTTCTGCAGGGCTACCTGCCGCTGGCGAGCAATTCCCACTCGACGCTGGCATTGTTGAATGCGCGGACAATGTCGTGGGTGCCGTCCGTGTTCGTGCAATAGGAATTCACATCCTTTTGCATTGCGTCGAATTGACTTTGCAGGTTTTCCCGCGTATCCGCATTGGGAGCTGGATTCTGCGTGAGAATCGCGGCAACCTGCTGTGCCGATCCTTGCAGCCTCTCGAAGGCTATTTGATGAAGGGATTTTCGGCTTTGTGCGCGTCCCTGGTACTGTGCATTGGCAATGATATTCAACGAATTGATGATCAAGCCGACGTCAGCCATGGAAATACTCCTCGAATAAACAGGTCGAGAGCAGCTGCGTAATTGTTATTTTTACGCAGGGAGAGGTTTATAGATCTGCCGTGCGCACCTGTCAACAGCCTGCGCCGGCGATTTTTCTTTCGATCAAAACCTGCTTTTCTTGCCTATCGAGAATTGGCTGCCGCCGCAACATTCCTTAAGTAATATCCGGTCCCGTTCTCAATTACTTGCTTGAACTCCGGGACGCTTAAAGTAATCCTAAATTACTACCCGACGCTCTGCTGGACGCGGCGCGTCGCCGGTTGAAGTCGAGGAATGCGACAGGTCCCGCATCCGGCGGACGGTGCGGAAGCGTGGAGCCGGGGAAGCTCGGCGGCGAGCTTTCTGCGTCAGAACTCCAGGAAAGCCGTGTTCCCCGAGTGATCCCGTGTGGACCAGTCGTCGATGAAGTCGCGAGCCCTCGCACAGAGCGCGAGTCGTGCGCTCGGAAGATCCAGGCGGGAGGTCGCCAGGACGACCCTGCATCGGTGCACGTCGGCATAGAGCAGATCGGCATGCCCCGACCAGACGTCGTCCGCACGTGTGGTTTCGAGTCGCACCAGCCATCCCCGGTACTCGAAGTCCGTATCCGGTGACAAGGCTTCGTCGAGGTCGCGATCTGTTTTTTCCATGGTCGAGGCGAGCGCGGTCATTCGAAGATGACGGTCTGTGCTTTGAGCACGCCGTCGACGACCTGGTTTCCATGAATGTTCACCTTCACACCGTTGCGCAGGTTCGCAGCCGTGCCGTTGGGGAACAGGACGCCGGGCCCGCCTGCATCGATGGGCTGCCCCTTCACGCGGAAGTCGGCGGGCGAGTTGAAGGCGCCGACGGTGCCGATCAGGTCGAAGGAGGCAGGCCCGCCGGTGCCCGGTACGTGCCGGATCTTGAGCTTGGTGGCCTTGAGGACGCCGCGGGAAACGACGCCACCGACTTCCACCTTCACGCCGTTGCCCACGGCGCGCGCCGGTCCGCCGGTGACTTGCGCCGAGGATGCGTCGACAGGGAAGCCGAGCACACGCAGCGAACCGACTCCCGCGTAGTCGGTGACGATGCCCGCGAATTGCGCCGTCGTGGCGTCTGTGGTCGGCAAGGGATACCACCACTGCACGAGCGTGGCGACCATCCCGCTCGCAGAGAAGGTGTCGGCGCGCACTCGCACGATGGTTCCGTTGGCGAGCGGTCGGCCGTCCAGGCTTCCGCTCAGGACTGCCCGGCCGTAGTCGACCACGAGTCCGCCGAGCGTGAAGGTGTGCGCTGCCGCGTCGAGGTTCTGCACCGTGCCGGTGAGGATGGCGGGAGAAGGCTCACGCTGTTCCACGCGCGTCGCTCGCAGCATGCCCGGTGCGCCCGGCAAGCCCCAGACCTGCAATGTGCGTCCTGCCGGAATGGCCGCGAGACCGGATGCATCCGCCCACACGGTGGCCTCGTCGGTCGTCACCGTCGTACCGAGGATGACGAAGCTGCCTTGCGACAGGTCGACCGATCCCACGGGACCGCGAATGTCGGCGGCCGAATCGACCCGACGGGCGATGCCACTCGTGAAGCTTGCGTTGACCGGCCCCGTGACTTTCGCGGTCATGCCCAGTTGCAGACCCGTGGGCGCGTCCTGGACGTTTCCGATGGCGGTCGTCGTGTCGTAGCGCAGTCCGTTGACGATGATGCTTCCCGCGCCATCGACCGCGCCGACGCCCGTCGCATCGGCGGTGCTCACGCCGGTGCCGCCGGAGCCGACGCCCGAACCGTCGTCACCACTCGCGGCCGTTGTCGAACTTCCATCATTGGCTGCAATGCCGCCGATACCGTCGCTTGCACCGCTCGGGCTCGTATCGCCAATGGAGCCGACGGGGCTTGCGACGCCGGAAGTCCCCGATGCCGATGTGCCGACGGGCACCATCGCGCCGCCTCCGCCACCGCCGCCTCCGCAGGACAGAAGCAAGGCGATCCACAGCGACAGAAGGACATTGCGAAGCAGGTTTCTGTTCATGCTTTCTTTCCCGATGATTTGGAGGGTCCCGCGGGCGCGGCAAGGTGCTCGGCCCGGGCGTCTTCGTAGTAGGTGTAGATGCCGACCCGGATGCGCCCCGAAGCCGTCTTGTCCGCGCCCTCATAGGCGCGTCTCATCTCGCGCGCCAGCTCGTCATGAAGACCGCCCCAGCGTTCGCGCGCGAGCTGGTGAATGCGCTCGCATTCCTCGAGCGATATGCCGGCCGCGAACACCGAACGCTCCAGCATGGGAGCCTTCTCGCCGATGGTGTTCGACACGCCCGCCAGGAGGTGATCACGCGAGTTGTCGCCCAGGAACGCGAGCATCCCTTTCAAGTCGCTCGCCGGCACGAAGCCCGCCACGGCGAGCTCGGTCGTGCCGTCGCGCTCGGTAACCATGTGAAGCCGCACCAGTTCGTCGAGGATGGCCCTGTGGTGCACGTTGCCTCTGCTGGCGCGTCGCGCGACAGCCTCGAAGGATGGCACCGATTCGTCTTCGGACACGATCTGCAGCGTGCGATTCGCCGGGTTGTCCGCGAACATCTGCAGCCATAGCGTCAAGGTCCTGGCTTCAGCCGACATCTCCGTCTGGGGCAATGAGCCTGCCTCTTCGCGCACCCTCGTGGTGACGACTTTGCGGTTCAGCCCCGTGGTTACCGACAACTGGCTGATGTTGGGTTCGGTGCCTTTGTCGATCCACGCGCGACGTGCTTCGTCGACCAGGATGTCACGAAGCAATTCCTCCAGGTGCGCATGCTTGACGCCGAAGGCAAGTGCGAGCCGGACCAGCGGCCGCAGCACGCGGGCGCAGGCCTCGACGACCCACGCCAACTGGCCTTCCCTGCCCTGCGCCATGCGTTGCCGGAGCGCTCCCCGGCCCCGTTCATGCTTGGCGTTCTTCGATCCAGTGTGTTTCGTGGCCATGGCGTTGGTTGGCGACCTCAGCGGCCTGGGCCAGCTTCGCACGGTTGGAAGGGATGTCCGGAATCCACAGGCCGTGACGTTCGTCGGTGAGCGCATCCTGAACCTTGTCTGAACGACGCAACCTGATCTCGATCAGCACTCGCAAGGTCTTGTCCACCGCGTGGCTCCTTGTTGCGGAGGGAGGCGTTAACCACCAGTTACCAACGGGACAGCGACATCAGCCGCTGTCTTACAAGTTCGTCCCGGTCACTATAAGACAACAGCACTACAGATGTGAAAGTTTCACATTAATTGTTTCTCTACTCCGGGAGAGTGCGATGACAAGACCCGACACGCGCAACACGAATGCGGTGAATCGAAGCCCGAGGCCTTCGCTGCCTCCGCACGCAATGAGCGCACGCAAGGCGTGGGTTGCCGCTGCGCATGCCAGGGAGGCGATGCAGTCGCGCATCGTCAGCGCATTCGGCCGCGACATCGCGGGTGCCGGGCCCGGGCCAACGGACTTCGACCTGCAGATGTTTGCAAGGCTCGCCGTTGCGGAGCGACGATTGAAGCGTGGCGTCGGCAGAGCCAAGGTCCTCTGGCCTTGCGTCGGCACGCCGGCTCCGTTCAATCGCGCGACGCTGCCTGATCAGGGAGAGCGTCCATGACCGCCGCCATTCACCTCGGCGAAGCTGGCGGCACGCAGCGCACGGTCGCTTTCGGAAGTCTCGTCGATCTGGCGAGGCTGCAAGTGGGCACGCCTTCCGCCGAGATCTGCGATGCGTGCAACACCATCAACATGGGCTCGGCACGCTACTGCAAATGCTGCTCGCACAAGCTGCCGGCGTTCTATGCGCCCACCAAGGACAACGCGAAAGTCGAGCGCGGCAACATGTTGCCCTGGCACTCGCTGACCATGCCGGACCGCGCGTCCGCGATGGACTTCGTGGCCTTTGCGGTGGTGATCAATCTGCTTGTGGTGATCACTGCATCGATACCGATTCCCTGAGTCCCCGTCCTCTCTCGCTGCCATCGCCATGACCAAGTTCTGCGAGTCCTGCCACACGGCGAACAGGGACCGTGCGAGGTACTGTCGCGGCTGCGCGGGCAGGTTCTCCGGAATTCGCACGGCAGCGAATGTCTCCGCCGGGTCCTTGCCCGAGGGAAGGGCTGCCAGAGCCCCAAGGATGCCCAGGGTGCCGCCATTGCCCGTGCCGACGATGGCGGCCGCACGCATGCCGGCGGCGGTGGCGAACGACTTGTTCGTCGTCTCGCGCAGCACCGAAAAGCGGGAACTCGCCAGGCGGCCCGCTCTTCCCGGTGGGCTCGACGGGCCCGTCGTGCTGTTGCTGGTGGCCGTCTTCCTGTCGATTGTCGCGTTCGTGTTCTGGTACTGGAACCGCACTGTGGAACGCAACGCGGCACCGCCTCGCGAGGCGGCAGCGATTCATTGGCAACGCTCCGAGTTGCAGGCTGCGTTGCCGCCCACGCCAGTGGCGGCGCCGGGGCCGGGGCCGGGGCCTGTGCCGGTGCCAGTGCCGGAGTCGCGACCATCGGCTGCGCCCGTGGCGGTCGCACCGATCATCGAACAGCGCGTCGAGCCGGTGCCTCCGCCGGCAGAGCCGCAGCCTGAAACGCCGGCCATCGCGTCCGCGTCCGCCGAACCGCAGGTCGCGGCGTCGGAAGCTTCTCCGGCGGAACAGCCTTCCAATGCATCCCAGGCGGAGGCGTCGCAGGTTCCGGACGCACAGCCTCCCCAGGCGCCGACCCGGCAAGCGCTGGCAGAGCCGCAGCGGGCTCGCGGCGGGACGCTGCGACGCGACAACAGCACGGCGAGAGCCGGTGCCGCGTCGCGCGCCGTCGCAGTCAGCCGCCCAAAGGCAGTGGAGCCCGTCGTCGCTGTCCAGCGCTCCATCCGAACGGAACCGCCGCGCACCGACAGCCCCGCCGCGGTGGTGCGCCCGACCGCGCCGGTTCAGGCCGGCACAGTTCGCACGGCGGGCAGCACGACACGCTGCGACCGGTACAACCCCTTTGGCGAAGCGATCTGTGTCACCGCTCCCGTGGCGGGAACGCAAGCGGCCAGCTCGTCTAACGCCGCGGTTTCCGGCTCGTCGATCGGTCAACCCGTGACTGGGAGTGCCGTATCCAAAGGCTCGATCCCGATCGGCGGGTTCGCAGTCGCCAACAGTGCTGCCGATCCGGGCGGCAGCAGCCCCGGTGGCGGGAATGGGTCTGGTGGCGGTGCAGGCGGTGCTGCTGGCGCCGCTGGCGCTGCTAGCGGTGGTGGTGCTGGTGGTGGTGCTGGTGGTGGTGCTGGTGGTGGTGCTGGTGGTGGTGCTGGCGGTGGCGCTGGCGGTGGCGCTGGCGGTGGCGCTGGTGGTGGCGCTGGTGGTGGCGCTGGCGGCGGCGCTGGTGGTGGTGCTGGCGGTGGCGCTGGCGGTGGCGCTGGCGGTGGCGCTGGTGGTGGCGCTGGTGGTGGCGCTGGTGGTGGCGCTGGTGGTGGCGCTGGTGGTGGCGCTGGTGGTGGCGCTGGTGGTGGCGCTGGTGGCGGCGCTGGAGGTGGCGCTGGTGGTGGCGCTGGTGGTGGCGCTGGAGGTGGCGCTGGTGGTGGCGCTGGAGGTGGCGCTGGTGGTGGCGCTGGAGGTGGCGCTGGTGGTGGCGCTGGAGGTGGCGCTGGTGGTGGCCCCGGCGGCGGCGGTGGTGGCCCCGGCGGCGGCGGCGGTGGCCCCGGCGGCGGTGGTGGTGGCCCCGGTGGCGGTGGTGGTGGCCCCGGCGGCGGTGGTGGTGGGCCCGGCGGCGGTGGTGGTGGCCCCGGCGGCGGTGGTGGTGGCCCCGGCGGTGGTGGCGGTGGCCCCGGCGGTGGCGGTGGCCCCGGCGGTGGCGGTGGCCCCGGCGGTGGCGGTGGCCCCGGTGGTGGCGGTGGCCCCGGCCGCTGATTGACGAGACGCAAGGATTCGACCTTGGAACCGTACCGCCTCACAGGACCTCAGCGCGTGCTGAAACGCTCGGTGGACATCATGGGAGCATTGAGCTTCTTCGTGTTCCTTGGGCCGCTCTACCTGCTTGTCGCCGCGGCCGTGCTCGTTGGAACGGGCGGACCGGTCCACTATGGGCAGACCCGCCTGGGCCAGGGCGGCCGGCCCTTTCGTTGCTACAAGTTTCGCTCGATGGTGGAAGGAGCGGACCAGGTCCTCGAGCAGCATCTGCAGAACGACACGGCCGCGCGCACTCGCTGGCAGGAGTTCCAGAAACTGGACGACGATCCACGCATCACGCCCGTCGGCCGCGTGATCAGAAAGCTCAGTCTCGACGAGCTCCCGCAGTTCTTCAATGTGCTGAAGGGCGACATGAGCCTCGTCGGTCCTCGTCCCTGCATGGTTCGCCAGCGCAGCCTGTACGGTCGCAGTTGGGCCCACTACTGCCAGATGCGGCCCGGCATCACAGGCCTGTGGCAGGTGAGCGGTCGCAATCGCCTTCCGTATGCGCACCGCGTCGCGCTCGACGCCCGGTATGCATCGGAGTGGTCACTGCGACTGGATGCAAAGATTCTCGCGCGCACTTTCCGCGTCGTTCTGAGCGGCGACGGATCGGCCTGATCGCGCCCAGGTCGTCGGCACACGAGCTTCGGAGCCTGGCGTTCACCGCACTTGCTTCAACGCATCGAGCACCAGTGGCTCGACGCCCGCGCCCTCATGTTCCTCCACATGCGCCAGCAACTGCCGGCGCATGCGCGGCTCCCAGAAGCGCTGGATGTGCAGCGCAATGTCGGCGATGGCCTGCGGCCGGTCGGGCATCGCCTCGAAGAACGCGCCGATGCGATTGGCCATGCGGATCAGGTTGTCGATCTTCATCTTCGATGATCTCTTCAGTCGAGCACGACGCAATCGGCGTGCGAATACACCACCAGGTTGCCTTGCCGCGCCAGGCCGATCAGGCTCATCCCCGCCGCCTGCGCCGAATGGACCGCGAGCAGGGTCGGCGCCGAGACCGCGGCGAGCATCGATGCACCGACCGCAGCGGCTTTCTGGACCATCTCGACGCTGGCCCGGCTGGTCACTGCAATGAAGCCGGTGCCGCTGTCGATCGCGGCGCCTGCCATCGCGCCGACCAGCTTGTCGAGCGCGTTGTGGCGGCCCACGTCCTCGCGCACGATGTGCACCGCCCCGTCCGCCGAGCACCACGCGGCCGCGTGCACCGCGCCGGTCGCCCCGCACAGCGCCTGACGTGTCTGCATCTCGCGCATCGCTCGCGCCACGGCGCGGGCGTGCACCGAAACGGATGAGGCCACGGCCGGAACGGGCCGCAGCACCTGGTCCAGGCTCTCGGTGCCGCACACGCCGCAGCCGGTGCGCCCTGCGAGCGTGCGGCGCCGATCCTTCAAGCCGGCGAAGCTTCGGGCCGACACTTCCATGCGCACGGTGGTGCCCTTTGGCGAATGGCTCACTTCGTAGTCGTACAGGTCGGCGGCCGACGCGAAGATGCCTTCGCTCAATCCGAAGCCGAGCGCGAAGTCGCCAAGGTCCGCAGGCGTCGCCAGCATCACGGCATGCGAGATGCCGTTGAACTCCAGCGCGACCGGCACTTCCTCGGTCAGCCAGTCGTCGATCTCGCTGCGCCGGCCGTCGCGCCAGCGCACCACCGGTGCCAGGCGCGCGCCCTCGGGCGGCATCGGCGCGAAGTCGTCGCGCTTCACTTGGACGCCACCGTCTCGTTCGCGAAGCGCCGCTCCAGCAACTCCGCCTGCATCCGGTCGAAGCGGCTTTGCTCGCGCTGCCATTGCGACGGCTGCGTCACCGGCATGACCTGGACCGCCGTCACCTTGTACTCGGGGCAGTTGGTGGCCCAGTCGGAGCTGTCGGTCGTGATCACGTTCGCGCCGGACTCCGGGAAGTGGAATGTCGTGTAGACCACGCCCGGTTGCATCCGCTCGCTGATGACCGCGCGCAGCACGGTATCCCCGGCGCGGCTCTGGATGCCGACCCAGTCGCCATCGAGGATGCCGCGATCCTCCGCGTCGTGCGGGTGGATCTCCAGCCGGTCCTCGCTGTGCCACTGGTTGTTCTCGGTGCGCCGCGTCTGCGCGCCGACGTTGTACTGCGACAGGATGCGGCCGGTGGTGAGCAGCAGCGGGAACTTGCGCGTGACCTTCTCGTCGGTGGCGACGTACTTCGTGATGATGAACTTGCCCTTGCCGCGCACGAACTGGTCGACGTGCATCGTCGGCGTGCCTTCCGGCGCGGTGGCATTGCAGGGCCACTGCACGCTGCCGAGCCGCTCCAGCAGCGCGTAGCTGACACCCGAGAAGGTGGGCGTCAGCGCAGCGATCTCGGCCATGATTTCTTCCGGGTGCCTGTAGTTCATCGGATAGCCGAGCGCGTTCGACAGCAGCATGGTCACTTCCCAGTCGGCGTACTTCGCCTTCGGCGGCATCACCTTGCGCACGCGCGAGATGCGGCGCTCGGCGTTGGTGAAGGTGCCGTCCTTTTCCAGGAAGGACGAGCCCGGCAGGAAGACGTGCGCGTATTTCGCGGTCTCGTTGAGGAACAGGTCCTGCACCACGATGCACTCCATCGCTTCGAGCGCGTGCGCGACGTGCTGCGTGTCGGGATCGGACTGCACGATGTCCTCGCCCTCGCAGTACAGGCCCTTGAAGCTGCCGTCGAGCGCCGCGTCGAACATGTTCGGGATGCGCAGGCCCGGCTCGCTTTGCAGCGAAACGCCCCAGGCGGCCTCGAACTCGCCGCGCACGGTGCTGTCCGACACATGCCGGTAGCCCGGCAGCTCGTGCGGGAAGGAGCCGATGTCGCACGAACCCTGCACGTTGTTCTGGCCGCGCAGCGGGTTGACGCCGACGCCCTCGCGGCCGACGTTGCCGGTCGCCATGGCGAGGTTGGCGATGCCCATCACGGTGGTCGAACCCTGGCTGTGCTCGGTCACGCCGAGACCGTAGTAGATGGCCGCGTTGCCGCCCGTCGCGTAGAGGCGCGCGGCGGCGCGAAGCTCGCCCGCCGGCACGCCGCTGACCGACTCGGTGGCCTCCGGCGAGTTCTCGGGACGAGAGACGAAGTCGCACCAGTCGCTGAAAGACTTGTCGTCGCAGCGCTGCGCGATGAAGTCCCTGGCGGTCAGCGACTCGGTGACGATCACGTGCGCCAGCGCCGTGACGACCGCCACGTTGGTGCCCGGCCGCAACTGCAGGTGATGGGCCGCCCGGATATGCGGCGACTTGACGATGTCGATGCGGCGCGGGTCGATCACGATCAGCTTCGCGCCCTGGCGCAGCCGCTTCTTCATCCGCGAGGCGAACACCGGATGGCCGTCCGTCGGATTCGCGCCCATGACCAGGATCACGTCGGCTTTCTCGACCGACCTGAAGGTCTGCGTGCCGGCCGATTCACCCAGCGTCTGCTTCAGGCCGTAGCCGGTCGGCGAATGGCATACGCGGGCGCAGGTGTCGACGTTGTTGTTGCCGAAGGCCGCGCGCACCAGCTTCTGCACCAGGTAGCCTTCTTCGTTGGTGCAACGCGACGAGACGATGCCGCCGATCGAATCGCGCCCATGCTCGGCCTGGATGCGCTTGAACTCCGATGCGGCATGGCCGATCGCCTCTTCCCAGCTCACCACCTGCCACGGGTCGGTGATCTTCTTGCGGATCATCGGCGTGGTGATGCGGTCCTTGTGCGTCGCGTAGCCCCACGCGAAGCGGCCCTTCACGCAACTGTGGCCGTCGTTGGCCTTGCCGTCCTTCCAAGGCACCATGCGGACGACCTCGTTGCCCTTCATCTCGGCCTTGAAGCCGCAGCCGACGCCGCAGTAGGCGCAAGTCGTGATGGCGCTGTGCTCGGGCTGGCCGAGCCAGATGACGGACTTCTCCTGCAAGGTGGCCGTGGGGCAGGCTTCGACGCAGGCGCCGCAGCTCACGCATTCGGACTCCATGAAGGGCTCGTCCATGCCCGGCGACACGCGCGATTCGAAGCCGCGCCCGGAGATCGTCAGCGCAAAGGTGCCCTGCGTTTCCTCGCAGGCGCGGACGCAGCGGTTGCACACGATGCACTTCGAGGCGTCGTAGCTGAAGTACGGGTTCGACTCGTCCTTGACGCAGTCGAGGTGGTTGGCGCCATCGAAGCCGTAGCGCACATTGCGCAGGCCGGTCACGCCGGCCATGTCCTGCAACTCGCAGTTGCCGTTCGCGCTGCAGGTCAGGCAGTCGAGCGGATGGTCGGAGATGTAGAGCTCCATCACGCCCTTGCGCAACTCCTGCAGCTTGGGCGACTGGGTGCGCACCTTCATGCCGGCTTCGGCCGGTGTGGTGCACGAGGCCGGGTAGCCCTTCCGGCCGTCGATCTCGACCAGGCACAGCCGGCACGAGCCGAAGGGCTCCAGGCTGTCGGTCGCGCACAGCTTGGGCACCTGGATGCCGGCGTCGACTGCGGCACGCATCAGCGAGGTGCCCTTGGGCACGGTGACTTCGTTGCCGTCGATCTCCAGCGTCACTTCCGCTTCGGATTCGCGCCGTGGGGTGCCGTAGTCGGTTTCCTTGAGGTGGTCGAGCATGAATGTCTCCTAGGCCGCTTCGCGGTCCGGTGTCGCGAGGCCGAAGTCCTGCGGGTAGTGGTTCAGTGCCGAGAGCACCGGGAACGGCGTCATGCCGCCCATGGCGCAAAGGCTGCCGTGGACCATCGTGTCGCACAGGTCACGCAGCAGTTGCACCTGCTGGGGCTTGTTGTGCTTGGTCAACGGGGGCGCCATGATCCTGTCGATGACTTCGACGCCGCGCGTCGAGCCGATCCGGCAAGGGGTGCACTTGCCGCAGGACTCGATGGCGCAGAACTCCATCGCATAGCGGGCCAGCTTCGACAGGTCTGCCGTATCGTCATGCACGACGATGCCGCCATGGCCCAGTACGGCACCGACGGCCGCGTAGGCTTCGTAGTCCATCGGAATGTCCCACTGGGACTCGGGCACGTAGGCACCCAGCGGCCCGCCGACCTGCACCGCCTTGATCGGCCGGCCCGAGGCGCTGCCGCCGCCGAAGTCGAACATCAACTCCCGCAGCGTCACGCCGAAGGCCATCTCGACCAGGCCGCCGTGGCTGATGTTGCCGGCGAGCTGCATCGGCAGCGTGCCGCGCGAGCGGCCCATTCCATGGTCGCGGTACTTGTCCGCGCCGCGCGAGAGGATCACCGGTACGCTGGCGAAGCTGATGACGTTGTTGATGATGGTCGGCTGGCCGAACAGCCCTTCGATGGCCGGCAGCGGCGGCTTCGCGCGCACGATGCCGCGCTTGCCTTCGAGGCTCTCCAGCATCGCCGTTTCCTCTCCGCACACGTAGGCGCCGGCGGCCTTGCGGATGTCGAGGTGGAACGCGCGGCCGGAGCCGAGGATGTCCGGCCCCAGGTAGCCCGCCGCGGTCGCGCGCCGCACGGCCTCGGTCATCGTGGCGACCGCATCCGGGTACTCGGAACGGATGTAGACGTAGCCACGCGTGGCGCCCACGGCGAGGCCGGCGATGGTCATGCCTTCGATCAGCATGAAGGGATCGCCTTCCATCGTCATGCGGTCGGAGAAGGTGCCCGAGTCGCCTTCGTCGGCATTGCAGACGACGTACTTCTGCCCGGCCTGCGCGGAGGCCACGGTCGCCCACTTGATGCCCGTGGGAAAGGCCGCGCCACCCCGGCCGCGCAAGCCGGCGCGGAGCACCTGCTGGACGATGGCATCCGAAGGCATCGCCAGCGCGGCGCGCAGGCCCGCATAGCCTTCATGTGCTTCATAGTCGGCAATCGACAGCGGGTCGATGACACCCATGCGTGCGAAAGTCAGGCGCTGCTGCTTCGCGAGGTAGGGGATCTGCTCGGTCGGGCCGTGGAACAGCGCGTGCTCGCTCCCGGCGAGCATGCCGCTGTCGAGCAGCGCAGGCACCTCATCCGGCGTGACCGGGCCATAAGCGACGCGCCCTTGCGGCGTGGCCACCTCGACCAGCGGCTCCAGCCAGAACATGCCGCGTGAGCCGTTGCGCACCAGGTTCAGCGCGATGCCGCGGCGCGCGCATTCCGCCTGCAGGGCCGCCGCGACCTCGTCGGCGCCGACCGCGACTGCGGCCGAGTCGCGCGGCACATGGACCGTGATGGGGTTCGCCGTGCTCATGCCGGCTCCGCCAACTGGTGGACCGCGCGGTCGAGTCGCTCGGGCGTCATGCGCGCGAGCAGCTTGTCGTTCACCACCACTGCGGGCGACGAGGCGCACAAGCCCAGGCAATAGACGGGGTTCAGCGTGAATCGGCCGTCGGCGCTGGTGCTGCCATGGCCGCCGTGCGTCTTGCACCCGAGCGTGTGCTCCGCGTGAGCCATCAGCGCATCTGCACCCATCGCCTGGCAGGCCTCGGCACGGCACACCTGCACGACGATGCGGCCTGGCGGCTCGCTGCGGAAATGGTGGTAGTAGGTGACGACGCCGTGCACCTCGGCGCGAGACAGATTGAGCCCTTCGGCGATCTGCGGCACGACCTCGCGCGGGATGTAGCCGAGCGCGTCCTGCACCTCATGGAGGATGGGCAGCAAGGCGCCGGGCTCGTCGGCGTGCCGTGCCAGGACGGCCTGGGCGACATCGGAGGGCGTGGGGGTCATTGTTCTGGTCTCCATATAAGCGCTCGACGGCATAAGGGTGACTCGGTATGCGGCCAATGTAGGCAGGCGCATAACATCGCGCAATATGATGAAACGGGCCAACCTCATAGGCTCTTCACGGCATAAGGATTGACCCCGATGCACCCAGTCAGCATCAAGCCCCAGTGGACGATCAGCGGTCCCGGCGGCGCGCACCTCGCGGAGCGCACTGTCGCCTTGCTGGTCGGCGTGGCCGAGCACGGCAGCCTGCTCAAGGCCTGCCAGGCGATGCAGGTGTCGTACCGGCACGCATGGCAACTCATTCGCGAGGGCGAGGCCTTGCTCGGCGCACCGTTGCTGCACATGGAGCGCGGCAAGGGCTCGGCCCTGAGCCCGCTGGCGGAGAAGCTGGTGTGGGCCGACCGGCGCATCTCGGCTCGCCTGTCGCCGATGCTGGATTCGCTCGCGTCGGAGCTGCAGGCCGAGATCGACCGCGTGCTGATGACCGTCGCACCGCTGCTGCGCATGCATGCGAGCCACGGCTTCGCGGTCGAGGCGCTGCACGACGCGCTGGGCCGTGCAGGCATCGAGACCGAGCTGCGCTATTGCGGCAGCACCGAAGCGGTGGCATCGCTGGACATGGGCGGATGCGAGGTCGCAGGCTTCCATGTGCCGGTCGGCGAGTTCGAAGCGGAGTCGGTGGCGCACTACGCGCAATGGCTCAAGCCCGCCACGCAGAAGCTGATCGGCGTCGCGACGCGGCGTCTCGGCCTCATGGTGGCGAAGGGCGATCCGAAGAAGGTCTATGGCATCCGCGACCTCGCGCGGCCCGATATCCGCTTCATCAACCGCCAATCGGGTTCGGGCACGCGCTTCCTGCTGGACCTGCTGCTGCGCAAGGATGGCGTGGACCCGGCGAAGGTGCACGGCTACGAGCAGTGCGAACTCACGCACGCGGCGGTGGCGGCCTACGTCGCCAGCGGCATGGCCGACGTCGGCTTCGGTGTGGAGACGCCGGCAAGGCACTTCAAGCTGGACTTCGTGCCGGTACAGACCGAGCGCTACTTCCTGCTGTGCGAGGACAAGGCGCTCGAATCGCCCGGCGTGCGCGAGATGCTCGCCATCATCCGCGGCGACGACTTCAAGGCGACGGTGAACCGGCTGGCCGGCTACCAGGCCAATGACCAGACGGGGATGGTGACCGACCTGCCGGCGACGTTTCCGACGCTTCCGAAGTTGCGTGGTCGCGCGCGTCGGGCCTAGGCGTGCGTGCGGCCTCGACCAGCGTGCACAGGGCGGCAGCTCGCCGCAGCGGATCATCGGGCTCGGAAGGGGTCGTTGGACTTGGCTGCGTCGCAGACGGGAGTCGTCCAGAATCGGAGAATCGCCGGTTTCGTCGAATGGAGTCGTTATGCCCTACCTACAGCTGGACGTGACCCGCAGCTTTTCCGACAGCGACAAGAAGCGGCTGGCCGCGGCGATGAGCGAGACCTACGCGCGGATGATGTCCGTGGACATTCGACGAATCAGCGTCGCCATCCGTGAGCTGGGCGCCGGCGGGGTGTGGCGCATTCCGGAAATGGGAGACGAGCCGACGCCCGTCTCGATGCTCATGCTGGACATCCGCAGAGGTCGCCCCGCCGAGTTGCGGATGGAACTGGCGAAGGCGCTCTGCCAGCACTGCGTGGACATTCTCGGCCTGCAGGAGAACCGACTCAACGTCGAGTTCACTCAACATGACGGGGACGAGATGTACCACCCCGCGCTGGGTGGCTACAGTCCGGACTGGAAGCCCGGCGAGGCGTGACAGACGCGGGGAGCCTTGCAAGAAGCATCCGCAGGCGAGTCGTTCAGCCCTGAGGAGCCAGAATGTTCGTGCAGTTCGTCGCGAGCGGGTCGAGTGTCATCGCGAGTCGCCCGATCAGACGGTCGCTGTAGTTCTTGTTGGGATGCACGAAGTCGACCAGATCCCATGCGCCATAGAACGGCACCCTTCCCCAGTCGGCAAAGGTCGTGTTCGTGTTGATTGCGATCGCCTGAACGATCCTGTCGTAGAAGTCCCGGCGCAGGAGATCGAAGTAGCCGAGTTGTCCCCCCAGGGCCTGTTGGGAAAAACCGGTCAACACCGGAACGCGGCCTTCATCCCGCACCCTCTGGATGATGGCGTAGTACTCGTTGATGAACGTGTTGATGTCTTTCCCTTCCCACGCATCGATGACGCCGTTCTCGATGATCACGAAGTGCCCGCTGCGCGGCAGGCCGGGAAAGAAGGGTGCCAGGTCGGCAAGCCTCATGTTTGCGACCGAATGATCGGCCACCACCAGCAGGTTGGGCCGGACGACTTGCAGCATCATGGACGGAATGACCGAGGTCCCGTTGAAGCCCATGATCGAGTCGCCATAGATCTCGACCGTGCAAAGGGATGGATCTTCGGCAGGCTTGCCGAGGGTCGCGGCATCCTGCCCCTTCGCGGAATCTGCCGCAGGCGTTGCGACAGACTGGCCGACAGTGACAAGTGCGGCATTCCCCGCGCCTCCATCGCCCCCTCCTCCACAACCGGCGAGGAAGCCTGCCAACAACACGGCAGCAAGAACAGGCATCATGGTTCATCTCCTCAACTGGGTACGACCTCCCCGTGCGTGTGTCGGCAGGACATTGGCATCGTTTGATCGGAATGGCGAGAGCTATCCAGTCAACGGCATCGTCAAAAAGGTTATCCCGCCACAGCAACGAAGCGGGTCCAGCCTGGCGGCTCGACGTGCGGCCGGATCGAGCCCCCGTCACGTACGTGTCCATGCGTAGGCGTTCGGATGGCGCACTGCGCTGCAATGTCGAGAATCAGCGACCCGGGGTGCGCGCAATCAGTGCAGGAGATGCCTGGTAGCGAGCGCTTGACGTGTGCCTGATCCATCTGAAAGTGAGCGCGAAATGAAATCAACCCACTACGCAATACTCGCCCTGACTTCGGCGCTGGCATTCACCGCGCCGGCCCTGGCGCAACCGAACACGCCTTCGGCCAATCCCACGGTGCTCGATCTTCGCGAAATGATGAAGGAGGTCACGATCTCCGCGCAGGTGACCGCGATCGACCCGAAGAACCGCATCGCGACGCTGAAGGGACCGGAAGGCAATGAATTCGCCGTGCTGGTCGATCAGCGCGTCAAGAACTTCGCCCAGGTCAAGGTGGGCGACATGGTGGAAGCCACCTACATCCAGGCCGTGGCGCTCGACTTCCAGAAGGGAGACGGGATCCGCATGGCCACGCAGACGCGTGCCATGGACCGTGCCCAGGCCGGGCAGCTTCCCGGCGGTGCTGCGATGAAGCAGACCACGCTGGTGTCGAACATCTGGGCGATCGACCAGGCCAAGGGCACGGTGATGGTCCGGGGTCCGTTCGGTCACTTCACCGAGGTGAAGGTGAAGGACCCGGCCATGCTCGGCGGCGTCAAGGTCGGCGACCAGATGAAGATGACCATCACGCAGGCCATCGCCACCTCGGTGGTGAGAAAAGGCTAGCAGCGGAGGGGGCGCGCAGTCGGTCCCCGATCACTTGGGGAACATGAACTGCGCCTGGACCCGGATCTGCCAGTTGGCGCCGTTGTCCGGCTTCACGACGTTGTAGTAGGCCGAGAGCTGCGTGTTCACCGGCAGCTTCCCCAGGTGGAAGATCTTGCCGATGCCGCCACCGAGCGGCACCGTCCATCGCTGGCTGCTGTCGGCCTTCCAGTCGGCCGTGATGATCGGCGCGGTGGTGAGATAGAAGCCGCCCGCGAAGTTGTAGTTGATGAAGGGCTGCAGCAGGAAGGTGTTGTACGACCCGCCCTGCTTGCTGCTGCTCACCGACCAGATGTTGTTGAACAGCGCGCCGTAGACCCACGGGCTGTCGTGGTCGAGGTGCAGCACGACAGCCGACGGGCCCAGCCCCCAGTTCTTGTTGCCCAGCTCCGAGCTGCTGTTGGTGGGGATCTGGACCACGGGGCCCGCGCCCCAGATCCACTTGCCGGGGTTGGCGGGCGAGAGGAAGGCGGTGAGCACGGTGTCGCCGACGCCGCTGGTGCTACCGATGCCCGGGCCCAGCGACGGCATCCAGATGACCGGCACGATCGTCCGCGTGATGATGTTCCAGTCCTTGTTCACCGAGATCGGGATCACGGGCTGGATGTTCAGGATGTTCTGCGTTCCTCTCTCCGGCCCGTAGTTGAGATTGGTGTTGTTCTGGAACGGCACGCTGATCATGTTGCCGACCGGATTCTGCGCGAGCTTCGCGAGTTCTTCGGCGCTCATCTCCGCGCGCGCCGGCAGTGCGGCGAAGAGGGCCGCGGCCAAGCCGGACAGCGCGAACACCTGGATCGGGGCGGGGTGGTGCATGGAGTTTCTCCGGTCGGATTCATCGCATCGCCCCCTTGAGGGGGAGGCGCCGCAGGCGCCTCGGGGGTTTCAATGGGCGGCGCTGGATGATTCCTGCAACTTCCGCATCACCTCGTCGAGGTTGAACGCCGCCGGCTTCTGGCGCGGCGGGAACTTCACGAACGCATCGATCTGCTGCGACACCGCGCCCTGCATCGCGTAGACGATGTAGGCGTGCGAGATGACCCAGTCCCAGTAGGTGTTCGAGTTCTCGTCGGCCCGCTCGAACGGATCGCGCCGCAGGTTGAACATCTTCGGCGCCCGGAACCTGACAAAGGGCTCGAACCAGCATTGCAGGGTCTTCGCGCGCTGCTCCATCAGCACCACCTTCCAGTCCTTCATGCGGATGGCCATGATGTCGCCGTCATCGCTGATGTAGAAGAACGACTCCCTCGGGCTCTCCTTTGCCTGCCCGCTCAGGTAGGGCAGCATGTTGTAGCCGTCGAGGTGCACCTTGAAGTCCTTCTCGCCGACCTTGCAGCCCTTGAGGAGCTTCTCCTTGATGTCTTCCTCGCCGGCGGCAGCCAGCAGCGTCGGCACCCAGTCCTGGTGGGACACGATGCCGTTGATGACCGTGCCGGCCTTGAACTTGCCGGGCCAGCGAACGAAGCACGGTACCCGCCAGCCGCCTTCCCAGTTGGTGTTCTTCTCGGCCCGGAACGGCGTGATGCCCGCATCGGGCCAGCTGTTGTAGTGGGGACCGTTGTCGGTCGAGTACATGACGATCGTGTCGTCGGCGATGCCGAGCTGGTCGAGCTTGTCGAGCATCTCGCCGATGTGCTCGTCGTGCGCGACCATCACGTCGTTGTAGTCGCCCTGCCCGCCGCTCTTGCCCTTGTGCTTCTCCGCGCAGTGCGTCCTGAAGTGCATGGCCGTGGTGTTGTACCAGAGGAAGAACGGCGTGCCGTCCGCGTGGCACTTGTCGATGAACTTGAGCGCCTTCTCGGTCGTCTCGTCGTCGATCGTTTCCATGCGCTTCTTCGTCAATGCGCCGGTGTCCTCGATCTTCTGCCCGCCCTTGCCGTCGGCCAGGCAATGCAGCACGCCGCGCGGACCGAAGCGCTTCTTGAATGCGGGATCCTTCGGGTAGTCCGGATCCTCGGGCTCCTCCTCGGCATTCAGGTGGTAGAGGTTGCCGAAGAACTCGTCGAAGCCGTGCATGGTCGGCAGGTACTCGTCCTTGTCGCCTAGGTGGTTCTTGCCGAACTGCCCGCATGCGTAGCCGTGCGGCTTCAACAGCTCGGCGAGGGTCGGGTCCTCCTTCTGCAGGCCGACATCGGCACCGGGCATGCCGACCTTGGTCAGGCCGGTCCGGATGGGGTTCTGGCCGGTGATGAATGCCGCCCGGCCCGCGGTGCAGCTCTGCTGTGCGTAGTAGTCGGTGAACGCGACGCCTTCATTGGCAATGCGATCGATATGGGGCGTGCGATAGCCCATCTGGCCCCGGCTGTTGTAGCTGATGTTCCACCAGCCCACGTCATCGCCCCAAAGAATCAGGATGTTGGGCTTCTTCGTCGTCATGGTTCTTCCTCAACGTTGATGAGGTGCCAGGTCACCTCGGAACTTGCCCTGGGGATATGACTCAGGCGTGCGGTCGGCGGCGCAGGATGCGATTGACCAGGCTGCGAAACACCAGGTAGGGCAGCACCGCGAGGACCACCGCGACGATCACGGCCTCGCCCGGATAGAACCATCGCACCGAGATGAACTGGTAGACGGCATCCATGACGATGGCCACGATGAAGACCTTGCCGATGTGCTGCCAGCCTTCGCGCAGCAACGCCCTGCGTTGCGCACGGTCGCGCACGAGTGCCCACAGGTAGAGCGGCCGGCCGTCGCGTGCGTCCTGCCTGCCGGCCTTGTAGGCGAAGAAGGCCGCCACCGCCGGCTGGAGAATGAAGCGGAAGGCCAGCGGCGCATGGCGGCCGCTCGTGATGTCGTCCCAGATACGGATCCAGACGTCCAGCATCATGTCCATCATGGCCGCCCCTTCAAAGCAACCTGAAGGCGATGCCGGCGAAGATGAACAGCCCCGCCACGGACATGATCAGCGCCATCACGAACGAAGGCTGCATGACGCGCATGTGCTTGTTCTCGCGCAGATGCTTGAGCCGCAGCCAGTACTCGATCGTTCCCATCACCATGGCCACGGTGCCCAGGCCGGTGAGGAAGAGGCCCATGTTGCGCGGCATCTCGGCCTTCATGGTGTGGGCCGCCGCTTCGTGCTGGAAGCCCTCGATGATCTTGTAGATGGTGAAGCCGAAGCTGATCATGGAGAGTGCCGTCCTCACCCACGCCATGAGCGACCGGTCCGCGGCCATCACCGTCCGGTCGATCGCCAGGTCGGTGTTGAGCTGCGCCAGCTCGCTGGATGTCTTTGGCGGCGGCGCGGGTGGACTGTCGTTCATGTGCGCACTCAAGGTGCCGGCACGACGCTGTAGTACACGCCGTTGGCGCCGAAGGAGGGTCTGAACCACGAGGTGCCGACCTGGTAGTAGGTGACGCCTGCGCGATCCACATAGACCGCGCCCGTCGGCAGCGTGGAGAAGCTGGTGCCCAGCGGGTAGGCGGGAATCGTGTTGGCCTGGGCGACCGCGGCACCCGCCACCGCGCCCGCCGCGAGTCCGACGGCGGCGCCCGCCGCGACGGCAGCGCCGCAGTCGTAGCAGCCCGGGTGGTAGTAGGGCACGCCCACGGGCCGGTAGTAAGGCGCGTAGCCCCCGTATCCGTAGCCCGGCGGGTGGTAGGTGGTGAAGCCGCCGGCGGTGGTGTGCACGGCTCCCATGCCGTAGGCGCCGGTGGTGGTTCCCCCGTAGCGGTTGGTATGGCTGGTGCCGCCGTACCAGCTGTGCGTGGTGCTGCCGCCGTAGGCGTTGTCGTGGGTGAAGCCACCGAACCCGCCCGTCGTGTGGCCGCCCCAGCCGTTCGCACGCGCCCAGGCCGAGGCGGATGTATGGAATCCCGTGCCCAGCAGGGCCGCGGCGAGCAGGGGAAGGATGGCTTTCATCGTTTTCATGTCGAGTCCTTCCGCGCGCCTCATGGCGCCTTGCTCGCCTTGACGCTGCGTGCCCGGGCGGCAGCCGGGGGCGCGGGCGGCGCGGCGAACGGAATCTTCCTCGCGTTGGCCGCATTGACCGATGCGAAGGCCTCCGCGGCCACGACGGGGTCGAGCTTCCAGTTCGACAGGTCGACCTGGTGGCGCAGCAGGAGCGGATCACCGCGATAGGTGGCACGCAACCGGCGCGGCAGCTTGTCGTCGGCGCCGATCCAGATCTGCATGAACAGCTCGTCGGTGACGACGGCGATCACGTCGGTCGTCGTGCCGCCGACCGCCTTCGAGTCGCCGACGTAGAAGGCCTTGGTCAGGCCCTCGGTGATGTTCTTGAAGGGGTCGGCGCCCAGCACATCGGCGAAGGGGAAGTAGATCGCGGCATTCTTGAACGCCGCTTCCAGCACGGCATCGATGGTCGGTGGCGCGGGTGCCACGGCGACCAGATTCTCGGAAGGCGCGAAGGCAGTGAAGGTCTTGCCGTCGTAGTAGTACTCCGCCCGCTTGCCGTCGCCGCCCGTGATCACGCGCAGCTTGTTCGGCCGCTGCACCAGGACTTCGGAGGTCGTCGTGAAGGCCAGCGGCGGGCCGATGCTGGTGGGGCTCTCATAGGTCGCGACGGCGGTGAACGCCATCGACGACGACGCGGTGAGGGCGCTGCTCATCGCCCGCAGCAGTTCCATCGCCCTGGCTTCGAGCTGCGGCGCGGGCCTGGCTGCCTTGCTCTTCGGTGCGGAAGCGGCGGCAGGCGCGCGCTGGGCGCTCGCTTCGGCGACGAAGGCCAGGCTCATGGCCACCAGCAAGGCCTTGGAGAGGATTTGGCATGGGCGATTCACTGGGATCTCCTTCCGTCGCTGTACTTCGGCTCGTGGCTAGCGGCGGAAACCGATGAACGCAGGACCACCCCAACCGCCCCAGCCGCCCCAGTCCATGGAATCCATCTCGTTCATCTGCGCCGCCTCGAGGTTGTTGTTGCTCAACTGCTTGGCGACGCGCAGCCGCTGGTAGTCCTGGTATTGCGCAGGGCCGCCCACATAGGCCAGGTTGTTCATCGAGTCCGGCAGGACGTAGTAGGTGGAGCCCTGGTAGGTGACGGGGGAGACCTTGTCCTTGGGCAGCTTGGCGAGGATCGCCTGCTGATCCGGCTTCTTGGGCGTGATGACCTTGAAGCCGGCAGCGATCGCAAGGTTGTCGTTGTTGAGCGTGTCGGTAGTGGCACAGCCCGCGGCCAACGCGATCAGCGCGGCCGCGGCAACCTTCTTCGAGAGATCAGGCAGGTGCTTCATGGTCGTGCGGGCTTACTTGGCGCCGGGCATGTCGGGCGTGCCGCCCTGCCTCGATTGCTTCCTGTTGGGATGCTTTTCGTCCCGCGTGTCGACGCGTGCCTGACCGGCGGCGGCGGCCTTGCCTGTGCCGATGGCATCGTTCTCGGGCGACTTCGCCCAGTCGCCGGTCGGCTTCTTCACCTTGTCCTGCGGGCGCGCATTGGCCTTGTCCTGCGCGCGTTGCTGCGGCTTGCTGTTGGTGATCACCTGTTCCTGCGACGTCGTGCCCGGCGGGTTTTGCGCGTAGGCGCCGGCGGCGAACAGGCCGGCGATCATGGCTGCGAGAAGTTTGCTCATTTGCGTGTTCCTCGGTGAATGAATTGAAGCGCCTCTTTGGCCGTGGAGAGATCCCTTTCAGGGGTCCGGCCCCCAGGGGCGTTGCCTTGCGCCAGTTCGGTACATGCGCGATGGCCTGGCGGAAATCATTCTGGAAGCGGCACTGCGGCAAATCCAGACGAGCGGCCACCTATCCCACGTACGTGGCCTACGTAGCTACCGGGATTTGCCGCCGGAGCCGCCGGTTCCAGAATCGCGGTCGAGCGGGCGCACGTCGCGCGTGCCCCGAAAGAGCTCCCCGCCTCCGGCCACCTCCAGGTCCAGGAACAGCGATGGGCGCTGTCGCGGCAGCGCGCGCCTGGCGACGGCAGCGAAGTGATCGGACAATTCGTGTCCATGCGGCCCGAACACCCTGGGTCCGAGGAGGCATCCCCATGAGCACCGATCGCGAAGTCATCCAGGCCCTCACGCCCAGGGGCGTGCTGCGCGCGTCCATCAACCTGGGCAATCCCATCCTCGCCAACACCGACAAGGCGACAGGCCAACCGGCGGGCGTTTCGATCGACTTGGCGCGCGCGTTCGCGCAACGCCTGGGCGTCGGCGTCGACTTCGTCGTCTTCGACTCGGCCGGCAAGTCGGTGCAGGCGGTGGCCAACGACGAGGCCGACATCGGGTTCTTCGCCATCGATCCGGTCCGTGGCGCGGAGATCGCCTTCAGCGCCGCCTACTTGCTGATCGAGGGCAGCTACCTCGTCAGGGACAAGTCCCCGTTGCAGGACAACGAGGAAGTGGATCGCGAAGGCTGCCTGGTCGCGGTGGGCAAGGGAAGTGCCTATGACCTCTTCCTCACGCGCGAACTCAAGCAGGCGCACATCGTCCGGGCACCGACCTCGCCCACGGTCGTCCAGACCTTCATCGAGCAGCAACTGGACGTGGCGGCGGGCGTGAAGCAGCAGTTGGAATCGGATTGCCGCAAGCACGCCGGACTCCGCCTGTTGCCCGGGCGCTTCATGGTGATCCAGCAAGCCATGGGCGTGCCCAAGGCAAGAGGCGCCGGCGCCGCACTCGAACTCCGTGCATTCGTCGAAGAGATGAAGGCCAGCGGCTTCATCGCCGACGCCTTGCAGCGCCACGGCATCGAGGGCGCGTCCGTGGCGCCGGCTGCCTCCGCAGACCCTGCGCAGGGCTAGTGCACCGCGCGCGTCGGGAGCGTGAGGAAGAACCTGGCGCCTCCTTCGGGGTTGCGGGCCGCCCACAGCGAACCGCCATTGGCCTCCGCCAGACGTCGACAGATCGGAAGGCCGACGCCGAGGCCTGTTGACTTGGTCGAATAGAAGGCCTCGAAGACGCGTTCGATCTCGTCCTCGGGAATGCCGACGCCGCTGTCGGCGACGCTGACGAGCACGGCGCGATCGTCGTGCAGGGAGGCCTCGACCACGATCTCTCTTCGCCGCGCGTCCGCATGCATGTCGATCGCCTCGATGGCGTTGCGCAGCAGGTTGAGGATCACCTGCTGGATATGCACTTCATCGGCGCGCACCTCCGGCAGGTCTTCCGCGGCATGCGAGCGGATGGAGATCCGGCGGCCGATGCAATCCAGCCGCACTGCCTCGATGCACTCGCCGATCATGCGCATGACGCCGAAGCTCGACGTGTGGAGCTCGGGGTCCTGGACCACGCCGCGCATTCGCAGCACGATCTCGCTGGCGCGCGTGACCTGGCCGATGATCTTCTCGGCCAGGTCGCTGACCCGTTGCAGGTCCGCCGTCCCTTCGCCCAGGCGCCGAAGTGCGGCCAGGGCGTAGTTCTCGATCGCCCCCACCGGCTGCTTGAGCTCGTGGGACAGCGCCAGCGACATCTCGCCGATGGTGTCCAGGCGCACCAGGAGCGCGAGCCGCTCCCGCCACAGCGCCGCCTCATCGTTCGCGGCGCGGCCTCGCTCCTCGATCACGCGGCGTGCATGCACATGCGCGAAGACCTCGGCGAGCAGGCTCGTGCCGGGCAGGAGCGCCTCCGGCCACTCGCGTTCCATCAGGATGCTGGCCATCACCAGGGCGGCGGTCGTCTGCCCGGCGGCGGAGATCGGCATGGCGAAGATCGAGCGGATGCCGTGGCGCATGAGCGTGGCGCGATCCGTCTGCGCGTCCGCCGGCAGATCCTCCACGCGGTGAAGCCGCACGACCTCGCCGCCCAGCACCCGGGCATGGAGCCACGGCAGGTGCTGGATGAAGTCGGCCGTGCGACGCGCCAGGAAGCCTTGCGCCAGCCAATGCCCTGTTTCGGCGAGTTCGCTGCCTGTGCCCACTCCCTGCCAGATCCCCACGTACTCGACGCCCGCGAACTCGGCGATCTGCCGCAGGCCCGCCTCGATCGTCTCGCTGCCGGGTCGCTCCGCCAGCGCAAGCGATGCGAGCGTCGAGCTCGCCACCCGCTCCAGGCCCATCGCCAGGTCCAGTTCTTCCTTCGCCAGCTTGCGGGCCAGTGCGCTGGCAAAGATGTCGCCCAGGAGGCGCATCCTGGACAGGATGTCGGGCGTCCAGTGGCGCTCCTGCCGAACGCAGCCGAAGCTCAGTCCACCGTAGAGTTGCCCGCCCACGACGATGGGCATGTTCACGTGCGATTTCAGCCCCATGAGCTGGTACGACATCTTGTCGATGTGCGCCTCGGGGGGCAGGTCGGCCAGGCAATCGAAGACGACCGGCTTCCGGGCACGCGCCATGGCGATGGACCACGGCGAATCCTCGCTGACGAACCGCCTTCGGACCGGAGAAACCCCTTCGACCGCCCACGAGTAGGCTGCCTCGAACAAGCCCAGGTTCGGAACCAGGCGCGTCAGCGTGGACCGGTCGATATGGAGTGCCTTGACGACTTGCGAGAGGCTCTCGCCGATGGCGTCCTCGATCTCGGACACCGGCAGGTTGATGAACCGGACCGACAACTGCAGCAGCAGCCGCTCGAACCCCAGCAGATCGGCAGCGGAAAGAGGCGAGGACTCGTCTCCGCTGGATTCAGGATCCTGGGTCCGCCGCATGGAGGAATCGAGGGTGGAAGACGCCGCGAGCATACCGCTCGGGTCCCCCGGCAGGAAGCCCGCGGCGCATGCCCATTGGCATATTCCAGTCGCGGCGCGTCCTGCGTATGCTGGCCCGCCGCCAGCTCCGGCCGAGGAGGTGATGCATGCGCGTGTCCAGAAGAATGCTGGTATCCGCCCTTGTGATCCATGCGGGTGCGAGAGGCTGGGCCGAAGCCATTGCCCAGGTCGGCGGCACGGAGCCCGCCAGGCTGCTCATTTCGCTGGGTGATGGCGCCACCCACGCTGTGGCACGGCAACTTGCCGAGGGCGCCCGGGTGCGGATGAACCGTCCCGTGGTCGTCGAGGAAAGGCTGGGCGCGAGCGGACGCATCGCGGCGGTCATCCTGAAGAATGCGCCGGCCGACGGCTCGACGGTGGCGCTGCTGCCGATCGTCGTGCCCGTGCTGGCGCCCTTGGTGTTCAAGGACGTGAACTACGACCCGATCAGGGATTTCGTGCCGGTCTGCCAGGTCGCCACCTATGCCTATGGCCTCGCCGTACCCGCCAACCATCCGGCCCGGACGATGCCGGAATTCATCCAGTGGGCGAAGGCGAATCCCGGCAAGTCCTTCTTCGGCACTGGCGCCGCCGGGAGCCTGCCCCATTTCCTGGGCCTGGTGATCGTGAAGGAGACCGGCGTCGAGATGACGCATGTCGGCTACAAGGGCGGCAATGCCATGGCATTGGAGCTGGCCGGAGGAACCATCCCCGCCGGCATTGGAGGCTTGTCGGACTTCATCGAATTCCACAAGGCGGGACGGATCCGCGTCCTTGCCACGTCGGATTCGAAGCGCATCGAGCAGTTGCCCGATGTCCCGACCTTCAGCGAGCAGGGCCTGCCCGGCATCGTGGCCCGGGGATGGACGGGCGTCTTCGCGCCCGCGCGGACGCCAGCGCCGATCGTCGACCAGTGGAACGCCGCCCTCGTCGGCGCCGTTCGCGCTCCGGAGTTGAGGGACCTCCTGATCTCCTTCGGCCTGGCGCCGACCGGCACGTCCCAGCGCGAGTTCGGCGACATCCTGGCCGCCGACATTGCACGCTGGGGGCCGATCGTGAAGGCGTCCGGGTTCCGCGGCGATTGATCGGCCGGCAGTGGCACACCGGAAGCGTTCGGAGTACGCTCCTCGCCCGGTTTCACCGAGGAGGCGCTCATGAACAGTCAAGACAAGCCGATTCGTACGCATCTCCCGATGCGAAACACATCGAGGCCCAGGCTCATCACCTACGACGCCAAGGACCCCGACACGCACTTTCCGCCGATCGACCAGCTTCGCCCGCCCAAGGGCGCGCCCAACGTGCTGATCATCCTCATCGACGACGCCGGCTTCGGTTCGAGCAGTGCGTTCGGCGGCCCCTGCCAGACTCCGAACGCGGAGAAGCTCGCGGCGGGCGGGCTGAAGTTCAACCGCTTCCACACCACCGCGCTCTGCTCGCCGACACGCCAGGCGCTCCTGACCGGCCGCAACCACCACTCCTGCGGCATGGGCGGCATCACCGAGATCGCCACCGGCGCGCCGGGCTACAGCTCGGTCCTGCCCAACTCCATGTCGCCGCTGGCGCGGACCCTCAAGCTCAACGGCTACTCCACGGCCCAGTTCGGCAAGTGCCACGAGGTGCCGGTATGGGAGACCAGTTCGGTCGGGCCCTTCGATGCCTGGCCCACGGGCGGCGGCGGCTTCGAGTACTTCTACGGCTTCATCGGCGGCGAGGCGAACCAGTGGTATCCCACCCTGTATGAAGGGACCACGCCGGTCGAGCCGAAGAAGACGCCCGAGCAGGGATACCACCTGATGGAGGACATGACCGACAAGGCCATCGCGTGGATCGGCCAGCAGAAGGCCCTGGCACCGGACAAGCCCTTCTTCGCCTACTTCGCGCCCGGTGCGACGCACGCGCCCCACCACGTGCCGAAGGAATGGGCCGACAAGTACAAGGGCAAGTTCGACGGCGGCTGGGACCAGCTCCGCGTGGAGACCCTGGCCCGCCAGAAGGCGCTGGGCGTGGTGCCGGAAGACTGCGAGCTGACCCCGCGCCACGAGGAGATCCCGGCGTGGGACGCCATGCCGGAGGCGCTCAAGCCCATCCTGCGCCGGCAGATGGAGGTCTACGCGGGCTTCATGGAGTACACCGACCATCACGTCGGCCGCCTGCTGGATCAACTCGGGAACCTGAAGATCCTCGATGACACGCTCGTGTACTACATCGTCGGCGACAACGGCGCATCCGCCGAGGGCACGCTGAACGGCGCATACAACGAGATGGCCAACTTCAACGGCCTGGCGGCGCTGGAGACGCCCGAGTTCCTCATGGAGCGGTACGACAAGCTCGGCGGGCCGGAGTCGTACAACCACTATGCAGTGGGCTGGGCCCATGCGATGAACACGCCGTATCAGTGGACCAAGCAGGTCGCCTCCCACTGGGGCGGCACACGCAACGGCACGATCGTCCACTGGCCAAGCCACATCGAGGGCAAGGGGGAGTTGCGCTCGCAGTTCCATCACGTGATTGACATCGCGCCGACGATCCTCGAAGCGGCAGGCTTGCCCGAGCCGGCTTCGGTCAATGGCGTGGCGCAGGATCCGCTGGAAGGCGTCAGCATGCTCTACACATTCAACGACGCGAGCGCGGCGGAACGTCACGAGACGCAGTACTTCGAGATGTTCGGCAATCGCGGCATTTATCACAAGGGCTGGACCGCGGTCACCAAGCATGGGACGCCGTGGATCCTCGTAGGGCGCAAGACCGTCCCGTTCGACGACGATGTCTGGGAGCTCTACGACACCACCAAGGACTGGAGCCAGGCCAAGGATCTGTCGAAGCAGATGCCGGAGAAGCTTCACGAGTTGCAG
This sequence comes from Variovorax gracilis, assembly GCF_030317115.1. GTDB lineage: Bacteria > Pseudomonadota > Gammaproteobacteria > Burkholderiales > Burkholderiaceae_C > Variovorax > Variovorax gracilis. Next base: position 41,448 of record NZ_JASZYF010000039.1, read on the forward strand.
CGCTTGTGGCTGATCGAGGCGGCGCGCTACAAGGTGCTGCCGCTGGACGACCGGGTCGTCGAGAAGATGAACCCGGACACGGCCGGACGGCCGGTGCTGATCAAGGGAACGAGCCAACTCCTGTTCGGCGGAATGGGGCGGCTGTCGGAGAACTGCGTCCTGAGCATCAAGAACAAGTCGCACTCGGTCACCGCCGAGATCGACGTGCCAGCTTCGGGCGCGCAGGGCGTGATCATCGCGCAGGGCGCGAACATCGGCGGCTGGAGCCTCTACGCCCTCAACGGCAAGCTCAAGTATTGCTACAACGTGGCGGGCGTGAACCACTACTTCGTCGAAGCCTCGGAGACGCTTCCACAAGGCGAGCACCAGGTGCGCATGGAGTTCGCGTACGCCGGCGGCGGTCTGGGCAAGGGTGGGCAGGTGACGCTGTTCGTCGACGGCAAGCAGGTCGGCGAAGGGTCCGTACCGATGACGCAGGCCATGGTGTTCTCCGCCGACGATGGCTGCGACGTGGGCCAGGACACCGGCGCACCTGTGTCACCGGACTACGGCCCCCTGGGCAACGAGTTCAACGGTCGCGTCAGGGGAGTGCTGCTCGCCATCGGCGACGCCGCGGACAGCGCGGACCACCTGGTCTCGCCCGACGAAGCGATCCGCATCGCGATGGCGCGGCAGTAGCTGCGTCGGTTGCGGCCCCGCCTCTCCGCGCTGCATCTGCGCGCTGCATCTGCGCGCTGTGCGGAGCCGCGCATCTTGCGCGTCGCTTTTGAGTCGACCGGGTGATTTCCCGGCGCCGCGCTTGCGCCATTCCAATCGAGGGATCAGAGTGCCGGTCCCACCCTCTTTCCGGAGAATCCGATGGAACTCTCGCTACGTGATGCACCGCAGCGCTTCGTCATCAGCCACCACGACGAGGCCGCCTTCAGGACCGATGGCTTGCGGGATTACTCGTCCTATCGCGACCTGGGCGTTGCAACCGCGACGAACGGGTTGGCTGAAGCCCACGTGATCCGCATGATCACGCCCTTTCGCGCGGAACTCAGCCAGCGGCATCACCACAACGTGCAGTTCCAGATGGTCTACTGCTTGAGGGGCTGGTTCGAGACGAACTTCGAAGGCATCGGGCCGCAACGCCTGGTCGCCGGATCGAGCTGGGTGCAACCCCCTGGCATTCGCCACACGGTGATCGGCTGGTCGGACGACTGCGAGCTGCTCGAAATCCTCATGCCCGCTGACCACGAGACCGTCAACGACTGAGGCTCTCCCGCGGCGTCGGCGGTCGAGCTGCCGCGATCTCCAATCAAGGCCTCAGGCCGGAATCGGCAGCGGCTCCAGCGGCGGATGCACCGACGCGAGTTGCCGGAACTCCTCCTCCCATCGCCCCTCCGGAAAATTCACGGGATCGCGTGCGGCCAGGAACGGCACGTAGTGGAAGTGGTTGATCTTGCGTGTGAGCGGCACCGGCTCCAGCGTGGCCTCGCCGCGCAGGTGCGACATGAGCGTGCGGATCATCATCGCGTAGGCCCAGGGCGCGACGCCGGTCGATTCCAGTCCCGCGGCCAGAAAGTAGAGGCCGGGCTCGGCCATCGCGAGCACGCCACAGCCGCATTGCGCGACCAGTTCCTCGTGCCGGCGGATGCCGGACAGCGCTTCATTCGCGAAGAAGCCGAGGTCGATCTCATAGCCCGTGGCCCAGAGCAGCAGATCGGCATCCACCGTCGCGCCCGTCGAGAGCGTCACGGAGCGGCCTTGAATCCGTGTCACTTCGGCGCGATGGCGCTCGATCTTCGGGAAGTTCCCGATCATTCGCCATCGCGCCGGGATCAGCTGATGACGCCCCAGATCGAATGCGCCCTCCGGCTGGATGTCCTGGAGACCGAATTTGGCATAGCGGGCGACGAGCTCCGCATGAAAGCCAACGCTGAGCTGGTCGACGCTGGCGCCCTCCATCTGGGCCTTGGCCATTCTGCGCGGGCTGCCCGCTTCGCTCTTCGGCCTGAGGCTCGGCATCATCCAGCGCGGGTGCCGGTAGGCCCAGATGACGCGGCGGGCCTCGTGCTCGAAGCACAGGTCGAGCAAGTCATAGGCGGACGCACCGCCGCCGACCACCACCACGTCGCGTCCTCGAAGATCCGACGCTTCGCGCAACTGCGATGAATGCAGCTCGCGCAATGCGACGGATTCGCGCTCGGGCTCGGGGATGAAGGGACGGTTGTGGGCGCCGGTCGCGCTGATCAGGTGCCTCGCGCGGAAAGTGTGGTCCGCCGTCTCGACGACCCATTCCCCACCGATGCGGATGGCGCGCGTGACTTCGGTGCCGAGCCGCATCGAGCTCGCCAGGCCGAAGCGGTCGACCCATGCCTGGATGTTGTCGCGGATGCTGGCCTGGTCCTCGCCGGCGATCGGCAGGTCGCCCAGGGTCCAGTCGCAACGGCCGAACTGGATGTCCTGCCACGGCGGAAGCGTCGCCCAGAGGCCGCCGACCACGGCTTGGCGCTCCAGCAGCAACGCATTCAGGCCGGCCTTGCGCGCGTAGTAGAGGCTCAGGACACCGCCGATGCCTGCGCCGATGATGAGGAGGTCCAGCGGCTCGTCGGTCGAAGGCGCTTGCGCGTTCATTCGGAGGCCGGAAAAAGCGGCGTCATGCCCGAATGGCTAGGCCTGCAGGAGCGTGCCGGGGACCGTATCCAGGTTCCAGCCGAACCGGGCGCCCGAGGTCTGTCCCAGCCAGGGGCTGCCTGCCCGTTGGTGCCCGGCAAGTGCCGTCATGCCGGCATCCATTGCCGAACTGCGAGTCGGCAGCGGGCCGCGCGAGTAATCGACGACGGAGTGGTCCTCGCCGCGCGCGCCCAGATAAACGATCGTCCAGTAGAAGTGCCCTGCGCAGGGCTGGTCCACGATCAGTTGCAGTTCCTTTGTCATCGCGGCCGCTCCTGGGTGTTGCGAAGTTAGGCATTGAACTCCCCAACGAGGGGAATGGGAAGTGACAAATTCACAGTCCGGCCTGCCGTCACATTCATTGACATTCGCGCCAGGGAGCGCCGGAGCGCATCTGCGGACCGGTTCGACCGGCACAAAACCTGCAAGACGGCTCACTTCCGGCGTGGCAGACTCCGCCGAACGCGGCACCCCGGCAGCGCCGGGGCATCTTCCCAAGCATGAAAGCGATCCGTCACCCATGGCCCTTGCCCGATCCATCCTCTTGGCGCTTGGCGCCGCGTCCGGCCTGATCGCGGTCGCTCCGTCCTCGGCGCAGGACAGCTATCCGAGCCGTCCGGTCAAGGTCATCGTCGCGCTGCCGGCAGGTGGCAGCGTGGACATGGTGGCGCGGCTGGTCAGCCAGCAATTGGCGGCCGACCTGGGGCAGCCCTTCGTGGTCGACAACAAGGCGGGCGCCTCCGGCCAGATCGGCACGCCGCTGGTGTCGCGGGCGGCACCGGACGGCTACACCATCATGGTGTCGCCCGCATCCTTCCTGACCACCAACAAGAGCATCTTCAAGACGCTGCCGTACAACCCCGAAACCGACTTCGCGCCGGTCACCAAGCTGGTCAACCAGTCCATGGTGCTGGTGGTGCGCGACAAGTCGCGGTTCGCAAGCGTGGCCGACGTGCTGGCGGCGGCCAAGGCCAATCCCGGCAAGCTGACCTACGCGTCGTCGGGCGACGGGAGCCCGCAGCATCTGGCGGGCCTCATGTTCGAGAGCCGTACCGGCGCGCGGCTGATGCACATCCCGTACAAGGGCGGCGCGCCGGCGATCACCGACCTGATGGGCGGCGTCGTGGACATGGTGTTCGCGCCGTTGCCGGAGGCCCTGCCGCATATCAAGGCCGGCAAGCTGCACCCGGTCGGCGTGTTGAGCGAGAAGCGATCGGTTTCGGCGCCGGACATCCCGACGCTGCGCGAAGGCGGCGTCGACAACGTGGTGCTGTCGGCATGGATCGGACTGCTGGCACCAGCCAAGACTCCGCAACCGATCCTGGATCGGCTCGACAAGTCCGTGAAGACCTTGCTTCGCGGCGACGTCAAGGCCCGGCTGCTGGAGGTGGGCATGGAGCCGGCGATCGACGACACCAAGCCCCTCGGGCAGGTCATCGCGGAGGAGACCCGCATCCATGCCGAGCTGGTGAAAGCCGCCGGGCTGGTGCCGCAATAGCGACGAGTTCTGGACGGAGCGTCCCCGCCGGTCGGGCCATGCGATGGCCTCTTCGGGTCTCGGCTGCGGATGCGTGATCCGGTGAAGCCGCAAGACGTTTCGCCTTCAGCGTGGCAGACTTGCGGCCCGCGCTCCCCCCAATGCCTTGCTCGAGGAAGCTCATGAACAAGTCGATCCTTGCGGTGGTTCTCTGCGGTGCGTCGTCCGGCGCACTGGCCTTCGACGACTTCGAAGGAAAGTACGTGAATGGCGCAGTCACCATCGAATGGCGTGCCGGTGGGCGTTTGGGCAACGAGTTCGTGTCCAGTCTTTGTCCCGACAAGAAGTTCCGCCCCCGGGCCCGCCCGAGCCATTCGCATACGGGCAAGGACTACGCGATCAAGTCCGACTTCGAGTTTTCCAGGCTCGACGTCACCGGCGCCAACAAGTGCCTGCCGAAGGGCACTTATCAGCGCGTGCCGTGACACGCCTCTTCGGCCGAGGGCTCAACCGGCGAACGTGTAGGCCGTCTTCACGACAGTGAAGAACTCCTGGGCGTACCTGCCCTGCTCGCGCGGGCCGTAGCTCGATCCCTTGCGGCCGCCGAAGGGCACGTGGTAGTCCACCCCCGCCGTCGGCAGGTTCACCATC
>NZ_JASZYF010000004.1 GCF_030317115.1 Variovorax gracilis
CAAGCCTGGGGGCGAGCTCAGTAACACCGCGGAGCCGGCTTCGCCGGGCCGCAGGTGTTGCCCCCGGCAGGGGGTGGGCGGCTACACGAAGTGAGCAAGCCTGGGGGCGAGCTCAGTAACACCGCGGAGCCGACTTCGCCGGGCCGCAGGTGTTGCCCCCGGCAGGGGGTGGGCGGCTACACGAAGTGAGCAAGCCTGGGGGCGAGTTCAGAGTTTCGGAATGCGTAGCTTCTGGCCGGGATAGATCTTGTCCGGATGGCTCAGCATCGGCTTGTTGGCCTCGAAGATCGCGTTGTACTTGTTGGCGTCGCCGTAGTACTTCTTGGAGATGGCCGAGAGCGTGTCGCCGCGCACCACGTCGTGATACTGCGCGGGCTCTGCTGCCGGTGCGACCAGGTTGTTGTCGACCTGCGTGACGTTGGCGACGTTGCCTGCCGCGAGCGAGGCTTTCTCGCTGGCTTCCTGCGAAGGCGCGTTGCCTGACAGCGTGACCACGCCGCTGGTCGCGACGTATTCCACCGCGAGGTTCGTGAGGCCGAGGTTCTGGGTCTCGATGTAGGTCTTGATGGCGTCTGCGGCCACCTTGTTCGCATCAGGTTCCGCTGCGTGTGCGGTGGAACCGCCGAACAGTTTCTCGCCCGCTTCCTTGATGAAACTTAGCAAACCCATGGTTACTCCTTGAATGATTTTGGAAGGGCCACTTTAACCGCGGAAGATGACGGTCCTTGCCGGACGGCGGCCCGCATATGCAAGCGGCCGTAAGCACAACTCGCAATAATGCCGCGCATGGCATTCCTCGCGATCGACATCGGTAACACCCGTCTCAAGTGGTCCCTCTACGATGTGGCGCGGCCGGGCGCTGCGTTGCTCGCGCACGGGGCCGAGTTCCTGGACCACATCGAGCGGCTCGCAGAAGGGCCTTGGGCCGACCTGCCAGCGCCGACGTCGATGCTCGGCTGCGTGGTGGCGGGCGACGCCGTGCGGCGGCGCGCCGAAGAGCAGTTGGTCGAGCGCTTCGACTGCTCGCCGCGATGGGTGGTGTCCAGCCTGGCGGAAGCCGGCATCGTCAATGGCTACGACCATCCGACGCGCCTGGGCGCCGATCGCTGGGTCGCGATGATCGGCGCGCGCCACCGCATGCTCACCCAGGGGCCCGCTCGCCCCATGGTGGTGGTGATGATCGGGACCGCCGTCACGGTGGAGGCTGTCGACACCAACGGAAGGTTTCTTGGCGGATTCATCCTGCCGGGCCACGGGATCATGCTGCGGGCGCTGGAATCCGGCACGGCAGGCCTGCACGTGCCGACGGGCGACGTGCGCGAGTTTCCGACGAATACCAGCGATGCCCTGACCAGCGGCGGCACCTATGCGATTGCCGGCGCGGTCGAGCGCATGGTTCAGCACGTGCGCGCGCATTGCGGCGCCGAGCCGGCGTGCTACATGACCGGCGGGGCAGGGTGGAAGATGGCGCCGAGCATGAATGGCGATTTCGAACTCGTGGACGGGCTGATCATGGACGGCCTGCTCGTGATTGCCGAAGAGCGCATGCTTCCCGGCTGATCGGCATCACGCCGTTGCGGAGAGGCCGTCCACCGCCTGGAACATCGCCTGCCGCGCCTGGCTGATGATCTGTCCGCGCCAGGCATCGCTGTCCGTGTAGAACGCCTCCAGCATTCGTGCGCGAATCGATGCCGCCAATGCCTCCGGCGCCTCGGGATGCTGGTGCAGCCAGTGGTCCGCGCGCAGCGCACCCATCACCTCCATGACGGGCACGGTTCCGTATTCCAGCGCAATGCCGGTGTATTCGGCCCGCGGGCACTCTTCATACACCGAATTCCACATCAGTCCGGTGAGGAAAGCGGACGTCGAAGAGCCGTCGTAGATGGACGTCACTGGCGCAGCCGGCGTGCCCCACCACGCGTTGGCCCGCGCGTAGGCCGCCTTGTCGTCCTTGCACGAAAAGATGCGTTCGCCGATCCCGTTCGGGCCCAGTCCCGTGTGCAGGTCGATCCAAGCGAGCTGGCGCGCGGATTGCGCCTGCGTGCGCAGCACGTCGCGCAGCGTCTTGTTGCTCCATGTCGGCGCGTTGCCGCCAAAGAAGAGTCCATCCTCGAACTGGTACTGCCCGCGCGTCACAGCCGCCTGAAAGGCGACCGCGCCGTGCTGCTCGATCCAGGAGCCAATGGCCGCCTGGTTCTCCGCGGTGGGCGGCCATTCGGCCGGCAGCAACAGGGCATGCAGGCTGGCGTAGGGCTCGTTGACGGGCAAGGGCTCGTCGAAATCGAAGAAGTTGCGGTTGAGATCGACGTTCTCGTGCGTCACGCGACGTCCATGTGAAAAGCCGTGAGGATTCAGCGCGTGCACATACAGGACCGCGACGCCCTGGTCGCGCGCCTTGTCGCGCCATTCGTCGTCGTGCAGGGCAAAGACCTGCACGCCGCTGCCGCAATAGCCTTCGACGCCGTGGCAGGCGCTGGTCAAGATCAGCAGGCGCTCTGCATCGGGGTTGCCGTCCAGGGCGACGTCCATCGCCAGTTCCTCGCCATCACGCCCTTTCAGGGGATGGACATGCGAGCGAACGGCGAGGCCGGTGCTCGCGCAGGCCCGCAGGAACTTCTGCCGCGCAAGCAGATAGCGGGACGAGAAAGCCTCGCCGACGCCGATCATGCCGCGGCCTTTTCCGGACCCTTCGGGCCGTTCGAGCCATTCGGCGTGTCGAGAAACTGCTCGGCCAGTTGCACCCAGCAGGTCGCGCCCAAGGGGATCAGGTCGTCGTTGAAGTCGTAGCTTGCGTTGTGCAACATGCACGGGCCGCCTCCGTGGTGCAGATCGCGGTGGCTGCCGTCGCCGTTGCCGATGAAGGCGTAGGCGCCCGGCTTGGCCAGCAGCATGAAGGCGAAGTCCTCGGCCGTCATGGCGGGCTCCTGCACCAGCACGTTGTCCTCGCCGACGATGCCCGCCATCACGCGGCGCGCGAAATTCGCTTCGTCGGCGGTGTTGATGGTCGGCGGGTAGTTGCGGTGGAAGTGGAAGTCGCACTCCGCGTCGTGGGCGGCGCTCACGTGCTCGGCGATCTTCTTCATGCGCGCCTCGATCAGGTCGAGCACTTCGAGCGTGAAGGTGCGCACCGTGCCCTTGAGCTCGCAGCTGTCGGGGATCACGTTGTTGGCCTCGCCCGCATGGATCATGGTGACCGAGATCACGCCGGCATCGGTCGGCTTCTTGTTGCGCGTGATGATGGTCTGGAAGGCCTGCACCATCTCACACGCCACGGGCACCGGATCGATGCCCGTGTGCGGCAGCGCAGCATGGCCGCCCTTGCCGCGGATCGTGATGGTGAACTCGTTGCTCGACGCCATGGCCGGGCCGGGGCTGACCGCGAACTGGCCGGCCTTCATGCCGGGCCAGTTGTGCATGCCGAAGACGGCGTCCATCGGGAACTGTTCGAACAGCCCTTCCTTGACCATCTCGCGCGCACCGCCCCCGCCTTCCTCGGCAGGCTGGAAGATCAGGTAGACCGTGCCGTCGAAATTGCGGTGCTTCGCCAGATGCTGCGCCGCCGCGAGCAGCATGGCCGTGTGGCCGTCGTGGCCGCAGGCGTGCATCTTGCCGTGGTGCTTGCTCGCGTGCGCGAAGGTGTTGAGCTCGGTGACGGGCAGCGCATCCATGTCGGCGCGCAGGCCGACGGCGCGGCTGCTGGTGCCGTTCCTGACGATGCCGACGACACCGGTGGTGCCCAGCCCCCGGTGGATCGGGATGCCCCATTCCGTGAGCTTGGCCGCCACCACGTCGGCGGTGCGGACTTCCTGGAAGCAGAGTTCGGGATGGGCGTGCAGATCGCGTCGAACTGCGGCGATGCCGGCCGCCTGGGTGACGAGGGAATCGATGAGTTTCATGGGCAAGAGTCTAGGCTTTGCGGGGAGTGCCCGCAAAGATCGTGCCCTGCGAGTTTGCCGCATTGGCGACGCTGGCGCGTCATCGCGAACTTCCCGGACAATGCCCCGCATGTCCCATGTGCTTTCCCCCCGCAGCCTCGAACTCGCGCAGACGCTCGTGCGCATGAACACCGTGAGCGCCCACAGCAACCTGGAGCTGATCGACTTCGCCCGCGACCACCTGGCCGGGCTCGGCGTGCGAAGCCGGCTCACCTACAACGCCGACAAGACCAAGGCCAATCTCTTCGCCACGCTGGGTGCCGGCAAGAAGGCGGGCGTGATCGTCTCGGGCCATACCGACACGGTGCCGTGGGACGGGCAGGAGTGGAGCGTCGATCCGCTCTCGGCGATCGTGCAGGACTGGCCGCAGGACGATGCAGATGCCGAAGTCGCCCATGTCGAGCCCAGGCTCTACGGCCGGGGGGCGGCCGACATGAAGAGCTTCATCGCGCTGGCGCTGGCCAATGCGGAGCGCTTCATCGAAAGCGATTCGCCTTTCGCGGTGCACTTTGCCTTCAGCTACGACGAGGAAGTCGGCTGTTTCGGCGTGCGGGAACTGATTGCCGACATGAAGGACCAGGGCATCAAGCCGCTGGCCTGCATCATTGGCGAGCCGACGCTCATGGTGCCGGCGATCGCGCACAAGGGGGTCTACCGCTACAAGTGCTGCGTGCGCGGCAAGGAGGCGCATTCGTCGCTCACGCCGCAATCGGTCAATGCGATCGAGATGGCGGCACGCGTGGTCGGCAAGCTGCGCGACATGGCCGAGGGATTCGAACGCGACGAACCGCGCTATGCGGGGTTCGACGTGCCCTTCAGCACGGCCAGCGTGGGCCAGTTCCACGGCGGCATCGCAGACAACGTGGTGCCTCGCGATGCGGAGTTCCGCTACGAATTCCGCAACCTTCCCACGGCAGATGCCGCGCAGATGCAGAAAGAGGTCACGAGCTACGCGAGTCGCACGGAGGCCGCGATGAAGAAGATCGCACCGGATGCCGGCTTCAGCTTCGAGACCATCTGCGAGATCCCGAGCTTCCTGAGCTCCGAGAACGAGCCAGTGACGCGGCTGGCACAGCGACTGGCCGGGGAGCCGCGCACCACGCTGGTTGCCTTCGGCACCGAGGCGGGGCTCTTCAAGAATGCCGGCATCCCGACCGTGGTGTGCGGCCCCGGGAGCATCACGCAGGCGCACCAGCCGGATGAGTACGTCACGCTCGCGCAACTGGCGCGCTGCGAGGAGTTCCTTCAAGGCTTGGCGAAGACGAAGGAAATCCGCTGAAAAGGATTGCACTGGGCCTGTTGTGCGCCGCAGCGCTGCTCTACGCGGTGGCGACGGCGCTCGAACCCAGGCATGCCGGGTGGGGTTACGTCGCTGCTTTCGCGGAGGCGGCCATGGTCGGCGCGATTGCCGACTGGTTTGCCGTCGTGGCGCTGTTCCGCCATCCGTTGGGGCTGCCGATACCGCACACGGCGATCATTCCGGCCAACAAGGACCGGATCGGGGCCAAGCTCGCCGGTTTCATCTGCAACAACTTCCTGAGCACGCCGCAAGTGCTGGCCAAGCTGGAGCAGGTCGACCCGGCCGGCAGGCTCGCGGATTGGCTCTCGCGCCCTGACCGCGCGGAGAAACTCGGGGAGCATCTGGTGGCCGCGGTCCGCTACGGGCTGAGCGCCTTCGACGACACGCGGGTCCGCGACTTCCTCGGGCGCATGGCGACGGCGGGGCTGGAACAGGTCGACGTGTCGCGCCTCGCCGGCCAGGCCCTCGACGCCCTGACGGCGGGCGGCCGGCACCAGGCCTTGCTCGACGACGTGCTGGTGCAGGTGGCTGGCGTGGTCGAGGGCGACGAGGTGCAGGAACGCATTACCGAGGCGATCGCGCGCGAGGTCAAGGCGCTGCGCTACGTGGGGCTGGACCAGGTCGCCGCCAAGCTCGCGACCCGCAAGATCATTGCCGCGGTGGCGCGCACGATCAGTGACATGGCGGCCGAGCCCGCGCATCCCCTGCGGCTGCGCTTCGACACCTTCATGGCCGGATTCGTCGACCGCCTCAAGACCGACCCCGAGTTCCAGCGGCGTGGCGAGGCCATCCGCGCGGACCTGCAGGCGCACCCGGCGCTGGGCGACTACCTGCACGGTCTCTGGAGCGAGATGCTCGAATGGCTGCACGATGACCTGGCGAAGAGCGATTCGAGCATTCGCCAGCGCATCGTCGCGATGGCCGGCGCCATGGGTGCACGGCTGCGGGCCGACCAGGCCATGCGGCGCTGGATCAACGAGCAGATCGTCGACGCCGCGCCGCGCGCGATCGAACGCTATCGAGAGGACATCCGCCGCTACATCGTCGAGCGGGTCGCGGAATGGAATGCCGACGAAATGACCCGCGAGCTGGAACTGAACATCGGGAGGGATTTGCAGTTCATCCGGGTGAACGGGACGCTGGTGGGCGGGTTGGTCGGCCTGGCGATCCATGCCGCCACGCAGGTCTGGAAGGGGTAGCCGCGGAAGGCCGCACCGACGCCAGCCGGCGTGATGGACGCAGCGGATAATCCCGCGATGCGAATCCGCTTCACCAAGATGCAAGGCGCCGGCAACGACTTCGTCGTGCTGGACGAAACCCGCGGCACGCTCGGCCTGGGCACGGCGCAATACCGTTTCCTGGCCGACCGCCACTTCGGCGTGGGCGCCGACCAGATCCTCACCGTGCGGCCCTCGCCGGGCGAAGGCATCGACTTCCAGTACGTGATCCACAACGCCGACGGCGGCGAGGTCGAGCAGTGCGGCAACGGCGCACGCTGCTTCATGCGCTTCGTGCGCGAGCAAGGGCTGACACCCAAGGACACGGTGCGCGTGCAGACCCTCTCCGGCGTGATCGAACCGCGCATGGGCGCCGACGGCCGCGTGACGGTCGACATGGGCGCGCCCATCTTCGAGCCCGCCCGCGTGCCCTTCGACACCGCCGGCCTCGATCCTCAGCCCGAAGGTGCGTGGGAGAAATGGCACCTGGCCATGGGCACCCGCGCGGGCACCGCCATCGTCTCGGTGGCCGTCCTGTCGATGGGCAATCCGCACGCCGTGCAGATCGTCGACGACGTCGACACCGCGCCGGTCGCAACCCAGGGCCCGCTGATCGAGCACCATCCGCGCTTTCCGCAGCGGGTCAACGCCGGCTTCATGCAGGTGGTCGACCGCTCGCATGTGCGCCTGCGGGTCTTCGAGCGCGGCGCCGGCGAAACGCTGGCCTGCGGCACCGGCGCCTGCGCCGCCGTGGTGGCGGGCATCCGGCTCGGCCTGCTCGATCCGCGGGTCGACGTCCAGACGCGCGGCGGCCTTCTCACCATCGAATGGGCCGGCGACGGCGCGCCGGTGCTGATGACCGGCCCCGCCGTCACTGTGTTCGAAGGCGACATCGAGGTGCCGGACCAGCCATGAATCATTACAACCAGAACGCCATGAACCCCATCACCGAAGACGATATCGCCAACTACCTGTCGAACACGCCGGACTTCTTCGAGCGCCACGCGCAGTTGCTGGCGCAGGTGCAACTCACCAGCCCGCACGGCAACCGCGCCGTGAGCCTGCAGGAACGCCAGGCCGAAATGCTCCGCGAGAAGATAAAAGCGCTGGAGCACCGCGTGATGGACATGGTGCGCCACGGCACCGAAAACGTGGTCACGGCCGACCGACTGCAGCGCTGGACGCGCGGACTGTTGACCACGCGCGATCCGCGCGGACTGCCGACCCAGATTGCATCCCAGTTGCAGTCGCTGTTCCTCGTTCCGCAGACCGCAATCAAGATCTGGGACTGCGACAGCGCCTATCTGGACGAGTCCTATGCCCAATGGGTCAGCGACGACGTGAAGACCCTCGCAACGTCGTTGACGGCCCCCTATTGCGGCTTGAACGCCGGCTTCGAGGCGGCCAACTGGCTGGCCGAGCCGCACGCCGCGGTGTCGATCGCCTTGATCCCGCTGCGGCAGGAAGCCGACGCGCCAGCTTTCGGCCTGCTCGTGCTCGCGTCGCCCGACGCCCAGCGCTTCAATCCCGAGATGGGCACCGACTTCCTGGAGCGCATCGCCGAACTCGCCTCGGGCGCTCTTTCGCGGCTACGGTCTTGAGCCCCGCGGTCCGGCGCTCGCTGATCGGCGCACTGCTGGTCCTGCTGCTGGGCTACGCAGCCATCCACGCCATGATCTGGCGACATGGGCTGCGGCTTCTCGACCATCCGCCGCAGCGCGCTGCCGATGCGGCCTTGATCCTGGGCAACCGGGCGTACCGCGACGGCAAGCCCAACCCCTGCCTGACCGGCCGCGTCGACGCCGGCATCGCCCTGGCGAACGCGGGCCGCGCGCGGGCCCTCGTGTTGAGTGGCGGCATCGACAGCGAAGACGGCCGCATCGAGGCCGAAGTCATGGAGCGCCACGCACGCGAGTCGGGCTACACCGGCCCGTTGATCCTCGAACCGGTGTCCTCCTCGACACGCGAGAACCTCTCGATGTCGCGCGCCGTGCTGAAGGCCGCGGGCGCGAAGAGCGTGATCATCGTCACGGAGCCCTATCACCTGTGGCGTGCCGAGCGGCTGGCGCGCGCGTCGGGCTTCGACCAGGCCTTCGACGTTCAGTACGCCGCCGCGCCGACCTCATGCTGGCAGCGGTGGGGCATGGCTTTCAAGGGCGCATTGCGCGAGCCTCTGGCCATCGCGAACAATGCGGCCAATGGATACTTCTAGTACGCCCCCGGGTTTGCCCGCTTCGTGTGGCCGCCTACCCCCTGGCTGGGGGCAATACCGGCGGACCGGCGGAGCCGGCTCCACGGTATTTCTGGAAGGAGAGGGCGCGTGAGCTTGGAGTTGATCGACCGGTATCTGGAGCACGTTCGGGTGGAGCGGCGGCTTGCCCCTCGCACGGTCGAGCTTTATTCCTTCCATCTGAAGACGCTGGCTGAGAAGGCGACGGCTGCCGGGCTGGCGCTCGACAGGGTGCAGACTGCGCACATCCGCCGCTGGATGGCGCAGCTGCACAGTGCCGGGCGAGAGTCGCGCGGCATCGCGCTGGTGCTGTCGTGCTGGCGCAGCTTCTACCGCTGGCTCGGCAACGAAGGGCTGGTGGTCGCGAACCCGGTGCGGGACGTTCATGCGCCCAAGGCCGCCCGGCCGCTGCCGAAGGCGCTGGCGGTCGACGAGGCCGTGCAGTTGGCCGACCTTCACGACGCCGAGGCCGACCCCTGGGCCGAGGCTCGGGATCGGGCGATCGTCGAGCTGCTCTACGGCTGCGGCCTGCGGGTCGGCGAGTTGACGGGGCTGGACGCGCGTGCCAGTACCACGGCGCGTGGCTGGGTCGACCTGGATGCCGGCGAAGCCAATGTGCTGGGCAAGGGCAGCAAGCGCCGAATCGTGCCGCTGGGTGCAAAGGCGGCCGAGGCTCTGCGCGCCTGGCTCGCGGTGCGCGACGACTGTCCGGCGCTCGATACCGCGCGGCTGCGCGAGCCGGAGAGCGCAGCGGCGCTCTTCATCGGCCGCAACGGCACGCGCTTCTCGGCGCATTCGGTGTGGACCCGGTTGCGGAGACGCAGCCTCAAGGCCGGACTGAACGCTCCCGTGCATCCGCACATGCTGCGCCATTCGTTCGCGAGCCACGTGCTGCAGTCCAGCAGCGACCTGCGCGCGGTGCAGGAACTGCTGGGCCACGCCAACATTTCGACCACGCAGGTCTACACGCGGCTGGATTTCCAGCATCTCGCCAAGGCCTATGACGCCGCGCATCCGCGCGCTCAGGCACGCGACGAGGGTGCGCCGATCGCCGAGACCCTCCGCAAGAACAAGAGCAAGCCCCCATGAAGAATCTTCGCCTCCGGTCCGGCAAGGAGCGCTCGCTGTTGCGGCGCCACCCGTGGATCTTCGAATCCGCGATTGCGAAGGGCGGAGGCGATGCGGGCGAAACGGTGCGTGTCGAATCCGCCGAGGGCGAGTTTCTCGCCTGGGCTGCCTTCAGCCCGCACTCCAAGATCCGCGCCAGGGCGTGGAGCTTCGATGAAAAACAGCGCATCGATGCTGCATTCCTGGCGGCGCGGGTCAAGAGCGCGGTCGAGGCGCGCGGCCTGTTCGATCTGCAGAGCGACGGCGTGCGCCTGATCCATGGCGAAGCGGATGGCTTGCCCGGCCTGATCGTCGATCGCTATGGCGACACGTTGGCGGCACAGTTTCTTTCGGCCGGCGCCGAACGCTGGAAAGCCGTGCTGGCCGATGCGTTGCTGGCGGCGACCGGGCTTGGGAAGCTCTATGAGCGATCCGATGCAAGCGGCCGGGAGCGCGAAGGCCTGAAGCCCGTCACGGGCTGGTTGCGCGGCAACGGCCCGACCGAAATCACCATCCGCGAACACGACTGGCGCTTGACGCTCGACGTCGCGACGGGCCACAAGACCGGTTTCTACCTCGATCAGCGCGACAGCCGCCACCGTTTTGCCGAACTGGCCGCGCATCGCCGCTTCCGGCGCGTGCTGAACTGCTTCTGCTACACGGGCGGCTTCACCGTCGCCGCGCTGGCCGGGCTGAAGGCGGCGGGCGCGGTCGACGGCGCGGAGATGATTTCCATCGATTCATCGCTGCCGGCCCTGGAACGTGCCCGTGCCCACGTGGCACTCAACGGTTTCGAGGGCGCGCGTACGGAATTCCTCGATGCCGACGTCAATGCCACCTTGCGCCGCTTCGTCGAGGAGGGCCGCACCTTCGACGCCATCGTGCTCGATCCGCCGAAGTTCGCTCCCACCGTGGCGCATGCCGAGCGCGCCGCGCGGGCCTACAAGGACCTGAACCGGCAGGCGTTCAAACTGCTGTCGCCAGGTGGGCATCTGCTCACTTTCTCGTGCTCCGGCGGCATCGGCGCCGACCTCTTCCACAAGATCGTGGCCTCGGCAGGCATCGATGCGGGGGTCGACGGCTACATCACCGAGCGCCTTGGCGCTTCGCCCGACCATCCCATGACCATCGAGTTTCCGGAGGGCGAGTACTTGAAAGGCCTCGTCGTGGTGCGCAAATAGCGTTTGACCTTGCCGAAGCGTGGCCGCGGCGCCATCGCTAAACTTTCCGCCTTTCCCCGAATCCTGATCTCCGGAGCACTCCATGGCCCTCATTCCCGCCACCATCCTCACCGGCTTCCTCGGCTCCGGCAAGACGACCCTCCTCAAGCGCATCCTGAGCGAGGCGCACGGCCAGAAGATTGCCGTGATCGAGAACGAATTCGGCGAGGAGAACATCGACAACGACATCCTCGTCACCGAGTCGAAGGAGCAGATCGTCCAGATGAGCAACGGTTGCATCTGTTGCACGATCCGCGAGGACCTGCGCGAGGCGCTGCAATTGCTGGCCGCCAAGAAGCGCAAGGGCCTTCTCGACTTCGACCGTGTCGTGATCGAGACCACCGGCCTGGCCGACCCGGGCCCCGTCGCGCAGACCTTCTTCATGGACGACGAGATCGCCGAAAGCTACCTGCTGGACTCGATCCTGACGCTGGTGGACGCCAAGCATGCGCCCCAGCAACTCAACGACCGCCAGGAAGCGCGTCGCCAGGTCGGCTTTGCCGACCAGATCTTCATCAGCAAGAGCGACCTGGTCGCGACCGAGGAAACCGAGGCGCTGATCCATCGCCTGAAGCACATGAATCCGCGCGCCCCGCAGCAGAAGGTGCATTTCGGCGAGGTGCCGCTCAAGGATGTGTTCGACCTGCGCGGCTTCAACCTCAATGCCAAGCTCGACATCGACCCGGACTTCCTGAAGGAAGAAGACGAGCACGACCATGACCACGTGCATGGCGAGGATTGCGACCACCCTTCGCACGCGCAAGAAGGTCATGGGCATCACCACCACCATGACGACGACGTCAAGAGCTTCGTGTACCGCGCTGACCGTGCCTTCGATCCGGCCCGCCTCGAGGATTTCCTGGGCGCGATCGTCAATATCTACGGTCCTCGCATGCTGCGCTACAAGGGCGTCCTGCACATGCAGGGAACAGAGCGCAAGGTGATTTTCCAGGGCGTGCACCAGCTCATGGGCAGCGATCTGGGCCCCGCCTGGGCACCCGACGAAAAGCGCAACAGCCGCATGGTGTTCATCGGAATCGACCTGCCGCGCGAGATCCTGGAGCAGGGTCTCGACCAGTGTCTCGTCTGATTCCCCGAGTGGCTTGAGTTCTCTATACAATCGCGCGCCTGTTGCGGAGGCCTGCCCCGTTCTTCTTTAAGGACGAAGTGTGACTTACGCCATAGGACTGTGTGCGTTTCTGGGCCGAATTCGGGGGTATAACCCCGGGGTTCGCCATCGGCGAGCACCCTGACAACATGGGCTCCGCGGCGCCGACTGGCGACGTGGATTCCATGGGGAAGACACCCATTGAATGTGCGTTCGAGTTCGTCGAAGGAGCCAGTCACTGTGAAGAAGCCTGCCGCCAAAGCCAAGCCCGCGCCGAAACCGGCCGTCAAGAAGACGTCGGTTGCCAAGCAGGCTGTGCCCGCGGCGAAGAAGGTTTCCGCTGCAAAGCCCGTCAAGCCCGCTGCGCCAACGAAGGTCCCTGCTCCAGGCAAGGCCAAGGTGGCGACCGCGAGCGCTTCGTCATCCACACCGGCCGGCCCCCATGCCGCGCCACCTGCACCATCGACTCCCATGAAAAAAACGGCTGCCGCCTCTTCTTCCACCACGGCGACACCTCCCACGACCGCCAGCACCACCGCGCCTGCACCCGCACGCGGTGGACGCGTGTCGCGGCTGTCGCAGTTGACCGTGCCGTCCATGCCGCAATCGGTGGCTTCCACCGCGGCCAAATCCAGCTTCGTGCAGATCACCTCGAATGCGCTGGTGCCTCCGCCGCCGGTCGCGGTCAAGAAGGACCCGAAGCTCGCCAACAACTGGAAGGCCAAATCGGCTGAAGAGCTGACCGATGCCGAAGTGATCGCGATGCCGGATTCGGAGTACATGAACGACAAGCAGATGGCGTTCTTCCGCCTGAAGCTGCAGGAACTCAAGCGCGGCATCCTCGAGAACGCCGGCGAGACGACCGAGCATCTGCGTGAGGACACCGTGGTCGTGCCCGATCCGGCCGACCGCGCCACCATCGAGGAAGAGCACGCGCTCGAACTGCGCACGCGCGACCGCGAACGCAAGCTGCTGAAGAAGATCGAGCAGTCGATCCAGCGCATCGACGCCGGCGACTACGGCTACTGCGACGAAACCGGCGAGCCCATCGGCGTCGGCCGCCTGCTGGCCCGCCCGACCGCCACGCTGTCACTGGAAGCCCAGCAGCGCCGCGAGTTGAAACAGAAGATGTTCGGAGATTGATCCCGGCATCGACACCAAGGGCTGAAGGGAGACACTGAGCATGGCCAAGGAAGAAACCGGTCGCTTGCTGTCCAAAGTGGCGAAGTTCGTGCGCAATCCGCTCAAGGATTGGTCCGAGCTCGACGCCGACGACTCGTCGACCCTCGAAAACGGCTACAGCCGTGAAATGCTCAAGGAAATGATCGAGCGGCGGCAGCGCAACGACTTCGTGCGCCGCCGCGAGTTCGACATGCTGCGCAAGCTGCGTCAGCGCGAGGCGGCGGGTGGTCCTGCCGCGACGCCATCCTCCTTCAACGTCAGCAGCACCTCCGGCAAGACCGAGGGGCGGGCGCTCACGCTCAAGAAGATCGACGAGATCGAGGAGCAGATGTCGCAGCAATGGTGGAAGGCGCGCGGCGCCCGCAGCGAGGGGGACGCCGAGGGCGCACCGGCCGAGGGCGGGCACATGGCCGCGCAGCACGCGCGTGCTTATGCCGACACAGTGCCCGGCGTGCCGCAGGGCGGCGTCCCGGGACAGGGCCAGCTACCGGCGCACGACGGGTCCGTCGAGGAAGCGTCGATCCGCTTTGCCCATGGCGATGACGCCGGTGCCGAAGCCATCCTGCTCCAGGCGCTCGCACCGGACAGCCCGACCAACGAACACGACGACACGTGGCGCACCTTGCTCGACCTGTACTGCGCGACCGGTGACGCCGAGAAGTTCGTCGCCGCCAGCACGCGATATGCGCAGCGCATGAAGCGCGCGGCGCCCGAATGGGTTTCGTTCCGCGCCCTGGCGAACACGGTCCGCGCATCGGTCGCTGCCCAGGTCCGGCCCGCCGATCCTCCGGCGGCGGGTGACGCTGACTGGTCGAGCCCACCGCGCCTCACCCGCGAGGGATTGATGGGCCTCACGCGCGCGCTCGGCGCCGCTGGCCCTTCCTGGAAACTCGACTGGAGCGCCCTCCAAGCCATCGAGGGCGATGCGGCCGGCCCGTTGCGTGCCCTGTTCACGCATTGGGCGGATTCGACCGTCCAGCTGCGCTTTGCCGCGGCGGACCAGTTGCTGCTGGTCCTGGCCGAAGCCACGCCGGCCAACGACCGCAGCGTCGATGCCGTCTGGTGGCAACTGCACATGGCGGCGTTGCGCGTGATGCACCGTGCCGACGAGTTCGAACTGCTGGCGCTTAACTACTGCATCACCTACGAGGTGTCGCCGCCGCCCTGGGAAGACCCCAAGGGCGATTACGCCACGCTCGATGCCCCCGGCAGAGCCAGGCCGGCCGCCCCGAGCTTTTCGCTCTCGGCCAGCCGTGATGAACCCGAACCGGTACCCGTCATCGGCGCCGGCCAGGCCGTGCTCGCAGGCGATCTGATCGGCGAAGCGCTGTCGACCTGGCAGCGCCTTGATGAAGAGCTGACCGGCGAAACGACGCCGACCGTTTCCTGCGCGGCCCTCGTCCGAGTCGATTTCGCCGCTGGAGGATCGCTCCTGAACTGGGTCACCGCTCACCACGCGCGCGGCCACGCCCTCCAGTTCGTCGACGCGCACCGCCTGATCGCGGCCTTCTTCAACGTGGTCGGCATTGCCGACCACGCCACCGTCAAGATCAGAGAGTAGCGCCCATGGCACGGCCACCTCGTGTGGCCGCGCGGCTTCCGCTGTCCTGCGGCTGTTCGGAATTCTCACCAGGAATACTGCGGAACCGGCTTCGCCGGCCCGCCGGAATTGCCCCCGGCGGGGGGTGCGGCCACGCGAAGTGGGCAGCCTGGGGGCGAGATAATGCCCCATGGAACAATTTCACGGAACCACCATCATCAGCGTGCGCCGCAAGACCGCCGCTGGTGCCGACCAGGTGGCCATCGGCGGCGATGGCCAGGTCACCCTTGGCAACATCGTCATCAAGGGCAGTGCGCGCAAGGTGCGCCGCCTCTATCACGGCAAGGTGCTCGCCGGCTTTGCGGGCGCAACGGCCGACGCATTCACGCTGTTCGAACGCTTCGAGGCCAAGCTCGAAAAGCATCAGGGCCATCTGGCGCGCGCCGCCATCGAACTCACCAAGGACTGGCGCACCGACCGCGTCCTGCGCCGCCTCGAGGCCATGCTGGCCGTGGCTGACGCGACCACCTCGCTGATCATCACCGGCAACGGTGACGTGCTGGAGCCCGAGAACGGCATCATCGCGATCGGCTCCGGCGGTGCCTATGCGCAGGCCGCCGCCAAGGCGCTGGTCGACCATACGGAGATGCCCGCCGACCAGATCGTCAAGAAGGCGCTGGAAATCGCGGGCGAGCTCTGCATTTACACCAACATGCATCACACCATTGAAACCCTGTGAGACGGATCGAGTGAACCCATGTCCATGACTCCCCAGGAAATCGTCTCCGAGCTCGACCGCCACATCGTCGGCCAGCCGGACGCCAAGCGCGCCGTTGCCATCGCGCTGCGCAATCGCTGGCGCCGCCAGCAGGTCGAGGAAAAGCTGCGTGCCGAGATCACGCCCAAGAACATCCTCATGATCGGCCCCACCGGCGTGGGCAAGACCGAGATCGCTCGCCGCCTGGCGCGCCTGGCCGACGCGCCCTTCATCAAGGTCGAGGCGACCAAGTTCACCGAGGTGGGCTATGTCGGCAAGGACGTCGATTCGATCGTCCGCGACCTGGCCGAGATTGCCGTCAAGCAGACGCGCGAGGCCGAAAGCGCCAAGGTCCGCATGCGGGCTGAAGACGGCGCCGAGGAACGCATCCTCGACGTATTGCTGCCTCCGGCGCGCACGGTCGATGGCACGGCGACCGACAGCAGCAACAGCACGCGGCAGGCCTTCCGCAAGAAGCTGCGCCAGCACGAACTCGACGACAAGGAGATCGAGATCGATCTCGCCGACACGCGCACGCCGCTCGAGATCATGGGCCCGGCCGGCATGGAAGAAATGACCGAACAACTGCGCGGCATGTTCGGCCAGCTCGGACAGGGCAAGCGCAAGACGCGCAAGCTCAAGATCGCCGAGGCGATGCGCCTGCTGATCGACGAGGAAGCCGCCAAGCTGGTGAATGAGGACGAGATCCGCGCCCAGGCCATCCACAACGCCGAGCAGAACGGCATCGTCTTCATCGACGAGATCGACAAGGTCGCCACGCGCAGCGAAGCGCAGGGCGCCGACGTGTCGCGCCAGGGCGTCCAGCGCGACTTGCTGCCGCTGGTCGAAGGCACGGCCGTGAGCACGAAATACGGCGTGGTCCGCACCGACCACATCCTCTTCATCGCGAGTGGCGCTTTCCACCTGAGCAAGCCGAGCGACCTGATTCCCGAACTCCAGGGGCGCTTTCCGATCCGGGTCGAGCTGCAATCCCTGTCGGTCGCCGACTTCGAGAGCATCCTCACGCAAACGCAGGCATCGCTGGTCAAGCAGTACCAGGCATTGCTGGCCACGGAGGGCGTGACGCTGGAGTTCACGCCCGAGGGCATCACGCGGCTCGCGAGCATTGCCTTCGACGTCAACGAGCGCACCGAGAACATCGGCGCGCGCCGGTTGTCGACGGTCATGGAGCGCCTGCTCGACGAGGTGAGCTTCGGCGCCACCAAGCTGGGCGGCGAGGCAGTGCGCATCGATGCGGCCTACGTGGATGCGCGGCTCGCGGCACTAAGTCACGACGAAGACCTTTCACGATTCATCCTCTGATGTAGGTCCTTGCTTCAGTGGCGGTTCACGCATCACATTCATTGCGTGAGCTAAGTGCTTCATTTGCAACGGGATTCGGTTTTTGGCGGTTGCAAAAACACCGCTAAGTCCTTGATTCCATTACAAAAAATTCCCGCGACCTGCCGTTGCGCAGTAGACGTTTCCTGCTACAGTGCAAAAAAGTGCAGTTAAGTGGGAAAAAGTGTCGAGCAGTGCCTGTTTTGGGTACGCGACGCATCCCACCACCGGGGTCTCGTGTTCGTGTTTCAAGGCGCTTCATCGCTCAGTCTCGATGCCAAAGGTCGGCTCTCCGTGCCGACCCGGCATCGTGACGTCCTGAGCGCCACCGCAGGCGGCCAGCTCACGATCACCAAGCATCCCCACGGTTGCCTGATGGTGTTCCCCCGTCCCGAGTGGGAGAAATTTCGCGAGCGCATCGCGGCACTTCCAATGTCGGCACAGTGGTGGAAGCGCGTCTTTCTCGGCAACGCCATGGACGTCGAAATGGATGGCACCGGCCGCGTGCTCGTGTCGCCCGAACTGCGCACTGCCGCCGGTATCAGCCGCGACGCGCTGCTGCTCGGCATGGGCAACCATTTCGAGCTCTGGGACAAGGCCACCTACGACGCCAAGGAAGCAGAAGCCACCCAAGGCGAAATGCCTGATGTGTTCCAGGACTTTTCGTTCTGAGGCCCGACGTGGAACAGCCATGGATTCATACGACCGTCTTGTTGAACGAAGCGGTGGAAGCGCTCTTTCCCGAAGGCTCGGACGTCACCGGCACCTACGTGGATGCGACCTTCGGACGCGGCGGCCACAGCCGCGCGATCCTGGAAAGGCTGGGGCCTTCGGGCCGGCTGATTGCGTTCGACAAGGACGCGGAAGCGGTGGCCGAAGCAGCGCGCATCGAGGATGCGCGTTTTTCCATCCGCCACCAGGGATTCAAGGACCTGGGGGAATTGCCGCCAGCGAGTGTGTCAGGTCTCCTGATGGACCTCGGTGTCAGCTCTCCCCAGATCGACAACCCCGCACGGGGTTTTTCTTTTCGTTTCGACGGCCCGCTCGACATGCGCATGGACACCACGCGCGGCGAGAGCGTGGCCGAGTGGCTGGCGACGGCCGAAACACAGCAGATTGCGGAGGTGATTCGTGACTATGGCGAAGAACGGTTTGCTGTTCAGATTGCAAAGGCGATTGTTGCTCGCCGACAAGAACGGAGCCCAGTTTCAACCACCGCCGAGCTGGCCGAGCTCGTGGCTGGCACGGTCAAAACCCGCGAGCCGGGCCAGAACCCTGCAACGCGCACATTTCAGGCTCTTCGGATTTTCATCAACGCCGAGCTTGAAGAGCTGCAACAGGCGCTAGAAGCGAGTCTGTCCGTGTTGCAACCCCAAGGCCGTCTCGCTGTGATCAGCTTCCACTCGCTGGAAGATCGCATCGTGAAGCAGTTCATCGCGAAGCATTCGCGCGAGGTCTACGACCGCCGCGCGCCGTTTGCCGTGCCGAAAGCGATGAAACTGCGTGCCCTCGGGCGCATCAAGCCCTCGCAGGCCGAGGTGGATGGCAATCCGCGTTCGCGCAGCGCGATCCTGCGCGTGGCCGAGCGCACACCCGAGGTGGGTTGACATGGCTCGCCTCAACCTGCTCCTGCTGATCGCCGTGCTGGGCTCGGCGATCTATCTCGTCCATACCCAGTACATGTCGCGCCAGCTCTACACCGAGCTGCACCGTATCGAGCAGGAGGCCCGTCGCCTCGAACTGGACCAGGATCGGCTGCAGGTGGAGAAGCGCGCGCAGGCCACGCCCCTGCGCGTCGAGAAGCTGGCCAAGGACCAGCTCAAGATGCGCACGACCACGCCGGCCATCACGCAGTACGTGCGGCAGGACGGCACCGTGATCCCGGCGGTCGCCGCACCGGCGCCGACGGCGCCGGCACCACGCACGGCTTCGACAAAGGGGGCTCACTGATGCCTCGCAACAGCCGCAGCCGCAGCGTCCAGTACACGACCAGCCCCTTGCTCGCCAGCAAGACGCCGGTCTGGCGCAGCAAGTTCATCGTTGCCGGCATCGCGCTCGGCTTCGGGGTGCTGGCCGCCCGCGCGGCATATGTGCAGGTGATCGGCAACGACTTCTTCCAGCGCCAGGGTGAGGTGCGCTTCACCCGCACGCTGGAGCTGCCGGCCAATCGCGGCCGAATCCTCGATCGCAACGGGCTGCTGTTGGCGTCCAGCGTCGTCGCGCCCAGCATCTGGGCGATTCCGGAAGACGTCGAGCGCGACGACCCGGAGGTCAAGGCCAAGCTCAGGCAGGTCGCGAAGCTGCTCGGCATGCCGCAGAAGGATTTCGACAAGAAGCTGGAAGACGAGGACAAGACCTTCGTCTGGATCAAGCGCCAGGTCGACGAGCCCATCGCCAAGCAGATCGCCGCGCTCAATATCAAGGGCATCTACCAGCGCAAGGAATACAAGCGCCAGTACCCGGAGGGCGAAGCCGCCGCGCACGTGGTGGGCTTCACCAACGTCGAGGACAACGGCCAGGAAGGCATCGAGCTCGCCTTCAACAAGGACCTGGCCGGCAAGGCCGGTTCGCGCCGCGTGATCAAGGACCGTCTCGGCCGCGTCGTCGAGGGCGTGGGCGAACAGGTGCCGCCCGTCGATGGCAAGGACATCCAGCTCAGCGTGGACAGCAAGGTGCAGTTCTTCGCCTACCAGAAGCTGCGCGACGCCGTGACGATGCACAAGGCCAAGGCAGGCAGCGTGGTCGTGCTCGACACGATCACCGGCGAAGTGCTGGCCCTGGCCAACTACCCGAGCTACGTGCCCGACAAGCGGCAGAACCTCACGGGCGAGCAGCTTCGCAACCGGGCGATGACCGACGTCTTCGAGCCCGGCTCGACGATGAAGCCGATCACCGTCGGCATGGCGCTCGAAGCCGGCCGGATCAAGCCGCTGACCGTGATCGACACCGCGCCGGGCCGCTACAGCCTGGGCGGCTTCACCATCAGCGACACCCACAACTACGGTTCGCTGACGGTCGAGGGCGTGATCCAGAAGTCGAGCAACATCGGCGCGCTGAAGATCGCGCAGAAGATGACCCCCCACGAGATGTGGGACACCTACACGGCGCTGGGCTACGGCCAGAAGCCGCAGATCCAGTTCCCGGGTGCGGTCACCGGGCGCCTGCGTCCGTGGAAGGCATGGAAGCCGGTCGAGCAGGCGACCATGGCCTACGGCTATGGCCTGTCGGCTTCGCTGTTCCAGATGGCGCATTCGTACACGGCCTTCGCGCACGACGGCGACGTCATCGCGGCGACTATCCTCAAGAGCAGCGAGCCGGCGGTGGGCGTGAAAGTCTTCTCCGCACAGAACGCACTGGCCGTGCGCAAGATGCTGCAGATGGCAGCCGGACCGGGCGGCACGGGCCCGCTCGCGCAGACCATCGGCTATTCGGTCGGCGGCAAGTCGGGCACCGCCCACAAGCAGGTCGGCAGGGGATATGCCAGCAAGCAATACCGCTCCTGGTTCACGGGCATGGCGCCGATCGACAAGCCGCGCATCATCGTGGCGGTCATGATCGACGAGCCGAGCAACGGCCAGTACTTCGGCGGCCTCGTTGCCGCGCCCGTCTTCAGCGAAGTCGTGCAACAGACGCTGCGCATGATGAACGTGCCGCCCGATCTCGCGGTCAAACCCCTGGTCGTGACCAAGGGTGTGGAAGAGAGCTTCTGATGACGATGACGCTTCGCAGCCCCGACGAAGCCGCACGCTGGCTCCTGACCCGCGTGCGCGGCGCGCTGCATGCCGACAGCCGTGCCGTGGGTGCGGGCGACGGCTTCATCGCCTGGCCCGGTGCCGCGACGGACGGCCGGCACTACGTGGCCGCCGCCCTGGCGCAAGGTGCAGTGGCTTGCCTCGTCGAGGAAGAGGGCAGCGCGGCATTCGGTTTCGAGGGCGAGGCGATCGCCACGTACCCGGGCCTGAAGGCTGCGACGGGACCGATCGCAGCGGCCTACTACGACCAGCCGTCGGCGCAACTCGACGTGCTGGCCGTCACCGGCACCAACGGCAAGACTTCCACCGCCTGGTGGCTGGCGCAGGCCTTGTCGTCGGCGGCGGCGGATTCGGTCGACACGCCTTGCGCCGTCGTGGGCACCCTGGGCGTCGGCGTTCCGCCAGAACTCACCTACACCGGCCTCACCACGCCCGATCCGGTGCTGCTGCAGCGCGAACTTCGCGGCTTCGCGAACCGCCGCTTCCGTGCCTGCGCCGTCGAGGCCTCGTCCATCGGCATCGTGGAGCGCCGGCTCGACGGCACGCGCATCGCCGTCGCGGTGTTCACCAATTTCACGCAGGACCATCTGGACTATCACGGCAGCATGGATGCCTACTGGCAAGCCAAGGCTGAGCTCTTCCGCTGGCCGGGCCTGCGCGCGGCGGTCGTCAACATCGACGACGTGCACGGCGCCTCCCTGGTCGGCAATCTGGTCGAGACCGGCGTCGGCGCGCTCGACATCTGGACCGTGTCGGCCGCAGGCGCCCCTGCGCGCCTCCGGGCAGAGGACATCGGCTACGACGCGCAAGGCCTCCACTTCTCGGTCGTGGAGCAAGGCGCCACGACCCAGCACCTGTCGACCCAGTTGATCGGCCAGTACAACGTCGCCAACCTGCTGGGCGTGCTCGGCACCTTGCGCGCGTTGGGCCTGTCGCTCGAAGATGCGGTGCAGGCATGCACGGGGCTTGACAGCGTGCCCGGCCGCATGGAGCGCCTGAGCGTGCCCGGCCATCCGCTGGCCGTCGTCGACTACGCCCATACGCCGGATGCGCTCGAAAAGGCGCTCGCCGGCCTGCGCCCCCTGGCTCACCAGCGTGGCGGCGCACTGTGGTGCGTGTTCGGCTGCGGCGGCGATCGCGACAACACCAAGCGCCCCATGATGGCTGCGGTGGCGGAGGCGCAAGCCGACCGCGTGGTCGTCACCAGCGACAACCCGCGCAGCGAGAAACCCTCGGCCATCATCAGCCAGATCCTGCTGGGCCTGGCGCGGCCCGAAGCCGCCCAGGTCGAGCCCGATCGCGCGAAGGCGATCGCCGACACGCTCGCGCAGGCCCGGCCTGAAGACGTGGTGCTGCTGGCAGGGCGCGGGCATGAGGCCTGGCAGGAAATCGCGGGCGAGCGCATCGCTTTCTCCGACCGTGCGCACGCCATCGATGCACTCACTCGGAGGAGCGCGGCATGACCGATGCACTCGCACCCGTGCCGATGATGACCCTCGGCAAGGCCCAGGCGTGGATCCCGGGCGCGCGCCTCGTCGGCGACGCCGCCACGCCGATCCTGCGCGTGCACACCGACACGCGTACCCTCGCGGCGGGCGACCTGTTCGTCGCGCTCAAGGGCGAGCGTTTCGATGCCAACGACTTCCTGGCCGATGCGCGCTCGAGCGGCGCGGTGGCCGCTATCGCGCATCGCGGGCTCGAAGCCGCCGGTCTCGCCGGACTCGAGGTGCCGGACACCTTGGTCGCACTCGGCGCGCTGGCGTCCGGCTGGCGCTCCCAGTTCGAACTGCCCTTGATCGCCGTCACCGGCAGCAACGGCAAGACCACCGTGACGCAGATGATCGCGTCGATCCTCCGCACCGCGTGCGGCGAAGGCGCTCTCGCGACCGCGGGCAACTTCAACAACGAGATCGGCGTGCCGCTGACCTTGCTGCGCCTGCGTGCGCGTCACCAGCGTTCCGTGGTCGAGCTGGGCATGAACCATCCGGGCGAGATCGCGCGGCTGGCGGCCATCGCGCGGCCCAATATCGCGCTGGTCAACAACGCGCAGCGCGAGCACCAGGAATTCATGGCGACGGTCGAAGCCGTCGCGCGAGAGAACGCGTCCGTCTTCTCGGCGCTGCCGACCGACGGGACCGCGGTGTTCCCGTACGGCGACGAGTTCACTCCCCTGTGGAACGAGATCGCGCACGAAGGCGCGACCCGCCGCTGCCTGACCTTCGGTGACCATGAGGATGCCGACATCGCGCTGGTGGCCGCCGACTGGCAGCACGGCGCGTGGCGGTTCGAGGCCCGCACGCCTCTGGGCGAGGTGCGCAGCACGCTGCGCATCGCCGGCCGCCACAACGTGGTCAACGCGCTGGCGGCGATCGCTTGTTCGCTGGCGAGTGGCGTATCGCTCGACAAGATCGGCGAGGGGCTGGCTGCATTCGAGCCGGTCAAGGGGCGTTCCAAGGCCAGTGAACTCGCCTTTGCCGGCGGCCGCACGATCACGCTGGTCGACGACACCTACAACGCGAACCCTGATTCCATGCGCGCCGCCATCGACGTGCTCGCCAGCCTGCCCGGTCCGCGCGTACTGGTGCTCGGCGACATGGGAGAAGTCGGCGACCAGGGTCCGCAGTTCCATGCCGAAGTCGGTGCCTGGGCGCGAGAGCGCGGTATCGAGACCGTTTTCGCGCTCGGCAAGGAATCGGTGCACAGCATCGCCGCCTTTGCGGGCGCGACCGACGCCGATGCCCGCCACTTCGACGAGATCGATGCCCTCAATGCGGCCGTGCTCGCGCAATTGCCGAGCACTGCGAGCGTGCTGGTCAAGGGATCGCGCTTCATGCAGATGGAGCGGGTGGTCCAGGCCATTGCCGCTGCCTCACAACAACAAGACAAGGAGGCCGGTCATGCCGCATGAGCCGCGCCCATTCACGCCATGCTGATGACCCTCGCCCAATGGCTGCAGACGGTCTCGCCGGAGTTCGGTTTCCTGCGCGTCTTTCAATACCTGACCTTCCGCGCGCTAATGGCGTCGCTGACCGCGCTGCTGCTCGGTCTCGCCGCCGGGCCTTATGTGATCCGCCGCCTCACCGCGCTCAAGATCGGCCAGCAGGTGCGCAGCTACGGCATGGAGACCCACCTGACGAAGAGCGGCACGCCGACCATGGGCGGCGTGCTGGTGCTCTTCTCGATCGCCTTCTCGACGCTGCTGTGGTTCGACCTTTCGAACCGCTTCGTCTGGATCGTGCTGTGGGTCACGCTTGGCTTCGGCGCGATCGGCTGGGTCGATGACTGGCGCAAGGTGGTTCGCAAGGACCCCGAAGGCATGCGCTCGCGCGAGAAGTATTTCTGGCAATCGGTGGTTGGGCTGGTGGCGGGCTTCTATCTGCTCTTCAGCATTTCCGAGAGCTCCAACTGGCGCGTGCTCGAACTCTTCTTCACCTGGGTCCGCTCGGGCTTCGACCTGGACTTTCCGCCCAAGATCAACCTGCTGGTGCCCTTCTTCAAGGAGGTGAGCTACCCGCTGGGCGGCATCGGCTTCGTGATCCTGACTTACCTGGTGATCGTCGGCGCGAGCAATGCGGTGAACCTCACCGACGGGCTGGACGGCCTGGCGATCATGCCGGTCGTGATGGTCGGCTCCGCCCTTGGCGTCTTTGCGTACGTCACGGGCAGCGCGGTGTATTCGCGCTACCTGCTCTTCCCTCACATCCCGGGCTCGGGCGAACTGCTGGTGTTCTGCTCGGCCATGGCCGGCGCGGGCCTCGCGTTCCTGTGGTTCAACACGCATCCGGCACAGGTGTTCATGGGCGACGTGGGCGCGCTCGCGCTCGGCGGCGCGCTCGGAACCATCGCCGTCATCGTGCGGCAGGAGATCGTGTTCTTCGTGATGGGCGGCATCTTCGTGGTCGAGGCGATCTCGGTGATGGCGCAGGTCACGTACTTCAAGTACACCAAGAAGCGCTTCGGCGAAGGACGGCGCGTGCTGAAGATGGCACCGCTGCACCACCACTTCGAGAAGAGCGGCTGGCGCGAGACGCAGGTCGTCGTGCGCTTCTGGATCATCACGATGCTGCTCTGCCTCGTGGGCCTTTCCACCTTGAAGCTGCGCTAAGACGATGCGGCATCTCAAAGACCTCCACGTTCTCATCCTGGGCCTCGGCGCGTCCGGGCTGGCCATGGCGCGCTGGTGCGCGCGCCATGGCGCGAAGGTCACGGTGGCCGACACGCGCGAAGCGCCGCCGCAACTCGCATCGCTGCGCGAGGAACTGCCTGATGCGGAATTCGCCGGAGGCCCGTTCTCCGCAGCGCTGGTGGAAGGCACTTCGATTCGCGCCGTGTTCCGGTCGCCGGGCCTGTCTCCGGCATCGGTAGCTGCCGTGGTCCATGCGGCCAAGGCGGTGGGCCTGCCGGTCGGTGGCGAACTGGATCTGTTTGCGCGCGCGCTAGCGGACCTGCGCATCGTCGAAGTCGCCGAGGCGCCCGAAACCGTCGATGCGGCACAGGACGTCGATGCAGCTGCGGAGCAGCCGCCGCTGCCGGAGGATTCGACCGGGGCGTTGCCGACGGAAACGTCGGAGACGCCGATCCCGGATGCCGCCGATGCCGTGGAGGCCGCGGAGGCCGTCGCGGCGCCCGACGAAGACGACGATTCCTTCGCGCCGCTGCCCGAAGTCATCATCCCGCCGCCGGAGCCCAAGGGCTATACGCCGGCGGTGCTGGCGATCACCGGCACCAACGGCAAGACCACGGTCACTGCGCTCACGGGCCAGCTGGTGGAGCGCGCCGGCAAGACGGTCGCGGTCGCCGGCAACATCGGTCCCACCTTGCTCGACACGCTGTCGGCTCGCATGGACGCCGAGACGCTGCCCGACGTCTGGGTGCTGGAGCTGTCCAGCTTCCAGCTCGACGGCGTCGAAGGCTTCGAGCCGACAGCGGCCACCGTGCTGAACCTGTCGCAGGACCACCTCGACTGGCACGGCGACATGGCCGCCTATGCGGCGGCCAAGGCACGCGTCTTCGGCAAGAAGGCCACGATGGTGCTCAATCGCGACGACGACGCGGTCATGGCCATGCGGCCCGCGCCGGCCAAGCTGCCCAAGGGCCAGGTCGCGCGTACCGTCATCACCTTCGGCGCGGACATGCCGAAGCGCCCCGGCGACTACGGCATCGAGCGCCTCCACGGCATGGCCTGGCTGGTCCGCGCGTTGGAAGCCGACGAGACGCAGAAGCGCAAGCGCGGCGCCGCCGCCGAAGAGGAAGAGATCTTCTTCCAGCGCCTGATGCCCGCCAACGCCTTGCGCATCCGCGGCCGACACAACGCGCTCAATGCGCTGGCGGCGCTGGCGCTCGCCACCGCGGCGGGCTGCCAGCTCGCGCCGATGCTCTATGGCCTGCGCGAGTACCGCGGCGAGCCGCACCGGGTCGATCCGGTTGCCGTGGTGGACGAGGTCGAGTACTTCGACGACAGCAAGGGCACCAACGTCGGCGCGACGGTCGCGGCGCTGATCGGGCTCGGCGAGGAGCGCCGGGTCGTCGTGATCCTCGGCGGCGAGGGCAAGGGCCAGGACTTCGCGCCGCTGGCCGCACCGGTTCGCCAGTACGCGCGCGCCGTCGTGCTCATCGGCCGCGATGCACCGCTGATCGAGGCCGCACTTGCATCCACCGGCATTTCGATGCAGTCCGCCGCGTCCTTGCCCGAAGCCGTGACCATGGCTGCCGGCCGCGCGCAGCCTGGCGATGCCGTGCTGCTGTCGCCGGCCTGCGCGAGCTTCGACATGTTCAAGGACTACGCCCACCGCGCCGCCGTGTTCTGCGAGGCCGTCGAGGCGCTGGTCGATTCGCCGCGCGACGACGGCACGGGGGAGGCCGCATGACCGCGTCCACTGCTGCCACCCCGAACAAGACCGGCCGCTTCAGCGGCTGGTTCAGCCGCGCAAAGAGTGGCATCGACGCGCTGCCCATGCACCTGCCCGTGCGCCTCGGCAACGCCGGGATGACGCAAACAAAGGCCGCGCCCGTGCGCGTGCTCGGCTTCGACCAGGCGCTGGTCTGGGTCACCGTCGCGCTCCTGGCGTGGGGGATGGTGATGGTGTATTCCGCCTCCATCGCGCTGCCCGACAACCCGCGCTTCGCGCGCGCCGGCTACAGCCCCACCTTCTTCCTCACGCGGCACGCGGCTTCGCTCGTGATCGCCTTCGTGGCGGGCCTGCTGACCTTCCAGGTTCCGATGAAGACGTGGGAGCGCATTGCGCCCTGGCTCTTCGTCGCTTCGCTGCTGCTGCTGGTGGCGGTGCTCATTCCGCACATCGGCATCAACGTCAACGGCGCACGCCGCTGGCTGCCGCTGGGCTTCATGCGCTTCCAGCCCTCGGAGCTGGCCAAGCTCGCGATGATCTTCTATGCCGCCAGCTACATGGTGCGGAAGATGGAGATCAAGGAGCGCTTCTTCCGCGCCGTGCTGCCGATGGGCGTGGCGGTCGTGGTGGTCGGCATGCTCGTGATGGCCGAGCCCGACATGGGCGCCTTCATGGTGATCGCGGTCATCGCGATGGGCATCCTCTTCCTGGGCGGCGTCAACGCCCGCATGTTCTTCGTGATCGCCACGCTGGTGGTCGTCGCCTTCGGCACCATCGTGGCGACGAGCCCGTGGCGGCGCGAGCGGATCTTTGCTTACCTCGATCCCTGGAGCGAGGAGCACGCGCTCGGCAAGGGCTACCAGCTCTCGCATTCGCTGATCGCGATCGGGCGCGGCGAGGTCTTCGGCGTCGGCCTCGGCGGCAGCGTCGAAAAACTGCACTGGCTGCCCGAGGCGCACACCGACTTCCTGCTGGCGGTGATCGGCGAGGAGTTCGGCCTGATCGGCGTGCTGCTCGCCATCGCCATGTTCCTCTGGCTCACGCGGCGTGTCATGCACATCGGCCGCCAGGCGATCGCGCTCGACCGGGTGTTCTCCGGCCTGGTGGCGCAGGGGGTCGGCATCTGGATCGGCTTCCAGACCTTCATCAACATGGGCGTGAACCTCGGCGCGCTGCCGACCAAGGGGCTGACCTTGCCGCTGATGAGCTTCGGCGGTTCGGCCATCCTGATGAACGTGGTGGCGCTCGCCGTCGTGCTGCGCATCGACTACGAAAACCGCGTTCTCATGCGCGGAGGTCGCGTATGACCCGGACCGCGCTTGTCATGGCCGGCGGCACCGGTGGGCACATCTTCCCTGGCCTCGCCGTGGCCGAGGCGCTGCGCGAGCGCGGCTGGCGCGTCCACTGGCTCGGGGCGCCCGGCAGCATGGAGCAGCAGCTTGTGCCGCCGCGCGGCTTTGCCTTCGAGCCGGTGCAGTTCGGCGGCGTGCGCGGCAAGGGGCCGATCACGCTGGCGCTGCTGCCCATGCGTCTGCTGCGCGCCTTCTGGCAAAGCATTGGTGTCGTGCGCCGCGTGCGGCCCGACGTCGTGGTCGGCCTGGGCGGCTACATCACCTTTCCGGGCGGCATGATGAGCGTGCTGCTCGGCAAGCCGCTGGTGCTGCACGAGCAGAACTCGGTGGCGGGCCTCGTCAACAAGGTGCTCGCGGGCGTGGCCGATCGGGTCTTCACCGCATTTCCCAACGTGCTCAAGAAGGGGCAGTGGGTCGGCAATCCGCTGCGCGCCGCCTTCACTTCGCAGCCCGACCCGGCGACACGCTTTGCGAACCGTACCGGGCCGCTGCAGTTGCTCGTGGTCGGCGGCAGTCTCGGTGCGAAGGCACTCAATGCCGTGGTCCCGAAGGCACTGGCCCTGATCGCGCCGGCGCAACGTCCCCGCGTCACGCATCAGAGCGGCGCCAAGCAGATCGACGAGCTCCGGGCCAACTACGAGGCCGCCGGCGTCGAAGGCGAATTGACGCCCTTCATCGAAGACACCGCTCGCGCGTACGCAGATGCCGACCTGATCGTCGCGCGCGCCGGTGCGAGCACCGTCACCGAAATCGCGGCCGTCGGCGCAGCAGCGCTGTTCGTGCCTTTCCCATCCGCTGTGGACGACCACCAGACCACCAACGCCCGCTTCCTTGTCGACGCGGGCGGCGGCTGGCTCGTTCAACAGACTGAACTCACACCTGAATTGTTGGCTGATTTGCTACAGAAGACCGGGCGCCCTGCGCTCACTGAACGGGCCGCGAAGGCCAAGACGATGCAGAAGACCGAGGCGGTAGACGCCGTGGTCCGCGCCTGCGAAGAACTCGCCCACGGAGGCCGCTCATGAAGCACGCGATCCGTCACATCCATTTCGTCGGCGTCGGCGGCTCGGGCATGAGCGGCATCGCCGAAGTGCTGCTCAATCTCGGCTACAAGATCTCGGGCTCGGACCTTGCCGACAGCGCGACGCTGCGGCGCCTGGCCGGCCTGGGCATCACGACTTGCGTGGGCCATGACGCGGCGAACATCGCCGGCGCGGATGCCGTCGTCACCTCGACCGCCGTGCAGTCCGACAACCCCGAAGTGGTCGCCGCGCGCGAGAAGCGCATCCCCGTGGTGCCGCGCGCCCTGATGTTGGCGGAGCTGATGCGCCTCAAGCAGGGCATCGCGATCGCCGGCACGCATGGCAAGACCACCACGACAAGCCTGGTCGCGAGCGTGCTCGCGGCCGCCGGGCTCGATCCGACCTTCGTGATCGGCGGCCGCCTCAACAGCGCGGGTGCCAATGCGCAGCTCGGCAGCGGCGACTACATCGTGGTCGAGGCCGACGAGTCGGACGCCTCGTTCCTGAACCTGCTGCCGGTGATGGCGGTGGTCACGAACATCGACGCCGACCACATGGAGACCTACGGGCACGATTTCGCGAAGCTCAAGAAGGCCTTCGTCGACTTCCTGCATCGCATGCCGTTCTACGGCGTCGCGATCCTGTGCACCGACGACCCCGCCGTGCGCGAGATCGTGACGGAAGTGTCGTGCCCGGTGACGAGCTACGGCTTCGGCGAGGACGCCCAGGTGCGCGCGGTCAATGTGCGCGCCGTCGGCTCGCAGATGCACTTCACCGCGCAGCGCCGCAACGGCGTGACGCTGCCGGACCTGGACATCGTGCTGAACCTGCCGGGCGAGCACAACGTGCGCAATGCGCTGTCGGTGATCGCGGTGGCGGTCGAGTTGGGCGTGCCCGACGAAGCGGTGCAGCGCGGCCTCGCCGACTTCAAGGGCGTGGGCCGGCGCTTCCAGCGCTACGGCGAAGTCCCGTCGCACGACGCGGGCAGCTTCACGCTGATCGACGACTACGGCCATCACCCGGTCGAGATGGCGGCCACCATCGCCGCTGCGCGCGGGGCTTTCCCGGGCCGGCGCCTGATGCTCGCTTTCCAGCCGCATCGCTTCACGCGCACGCGGGACTGCTTCGAGGACTTCGTCAAGGTCATCGGGCAGGCCGATGCGGTGCTGCTGGGCGAGGTCTACGCGGCCGGCGAGGCGCCGATCGTGGCGGCGGACGGCCGCTCGCTGGCGCGCGCCTTGCGCGTGGCGGGCAAGGTCGAGCCCGTCTTCGTCGACGAGATCGCCGCGATGCCGCAGGCGATCCTGGACAACGCGCGCGAGGGCGACGTCGTGATCTGCATGGGAGCGGGCTCGATCGGCGCCGTGCCCGCGAAAGTGGTTGAACTGGGCGGCCCGGTGCCCCCGAAATCAGAGCGCCTGACGCGCGAAGGGAGGGCGCTGTGAGCCTCGTGGATTCCAAGGGCTTCGGAAAGGTCGCCGTCCTTTTTGGCGGCAGCTCGGCCGAACGCGAGATTTCCATCATGTCCGGCACGGGCGTGCTCGAGGCGCTGCGCTCGCGCGGCGTGGATGCGCATGCCTTCGACCCGGCCGAGCGCGAGCTGAGCGATCTCAAGCGCGAGGGTTTCGCGCGCTGCTTCGTCGTGCTGCACGGCCGGCATGGCGAAGACGGCACGGTGCAGGGCGCACTCGAACTGCTCGGCATTCCGTACACCGGTTCCGGTGTCATGGCGTCGAGCGTGGCGATGGACAAGGTCATGACCAAGCGCATCTGGCACGCCGACGGCCTGCCGACGCCGCGCTACGTACGGCTGGCTTTCGACCAGCAAAGCCGCGAGCAGATCAATGCCGTCCCCGACGTGCTGGGCCTGCCGCTCATCGTGAAGCCGCCGCGCGAGGGCTCGTCCATCGGCGTGACCAAGGTCCTGGGCTACTCGCAGATGCAGGACGCCGTCTCGCTGGCGGTCCGCTACGACGCCGACGTGCTCTGCGAGGAGTTCATCGAGGGCGAGGAAGTCACCTGTGCCGTGCTGGGCAGCGGGCTGGACGCCGTCGCGCTGCCGGTGGTGCGCATCGCCGCACCCGAAGGCGCCTACGACTACCAGAACAAGTACTTCACCCACGACGTGAAGTACCACTGCCCGAGCGGCCTGCCGGCCGACGAGGAGCATGAGATCCGCCGCATCACTCTGGCCGCCTACCACCAGCTCGGCTGCCGCGGCTGGGGCCGCGCCGACCTGATGATCCGCGCCAGCGACCGCAAGCCTTTCCTGCTGGAGATGAACACCTCGCCGGGCATGACATCGCACTCGCTCGTGCCCATGTCGGCGCGCGCCGCAGGCATCGGCTATGAAGACCTGTGCCTGCGCGTGCTCGCCACCGCGACGCTGGATTCCGGCTCCGAACCCAAAGAGGCCAGTCCGTGAGCGACAGCATCCCCGTGCCCTTCGACGTCAAGCTGATGAACGTGACCGCGACGCTGGTGTTCGCGCTGTTCGCGTGCACGCTGCTGGCGGCGGGCGCATGGTGGGTGCTGCGCCAACCGTTCTTTCCGCTCGCCGGCATCAAGGTCGACGGCGAGGTCACCCACAACAACGTCGTCACCTTGCGCGCCAACGTTGCGCCGCAACTGGCGGGCAACTTCTTCACGGTCGACCTGGCGCGTGCGCGCACCGCATTCGAGTCGGTGCCCTGGGTGCGCAAGGCGGTCGTGCGACGCGAGTTCCCGAACAAGCTGCGCGCAACGCTGACCGAGCACGTGCCGGTTGCGCATTGGGGCGACGAAGCCGGCTCGAAGCTCATCAATGGCTACGGCGAAGTCTTCGAGGCCAATGTGGCGGAGGTGGACGACCGCTTGCCGCGCCTTGACGGGCCGCCCGAACAGGCGGGCCAGGTGCTGGGGATGTACCGGGTGCTGGCGCCGCTGTTCCAGCCTTACGACCTGTCGATCGAGCAGTTGAGCCTGTCGAGCCGCGGCAGCTGGCGCGCGCTTCTCGATTCGGGCGCCGTCATCGAACTGGGGCGGGGGCAGGGCGACGAGGTCGCCGCCCGCACGCAGCGTTTCCTGAAGACCGTGACGCCGGTGGCGAGCCAGTACGGGCGCACGGTCGCAGCGGTCGAGGGTGCCGACTTGCGGCACAACGAGGGTTACGCGCTGCGGCTGCGCGGCGTCACCACGGTCGTTCCCGACCCCAAGAAGAAATAGCGATTAGAGGAAGATTCATGTCCAAAGAGTACAAAGATCTCGTTGTCGGCCTCGACATCGGCACCGCCAAGGTGATGGCGGTGGTAGCCGAGGTGCAGTCGAACGGCGAGCTCAAGCTGGCCGGTCTCGGCATCGCCCCGAGCAACGGGCTCAAGCGCGGCGTTGTGGTGAACATCGACGCCACGGTGCAGAGCATCCAGCAGGCGCTCAAGGAAGCCGAGCTGATGGCCGACTGCAAGATCAGCCGCGTCTACACCGGCATCACGGGCAGCCACATCCGCGGCATCAATTCGAGCGGCATGGTCGCGGTGAAGGACCGGGAGGTCACGCCGGCCGATGTCGCCCGCGTGGTGGAGACGGCGCGCGCGATCAACATCTCCAGCGACCAGCGCCTGCTGCTGGTCGAGCCGCAGGAATTCGTGATCGACGGCCAGGACGTGAAGGAGCCGATCGGCATGAGCGGCATGCGCCTGGAAGCCAAGGTGCACATCGTCACCGGCGCGCAGAGCGCGGCCGAGAACATCATCAAGTGCGTGCGCCGCTGCGGGCTGGAGGTTGACCAGCTCATGCTGAATCCGCTGGCGTCGAGCCAGGCGGTGCTGACCGAGGACGAGCGCGAGCTCGGCGTGGTGCTGGTCGACATCGGCGCCGGCACGACGGACGTGGCGATCTTCACCAACGGCGCCATCCGCCACACGGCCGTGATCCCGATCGCCGGCGACCTGATCACCAGCGACATCGCAATGGCGCTGCGCACGCCGACCAAGGACGCCGAGGACATCAAGGTCGAGAACGGCTATGCGAAGCAATTGCTGGCCGACCCGGATACGCAGGTCGAAGTGCCCGGCCTCGGTGATCGCGGCCCGCGCATGCTGAGCAAGCAGGCGCTGGCCGGCGTGATCGAGCCGCGCATCGAGGAGATCTTCTCGCTCGTGCAGCAGGTGATCCGCGAGTCGGGTTACGAAGAAGTGCTGTCCTCGGGCGTGGTGCTCACCGGCGGCAGCGCCGTGATGCCGGGCATGGTCGAGCTGGGCGAGGACATCTTCCTGAAGCCCGTGCGCCGCGGCATCCCCAAGTATTCGAGCGCGCTGTCGGACATGGTGGCGCAGCCGCGCGCTGCCACCGTCATGGGCCTGCTCGAGGAAGCGCGCTACGCGCGCCTGCGCGGCTTCAAGGTGGCCCAGAAGAACGGTTCCGTGAAGACGGCTTTCGGCCGCTTCAAGGACTTCATCGTGGGGAATTTCTGATGACCTCCAGGCTTTCCCGCTGCGTG
Source organism: Variovorax gracilis (assembly GCF_030317115.1). GTDB lineage: Bacteria > Pseudomonadota > Gammaproteobacteria > Burkholderiales > Burkholderiaceae_C > Variovorax > Variovorax gracilis. The sequence goes on from NZ_JASZYF010000004.1 coordinate 33,390, forward strand.
CGGCCTCCCACCCCTTTGCAGGGGGCAAAGCCAGAGGACCGGCCGAGCCTGTTCCGCGGCGTTCCTGGCAGGGAGGCGACGCGATGAATTCATTTCCTCTTTGGCTGGCGCGAGCCGGTCCACCTCGTCACTTCAACGAGCGATGGCGAAGGACTGGTCCACCCCCATGAGCGCTCTCGGTTCCAACAACAACTTATTCGCAAACAAACGGCAACTGCAAATTCAAGGAGTCAGAAAAATGGCTATCGAAATGATCGAGATCGAAGAGTTCAATCAAGGTACGCAGATCAAGGTGATCGGCGTCGGCGGCGGCGGCGGCAACGCGGTCGCCCACATGATGGAGCGTGGCGTCCAGGGTGTGCAGTTCGTCTGCGCCAACACCGATGCGCAGGCCCTGTCGCGCAGCAATGCGCACAAGACCATCCAGCTCGGTACCAATGGGCTCGGCGCCGGCAGCAAGCCGGAGAAGGGCCGTGACGCCGCAGAGGCCGCGATCGACGACATCCGCGAGTCGATTGCCGGCGCGCACATGCTGTTCATCACGGCCGGCATGGGCGGCGGCACGGGCACCGGCGCCGCACCGGTGATCGCGCGTGTCGCGAAGGAAATGGGCATCCTGACGGTGGGCGTGGTGACCAAGCCCTTCGACTGGGAAGGCGGCCGCCGCATGACCAATGCCGACGCCGGCCTGGCCGAGCTCGAAGCCAACGTCGACTCGCTGATCGTCGTGCTCAACGAGAAGCTGCTCGACGTGTTGGGCGAGGACGTCACCCAGGACGAGGCCTTCGCGCATGCCAACGACGTGCTCAAGAACGCCGTGGGCGGCATCTCGGAAATCATCAACGAGTACGGCGGCGTGAACGTCGACTTCGAAGACGTTCGCACCGTGATGGGCGAACCCGGCAAGGCCATGATGGGCACGGCGGCCGCCAGCGGCCCGGATCGCGCGCGCATCGCCGCCGAGCAGGCCGTGGCCTGCCCGCTGCTCGAAGGCATCGACCTGTCGGGCGCGAAGGGCGTGCTGGTGCTGGTGACGGCGTCGAAGTCCTCGCTCAAGCTGAGCGAATCGAAGCTCGCGATGAACACCATCCGCGCCTACGCCTCACCGGACGCGCACGTGATCTACGGCGCCGCCTACGACGACAACCTCGGCGACGAGATGCGCGTCACCGTGGTCGCGACCGGCCTCTCGCGCCAGGACGCACGCCGCCAGGCACCGACGCTCGAAGTGATCCGCACCGGCACCGACAACATCCCGTTCAACGTGCCGACCCTCGGCAGCGCGAGCGGACACGGGCACGCGAGCAGCCAGCCCAACTACGACGGCATGGCCGTGCCCAGCGTGTGGCGTACCAACCGCACCATGGCCGCGGCCAAGGTGGATGCGCTGTCGTCGGGCGGCATGGACGATTTCGAGATCCCCGCCTTCCTGCGCCGCCAGGCCGATTGACGGGATCAAGGTGGAAGCTATTGCGGGCATAGCGAGGCGGGCGGTGCGCCGGACGCCTCGCGCTTCTAAAATCGCGCCCGTGCTTCCACAAAGAACCCTCAAATCCATCACCCGTGCGGTAGGCGTCGGCCTGCACAGCGGGCAGCGCGTGGAACTCACGCTCCGCCCGGCGCCGGTGAACCACGGCATCGTGTTCCGCCGCGTGGACTTGCCCGAGCCCGTCGAGATCCCGATGACGGCCGAGGCCGTCACCGACACCCGGCTCGCCTCGACCGTGTCGTCGGGCGGCGCCAAGGTGCAGACCGTCGAGCACCTGATGTCGGCCTGCGCGGGTCTCGGCATCGACAACCTGCAGATCGACATCACGGCCGACGAGGTGCCTATCCTCGACGGGTCCGCGTCGTCCTTCGTGTTCCTGTTGCAAAGCGCGGGCATCGAACTCCAGAGCGCGCCACGCCGTTTCATCCGCGTGACCCGACCGGTCGAGGTGCGCGAAGGCGAGGGCGCCGATGCCAAGTGGGCCCGGCTCGACCCGTACCACGGCTTCAAGCTCAGCTTCGAGATCGATTTCGACCATCGCGTCGTCAACTCGACCGGCCAGCGTGTCGAGTTCGACCTCGGCAGCGGCTCCTACAGCCGCGACATCGCGCGCGCGCGCACCTTCGGCTTCACGAAGGAAGTCGAATACATGCGGTCGAAGGGCCTGGCGCTGGGCGGCGGGCTCGACAACGCGATCGTGATGGACGACACCAAGGTGCTCAATGCGGGCGGGTTGCGCTACGACGACGAGTTCGTCAAGCACAAGATCCTCGACGCGATGGGCGACCTCTACGTGATCGGGCAGCCCCTGCTGGCCGCCTACAGCGCCTTCCGCTCGGGCCATGCGCTCAACAACAAGCTGCTGCGCGAGCTGCTCGCGCACGACGACGCCCACGAGATCGTGACCTTCGACGACGAGAAGCGTGCACCAGCCGGTTTCGCCGAGGTCGCGCGCGCCTGGTAGCTCTCCCTCTCCGATGCTGATCTTCCGGTGGGCTATCCTGTTGCTGCTGCTCGTGGCCGGGGTGTCTTTCGCGTTCTATGCCGGGACCGGGCAGCTCAAGTACCGGCGGTTCGGCTGGATCGTGCTCAAGTGGACGTTGCTGGCTGCCTTCGGCTTCTTCGCGGTGCTCATTGCCGAGCGGGCCTTCTAGCTGGCTAGCTAGCGCGTCCGCCCCTGCCTGTACATCCCGCTGATGCTGCGCCCCAGTGCCGTGGCTTGCCCGAGCCGCGCCATCGAGCTGCCGACGTGGGCATGCGTGATCGCGATGCCGAGCGCGTCGGCGGCATCGCTGCCCGGCAAGCCGGGAAGCTGGAGGAGCCGCTTGACCATCTCCTGCACCTGCGCCTTGGCGGCTCCGCCATGGCCTGCCACGGCCTGCTTCATCTGCAGGGCGGTGTATTCGGCCACCGTGAGGTTGCTGGTGACCAGCGCGGTGATGCAGGCGCCTCGCGCCTGGCCCAGGAGCAGCGTGGATTGAGGATTGACGTTGACGAACACGATCTCCACCGCCGCCGCATCCGGCTTGTAGCGCTCGGCAATTTCCCCGATGCCGTCGAAGAGCACCTTGAGCCGCGCCGGCAGTTCGCCGCGTGCCAGGTGCCTGGTGCTGATGGTGCCGCTGGCGACGTAGCGCAGCGCATGGCCGTCCATGTCGACCACGCCGAAGCCGGTCGTCTGCAGTCCGGGGTCGATGCCGAGGATGCGCATCAGCGGCTCACACGTCGAAGTACCAGCGCACTGCGTGGAAGAACACCGGCGCTGCAAAACAAAGCGCATCGACGCGGTCCAGCAGGCCGTTGGCGCCGGTCACGCCGACACCGCGCCGGCCCCAGTTGGGGATGCCGCGGTCGCGCTTAAGCGCCTTCATCACCAGATGGCCCATCGAGCCCGCCACGCAGGCGATCAACGACATCGCGAGCGCCTGGCCGAACTTGAAGGGAGTGATGAAGGAAAGGAGCGCGCCGAACACGCTCGCAATCGCCATGCCCAGCGCCCAGCTCGTCCAGTTGAAGCTGCGGCTCACGTTCGGAGCGAAGGGCGGCTGCATGAAAAGGCGGTACCTCGCCTGAGCCAGCCAGCCGCTAGGCGGCTCCGGAGGCGGAGCGCCTTCGACCGGCATCGTCTTGCGTCGCGACACCAGGTGCTGAACCAGCATGCAGGTCTGCACCACGAACACCAGGTAGAAGATCAGGAACGCGTTCTTGCCTTGATAGCCCGGAAAGGAGAGCAGCAGAAGCGCCGGCACGTGGCTCATGCCATAGACGCAGACCATGATCCCCCATTGCAGCTTGGCGTTGCGCTCGAGGAAGTGGCTCGGGTCGTCGGCCAGCGCGCTCACGACCGGAATCGCGAGGAAGACGTAGACCGGGATGAACACCGTGAACAGGTCGAAGTGCGCCGTTGCCACCAGCCAGAACTGGATCGGCAGCACGACGAAGAAGGCCAGGATCAGGCTTCGATGGTCGCCGCGCCGCGTCGGCGACATCGAGATGAATTCGCGCAGCGCGAAGAATGCAATGAGCGCGAAGAGCAATGTCGCGACCTTCTCGCCCAGCGCCCAGCCGACCCAGAACACGATCACCATCACCCAGGTCGTGCGCAGCAGCGAGCGGAAATGAAGCAGCTCGCGTTGCCAGATCTCGTCGTGCACCGGGTTGCGGCGCTCCCTGAAGCTCAGCAGGAAGGCCACCGTGCTCACGACAAAGAGCAGCCCGAACACGATGAAGAACAGCGCTGCGACCTGATGGGTCGATGAAAGATTGCGGAGGTATTGGTTCATCTAGACCTCGCGCAGCGCGACGACCGCCTCGCGAGCCCGATCGAGAAAGGGACGGCGCTCTTCGCCTTCTTCCAGGCGGATCGGCGCGCCGAAAGTGACCGAGCAGAGGATTGGAACGGGCACCACCTCGCCCTTGGGCATCACGCGCTGGACGTTGTCGATCCAGGCCGGTACGAGCACCACCTCGGGGAACATCTGTGCGAGCGTGAAGAGGCCCGACTTGAACTTCTGCGGCATGCCCGTGTGCCCGCGCGTGCCCTCGGGAAAGATGATGATCGAGTCGCCGCTTTGCAGGGCCTCGATCAGGGGCTGCAGCGGGGCGAGTGCCTCCAGGCTGCCGGGCGTCGCGGCCGGTACGGGTTCCGCGGCTCGCTGCGACAGCGGCAGCTCGACCTGGGACGTCCAGGGCTCGACGGGCTCCGGGTCCGGCGGCGGGACGTCGTCGAATGACGGTTCGATACGCACGACCGGAGGTGGCTCGGGCGGCGCTGGGGGCACCACCGGCGCGCCGCCGCCGCGCTCGACATAGATCGCGTTGAAGACCTCGGTCGTGATCCAGCGCTTGAAGGGCGTGTTGGCCCAGTAGTCGCGCGCGGCGATCGGGCGCGTGATGCTGCGCAACTCCTCGGGGAGGGCGGCCCAGATCATGACGAGGTCGAGATGGCTTTGGTGATTGGCGAAATAGATGCGCTGTTCGGCCTTGGGCGGGCAGCCCCACCATCGCGCCTGGGCGCCGGTGAGCAACCGGATCAAGGCCAGCAATCCCCACCCTGTGAACTTTGCGAGCATGGCGGCGATGATAGAGAGATATCGCGCGCTTTCAGACGTGCGTGTTTGCGCCGTGTCTGGGCGGACGCAATAATCAGCAAAAAATGCAGGGAGTGAATTCGTGGTCAAAAAAGCAAAAGCGGCATCGGCCGTGGGCTTGTTGCTGGCCGCCCTTGTCACGGGCGTGTTTCTTTCGGGCTATCTGGTTCTGCTGTTCCTCGGTTTGCACGACGTGCCGATCGGTTGGGACACTTACTGGCGCTATGCGAGCGCACTCGATCTTGCTCAGGTTGCTCCGTTTGCGACCAAGATCAAATTGGCAGGCGGTCTAGGATTCGGGTTGCCGGTCTTGCTCTGGCTCGCCCTGACTTTCGCGCTGTTCAAACCGCGCCAGCAATCCATCCATGGCGATGCGCGATTCGCGACGCGCGCGGACCTGAAAAAAGCCGGACTCCTCGACGACTCGCCCGAGGGCATCGTCATCGGCCGTTTTGGTCGTGACCTCCTGCGCTTGGGCGGCACGCAACACGTGATCATGACCGCGCCTACGCGAACGGGCAAAACCACGGGCGTTGCCATACCTGTGCTGCTTACCTATGGGCATTCCATCGTTGCAATGGACCTCAAAGGCGAGCTCTATCAACTCACAAGTGGTTGGCGGGCGCGACAGGGGCAGAAGATTCGCGTGTTTGCGCCGTACGACGAAGCGGGTCGCACGCACCGCTTCAACCCCTTTCAGATGATGTCGGGCGATCCGCGCATTCGAATCAGCGAGATCCAGACCATCGGTGCCATCCTCTATCCCGACGCGCCCCACAAGGATCCCTTCTGGACGAACCAAAGTCGAACTGCATTCTTTGCCTTTGCTTCGTACCTGTTCGAGCACTGGGACCATATGGTCCGGCAACTTGTCGATCAGGTGGCGGCTCCCGAACTCACCCTCGACCCCAACACCGATCCGCGATTCCCCAGCTTCGAGCGCATCTACAAACTTTCTGCCGGCTCCGGCGGAAAGGACACGAAGGCACTGATTCAGCACATCCTCCAGGGAAGCGAACATGCCTTTACCAGCGAGGTCACGCGCACTGCCTTTCGTAGCGTGGTGTCGCTGGCAGAGCAAACCTTCTCGTCGGTCATCGGCTCGATGCAGGAGCCGCTGCAGCAATTCCTCAGTCCCATCCTGGCCGCAGCCACCAATGCCAGCGACTTCAACGTCGCGACACTGCGCAAGGAGCCCACCACGATCTACGTCGTGATTCCTCCCGACAAACTGGGCGAGGCAAGCAAGCTGCTCAACATCTTCTTTTCTACCGTGGTCGGACAGAACCTGAGAGTCACCCCTCAGGAAGACAAATTGATCAAGAACCAGTTGCTCTTGCTGTTGGACGAGTTCACGGCCATGGGGCGGGTGGACGTGCTGTCCAAGCGAATCTCGCTCACTGCCGGCTATTGGGTGCGCGACCTCTCGATCATCCAGAGTCTTTCGCAACTGGATTCGACCTATGGAGCCGACGAGGCGCGTACGTACATCACCAACCATGCGGCGAGCATCGTGTTCACCCCTCGTGAGCAGCGTGATGCGGAGGAGTATTCCAGGCAACTCGGCGATACCACCGTGCGCCGCCGCAATCGCACGGTGGGCCAGGGCGGGACGAGCTATTCCCACACCGAGGAGCGTCGCGCGCTGATGCTCCCGCAAGAGTTAAAGGCACTTGGGACCGAGGAAGAACTGATCTTTTTAGAGGGCTGCCCACCCATCAGGTGCTCGAAGATCCGCTACTTCAAGGACCCGCTCTTCAAGAAGCGAGTGCTGCCGAAAGTGGAGATTGAACCCGCTGAGCAAAGCCAAGGGTAGTCCATGGGCACGCGGTTCGCACGCGTGCTTCAAGCAGGCTGGCCAACCGCTACCGGATGAGAAGCCCGGGCTGCCGGTGAACGTCGAGCATCCGATGGTGAAGAAGCTGGAAAGGGGCGGGTCAATCCGCTTTTGGTCTGATACGTAACCTTGCCGCTTGATCAGGGGCCTGTTGAGGTAAAGCCGCGTCTTCTTCGGCGCGGACTCATCTTTCTGGCCCTCTTCAAGATCGTTCTGCCACCGTTCCAGAACTTGCCTCTGGAATGCCAGAGCACTCTCATTTTCAATAGCAAGCCGCCGGAATCGATTCCGGTGGCTATTTTTTTTGCGGACAGTAGGCGGATTGCGCCGTTGACCGTGGAGGATGAAGCCGTCAGTCAACGCAGTGTGTATTTTTTTGGAACAGTACTTATGGATGCTGACTCTATGGCGAAGCAGCTGTTTCTCTGATAGGAGGCAATGAAATATGAAAATAGTTATAAGAATATCGCACTGGCTGCAAATTTCATTCTTGCTAGTGATGCTAGTTGGGCTGTCGGCCTGTGCAATAGAACCAAAACAGGCATTTCATCGATTTTCTTTCGATGGAAAGTCTGACAAATGGGGTAAGGAAATAGATTTGCTGGAATACAGCTATGGAGATCAATATCACATGGTAAGAGATAGAGTGCCACTCGATAAGGATCGGCTTGGGCCGCAATCCAGTGTTAATGGACTGATGCCTGTCGGAGAATTTTTATATGTGAAATGGCGCATCAAGAGTACGGGCGAAGTCATTGAAGATCGAGTCGATTTACGCAATCTTCTGCCAGCAAGGATGGATGATCACGGAGTTCTTTTTGTGATCGACGGCAGTCAGTTGTACGTTTATCTAGTCACCCCAAAAGCAAAGGGGCAGTACGACTTGCCAATTCTGAAAACCACAGAATCCCGGTATCTTGTGACTTACGAAATTTATCCAGTTAATACTTTTAGACAATGATTTAAATCAACAGGGATCCTCAAAAATGGGAACATCAATCGCAGGATATCTGTCGCCCGCTGAAGTCGCAGAGCTCGAGGCAATACGAAGCCGTCTACTGCCGGAAAGCTCGGGCGTTGCAACCAAAAAGTTTCTTTTCTTTGCAGCTTTTGACGGTACCAACAATGACAAAAATAACTTGCAACTGTCTGGACAGCCGTACCAGACCAACGTGGCTAACCTCTACGATCAGGCGAAGGTGAACGAGAGCGAAAATTTCCGGACGGCGTACTACGCAGGAGTTGGCACTGGCGGCACTAACGGCAACTGGATCAATGCCGGGGTTTTGCCGACGAGCGCCGTTCGTCGGGCGGCTGAGGTGGCGCTCGAGGAATTTGCAAGACGAGCCTCTGACTATTTAGTAGCCACCCCCACCGCCACCTACGCCGATCTCTCCGTCGCCGCGACCGGCTTCAGCCGTGGCACCGGCACCGCGGTGATGTTCGCCAAGCTCCTGCACGAGCGAGGCCTCGTGCTGCCAGACGGTACGGTGGTCGCCCCACCGGGCTCCATCCCCATCACCGGCATGGTGCTCTTCGATCCCGTGCACACCTTCATCCAGGAAGACCTCTCGCTGCCCCCGAATGTCGTGGGCCAGGTCCTCGTGTTCGCAGCGAAGGACGAACTGCGCAGCGAGTTCAGGCTCGCCGACTACCGCCACGATCCGCGCGTTCGGGTGGTCGAGATCGCCGGCAACCACTCCGGCATCGGCGGCAGCTACGACCTGCACGGCACCGGGGCCGTTTCGCTGGAGGGCGCCACCGCGTTCCTTCAGAACAGTGACGTGCCCTTGGCCAATGTGCCGCCCGAGCGCCGCTTCGATCCCAGCCGGCCCGTTCCCCGCTACACCGAGGTTCATCAGGTCGCGCGCAACGGTGATCTGCTGACCGACGAACAGGGCCGGCCTCTGCCCGCGTGGCGCGAACTGCCGTCGCGCGGCATGGCCCCTCTCCGCTCATCCGTGCATGCGCCGCACGATGCCGGGCGTGGTCCCGGCCGGGAGCCGTTTCCGGCCTACGATGGCGACACCGGGCTGAGCCGCCAGCGCGATGTGCCGATTCCCATCCGGCAGCGACACAGTGCCATTTCCGTGCCCGCACTGGATGACCCGCGCGATCCCCATCATCGCCTCCATGCGTTGTACGACTCACTGAAAAGCGCCATCCCCGATGCACCCGAGTCGCGGCTGGTGCAGTTCACGGCGGCCTGTCACCTGAAGGGCATCACGGCCGAGAACATGGGGAAAATCCGCATGCTCGAGAAGGCCGAGCAAGTCTGGTTCGAACGGACGTGGCCGCCGGGTCCGTTCGCCAAGGTGGACCTGAATGCGCCGATGCCCACACCACAGCAGTCCATGCAGCAAGTGCAGGCCTTCGATCAGCAGCAGGCGATCCAGCAGACTGAATACCAGGCCCAGCGGGCGCAGGTCGAGCGGCAGCGACGGCTCGTGATGGGAGGGCCGATGCCATGAGTCGCATGTTCGAGCAGCCGAAAGCCGGCGAACGGCTGATGGTGCATCGCTATCCCGACATGGCTGGCGGTATCCCCGTGTTCCTTGAGCCGCTGGACTCGGACGAGATCATGGAGGCGGCTCGGGAGTACGTGCGAATAGTCATCGTGCTGGATGGTGAGCAGCCTTTGGGGCGACGTTGGGTGGCTAGTACGGCTGAAGTATTCAAGATGATGAAAGGCAACACCGCGTCGTTCGGCGACGACCCGTACTTCTACGCCTGCCCGGATCTGAATTTGTCAGACCATGAAGTTCAGTACCTGGTGTACAGGCAAGGCGGTCCAAATGCTGAATCTCGCTGGAAGTCGGCGGTGACGATGCTGCGCCAGTGGTGTGCCGAAGGAACTCCCCGCCATCTTCTGGCCCGAATTGAGCCGCGCTATTTCGATGGGGGATCGGCGGTACTTCGCTTGACCGATCAGAACAGCTGACACCTCGATGGGCGCTGCCGGTCCGAGCGGTGCCCGTCTGCGTACCTACGGCAGTTCCGCGGCCGGCATGCGCGCCGCGATCGTGCCCGAGCGGCTCGCCAGATATCCCGAGCCTTGCCGGCGTTCGAAGAGTTTCGGACTCGGCAGCATCACTGCGAGCCTTGCGGCCTCACCGGCGTTGAGCCGCGAAGCCGGCTTCCTGAAATAGTGCTGGGCGGCAGCCTCGGCGCCGAAGATGCCTTCACCCCATTCGACGTTGTTGAGGTAGATCTCGAGAATGCGCTGCTTGCTCAGCATCACTTCGAGCGCCGTGGCGAGCACCAGCTCCTGGCCTTTGCGAAGCAAGGTGCGCTCGCCGGACAGCAGCAGGTTCTTGGCCAGCTGCTGTGTGATGGTCGAGCCGCCGCGCAGTTGGGGCGCGCGAGGTTCCTTGCCCCGTGCGCGCATCTGAGCTGCGCGCCGGGCAGCCATCTCCTCGGCCTTGGCGTTGCGTTGGTGCGCGCGCTCGATGGCTTCCCACTCGACGCCCTGGTGGTAGATGAATTCGCTGTCCTCGCTCGCGATCACGGCGCGCTTGAGCGAGTCGGAAATCTGCGAATAGGGGACCCACTGCTGCTTCCAGTCGCGCTCGCCGTTGCTGCGTCCGTGGACGGCAACCTGCCAGGCTTCGGAGCGCTGGAAGGCCGTGGATTCCGGATCGATGGCCGCCATCGCGGCGATCCGCAGGATGAAGAAGAGTTCGAGCGCGAAGGCCGCGACCAGCAGACAGCCGAGCCAACGAAGAAAGGGCTTCACTTCGCGTCGACGATGGCGCGCAGCTCGGCGAGCACCGTGGCCGCGGGCGGCCGGACGCCGCGCCAGGTCTCGAAGGCTTCGGCCGCCTGCTCGACCAGCATGCCGAGTCCGTCGCGCGGCACGGCGCCGTGCGCACGCGCCCACGCCATGAAGCCGGCCGCCGCGGGGCCGTACATCATGTCGATCGCGAGTGCGCCGGTCTTCAGCACGCGGCCGTCGACCGGTACTTCGCCGCCGGCCAGGCTCGACGCAGTGGCGTTCACCACCACGTCGAAGGTACCGGGCACGGCGTGGAGTTCTTGCGCCTCCAGCGCGACGTGATGTTGGAGCGCAAGCGCCGCATGGCGCTGGACCAGCGCGATGGCCTTGGCGAGCGTGCGGTTGGCGACCACGACGCGGCGCGGTCCGGCTTCCAGCAAGGGGCCGAGCACGCCTGCGGAGGCACCGCCTGCGCCGAGCAGCAGCAACTCGCTGCCAGCGATCGGCACGCCCGCGTGCAGCGTGATGTCGTTGACCAGCCCGATGCCATCGCTGTTGTCACCGTGGATGCCGTCCTCGCGAAAGCTCAGCACGTTGACGGCGTGCGCCAGCGTGGCACGCGGCGTCAGGTGCTGCGCGAGCGCCGCCGCGTCGAACTTGAAGGGCACCGTGACGTTGCAGCCGCGCGCCGTTCCTGATGGGTCGGCACGGAAGGCTGCCACCGCGTCGGCGAATCCGCCGATCGGTGCGAGGCGGCGCCCGTAGCTCAGCGACTGGCCCGTCAGCTCGGCGAAGCGCGCATGAATCCAGGGTGAGCGGCTGTGCTCGACCGGATTGCCCATCACGCAATACAGGTCCATGGCGTCTCCGATCATTGTCTGGACGAAAGCTGCGTCTCGAGCGTCTCGTCGTGGGTGAACTTGAAGCGCGAGGGCAGCACGATCTGGTCGGTCTGCCGGCGCATCGCGTCGGTGAACTTGCCGAAGCTGCCGATGCTGCGCACGATCGCCTGCGCGCGCCGGTCCAGCAGGCGGTTGCCCGAGCTTTCGACGACGTCGGTCGCGAGGATCGAGCCGTCGTGGTTGACGGTGACCATCATCGTGAGCTCGCCGTACATCTTCTTGCCCGCGGCCTCGGGGAAGTTCTCGGTGCCCCGCACCTCGATCTTCCGGCGCAGCGCATCGACATAAGCCGCATAGGCCGCTTCGCGCGTGGCCGGGCTGATATACCGCTTCTTGGGACGTGCGTTCTCTTCGTTGACGCGGCGCTCGATCTCGGCGAGCAGGTTGACGAGCTGGCGGCGCTTTTCCTCGCGCGCGGCGGATTCGCTCGGGTTGCCCTGGCTGCGCGGGTCGGGCACCGGCATCGACGCGAGCTGCTGCTTGATCTGCGCCAGAAGCAGCATCTGTTGCTGCTGCATCGCCTCGACCTGGCGCTGCTGCTCTTCCATCGCGTCGCCGATCGTCGTGAAGGTGGAGGGCGGCAGCGGGCTGGTGGCGCGCCCCTTGTCGAGATCGCCACCGCCGGCGAGCGAGGCCTGGGCAATGGCTTTCGCCTTGTCAGGGCGCTCGTTGGTCTTGGCATTGACCAGGATGACCTCCAGTGGCGTCTCCTTGAAGACGCGGTTGAAGGACTCCGGGTCGACGAAGCGGACCGTCAGCAAGGCCGCATGGGCGATCACCGACAGGCCGAGCGCAATCTGCAGTGTGCTGAGGTCGCGCAGGTTCATGGGGCAGTCTCCCTCGGGCTCATGCGGGCGTGTTCTCCGGTGCAGCCTCGCTGTCCGTGAGGTCGACCGCGATCGCGATCGGGCCGGCGACTTCTTCCTCGTCCTCGCCGGCTTCGTCCTCGGCCGTCGCTTCGGCGGGCGCCGCATCGAGGCGCTCGATGACAGTGCCGTGGACGTCGAGCGCGATCTCGTCGATCTCGCCGAGCTTGACGCGCACGCGCGCGCCGCGCTGCAAGCCTTGCGTTCCCGTGACCTGGAACACCAGCGGTATCGTGTCGGCGCGCACCAGCGCGCCGTTCGGCACGTCCTTCATCAGGGTCGCGTCGAGTTCGGTGATGCCCTGCTGCTGCAAATACTTGAGCGTCCAGAAGCGTTCCATGCCGCCCTGGTGCGCGTTGTAGGTGCTGTAGGCCGCGTCGAAACCCGAGAGGATCGAGAAGAGATCCGCATCCTTCGGCTTGAACGGCGCCGCCAACGCCGCGGTCTTGCCGTGGCGGGCGGCCGCGATGATCTGCCACTGGTTCACGAGATCGGTGTAGCGACGCAGGGGCGAGGTGCTCCACGCGTAGCTCTTCACGCCAAGGCCGGCGTGCGGCAGGGCGCGCGTACCCATCCGCACCTTGATGCCAGGCGCGAGGCTGGCCTGGCTGCGGTAGAGGCCGGGCACCCCGAGTTCGCCCAGCCAGCCGCCCCAGCTGCTGTTCGCCAGGATCATCGCTTCGGAGACGATCAGGTCGAGCGGCGCGCCGCGCTGGCGGGTGGTGATCTGGACCTGCTCGTTGCCGGTGGGCTCGCCGTCGTTGCCGACGAGGCGGAAGTTGTAGTCGGGGCGGTTGAAGCTCTCGGGCTTGCCGCGCACCACTTCGCGCTGCGCCTTGAGCTGCTTCGCGAGGCGGAACAGGAAGGAGAGCGGTTCGCGCACGCGTTGGGCGACCTCGGGCGTGCTGTCGGCGTTGACCGATGCATCTTCGAGCCACTCCTGCGTGACGACGGTGTCGAGCTGATCGTGCCGCAGGTTGGCGACGATAGGTACACGCTCGAGTTTCGTTTCGGTGCCCTTCAGGGCGAGCGAGCCTTCGTCGAAGGTCGCGTAGATGGAGACGGCCGGGCAGTCGCGCCCTTCCTGCAAGGTGTAGGCCTCGACCACGTGGTCGGGCAGCATCGTGATCTTGTGGCCCGGCATGTAGACCGTCGACATGCGCGTGCGCGCCACCTGGTCGATCGGGCCGCCCGGCACCAGCGCGAGCCCCGGTGCCGCAATGTGAATGCCAACGACCACCGTGCCGGTGCCGAGGCCCCGCACCGACAGCGCATCGTCGATTTCAGTGGTCTGCGAATCGTCGACGGAGAAGGCTTGTACTTCGGCCAGCGGCAGTTCGTCGGCGATGACGGGCGCGCTGAGCGCCGGAAAGTTCGTGCCCTTCGGAAAGTTCTCGAACAGGAAGCGCCGCCAGTGAAACTGGTAGGACGAATCGATGGCGCCGGCACGCTTCAGCAGGTCGAGCGGCGCGCGCTGCGTGGCGCGGGAGGCTTCGACGACGGCCTTGTATTCCGGAGCGTTCTTGTCGGGCCGGAACAGGATCTTGAACAGTTGCTCGCGCACCGGCGCCGGGCACTCGCCCGCGGCCAGTTGGGCCGACCACTCGGCGATCTGCGCCTGAACGGCCTTCTTCTTCTCGATCGCGGCCAACGCCTGCTGGACGATCTCGGCCGGCGCTTTCTTGAAGCGACCCTTGCCGGCGCGGCGGAAATAGTGCGGCGCCTCGAACAGCGCGAGCAGCGCAGCGGCTTGCTGGACCAGACTCGGCTGGGCCTGGAAATACTCGGCAGCCAGCTCGCCGAAGCTGAACTCACCCTCGGGTGCGAACTCCCACGCCAGGTCGAGATCGACCGTGGCGGCCAGGGCGCGCGCCTCGGCCAGCAACTCGGGCGGGGCCGGCTTCTCGAAGCGCAGAACGATGTTGGCGCCCTTGACCTTGACGCGCTTGCCGGTCTCGAGTTCGACCTGCGCCGAGGCCTCGGCCTCGGACAGGACGCGGCCACCGAGGTACTTGCCGGCTTCTTCGAACAATACAAACATGGCGCGGATTGTCCCATGCGCTGCGGCGCATTCCGGCTGCTCGCAGACCCTCAGACAGGGTCGATGAAGGCCAGCACGTCGTCGAGGTGGCGCTCCTCGAAATCCGACAGCGCGTGGTCGCTGGCTTCGAGCAGCTCGATGCGGCTTCCCGGATAGCGATCGGTCATTTCACGCCAGTCGAGCACTTCGTCGCCCTTCGCGATGATGGCGAAGACCTGGTCGGGCCGCGCCAGCGGGCCGACGTCGAGGGCACGCAGCTCCCCGATGTATTCGGGCCGGAAATGAAAATGCTCCGAAGGGTTGTGCCAGAGCGTCTGGTCGCCGATCTGGCGGACCAGGTCGCGGGCCGGATGGACGGCCGGGTTCAGCAGCACCGCCCGGCAATGCGTCGTGCTGGTGACATAAGTGGCATAGAAGCCGCCCAGCGAGGAGCCGACCACCGCCATCGAGCTTCGCGGCCAGTCGGCGATGCCGCGCATCACGAGGTCGATGGCCTCCCGCGGTGACGGTGGCAGTTGGGGGCACCACCAGCGAAGATGGGGATGCTCGCGGGCAACGCGCTGGGCCATGAGCGAGGCCTTGGTCGAGCGGGGCGAGGAGCGAAAGCCATGCAGGTAGAGCAGGTGGGTGGTTCGCGGCATGGCGCGCATTATGGGCACTCCGGCCGAAATTGCGCTCGGAGCCGCTCCCGGGTGCGCGGGGCGCGATAATTCGCTTCCCAATTTTCGCTCTCTTATGTCTGCCGTTTTCCATCAACCCTCGCTCGCGCGACGCCTGTTGCCCGTGTTCCAGGGTTTCGACGGTTTCCTCGCCTTTGCCGTTCTGCTCCTGGCCTTCGCCGGGATGATGACGATGTATTCGTCGGGCTATGACCACGGCACCCGCTTCATGGACCATGGCCGCAACATGCTGCTGGCCGGTTTCATCATGTTCGTGGTCGCCCAGGTGCCGCCGCAGCGCTTGATGGCCTTCGCGGTGCCGATCTACACCGTGGGCGTGGGCCTGCTGGTGGCCGTGGCGCTCTTCGGCATCACCAAGAAAGGCGCCCAGCGCTGGATCAACGTAGGCGTGGTGATCCAGCCCAGCGAAATTCTCAAGATCGCGATGCCGCTGATGCTGGCGTGGTGGTTCCAGCGGCGCGAAGGCCAGTTGCGGGCGCTGGATTTCGTGGTGGCCACGGTCCTGCTGGCGGTGCCCGTCGGCCTGATCATGAAGCAGCCCGATCTGGGCACCGCGCTGCTGGTGCTGGCCACGGGGCTGTCCGTGATTTTTTTCGCAGGCCTGTCGTGGAAGCTGATCGTGCCGCCGGTGGTGATCGGCATCGTGGCGGTGACGCTCATCGTGAGCTTCGAATCGCAGCTTTGCGCGGACGGATTCGACTGGAGGATCCTGCATGACTACCAGAAGCAGCGCGTCTGCACGCTCCTCGACCCGACCAAGGACCCGCTCGGCAAGGGATTCCACATCATCCAGGGGATGATCGCGATCGGCTCCGGTGGAGTCGGCGGCAAGGGCTTCATGCAGGGCACGCAGACGCACCTGGAGTTCATTCCCGAGCGCACCACCGACTTCATCTTTGCGGCCTACTCCGAGGAATTCGGCCTGGCCGGCAATCTGGCCCTGATCGCGGCCTTCACCTTCCTGATCTTCCGCGGCCTCGCGATCGCGCTGGATGCGCCGACGCTGTTCTCCCGCCTGCTGGCCGGGGCGGTCACCATGATCTTCTTCACCTACGCCTTCGTGAACATGGGCATGGTGAGCGGCATCCTGCCGGTGGTGGGGGTGCCGCTGCCTTTCATCAGCTACGGCGGAACCGCCATGGTGACGCTGGGGCTGGGCCTGGGCATCCTGATGTCCATCTCCCGCGCCAAGCGGCTCATGCAGTCCTGATGTTCGGTGAACACCGCGGAACCGGCTTCGCCGGGCCGCCGGTGTTGCCCCCGGAAGGGGGTGGGCGAAGCGACACGAAGTGCGCGCAGCCTGGGGGCGAGCCCTAGAATGCCTCGATGATCTCTCGCGAACCCACCATCGAGCGCCTCGCCACGGCGCAGCAACTCCTGCTCACGCCCTTTGGTCTCGACGAAACGCACCTCTCGCGTGCGCTTGCCGAGATCACCGCGCACAAGGTGGACGACGCCGACCTCTACTTCCAGTACACGCGCAGCGAGGGCTGGAGCCTAGAGGAGGGCATCGTGAAGACCGGCAGTTTCAGCATCGACCAGGGCGTCGGTGTCCGCGCGGTCAGCGGCGAAAAGACGGCGTTCGCGTATTCGGACGACATATCCGAGGCGTCGCTGCTCGACGCCGCGCGCACGGTTCGCACGATTTCGGCCGCAGGACGCACGGCGCGGGTCAAGGCGCCGGCGCGTCGCATCGCTTCCAGCCGATCGCTGTACGGCGCGGTCGACCCGATTTCCACGCTGGACAGCACCGCGAAGGTCCAGCTTCTCGAAAAGGTCGAGAAACTCGCCCGCTCCCGCGATCCGCGCGTGGCGCAGGTGATGGCCGGCCTCGCGAGCGAGTACGACGTGGTGCTGGTCGCGCGCGCCGACGGCACGCTGGCCGCCGATGTACGGCCGCTGGTGCGCCTGTCGGTCACCGTGATCGCCGAGCAGAACGGACGCCGCGAAGTGGGCTCGGGTGGCGGCGGCGGGCGCTTCGGGCTCGCCTACTTCGACGACGAGCACATCGCCGAATACGTGGACCAGGCCGTCAAGTCGGCTCTGGTCAACCTCGATTCGCGTCCCGCCCCTGCCGGCGAAATGACCGTGGTGCTCGGCCCGGGCTGGCCCGGCATCCTGCTGCACGAGGCCATCGGCCACGGGCTGGAAGGCGATTTCAATCGCAAGGGGTCGAGCGCGTTCTCGGGCCGGATCGGCGAAAGAGTGGCCGCCAAGGGCGTGACGGTGCTCGACGACGGCACCATCGCCGACCGCCGCGGCTCGCTCAACGTCGACGACGAAGGCAATGCGACTCAGCGCAATGTGCTGATCGAGGACGGCATCCTCAAGGGCTACATCCAGGATTCGATGAACGCGCGGCTCATGAAGGCCAAGCCCACCGGCAACGGCCGTCGCGAAAGCTACGCGCACGCGCCGATGCCGCGCATGACCAACACCTACATGCTGGGCGGCGGCCGCGAGCCGCAAGAAATCGTTGCGAGCATCAAGAAGGGGCTCTACGCCACGAACTTCGGCGGTGGGCAGGTCGACATCACGAGCGGCAAGTTCGTGTTCTCGGCGAGCGAGGCCTACTGGGTGGAGAACGGCAAGGTCCAGTACCCGGTGAAGGGCGCGACGCTCGTGGGCAACGGTCCGGATGCGCTCACGCGCGTCACGATGATCGGCAACGACATGTCGCTCGATTCGGGCGTCGGTACCTGCGGCAAGGAAGGCCAGAGCGTGCCGGTCGGCGTGGGCCAGCCAACTCTGCGAATCGACGGCTTGACCGTCGGCGGCACTGCCTGAGCCCTTCCTGTGCTACATTCGCGACTTATGTCCGCCGCACGCGCTTTTTACTTTGCCTACTTTTGGTTCCCGGTTTCCGGCGGACGAGAGGCGCGCGCGTAAAAGCAGCAGACAGCAGAACCTCCCAAAACCGCCGGTGCCAAAAGCCCGGCGGTTTTTTTATTGCCCTCGCGAAATCAAGACACCCGAAAAGGACGACACATGAGCACGAAAGCCGCCCCGGCCAGCGACACCTGGTATGCGAACGTCGAAAAGACCAGCCGAACCGACGACGAACGCATCAAGGACATCACTGTGTTGCCCCCTCCCGAGCATCTGATCCGCTTCTTCCCGATCCGCGGCACGCCGGTGGAATCGCTGATCACCGGCACCCGCCGCGCAATTCACAACATCATGGCCGGCAAGGACGACCGCCTGCTGGTGATCATGGGCCCGTGCTCGATCCACGACCCGTCTGCGGCACTCGAATACGCCCGCCGCCTGAAGGCCGAGCGCGAGAAGTACGCCGGCACGCTGGAGATCGTGATGCGCGTGTACTTCGAGAAGCCGCGCACGACGGTGGGCTGGAAGGGACTGATCAACGACCCGTACCTGGACGAGAGCTTCCGCATCGACGAGGGCCTGCGCATCGCGCGCCAGTTGCTGATCGACATCAACCGCATGGGCCTGCCGGCGGGCAGCGAATTCCTCGACGTGATCTCGCCGCAATACATTGGCGACCTGATTTCCTGGGGCGCAATCGGCGCTCGCACGACCGAGAGCCAGGTGCACCGCGAACTGGCCTCGGGGCTGTCCGCACCCATCGGCTTCAAGAACGGCACGGACGGCAACATCCGGATCGCCACCGACGCGATCCAGGCCGCTGCACGCGGGCATCACTTTCTCTCGGTGCACAAGAACGGCCAGGTCGCGATCGTGCAGACCAATGGCAACAAGGACTGCCACGTGATCCTTCGCGGCGGCAAGGCGCCCAACTACGACGCGGCCAGCGTCGCGGCCGCCTGCAAGGACCTCGAAGCCGCCAAGCTGCCGCAGACTCTCATGGTCGATTGCAGCCACGCGAACAGCAGCAAGCAGCACCAGAAGCAGATCGACGTGGCGAAGGACATCGCCGGGCAGATCGCGAGCGGCAGCCGCAGCGTGTTCGGGCTGATGGTCGAGAGCCACCTGACGGCCGGCGCCCAGAAGTTCACACCGGGCAAGGACCCGATCGCCGGTCTCGAATACGGCAAGAGCATCACCGACGCCTGCCTGGGCTGGGACGATTCGACGCAGGTGCTGGACGTGCTGTCGCAGGCCGTCAAGCAGCGCCGCGGTTGAGGCGGGCCGCGGCGCTGTTCAGATCAGCGCCGCCAGGTCGGGCCAGTGGTGGCGCAACAGCGCGGCTTCGTCGCCATCGGTCTTCATGAACGAGAAGTCGTTGAAGTCGAAGCCGGGCCCGACGGTGCAGCTCACGAGCGTGTAGTCGTCGTCGGCCGCCTGCGGCGAAACGATGGGCCGGGCCGCCTGCCACTGGCCAGCCGGCACCGTGTGCTGGGGCCGCATGCCGTGCACGTCGACCGGCCCCAGCCGCACATGGGCCGGCGCGGTTCGCAGTGCCGCATCGCTGATCCAGAGCGCGAGCGGGGCGCCTTCGAGATGGATCCACACCTCGTCGGACTGCACCCGGTGCCAGCGCGAATGCTGGTGTGCTTCGAGCAGGAAATAGATGGTGGTGAGCGCGTCGCGCGCCGGCCGGCCATCGGCGGGCATCACCTGCCTCGAAGAACGAAACATCTCGCGGAACCATCCGCCCTCGGGGTGGGGCTGCAACTGGAGGGTCTCGATGAGTTGCTTCGCTCGCATGGGGCTCATTCTGTCGCGTTCAACGCGGAAAGGAGCTTTTCGTGGATGCCGCCGAACCCGCCGTTGCTCATGCAGACGATGTGATCGCCGGTTCGGGCGGCCGCGACGACCTGTTCGACCAGCGCCTCGATGTTGCCTGCGACTTGCGCGCGATCGCCCATCGGAGCGAGAGCCGCGCAGGCGTCCCAGTCCAGCCCGCCGCTGTGGCAGAAGGAAAGGTCGGCCGCTTCCAGGCTCCAGGGCAACTGGGCCGTCATGGTGCCCAGCTTCATGGTGTTGCTGCGCGGCTCGAAGACTGCAAGGATGCGGTCGCTTTTCCTGCCTTCGGCGTCGAGCTTCTGCCGCAGGCCGTCGAGGGTCGTGCGGATTGCGGTCGGATGATGGGCGAAATCGTCGTAGACGGTGACAGTGCCTTGCCGGCGGTTCGCCGTGCCGCGCAGTTCCATGCGCCGGCGCACGTTGCGGAAGCTGCCGAGCGCATCGGCCGCGGCGGCGGGCGAGACGCCCACATGCTCGGCCGCCGCGATGGCGGCGAGTGCATTCATCTGGTTGTGCAGGCCTGAAAGCGCCCATTCGACCCGGCCGACGCGCTCGCCCTGGCGCAGCACGTCGAAGGCGTCGTGCGAGCCCTGGGCCTGCCACTCGCCACCGGCGCCGAAACGGGCGAGTTCGCTCCAGCAGCCTTGGGCCAGCACGCGCTGCAGGCTTTCTTCCGTGGCATTGACGACCACGCGCCCCGTGCCCGGCACGGTGCGCACCAGGTGATGGAACTGCCGCTCGATCGCCCCCAGGTCATCGAAGATGTCGGCGTGGTCGAACTCGAGGTTGTTCAGGATCGCGGTGCGCGGCCGGTAGTGGACGAACTTGCTGCGCTTGTCAAAGAAGGCCGTGTCGTATTCGTCGGCTTCGATCACGAAGGTGGAAGAAGTGCCCCGCCCGAGCCGGGCCGACACGCCGAAGTCCAGCGGCACCCCGCCCACCAGGAATCCGGGCGCCAGTCCGGCGCGCTCCAGGATCCAGGCCAGCATCGATGTCGTGGTCGTCTTGCCGTGCGTGCCGGCGACGGCCAGCACATGCCGTCCCTGCAGCACTTGCTCGGCCAGCCACTGCGGGCCGCTGGTGTAGCTCGCGCCCGCGTCGAGGATCGCTTCCATCAGCGGAAACTTGGGCGTCCCGTCGGCCAGCCGGGCCCGTGACACCACGTTGCCGACCACGAAGACGTCCGGCTTCAATGCCAGTTGGTCGGCGCCAAAGCCTTCGATCAGGTCGATGCCGAGCGCTCTCAGCTGATCGCTCATCGGCGGGTAGACGCCGGCGTCGCAGCCGGTCACCCGGTGGCCGGCTTCGCGCGCCAGTGCCGCGACGCCTCCCATGAAGGTCCCGCAGATGCCGAGAATGTGAATGTGCATGCGGCGATTCTAGGGACGCAGGTGATGCGGACTTCTGCGAGGGCCGTACTGCGGGCAAAATGAACCGATGGACATGTCCAAGCAGGAAATCGCCGCCGCTGCGGCCCGCCTCGTCGTCGAGGAAGGGCTGGAGTACGGGCCCGCCAAGCGCCGCGCGCTGCGCGACCTGGGGCTGCCCGTGCGCACCGCACTGCCGAACAACGACGAAGTCGAGGCCGAGGTCCGTGACTACATCCAGCTCTATTGCGCCGACACCCAGCCCAAGGAATTGCACGCCCTGCGCGTGCTGGCGCTGGAATGGATGGAGCGGATGGCCCAGTTCCGGCCGCACGTGGGCGGCGCGGTGTGGCATGGCACGGCGACGCGTTTGTCGGATATCTATATCCAGCTCTTCTGCGACGACTCGAAGTCGGCCGAGATCGCGCTCATCGATCACCATGTGGACTACGAGCCGCGCATGGTCACCGGCTTCCACGGGGAGCAGGTCGAAGCTTTGAGCGTGCACGCGACCAGCCGCGCGCTTGGCGAGGAAATCGGCGTGCACCTGCTGGTCTATGACCTGGACGATCTGAGGGGGGCGCTCAAGCACGACGCCCAGGGGCGCGTGCCACGAGGCAATTTGGCCGCTCTGAGGCGGCTCATCGAAAAGGACAGCGGATGACTTCCGGGCCAACGCGTCGTGGCTGGCTTTATGGTGGCGTGGCCGCAGTCGCGGCGCTCGCTGGGGCGGGGGGTGCCTTCTGGCGAAGCCAAGCCGCACGCGGAGGAGGTGAACGCCTGGATGACGGCTTCTGGTCGCAGCGCTTCGAGCGCCCGGAAGGCGGTGAACTGGTTTTCGACGCCTTGCGCGGCAAGCCGCTGATCGTCAATTTCTGGGCGACCTGGTGTCCCCCTTGCGTCGAGGAAATGCCGATGATCGACGCCTTTTTCCGCGAAAATGCGGCCAACGGTTGGCAAGTTGTCGGATTGGCCATCGACCAACCGAGCGCGGTACAAAAATTCCTGGGCAAGACGCCGGTGAGCTACCCGATCGGGCTGGCCGGGTTGCAAGGGACCGAACTGGTCAAGCAACTGGGCAATACCGCGGGGGGCTTGCCCTTCACGCTGTTTGTCGACGGGAGCGGCGCCGTGGCGGCGCGTAAAATGGGCAAGCTCGAGGCCGGCGATCTCCAATCATGGCGGCGGGCATAGTTCACGGCTAGAATCCAGCCCCACAAATCGCGCAGTTGGCGTTGAAACGCCGAAATAAGCCGATCTTCAGGCGAGTTACACTCTAATAACCGGCATACGCTGGAGTCCCATGGATCTACGCAAGCTCAAGACACTGATCGACCTGGTGTCTGAATCGAACATCTCCGAGCTGGAAATCACGGAAACCGAAGGCAAGGTCCGCATCGTGAAGGGCGGCGTGGCCGCACCGGTGCAGTACGTCCAGGCCATAGCGACGCCGGCCGCGGGGCCTGCCATCGCGGCGCAGCCGACTGCCGCTCCCGTCGGCGCTCCTGCGGCTGCGCCGGTCGAAGCCGCTTCCACCGGCCATGCCATCAAGTCGCCCATGGTGGGCACTTTCTATCGCTCCTCCAGCCCCGGCGCCCCGGCATTCGTCGAGATCGGCAGCCAGGTCAAGGAAGGCGACACGGTCTGCATCATCGAGGCGATGAAGATCCTCAACGAGATCGAGGCCGACAAGTCCGGCACCATCACCCAGATCCTCGGCGAGAACGGCCAGGCGGTCGAATACGGACAGCCGCTGTTCATCATCGAGTGACCATGTTCAAGAAGATACTGGTCGCCAATCGTGGTGAGATTGCCTTAAGAATCCAGCGCGCCTGCAGCGAACTCGGCATCAAGGCCGTGATGGTCTATTCCGAGGCCGACCGCGAGGCCAAATACGTCAAGCTGGCGGAGGAGGCCGTGTGCATCGGTCCCGCGCCTTCTTCGCAGAGCTACCTCAACATGCCGGCGATCATCTCGGCCGCCGAGGTGACTGACTCCGAAGCCATCCATCCGGGCTACGGCTTCCTGAGCGAGAACGCCAACTTCGCCGAACGCGTGGAGCAGAGCGGCTTCCAGTTCATCGGCCCCACGCCCGAGTCGATCCGCATCATGGGCGACAAGGTGTCGGCCAAGCAGGCCATGATCAAGGCGGGCGTGCCTTGCGTGCCCGGCTCCGAGGGCGAACTGTCGGACGACGCGGCCACCAACAAGCGCATCGCCCGGGCCATCGGCTATCCGGTCATCATCAAGGCGGCGGGCGGTGGCGGCGGGCGCGGCATGCGCGTGGTCCACACCGAGGCCGCACTGGTCAATGCCATCCAGATGACGAAGGCAGAGGCGGGCGCAGCCTTCAACAATCCGGCCGTGTACATGGAGAAGTTTCTCCAGGACCCGCGCCACATCGAGATCCAGATCCTCGCCGACAAGCACAAGAACGCCGTCTACCTGGGCGAGCGCGATTGCTCGATGCAGCGGCGTCACCAGAAGGTGATCGAGGAATCGCCGGCGCCGGGCATTCCGCGCAAGCTCATCGAGAAGATCGGCGAGCGTTGCGCCGCAGCCTGCAAGAAGCTGGGCTACCGCGGTGCGGGCACCTTCGAGTTCCTCTACGAGAACGGCGAGTTCTATTTCATCGAGATGAACACGCGCGTGCAGGTGGAGCATCCGGTCACGGAGTTCACGACCGGCATCGACATCGTGAAGACGCAGATCATGGTGGCGGCGGGCGAGAAGCTGCCCTTCACCCAGCGCCAGATCGAGATGCGGGGCCACGCGATCGAGTGCCGCATCAATGCGGAGGATCCGTACAAGTTCACGCCGTCGCCGGGCCGCATCACGATGTGGCACCCGCCGGGCGGACCGGGCGTGCGCGTGGATTCGCACATCTATACCAACTACTTCGTGCCGCCCAACTACGACTCCATGATCGGCAAGATCATCGTGCACGGCGACACCCGCGAGCAGGCGCTGGCGCGCATGCGCACGGCGCTGAACGAGACGGTGGTGGAAGGCATCCAGACCAACATGCCGCTGCATCGCGAGTTGATGGTCGATGCCAAGTTCATGGGCGGTGGCACGAACATTCACTACCTGGAAGAGTGGCTGGCCGCGCATAAGCGTTGAGCTCGCGAGGCTTCGCGCACTGCGTGTCGCTACGCCCGCCCCCTCGCCGGGGGGTACACCAGCGAGCCGGCCGAGCCGGCTCGCGGTGTTTTGGGGCGGGCATTGCTTTCCGGGGCGTTGGCCTCTGACTATGAAGAAAGAGGGACTTCTATGTTCGAACTTCGTCTGATGGCGCCTGAGGAACTGGTCGAAACCGTCAGCGATGCGCTGGATGCGCTCGATGCCTTGAGCGTTTCGGTCGAGGATGCAGATGCGCAGACCGATGCGGAGCAGGCGCTGTTCGGCGAGCCGGGCATGCCGCCGCCCAAGGAGGGCTGGCAACGGTCGCGCGTGATCGCCCTGTTCTCCACGGAGCAGCTTGCTCGTGAGGCGGCTGCGCTGCTGGAAGCGCAGGACTTCTTTGCCGATTGCCGCCTTCTGGGGCTGGCGGACGTGCCGGAGCAGGACTGGGTGCGGCTGACGCAGTCGCAGTTCGCGCCGGTCGAGGTCACGCCGGAATTCTGGATCGTGCCGACCTGGCATGAGCCACCTGCGCAGGCGCGGCAGATCATCCGGCTCGATCCGGGACTCGCGTTCGGGACCGGGACGCATCCGACCACGCGCATGTGCCTGCGATGGATCGCCAGGCGCGGGCATCCGATGGGGCAACGCGTGCTCGACTATGGTTGCGGCTCCGGCATTCTGGCGATCGGCGCGGCGAAGTTCGGCGCTAGCGAGATCGATGCGGTGGATATCGACGACGCAGCAGTCGAGTCGACGCGGCTCAATGCCGAGGCGAATGGCGTGCAGTTGAATGCGGGCCTGCCCGATGCGGCGAACGGACGCTATGACGTCGTGCTCGCGAACATCCTTGCGACGCCGCTCAAGGTGCTGGCGCCCCTGCTGTGCGACTACGTCGCTCCGGGCGGCGCGCTGGTGCTCGCCGGCATTCTCGAGCGCCAGGCAGATGAGTTGAAACTCGCCTATGCGCAGTACGCCTCGCTGGAAGTGAGCGACAGCGAGGACGGCTGGATCCTGATGACCGCAAAGATCTAGTTGGCGCGAGGCCGCGCGCAACCAGCTTTTACAATCGCCGCCACATGAGCCTGGTCACGCGCTGCCCCGCCTGCGAAACCACTTTCAAGGTGGTGAAGGACCAGCTTCGCATCTCGGATGGCTGGGTGCGCTGCGGTCGCTGCAGCCAGGTCTTCGATGCAACCCTCGATCTTCGGGAGAGTCCCGGCTCGGCGCCGTCTGCGACCGTCCCCGTCCCTGTCCCTGCATCGACGCCTGTCGAAGACGGCCCCTCGATCGAGCAATCCCCTGTCGAACGGGAGCAGGTGCCGGAACGCGCGGCGGCGCCGGATACCGACGTCCGCGCGGATGACGTCGCGGAGCTTGACTTTCTCGGAGACGACCATCATGCGGTGCCGGCGAGCGACGAGGAGAATCCCTCAGACGTCCCACCTCCTGAGCCTGCAGAGAACGCGACGCTGTCTTTCGCCGGCGTCGTCGCGAACGAACCATGGCCTGATGCGGACCTGCTGAACCTGGACGATGAAGGCCGCACCGCCGTGCGTCCGCCTGTGCCGCCGCCACTGTCGTTCCCGGACATCGATCTGTCCTTGCCGGCGTCCGTGCCCACGCCTCCTCCGAGCGCCTCCGAGGCCGAGCCAAGTGCAGATGACACGAGCAATGCGCAGCTGCAGAAGGCACTGCGTCGTGCACGCGTCAAGTCGGCCAAGATCGCCAAGGCCAAGGCCCGTGAACAGAAAGCCGCTACGGTCGAGACGGCGCCGCTCGTCGTGGCGGCCAGCGAGCCGGAGCCGCTGCCGGTCGAAATTGTTCGTGGCGCGCCTTCTTTCATGGGTGCGGCGGGATCGGACTTCTGGCTGCGTCCCGCGGTTCGGCGCTCGATGGTGGCGGTGGCCGTCCTCGCCGCACTGCTTCTGATCGGGCAGGTGGTCTACCAGGAGCGCGATCTTATCGTCGCGCGTCAGCCGGGATGGCGGCCGGCGGTGGCGTCGATGTGCCGGGCGCTGGGCTGCGAACTCTCCGCGCTTCGGCAGATCAACGATATCAAGGTCGACGGCGCCTCCTTCTCGCGCGAGAAGAGCGACGAAGGTTTCCATCTCAGCTTCACCTTGCGCAACTCCGCCGACGTGCCGCTCGCGATGCCCGCCGTCGAGTTGTCCCTGCTCGACACGCAGGAGCGGGCCGTGGTGCGGCGCGTGATCATGCCTTCGGAATTCGGAGCGCCGTCGATCCTGCCGGCACGCGCGGAACGCGCGGCGTCGTTGTCGCTCAAGCTCACCGGACCCGAGGCGGCGATGATGCCGCCGGTCGCGGGCTTTCGTGTCGAGACGCTCTACCCCTGAGCGGTAGCGGCGCCTTGCTTTCCATCCAACCAACGGTTCAACGGATCATCCATGGCAGCAGTAATTTGCGGTTCCCTCGCGTTCGACACGATCATGACTTTCGAGGGCCGCTTCGCGGACCAGATCCTTCCGGACCAGTTGCACATCCTGAATGTGTCCTTCCTGGTGCCTGGCCTGCGCCGCGACTTCGGCGGCTGCGCGGGCAACATCGCCTACAGCCTCAATGCGCTCGGCGGCACGGCACTGCCGATGGCGACGGTCGGCAGCGATGGCGGCGACTATCTCGAGCGCCTGCGCTCGCTGGGCATCAGCACCGAGTTCGTGCGGCAGGTGAATGACACCTTCACGGCGCAAGCCATGATCATGAACGATCGGGACAACAACCAGATCACGGCGTTCCATCCTGGCGCGATGCAGCAGGCTCACATCACGCGCGTTGCAGCGCGCGAGGACATCAAGCTGGGCATCGTGGCGCCGGACGGCCGTGACGCGATGCTGCAGCACGCGGAGCAATTCAAGGCGGCCGGTATTCCCTTCGTGTTCGATCCGGGCCAGGGCCTGCCGATGTTCGACGGCAAGGAACTCGCCCACTTCGTCGACCAGGCCAGCTGGGTGGTGGTGAACGACTACGAAGGAAAGATGCTTTCGCAGCGCACCGGTTGGAGCCTTGCCGAGATCTCGAAACGCGTGCGCGGTCTGGTCGTGACCCAGGCCGCCGAAGGCTGCGAGGTCTGGACCCACGGCGAGCGCGAGCACGTGCCCGCGGTGACGCCGACAGCCGTGGTCGAGCCGACCGGCTGCGGCGACGCGTGGCGCGGCGCGTTGCTGTTCGGGCTGGAACAGGGGTGGCCGCTTGCGCGTTGCGCGGCGCTGGGCAACCAGTTGGGCGCGCTCAAGATCGCGCAGCGCGGGCCGCAGAACTACAAGGTGGACCTGAAGGCCGTCGGACTCTGACGAGGCGCGCGCCACAAACAAGAAAGCCCGGCACCTTGCGGTGCCGGGCTTTTGCCTTCAAGGCCGCTGAACGACTCAGGGCTTGCTGGCCGTGGGGAACGGCCAAGCTGCCTGCGGGTTCAACGTGGTCTGCGCTGCGGGAGCAGGGGCAGGGGCGACGGCAGCCTTCGCGGGCGCCTTGGCGGCCTTCTTGGCAGCGGGCTTCTTCGCTGCTTTCTTGGCAGCGGGCTTCTTCGCCGCAGCCTTCTTCGCAGGGGCCTTCTTGGCGGCAGCCTTCTTCGCCGGCGCCTTCTTCGCAGGAGCCTTCTTGGCTGCGGCCTTCTTCGCCGGCGCCTTCTTGGCGGCTACCTTCTTGGCAGGAGCCTTCTTCGCCGGGGCCTTCTTGGCAGCAACCTTCTTGGCTGCAACCTTCTTCGCCGGCGCCTTCTTGGCTACGACCTTCTTGGCCGGCGCCTTCTTGGCAGCGGCCTTCTTTGCCGGAGCCTTCTTCGCCGGGGCCTTCTTTGCAGCGGCTTTCTTAGCCGGCGCTTTCTTTGCAGTTGCCATTTCTATTTCTCCTTGATCAAGTTGAAAAATCAACCTTTTGAAGCACTCCACGCATGTTGGTCAGCGTGAAGCGATTCATGGCGTTGGAGCAAGCCCCAGCACCATGAACACCTGTGCCCTCACCGATGCCGCGCTCTCTGGCGCAGTTCGTCGGCGAGGACTATTCTTGAATTCACTTTTATTCTTGTCGGAACGATTCAATCCCAGGAGAGCGCACCACCCGACTGGTACTCGATCACGCGGGTTTCGAAGAAGTTGCGCTCCTTCTTCAGGTCAATCATTTCGCTCATCCAGGGGAACGGGTTTTCCTCGTTCGGGAAGAGCGTTTCGAGGCCAATCTGCTGCGCGCGCCGGTTGGCGATGTAGCGCAGGTAGCCCTTGAACATGGAGGCATTCATGCCGAGCACGCCGCGTGGCATGGTGTCTTCGGCATAGCGGTATTCGAGCTCGACGGCCTTCATGAAGAGGGCCTTGATCTCGGCCTTGAACTCGGCCGTCCACAGATGCGGGTTCTCGAGCTTGAGCTGGTTGATCAGGTCGATGCCGAAATTGCAGTGCATCGACTCGTCGCGCAGGATGTACTGGTACTGCTCGGCGGCGCCGGTCATCTTGTTCTGGCGGCCCAGCGCGAGGATCTGCGTGAAGCCGACGTAGAAGAAGAGCCCCTCCATCAGGCAGGCGAAGACGATCAGCGACTTGAGCAGGGTCTGGTCGTTCTCGTGCGTGCCGGTGTGGAAGTTCGGGTCGCTGATGGCGTCGATGAACGGGATCAGGAACTGGTCCTTCTCGCGGATCGACGGCACTTCGTTGTAGGCGTTGAAGATTTCGCTCTCGTCCAGGCCGAGCGACTCGACGATGTACTGGTACGCGTGCGTGTGGATCGCTTCCTCGAAGGCCTGGCGCAGCAGGAACTGGCGGCATTCGGGCGCCGTGATGTGGCGGTAGGTGCCCAGCACGATGTTGTTGGCGGCCAGCGAGTCGGCCGTCACGAAGAAGCCGAGGTTGCGCTTGACGATGCGGCGCTCGTCGTCGGTCAGGCCGTTGGGGTCTTTCCAGAGCGCGATGTCGCGCGTCATGTTCACTTCCTGCGGCATCCAGTGGTTGGCGCAGGTGGCGAGGTATTTTTCCCACGCCCACTTGTACTTGAACGGCACCAGCTGGTTGACGTCGGTCTGGCCATTGATGATGCGCTTGTCGGCAGCCTTGACGCGATGCGCCACGGGTGCGACGGCCGTTGCTGCTTGCGCAGGCCGCACTGCTGCGCCGTCATCGAGCGTGCGCGCGACGGGCGAAGCGGAAGAAGCAGATGAGAAGGGGGAGGCAATTTGCGAAGTCGGAAACTCCGTCGAGCGGCCGACTTGCGTGCCGCTGTTCGATGTGTGCCGCAATCCTTGTTGCAGATCCTTTGGCAAGGAGGGCTTGACTTCTTCGTCCCAGGTCAACATAGAAAAATCCAATGCTCAAATTATGTGAGCAACGATGTGAGTTGCAAAGTGCTCCTTCACATCGCGCTCCAATTATGTTGTCGTTATGTTGTTCGCATGCATCGCAATTTGTCAGGCAATGCCGCGAACGACCTCCACTTCATGCCGACATCATTGGCATGCTTCGCACGTCGGATCGTCGACGCCGCAGAACGCGATGTCGGTTGCGGGGATCGCATTCAGCTGCGCTTGCGCTGCGCGTGCTGCGGCTTCGAGTGCGCTCATGCCTTGCGATGCATCGCTGCCGCCCGAGGACACGGCATTGAGCCGACCCGATTGAACAGTGGACTTCTCGGCATGCGTGGCGCTCTGCGTGCGCAGGTAGTAGGTGGTCTTCAAGCCGCGCAGCCATGCGAGCTTGTAGGTGTCGTCGAGCTTCTTGCCTGACGCGCCGGCCATGTAGATGTTGAGCGACTGCGCCTGGTCGATCCACTTCTGGCGACGCGCAGCGGCCTCGACGAGCCACGTGGTCTCGATCTCGAACGCGGTGGCGTAGAGCGCCTTCACGTCTTGCGGCACGCGGTCGATGGGACGCAGCGAACCGTCGAAGTGCTTCAGGTCCATCACCATCACGTCGTCCCACAGGCCCAGGCGCTTGAGGTCGCGCACCAGGTAGTGGTTGATGACGGTGAACTCGCCGGACAGGTTGGACTTGACCGACAGGTTGCCGAAGCAGGGCTCGATCGAGGCATCCACGCCGATGATGTTCGAGATGGTCGCGGTCGGTGCGATGGCGACGCAGTTCGAATTGCGCATGCCGTCGGCCTTGATCTTCTGGCGCAGCGCGTCCCAGTCGAGCGTGGCGGAGCGGTCGACTTCGACGTAGCCGCCGCGTGCCTTCTCGAGCAGTTCGAGCGTGTCGGGCGGCAGCACGCCCTTGTCCCACAGCGAGCCCTTGTAGCTCGAGTACTTGCCGCGTTCGCGCGCCAGGTCGGTCGATGCCCAGTAGGCGTGATAGCAGATTGCTTCCATCGATTCGTCGGCGAACTGCACGGCTTCCTGCGAGGCGTAGGGAATGCGCAGTTCATACAGCGCGTCCTGGAAGCCCATCAGGCCGAGCCCGACCGGGCGATGGCGCAGGTTCGAGTCGCGCGCCTTCTTGACCGCGTAGTAGTTGATGTCGATCACGTTGTCGAGCATGCGCATCGCGGTCGAGATGGTGCGCTTAAGCTTTTCCTGGTCGACCTTGCCGTCCTTCAGGTGCTGCAGCAGGTTGACCGAGCCGAGGTTGCAGACGGCGGTCTCGGTGTCGCTGGTGTTCAGCGTGATCTCGGTGCAGAGGTTCGACGAGTGAACCACGCCGGCGTGCTGCTGGGGCGAGCGCACGTTGCAGGCGTCCTTGAAGGTGATCCACGGATGCCCGGTCTCGAACAGCATCGTGAGCATCTTGCGCCACAGGTCGGTGGCCGGCAGCGTACGGCTCGGCTTCAGGTCGCCGCGCGCGGCCTTCTCTTCATAGGCAACGTACGCGGCCTCGAAGTCCGCGCCGAACTTGTCGTGCAGGTCGGGCACGTTGGAAGGCGAGAACAGCGTCCAGTTGCCGTTTTCCATCACACGGCGCATGAACAGGTCGGGAATCCAGTTCGCCGTGTTCATGTCGTGCGTGCGGCGGCGGTCGTCGCCGGTGTTCTTGCGCAGTTCCAGGAATTCCTCGATGTCGAGGTGCCAGCTTTCCAGGTAGGTGCAGACCGCGCCCTTGCGCTTGCCGCCCTGGTTCACCGCGACGGCGGTGTCGTTGACCACCTTGAGGAAGGGCACGACGCCCTGCGATTCGCCGTTGGTGCCCTTGATGTGGCTGCCGAGGGCGCGCACGCGCGTCCAGTCGTTGCCCAGTCCGCCGGCGAACTTGGAGAGCAGCGCGTTTTCCTTGATCGACTCGTAGATGCCGTCGAGGTCGTCGGGCACGGTCGTCAGGTAGCAGCTCGACAGCTGCGAGCGCAGCGTGCCGCTGTTGAACAGCGTCGGCGTGCTGGACATGAAGTCGAAGGAGGACAGCACCTCGTAGAACTCGATCGCGCGGGCTTCGCGGTCGATCTCGTTGAGCGAGAGGCCCATCGCGACGCGCATGAAGAAGGCTTGCGGCAGCTCGATGCGGGTCTTGCGCACGTGCAGGAAGTAGCGGTCGTAGAGCGTCTGCAGGCCGAGGTAGTCGAACTGCATGTCGCGCTCGGGCTTGAGCGCGGCGCCCAGGCGGGCCAGGTCGAACTGCAGCAGCTTCTCGTCGAGCAACTCGTTGTCGACGCCCTTCTTGATGAACTGCGGGAAGTAGTCGGCATAGGCCTGGGCCCGTTCGGCCGGCGGCACTTCGCGGCCGATCACTTCCTTGAAGATCGTGTGCAGCAGCAGGCGGGCGGTCGCGAAGGTGTAGTCGGGGTCCTTCTCGATCAGCGTGCGGGCGGCGAGGATCGAGGCCTTGTAGACCTCGTCGAGCGGAACGCCGTCGTACAGATTGCGCATCGTCTCGGCCACGATCGGGCCGGCGGTGATGTTGTCGCCCAGGCCGGTGCAGGCGGATTCGATCAGTTCCTTGAGCTCGTTCAGGTCAAGCGCCACGCGCTCGCCGCGGTCCAGCACGTGCAAGGTGGAGACGGTCACCGGCGTGTCCGCATCGCCTTGCTTCGTGCGTTCTTGAGAACGGCGTTCGCGGTAGAGCACGTAGGCGCGGGCGATCTCGTGGTGGCCGCCGCGCATCAGGCCGAGCTCGACCTGGTCCTGCACGTCCTCGATGTGGAAGGTGCCGCCGCCCGGACGCGAGCGGACCATGGCGCGCACTACGCCCTGGGTCAGGTTGTCGACCGTTTCGCGCACGCTGGCGGAAGCCGCGCCTTGCGTGCCATGCACCGCGAGGAAGGCTTTCATCATCGCGATGGCGATCTTGTTCGGCTCGAAAGGCACGACCGCGCCGTTGCGGCGAATGATCTGGTAGTGGGCGAGCGCGTTGCCGGCGGGCGAGCCGGCGACGTCGCGGTTTTGCGGCGTCGAGGGAACGGCGCGGGCAGTGGTAGGGGGGGTCAGGGCAGTTTGCATTCGATCCTCGTTGGCAATTCTTGTTGGGACGGCCGGTGCCGTGTTGGCCAATATTCCGGGCGGTAAGCGCCGGGCAGGGCACACTATATCTGGGGTCCAAGGGGGCAACAAGCCACTAGATATAGTGTTTTCGACAATCTACAACGACTGTGAATCTTGTTGATGAACGCTGAAGGCACATTTATCCCGCATCACCAGTGCCCCACCTTAGCGGGGGCCGCGATCCACGGGGGTTTCCGAGGGATTTGGGCCTGAAAAGCGCATGGTTGCTGCGCTTGCACCACCCGCAGGGATCATTTGCGGCGATGCACCAGGGACGCATCGCCCGTTGCTTTGCGATTGAAAAATTTCAGCGGGTCGCGACGCCCGGAGGAAACATCGCCGGATCCCACCCGAGTTCCTCGCGAAGAAGGGGCCAGTCGAAGCCGGCGCCCGGGTCTTCTTTTCGGCCCGGCGCAATATGCTCGTGGCCGGCGACGAAGGCGATCGCGTAGCGCTGCGCAAGCGCCGGGCACAGGCTGGCCAGGCTTTCGTATTGCGCGCTTTCGAAGGGGTCGCCCTCCATTCCTTCCAGCTCGATGCCGATGGAATCGTCGTTGCAATTCGCGCGGCCGCGCCACGACGATGCGCCGGCGTGCCACGCGCGCTCGTCGCAGCTCACGAACTGCCACAGCTCGCCGTTGCGTCTTATATAGAAGTGAGCCGAAACCTCCAGGCCGCGGATGGCGGCGAAATAGGGATGCGCGTCCCAGTCGAGGCGATTCGTGAAGAGCTGCTGCACCTCGTCGCCTCCATAGCGCCCTGGCGGCAGGCTGATCGAATGCAGGACGATGAGGTCGATCTTCGCGCCGTCCGGGCGCGGCCCGAAATTGGGGGAGCGCAACTGCCGGGCGAAGCGGTACCAGCCGGACTCCCAGAGTCCGGCGCCGGCTTCATTCATCGGCACCGGCATTGCCGTCGTCGCCATTCGGCGTCGCGATACCCAGGCGCGCGATGCGATAGCGGATCTGTCGAAGACTCAATCCAAGCCGCGCCGCGGCCGCCGTGCGATTGAAGCCGGTTTCCTGCAGCGCGCGAACGAGAATCTGGCGTTCTTGTTGATCGAGATAGCCTTGCAGATCGGTCGGCATCGCCGACGCCTGGCGCGTGGGCAACGGGGGCGCGGTCGCCGGGCCGGGTTCCGCGAGCATCACGGGCTCCGCCAGCACGGGTTCCGCGGGCATCACCGCGCTGTCCACGAAATCGAGATGCAGCATGTCGCCGTCGCTCAACGCCACGGCGCGATGCAGGAGGTTTTCCAGCTCGCGGACATTGCCGCGCAGCGGATGCTCGGACAGGCGCTGCAGCACATCGGCCGACAGCGTCGGCACCGGCATGCCGGCGTCGCGCGCGATGCGTTCGAGCAGTGCGGTGCACAGCGCGGGCAGGTCGCCGCGGCGCTCGCGCAAGGCCGGCACGGCGATCTCGATCACGTTGAGGCGGTAGAACAGATCCTGCCGGAAGCGGCTGGCATGGACCTCCGCATGCAGGTCCTTGTGCGTGGCGCTCACGATCCGGACGTCGACCGAATCTTCCTGTGTCGAGCCGATGGGGCGCACGCTGCGTTCCTGGATGGCGCGCAGCAGCTTGGACTGCATCGCGAGCGGCAGGTCGCCGATCTCGTCGAGAAACAAAGTGCCGCCGCGTGCCGCCTGAAAGTAGCCGTCGCGGTCCTGCGACGAGCCGGTGTACGAACCCTTGCGGGCGCCGAAGAATTCGGCTTCGAGAAGATTCTCGGGAATGGCGCCGCAATTGACCGCGACGAAGGGCCCGTCGCTGCGCTGACTGCATGCATGCACCGCGCGCGCGACCAGTTCCTTGCCGGTGCCGGACTCGCCGCGCACCAGCACCGGGGCCATGCCGCGCGCCACCTTGGCGATGCGGGCCTTGACGAGGCGCATGGGTTCGGATTCGCCCACCAGCCGCTCGAGCGCGGCCACGCCGCTGCTGCCGATCGCCGATGCGGCCTTGCCGCTGTCATCGGCCGCGCGAACCGCCTTCGCCGTGGCGGGCTGCGCCGTCGCCAGCACGGCGGACGCGACGACCGAGCGGAACTGCTTCAGGTCGACCG
Organism: Variovorax gracilis; assembly: GCF_030317115.1. Lineage (GTDB taxonomy): Bacteria > Pseudomonadota > Gammaproteobacteria > Burkholderiales > Burkholderiaceae_C > Variovorax > Variovorax gracilis. The sequence goes on from NZ_JASZYF010000004.1 coordinate 68,149, forward strand.
GTTTGGTGAGGTAGTCGAAGGCGCCCGCCTTGAGGGCCTCGACCGCGTTCTCAGCCGAGCCGTAGGCCGTCATCACGACGCAGCGCTCGCTGCGCTGGTCCTGCTGGATGCGCTGGAGGATCTCCATGCCGAGGCCGTCGGGCAGCCGCATGTCGGTGATCACCGCATCGAAGCGGCCGGCCTCCAGGTGCTGCCAGGCCTCGGACACGCTGCCGGCGGCTTCGACGCGGTAGCCCTCTCGAAGCAGCGTGAGTTCATACAGAGTGCGCAGATCGGGTTCGTCGTCGACGACCAGGATCTGGGCGGGGCGCGGCGCGGACGGATGGAGGGTGCTCACGCCGCTATTGTGTCAGCCGGCTTTCGGCAGCGGCAAATGCCACGAAGAACTCGTTGCCCTCCGGCCCCCCTGGCGAGAGGGCGCGGCGCTCGTAGCCGATGGTCGCGCCGTGGCGCTCGCACAACTCGCGGCACAGGAAGAGGCCAAGGCCGCTTGATCGGCTTTCGGAGGAGAAGAAGGGCTCGAACAGATGGCGCTGCACCGCGGGTTCGAGCGGCGCACCGTCGCTCCAGATCTGGAGACAGGGGCGCCCGGCCGAGTTGATTCGCGTGGTCACCTGGATCGAACCCTCGCGATCCCCCGCATAGCGCGCCGCGTTGTCGAGCAGGTTGACGAGGATGCGGCGCAGGTGTTCGATGTCGAATCGCACGTCGCTGCCGGTCGCGTCCAGCGCGAGCAGGACGCCCTGCCGCTGCGCATGCTGCACCCATTCTTCGGCGAGCGTGCGCACGGTCGGGTCGAGGGCGACCTGTTCGCCCAGCGGGAGCACGCGCTGTTGCCGGGCCCGCGCCACATCCAATACGTCATCGACGATGCGGGACAGGCGTTGCGCGTTCTGCTGGACCATGGTCGTGAGCTGGCGATGCGCGGGGTCGACCAGGTCCTCGCTGAGCAGCGCGCTGGCCTGGGTGATGGCGGCGAGCGGGTTGCGGATCTCGTGCGCGACCGCTGCCGACATGCGGCCCATGGCGGCCAGCTTCTCGGTGCGGATGCGCGCTTCGAGTTCGCGCAGGTCCTGCAGGAACATCACGCACAGGCTTTCGGTTTGGCGATCCCTCGTTTGCGTCAGCCTTGTGCGCACACGGACTTCGCGTGGCGCGCCCTGCGCTTGAGCAACGGGAATTTCCTTCGACTGCGGCGAGCGCCGCGTGAAGGTCTGGCGCGCGAGCGCCGCGAGCGGAGCCCATGCCGGATGCGCATTCAGCGCAAACGGCAGTGCGAGTTCCGCGAGACCCTGTCCGAGGATGGCATCGGCGGCCGGGTTGGCGGCATGCACCCGGCCCTCGGCATCGATCACCAGGACGCCTTCGCTCAGCGTTTCGATCACGAGGTCGTTGACCAGCGCGTGCATCTGCGCGGCGCTTCGGTTGCGCTGTGCCACCGCTTCCTCGCGGGTCAGCCGACGCGCCAGTTCGTGTGCGATCAAGGCCACCACGAAGAGTCCGGTGCCCGTCAGCGCGGCCTGGACGAATCGGGGCGAGGTGTCGGTGGGCTGTTCGAGCCAGAACCACACCGCATGGCCCAGCAGCAGCAAGGTGGCGACCGCGGTGGTGCCGAGGCCCACCGCGCTCGTGCCCAGCACCGCGCCCATCAACACGGGCAGGGCGAACAGCGGTGTGTAGTTGATGCTGCCGACCTGCATCACTTGCAGCGCCGTGAAGGTGACGAGATCGACCCCGATGGTCGAGAGCCACGCAGCGTCCACGCCCCGTATCGTCTTGAATGGCGCGAAACGCGCCGCCAGCAGCGCGGCGGCCACGTAGCCGGCCGACAGCGCAACGGCAACCGGCTGAGTCGGCTGCCCCAGCGCCATGGTCACGGCCTGCAACAGCAGCAGCACCGCCGCAACGAAGCATCGCCCGGCCATGAAGCCGCGCCACAGGCGCTGCAACGCCGTGCTTTCTCCGCTGAAATGTTCGAGCGAACTCCAGTCCGTGGCTGGATCGCCTCGCGACCACAAAGTGGTCACGAGGTTCGCGCCCAGGCTTCGCGCTGGGCGGGAGTCATTTCCCTCCCGCGGCTTGGCGGTGGGCCGCGCTGCAGTACACGCCTGCTGGACCGGTGATTGCGTCGGCCGCAGGCAAGTGGAGCCCGCAATGGGCGCAGCGGACCATCGCCTGGGGGGCGCCGACGGCCGGTGGCTTGGCGGGGGGCGGTGGGCGCGATTGCATTTCTTCGCGGCGGTTCTTGCGCCAGATCCAGATCGCGATGAAGACGACGGCGAGGACGAGAAGGTATTTCATGCGGGGGCGCGCGAGAGGACGACTTCCAGGACGAAGCGCGAACCCACATAGGCCAGCACCAACAGGGCGGAACCCGCGTAGAGCACGCGGCGCGCGGTGCGCCCGCGCCAGCCGAAGCGGGCGCGTCCGATCAGCAGGACAGCGAAGGCGAGCCAGGCAAGGACAGAGAAGACGGTCTTGTGGTCCCACTTCCAGCCGCGAACGGCGGTGCCGTAGAGGGTCTCGCTGAACAGGAGTCCTGCGAGGAGCGTGGCCGAAAGGAGCACGAAGCCCGCAGCCACGAAGCGGAAGGTCAGACGCTCCATCGTGAGAAGCGGCACGCCGCCCTGCGGTTCGGCAGCGAGGCGGATCTGCTTTTCGGCGCGGGTCATGAGCCACGCGTGGATCACCGCCGCGCCGAACAGGCCGTAGGAGGCGATGCCGAGCGCCAAGTGCAGCGGCAACCAGGGCGAAGCGGTGACGTGCAGCGGTGTGCCCGGGAACAGCACGGCCAGCAGCACGGCAGCCGCGCCCAGCGCTGCGAGCGCGCGGCGCACCTGGAGTTGGGGATACATCCGGCTCTCGATGGCGTAGACCGTCAGCACGAGCCAGGCCGTGACCGAGATCGCCGGCGCGAAGCCGAAGCGCGGGGTGCCGCCGACCAGCCCGCAGCCCAGCGCAAACGCATGCAGCAGCCACGCCAGCGCCAGCAGCGACTGTGTGGACGAGCGGCTGAGCCAGGAGGATGCTGCCGCGGTGAAGCCATAGGCTGCGGCGGTGGCGATGCCCAGTGCCACGCCGAGTGGGGAGGGGATCGCTAAAATCATCGGTCGAGTTTAATGGCTTGCCCCCAGGCTTCGCGCACTTCGTGTCGCTTCGCCAACCTCCTGCCGGGGGCAACACCGGCGGACCGGCGGAGCCGGATCCGCGGTGTTCAACGACTTTCTTTCGCTCTGCCTCAGCGGAGCAACAAGGTACCTCTTCATGGCCACCGCGCTCACAGAAAAGTTCTCCCGCCTCGTCAAGACGATGAGCGGCCAGGCCCGGATCACCGAAAGCAACGTGCAGGACATGCTGCGCGAGGTGCGCATGGCCCTGCTCGAAGCCGACGTGGCGCTGCCGGTGGTGCGCGACTTCGTCGCGCGCGTCAAGGAGAAGGCGCTCGGCCAGGAGGTGCTCGGTTCGCTGAAGCCCGGGCAGGCGCTGGTCGGCATCGTCAACCGCGAACTCGCCGCGACGATGGGCGAGGGCGTGGCGGATATCAACCTCGTTGCGCAGCCTCCGGCGGTGATCCTGATGGCCGGCCTGCAAGGCGCCGGCAAGACCACCACGACCGCCAAGCTGGCCAAGCACCTGATAGAGAAGCGCAAGAAGAAGGTGCTCACCGTCTCTGGCGACGTCTACCGTCCCGCGGCCATCGAGCAGCTCAAGACCGTCACCAGGCAGGCCGGGGCCGAATGGTTCCCGAGCAGCCCGGACCAGAAGCCGCTCGACATTGCCCGCGCCGCGCTCGACCATGCCAAGCGCCACTTCTTCGACGTGCTGCTGGTCGACACGGCCGGCCGGCTCGCGATCGACGAAGTGCTGATGAACGAGATCCAGCAATTGCACGCTGCGCTCAATCCGATCGAGACGCTGTTCGTGGTCGATGCGATGCAGGGGCAGGATGCGATCAACACCGCCAAGGCCTTCAAGGAAGCGCTGCCGTTGACCGGCATCATCCTGACCAAGACCGACGGCGACTCGCGCGGCGGCGCGGCCCTGTCGGTGCGGCAGGTCACGGGCGTGCCGATCAAGTTCGCGGGTGTCAGCGAGAAGATCGACGGCCTGGAAGTATTCGATGCCGAGCGCCATGCCGGCCGCATCCTGGGCATGGGCGACATCGTCGCGCTGGTCGAACAGGTCACGGCCGGCGTCGATGTCGCCGCGGCGCAGAAGCTCGCGGCCAAGGTCAAGAGCGGCGCCGGTTTCGACCTCAACGACTTCCTCGGCCAGTTGCAGCAGATGAAGCAGATGGGCGGCCTCTCCAGCATCATGGACAAGCTGCCCGCGCAGATGGCCGCCAAGGCCACCGAGGCCGACATGACCCGCGCCGAACGCGACATTCGCCGCAAGGAAGGGATCATCAACAGCATGACGCCGCTGGAGCGTCGCAAGCCCGAACTCCTCAAGGCCACGCGCAAGCGGCGCATCGCGGCCGGTGCCGGGGTGCAGGTTCAGGAAGTGAACCGCCTGCTCAACGAGTTCGAGCAGATGCAGGGGATGATGAAGAAGATGAAGGGCGGCGGCCTCATGAAGATGATGAAGCGCATGGGCGGCATGAAGGGCATGCCGGGCATGGGCGGTGGCGGCGGGATGCCGAGGTTCTGAGTCACCCCCAGGCTCGCGCACTTCGTGTCGCTCTCCAATACCGGCGGCCCGGCACAGCCGGTTCCGCGGTATTCCAGGAAAAGAAAAAAGCCCGCGGATGCGGGCTTTTTCTTGGTGGTGAGATGGCTTAGGCGCGGGCCAGTCGCACTGCGTGCATCCATGCACGCCGCAGCACGGCCGGCGAACGCGATTCTTCCGGAATCAGCAGGAAGCCCTTGTCGCGCAGCGAGTTGCCCAGCGCGATCTGGCTGGTCAGCACCGTCAGCGGGATCGCCAGCAGCAGCGGAAGACCCACCGGCATCAGCCACGCCAGCGCGCTGGCGTCGATCAGTGCGATGCCCACGGCGAGCGCGGCAATCACCAGCGTCATCGGCGCCAGTTGGGCGACGGCAATGCGCCACGGCACGGCAGCGGCTTCACGCGGAGGCGACTTCCAGTCCAGCTTGATGCCGGTCAGGGCCACCACCACGAACAGCGAGTGGGCCAGCATGCGAACCGGCGCCTGCACGATGGCGAGGGCGCTTTCGAGGGCGGCGCTCTTCAGAAGGCCACCCACGCCGCCGAACTGGCGCTGCTCGCCGCGAATCATCACGGCGATGATCCCCAGCACGCGCGGCAGGAACAGCAGGCACAAGGTCCACAGCCACAGGCCGGCCAGTTCCATCGGCATCGCGAGCCAATGCTCGACCACGCTCGAACCGGTGAGCCACAGGGCGGTGCCCAGCGTCAGGAACGCCAGCCACAGGGGTGCGGACACATAGGCCATCGTGCCGGTGACGAACATCGCGCGGTGCACCGAGTGCAGGCCGGGCTCGGCCATCAGGCGGGCGTTCTGCAGGTTGCCCTGGCACCAGCGGCGGTCGCGCTGCAGCTCGGCCAGCAGATCCGGCGGTTGCTGCTCGTAGCTGCCGACCAGATCGGCCACCAGCCACACGTGATAACCAGCGCGGCGCATCAGCGCGGCCTCGACGAAGTCGTGCGACATGATGCCGCCGGACATGCCGCCCTTGCCCTTGATGGGCGCCAGCGCGCAGTGGTCCATGAAGGGCTGGACGCGGATGATCGCGTTGTGGCCCCAGTAGTGCGATTCGCCGAGCTGCCAGAACTGCATGCCGAGCGTGAACAGGCGGCCCGTCATGCGCGAGGCGAACTGCTGGGCGCGGGCGTGCAGCGTGACATGGCCGATGGCCTGCGTCGCGGTCTGGATGATGCCGGCCGTCGGGTTGGCTTCCATCAGCTTGACCATCGAGGTCAGGCAGTCGCCGCTCATGACGCTGTCGGCGTCGAGCACGACCATGTAGCGGTAATCCTTGCCCCAGCGGCGGCAGAAGTCGGCAACGTTGCCGGCCTTGCGGTGCGTGCGGCGGGTGCGCAGGCGGTAGTACACCTCGACTTGCGGCTGGTTGGGGCTGCTGGCCAGGGCGGCGCGCAGGTCTTCCCAGGCGGCACGCTCGGCGGCGGCGATCTCGGGCGTGTAGCTGTCCGACAGAACGAATACGTCGAACTGCTTGGCATGGCCGGTCGCGGCGACCGATTCGCACGTTGCGCGCAGGCCGGCGAACACGGTGGACACGTCCTCGTTGCAGATCGGCATGATGATCGCCGTCCGCGCCTCGGGGTTCATCGGGTGGTTGGCCACCTGCTTGGCAGACAGTGCGTGCTTGTCCCCGCGCACCGAGACGTAGAAGCCCATCAGCGCGGTCACGAAGCCGGTCACGACCCAGCCGGACAGCAGGCCGTACAGGGCGATCTGGCTGTATTCGAGCCAGAGGTTGTCGTAGTCGGGCTGCACGCGCGCAAACAGCGTCGAGGCGATCACGGTGCTGAGCAGTGCCAGCGCCATGAAGGCGCAGCGGCGCTGCGTTGCCGCGCGCTGCCACGGTTGCTCGGCCTTGGGTGCCGCGCCTTGCTTCGAGGCCTTCGCGGCGCCGCCGGCGCCGAGCTTGACCAGCAGGGCCGTGCCGATGCTGTTCCAGAAGCCACGCCACGGGCGGGGCATCATCGAGCCGCGGTTGATGGGGGGAGCGGTCACCGAGTTGGGATGGCGCTCTTCACGAAGGAGGCTCCGGTGCGAGAAATCGCCTTCCGTCAGGACCTTCATTTGGGAGAATTCATTGGGCTTCATGTGTCGGCTCAACGTTGCTTCTGGACGGAGGGCGTGTCGCCAATAGCCGGAAAGCGCTTGAACACGCAATCCGGCGCGATGCCGCTGGAGGCTTCGAGCGCAGCCAGCGAATGTCCCGCGGCGCGGGGCCGCGAGAGGGAAAACTGCTTTTGACGCAGGCCGTCGCGCTGCGGACGCATCGCGAAAGAGGGGCTGGTAAGTGCTGTCATGCCTTAACAGGGGCAAACCCTGTGCCAGCACGAAAAAACTATTTCAAATCAAGCACTTGGATCGATTCGAAGGGGGTTGGGCGAGGCGAGAGGCCGGAATTGGCCCCGAAACCCCCGAATCTGTCGCCGAATCCCGACAAGCCGTCGAGCCTGACTACCAAAATCCAATGAAATCAACGACTTAGGGGTGTCGCTGGTCAGCGACCGGTTTCAGGACCCGGCGACACGCCTTCGGCTTTGAAGTGGCCGGGCGTGAGTTCGTGCTTTTGCAACAGCCGGTAGAACTCGGTCCGGTTGCGGTCGGCCAGGCGTGCCGCATCGGCGACATTCCCGTCGGTCAGCTTGAGCAGGCCGACGAGGTAGTCGCGCTCGAAGCGCTGCTTGGCCTCGGCATAGGTCTGCACTTCGACGCTCGGCACGCGCAGCGCGCGCTGCACCAGCGCCAGTGGGATCAGGGGTGAGCTCGAGAGCGCGCACACCTGCTCGACCACGTTGAACAGTTGGCGCACATTGCCCGGCCACGAGGCAGTGGTCAGGGCCTTCAACGCCTCGGGCGCGAAGCCGGACAGCCGCTTGCCGTACTTGGTCGACAGTCGCTGCAGGAAGTGGTTTGCCAGCAACGGAATGTCCTCCCGACGCGCCGAAAGGGGCGGAAGGCTCAGTGTCACGACGTTGAGACGGTAGTACAGGTCCTCGCGGAACTGGCCGGCCTCCATCGCCGCATCCAGGTCACGGTGGGTGGCGGAGATGATCCGCACGTCGACCGCGATGGACTGGCTGGCGCCCAGCGGTCGCACCGCGCGTTCCTGCAGCACCCGCAGCAGCTTGACCTGCAGCGCCGGTGGCATGTCCCCGATCTCGTCGAGCAGCAGCGTGCCGCCGTCGGCCTGCTGGAACAGCCCCTTGTGGTTGGCGACCGCATCGGTGAAGGCCCCCTTCATGTGGCCGAACAGCTCCGACTCCAGCAAGGCTTCCGGAATGGCGCCGCAATTGACGGCCACGAAGGGCTTGTCGGCCCGGGCGCTGGCGCGGTGGATCGCGCGGGCCAGGAGTTCCTTGCCGGCGCCGCTGTCCCCGCGCAGCAGCACGCTGGCGTCGGACTTGGCGACCATGCGGGCCTCGGCCAGCAGTTCGGACATGCGGTTGCTGCGGCTGACGATCTCCGCCCGCCAGCTTTCGTCCCCGCCCTTGCCGGGCGCCGCCGCGGGGGCGCCCAAAGCCAGCGCCTGCGCGATCTTTTCGAGCAGCTCACGCCCGTCGTAGGGCTTGGTCAGGTAGGTGAAGACGCCGCGCGCCGTGGCTTCGACCGCGTCGGGGATCGTGCCGTGCGCGGTCAGCAGGATCACCGGCAGCGTCGGGTGGCGCTTGCGGATCTCGTCGAACAGCGCGAGCCCGTCGCGCCCCGGTAGCCGGACATCGCTCAGCACCAGTTGCGGATGCTCGATCTCCAGTTGCGTGAGCGCCGATTCCGCTGAGGTCACGGCCGTGACCTGGTAGCCCGACGAGGTCAGCCGCATCGACAGCAGCCGCAGCATGTCCGGATCGTCGTCGACCACCAGCAGGCGCGCGCCACGCGCCTCGCCGACGCCTGCGACGGCGGGCTCCTTGGCGGGCGAGGGTGGTGCCGGATTGTTCACGGTGCGGGTTTGGTGCTGTTGGTCGCCGGGGCCGCCGGTGGCGGATTGGGGCGCGTGAAGCTGCGCTCGATGGCCCGCAGCGCCTCGATGCGATCGTTGAGCTGGTCGATGCGGCGCTGGCTGTCGCGCAGTTGCTGCGCCTGCTTGTCGCGGTCGTCTTCGACCCGCCGCTGTTCCGCATAGCGCGCCCCGAGCACCCGGGCGAGCGGCTGCAGCGGCAGCGCATCGGCCGAGGGGTTCGTGGCCACGCGCTGCAGCAGTCCCTGCGCCTTGACGAGGTCGGCCGGCGCACGGGTCTGCGCCAGGACGATCGCGGTCTGCATCTGCGTCGTGGGCGTCTCGACGAGATCGCCGAGGCGGGACAACTCGTTCGCGAGTTCGGGCGGGCCGAGCTGGCGCACCTTGTCGGCGTAGGTGAGCATGGTGCCGACCGGACCCTGCGGTTGTTGCGCGAAGATGCCGCCGGGCTGCGTCGCCGGCGCAACCGGTTCAGCCTCGACCGGCGTGACGGGCGGGGGCGGCGGTGGGACGACCGCCACCGTCACCGGCTCGGCCGGCGGCTTCCGTGGCGTGGTGCAGCCGGCCAGCAGCGTCATGACGATCGTCATGGCGAGGACGGATCTGCGAAAGATCGAAAAACACATGGGTCGGAAAATCGCGCGTGGGTCGGTGGGCTTCAGGTGGAACGCGGCAGTTCGACGCGGAATTGCGCACCCGGCCCACCCGGCAGCAGCGTGATGCGGCCACCATGGGCTGCAATGTACTCCTGCACGATGGACAAGCCGATGCCCGTTCCCTTGACCGAGTGCTGGGGTTGCTTCTCGCCGCGGAAGAAGGGTTCGAAGATGCGGTCGCGATCGCCTTCCGCGATGCCGGGGCCGGCGTCGCTGATGTCGATGTACGCCTTGTCGGCCGTGCTCGAGACCGCCATGGTGATGGTGCCGCCGCGCGCCGAGAACCGGATCGCGTTCGACAGCAGGTTGGCGAGCGCGGTCCCGAGCTTGACCGGGTCCACCACGACGGCGATCGGTTCGCCCTCGGCCCGCACGGTCAGCCCGTTGGCCTGCCACTGGAGCCGCTGCGCCTCGATCTGGTCCTCGATCAGCGGCAGCAGCGGCGTGCGTTCGCGGTGCAACTGGCGTGCCTCGAAGGCCGCGGCGTTGAAGCGCAGCAGTGCCTCGATCTGGTTCTGAAGCGACACGGTGTTCTGCTGCAGGATCTGGGCGACCTCGCGCTGCGCGGGGTTGAGTGCGCCGGTCACGCCGTCTTCCAGCAGCGAGACCCCCTCGCGCAGGGCCGCCAGCGGTGTCTTGAGTTCATGCGAAACGTGCCGCAGGAAACGTGCCTTGTCCGCGTCCAGCTCGGTGAGGCGCAGGCGCAACCATTCGAGCTGCTGCGACACGCGGCGCACGTCGGAGGGACCATGGATGTCGATCGGCTCGTCGAGGCGGTTTTCGCCCAGCCCCACGATGGCCCGCTCCAGCCGCTTGAACGGCCGCGCCAGCCACACGCCGAAAGCCAGCGCCAGCGCGGCTGCCAGGGCGCTGGCGGCCACCACGAGCCGCATCAGCCGCGTGCGCGCCGTCTCGATGCGCTCCGCAAGCGCCTTGTTCTGCGTCTCGATCAGGAACTGCACCTGCTGTGCGATGTTGGTGTTGAGCGCATCGAGGTCGCGAAACTGCATCGCCATGGAGCTTTCGCGCGCCAGCGCCGTCTCGGGGGCGCCGCTCATCAGGCCCTGGATCACTTCGAGCTGCTCGCGCCATTTGTCGGGACCGTCGGTCGCCAGCCCGTTCGCGACCAGGCGTTCGAGCACCTGGCGGGCATCGCGCGCGGCGTCGTCGAAGCGGCGGCGCAGCACGGCGTCGTTGAGCACCAGCGACTGGCGACCGGCCCGCTCCATCGCGGCACTGCGCTCGGCCAGCGACTGCGCGGCCCCCGACAGCGTGAGGGCGCGCGCCGCCGCGTCGCGGCTTTCGGTCATCAGGAGGTCGTACTGGAAGACGGCGCGCAGCGCGACGCCCACCAGCAGCGCGGTGATCAGGAGAAAGGCGAACAGCAGCAGCTGCTGGAATGAACCGCGCGCCGAGGTCAGCTTCGCCATCAGGCGACGGGCGCCGGTGCGGGCCGACCGGCCACGTGCGTCGATTCGGCGGTCACGACCTCGCCGCGCAAGGTGTAGGCGAGCGAGCGCGTGATCCGCAGGTCGATCATCTGGCCGACCAGCCGCGTGTCGCCTTCGAAGTTGACGACGCGGTTGCACTCGGTGCGGCCCATCAGCTCGCGGGCGTTCTTGCGGGAGGCGCCCTCGACCAGCACGCGCTGCACGGTGCCGACGCGGCTTTCGCCGAAGCGCTTGACGTTGCCGTCGATGACAGCCTGCAACTTCTGCAGCCGCGCGAGCTTGACCGCATGCGGCGTATCGTCGTGCAGCGCCGCCGCGGGCGTGCCGGGGCGCGGGCTGAAGATGAAGCTGAAGCTCGCGTCGAATTCCAGGTCGTCGATGAGCTTCATCATCTTGGCGAAGTCCTCGTCGGTCTCGCCCGGGAAGCCGACGATGAAGTCGCTGCTGAGCGCCAGCCCGGGGCGGATCGCACGCAGCTTGCGCACCGTGCTCTTGTATTCCATCGCGGTGTAGCCGCGCTTCATCGCCATGAGGATGCGGTCGCTGCCGTGCTGGACCGGCAGGTGCAGGTGGCTCACCAGCTGCGGCACCTTGGCGTACGCCTCGATCAGCCGCGGCGTGAACTCGTTGGGATGGCTGGTCGTGTAGCGGATGCGCTCGATGCCGGGGATCTCGGCGATGTATTCGATGAGGAGCGCGAAGTCGGCGATCTCGGCCGTGTCGCCCATACGCCCGCGGTAGGCGTTCACGTTCTGCCCCAGCAGCGTGACTTCGCGCACGCCCTGGTCGGCCAGCCCGGCGACCTCGACCAGCACGTCGTCGAGCGGGCGATTGATTTCCTCGCCGCGCGTGTACGGCACCACGCAGTAGCTGCAGTACTTGGAGCAGCCTTCCATGATCGAGACGAAGGCGGTGGCGCCTTCCACCCGCGCCGGCGGCAGGTGGTCGAACTTCTCGATCTCGGGAAAGCTGATGTCCACCTGCGGCCGGCCTTCGCGGTCGCGCTGGTTCAGCATGTCGGGCAGGCGGTGCAGCGTCTGCGGACCGAACACCACGTCCACGTAGGGCGCGCGCGCGATGATGGCCGCGCCTTCCTGGCTCGCGACGCAGCCGCCGACGCCGATCTTCACGCCCTTGGCCTTGAGGTGCTTCACGCGACCGAGATCGGAGAACACCTTCTCCTGGGCCTTCTCGCGCACGGAGCAGGTGTTGAAGAGGATCAGGTCGGCTTCGTCGACATTGGTGGTCGGCTCATAGCCTTCGGCGGCGCGCAGCACGTCGGCCATCTTGTCCGAGTCGTACTCGTTCATCTGGCAGCCGAAGGTCTTGATGAAAACTTTGGGGGTCATGGTTCTCTCCCGGAAATTCAGATATCGCCGACGGAAGGCCGGCGTGTTCGCGAGACACCGCGGAACTGGCTCCGCCAGGCCGCTGGGTGTCGCCCCCGGCAGGGGGTCGGCGGCTACACGAAGTGAGCAAGCCTGGGGGCGAGCTCTACTGGCCGTACTTGGGCAGTTGGTCGAACGGCGTCTTGCCGTCGTCGCGCGGTCCGCTGTCGGCCACGAAGGGCCAGAAGTTCAGCAGCGGCTTCTCGGCCGATGCGCGCTTGGCCCGGGCTTCGTCAGGAGTGAGGATCCACACTTCGCGCACCAGGCCCGCGGCGTCGCGGGTGTAGTTCACGAGCAGGTTCTGGCCGGTGATGGAAGCCGGCATCACGAGCATGCGGTTGGGTCCGAGGATGCGTGCGCCTGGCGAGAGACGTTCGGCCTGGCCGTCAAGCTGGATCTCGGGCGCGTTCACCACCATGAACTTGCCGCGCAGCGTGCCCGCCGGAAAGTTGCGGCCACCATTGGCCGCCTCGTTCTGCGTGGCGGAAGGATCGACGAGCTGCGCGGCTGCACTTGCCGAAAATAGAGCGGCAGCAGGCACCAGCGCTGTGCTCAGCGCTATTAAAATGAGAGCGTTCAGGGAGTTTTTGCAGCGATTCATGGGGTACATCCAGAGGCTGTGGGAGCGGCGATTCTAGCGGCCGCATTCCACCAGACGAAGCCGCGGAACGTGCCATCGTGCATGAACGCTTTACTTATCTTTACGGCAGCCAGGGGCTCTTTTTCGCTCTCGCTGCTCCAATAGTTGCCGCCGTGAAAATAGTGCCTGCGCGCAGGCCCGGCGAACCCCTTCGATCCAATAGCAAGGCCCCATGAAGAAGAATCTCGTTCTCACCCTGTCGGGTGTGCTGGTCGTTGCCGCCGTCGCGGGCACCTGGTGGTGGTCCGGTGCCAAGACGCGTGGCGCGGCACAAGGCGGCGCCGCAGTCGAGGCCGGCAGTGGCAAGTCCGGCACGGGTGCAGCGGGGGCCGCGGCGCCGGCGCTGGTGACTCTGGCCGCCGCGAAGAAGCAGGACGTTCCGGTCACGGTCCAGGTCAACGGCAGCGTGGTATCTCTTAATAGTGTGGACCTGCGGCCCCAGGTGACGAACACGGTGCGGGAAGTGCACGTGAAGGAAGGCCAGTTCGTCAAGGCCGGCCAGTTGCTCTTCACGCTCGACGACCGCCCCGACCAGGCCAACCTCGCCAAGGCCAAGGCGCAGCAGCAGCGCGACGAGGCCATGCTGGCCGACCTGGAGCGTCAATACAAGCGCAGCCAGGATCTCGTGGCGCAGAACTTCATCGCCAAAAGCGCCGCCGACGCCACGCTGTCGCAACTCGAAGCGCAGCGCGCGGCGGTCGCGGCGGATCGTGCGGCGGTGCAGTCGGCGCAGGTCGCGCTGGGCTACGCCACCTTGCGCGCACCCATTGCGGGGCGCATCGGCGCGGTCAACATCTATCCGGGCACGCTGGTACAGCCCAGCCTGTCGCTGGTGACCATCACCCAGCTCGATCCGATCGCGGTGAGCTTCCCGGTGCCTGAAGGCAAGCTGCAGGACCTGCTGGCGGCGGCGCGCTCGCACACGCCGGTCGAGGCGCTCGTGACCGGGCGCAAGGAACCGCTGAAAGGCTCGCTGAGCTTCGTGGACAACACGGTCGATCCGCTGATCGGCACCGTGCGCGCCAAGGCCGTGTTCGACAACGCCGACCAGAGCCTCTGGCCCGGCCAGTTCGTCGAGACCCGTGTCACGGTCCGCACGATCAACGACGCCACCGTGCTGCCGGCTTCCGCGCTGATGATGCTGGCGGACGGCGTCTCGGTCTACGTGGTCGATGCCGACAAGAAGGCGGCGCGACGCAAGGTCGAATCCATCTACACCTTCGGCACGCAGGTCGTCGTGCGCGGCGTCCAGCCGGGCGAGCAGGTGGTCATCGAGGGCAAGCAGAACGTGCGACCCGGCGGCAAGGTGCGCCTCGATGCGCCGGCCCAGCCGCAACAACGGCCGGGAGACGCGGCGCCCGGGCCCGGCAGCGCGGCATCGGTCGCGCCCTCCAACGCGAGCATCGTCGCGGAGCGGGAGCGCACATGAACATCTCCGAGCTGTGCATCCGTCGTCCTGCGATGACGGTGCTGCTCTCCGCCGCGGTGGTGGTGATCGGCATCTTTGCCTATTTCCAGATTCCCGTCGCGGCGCTGCCCAGCTACAACACGCCGGTCATCAACGTCTCGGCGCAGTTGCCGGGCGCCAGCCCGGACACCATGGCCTCGTCGGTCGCGCTGCCGCTGGAGAAGCAGTTCTCGACCATTCCGGGCCTGCAGACGATCAGCTCGGTCAATACGCAGGGCGTGACCTCGGTCACGCTCGAATTCGTGAGCTCGCGCGACATCGACGCGGCCGCCGTCGACGTGCAGGCCGCGCTGCTGCGCGCGCAGCGGCAACTGCCGCAGGAGCTGACGCAGCTGCCTTCGTATCGCAAGGTCAATCCGGCGGACGCGCCGGTGCTGTTCATCGCGATGGTCTCGAACTCGATGACCCCGGCGGAACTGAACGACTACGCCGAGAACCTGATCTCGCCGAGCCTGTCGACCATCGACGGCGTGGCGCAGGTGGGCGTATACGGGCAGAAGCGCTTCGCGGTCCGCGTGAAGGCCGATGCCGACCTGCTCAACGCTCGCAACATCACGCTCGACGAGCTCGCCAACGCCGTACGGCAGGCCAACGCGAACACGCCGGTCGGCGTGCTGGACGGCCCGCGCCAGACGCTCACGATCCAGGCCAACGAGCAGATGCTGAAGGCGGCGGACTTCGCCAAGGTCATCGTCGGCCAGCGCAACGGCGCGCCGGTGCGGCTCGACGAGGTCGCGACCATCGAGGACAGCTTCGAGTCCGTCAAGACCGCGAGCAGCTTCAATGGCCAGAGTTCGATCCAGCTGGCCGTGCAGCGCCAGCCCAACGCCAATACGGTGCAGGTGGTCGATGCGGTGCGGGCGCTGATGCCGCGCTTCAAGGAGGAACTGCCGCAGTCGGTCGAGATCAACATGGTCAACGACCGCTCGCTGTCCATCCGCGAGGCCGTGCACGACGTGCAACTCACGCTGCTGGGCACCATCCTGCTGGTGGTGCTGGTGATCTTCCTGTTCCTGCACCGGCTGGTGGCCACCCTGATCCCGGCGCTGACGATCCCGATCTCGCTGATCGGCGCGGTGGCGCTGCTCTATGCCTTCGGCTACAGCCTGGACAACGTGTCGCTGCTCGGCATCACGCTGGCCGTGGGTCTGGTGGTGGACGACGCCATCGTCGTGCTCGAAAACATCATGCGCTACGTCGAGAAGGGCATGGAGCCCTTTGCGGCCGCTTTGCGCGGCGCGCGCGAAGTGGGCTTCACCATCATCTCGATCTCGATCTCGCTGGTGGCGGTGTTCATTCCCATCTTCTTCATGCCTGGCGTCATCGGCCTGCTGTTCCACGAATTCGCCGTGGTGGTGGGGTTGGCGGTGATGGTGTCGGCCATCGTCTCGCTCACGCTGGTGCCGATGCTCGCGAGCCGGCTGCTCAAGCACACGCCGCGCGAGGACGGCGCGGTCGATCATGAGGAAGAGCATCCCGAGCCCGGCACCGCCATCGGTCGGGCTTTCGAGCGCGGCTACCGCTGGGTGCACAGCAACTACATGCGTACGCTCGACTGGACGCTGCGACACCGGCCGGTCATGCTGGTTGTCGCTGCCTCCACCTTCGCGCTCACGGCGTGGATGTTCATCACCATCCCGAAAGGCTTCTTCCCCGAGGAGGACATCGGGCAGATCCAGATCACGACCGAAGCGGCCGAGGACATCTCCTTCCCCGCGATGAAGGCGCTGCAGGACCGCGTGGCCGACGCGCTCCAGGCCGATCCGAGCGTCGACTACGTCAATTCCTTCATCGGCGTCGGGGGTCCCACCGCCACGCAGAACTCGGGCCGGCTGTTCGCTGTGCTCAAGTCCCGCAAGGAGCGCCCGCCCATGCCGCAGGTGCTCGAATCCCTGCGCAAGCGCTTCCGCGAGATCCCGGGCATCGCGGTCTACATGCAGCCCGTGCAGAACCTGCGCCTGGGCGGCCGCCAGAGCAAGGCGCGCTTCCAGTACACCCTGCAGAGCGTGAATGCCGGCACCATGAACGTGTGGGCCGACAAGCTGATGGAGCGCATGCGTGCCGACCCGATCTTCCGCGACGTCACGAGCGACTCGCAAAACCGCGGCCTGCAGGCCACGCTCGACATCGACCGCGACAAGGCCGGCGTGCTCGGCGTTGCGGTTGGCGACCTGCGCACCGCGCTCTACAACGCCTATGGCGACCGCCAGATCGGCAGCATCTACGGCGCGAGCAACACCTACCAGGTGATCCTCTCGGCGGCCGACAACGACCGCCAGTTCGAGGAAGACATGTCGCGCCTGTCCGTGCGCAACAAGGCGGGGCAGTTGGTGCCCCTCTCGGCCTTCTCGACAGTGAAGCGCACCGTGGGGCCGACCTCGGTCAACCACCAGGGCCAGCTCCAGGCCGTGACCGTGTCTTTCAACCTCGCGCCCGACGTGCCGCTGGGCAACGCCACAGGCAAGATCGACCAGTTCAAGGCCGAGCTGAAGATGCCGCCCTCGATCATCACCAGCTACGGCGGCGATGCAGCCGTGTTCCAGAGTTCGCAATCGAGCCAGGCGGTGCTGCTCGTGCTGGCGGTGCTGGTGATCTACGTGCTGCTGGGCGTGCTCTACGAGAGCTACATCCATCCGCTGACCATCCTTGCCGGCCTGCCTTCGGCGGCGGTGGGCGCGCTGCTGTCGCTCAAGCTCTTCGGCTTCGACCTCACGCTGATCGCGACCATCGGCATCCTGCTGCTGATCGGCATCGTGAAGAAGAACGCGATCATGATGATCGACTTCGCCCTCGAAGCGCAGCGCACCGAGGGCATGAAGCCGATCGACGCCATCCGAGAGGCCTGCCGCCTGCGCTTCCGCCCGATCCTGATGACCACGCTGGCCGCGATGATGGGCGCGCTGCCGCTCGCGCTGGGCCTGGGCGCGGGCGCCGAACTGCGCCAGCCGCTGGGCGTGGCCGTGGTCGGCGGCCTGATCTTCTCGCAGGTGATCACGCTCTACATCACGCCCGCGATCTACCTCGCGCTCGACCGCTACAGCGGCAGCGGGCCGATGCAGGAACTGCCCGGAGAAAAGCTGGCGCATGCGGCGCCTGGCACGGCCGGCTGAGAAGCGGAGGGATCGCGCCCGGGTGGACCTCAGGCCACCGAATCGCGCTGCAGCGCCGCCGCGAGGCGGCTGCTGGTGAACGCTTCGGAACGCCCGAGCGTGGTCGTGGCATGAACCGGGGACGCCGCCGTCGCACCTTGCGTCACGCGCAGCGCCCAGTCGCACACCACCTCCATGAAGGTCTGCTGCGAAGCCATCGAGGTAAGGCTGTGATCGATGTTGCCGATGAACTGGTACTCGACGCGCTGCATGAAGGGCTCATTCGCGAAGGGCCCCAGCTGGTCGCGGCGGCGATCGGTCACGTGCATGGTGCCGGTGTAGAGCATCAGCACCGAGACGTTGCGTTCCGCGATCTGCTTCATCGAGCGTCGGAAAAACGCGGCCACGACTTTCGGCGATTCTGGCTCATAGATGCTCGGCGCAGCCGCGGCAGCGGCCTTGGAGGAGAACTTGCGCTGCAGCCAGCGGATCGTCTTGCCGATCACCGCCGGGTTGGTCGGAACCGCCAGCGCGCGGCGAATGGCGCGCTCCACGAGCGCACGCCGGCTGGGGAAGGCGTGACCGTCAAACATCAGAAGGCCCACCACCCGCGAATCGACCACGGTGAGCGACATGCCGTTGACCGCGCCCGAGCACAACCCGATCACGATGAAGCGGCGAACGCCGAGCATGGTCTGGATCAGGTTCATGGCTGCCTGCATGTCCAGCACCGCCTGCGTCAGGAAGTTCTCGGAGCCGGCGGCCGGGCCGCTGTCGCCCAGGCCGGCGAGGTCGAGGCGGACCGAACTGATACCCCTTGCCGCCATCTGGCGCGCGAGCTTGACATTGATGCGCCGCGGCCCGATCCGGTAGTTGGCGCCCATGTTGAGCATGAGGCAGGCCACGGGCGCCAGCGGACCCTCGGCCGGAGTCGTGATGATGCCGATCAGCGACCCGTCGGGCCCGAACTGAACGGGTGTCTCCTTGTAGTCACTCATGTACTTCCGCCAGCAATCGTTGCAGCGCCTCGGTGGGGACCATCGCGTTGTTGGGATGCGGATCGGACGTCCAGACCAAGGGATGCCGGAATGACGAGATCCGCAGGGGCATTTGTCGCGCGCTTTCCCTTTCCGCCCACTGATGGGCTGACTCGTCATCGGCGAGGACCACCGTCTCGTGCAGCGCGGTGAGCTGCAGGGATTCCGGTGTCAGCGCACGCAATTGCTGGCGCATCAGCGGGGACATGCCAAAGCCGAAGAGCTCCTCGGTAAAGGCATCCGGGTCCCGGGCCAACTGGCGACGCCAGCCGGGGTCGGGCACGCAGAAGGAGCGTTCCAGTGCATCCACGTGACAGACGCGCAGCGCCTCCATGTAGCGCGCGCCGTCCACGATCGGATCCCACAGGATCAGCCGCATCGGATCGCATCGCCCGCTCTTGGCTGCCGTCACCGCCAGCGCTGCGCCCAGGCGGGAGCCGATCCAGAAGATGCGCCGGCCGCCGGCACGGCGCCGCAGTTCCTCATGCGCAGTGCAGACATCGCGCCGCCAGCCTTCGAGATCGGCGTCGGTGTCCTCGCCGGGCGAGTCGCCGCTGCCGTGGTAGTCGAAGCGCAACACGGCCACGCCGGCGCGTGCGAGACGGTCGGACACCACGCGGAACAGCCGGTGTGCACGCACGGCCTCCTGACCCAGGGGCATGCATATCAGCACGGCGAGGTCGCCCTCGCGCTCGGGCGCGTGGAAGACCCCGAACAGCTGCCTGGAGGGCGGACCAAAGTGCATCGGTGTCATGCGAACATCTCGTTGTTGACCCGCAGCCTGCTGGGGACCGGGATCGCCTCGCGGTCCAGCACGTGCGCCACGGCGCACAGGGCACCCTGGACGCCGAGGAAAGAGCTTAGCGTGAGGTACACGATGCCGTCTTCGGAGTCGATTTTCACCTCGCGCACGTTCGGCAACACGCCCACTTCGAAGCTGCGGGTGTCCACTGACAGCCCCAGGCCTGTGGCCTTGAGGCAGGCTTCCTTGCGGGTCCAGCAGCAGAGGAAGCCGCGGTCGCGCTCCTCGGGCGGCAGCGCGGCCAGCGCGCGCCGCTCGGCCGCACTGAAGTGGTTGTCAGCGAGCGCCCAGGCATCGGGCATCGGCCGCAGCAACTCGATGTCGACGCCCACTTCGGCGTTCTCGCAAACGGCGATCAGGGCCAGCGACTGACTGTGGCTGAGGTTGAAGCGCAGCCCGATGTCCTCGGCCAGCGTCGGCTTGCCGAACGGGCCCAGCGCGAAATCCAACATGGAGGCGGGTATGCCGCATTGCGCGGAAAGCGTCTCGCGCAGGGCGGCATGGGCGGCAACGAAACGGTTGCGATCGCGTTTGAAGACGAAGCGCCTGGCTCGTTCCCACTCCGCTTCCGACAGGGCCGCGACCGCTTGCGGCGCCGGGGTGGAATCGAGGTCGACCTGCCACAGGCGCCAGTGAGACGAGGAAGCGGGAAGTTGCGAGATCGTCATGGCGCGCTCAGGTTCTGCGACCCCAGCCCGAGAACACCCGGCGCAACAGGCCAGGTCGATTGCTCGGCATTGCGGCCTGCACGTCGTCTTCGGCGGCCGCCGGAGCGGACACGAGTTGCGCAAGGGTTTCGAACACGTAGCGGCGCGGCTGCACGCGAAAGCCGAACGTCTGCGCCGCCTGTTCGATCACGCCCATCACGCGCAGCGAATCGCCCCCGAGATCGAAGAAATTGTCGCGGGCGCGAATGTCATCGACATCGATGCCGAGGGCACTGGCCCAGATCTGGGCGAGGCGCGCCTGTTCGGGCGGCAGGAGCGCCATGGGCGCCGCCGGGGCCTGGTTCTTCTGTGCAAGCGTGGTGCGTGCCCAACCCGAGGAGAGATCCGCGAGTGTGGCGTTCGGATGGTTGGCGACTGCAGCGAGCGTGTCCAGGAAGGCCTGCCGCAGCGCCAACGCCGTTTCGCGGGCATAGAGGGAGCTGTTGTAGACGAATGCGCCCTCCACTCCGGACGGGCGGTCGAGCAGCCACAGGCCGAGGTTGTCTGTCAGCCCCTTTTGGAGCAAGGGGATCATCTCGTGCATGAGCGGCCCCCACTTCCTTTGGCGCTCGTGCGTATCCTGGAAGGAGAAGGCGGCCTGGTATCCCCCGGCGCGCCGTTGCTCCGGACTGGCCTGCTCCATCACCTGCTCGAACGGCAGGTCCTGGTGTGCCAGCACGCCGATCAACTCCTGCTTGACTCCGAGGGCGAAGTCGAGGAATCGGAGCTCCTTCTTCGCGTCGAGCATCACCGGCGCCAGCCCGATGAAGAGGCCCATGATGTGTTCGAGCTCGGGAATCATCCGGCCGCGCACCGGCATGCCGAGTGAAACGGCGGGTTGCCCTACTGCGCCGGAGACGGTTGCCGCAAAGGCGGCCATGAGAAGCATGTTGAGCGTGACCCGATGCTGCTGGCCTATGCCGCGCAACTTTTCTGCCAGCGCGCCATCGATGCGGACCTCCTCGTGCATGCCCTGGCCCGGGACGCCGGGCAGCGCCGTCCTGTCGCGGGGCACGGGTGCCAGGACGGGCGCCTGGAGGAAGCGCTGCTTCCAGTAGGCGCGCTGCTTCTCTGCTTCCGAGCCTTCAAGCCACTGGCCATACCACTGCGCGTAGTCGCCATAGCTGATCGCCAGCTTCGGAAGAGGCTGCTTGCCGCTGTCGAGCAGCGCCTCGTATCCGGCGGCCATCTCGCGGTAGAGGATGTCGAAGGAATAGCCGTCCCAGATCAGGTGGTGCGCCATGAACAGGAAAACGTGCTCCCGGTCGCCCAGTTGATACAGGGCGCAGCGGAACAGCGGAGCAGGCGCGGCATGAATCGGCTCGTCGACGATGGCCTGCATCCGCCGAAGAAGCTCTGCTTCGCGGGCCTCGGCGGGTATCTCGCGCAAGTCTTCGAAGGGAAGGGTGAACTCGAGATCATCCGCGATGAACTGGACCCAGCCCGAGCCGTCGGGTGCCGGCACGATCGAGGTCCTCAGGACATCCTGGCGCCGCACGATTTCGCGAAAGGCCTGCTCGAACTTCGGTCGGTCCATGGGGCCGGTCAGGCGGTGTGCCGACGGCGTGTTGAAGGCCGTGTTCTCGGGATGCAGGTCTTCGGCAAAACGCATGCGCCGCTGCTCGAGGGTGATGGGGGCGGTAGTGCGGTCCAGCCGCCGCGGAATGACCACCGGCGCGCCGGCGTTCTGCGCCCGCGCGATCTCGATCGCCAGGCGCTCGGCCGTCGGCGCTTCGAACAGCTTGCTCAGAGGCATCTGGATGCCGAGCGTCTTGTTGAGCTGTGTGGTCAGGCGTGCCGCGAGCAGCGAATGCCCTCCCATCTCGAAGAAATCATCCAGGACGCTCATGGCGGGCAGATGCAGCAGCTCTTCCATGGCGCTCAGCACGGTGCGTTCGTGTTCGCTGCGCGGTGCCAGCCGCGCCCTGGTTTCGCCTGAGGCGGCGCCGGCGTGAGGCGATGGCAGCGACTTGCGGTCCACCTTCCCGTTGGGCAGCATCGGCAGTGCAGGCAGGGCGATGACATGCTGCGGCAGCATGTAGTGCGGCAGCCGTGCGCGCAGATGCTCGCCCATGGCGGTCCGGTCGAGCACGGCGCCGGGTGTCATGGCGAGATAGGCCACGAGGCGCACGTCGCCCGGCTGGTCCTCGCGCGTGACGACGACGCTGCTCCCGACGCCCGGCACCTCGTTGCACGACGCTTCGATCTCGCCGAGTTCGATCCGGTAGCCGCGCACCTTGACCTGGAAGTCGAAACGGCCCATGTGTTCCAGCAGGCCGTCGTTGCCCCAGCGGCCGCGATCGCCCGTGCGGTACATCCGGGCGCCCGCTGCACCCCACGGATCGGGGATGAAGCGGTCGGCCGTCAGCTCGGGGCGTTCCAGGTAGCCCAGGGTCACGCCGGTGCCGCCGATGACGATCTCGCCCGGCACGCCGATGGGGCAGCGCTGGTTGCGGGAGTCGACGATCCACACGGTCGTGTTGGCGATGGGTTGCCCGATCGAAACGCCGCGCTTCGCGAACCGCGTCGGCTCGACGCGCCAGAGCGTCGACCAGATCGTCGTTTCGGTCGGCCCGTACATGTTCCAGAGTTCGCCGCAGCGCTCCAGCAGCGAATGGGCCAGATGCGCGGGCAGGCCCTCGCCGCCGACCAGTGCCTTGAATTGGGGCGAGCCGGTCCACTGCGCATCGAGCAGCAGGCGCCAGCCGCCCGGCGTCGCCTGCATCATGGTCGCGCCGCTTTCTTCGATCAGCCTGCGCAGCGCATTGCCGTCCATGGTCGTGTCGCGCGACACCAGGATCACTTCGGCGCCGACCGTCAGCGGCAACATCAGTTCGAGCACGGCGATGTCGAACGACAGCGTGGTCACGGCGGCCAGGCGATCGTCGGCGGTGATGCCGGGCGCTTCGCACATGCTCTGCAGGAAGTTCGCGACCGCGCCGTGCGGCACGCACACGCCCTTGGGTTTGCCGGTCGATCCCGAGGTGTAGATGACGTAGGCGGCATCGCCCGGCTGGGCGTCCTGCGCAGAGCGTGCGAGCGGCGTGGCGGGCTTGGTTGGCCATGCGGTGTCACTGTCGAGCGCGAACACGCGCTGCGCCGCGTCGGGGCACCAGTTCGCGGGGGCCGCTTCGACCGTCGACGCGGTCAGCAGCAGGCCCAGCTGGGCGTCTTCGGCGTAGTAGTCGAGACGCGCCTGCGGGAAGGCCGGGTCGAGCGGGACGTAGGCGGCGCCCGCCTTGAGCACGGCCAGCAAGGCGACCATCATGTCCGCATTGCGCTCCAGGCACAGGCCCACGCGCTGGCCGCGGCCCACGCCGCGCTCGCGAAGGGCGTGCGCCAGGCGGTTCGATTGTTCGTCGAGCTCGCGGTAGCTCCAGCGGCGGTCTCCGTCGCGCAGGGCGATCCGATCCGGACTGAGCGCCGCGCGTTCGACGAAACCGGCGTGCATCAGCTGCTCCCCGACGAGCGGCGTCGGCGCCGGCTGCAGCGCCTCGATCGCCCGCGCCTCTGCGTCGGAAAGCACATTGAGCTGGCCGACGGGCTGATTCGGATCGGAGACGGCGGCGCGAAGGAGGCACTCGTACATGCCGAGCCAGCGCTTGATCGTGGCATCGTCGTACAGGTCGGCGTTGTATTGCGCCTCGATCTGCATGCCCTTGGCGACCGGCGCCATGTTGACGAACAGCTCGAAGTTCTCGTAGCGGCGCGCGATCGAGCTCTGTTCGGATTCGAGTCCGGGGAAGGTGCTCGTCGCCAGTGCGCCGCTGTCGAGGTTGAACAGCACGTTCACGAGCGGAAGGCGGCTCGGGTCTCGCGGCACCGGCAGCTTCCTGAGCAGTGCGCCGTAGGTCAGCGTCTGGTGCTCGAAGGCATCGAGCAGCACGCCGCCCGACTGGCGCGCCAGCTGGTCGAAGGATGTCTGTGCATCGACCGCCAGGCGGATCGGCAGCAGGTTCACGCAGTGGCCCACGAGTTCCGGCATGTCGCTCGGCATCTGGCCTGCGGCGGCGATGCCGATCACGAGGTCATCCTGAGCCGTCAGCCGGTGGAGCGTTGCGGCAAAGGCGCTGAACATCGTCGCGAAAAGGCTGGTGCCCATCCCCGAGCCGACCTTGCGCAGGCCGTCGATCAGGGACTGGTCGAGCACGTGGTCGATGCGGCGCGAGCTGAAAGTGCGCACGGCGGGCCGCGGATGGTCGAGCGGCAGCTCCAGCACCGGGAGGCTGCCTCCGGCGTACCGCGAGAGCCAGTAGTCGATATGCGTCTGCATGTCGGGCCTCGACGCTTCGTCGGCCTCCCACGCGGCGTAGTCGGAGTAGCGCGCGGCCGGGTCGAGCGCCGGGCCGGCGCCGGTCTGCTCCGCATAGAGCAGGCCGAGATCCCGGCTGATGACGCCCCAGGACCAGCCGTCGCAGATCGCGTGGTGCGCGGTCATCACCAGCATGTGGTCCGTCGGCGAGAGCTGGTACAGGGCGGCCCGGAAGAGCGGGCCCTTCTCCAGTAGGAAGGGGTCCTGCACGGCGGCCAGCCCGTCTTCCTCCAGCCGGCGCTGCTGGGCCGCCGCGTCGAGATGCCGCAGGTCATGCTGGCGCATCTGCATCGGGGCGGCCTCGCCGATCAGCAACTGGGTGCCATCGGGCGAGATCGTCGAGCGCAGGGATTCGTGGCGTGCGACCAGCTGGTCCAGCGCCGCGCCCAGGGCGGGCGTGTCCAGCCTGCCCCTGAGGCGAAGTCGCAGCGACTCGTTGTAGGCCAGCGATGCCTCGGGGCTCAGCCGGTCGCCGAGCCAGACTTCGCGCTGCGCTTCGGTCGTCGCGACGATGCGCTCGATCAGACCAGCGGCGAACGGGTCGAACTCGTCCACGGCGCTGTCGTCGGAGGGGGTGAGGACGGCTGCGGTCATGCTTGGAACTTCGTGAATTTGCCTTGGGCGGTTGGATCGGGAACGAACCATGCGGGCTGGCCGTCCTTGTCACGACCGAGCCGCGCATTCGGCACGGGCGGATTGGACGCGTCGAAGGCCGGCTTCGGCGCCGCGCGGCGCGGCAGCAGTTCGGCTTCCTGCATCTCGGCAATCGATTCCTTGAAGGCGGACTTGATGGTCGCGATGTCCTGCTGCGTGTGCGCGGTCGTCATGAAGCAGGGGAAGTTGTCCAGGATGTGCACGCCGCGGCTGCGCATCATGGCGAACAGCAGGTCCTGCAGCGGGTGGTCTTCCAGCCAGCTCACGCGCCATAGCGACGAGAAGTAGCGGATCTCGACCGGCGCGCCGACCTCGCGGCAGAAGGCCGACAGCTCGTCGGCCATGGCCGCGGTGTGCAGGTTCAGCTGCGTCTGCAGCTTGTTGTTGTCCTTCTTCAGGAATTCAAGGGCGGCCTTGGATGCGGCGAGCGCCAGCGGATGCCGCACGAAGGTGCCGGCGAAATAGGTTACGCCCACGGTGGGCACCGAGTCGTCGCCGTACTGCCATGGGCCGCCGTCGAGCGCGTCCATGTAGGTGCGCTTGCCGGCGATCACGCCGACCGGGAAGCCGCCGCCGAGCACCTTGCCGTAGGTCGCGAGATCGGCGCGGATGCCGAACACCGCCTGCGCGCCGCCCAGGTCGCAGCGGAAGCCGGTGATGACCTCGTCGAAGATCAGGCAGGTTTCGGACTTCTCCGTGATCGCGCGCACCTCGCGCAGGAACTCGCGCGGCTGGAAGTCGGGCCGGCGGCTCTGCACCGGCTCGACCAGCACCGCGGCCAGGTCGTCGGCGTTGGCGCGAATGAATTCCAGCGCTTCCGGCGTGCCGTAGTCGAGCACCCGGACGTCGCCGAACATGCCCTGCAGAACGCCGGGCGCCGCCGACATGCCCTTGGCATTGCGGCCGGCGCGCACCAGCACTTCGTCGAAGGTCCCGTGGTAGGAACCGGTGAACAGCACGACCGTGCTGCGGCCGGTGACGGTGCGGGCGATGCGCAGCGCAGCCATCACGGCCTCGGAGCCAGTGTTGCAAAGACCCGCGCGGTCGAAGCCCGTGAGGTCGCACAGCAATTGCGTGACGTCGGCCGCGAGCGGATGCTGCGGGCCGATCTCGTAGCCGAGGTCGAGCTGCTTGCGTACCGCGTCGTTGATGAAATCCGGCGTCCAGCCGAAGAGGTTCATGCCGAAGCCGTTGAGCGTGTCGACGTATTCGTTGCCGTCGATGTCCCAGAGCCGCGAGCCCTTGGAGCGATCGATGACGATCTGGTAGGTGATCTCCTTGGTCGCGGGGCGGAAGCCGTTGACCACGCGCGGGTCGGCCATGTGCGGGCGGTTGCGCTCGGTGAAGGCCTTGCTGCTGCGCGTGCGTTCCACGTAGCGGCGCATGAAGGCCGCCAGGCGCGCCTTCTGCCGCTCGGTCGGCTCCTTGCTCTGCGTGTGGATTCGCGCGATGGCGCCGAAGGCCTTCTTGACGTCGTACTTCTGCAGGGGCGCGGTCGGCTCCTCGGCAGCAGCCGGCGTGGGGGAAATGGACGCCGTGGCCGCGGCGGTGGCCATGGGCGTGGGTTGCTCCGCCACCGGTGCCGGCAGCGCAGGGCTGACCGGAACCAACGGCGCCGCCGACAGCAATGCGAGCTGCTGTTGCATCAATTGCATCTGCTGCGCGATGACCTGCTGCATCAGGGTGCCGTTGCCGGCGGCCAAGCCGGCCACGGGCTGCATCGCCGGCATGGCGGGCATCGCGATGGGAGCTGCCTGTTGCGGCACGGCGGCCGCTGCGGGCACCGCCACAGGTGCCGCGACCGCTGCCACCGGGTCGGGGGGCAGCGTGGCATCCAGGAACTCCGCCAGCGCGTCGAAGCTGCGATAGCTTTCCATCAACTGGCGGAAGGTGAGATTGACCTTGAAGTTCTTCTTGACCTGGAGCGCGGCCTGCGTGAGCGTGAGCGAGTCGAGCCCGATCTCGACGAAGGGCGCGGCGCCTTCGACGTCGGCCATGTCGACGCCGGACAGGTTCTCGAACAGTTCGCGCAGACGCGTGACGAGGGATGCACGGCGCGCGGCGGGCGGCGCGGATGTGGCGACAGCAGCGACAGTCATTGTCAACTCCGGAATCGATGTGGGAAGGGAGACGGAAGAAGCAGAAGGGACGGAAGCGTCGAGAGCTGGCGCAGCAGCGGAAGCAGCCGGCACGCTGACCGGCTCGGGCACGGCCGACGCGGCGGAAGCCGTCGCCATCTCGACCCAGAAGCGCTTGCGTTCGAAGGGATAGGTCGGCAGGCGCACGCGATGCTTGCGCTCGCGCGGGTCGAGTGCGCCGAGATCGATCTCGACGCCCTGCGCCCAGAGCCGCCCGGCGGCGAGCCGCCATGCGACGCTTTCGCCTTGCGCCGGGTCCGGCAGCAGCGACGCGGCGGGGGCGGGCACTGCCTTCGTCGCGTGCTGGCGCACCAGCGTCGCGAGCGTGTTGCGAGGGCCGATCTCGATGAAGAGCGGATGCGCGAGCTGGGCCAGCACTTCGCGCACGGCGGGCGAGAAGCGCACGGTTTCGCGCAGGTGCCGTGCCCAGTAGTGCGGGTCGGTCGCCTCCTCGTCCGTCAGCAGGCGGCCCGTGAGCGTCGAATAGATCGGCAGGCTGGGCGTGGCGAGCGCTGTCTGGCGCACCAGCGCCTCGAAGGGGGCGACGGCCGCATCCATCATGGCGGAGTGGAAGGCGTGCGAGGTCTGCAGCGTCTTCGCGACGATGCCCTTGGCCTCCAGCGCGGCGCGCAGGCTCTCGATCGCGTCGCTCGGACCGGCGGCGACACAGACGGCCGGACCGTTGTCGGCTGCCAGCGAAATGTCTTCGGGCAGGAGCGGCAGCAGCTCGGAGGCCGCGAGGCGCACCGACAGCATCGTGCCGGCGGGCAGGGCCTGCATCAGTGCGCCGCGCTGCGCCACGAGCCGCGCCGCGTCTTCGAGGCGCATCACGCCGGCCAGCACGGCAGCGGCGAATTCGCCCACGCTGTGGCCGATCATGGCCGCCGGCGTCACCTGCAGCGACATGAGCTGGCGCGCGAGCGAGTATTCGAGCGCGAAGGTGGCCGGCTGCGTCACCGACGTGGGGGTGAGCGCCGCGGCATCGTCCGAGAACATGCGTTCGCGGAGATCGAAGCCCAGCACGCCGTCGAAGGCGTGCAGGCAGTCGTCGAAGGCGGCGCGGAAGACGGCATCGCCCGCGTAGAGCGTGCGGCCCATGCCGGCGTATTGCGCGCCCTGGCCCGGGAACATGAAGACGGGTTGCGGCACCCAGGCGCTCACCGAGCCGCCGGCGCGCGCAGCCGAGTCGGCGGTGCGCAGTGCGGCGACGGCCCCGTCGAAGGACTCGGCCACCACGCAGGCCCGATGCGCGAACTGCTTGCGGCCGACGCGCAGCGTGTGGGCGACGTCGGCCAGCGATGCATCGCGATGCATGTCGAGGTGATCGGCCAGCCGGGTCGCCGCGGCGGCCAGCGCTGCCGGCGATCGGGCCGACAGGGTCAGCAACTTCGGGCCGGTCGCGGGTTCGGAGGGCGCGCGCAGTGGCGCTTCCTCGATGATGACGTGCGCATTCGTGCCGCCGACACCGAAGCTGCTGACACCCGCGCGCCGCGGCGTGGCCTCGCGCGGCCAGGGGCGCAGCTGGTGATTGACCCGGAAGGGCGAGGCGTCGAAATCGATGGCCGGATTCGGCGATTCGTAATGCAGGCTGGCGGGAATCGCCTCGGCGTGCATCGAGAGGGCGGCCTTGATGAGGCCGGCCGCGCCGGCGGCCGTGACCATGTGGCCGACATTGCTCTTCAGCGAACCGATGGTGCAGAAGCCGGTATCGGCGGTGTGCGCTGCATAGGCCCGGGTGAGGCCCTCGACTTCGATCGGGTCGCCCATCGGCGTGGCCGTGCCGTGGGTCTCGACATACGAAATGCTGCGGGCCTCGACGCCGGCCGATGCCAGCGCGGCCTCGATCACGGCGGCCTGTCCGTCCACGCTCGGCGCGGTGAAGCTGGCCTTGGCGCCGCCGTCGTTGTTGATCGCCGCGCCACGCAGCACGGCATAGATGGTGTCGCCGTCCGCGATCGCGTCGGACAGGCGCTTGAGCAGCACGACCGTCGCGCCGTCGCTGAAGACCGTGCCCTTGGCCTTGGCGTCGAAGCTGCGCGTATGGCCGTCAGGCGACAGCATCGAGCCTTCGTTGTAGAGGTAGCCGCTGCGTGGCGGGCAGGTGACCGACGCGCCGCCCGCGAGCGCCATGCGGCACTGGCCGGTGCGCAGTGCATGGAAGGCCTGCGCCACCGCCACCAGCGAGGTGGAGCAGGCGGTGTGCACGCTCACGGCGGGGCCAGTCAGGCTCAGCTTGTTCGCCACGCGGGTGGTGATGTAGTCCTTCTCGTTGCCGAGCATCACCTGGAAGTCGCCGACCATGTCGATCAGGTCCGGGTGTGCCGCCACATGGCGCTGGAAGTAGGTCGCGTTGTACATGCCGCCGTACACGCCCACAGGGCCGGGCGCCTGGTCGGGCACGTAGCCGCCGCGTTCGAGGCACTCCCAGCAGATCTCGAGGAACACGCGGTGCTGCGGGTCCATCAGTTCCGCTTCCTTCGGGTTGATGCCGAAGAAGGCCGCGTCGAACTGCTCGATGTCGTCGATCACGCCGCGTGCGCGCACGTAGGAGGGGTCGGCGCGCAAGGCGGCGCTGACGCCGGCGTCCAGCGTCGCATCGTCGAAGAAGGTGATCGACTCTCGGCCCGCCATCAGGTTGTCCCAGAACTGCTCGACGTCCGCGGCGCCCGGGAAGCGGCCGGCCATGGCGATCAGTGCCACCGGTTCCATGTCGTGCGTCGCTTGCGGCGCGGGCCTGGCGGCCTCGCGCGGCGCCATGGCGGTCTCGCTGTCCTGCATGCCGGCGGCCAGGGCCGCGGGCGTGGGCTGGCGGAAGAACAGGTTGGTCGACAGGCGGCGTTCGCTGCCGCGCTGGAGGTCCTTCAGCACCTTGAGCACCAGCAGCGAATCGCCGCCGAGGTCGAAGAAGTTGTCGTTGCGGCCGACCTGGTCGATGCCCAGGGCGCGCGCGAAGGCTGCACACACCGTGCGTTCTGCGTCGTCGCGCGCTTCCTCGAAGGTCTGCGCGAGCTCGGGCCGTTGCCTCGGGGGCTCGGGCAGCGCACGGCGGTCGAGCTTGCCGTTGGTCGTGACCGGCAACTGCTCGAGCCACACCTGCGCCGCGGGGAGCATCGCTTCGGGCAGGCGCTCGGCGAGGTGCTGGCGCAGGGCCGTCCACGGCACTTCGGCGCCACGCGCCACCAGGTAGGCCACCAGCCGGAGCCGGCCGGCCGCGTCGGCACGGGCGATGACCGCGCAGGACTTGATGCCCGGGTGCGCGAGCAGCGCGGCTTCGACTTCGCCGGTCTCGATGCGGTGGCCGCGGATCTTGACCTGCCCGTCGATGCGGCCGATGTATTCGATGGTGCCGTCGGGCAGCCAGCGCGCCTGGTCGCCGGTGCGGTAGAGGCGCTCGTCAGGTCCGCCGAAGGGGTCGCGCACGAAGCGCTCCGCGCTCAGGTCGGGCCGCTGCAGGTAGCCGCGTGCCAGGCCGCGTCCGCCGATGCAGAGTTCGCCGACGAGGCCGGCGGGCAGCATTGCCATCGTCGGACTCAGGACGCGCAGCGCCGTGTCGTTGATGGGCAGCCCGATCGGCACCGAGCGGGCGTCGGCCGGCAGGTCGCGCGGAATGCGGTGCGTGGCCGCGAAGGTCGTGCATTCGGTCGGCCCGTAGCCGTTGATCAGCGTGAGGGCAGGCAGGGCGGCCATCGCGCGGCGCACGTGGGGCACCGACAGCGCCTCGCCGCCGGTGAGCAACTGGCGCAGGCCCGCCAGTTGCGCGGGATCGTCGTCGACCACCGCATTGAAGAGCGCGGCCGTGAGCCATGCAGTCTTGACCGAGTGCTGGGCGATGGTGCGCGCCAGCCCGGCGCCGGTGGGCACCTGTTCGTCGTGGACCACGCAGATGCCGCCATTCAGCAGCGGGCCCCAGAGTTCGAGCGTGGAGGCATCGAAGCCCAGCGGCGCGGCGTGCAGCATGGCTTCGCCGGGCGGGAGTTCGACAAAGCGTGCGCCGACCACGAGGCGAAGGATCGAGCGATGGCAGATCTCGATGCCCTTCGGCGTGCCTGTCGAGCCCGAGGTGTACATCACGTAGGCGACCGAGTCGCCGCTGGCCGGTGCGGGTGCGAGCGGTGCCGGCGAGGCGTCGTCGTCCCTCGACTCGTCGATCGACAGCAGCGCCCGTCCGGCGGGGACCAACTGGCGGTGGGCGGCCTGAGTCACGACCAGCACGGCATCGGAATGCGACAGCATGAACGCGATGCGTTCGGCCGGGAAGTCCGGCTGCACCGGAACGTAGACCGCGCCGGCCTTCAGGACGCCAAGCAGCACGACCACTGCCGCGCCCGACCGGTCGAGCATCACGCCCACTGCGTCTCCGGCGCGGACGCCGCGCGCTTGCAGCCTGCGCGCCATGCGCTCGGCCCGGTCGGCCAGTTCGCGGTAGCTCAGGGGGCCGTCCTCGCCGATCAGCGCGACGGCGTCGCCGCGTGCGGCGACCTGCCGGTCGAACATCGCTTGGACCGTGAGCGTCGGGTCGTAGTCGGTAGGCGGAACGTTCCAGACGTCCAGTTGCCGTTGCCGGTCGGATGCCGGCAGGGTGCGGATCTCGCGCAGCCTCGCCGTGGGCCGTTCCAGCAGATCGGATGCTGTATCTATGAGTGCGGCCAGCAGGCTTTCGACTGCTGCGCTTTCGAAGGCGGCGGCCGCGGCCGTCAGGTGGAGCGTGGCGCCGGCCGAAGCCGCGCCTAACTGAAGCACCGGGCCCGGGTCGCCGAAGGCGGGCGCGCCGTCGCGAAGCCACAGGGCAAAGGGTTGCGAATCGCCCGCCGCAACGGTGACAGCGTGGCGACGGGCCTGGTCGACATCCGAGAGCCAGCGGCCGGTGGTCGCGTCGCCGTCGCAATGGACTGCGACGCTGATCATCCCGGCGGGCGCCATGGACTCATGGAGCGCCACGGCCGTACTGCCCAGCCAGCGCGATTGCAGGAGGCACCACGCGGCGACGAAAAGCGTGTCCGGCAGCCATCCGGATGTCTGGGCTTCCTCCGACCATTTCGCGGCGAGGGTCGTGGGCAACGCGGCGCTCAGCGATTGACGGGCCTGCGGCGTGCTGCCGGACGGACGAACGAACAGGTCGATCAGCGAGAGCGCCGCTGCCTCGGGCAATGGTGGGGGAGGCTGTTGTTCCATGGACTGCTGACTCCGCGAATGAATGGGCCGATGCCCTTCAGGACCCCTGCTTGTTTCAACCGTTACTTCTTTTCGGCTCCAGATGTATCAGAGCGAAGAGTAGTCACAAAGCGCTCATTTTTCAGCCGAGGCTCCATATTGCCCTCTACAGCGCCCTTGCGCCACCGTACGAAAGCCATGTCAGCCAGCCTATGTCGTTTGGATGCTTTGCAACACTCGACGCACTTCGTTTCGTTTTCGTCTGCCTGATGCTCGAGAGGGATACGATTCTGCACTCATTTTTACAAAATGAGTACAAACGACTGACGTCAATCCTCAGTCCAGATGAGGAAAACGTAGAGAAAAGCAGTAATTTTTCGCGCGATTCGGGCTTGCCTAGCCCGCGCTCAGGCGGTCGCTTCGTCCAGCGTCCCGTCGCCCTGCAGGTGGGCGGTGTCGGCCCAGCCGACCAGGGTGAAGCCCTGCGGCGTCCACAGCAGCCGGTTGATGGCCGCGTTGCCCAGGTGCCAGGTGCGTGGCGCCTGCAGCTCCTGTCTTGTGGCGGCGCGGTAGAGCACGTCCATGACCCCGCCGTGCGCAACCATGACGACGAGTTCGCCCGGATGCCGGGCCGCGAGCGTGGCCGCGGTGCTCGTCACGCGTTCGCGGAAGGCGAGCAAGGACTCACCTCCCTCGGGCGCGAATTCGGGATCGCGGGTTCGCCACAGGCGTGCCTGGTCCGGCAGCGCCGCGTCGATGTCGGCAAAGGTGCGGCCCTCGAAGAGGCCGAACGAGCGCTCGCGCAAGCCGGTATCCACCGTCACCTCGATGCCGTGGCTCCGCGCGATCTCCTCGGCTGTCTGCCGGGCCCGGGCGAGATCGCTGGCATAGATGGCGGTGAGGGGCTCGTCCTGCAGGGCCTGTGCCACTCGCCGGGCCTGCCACAGGCCGGTGTCGTTGAGCGAGATGTCGAGCTGGCCCTGAATGCGGCTGTCGACGTTCCAGGCGGTTTCTCCATGGCGGACGGCGATGACGCGGGTGAGCTGCATCCGGGGGATTTTAGGACTGTCGCCCATCGGCCTTGCCGAAATCTGATCTGCGTCGAGAAAATTCGCCCAAAAAATGGAGAATTGTTTTGGGATTGATGAAATTATGGCCTTGTAGAATTTTCTTCTGATTTCGATGGAGGATTGACGATTTTTTGAAATTGCAATGCAAAAGAAAAAAGAAAAGAAACGACTGGGTGAGGATTTCTTGAGCGCTTGGCGGCGGGGTTCAAGCTGCTTGCTGCGTCGGAATCCGCGCGGCTGTGCGCTTCAAAAATCGCCGACGGCAGCCTTGGCCGCGCAGTAGATGGGCGTCTCCCATGTCAGAGGCATGGCTGCCGTGCCCTCAGGCCGGGTGGACCAGCCCGCTGCCTGAGCTGACGTCTCGTTCGCGGTTTTTCCGCCGCCTCGTCCGGCGGATCAATTCCAAGCCTGTCGAAACTCCAAAACCGTGTCTGGTTGCCTGGTGCATCCAGTCTCCATCCCTTTCTTAACTACTCGAGGTATTCATGTCTTCAAACAAGGCTTCCAATGGTGCAGGCGGAGCAAAAGCAGGTCGAAATGCGCAATTGAAAAAAGCGGATGCTGCATCGGCCAAAGGCGGAATCGCCGACCGCGGCAGAAAGCTGCGCAAGGTCGTGGATGACGACACGGCGCAGATGACGCCGGAAGAGGCCCTGCGTGTCTCGGCACAGCGCTCTGGTGCGAGTTTGGGTCCGACCCCGGGTGCGGCCCCCAGTCCGGACGCAAGCAGCAGCGAATTGACGGCCGATGCGGCCAGTGAAAAGGCTGGCAGTCCTCCCGAGGAACCTGCGCCCATCATGTCCAACCCGGCTGGCGTTGCGCCGGAGGTGGCCGCCGATTCTTCGCCCGGGAACAGCCCGGAAGGCGGCATCGGGTTCACGCCGCTGATGCTGCTGGGCGGTGTGGCAGCGATCGGGCTCGCCGCGAGTTCTTCAGGCTCCAGCTCTTCAGCGCCCTACCTTGCCCCGGCGCCGCAGCCCGAACCGACGGCAGCGCCATCCGGTTCGGGAGCGGAGTCCCTCACGCCCGAGCACGCCGAAGCTGCCGCCGCACGCGAGACCGGCGAGATGCATCTGGCGCTCCATGCGGTGCTGGACTTTGCGGGCGACATCCGGGGCAACATCGCGCGCGATGGCATCTCGGACGAGAGGCGTCCCGAGGTGCTGGGCACCGGCAAGCCCGGCAGCACTATCACGGTGTATGACGCCGGGGTGATGCTGGGCAGCACCACGGTGGATGCCGAAGGCAACTGGACATTCCTGCCGGCAAGCGATCTGGCCGACGGCCAGCACCATCTCACGGCTGTCGCAACGGACTGGAACGGCTGGGCGGCCGGGCCGACCGAACCGTTCAGTTTCACGGTGGACAGTCCGACGGTCGAACCCGTCCTGTTCGGTGGCGGAGAAATGCCGATCGCTCTGCTGGCGCCTGCCCCGTCGGCACCGGGCGCCGATTCGGCTGCGCAAGCCGCGCCCGCGCCGAGCAGCAGCGTCTATTCGAACCTCGGCAGCCACACGGTGCCGCTGTTCGAGGAAAAGGGTGCGTTCGTTCTCCTCTGATAGAAGAGGGCCGCGAGCAGCGGGGGGACGGGGCGTCCCCTTACTGCTTCGCCGTCGGGATCTCGATGTTGACCCGCCGCAGCCCCTGCGGCGGATTCGGGAAGCCCTGCAGTGCCGCCTGGAACATGACGGGCAACACGGCCTCGCTCGATGTGTAGGGGCCGTCATTGCGCGCATGCGTTTCGTACACGACGCGGTTGGATGGCAGCTCGCGCAGCACGATGCTGACTTCGCGTGCGTACCAAGGGGAGGGCGGCGGGAAGGCAGGCCCATACCAGCCGCTGCCGTACCAGCCACGGCCACCCCAGCCTCCCCAAGGTCCGCCACCCCAAGGTCCGCCGCCCCATCCGCCGAAGCGGGGGCCGGGTCCCCACCACGGCCCGCCGTAGAACCAGGGGTCCGCCCATGGCGACAGTTCGGTCGTCACGCGCGCGTTGATCAGAGCGCTGTAGCGCGGATTCGCGTCGTCGCGCCGCAGGCCCGCACCGTCGAGCGCGGCGCCCGCCATCGCTTCGAGTTGCTGCTGCATCGCCTCCTCGTACTGCTGCGAAGGCAGGCGCTCGAAGCGATAGGTGGAGGTGGCCGGGACCGTCTCCATCTTCGAGAAGGTCCTCACGTCGCTGTCCACCACCCAGCGGGTCGCGCAGCCGGTCAGGCTGGCGGCCAGCACGACGGCGGCGAAGGCTAGTTTCATGGCGTCAGAGTTGCACGATGCGCAGCGGCGAGGGCGTCGCCGGGAATTCGGGCGCGTCGAACGCCTTGTCCCCGTCCGCGTTGGCGATGCCCGTCGTCTTCAGACCCTTGAAGTCGAACGATGTTCCGTCCAGCAGGTGCGAGGGCACGACGTTCTGCAGCGCGCTGAACATGTTCTCGATGCGGCCCGGGAACTTCCGGTCCCACTCGCGCAGCATCTCGCCGACCTGCTTGCGCTGCAGGTTCTCCTGGCTGCCGCAGAGCGTGCACGGGATGATCGGGAATTCGCGGTGCTGCGCCCAGCGGATCAGGTCCTTCTCGGCCACGTAGGCGAGTGGTCGGATCACGATGTGCTTGCCGTCGTCGCTCACCAGCTTGGGCGGCATCGACTTGAGCTTGGCCGCGAAGAACATGTTGAGGAAGAAGGTCTGCAGCATGTCGTCGCGGTGATGGCCCAGCGCGACCTTGGTGGCGCCGAGTTCATCCGCCACGCGGTACAGGATGCCGCGGCGCAGCCGGCTACACAGGCCACAGGTGGTCTTGCCCTCGGGGATGACGCGCTTGACGATCGAATAGGTGTCCTGCTCCTCGATGTGGAAGGGCACGCCCAGCGCCGTGAGGTAGTCCGGCAGCACGTCTTCCGGAAAACCGGGCTGTTTCTGGTCGAGGTTGACCGCGACGATGTCGAAGTGGATCGGCGCGCGGGCCCGCAGCTTGAGCAGGATGTCGAGCAGCCCGTAGCTGTCCTTCCCGCCGGAGACGCACACCATGACCTTGTCGCCTTCCTCGATCATGTTGTAGTCGACGATCGCACGGCCCACCTCGCGGCATAGCCGCTTTTCGAGCTTGTGGGTCTCGCGCTCGATCTTCAAGGTATTGGTGGAAGTGGACGAGGGCGTCTCGTCGATCCATACGGCACTCATTCACTTGCTCCTGAATACTTCGACGCCCACTGCGTCGCAGTCGGGGTAGACGTCGGGTTTTGCGGTCGACACGCGCGCGGCCTGGACCTTTGGATGCGCCAGCACCTGCGTGAGGATGTCGTCGCACAGCGTTTCCTGCAAGTGGATGTGGCCCTTGCTCAGGCGCGTGGCGACGGTGCGGCGGATGAAGTCGTAGTCCACGACCTCGTCGAGTTCGTCCGCCTTCGGCGTCGAGACGTCGAGCGGCACGTAGAGGTCGACATTGATGATCACGCGCTGCTCGGCGCGCTTCTCGAATTCATGCACGCCGATGTTGATCCACACCTCGTAGTCGCGAAGGAAAACGCGCCGGCACGAGAGCAGCAGGGGGTCGAGGGCGGCAGTGGTCATGAGGCGGATGCTTTCAGCAGGTCGTCGACGACGAACATGATGTCGCGCGGCAGCGGCACCAGGTGCTGGCCGTTGTCGACGCAAAGGGTGGTGCCGGTCACGCTGGGCGTGCCGGCCAGGAAGACACAGGCATTCGCGACGTCGGCGGGATCGATGGGGCGGCGCAGCAGGTTGGCGCGCGAAGCCTGTGCGAAGTTGGCCTCGGTTTGCGGGCCGCTCCGGTAGAGGATGCCCGGCGCGACGCCGCACACGCGCACCGTCGGTGCCAGCGACTGTGCTTGCAGGGCAACCGCACGTTCCAGCGCGAGCTTGGACACGGTGTACGAGAAATAGTCGGGGTTCAGGTTGTAGACCTTCTGGTCCAGCACGTGGATCGCGCAGCGGTCGATGCCGTCGCCCGCCGTCGCGCTGCGCGCGAGCAGCCGCGCGAAGGAAAGCGGCGCGATCAGGTTCACGCCGATCTGGCGCATCGCCGCGTCGGCCTCGAAGTCGAGGCCGGTGTCGGGTTCGAAGGCAGAGGCGTTGTTGACGATGCACCCCAGCGCGCCCTTGGCCGAAATCTGCTCGACCAGCGCCCTGCGGTTGTCCTCGGCGGCGATGTCGGCTTCGATGGCGTTCGCGTCATGGCCTTCGTCGCGCAGGCGCGCGCACAATGCCAGCGCCTGGGTCCGCGATTCGCGGTACTGGCACCACACCCCCCAGCCCGCGCGCGCGAAAGCCTCGCAGACAGCGGCGCCGAGCCGCTGGCCGCCGCCCGTCACGAGCACGCCGAGACGCGGGGTCGAGTCAATCATCCTGATAAATTTCCGTAATGAACCTGGAGCAAGGCGCCGATCGCGCCACCCCTTTGACCCGGATTATCGATGCCGCGCTGCAGCGCGCCGGTGGCTGGCTGCCGTTCGACCGCTTCATGGCCATGGCTCTGTACGCACCGGGACTGGGCTATTACGCCAACACCAGCCGCAAATTCGGGCAGATGCCGGAATCGGGCAGCGACTTCGTGACCGCGCCCGAACTCACGCCGCTGTTCGGCCGAACGCTTGCAGTGCAGGTGGCCGAGGCACTGGAAAAGACCAACACGGAGGAGGTCTGGGAATTCGGCGCCGGATCGGGCGCACTCGCTCTCCAGCTGCTCGACGCGCTGGGCGACCGCGTGGCGCGCTACCGCATCGTCGACCTCTCCGGCACCCTGCGTGAGCGCCAGCAGCACACGCTGGCCAAGCATGCCGGCAAGGTCGAATGGCTGGCCGAACTGCCGGACACGATGCGCGGCGTGGTGGTCGGCAACGAGGTACTCGACGCGATGCCGGTGCAATTGCTGGTGCGGACGAAGGGCGAGTGGTTCGAGCGCGGCGTGGTGCGCCAAGGTGACGGCTTCGCGTGGGAAGACCGCCCCACCGAGCTTCGCCCACCGGTCGAGATACAGGGCGCGCACGACTACCTGACCGAGATCCACCCGCAGGCCGAGGCCTTCATCGCCACCCTGGCGGACCGCTTGAAACAGGGCTCGGCCTTCTTCATCGACTACGGTTTTCCCGAGTCCGAGTACTACCACCCGCAGCGCCACATGGGCACCGTGATGTGCCATCGCGGCCATCTGGCGGACCCCGACCCGCTGGCGGACGTGGGCGCCAAGGACATCACCGCGCACGTGAACTTCACCGGCGTGGCCGTGGCGGGGCAGGACGCCGGCCTCGAGGTTCTGGGCTACTGCAGCCAGGCGAGGTTCCTGCTCAACGCCGGCATCCTGCCGATGCTGGAGCAGGCGTCGCTGGCAGAGCGAACGCTGGCGGCGCGGCTGATCCACGAGCACGAGATGGGCGAACTGTTCAAGGTGATCGGCTTTGCCGTGGGCGAGCCCTGGGACGCGATCGGGTTCGCCGAAGGCGACCGCATGCACACCCTGTGAGTCCCTGGGGCCGCAAGAGGCTCGAATAAGCTAGCAACAAACAATTCGTTGGAAATCCACGGACCCGCTTCTAAAGTGGCCGGTCGCTGCCCGCCATCCGGCCGGGCGAGCCTCACGATGGATTGTTTGGATGACTGCTGTTCTCTCTTCTGACGCCGGTACGCGCAACGCGCCGCCCCAGCATTTCGAGGTGCGCCCTTTCGACGCGCCGGTGGGGGCCGAAATCGTCGGCCTCGATATCTCGAAACCGATCAACGACGCCGATTTCGCGCGCATCCACCGCGCGCACCTCGACCATCACGTGGTCGTGTTCCGCGACCAGCAGGTCACGCCCGCGGACCACGTCGCGTTCAGCCGCCGATTCGGGCCGCTGGAAATCCACGTGCTCCACCAGTTCCAGCTCAAGGGTCAGCCCGAGATCCTGATCGTCTCGAACATCAAGGAGAACGGCGAGCCCATCGGCCTGGGCGATGCCGGCGTCTACTGGCACTCCGACATTTCATACAAGCCCAAGCCCAGCCTCGGCTCGCTGCTGCACGCGCAGGAGCTGCCGAGCCAGGGCGGCGACACACTCTTCGCCGACCAGCACCTCGCATGGGAGGCGCTCAGTCCCGAGTTGCAGAAGCGCGTCCTGCCGCTGAAGGCGGAACACAGCTATCTTGCCAAGTACGAGGAACTGCGTTCCAAGAATCCCTGGCGGCCCAAGCTCTCGCAGGCGCAGATCGACCAGGTCGCGCCTGCCATCCAGCCGGTGGTGCGCACCCATCCTGAAACCGGCCGCAAGGCGCTGTTCGTCAGTGAGCATTTCACGACGCGCATCGTCGGCCTGCCGCAGGACGAAAGCGATGCGTTGCTCGCCGAGCTGTTCGCGCACAGCGTGAAGCCGGAGTTCGTGTACCGCCATCAGTGGGCGCCGCACGACCTGGTGTTCTGGGACAACCGCTCGCTGATGCACCTGGCGGCAGGCACGCCCGATGAACTCCGCCGCAAGCTCTACCGCACCACGATCGAAGGCGACACGCCGTTCTGATCGGACCCGCATCGCAACAAGCCAGACGCAACAAGAAGAACCATGAACCGTTTCACACGCAACACCGCCGCACTCATCGCCGGCATCGGCCTGACCCTTGGCAGCATCGCAGCGCATGCCGAAGGCCGCATCCGCATCGCCGAGCAGTTCGGCATCGTCTATCTGCTGCTCAACGTCGCGCAGGAACAGAAGCTCATCGAGAAGCACGCGAAGGCCGCGGGCGTCGATGCCAAGGTCGAGTGGGTCAAGCTCTCCGGCGGGTCTGCGGTCAACGATGCGCTGCTCTCGGGCAACATCGAGATCGCCGGTGCTGGTGTCGGGCCGCTGCTGACGCTCTGGGACCGCACCTACGGCAAGCAGAACGTGCGCGGCGTGGCATCGCTCGGCAACTTTCCGTACTACCTGGTCAGCAACAACCCGAACGTGAAGACGCTGGGAGACTTCACCGACAAGGACCGTATTGCCCTGCCGGCCGTCGGCGTCTCGGTGCAGTCGCGCGTGCTGCAACTGGCCTCCGCCAAGCTCTGGGGCGACAAGGAATTCAACAAGCTCGACAAGATCAGCGTGGCGGTGCCGCATCCGGACGCGGCGGCGGCCATCATCAAGGGCGGCACGGAGATCAGCGCGCACTTCGGGAATCCGCCGTTCCAGGAGCAGGAACTGGCAGGCAATCCGAATGCCCACATCGTGCTCAACTCCTACCAGGTGCTGGGCGGGCCGGCCTCGGCCACGGTGCTCTACGCCACCGAGAAGTTCCGCAACGAGAACCCGAAGACCTATCGCGCCTTCCTCGATGCGCTCAACGAGGCTGCGCAATTCGTCACCGCGAATCCGGAGAAGGCAGCGGACATCTACCTCAAGGTCGGCAACGCCAGGATCGACCGCGACCTGCTGCTGAAGATCATCAGGAACCCCGAGGTGCAGTTCAAGACCACGCCGCAGAACACCTATGTGCTGGCCGAATTCATGCACCGGGTGGGCGCCATCAAGAACAAGCCGGCTTCGGTGAAGGACTACTTCTTCGACGACGCCCAGAACACGTCGGGAAACTGAGCGTGGCCGTGTCGTCGACCTCGGCGGGAATCACCTTGCGCCGGACTTTCGCGGAGACCCCGCTGCGCCATCCGGCGCCCGCCCGATCGGCGTCCGCCGGGCAGCACGGTGGGCTCGATCCCTTGCTGCAGGTGGACAGCGTCAGTCTCGAATACCGCACGCCCGAACGCCTGGTGCGAGCCACGCACCGCGTGAGCTTCGACGTGCACGAGGCGGACCGCTTCGTGCTGCTCGGCCCCTCGGGCTGCGGCAAGTCCACGCTGCTGAAAGCGGTCGCCGGCTTCATCCCTCCGGTGGAAGGCGAGATACGCCTCGACGGCCGGCGCGTGACACAGCCGGGGCCGGACCGCATCGTCGTCTTCCAGGAGTTCGACCAGTTGCCGCCCTGGAAGACCGTGCGGCAGAACGTGATGTTTCCGCTGCGCGCCTCCGGCACGCTCGGTCGGAAAGAAGCCGAGGAGCGCGCCTTGCACTACCTCGACAAGGTCGGCCTCGCCAAATTCGCCGACGTGCATCCGCACCAGCTTTCGGGAGGCATGAAGCAGCGCGTGGCCATTGCGCGCGCGCTGGCGATGCAGCCGCGCGTGCTGCTGATGGACGAGCCGTTCGCCGCGCTCGACGCGCTCACCCGCCGCAAGATGCAGGAGGAACTGCTCGCGCTGTGGGAGGAGGTGCGCTTCACGCTCCTGTTCGTGACGCATTCGATCGAGGAAGCGCTGGTGGTCGGCAACCGCGTGGCGCTGTTGTCGCCGCATCCGGGCCGCATGCGTGCCGAGATCAACAGCCACGGCTTCAACCAGGACAGCCTGGGCGCGGGTGACTTCCAGGCCACGGCGCAGCGCATCCACCGCCTGCTGTTCGAAGAGGCGGAACCTGCGCAAGAGGCGACCACTGCATGACGAGCGCCAATCCACCCATCCGGGCCGAGTACGAACTGCCGCTCGAG
Source organism: Variovorax gracilis (assembly GCF_030317115.1). Classification (GTDB taxonomy): domain Bacteria; phylum Pseudomonadota; class Gammaproteobacteria; order Burkholderiales; family Burkholderiaceae_C; genus Variovorax; species Variovorax gracilis. The sequence goes on from NZ_JASZYF010000004.1 coordinate 109,854, forward strand.
CCCTTCACCGCCTTGCCCGTCGAGAGGCCGCTGCCGGCCGCCTCGCGCCTCTGGGCGCAGGGCTGGTTGCGCAAGGGCCTGATCCTGTGCGTGCTGGCGGCCCTCTGGGAGCTTGCCGCACGCTGGCAGGACAACGATCTCCTGCTGCCCACCTTTACCGCCACCGTGCAGGCGCTGGTCCAGGGGCTGGCCAGCGGTGAGCTGATCGACAAGGTCCGCATCTCGCTGGTCGTGCTGCTGCAAGGCTATGTCGCGGGTGTGGTGCTGGCCTTTGCGCTGACCACGCTCGCGGTGTCGACGCGCATCGGCCGCGACCTGCTGGATACGCTGACCTCGATGTTCAACCCGCTGCCGGCCATCGCGCTGCTGCCGCTGGCGCTGCTGTGGTTCGGCCTGGGCCGCGGCAGCCTGGTCTTCGTGCTGATCCATTCGGTGCTGTGGCCGCTGGCACTCAACACCTACGCCGGGTTCCAGGGCGTACCGGAGACCTTGCGCATGGCCGGCCGCAACTACGGCCTGACGGGGCTGCGCTACGTGCTGCAGATCCTCGTGCCGGCGGCGCTGCCGTCGATCCTGTCGGGGCTCAAGATCGGCTGGGCCTTTGCCTGGCGCACGCTGATCGCGGCCGAACTCGTGTTCGGCGCTTCGTCGGGGCAGGGCGGGCTGGGCTGGTACATCTTCCAGAACCGCAACGAGCTCTACACCGACCGTGTGTTTGCCGGCCTGGCGATGGTCGTGCTGATCGGTCTGCTGGTGGAGAACCTGGGATTTGCCACCCTGGAGCGCCTGACCGTCCGGCGCTGGGGTCAACAACGCTAGTGCATGGGCGAGCCGTGGGGGTGGGTTCTAATCCCTCCCCATGAGCCTCCACTTTTCGCCCGAAGAAGACCTGCGCGTCGCCCACGCGCTGGCCGATGGGGCGGCAGCGCATTCGCTGCGCCTCTTCCGCACCCCGCTCGACATCATCGCCAAGGCCGACGAAAGCCCGGTCACGCAGGCCGACCGCGCCGCCGAGACCGCGATGCGCGAGATCCTCACCGCCGAACGCCCGGCCGACGGCATCTTCGGCGAGGAACATGGCCAGGAGCGCATCGACTCTGAGCGCATCTGGGTGCTCGACCCCATCGACGGCACGCGCAGCTTCATCACCGGCTCGCCGCTGTGGGGCACGCTGATCGCGCTGGTTCGCGGCGGCCGTGTCGAGCTGGGCATGGTCGACATGCCGGTGCTCGGCGAGCGTTGGATCGGCCAGGCCGGCATCGGCGCGCAGCGCAACGGGCAGCCCGTGCGCGTGCGGGACTGCAAGACGATCGCGGAGGCGCGCATCGTCACCACCTCGCCGGACATCTTCAACGCAGCCGACTGGCAGGCCTTCGACCGGCTGAGCCGCCAGTGTGCGATGCGCCGTTTCGGCGGCGACTGCTACGGCTACGCCCAACTGGCCGGCGGCACCATCGACCTGGTGGTCGAGACCGGCCTGCAGCCCTACGACTACCTCGGTCCAACCGGCTTGATCGAGGCCGCGGGCGGCGTCGTGACCGACTGGGAAGGCCGCCCGCTCGGCCTGGAAGCCAACGCGCGCGTGGTCGCGGCCGCAACCCCCGAACTTCACCGACAGGCGCTGGCCCTTCTTGCGGCCTAAACTGCACCCATGATTCGCTGGCTGATCGTCGTTGTTCTGGCCCTGGTGCTGATGAGCGGGCTCACTGCCTGGTTGCGGCGTTTCGGCTTCGGGCGGCTGCCCGGCGATTTCGAGTTTCGTGCCTTCGGGCGCGAATGGCAGCTGCCGATCGCGAGTACCGTCGTGCTCAGCATGATCGCGGCACTGATTGCACGATGGATCTGACCGGATGAGAGCCTGCGTCGATATCGGCGGCACCAAGGTGGCCGTGAGCCTTTCCGCCGACAGCGCGTCGCCGCTGATCGGTCGCCGCAGCGAGCCGACCGCCAAGACCGGGGACAACGATGCGGTCGCGGTGCAGATCATGCGGCTGGTCGACGAGATCTGTGCGGAGCAGCACATCGACAGCGCCACGATCGATCGCGTCGGTGTGTCGTCCGCCGGCCCTTTCGAACTGCGCGACGGCCTCGTCGAACTCGCCACCCCCAACATCTGCGGCGGCATCGCCGGCCCCGCGCGCGGCCTTCCCAACGAGTGGATGACCGCGCTGCTGGAAGCGCCGCTGGCACGCCGGTTCGCCCATGTGCGGGTCGAGAACGACGCCGTCGCCGCGCTCGAAGCCGAGCGGCGCTGGGGTGCGCTCCAGGGAAGCGACCACTGCGCCTACGTCACCTGGAGCACGGGCGTCGGCGTCGGGCTGTGCGTCGAAGGGCGGGTGCTGCGCGGCAAGAACGGCAATGCCGGGCACGCGGGCCACAGCTTCGTCGTCGACGGTGATGCCAATGCGTTGTGCGGCTGCGGCAACGTGGGCGACGTCGAAGGGCTGGCCGCAGGCAATGCGATCGCCCGGCGTTTCGGCCATCCCGCGGCCCACCTGTTCGCAGGCGCGGCGCGCGGCGACCCGGAAGCCCTGGCGACGACCGATGCGTTGTGCCGGGTGATGGGCCGCATGCTCTACAACCTGATCGCGACGCTGGACCTCGAGCGCATCAGCCTCGGTGGCAGCGTGTTCTGGAACAACCGCGATTTCCTTCTGCCCCGGCTGCAGGCGCAGATCGACGGCAAGCTCACGGCGCTCACCCGTGGCGCGGTGCTCGTGCCCGCTGGTTTGGGCGACACGGTCGGCGACTACGGCGCACTGGCCCTGCTGGACTGAGGCCGGCTCAGGCCGCCTTGCGTTCCGGCGTGGTGTCCTTGGGCTGCGCCGCGGTGCATTCCCCGACGATCGCCCCCAGCCTTCGCAGGCCCGCATCGATCGCATCGTCGTAAGGCCAGCCGCAGTTGATGCGCAGGAAGTGGTCGAAGCGCGAGGAGTTGGAAAAGAGAGTCCCCGGCGCCACCAGGATCCGCTCGCGCAGGGCGGCATCGAACACCGTGGCAGATGACAGCCGCTCCGGCAGTTCCACCCATAGTTGCAGGCCGCCGGGCGGCAGGTTCAGCCGCGTACCGGCAGGAAAGTGCGCCGCAATCGCATCTGCCGTGCGCTCGCGCTGCACCTGAAGCCGTTCGCGCAGGCGGCGCAAATGCCGGTCGTAGGCGCCGGTGCCCATGTACTCGCCGGCCGCGCATTGCGCGAGTTCCTCGTTGCTGCGCGTCTGGGTGTACTTGAGCATCTCGACCCGCCCGTGCCAGCGGCCGGCCGAGATCCAGCCGAGCCGCAGCCCTGGCGCCAGCACCTTGTGCAGCGAGGCGCAGTGGATCACGTTGCCCGTGCGGTCCCATGACTTGACCGCCCGCGGCGGCGCATCGGCATCGAGCAGTTCGCTGTAGGTATCGTCCTCGATGAGCGCGATGGCGTGCCGCTCGCACAGTTCCACCAGCCGCTGCTTGTGAGCGTCGGGCATCACGCTGCCCAGCGGGTTCTGCAGATGCGGCACGACGACCACCGCCTTGATGTGGCCGTAGGCCTCGATCGCCATCTCCAGCGCCTCGACCGACAGGCCGGTCTGCGGGCTGGTCGGGATCTCGAGCGCGCGCATGCCCAGGCTTTCGAGCACCTGGAGCAAGCCGTAGAAGGTCGGCGATTCGACGGCCACCGTGTCGCCCGGCTGGGCCACTGCGCGCAACGCGAGGTTCAGGGCCTCGATGCAGCCGTTGGTCACCAGCACTTCTTCAGGCGCGAGGGTCATGCCCACGCGCAGGCCGCGCCGCGCTGCGGCTTCGCGCAAGGGCGTGCGGGCGCGCGAAGGCGCCGCCGTGGTCAGCAGGTTGGGTCGCTGACGCAGCATGCGCACCATGACGGCGCGCAGGGCTTCTGCGGGATAAAGCTCCGGTGCGCCGCGTGCCATCGAAAAGTCGACTTGCACCTCGCCTTGGCGCCGGCGGGCCACGAAGTCCGAGACCTTGGAGTGAATGCCGACGTACTGCGCCGGGTCGGGCGCCACATCGGCGACGGGTTCGTCCATGGTCGCGATCGCGAGCCGGCGCGGCCGCCGCACGAAGTAGCCCGAGCGGTCGCGCGCTTCCACCCAGCCTTCGCTTTCCAGGGCGCGGCAGAACTGCAGCGCGGTCGAGAGACTGATGCCGTGCTGGCGCATCAGGCTGCGCAGCGAGGGCAGCTTGTCACCTGGCTTGAGCGAGCCCGCCCGGATCGCGTCCAGGTAGTGCGTGGCCAGTTGCCGGTAGAGCGGTGGCGAGTCCATGCGGTCGATGCTCCCCCAGCCGGAGCGGCGAAAACAGATGCAGATAGAAGGAAAAAGACCATAACAGATGCATCTGTGGCGCGACTGTTATGCCTGCAAATGCCCATTGTTGTGCCTGTTTTCAAGACAGTCGACTGCCTACGATGAAGTCATCCCGACCAGTCCAAAGAGGTGTTCCGATGACGACCGAGCTTCCTGAAATCACATGCCTTCAACCGGGCCAGAGCCTGCGCGTGGCCGTCGACGCGGGCTCCGCGCTGCTCGTCGCGCGAGGCTGCGTGAGCGTGGTGTCGCCGCCCTCGTGGTTCGGCGAGACGGTGTTCACCGCCAGGGCCACGCTGGACGAGGGCGAGGTCTACGTGTCCGAGCATGGCGGCTGGGTGGAGGTCTCGGCCCTGTCGCCCGCGCAGGTGCGCGGCCTGCCCCGCGCCGCGACCGTGGCGCCGACGGCCCCTTCCCGCATCGCGCGGCTCGTGCAACTCCTCGTCGGCAACGCGGCCTGACGGAGCGTGTGAACTGCGTCACATCGGGGACGCGAACTGCTTACTCGTCGCCAGCGAGGTCAGTGCCTACATTCAGGGTCATGGGGCGCGTGAACCTGCCGGGCGCCCCGGACCCAAGTGGAGCCCGCTCATGACCCGCTTCTTCGTTCACGTGATCTACCTCATCTCCGTGGTGGCTGCCGTCGCGGCGCTGCTGAACCCGAGTGCGGCTGCCGCGGCCGATCGGGTCTACCTGAGCCGGGCCGACATCGAAGCCGGCCTGGTCGGCAAGCCGGTGATGTCGAAGAACCTGTCGAGCGGCTCGATGTCGCACTGGGAATTTCGTTCTGACGGCACCGTCGAGGCCAGCCGTACGGGGCTCGGACGGGCATCGGGCACCTGGGTGATCCATGACGACGGACGGATGTGCGTCACGATGGTGAATCGCACGGTGTGCCGTTACTGGTTCCGCACCGCGACTTCGCTGGCCAACGCCGACACGATGTCGCCGGATGCGCCGACCGTTGCGGAAGTCCGCTTCGACTAGCGCGCGACGGCGCGCTGCGGTCTGAAGGCCGGCAACAGTTCCCCGTCATCCTCCAGGGCATCCGTCGCTTGACTGAGAGCTAGCCGTCAACATTCAACTTCCGTTCACGACCGCGCACGCAGCCTTTATGGCACGGCGATGCTCGTCGGATAGCGCATCGAGACTGTTGAGATACGCACGGTCCACCGACTCACAACGCACGTGCACTGACGCACCATCGGAACCATCGGCGGGCTTGGCGTAGGCGGCAAACAACTCCTCTGCGCAGCGTAGCGCCGCCATTAACTGGGCCCCATCGAAAAGGCGACCGTCCATCGCGAAATGGAAGCCCCCCGAGGCCGGGTGGGATGCTAGGGGTGCCGCAGGCAGAGATGTGCTGAGAAGATCGAGAGCCGGATCGGCCGTCATGATTTTTCCTCTCAAAGGAGAGCTACCGAGGAGTAAGCATCAAATTGTCAAATCAATCATCAATTGGGAGATGAATTGACGCATGAAGACAGATCGTTCGCGTGCCAATCTCATCCCAACCTCCGTCATCATTTCATCTTCTAAGCGCAATAGCTTCTCGTGAAAATGACTTACGACGGATGATGTTTCACGGCATATCGACCGCGTGCGGATCGGCCGCTTTTAGGCGACCCCTGTGTTTACGAAGAAAAGTAGGGCGAGAATCTGAGGAAGACAGCTCGCCAGCTCTAAAGTTGATGTCCCAGCAAGTGGTGTAAGTCTTCCTTCACTCGCTGCGCGGCAAGGCGCGTAGGGCGTAGCCCGAAGCGGCTTGCCGCGCAGCGACCGCTCTCTTCGGGGGGGCCATCGTGAAGACCGGATAAGTTTGAGGTGCGACCCACCAAACTTGTCTTGAAGGAAATCACGATGACCAACCCAACTATGGCATTGGCCGAGCTCGCTGAGAAGGGAGCCGATGTCGACGTCCTGCGCCAGATGGTGCAGTTCATGGCCCAACGCCTCATGGAACTCGATGTCGAAGGACGCTGTGGCGCCGCCTACGATGAGAAGAATCCCGAGCGCCTCAACAGCCGCAATGGCTACCGCGAGCGCACCTGGGACACCCGAGCCGGCAGTGTCGAGCTGAAGATTCCCAGGTTGCGCCAAGGCAGCTACTTCCCCGAGTTCCTCGAGCCTCGGCGCACCGCAGAGAAGGCGCTCACGGCCGTCATCCAGGAGGCCTACGTGCAAGGCATCTCCACCCGTTCGGTGGACGACCTGGTCAAGTCGCTTGGCATGAGCGGCGTCTCCAAGAGCCAGGTCAGCCGGTTGTGCGGGGAGCTCGACGAGCGCGTCAACGCCTTCCTTGGAAGGCAGATCGAGGGCGACTGGCCCTACCTGTGGATCGATGCCACCTACGTGAAGACGCGCGAAGCCGGGCGCATCGTGAGCGTGGCCGTCATAGTGGCTGTCGGCGTGAACACCGACGGCCAGCGCGAGGTGCTGGGCTTGAAGGTCGGGGCCTCCGAGGCCGAGCCGTTCTGGACCGAGTTCCTGCGCAGCCTGAACCGCCGGGGCCTTCGCGGTGTGAAGCTTGTGATCAGCGACAGCCACGAGGGCATCAAGGCAGCGGCTGCGAAGGTGCTCAAGGCCACCTGGCAGCGTTGCCGGGTGCACTTCATGCGAAACGCTCTGGCGCACGCCGGCAAGACGCAGCGGCGCATGGTCTCGGCTGCCATCGGAACCGTGTTCGTTCAGGACTCGGCCGATGCAGCTCGAACGCAATGGCGATCTGTTGCCGATCAACTCCGAGACAAGTTCCCCAAGCTCGGCACCCTGATGGACGACGCGGAGAACGACGTGCTGGCCTTCATGACCTTCCCGCGAGCGCACTGGACGCAGATCTACAGCACAAACCCATTGGAGCGGCTGAACGCGGAGATCAAGCGGCGCACGAACGTCGTGGGCATCTTCCCCAACGACGCCTCGATCACGCGCCTTGTCGGAGCAATGATGCTCGAGCAGAACGACGAGTGGTCGCTCAACCGGCGCTACATGCAGTTGGAGGGCCTGCAGACCCTCAGCGATACTGCACCCACTCGGCTGTCCGCAGTGGCACGCTGAGTACCGTGCATCTCAGCCCTGTCCGGGCTGAAGACTTACACCATGCGCTGGGACGTGACCGCTCTAAATCAATTCGCGGCCGAATAGCCGAGCGTTCTCGGCGCTCAACGACTGCCTCTTAGCCCAATAGCGCGCCCATGGGTCTTCCGTCTGGAACGACAGGTGCTCGCACGCCGTCGCGATCGTTCATTGAGAACCGCTCATGAGCTTGGCTAAGGAGACTCTGATCAGGCGCTGATTTCAGGCTGAACGCGCGCGAGTCATGCCCTCTGGCCTGCAATCGATGTGGATTTGGCTCTGGTCGGGTCTGTGGGCGCGCAATAGTGCCCATCCAGGCGCACCTAGGCCCGAAGGGCATCCAGTAGTGGTCGGCGGACGATGAGAGGTTGATCAAGCTGGCGACCACGAACAGGCGGTTGCCGCTCTTGGCCAGCGCTGGGGTAGTGTGGCTCGATCAGCGCACACAACTGCGCCCACGGCACAACGCGATCCATCTCGGCCAGAAAGGCCGCGCGCTTGGTCGTCTTGCCGTACTGATCGAACCCACCGCGAACCAACCTGATCTGCTTTATCCGCAGTCGCCTACTGCGCATCAAATCTCACAGCGGTGGACTTGATCAGAGGCTCCCTAGCGCTCGCGCACGCTCTCCGCCTCGCGCAGCGCATTCAGAAAGCCTTCCCGCCACCAGTGCACATCCTGCTCGCGAATGCGCGCCAGCAGCTTCTGGTGGCGCTCGCGGCGTTCGTCCAGCGGCATCTGCAGTGCCTGCTGCACCGTCTCCGCCGTGCCGTGCGTGTCGTAGGGGTTCACCAGCAGCGCCTCCCTCAATTGCTCGGCAGCGCCTGCAAAGCGTGACAGCACCAACACCCCCGGGTCCGCGGGGTCCTGCGCCGCGATGTATTCCTTCGCGACCAGGTTCATGCCGTCACGCAGCGGCGTGACGAGGCCGACGGCGGCCGCGCGACACAGGCCCGGCACGCGTTTGCGCGCCACCATGCGGTGGATGTAGCGCACCGGCATCCAGTCGAGTTCGCCGTAGTCGCCGTTGATGGCGCCGCACAGCGATTCGAGTTCGCGCCGGATGTCTGCATAGGCATCGACCGTCTCGCGCGTCGGCGATGCGATCTGGATCAGCGTCGCGCTGCGGCGGTTCTCGGGGTAGTTGGCGAGCAGCTCGCGGAACGAGCGCACCCGCTGCGGGATGCCCTTTGAATAGTCGAGCCGGTCGATGCCCAGCAGCAGGCGGCGGCTCGAGTATTCGCGCCGCATGGTCTCGAACATGTCGCGCGATTCCTTGGCGTGCGTGAGCGCGGCGAACTCGTCGACGTCGATGCCGATCGGGAAGGCGTTGCAGCGCACCGTCTGGCCGTAGGCGCGATAGCGCTGGTCGCCCAGGCTCTCGCCGTGAGCCTCGTTCTGCACGTAGTGCTCGAAGTGCTGCACGTCCTGGCGGGACTGGAAGCCGATCAGGTCATAGGCGAAGAGCGAGCGCATCAGCCACTCGTGCTGCGGGATCGCCGCCATGATGATCTGCGGCGGCAGCGGAATGTGCAGGAAGAAGCCGATGCGCTGCCTGCACCCCATCGCACGCAGTTCGGCCGCCAACGGGATCAGGTGGTAGTCGTGCACCCAGATGATGTCGTCTTCCTGGAGCAGCGGCATCAGCTTGCGGGCGAAGAGCTGGTTCACGCGCCGGTAGCCGCCGATGAAGGCGGCCTCGAAATGCGCGAGATCCAGCCGGTCGTGGAACACCGGCCAGAGGACGTCGTTGCTGTAGCCGAGGTAGTAGCTGTCGTGGTCGTCGCGGCTCAGGTCGATGGTCGCGAGCGTGACCTTGCCGGCCTGCTGCTTGTGCATCTCGCCTTCGCCGGTGGGTCCTTCCTCGACGATGGCACCGCTCCAGCCGAACCACAGGCCGCCGCTTTGCTGCAGGCTTTCGCCGAGCGCGACGGCGAGTCCGCCCGCAGCGGGCTTCCGCGGATCGGCCACGCGGTTCGAAACCACGACCAGCCGGCTCATATGCAGGAGTCCCAGGGCGCGGAAAGTCTCACCGCGGCATTGATGATGCCCACCATCGAATAGGTCTGCGGAAAGTTGCCCCACATCTCGCCGGTGACGGGGTGCGTGTCCTCGGAAAGCAGTCCGAGCGGATTGCGCGCCGCGAGCATGGTCTCGAAGATCTGCCGCGCCTCGGCCTTGCGGCCGATCTTGGCCAGCGCATCGATGCGCCAGAAGGTGCAGATGTTGAAGGCCGTTTCGGGCTTGCCGAAGTCGTCGGCGGCTTCGTAGCGCCGCATGTACGGTCCGTCGCAGAGCGACTTCTCCATCGCCTCGACGGTGGAGACGAAGCGCGGGTCGCGCGCGTCGATCAGGCCCACTTCGACCATCAGCAGGATGCTCGCGTCGAGTTCGTGGCCGCCGAAGCTCTCGGCGAAGGCCTGGCGCTCCTCGCACCAGGACTTGGCGAGGATCTCCTCCCGCATGCGCGACGAGTGCCCGTGCCAGTAGGCCGCGCGCTCCGCCAGACCGAGCGTGCGGGCGATCTTCGCAAGGCGGTCGCAGGCGGCCCAGCTCATCAACGCCGAGCTGGTGTGCACCCGGGCGCGTGTGCGCAGCTCCCACATGCCGGCGTCCGGCGTTCCATAGACGCGGATCGCCTGCTCCCCGACGGCCTCCAGGTATGGAAACTCCGCCTCGCCGCCCCGGCTCAGCAACCGGTGATCGTGAAAGGCCTGCGCCGCGCCGAGCACGATGTTGCCGTAGACGTCATGCTGGAAGTGCTCCTGCGCCTGGTTGCCCACGCGCACGGGTCCCATGCCGCGGTAGCCGCTGAGCCCTTCGACCAAGGATTCCGGCAGGTCGCCTTCCAGCCCGATGCCGTAGAGCGGCTGGATGTGTTCGCCGCGCGAGCCGATCACCACGTTGGACAGCCATCGGAGGTAATCCTCCATCGTTCCCACTTCCGAGAGGCTGTTGAGCGCGCGCACCACGAAGAAGGCATCGCGAAGCCAGCAGTAGCGGTAGTCCCAGTTGCGCTGGCTGCCCGGCGCCTCGGGGATGCTGGTGGTCATCGCGGCGACGATCGCGCCGGTGTCTTCGTAGAGCGAGAGCTTGAGCGTGATGGCCGCGCGGATCACCGCCTCCTGGTACTCGAAGGGGATCGCGAGCCGCTTGCTCCAGGTGCGCCAGTAGGCGATGGTCTCCTGCTCGAAATGCCTGGCTGTGTCGGCGATGCCGTCGGTGAGCGTCTCGTCCGCACCCAGCACGAAGTTGTATTCGCGCGAGAGGACGAAGGGCTGGTGCGAAAGGATGTGCGAAACCGATGCGTCGGTGTTCAGCCGCAAGGTGAACTCGGGCCCCACGAAGCGGATATGGTTGCTGCCGCGCGTGATGGTCGGGGCCGTGGCGCCCCACTGGAAGCGCGGCATGAGCGTGACGCGGATGCGTGGCGTGCCCTTGATCGGTTTCACGCGGCGCACCATCGTGAGCGGCCGGAAGTAGCGCGAGCGGCTGTGGAAGCGTGGTGCCAGGTCGGTGATCTCGATGCCCTGACCCGCCGAATCGAAGAGCTGGGTACGCAGCACGGCCGTGTTCGGCTCGTACCACTGCCTGGACGATGCGAAGTCCTCGATCTCGATCGCCCAGGCGCTTGCATCCTCGCCCGTGTGCAGCAGCGCGTTGAAGACGGGGTCGCCGTCGAAGCGCGGCAGGCAACTCCACACGACGCGGCCGCGCTCGTCGACCAGGGCGCTGTAGGCGCAGTTGCCGATGACGCCGACGTTGAGCGAGGCCTTGGCCGGCGAACCGAAGCCGGTTCGCGCCGAGGGGTCGGTGATGGCCTCGGGATGCGTGCGCGGCTTGTCGCTGGCGCTTGCCGCGCCCGCGATGGACTGGCCGGCGCGGTCTTCAGGCGCGTCGACCTCTTTCTGGACAGTGCTCATTCCGGCTTCCTCGGGGTTGCGGGCGGCGGTGCAGCGAGCAAGTCTCGCGCCGCCACCAGCCATTCGAACACCGCACGCGGTGAATCGAGCCGGTGCAGCGCCAGGCTGGGCCCGGAGCCCACCTTGATCGCCACGCCGCCGCGCGGCTGCACGATGGCGAAGCCGCTTTCATCGGTGGTGTCGTCGCCGGCAAACACGGGAACGCGGCCCGCGAAGGGCGCTTCGCGCAGGAAAGCGTCGATGGCGACGCCCTTGTTGATGCCCGCAGGCTTGACCTCGAACACGAACTTGCCGTGCAGCAACTCGAACTGCGGCTGGCCGTCGATCGCGCGCGTCATGGCATCGCGGCACACGGCCTCGAGTTGCGGCGCAAGCCGGTAGTGCAGCGCGATGGCGGCGTGCTTGCGCTCGACCAGCAGCCCTTCGTAGACGCGGGCGAGCTCGTTCGCAGCTGCAAGCACCGCCGTGAGATCGAGTGCGCGCTGCTCCTGCATGCGGCCTTCGGCGTCTCGGCGCTGCACGCCGTGCTCGCCGGCGGCCGGCAGGCGCAGGGGTGCGAGAAAGCGGTCGAGCACGTCGATCTGCCGGCCGGAGACGACCGCCAGCGCGCCGCCCAGCAGATCGTGCAGGTCGCCGAGCAGCGGGACCATGGCGGCGGGGACGTGGACGGCCTCCGGCGTCTCGGCGATCGCCACCAGCGTGCCGTCGAAGTCGAGGAACAGGGCCGCGTCGGGCGTGAGTCGGGGGGGCGTCTGCAGCATGGAGGGAAAACCATAGCAGACTCGCGCCGCGCGGCGCGTCGGCCAAAGCCGTCAATCCACCTTCAAGAGGAGGGTTGCAAGGCTGCGTTCACCGCGGCAACGCGCGCGCGGGCGATGGCCTCGCCGATCTTCGGTCCTGACGCGCCGGCCTCTTTCGCCTCGCGAGCGATGGGTTCGGTGGCGACGGACTGCGCGGCGGCCAGGGCCGAGAGCAGGCGCGTGCGCTGCGGATAAGGCGCATCTTCGAGGCCGAGGCGGCCCCGAGCATCGCATTCGCAGGCCAGCAGCGCCTCGTCGAATCGCTCCGGCTTGCGGAAGGCATCGCAGCGCTCCAGCAGGCGGACGACCGCCGCGGCGTTGAGCTCGCTGCTGCGGTGGATGTTGCCGTGCTCGCGTGCCACCACGTCGGCGAGCTCGCGGACATCGACGGGCACGCGCCAGCGGTCGCACAGTGCGCGCAGCAGCTTCGCGCTGCGCTGCTCGTGGCCGATGTGGCGCGGCAGTACGTCGGCCGGCGTCGTGCCCTTGCCCAGGTCGTGCACCAGGCAGGCGAAGCGCACCGCCAGCGGCGCGTGAAGGTGCGCTGCCATGTCGAGCACCATCATCAGGTGTACGCCGGTATCGACTTCGGGGTGATGGGCTTCCGGCTGGGGCACGCCCCAGAGGCGGTCGACCTCGGGCAGCAGCACGGCCAGCGCGCCGCATTGGCGCAGCAGGTCGAACATGCGCGAGGGCTTGACTTCCATCAGGCCGCGCGCGAGTTCCTGCCAGACGCGCTCGGGTACCAGCGCATCGGCTTCGCCGGCCTCGACCATCTCGCGCATCAGCACCATCGTTTCGGGCGCGACCTGGAAGTCGGCGAAGCGCGCGGCGAAACGCGCCACGCGGAGGATGCGCACCGGGTCTTCGCGGAAAGCGTCGGTCACGTGGCGCAGCTGCCTCTGCTGCAGGTCACGCTGGCCGTGGAAGGGGTCGATCAGGTCGGCCGGGTCCAGGTCGAGGCGGTCGGACGCGTTGATCCGTGCCTCGGGCAGCGCGATGGCGTTGATGGTCAGATCGCGCCGGGCGAGGTCCTGTTCGAGCGTGACGTCCGGCGCCGCATGGACGATGAAGCCGCGGTAGCCCGGCGCGCTCTTGCGCTCGGTGCGCGCCAGCGCGTACTCCTCGCGGGTTTCGGGGTGCAGGAAGACGGGGAAGTCGCGCCCCACGGGGAGGAAGCCGCGCGCCACCATCTGTTCGGGTGTGGCGCCGACCACGACCCAGTCGTGGTCGCTGCCCGGCAGTCCCAGCAGCACATCGCGGATCGCGCCGCCGACGAGATAGGTTTGCATGGGCGCAGTGTAGGGCGGCGAGACGTCGCCGCAGCTCCTGCGCCCGGGGCCGGCTCAGCGCTCCAGCCGGTACGGTTCGTCCATGAGGACGAAGTCCTTCTCCACCAGTGCTTCGGCAATCCAGGCCTTGACGCCCGGCAATGCCAGCACGCGCTCGATATAGGCCGAGATCGCGGCAGGCACCGGCAGGGCGAAGGTCTTGATGCGCGTGCAGACAGGCGCAAAGTAGGCGTCGGCGATGCTGAATTCGCCGAAGAGCATCGGCCCGCCATGGGCATCGAGCAGGCCGCTCCACAACTGCACGATGCGGTCGAGGTCGGCGCGCACGGCGGGCTGGTCCCGGAGGATCAGCCGGCCTTGCTGGCTCAGGTCGGCTTCGAGGTTCATGCCGCAGTGGCTGCGCAGCGCGCGGAAGCCCGCGTGCATCTCGGCGCATGCGCTGCGTGCCTGCGCGCGCCGGGCCTTGTCGGCGGGCCAGAGCTTCTTGTCGGGATGCGTCTCGGCAAGGTATTCGCAGATGGCGAGCGTGTCATAGACGACGATGTCGCCGTCCTGCAGCACCGGCACCGTGCCCGTCGGATTGATCGGCAGGATGGTGTGCTTGAACTTCGAGTGCTCGTCGAAGGAGTCGAAGCGCACCATCACTTCCTCGAAGGAGATGCCGGCCTGCTTCAGGAGCACCCAGGGTCGCATCGACCAGGACGAGTAGTTCTTGTTGCCGATGTAGAGCTTGATCATGCGGGCCTCTCGGAAGTGATGCAAAGCCTTCGATCCTAGCGGCGGCGACCCGGGCGATTGATGCGATCGGGGACCGGAATTGATGCTCAGCGCGGAGGGGCGTCGTCCGGGTGGGTGATCACCCGCTGCGGCGGCGCTTCCGGTGCTGGCGGGCCGACCAGCCGCTCGATGAGCGACACCAGCCGAGGCACGAGCGCCAGGACCGCCAGAGCCAGCAGGGCGCTGAGCACAGCAGTCACTTCGCGCCCGAGTCCGCAGGCCATGCCGATCGCTGCGGTCATCCAGAGGCCGGCGGCGGTGGTCAGGCCCTGCACGTTCTGCTCGTCCTTGCCCTGCTTGAGGATGGTGCCGGCACACAGGAAGCCCACGCCTGCCACGAGGCCCTGGATGACCCGGCTCATGTCGGCCGGCTGGATGCCGGCTTGCTGCGGCACGAGCACGAAGAGGGCCGAGCCGATCGCGACCAGCATGTGGGTGCGCACGCCCGCAGCCTTGCCCTGATGCTCGCGCTCGAAGCCGAGCATGAAGCCCAGGATCGCGGCCAGCAGCAGGCGCACGAGGATGCGCAGCACTTGCGGGAGGTCGGGAACGTCGGAGAACTCGGCAGCGAGCACCTCGGTGGTCGCGGCCCAGACTGATGCGGCCATGCTTGGGCGGGAAGTGAGGAGGGCAGCAGTGTGGCCCGTGCACCGCGCGGCCGACTGTAGGACAAGGACGCCGGCTGCGGACGATCAGCGGGGCGGGGCGTCGGCGGAGGGCGGTCCGGCCAGGTCCAACGTACGCGGCAGCGCGGGGCGGCTGCCGTGCCAGCGGCGCACGGCGCGCTGGAAGAACATGCTGTTGGGGATCTTCAGCGTCGTGCCTTCCTGGGCGCTGCCGCTTTCCTCCAGCGTGGTGTAGACGAGGTTGATGTCCAGCACGCGGCCCTTGAGGCCGGGCTTATCTCCGTTTTCGAGCACTTCGACCGTGTCGCCGGGCCAGAACATTCGCGTGGTGTAGATCAGCATGGCGCAGAAGATGTTCGACAGCACGCTCCAGGCGGCGAAGAAGGCCACCGCGCCGACAGCGGCAAAGCTCGTGAAGGCGGTCCACAGCACGCCGCCCGAGACGCCCAGCCGTTCCAGGCCCCACAGCACTGCGCCGCCATAGATCAGGAAGGCGGCCGTGCGGCGTGTGATCTGGGCGACGTTGCCGGGCATGGCGTAGCCCGCGGTCACGCGCAGGATCAGGCGGCGGACGAAGCGATACACCAGCCAGGCCGCCAGCAGGATCAGCGCCACCTGTGCCAAGGGGATGGCGATGTCCAGCGTTTCGTTGGCCCAGTCGGGCAGCCGGGCGCGCAGGTTCTGCAGGATGCGGCTCAGGGCAGGTCCTTGTTGGGTTCCGGCTCCGCGGAGTCACGCGGGCCCACGCGTCCCAGGCGGTCCTTGAGCGACTGCGGCCGGCCCGAGATCAGCGCTGCATAGTTGGTCGTGTTCGCGAGCACCTTCTTGACGTAGTCGCGCGTCTCGGTGAAGGGCACGTTCTCGGCCCAGATCGCCGCGTCCATCACCGGCCCGTTGCGCCAGTTGCGCGGCCGGCCCGGGCCGGCGTTGTAGGCGGCGGCGGCCAGCGCCATCGAGCCGTCGAAATCGTCGAGCGCGAGCTTCAGGTAATTGGTGCCGATGGTGATGTTGGTTTCGCGGTCATTGATCTGGCCGGGCGTGAAGTCGGCCATGCCGATCTTCTTGGCGGTCCAGCGCGCGGTGGCGGGCATCACCTGCATGAGCCCGGAAGCGCCGACGCCGGAGCGCGCGTCCATGATGAAGCGACTTTCCTGGCGGATCAGGCCGTAGACGTAGGCCGGGTCGAGCCCGATCTCCTGGCTCTTGCGCACCACGGTGTCCCGGAAGGGCATCGGGAAGCGCTGGTCGATGTCGATCACGCCCTTGGTGCGTTCGCTGGTATTGATGCAGCGGTCCCACACCTCGCGCTGGCAGGCGAGGTCGGCGGCGGCGAGCAGTTCGCGGTCGCCCATGCCGCCCTTGTCGTGCAGGTTGGTCGAGTAGTTCCACTCGCGCGTGCCTTCGGGCCGCAGGCCGATGGAGATGGCGTACAGCGCGCGCTGCAACGACGGGTTGTTGCGTGCGGCCGCCTTCTCCTCGGGCGTGAGCGGATCGGGGCGGGTCGGCACGGCGGCGCGCTGGCCCAGTTCCTCGAGGGCCAGCAATTCGTAGAAGCCGCGCGTGCCTGCAATGCCTTCGTACAGCGTGCGGGCTTCGGCGCGGCGATCGTCACCGCCGACGGCCGTCAGTGCGCGGCCCCGCCAGTAGACCCAGGTGGGATCGAGCTGCTGGACTTCGCTCATCGCGTCGATGGCGGCCAGCACCTGCTTCCATGCACCGGCGCGCAGGGCGGCACGCGCCTTCCAGGAGAGCATGTCGTCCGACAGATCGCCGATCTTCGTCACATTCGCGAAGTAGGTGTTGGCCATCGGCGAGAGCTTGGTGGCGAACTGCCGGCCGATGGCGCCCCAGAGCCAGTTGCGCTCCTCGGCGGAGAGCATCGTGCCCCATTTGCTTTCGAGCTGGGAGGCGGCCATCTCCGGATCGGCGACGGTCATCTTGATGAGCGCGAGCACCACCAGCTCCCGGCGCGACTTGGCGACGGCAAAGCCACGGCCGGCCAGGAACTTGGCGGGACTGGCGTTCATCTCGTCGAACATCGGGATCGAATCCGGCGCCACGAGCATCACCGCCGCGCGGGCGGCCTGCGGGCGGTTGGCCTCGATGGAGAGGCGCGCCTTCTTCCAGGCGTCGTTGGGCGACATCAGGCGCGCGCCGATCATGCGGTCGGCGGCGGTCAGGCAGCCGTCGTCGAGCTCGCGCTGGCCGAGCCAGTTGCGGCGCACCTCGTCGGCCTGCGCCTGGGTGGCGCTGCCGTTGCGCAGCGTGTCGATCAGGATCGCGTAGCAGCGCACCTGCACGTCGTCGTTCATGCGATACGCCGGGTGCAGGGTCATGAAGCTGTCCCAGTCGCGGCGCTGGCCAGCGAGCAGCAGCCAGTCGTTGCGCAGGCGGTCTTCCTGGTAGGTGCCGGCGTAGCGCGCGAGGAATTCCTGCACCTCCTGGGGGCTCGTCTCCGCCAGCCGGGCCTTCAGTTCCCAGTAAGCGGCCCAGGGTTCGAGCGTGTGGCCGCGTGCTTGCGGCAGCAGGGCTGTGAGACGGGCCTTGTCGCCGCGCTGGGCGGCCTGCTTCATCTGCAGCAGCACGTCGTCGTTGCCGTTCTGCGCGCGGGCAGGCTGGAGCATGGCTGCAGCCGCCAGAACGAGCGAAAGAGACAGGGTGGAAAAGGAGGCGCGGGGCTGGTGGCGCGCGGGTGCCAAAATGCTTGCGAACTGCATCGGGGGATTATGGACAAGTCAAAGGGTGCCGACACCTCGGCAACTGCCACATTTCTCAAGGGCCAAGTGCGTGCCGCGCTGATCGAACAGCGGCTCGCCATGCCCGACCGTCTCGCGCGCGCCGACCTGCTGCAGCGCGTGATGCGCATCTGGCTGGTCGGGCGTCCGGACACGGTGATCGGCGCCTACTGGCCGATCAAGGGTGAATTCGATCCGCTGCCCGCGCTGCACCGCTGGAAAGAGGACGGCGAACTGCTCGACGAGCCGCACCGCCGGCGCATCGGACTGCCGGTGGTCGACCGGGTGCACAAGACCCTGACCTTCCACTCCTGGTATCCCGGATGCCCGATGGAAAACGACGCCTTCGACATCCCGAAGCCGAAGGACACGGAACTGATCGTGCCGACGCTGCTGTTCGTGCCCTGCCTGGGCTACAGCGCGGGGGGGTATCGGCTCGGCTACGGCGGCGGTTTCTACGACCGCACGCTCGCGGCGCTGGAGCCGCGGCCTTTCACGGTGGGGCTGGGCTTCGCGAACGGGCTCGTCCACGACTTCGAGCCGGAGGCGCATGACGTGCCGCTGGACGCCATCCTCAACGACGACGGCGTCGTCTGGCCGAGGGGGTGAGCAAACTCGCCCCCAGGCTTGCTCACTTCGTGTAGCCGCCTACCCCCTGCCGGGGGCAACACCCCCGAATGGGCTCCGGTGCTGCGGGGGCTTCAATCCATCTGGTCGATGGTGTCGGGATCGGGCACCTCGCCGATGGTCTCCCGCGTCGTCATGGCCTGGCTCAGCAGCCATTCGTTGAAGGCCTGGATTTCGGGGCGCTGGGCGCTGCGCGGGCCGGTGATGAGCCAGTAGGCCATGGGTGAATCCATGCGGTAGTGCGGCAGCACTTCCACCAGGTCGCCATTGGCCAGGCTTTCCGCGATGAGCGAACTGCGCGCGAGCACGACGCCCTGGCCGGTGAGCGCGGCCTGGACCATCTGGTAGGCGTAGTTGAAATACAGCCAGCGCCGCGGCTGGGCGCGCGACAGGTTGTTCACCTCGAACCAGCGGCGCCAGGTCAGCCATTCGAGATGCGTGCGATGCGCGTCGCCGGCCTCGATCAGCGTGAAGCCGGCGATGTCTGCCGGCCCCTTGATCTGCGGGTTGCTCTTGATCAGCCACGGGCTGGCCACCGGCGTGATCGTCTCGCCGAAGAGCCGCATCGCCCCGGGCGGCATGTTCTCGCGCGGGCCGTAGCGCAGGGCGATGTCGACGTCCGCGATGTCCAGGTCCAGCGCCGCGTCGCTGGCGTCGATGCGGATGTCGATCTCGGGGTTGTCGCGCTGGAAGGCCTCCAGCCGCGGGATCAGCCACATCGAGGCGAAGGAAGCGAAGGTGGTCAGCGACACGCTCTTGCGCCCCGCGTTCTGGCGGATCAGGCGCACCGCGCCGTCGATGCGCGGCAGCGACTGCTGGACCGCCAGCAGCAGCTGCGCACCGGCGCTCGTCACCTCGACCGCCCGCGTGTGGCGCAGGAACAGCGGCACGCCGACTTCTTCTTCCAGGGACTGGATCTGGCGACTGACGGCGGATTGCGTGAGAGCCATTTCCTCTGCAGCCGCCCGAAAGTTCAGGTGGCGGGCGACCGCCTCGAACGCACGCAGATGGCCGGCGGAGATCGGTCGAGAACGGAGGTGGGTTTGCGAATGGAGCATGTCGGAGGGACTGGAGCGGCCAGGCGATTGATGCGAAACCGGAATCAGTAGGCTACCGCGTTTTCATTGGACTGCCAACGAGGCCGGGCGGATCATTCATTCCCGAAGCGCGCCATTTGCGCACTTTCAAATCCCTCCCAGGAGTCCACCATGTCAGCCGTCTGCACCACTTCCTCGCTTCCCTCCGTTGCACTGGCCCGTCCGGCCGCCGTGCCGCCGGCAGTGCGCCGCGGTGCATGGCAGCTCGACGCCGGTCACGCGATCAGTCTCAGGGCTTCCAGCGCCAGCGTCATGCGCATCCGGCAGGGCCGGGTGTGGGTCACCCGCGATGCGACCGCGAACTCGGGCAGCGAGGATCTCGTCCTGGCCCCGGGTGAATCGCTGGTCGTTGCTGCCGGCGAACGCATCGTGATGGAGCCGTGGGACGGCAACGGCGCGACCTACACGTGGGATGCCGTCGCGGTCGCCCGCGCGGCCTGAATTCAGCCTGCGATGTCGAACCGGGGCCGCAGCGCCAGGAAGCGCTGCAGAGCCTCGGCCCCTTGCATGGCGTGGACATCGGCCAGGTCGTCGCGTTCCTCCACCTCCGCAAAGCCCATCTCGAAGCGCTGGTAGCGGCGCTGCAGAAGCGAACCCTCGTACAGCACGCGCACGTCCGCATGGCGCGGATCGGCCTGGAGGCGGCTCATCAGCGAGAGCACCTGTTCGCTCGGCCCCTCGAAGTGCTGGCAGAAGCGCGCACCGTCGAACACCAGCAAGCCCGTGATCCCGGTCTCCGCATTGCGGGCCCTCGCCCGGGTCACGATCTGGCCGACCACCGTGGTGGGCTGGTCGGGAGCAAGCAGGCTGGAATACAGGATTTCTTGGAGTGGCATTCGACGTTCAAGGGGAGCGTCGGCAGTTTAGGAGCGCGCAATGCGGCCGGAAATGTCAAAAGACACAGGCGTGTGGCCTATAGTGTTCAGGTGAAGTTCGAGGACTATCCGGCTCCGGTTTACCCGCCTCGCTGTGCGCATCCGTGCGACGAATGCGGGCTGCGCACGAACCCCGCCTTCCTGCCCGTGTCCGCCGCGGAAGTGCGCACCATCGAATCGTTTCGCAGCGGTACGCGCGTCGTCGAAGCCGGCCGACCCGTCATCGACGAGCAACGCGCCAGCGCCCATCTCTTCACGCTCTATTCCGGCTGGGCCTTTCGCTACAAGACACTCAGCGACGGCCGCAGGCAGATCCTCGGTTTCCTGCTGCCGGGCGATTTCATCGGCTTGCAGGACGAGTTTGCCGACGGCCAGACCCATGGCGTCGAGGCCGTGACCGGCGTCACGCTCTGCGCCTTCGACCGCGACAAGCTCTGGGACCTGTTCCACTCGCACCCCAAGCTGGGCTACGACATCACCTGGCTCGCGGCGCGCGAGGAGAAAATGGTGGACGACAACCTCGTCACCGCCGGCCGGCGCAACGCCAGCGAGCGCGTGGCGATGCTGCTGATGCACCTGTATCGCCGGGCGGAGCGTGTCGGCATGGTGCGCGACGGCTGGGCGGAGTTTCCGTTCAACCAGCAGCACATCGCGGACGCGCTGGGCCTGTCGCTGGTGCACACCAACAAGACATTGCGCCGCCTCGAGCGCCTCGGGCTGCACAAGCTCGACAGCGGATGGCTGCGCATCATGGAGCCGCGTTCGCTGGAGCGGCTGGGCGACTATTTCGAGCGCCCCATGCGACCGACGCCGCTGATCTGACGCGGGTTTGCGGACGCCATCGCTTATCGTAGGGGCCTTGCCCGGAAAAACCGCGGCTCAGCCAGACCGGCAACCGCCGGCCATTCCCATGACCGACGCCGCCCGCCTGTGAAGCTCCTTGCCCGTTTGCGCCAGATCGCCATGGTTGGCGGTGTCGAAACCTTTGGCGTGGCCGTCGGCGGCATCGCCGGCCTGCTCATCGTCAACGTGCTGCCAAAGGACCAGTACGCCGCCTACACCTTCCTTGTGGCCTGCATCACGCTCATCGCGGGCGTGACCGACCTGGGCTTGGCGCACTGCTGCCTGCCGGTCGTCGGGCAGCGCACGAACGAGGTTTCCTGGGTGGTCGGCGCCTGCCAGCAGGTCTTCCGAAAGCGCTGGGTGCTGCTGGGCGTGGGATTGGCCATCGTCACGCCTTATTGGTTCTTCACGTCCCGCGAACACGGCTGGGGCGGTGGGGGCTATCTGCTGGCGTCGGCGTTGGTGATCATGATCGTGCTCCTGTCCTTGCGGGAGCACTACGCCAACACGGTGCTGCTGATCCTGGGCCACATCTCCACCTTGAACCGGATCGGTTTCGCGTCGTACTCCGTGCGGATCGCCTTCGTCGGTGCCGTGCTGCTGCTGCCGATGACCTCGTGGTCAGTGGCCGGCATCGTGGCCGCCTCCGCCGCTGCGAGCCTGGTGAGCGTGTTGCTCTACCGAAGCGAATTCAGGTCCCGCGAGATCGCGAACACCCGGCTGGCAGGCGACGATGCCAGGCGGGTGGATGCGCAGGTGATCCAGATCGCCAAGCCCCTGGTGCTGCCGGCGATCTTCTATCAGGTGCAGGGCGTGATCACGGTGTTCCTCGTCTCGATGTTCGGCACCTCGAACATGGTGGCGGAGGTGGGGGCCTTCGGCCGGCTCGCCATGGTGCTCATCGTGGTGGATCGCGTCACCAACGTCCTGCTGTTCCCCGTCATCGCCCGCGCGCCGCAGGGTGAACGGCTGCGCCGGATGCTGCTCCAGGGGCACCTCATCTACCTGTCCCTCATGACGCTGGTGCTGCTGACCTCGATCTTCTTTCCGCAGTACTGGATCCTGCTGCTGGGCGAAAAGTACCGCAGCATGACGCCGCTGGTGTGGATGGTGTTCCTCGCGTCGATCCTGCAGAACGCGTCGGGCTTCGCCTTCCGGACGATGACGGTGCGCGGCGCAACGGCGGGTCAGACCTACAGCATCCTGGTGACGCTGGTGACGCAGGCCCTCTATCTGGCGCTCGTCGGCGTGAGCGACCTGCGTTCCGTGCTGGGCTTTGCCATCGCGACCAGCGTGGCCAACTTCGGCTACCAGTACGCGCTGCTCATCCTGCGCGGAAGAAAAATGTGACTCGCCCCCCGGGGCAGGCTAGCCGCGCTTGTAGACGCGGCCGATGGCGGCGGCGAGCTTGAGCGAGAGCTGGCGCTTGGCGAGTTCGCCGTCGGAATACACCTTGATCGGCGCATTGGCGAAGCGGTAGTACCACTTGCTGGCGGCCGTGGGCGGGCGACCGCGCAGGGCCAGGCCGATGTGGCCGCCGTGCCAGGGCTTGATCGAGCCGATGGCGTGCGAGAGGTAGTACCCGCCGGGTGCGAAATCCATGGCCTCGGGGCCAGCGGTGTTGAGAGGCGCCTCGCAGACCGTAAGGGCGAAGTTGAGGGCATCCTGATCGGTCGAGTGGAACAGGGCGGCCGACCCCCCGGCCTTCAGTTGCTTGGAGTTCGCGTTGTAGGCCACGACCAGGTCGCACAGGCGGCGCCACAAGTCCAGGAAATCCAGATGCTGGCGCGAGACGGCGATGAAGCCGGCGTTGTAGTAGCGCTCCAGCGTGCGTCGCGGCGTTGCGCCGTGCGGCTCGAAGAAGCGGTTCCACAGCAGGCGCTTGGGGTGCCGAGCCGGGAAGCACCAGTTGACGTCTTCCGCGAGCGAGATGCCGTCTTCGGTGAACCAGCCCATGAAGGCGGGCCAGTCGCATTTCACGACGATGTCCGGATCGATGTACGCGACCATGGTCGTGGCCGGCGCATGCTTCTCGAACATCTCGCGGATGAAGGTGGGCTTGTAGTACGTGAAGTGCAGCGGCGTGTCGAGTTCGATCATGCAGAGCTTCAGCGTCGGCGCGACCTGCATCTGTCCGGTGGCGCGGTCGAAGGCCGGCGAGTCCACGATCCAGCCCGGCAGTGCGCCGCGATAGCCGACCCACAGGTCGCCCGCATAGCCTGCGGCGATCAGCGAATTCGACAGGGCGGCGACGCCGAAATGGTAGTTCCCCTCGAAGAGCGTGCAGAGCGTGATGTTCATGGATGGACGAGTGAGTGCGCGACAAGTGTAAACAAATGTTGTACTTTGTCGCGGCTCTTTTCATGTGCCGTTTGGCGTATTCCGGGCGCTCACCTCGCCACGGCTATTGCGACGCGGCCAGGTCGCGCACGTCGTTCTCGTAGGACTGCAGCCGCCGCATCGCCTTGTCGCGCTGCGCCGCGCTGGTCTGGTTGTGGAACTCGGCGATGTCGTGGCAGGCCTCCTGCTGCAGCGCTTGTTGGCGGTCGCGCCAGGGCCCTGGGGGCGGATCGGCAATGCGCAGCACATAGGCATGGATTGCGGCCTGCGCGTCCGCCGGCGGGGTCTTCTGGGCGTTGAAGCGGCGCAGCAGCGTCAGCGCCTCCCGCTGGCGCCGCTTGCGCTCCGCATCGAGTTCGCGCGGATCGAACACCGACCGGGCCACCTGCAGCTTGAGCAGGTCGCGCTGCTCCGCATCCAGTCGGCCATAGAAGTCCTCGCTGCGCTCGAGGAACTTCTCGTAGCGCTTCTCGCGCTGCTTCTCGATGCTGCGGTCCAGCCAGTCCTTGCGGTAGTCCGCGTTGATGCGGGTGTACTTGCGTTCGAGCTGCTGCAACTGCGATTCGGTCAGGCTCACCGCGAGTTCGGCGCCCGCCGGCTCCGCGCGTTCCGCGAGGGCCAGGAGCCGGGTGCGGATCTCGTTCACCATCTCGCAGGTCTGCCCGGGCGTGACGTCCCGGGGTGCCAGTGCCTGCGCTTTCTGCAGCAGGCCGACGATCCGGGGCAGTTCGTTCTGGCGATGCCAGGCCAGCAGTTGGTCGAGTTCGTCGCGCACGCGAGGCGTCTGGGCACCGTCGAAATCGAGGTAGCCGTCGAGCCACCAATAGCTGACTTCCGGCAGGT
Source organism: Variovorax gracilis (assembly GCF_030317115.1). Taxonomy (GTDB): domain Bacteria; phylum Pseudomonadota; class Gammaproteobacteria; order Burkholderiales; family Burkholderiaceae_C; genus Variovorax; species Variovorax gracilis. The sequence goes on from NZ_JASZYF010000004.1 coordinate 134,013, forward strand.
TGTTGTACGCCAGCTTGACCGCGCTGCATGCCGCCAGCGCGCTGGCGAGGACCAGCACGCCGATAATCCGCGCCAGCTTTGCGCAACGAATCAGAGAAATACGCATGAATCAGACTCCGCAGGACAACCAGGGGCCAGTCGACGTCGTCATCATGGCGGCCGGCAAAGGCACGCGCATGAAGAGCAGCTTGCCGAAAGTGTTGCATCGTTTGGGCGGGCGCGCACTTGTCGCGCACGTGATCGACACGGCGGGACGCATCGGCGCGCGCAACGTGATCGTCGTGACGGGGCACGGCGCGACGGATGTCGAGACCGCGCTCGACGGCGCCGTGGCGGGCGTGACGCCCCAGTTCGCGCGCCAGGTGCCGCAACTCGGCACCGGCCACGCGATGCAGCAGGCCGCGCCGCTCCTGCCGGACGACGGCACGGTGGTGGTGCTCTCGGGCGACGTGCCGCTGATCGGCGATGCCACCTTGCGCGCGCTGGTGGCCGAAAGCGCGGGCCGGCGCCTGGCGCTGCTCACCATCAGCGTCGACCAGCCGACCGGCTATGGCCGCATCGTGCGCGCGCCGGGACACGAGGCCGAGGGCGAAGTGCTCGCCATCGTCGAAGAGAAGGACGCGAACGAGGCCCAGCGCGCCATCCAGGAGGTCTACAGCGGTGTCATGGCGGTGCCGACCCGACTCCTCAAGTCCTGGCTCGCCCGGCTGGACAACAAGAATGCGCAGGGTGAGTACTACCTGACCGACGTGGTGGGCTTCGCGACCATCGACGGCGTCCCGGTCGTCGCGCATCGCACCGACGACGCGCTGCAGGTGGCCGGCGTCAACAGCCCCACGCAGCTGGCGGCGCTCGAACGCGCCTACCAGCGGCGCCAGGCCGACGCGCTGATGGTGCAGGGCGTCCGGCTGGCCGACCCGGCGCGCTTCGACTTGCGCGGCACGCTGGCTTGCGAATCGGATGTGGAAATCGACGTCAATTGCGTGTTCGAGGGCGCGGTGTCCCTGGGCGCCGGCGCGCGCATCGGCGCCAACTGCGTGATCGCCAATGCGCGCATCGAGACGGGCGCGGTGATCCATCCCTTCACCCATATCGATGGCGAGAAGGCCGGCGTGACGGTGGGTGCGGGCTCGCTGGTCGGGCCGTTCGCGCGGCTGCGGCCCGGCGCGCGTCTGGGCGCGGAGGTGCATATCGGCAATTTCGTCGAGGTCAAGAACTCGACCCTTGCCGCCGGGGCGAAGGCGAACCACCTCGCGTACCTGGGCGACGCGACCGTCGGCCAGCGCGTCAACTACGGCGCGGGCAGCATCACGGCCAACTACGACGGCGCCTTCAAGCACCGCACGATCATCGGCGACGACGTCCACGTGGGAAGCAACTGCGTGCTGGTCGCGCCGGTCACGATCGGTGCCGGCGGCACGATCGGCGGTGGCTCGACGGTGAGCAAGAGCACGGAGCCCGGTGCGCTGACGGTCGGGCGAGCGCGCCAGGTGAGCTTTGCGAACTGGCAGCGACCGAAGAAATAACGCGCGTCAGGTGGGCGAGGGCAAGGGCACCCGGGGCGCGAACTTGGCGCGCTTGATGCTGAAGAAGGCCTTCACGTTGCGCACGTTGGCGTCGTTCGTGAAGAGGCGTTGCGCGAGCGCCTGGTAGGCCGGCATGTCCCGCACGGTGACGACCAGCACGAAATCCGGGCCTGGCGAAACGCGGTAGCACTGCTGCACGGCGTCGTCGGGGGCCACGCGTTGCTCGAAGGCGTCGAGCGCGGAGGCGTCCTGCCGGTCCAGCGAGACCTCGACCACCGCCGTGAGCAGAGGGCCGACGCGGTCGACGCTCAGGATGGCGACCTGGCTGTCGATCCATCCCGCCTCGCGCAAACGGCGGACGCGGCGAAGGCAGGTAGGCGGCGAGATGCTGAAGCGCTCGGCAAGCGACTGGTTGCTCTGGGATGCGTCGCTTTGCAAAGCGTCGAGCAGGCGCAAGTCAATGTCGTCTAGGTCTGAAAATTTCACAAATATGATGATAATGGAATAAATGGTCATTCATGCCGTTGTCAGAAAATATGAAACATAAAATGGTCAGAAACTGATCAAAAATTTCACAACGATCGGCCTACCATCGCCCCAACGTCCAATCGCAGGAGCAATTCAATATGTGTGGCATCGTCGGCGCCGTCTCCGGTCGCAACATCGTTCCCGTCCTCGTGCAGGGCTTGCAGCGCCTTGAGTACCGGGGCTACGACTCCTGCGGCGTGGCGGTCCACGCGGGCGGCTTGCGGCGCGCCCGCACGACCTCGCGCGTGGCCGAACTGCTGGCGCAAGTGCGGGACGACAACATCGAAGGCAGCACCGGCATCGCCCACACGCGCTGGGCCACGCATGGCGCGCCGGCGGTGCACAACGCGCATCCCCATTTCAGCCATGGCCCCGGCGCGGAGGCAGCGCGGCCCGGGCGCGTGGCGCTCGTGCACAACGGCATCATCGAGAACCATGAATCGCTGCGCGCGGCGCTTCAGGCCAAGGGCTATGTGTTCACGAGCCAGACCGACACCGAAGTCATCGCCCACCTGATCGACAGCCACTACGACGGCGACCTGTTCGAGGCCGTGAAGGCGAGCGTCAAGCAGCTCCAGGGCGCCTACGCCATCGCGGCGATCTGCCGCGATGAACCGCACCGCGTGGTCGGTGCGCGCGCCGGCTCGCCGCTGATCCTCGGCGTCGGCAAGGAAGGGGGCGAGAACTTCCTCGCCAGCGATGCCATGGCGCTGGCTGGCGTGACCGACCAGATCGTCTACCTCGAAGAGGGCGACGTGGTCGACATCCAGCCCGGCAAGTACTGGATCGTCGATCGCGCGCACAAGCCTGTCACCCGCGCCGTGCGCACGGTGCACGCGCACAGCGGTGCGGCCGAACTCGGCCCGTACCGCCACTACATGCAGAAGGAAATCTTCGAGCAACCGCGCGCGGTCGCGGACACGCTCGAAGGCGTGCAAGGCATCGTGCCCGAGCTCTTCGATGGCGTCGGCGTCGACGGCGCACCGGGCGCGGCCGCCTGGCGCGTGTTCAACGAGATCGACAACGTGCTGATCCTGGCCTGCGGCACCAGCTACTACAGCGGTTGCACGGCCAAGTACTGGCTCGAAAGCATCGCGAAGATCCCGACGCAGGTCGAGATCGCGAGCGAATACCGCTACCGGGATTCCGTGCCCAACCCGAAGACCCTGGTCGTGACCATCAGCCAGTCGGGCGAGACGGCCGACACGCTGGCCGCGCTCAAGCACGCGACGTCGCTGGGCATGGCGCACACCCTCACCATCTGCAACGTCTCGACCAGCGCGATGGTGCGCGAGTGCAAGCTGGCCTACATCACGCGCGCGGGCGTCGAGATCGGCGTGGCGTCGACCAAGGCCTTCACGACGCAACTCGCGGGCCTCTTCCTGCTCACGCTGGCACTGGCGCAATCCAAGGGGCGCCTGCCTGAGGCCGACGAAGCGCGCTACTTGAAGGAGATGCGGCACCTGCCGGTGGCGCTGCAATCCGTGCTCGCGCTGGAGCCGCAGCTCATCAGCTGGGCGGAGGATTTCGCGCGCAAGGAGAACGCCCTGTTCCTCGGCCGCGGCCTGCACTACCCGATCGCGCTCGAAGGTGCGCTCAAGCTCAAGGAAGTGACCTACATCCACGCCGAGGCCTACGCGGCCGGCGAACTCAAGCATGGCCCGCTCGCCCTGGTCACGAGCGAAATGCCCGTGGTCGCCGTCGCGCCCAACGACGCGCTGCTGGAAAAGCTCAAGAGCAACCTGCAGGAAGTTCGCGCGCGCGGCGGCGTGCTCTACGTGCTGGCCGATGGCGACACGCACATAGAGAGCAGCGAGGGCATCCACGTGATCCGCATGCCCGAACACTATGGGGCGTTGTCACCGCTGCTGCACGTGGTGCCCCTGCAGCTGCTGGCGTATCACACGGCATGCGCGCGTGGGACCGATGTGGACAAGCCGCGGAATCTGGCGAAGAGCGTCACGGTCGAGTGACGCGCCCGACTCAATCGATGGCGACCTTGGCTTCCTTGACCAGCTTCGCGTACTTGCTCGTGTCGTCCTTGATCTGAGCCGCCATCTGCGCAGGCGTGTCGCCGACCGGCTCGGCACCGATCTCTTCCATGCGCTTCTTGAACTCCGGCGACTGGATGATCTTCACGATCTCGGTGTTCAGCTTCGTGACCACTTCCTTGGGCGTGGCCGCGGGCGCGAGGATGCCGAACCAGGTGCCCTGGTTGAAGTCCTTGATGCCCGCTTCGGCCAGCGTCGGCACATCCGGCAGGGTGGTGGAACGCTTCGCCGTGGTCACGGCCAGCGCACGCAGCTTGCCGCCCTTGATGTGCTGCACCAGTGGCGTCAGCGTGTCGAAGGACATGTCGACCTGGCCACCCAGCAGGTCGGTCGTGAGCGGTGCGCTGCCCTTGTAAGGGACGTGCAGCAACTCGACGCCGGCCAGGCTCGAGAACTGCGTGCCAATCAGGTGCTGGACGGTGCCGTTGCCGTTCGAGCCGTACGACAGTTTGCCCGGCGAAGCCTTCGCCTGCGCGATCAGGCTCTTCACGTCGGTCGCCGGCGACTTGGCGTTGACGACCAGCACATTGGGCACCATCGCGACGGTGGTGACCGGCGCAAAGCTCTTCTCGAAATCGTAGGGGAGCCTCCTGTAGACGCTGGTGGCGATGGTGTGATGCACCGCACCCATGAGCAGCGTGTAGCCGTCCGCCTTGGCCTTGGCAACATAGTCGGCGCCGACGGTCGCGCCAGCGCCCGGCTTGCTCTCGACGATCACCGGTTGTCCGAGGCTTTGCGACAGCGGTGTGGTGATGGCGCGCGCCAATGCGTCCGAGCTGCCGCCGGGCGGAAACGGCACGACCAGGGTGATCGGCTTGGCGGGCCAGGCCTGCGCGGCGGCGAGCGATGCGGCGAAGCCGAAAGCGATGGCCGTCAGGGCGGTGCGGGGGCGGAAATTCGATGTCTTCACGGTTTGTCTCCTTATGGTGTGATGCGACTGTAGGCAGCCGGAGGGTGTTCAACGAGGGTCGAAAGTCAATCCGGCGTTAACTTGAATTCAACAAAGAAATCGCACCGCTCAGCGGCCGGACGCGATGGCCGCTCCACCTGCAAAGACGGCATCGCGGCCGAGTTCGGCCTCGATGAGGAGCAGGCGGTTGTACTTGGCCATGCGGTCCGAACGGCACAGTGAGCCGGTCTTGATCTGCGCCGCGGCCGTGCACACGCTGAGGTCGGCGATGGTGGTGTCTTCCGTTTCACCGGAGCGGTGCGAGACCACCGCGGAGTACCCGGCCTTGTCGGCCATCGCGATGGCGGCGAGCGTCTCGGTCAAGGTGCCGATCTGGTTCGGCTTGATGAGGATCGAGTTCGCCGCGCCGCGTGAGATGCCGCGCTGCAGGATCTCGGTGTTGGTGACGAAGAGGTCGTCGCCGACCAGTTGCACCTTGCGGCCGAGCTTCGCCGTGAGGAGTTCCCAGCCATCCCAGTCGTCTTCGGCCATGCCATCCTCGATCGTCACGATGGGGTAGGCATCCACCCAGCGAGCCAGGTAGTCCACGAACTGTGCGGAGTCGAAGTGCCTGGACTCGGACGCCAGCTCGTACCGCCCGCCATGGTGGAACTCGGAGCTTGCAACGTCGAGGCCCAGGGCGATGTCCGCGCCGGCCTTGAACCCCGCCTGTTCGATCGCGGCAAGGATGACCTCGATGGCTGCTTCGTTCGACGGCAGGTTCGGCGCGAAACCTCCCTCGTCGCCCACGGCGGTCGACATGCCTCGGCCCTTGAGCAGGCCCTTGAGCGGGTGGAAGACCTCGACGCCCCAGCGCATGGCCTCGGAGAATCTGGGAGCGCCGACCGGGACGATCATGAACTCCTGCATGTCGACGTTGTTGTCCGCATGCGCGCCGCCGTTGATGATGTTCATCATCGGCAGCGGGAGCACCGGCTTGCGGTCGCCGCCGATGTGGCGATACAGCGCCTTGCCTCCGGAGGCGGCAGCCGCCTTGGCCGCCGCGAGCGACACCGCAAGGATCGCGTTCGCACCGAGGCGCGACTTGGTCGATGTTCCGTCCAGTTCGATCATCAGCCGGTCGAGCGCGCCCTGGTCTTCTGCGGCGCGCCCGGCCAGCGCCTTGTTCAGTTCGCCGTTGACGTGGCCCACCGCCTTGGTGACGCCTTTGCCGAGGTAGCGTTTCGGGTCCGCGTCGCGCAGTTCGATGGCTTCACGGGCGCCCGTCGAAGCGCCGGAGGGCGACGCGGCCAGGCCCGTGGAGCCGTCGGACAACAGGACTTCGGCGGCGACCGTGGGATTGCCGCGCGAGTCCAGGATCTCGAAGCCGCGCACTTGTTGAATCGATGCCATGTCGGCTCTCCTCAGATCTGCGCGATGCGCAGCAGGTTGGTGGTGCCCGAAGTGCCGAAGGGCATTCCGGCCGAGATCACGATGGTCTGGCCCGCCGCGCCGAAGCCTTCCTTGAGAGCCGTGCGGCTGGCGAGATCGCTCATCTCGGGCACGTCCACGACCTCGTGGCAGAGCACGGCGTGGACGCCCCAGGCGAGCGCCAGGCGGCGCGCCGTGGCGAGCCGGGGGGTCATTCCGATGATGGGTGCGCGCGGCCGTTCGCGCGCCATGCGCAGCGCCGAATAGCCCGAGCTCGTATAGGCCACGGTGGCGGCCGCGTTGAGCAGGCCGGTGATGTCGCGCATGGCCGAGCCGATGGCGTCGGCGGTGCGAGCCAGCGGCTCTGCGCGCGAGGAATCGATCGCGGCGCGGTAGTTCGGATCGCTCTCGGTGTGCGCGATGATGCTGCTCATCATCTTCACGGCTTCCACCGGATAGCGCCCGCTGGCCGATTCGGCCGACAGCATGACCGCGTCGGCGCCTTCGTAGATCGCGGTCGCGACGTCCGACGCCTCGGCTCGCGTGGGCACCGGTGCGGTGACCATCGACTCCAGCATCTGGGTCGCGACGATCACCGGCTTGCCGGCCCGCCGGCAGGCGCGAATGATCCGCTTCTGGATCGAGGGCACCTGCTCGGCAGGCATCTCGACGCCGAGGTCGCCCCGGGCAACCATCACCGCATCCGTCTCGACGACGATGGCGTCGAGCGACGCGATGGCCGCCGGCTTCTCCAGCTTGGCGACGATGCCCGCACGGCCATCGACGATGGTCCTGACCTCGATGATGTCCTCCGGGCGCTGGACGAAGGACAGGGCCACCCAGTCGATACCGAGCTGCAGCCCATAGGCCAGGTCAGCGCGATCCTTCTCGGTCAGCGCCGAGAGCGGCAGCACCACGCCGGGCACGTTCACGCCCTTGCGGTCCGACAGCTTGCCGCCGTTCACCACCCGTGTCTCGGCGAAGTCCTTGCCGAACTTCTCCACCCGCAGCCGCAGCCGGCCATCGTCGAGCAGCAGGTCGGTGCCCGTTTCGAGCGCGGCGAAGATCTCGGGATGCGGCAGCGCCACGCGAGTCGCAATGCCAGGCGTCTTCGCGTCCAGGTCGAGCCGGAAGGCCTTGCCTTCGATGAGGTTCACGGGGCCATCGGCAAAGGTGCCGATGCGCAGCTTCGGTCCTTGCAGGTCGAGCAGCACGCCGATGGGCCGCCCGCTCTCGCGCTCGACTTCGCGGATCAGGTCGAGCCGGCGCTTGTGGTCCTCGTGCGTTCCGTGGCTGAAGTTGAGCCGGAACACATCGGCGCCGGCGTCGAACAGCGCCTGGATGGTCTGCCGCTCGTCGCTCGCCGGACCCAGCGTCGCGACGATCTTCGCGTGCTTGTTTCTTCGCATCTCAGTTTCTCCTGGTGGCGCGATCGGTGCTGCCGGGTTCGGCAGCGATCACGATCGCGCGAAAGTCGTTCACATTGGTCAGCGTCGGGCCGGTCACCACCGAGTCGCCGAGCGCCTCGAAGAAGCCGTGGCCGTCGTTGTCATCGAGGCGCTCGCGCGGCCTCAGGCCTTGCGCACGGGCGCGGGCCAGCGTGTCGGGCGTCAGCAGCGCACCGGCGATTTCTTCCTGCCCGTCGACGCCGTCGGTGTCGCCGGCCAGGGCGTGGATGCCGGGCTCGCCGTTCAACGCGATGCCCAGGGCCAACAGGAACTCGACGTTGCGTCCGCCCCGGCCGCGACCGCGCAGCGTGACGGTGGTCTCACCGCCGGACAGCAACACGCACGGCGCTGCCACCGGCTGACCGTGGCGCGCCACCTGCCGCGCAATGCCGGCCATGGTCCGGGCGACCTCGCGCGCCTCGCCTTCGATCGCGTTGCCGAGAATGCAGGTCGTCAGTCCCGCGTCGCGTGCGACCGCCGCGGCGGCTTCCAGCGCCATTTGCGGCGTCGCGATGAAACGTGTCTCGATGGGAGGAAGGCGTGGGTCGTTCGCCTTCAGCGTCTCCCCTTCGCCGGTCTCGAGCAGAGCCAGCGCCCGCGGCGGCACGTCGATCTCGTAGCGGCGAAGAATCTCCAGCGCATCGGCGCAGGTGGTGTGGTCGGGCACCGTCGGTCCGGACGCGATGTCGATCGGGTCGTCGCCCGGCACATCCGACAGCAGCAGGTTCAGCACCCGCGCGGGATGGCACGCTGCTGCCAGTCGCCCGCCCTTGACGGCAGACAGGTGGCGCCGCACGCAGTTCATCTCGCTGATGCTGGCGCCGCTCGCCAGCAATGCCCGGTTGAGCGCCTGCTTGTCTTCCAGCGTGAGGCCCGGCAGCGCCAGCGGGAGGAGCGATGAGCCGCCGCCCGAGATCAGGCACAGCACCAGGTCGTCGCTGCCGAGGCCTCGAACGACCTCCAGCATGCGGCGGGCTGCGGCTTCCCCGGCCGCATCGGGCACCGGGTGTGCCGCCTCGACGATCTCGATGCGTTCGCATGGCACCGCGTAGCCGTACCGTGTCACCACCAGCCCGGTGATCGGACCGCGCCAGTGGTCCTCGACCGCCCTGGCCATCGCCGCGGAAGCCTTGCCCGCGCCGATCACCACCAGCCTGCCTTTGGGCGGCTGCGGCAGATGGGGCGGGACGCACAGTGCGGGTTGGGCAGCGGCGATCGCGGCGTCGAACATGGCGCGCAGCACGGTGCGGGAGGCGTTCGGATTCATGGCAGCACTCGCCGAGATCAAGCCGCGATCCGAACGCCGCCCACCGGGTGGACCGGCTTCACGTCGTTGGCCGCCTCGTCGTCGCCTTCATACAGCTCGTCCAGATCCTCCGGATCGGTCTTGCCGTCGAGCACTTCCGCGAGGCGCTGACGGTCGACTGCGCCGACCCAGCGGCCGATCGCGATGGTGCCCACTGCGTTGCCGATGGTGTTGGTGATTGCGCGCGCTTCCGACATGAAGCGGTCCACGCCGAGCAGCAGCACCATGCCGGCGACGGGAATCTTGCCCATCGATGCAAGCGTGGCCGCCAGGGTGATGAATCCGGAGCCGGTGACCCCGGCAGACCCCTTGGACGTCAGCATCAGCACGCCCAGCACCACGAGCTGGTCGGTCAGTGTGAGAGGCGTGTTGGTGGCCTGGGCAATGAAGATGGCCGCCATCGTGTAGTAGATGCACTGGCCGTCGGGGTTGAAGGTCAGGCCCGAAGGAACGACCAGGCCGACCACCGGCTTCGAGACGCCGGCGTGCTCCAGCTTGCGCATCAACTGCGGCACCACGGATTCCGAAGAGCTGGTGCCCAGCACTGTGAAGAGTTCGTCCTTGATGTACTTCAGGAACTTCCACAGGCTGAATCCCGACAGCCGCGAGATTGCTCCGAGCACGAGTGCGATGAACAGGAAGCAGGTGAGGTACATCGTGCCCATCAGCTTGCCGAGCGAGACGACGGAGCCGAGGCCGTACTTGCCCACCGTGAAGGCCATGGCGCCGAACGCTGCCAGGGGAGCCACCCGCATGATCATTCCGACGATCGCGAACACGCCATGCGTGAACGAGTCGAGGAAGTCCACCACCGGCTTGGCGCGCGGGCCGATGTGGGAGAGCGCGATGCCGAACATCGTCGCGAACACGAGGATCTGCAGGATGTCGTTGCGGGCCAATGCGTCGATGACGCTGGTCGGCACCAGGTGCAGGACGAAGTCGACGAAGCCCTCGGGCTTGGCGCTGGCCGCCGTGTAGCTCGCGATCGCCTTGGTGTCGAGCTGCGTCGGGTCGATGTTCATGCCCCTGCCCGGGCCCACCACGTTGACCACGACAAGCCCCAGTGCGAGGGCAAAGGTCGAGAGGATCTCGAAATAGACGAGAGCCCGGACGCCGACGCGCCCGAGCTCCTTCATGTTTTCCATCCGGGCGATGCCGAGCACCACGGTGGCGAAGATGATCGGTGCGAACACCATCTTGATCAGCTTGATGAAGATGTCGCCCAAGGGCTTGAAATCGCTGCCGGTGTTGGGCATGAAGAAGCCGAGGGCCGCGCCGGCGAACACGCCGACGAGCACCTGGACGTACAGCTTTCCGAAGAAGCGGCGCATGGTTTGTCTCCTGAATGGATGTGTGGGCACGAGTTCGCCCCCGCAGCGCTTGGCGGCTGCTTTGGGTTGAGAGGCGGCGCGTGCCCGCGCGGCTCTCAGTACAGGAAGGAAGAAAACCCGGCCGCCGCGTGGTGGCCGGGGTATGGGGCTGTCAGGCCGCCTTGCGCTGCGTGCTGCCGGTGACCTGTGCGCACACGGCTTCGGTGACCTGTGCGGTGGTGGCGGTGCCGCCGAGATCGCGGGTGTGCAGCGACACATCGGCCGTCACCGCTTCGACGGCCTTCATGACGCGTCGGGCGGCCTCCGTCTCGCCAAGGTGCTCCAGCAGCATCACGACCGACCAGAAGGTGCCGACCGGATTGGCGAGGCCCTTGCCCATGATGTCGAAGGCCGAACCGTGGATCGGTTCGAACATCGACGGATAGCGGTGCTCGGGGTCGATGTTGCCGGTGGGCGCAATACCCAGGCTGCCGGCCAGCGCGGCCGCCAGGTCGCTCAGGATGTCGGCGTGCAGGTTGGTCGCGACGATGGTGTCGAGCGAGGCCGGGCGGTTGATCATGCGGGCCGTCGATGCATCGACCAGTTCCTTGTCCCAGGTGACGTCCGGAAACTCCTTGGAGACCTGCAGCGCGATCTCGTCCCACATCACCATCGCATGCCGTTGGGCGTTGCTCTTGGTGATGACCGTCAGCAGCTTGCGGGGGCGGGACTGCGCCAGCTTGAATGCGAAGCGCATGATGCGCTCGACGCCCGCGCGGGTCATCATCGACACGTCGGTCGCGGCTTCGATCGGGTGGCCTTGATGCACGCGGCCGCCGACGCCGGAGTATTCGCCTTCGGAGTTCTCGCGAACGATGACCCAGTTGAGGTCGTCCGGGCCGCAGCGCTTGAGCGGGCCGTCGATGCCCGGCAGGATGCGCGTGGGCCGCACGTTGGCGTACTGGTCGAAGCCCTGGCAGATCTTGAGGCGCAGGCCCCAGAGCGTGATGTGGTCGGGGATGTGCGGATCGCCGGCCGAGCCGAAGAGGATCGCGTCCTTGTCGCGCAGGGCGTTCAGGCCGTCGTCCGGCATCATCACGCCGTGCTCGCGGAAGTAGTCGCCGCCCCAGTCGAAGTTCTCGAACTCGAACTTGAAACTGCTGCTGGCCGATGCCAGGGCCTCGAGGACCTGCTGTCCGGCGGGAACGACTTCCTTGCCGATGCCGTCGCCGGGAATGGTCGCGATCTTGTACGTCTTCATGAATATGTCTCCGTTGGGTGGTGGTGAAGGGGTATGGGTACTGTAAAAACTCGACGTCCTTTTGGCACGGCGCTAAAGTGAATCCATTGTTAACCTGAGTTCAACAGTGGAGCGCGCATGAGCAACGGTATACAGCCGGCAGACCTCGGCTTCTTTTCGACGCTTGCCAGCGCGGGCAGCCTGAGCGCAGCGGCGCGCGAGCTCGGCATCACGACCCCGGCGGTGAGCAAGCATCTTGCGCTGATGGAATCACGCGTCGGTGTGCTGCTGGTCAACCGGTCGACGCGCCGGATGAGCCTCACCCCCGAAGGCGAGACGTATCTTGAGCATGCGCGGCGAATCCTCGGCGAGATCGACGGCATGGAGGAGCTGCTCGGCCTCTCCAAGGCGACGCCGAAGGGCCTGCTCAGGGTGAACGCCACGCTGGGCTTCGGCCGCAGCCATGTGGCGCCATTGATCTCCAGGTTCGTTCGCAAGTACCCGCAAGTGGAAGTCCAGTTGCAGTTGTCGGTGAATCCGCCATCGCCGACCGAGGACTTGTTCGACGTGTGCGTGCGCTTCGGCGCTCCGCCGGACAGCCGGGTCATCGCCAGGAACATCGCGGCCAACCGCCGCCTGCTGTGCGCGGCGCCGGCCTATCTGGCGAAGCGGGGCATCCCGAAGGTTCCGAACGACCTGACGAAGCACAACTGCATCGGCATCCGTCAAGGCGAGGAGGCCTATGGCGTGTGGCGCCTGGCGAGCGGAAGAGGCCGCAACGCGAGTACCGAGGCAGTGAAGACGCGCGGCAACCTCGCCACCAACGATGGCGAGATCGCCGTGAACTGGGCCCTGGACGGCCACGGAATTCTCATGCGGGCCGAGTGGGACATCGAACGCTACCTGCGCAACGGGCGCCTGGTGCAGGTCCTGCCGCAGTACTTCACTCCCGACGCGGACATCTACGCGGTGTATCCGCAGCGCCACCAGCTGGCGGCGAGGGTGCGCGCCTTTGTCGATTTCCTGGCGCTTTCCTTCACCCAGCAAGCGGCCGGTGCGAAAGCGTAGCCCTGCTACGGTTTGCGCCAGCGCGATGCGATGCGCTGCAACACCCCGATGCCGCCCTTGGGGTCTGTGCCGATCGGCCGATCACGATACAGCTCGCGCAACTCGCCCAGGACCTCGTTGAGGGCAAGCATGTTTCGTTCGCTGTAGATCCAGACGCCGGTGACGACGAAATGTCCCGGCGTGGCTGACGGCCGGGGCGCCACCTGGACGTTGTCGATACCGATGCGATGCATGATCTCCGCCCGATCGGCCGCGTGTCGAGACCCTCCGGCGAGCAGCGTCACGGGCCGCGAGAAAGCGAAGCTCACCGCCTGCACCTGGTGAAAGCGCTCGACGACGAAAGCGCAGATTTCCAGGAAGACGAGCCGGCCCAGATGGCGGCTCTGCTCGAACTCTCCCAGGGAGGGCGTGAAATGCTCGACGCGAATCTCGGTCCCCGACTGGCTGACCGGCACCGGGTCCACTGTGCAAAGCAGCGTCGAGCCATCGTGCACGAGCATCGGATCGCCGAGTCTGTAGTTCACCCCTGCGGGGCCTGTGATCCGAAGCTTCTTCAATGTCGTGCTGCGCACGGTGGGCGGGCCATGTTTCCCGTTCCGCGCTTTTTCGATTCCTTGTTGGACGCCGACTGTAATGGGAAGCAGGGTCGCCGGCACGCCGCCGACGCGACATCTAGCAGAGGTGCAGGTGCCCGCCGTTCAGCGCGATGTATTGCACGTATTTGCGCCAGGCCTCTTGTGCGGCGCGTGCGCTGGTCTTCGCCGCTTCGATGGCCTGGTCAGGCGCCGCGGCGCCGTCGTCCTTCAAGAACACCCTGAATGCCTCGTTGGCTGCGCGCTGCGCCCTTCGGGCCAAAGCATCTGCTTTTGTCGCCGCTGCCCTCAACTGGGCTGCATCATCGTCAAACGGGTCCATGATGGCCTCCTTGTACTGAATAGGTACTCATTTCATTGGAGGCCAGTTTAGGACCGCAGTGAAAATTGGGAAGGCGCCTGAAGCGATATGCGGGATGGAGTACTGCATGCTCATACAGCCCCCGCAGCGCGCCCTCGCGTTGATCTCGTCTCGAGGCTGGCGCACAATCCGGCAACGCAATGACAGGAGGGCTTCTGATGGCGAAGTTGCGGACCGATCCGGCACGGGTCGACAGCCTCGTGCCGGGGGGCGTGTGTTGGCCATTGCCCTTCGCCTGCATGCCCGTCGTGATCCCCGCCTGACCATGCTGGACCGCGTCGAGTCGCAGTCGTCCCGGTCGCAAGACGACGCTGCGACTCCCGCCACTGCCTCCTGGGCCCGCTCTTCACATCGCCTTGAAACCGCCTGGGCGCGACACCTCGATGACGTGCGCGAGGCGCAGCGCTTGCGCTACCGCGTCTTCGCGCTCGAAATGGGCGCTCGCCTGGTCGTCCCTCCGGGGACGCCGCCTGGCCTCGACGTTGATCGCTTCGATGATTTCTGCGAGCACGTGCTCGTTCGCGCCGTCCCGTTGTCCGATGGCGTTCCCGAAGTCGTCGGCACTTACCGTGTCCTGACGCCGTCCGCCGCTCGTCGTGCAGGCGGCTACTACAGCGAAACCGAGTTCGACTTGCAGCAACTGGCAGGCATGCGCCCGCGGATGGCCGAGCTGGGGCGATCGTGCATCCATCCGGCGTGGCGAACGGGCGGCGCGATCCTTGCGCTCTGGGGTGCGCTCGGGGAGTTCCTGAGCTCCCGCCGGCTCGAAGTCGCCTTCGGGTGCGCGAGCGTGGACCTTCGGGATGGCGGCCACCGGGCGGCGAGCCTGTGGCGCCGCTTGTCGGAGCGGCACTGCGCGTCGGAGCCATGGAGAGTCAGCCCGTTGAAGCCGCTGCCGCTCGCAAGCCTGAGGGATGACCTGGATGTCGCCACGCCGCCTCTCATCAAGGGCTACCTGCGCTGCGGCGCCGAACTGCTGGGCCTGCCCGCGTGGGATACGGCCTTTCAGACCGCGGACCTTCCCATGCTGCTGACGCTCGATGCGCTTCCGCAACCTCATCGCCGCCGATTCCTCGGCGCAGGCTCAGGGCATTGAGTTCCTACCGGCCGTGGAAGTCGCGCTCCCAGCGGCGCAGATTCTCGCCACCCTCGCGCAGGAACGGTGTGTAGACGGCAAGCCGGAGGAGGGCACGATTGAGCAGGGCTGCCGGAAACGGCAGGGGCCGCTCGAAGTCGATGAACAGCACGACACGCTCGCCGGTCGAATCGTTCCAGACCTCGTGTTCGTAGGCATCGTCGAAGATGAGCGCCTTGCCCTCCTGCCAGTGGCATCGCTCGTGCCCGATGCGAATGCCGAGCGCGGTCCGGGGCTCCGGCACCTTCAGGGCCAGATGCAGGCGGAGGACGCCGTTGTACGGCCCCCGATGCGGCGGAATGTGCTTGCCTTCCGCGAGGATCGAGAACATTGCCGTGCGCAAGCCTGGAATCTGCCGGACCAGCTTCCAGGTCTGCGGGCACAGTTTGCAATTGAGCGGCGAGTGGACACCGTAGGCGGTGAAGACGAACACCTTCCAACGCGCATCCGTGGTGATGGACCGCGCGTCCGGCGTGATGTCCTGCACATTGGGCAGGTCGTCTCTGCGCAGCAGCACCTCGTCGAGTTCCGATCGGATGGTGCGCCATTCACTCTCGAGCTTCGTCGCCCACGGAAAGACCTCGTTCGGGTAGACACAAGGGGTCCCGAGCAGCGCGCGGCGCCGATTGAGGTTCTCGACGAAGGACACGCCGCGCATGAACCAGCGCGTGGCCAGCCCGGGCCTTCCCATGGTCTCCAGGCCTTCTGTTTCCCATGCCTGCGCCGAAGCGGTCGATGGATCGCCGTCCTGGCGGCCCTCAGCGGGACTCGCAGTGCGCGCGGCGGGCGTCATTTCTGGGGGTCCGGCTCCGCTGCCTTGTCCCCCGGCGGCGGTCTTCCCTGCATCAGATCTTTCAGCAGGCGCCTGGCGATCTGTCGGCGCTTCTCCTCGTCGTGCTTGCTCAGGAACGCCTGCAGCCGCAGCTTGTCATCGTCCGTGCGCCGATAGTGGCCGCATTCACGCTGCATCTCGCGGACGAAGGCCATGGCTTCCTCCGATGACGCCGTCGGCTCTTCCACGAAGGGCTGCGGCTCGGGCTCTTTCGGATCCGGATACGCATCACCTGGTTTGGATTCCATGTCGGTCTCCTCAGACTCCAAGAATGTTGCCGATGGCGTTCTGGATCCTGGGCACGCTCATCAGGATGGCGTGCTCCATCTCCAGCCCAGTGACCGTGCGGACGTTGGCCTTCGGGAGCGCAAGGTGACGAGCCGTCCATGCGGGCTGCGTGCCGTCGCCCGCAACGCGAGGGCCATCCGATACGGGGCTCGGTCCATTGGTCGGCAGCCAGCCCCAGCGCACGCTGCCCGTCGTGCTCGGTATGGGTGCGACGATTCCGAGCGCCTCCAAGCCGCGAACGCCCCGGATGTTGAAGAACTTCGCCGCCTGGCCGGGCGTCAGGGGGCCGACGAGCTGGTTGACGAACACCCGCGCATCGGCAAGCTCCTGGGAGTCGAATCCCGCGGTCGGATAGCGAGTGAGCGTCACGCCATTGACGACCCTGGTCTGCGGGTTGTACGGATCGGCCACCGCCCCATCGCCGCTGTCCACGCTGGGATAGGACGCGAGCCCGAATGGTGCGTCCGCCACGAACGCGGCGCTGTTGGCCGTGTAGGTGGGGTCATCGATGAACTGCCATGCGTAGCAAGCCGGCAGCGAGCAGATCGTGCGGATGATGTCGGCCTTGTGCTCATCGTCCAGTCCGTTGAGAGATGCCTCTCCCTCGAACCAGCGATGCACCTGGCCCGCATAGCCGTAGAAGGGCGTCGCGACGGTGATGGCCCGCGTCATCCCGTTCAGGATCGCATCGTTCTTGCGCAGGATCCAGTTGACGACCATGCCTCCGGCGCTGTGTCCGACCAACGAGAAGTTGGCGAGCGGGTCCGATCCGTCGTTCGATTCGGCGCGAACCCTTTGCTGAAAGTGCGGGAGAAAGGTATCGACGAAGAAATTCCCCACGTGCTGCATCTTGCGACGCCAGTCGTAGCCGAGCACGAAGCAGTCCAGTTGCTTCGTGGTGCACCAGCGGGTGAAGCCGGAATAGGGCGAGATCCCCTCCAGGTCCACGAGGCCATCGGCGATGACGATGCAGTCGTCCTGGTCCCGGTATTCCTCCGGTCCTGTCCTGGTCATCTCGAGTTGGGCTGCGCCGCCCAGAAAGGTGTCGTGCGCGAGCCAGACCGGTTCGTACACGAACTGCTGTGGCTGGGGCTGGTTCTCGTCATAGGCCTGGGTGGCTCGCACGAGCTTGCTGCCCATCCCGCCGGGGAAGAGGAAGATGGTCTGCCTGCCGCCAGCAGGCGCCGGAAGGTTGTTGCGAGTTGCTATGAAGGCTGTGATCGCGGCATCGAGCCGTCGAAGTTGCTCCGCATCCCTGGTCGCGTCGTAGCTCATGCTGGATCTCCATCACTGCGCTTGGGTCGCTGCCCGGCCTTGGCCTTCATTCTTCCCGCGCAGGCGTTGCCTGTCCATGGACGATGGCGGTTCCGGTCCCCCATCCTGTCGAGCATCGGGGCCAGGCGTTCACTTGGCTCGGGCCGCTTTCCTGGCCGACTTCGGCCTGGACTTCGTGGGCAAGGGCGGTCCCAGCAGGTCGACATAGATGCGCCTGGCGATGGCCCTCTGCTTCTCGATGCTCAGCTTCTTTGCGATCAGGGCGCGAAGCCGCACCCTGGCCTCGGCGGCGCTGATTCTTTTCGAGAACTTGCGCTGCAGCATCTGCACGAACGCGAACGCCTCTTCGGAAGAGGCAATCTCCACAGGCAAGGAGGCGGCCACGGCCGGCACCTGGGCGCCGAGAATCTTTGCAAGCTCCACGATCGTCGCATGGCAGTTCATCGTGAACGCGTGTTCCGCATGCGGGTCCAACACTCTCACGACCTGAAGGGGCCGAATGCTCGCAAGGCCGACATGCCGTGCGGACCAGCCCGGCTGGGTATCGTCGCCCGGAACCTTCGACACATCGTCGATCGGGGAAGGGAGCGTCGGCGGCGTCCACTTCCACGTCGAACTGCCGGCGGTATCGTCCCGGCCCGTGTCGCATCGCACGTTGTAGAACTTGTCCAGCGGCAGGTCGCTGGCGAAATCCGATGCCAGACGCCTCACCAGCTTGCACGCATGGTGCAGTTCCTCGTGACTGAAGCCCGAGTTTCCCTCGGGGTAGCGCACCTGGCTGCCGTTGGTCTTCGGACGGTACGGGTCGGCCCAGACGGTTGGATCCGTGGCGTCGACGCAGGGGTAGCTCTTCAGCGGGTACTGCGGGTCGTTCTTGAGCAAGGTCTCGTACTTGATGAAGGTTTTTCCATCGAGGTAGAGCCACGCATAGCATGCCGGCATGGAGCAGATCGCCTGAATGATCTTTGCCCTGTAGAGGTCGCCGCTGTTGAGGTAGGGCTCCCCCGTGAACCAGCGATGCAACTGCGACGCGTAGCCATAGAACGGCGTCGCGACGGTGATCGCGCGGTACATGGTCGCCGTGATGGCGTGATTCCGGCGGAAGATCCAGTTCACCACCATGCCGCCGGCGCTGTGGCCGATCACGGAGAACTTTTGCAGCGGATCGGCGTTGTTGCATCCCGACTTCACCCGGTCCCGGAAGAAAGGCAGGAACTTCTCGACGAAGAACCGCCCTCCGTGCTCGATCCTTCTGCGCCAGTCCCAGCCGTAGACGAAATAGTCCAGCCCTGCCTCCTCGCACCAGTCGGTGAATCCCGAGTAGGGAGTGCAGCCCAGGAAGCCGATGCTTCCGTCGGCAATGATGATCCGGTCGCCCTTGTCGCGGTACTCGGGCCCCTTGCCGAGCATGAGCTTCGCGGAGTTCCCGAAGAGCAGGGTGCCCGCGTCGATCCATGCCAGGTCGTAGTCGAAGGTCTGTGTCCCGCCGAGTCCATCGACATAAGGCGTCTTCGCGCGCCGCAGCCGGCATCCCATGCCACCAGGAAGCACGAACACGGTGTGCCGCACGCCGTTGGCCTGCCAGTTGGTGTTGTTGTTGTAGCGATCGATGAAGGCCTCGATGGACGGACCCAGCATGCGCAGTTGCTCGGCGTCGCGGGTGGATTCATAGCTCATGGTTGCTGTTCCTCCGCTTCGATCGGGGGAGGCGCAAAAAAGATCGGCCGTTCTTGACGGCCGGCGGAGGATGGGATGTACGGGGTGAGCCATGCGGAGGGCTTTCCGTCGTCGTCCGTCAGTTCGATCGGATCGAAATAGCGGCGTTCGTCCTCGTCCGAGAGGTCGGCCGGCCGCTCGAAGTACTGGGGATCCAGGGTATCGGTGCCGGCCAGGTAGGTGCGCGGCTGCGCCGGCGTTGCGCGCGACCAGATGAAGCAGTGGAAGTTCGCCGACGCGATCACGTACCAGCGAATCGGGTTGAGCGTCTTCGCATGCACGATGCGGCGGATCGTCTTGGCGAGGATGAGCAGGCGCGAGACCACCGTCCAGGGGCGCCTGAACATGCGTTCGATGAAGTCGACCAGCACCTCCGGCCGATCCCCCAACTGCACGTGTGCCATGGTCTCGCCATCGAGATCCCGCATCCGAAGGTTCGGCCGCAGGTGCCCCAGGCGCAGGTCGTCCCAGAAGGTCGCCGTGCCCGCCAGCGGGGCGATGACGCTGAGGTAGACAGGCATCGGCATGAGGGGATTCCGGGCCAGCGCGCGAATCTGCTCTTCCATCTCCGCCGCGGTCTGGTGGCGATGGTCGAACAGGTAGCCGTAGCAGATGGCGATGCCCTGGCCCTCCGCGAACGCGATGTCATCGACGACGCTGTGGCGGCGGCTGAGGTTCTGCTTCTTGTTGTAGCGCCGGAGCATCTCGCGATCGAGCGACTCGACGCCCGCGAACAGCAGGATGCACTTGGACCTCGCCAGGTGGGCGATGAGATCGCGGTCCTGCAGGACATTCTGGGTCACCAGGGCGGCCCAGCCCCGGACCTTCGGGTTGGCGGCGAGGATCGCGGCCACCTTCAGCATGTGGGCCGGGTCGTCCGAGAAATTGTTGTCGAGCAGCATCACGAGCGGGTACCAGCGCTTGAAGCTCCACGGTGCGCTGCTCGCCAGGGTGTCCTGCAGGCCCGTCTTGAAGTGATCGATGCTGTAGGTGGCATGCCCGCCCACCTCGTTGGGCATCACGCAGAAGGAGCACTTGAAGCTGCACCCGCGGGAGGTCTCCATCAGGTGCAGCATCGGGTTGATGCCGTGCCGGGTGAAGAGGCTGTAGTCCACCGGATAGTCGGAGATGCTCGCGGCCGGCGAGCGGTAGATCTTTTGGAGAGAGCCTCTCAGGAAATCCGACGCCACATCCCGAACGCAATCGACCCCGCCTGCGCAGACCACATCGAAGAATTCCGTCGCGAACTCGGGAAACGCGGTGCAGATGCTTCCGCCGCCCACCACCACCGCCCCTTGGGCGCGGAAGTAGTACGACAACTGGCGCATGCGATCGAAGTCCGGCTGAAGCCCGGTGAGGAACACCAGGTCATAGCCCGGGCTGTCGGCCGGATCGAAGGGGCCATGCCAGTCCTCGTGATAGAGACGGACCTCGAAGAGCGTCTGGTCGAGCAGGGAGCCGATGTGCAGCCCCGTGATGGGTTGCATGTAGTAGTTGGAGCGTCGCTTGTCCCTGCCTGGACGCAGGTGGGTGCAAATGACGAGGGCTCGTCGCCTGGGAGGACGGTCGGCGCCCTCGACAGCAGGCGATGCTGAGACGGACTGCTGCGAAAGAGGCTGCGGCGACATTTCCCCTCCAGGTCCAGCGGCTGCCGCCCGAGCGGAAACACCCGCCTGCGTTGCGCAATTTTCTGCAATGTTTTGCCGGCCGATGATACGCTCGAACCCAAGCGCGACCATCAAGAAGAAACAAAAGTACGACATGAATGTCCGCGCCCCCGGTCCGGGCCGATGAGATCGGCTTGGCACGCCGGCTATTCGTGAACCTGCTTGTGGGGACCCTGAAATGCTTTCGCCTTCAACTGCGAATCCGGTTCTGGAACCTCCCGAACGTCGCTTCCTCACGATCGTCTTCATCGACCTGATTGGCTACACGGCCCTCTCCGAGCGGCTGGACCCGGAGGAACTGAGCAAGCTGCAGCGCACCTACCAGATGGCAGCCCTCCAGACCATGGAGCGGTACGAAGGCTTCGTGGCCCGCTTCGTGGGGGACGGCATCCTGGTCTATTTCGGCTACCCACGCGCCCATGAACGGGATGCGGAGCGTGCGGTTCGCGCCGCGCTCGAACTGGTCCGCCGGCTCAATGAGTTGAAGCCGGGCCTTGTCGAGCCCGCTGCGCTGGACACCCGCATCGGCATTCATTCGGGACTGGTCGTCGTGGCGCAGGAGCTCATGAGCGCCGGCGCCAGCGCACCCGGCATCGTCGGAGAGGCGGCCAACCTGGCGGCGCGCCTGCAGGCCGACGCGCCGCCCGGCGGCATCCTGATCAGCAGCGATACGCTCGACCTCGTGGAGGGCCTGGCCGACTGCGAGCCTCTGGGGCCCCGTCGCTTCAAGGGCTTGTCGAAGGAGATCGAGGTCTACAAGGTCAGGGGCATACGCTCCGCCGCCGGCCGTCCTCCATCCAGCTTTCAACGTGGCTCCGCGCTGATGGTGGGTCGAGCCGAGCCGCTGACCTTGCTGCTCGGACACTGGGACGCCGTGCGCTCCAGCAGGCAGTGCAGGACCATCGCGGTCGTGGCCGAAGCCGGCTCCGGCAAGTCCCGACTCGGCCTCGAGTTCTCCAACCGGGCCGAGCTTGCCGACGCGATGGTGCTGAAGGTGAGTTGCCACGAGATTTTTTCGCGCACTCCGCTGTACCCGGTGGCCCATTTCCTCTGGTCCCGGGCCGGCCTGTCCGTCGAAGACAGCCCGGCCGACAGCGCCTTGAAGGTGTCCGCGGTGCTTGCCACGCTGGGGCTGAGCGATGAAGAGAACTCGGCGATCGCCATGAGCCTGCTGGGTCTTGCCGCGCCAGGCGCCACCGAGGCGATCGCACCGTCGCCCCAGATCCTTCGGCGCATGCAATACGAGTTCGTGACCTCCGCCTTCAAGTCACTGAGTGCGCGGGAAAGCGTGGTGCTCTGGGTCGAGGACACGCACTGGCTCGATCCGTCGACGGCGGAACTCCTGCAGGAGGTCGTGACGATCTTGAAGGACGCGCCGGCACTCGTGCTGTTGACCATGCGGTCCTTCCCGCCGGGTCCCGCCCTTCCTCCCGCTGACGAAATCATGCACCTCGAAAAGCTCGGGGAAAGCGATTGCCGGCAGATTGCAATGGCCATACCCGGCGCGGAGATGCTGCCGGCCGATGTCATCGAGCAGGCCGTGCGTTCGTCCGATGGACTTCCGCTCTTCGTCGAGCAACTGGTGATGGCGCTGCTGGACGAGCGCGTGCAGGGCAACCAGCGAAATCGCCGCCTTGGCGGCGTGCCGCTGATGCTCGCCGAGATGCTCTCCGAACGTCTCGACAGGCTGCCAGGCGGCCGGCGCATCGTTCAGGCGGCCGCCTGCATCGGGCGCTCCTTCGTTCCGGAGTTTCTCCTGACGATCCTGGAGCAGGGCGCCGATCAGGTGGCACGCCCGCTGGAGGAACTGGTCACGGCCGAGATCCTGGAGCCCAAGAGATTCGGCGTGGAGATCCGCTACCAGTTCTGTCATGCACTCCTGCAGCGCATGGCGTATGAATCGATGCTGCAGGACGAGCGCCAGGCGATGCACGGCCGCATCGTGGACGTGCTCCGGCAGCACTTCGCGAACCGGCCGATTCCCCAGGAGCTCATCGCCCACCATCTCACGGAGGCGGGTCGCACGGTCGATGCCGCCCAGGCCTGGCTGGAGGCCGGCGCCAGCGCGGCGGGGCGCTCGGCCAATGTAGAGGCCATCGACCACTTGCGCAGGGGCATCGCGTTGCTGGACAAGGTCCAGGACGCCAAGCAAAGGCGCGAGCTCGAACTCAAGATGCAGGTGACCATGATGGGCTCCATCCTGGCCGCTCAAAGCGCGACGTCGCCGGAGTTGCAGGCGTGCTGCGAGCGCGGCCTTGCCCTGTGCGCAGAGGGCGAGCCGTCGCCGCTGATCTTCCCTCTTGCGTTCGGCAAGTTCACCCACGTCAACTGCCTTGGCCGTGCCGTGGAGTCCGAGCAACTCGCCCGCATGTTCCTTCACCTGTCCGAGCGCAACGGCTTCGACTCCGGGCGGGTGATCGGCCACCGGATGCTCGGCATGAGCCTGATGGTGCAGGCCAGGGCAGTCGAAGCGCGCGCGGAGATCGACCGGTCGCTGGCGCTTTACGTTCCGGAGCGCGACGCGGCGACCACGCGCATGTTCGGCCAGAACACCGAGGTCCACAGCAAGTCGCTCCTGAGCTTCACGCTCTTCTGCCTCGGGGACGTCGATCAGGCACTGGTCGTGGGCGTCGACGCGCTGCGGACAGCCGACGCGCTTCGCCATCCGCACTCCACCGCCATCCCGCTCGTCTATGTGGGCGGCTGGGTGTTCGGCATGTGCGGCGCGACCGAAGCGATGCGAGCTGAGTCCAGGCGCCTGCTGCAACTGGCCGAGGAGCATCGGCTCCGTGGCTTTCGCGCGCACGGCATGGGATTCTTCGGATGGGCCCTGTGCCAGCGCGGCCAGCTCGCGCAAGGCATCGCGGCCATCGAGCAGGCCGTGGCGGCATTCGACTCGGTGTCGTTCCGCTTGTCCGAAGCGGGCCATCTCGCCAACCTGGCCGATGCGCAGCGGCGCTTCGGGCGTCTTCGCGAAGCGGCATCGAGCGGGGCGCGCGCCATCGAGCTCGTGACGGAAGGCGGTCAATGGCAGGAGCCGGAGGTGCTGCGCGTGGCGGGCCTCATTGCAGCGGAGGTGAGTCCTCACGGCGATGAGGCCGAAGAAAAGCTTCGCCTCGCCGTCGCGGCAGCCCAGCGCATGGGATTTCCGGTCCTGGAGCGCAACTGCCTCGTCACGCTGTCCCACTTCCTTGCGAAGCGCCAGCCCGACGCGCAGGTCGACGCCCGGCTGGGCGAGCTCTCGCATCTGGATCAGCTCGACAAGCGCGTCGAGCGCGTGCTGAGCCCGTCGGCCACCTAGGCTCTTCACGCCGTTCGCTTCGCCGATCGCTTCGCCCGCGAGCTTTCGCTCTACACGGCCGACCCGCCTCGCTGCGGGTAACCCCGATACCGATTCTTCGGAAAATTGACCACGGTCAAGCCGCATTTCCGCATTGGCGTCGCAGCATCAGCACCCATCGGAACTTGCAATCAGGTTCCGCGAAAAAGAACAACGTGATTCCACGACTTACAGGAGACAACATGATCAAGAGCCTCTTCTCGCGCCCGCAGTTTCGCGCCGCAAGGACTTCCGCCGTCGCAGTCTCGGTCCTGGCCGCATTGCTTGCGGTATCCGCGCCCGCCCTGGCGTGGGAACCCTCCAAGCCCGTCGAGTTCATCGTTCCCGCCGGGACCGGCGGCGGGGCCGACCAGATGGCGCGACTGATGCAGGGCATCATCGTCAAGCACAAGCTGATGAAGGAGCCGCTCATCGTCGTCAACAAGTCGGGCGGCGCCGGCGCCGAAGGCTTCCTGGCGGTGAAGGAGGCCAAGGGCGATCCGCACAAGATCATCATCTCCCTGTCGAACCTGTTCACCACGCCCATGGCGACCGGCGTGCCCTTCAACTGGAAGGACATGAACCCGGTCGCGATGATGGCGCTCGACCAGTTCGTCCTGTGGACGAACGCCAGCGAGCCCTACAAGAGCGCGAGCGAGTACATCGCGGCGGTCAAGGCGGGAGGGCCGAACAAGTTCAAGATGGGCGGCACGGGTTCCAAGCAGGAAGACCAGATCATCACCGTCGCGCTCGAAAAGGCGACCGGCACCAAGTTCATCTACGTCCCCTTCAAGGGCGGCGGCGAGGTCGCAGTCCAGTTGGTGGGCAATCACGTCAATTCGACCGTGAACAATCCGATCGAGGCGGTGGCCCAGTGGCGAGCGGGCCAACTCCGTCCGCTGTGCGTCTTCGACGCCCAGCGCATGCCGTACAAGGGCAAGGTCACCGAGACCCAATCCTGGAATGACATCCCGACCTGCAAGGAAGCCGGCGTGCCGACCGACTACACGATGCTGCGCGGCATCTTCATGCCTTCCGGCGTGACGGCCGACCAGCGGGCCTTCTACGTGGACCTGCTCACGAAGATCACCGCGACGCCCGACTGGAAGGAATACATGGAGAAGGGCGCCTTCAATCCGACCTTCATGACCGGCGACGCCTTCACCAAGTGGCTCGGCGAGGCCGAGGCCGCCCACCGCACGCTCATGACCGAAGCCGGATTCATGGCGGGCGCGAGCAAGTAGCGCCCGGTCCGCGCCGCCGTCCACAGGGGCGGGTGTCAAAAGTCACTCGCCCGTCTTCCCCCCCCAATCAATTGGAGGCTCCATGGAGCACAGCGAAGATTCCGTCGCCGCCCCGCGCACAGGCATCGCGACCTATGTCGTCGACGCCATCGTCGCGCTCGTCCTGCTGGCCATCGGCATCGTGGTGATCGTCGAGAGTCGCAGGCTGGGCGCCGGCTGGACCAGCGATGGGCCGGGCTCGGGCTACTTCCCCTTCTGGATCGGCGTGGTCGTGGTCGTGTCGGCCTTGGGCATCCTCTACCAGGCGCTGTTCGGCAAGAACAGGAACACCGAGGTCTTCGTGGACCCGGTGCAGTTGAAGCGGGTGATGTCGGTGCTGGTGCCGGCCACGGTGTACGTACTCGCTGTCACCTTCCTGGGGCTGTACGTTGCATCGGCGATCTATATCGCGCTGTTCATGATCTTCCTGGGCAACTACTCGCCCCTGAAGAGCACCCTGGTGGCGGTGGCCGTCAACGTGGTCTTCTTCCTGATGTTCGAAGTGTGGTTCAAGGTGCCGCTCTTCAAAGGCTCGCTCGACCCCCTTCGTTTTCTCGGCTACTGAGTTCCTAGGAGAACGCACACCATGGAAGAAGTCAGTGCCCTGATGCAGGGCTTTTCGGTGATCCTCACCCCCATGAACATCCTGCTGATGTTCGTCGGGATCATTCTCGGAGTGCTCATCGGCGTGCTGCCCGGCCTGGGCGGCGCCAACGGGGTGGCCATCCTGCTGCCGCTCACATTCACGATGTCGCCGACCTCGGCCATCATCATGCTGTCGTGCATCTACTGGGGTGCGTTGTTCGGCGGGGCCATCACCTCGATCCTGTTCAACATCCCCGGTGAGCCGTGGTCCGTGGCGACCACCTTCGACGGCTATCCGATGGCCCAGAACGGACGTGCCGGGGCTGCGCTCACGACTGCGTTCACCTCGTCGTTCGTGGGCGCCTTCCTCGCGGTCGTCATGATCACGTTCATGGCGCCGCTGGTGGCCAAGTTCGCGCTCAAGTTCGGCTCGCCCGAATTCTTTGCCGTGTACCTCCTGACCTTCTGCAGCTTCGTCGGAATGGGCAAGGGGTCGCCCTTCAAGATCCTGGCGTCGATGGCGCTCGGCTTCGCATTGGCCAGTGTCGGCATGGACACCGTGACGGGCCAGTTGCGGCTCACGTTCGGGCAGGCCGAGCTGATGCGCGGCTTCGACTTCCTGATCGCCGTGATCGGCCTCTTCGGCATCGGCGAGATCCTGCTGTCGATGGAAGAGGGTCTGAAGTTCTCCGGCAAGACCGCCAAGATCGACCCCAAGGTCGTGCTCGAGACCTGGAAGCAGCTCCCGCAGTACTGGGTCACCTCCATTCGCAGCGCGGTGGTCGGTATCTGGATGGGCATCACCCCGGGCGGCGCCACGCCGGCTTCGTTCATGAGCTACGGGCTGGCAAAGAAGATGTCGCGCAAGGGCTCCAAGTTCGGCACGGGCGAGATGGAAGGCGTCGTGGCGCCGGAGACCGCGGCCCACGCGGCCGGAACCAGCGCGCTGCTGCCGATGCTGGCACTCGGGATCCCCGGTTCGCCGACGGCCGCCGTGCTGCTGGGCGGGTTGCTGATCTGGGGCCTGCAGCCCGGACCGTTGCTGTTCGTCGAGCAGAAGGACTTCGTCTGGGGCCTGATTGCCAGCATGTACCTGGGCAACATCGTCGGGCTCATCGTGGTCCTGAGCACAGTGCCGCTGTTCGCATCCATCCTGCGCATCCCCTTCTCCATCATCGCGCCGGTCATCATCGTCATCTGTGCCATCGGCGCGTACACCGTGCACAACGCGATGCTCGACATCTGGTTCATGCTGGGCTTCGGCATCGTGGGCTACCTGTTCAAGAAGCTCGACTTCCCATTGGCCCCGCTGGTCCTCGCACTGGTGTTGGGCGACAAGGCCGAGGACTCGTTCCGGCAAGCGATGCTGGTCTCGCAGGGCGACGTCATGATCATGTTCTCGAACCCGCTGGTCGGCACCATCACGACGCTCGCGCTGACGTTGTTGTTCTGGCCCCTGATCTCGAAGGCCTGGGCGCTGGTCAGGCCCGTGAAGGTGGACGAGTTGGCCGCCGAGCGCCCGCTGGATTGAACAGGAAGCCGACATGCCAGTCATCGCAATGACACAGGAGATGGGCTCGCTCGCCAAGGACGTGGCGGTCGAGCTCGCACAGTCCCTCGGACTGAGGATCGTGCGCCACGAGATTGCCGAGCACGTCGCCAGCCGCATGCACGTGCCGCAAAGCCTCATCGGCCGCCTGCGCGAAGGCAAGGCCGGGTTGGTCGAGCGCCTGACCACCGACCAGCGCAGCGTGGCCCTGTACACCGCGGAAGAGCTCTACGACCTGGCCGACCAGGGCAACGTCGTCCTGCGGGGCTGGGGCGCAACCTGTCTTCTGCGCCCGGTTCCGCATGTCGTGTCGGTGCGGATCACACGCTCCCTGCGCAAGCGCGTGGAATGGCTGATGCGCGATCTCGAGACCGATGACGCCGAATTCGCCGAAGCCGAGATCCGTCGCAGCGACCAGGCCCACGCGTCGCGCATGCACGAGCAGTTCGGCGTCACCTGGGGCGACCCGCTCCTCTACGACCTGGTCCTCAACACCGATCGGATCTCGGTGCAAAGCTGCGTGGAGCAGATCAGTGCGCTGGTGTGTCGCCCCGAGTTCGCCGAAACCGCCGAGTCGCACGCGCTGCTGTCCGGCATGGCCCTTGCGGCGCGCGTGCGGGTGGCATTGAAGGACCATCCGGCGACGCGGGCCATCAACATCACCGTCGAGGCGAACAAGGGGCGAATCAACTTGCGCGGCATCGTGCTCGACGATGAAGAGCGCACGCAGGCCGAGAGCGTGGCCGCGGACGTCGCCGGCGCCACCGGTGTCGACAACCAGCTCAAGCTGATGGCGAGCACGAGGCGCTTTGCCTCCTCCAAGCAGACCTGACGCGAGCGCCGCGAATCAGATCTTGCCGCGCTTCTTGAGCCGGCTCAGCGTCTCGGCCGAGAGATTGAGGTACGAGGCCAGTTCCTTGCTCGGGATGCGATCCATCAGCTCCGCATGCTTGCGGATGAAGCGGTGCACGCGCCCGGGTGCGTCCAGCAGGTGCAGCGTGATGGTGTGCGCCATGATCTCGCTCATCCCTCGCATCACCGTGAACTCGAAGAGTTCCTTCGCGTGCGGGCGCTTCTTCAGGAACTCGACCCATTCCTGCAGGGGCAGGCTCGCCACGCGGGCCTTGGTCACGCAGACGATGCCGTACGGGGTCGGCGTGCCCAGCCGAAAGGCGGCGTAGCTGGTCTCCATGTCGTGCTCGTTGGCGAAGCGCAGGATCATCTCCTTGCCTTGCGCATTGCTCACGACCCGCTTGAGGATGCCGTCGAGGATGAAGTACTGCTCCATCTCGCGCACGCCCTGACTGAGAAGGAACTCGCCCTTGTTGCCGTCCACGATGGTGAGATGGGCCTCCAGCTCGGCGCGGTCGCTGTCGCTCAAATCCTTGAGCAGGACGTTCTGCCGAAGCTGGACACGAATGACGTTGTGTTCTGGATGATTCGAAAGAAGGGTCACTTCGCTCTCGTGGGGTTTTCCCCGCGTTCTGATTTTCCGAAAGTTGACCGAGGTCAACGGCCGGAGAGGGGACGCCGAATGATAGTCCTGCCACGACACACGGTTTTGAACTCAAGGAGACAAGATGTCCGCTGTCCTGGCTACCCCGCCGGCAACCTCGCAAGAACAAGAAGAACCGACAACGATCGACGGGTTCCACCTGGTCATCGATGCGCTCAAGCTCAACGGCATCGACACGATCTTCGGACTGCCCGGCATCCCGATCACGGACCTGACGCGCATGGCGCAGGCCGAGGGCATCCGGGTCATCTCGTTTCGCCATGAGCAGCATGCAGGCAATGCGGCCGCGGCCGCCGGTTTCCTCACGCAGAAGCCCGGCATCTGCCTGACCGTATCGGCCCCCGGCTTCCTCAACGGCCTGACTGCGCTGGCCAACGCCACCACCAATTGCTTCCCGATGATCCTGATCAGCGGATCGAGCGAGCGAGAGATCGTCGACCTGCAGCAGGGAGACTACGAGGAGATGGACCAGCTCGCGATCGCCAAGCCGCTGTGCAAGGCCGCCTTCAGAGTGCTGCACGCGCAGGACATCGGCGTCGGCATAGCGCGGGCCATCCGCGCTGCGCTGTCGGGCCGGCCGGGCGGCGTCTATCTCGACCTGCCGGCGAAGCTGTTCGCCCAGACCATGGAGGCCGCCGCCGGCAAGAAGTCGTTGATCCGCGTGGTCGACCCCGCGCCGCGGCAGATTCCGGCCACCGACGCGGTACGACGCGCGCTCGACCTGCTCAAGGGTGCGAAGAAGCCGTTGATCCTGCTGGGCAAGGGCGCCGCCTACGCGCAGGCCGATGCCGACATCCGTGCACTGGTCGAGCAGACCGGCATTCCCTACCTTCCGATGTCGATGGCCAAGGGCCTGCTTCCCGACACCCACGCGCAATCCGCCGCGGCAGCGCGTTCCTATGTGCTGCAGGAAGCCGACGTCGTGATGCTGATCGGCGCGAGGCTCAACTGGCTCCTGTCGCACGGCAAGGGCAAGACCTGGGGCGGGCCGAAGCAGTTCATCCAGATCGACATCGCGCCAACGGAGATCGACAGCAACGTGGCCATTGCCGCTCCGGTGATCGGCGACATCGGCTCCTGCGTGTCGGCCCTGCTGGCGGGCATGGGCAGCGGCTGGGCCAAGCCTCCGGCCGAATGGACCGCCGCGATCGACGAGCGCAAGGACAAGAACCTGTCGAAGATGGCCGTCACCCTGGCGGCGCGGCCCTCGCCGATGAACTTCCAGAGTGCCCTGAGCGTGATCCGCGATGCGGTGAAGGCGCGGCCTGACGCCATCGTCGTCAACGAAGGTGCCAACACGCTGGACTTCGCCCGCAGCATCGTCGACATGTACGAGCCGCGCAAGCGTCTCGACGTGGGCACCTGGGGAATCATGGGCATCGGCATGGGCTTCTCCGTGGCCGCGGCGGTGGTGACCGGCAAGCCGGTGATCGCCATCGAGGGCGACAGCGCCTTCGGCTTCAGCGGCATGGAGGTGGAAACGATCTGCCGCTACAACCTGCCGGTTTGCGTCGTCGTCTTCAACAACAACGGCGTCTACCGGGGCACCGACGTCAACGGCAGCGGCGGCGCCGACGTGGCGCCGACCGTGTTCGTCAAGAACGCGCGCTACGACAAGCTGATGGAAGCCTTCGGCGGCGTGGGCGTGAACGCCACGACGGCGGACGAATTGCAGCGGGGCCTGGCCGAGGCCATCGCGTCCGGCAGGCCGACGCTGATCAACGCCGTGATCGATGAGACCGCCGGCACCGAGAGCGGCCGCATCACCAGCCTGAACCCGAGCGCGGCGAAGAAGAAGTGATTCAAGTTAACCCAGGAGATCGTCAACATGAGCAGCAATAGCAAACCACTGAGCAACATCAAGATCATCGACTTCACTCACGTGCAGGCCGGCCCGGCATGCACCCAGATGCTCGCCTGGTTCGGTGCAGATGTCATCAAGGTCGAGCGCCCCGGCGCCGGCGATGTCACACGTTCGCAACTGCGCGATATCCCCGACGTCGACGCGCTGTACTTCACCATGCTCAACAGCAACAAGCGTTCGCTGACGCTGGACACCAAGCAGCCGGAAGGAAAACTCGTGCTGGAGAAGCTGATCCGCGAATCCGACGTGCTCGTGGAGAACTTTGGCCCCGGCGCCCTGGACCGCATGGGCTTCACCTGGGAGCGCATCCAGGAGCTCAATCCCAAGATGATCGTCGCCTCGGTGAAGGGCTTCAGCGACGGGCACCACTACGACGACCTGAAGGTCTACGAAAACGTCGCGCAGTGCGCCGGGGGCGCTGCCTCGACCACCGGCTTCTGGGATGGTCCGCCGACCGTGAGCGCCGCCGCCCTGGGCGACAGCAACACGGGCATGCATCTCGCCATCGGCATCCTGACCGCGATCATCGGCCGCCAGCAGACCGGCAAGGGCCAGCGCGTGGCCTGCGCGATGCAGGACGCCGTGCTGAACCTCTGCCGCGTGAAGATGCGCGACCAGCTGCGCCTGGACCGGCTCGGCTACCTGGAAGAGTATCCGCAGTACCCCCACGGCACCTTCAGCGATGTGGTGCCGCGCGGCGGCAATGCCGGCGGCGGCGGCCAGCCGGGCTGGGTCCTCAAGTGCAAGGGCTGGGAGACCGACCCCAACGCATACATCTACTTCACCGTGCAAGGCCACGCCTGGGCGCCGATCTGCGATGCGATCGGCAAGCCTGAGTGGAAGACCGACCCTGACTACATGACACCGAAGGCGCGCCAGCCTCACATCACCGACATCTTCGCGACGATCGAGTCATGGCTGGCCGACAAGACCAAGTTCGAGGCAGTCGACATCCTGCGCAAGTTCGACATTCCCTGCGCGCCGGTGCTGACGATGAAGGAACTCCTGCACGACCCGTCGCTGCGCGCCAGCGGCTCGATCGTCGAAGTGCCGCACAAGGAACGCGGGAGCTACTACACCGTGGGCAGCCCGATCAAGTTCTCGGATCTCAAGCCCGAGATCACCGCCTCTCCGCTGCTGGGCGAGCACACCGACGAGGTCCTCGCCGAACTGGGATACAGCAGCGCGCAGATCAGCGAGTTGCGCACAGCGAAGGCGGTGTGACCGCCGGGGGCACGTCGTCACAGTCGATGTGTCCTTGGGCGGCACCCGCGATGGGTGCCGTTTTTGTTTGGACGAAGAAGAAGGAGCAGCCCCATGAACACGAGCATCGACTGCCAGGCACTCATCGCGGCGGTGGGCGACGCGATCATCGCGTCCGACGCCTCGGGCGCCATCACCCTGTGGAATGCGGGTGCCGAGCGGATGTTCGGCTACACGGAGAGCGAGGCCCTCGGCCGCTCGCTCGACCTCATCACGCCGGAACGTCTGCGACAGCGCCATTGGGACGGCTACCACAAGGCCATGGATACTGGCACCACGAAATACGGCAATGACCTCCTGCGCGTACCGGCCACCCACAAGGACGGGCGCTCGATGTCCATCGCTTTCACGGTGGCCATGCTCTTCACGCCCGAGGGGGCGGTGAGCGCGGTCGTGGCCGTCATTCGTGACGAGACCCAACGCTTCCAAGACGAGCGCACGCTTCGCAAACGCCTGGCGGAACTCGAAGGATTGGCGGCCGCGGATCAGTAAGCAAGCAATCACAGACCGAGACCGGAGACACCCGTTATGAGCAAAGCGCTGGAAGGCTATCGAATCCTTGATTTCACCCATGTCCAGTCGGGCCCGACCTGCACGCAACTCCTGGCCTGGTTCGGCGCCGACGTGATCAAGGTCGAGCGCGCCGGCGAGGGCGATGCCACTCGCGGACAACTGCGCGACATCCCGGACGTGGACAGCCTCTACTTCACGATGCTCAATCACAACAAGCGCTCGATCACGGTCGACACCAAGAAGCCCAAGGGCAGGGAAGTGCTGGAGACGCTGATCAAGCATTGCGATGTGCTGGTGGAGAACTTCGCGCCCGGCGCGCTCGACCGGATGGGGTTCACCTGGGAGCGCATCCACGAACTCAATCCGAGGATGGTGGTGGCCTCGGTGAAGGGCTTCGGCCCGGGCAAGTACCAGGACTGCAAGGTGTACGAGAACGTCGCGCAGTGCGCGGGCGGTTCGGCATCGACCTCGGGCTTCGACGACGGCCCGCCGATGGTCACCGGCGCCCAGATCGGCGACAGCGGCACCGGCCTTCACCTGGCACTCGGGATCCTCGCGGCGCTGCTGCAGCGGCACAACACGGGGCGCGGGCAGAAGGTGCTGGCGCCGATGCAGGATGCCGTGCTGAACCTGTGCCGGGTCAAACTGCGCGACCAACAGCGACTGGAGCGCACCGGGACGATGCACGAGTACCCGCAGTACCCGGACGGCACCTTCGGCGAAGCCGTGCCGCGGGCCGGCAATGCTTCGGGCGGCGGCCAGCCGGGCTCGATTCTCAAGTGCAAGGGCTGGGAGACCGACCCCAACGCGTACATCTACTTCATCACGCAGGCGGCCGTGTGGCCCGCGGTGTGCAAGGTCATCGGCGAGGAGGGCTGGATCACCGACGAGGCCTATGCCACGCCGGCGGCGCGGCTGCTGCACTTGAAGCCCATCTTCGCGCGCATCGAGAAGTGGACGATGACGAAGGACAAGCTCGAGGCCATGGACATCCTCAACGCCTACGACATTCCGTGCGGCCCCATCCTGTCGATGAAGGAGATCGCGGAGGACCCGTCCTTGCGCGAAAGCGGAACCATCGTGGAGGTCGACCATCCGACGCGCGGCCGCTACCTGACGGTGGGCAACCCGATCAAGATGTCCGACAGCCCGACACAGGTGAAGCGCTCGCCGCTGCTGGGCGAGCACACGGTGGAAGTGCTCGCGCAACTGGGCTACAGCCAGTCGCAGATCGAGGCATTGCGCGAAGAGCGCGTGATCTGAGTCATCCGCCATCGGGCAGAGCAATGACCACTCATGCATAACTCATGCGTAATGCTCTGCAAAGAATTCTTTAACTATCAATTATTTCTGCAGATTCCTACAGTTGACCGCGTAGTCCCGATTGATTGACTTGGCAACGTTCGACTCGAAGGAGACGGTAGTGACAGTTCAGGAATCCGCGGTGTCATCTGAAGCCTTTCGCATGGCGACTCCTGGTCGCCCGTTCCGGAAGGTCATGACCATCCACGAATACCAGGCGAAGGAACTGCTGCGGACATACGGCGTCGCCACGCCGCGCGGCCTTCCGTGCGCTTCGGCCGACGAAGCGGCGGAAGCCGCCACCCGACTCGGCGGCAGGGCCTGGGTCGTCAAGGCGCAAACGCATGTGCGTGGCCGCGGCAAGGCAGGCGGCGTGAAGCAGGCATGGTCGGTCGCCGATGTTCGGCGGCACGCGGAGGGCCTGCTGGGCTCGGCGCTGAGGACCCGGCAGACGGGCCCCGAAGGCCGCGTGGTGAAACGCCTGCTGGTCGAGGAGGGCGTCGAGATCGAGAAGAAGCTCTACCTCGGCATGGCGGTGGACCGCGAGTCCCGTTGCGTCGCGTTGATGGCATCGGCACAGCCGGGCATCGAACTCCGCGAGAAACCGGCCCCCCCGCAGAAGGTCCACAAACTGCTGATCGATCCCGCCACGGGACTGAAGCCCGCCGAAGCGGACGCGCTCGCGCGTGGCATCGGGCTTGCAGGCAAGTCGGTCGCAGAGGCGAATGTCCTCATGCGGAAGCTCTATCAAGCCTTCGATGCCAGCGATGCGTCGCTGCTCGAGATCGATCCGCTCGTGTTGACTCGCGACGGCCGCCTGATCGCGCTGGATGCCAGCTTCGACTTCGATTCGAACGCGCTGTTCCGTCAGCCCGATATCGCCGCGATGCGCGACTGCGACGAGGAAGACCCGACGGGGTTCGAAGCGTCGAGCGGCAGCGTCGGCTGCCTGGTCAATGGCCCGGGCTCGTCGATGGCGACGATGGACATGCTCCGGTTCTACGGTGGAGCGCCGGCCGGCTTTCACGACGTGGGCAGCGCAGCGACCGACGAGAAACTGTCCGAGGCATTCAGGCTGATGTCGGGCAATCCCAAGGTGCAGGCCATCCTCGTCAGCATCTTCGGCGGTGTCACGTCGTGCGACGCGATGGCCCATGGCGTGATCGCCGCGATCCGGAGGGCCGAACCGGCCGTGCCGTTGGTGGTGCACATGAGGGGCACGGATGAAAGGCTCGGCAGGGCCATCCTCGCGGATTCGGGCCTCGCAATCATGAACGCGAACGGCATGGCGGAGGCGGCGGAACTGGCCGTGACCGCGGCACGGCGAAAGACCTGAGATGTCGATTCTCGTCAACAAGCATACGAGGGTCATGACCCAGGGCATTGACGGCGAAGCGGGGCGCTTCCACACGACCCAATGCCGGGCCTACGGAAACGGCCGAAAGTGCTTCGTCGCCGGCGTGAGCGCGGACCACGCTGGCGAGTCCTTCGATGGTGTGCCGGTCTTCGCTACGGTCAGGGATGCCCGCGCCGCGACCGGTGCCAGCGTCTCGGTCATCTACGCGCCTCCGGCGCTGGCTGCCGCCGCGATCGACGAAGCGATCGATGCCGAGCTGGATCTGGTCATCTGCGTCACCGAAGGGGTCCCGGTCCGCGACATGATCCGAACGCTGGGGCGGCTCAAGGGCAGCCGCACGCTGCTGCTCGGTCCGAACTGCCCGGGCCTCATCACACCGGACGAAATCAAGATCGGCATCATGCCGAGCGACATCCACCAGAGAGGCCGCATCGGCGTGGTGTCGCGCTCGGGCACGCTGGCCCATGAAGTTGCCAGCCAGCTCCGGAGCTTCGGCATCGGGCAGTCGACCGTGGTCGGCATCGGGGGCGACCTGCCCGGCGGCCTCCAGCTCGTCGATGTGCTGAAGATGTTCAACGACGACCCTCGCACCGACGCGGTGATCATGGTCGGCGAGATCGGCGGCGACACCGAGGAGCAGTGCGCGTGCTGGATTCGCGAACACATGCGCAAGCCGGTCGTCGGCTTCGTCGCCGGCGCTTCCGCGCCGGCGCACTGGCGCGCGGGCGACGCGGGTGCCATCGCTACCAGCGTCAACGCAAGCGCGGAAGAAAAGATGGCGCTGATGAAGCAGTGCGGCATTCACGTCGCGCACAACCCGGCTGAGATCGGAAAGCTGCTGGCATCGCTCGTCATGCCGGACTACCTCCCCTTTGACTGAAAGCGCGACATGCATCACCAATGGCTCCGCTTCGATCACGACGGCAAGACAGGCTTCGGCACACTTCACGGCGATGAGGTCCGGGAGCACCGGGGCGACATGTTCGGCGCTTGCGAACCCACGGGCCGCGTGCTGGCCCTTGCCGAGCTCAGGCTGCGCACACCCACAGAGCCTGGAAAGGTCATCGCCTTGTGGAACAACTTCCATGCTCTGGGTGAGAAGCTGGGCCTGCCGGTGCCGCTGGAACCACTGTATCTGCTGAAGGCGCCCAACTCGTACCTGGCGCACGGCGAACTCATCCGCAAGCCGCAGGGCGAGCGCAAGATCGTGTTCGAGGGCGAACTCGGCATCGTGATCGGCAAGACCTGCACGGCGGTCGCCGAAGCGGACGCACTGAGCCACGTGTTCGGCTACACCTGCTCGAACGACGTGACGGCGGCCGACATCCTGCACCGCGATGCGTCCTTTCCCCAATGGGTTCGTGCCAAGGGCTTCGACACCTTCTGCCCCATGGGCCCGGTGGTGGCGACCGGGCTGGACCCATCGACGCTCACCGTCACGACCCGGCTCAACGGCGAAGTCCGCCAGGACTACCCGATCAGCGACATGCGCTTCCCGGTGCCGCGACTGGTCAGCCTGATCTCCTACGACATGACGCTCTATCCCGGGGACGTGATCCTGTGCGGCACATCGATCGGCGTCGGTTCGATGAAGTCCGGCAGCCTGGTCGAGGTCGAGATCGCCGGCATCGGCAGGCTGGGCAACCATTTCGAGTGAGCCCGCCCGAGAGATTCAACTACTGGGAATCGACATGAAGATTGCTGTGATTGGCGCGGGCGCCATCGGAGGACTCGTCGGCGCGAGGCTCGCACTCGCCGGCGAGGACGTCACCTTCGTCGTGCGCGGCGCGAACCTGGAGGCCATCGCGCGCGACGGCTTCAAGCTCATCGCGCATGATGGAGCAGAGGAAGTGGCGCGCAAGGTCAAGGCTACCGACCGCTATGACGAGGTCGGTCCGCAGGACATCGTCATCCTCGCCATGAAGGCGCATCAGGTCGAGGCGGTGGCCCATGACGTGCCGAAGCTCTTCGGCCCGGACACGGTGGTCGTCACCATGCAGAACGGCATCCCTTTCTGGTACTTCCACAAACATGGCGGCGCGCTCGAAGGCTCGCCGGTTCGCAGCGTCGACCCCGACGGTCTGGTCGCCGCGAGGATCCCGGCCGAGCGGGTCATCGGGTGTGTCGTCTATCCGGCTTCGGAACTGGTGGCGCCCGGCATCGTCAGGCACATCGAGGGCGATCGCTTTCCTGTGGGCGAACTCGACGGCTCGTCGAGCGAGCGCGTGAATCGCGTCTCTGCCTGCCTGACAGGCGCCGGCTTCAAGGCGCCGGTGCTCGACGACATCCGCTCCGAGATCTGGCTCAAGCTGTGGGGCAACCTGACCTTCAATCCCATCAGCAGCCTCTCGCATGCCACGCTGGTCGACATCTGCCAGTTTCCGCCCTCGCGCGAACTGGCCACCTCGATGATGCGGGAGGCGCAGGCCGTGGCCGGCAAGCTCGGCATCGAGTTCCGCGTGTCGCTGGAAAAGCGCATTGCCGGTGCCGAGAAAGTCGGCAAGCACAAGACCTCCATGCTGCAGGACGTGGAGGCGGGGCGGGCCCCGGAAATCGATGCGCTGGTAGGCGCCGTGGTCGAGCTGGCGCGCCTGACCGATACGCCCACGCCCCATATCGACACGGTGCATTCGCTGGTCAAGTTGCTCGCCCGGTCGATGGCGGATCAACGGGGCCACGTCCGCCTTCGCGAACTCGCCTGATCTCGCCTGGTCCGGGTGAAGAACGCCACGCTGCGGCAGTTGAAGGTCTTCGAGGCGGTCGCGAGGCTGCTGAGCTTCTCGCGCGCGGCGGAGGAACTCCATCTGACTCAACCGGCGGTGTCCACGCAGGTGCGCAAGCTGGAAGAGCACGCGGGCCATGCGCTGTTCGAGCAGTTCGGCAAGAAGATCTACCTGACCGCGGCGGGCGCGGAGTTGCTTCAGATCGGCCGCGCGATCATCCTGCAATTCGAGGCGGCCGAGAGCGCGATGACGCAGTTCAAGGGGGTCTCGGGCGGGCGGCTCAATGTGGGCGTCATCAGCGCCGGCGACTACTTCTTTCCGCGCCTGCTCGTGGACTTCGCGAGCCGCCATCGGGGCGTGAAGCTGAATTTCACGGTTCACAACCGGGAAGGGCTGTTGATCCACATCACCGAGAACCTGACCGACCTCGCGATCATGGTGCGGCCGCCTGCCGACCTCGACACCGTCAACCAGC
This sequence comes from Variovorax gracilis, assembly GCF_030317115.1. GTDB lineage: Bacteria > Pseudomonadota > Gammaproteobacteria > Burkholderiales > Burkholderiaceae_C > Variovorax > Variovorax gracilis. Next base: position 172,426 of record NZ_JASZYF010000004.1, read on the forward strand.
CCTTTGCGCCGCATCCCTACGTGGTCGTGGCAGCGCCCGAACATCCTCTCTCCGCCGTGAAGCAAATCCCGGTGGCGAGGCTGATGCATGAGCCCTTCGTCATCCGCGAGAAGGGCTCGGACACCCGAAACTCCATGGAAGAAGCCCTGAATGGCCAACTGGCGGGGGTCCACGTTGCCATGGAGATCCGCAGCACGGAGACGATCAAGCAGGCCGTGATCGCCGGCATGGGCGTCAGCTTCGTGTCCGCGCACACGGTCAGCCAGGAGTTGCGCTCGGGCAGCCTCAGCGTTCTCGATGTGCAAGGTCTTCCGCTGATCCGCAACTGGTATGTCGTGCACCGCCGGACCAAGCGCCTGCCTCCGGTGGCGCAGGCCTTCAAGGACTTTCTCGTGAGCGACGGAACCGCGCTGATCTCCCAGATCGTCCCGGTTCCGGGCCTTTGAATCGCCACGGCCGACGTGGCTTGGGGCTCAGCGCAAGCCGACGCGCGAGGCGTGCCAGCGCAACACCGCGGCGCGCGCCGGGTCCTTGGCTTCGATGGCATTCGCCTTCACCTGCAGGGCGCGCATTTCCTCCACCTCTTCGATGACCGAGCGCGGGCTCAACAGCGCTTGGGCAAGCGCCTGGGCTTCTTCGGACAAGGTGTTGAGTGCGCGGAGCAGGCGGTCGGACATACCCACGATTTTTACTGATCGGCGAACGACGGACATCAAGGAGTTCCTTTTCAAGTGACCGGGACCGCTTTGCAAGGTTCGGGCCTCCACGTGAATGCCATCTTCAATGCTGATTGTCGATAAGTAAAACGAGATTTATTGCCATTTAAATGCAAAAATATTGCACTGAAGGGGGCAACATGGATATCACTCTAGCCCGGACCTTCCTGGAGATCGTCGAGACGCAGAGCTTCCAGCGCGCCGCGCAGAAGCTGAACGTCACCCAGACCTCCGTCAGCGCGCGGGTGCGCACGCTCGAACAGTTGCTCGAGCGCCGGCTCTTCGTGCGCAACAAGGCGGGCGCGGCACTCACCCGGGCCGGCGAGCAGTTCCTCCCGCACGCGACCATGCTCGTGCAAGTCTGGGAACGCGCACGCCACCAGGTGGCGGTGCCGGTCGGCAGCCGTGCCGTGCTCGCGGCGGGGTGCGAGATCAGCCTGTGGGACCCCTTGCTGCTGCGATGGCTGCTGAAACTGCGCGCCGACGATGCAAGCCTGGCGATCCGCACCGAGGTGGGTTTCCCTCACGATCTGCTCGACAAGGTCGCGGCCGGGGTGCTCGACATCGCGATCGTCTACGCGCCGCAGCAACGGCCCGGCCTGCGCGTGGAGCTCCTCATCGAGGAAAAGCTCGTCATGGTGACCACGGCCAAGCCGGCGCGAATTCCGCAACCTGCGGACTACGTCTATGTCGATTGGGGCCCGGAGTTTGCAACGCAGCACGACCTTGCGTTCCCGGAGCTCGCCCATGCCGCAGTGAGTGCTGGCTTGGGACCCCTCGGTCGCGAGTTCCTCCTGGCTGCTGGCGGCACGGGCTACTTTCGACTCGATGTGGTCCGCGCTTATCTGGAGTCGGGGCATCTTCGTCGAGTGCCGGACACCCCCGAGTTCCTGTATCCGGCCTACGCGGTTTACGCGGTCGGGGCCGATACCCGGATCGTCGACCCTGCGCTGGCCGCATTGCGCCAAGTCGCCAGCGCAGGCCCGGGGCCGATCGCGGCCAGGCAACTCTAGATGGCGCTGGGTGTCAGCTCCCCGAGCCCCTGTGCAACCGTCAGCTCGTGGATCTGGAGGGAGCTTTCATAGACCAGGCAAAGAGGCATGGTGATGAACACCATTCCTGCCGAGTAGATGACCAGGCTCGTCACCGGAAAGCTGGCGCTGCTCAAACAGGGGAATGAAGCCACCAGTGCGACACCGGCGACCAGCAAGGTCACTACCCGCAAGATCTCGCGGAGCCAAGTCGTGCGCCGGTAGCCCTGAGGATCGAATCTTTCGCGGTCCGAGCGAGTGAATCGGCTTTCGTCTTTGCTCGAATCCATGTTCTCTCCTCGGCGGGGCGAATGGGTGTTCGCGCCATTTGGCTCCGTCCGCGTCAATGCGACAACCGCGTTGATTTACTCATTGACTGCGCGACGAACGTTGTGCAATGCATTGCGGCCGACCTGGGCAGGCGGCGGCGCCGCTAGTAGAGGTGCGGCAAGCCTGCGCGAATCGCCTCCGGCACGTTGGGTTCGCTCGCGATGCGAGCGAGAAAGTCGGGATCGTCGGCGACGGTGAGCGGATCCAGTTCGATCGGGCCCAGGATGGTCGAGAGGGGCGGTGACTTGGCGCTGGCAGCCTGCAGGTTCGGACCCGTGAAGTCGCGTGGCCCGGCGAATGGAAGGCGCGGCCGCTGGTCAACGCCCGTGTCCTTGATCTCGTCGAGCGCCAACGCCCAGACTGCGCGTCTCGGAGCATCCGCCGACAGCAACGACGCCCTCCTGACCTTCGGCTTTTCGATCTCGCGCGCCAGGCTCTTGAGATTCTTGAATGCCTTTTTCAACGCAGCGGTTGCCGCCTTCAGGCTGACCTGGCCGACGTCCGGATCGCCGGTCGCCTGCGCCAGGAACACCTGCCGACTCTGACCGCCCACCTTGAGCGCCTCGCCTTTGACGCCGAGCGCCTGCATCGCCGACGGAGTGCCGTATCGGGCGACCCCGTTGATCACCACCAGGCGGATGTCGGTCTCCTTGGCCCGGATGAAGGCCTCGAAGGGCTCGCCCGCCACGCCGTCCATCACGACCAGGTCGGCGCGTTTTCCGCTCTCTATGGAGCCGAGTGCATCCTCCCACTTGAGGATCCTGGCGGCGTCCCGAGTCGCCATGGCCATCAGGTCGCGCGCCGTGAAGAGGTTGCCGAGCATGTGCTGGGAGTAGAGCCAGGCGACCTTCAGCTCGCCGAGAAGGTTCTTGCTGCCCGAAGGCGACCAGTCACTTCCGAGCCCGATGCGGACCTTTGCCGCGCGTGCGGCGTCGACGCGCGCGGTGGCGCCGTAGAGCAGCATGTTGCTCAGGGGTGACCAGACCATCGAGCCCTTCAGCTTGCCCATGACCTCGAAGTCCTCCGGCAAGAGGCCGGCCGAGTGGATCGCCGCCAGGCGGTCGTTGATGGCCCACTCATCGGGTGCCACCTCCAACGCCAGGAAATGCTTGCGGGCCGGGGATTCGGTCTCGCCGTCGGGCGTGATGCCTTCGCTCACGTGCAGCAGGAAGCAGCTGTCTTCCTTGTTGAGCCGCTTGAGGAAGGATCGCGCGCTTTTCGCATCCACGTCGTCGATCCTCGCCTGTGCTTCCGACAGCAACGGGTCGTCGGTCTGCTCCACGTTGCGAAGGATGCCGCGGTAGTAGCGCCGGATGCCGGCGTTGCTGTTGAGCATGATCCCCTGGCTGGTCGTCACGCCGCCCAGGAGGCATTTGCATTCGACGTAACGCACGAGCGGCGCGATGAGCGCGGCATTCCCCTTCGCGTCGCGGTGCTCGCCGATGACCGTCATCGGCCCGCTGATCAGGCGCCGGTAGTCGGGGTGCTTCGGCCATTGGCCCCGGTTCTGATAGAGCTTGGGCACCGGGCTCCAGAGCGTCAGGGCATTGAAGCTCAAGTGGTTGTGGAGTTCGATGAGCCCCGGGTAGATGCTTCCGCCGGTCTCTACGACCTGGACGCCGACGAACTCCGCCGGCGGCTTCCTGGCCCTGTCCTGGACTGCGACGATCGTCCCCTGATCGACGTACACCACCCCGTCGTCCAGGACCGTGAACGAATCGTCCATCGTCACGATGCGTCCCGCCAAGGCAAACCGGGGGCCGGTCAGCGGATCGATGGGCGGCGGCTTCTTGGCCGCGGCGACGGCACCTCGCGGCGGTGCCGTGGTCTGGTGGCCGCTCAAGGGATACCAGCGGCGCTCGACGTGCTTCATGAGACGACTCCCGAGCTGACCGTGATCGTGATGTTGCGTCGCTTGGCCAGGGCATCGGCGCCGGTGCGTCGCGCCCAGCCGTCGTTCTCGCGCATCCACAGCGGAAGGCCGGCAGGAAAGTCGTCGTCCGGAATCCTCAGGCGGTCGTCGGCGCCCCAGGTGTCGCCGTACGGTACGAGCGGAGTCACGACATCCGGATGAATGACGTTCTGGTGGACCTGCTGCAATGCCGCGTTCCAGTTCTGCAGCATCTTCTTCGTCGCGGCGGCGAGTTTGACCTTGTCGTTGTTCGACGAACTCTCCGGCTGAGTCGGATGCGTGACCGCGACAAAGGGAACCTGGGAGGCCTGTCCATCCGGGCTGGCCTTCCACATCGTCCATGCGGTGCTGGCGGCCTGGCCGAGTGCAATGACGACTTCGATGTTCTGGCCGACCAGCAAGGCTTTCAGCCAACGGTTGCGATAGTCGACCAGAGCCGGATTCCTGGACGTCGCGGCTTTCACGGTTCCGAAGACGCTGTAGAGATAGGTGTTGATGCAGACGTAGCTCTTGGTGATGCCAAGCCTGGCCAGAAGACCCTGCACGCGCCGCCCCGCCTCGCCGACGAGGATGCGTCGGATGACGGTCTCGTGCTGCGCCGGGTCCTGTCCGATCACGAGCACGCGCGCCGACCCGTCGAGCCGGCCCCGGTGAAAGATCGGGCCCCACTCGACCCTGAACTGATCCGGGGGGTAGACCGTCTCCTCAGGGTAGTTCGCGCACAGCGTGAGGAAGGGCTCGGCCGTGTAGCCTGGGTCGAAGGGATGCACCTTGGGTTCCTCCTTGGCGGCTTTGCGGGACATGAGCGCCGAGTCCGGCAGAACCGTCATCGGGGGGCGGAGCATCCTGGGCATCGCCGTGATCCGGCATCTAGATCAGGCTGTCGTCCGGCAGAACCCTGGGTGCAAAGATCGGAAGCGCGTGCAAAGGCTCTTCGCCGTCATGGGCCGACATCAAGCCGGCCTCCGCCAAGGCCTGCAGGTTGGGCAGCGCGTACGCTTCGGCTGCAGCCAGGTCGACCACGTACCCCAGGTCCTGCAGGCTCGCGACGGTGACGCGGCTCAGGGGATTGTTCGGCGCTGCGATGAAACCCGACATGAGCTCGTTCCTGAACACGGTCTCGCGCCAATGGCTGTTCATGGTTCCCGGCCCTCCCGTGTTCTCCACGGGGACGGCCGTCGGCCCGGCTCCCTTCAGCGCGCCGTACTCCTTCTTCGCCGCGGTTCCCGTGAAGCGGGGATTGGTCGTGGTTGCTCCGGCGAGCAGCTTCTTGAGCTCCCAGACAGTCCCGATGCCAATCACATGGCCCATCTCATGCGTGATGACATCGACGAGCGTGCCGTCCGCCTGCATCGCGGCGAGGTCGGCCGTGTCGAACGACATGAGGCCCTTGGCGGGAAGGAACGCATTGGCGCCCGCGGAGGCGGGCCGAAGATGCGTCGGGCCCGCCTGCCCCAGAATCTTGCCAGGCCCGTCGATCGCGACGCCCTGAGCCATGATCAGCAGGTCGTCGATGACCTCGCCGCTGACGTTCACGCTCGGCAGGTCGCCGATGATGACCTTGGACCAGCGCTTCGCCGCGGTCTTGAACGCATTCTTCTGCGTGGCTGTCAGCCCGGCGACGAATCGAACCTCGATCTTGTAGGCGGACTTGATGGCGGCCGCGCTCGCATTCGCCTTGACGCTGGCGTGCGCCACGAAGGTCTCGATGGCCGGCTGGCCCTTCTTCTTCGAGCTTGCCATGATGGGTGCCTCCGAATCGGACATGCGGAGGGGTCAGGGCGTGCGCACCGAACCTCCGCGACCCGAGCGCACGCGGAATCGTAGCCCTGTCGTGGCCACGTTGACATCCACCGATTGGTGGATGCCTTCAATCTGCGCGTAGCAGGTGTTATGCGCTTGCGGAGATGGCCTCCGCGCCTCTACGCTACGTCTTGTCGTTCGCTTCAATCAGTTGGCAATGGTCGCAAAGCGCTTCGTGGTGATCTTCGTCTCGCGCCGCAATTCCTTGCGCAGCATCCTGGCCCAGGCCTGCCTGGCGCACCTCGGCGAGGACCGCTTTTCCGCGTACTCGTGCGGCCACCCGGCCCATGTCGGCGACCAGATCCATCCCGCCGCCATCAGAGCGCTTCGCAGTGCAAGCATGCGGGTGCCGTTGTCACGGCCTCATGGCTGGGACGACATGATCCGAGGGAGTTCACCGCAGGCGAATTTCGTGATCACGCTCGACGAAACCACGTTGCCGGCCCAGCCCAACTGGCCCGGGCAACCCGATTCCGCCTTGTGGGCCTTTGCGGATATTGCCGACCTCGGCAAGGCGGACGAAATCGATCGCGCGGCCCTCCAGATGCTGTACGCGTTGCGTCGCCGATTGGAGCTGTTGACCAGCTTGCCGCTGCACGGTGCGGATCGGGCTGCGATCCGCTCGGATGTGCGCGATCTGGCGCACATGCAATAGCCCCGTCATCGCGAGACTTTCCTCACGCCGAGCTTTGGTTTTTGCGGCGGAGGAGAGGCACGCCGGGACCGTCTTCAGCAATGCTTAAGGATCGGGGCAGAGACTGATTTCATGGCAAAGGGAATCGTCCTGAGCCCGACCGACAAAGGATCCACGCCATGAAGCCGTCTGCCGCCCCGAAGCCACTCACACCGTCCCAGATCAAGCTCGTGCTCGAGCTGCTCGAGCTTTCCCCGCTCGCGCCGAAGGAGACGGCTGCAAAGTTCAACCGGCTGACCGAGGTCGGCGTGTTCTCCGAAGCGCAACAGGACGCCATCGAGATCCTGCTCGCGCTGGACGAAGCCGAGATCCCCGATGCCCTCTTCGAGTTTGCCGATGACGACGCCCGGGACATCGTCCGCGACGGGCTGGCGCACGAGGCGCATCTCCGCTTCGTCGCAGCCTGAGAAGCGGGACGCGTTGCACCGTTGCGAGATTCATCGAGATCTCTGCAGATTCGGGAAACGAGTGGGAGTGGATGAAGTCGAGGCCGCGGCCTGAGGGGTTCGCTCAAGGACCGCGGCCCACAAGTCGATGCGTGACAGCAGCGAATGAATTGTGCTGACCGTCCCATGGGGCAGACATCAGATTCTTCCGAAATTGAGCCAGAAGGATCGGCAGGGCCGGCGGATCCCACTTTCTTTCGCATCAGTAGGATGGCAGCCGCTTCACGAAATGGCGGATCTCTTCCATCAGCGCCAGCGCGCAGGGCGCCGCCAGGGCGCCACCGCGCTGCGTGATCCCGATCTGCCGCTGTGTGCCGGCCAGCGGAAAGCTCAGCACCACCAGCGTCCCCGCCTCGATCTCGTAGTGAAGCTGATGTGCGGAAATGGCTGTCACCATGTTGCTCTGCAGCAGCAAGCCCCGCAGCAGTGCCAGGTCCCCCGTCTCGACGGCGGGTTCCGGCGCCGATTGCCCCGAATGATGAAAGAAGCGCTCCAGCAGCTCGCGAGACGGAGAGCCCCTCCGCGACAGCACCCAGCCCGCTTGCCGCAATTGCGCGAAGCTGATGCGCGCTGCCGCAGCGAGCGGATGGTCGGCGCGGGCGATCAATGAGATGCGGTCGTCGAACAGCGGCTCCTGGACCAGATCCTTGGCCTCGGCTTCAGGCCGCAGCGCGCCCAGGATGAAGTCCACCTCGCCACTGCGCAACGCGGCGGCCAGTACCTCGTAGGGGCTCTCCACCGTGCCGACGTGCACCCGCGGATGCTCCGCCAGCAGCGCCGAGATGGCCGCAGGCAGCACCAGCGTCCGAGACAGCGGCAACGCGCCGACCATCACGCTGCCTTGCACGACGCCCTGGATCGCCGCGAGATCGGAGTCGAGGCTGCGCAATTCGGCCAACGCCCGCTTGCAGCGGAACGCCAGCAGCTCGCCCGATCGCGTCGGCCGCACGCCGCGCGCCGATCGGGTAAAGAGGGCGCAGCCGGACCGTTCCTCCAGATCGCGAACCAGTGCGCTCAGTGCCGGCTGCGTCACCCCGAAGGCGCGCGCGACGGCAGGCATGTTGTGCATTTCGGCCAAGCCCGCAAGGAGTGCCAACCGCCGCCCGCTGAACATCGCGGTCAACAAGCCTCGCGCGTCGAGCCTGCGCGACCCATCGCTCGGCAGCAACTCCTGGCTGGCCGAGACGAACTCCTGCTCCACGCGGACAGCGCGTGCAAACACCGCCTTGCCGTAGACGGTCAGCAGCATGCCTCGCGCCCTGCGTTCGAAGAGGGGCACACCCAGCGATGCCTCCAGTTCGCCCACCGCTCGCGTGACCGCGGATGCCACACGGAACAGGCTTTCCGCGGCCTGCGTGACGCTTCCGCTGGTCGCAACGCTCGCGAAAGCCTGCAGGTGCCGCAGGTTGATGGCCAAGGGGTCCGGCTGCGTAACCCGCGGCATCTCGATAACTTTTGTCGATGGCAAGGTGAGAGTTCCTGCTGCGCGGCTTCAAGTAACAAGCGGTGCCGCGGATATGAAGGGTAAACCCTTGGGCGATAAACAAATGAGAACGCAGGGAAATTAGAACTCACACCGGGCGAGACCGGTTCGGCAGAGACTACCGCCCATGTCGACGATCTCCTTCAGCTCCCTCGATGCGGTCCCTTGCGTGTGGATGCGCGGCGGCACCTCCAAGGCCGCCTTTTTCCATGCGGGCGACCTGCCTGCCGAAGCGGGCGCGCGCGACGCGCTCATCCTTGCTGCGATGGGCCATCCGGATGCGCGGCAGATCGACGGTATCGGCGGTGGCCATCCGCTGACCACCAAGGTGGCGATCGTTTCGCGCTCGCACGATCCGCGCGCCGACGTCGACTACCTGTTCGGACAGGTCGTGGCCGCGGAGTCGCGCGTCGACTATGCGCCGACCTGCGGCAACATCCTCGCGGCCGTCGGCCCGTTCGCGCTGGAGGAGGGACTTGTCGAAACGCAGCCGCGGGAGTCGGTGGTGCGCATCCGCATGGTCAACACCAACTCCTATTGCCACGCCGTCGTGCAGACGCCCGGCGGCCGCGTGGCCTACAGCGGCGACACGCCCATCAGCGGCGTACCAGGACAAGGCTCGCCCATCGAGCTGCGCTTTTCCGACATCGTCGGATCGAACTGCGGTGCCTTGCTGCCCACCGGCGAGGCCAGCGATCGCATCGACGGCATCGACGTCACCTGTATCGACAACGGCATGCCGGTCGTCCTGATGCGCGCGGCCGACCTCGGGTGCACCGGCAACGAGACGCCGGCCGAGCTGGACGCCGACACGGCGCTCAAGGCACGCATCGAGTCGATCCGCCTCCAGGCCGGCCGGCGCATGGGCCTGGGCGACGTGAGCGCCAAGGTCGTGCCCAAGATGACGCTGGTGTCGCCCGCGCAAGCCGGCGGATCGCTGAGCACGCGCACCTTCATCCCGCGCAAATGCCATGACGCCATCGGTGTGCTGGGCGCCGTCTCGGTGGCTTCGGCCTGCGTGCTGCCGGGCACCGTGACCGAGCCGCTGTGCCGCCTCGGTCCCGCGCCGCGGCACGACCTGTCGGTGGAGCACCCCACCGGCGAATTCACCGTGCGCCTGCTGATGGAAGAGGGCGGCCTCGCCATCGCCGGCGCCGCACTCCTGCGCACCGCCCGCCCGCTCTTCCGCGGCCAGGTGCTGGTGCCGCGCAACCCCTGAATCGAAGAGAAGACTGGACTCCGCATGATCATCGACTGCCACGGCCACTACACCACCGCGCCCAAGGCGCTGGAGGAATGGCGCAACCGCCAGATCGCCAGCCTTGGCAATCCGGCGGAAACGCCCTCGCCCTCGACGCTCAAGATCAGCGACGACGAGCTGCGCGAATCCATCGAAAGCAACCAGCTCCAGAAGATGCGCGAGCGCGGCAGCGACCTGACCATCTTCTCGCCGCGTGCGAGCTTCATGGCGCACCACATCGGCAACTTCGAGACGAGCGCCACCTGGGCCGCGATCTGCAACGAGCTGTGCCTTCGCGTCGCGCAGCTCTTTCCGGACCACTTCATCGGTGCGGCCATGCTGCCGCAGTCGCCGGGCGTCGATCCGCGCACCTGCATTCCGGAGCTGGAGCGTTGCGTCAAGGACTACGGCTTCGTCGGCATCAATCTCAACCCCGATCCGTCCGGTGGGCACTGGACCTCGCCACCGCTGTCGGACCGCCACTGGTATCCGATCTACGAGAAGATGGTCGAGCACGACATCCCGGCCATGGTGCACGTGAGCACGAGCTGCAATGCCTGCTTCCACACCACCGGCGCGCACTACCTGAATGCCGACACCACGGCCTTCATGCAGTGCCTGACTTCCGATCTGTTCAAGGACTTCCCGGCGCTGCGCTTCGTGATCCCGCATGGCGGCGGCGCGGTGCCCTACCACTGGGGGCGCTTCCGCGGCCTCGCGCAGGAGCTGAAGAAGCCGCTGCTGAAGGATCATCTGCTCAACAACATCTTCTTCGACACCTGCGTCTACCACCAGCCGGGCATCGACCTGCTGACGCGCGTGATCCCGGTCGACAACATCCTCTTCGCCAGCGAGATGATCGGCGCCGTGCGCGGCATCGATCCGGAGACCGGCTTCCCCTACGACGACACGCGCCGCTACATCGACGCGACGCCGATGCTCGACGACGCCGCGCGCTACAAGGTCTACGAGGGCAACGCCCGCCGCGTGTACCCGCGCCTCGATCGCGCACTGGCTGCCAAGGGACTCTGAACCCATGACCTCATCCCATACCCTCCAGGAACTCGGCGTCGTCCACCGCCGCATCACGCGTGCCGACCCGGACGCCGTCGAGAAGCTTTCGCGCTTCGGTGTCTCGACCGTGCACGAGGCGCTGGGTCGCCTGGGCCTCATGCAGCCCCGCATCCGCCCGATCTTCCCTGAAGCGCGCTTCTGCGGCCCTGCCGTCACCGTGCTGCTGCAGCCCGGCGACAACTGGATGCTGCATGTGGCCGCCGAGCAGATCCAGCCCGGCGATGTGGTGGTCGCGGCCTGTACCGCCGACAGCACCGACGGCTTCTTCGGCGACCTGCTGGCGACCTCGTTCAAGGCGCGCGGCTGCAAGGGCCTCGTGATCGACGGCGGGGTGCGTGACGTGCGCGACCTCAGCGCGATGAACTTCCCCGTGTTCAGCCGCGCCATCCACTCCAAGGGAACGATCAAGGCGACGCTCGGTTCGGTCAACGTGCCGGTGGTGTGCGCCGGCGCGCTGGTGCAACCGGGCGACGTGGTGGTGGCCGACATCGACGGCGTGGTGGTGGTGCCGGCCGCGCGCGCGCAGCAGGTGGCCGACGCGGCCGAAGCCCGCGAAGCCAACGAGGCAAGCAAGCGTGCCCGCTTTGCCGCGGGCGAACTCGGGCTGGACATGTACGCCATGCGCGAGCCGCTGGCCAAGGCCGGCCTGCGCTACATCGACTGACTGGAGACACCATGAAGAAACTCAACGCATCCACGGCCCTGGCGACTCTCGCGGCCGCCGTGCTGACCCTGGCCGCAACGCCTTCCCATTCGCAGGATTTCCCCACCCGGCCGGTGCGCATCATCACGCCCTTCCCGGTCGGCAGCGGCCCTGAAGGCGTGGTGCGCCTCCTGGCCGACAAGCTCAGCCGCACATGGGGCAAGCCGGTGACGGTCGAGAACCGACCCGGCGGCAACGGATTCATCGCCATCGATGCGTTCAGGCGCGGCGCCACCGATGGGCACGACCTGATCCAGCTCGACAACGTCCACCTCGTCGCGTATCCGTACCTGTTCAAGAAGCTGCCCTACGACCCGGTGAAGGACTTCGAGCAGATTGCGCCGCTGTTCCGCACCAACTTCTTCTTCACCGTGGCGACGGACAGCAAGTACAAGTCGGTCGGGCAGATCGTGGCCGATGCCAAGGCCAACCCTGGCAAGCTCAACTACGGCTCGTGGTCCATCGGCAATCCGGTGCACCTGGGGTCGGCGCTGTTCGAGACGATGACGGGTACCCAGATGACGCACGTCATCTACAAGGAGACCACGCAGCTCTACACCAGCGTCGCGACCAACGAGCTGTCCTTTGCGCTCGGCACGCTGGGCTCGGCGGGCGCGATGCAGCGGGCCGGCAAGCTGCGCTACCTGGCCGTGGCCGCGCCGCAACGCCATCCGGCGTTCCCGGACGTGCCGACGGTGGCCGAATCCGGCGGTCCCGCCGGCTTCGAGGTCGTCGGCTGGACGACGCTGGCCGCTCCCGCTGGACTGCCACGCGCCGTGAGCGACAAGATCCGGCGCGATGTGGAGAAGGCGCTGGCCGATCCCGATTTCAAGGCCAAGTTCGTCGCCTTCGGCTATGAGCCCTTCCCGGTCACGCGCGACAAGTTCGAGCTGTACGTGCAGGGCGAGTCCAAGCGCATGGCCGCGGTGATCAAGCAGGCGAACGTCTCGCTCGACTGAAACCAACAAGGACTCATCATGGCTCGCATCATCGGCGCCGTCGCCTGCTCCCACACTCCGACCATCGGCTTCGCCTTCGACAAGAACAAGCAGGACGACCCGGTCTGGGCACCCATCTTCAAGGACTTCGAGCCGGTGCAGCGCTGGCTGGCCGAACAACAGCCGGACGTGCTGTTCTTCATCTACAACGACCATGTCAGCTCCTTCTTTTTCGACCACTACTCGGCCTTCGCCCTGGGTGTGGGCGAGCGTCATGCGGTGGCGGACGAGGGCGGTGGCGCACGCGACCTGCCATCCGTGGCCGGGCACCCCGCGCTGGCGCGGCACATCGGCCGTTCGCTGGTGGCGGACGAGTTCGACATGTCCTTTTTCCAGGACCGCGCGCTGGACCACGGCGTCTTCTCGCCGCTGTCGCTGCTGTGCCCTCACAAGCCCGATTGGACGGTGCCGGTGATCCCGTTGCAGGTCGGCGTGCTGCAGTCGCCCGTGCCATCGGCGCGGCGCTGCTACCGCCTCGGGCAGGCGCTGCGTCGCGCCATCGAAAGCTATCCTGAAGACCTGAAGGTCGCCATCGTCGCCACCGGCGGGCTGTCGCACCAGGTGCACGGCGAGCGCGCGGGCTTCAACAACCCTGCATGGGACGCGCAGTTCCTCGACCTGATCGAGAACGACCCGGTGAGGCTCACCGAGATGACGCAGGCCGAGCTGGCGACTCTCGGCGGCATGGAAGGCGCCGAAGTCATCATGTGGCTGGTCATGCGCGGCGCCCTGTCGTCCAACGTGCGCAAGACGCACCAGAGCTACTACCTGCCGTCGATGACCGGCATCGCGACCCAGATCTACGAGAACCTTGCGAGCCCGCCGATGGCCGGCGAGGTGGAGCGGCATCGGCGCCACATGGACCAGCAACTTGCGGGCGTCGAAGCGCTCGAGGGCACCTATCCGTTCTCTCTGGAGACCAGCGTGCGCGCCTACCGCCTCAACAAGTTCCTGCACGGCATGACGCGTCCCGAACACCGGGCGCAGTTCCTCGCGGATGAGGAAGCCGCCTTCGAGGCGGCGGGGCTGACGCCGCAGGAGCGCGACCTGGTGCGCCGGCGCGACTGGCGCGGCCTGATCCACTACGGCGTCATCTTCTTCATGCTGGAGAAGCTCGGTGCGGTCATCGGCGTATCGAATTTGCACATCTACGCCGCCATGCGCGGCCAGACGCTGGAAGCATTCCAGCAGACGCGCAATGCCCCCGGCGCCCTCTATTCGGTCGCCGGCAAGGATGCCAAGGCACAGGTTTGGGACAAATGACCCACCCCCAGGCTTGCCCACTTCGTGTGGCCGCCTACCCCCTCTCCGGGGGCAACCCCTGCGGACCGGCGGAGCCGGCTCCGCGGGGTTTCTTGCCCTCCATTCGTTGAACCTTCGGAACCACCCATGAGATCCTTTCTCTTTCGTTGCGCATTCGCGCTCGTCGCATCGCTGCCCCTCGCCACCCTGAGCGCGACGGCGGCCGATGCCTTTCCATCCAAGCCGATCAAGATCCTTGTCGGCTACAGCGCCGGCGGCGCGGTGGACGCCATCGCACGTTCGGTCGGCCAGCGCATGGCCGCCACTCTCGGCCAGCCCGTCATCGTCGAGAACAAGCCGGGCGCCGGCACGAACATCGCCGTCAAGGCGCTCATCGCCAGCCCGCCCGACGGCTACACGCTGCTGCTGGCGGCCAACGCGCTCGCCGTGAATCCATCGCTGTTCCAGCCGGCGCCCTACGACCTGGAGCGCGACCTGACGCCGGTGTCACTGGTTGGAAGGGTGCCCGTGGTGCTGGCCGTGCGCGAGGGCTCGGAGATCAAGACGCTGGCGCAGTTGTCGGCGGCGACCAAGGCCAAGCCCGGCACCATCAGCGTCGCGACGCCGGGCAACGGCTCGACACCGCATCTGGCGATGGAACTGTTCCAGCACACGGCCGGGCTCTCATGGCGGCACGTGCCGTACAAGGGCGGCGCGCAGGCACTCACCGATGTGCTCGGCGGCCACGTCGACGTCGTGGCGGTGAATGCGCTGGAAGCGCTGCCGCTGGTGAAGGGCGGCAAGCTGCGCGTGCTGGCCGTCATGAGCCCCGAGCGCTCCGCGGTGCTGCCGGGCGTGCCGACCGTGGCGGAGTCGGGCTATCCCGGATTCGAGTCCAGCGTCTGGTATGGCTTCGTCGCGCCGGCGGGCCTGCTGAAGCCGATCCTGGCGAAGGTCCACGAGGCCGTGCAGAAGGCGCTCGAATCGAGCGAGGTGCGAGACCAGTTGGCAGCGGCCGGCGGCGTGGCGTTGCCCGGTGCACCCGAGCTGTTCGGCAAGCTGGTCAAGGACGACGCCGCGCGCTACGGCAAGCTGATTCGTGAAGCCAACATCAAGCCCGACTGAACCCGAGCCCGGCACCCGCGCGGTCCCTGAACATGACATTCCCGATCAACCGCCGCCGGGCGTGCCTGTCGATCGCCGGCGGCATGCTGCTGCCGGCAGCCCGCCACGCCATGGCGCAGGCCTCCTATCCGACCCGGCCACCGCACCTCATCGTGCCGTTCACGCCCGGAGGCTCCACCGACGTGCTGGCCCGGAGCATCGGACAGGAACTGGGCCGCGCCTGGGGCCAGGCCGTCGTGGTCGAGAACATCCCAGGGGCGGGCGGATCGGTCGGCGCGGAAAAAGTCGCGAGGGCACCGGCGGATGGCTACACCCTGCTCATGGGACACATCGGAACGCTGGCCATCAATCCGTCGCTCTATCCCAGGCTGGGCTACGACCCGGTGCGGAGCTTCGCGCCCGTGGCGTGGGTGGCGCGCGTGCCGAACGTGCTCGTGGTCCATTCGTCGGTGCCGGCGCGCACGCTGGCCGAGCTGATCGCGCTGGCGAAAGCGCGTCCCGGCCAACTCGCCTACGGCTCCGGCGGCAACGGCAGCGCTGCGCACATCACCATGGAGTACCTGAAGCTGCAGACCGAGTGTTCGTTCCTGCACATCCCTTACCGCGGCACCGCGCCGGCCGTGAACGACCTCCTGGCCGGGCAGGTCCAGGTGCTCTTCACGGGCGCTCCGGCGCTGCTGCCGCACATCAAGGCCGGGAAGATCCGCGCGCTGGCCGTTTCGAGCCCGCGCCGCATCGCGCTGCTGCCGGACGTGCCGACGGTGGCAGAGAGCGGTGTCGCCGGCACCAAGGGCTTCGAGGCCGACCAGTGGTATGGCGTCGCCGCACCGGCCGGCACGCCGGCGGAGATCGTCTCGATGCTCAACCAGCAGATCAACCGGTCGCTGGAGTCGGCGGAAGTCAAGACGCGCCTCGCGGCCGAGGGCGCGGAGGCCACGCCCGCCACGCCGCAGGCCTTCGGCCAACTGATCGCGAGCGAAATCAAGCGCTGGGACCGCGTGGTCAGGTCGGCCGGCATCACCATCGATTGATCCAGAAGAACGAGGAGAAGAAATGAAGGCATTGCGTCGATTCCTGTCCGCGCTGGCGTTGGCGGCACTCTTGCCGATGGCGATGGCGCAATCCGCGGCAACGGCGCAGCCGGCGGCCGGCAAGACAGAGGTCCTTTGGCTGGGCCAGTCGGCTTTCCGCATCACCACGCCCGGAGGCAAGGTGATCGTCACCGATCCCTGGCTGCGGCAGAACCCGCTGACCCCCGCGGAATACAAGAACCTCGACGCATTGGGAAAGGTGGACGTGCTGCTCGTGACGCATGGGCACCTGGACCACTTCGCGGATGCTCCCGAGCTGGCCCTCATGCACAGGGTGCCGATGTATGCGCCGGGTGACATGAACCAGACGGTCGGGCTGCTCGGCATCCTGCCCGCCAACCTCGTTCCGCGCTTCAACAAGAGCGGCACGGTGACGCCGGCGCCGGGCATCAAGGTCACGGCCGTGCATGCCGAGCATTCGTCGATCGTCGTGTGGAAGAACCCGGCGACCGGCAAGGACGAGGCGCATCCGGGCGGCGAACCGGTGGGCTACATCATCGAGCTGGAGAACGGCTTCCGCATCTACCACATGGGCGACACGGGGCTGTTCATGGACATGAAGTTCATCGCCGACCACTACAAGCCCGACCTCGTGCTCATGCCGATCGGCGGCCACTTCACCATGGGGCCCGCAGATGCGGCCTACGCCACCCGCGAGTGGCTCAAGCCCAGGGCCGTGATTCCGATGCACTATGGCGCCAATCCGCTGGGCAAGGGAACGCCCGCGGAATACATCCAGGCGCTCGGCGAGACCGGCACGCGGGTCCTGCCTCTCAAGCCGGGCGAAAAGGCAACGTTCTGAACGACCGCCAAGGAGAACATCCCATGGGATTGACGCTCGGAATCATCGGCTATGGCGAAGTGGGCGGCATCTTCGGACGCGGCTTGCTGAAGCAGGCGGGCATCGATGCCGTCTGGGCATGGGACCTGCGGTTTGCCGATCCCGCCGCGCGAGCTGCCGCCGAGGCGGATGGCATGCGTGCTGCGGACGGGATGACCGGCTTGTGCGCCCATGCGGACCTGCTGATCTCGGCGGTGACCGCGTCCAACACGTTCGCGGTCGCCGAGGAAGCCGCGCGGTACGCACGGGCCGGCGCCCGCTTCCTCGACCTCAACTCTGCATCACCCGGCACCAAGCAGCGTGCAGCCGCCGCGCTCGAAGCCGCGGGCGTCGGCTACGTCGAGGCCGGCGTCATGACCTCTGTGCCGCCCTACGGCATCCGCGTGCCAATGCTGTTGGGCGGTACTCAGGCAGAGGCACTCGCGGGGACGCTGGGTAGCTGGGGCATGGATGCGCGCGCGGTGAGCGACCGCATCGGCGTCGCGTCGGCCATCAAGATGAGCCGCAGCATCATGATCAAGGGGCTGGAGGCGCTCGTCATCGAGAGCTACGCCACGGCGCGCAGCCTTGGGGTCGAGGCGCACGTGCTGCCCACCCTGAAGGAGACCTTTCCGCAGATCGACTGGGATCGGCAAGGCGCCTACTTCTTCAGCCGCGTGGTGCAGCACGGCAAGCGCCGTGCGGAGGAAATGCGCGAAGCGGCGCAGACCGTGAGCGAGGCGGGCTTCGAGCCTCTCATGGCGGCCGCCATCGCGAACAAGCAGGACTGGGTTGCCCGGCAGGCGCGGGCCGGCGTCTTCGAGGGTTTGGACGGCAACAGCCCCTGGGAGGCTTATGCGGACCGTCTGATCGGGGCGAGGAAGGGCGGGTAAGGCTGCGCTCCTCGCGCGCGCCTCACTGGAACACGACGCGCGCGGTCGCCGCTGCTTCCTTCCAGACCGCCTCGCGATTGCCTGCGTGCACAGGCGCCGGTTCCACCGACAGGATGATCACGTTGACAGTGGCGCCGCTGTAGTGCGCGCGAAGCATCACCTTGAGTTGGGTGGCCGTGGGAACCGCGCGCACCTCCTCGCCATCGGGCGCATGCAGCGGAACGTCCGCAGTCGGCGCTGCGAGATAGCGGTCGATGGCCGGAAGTGCCATCGTCAATCGCTGCCCGACCTTGAAGACATGGCCTTCCCGCGCGCGGAGTTCCATGGAAAACGCGGGCAGCTTTTGCGGGCGAGTGAGTAGTTCCTTCTTCTGCCGGGCAACGGCGGCGGCCTCGTCGGTCAGGGCCTGTGGAACGGAGTCTGCAAAGCGGATGTTCATGGACAGCGATGTTGGTCTGGAGCGCACGGGGAAAATGCCGGCGCAGTGTACGTCCGACTTGGCGACTTGCATGACAAGTGCGCGGCACGGCGCTTCCGAACTGCGTCAAATTCGTCGCGGCGCGTCAGATCCCGCGTTGGCCGACCCGCCTGGACAACGCTTCGGCACTCTCCTTGCGCTCGCTGTAACGGTCCGTCAGGTAGGGGCTGAGGTCGCGCGTGAGCAGGGTGAACTTGAACAGTTCTTCCATCACGTCGACTACACGGTCGTAGTAGCTCGAGGGCTTCATGCGGCCGGCTTCGTCGAACTCGAGGTAGGCCTTGGCCACGGACGACTGGTTGGGGATGGTCAGCATCCGCATCCAGCGGCCGAGCACGCGCATCTGGTTGATGGCGTTGAACGATTGCGAGCCGCCGGAGACTTCCATGACCGCCAGGGTCTTGCCCTGCGTCGGCCGCACCGCTCCGAGGGCCAGCGGAATCCAGTCGATCTGCGCCTTCATGATGCCGGTCATGGCGCCGTGCCGCTCGGGAGAGGTCCACACCATGCCTTCGGACCACTCGGCGAGCTTGCGCAGTTCCTGGACCTTGGGGTCGGTGTCCGGGACGCTGTCGGGCAACGGCAGGCCCGCGGGGTTGAAGATCCTCACTTCGCCGCCCATGGCTTCGAGCAGTCGCGCCGCTTCCAGCGTCAGGAGCTTGCTGTACGAGCGCTCGCGCAGGGAGCCGTAAAGCATGAGGAAACGCGGGCGGTGCACGGAGGGCTCGCGGGCGACGAGTCGCTCCCGCGTCGGGACCTCGAACAGCGCCGCGTCGAGCGCGGGGAAGGTGGGCGGCTTTTCAAGCACGACGCACACCCTCGTCGACCACGAGCTGCCCGTCCTCTTTGGTGAAGGGCGTGAGCTTCGGCGTCGGGAGGATCTCCAGCACCGCTTCCGAGGGGCGGCAGAGCCTCGTCCCCAGGGGCGTCACGACGATCGGCCGATTGATGAGGATGGGGTGCGCGAGCATGAAGTCGAGCAGGTCCTCGTCGGACCACTTCGGGTCCTCCAGGCGCAGTTCGGCGTAGGGCGTTCCCTTTTCGCGCAGCAGCGCACGCACGGGGATACCCATCGACTGAATGAGCGCCCGAAGACGATCCTTGCTCGGTGGTGTCTTGAGGTATTCGATCACCTGCGGCTCCAGGCCGCCATGCCGGATCAGCGCCAGCGTGTTGCGTGACGTCCCGCAGGACGGGTTGTGATAGATCGTGATTTCAGTCATGGTATTCAGATCGACTTCGGCTCGGGTGGCCGTTGGCCGTCTTCATACCAGCCTTGCGTCCGGTTCACGACGGCCACCACTGCGAGCATCAGGGGAACTTCGATGAGCACGCCGACCACCGTGGCCAGCGCAGCGCCGGACTGGAAGCCGAACAGGCTGATGGCGGTGGCCACTGCCAGCTCGAAGAAGTTGCTTGCTCCGATCAGCGCGGACGGCCCGGCCACGCAGTGCGCGACGCCGAGCCTGCGGTTGAGCAGATAGGCCAGGCCCGAGTTCGCGATGACTTGAATGAGGATGGGCACTGCAAGAAGTGCGATCACCAGCGGCTGCTCAAGGATGGATTCACCCTGGAAAGCAAAGAGAAGAACCAGCGTCACCAGGAGCGCCGAGATCGAGAACGGGCCGAGTCGCTCGGCCACGGCCTGAAAGCGCTCGACGCCTCGGCGCATCAAGACCTTGCGCCAGAGCTGCGCAACGACGACGGGCACCACGATGTAGAGGCCGACCGATGCGAGCAGTGTGTCCCAAGGCACTGCGATGGAAGAGAGCCCGAGCAGCAGCGCGACGATGGGCGCGAACGCCACCACCATGATCGCGTCGTTCAAGGCCACCTGCGACAGCGTGAAGTACGGGTCGCCCTTGCAGAGCTGGCTCCACACGAACACCATCGCGGTGCAGGGTGCGGCTGCGAGCAGGATGAGTCCGGCCACGTAGTTGTCCAACTGGTCGGCGGGAAGGTAGGGCGCAAACACGTGGCGGATGAAGATCCAGCCAAGCAATGCCATCGAGAACGGCTTCACTGCCCAGTTGATGAACAGGGTGACGCCGATGCCCCGCCATTGCGACGCGACCTGGCCCAGCGCGCTGAAGTCGATCTTCAGCAGCATCGGAATGATCATGACCCAGATCAGGACCCCGACGGGCACGTTGACCTTGGCGACTTCAAGCCTCGCCACGGCCTGGAAGAGACTGGGCCATGCCTGTCCGAGCCAGATGCCCGCAACGATGCAAAGCCCGACCCAGAGGGTCAGGTAGCGTTCGAAGAAGCTGATGGCGGGCTTCGCGGCCGGCGCACCCCCGACCGAGAGTGGCGGCGTGCTCATGGAGCAGGCGGCAGCGTCAGCACTTGCACGCACTGCCAGTGGTGTCCACGGCGCACGCTGCACCCTGGCAACAGTTGTCGGTGAGGTAGCCGAGCAGTGCATTCATGTTGTCGTACTCGGCCCGGTAGATGAGGTTCCGGCTGGCTCGCTCCTGACTCACGAGCCCGGAGTTCGCCAGTTCCTTGAGGTGAAACGACAAGGTGGCCGGGGGCACGTCCATGGCTTCCTGCATGACACCGGGCGTAAGGCCGCCCTGGCCGGCGACCACCAAGGCGCGAAATACTTCGAGGCGCAGCGGATGGGCCAGCGCGGAGAGGGCCTGGACGACCTGGTTGATTTCCATAATTCGAGAATAATCGAATTAATGATCCGAAGCAAGCGTCCGTCGACGGGGGCGGACGCCCTCGAAATCCGATGTGAGAGCATCGCCCCCCGAGGAGTACCCGCCATGTCCGAAACCCATCCCCTGCCGCCCCAGGGCCCGCGCCCCACGCTCGAACAGATGGTGCGCCACCTGCGCCGTTCCAACGAGGTGGCCCGTCGCGCCATCGCCCTCGGCCACCACCCCTTCGGCGCCGTGCTGGTCGGACCCGACAACGAGACCGTGCTGCTGGAGCAGTGCAACATCGACACCGTCAACCATGCCGAGTCGACGCTGGCGCGCGTGGCCGCGACCAACTACACGCCCGAGTTTCTCTGGGGCTGCACGCTCTACACCGCCGTCGAGCCCTGCTGCATGTGTGCGGGCACGGCCTACTGGGCCAACATCGGGCGCGTGGTGTATGGCATGACGGAGGCGCAATTGCTCGCCGAGACCGGCAGCCATGCCGAGAACCCCACGATGAGCGTGTCGTCGCGCTACGTCTTCGACCACTGCCAGAAGCCGGTGGAGCTGATCGGGCCGGTGGTCGAGATCGCGCCGGAGACCATCGAGATGCAGCGAGCGTTCTGGGCGACGCGCTGAAGGGGCTGGCCTCGCCCATGCCGGCGGTCAGAAGAAGACCTTCAGCACGCGATTGATCAGGTCGGTCGCCGAGAACATCGTCAGCGTGAGCGGCAGCACGGGCAGCAGCGTGGTGATCGCCAACTGAAGGACGGTGTGCCAGGTGAAGGGCGCCCATCGCATCTCCTCCACCACGACGAAGCTGTGGCCGATGTCGGCCAGGGACTGGATGTCCTTGTTTCCGAGCAGCGACTCGTCGGGCGGTTCGCCGCGCACCCACTTCTGGTCGAACTCGCGCACGTAGCGTTGCGCCAGCGCGCCGTATTCGCGCTTGCCCGCGCGCGCTGCCGCATCGAGCTGAATGCTGAAGGCGAGCAGCGGGCCCAGCACGACGAACACCATCACGGCCACGATCCCGATGAGCTCGACTTCGAAATCGAGCAGATTGGCGCCGCCATAGAGGATGCGGTCGGCGATCATGCCGGCGAGCAGAGCGCCCTGCGCCAGGAGGAACGGCGCAAACGTGACGCGCACCAACGACAGAAAGCCCAGGCCGGCACAGCGATCAGGATGGGTGGGCACCAGTTTCAGGTCGATGCGCGACACGTGCCACAGGAAGCGAGCCCAGATGAACAAGCGGAAATACCAGCGCAACAGGAGGAACTGGAACAGCGGCAAGCTCACGAAGTCCAGCCACCAGCCGGCCAGAGATGGCCGGAACCTGGCTTCGGACGTCACGCCATGCCAGCTCGACACACCGAGCTCCAGCTGCGCCCGCCAGGTGAACAGCAGGCCGGCGGTGTAGACGATCGCTATCAGCAGCACCTCGGCCGCGACCGAATTGCGCAGGCGCATGGCCGAGGTAACGGCCTCGTCGAACTGCGGTCGCGCGGCATCCGGTATCAGCCCGTGCTCGAGGAACTGGCTCGTCACCAATCGCATGCGCCGGTGGACGATCAGTTCTGCGGCCACCAGGAGCGGCAGCGCGACCAGCAGGCGCACGTGCGTTTCGATGTCGCGCAGGAAGGGCATGTCCACGCTGCGGCCCCAGGCCTGCCCCTCGGTGATCGACAGCAACAGCAGCGGCGCCCATGCGAACAGCACGATCCAGAAGACGCGCCGATGCAACATCTCCAGCGCATTGCCGGACAACCGGGTGCGTCGCCAGAGTTGGTGCAGGGGCCCGCCCAGGAAGAGCGAGAAGTCGGCCGATTCATCCGCGAGCGGGTGGTCGCGGGAGTGCGCTGGAACCATTTTGTCGCGGCCCTCGTCATTGCTTCGGCGGCGCGTCACGCGGAAGGCCTTCGGCAGCGATGCCGACGCCGACGCGGAAGCGGACCGGGAGCGAAGTCGTCAATGGGTACGCGTTCATGGTACCCGTACTGCGTCGGATGCGATGCTTCTCGCGCGCCCGCCCGAGCGTGCGCCGGCTGTTACGGGAGCCGGCCGGGCAAGCCGTTGCTTTTTGCGTCGACGTCCTGTCGAATGGCGACCTTCCTCGCCATTTCCAGGAGACTCATACATGACGCGTGTCTTCAACTTCAGCGCGGGCCCCGCGACCCTGCCCGAATCCGTGCTTCGCCAGGCGGCCGACGAGATGCTCGACTGGCGAGGCAGCGGCATGTCGGTCATGGAGATGAGCCACCGTGGGAAGGAGTTCATCTCCATCCACGCCGAGGCCGAGAGCCTGCTGCGCGAGTTGCTGGGAGTGCCGGCCAACTACAAGGTGCTGTTCCTGCAGGGCGGCGCCATCGGCGAGAACGCCATCGTGCCGATGAACATGCTGCGCGGCCGCGCGAGCGCCGACTACATCGACACCGGCGAATGGTCGAAGAAATCGATCAAGGAAGCGAAGAAGTACTGCAAGGTCAACGTGGCCGCCAGCAGCGAGGCGGGCGGCTACGCCAGCGTGCCGCGGCAGGACACCTGGAAGCTCGATCCGGATGCTGCCTACGTTCACATCTGCTCGAACGAGACCATCGGCGGCGTCGAATACCACTGGACGCCCGACACCGGCGACGTGCCGCTGGTGGCCGACATGTCGAGCAACTTCATGTCGCGCCCGGTCGACGTGGGCCGCTACGGCCTGATCTACGGGGGCGCGCAAAAGAACGTCGGGCCGGCGGGGGTCACGATGGTGATCGTGCGCGACGACCTGATCGGGCAGGCGCTGCCGATCACGCCTTCTGCCTTCGACTACAAGATCCAGGCCGACAACGACTCGATGTTCAACACGCCGCCGACCTACACGATCTACATCGCCGGCCTGGTGTTCAACTGGATCAAGGCGCAGGGCGGGCTGAAGGCGATGGAAGCGCACAACCGCAAGAAGGCCGCGGTGCTTTACGACCACCTGGAGACCACCTCCTTCTTCTACAACCCGGTGGCGCGCGAGGACCGATCGCTGATGAATGTGCCCTTCAAGCTGCGCGACGAGTCGCTCGACGAGTCTTTCCTCAAGGGCGCGCAGGCTCGCGGCATGGTGCAACTCAAGGGCCACCGGTCGGTCGGCGGGATGCGAGCGTCGATCTACAACGCAATGCCGATCGAAGGCGTGGAAGCGCTCGTCGAGTACATGAAGGAGTTCGAGGTCAGCCATGGCTGACCGGCTCAAGATCCTGGTGCTCAACGAGGTCTCGGCCAGGGGGCTGCAGCGACTGCCGGCTGATCGCTACGTGACGGGCAAGGACGTGACGGCGCCTGACGCGGTGCTCGTGCGATCGGCCGACATGCACGCGATGGACATTCCGCACAGCGTGCGGGCCATCGCCCGTGCCGGTGCCGGTACCAACAACATCCCGGTCAAGGCGATGAGCGAGCGCGGTGTGCCGGTGTTCAACGCGCCAGGCGCCAACGCCAACGCGGTCAAGGAACTGGTGGTGGCGGCGATGCTGATGGCCGCGCGCAACCTCTCCGGTGCCTTGCGCTTCGTCGACGAGTTGGGCCCCGGCCGCGCCGACATGGAGAAGATGATCGAGAACGGCAAGAGCGCCTTTGCCGGCTTCGAGCTGGCCGGCCAGACGCTGGGCATCGCGGGCCTGGGCAAGATCGGCTGCCTGGTGGCCGACGCGGCGATCAAGCTGGGCATGAACGTGCTCGGCCACGACCCCGACATCACCGTCGATGCCGCGTGGAGCCTGCCGTCGCAGGTGCGGAAGGCCGCGAGCGTGGCGGACGTGCTGCGCAACGCGCAGTTCGTGACCTTGCACGTGCCGCTGGTGGATGCCACCCGAAACATGGTCAACGCGGACAACATCCGCCTGATGCCCCCCGGCGCGGTGCTGCTGAACTTCTCGCGCGAGGGCGTGGTCAGCAACGAGGCGGTGCTGGCATCGCTGGCCGCGGGGCACCTGGGGCGCTATGTATGCGACTTCCCGAGCGCCGCCCTGCTGGGGCACGAGCGCATCGTGTGCCTGCCGCACCTGGGCGCCTCCACGCGCGAGGCGGAAGAGAACTGCGCCGTCATGGTCGCCGACCAGCTGCGGGACTTCCTGGAGGACGGCAACATCGCCAACGCGGTGAACTTCCCGAGCGTCAGCATGGGGCGCGAATCGGCCTATCGCGTGGCCATCGCCAACGCCAATGTGCCCAACATGCTCGGCCAGATTTCCACCGCGATGGCGAATGCCGGCCTGAACATCCACAACATGGTCAACAAGTCGCGTGGCGACATGGCCTACACGCTGGTCGATATCGACAGCGCCGTGAGCCCGGCCGTGCTGGCCGACATCGCCTCGATCGACGGGGTGCTGTCGGCGCGCTACCTGCCGCGCGCGTCGCTCTAGCCTCTCTTTTTGGCACCACGCCGGGAAGGGGCACTTGCATCCCGATGCCCCCCGGCGGGAGACTGGCCTCCCGAACGGAGACACACCATGCCCATTACGAGCGAACTTGAAGCCACAGTCAAAGCGCTGGTCCAGAAGGGCAGGGGTATCCTCGCCGCCGACGAAAGCGGCCCGACGATCGCCA
Organism: Variovorax gracilis; assembly: GCF_030317115.1. GTDB lineage: Bacteria > Pseudomonadota > Gammaproteobacteria > Burkholderiales > Burkholderiaceae_C > Variovorax > Variovorax gracilis. The sequence goes on from NZ_JASZYF010000004.1 coordinate 197,743, forward strand.
AGCGATTCAAGTCGATCGGCGTGGAGTCCACGGAGAACAACCGGCGCGCCTATCGCAGTCTGCTCCTCTCGACACCGGACCTCGGGCAGCACGTCAGCGGCGTGATCCTGTACGAGGAGACGCTGGGCCAGCATGCCGCGGATGGCGAGCCCTTGCCGCAACTGGCGGCGCGACAGGGCATCGTGCCGGGCATCAAGGTCGATGCCGGCAAGGTTCCGCTGGCACTGGCGCCGGGCGACGAAATCACGCTGGGGCTGGACGGCCTGGCGCAACGGCTCCAGGGCTACAAGCAGCAGGGCGCGCGCTTTGCGAAGTGGCGCGCCGTCTACAACGTCTCTGACGCGCTGCCCGGCCGGGCAGCGATCGAAGCCAACGCGGAAGCACTCGCGCGCTACGCCGCCGTGTGCCAGGAACTGGGGGTGGTGCCCATCGTCGAGCCGGAAGTCCTGATCGACGGGGACCACACGATCGCCCGCTGCGCCGAGGTCACGCAGGAGGTGCTGCACGAGGTGTTCCATGCGCTGCAGCGGCACCATGTGGTGCTGGAGCACATCCTGCTCAAGCCGAGCATGGTGGTGCCCGGAAAGAGCCATGCCCGGCAGGCGACGCCGCCCGAGGTGGCCGCGCAAACCCTTCGGGTCCTGCGCCGCACGGTCCCTGCCGCGGTGCCGAGCATCAACTTCCTGTCGGGAGGGCAGTCGCCTTCCGAAGCGACGGCCAACCTGGACGCCCTCAACCGTCTGGGGCCGCAGCCCTGGAACCTGAGCTTCTCCTACGGGCGCGCCCTGCAGGACCCGGCACTGCAGGCCTGGCAAGGCAAGGCCGATCTGGCTCGCCCGGCCCAGGACGCGCTGCGCAAGCGCGCGCGGCTCAATGGGGCGGCGAGCGAGGGGAAGTACGACGCGGCGATGGAGAGCGACGAGGATCGATGATCGAAACACGCCGTACCCGCCGGGTAGCATCGGCGCACGCCTGAATTCGCGTGACGACATTCGGGGCTCCGAAGATTCATTCACGATGCAGGGGAAGATCCGATGAATACCCGCCACTGGCAATGCGGCAAGGCATTGCTTGCAAGCGGCGCCGCCGCGCTGTTGATTGCTTGCGAAGCGCCGCCCGCCGGGCAACCTGGCGAATGGGCGCCGAACCCGCCGAATCCGAACGCGCCCTATCCGGCTGAATCGCGAGAGAAGGGTGAGCAGGGAACGGTACTGCTGCACGTGCGAACGACGCCGGACGGCCGGCCTGTGGCCATCGAGGTGAAGCAGTCGAGCGGCTATGCACGCCTGGACCGTTCGGCCACCGAGACGGTCTGGAAATGGAAGTTCAAGCCGACGCCCGACGACGGCAGGGTGGTCTGGCGGGAGGTGCCGATGCGCTTCTTCATCACGTCGCCGCCTCCGCAGGCGACGCTCAACTAGGCGCTGTCGCGGCCGGCGCACGATGCCGGGCTATTCCTACTTGGGGGCCTGCCTCGCGGCGAGACCATGAAGGCTGTTGCATAAACAGGATCCCTCATGTTGACCTCCTTCAGCCTCGACCCTTCCATGGTCGCCACCATCGGCGGCGCCTTCTATCCGACCGGCTACTCGATGGTGATGTTTCCGGACGAAGCCACGGCGGCCTCGGTGGGCACTGAATTGAGCACACGGCTGCAGGACAGCGAAGTGTTCCTGCTGACCCCTGCGACGATCTTCTCGCAAATCACGCCCACTGTCAGCGACGCCGACGACCCTCTTCCTTCCGCCGGCACCGAGGGCGCCACGGTGCGCGCCTACACCAAGCTGGCGAAGGACGGTCACCACGCGCTGCTGGTGAAGACGCCGGACGAGGAGACGGCGGAACGGATGATGGAGGTGGTGCGTCGCGCCCCCTATTCCATCGCGCAACGCTATCGCATGCTGGTCATCGAGGACCTGTGAAGCCGGCGCCGGCCCGGCGTCCCCCGCAGCGCCCGCTGCCTGTTTGATGCGCTCCGCGCTTGCTGGCCCTTCACATAAGATGGGCCCGCCCCGGCAAGGCCGACCCGGTCTTGCCCCGACCCGCGGAGCTGCACTCAAGATGAACCACCGGTTTCAAACCTTCGTGTATGGCACGGCCATTGCGCTGATGATCGGTTGGATCTTCTTCATCGGGCGGGACGTGTTCGTGCCGATCATGTTCAGCGTCATCGTGGTGTACGTGATCCTCGGCCTCGCGCGGCTGATCGCACGGATTCCGCTGGTCGGACCGTCCCTTCCGCCTTTCGTCATCTCCATCCTGTCGGTGCTGATCATCGCGTTCGGCCTGTTCATGGTGGTCTACACGATCCTCGCGAACAAGGACAGCGTCATCGCCCAGGCACCGCGCTACCAGGAGTCGTTGCTGGCGGCGGTGCAACAGGTGGCGGTCTTCTTCCATGTCGAGGCCGAGCCGACATGGACGACCTTGCGGCGCGACTTCCTCGCGCAGGTGAGCCTTCAGCGACTGGTCGGATCGGCGCTGTCGTCCGTGTCGTCGATCTTTGCCAGTGTGGTCATCGTGGCCCTCTACGCCTGCTTCCTGCTCGTGGAGCGGACCCACCTCGACGCGAAGATCGCCAGCATCGCCAGCAGCCCGCAGCATGCGCAGCGCATCCGGCAGGTGATCGCCGACATCAACTCCAGGGTGGGCGCCTATCTCGCGCTCAAGACCTTCCTGGGCGTGCTGCTCGGTGCGCTGAGCTACGTGGTCATGCGTTTCACGGGGCTCGAGTTCGCGCCGTTCTGGGCGGTGATGATCGTGCTGCTGAATTTCGTTCCGTACATCGGCTCGTTCCTGAGCGTGTTGCTGCCCGGCGCGATGGCACTGGCGCAGTTCGGCGATGCGTCGCATGTCGTTCCGATCCTGCTCTGGCTCACCGTGATCCAGTTCGTCATCGGCAACTTCATCGACCCGTACGTCATGGGGAACTCGCTCAATCTCAGTCCCTTCGCGATCCTGGTGAGCCTCGCGGTGTGGGTGGCGCTGTGGGGCGTGCCCGGCGCCTTCCTGGCGGTGCCGATCACCGCGATGCTGACGATCATCTTCTCGGAGTTTCCGGGCACCCGGCCTTTCGCCGTGCTCCTGTCGCGCAACGGCCAGCCCTGACAACCTCACTTTGGTCGCGTTGCGGGCGGACCGGAGTCGAGTGTTTAATGTTTTTCCTGGGAGATCCAAGCGTCCAAGGAGACATTGACAATGATCAAGATCCGTTCCGACCGCCGTGCCCGATCGCATTCGCCGTGGCGCTCCGCCGCCCGCATGCTGGCAGTTTCGATGGTGGTCCTGGCCGCCCATCCGGCGTTTGCCGCCGATCCCGATGTCCCCCGTGCCGAGCAACTGGTGCGCGATGGCAAGTACCAGGAAGCCTACGATCTGCTCGCACCGTTCGAGGCCACGAGCGCGAACGATGCCACCTTCACCTACCTGCTGGGCCGCGCCGCGCTCGGCACCCAGCGCGGCGAAAAGGCCAAGGCGCTGTTCGAGCGCAGTCTCGCGACACAGCCGGACAACGTTGCTGCGCATCTCGCCCTCGGCCGCGCCTACTTCGCGCTCGGGCAGTACGCCGAGGCGAAGATCGAGTTCGAGACGGTGCTGCGCTTCGACAACCTGCCGCCCGACGTTCTGTCCCAAGTGGAGATCTACGACCAGGCAGCGCGGCAGTCTCTCGACGAAGGCAGGGCGCTGACGGGCTTCGGCTATGCGGAAACAGGCGTTGGCCGCTATCGAGTCAACTCCACGCGAGGCACCGATGCATTCGGCGGGGGCGACCGGCGCGACACCTTCTACAACGCGCGTGTGGGCGGCGGCGCGAACTATGCGCTGCAGAACGGCTACGCGATCGACGCAAACCTGGACTACCGCTTCAGGTACTACGACAACTCCGAGAGCAGGAACGATTCCGACCTGCGCTGGAGCCTCGCAGGCAGCAAGACGCTGGGCGACAACAACCTCGCGGCCGGGTTCAGGGGCAGGACCAGCTACCGCGGCAACAGCGACTACCGCAACGACGTCTCCATCTTCACCGACTACCGCATACGCTACGACCCCGACAACCAGTTCACGCTGGGCGCGGACGTGCGGCGACGCCGGTACCCGGAAGGCAACCTGCGTGACAGAAGCCGCACCACCGCCGTGGCCACTGCCGGCTGGGTGCGGTCGTTCATGGACGGCCAGGGCAGCTTTTCCGTCACGGGGCACGCCGGGCACAACTACGCGACGAGCCGTCCCGACGGCGACTCGGACGTCTATGGTGCGACGGTATCCCTGGACTTCACCGTGAACAACAAGCTGAGCTGGGGCACTTTCGCGTGGTGGGAGCGTGACTCCTTCAACGCCGACAACGTTCACTTCCATCCCGACACGCTCGACAACACCGTCATCCTGCGGCGCAGGGACAACCTGTACGAAGTCGGCGCGTATCTGGTCTGGGAGTTCGTGCCGACATGGACACTGCGCCCGGAGATTCTCTGGATCCGGGACCAGAGCAATTCGGTCGGCTTCAACTACAGCTCCACCGAGGTGTGGATCAACGTGCGCAAGGCCTTCTAGGCGGGTGCTGCGCGGTGCCCGATGGTGCTATTGACAAAGGTGCATGAGCCACTGATGCTCATTTGCACCGGGTATGAGGTATGAGTCGTGAGCGCGCAAAGCCGTTGCTGCTTCCCCTGAAAGCGGCATTTCATCAGTGCTCCAGCGCGACGTGGGCCTTCAGGGATTGAAGTTCGAATCAATTCAAACGAGTGAGGAAATTCCATGGCTTCGACTGAACAGAAAATGTCGCGAATGCAACTCACCGCGATGGTGGTGGGCGGCATGGTCGGCGCGGGGATCTTCTCGTTGCCGCGCACCTTCGCTAATGCGACCGGCCCCTTCGGCGCGGTCATTGCATGGCTCATCGCCGGCACGGGCATGTACATGCTGGCGCGAGTCTTTCAATCTCTTGCCGAGCGCAAGCCCGATCTCGATGCCGGCGTCTTCGCCTATGCCAAGGCCGGATTCGGCGACTACCCGGGTTTTCTCTCCGCCTTCGGCTACTGGATCGGAAGCTGCATCGGCAACGTCTCCTATTGGGTGCTGATCAAGTCCACGCTGGGCGCGTTCTTCCCCGTCTTCGGTGATGGCAACACCGTGGTCGCGATCGTGGTGGCATCGATCGGCATCTGGCTCTTCCACTTCATGATCCTGAAGGGCGTGCAACAGGCAGCCTTCATCAACAGCGTGGTCACGGTGGCCAAGATCATCCCGATCCTGGTCTTCATCGTGATCCTCATCTTCTCCTTCAAGATGGACCTGTTCCGCGGCAACTTCTACGGCGGCGGGCTGGAAGGCGGCATCTTCGAGCAGGTGCGGGCGACGATGCTCGTCACCGTCTTCGTCTTCCTGGGTATCGAGGGCGCGAGCGTCTATTCGCGTTATGCCAAGGAACGCGCGGACGTCGGCAAGGCCACGATCCTCGGCTTCATCGGTGTCACCGGCCTGATGGTGCTCGTCACGATGCTGCCCTACGCGGTGCTGGACCGGCCCGAGATCGCCGGCATGCGCCAGCCCTCCATGGCCACGGTGCTCGAGGCCGTGGTGGGGCCCTGGGGCGCGATCTTCGTGAGCATCGGGCTCATCATTTCCGTGCTGGGCGCCTATCTCGCGTGGTCGCTCATCTGCGCCGAAGTGCTGTTCACTGCCGCGAAGACGAAGGACATGCCGGCGCTCTTCGCGAAGGAGAACGCCAACAAGGTGCCTGCCAATGCGCTCTGGCTGTCGAACATCATCGTGCAGCTCATCGTCATCACCACTTACTGGTCGAGGGATGCGTTCTCGCTGATGCTGAATCTCACCAGCGCAATGGCGCTGATTCCGTACCTCTTCGTGGCCGCCTACGGCTTCATGCTGTCGAAGCGCGGCGAGACCTATCAGATGCGCCCCGGCGAACGCAAGCGCGACCTCATCATGGCGGGCATTGCCTGCGTCTACACGGTCTTCATGATCTATGCCGGCGGCCTCAAGTTCCTGCTGCTGTCCGCCGTGCTCTACGCGCCCGGAACCATCCTCTACATCTGGGCGCGCCGCGAACAGGGCAAGCAGGTCTTCACGGCCATCGACTGGATCATCTTCATCGTCGCGGTGATCGGTGCCGTCATCGGCCTGTACTGGCTCGCCACGGGTTACATCACCATCTAGCCACTCCGGCTGGGTACTCACACAGGAGAACGTCATGGCAACAGAGACAAAGCCCGCCGCATTCGGTGTCCACTCCGAAGTCGGCCAACTGCGCAAGGTGATGGTGTGCGCGCCGGGCCTGGCGCATTCGCGCCTCACGCCCAGCAACTGCGACCAACTCCTGTTCGACGACGTGCTGTGGGTGGAAAACGCCAAGCGCGACCACTTCGACTTCGTCACCAAGATGCGCGATCGCGGCGTCGAGGTCGTCGAGATGCACAACCTGCTCGCCGAAACCGTCGCGGTGCCGGAGGGCAAGAAATGGATTCTCGACAACCAGGTCGTGCCCAACCAGGTCGGCCTGGGCTTCATCGACGAGCTGCGCAGCTACCTCGAAGGACTCGACAACCGCACGCTGGCCGAGACCCTGATCGGCGGCCTGTCGACCAACGATTTCCCGGAAGCCCACGGCGGCAAGGCACTCGAAGTCGTGCGTGAAGCGGCGGGCGCCACCGAGTACCTTCTGCCGCCGCTGCCCAACACCCTCTACACGCGCGACACGACCTGCTGGATCTACGGCGGTGTCACCCTCAACCCCCTGTACTGGCCGGCACGCCACGAGGAGACCATCCTCACCACTGCCATCTACAAGTTCCACCCCGACTTTTCCGGCAAGGTGAACGTATGGTGGGGCGACCCGACCGAAGACCATGGCCTCGCCACGCTCGAAGGCGGCGACGTCATGCCCATCGGCAAGGGCAACGTCCTGATCGGCATGAGCGAGCGCACTTCGCGCCAGGCCATCAGCCAGCTCGCGGCCACGCTGTTCAAGAAAGGCGCGGCCGAGCGCGTGATCGTCGCGGCCATGCCCAAGATCCGTGCGGCGATGCACCTGGACACGGTCTTCACCTTCGCCGACCGCGACTGCGTGCTGCTCGCGCCCGACTTCATGAACCAGACGCGGACCTACTCCTACCGTCCGAGCAGCCATCCGAGCGGTGTCGAGCTGCATGCCGAGAACAAGCCCTTTGTCGACGTGGTCGCACAGGCGCTGGGCTTCAAGAAGCTGCGCGTCGTGGAGGCCGGCGGCAGCGACTACCAGCGCGAACGCACCCAATGGGACAGTGGCGCGAACCTGGTGTGCGCCTCGCCGGGCGTGGTTTATGCGTACGACCGCAACACCTACACCAACACGCTGCTGCGCAAGCAGGGGATCGAAGTGGTGACCATCGTCGGCGCCGAGCTCGGGCGCGGTCGTGGCGGCGGCCATTGCATGACCTGCCCGATCATCCGGGATCCGGTGGACTTCTGATTGCCGGGCGGCAGGAAGCAGCCGCCCCTGTTCATTTATTGATAGGACGACCTCCGTGTCTGTGAAATCCACTGTTCAGCGAGTTGGCCATCTGCACAGAACGACAACCGTCCTCGCACTCGCGGCGCTGGCGCTGCTCTCGGCGTGCAAGCGCGGCGAAGAGGCGCCGGTGGCGGAGATCCGGCCAGTCCGCGTGATGACGATCGAGACGCGCTCGATCGGTGACATCGTGACCCTCACGGGCACCGTGCAGGCGCAGACCGAGATCAACCAGTCGTTTCGCATCGATGGAAGGCTGGTCGAGCGCAACGTCGAGATCGGCGACCGGGTGAAGCCCGGCCAGGTGCTGGCTCGCCTCGATCCGCTGAATGAGGAAAGCAGCCTGCAATCCGCGAGGGCGCAACTGACGGCGGCGCAGGCGCAGAGCGTGGAGGCCCGCAACAACCACAGGCGGCTGCGGGATCTGCTCAAGGAGGACGCGGTTTCGCGCGCGTCGTTCGAGCAGGCCGAGGCGCTGCTGAAGGTGGCGCAGTCGCAGGTCGAGTCCGCCCAGTCGCTGGTCACGCTCGCCCAGAACCGGCTGAGCTACACACGGCTGGTCTCCGACGTGTCCGGCATCGTGACGGCACGCGGACCCGAACCGGGAGAGGTGGTGCAGGCGGGGCGGATGATCATCCAGGTGGCGCGCGAGGGCGCGCGCGATGCGGTCTTCGACGTGCCCGCGCAAGTCAAGAACAGCGCGCCTTCGGATCCCGAGATCACCGTCTCGCTGGTGAGCGATCCGAACATCATTGCCAAGGGCCAGGTGCGCGAGGTCTCGCCCCGCGCCGATCCGGTGACCGGCACGTTCAGCGTCAGGGTCCGGCTGATCAACGCGCCCACCGCGATGCGCCTGGGAACGACGGTGAACGGGCGCATGAAGCTCGACAGCGCTCCCGCCATCGACATACCTGCCTCGGCGCTGACGCGATCGGGCAAGAGCGCCTCCGTGTGGGTGGTCGATCCGAAGGCGGGCACGGTCTCGGCCCGCGCGATCGAGGTGCGGGCCTATGACGCCGCGCGGGTCCAGGTCACCTCGGGGCTGGCGCCCGGCGATGTGGTCGTGACCGCGGGCGTGCAGGCGCTGCGGCCCGGCCAGAAGGTCCGGATGCTCGAGGCCGCGCAGTGATCGGCCCGAACCTGTCGGAGTGGGCGCTCTCCAAGCGCTCGCTGGTGATCTTCCTGATGATCATCGCGGTGATCGCGGGCACGCTGTCCTTCATCCGCCTGGGGCGCGCGGAGGACCCGGTCTTCACCTTCCGCACTATGGTGGTGGCGGCAGGCTGGCCCGGCGCCACCGTGGACGAAACACTGCAGCAGGTCACCGAGCGGCTCGAACGTACGCTGCAGGAGACCAACCATCTCGACCGCGTGCGCAGCTACACGGTGGCCGGCCAGACGACGATATTCGTCGACCTGAAGCAGTCGACGCCGCCAGGCGAGGTGCCGGACATCTGGTACCAGGTGCGCAGGAACATCGGCGACATGCGGCAGACCTTGCCGGCCGGCGTGGTCGGGCCCTTCTTCAACGACGACTTCGGCAGCACCTTCGGGATCATCTACGCGTTCACGGCGGACGGCTTCACTTTCCGCGAGCTTCGCGACTACGTCGAGTCCGCCCGCTCGCGCCTGCTGCAGGTGCCCGACGTCTCGAAGATCGAGGTCATGGGCGCGCAGGACGAGCAGATCTACATCGAGTTCTCGACCGAGCGCCTCGCGGGCCTGCGCCTCGACTATCCGACCATCGTCGGCGCGCTGCAGGCGCAGAACATCGTGCGACCGGCCGGCACCATCCAGACCGAGCAGGAGCGCGTGTTCATGCGCGTCACCGGCGCCTTCGATTCGGAGCGCGACATCGAGGCCGTCAACCTCGTCGTCGGCAACCGCATCATCCGCCTGGGCGACATCGCGACCGTACGGCGCGGCTTCGTCGATCCGCCGCAGCCGATGTTCCGCGTCAACGGAAAGCCGGCGATCGGGCTGGCGATCGCGATGCGCGATGCCGGGGACATCCTGGCGCTCGGCAACAACATCCGCGCCGAGATGGTCGACATCACGGCGAACCTGCCGCACGGCATCCAGCCCACGCTGGTCGCGGACCAGGCGGTCACGGTCGACGTCGCCATCAACGACTTCATGGCCTCGTTGTGGCAGGCCATCATCATCATCCTGGTGTGCAGCTTCGTGAGCCTGGGCGTGCGGCCCGGCACGGTGGTGGCGCTGTCGATCCCGCTCACGCTGGCGATCGTGTTTGCCATCATGGACGTGCTGAACATCGACCTGCACCGCGTCTCGCTGGGCGCGCTGATCATCGCGCTGACCCTGCTGGTGGACGACGCGATGACCACTGTCGACGCGATGATCAATCGCCTCGCAGCCGGCGATACCAAGGACCAGGCCGCGACCTTCGCCTACCGCACGCTCGCCGCGCCGATGCTGATCGGCACGCTGGTGTCCATCTCGAGCTTCGTTCCCATCGGCTTCGCTCGGAGTTCCGCGGGCGAATACACCTTCTCGATTTTCGCCGTCGTCGCCATCGCTCTCATCGTGTCGTGGCTCGGCGCCGTGATCTTCTCGCCGCTGGTCGGCAAGGCGATCCTGAAGGCGCCCAAGCCCGATGCCGAGCCGCCCGAGCCGAGCAAGGTGGTCAAGATCTACGGGAGCTTCCTGCGAGGCGCGATCCGTGCGAAGTGGCTGACCATCGGGCTGACCATCGCCGCCTTCGCGGTGACGATCTTCCTGCTGCAGTTCGTGCCGCGGCAATTCTTCCCTGCGTCGGACCGTCCCGAACTGACGATCGACATGACCCTGCGGCAGAACGCCTCGATCCATGCGACGCAGGCCCAGGCGGAGCGCTTCGAGGCGCTGCTGAAGGAAGACGCCGACGTGGACCACTTCAGCACCTATGTCGGGCGCGGCGCGATCCGCTTCATCCTCACGCTCAACGTGCAGCTCGCCAACCCCTTCTTCGCGCAGTTCGTCGTGGTCGCCAAGGACCTCGATGCGCGCGACAGGCTTCAGCTCAAGCTGGAGAAGGCGCTGGCGGAGCAGTTCCCCGACGTGGTGGCGCGCGTGTCTCCGCTCGAGCTGGGGCCGCCGGTGGGCTGGCCGCTGCAATACCGGGTGACCGGGCCGGACGCGAACCAGGTGCGCAAGTACGCGCTCGAACTGGCCGATGTCCTGGGCTCGGATGCGCGCGTGCGCCACGTCAACTACGACTGGATGGAGCCCGCGCGGCAGGTCCGGGTGCACATCAACCAGGACGAGGCGCGGCAGCTGGGCGTGAGCACGCGCACGCTGTCGGGCATCCTGAACGCGGCAGTCACGGGATCGCCGGTGACGCAGGTGCGCGACGACATCTACCTCATCAACGTCGTGGCCCGCGCCACGGACGATCAGCGCGTGTCCTTCCAGACGCTGAGTTCGCTGCAGGTGCCCACGCCGACCGGGCGCATGGTGCCGCTGAGCCAGTTCGCGACCTTCACCGAGGAGCAGGAGCTTCCGCTCATCTGGCGGCGCAACCGCTTGCCTACGCTGACCGTCCGCGCCGACGTCGTGCACGGCGTGCTGCCGGACGAGGTGGTCGAGAAGCTCGCGCCGAGGATGGTGGAGTTCAACGCCAGGCTGCCGAAGGGCTACAAGGTCGAGACCGGCGGTCTGTTCGAGGAAAGCGCCGCGTCGAGCGCCTCGGTGTATGCCGTCGTCCCGCTGATGATCGTGCTGATGCTCGTGAGCATGATGGTGCTGCTGGTGAGCTTCCGGCGGCTGGCGATGGTGGTCTGCATCATGCCGCTGGGGCTCATTGGCGTGGTTCTCACGCTGCTGCTGTTCAACCGGCCGCTGGGCTTCGTCGCGATCCTCGGCATCCTGGCGCTGATCGGGATGATCGCGAAGAACGCGGTGATCCTGATCGTGCAGATCGAGACCTACCGCGCCGAGGGCCAGAGCGTCCTCGATGCGGTGATGGCCTCCGGCACATCGCGCATGCGCCCGATGATGCTGACGTCGATATCGACCGTGCTGGGGCTGATCCCGATCGCGCCGACCGTGTTCTGGGGTTCGATGGCTTTCGCCATCATGGGCGGGCTGCTGGTGGCCACGCTGCTGACGCTGGTGTTCCTGCCGACGGTGTACGTGGCGGTGTTCGGCAAGGAGAAACCGCCGCCGCGCGACGAGGCCTTCGATCCCGCGACCGATCCGGCGTGACGGACGAGGAGCATTCGCTTGATTCCGACTCCCGCATCCGCCGCGACCAGTGGACTGCCCTCCGGGGGGAGCCCGGCCGCAGAAGGGCGTGCGGTGCTCGAACTGCATGTTGCGGAACTGCGGCAACTCTTCAACTCGATGGACCCCGCGCCGTTCCGGGAGCGCGACCTCGATCCCAAGGCGCAGGACTACATCGTCGACTGGGCCCGCGAGGTGCCGGCGCCACGGCCGATGGCGCTGGTGGTTCGCATTGACGGCCGGACCGCGACGCCCGAGTCGGCCTCGATGCTGCGCGATGCGGTGGGCGAATACTTCCGCCAGCGCGCACTGTCCACCCGGCGCCAGATGCGGCGACTGCTGCGGCTGGGCCGAATCAGCCTGCTGATCGGGCTCGTGTTCCTGGCGATCGCCTTCTTCGTCGGCGAGTTCATCGCGGGCCTTTTCGACAAGGAGCGCTACACGCGGCTCGTGCAGGAGAGCCTCGTGATCGGCGGCTGGGTCGCCTTGTGGCGGCCGATGGAGATCTTCCTGTACGACTGGTGGCCGATCCGCGAGGAGACGCGGCTGTACGAGCGGCTGAGCCGCATGGACGTGCATCTGGTCTGCGCAGGCGCCGAAGGAGGGCCCTCATGACGCGCACGCCCTCATTGGCCGGCACCGTGCTGACGCGTGGCCTGATGTTCCTGGCGCTGTGGCTCGTGCTGATGCCGAGCGTGAAGCCGGCCGACCTCGGTTTCGGCGTGCTGTCCACCGTCGCCGCGACCTGGACGAGCCTGCACCTTCTCCCGCGCGAGGCGGGCCACGTGCGCTTCCGCGCGCTGCTGGGGTTCGTGCCGCATTTCCTGTGGCAGTCGGTGCTGGCCGGCATTGACGTGGCCCGCCGCGCGCTCGATCCGGGCATGCCGATGCGGCCGGGATTCGTCTCGGCGCCGGTGGGCTTTCCGCCGGGGCTGGCACGCAACGAGTTCGCCTCGATCATGAGCCTGCTGCCGGGCTCCGTGCCGGTCGGCGAGACCGAAACGGCCATCGTCTATCACTGCCTGGACATGGACCAGCCGCTCGCGCAGCACATGGCCGAAGAGGAACAGTTGCTGACCAAGGCGCTGGTGGTGGGGGAGGGCCATGACTAGCTTCCTGATCGGCGCGACTGCCTTCGTGCTGGCGATGGTCGCGCTGGGCCTGGTCTGCATCCTGCGCGGGCCGGGCAACGTCGATCGCATGATGGCCGTGCAGCTCTTCGGCACCGGGGGCATCGCGGCCCTGCTGCTTGCGGGCGCGGCGATCGACATGGACGCGGTCATCGACGTGGTGCTGACGCTGTCGATCCTCGCGGCCTTCGCCGCCATCGCCTTCGTGAAAGCCGGGGCCACCACCGTGCGGGACGATGCGGGGAGCGACGGATGACCACGAACGTCGTCGCCGATATCTTCACCATCGTCGCGATCTGCGCGGGGGCGTTCTTCTTTCTTGCCGGCAGTGTGGGCCTGCTGCGTTTTCCCGACACCTTCACGCGGCTTCATGCGCTGACCAAGGCCGACAACCTGGGGCTCGGTCTCGTCGTGCTGGGGTTGCTCCCGCAGGTGGACAGCCTCTCGACCGCCTGCAAGCTGGTGCTCGTCTGGTTCCTCGTCCTCCTGGGGTCGGCGACGGTGTCCCAACTCATTGCGCGCGCCGTGCGCCGCGAGGGGCCCAAGCCATGAGCCTGACCCTGAACACCGCGCTGGCACTGCTGTTCCTCGGGCTGGCGGCGTGGACCGTCTTCGCGCGCGACACCTTCGCGGCGGTTGCCGGATTCATTCCCTATGGACTGCTCCTCACGCTGGTGTGGCTCCAGTTGTCGGCGATCGACGTGGCGATGACCGAAGCCGCGATCGGCGCCGGCCTGACCGGTGCGCTGCTGGTCGGCGCCGCGTCGCGGCTGCGCCGGACGGAGGCCACGGCGCGCGCCGATCTCCCGGGGCTGCCCACGCGCGTGCTGGCCGCGTTGGCTGCCATCACCGTGGCCGGCGTGATCGCAGTCTGCGTGCTCGCGCTGCCCGAGCCTTCGCCGACGCTCGCACCGCAGGTGGCGGCCAACATCGCCTCGACCGGCGTCGGCAATCCGATCACCGCAGTGCTGCTGTCGTTCCGCGCGATGGATACATTGCTCGAAGCCGTCGTGCTGCTGTTCGCGCTGGTGGGCGTGTGGTCGCTGGCGCCGGACCGCGCGTGGGGCGGTCGTCCCGGCCCTGCGCAGCCGGCGGACCCCAACGGCATCCTCGCGTACTTCGCACGCGTGCTGCCTCCCATCGGCATCGTCGTCGCCATCTACATCCTCTGGGTGGGTGCCGATGATCCGGGCGGCAAATTCCAGGGCGCGACGATTCTCGCGGCGATGTGGCTGCTGGTGATGATGGCGGGGCTGGCCGATGCGCCGCCCGTCAGCCGCACCTGGCTGCGCACGGTGCTGGTGGCCGGGCCGGCGGTGTTCATCGCCATCGGCTTCACGGGCGTTGCCATCGCGGGTGCGTTCCTCGCCTATCCGGAAGGCTACGCCAAGCCGCTCATCGTGGTCATCGAAGTGGCGCTGATGCCCTCGCTGGCGATGACGCTGGCCCTGCTGCTGGCCGGCGCGCCGCAACGGTCGACACCGCCATGAGCGCAGCGCCGGACCGCTCCAGGCAAGCTCGCGCCGCAGTGCCGAGCATGGAGGTCGCGCAATGAGCCCGACCACGCTGTTCGGACTGTGCGCCGCGGTGCTCGTCGGTCTCGGCGTGTACGGCCTCATCGTCAACCCGCAGCCGCTACGCAAGATCCTCGCCTTCAACCTGATCGGCAACGGCATCTTCGTCGTGTGCGCCGTGATCGCGCGCCGGGGCGCGGCCGCCGGGATGAATGGCGATCCGGTGCCGCAGGCGCTGCTGATCACGGCCATCGTCGTTGCCTTCGCCGCCTCCGCGCTCGCCGTGGCGCTGCTGTTGCGGCTGTTCGAGGAAGCGGGTTCGGTCACGTTGTCCGGCGATCTGCCACCCCAGGCGAAAGCTGCCGATGGGGAGGTCTAGGTGCCCGCTTCCGCGTCGATGGACCTGACGACACCCGGCGGCCTCTGGCTCGTGCTGGCGGTGCTGGTGCCGTTCGTGGGCGTGCTCGTCGGGCTGGTCCTGGGGGGGCGCAATGCACAGCGGGTCGCCATGGTCACGCTCTTGCTCGGGCTCGGCATCGCGTTCGGAATCGCCCACGCACTGCTTCAGACCGGCGATGCGCTCGTCTACCTGCTTGGCGGCTGGACGCCGCCGCTCGGCGTGGCGCTGCGCGCGGACGGGCTGTCGGTCGTCATGCTGGTGGCCGTCGCGGTCGTGATCGGCGTGATCGGCATCTATGCCTGCGGCGATCTCGGCACACCGAAGGGCGTCCGCGAGGCGCGGGCGCCGTTCATGTTCTGGCTGCTGCTGCTCGCGGTGTGGGGTTCGCTCAACCTGGTCTTCGTGAGCGGCGACGTGTTCACGCTTTATGTCGCGCTCGAACTGCTGACCTTCGCCGGCGTTCCGCTGGTCAGCCTCGATGGCCGGGGCGAGACCCTGCAGGCCGCGCTGCGCTACCTGGTGTATGCGCTGCTGGGTTCCATGCTGTATCTGCTGGGGGCCTTCCTGCTGTATGGCGCCTACGGCACGCTGGACATCTCGCTCCTGGCCGCGAGCGTCCGCCCCGAGCCGCTGACATGGGCCGCCGCCGCGCTGATGACGGCCGGCCTGCTCGCGAAGACCGCGCTCTTCCCCCTGCACCTGTGGCTGCCGCCCGCGCATGCCGGCGCACCCGCTGCGGCAAGCGCCGTGCTTTCCGCGCTGGTGATCAAGGGCGCGTGGTTCCTGGTGGTGCGCCTGTGGCTCGACGTCTTCGCCAATGTCGTGACCTGGCCCTCCGCGCAGCTGCTGGCCGCGCTGGGCGGCGCGGCGATCCTGGTCGGCAATGTCGTGGCATTGCGGCAGGCCCGCCTCAAGCTGCTGATCGCCTATTCGACCGTTGCGCAGATCGGCTATCTCTTCCTGATGTTCCCGCTGGTCTTCGGCATGGACGCCGCGCAGCTCGACAGCGCGTCGACCGTCAGCGGCGGCATGCTGCAGGCCATCTCGCACGCGACGGCGAAGGCCGCGATGTTCATGGCCGCCGGGCTCATCTACTCGACGCTCGGGCACGACCGTGTCGCGGACCTGCGCGGGGCAGGGCGCGCGCTGCCGATGACGATAGTCGCCTTCGCGCTCGGCGGCGCGTCGCTGATCGGGCTGCCGCCCTCGGGTGGCTTTCTCGCGAAGTGGCTGCTGCTGTCGGCGGCGATCGCGACCGCGCAATGGTGGTGGGTGCTGGTGATGCTCGCGGGGGGGCTGTTGACGAGCGCCTACGTGTTCCTCGTCGTCGTGCGCGCGATGACGCCGGCGGAGGCCGGCTGGGTGCCGAAGGTGCGCGTTCCGCGCTACCAGCAACTGGCCGTGCTGGCGTTGGCGCTGTGTTCATTCCTGCTCGGCGTGGCAGCGCTGAGCCCGGTCGACATGACGCAGATCGGCCGTTCCTACATGCCGCTGGCGGGGGCGCGATGATCATCGGGTCTGCCAGCCTGCTCGTCATCTTCCTCGGTGCCGCGGGGTTGCTGGCCGCCGCCATCGCCGTTCCGCTGGTGCTGCTGCTGGCCTGCGCGATGCCGGGCCTGCGCCGCCGGATGCCCGCGCTCTTGCCGCTGGCTCCGCTCCCCGCGCTGGTGGCCGCCTTCTTCGCGGGCGACGATTCCGCGCTGATCATCGGCAACCCGGGCTACGCGATGACGTTCACGCTCGATGCCCCGGGCGCGATGCTGCTTGCCGTCGCGGCGGTGCTGTGGAGTCTGGCGGGGCTTTACGCGGCGCGCTATCTGCGCGACCGGCCGGACGGCAACGGGTTCATCGTCTGCTGGCTGATGACGCTGACCGGCTGCGTCGGCGTGTTCCTGGCGGCCGACCTGATCGCCTTCTACTTTTTGCTGGCCGTGCTGAGTGTGGGCGCGAGCGGGCTCGTGCTGCAAGGCGAGGGGCCGGATGCCTTGCGTGCCAGCGCGCTGTACCTGGGACTCGCCTTGCTGGCGGAGGCATTCCTGCTCGCGGGCCTCATCCTCCTGGCGCAAGCCACGCCGGAGGGGAGCCTGCTGATTCGCGATGCCGCAGCCGCATTGCCTACGTCACCCACGCGGGACGTTACGCTCGTGCTGCTGCTCATCGGCCTGGGCATGAAGGCGGGGCTGGTGCCGCTGCACTTCTGGATGCCGGTGGCGTACGGCGCCGCGCCCATTCCGGGCGCCGCGGTGATGAGCGGCGCCGTGGTCAAGGCCAGCGTCATCGCGTTGATCCGCTTCTTGCCGCTCGACGTCGCGCTTCCGGATTTTGGCTTTCCGCTCGCGGCGATCGGCATGGTGGGCGCGCTCTACGGCGTCGCGATCGGCATCACGCAGACGCGCCCGAAGGTCGTGCTCGCGTACTCCAGCGTGAGCCAGATGGGGTTCGTCGTCGCGCTGATCGGCATGGGCCTGGCCGTGGGCGACGGTTCGACCCCGATGATCGCGGCCTTCTACGCCGCGCACCATCTGCTGGTGAAGGGGGCCTTGTTCCTGGCCGTCGGCGTGGTTGCCCTCACGGGCCGCCGGCGCCTGTGGCCGATGCTCGTTCCTGCCGCGGTGATCGGGCTGGGGCTGGCCGGCTTGACGTTGACCGGCGGCGCCTTGACCAAGTACGCGGCGAAGGACATCCTGGGCGACGGCCTTGCCGGCACCGTGGCCATCGTTTCCTCGGTGGCCTCCGCGCTGCTGATGATCCATTTCGTTCGCCGCCTGATCGCCGATGCGGCACCGGTCCCCGATGCGCGTGCGCCGGCCGTGTTCATCGTGTCGTGGCTTGCGATGGCGGTGGTTTCGGTGGCGCTGCCGTGGGCGTTCTACCTGGCGATCCCGGGCGACGTGCGGCCCGACGCGCTGGCCCCGGCCGCGCTCTGGTCGGCGCTGTGGCCGGTACTGATCGGTGCCGCGCTGGCCGTCGTCTTGGACCGGGTGGGCCGGCATCTGCCGCGAATTCCGGCCGGCGACCTGGGCGTCGCACTGGGCCATCTGCAAGGGGCATGCGGCGCGACGGCTGCGCAGTTCGAACGCAGCGACACCTTCCTTCGGCGCTGGCCCGTCGCCAGCATCGCGTTGCTGGCAGTGTCATTGCTGTTCGGCTGGGCGCTCCTGGCCTGACATGCCCACCATCCCTGATTCATCGAGGAAAACGCCATGAGGACGTACACGGTCGCAGCGCTGGTCGCCGCCGCTCTCTCCTTCACCGGCTGCACCGTCGGCCCGAACTACGTGCGACCCACGGTGGAGCCGCCGACGGCGTGGCGCATCGACTACCCCAAGGCGGCCGAGGTTGCGAACACGAAGTGGTGGGAGCAGTTCGGCGACCCCGTGCTGAACGAACTGATCGAAACGGCGCTGCGCGAAAATCTCGACGTGCGTGTCGCGGCGGCGCGGGTCGACCAGTTCATCGGCACGCTCGGCGTGACCAACTCGCAGGCCTACCCGCAGATCGGCTACAGCGGCGCGGCGAGCCGCACCCGGGCGAGCCGGGAAGGGCAGCCGCCGATCCCCGCCGGGGCCGACCCCTACTTCTCGCTCTACCAGGCTGCCCTGGGCGCCACCTGGCAGATCGATCTCTTCGGCCGCGTGCGGCGCCTGAGCGAAGCCGCGCAGGCGCAGGTCTACGCGAGCGAGCAGGCGCAGCGCGGCGTGGTGCTTACGCTGGTGGCGGGCGTCGCGACCAGCTACCTGGCATTGCGCGGCCTGGACCGGCAGCGCGAGATCGCCGCCGCCACTGCCGCGAATTTCGGCGAGACGGTGCGCATCTTCGACCTGCGCTTCAAATCCGGCGTGGTGTCGAAGACCGAAGTGGCCCAGGTGCGCTCGCAGTACCAGCAGGCGCTCACTGCCATCCCGGCCATCGAGCAGCAGATTGCCGCGGTGGAGAACCGGATCTCGATCCTGCTCGGCCGCAATCCGGGCCCGATTCCGCGCGGCAGGACTATCGAACAACTCGCCGCGCCGCTCATTCCTGCCGATCTGCCTTCGACGCTGCTGCGGCGGCGGCCCGACATCCTGCAGGCCGAGCAGAACCTCGTGGCCGCCAATGCCAGCATCGGTGCGGCCCGTGCGCTCTATTACCCGAGCATCTCGCTGACCGGCGCCTACGGATCGACCAGCACCGCTGCCGGCAACTTCCTGTCGGGCCCCGCAACCGCGTGGCAGGTGGCAGCGGGCCTGACCGGTCCGATCTTCACCTTCGGGGCGATCGAAGGGCAGGTGAAGTCGGCCGAGGCGCAGAAGGAGCAGGCGGAACTGGTCTACCGGCAGACCATCCTGAACGCGTTCCGCGACACCAACGACGCGCTCACCGGCTCGCAGAAGACGATCGAGGGCGTGGCCCTGCAGCGCGAACGGGTGCGTGCGCTGCGGGAGTTCGCCCGGCTGTCACGGCTGAAGTTCGAGAGCGGCCTGATCGGCTATCTCGAAGTGCTGGTGGCCGAGACCGAACTCTTCGCCGCCGAACTCGCATCGGTGGCGTTGACGACCGACCGCTACACGCAGGTCGTCAATGTCTACCAGGCGATGGGCGGCGGCTGGGTGGACATCGCGGATTCCATCACGCCGCGGCCCGTGGCCTTCATCGCGGAATGACCCGCGCCGCGTCGCCGCTGCCACCGTTCGGTCTCGCCTCAAGTTTCCGCAAACCCCGCCGATATACCCATCGCGTGCAAGCAACTCGTCGTATCGGACGAGCCTGCCCCGTGAGGAGTGAGCGTGAGAGTCGGAAAGAGGCATGTCGGTATTCAGGCGGGACCATTGGCATGACGCTGTCCGGCTATGGCATCGACGCGCTCAAGGTGCTCGCCGCAGCCGGCCCCGTGGCCGGGCTGGTGGCGGTCGCCCACGTGCGCTCGTCGCGGAGGCGGAGGCAGCAACTCAAGGCCGAGGCCGCGCTGCGCACGTCGCGCAGCGTGTTCGTTGACGTGCCCGGGGCCAAGGCTTCGGCCTCGGTGCGCTTCGACCTCACCCCGCAGTTGCTGGGGTGGCTTGCCGCCGCCCAGAGCGGATCGCTCCATGGGATGGAGACGCCCGACGCGGTGATGCTGGCCTTCGACGTCGATGCGACGTGGAAGGGCATCGGCTCGCCGGGCCTGGAAGCCGATTCGGCCTTTCCCAGCCAGTTGATCGCCACGCGCGAGTTGTTCATCGTCCGGTCGATGGACCCCTGGTGCGACAGCGCCGAGATCTCGCTGCGCTCGATGCTCGACGCCCACCGGACGCTTCCGGAAGGCGAGCCGCTCTACTGCTCGGTGGAGGGCTCGATCCGCCTCACTCCGACGCGGCGCATGAGGGCGCCGTCCATGCCTGTGCCGCGGCAGTTCTATTGGGTGCGGGCGGAGGCTCAGGCGGCCGAGGCAAGGCGCAGGCCCAGCTAGTCCGGGTCGGGCGGGTCGTTCGAGAAAGGGCGCTAGGATCGTGCGATTCGATCCACCCTCAGAGCATTCAAGGACCTCGCATGACGACCCCCAGCTATCCCGACACCCGCCTCCTGATCGACGGCGAGTGGTGCGACGCCGCGAGCGGCAAGACCCAGAACGTGATCAATCCCGCGACCGGCAAGCCCATCGGCAAGGTCGCGCACGCCGGCATCCCCGACCTGGACCGCGCCCTCGACGCTGCGCAGCGCGGCTTCGAAGCCTGGCGCCGGATCCCGGCCAACGAGCGCGCAACGACCATGCGCAAGGCCGCCAGCCTGCTGCGCGAACGCGCCGCCGACATCGGCCGCATCCTCACGCAGGAGCAGGGCAAGCCCTTCGTCGAAGCGCGCGGCGAAGTGCTGGCCGGCGCCGACATCATCGAGTGGTTCGCCGACGAAGGCCGCCGCGTCTACGGGCGGATCGTGCCCTCGCGCAATCTCTCGGCACAGCAGCTGGTGATCAAGGAGCCGCTGGGTCCGGTCGCCGCCTTCACGCCGTGGAACTTCCCGATCAACCAGATCGTGCGCAAGCTGGGCGCCGCGCTGGCGAGCGGCTGCTCCTTCCTCGTCAAGGCGCCGGAGGAAACCCCGGCTTCGCCTGCCGCGCTGCTGCAGGCCTTTGTCGACGCCGGCGTGCCCAAGGGCACGGTCGGCCTGGTGTTCGGCGATCCGGCCGAAATCTCCAGCTACCTGATTCCGCATCCAATCATCCGCAAGGTGACCTTCACCGGCTCCACGCCAGTGGGCAAGCAACTCGCTGCGCTGGCGGGCGCGCACATGAAGCGCGCGACGATGGAACTCGGCGGCCATGCCCCGGTGATCGTCGCCGCCGATGCCGACGTCGCCCTCGCTGCCAAGGCGGCAGGCGGCGCCAAGTTCCGCAACGCGGGGCAGGTCTGCATCTCGCCCACGCGCTTCCTGGTGCACAACAGCATCCGCGACGAATTCGCGCGCGCGATGGTCAAGCACGCAGAAGGCCTGAAGCTCGGCGATGGCCTTGCCGAAGGCACGACGCTCGGCCCGCTGGCCAACGCCCGGCGCCTCAGCGCGATGGCAAAGGTGCTCGACGATGCGCGCGCCACCGGGGCCAAGGTCGCCACCGGCGGCGAGCGCGTGGGAACGGACGGCAACTTCTTCGCGCCCACCGTGCTCACGGATGTCTCGCTGGAAGCCGACGTGTTCAACAATGAGCCCTTCGGCCCGATCGCGGCCATCCGCGGCTTCGACACGCTCGAGGAAGCGATCAAGGAAGCGAACCGCCTGCCCTACGGCCTGGCCGGCTACGCCTTCACCCAGTCGATCAAAAACGCGCACCTGCTGTCGCAGCAGATGGAAGTCGGCATGCTGTGGATCAACCAGCCGGCCGCCCCGTCGCCCGAGATGCCCTTCGGCGGCGTGAAGGACTCGGGCTACGGCTCCGAAGGCGGACCGGAAGCCATGGAGGCGTACCTCGTCACCAAGGCCGTGTCGATCATGGCGGTCTGACGGCGGGCGGTCGTCCGCGAGGTTCCGCTAGCCAGATGCGCGATACCGCGTGACAATGCGCGGCATCATGAATCACGCGACGATTCGCCGGGCCGTGCTCTGGGTCTGGTTGCTGCTGCTGCCGGCCCTGGCGCTGGCGCAGACGCAACTGGGAAGCGCCGCGGCCATGCAGGCCAAGCATGCCTCGGTGAAGAGCCAGCTCGAGAAGAACATCTTCGGTCGCCCGCTGGTACTCGAATCCACCGAGGCGTCCGGCCAGTTGAGCGGCAACATCTTCGCCGTGGTGGCCTATCCCTTTGACCAGGTCAGTGGCGCACTCAGCAAGCCCGCCGGATGGTGCGAAGTGCTCATGCTGCACCTGAACACCAAGCACTGCGCGGTGCGCGAGACGGACAGCGCCAAGACCGTGGCGGTGGCGGTCGGCCGCAAGTTCGACCAGCCGTTGTCGGAGGCGCAGAAGGTCGACTTCGTCTGGCAGCCGGCGACCGTGTCGCCGGACTACTTCAGCGCTCGCCTGAGCGCCGACAAGGGCCCGCTCTCCACCCGCGACTACCGCATCGAGTTGGAGGCGACCCCGCTGGACGGCGGCAAGACCTTCATCCACCTCGGGTACAGCTATGCGTACGGCACGGCGGCGCGCATCGCCATGCAGGGCTATCTCGCGACGATCGGCAGCGACAAGGTCGGCTTCACCACCACCGGCACCAATGCGTCGGGCGAGCAGGACTACGTCGGCGGCGTGCGCGGCGTGGTGGAGCGCAACACGATGCGCTACTACCTCGCGATCGATGCCTACCTGGGCGCACCGGATGCCAAGCAGCTGCCGGCGCGGCTCGCGACCTGGTTCGACAGCACCGAGCGCTACGCTCGTCAGCTCCACGAGGTAGAGCGGAATGACTACCTCACGATGAAGCGCAACGAATACAAGCGCATGGAAGGTGGCGGATCCTAGTTGGCACCCTATTGCGTCATTTTGATACACATGTATCCTAGTGTGTCTCAAAAGGACGGTGCCCCATGGATGTCGATTTCCACCTGCACAAGGTACAGGCGCTCAGCCCCAAGGCCGCAAAGATCGCATTGCGAATGCTGGACCGCGATCCGCGCGTTCCCACGGAATGGGTGATGTCGTTGCGGCCGGCGCTGGTCGAACGAAGCAGCGATGCCGACTCGTTCGGCGGTACGGACTGGATGACCATCGCCGCCATCGAGCGACCGGGCATACGGCGCTTCACCGAACGCTTCGAGAGCCGCGAGCAGCGCCACGCGCGGCTGTGGGTCATGAGCCTGCGGACGGCGGCCAAGCAACACGACCGGGCCGAGCCCGACGAAAGCGTCTACGGCGGGCTCTAGCCGGTTCGCGAAGACACGGCCCTCAGGTGCAGTTGTACGAACTCGCGACCAGCGGGTCCGTGCCCACGAAGACGGCCTTCTGCGGATGCATGCAGATGGGCCGTGAGGTGGCGGTCGGATTGGCAGCGTTCACCGGGGACGAGATGTCGATCCGGCTCGGCGGCTGGTCCTGTTCCACCCAGGTCGTGAGGGCCAGGTAGAGCTGGTCGATGGTCGGCAGCGGCGGATTCGCAGCCGGATTGGTGGTGCCGTTCGAGAAGCCGTGCGCCATGCCGGGGACGAAGAACAGCCTGTAGAAGTTCTTGACCACTGCATCGCCGCCCATCTGCCCCGTCAGCCGGTGGTAATAGTTGAGCGTGCCCTGCGGCGGAATGAGCGTGTCCGACAGGCCGTGATAGACGAGCATCTTGCCGCCACGCGCCGCGAACGCCGCCAGGTTGTTGTCGTCCGTGTTGATGTTGGCGAACGAGGTCTGCAGCGCCACGCCCCGGTCGTAGGCATTCGACAGGTCGAGGTACGACAGCGTCTTCCAGCGGTCCACGCCGTTGCGGGTGGCATTGATGAAGTTGGTCGACGCGTAGCTGGCGTCCTGCAGTTCCAGCGCAACCAGGTCGCTCGCGATGGTGAAGGGCGTCGGTCCGGCGAGGCCGGCGACGTTCGTCCCGCGCGTGAGGCCGTACCAGCGCTGAGGTCCCAGCGGTTCGAGGGCGGTGCCGTTGTCGGTCGAAGGCGAGGGCACCGAGCCGTCGGCCGTCTGTCCGTACCAGATCTTGTTCATGGCCACGGCCTGCACCTGCGTGACGCAGTCGCCCGACGGCGCGTTGCCGCCGCTCGACTGGCAGATCACATTGAGGTCCTGCGTCGGGTCGTAGCGGCACTGGAACGGATCGGGGATGTAGCCCAGATGCCGGTTGCCCACCGCGTCGCAGGCGTTGATCGCCGCGTTGCCCAGTGCGGCTGCCTGCCCGCTGGTCAGGGCCACGCCGCCGAGGTCGCGCTGGTAGACGATCTGCGGATACAGCTCCGAGGTGATGAACTTGGTCCAGTTGATGGCGGGCGCGCCGGCCAGGATGCCGTCGAAGTCCGCCGGATTGGCCTGTGCCTCCATGTGGCCCTGTCGGCCGCCCGTCGAGAAGCCGTTCCAGTAGGCGCGCTTCGCCGCCGTTCCGTAGTAGGCCTGCGTCAGTGCCTTGGTCTTGACCGCCATCTCGTGGATGCCGCGCTGCGCGAAGTCGTTCCAGAGCACGGTGTTGATCGAGCCGTCCGGGTTCATGGCGAACGAGCCGCCGTTGGCCGTGTTGGCGTGGCCGGTGTCGGTGCTCGCGGAGACTGCGCCTTCGACCATCGCGGTCGTCGCCGGTGCGCCGGAGGTGCCGCCCGAGATGCCCGCGAGCGCTGTCAGCGACGTGTGCACGCCGCCGGCCCAGCCGCCGCCGCCCTTCACGTGGATGCGTTGGTTCCATTTGCTCTCGCTGGGAAGCCAGACCTCGATGCCGATGCCCTGCGAGGTCGAGGGCGCATCCGAGGGTCCCGGATTGCCGGGGCCGACCAGGAGCTTCACGACGCATACGTCGCTCGTCGCCACGGGGGTGTTGGCCGTGGCCGTGCCCGACAGCAGCAGCGGATCGCCCGTCTTGAACGACTTGACGAGCAGGACCTGCGTGAGCGGATCCGGCGTGAAGCGCGTCTTGATCGAATCGTCGCAGCTGAGCTTGGCCTGTCCCGGGGGAACGATCGGGAAGCCGCCGCCCCCGTGCCCTCCGCCGCCACAGGCGGCGAGTCCACCGGCGATGGCGATGCCCGCCGCAAGCCAGGCCCAGGTGTGCGTTGTTCCTGCCCGAGATTCGAGTCCGCGAGATATGCGCATGGATGCCTCCTGATTTCCGATGCGCCGGACGACGTGCCTGGCGCCAGGAGCTTGATGCGCCGGTGCGGGAATCTCGGGCGTAGGAAGTGGCCGATCCGTGCCGCGCACGGCGGCTTACATCACGGACTTCGCGTGCAGGTCCGCCGGAGGCCGGCTCACTGGGCGCGTCTTGTCTTGAGAAGGCTGCTGCGGCTCGTGCGGAGTTCCGCGAGCATCTTCAGTTGATCGCCGCAATCGGCCGGCGCCGCGACGAGGACAAAGGGACTGCGCCGGAGCGCCGTGATGGTCTTCTCGACTTCCGCCGGGTTGCGGTTCTTCGAGACCAGGCCGGCGGCGACAGCAGCCTTCGACTGCTTGAAGAAGGCCTTCTCGTACGCCGGCGTGCCGCAGCGCGCGGCTATGACGCGGTAGTCGGCCTCCTGTTGTTCGCCGGAAAGCACGGGCACCATGCCACCCGCCGGCTGGGCGTTGGCCGTCAACGGGACGGCGATGGCCCACACTGCAACGAAGGCTCCGATTTCGAGATGCGCTCTCATATGACCCCTGAATCCGATAACTCTCTTTGCTCGCGCGCTTCATCCTAAGCGGGCGTCCGCCTGGCGCGCCATCGGCCATGTGAACTATTGCGGACGAGGCTCGCCTTTCGATTCAAGGCGTCGCGATTGCACGAAGGAGATGCCGCCTTCCGGCGTCCGGCAAACCGTGCAGGAGTTGCCCCAAGGTGCAGAAGCGCTTGCCCATCGGGCCAATTTGCAGCTTTCGCGGGCACACCCCAAGATGGGTCTGTCATGCATCGAACACTGTCCTCGCCGTGAAGAATGCCGTGCCGCTCGCCGGTCGCCGCTTGCGGATGGCCGTGCCAATGGCATCGCTCGTCGCCGGCTGCGGTGCATGGGCCCAGCAGAGCGACGACGAGCTTCAAAAGCAACTCGTCAATCCGGTCGCCGACATCGTCACGCTGCCGTTCCAGTGGACGACCAATTTCAACACCGGGCCGTTCAGCAGGCCGCAGCACACGCTCAACATCCAGCCGGTCTATCCCGTCAAGCTCGACGGTGGCTGGTCGCTGATCAACCGCGCCATCGTGCCGCTGCTGTCGAATCCGGCCGTGCTGACGGGGCAGGACCGTGTGAACGGGCTGGGAGACATCACGTACGAGGGGTTCCTGGCGCCGCCGCCAGGCGCGGGCGGGCTGATCTGGGGCGTGGGGCCCGCCCTGGTCATGCCCACGGCCTCCGACGATCGCCTGGGCCAGGGCAAGTGGTCCATCGGGCCGGCCGTGGTTGCGCTGAAGGAGTCCGGTCCATGGAGCGTCGGCGCACTGGTGACGCAGGTGTGGTCCTTCGCGGGCGACGGCAACCGGCCCGACGTCAACGCCTTCTCGCTGCAGCCAATCGTCAGCTACAGGCTGGACTCGAAGCAGTCGATCGGGTACATCGGCATCATCACGTCGAACTGGGATGAAAAACGATCGAGCCAACGCTGGACAGTGCCGCTGGGCGTGTCGTATTCGCTACTGGTCAAGCCCGAGACCTTCGTTCCGATGAATTTCGTGGCCGGTGCCGGCTACAACGTCATCCGGCCGGACAATGCCTCGGATTGGTTCGTGCGCTTCCAGATCAATTTCATTCTGCCGAAATGAGGAGCCCATCATGCGAGTCAACGAGGGAATGAAGTGGGCGGTCATCGTCGCGGCTGCCGCTGCGGCGACGGTTGCCCCGGTGCCGTCCGCGGCCAGGCCGTGGACCATCTACAACGGGTTGCGCGACACGCCGATCGTCCAGTTCAAGCAGGCCGACATCGACCTGATGACGAAGACGATCAACCGCACCCTGGAGACCGGCCAGGACGGCGTCACGGTCAAATGGGAGAACCCCGGCACGCCCAACAGCGGCAGCGTCACGCCGGAGAAGGACCCGCAGGCTCGCGCCGGATGCAGGCTGGCGCGCATCGAGAACCGCCACGGCTCCATGCACAACGCGGGCGGATACATCTTCTGCAGGAACACGGACAAGAGCACCGTCAAGACCACGCCCTGGAAGGTGGTCGGGCCGTATGCCGGCTGAGCGGGAGCCATCATGAACGTGCGATCCGTCCTGCTGGCCCGGGGAGCCCTCGGCGTGCTCTTCGCGCTGTATCTGTTGGCGGCGCCCGCATCGGCGCAGTTGCAGCACCTGCTCGGACGCAACGGCGTCTATGGCCTCGTCGACGGCATCATCGGCCTGTTGCTGGCCTTCGCCCTGAACCGGTACCCACCCGCGAGATGGCTCTTCGCCCTGGTGCTGGCCGACGCCCTGATGCGCGTCGTGGTCGGCGTGGTGCTCTTCGCCTATCCGAACCTCGAGGCGCGCATCGTCGGCGCCGTCGCATTCTTCGGCACGCTCATCACGGTCTGCATTGCGCTGGGCATCGTCGGATTGGTCTTCGTGCTGATGAACCGCGGCGCCTCGCCCGAGGGGCCGCGCTCGGGGGCCACGCCCGCTGCCATCGCGAGCGCATGCACGCTGGCCTTCGGCGTCGCCCTGATGTTCGGATTCTCGACCGTCGACGGTCGACGAATGCTCGTCGGCATCTTCGCCCTGGCGTTGGGGCTGACGTTCCTGGTGACGGGTCTGCGGCTGAAACGCCCATGAACCCATTGGCTGATTCAACAACTTCAAAAGGAGCGAACTCATCATGAGCCAACTTTTCTCTCGCATCGCAGCCATCGCTTTGGCCCTCGTGCTGGCAGCCTGCGCGGCGCCCGGTTCCCAATCCGGGTCGATGGAGGTGCGCCAGGGCGTGATCGAGCAGATCATGCCGGCGGACATACAGAGTGATGCGCACACGGGCGTGGGCGCCGTCGTCGGCGGCCTCACCGGCCTGGGTATCGGCAGCTTGATCGGGGGCGGCACCGGCCGCGACGTTGCGATGGTCCTCGGCACCATCGGCGGCACCATCGCCGGGGCGCAGGTCGCCAAGCGCTATGACCGCCCGCAGCCGGGCCAGCAGATCATCGTCCGCACCAAGAGCGGCGTGCTGGTGACGGTGACCCAGCCGATCAACCCGGGCCTGCGCGTCGGGCAGCGCGTCTACATCGAAGGCAGCGGCGAGGGCGCCCGCGTCCTGCCGCAATGAGCGCGGGCCGCGCCCCGTGAGCTGAGCGCTTGGCCGCGATCCGCACCGTCCTCTGCGGCGTGCTGATCGCCGCGTGCCTGGCGGGCTGCTCCTCGGTGCGGCCGTGGATCAATGCGCCGCTGGTCGTCGATAGTGCGACCACGCCACCCATCGCCGCCTCGGCCGATCCGAGCATCGTCGTCGCGGTGACGCTCTCCGGTGGTGGCGCGCGAGCCGCTGCCTTCGGCTATGGGGTGCTGACGGAACTGCATCGCACCACCTTCCGCTGGAACGGCCGGGAAACCGACCTGCTGACGACGGCCGACGTCATCACCGGCGTGTCGGGCGGCAGCATCCTGGCGGCGTACTACGCGGCCTTCGGCGTCGAGAGGCTGCCTGATTTCGAGCGCGACTTCCTGCGGCAGAACTTCCAGAACGGCCTTATCACCCAGACGCTGCGCCCGGTGCATCTCTACAAGATGACCTCGCCCTGGTACGGGCGCAGCAACGTTCTCGCGGAGCGGCTGGACGAGCTCTACGAGGGCCGCACCTTCGCCGACGTCGAGGACAACCCGCCGCGCACGCAACTCATCATCGCGGCGACCGACATGTCCCTGGGCACCACCTTCGAATTCACGCGGGAGCAGTTCGCTCTGATCTGCTCCGACCTGCGCAGCGTGCCGCTGGCTTTTGCGGTGGCGGCCTCCTCGGCGGTGCCGATCGTGCTGAGCCCGATGGGGCTGAAGAACTACGCGGGCGAGTGCCTCGATCAAGGCGTGCGGACACCGGAGGTCTTCGGAGCCGGTACCGACTATCGCGCGCGCATGTACCGCTCGCAGTCCAAGAGCTACCTCGATGCGAAGCGGCGCCCCTATATCCACCTGGTCGACGGTGGCCTGGCGGACAACCTCGGTGTGCGCCGGATGCTCGATCGCGCGCTCGCCGGCGGCGGCCTGCGCCGGAGCCTGTCCAACGCGGGCCTGCCGCCCGGCAGCATCCGCAAGCTGGTGCTGGTCACCGTCAACTCCGAGCGGGACCCCGCCAACAACATCGACGCGGACGACAAGGTGCCCGGCCTCGCACAGGTCAGCGACGCGCTGCTCTTCGGTACCGGCTCGCGCGCGACCATCGAGACGCAGGAGTTCCTCACAGACATCACGCGCCAGTGGCGCGCGGACCTCAAGACCCACCGCGGCGACGGCTCCGACGCCTTCGCGGCGGATGCGGAAATCCATGTGGTGGCGGTCAACCTGCGTGACGCCGAGGGGGACACACGCCGCGAACTGCTGCAGACGCCGACGGCGTTCTCGATCAGCGGTTGGGAAGTCACGCAGCTGATCGACGCGGGCCGCGACGTCCTGCGCCGCTCACCCGAATTCCAGGCGCTGCTGAAGTCGCTGGGCGCCAAGCCCGACTGAGGGAACCTGGCGCGCCCTACATGAATGGCAGCGTGAGATTCACCGACACGCCATTGCCCTTGGGCCGGTTCTTGGCTTCCACGTCATAGACCCACCGCGCCGAGAAGGCGGCCGGCTGGGTGCCGATCTTCCCGCTCCAGGTGACGATGGGCCCCAGGCCCACGGCACGGCCCTTGAAGCCGTTGAGCTTGTCCGCCGTGGGTCCCGTGTCGTCCTCGAACTGCTCGATCCAGCCGCCGACGACACCGAGATGCCATTGCGGCGCGATAGTGGTGGTCCACATGGCATCGATGCGGAACACCGCGCCGTTCTTGTAGTCGGTGTCGTCGTTGCGCGTGTAGAAGTCGAACGCCGCCAGCGCAGTGAATTCGCCGCCGCCTTTCAGCAGCCGGGTGTACGCGACCGTCGGCGAGAAGGTCCAGGTGTTCTGGCCGGCATTGGCGAGGCGGTCCGAGTTGTACGAGCCCGTCGGTGCATAGAAGGGCACGGAAAGGGCGAGATGCTCGGTCTCGCTGATGTGATAACCCGCGATGAGCGGGTTGAACAGCATGTCGGCGAAGTGCGTGTTGCTGTCGCTGACCGTGGCGCTGCGCAATGGGCCGGCGATGTCGATCTCGGCCTTGGTGTATTGCACCGGCAGCCCGATGGCCGACGCGAAGTTCCAGCGGCCCGGCCCCGTATTCCACACATAGGTGAGGTTCGCGATGTTGTAGACCGCCGTGGCCTCCAGCCCGACGCCGAGGGTGCGGCCGAGGGACACCTGGCGGGAGCCGTCCATGTCGCCCGAGAAGTAGATGCTGGCCAGCGACAACGCGAAGCCCGGCGTCGGCGGCACGATGCCGGCATCGGAGTACACCTGCTGGGCGGTGATCGGGCGCCCGATGCCGCCTTCGGTCGCTGCCGCGCCGAAGGAGGCCAGCATCAGGGCCGTCCACAGCGTGCACCGGACAAGGGGCTTCGTCATCGTTCTTCCTTTCATCACGCTTGCGCCGGCTCCTTGCGCACGATGCAGCGAAAGCCCAGGTGGCAGGTCGCCGTGTCGATCGGCTGCGCCATCCGCGCGGCCGGCCGATAGCGATGGCAGTAGTTCGGCGCGCAGAGGTGCGAGCCGCCCTTCATCACCCGGCGCGGAATGCGGACCTCCGGCGTGCGCGGGTCGTAGCTTCCATCGACCTGACCGCCGCGCGGGTTGTCGAGCGTGCAGCAGCTATGGGTGATCTTCCCGTGCTCCTGGTACCAGTCGGTGGTCCATTCCCAGACATTGCCGGCCATGTCGTACAGGCCGTAGCCGTTCGGCGGAAACGAGCCGACCGGCGCGGTCCATTCGTAGCCGTCCTGCAGCAGGTTCTGCCACGGGAATTCGCCCTGCCAGCTGTTCGCCATCAATTTCCCGCCGGGGCTGAACTCATTGCCCCAGGTGTACTCGGCGCCTTCGAGCCCGCCGCGCGCGGCGTATTCCCACTCGGCTTCGGTGGGCAGCTCCTTGCCGGCCCACCTTGCATAAGCCTCGGCATCCTCGAAAGCGACATGCACGACCGGATGCTTCCAGAGGCCCTGCAGCGAGCTGCCCGGCCCGCGAGGATGGCGCCAGTCGGCGCCGCGCTGGTAGGTCCACCAGTTGTAGGGATTGCCCATGTCCACCGGCCCGGGTGTCTTCTGGAACACGACCGACGAAGGCGCGAGCAGCGAGGGGTCCGCGCCCGGATAGTCCTCGGGATTGGCCGGACGCTCGGCCAGCGTGACGTGGCCGGTCGCCTCCACGAAGCGCTTGAACTCCGTGTTGGTCACGGCGTGCGTGTCGATCCAGAAGCCCTTGACGGCCACCTTGTGGGGCGGGGCTTCCTCCGGATAGTGCCGGTCCGATCCCATGAGGAAGGTACCGTCGGGAATCCAGACCATGCCTTCGGTTCGCGTTCTGCTCTGGAGTGCTGTCGTCATGATGGATCGCCAATCTCGGTGAATCGATGATGGAGGCGCCAGTGTGCATTGCCCATCGGCCCGATGGGCAACGCGCTTTGCACCTTGGGGCAATCGTGCAAATCGATGCGCGCGATCGAGCGGCGCATCCTAGGCCGACGGGATCCCGGCGGCCGCCTTGCGGCCCGTGCGCCTGTGCGCCACGCCGATGGTGGGCAGCGACACCCTGAACAGCGCGCCGGCCTGGTCGTTGGTGCAGACCTCGATCTTGCCGCCGTGCGCGTCGACGATGGTCTTCACGATGGCGAGGCCCATGCCCATGCCTTCCGGCTTGGTCGAGTAGAAAACCTTGAAGATCTCCGGCAGCTTGCTGGCGCCCACGCCGGGCCCGCTGTCGGCGACGGTGAAGACCGCGGTCCCCTTGTCGCCCTTTTCCGTCGTCAGCTTGAGCATGCGCTGGTCTGGCGGCAGTTGGCTCATGGCCTCCATGCCGTTGGTCGCCAGGTTCACCAGCACCTGCTGCAGGTGCATGCCGTCGCCCATGACGGGCGGCAGGCCGGGCGCGAGATCGAACTGCAGGCGGGTCTGATGGCGCTGCGCGAGCTGGCCGAGCAGGCCCCTGCTCGCCGCGATCACGTCGTTCAGCTCCAGCATCGTGGCTTCGAGCGAACGCTTGCCGAGCAAGGTCCTCAGCTTCTGGATGATCTGCCTGATCCGCAGGACATCGTCGCGGATGTCCGTCAGGATGCTCTTGAGTTCGTCGGCCGGCAGCGGCTGCTGCTTCCATAGCAGGGCGCCAGCATCCACGTTCGCCAGGATGGCGCTCAGCGGCTGGTTGATCTCGTGGGTGATGGATGCCGTCAGTTCGTCGACGCTGTGGATCGGGCCGGCGTTTCCCGCAGCGGCCGGGTGGCGCTGCATCGGCCGGAGCGCCATCGAAACGCGCCGACGGCTCGAGCTCATCGCGGGCCACACGGTCGCCAGCAGCAAGACGATCAGCGCCGAGACCGCGATCCCCGCGGTGGGCTTGGGCGACATGGCAATGCGCCTGGGGGCTCTGGCTCGCGAGCGCGCTCAGGCGCCGACGCGACTGAAGGACTGGGGTGCCGCGCCAAGTTGCCCGACCGCCCGGACCAGGTCGGCCAGCGAGCTCACCTCCATCTTTTCCATGACATGCGCGCGATGCGCCTTGACCGTCCGTTCCGCGGCGCCGAGTTCGGCGCTGATCTGCTTGTTGAGCGCGCCATTGACGACCATATCGAGCACTTGCCGCTCGCGAGGGCTCAGGCGCGAGTAGCGGGTCTGCAGTGCAAACAGCCGGCGATGCGCCTGGCGCCGGATGGCGTCCTCGTGTACGGCCTTGTTCACCACCGACAATAGCGCATCGCCATCCACCGGCTTGAAGAGGAAGTCCGCAGCGCCGGCCTTCATGGCGCGGAGGGTTTCATGCACGGTCGCTTCGGCCGTGACGAAGATCACCGGCAGCGGCTCCGGTTGCGTGGCGACCATTTCCTGGAGATCCAGCCCGCTCGGGCCGGGCATGTGAATGTCCAGCACCAAGCAGCCCGGTGCGCTCCCGATGCCTTCGAGCAGCATCTCGCCCACCGATCCGTACTCCGCCACGCGATGCCCGGCCGCACGCAGCAACCGTTGCACCGCGCGCCTGAACGACACGTCGTCGTCGATCAGGCGAATGACCGGGGTTTCTTCCGCTGGATTCAAGGCCGTCATTTCACTCATTCCACATCTCCCGGGCCGTCGCACGCGACGGCCGTTCAAGGTTGGGCGCTGAAACAGCGAGGATTGGACGTGCATTGAACACGCAGCGAAGGTGCATGACAACCTGCCCTTTGGTGTAAGGCACTACAAGATGTCTTGAAAATGTAGCTAATTTGTCTTAACAAATTCACGAGTTGAAAGTAAAGCCGCGTGAGCCCCGGCGAGCCTCCCGGCGAAGTCCTCGAAGGCCGTCGGAGTGCTGCTGCGATGGGTGCCTCGATCGAGAGGATGAACCCTGTTGGCGTTGAATGCGCGCGTCATCTCGATGTAGAGATCGGCGAAGCCCGCCGAGAGGCCTGCGCCGACCAGTGCGTTCGCCATCTCGGCATCGGACAGCTGGACGTAGGTCAGATCGGGCTGCCCGATGCGCTCGCCCAGGATGCGGGCGACCTCGGCGTGGCTCAGGTCGCGCGGGCCAAGCAGTTCGCGCACGGCGATGCCGCTCCAGTTTCGCTGGATGAGCGCCTGTGCCGCGACGGCGGCAATGTCGTCGGCGGCGACCATCGGCATGGCGATGTCCGGTGCGACGGAATCGGCCAGCACGCCCGTTTGCCTGACGACATCCAGCGCCTCGAAGAAGTTCTCGAAGAAGGAGGCAGGGCGAAGAAGGAGAAGGTCGATGCTCGCGATGCGCTGAAGTTGCAGTTCCTGTGCGTGCAGGCCTGAGATCACGCCGGTCGCTTCCGGCAGATCCGCTCCCAGGCTGCTGAGCGCAACGACGCGGGGGACACCGCTTTTGCGGACCGCGTCGGCGATGGCTTCACCCTCCCTTGCCTGCCGCGCCGCATAGTCGGGCGCACGGCGATCGGTCGCCAGCAGGGTGTAGACGGCGTCCGCTTCGCGAAACGCCTCGGCCAGGAAGCCCGCATCGGCCACATCGCCGGTTCGAACTTCGGCGCCGGCACTCTGGAGTGCCGAGAGCTTGCCTTGATTCCTTCCGAGCGCGCGAACCTTGGCGCCGGACTTCAACAGGCGCTGTGCGATGTTCGAGCCCGTGTGCCCGGTCGCGCCCATGACGGTGATGGTGGGGACGGTGTTCATGCTGCGTTGCTCCAAGTGGTTTTGCATGAAGTCCACTATCGCGACTGGAGGCCGGTGCATCAATGTCCAACGGTCGCGCTTTCATGCTCATACGTCCAGTCCCGCTGGACGATGAGGTGCGCGCTGCGCATACTGCGCCGCATGAAGCTCAAGGAAGCCCTGGTACCGGTCGACCCGCTCGGCGAGGCCCTGCATTTCCTGCGGATGAGCGGCATCTTCTATTGCCGCTCGGAGTTCACCGCCCCTTGGGGGCTCGCGCTGCCGCCGATGGAGGACAGCCTGATGTTCCATGTCGTGACCTCGGGACAGTGCTGGCTCGAGGTCGACGGCGAGGAACCGCAGCTGCTGCAACCGGGCGAATTCGCGCTCGTGCCGCACGGCGAAGGCCATCGTCTCGTCTGCGAGCCCGGCGCCGAGACTGCGAAGCTGTTCGAGTTGCCGCGCGATCAGGTCAGCGAGCGCTACGAACTCCTGCAGCACGGCGGCGGCGGCGCGCCGACCCATCTGGTCTGCGGTGCGGTGCGCTTCGACCATCCGGCCGCGCACCATCTCGTGAAGCTGCTTCCGCCGGTGATCCGCATCGACGCGCCCGGTGCGCGCGAACTCGACTGGGTCGGCAGCCTGCTCCGCTTGATGGCCGTCGAGGCGCAGGAGTTGCAGCCGGGAGGCGACACGGTCATCACGCGGCTGGCCGACATCCTCGTGGTGCAGGCGATTCGCGCATGGATGGCGAAGGACCCGGCCGCCCGGACCGGATGGCTCGGCGCGCTGCAGGACAAGCAGATCGGCCGCGCCATCTCGCTGATCCACCGCGATGCCGCGCGGCCGTGGACGGTGGCGGCGCTGGCGCGCGAGGTGGCGATGTCGCGCTCGGCGTTTGCGGCGCGCTTCACGGCGCTGGTCGGTGAGCCCGCCATGCGCTACGTGGCGCGCTGGCGCATGCATCTGGCGCTCAATTCACTGCAGGAGAAGGATGCACGGCTGTGCGATCTGGCAAGCCGTTTCGGCTATCAGTCCGAGGCGGCGTTCAGCCGGTCCTTCAAGCGGTACATCGGTGTGTCGCCAGGGGCGGCGCGGCGCAGGCGTTCGGCCGCCGACGAGGGGCGCTTGCGTGCGTGAAAGCCGGCTTCACCCGCCGAACAACGAAGCGGGCAGGCCGGGCACGTCGAGCTGAACGGCGAAGAGCCCGCCCGCTTCAGGCTCGGCCTCTCGCTGCTCCGGGGTGAGGCCGGTGGTGGCACTCGTGATGTAGAGCGTGCACAGATCGGGGCCTCCGAACGCGCAATTGGTGATGTGGCTTGTCGGCAGCTGGATGCGGCAGAGTTCGTCGGCGCTGACCGGATCGTGGCAACTGACGCAGGCGCCGCCCCAATGCGCGATCCAGAGCCGTCCCGCCGCATCCGTCGTCATGCCATCCGGAAAGCCGTCGCCGCGCGCGAAGCGGCGCCACTCGCGCTTGTTGGAGGGGGTGCCGGATGCTTCATCGAAGTCGTAGGCGTAGATGCGGCTGGTGACGGTGTCGTTGAAGTACATGGTCCGTCCGTCCAGCGACCAGGTGGGCCCGTTGGTGACGGCAAAGCCTTGGTCGTGGCGGCTGCAGCTTCCATCGGGGTCGAAGCGGTAGAGCGAGCCGCTGGGCGCTTCGCACGCGAAGTCCATGGTGCCGCCCCAGAAGCGGCCCTGCGCATCGCACTTGCCATCGTTGAAGCGGTTGGCGGCGAGTTCCGGTTCGGGCTGATGCAGGTACCTGGGCGCAACGTCGCCCGCGGCCGGGTCGAACAGGGCGAAGCCCCGGCGCAGCGTCACGATGAGGCCGGGTGCGCTGGATCGTTCTGCAACTGCGGAGATCTCTTCGTCGAAGCTCCAACTCGTTTGGCCATTGCTCGCCGGGTCGAAACGATGCAGACGGCTTTCAAGGATGTCGACCCAGTAGAGCGCCTGCTCGCGCTGCGACCACAGGGTGCCTTCGCCCAGAGTCGCGTTTGCAGGCCAGACGCAACGAGGCGCTTCGAGCATTGCAGGGGTTGTGGGGCAGATGGCAGAGGGTGTTGCGTTCAAGGATGTCTCCTGGGGGGCGGGAGGTTCCGCACTGTGTACTTATCTAGGGGGCAAGGGAAGTCTTGTCCGCGGGGGTGGACGCCCGGCAGGCGGTGCGGGCTGGCCGACCTCGCTGCGCCGGCCCTTCGGGCTTCCTTGCGGACCCCGCCTGTCGTGAGCAGCGCAGGGCAGCCGCGAAGCGGCCGGTGACGTCGGCCAGCCCAGGGCACACCGCCCGACGACGCCACCCCATCGGTCGAAAGCAGCGTCAGTCCTCAAGCCGCCGCCCATACGCCGCAAAGCTCTGCGCCTTCAACGCCTTCATCATCACCTTGGCTGCAGGCGACAACAAACGGTCGGTGCGCGTGATGATCCCGAACGCATCCATGTGGCAAGGAATCTCGATCGGCAGCAGCGACACGATCCCATGCGCCGCGTAGTAGCGCGCCACGTCCGTGGCAAGCACCGCCACCATGTCGCTCTGCTGCAGCATCCGCGTGATGAAGAGCAGCGCGGCCGTCTCGATCACGTTGATCGGCGGCGCCAGACCTTCCTCCTGGAACATCAGCTCGAAGCGATGGCGCAGGACGCTGCCCGCCGGCGGCACGATCCAGCCCGCCGACACCAGGTCGCGCAAGCCGAGCCCTGCCATGCCCAGGAGCGGGTGCCCCGGCCGCACCAAAGCGCAGACCGGCTCCTCCGTCAGCGCCTCGTAACGCAGGTTGCTCTTGTCGTGCTCCGCGAAGAGCCGCGCCACGAGCAGATCGAGCTTGCCTTGTTCCAGACGTTCCAGCAGCACCGGGCTCGTCTCGATCTCCAGCGATACGCGCAGATTCGGATGATCGCGCTTCACCTGTGCCACTGCCGGCGGCAGCAGCACCAGCCCCGGCGCAGTGATCGCGCCGATGTTGACCTGCCCCGCGCTGCCCGCCTTGAGCGCCGTGAGCTCGTCATGCGCCTGATTGAGGCTCGCGAGTGCAATGCGCGCGTGGCGGATCATCGTCTCGCCGTACCAGGTCGGCCGCATCCCGCGCGGCAGACGTTCGAACAGCGGCACTTCCAGCACGTCTTCCAGATCCTTCAACAACTTCGACGCGGCCGGTTGCGTCATGCTCAGCACCTGCGCCGCGCGATGGATGTTGCCTTCCTCGGCCAGTGCCACGAGCAACAGCAGTTGCCGGGTCTTGAGGCGCGCACGGATGAACCAGTGCGTGTAGTTGGTCATATGGGGTTTACCTGAATGCCGCTTCTGATATCTATTCCACCGAAATATTGATTGGAAAGATATGAGGGCGATTCCTACACTCGCCCCACTTTGAAGCGCAGTGACCTCCAACAGAACGCACGGCAGTACATCAACGGCCGCTGGGAGACGGGTGTCACCACGGGAATCAGTGAAAACCCGTCCGACACCCGCGAAGTGGTCGCGGAATACGCTCGCGCGGATCGCAACCAGACCGAGCTGGCGATCCGCGCCGCGGCCGACGCCTTCCCGCATTGGAGCCAGACGACGCCGCAACGGCGCGCCGACGTGCTCGACCAGATCGGCAGCGAGATCCTCGCGCGCCGCGATGAACTCGGCACGCTCCTCGCCCGCGAAGAAGGCAAGACCCTGCCCGAGGCGATCGGCGAAGCGGCGCGTGCCGGCCACATCTTCAAGTTCTTCGCCGGCGAGGCCTTGCGCGGCGACGGCGAAACGCTCGCCTCCGTCCGGCCCGGCGTTCAGGTCGACATCACGCGCGAGCCACTCGGCGTCGTCGGCCTCATCACGCCCTGGAACTTCCCGCTCGCCATCCCCGCATGGAAGATCGCGCCCGCGCTGGCCTGCGGCAACAGCGTCGTGTTCAAGCCGGCCGAACTGGTGCCTGCCTGTGGCTGGGCGCTGGCCGAGATCATCAGCCGCGCGGCGTTGCCGGCCGGCACCTTCAACCTCGTGATGGGCAGCGGACGCGAAGTGGGACAGACCATCGTCGACAGCCCGCTCGTGGATGCGATCAGTTTCACCGGATCGGTCGCCACCGGCGAACACATACTGCAGGCCGCCGCCCGCCGGCGCGCCAAGGTGCAACTGGAGATGGGCGGCAAGAACCCCCTCGTGGTGCTTGCCGACGCAGACCTCGACCGCGCCGTCGACTGCGCGGTGCAGGGCGCCTACTTCTCGACCGGCCAGCGCTGCACCGCATCGAGCCGCCTGATCGTCGAGGCAACGGTGCACGACGCCTTCGTCTCGCGCGTGCGCCACCGCCTCGCGGCACTCAAGATCGGCCACGCACTGGCGCAGGGCACCGACATCGGGCCGGTGGTCGACCGCCACCAGCTGGAACGCAACCTCGCCGCCATCGAGAGCGCCACTGCGGAAGGCGCCCAGCACATGGGCGGCGGTGAGCGGCTCAATCGCGCGACCACCGGCTACTACATGAGCCCGGCGCTCTTTCTCGCCAGGCCCGAGCACCGCGTCGCGCGCGACGAGATCTTCGGGCCCGTGGCCTGCGTACTGCGCGCCGACGACTACGAGCACGCGCTGGCGCTGGCCAACGACACGCCCTTCGGCCTGTGCGCCGGCATCTGCACCACGTCGCTGTCGCGGGCCATGCACTTCAAGCGCCACGCGAGGGTCGGCGTGACCATGGTCAACCTGCCGACCGCCGGCGTGGACTACCACGTGCCCTTCGGCGGCCGCAAGGCATCGAGCTACGGTCCGCGCGAGCAGGGGCGACACGCCGCGGAGTTCTACACCACCGTCAAGACCGGCTACGTGCTGGCCTGAGCGACAGGAGAAGCAGATAACAAGAAAAGAAGAGTTTCTTTCACCACGTCAACCAGGAGACAACATGAAACTGAATCGTCGCACGCTCAACATTGCGCTCGCCACCGCGTCGCTGTCCTCCCTGCTGCCCGTCACGGCACTGGCGCAGAAGAAGATCGTTCTGGGCTTTGCCCAGGTCGGCGCGGAAAGCGAATGGCGCACAGCCAACACCGAGTCGATCAAGTCGGCGGCCAAGGAGTCCGACATCGATCTCAAGTTCTCCGACGCGCAGCAGAAGCAGGAGAACCAGATCAAGGCGATCCGTTCCTACATCGCGCAGAAGGTCGATGTCATCGCCTTCTCGCCGGTGGTCGAATCGGGTTGGGAAACCGTGCTGAAGGAGGCCAAGGCCGCCAACATCCCCGTGGTGCTGACCGACCGCTCCGTCAACACCAAGGACGACTCGCTCTACGTCACTTTCATGGGCTCGGACTTCGTCGAGGAAGGCCGCAAGGCCGGCCGCTGGCTGGTCGAGAAGGAAAAGGGCAACGCCGGGCCGATCAACATCGTCGAGTTGCAGGGCACCGTGGGCTCGGCGCCGGCGATCGACCGCAAGAAGGGCTTCGAGGAGATCATCAAGGCCGACCCGAAGTTCAAGATCATCCGCTCGCAGACCGGCGACTTCACGCGCGCCAAGGGCAAGGAAGTGATGGAGGCCTTCCTGAAGGCCGAGGGCAAGAAGATCAATGTGCTCTACGCGCACAACGACGACATGGCGATCGGCGCCATCCAGGCCATCGAGGAAGCGGGCATGAAGCCGGCGCAGGACATCATCATCATCTCGATCGACGCGGTGAAGGGCGCCTTCGAGGCCATGATGGCCGGCAAGCTCAACGTGTCGGTCGAATGCAGCCCGCTGCTGGGGCCGCAACTGATGAGCGCGGTGAAGGACATCAAGGCCGGCAAGCCCATCCCCAAGCGCATCCTCACGAAGGAAGGCATCTTCCCCATGGAAGTCGCCAAGGCTGAATTCCCCAGTCGAAAGTACTGACCCCCAGGCTCGCGCACTTCGTGTCGCTCTCCACCCCCTTCCAGGGGGCGCCGCCAGCGGCCCGGCAGAGCCGGTTCCGCGGCGGCCCACCAAATGCGGCGCGCTGCGCGGCGGCCGTCGAGCGGAATGACTGATTGAACGATGGAGACCCTGAAATGAAACGCAACTTTCTCAAGACCCTGCTGGCCGGTGCTGCCACCACGTTGCTCATCGGCGTCGCGCCGTGGGTCCATGCCCAGGACAAGGGGCTCATCGCCATCTCGATGCCGACCAAGTCGTCGGCGCGGTGGATTGCCGACGGGTCGAACATGGTCAAGTACTTCAACGAGAAGGGCTACAAGACCGACCTGCAATACGCCGACGACGACATTCCCAACCAGCTCGCGCAGGTCGAGAACATGGTGACGAAGGGCGCCAAGGTGCTGGTCATCGCCGCGATCGACGGCACCACGCTCTCGGACGTTCTGCAGAAGGCCGCCGACAAGGGCGTGAAGGTCATCGCCTATGACCGGCTCATCAAGGGCTCGAAGAACGTCGACTACTACGCCACCTTCGACAACTACCAGGTCGGGGTGCTTCAGGCCAGCTACATCGAGCAGGCGCTGAAGCTCAAGGAGGGCAAGGGCCCCTACAACATCGAGCTCTTCGGCGGGTCGCCGGACGACAACAACGCCTTCTTCTTCTACAACGGCGCGATGTCGGTGCTCAAGCCCTACCTCGACAGCGGCAAGCTGGTGGTCCGCAGCAAGCAGATGGGCATGGAGAAGGTCTCGACCCTGCGCTGGGACGGTGCGGTCGCGCAGTCGCGCATGGACAACCTGCTGTCGGCCTACTACACCAAGGACCGCGTGGATGCCGTGCTCTCGCCCTATGACGGCCTGTCGATCGGCATCATCTCCTCGCTCAAGGGCGTGGGCTATGGCACGGCGCAGCAGCCGATGCCGGTAGTGACGGGGCAGGACGCCGAAGTGCCTTCGGTGAAGTCGATCCTCAAGAAGGAGCAGACTTCCACCGTGTTCAAGGACACGCGCGAACTGGCCAAGGTCACGGTGGGCATGGTCGACGCCATGCTGGCGGGCAAGCAGCCGGAGGTGAACGACACGAAGACCTACAACAACGGCGTGAAGGTCGTGCCGTCCTACCTGCTGAAGCCGGTGAGCGTCGATGCGTCGAACTGGAAGCAGGCGCTTGTCGACAGCGGCTACTACAAGGAGAGCCAGATCAAGTAGCCGCCGCATGCGATGCGGTGCCGGCTGGCGCCGCAGGCTCGAAGGAGACAGGGTGAACGAAGTGATTCTGGAGATGCGCGGCATCACCAAGACCTTTCCGGGCGTGAACGCGCTGGACAACGTCAACCTCGCGGTGCGCGCGGGCGAGATCCATGCGGTGGTCGGCGAGAACGGCGCGGGAAAATCCACGCTGATGAAGGTGCTCAGCGGTGTGTACCCCTGCGACTCGTACGAGGGCGAAATCCACTTCGAGGGTGAGCTGCGCCGCTTCAGGGGCATCGCCGACAGCGAGAAGCTCGGCATCATCATCATCCACCAGGAGCTGGCGCTGGTGCCGCTGCTGTCCATTGCGGAGAACATCTTCCTCGGCAACGAGACGGCGCGTGGCGGCGTGATCGACTGGTTCGAGGCCTACGCCCGGACGCGCGAGCTGCTGGCGAAGGTGGGGCTCAAGGAACAACCCACCGCGCTTATCACCAACCTGGGCGTCGGAAAGCAGCAGCTGGTGGAGATCGCGAAGGCGCTCTCGAAAGAGGTCAAGCTGCTGATCCTCGACGAGCCCACCGCGAGCCTCAACGAAAGCGACAGCGACGCGCTGCTGAAGCTGCTGCTGGAACTCAAGGGGCAGGGCATCGCCTCGATCCTCATCTCGCACAAGCTCAACGAGATCGCGAAGGTGGCGGATTCGATCACGGTGCTGCGCGATGGCGCGACCGTCGAGACGATGGAATGCCGCGCCGCGCCGATCAGCGAGGACCGCATCATCCGCGGCATGGTCGGGCGCGACATGGCGCACCGCTATCCGGAGCGCACGCCGAACATCGGCGAGATGCTCTTCGAGGTGCGCGACTGGCACGTGCATCACGCGCTGCACGCCGACCGCGAGCAGATCAAGGGCGTGAACCTGCATGTGCGCAGCGGCGAGATCGTCGGCATCGCGGGCCTGATGGGCGCCGGACGCACCGAGTTCGCGATGAGCGTGTTCGGCCGCTCCTACGGCCAGCGCATCAGCGGCTCGGTCCGGATGCGCGGCAAGGAGGTGGACGTCGGCACGATCCGGAAGGCCATCGACCACGGCATCGCCTACGTCACCGAGGATCGCAAGAGCGCGGGCCTGGTGCTGGAGGAAGACATCCGCAAGAACGTGAGCCTTGCCAACCTCGCCGCGGTGTCGGAGCGCGGTGTGATCGACGAGGGCCGCGAGTTCAAGGTGGCGAGCGACTACCGGCGGGCGCTCAACATCCGCTGCGCCGGGGTCGACCAGCGCGTCGTCAACCTGTCGGGTGGAAACCAGCAGAAGGTGGTGCTGAGCAAGTGGCTGTTCGCCAAGC
Organism: Variovorax gracilis; assembly: GCF_030317115.1. Lineage (GTDB taxonomy): Bacteria > Pseudomonadota > Gammaproteobacteria > Burkholderiales > Burkholderiaceae_C > Variovorax > Variovorax gracilis. Next base: position 240,337 of record NZ_JASZYF010000004.1, read on the forward strand.
CGGAACTGCTGATCCTCGACGAGCCGACGCGCGGGATCGACGTCGGTGCCAAGTACGAGATCTACACCATCATCGACCAGCTGGCGAGCGAGGGAAAAGGCATTCTCATGATTTCGTCCGAACTGCCGGAACTGCTCGGCATGTGCGACCGCATCTACGTGATGAACGAGGGGCGCTTCGTCGCCGAGTTTCCTGCGGCCGAGGCTTCGCAGGAAAAGATCATGCGCGTCATCGTCGCCTCGGGGAGCAGCGTCCATGCCGCCTGAAGTCGATGCCGTGAAGCCGGCCACCCCGATCAGCGCACCGGCCTCGACCGGCGGGGAGCACGCGGGCTTCCTCAAGAACAACCTGCGCGAGTACGGCATGCTGATCTCGCTGGTCGCGATCATGGTGCTGTTCCAGGTGCTGACGGACGGCACGCTGATGCGGCCGCTGAACCTCACCAACCTGCTGCTGCAGAACAGCTACATCGTGATCATGGCGCTGGGCATGCTGCTGGTGATCGTGGCTGGCCACATCGACCTGTCGGTGGGCTCGGTGTGCGGCTTCATCGGCGCACTCGCGGCGGTGCTGATGGTGGAATACGAATGGCACTTCGTGCCGACCTTCATCGTGTGCCTGGTCGCGGGCGGCGTGATCGGTGCGGCGCAGGGCTGGTTCGTGGCCTTCTTCCGGATTCCGTCCTTCATCGTCACGCTGGCGGGCATGCTGGTCTTCAAGGGGCTCACCTTGGCGCTGCTGGCGGGGCAGTCGGTAGGGCCGTTTCCTGAAGCCTTCCAGAAGCTGAGCTCAGGCTTCGTGCCCGATGTGTTCGGCGGCGAGAGCCTGCGCACCACATCGCTGCTGCTCGGTGCGCTGGCGGCCGCCGCGCTGGTGTTCTTCAAGCTGCGCGGCCGCGCCAGGCTCGCGCAGCACGGCATGGCTCAGGAGCCCTATGCCTTCTTTCTCGCCAAGAACCTGTTCTTCGCGGCGGCCATCCTGCTGCTCAGTTACCTGCTGGCGACCTACAAGGGACTGCCGAACGTGCTGATCGTGATGGCGGTGCTGATCGTGGCCTACGACTTCGTGACCAACCGCACCACGGTGGGCCGCCGCATCTACGCACTCGGCGGCAACGAGAAGGCGGCGCGGCTGTCGGGCATCAAGACGCAGCGGCTGGCCTTCTTCACTTTCGTGAACATGGGCGTGCTCGCGGCGTTGGCCGGGCTGGTGTTCGCGGCGCGGCTCAATACGGCGACGCCCAAGGCGGGGCTGGGCTTCGAACTGGACGTGATCGCCGCCTGCTTCATCGGCGGCGCCTCGGCTTCGGGCGGCGTGGGCAAGGTCATGGGCGCGGTGATCGGCGCTTTCGTGATGGGGGTGATGAACAACGGCATGTCCATTCTCGGCATCGGCATCGACTACCAGCAGGTCATCAAGGGGCTCGTCCTCTTGGCTGCAGTCTTCATCGACGTCTACAACAAGAACAAATGAAGCACAAGAAAGCTCACCCCCAGGCTTGCCCACTTCGTGTGGCCGCCACCCCCCTCTCCGGGGACAACCCCAACGGCCCGGCAAAGCCGGTTCCGCGGGGTTTCCGGCCTCTGGCTGCGCCAGTCTCGTGCGCCAGGCACGGTGGAGGACCGAGATGGTGAGTTCTGCTCCCGTGCTGCAACTCACGGGCATCGACAAGCAGTTCAACGGCGTGCCGGCGCTGCGCGGCGTGGCATTGCGGCTGCGAGCCGGCGAGATCCATGCGCTGATGGGGCAGAACGGCGCGGGCAAGTCGACGCTCATCAAGGTGCTGACGGGCGTGTATGCCGCCGACAGCGGCGAGATGCTGCTGGCCGGGCAGCCGATCCGGCCAGCATCGCCGCTGGAAGCACAGCGCATGGGCATCAGCACGGTCTACCAGGAAGTGAACCTTTGCCCCAACCTTTCGGTGGCCGAGAACATCTTTTCGGGGCGCTATCCGCGCTGCGGGTTGGCGCAGGGCTATCGGATCGACTGGGCCGCAGTCAACCGGCAGGCGCGTGCGTTGCTGGCGCGGCTGGACGTGGACATCGATGTCACGCGGCTGCTGTCCAGCTACTCGGTCGCGGTGCAGCAACTGGTGGCGATCGCACGTGCCCTGGGCCTGTCGTCGAAGGTGCTGATCCTCGATGAGCCGACGTCGAGCCTCGACGACGACGAGGTGAAGAGCCTCTTCGCCGTGCTGCGCCGCTTGCGCGGCGAGGGGCTGGCCATCCTGTTCGTCACGCACTTCCTCAACCAGGTCTATGCCGTGTCGGACCGCATCACGGTGCTGCGCAACGGCACCTGGGTCGGCGAATGGGCGACGGGAGACCTTGGGCCTCAGGCCCTGATCGCTGCGATGGTCGGGCGCGAACTCGCGGCGCAGGCCACGGGCCATGCGCAGCTTCCGCCGATCGAGGAGGGCGCGCCGGCGGTGCTGCAGGCCGAAGGCGTGGGCCAGCGCGGGCAGTTGCAGCCGGTGGACCTGAGCGTGCATGCGGGCGAGATCGTGGGGCTGGCCGGCTTGCTGGGCTCCGGGCGTACCGAGTTGGCGCGGCTGCTGTTCGGCCTCGCGAAGCCCGACGGCGGCAGCCTGCGTATCGACGGCGTCGTGGTCGACCTGGGCAGCCCGGCGGATGCGGTGAAGCACGGCCTCGCGCTGTGCCCCGAGGAGCGCAAGACCGATGGCATCGTGGCCGAGCTGTCCTTGCGCGAGAACATCGCGCTGGCACTGCAGGCGCGGCTCGGCGTGCGCAACACGCTCTCGCGCGCGGAACAGACCGCGCTGGCGGAGCGCTTCGTCAAGGCGCTGGGCATCAAGACGGCCAGCGTCGACACGCCCATCGGCCTGCTCTCGGGCGGTAACCAGCAGAAGGCATTGCTCGCGCGCTGGCTGGCGATCGAGCCGCGGCTGCTGATCCTCGACGAGCCGACGCGCGGCATCGACGTGGCGGCCAAGCAGGAAATCATGGACGAGATCCTGCGCCTTGCGCGCGGCGGCATGGCGGTGCTGTTCATCTCGTCCGAGATGAACGAGGTGGTGCGCGTGTCACACCGCATCGCCGTGCTGCGCGAGCGGCGCAAGGTGGGCGAGCTGCCCGCCGGAACCAGCGAGGACGCGGTGTACGAACTCATCGCTGCGGACGTATGACTCGCTCCCAGGCTCGCGCACTTCGTGTCGCTCTCCACCCCCTGCCGGGGGCAACTCCTACGGCCCTGCGAAGCCGGTTCCGCGGAGTTTCTGGCCGGGGATGTCCGGGTTCGTACGTTGCTGGACGCGCGCTGCGCGGTGGAGGGCGGACATGAGCGCCATCTTTCGGCACCGGCTGGCTTGGCCGGTGGTCACGTTGCTGCTTCTGCTGGCGATCAATGCTGCGTTCAATTCGAGCTTCCTGCACATCGAGGTGCGCAGCGGGCATCTGTACGGGAGCCTGATTGACATCCTGAATCGTGCGGCGCCGCTGGTGCTGGTGTCGCTAGGGATGACGCTCGTCATTGCCACGCGGGGCATCGACATCTCGGTGGGCGCGGTCGTCGCCATCGCGGCGGCGCTCGCGGCCTGGATGATCGGCGGGTCGCTGGTGGTGAGCAATGGCGCCGCGGCCGAGGTGAGCCGCTTCCCGATGTGGCTGGCGATCGTCGCTGCGCTCGCCGTGGCGGCGGTGTGCGGGTTGTGGAACGGGCTGCTGGTTGCGCGCGTGGGTATGCAGCCGATCATCGCGACGCTGATCCTGATGGTCGCGGGGCGCGGCATCGCGCAACTCATCACGGGCGGCCAGATCATCACGATCTACTACGCCCCGTTCTTCTTCATCGGCAGCGGCTATCTGTTCGGACTGCCGTTCTCGGTCTACATCGCGGCGGCCGTGTTCATCGTGCTGTACCTCGCGATCACGCGCAGCGCGCTGGGGCTGTTCATCCAGTCGGTGGGCATCAACCCGAATGCGGCTCGCGTGGCCGGCGTGCGGGCGCGGCGCATCATCGTGTGCGCCTACATGTTCTGCGGCTTCTGCGCGGGCGTGGCCGGCCTCCTGATCAGTTCGAACGTCAAGAGCGCCGATGGCAACAACGCGGGGCAGTTGCTGGAACTCGACGCGATCCTCGCCGTCACGCTCGGCGGGACCGCGCTCACGGGTGGGCGCTTCAGCCTCGTAGGTAGCGTGATCGGCGCGCTCATCATCCAGACGCTGACCTATGGCATTTATTCCCTGGGCGTGCCGCCGGAGATCAACCTGGTCGTCAAGGCGGCAGTGGTGTTCGTGGTCATGTTGCTGCAGTCGGCCGAGTTCCGTTCAAGCCTTCGTCAGCTCGTGCAGCGGCCTGCGCGTGGGGAGGTGGTGCGATGAGCGCGGTGGTACCTGAAACGACTGCGCGAGCGCCGCAATCCCCAGCATCGGCGCAGCGGCCGCGTGGGCGCCTCAATCCCAAGTACCTGCCGCTGGGCGCAACCATCTCGCTCTTCGTGCTGATGGCGACGCTGGGCTCGGTTTTCTATGACGGCTTCTTCTCGCCCCAGGTGTTCCTGAACCTGCTGATCGACAACGCCTTCCTCTGCATCGTCGCGGTCGGCATGACCTTCGTGATCCTGTCGGGCGGCATCGATCTCTCGGTCGGCTCCGTGATCGCGCTGACCACGATGGTCTCGGCCTCGCTGGTGGAGAAGCACGGCTGGAGCCCGGCGATCGTGATCCCGCTGGTGCTGCTGATGGGCACGCTTTTCGGCGCCTTCATGGGCGTGCTGATCGAGCGCTTCCGCCTGCAGCCCTTCATCGTCACGCTGGCGGGCATGTTCCTCGCGCGCGGGCTCTGCTACCTGATCAGCATCGACTCCATCAGCATCACCAACGAGTTCTATTCGGAAGTCTCGCAGTGGCGCATGCCGGTGTGGGGCGGGGCTTCGATCACGATCAGCGGGCTGATCGCGCTGGCGGTGGTGGCGCTCGCGGTGTTCGTCGCGCATTACACGCCCTTCGGCCGCACCGTGTACGCGATCGGCGGCAACGAGCAGTCGGCGCTGCTGATGGGGCTGCCCGTGCGCTCCACCGTGATCGGCGTCTACACGCTCTCCGGGTTCTGCTCCGCGCTGGGTGGCGTGGTGTTCACCTTCTACATGCTGTCGGGCTACGGGCTGCATGCCGTGGGGCTCGAGCTCGACGCCATCGCGGCCGTGGTGATCGGCGGAACGCTGCTCACCGGCGGCGTCGGCTATGTGGTCGGCACGCTGTTCGGCGTGCTCATGCTGGGGATCATCCAGACCCTCATTTCCTTCGACGGCACGCTGAGTTCCTGGTGGACCCGCATCGTGGTCGGCGTGCTGCTTTTTGTCTTCTGCCTGCTGCAACGCCTGTTCTCCGCGCGCGCCGCCGAGCGCCACTGACGACCTTCCTTCTGCTCCCTTCACGGAATCCATCGCATGTCCGACTCCCCGAGAAAACTGCGTTCGGCCGAATGGTTCGGCACGGCCGACAAGAACGGCTTCATGTACCGAAGCTGGATGAAGAACCAGGGCATTCCCGAGCACGAGTTCGACGGGCGGCCCATCGTGGGCATCTGCAACACCTGGTCGGAGCTGACGCCCTGCAACGCGCATTTCCGCAAGATCGCCGAGCACGTGAAGCGGGGCATCTCGGAGGCGGGCGGTTTTCCGGTGGAGTTCCCGGTGTTCTCCAACGGCGAATCGAACCTGCGCCCGACCGCGATGCTCACGCGCAACCTTGCGAGCATGGACGTGGAGGAGGCCATTCGCGGCAATCCGATCGATGCGGTCGTGCTGCTCACGGGCTGCGACAAGACCACGCCCGCGTTGATGATGGGTGCGGCGAGCTGCGACATCCCGGCCATCGTGGTCACGGGCGGGCCGATGCTCAATGGCAAGCTCGAAGGCCGCGACATCGGCTCCGGCACGGCCGTGTGGCAGTTGCACGAGGCGATGAAGGCCGGCGAGATCAACGTGCACCAGTTCCTCTCGGCCGAAGCGGGCATGTCGAGATCGGCAGGCACCTGCAACACCATGGGCACGGCCTCGACCATGGCCTGCATGGCCGAGGCGCTGGGCGCATCGCTGCCGCACAACGCGGCGATCCCGGCTGTCGACGCCAGGCGCTACGTGCTGGCACAGATGTCGGGCATGCGGGCGGTCGAGATGGCGCGCGAAGGGCTGACGCTGTCGAAGATCCTCACGCGCGAGGCCTTCGAGAACGCCATCCGCACCAATGCCGCGATCGGCGGCTCGACCAATGCCGTGATCCACCTGAAGGCGATCGCGGGGCGCATCGGCGTGCCGCTCGAACTGGAGGACTGGACGCGCATCGGGCGCGGCACGCCGACGCTGGTGGACCTGATGCCGTCGGGCCGATTCCTGATGGAAGAGTTCTACTACGCGGGTGGCCTTCCGGCGGTGCTGCGCCGCCTTGGCGAGCACGGCCTGCTGCCGCATCCGGACGCGCTCACGGTCAACGGCAGGACCCTGTGGGAGAACGTGCGCGATGCGCCGAGCCACGACGACGAGGTGATCCGCCCGCTCGACAAGCCGCTCATCGACGACGGCGGCATCTGCATCCTGCGCGGCAACCTCTCGCCGAGGGGCGCGGTGCTGAAGCCATCGGCCGCATCGCCCAACCTGCTCAAGCATCGCGGCCGCGCCGTGGTGTTCGAGAACCTGGAGCACTACAAGGAGCGCATCGTCGACGAGGCGCTCGACGTGGATGCCAGCTCCGTGCTCGTGATGAAGAACTGCGGCCCCAAGGGCTACCCCGGCATGGCCGAGGTCGGCAACATGGGGCTGCCGCCCAAGCTGCTTCGCCAAGGCATCAAGGACATGGTGCGCATCTCCGATGCGCGCATGAGTGGCACGGCCTATGGCACGGTGGTGCTGCACGTCGCGCCCGAGGCGGCGGACGGCGGTCCGCTGGCAGCGGTGCGCGACGGGGACTGGATCGAGCTCGATTGCCATGAGGGCCGGCTGCATCTCGACATCAGCGACGCCGAACTGGCCGCACGCCTCGAGGCCATCGCCGCCGGCTCGGCGCCCCTCAAGGGCGGCGGCTACCAGCGCCTCTACGTCGAGCACGTGCTGCAGGCGGACGAGGGCTGCGACTTCGACTTCCTCGTCGGTTGCCGCGGCGCGGCCGTGCCGCGCCATTCGCATTGATACGGAGAACCTTTCATGACCGCTTCGACGAAACGCCGCTACCAGGGCATCTTTCCGGTGGCGCCGACCACCTTCACCGAGTCGGGCGAGCTCGATCTCCCGAGCCAGAAACGCGCCATCGATTTCATGATCGACGCCGGCTCCGACGGCATCTGCATCCTCGCGAACTTCTCCGAGCAGTTCGTGCTGTCGGATGACGAGCGCGAGGTGCTGACCCGCGCGATCCTGGAGCACGTCGCCGGCCGCGTGCCGGTGATCGTCACGACCACGCACTTCAGCACCAAGGTCTGCGCCGAACGCAGCCGCCGCGCGCAGGACATGGGCGCCGCGATGCTGATGGTGATGCCGCCGTACCACGGCGCGACCTTTCGCGTGTCGGAGCCGCAGATCCAGGACTTCTATGCGCGCCTGTCCGACGCGGTCGACATCCCCATCATGATCCAGGACGCACCGGCCAGCGGCACGGTGCTGACGGCGCCGTTTCTCGCGCGCATGGCGAAGGAGATCGAGCACGTCGCGTACTTCAAGATCGAGACGGCGGGCGCCGCGGCGAAGCTGCGCGAACTCATCCGGCTCGGCGGTGATGCCATCGAAGGGCCGTGGGACGGCGAGGAAGCCATCACGCTGATGCCCGATCTTGATGCAGGCGCTACGGGGTCGATGACAGGCGGCGGCTACCCCGACGGCATCCGGCCCATCATCGCGGACCATCTCGCGGGCCGGCGCGAGCAGGCCTTCGAGCGCTACCAGCAGTGGCTGCCCTTGATCAACTACGAGAACAGGCAAGCCGGGTTGTTGGCCTGCAAGGCGCTGATGAAAGAGGGCGGCGTGATCGAGTGCGAGGCCCCGCGCCATCCGCTGGCGGCCATGCATCCGGACACGCGGGCGGGACTGATCGAGACTGCGCGGCGGCTCGATCCGCTGGTGCTGCGCTGGGGGCGCTAGCCCGAATGTCACAACCGACTGCTACCACCCATCGCCTCTCCTTCCGAACAATGGGGCCAAGCCGGATCCTCACGGATTCGCCTGTCCACACCTTGAAGGAGACACGATGGCACGCAAGATCCTGATGCTTTGCGGCGACTACGCCGAAGACTACGAAACCATGGTGCCGTTCCAGGCCCTGCTGGCCGTGGGCCACACGGTCCATGCGGTCGCGCCGGACAAGAAGGCCGGCGACTGGGTCCATACCGCGATCCACGACTTCGAGGGCGCCCAGACCTACAGCGAGAAGCCGGGTCACCGATTCACGCTGAACGCGAATTTTGCCGATGTGCGCCCCGAGGCCTATGACGCCCTGGTCATCCCCGGCGGCCGCGCGCCCGAGTACCTGCGCCTGAACAGCCGCGTCGTCGAGATCGCCAGGCATTTCCTCGCCGCCGACAAGCCGGTGGCGGCGGTCTGCCACGGTGCGCAACTGCTGGCGGCCACGGGGCTGCTGAAGGGCCGCAAGGTCTCGGCCTATCCGGCCTGCCAGGTCGAAGTCGAACTCGCCGGCGCCGAGTACATGGGCATCCCGGTCGACCAGGCCGTGACCGATCGCAATCTCGTCACCGCGCCGGCATGGCCGGCCCATCCGGCGTGGATCGGACAGTTCCTCAAGGTGCTCGGCACGCGCATCGAGACCTGATGCGCAGCCGCCGGTGACGCTACAGTCTTGATCCGCGTCACCTGCCCCGACACAGGAGAAGGCTCATGTGCGAAGTTTTCATCAGCGCCGATCCCCAGAGCTACGACAGCCGCACGCGCTCGGTCCGGCTGCACGGCGTCGTCACCAGCATCCGGCTCGAAAACCTCTTCTGGCAGGTGCTGGAGGAAATCGCGGCGCGCGACGACATGGGTGTCGTGCAACTGATCGAGAAGCTCTACGATGAACTGGTTGCGGCGCGAGGAGAGGTCGGCAACTTCTCTTCGTTCCTGCGAGTCAGCGCGCTGCGTTACGAAGCCATGGTCGCGCAGGGGCGCATCCCGAACGACACCTCGGTGGCGATCCGGTCGCTCGACGCCAAGGCCGTGCTGCACGGCATGCCGCGGGGTTGGTCACAGCCCTCCGCGTTGAGCAGCTAGGGCTTCTTCCAGAAGGGCCGCGCGTCGGCGATCCTGTCGAGCGCCTTGCGGCATTCGACCGCATCGGCGGGTTGCCGCGCGCTGAGCCAGCCGACGGCGAACCATGCGCGCCCGTCGTGGGCGGCATGCTCCCGATAGGCCGCGATCGCCACGGCGTCGTCGTTGTGCTTGCCGAGCGCGTCCTGGGCGGGCTCCAGTTCCTTCAGATAGCGCCTTGCTTCGCGCCGCGCGAACAGCGGCGCGACGAACTCGCCGAGGTAGCGCAGGCGCTTGAGGCGCTTGCGCACACGGTGCTGGGCGGCGGGCTCCAGCGCTTCGAAGCGCCGGCCGTCGCGCAGCACCTGGCGATGCAGCTTCGCCAGCCGCTCCCGCAGCAGCTTGCGGGCGGGCGGCGCTTCTGCCGAGGCAGCTTCCGTGGCGTCGGTGGGCAGCGAGGCCGTGACCAGATCCATCAACACCGCCTGGAAATCCGCGCCGCGCACCACATCCGCGGGTTCCGGAACGCCGTCGCCGTCAGTCCATGCGACGGGAGGGCCGCCCGCAGCCTCGATCTGCGGCTGCACGGTCTGACGCAGATGCTCTCGATCGCGCTGGACGCCGAGCGCACGGAACGCGCCGACGAGCGCTGTCTCCCACGCGGGGTTGATGTGCGGTGCGAGATCGGCCATCTCGCGCAAGGCGGTCCGCAGGCGCCGGATGCCCACGCGCAGTTGATGCACGTGCTCCGCATCTCCGCTGCCTGCGGCGACTTCGCTTGCGTTGGGAAGGATCTGCGCGAGGCAGGTGTTCAGTACCGCGCGGAAAACCTCCGGGCCGGACAGATCGGCTTCCAGCGCGGGTTGCACCGCCTTGGTCGGCGGCCCGTGCCGGATGCCCTTGGCCAGCCGTTCGCCCCGTGCCGACTTGGAAACGGTGTCGAGCCAAAGCCCGTACCGGTTGCGCCAGCGCTGGGCCAGTTCGAGCATCGATTGCGGGCTGCCGTGCTTCAGTTCGATCTCCAGCTCGCACAGCGCCTGCGCGTGCTCACCCACCCGCACCTGGCCGCGATCGAAGGCGAGTTCGACCAGCGCATCGCCGGTGCGCATCTCACGCGTGGTGCGCCAGACGTCGGTGCCGTAGAGCGGGACGAGTTCGGCCGTTGCCGGGTCATGCCCGGCCTGGCGCAGTACCTTGGCGACAAGCTCGCCGACGGGCGTGCCATCGTGCCGGTCGATTCGCGGCAAGGGCACCTCGCGCGCACCCATGGGGGGCAGCTCGAAGTTGTGTTCGTGGCGCATGAGCGGCCCGTCCGTCGGCGCCTTGACCGTCTGCACCCAGGTGCCGCCTTCCTTGCGCAGGCGCAGCACGATGCGATGCGCCGCGAGGGCGCCATCGGCAGTATCGAAATAGCGTGCCCGAAGCCGCGTGCGGTAGGAGCGTCCCCGGGCCACCGCCGCCTCGACCGCGGCCTGCTGCGGTGGATCGATCTGGAACTTGAGTTCGAACTCGGTCATGGCGCGCCCAGTGGCGCGAGCGCGCCGGAATCAGTTTTCCAGTTCATTGACCTGCATCGACAGGTCGAACAGCTTGGACTTGCTGGCGTAGTAGCGATCGAGTCGCCATTCCTTGAGGATGTCCATCGCCAACTGGAAGCTCTTGTAGTCGAGTTCATACAGCGTGACCAGTTCGAAGCTGTGCTCCGACTCGAGCGCCAGCACCAGCCTGGCGAGGATCTTTGCCGACTCGTTGGCCGGATCCGTTTCGATGAACCGGCGAGCGACCTTGATGGCGTTCATGGGGGAGCTTTCCTCGTGGAGACACGCCTTCGACTATAGCCAGCGCCCCTTCGCCATTTGTGACAGCCGCATGACCGGGTAGGACATTGGACCTACCCTGTGGCCGCAGCGGGCGCGCTACCGCGCCGGGACAGGCACCACGGTCGTGCGGATCACGCCGCCGCCCAGGACGCTGCCGGTGACGTTGGTCTGCCCGGTGCCCAGCACGCGTGCCTCGCAGGCGGCGCGGTCTTCGGGAGGTTGGCGGTTGCACCGCGCCAGGGCATTTGCCTGCAGGGTCGCCGCATCGGGACTCGAGAGCCCGCCACGGCGCGCTTCCTGTTGCGCCGCACCTTTTTCGCGCAGACACGCCTGCTTGTTCTGTTGGACGCCGTCGCACACGAGGGATCCGGAGGCGGACCCTTGGGCGAGCACCGACGATGCACCGACAAGACCACCGGCCGCGACGAGAACCGCGAGGCACGAACGAAGAGCAGTTGACATGGATCACTCCTTTGCTTGGCGGCACGACTTGCACCGACTTGGGTGCCCAGTCTGCCGCCCGGGAAGTCCGGAGTTTGTGGGAGATCGGGGCGGCCGGCCAGTCCCCTGCGGCGCACGTTCTTGTCGGACAAATCCCGCAAGCGGACGGGCAGAAGACTCGCAGAAGCCTGCCGCATCCGCGGCGGTACCCCTGCGCAGGCTCAGCCCGCCGCGATGCGCTTGGCGAGGTGAGCGAGCGCTTCGTCGACCTGGTCGACCAGGATCAGCGAGAGGTCGCCCGGCTGCAGTCGCGCGAGCGCGCTGTCGATGGCGATGAACTCGCCGCGGATCTCGTCGATGAAGCGCGTGCGCTGCGCGCCTTCGAGGCCCTGTCGCAGCAAGGCCATGACCTCGCCGTCGGCACGGCCGCGTTGCGCCGCATCCTGGTAGAGGATCACGTCGTCGAAGGCTTCGCCGAGGATGGCGGTCTGGTCGCGGATGTCGCAGTCGCGGCGGTCGCCGGCGCCGCTGATCACCACCGAGCGCTTCTTTGCGGGCATGGTGTCGACCGCGGCGACCAGCGCGCGCATCGCGTCGGTGTTGTGGCCGTAATCGGCGATCACGGTCGCGCCTCGGTAGTCCATCACGTTGAAGCGGCCGGGCACGCCGGCGGCGTCGTTCTTGAAGCTGGCGAGGCCGCTGCGGATGGTGTCCCAGTCCAGGCCCACCGCCCAGGCGGCGGCGACCGACGCCATGACGTTGTCGACCTGGAAGCCGATGGTGCCGTTGCGGGTGATCTGAACGTCGCGCAGCGGAATGCGCTCGCGCCATGAGCCCTCGGCTGCGACCAGCGTGTCCTGGTCGACGTAGACCGTGCGCTTGCCCTGCGCGCGGTGCGTCGCCATCACGGGATGCTGCCGGTCGGCGGCGAAGAAGATCACGCTGCCGGGGCAGGTGACGGCCATTGCCGCCACGTTGGGGTCGGCCGCGTTGAGCACGGCGTAGCCGGTGGGCGCCACGTTGCGCACGACGACGCGCTTGAGCACCGCCAGGTCTTCGACCGTCGTGATGTAGTTGAGGCCCAGGTGGTCGCCGCTGCCGATGTTGGTCACCACCGCCACCTGGCAGCGGTCGAAGCCGAGGCCTTCGCGGAGGATGCCGCCGCGCGCCACTTCGAATACGGCCGCATCGACGTCCGGGTGCAGCAGCACGTTGCGCGCGCTCTTGGGGCCGCTGCAGTCGCCGCTGTCGGTCTGCCTGCCGTCGACGTAGACGCCGTCGGTGTTGGTCATGCCGGTGCGCAGGCCGCTGCCGGCGAGCAGGTGGTTGATCAGGCGCGCGGTGGTGGTCTTGCCGTTGGTGCCGGTGACGGCCACCACGGGGATGCGGCCGTCGTCGCCATGCGCGAAGAGGGTGTCCATCACCGCCTCGCCGACCGCGCGGCCCCGGCCGAAGGAAGGCGAGATGTGCATGCGCAGGCCGGGTGCGGCGTTGACCTCGACCACGCCGCCGTGCTGCTCCTCCAGCGGACGCAGCACGTTCTCGCAGACCATGTCGACGCCGCAGATGTGCAGGCCGACCATCTGCGCCGCATCGACCGCGCGTGCGGCCACTTCCGGGTGCACGGTGTCGGTCACGTCGGTGGCGGTGCCCCCGGTGGAGAGGTTGGCGTTGTTGCGCAGCACCACGCGCTGGCCGAGCGCGGGCACGCTCTCGGGCGTGAGGTCTTGCGCCTCCAGGCGGCCGATGGCGATGTCGTCGAGCCGGATCTTGGTAAGCGAGGTCGCATGGCCTTCGCCGCGTCGCGGATCCTGGTTGACCACGTCGACCAGCTCGCGGACGGTCTTCACGCCGTCGCCGATCACGTTCGGCGGATCGCGGCGGGCGGCCGCCACCAGCCGGTCGCCCACGACCAGCAGGCGGAAGTCGAAGCCGGGAAGGAATTTCTCGACCATGACCTCGCCATAGGTGGCAGCCGAGTCATAGGCGGAGATCAGCTGCTCCCGCGTCGTGATGTTGACGGTGACGCCCTTGCCCTGGTTGCCGTCCTGCGGCTTGACCACGACCGGCAGGCCGATTTCCTGCGCGGCGGCCCAGCCGTCGTCGGCGTCGGTGACCGGGCGGCCCAGCGGAACCGGTACGCCGGCCGCATTGAGCAGCTGCTTGGTCAGTTCCTTGTCCTGGGCGATCGCTTCGGCCACGCCGCTGGTGCTGTCGACTTCCGCGGCCTGGATGCGGCGCTGCTTGGAGCCCCAGCCGAACTGCACGAGGCTGCCGGAGGTGAGGCGGCGATACGGAATGCCGCGCGCGACGGCCGCATCGACGATGGAGCCGGTGCTCGGGCCGAGCCGTTCGGATTCGTCGAGGTCGCGCAGTTCGGTGATGGCCGCGGTGGCGTCGAAATCGGTGCCGTTCTGCGCCGCGTCGATGAGTGCCTTGGCCAGTTCGAGCGCGCGCCGGCCGACAGCCTCTTCGCTGTACTGGAAAGTGACCTGGTAGACGCCTTCCTCGATCGTGCGCGCCGTGTGGCCGAAGTTCACTGCACAGCCCGCCTGGGCCTGCATCGCCACGGCTGCGTTCTCGAGCACGTGGGCGAGCGCCAGCGGCTGGCCCAGGACGACGGGGTGCAGTTCGCCGATGTGCGGGAACAAGGCGCGCAGGCGGGGCTCGAAGCCGGCCAGCCGTTCGATGGCGTTCTCGTCCTCCTTGCAGGTGACGATCGCCTCGATGCAGGTGTGGCGGCTCCACAGATTGGGGCCGCGCAAGGCGCGGGTGCGTGTGACTTCCATGACGGTAGGGGCCAGCGGATCGGGTCCGCCGGTCAGGCAAATTGTTGTTCGACGGGCGAGAGAAGGGTCTGCGATAGCTGCAGCGACGCCAACGCTGCTTGAAGGTCGGCTTCGAAAGCTTCGACGCCGGCACCGATCAGGTTCAGCGGAATGCCGAGCGCCCAGCCTGCCGCGATGGCCGCAAGAAGGCTTTCAAGGCTGACGCCCACATGCGTGGCGCGCCAGATCGTCAGGCGGCCGAGGCCTGGCAGGAAGGATTCGCTGCTGCCGTTGGCCAGCACCACGCGGTCCTGGCGCACCAGCACGGCCTTGCCGCCGCTGGACTGGTGCCTGGCGAGTGCCTCGGCTTGTGGATCGGCTGAATAAAGGATCACGTCGCCATCGCACAGCGGCGCAAGGCCGGCCACGCGCTGGTCGGCGGCGTTGAGAACGGCGGTGCCTTCGGGCAGCACGACGTCGACCTGCGTGCGAAGCACTCGCACCATCTGGTCGCTCTCGGTGATGTCGAATTCGGTCAGCGCCTCCGCGCCGTCGAGGTCCGTGACGATGCCGACTGCGCAGCGGTCGTACGCAAGGCCGTCGCGCAGGATGGTTTCGGCACCGTTCTCGACAACCACGGCCTGAACGGCGCGGTTGACCAGCAGGCGGTGGCCGGCAGCCCAGTTGGCGCTGTCGCGCGCATCGACACGGCGGCGTTCGAGGAAGAGGCCGTCGCGGCAAGCCAGGCCGGTGTGGCGGCCGCCGAGGCCGATCAACCAGGCAACCAGGCGGGCGAGCACGGCCGTGTCACGCGAGCCGGCGACGCCGACCACGGGAATGCGGCCCGGCGCTTCGTCCGGGAACAGGTGGTCGCAGATCGCGCGACCCACGGGTCGCGGCGAACCGACGGCGGGCTTCAGGTGCATCAGCAGGCCGGGCCCGGCGTTGACTTCGACGATGGCGCCGCCCTGGGCCGCCAGCGGCCGCGAGATGTCCAGCGCCACGAGGTCGACGCCGGCGATGTCCAGGCCGACCACGCGGGCGGCCAGCACGGCGGCATGCGCAACGTCGGGGTGGACCTGGTCGGTGCAATCGATGGCCATGTTGCCGTTGCGCTGGATCGTGACGACCCGTCCGGCGGCGGGCACCGAGGCGCCGTCGAGGTCCTGGCGCTTGAGTTCGAGCTGCAGCTTGGCGTCGGTATCGAGAACGATCACGTCCAGCGGGAATTCTTCTTCCGCGCCGCGGCGCGGGTCGCTGTTGAGCTGGCTGTCGATGAGCTGGGCCACGGTCGAGGTTCCGTCGCCGGTCACGGTGATGATCTCGCCGCGCGCCGCGGCGACGACCTGTCCGCCGACCACCAGCAGGCGGTGTTCCGAGCCGCGGATGAAGCGCTCGACCATCACGTCGCTGCCCTCGGGCTCGGCGACGGCGAAGGCGGCCATGACCTCCTCGCGCGTG
Source organism: Variovorax gracilis (assembly GCF_030317115.1). GTDB lineage: Bacteria > Pseudomonadota > Gammaproteobacteria > Burkholderiales > Burkholderiaceae_C > Variovorax > Variovorax gracilis. The sequence continues at coordinate 256,014 of NZ_JASZYF010000004.1, forward strand.
TGGAGTTCGAGCGAGACGCCGCGGCCATGGTTGGCGTCCGACGGCTTGACGGCCACGGGCAGGCCGATGTCCTCGGCGGCTTCCCAGGCTTCCTCGGCGTTGGCGACCACCTGGCCTTCGGGCACCGGCACGCCGCAACTGGCGAGCAGCGACTTGGTCAGTTCCTTGTCGCTGGCGATGGATTCGCCGATGGCGCTGGTGTAGTCGGTCTCGGCCGTCCAGATGCGTTGCTGGTTGGCGCCGTAGCCGAGCTGCACGAGGTTGCCGCTGTTGAGCCGCATATGCGGGATGCCGCGATCGGTGGCGGCGCCCACGATGCAGGCGGTGCTCGGGCCGAGGTAGCAGTCCTCGACCTTGGCCTTGACCGCGTCGACCGCGCGCTGCACGTCCGCGGCGTCGAAGGGGTCGTTGTTGATGGCGGCCATCAGCAGCCGGTGGCCTTCGGCCAGCGCCACGCGGGCGACCTGCTCGTCACGCGCGCGGAACACCATTCGGTAGACGCCATGCTGCGAAGTGCTGCGCGTCTGGCCGAAGCCGGTCGGCATGCCGGCCAGGTTAAGCAGCTCGATCACGACATGCTCCAGCACATGGCCCGCCCAGGTACCTTCGGTCAGGCGCTGGATGAAGCCACCGCGCTCGCCGACGCCGCAGTGGTGCTCGATCAGCGCCGGCAGCAGGGTCGTCAGGCGGTCGGTGAAGCCGTCTATCTTGTTGGAGGGATAGTCCTCGAGCGCGCCAAGGTCGAGCCAGACTTCCAGCACGGGCCGGTAGGTCCAGAGGTTGGGGCCGCGCAAATAGTTGATGCGCAGCAGGCGTATGTCGTCGAAACGGGTCATGAAAACGTTCGATGTGCTTTGGCCGAGCACCGCGGCACCTTCAAGAGCGCCCATGGTCATCGGTCAGAATCGGCGCCCGGCGAGCGCCATGAAGGGTCCGTTGGCGGGCCAGAGATACAGAAACACAATGCAACATCACGATCCAGTAGGCACCCCGGGGGGCGAAGCGGAGGAGGCTTCAGACATTCTGAAAAGCCGGCTCACTGATGCGGAAAACGTTCTGGCGAGCCTGCCGGTTGACCTTGACGGGGATCTTCGGTTTGCGTCCGGGCTGCTGGCGCTGACGGATCGCCGTTTGCTGGCCCGCGCGCCTGACGGCAGCTGGGCGGAATGGCTGCTTCCCGCCCCGGGCCTCGAGCTGCAGATGGCCGACCATGCCGGCGTCGGCACGCTCGACCTGCGGGACGCCGAGGGCCGGTTGGCCCGCTGGCGGTACACCCTGGCGAACCAGCCGGTGGCGCTTCGCCTGCAGAAGCTGTTCGATCAGCAGGCTGCCGGAGTCGCGCAGGCGACAGGCGAGGGCGCCGACATCGACGACGCGGCGCTCGTCGAGCCCGAACTCCAGACCCCGCCGTCCACCTGGGTGCTGCTTCGGCTGGGCCGCTTTGCCAAGCCCTACCGCAAGCAGCTCATCACAGGCTTCCTGCTGACGCTGGCCTCGACCGCCGCCACGCTGGTGCCGCCCTACCTGACCATCCCGCTGATGGACGACATCCTGATCCCGTTCCAGAACGGCCAGAAGATTGCGGTCGCCAAGGTGGTGATGTTCCTCAGCGCATTGCTGGGGGCCGCGCTGGTCGGCTGGGCGCTCGGCTGGGCGCGTACTTACATGCTGGCGCTGGTGTCCGAACGCATCGGCGCCGACCTGCGCACCACCACTTACGAACACTTGCTCACGTTGCCGCTGGATTACTTCGGCGGCAAGCGCACGGGCGACCTGATGGCGCGCATCGGGTCCGAAACCGACCGCATCAACGTTTTCCTGTCGTTGCACGCACTCGACTTCCTGACCGACGTGCTGATGATCACGATGACGGCGGTGATCCTGTTCTCGATCAACCCGCTGCTGGCGGTTGTCACGCTGGTCCCGCTGCCCTTCATCGCCTGGATGATCCACGTCGTGCGCGACCGCCTGCGCACCGGCTTCGAGAAGATCGACCGCGTGTGGAGCGAGGTCACCAACGTGCTGGCCGACACCATCCCTGGCATCCGGGTGGTCAAGGCCTTCGCGCAGGAAAAGCGGGAGGCCGATCGATTCCACGCCGCGAACCTCTACAACCTGCAGGTCAACGACAAGCTCAACAAGACCTGGTCGCTGTTCACGCCCAGCGTATCGCTGCTGACGGAGATCGGCCTGCTCGTGGTCTGGGGCTTCGGTATCTGGCAGGTGGCGCGCGGCAGCATCACGGTCGGTGTGCTCACCGCCTTCATCGCCTACATCGGGCGCTTCTACACGCGGCTCGATTCGATGAGCCGCATCGTCTCGGTCACGCAGAAGGCGGCGGCCGGCGCCAAGCGCATCTTCGACATCCTCGACCACGTGAGCAACGTGCCGGAGCCGGTCAACCCGGTGAGGGTCGAGCGCGTCCAGGGGCGCATCGAGATGGCCGACGTGGGTTTCCGCTACGGCAGCCGCGCGGTGATCCGCGACCTCGACCTGGTGATCGAGCCGGGCGAGATGATCGGCCTCGTCGGCCACAGCGGCTCGGGCAAGAGCACGCTGGTCAACCTGATCTGCCGCTTCTACGACGTGACCGACGGCGCCATCAAGGTCGACGGCACCGACATCCGCCGCTTCGCGGTGGCGGACTACCGGCGCCACGTGGGGCTGGTGCTGCAGGAGCCTTTCCTGTTCTTCGGCACCATCGCGCAGAACATCGCCTACGGCAAGCCCGACGCCACGCGCGAGGAGATCGTCGCCGCAGCCCGCGCCGCGCATGCGCACGATTTCATCCTGCGGTTGGCGCATGGCTACGACTCGCTGGTCGGCGAGCGCGGGCAGGGGCTCTCGGGCGGCGAGCGACAGCGCATCAGCATTGCGCGCGCGCTGCTGATCGACCCGCGCATCCTGATCCTCGACGAAGCCACCTCGGCGGTCGACACCGAGACCGAGAAGGAAATCCAGAAGGCGCTCGACAACCTCGTGCAGGGCCGCACGACGATCGCCATCGCGCACCGGCTCTCGACGCTGCGCAAGGCCGATCGCTTGGTGGTGATGGACCGCGGCGAGATCGTCGAGGTGGGGCCGCACGACGAACTCATGGCGAAGCAGGGCGCCTACTGGCGGCTCTACCAGGCGCAACTGCGGCAAGCCGACGACGAGAGCGCCGGCGCCGCGGCCGAACGCGCAGCGGTGGCGATGGCGCTCGGCAGCCACGCGGCCCATCCGGCGGGGGACGCATGATGGAGCGATTTCAACTGGAACGCGATGCGTTCGGCCACCTGGTGCTGACCGATTCGGAAGGCATGCGCCATATCGGCGTCGTGCCGGTGCGTGCATTTCCGCTCACCGCGCCGGACGACGGCATTTCGCTGGTCGGCAGCGACGGCCGCGAGCTGGTGTGGGTCGACCGGATGGACGCCCTGCCCGCATCGGTGCGCGAGTTGCTCGACGAGGATCTGGCGGCGCGCGACTTTGCGCCGACGCTGCTGAAGCTGCACAAGGTGTCGAGCTTCGGCGTGCCCAGCACCTGGCAGGTGAGCACGGACCGCGGCGACAGCAGTTTCGTGCTCAAGGCCGAGGAGGACATCCGGCGGCTGGAAGGCGGTGCGCTGCTGATCGCCAGCGCGCACGGCGTGCAGTTCCGCATTCCCGACGTGAAGGCGCTGGATCGCGCTTCGCGCAAGCTGCTAGAGCGCTTCCTGTGAAGTAGCTGCCCGTGCAGATCAATGGCGCTCAACATGCACACCACCGCACTCGTCCTCTTCTCCGGCGGCCAGGATTCCACCACCTGTCTCGCCGATGCGCTCGAAAAGTACGAGCGCGTGGAAACCATCGGCTTCGACTACGGCCAGCGCCATCGCGTCGAACTCGACGCGCGGACCACCGTCCTGGCGCACTTGCGCGAGCGCTTCCCGCAATGGGCGCCGCGCCTGGGTGAAGACCACATGCTGTCGGTCGATGTACTGGGCCAGGTCAGCGCCTCGTCGCTCACGCAGGACATCGCCTTCGAGATGCAGGCGAACGGACTGCCGAACACCTTCGTGCCCGGGCGCAACCTGATGTTCCTGACACTGGCCGGTGCGCTGGCCTACCGGCGCGGGCTGGAGGTGATCGTCACCGGCGTGTGCGAGACGGATTTCTCCGGCTACCCCGATTGCCGCGACGACACCATGAAGGCGATGCAACTCGCCCTCTCGCTTGGCATGGATCGGCGCTTCGTGATCGAGACGCCGCTGATGTGGATCGACAAGTCCGAGACCTGGGCCATGGCGCACCGGCTGGGCGGCGGTCCGCTGATCGACCTGATCGTCGAGGACACCCACACCTGCTACCTCGGCGACCGCGACCAGCGCCACGCCTGGGGCTACGGCTGCGGCAACTGTCCCGCGTGCGAACTGCGCGCGCGGGGCTGGGAGCGCTACGTGGCCTCGACCCTGTAGCGCGCCGACGCGCCGTCGGATTCGGGTACCAGCGTCCAGCGTCTGTCGTGGAAGGCGCCGACCGAGGCGCGGTGCGCGATCGAAACCATCGCGCCGCCCGCGGCGCGGACGCCGGCAGCCAGGCGCTTGTACAAGGTCTCCTCCGCTTCGGCGTCGAGCGCGCTGGTGGCCTCGTCGGCGAAGAGCCACGCCGGTTTGCGCAGCAGCACGCGCGCGATTGCCAGGCGCTGCTGCTCGCCGCCCGAGAGCTTCTGGCTCCACGCATCGCTGTCGTCGAGACGGCTTGCGAGGTCGGGCAACAAGGCATCGTCGAGGGCCTGCACGAGCTGCGCGTCGGTGTACTTGCTGGCTGGATCGGGGTAGGCCAGCGCGTCCCGCAGGCGGCCGTTGGGCACGTACGGCCGTTGCGGAATGAACATCGCGTTGTCGGGCACCGAGACCTTACCGTTCGCGAACGGCCAGATGCCGGCGAAGGAACGGAACAGTGTCGACTTGCCGCTGCCCGAGGGACCCTGGAGCAGCACGGAGTCGCCCGGCTTCACCGACAGGGCGGCGCCCTCGATCAGCGACGCACCCGTGGGCAAGGCCACGCTGACACCGGCGGCGCTCAGGCCCTCGCCGGCTTTCGACGGCGTGCGTTCCAGCGCACTGACGGTGCCGTCATGGAGCCGCATCGCCGCCTCGAACGAGGTCAACCGGTCCGCGGTGGCGCGCCAGACCGCGACGCGGTCGTAGTTGTCGACGAACCAGCTCAGCGAGTCCTGCACACGGCCGAACGCCGAGTTGACCTGCATGAGTTGGCCCAGCTGGATCGCGCCGCTGAAGAAGCGCGGCGCCTGCACGATGAAAGCGAAGATCACCGAGGCTTGCCCGAACGAAGCGGTGAAGGCCACCAGGTTCTTCTGCTTCTTGATGAGTTGCAGGTAGTTCTTCAGGACGGAGCCGAAGCGCAGCTTGAGCTGCCCATGCTCGACCTGCTCGCCGCGGTCCAATGCGATGGCCTCGCTGTATTCCCGCACCCGCACCAGATGGTGGCGGAAGTCGGCTTCATAGCGTTGCTGCTGGAAGTTCAGCCCGATCAGCGGCCGGCCGATGTAGTGCGTGATGACCGTGCCGGCCGCGCAGTAGGCCAGCGCGATCCAGACCATGGACCCGGGAACCGAATAGGTGCTGCCGAAGAGCGACAGGCTCACGACGCCGCTCAGCCCCCACAGGATGCCGATGAAGCTCACCAGCGTGACCACCGCGTTGAGCAGGCCCATCGACAGCGTCATCGTGTAGTCGGTGAAGATCTGCATGTCCTCCTGGATGCGCTGGTCCGGGTTGTCCGGCGTCTGCCCGTCCTGCTGACCGTAGCGCGCGAGTTCGAGATGGTAGAAGGTGTGGTTGGCCATCCAGCGCGCGAGGTAGCTGCGCGTCATCCACGCCCGCCAGCGCAACTGCAGCAACTGCGTCAGGTAGAACTTGAAGATCGCGATCAGGATGTAGGCGGCCGCGATCCAGCAGAAGAACACGATCTCCTTCCAGAACACCGCCTCGTCCTTGTTCTGCAAGGCGTCGTAGAAGCGCGCGTACCACTGGTTGTTGAGCACCAGCATGTAGACCACGCCCAGGTTGAGGGCGACGATGGCCGCGAGCAGGCCGCGCGCCACCCACTTTTCCTCCGATCGGAAGTAGGGCGCCGCAAGTGCGCCGATGCGGCGCAGGGTGGCGAGGATGTTCTTGGGGGGAGAGCCGGTAGGAGCAGTCATGGCGTGCGCTGGGATTCACGCCGGAGCGGCGCGTTCCTTTCATCGTAGCGCCCCGGACGCGCCCCAACCTTAAGCGGCGCTGAAACAGGTTGGCCCGCTGGGGCTCAGCGCAGATTGCTGATGCCGCTCGACACGTGGCCCGAGGGCACATGGCGCGCGGCCGAATCGACGTGGCCGGTCTGGTCGTCGAAGAAGAAGTCGGGCTCGAATTCGCGCAGGAATTCGCCCTTGGGCAGGCCGCCGAGGAACATGGCCTCGTCGACCTTGATGTTCCAGTCCATCAGCGTGCGGATGGCGCGCTCGTGCGCCGGGGCGCTGCGTGCGGTGACCAGCGCCGTGCGGATGCGCATGGCCGGGCTGCTGGCCTGCTGCAGCCGGTGCAGCGCCGCGAGCAGCGGCTTGAACGGCCCTTCGGGCAGCGGCATCTGGGCCTTGCTCGTTTCGTGCAACTGGAAGGCGTCGAGGCCTTCGGCCTGGAACACGCGCTCGGCTTCATCGCTGAAGAGCACCGCATCGCCGTCGAAGGCGATGCGCACTTCATCCGGGTAGGCATCGCTGGCTTGCACCGATTCGACGAGCACCCGCGCGGCGGGGAATCCGGCGACGAGGGCTTCGCGCACGTCTTCTGCATTGACCGAGAGAAAGAGGTGCGCGCGCAGCGGCCGGAGATAGCCGAACGGCGGCCGGCCCTGCGTGAAAACGCCGCGCTGCAGCGAGATGCCGTTGGCCGCGCCCGAACGGAAGATCCTCATTCCCGACACCGGGTCGTTGCGCGACAGGATCACGACCTCGACGCGCTGCTTGCCATCGTCGTTGAAACGCAGCAGCTTGCGCACCAGCGAGTAGGCGATGCCCGGCCGGGCCGGCACGTCGAGGCGTTCGAGCTGCAGCTTCATGTAGCCCGCGTCGTCGCCCGATTCGAAGATGCGGTTTTCTTCTTCCAGGTTGAAGAGCGCACGCGAGGAGATCGCCACCACCAGCTTGTCGTCGAGGCTGATCATGCTCGCCCCCGGCAGGGGGTGGGCGAAGCGACACGAAGTGCGCGAAGCCTGGGGGTGAGTGTCATTTCACGAATTGATTCAGTTGGATGATCGGCATGAGCACGGCCAGAACGATCAGCATCACGACACCGCCCATCGCCACGATCAGCAGGGGTTCCAGGATGGTGGCGAGATGCATGGCGCGACGCTGCACCTCGGCGCCGAGCTGGTTTGCCGCCCGTTGCAGCATCAGCGGCAAGGTGCCGGTCTGCTCGCCGAGGCGCGCGAACATCGAGACGATGCCGGGAAAGCGCTTCTTCTGCGCCAATGCCGAAGCCAGCGGCGCGCCTTCGCGCACCAGCACCAGAGCATCGAGCGCATCGGCGCGCATGGCCCGGTTGCCGAGTGTTTCGGATGCCGCCTGCAGTGCACGCAGGATCGGCACCCCGGCCGTCGCCAGCATCGCCAGCGTGCTCGCGAAGCGTGCGGCGTTGTAGCCGCGCGAGAGCTTGCCGACGAGCGGAAGATTGAGCCACGCCGCATCGAATTTCTCGCGGAATGCCTCGCGGGCCAGCGCCATTCGCGCACCGATGGTCCCGAGGACGATGACACCCAGCATCAACCACCCGTAGTTGCGCACGAAATCGCTGAGGGCCAGCATGGCCACCGTGAGGATCGGCAGCGCACGCTTGGTGCCCGCGAACACGTTGGCGACCTGCGGCACCACGTAGCTCACGAGGAAGATCACGATGACGATCGCGACCAGCGTCACGATCGCCGGGTACAGGGCCGCACCGACGAGCTTCTGCTGCAGCGCCTGCCGCTGTTCGAGGTCATCGGCGAGACGCTCCAGCACGAGGCCGAGGTTGCCGCTTTGCTCGCCGGCGCCGATCACGGCGGTGTAGATGGGCGAGAACTCGCGGGGATGCTGGGCGAGCGCGCGACCGAATGGCGAGCCCGCGTTGACCTCGGCGCGCAGCGATGCGACCAGGTTGCGTTGCGCCTCGCTCTCGGCTTCGTCGGTCAGCGCGGTGAGTGCGCGTTCGAGCGGGAGGCCCGAAGACACGAGGCCCGCGATCTGGCGCGTCCAGACGGCCAGCGTCGTGGAACTGAAGATGCGGCCGCCACCGAACATCCGGCGCCAGCCACCCGTTGCGGGCACACCGCTTTCGACGCTGCCGACCGGCGTGACCTCGAGGGGGATCAGCGCCTGCGCGCGCAGCATGCCGCGCGCACTGCGGGCGGTATCGGCTTCGACCACGCCCTTGCGCGGCTGGCCTTGCTGGTCGATGGCGTCAAACGAATAGGCGGGCATCTAAGGGCTGCTTAGTCTCTGGTAACTCGCAGGAGTTCGGCGCGGGAGGTGATGCCGGCCTTGAGGAGGCGTTCGCCGTCTTCGCGCATCGAGCGCAGGCCGCCGCGTTCGGCGGCGACGAAGAGCTGGCTTTCGGGGGCGCGATTGTGGATGAGGGATTGAACGGTGTCGTCGGCCACGAGCAGCTCGAAGATGCCGGTGCGGCCCTGATAGCCGGTCTGGCCGCAGGCGTCGCAGCCCACGGGTTGGCCTTCGGTGCCGGGCGCGGGGACGGAGCACACGGGGCACAGCTTGCGGACCAGGCGCTGCGCCAGCACGCCGAGCAGCGACGAGCTGAGCAGGAAGGGTTCGACGCCCATGTCGGTCAGGCGCGTGACGGCGCTGACGGAGTCGTTGGTGTGGAGCGTCGCGAGCACGAGGTGGCCGGTCAGCGATGCCTGGATGGCGATCTGCGCGGTTTCGAAGTCGCGGATCTCGCCGATCATGATCACGTCCGGGTCTTGCCGCAGGATGGCGCGCAGGGCCTTGGCAAAGGTCAGGTCGATCTTGGCATTGACCTGGGTCTGGCCGACGGCGGGCAGCTCGTACTCGATCGGGTCCTCGACCGTCATGATGTTGCTGCTGCTCGCGTCGAGCCTGCTGAGCGCAGCGTAGAGCGTGGTGGTCTTGCCGGAGCCGGTCGGGCCGGTCACCAGGATGATGCCGTGCGGCTGGCCGATCAGTTGCTCGAAGCGCGCGAGAGTGTCGCCCTGCATGCCGACCGATTCCAGCGTGAGCTTGCTTTCCGACTTGTCGAGCAGGCGCAGCACCGCGCGCTCGCCATGCGCCGAGGGCAGCGTCGACACGCGAACGTCGACCGCTCGGGTGCCGATGCGCAGGCTGATGCGACCGTCCTGCGGCAGGCGCTTCTCGGAGATGTCGAGGTCGGCCATGATCTTCAGGCGAGAGATCAGCGCCGCATGCAGCGCGCGATTGGGCTGCACCACTTCGCGCAGCGTGCCGTCGATGCGAAAGCGCACCGACGAGGTCCGCTCGTAGGGCTCGATGTGGATGTCGCTGGCGCCGTCGCGTGCCGCCTGAGTGAGCAGCGCGTTGAGCATGCGGATGATCGGCGCGTCGCCGGCCGATTCGAGCAAGTCCTCGACCGCGGGCAGCTCCTGCATCATGCGCGAGAGGTCGGCATCGCCCTGCACTTCGCTTACCACCGCGGCGGCGTTCGATTCGCCCTGCGCATAGGCGGCGCTGATGCGCTGCGCCAGTTGCTCGGGCGCCAGTGGCTCGAAAGTCTTGACCGGGTACTTGCGCAGCACTTCGCCCAGCGCGCTGCGCGGAGGCACCTTCGGCATCCAGAGGGTGTAGCTGCCTTCGTCCGTTTCTTCCAGCAACAACTGCTGGCCGCGAGCGAAGGCGTAGGGGAGGGGATAGCGCACGAGCGGACTCTAGGGCAATTCGCGGGCCGTCGACGGATCGGCGGTGGGAGGCAATGCGCCCTTCATGGTGCTGGGGCGCAGGGCTCGCGTGTCGCCCGGCGTGAGCGGCGGAGGCACCAGGCGCGTGCCCTCGATGCGGCGGTCCGGATTGGCGGCCGGCGGCAGCACAGGCGTGGGCTGCAACGGCTGCATGGCCTGCCCGGGCGGCGCCGCCGGCAGCACAGCGGACTCGTCCACGCTGCGCAGGAAGATGTTCTTCTCGGGTTGCGAGGTCTGCTGCAGGCCGCGGATGGCGTCGTAGCGATCGAGGGCGAGCTGGTCGCTGACGGCGTTGTCGCGCACCACCACCGGCCGCAGGAACACCATCAGGTTGGTCTTCTTGCGCGAGCGTGTCTCGCTCTTGAAGAAGTTGCCGATGATCGGGATGTCGCCAGCCAGCGGAACCTTCTCGGTGCCGCTCGAATACTCGTCCTGCAACAGGCCGCCGAGCACGATGATGTTGCCGTCGTCGACCACCACGTTCGATTCGATGCTGCGCTTGTTGGTGGTCGGGCCGTTCACGTTGTTGAGCGTCGACGCCTGGATGGTCGACACCTCCTGGAAGATCGACATCTTGACGGTGTTGCTCTCGTTGATCTGCGGCCGCACCCGCAGCGTCAGGCCGACGTCCTTGCGCTCGATGGTCTGGAACGGGTTGACCGAGCCGTTGGCGGCGCCCGTATTGGTGAACTGGCCCGTGAGGAAGGGCACGTTCTGGCCGATTACGATCTTGGCCTCCTCGTTGTCCAGCGTCAGCAGCGTGGGCGTCGACAGCACGTTGCCTTCGCCGTTGCTTTCGAGGAAGCGCGCGATGAAGCTGAGGATGTACTGGCCGCCGTACTTGGTTCCGATGCCGAAATTGATCCCGGTCGAGGGCCGCGTCGCGGTGTTGCCGGTCGCCAGGCCGACCGCGAGGTCGACGATGTTCTGGCCGCCCAGGCTGGAGTTGGTGCCGATGAAGCCGACATTCCGGTCGCCGCTGTTGCCGAGGCCGGTCTGCCACTGGATGCCGAACTCGGCCGCCTTGTCGGCATTGACCTCCACGATCAGGCTCTCGACCAGCACCTGGGCGCGCTTGCCGTCGAGGCGATCGATCACGGCACGCATCTGCCGGTACTGCGGCTCGGGTGCCGTGATGATCAGCGAGTTGGTGGACGGGTCGGCCTGCACCTGGCCGCCGGTCGACGGCTGGTTGGCGTTGGCGTTGAGGGGCGCCGTCGCCGCCGAACTCGTCTGCGAGAGGCCGCTCTGCGTGGCGCTGAGTTGCTGCGATGCCTGTTGGGTAGTGCCGCCTCCCGTCCCCTGGAAGCCGCCCGTGCCGGAGAGGCCGCGTGCTTCGGCCGACATCGCCGCCCGCAGCGTGGCCGCGAGCTTGACCGCATCGGCGTTCTTCAGATAGACCACATAGACATTGCCGGCGGCGCCGTTGCCGCTGTCGATGGCCGGGCGGTCGAGCTTGTCGACCAGCGTGCGCACGAGCTGCGCGCGCGCCGGGTTCGCCGCACGCAGGATGAGCGCATTGCCGCGCGGCTCGGCGAGCAGCGTGGTGCGGAAGGACGAATCGACCGAGCCCGGCGTTGCGGCGCCTGCGGTCGTGCTCGCGCCGCCTTCCAGCAGGCGCGAAATCAGGGGCACCATGTCGGTGGCGATCGAATGCTTGAGCGGGATCACTTCGATGTCCGAGGCGTTCGGCACGTCCAGCGCCGCCACGATTCGCGCGAGGCGGCGCATGTTCTCGGCGTAGTCGGTGATCACCAGGGAGTTGTTGCCCGGGTTCACGTTGATCGTGTTGTTGGGCGCGATCAGCGGACGCAGCACCGGCAGCAGGTTGTTGGCCGACTCGTAGTTGAGCTTGAAGATCTGCGTGACGATCTGGTTGCCGTTCACGCTCGACGCCGTGGGCGTCGAGGTGGTCACGGTGCTGCTCTGCAGCTTGGCGTCGGCTTCCGGCACCACCTTGTAGAGCCCTTCGGACTGCACCACCGCGAAGCCCTGGAGCCGCAGCGCCGCAGCGAACTGGTTGAAAGCCGCGTCGGGGGAGATGGCGCGATCGGTCTGCAGCGTGAGCGTGCCCTTGACACGCGGGTCGACGACCACGTCGCGGCCGGTCACGACCGCCATGGTGCGTGCGACGGACTCGATCTCGGCGTTGGTGAAGTTCAGCGTGATCGGTTCGCCGCGCCGCACGGTCGTCTCCTGTGCGAAGGCGGAAGGAATGCAGGCCGCGATCAGGAACTGCGCCGCGAGCGCGATGGTTCCGATGCGAATGCCGGTCGAAGTCTTTGGCTTCATGGTCAACCCAGTGTGATGAGCGAGCGCGTTCCTTCGCGCCGCCCGATGATGTTCAACAAATTCGAAAGTGCGTCTTCCCGTCCCGGCGCGGCGCTGGCTTCGCCGTCGAAACGGAAGGCGACGCCATTCCAGCGGCCGCTGCCGCTGAGCTGCAGGCTGCTTCCGTCGCGCGTGGTCAGCAGGAGGGTCGGCGCAGCGCCTCCCTCGAGGGCAACGCGGTAGCTGCCCATCGGTTTCAAGGTCGAGAGACTGGAAGAAATGTCGGTGGCGTCGAGCGCCGCACGCCCTTCGAGCGCCAGTTGCGGACCATTCGAGCGCAGGACGAAGGCCTGGGTCGAGATATCCAGCACGCCTTCGAGCTTGAGCGTGTTCCATGGCGCGCCGAAGCCGGCGAGCATCGCGGCGGGCCAGCGAGACTGGCCGTCGCGCCATTCGAGCTCCACGCCGCTCGCGCGCGGGCGGGCCTTGAACTCCAGCGGCCTGGCCGCGCAGCAGGAGAGATCGAGCGACGCCGTGACGCCGTCCCAGCTTGGCCGCAAGGTCCAGCCGAGCGTTCCCGGCAGCGAGATGGCCTCCGCGCCGCCTGCGCCGCTCGAGAACACGACACCGGACGATCCGGTCCAGACCGTTCCGCGTGCGTTGACCAGCTGCAGGTGGCCGTTGCTCCACCGGGCCAGGCCGGCGGCGAGCCACCGGGCCGGCGCATACAGCGCGAATGCCAGCGAGGCTCCGATGAATACGCCGAGCACGGCCCAGCGCCATGCGGTCTTGGCGGGAGCGTCGGGGCGGGGGGCGCGTCTTGCCATGGTGGATCAGCGTGCCGGCAGGCTCATGACCACGGTGCCGTCCCAGCGCACGCGCGACGAATCACCCGTCGCCGCGGGCGCGGACGTGGCCGGGGAAGGAGAAGCGGACGGAGGAGGCGTGGCGCTCTGCGTGCTGCGGGTCAAGTGAACTTCGCGCGGAACGGCGCGCGCGTTGCTGCGAGCCTGTCCGAGCCATTGGGCGAGTGCGTCCGCTGGCGCTGCGCGCAGCGCGATGGTCACGCCCTCGCCGGCGCCCGCGGCTTGCATCTGGGCATTGGGGCCGAGGTTCTGCCGCACCGAGGTTTCGAGGCCGCGCATGGCGTCGTCCCGGCTCGCGCGCGGTTGGGATTGCAGGGCCTTGGCCTGCGTCTGCAGGCTGGTCATCCGCTGCAGCTGGACATCGAGCTGCGCGTGTTCGGCCGGGGCCGACGACAGCGTGCGCAGCGCCGGTGCCAGCGCCACCCACCAGAACAGCGCCAGCACGACGAGCGCGGCGGCGATGGCGATCATGCGTTGCTCGCGCGGTTCGAGTGCGGGCCACCAGGCCTGCCAGCGCGCCTTGAGCGAATCGAGCCCCTTCATCGCGCTGCCTCCGTCGCCTGCACGAGCAGCAGATCGCCTTCGCTGCGGGCGCTGTAGCCGCGCGACGCCATGGCGGTGGTCACGTTGCCGAGTTCAGCGGCTTGCAGGCCGAGGCCGCGCAGTCGCAACTGGCCGGCGCTGAAATCGATGGCGGTGGGCGCGCGGCCGCGCGGGAGGCTCGCGGCCAGCGCACCGAGCATCGGTTCGAGGTCGCTGGCCGTGACGCCGCCGGTGGCCTGCTGCAACGCGGCGACTTCCCGCTGCATCTGGAGCGGCGCGTCCACCACCAGTTGCACCGAGGGGAAAGTCTGCGTGAGCACATTGCGTATCGCGCTGCGTTTGGCGTCGAGCGCATTGCGCTCCTTCCAGGCCCACGCGTTGAGACCGATGAGCTGCGCCAGCACCAGGACCACGGCGCCCCATCGGGCGGCGCGCCACTGCGGCCCGTGCCACAGCGCCCGCGAGATCGCGACGAACTTCTTGCTGGCGCGGGCGCGGCCGGTGGAGGCGAGGTCGAACTGCGCGAGGTCCCACGGCGACTCGCTCGCCTGGCGCCAGCGCTCCGCCGGCTTGACGATCGGTACGCGATAGCCGAGCACGCTTTCCGCCAGCTCGGCGACCGCGGGCTCGGCCAGCGCATGGGTGTCCGGGGGGAGGTTGCCGGCCAGGGCGAGGCCGGCGCTGTCGAGCGGCAGCATCGCGACGCCGTCGGCGCCGCTGACTACGCACAGCGCTGCGCCGGGCTCGCCGATGGCAAAGACCATCGGTGGGGCTCCGGTCGGCTGCGGTGCGAACTCGGGAATGATCCGCGTGACGCGGCGTCCCGCGGATTCGAGCGCCTGAACGGCGCTGCGCAGCCAGATGCGGTTGCACGCCGCCACCCAGACGGGAACGCCCACGCGGGCACCGGGCTCCAGCGCGAAGTGCAGGGATTCGGGATCGTCGAGCAGGCGGTCTTCGAGCAGGCCGCTGAGCACCGAGCGAAGGCGCACCGCGCCGCTCATGCTGCCCTGGGGCAAGGTGACCTGGTGCCACGACAGTGCGCCGGCGGGCACGCCAAGGATGATTTCATCGCCCGAGGGCAGGAGCGCAGGCGGCGCGCTCCCCTGCGAACGCAGCTTGCGGCCGTCGCCGGACCACGCCGCCCAGCCGTATTCGGCGGTGGCCGAACCGGGTGTGAGAGGAATGGTTACAAGCAGCAAGGCCATGGAGAAAACAAAAGGATCACTATTGTAGAAGTGGGGTCATTGCAGGCGCTACAGATTTGATAGCGTCTCACGCTGATGCTACGGGCGCCGCGCTAATTTTTGATCCGTTTGGGCTGGCGGCGGTCTCGCGGTCAGGATTTGGGCGGCACCTCCGTGGCGCCTGCGCCACGCTCTCTCCAGACGATACGGACCTCGATGCCGTTGCGCTGCAACAGGGTGTGCTCGTCCACCCAGGCGCTTTGGAGACGCAGCCGTGCGTGGACGTCGAAATAGCTGGTGGAGATGCTGTGCTGGCCCTCGGAGAACTGCGCCGTGTTCTGCTGGACCAGCGCAGTGGCGTCGGCGAGGCTGCGGAAGTAGCTCCTTGCCCGCCGCTCGACCAGTCGTTTGGCGCTTGCGAGGTCCAGTTTCGGGACGCTCGCGTAGATGGCTTCGGCGCTGGCCGTGTTGATGTTCAGCTTCGTGCCGCCCACTGGCAGGACGGTCACATAGGGTTCCAGAGCCGCCGTGGTAGTCGGGGACAGGCCGAGCCAGACGAGTTGGGCGGTGTGCTGAGGTACCAAGGGGCCGGTGGCCGACGTGGAGGTGTCGGTTTCCATCGTTGTCGTGGTTGTCGTGGTTGTCGTCGGCACCGGAGTGACGGGCGTCGCGCCCGTGCTTCCCGTCGTGCCGGTCGTCCCGGCGGTGGCTGGCACGCTGACCGTGGCGGGAAGCGCCTTCTGCAGGTTGCTGACCATCAGCGGGACCTCCTGGGCAGGCAGGCCCAGCAGGGCGAAGAGCTTGGTGAAGGCTTCGACGGCCGACGTCACCGGCTTGCCGCCCTCTACCAGGTTCATCACGTTGAGCTTGGATTGGGCATCGACGATCCGTCCCGAAAGAAAGGCGTCGGGCAGCCCCTCGAGCGCGTCGCTGGCGATGTTCTTGTCGGCGGCGAGAAAGCTGGTCAGCTTGGCTTCCGCCAACGGAATGGCCCATGGTTCGGCCAGATGGTCGGCCCCGCCGGTGACGGCGTTGGCACGGGCGTCTTCCCGCAGGATCAGGCGGGACCAGTCGAGCGCTCCGATCAGGATCCAGCCCGATTGCACCCGGGCCCGCTCGGCCCCTTCGACCTCCGTCGCGCGCCATTGCTGCCAGAGAGCTGCCGCCGCGAAGGTCGCGACGAGCGTGACGGTCAGCATGGCGGTCAGCAGTGCGGCGCCGAGTTGACGCTTTCCGACGGGGATGGGCATGCGGTGCTTCACGTCTTGGGCACCGTCACCGAGGGCCGCACCCAATCGCGCGTGATCAGGCCTGCGAGCGCCGGGCCGGGCGGCAGGCTCAGCACCAGCCGCACGCCGTCCGGCAATGGCGTGCTGGTTCCCAGCGCTTCGGCACTGACGGCGGGCGCCCAGTTGTTGTTGCGGAAGTAATAGATCTGCCAGCCGTCGGCCGGCATCAGGTCGACCTCGGCGTCGCGTGCCTCGTTGCTGCCGTCCTCCGCCCACGCGGCGGCACGGTCCCAGGCCTGCTGCCACTCCGCGCGCGTGCTGAAGCCGGGTGACTGCCAACGGCGCCAATGCGTGCCGGCGGCAGCGTCGGTGCGCAGGGTCCAGGCCACCACATAAACGCGCGGCGTGCCGCCGTCCGTGCTGCGCCGGGTGAGTCTCAGCACTCGACCGTTCCAGTCCATCGGGCGGGTCTGCGACAGCGCCACCGTGGCGTCGAGATCGGCGCCCCATTGCGACAACGCGGTCTGCAGCGTCAGGACGGCGTCGCCGCGCTCGCGGTTCTGGGCCTGCGCGCGCGCCATGCCGTCGAGTCCGCGCCAGCTCATCAGCGCGAGCAGCGCCATGACCGAGATTGCGACCAGCAATTCGATCAGCGTGAAGCCGTGTGCCCTGCGCATCAGTAGCGGCCCACCACGGTGGAAAGCCGCAGCACCGGCGCCTCGTCGGCGTCGCGGACCTGGACGTCGACGCGGCGGAAGTTGGGGTTCAAGGTAGGCGTGGTCGAAACCGTGACGCCGAAGTTCACATTGGCCTGTGTGCAGATCAGGCCCGCATCACCGACGGCGGGAAGCTGCCGCGCCAGCCGGGCCTTGATCAGTTCGTTCTCCGCGCACATCTGGGCCAGCATCACGTCGGACTGCCGCTGCGCGTTGCGCGTGAGCGCCATCGTCGCCTGCGTGCCGGCCATCAGGGCGATGGCGACGATGCCCAGGGCGACCAGCACCTCGATCAGCGTGAAGCCGAGCACGGCGCTGCGGCGTTGCCGATTCATGGCGATACCACCGCGAAAGGACGCAGCCCGTCGGTGCCGATGCGCAGGCTGCGGCTCGGAGGACCATCGGCGGTGATCAGCACCTGTTGCGCCGCGATGATCGGATCGGGGCCCAACTGCAGTGCCGGCACGGCGGTGCCTTCTGCGCTCATCGGCTGGGCCGTGATGCCGCTGGCGAGCCATGCAGTGGGGAGCGAATCGGATGGCAGCCCATCGAAGATGAAATTGCCGGGCCCATCCGGCGTGGGGCGCCAGCGGACCGCGACGCCAGCGGCGCGCGATTGCGCGCGCGCAGCTTCGAGCAGGGCGGCGAGCCGCTCCGCTTCGCGGTCGAGCGTAGCCTGGCCGGAATCCCGCATCGCCATCCCGACCCCGGCCGTGGCCAGGGCAATGATCGCGATCACGACCAGCAGTTCGAGCAGCGTGAACCCGCCAGTCCAGCGGCGGGCGGTTTCAGGTGGACGGCAGCGCGCCTTACTGCCAGCTGCCGATATCGGCATTCTTGCCTTCGCCGCCAGGCTGGCCGTCGGCGCCGAGCGAAAGCACATCGATCTCGCCCTTGATGCCCGGGTTCATGTACTGGTACGGGCGGCCCCACGGGTCGTTCGGGAGCTTTTCGACGTAGGGCTTCCAGTTGGGCGCTGCCGGGCCGGCCGTCGGCCGGGTGAGCAGCGCCTGCAGGCCCTGCTCGCTCGTGGGGTAGCGCTGGTTGTCCAGCCGGTAGAGCTTGAGCGCCTGCATGAGGTTGTTGACGTCGGTCTTGGCCGCCGTCACGCGGGCATCGTCCGCGCGCTCGATGACGTTCGGCACGATCAGCGCCGCGAGCACGCCGATGATCACCAGGACGACCATCAGCTCGATCAGGGTGAAGCCGCGCTGCAGCGTGCGCGTGAGGGAACGGTGGGAAAGGGGCATGAAAGGTGTGGTGAGAGCGTCGGGAGGCAGCGCGTGCCGCGTTCACTGAATGATAATCCGACCCCATGTCAGTTCCCTACGCTCCTGCCCGCTGGCCCGTGGCCACGGCGACGACAGGTCTCTGGGCCCTTGCGGCCGCGAGCATCGTGTTCTGGGGGCTGAGACTGGCTGCGCCTTCCGACGCCGTGGCGCCGCCCCCGGTGGCCAGCGCGCCTCAGGCGGTCGATCCGGCCGCCGTCGCCCAGGTACTGGGCGCCGTGTCGACGCCGGCCGCTGTGGTGGCCGCGCCCGAAGCCGCGAGCCGGTTCGCGCTGCTCGGCGTGGTGGCGGACAGTGATGGGCAGGGCGCCGCACTGATTGCCGTCGACGGCAAGCCGGCGAAGCCGTTCCGGGTCGGTGCCAAGGTCGAGGAAGGCTATGTGCTTCAGTCGGTCACGACGCGCGCCGCATCCTTCGGCGCCAGTGCGAATTCTGCGTCGGCGTTCACCTTGCAGTTGCCGACGCGGCCGCTGGCGGTGATGACGCCGCCTGCCGTGCCTTCGCCGCCGCCGGTCATTGCGCCGGCCGCACCAGGCGCACCAGGCGCACCAGGCGCGCCAGCAGCGCCGCTGCGCTGACTGTCTTCAGGCCTGCAGGAACAGCCGGTACGCCGGGTTGGAAGTCTCTTCCACGAAGGGATAGCCCAGCGCCTGGAGGAATTCGTCGAAGGCAGTGTTGTCCGCGCCGGGCACTTGCAGCCCGACCAGGATGCGCCCGTAGTCCGCGCCCTGATTGCGGTAGTGGAACAGGCTGATGTTCCAGTTGGGCCGCAGGAGGCTCAGGAACTTCAACAGCGCACCCGGACGCTCGGGGAAGACGAAGCGCAGCAGGCGCTCGTCCTTCGCCAGCCCAGTGCGGCCGCCGACCAGATGGCGGATGTGCTCCTTGGCGAGTTCGTCGTGCGTGAGGTCGATGGCGCCGAAACCGTGCGCCACGAAGGTATCGGCGATCGTCTTCGATTCGCCGCGCGTGGTGGTTGTCAGGCCGACGAAGACGTGGGCCTCTTTCGAATCGCTGATCCGGTAGTTGAATTCCGTCACGTTGCGCGATGCGCCCGGCAACTGGCCGACCAGTTCGCAGAAGCGGCGAAAGCTGCCGCGCTCCTCGGGAATCGTCACCGCGAAGAGCCCCTCGCGTTCCTCGCCGACCTCGGCGCGCTCCGCGACGAAGCGGAGGCGGTCGAAGTTCATGTTCGCGCCGCAGAGGATGGCCGCGTAGGTTTCGCCGCGCGTGCCGCGATCCTCGACGTATTGCTTGATCGCAGCCACTGCAAGCGCGCCCGCGGGCTCGACGATGCTGCGCGTATCGATGAACACGTCCTTGATGCCGGCGCAGACCGCGTCGGTGTCCACCGTGACGAACTCGTCCACGAGGTCTCGCGCGACACGGAAGGTCTCCTCGCCGACCAGCTTGACGGCGGTGCCGTCCGAAAAGAGGCCGACGTCGGGCAGCGTCACCCGCTCATCGGCGGCGACCGATTGCATCATCGCGTCCGAGTCGTTCATCTGCACGCCGATGACCTTGATCTCGGGACGCACCGCCTTGATGTAGTTGGCCACGCCGGCGATCAGGCCGCCTCCGCCGATGGCGACGAACACGGCGTCCAGCGGGCCTTGATGCTGGCGGAGGATCTCCATCGCGATGGTGCCCTGGCCGGCAATGACATCCGGATCGTCGAAGGGGTGGACAAAGGTCAGCCCGTGCAGCTTCTGCTGCTTGACCGCATACCCGTACGCGTCGGAGTAGCTGTCGCCGTGCAGATGCACTTCGCCGCCGAGGGCGCGAACGGCGTCGACCTTGAGTTGCGGCGTGGTCACCGGCATCACGACGACCGCGCGGACACCCAGCTTGTGGGCGCTCAGGGCCACCCCCTGGGCATGGTTGCCGGCGGACGCGCAGATCACGCCCTTCGCGAGCTGTTCTTCGCTCAGGTGCACCATCTTGTTGTACGCGCCACGCAGCTTGAAGCTGAACACGGGTTGCTGGTCTTCGCGCTTGAGAAGCACGGTGTTGCCCAGCCTCGCACTCAGCGCGCGCGCCGGCTCGAGGGCCGATTCCACCGCCACGTCGTAGACGCGCGCGGTGAGGATTTTCTTCAAGTAGTCGGCAGGGGTGAGAGGCGTGGTCGGCGTGGACATAGGGCCGCGATCATAGGCCCGTCGATGCAGGGGACGGAGCCCCAAGAAAAAAGCCCCGGGCCTTGCGGCTCGGGGCTAAATCCACCAATTGGGAGGGTGGAGGAGACAACCTGCGCACACGTGTCGGTGTGCAATGAAATAAAGTATATCGACTGTTTGTTGCATTGCAACAAGCGAGTGGCGCTTTTTGAACACTAAATCAC
Organism: Variovorax gracilis; assembly: GCF_030317115.1. GTDB lineage: Bacteria > Pseudomonadota > Gammaproteobacteria > Burkholderiales > Burkholderiaceae_C > Variovorax > Variovorax gracilis. Next base: position 276,410 of record NZ_JASZYF010000004.1, read on the forward strand.
GTCGATGAGAGTTTTTGGCCTTCATCGCGCGTCTGGAGTCAGCAAAGATGGAATGCACAGTGAGTTGGACCGGCAACACCGGCACGCGATCGGCCATGGGATTCGTCGCCGAGACCGGCACGGGGCACGTCCTGATGATGGATGGAGCGCCCGACAGCGCAAAACCCGAAAACGGCGGGCAGAACCTGGCGCCCCGCCCGATGGAGACCCTTCTGGCGGGCACCGGAGGGTGCACGGCCTACGACGTGGTGCTCATCCTGAAGCGCGGACGCCATCAGGTGGAGCGTTGCAGCGTCAAGCTGACCAGCGAACGGGCGGAAAAGGATCCCAAGGTCTTCACCAAGATCCATATGCATTTCACCGTCGAGGGCAAGGGCATCCCGGCCGCTGCGGTGGAACGGGCGATTGCCCTGAGCCACGACACCTATTGTTCGGCCAGCGTCATGCTGGGCAAGACCGCGGAGATCACGACCAGCTTCGACCTGATCGAGGCCTGATCCAAGCCTGATCGCGGGCGGGCGCTGCGGCCGCTCAGATGCGATGGGCGACCGTCGTCATGACCCGGGAGGCCATGCGCATCATCGCCTTCGCGGGCCCGGGCAGCTCCGTCGCGCCTGCACTCCACGCCTGCGCGGCGTGACGCGCCTCGTCGAGTTTCATCTGATTGATGACGGCCCGCGATGCGGTATCGCCCGCCGGCAGACGGTCGAGGTGGCCGTCGAGGTGGGCCTCGACCTGGCGCTCGGTCTCGGCCACGAAGCCGAGGCTCAAGGAATCCCCCAGCCGGCCCGCCACGAGACCGAGGCCGAAAGCACCCAGGTACCAGACCGGATTCAGCACCGACGCGTGGGCGCCGAGTTCGTCGAGCCGCTGTTGTGTCCAGGCCAGGTGATCGGTCTCTTCGCGCGCCGCATCGCTGAAGTGCATCCGCAGCGCCGGATCCCTGGTGACGGCCGCTTGCGCTGTATACAAGGCTTGCGCGCAGACCTCTCCGACGTGGTTCACACGCATCAAGGCCCCGGCTTCCCGCCGTTCGGCTTCGGTCAGCGTCCCTGCCGGCGTTGCGGCTGCTGGAGCTTCCCTGGTTGCATGCGGCTTGGCGAACAGGGTGCGCAGCGCCGCGTCTGCCACGGCCAGAACGGAGTCAAGAGATCGGGTCATGGTCCGATTGGACCCGAAACACAGAAAGTCACAACTCTCGGGACGATTCCTTTCACATAGTGGTGTTGGAAAGCGCGCAGAACCTTTGTTGCACTGCTGCAACGAAACGCCCTGGACACCCGTGTTTTCGGGCGAATTGTTTTGCCCTTGCGAACCGGCTCTGGTGCAATAGCGACAACTTCCCAAAAGGAGGTTGGCCCGGGGTCCGGTGGGAGCACAAAAGTGCCAGTCACGGTGAGCCCTTCGCACCGGAGCCCTATGTTTAACCTTGGAGAAACTTGCAATGAAAAAATCTCTAGTTGCCCTGGCTGCTCTGGCTGTCGCCGGCGTCGCCTCGGCTCAGTCGTCTGTCACGTTGTTCGGCGTGGTTGACGCCGCTGTCAGCGGCTATTCCAACAAGACTGAAGACCTCTTCGGCAACAGCGTCACGACGAAGGCCACCAAGCTGACCAACTCGGGCTACAACTCCAGCCGTCTGGGCTTCCGTGGTACGGAAGACCTCGGTGGTGGCCTGGCAGCCAGCTTCTGGCTCGAAGCCGGTATCAACAACGACGACGGCACCGGCCAAACGATCTCCGGCCTCGGCCCGACGGCCCAAGGCGGTGGCGGCCTGACGTTCAATCGTCGTGCAACGGTCAGCCTGTCTGGCGCATTCGGTGAAGTCCGCCTCGGTCGTGACTACACCCCGACGTTCTGGAACGACACCGTGTTCGATCCGTTCGGCACCAACGGCGTCGGTACCAACCTGATCTCGACGGCCAACGGCTACAACAGCGGCAACGCGTCGAACAGCGGCTTCACGGTGAACAACCAGTACGTTCGCTCCAGCAACTCGATCGGCTACTTCCTGCCGCCGAACCTGGGTGGCTTCTACGGTCAGTTCATGTACGCCTTCAACGAGAAGGCCAGCCTGGATCCGGGCGTGCTGATTCAGCCGACCATCCCTGCCGGCGCTATCTTCAATGACTCGCGCTCTGGCCGTTACATCGGTGGTCGCGTTGGCTACGCCAACGGCCCGCTGGATGTCGCGATCTCCTACGCTGAAACGACCCTGGCCAGCCAGTTCTACCAAGGTACCACCTCGAAGCTTGATTCGGGCAGCATCGGTGCTTCGTACGACTTCGGCGTCGTGAAGCTGTTCGGTGAATACGCCAAGTCGGACACGAAGTTCGACTCGTCGGCAATCACCGTTGCCAATGCGTTCGGCATCCGCGAACCCGGCGCTGACGGTTGGCTGCTCGGCGTGACCGTGCCGGTCGGCCCTGGCCTGATCCGCGCTGCTTACTCTGCAGTGGACTACAAGAACACGACGCCTCGCGCACAAGTGTTCGGCCTGGAAGAACCCAAGGCTAGCAAGTGGGCCCTCGGCTACGTGCACAACCTGTCGAAGCGCACGGCTCTGTACGCAACGGTGGCTTACATCGACAACAAGAATGGCTCTGACCTGACCATCGGCAACAGCCCCGAGTACTTCGGCAATGCCCCGGCCACGCTGCCCACCGGCGGTGCAAACCCGCTGTTCGTGCCTAACCTGACCCCGAAGAGCTCCATGGGCTACGACTTCGGTATCCGTCACGCTTTCTGATCTGACGCTGGCGTAAGCCAGTATCAAGGGAAGTTCTTGAAGCCATCCGATGCAAGTCGGATGGCTTTTTTCATTGGGGCGCCGCGAGCGAGGCCCCCGGGGAACTCCCGCATGGGCACGCAGCTTGCTCTGCTAGCATCGTTGAAAACTTCGCTTGCTGAATGATCGCTTTCGTACTGCGCCGCCTGATCCAAGCCGTCATCGTGATGGTCGCGGTTGCCTTCATCGCCTTCCTTCTCTTCCAGTACGTGGGTGATCCGGTGGTGTTCCTGCTGGGCCAGGACGCCAAGCCCGAGCAGATCCGGGAGCTTCGCGAAGGCCTCGGTCTCGACAAGCCCTTCTTCGTGCAGTTCTGGCACTTCCTCGTGAATGCCGCGCAAGGTGAGTTCGGCCTCAGCTTGCGACAGGGCGCGAAGGTGTCGCGCCTGATTGGTGAACGCTTCCCCGCCACGCTCGAACTTGCGTTGGTGGCAGCGGTGCTCGCGCTGGCCATCGGTATCCCCATGGGCGTCTACACGGCGCTGAGGCGCGGCAGCTTCATGAGCCAGGTGTTCATGACGATCTCGCTGCTCGGTGTCTCATTGCCGACCTTCCTGATCGGCATCCTGCTGATCCTCGTCTTCGCCGTACTGCTCGGCTGGTTCCCGAGCTTCGGACGCGGCGACACCGTGCAGATCGGCTGGTGGAGCACCGGCCTGTTGAAGGCGGACGGCTGGCTTCACATCGTGTTGCCCGCAGTCACACTCGCTATCTTCCAGCTCACGTTGATCATGCGGCTGGTGCGCGCGGAGATGCTCGAAGTGCTCCGTACCGACTACATCAAGTTCGCTCGTGCGCGCGGCCTGTCGGATCGTGCGATCCATTTCGGGCATGCGCTGAAGAACACGCTGGTGCCCGTCATGACGATCACCGGCCTCCAGCTCGGTGGCCTGATCGCATTCGCGATCATCACGGAATCGGTGTTCCAGTGGCCCGGCATGGGCCTGCTGTTCATCCAGGCCGTCACTTTTGCCGACATCCCCGTGATGGCGGCCTACCTGTGCCTCATCGCACTCATCTTCGTCGTCATCAATCTCGTGGTCGATCTGCTCTACTTCGTCGTCGACCCGCGGTTGCGTATTGGCAACGCTGGAGGTCACTGATGACTGAGCTTCGTCTGCAAGCAGCGGGGAGGGCGTTCGCCCACATCGCCCGCTTCTATCCTGAAATCACCGCGTTCCGTCGCGACCTGCACGCGCATCCCGAGCTCGGTTTCGAGGAGGTCTATACCTCCGGCCGCGTGCGGGAGGCGCTGAGGGCCTGCGGCGTCGACGAGATCCATACCGGCATCGGCAAGACCGGCGTCGTGGGCGTGATTCGCGGCGCTTCCACGGCGAGCGGCCGCATGATCGGCCTGCGCGCGGACATGGATGCCTTGCCGATGTGCGAGGACAACGACTTCCCCTGGCGCTCCGCCAAGAACGGCCTCATGCACGGCTGCGGCCATGACGGGCACACAGCCATGCTGGTCGGCGCGGCGCGCTACCTCGCTGAGACCCGCAACTTCGACGGCACCGCCGTCCTGATCTTCCAGCCGGGCGAAGAAGGCTTCGCCGGCGCGCGAGTGATGATCGAGGACGGCCTCTTCGATCAATTCCCCGTCGATTCGGTCTACGCCATGCACAACTGGCCGGGCATGCCGGCCGGCACGGTGGGCATCAATCGCGGTGCGATGATGGCGGCGGCCGATCGCATCACGATCGAAGTCACGGGCAAGGGCGGCCACGGCGCGCATGCCTACCTGACGGTCGATCCGGTCGTGGTGTCCGCGCACATCATCACCGCGGTGCAGAGCATCGTCTCGCGCAACGTGCGACCGATCGATGCGGCCGTGATCAGCATCTGCGCAGTCAGCGCGGGGGACCTGGGCGCGATGAGCGTAGTGCCGGGCAAGGCCACGCTGGTCGGCACGGTGCGCACATTCAGCTCCCGGGTGCAGGAGCAGGTCGAGCGCCGGTTGGCGGAACTGTGCGCCGCAGTCGCTGCCGGTTTTGGCGCCACGGCCCACGTCAAGTTCGAGCGCATCTACCCCGCGACCATCAACACCGCGCCGGAAGCGATGTTCGCCGGCGACGTCGCGCAATCGCTGGTGGGCGCGCACAACGTCGAGCGCAACATGGAACCCAGCATGGGCGCGGAAGATTTCTCCTTCATGCTGCAGAAGAAGTCCGGCGCCTATCTGCGCATTGGCCAGGACGCCCGGGGCGGCGCCTTCCTGCACAACAGCCGGTATGACTTCAACGACGAAATCCTGCCGCTCGGCGCCGCGTTGCATTCGGGCCTGATCGAGCAGGGCATGCCGCTGGCCGCTGCGGCCCAGAAACCCAAAAACAAGATCGCCTCGACAGCGTCTTGAGTCTTTCCAACCCCCGAGGAGTGCTTTCCCATGAGTCTGAAGAAAAGTATGGTTGCGGTAGCGGTCCTGTCCATCCTGGCGGCCACGAGCTTGATGGCCGGCGCGCAAACCATCCGCATCGCGAATCAGGGCGATGCGCTCTCTCTGGACCCGCACTCGCTCAATGAGTCGCTCCAACTGAGCACGACCGCCAACGTCTACGAGATGCTGGTGGGACGCAACAAGGACCTGAGCCTGGCACCGTTGCTGGCTACGAGCTGGAAGCAGACATCGCCGACCGTCTGGCGCTTCGAGCTGCGCAAGGGCGTGCAGTTTCACAACGGCACGCCGTTCTCGGCCGACGACGTCGTGTTCAGCTTCAAGCGCGCAGCGGGCGAGGGCTCGGACATGCAGGGCGCCACTACCGATATCAAGGAAGTGCGCAAGGTGGGCGATCTCGCGGTCGAGATCGAAACCCGTGGCCCCTTCCCGATCCTCCCCGACGTGATCTCGCAACTGATGATCATGAGCAAGAAGTGGTGCGAGGAAAACCAGGCGACCCGGCCGGTCGATCGCCGCAAGGGCATCGAGAACACCGCGTCGTTCAAGGCCAACGGCACCGGACCCTTCCGCGTGCGCGAGCGCCAGCCCAATGTCCGCACGGTCTTCGTACGCAACAACAACTACTGGGGCAAGATCGAAGGCAACGTCCAGGAAGTCGTCTTCACGCCGATCGCCAATCCTGCGACACGTGTCGCCGCGTTGATCTCGGGCGAGGTCGAGGTGATGGAGCCGGTGCCGGTGCAGGACGTTGCGCGCGTCAACGCGAGCCCGAACGCACGCGTGATCGCCGGCCCCGAGTTGCGGACCATCTTCCTCGGCATGGATCAGAAGCGCGACGAACTCCTGTACTCCAGCGTGAAGGGCAAGAACCCGTTCAAGGACAAGCGCGTCCGCCAGGCCTTCTACCAGGCCATCGACATCAACGGCATCCAGCGCACCGTGATGCGCGGCGCCTCGCGACCCACTGCGCTGATGGTGGGCCCGGGCATCAACGGCTGGACTGCGGAGCAGGACAAGCGGCTGCCCTATGACGTCGAAGCGGCGAAGAAGCTGATGGCCGATGCGGGCTATCCCAACGGCTTCGAGGTGACGATGAACTGTCCGAACGACCGCTATGTCAACGACGGCCAGATCTGCCAGGGCGTGGCGGCCAGCCTCGCGAAGATCGGCGTCAAGATCAACCTCGCGGCCGAGACCAAGGGCACGTACTTCCCGAAGATCCTGCGGCGCGACACCAGTTTCTACCTGCTCGGCTGGACCCCGACCACCTATGACTCGCACAACGCGCTCAGTTCGCTGATGGCCTGTGTCGACGACAAGGGAACCGGCCAGTTCAACCTCGGCGCCTACTGCAATCCGAAAGTCGACGAGCTGACCAAGAAGATCCAGTCGGAGACCGACAAGCCCAAGCGCGACGCGATGATCAAGGAGGCCTTCACGATCCATGCCGACGACGTGGGCCACCTGCCTTTGCACCAGCAGTCGCTGGCATGGGGCGTAAGCAAGAAGGTCGAACTGACCCAACTCGCCGACAACTGGATGATGTTCAAGTGGATGAGCATCAAGCCGTGAACGCGTGAGCTTTCCACGCTCCCGCACTTCGCGTCGTGGCTGCCCCCGAGGGGGCAGCACGGCGCCGGCCTGATCCTGCGGCATCTCCTTCCGCCTCCCGATGAATAAAACCATAGCCCGCTGGCTCGACAGCGATGTCGGCCACAGCTTTCGCAGCTCGCCGGTCGCGATGCTGGCCGCCGCGATCGCCTTCGTGTGCGTGTTCTGCGCCGTGTTCGCGGGATGGGTGTCGCCGCACAACCCCTTCGACCTCGCAACGCTCGATCTCGGCGACGCGCGCCTCCCGCCGGCCTGGAGCGCCGAGGGCACCGCCAAGTACCTGCTCGGAACCGACGACCAGGGCCGGGACATCCTCTCGGCGGTGATCTACGGCGCGCGCATCTCGCTGGTCGTGGGGCTGGTGTCGGTCATCGTCTCGGTCTTCGTCGGCGTGCTCTTCGGATTGCTGGCGGGCTTCTGGGGCGGTTGGCTCGATGCCTTCCTCATGCGCGTGTGCGACGTGATGCTGTCGTTCCCGCCGATTCTCGTGGCCCTGCTCATGGCGGGTGTCGGCCGGGCGCTGTTTCCGGATGCGCCCACCTCGGTGGCCTTCGGCGTGCTGATCATCTCGATATCGCTTACCGGCTGGGTGCAATATGCGCGCACCGTGCGCGGGTCGACGCTGGTGGAGCGCAGCAGGGAGTACGTTCAGGCCGCTCGCGTGACCGGTGTGTCGCCGTGGCGGATCATGATGCGCCACGTGCTGCCGAACGTGATGGGCCCGGTGCTGGTGCTGGCGACGATCCAGGTCGCGACCGCCATCATCACCGAAGCCACGCTGTCCTTCCTGGGCGTTGGCGTGCCCCCGACCTCGCCGTCGCTGGGCACCTTGATCCGCGTCGGCAACGAATATCTGTTCTCCGGCGAATGGTGGATCACCGTGTTCCCCGGCGCGATGCTCGTGCTGATCGCACTGAGCGTGAACCTGCTGGGCGACTGGCTGCGCGATGCGCTCAATCCGCGACTGCGCTGAAGGCGAACGAACCCATGAGCCTGCTCCAAGTCCAGAACCTGGTCGTCGAGTTTCCGAATCGCCGCGGCACGCTGCGCGCGCTGGACGACATCTCCTTCGAGATCGCCCCGGGCGAAATCCTCGGCGTGGTCGGTGAATCGGGCGCAGGCAAGTCGCTGACCGGCGCCGCCATCATCGGACTGCTCGAGCCTCCCGGCCGTGTGGCCGGCGGGCAGATCTTGCTCGAAGGCCAGCGCATCGACAACCTCGACCACGAGGCCATGCGCCACATTCGCGGCCGCAAGATCGGCGCGATCTTCCAGGACCCTCTGACTTCGCTGAACCCGCTCTACACGATCGGCCGGCAACTGATCGAAACCATCCGAACGCACCTCCCGGTGACCGAGGCGGAGGCACGCCGGCGCGCCATCGCGCTGTTGCAGGACACCGGCATCCCCGCGGCCGCGCAGCGCATCGACCACTTTCCACACCAGTTCTCGGGCGGCATGCGGCAGCGCGTCGTGATCGCGCTCGCGCTCGCGGCCGAGCCGAAGCTGATCGTCGCCGACGAACCCACCACCGCGCTGGACGTGTCGATCCAGGCGCAGATCATCCAGTTGCTCAAGGGCATCTGCAAGGAGCGCGGCGCTGCCGTGATGCTGATCACCCATGACATGGGCGTCATTGCCGAAACCTGCGACCGCGTGGCCGTGATGTACGCCGGCCGCGTGGCCGAGATCGGGCCGGTGCACGAGGTGATCCATCAGCCGGCCCATCCGTACACCTCGGGCCTGATGGCCTCCATCCCCGACATGACGATGGACCGCGAACGCCTCAACCAGATCGACGGCGCGATGCCGCGGCTCAACGCCATTCCCAGGGGATGCGCCTACAACCCGCGCTGTCCGCGTGTCTTCGACCACTGCATGGTCGAACGCCCGGACCTGCTCAATGCCGGTGCCACCCGCGCCGCATGCTGGCTGCACGAAGCGCACACGGCCTCGCCCGCCTACGGAGGCGTGGCATGACGGCACTGGTGCAGGCACACGATCTCGCCAAGAGCTTCGACGTTTCGCCGCCCTGGCTCAACCGGGTGCTGGAGCGCAAGCCGCGCGTGCTGCTCAAGGCCGTCGATGGCGTGAGCTTCTCGATCGAGCGCGGCAAGACGCTCGCCCTGGTGGGTGAGTCCGGATGCGGCAAGAGCACCGTCGCGCGTCTGCTGGTGGGGCTGTACGACCCCACGCGGGGCGGCATGCAGTTCGATGGACAGGATGCGCACGCGGCGTTCAAGACGGCCGAGGGGCGCACGCTGCGGCGGCGCATCCAGATGATCTTCCAGGACCCGTATGCGAGCCTCAACCCGCGCTGGATCGTCGAGGACATCGTCGGCGAGCCGCTGCGAGAGCACGGCATTCTCGCCAAGGGCCCCGAGCTCAAGGCGCGTGTCGGCGAACTGCTGAAGTCGGTCGGGCTGAGTCCGCTGGACATGGTGAAGTACCCGCACCAGTTTTCCGGCGGGCAGCGCCAGCGCATTTCCATCGCGCGGGCCCTGGCGACGCAGCCCGAGTTTCTCGTGTGCGACGAGCCGACCTCGGCGCTCGACGTGAGCGTGCAGGCGCAGGTGCTCAACATCATGAAAGACCTGCAGCGCGAGCAGGGCCTGACCTATCTCTTCATCTCGCACAACCTTGCGGTGGTTCGCCATGTCGCCGACCAGGTCGGCGTAATGTATTTGGGGCGTTTGGTCGAGGTGGCCGAGAAGCACACCCTGTTCGATTCACCGCAGCATCCCTACACACGCATGCTGCTGGATGCCATTCCGCAGATGAAGCACACCGGGCGACGCCGTACGCCGGTGCAGGGCGAGGTGCCGAACCCGCTCAATCCGCCGACGGGCTGCACCTTCCATCCGCGCTGCCCGCTGGCCAACGAGCGCTGCAAGGCGGAGCGACCGCCACTGCAGATGTTGCGCGGCGTGCAGGTTGCCTGCCACGCCGTGGAAGAGGGCAGGGCCTAGCCCGCGGGCTTACTGTTCCTCCCCCCAGGCGTAGCCGTCGCGGGCGATCATCGCGCTTGACGCGCTCGGGCCCCAGGTGCCCGCCGCATAGGGACGCGGCACGCCGTCCGATGCCCAGCTGTCGATCAGCGGCTCGACCCAGCGCCATGCCTCTTCCTGCTCGTCGCTGCGCACGAACAGGTTCAATCGGCCATCGATCACGTCGAGCAGCAGGCGCTCGTAGGCACCCACGCGTTCCGAGCCGAATCGCTTGTCGAAGTCGAGATCGAGCTGCACCGGCGCCAGTTGCGGACCAGCGCGCCGATTGCCGTTGCGCTGGCGGTCGCCCTGCGCCTGCGCGAGCATGTGCAGTTCCAGGCCGTCCTTGGGTTGCAGATTGATCACCAGCTTGTTGACCGCGTTCGCAGGCGCACGAAAGATCGCATGCGGCGTCGGCTTGAAGCTCACTTCGATGCGCGCATCGCGCGACGCCAGGCGCTTGCCGGTTCGGATGTAGAGCGGCACGCCGGCCCATCGCCAGTTGGCGATCTCGGTGCGCAGCGCCACGAACGTTTCGGTGCGGCTTTCGGGGTCCACGCCCGGTTCGTCGCGATAGCCTTGCACGCGCTGGCCGTACGCCGTGCCCGCGGTGTACTGCCCGCGGATCGCATGCAGGCCGATGGATTCGGCCGTCCAGGGCTTCAGGGCGCGCAGCACCTTGAGTTTTTCGTCGCGAATTGCATCGGCGTGCGCGTTGATCGGCGGCTCCATCCCGAGCGCGCAGACCAATTGCAGCGCGTGGTTCTGCACCATGTCGCGCAGCGCGCCGGTCTGGTCGTAGAAGGCACCGCGCTTCTCCACGCCCAGGTCCTCGGCGATCGTGATCTGGATGTTGGCGATGTGCTCGCGACGCCAGATCGGCTCGAACAGCGCGTTGCCGAAGCGCATCGCGAACAGGTTCTGAACCGACGGCTTGCCGAGGTAGTGGTCGATGCGGAACACCTGGTGCTCTGCGAGAACATGGCACACGGCCTTGTTGATCGCGCGATTCGAGGCAAGGTCATGGCCCAGCGGCTTCTCCAGCACGACGCGCGTCTGCGGCCCATTGAGGCCGGCCTTCGCGATCTGCTCGACGACCTGCGTGAAGAGGGCGGGCGCCGTGGCCAGGTACATGACCACCGTGCTCGCATTGCGTGCCTTCAGCACCTCGGCGAGCTTGTCGTAGTCGCCGGGCTGCGACAGGTCCATGCGCAGGAAGTAGAGCAGCGATGCGAACTTCTTGAACTCCTCGGGCGTCGGCCGTTTGGCGCCCTCGACCGCCTCGAAGCGGGACTGGATCAGTTCGCGATAGGCGTCGTCGGAAAGATCATCGCGCGCCACGCCGATGATGCGCCCGTCTTCGGGCAGACTGCCGTGCCGGAACGCCTGGAACAGGGCCGGCATCAGCTTCCGCCATGCGAGATCACCGGTACCGCCAAAGAGGACGAGGTCGAAACTCATGGATACATCCGTGTGGTTGTGTGGAGCGAGCATGAAGCTTGCCAGCGAATGGTACTTGTACCGATCTGGCGGGGCGACGCCTCCGGCTAAGCTGAAATGCTGCAACAGGGAGGACTCATTGTTCTGGAAAGGTCCTGGATGAAGAAGATTTTCAGCATGACGGCGACGGCTCTGTTGCTCGGCATGTCCGCCGGCGCTTCGGCCCAGACTGTCAACGTCATCTGTTCGGTCCAGGCCGACTGGTGCAACATGATCGCGACGGTGTACGCACGCACCACGGGCGTCAAGCTCAACATGGCGCTCAAGGGCTCGGGCGAGGCGCTCGCGCAACTGATCGCGGAGAAGGACAATCCCAAGACCGATGTCTGGTTCGGCGGCACGGGCGATCCGCACTTGCAGGCGGCAGAATCGGGCCTCACGCTCGAATACAAGTCGCCGACCTTGCCGCAGCTCTATCCGTGGGCGCAGCAGCAGGCCCAGCAATCCGGCTACAGGACGGTCGGCATCTACTCGGGCCCACTGGGCTTCGCCTACAACACCGAGTTGCTGCAGAAAAAGAAGCTGTCCGTGCCGCGTAGCTGGGCCGATCTGCTGAAGCCTGAATACAAGGGCGACATCCAGGTGGCGAACCCGGCTTCGAGCGGCACGGCCTACACGATGATCGCGACGCTCGTGCAACTGATGGGCGAGGACAAGGCCTTCGAATACCTCAAGGGACTGCATCGCAATGTCGGCCAGTACACGCGCTCCGGCACCGGCCCGATCAAGGCAGTCGCGCGCGGCGAGACGGCCGTGTCGATCAGCTTCGTGCACGACGCGCCGCAGGAGAAGATGCAGGGCTTCCCGATCGAGACCACCACGCCATCGGAGGGAACGGGCGCCGAGATCGGCTCCATGAGCATCGTCAAGGGCGCGCGCAACCTCGAGCAGGCCAAGAAGTTCTACGAATGGGCGCTCACACCGCAGGCGCAGACCTTTGGCGCCGCGGCCAAGCAATACCAACTGCCTTCGAACAAGGCGACGCCGGTGGACCCCAACGTGCCGGACTTCAAGAAGATCAAGATGATCGACTACGACTACGCCAAGTACGGAGCGAGTGCCGAGCGCCGGCGCCTCATCGCGCGCTGGGAGAAGGACGTCAACTCGCTGCCGCGCTAGCGTGTCCGTATCTTCCGCAACCCCTCGGCGCCGCAGCGCCAACGCACCCGTCTGGGCATGCATCGCGGCCGGCGTGCTCGGCTACGTCGCGCTGCCCTGGTATGCCATCCAGGACACCTCCTGGTACGAGGCGCTTCCGCAAGTCCTCAGCGAGGGAGAGGGCGCGAATGGCGTGATGCAGGCGGCGCTGCAGGGCCGGACCTGGCTGTGCATCGGCCTGATCGGGCTGGCGATCTGCGCCCTCGGCGGCTTGTTGCGGGCTGGCCGTGCCCAGGGCCGGCTCCTGCTCGTCGGTGGGGCGGTGGGCAGCGTGGGCCTGGCTCTCAGCGGCTTCCTCATCGGCGCGCGCGGCTGGAGCTTTGCCCTTCTCAACGGCTACCTGGGCGAGCTGCCGTTGAATCAGTTCGGCATCGGTGCCGGCGGTGCTGTCGCCCTCGCTTCGCTTGTGCTGCTGACAGCCTTCGGACTGGCGCGGCTCGGCTTCTTCAAGGGCGACCTCTTCGTGTCCGGTGCGGTGATCGCATGCGGCGTGCTGATGGCCCTGTTCATCGCCTACCCCGTCAGCAAGGCGCTCGCGGGCGCCTTCCTCAACGAGGATGGGGCATGGTCGCTGACGGCCTTCACCGCTCGCCTCGGCACGGAGCGGATCTGGGGGCTGGGGTGTCTCGCCGGCGGCGTTCGCTGCGGCGTGGCATGGAACACCCTGGTGTTGGCACTGCTGACCGCTGCGGGCACTACCTTCCTCGGCACGCTGATGGCGCTGATGGCCGAGCGCGGCAGCAGGCGCTGGCAGGGGCCGCTGCGTGTGCTCGCGCTGCTGCCCATCATCACGCCGCCCTTCGTCGTCGGGCTTGGCCTGATCCTGCTGTTCGGCCGGGCCGGCGTGGTCAACCAGTTCCTCGAAAGCAGCTTCGGCATCGAACCCACGCGCTGGTTCTACGGCATGCCGGGCGTGCTCGTCGCGCAACTGTTCGCCTTCACGCCGATCGCCTTCATGATCATGCGGGGCGTCGTTCAGGGTGTTTCGCCGAGCCTGGAAGAGGCCGCGCAGATGCTGCGCGCCGACCGTCGCCGCACCTTCTTCACCATCACGCTGCCCCTGCTCAAGCCAGGGCTCGCCAATGCGTTCCTCGTGGGCTTCATCGAGAGCATTGCGGACTTCGGAAACCCGATCGTCGTGGGCGGCCAGTTCTCGGTCCTGTCGACGGACATCTTCTTTGCGATCGTCGGTGCGCAGTACGACCAGGGCCGCGCCGCATCGCTGGCCTGGGTGCTGACGATCTTCGCGCTCGGCGTGTTCGCGATCCAGCGCTGGGTGCTCGGCAAGCAGAGCTTCACGACGGTGACAGGGAAGGGCGACGCGGGCATCCCCATGGCCCTGCCCGACGGCGTGCGCCGCACCACCTACTGCATTGCGCTTCCGTGGATCGCATTCACCGTGGTCGTCTATCTCTTCGCCTTCGCGGGCGGCTTCGTGCAGACCTGGGGGCGCGACTACACCTTCACGCTCAACCATTTCAGGAATGCCTTCGCGCTCGAATGGGGGCAGTTCGGCCTGGTGTGGGCGGGCACGGCGTGGAATTCGCTGATCACGACCGTCAAGCTCGCCGGCATCTCGGCGCCGCTGACGGCGGGCTTCGGGCTGCTGATCGCCTGGCTGCTGGCGCGCAACGAGTTCAAGGGGCAGGGCGCGTTCGAGTTCGCGGCATTGCTTGCCTTCGCGATTCCCGGCACGGTGCTCGGCGTGAGCTATATCCTGGCGTTCAACGTGCCGCCGCTCGAACTCACGGGAACGGGCCTGATCATCGTGCTGTGCTTCATCTTCCGGAACCTGCCGGTGGGCGTGCGCGCAGGCACGGCGGCATTCAAGCAGCTCGACCGCTCGCTCGACGAGGCATCGCTGATGCTGCGCGCCTCGACCTCGCAGACGCTCTTCAAAGTGGTTCTGCCGCTGCTGAAGCCGGCCCTGGTGGCGGCGCTGGTCTACAGTTTCGTGCGCGCCATGACCACGGTCAGCGCGGTGATCTTCCTGGTCACGGCGGAGAACGAACTCGCGACGACGTACATCATCGGCCGCGTCGGCAACGGCGACTACGGCCTGGCGCTCGCCTACTGCACGGTGCTGATGATCCTGATGTCGGCCGCGATCGCGCTCGTGCAACTCCTCGTCGGCGAACGCAAGCTGGGCCGGCGCAAGGTCGGCGTCTCGGCCATCGCGGCCCCGGTGCATTGATGACGGAAAAATCCATGAGCAACGGCATCGAACTTCGCAACATCACCAAGCGCTACGGCAAGGACGCGCGCGCGCCTCTGGCGGTCAAGGGCGTCAGCTTCGAGGTGCCGGCGGGCACGCTGACCACCATCCTCGGCCCCTCGGGCTGCGGCAAGACCACGATCCTGCGCATGATTGCCGGGCTGGAATCGCCGACCTCGGGGTCGATCCTCATGGGCGGCCGCGACGTCACGACGCTGGGGCCGGCCGAGCGCAACGTGAGCATGATGTTCCAGAGCTATGCGCTGTTCCCGCACATGAACGTGATCGAGAACGTGGGCTACGGCCTGCGAATGAGCGGCGTGCGCAAGAACGAGGCGACGGCGCGCGCGCGTGAGGCGCTCAAGGGCGTGGGGCTGGTCGGCTTCGACGAGCGGCTGCCGAGCGAGTTGTCGGGCGGCCAGCAGCAGCGGGTGGCACTCGCGCGCGCGCTGGTGCTGGAGCCCGCGGTGCTGCTCTTCGACGAGCCGCTTTCCAACCTCGATGCACGGCTGCGCCGCGAGATGCGCGAGGAAATCCGCAATCTGCAGAGAAGGCTCCAGCTCACCGTCGCCTACGTCACGCACGACCAGAGCGAAGCGCTCGCGGTCAGTGACGAGATCATCGTGATGGACCATGGCGTCATCGCGCAACGCGGAACGCCCGAGCAGCTCTACGGCCACCCCGAAAGCGAATTCGTCGCCGGTTTCATGGGCGAGGCGATGGTGTTCCCGGCACTCGCCCAGCCCGACGGCCGTGTGCAGATGGGGCCGTTGATGCTGACGCCCGGCTACGCGATCGCGCCCGGCATCGTCAAGGTCGCTGTGCGGCCGGAAGCCTGGTACATCGGCGCGGCGGTGGGCCTGCCGGCGATCCTGCGCAAGGCGGCTTTCCTGGGCAACTTTTACGAGTACGCTTTCGACACCGCGCTCGGTTCGGTGTTCGTGGTGTCGACTGATCTCGCCCACCCTCTCGCAGCCGGTGCGGAAACAAACCTTTCCCTCACCAGCCACGGTGTTTCCATCGTACCTGCCGCCTTATGAATGTTGTCTTCGATCTCGGTGCCGTGCTCCTGACCTGGGAGCCGGTGGCACTTGTGCAGGCGAATTTCGAGCCTCATGCGCCCACGGCCGAGGCCGCTCATGCGCTGGCCAGCAAGATGTTCCATCACGAGGACTGGCTCGGCTTCGATCGCGGTACGCATGGCCTCGACGATGCGATCGGGCGCATGGCCCTTCGCCTCGCCTTGCCGGCCGACCGGCTCAGCGAGGTGCTGGCGCCGATCGGTGAACGGCTCGAGCCGATCGCCGTGACCGTGGACCTGCTGGCCGCGCTGCGCGCGCGTCGCGATGCGGGGGAGGACCTTCGGCTCTATTACCTCTCCAACATGCCTTCGCCCTACGCGCGCGTGCTGGAATATCGCCACGCCTTCTTCCAGTGGTTCGACGGTGGCATCTTCTCCGGCGATGTGCGCATGATCAAGCCGCAACGCGAAATCTACGAACTGCTCGCCGAGCGCTATCGGCTCACCGGGTCGGAAACGGTGTTCATCGACGATTCGCTCGCCAACGTCGCTACGGCGCGCGAGCTCGGCTGGCACGCGATCCATTGCGAGCGGCCGAGCGCCGTGCCCGCGCAGCTGGCGGCCTACCTGCCGGTCAGTTCGACCTTGTCGACGTCGAAGCCCAGCGTGCGGGCGTAGTCCAGCTCTGCCTGCAGCGCGGCCTCGTCGAGCCGCGGCGCGCGAGACAGCACCCACAGGTACTGGCGGTTGGGCGTGCCGACCAGCGCGACCTGGTAGTCGCGGTCCAGCTTCAGGATCCAGTAGTCGCCCCACACCAGAGGCAGCCAGCCCAGCCATTCAGGCGCGAAACGCACTTCGAGCCGGCCCGCGCCCGGCTGTCCGGCGACGGGAACCACTCGGGCCGAGCCCACGGATTCATCGAAGTTCCCGTCCGCCAGGATGCAGCGATTGCGCACTTCCACGCTGCCGTCGTCCAGCAGCGTGTATTCAGCCGTGACAGGGCCGGTGCATTGTTTCTGGAAACGGTTCGGCAGGCGCGCCTGTTCGTGCCACAGGCCTGCGTAGCGCTTCAGGTCGACGGGGGCCACGACCTGGAGCGGCGCGCGCATCAGCGGCGCCCCGTCGGCCGGGCCGGCGACCGCTTGCGCGCGCGCGGCGCGGGTGCTCGTCAGTGCCAGGAGGGTCAACGCGCCGCCAACGCAGAAAGCCGCTGCCAGCGTGCCGATCGACGCGCTGTGCACGCGGTCATCGAAGACGACGGTGGGGGGCGGGGCGCGGTGGGTGCGAAATGGCATGGCGTTCTCCGGAGGACGGTCAAACCGCAAGATTAGTTACCGCCTACCCCATGCCGCGTCAGCCAGGGACCACACGGTCTGTAGTTTTGCGGCGGGATAATGGCCGCATGAACCAACTCGATGCCCTCCGTCAATGGACCACCGTAGTGGCCGACACCGGTGATTTCCGCCAACTCGCCCAGTTCAAGCCGCAGGACGCCACGACCAATCCGTCGCTGATCCTGAAGGCCGTGCAAAAGCCGGAATACCGTCCCCTGCTGGACGAAGCCGTCAAGAAGCACGACGGTCAGCCGATCGACGAAGTGATCGACCGGCTGCTGGTGCGCTTCGGCACCGAGATCCTGTCGATCATCCCCGGGCGGGTCTCGACCGAGGTCGACGCGCGATTGAGCTTCGATACCGAGGCGACCATCGCCCGCGCGGAGCGCATCGTGGGGCTCTATCGCGCGGAAGGCGTCGATGTCGAGAAGCGCCTGCTGATCAAGATCGCGTCGACGTGGGAAGGCATCGAGGCGGCGCGGCAGCTGGAAAAAAAGGGCATCCATTGCAATCTCACGCTGCTGTTCTCCTTTGCGCAGGCGGTGGCTTGCGGGGCGGCCGGTGTGCAGCTGATCTCGCCCTTCGTCGGGCGCATCTACGACTGGTACAAGAAATCTGCCGGCAGCAACTGGAACGAAGCGGAAAGCTCCGGCGCGAACGACCCGGGCGTGAAGTCGGTGCGGCAGATCTTCGACTACTACAAGAAGCACGGAATCGCCACAGAGGTCATGGGCGCGAGCTTCCGAAACGTCGGGCAGATCGCCGCGCTCGCCGGCTGCGACCTGCTGACCATCAGCCCCGAGCTCCTGGGCGAACTGGCTGCCAGCGAAGCGCCCCTGAGCCACGCGCTCGATGCGGATGCTGCGAAGCGCCTCGACATTCCGAAGTTGGTGCTCGATGAACCGTCCTTCCGCTTTGCGCTGAACGAGGACGCGATGGCGACCGAAAAGCTCGCCGAGGGCATCCGTGCCTTCGCGGCCGACGCGGTCAAGCTCGAAAAGCTGATGGAGGCCACATGACGAGAACCCGTTGCGATCGCACGGCCGCATGGGCCGAACTCCAGTTGCACTATGACAAGGTCGGGCTCGGCTTCGATGTGCGGAAAGCCTTTGCTGCCGATCCGAAGCGCTTTGGCGCCTTGAGCCAGGCGGCGCCGCATCTTTTCGCCGATCTCTCGAAGAACCTGTTCGATTCCCGGACCGAGGAACTCCTGCTGGCCGTTGCCCGCGAATCGGGCCTGGAGGCGCATCGCGACGCGATGTTCGCGGGCGAGCACATCAACGCGACCGAAGACCGGGCGGTGCTGCATACGCTGCTCAGGCGGCCGGCTTCGGCACCCGTCACCGGGGACCTCGCCGCCGCCTTCGGCGACGTGCAGTCCACGCTGAACGCGATGCTTGCGTACGCAGAGGAAGTGCGCGCCGACCATACGATCACCGACGTGGTCAACATCGGCATCGGCGGCTCCGACCTGGGGCCGCAGATGGCGGTGCTGGCGCTCGACCAGTACGTCGCGCCCGGCAAGCGGTTCCATTTCGTCTCGAATGTCGACGGTCACGAACTGGCCGGGGTGCTGCGAGGCCTGGCGCCCGAGCACACGCTCTTCCTGGTCGCATCGAAGACCTTCACCACGGCCGAGACGATGGCAAACGCGCAATCGGCCAAGCGCTGGTTCGAGCAGTCCGGCAGCGTGGATATCGCCCGCCATTTCGCCGCGCTCACGACGAATGTCGAGGCAGCGCGCGCCTTCGGCATCGAGACGACCTTCGGATTCTGGGACTGGGTCGGCGGCCGCTATTCGCTGTGGT
The DNA here is from genome assembly GCF_030317115.1 of Variovorax gracilis. Lineage (GTDB taxonomy): Bacteria > Pseudomonadota > Gammaproteobacteria > Burkholderiales > Burkholderiaceae_C > Variovorax > Variovorax gracilis. Next base: position 295,227 of record NZ_JASZYF010000004.1, read on the forward strand.
CGGCGATTGGCCTGCCGATCGCGCTGGCGATCGGCGCGGATGGCTTTCGCGGCCTGCTCGCCGGCGCGCACGCGATGGACGAGCACTTCCGGACGGCGCCGCTCGCGCAGAACCTGCCGGTGCGGCTGGGCCTCCTCGATGTCTGGTACCGCAATTTCCACCGCTTCACCAGCCGCGGCGTTGCCCCGTACCACAGTGCGCTCAAGCGCGTCCCCGCCTATCTGCAGCAGCTCGAAATGGAGAGCAACGGCAAGCAGGTGGACATGGCTGGCAAGATGCTGACCTTCGGAACTTCGCCCGTGTTGTGGGGCGAACCGGGCACCAATGGCCAGCACGCCTATTTCCAGATGTTGCACCAGGGCACGGACGTCGTTCCGATGGAGTTCATTGCGGTGCGCGATGCAGCGCATGAGCTCGAAGGCCATCATTCCAAACTGCTGGCCAACGCGCTCGCGCAGGCCCAGGCGCTGATGGTCGGCCAGCGCGACGAGGGCGGTCACCGGAACTTTCCAGGCAACAGGCCAAGCACCTTCTTCGTGATGGAGAAGCTGACGCCCGAGTCGCTAGGCGCCTTTCTCGCTCTCTACGAGCATCGCGTGTTCACCAGCGGATCGCTATGGGGCATCAACAGCTTCGACCAGTGGGGCGTCGAACTCGGCAAGGTGCTGGCCAAGGACATCGAGCCGCGGCTCGCCTCGGGCAATGCCCAGGGGCTGGATGCCTCCACCGCCGGCCTGCTCGCACGCTTGCGCCAGAGCGTTTGAAGGGTTCGAGGGCCGCCGAACTGCTCGATATGATGGCTGCGGGGTTTTCCCGTGGGAATCAACAAGAGGAGTTTGCACATGAATTTCCAACAGGCCGTTCAGACCTGCTTTCGCAAGTACGTGGACTTTTCGGGTCGAGCCTCGCGGCCCGAGTACTGGTGGTTCATCCTGGCGTACGTCGTCCTGGCGTTCGTCACCGGATTCATCCACGAATATCTCTACTTCATCGTGGTGCTGGCGTTTCTGCTGCCGCTGCTGGCAGCCGGCGCACGCCGCCTGCATGACATCGGCAAGAGCGGCTGGTGGCTGCTTCTCGGGCTGATCCCGGTGCTCGGTGGGCTGGTGCTCCTCTATTTCACGGTGCAGCCGAGCCAGCCCGAGTCCAATGAGTATGGGCCGCCTCCCGCGCTGGTGCCGGCCGGTGCCTGAGACCCTGCTGCCTTGAATCGCTTCGGCGCCGCTCAGGCGCCGGAGCCCACCAGCACGGGTTTCGCGCGATAGATCTCCGGAAACACGCGCTTCAGGTTGTCGACCTTCGGCAAATCGTTGAAGGCGATGTAGGGGTGGTCCGGGTTGCGCGTCATGAAATCCTGGTGGTAGCCCTCCGCCGGATAGAAGGCCTTCAGCGGCTCGATGGTGGTGGCGATCGGCTTGCCGAACACCTTGGTCTTGTCGAGTTGCGCGATGTAGTTCCTGGCGATGCGCGTCTGCTCGGCATTGGCCGGAAAGATCGCCGAGCGGTACTGCGTGCCGGTGTCCGGCCCTTGCCGGTTCAACTCGGTCGGATTGTGGGCGACCGAGAAAAAGATCTGCAGCAGCCGGCCGTAGCTGACCTGCCGGGGATCGTAGGTGATGCGGACCGATTCCGCGTGGCCGGTGGTGCCCAACCCGACGGCGTCGTAGTTGGCGGAGGCGGCGTCCCCGCCGGCATAGCCCGACACCGCGCTGCTTACGCCCTTGACATGCTGGAACACGCCCTGGACGCCCCAGAAACAGCCGCCCGCGAGGACGGCCGTCTCGGACGTCGAGCCGCCGGTCGCGGCCTGGTCGTCCTTGGGCGGGGGGATGACCACCGCGCGCTCGGCCGCCATCGACGGCGTCGCTCGCCACAGCCCCAGTCCCGCCAGCGCGGCGAGTGCCGCCAGCACAGGTCGTCGTGGCAGGGCGGCAGCGGACTGACCCGGATTCGAATGGTTGGATGATTTCATTCCGACTGGCTCCTCGTGTCCTCCAAGTGTGGCGCTTTTTCCCCAGAACGAAAAAAACCCCGCAGCGCGAGTCGCGGGGTTTCTTTGTTGGCTGGAAGCCGGGCGTGAATTACATGCCCATGCCGCCCATGCCGCCCATGCCGCCCATGTCGGGCATGCCGCCGCCGGCACCGGCTTCTTCCTTCGGTGCGTCAGCGACCATGGCTTCGGTCGTGAGCAGCAGCGAGGACACCGAAGCGGCGTTCTGCAGTGCGGTGCGGGTCACCTTGGTCGGGTCCAGGATGCCCAACTCGAGCATGTCGCCGTAGGTGTCGTTGGCGGCGTTGAAGCCGTAGTTGCCCTTGCCGGCCAACACAGCGTTCACGACCACTGAGGCTTCGCCGCCGGCGTTGTTGACGATCTCGCGCAGCGGCGCTTCGATGGCCTTGAGCACCAGCTTGATGCCGGCGTCCTGGTCGGCGTTGTCGCCCTTGAGCTTGTCGCCCACGGCTTGCTTGGCGCGCAGCAGGGCCACGCCACCACCGGCAACCACGCCTTCTTCCACTGCAGCGCGGGTGGCGTGCAGGGCGTCTTCGACGCGGGCCTTCTTTTCCTTCATTTCGACTTCGGTGGCAGCGCCAACCTTGATCACTGCCACGCCGCCGGCCAGCTTGGCCACGCGTTCCTGCAGCTTTTCGCGGTCGTAGTCGCTGGTCGCTTCCTCGATCTGCACGCGCACTTGCTTCACGCGGGCTTCGATGTCGCCAGCAGCGCCGGAGCCGTCGATGATGATGGTGTTTTCCTTGCCCACTTCGATGCGCTTGGCTTGGCCCAGGTCGGCCAGCGTCACCTTCTCGAGCGTCAGGCCCACTTCTTCGGCGATGACCTTGCCGCCCGTCAGGATGGCGATGTCTTCCAGCATGGCCTTGCGGCGGTCGCCGAAGCCAGGTGCCTTGACAGCCACGACCTTCAGGATGCCGCGGATCGTGTTCACGACCAGGGTCGCGAGGGCTTCGCCTTCGACTTCCTCGGCAATGATCAGCAGCGGACGGCCGGCCTTCGCCACTTGCTCCAGCGTGGGCAGCAGGTCGCGGATGTTGCTGATCTTCTTGTCGAACAGCAGCACGAACGGGTTGTCCAGGATCGCGCTTTGCTTTTCCGGGTTGTTGATGAAGTAGGGCGACAGGTAGCCGCGGTCGAACTGCATGCCTTCGACGACGTCGAGTTCGCTGTCGAGCGACTTGCCGTCTTCCACGGTGATCACGCCTTCCTTGCCGACCTTGTCCATCGCGTCAGCGATGAGCTTGCCGATGGTTTCGTCGCTGTTGGCCGAGATCGAGCCGACTTGCGCGATTTCCTTCGAGGTGGTCGTGGCCTTGGAAGCCTTCTTCAGCTCGGCGACCAGGGCGGTGACCGCCTTGTCGATGCCGCGCTTCAGGTCCATCGGGTTCATGCCGGCAGCCACCAGCTTGAAACCTTCGCGAACGATGGCTTGTGCCAGCACGGTCGCGGTGGTGGTGCCGTCACCGGCGTTGTCCGAGGTCTTGGAGGCCACTTCCTTCACGAGCTGGGCGCCCATGTTCTGGAGCTTGTCCTTGAGTTCGATTTCCTTGGCGACCGACACGCCGTCCTTCGTCACGGTGGGGGCGCCGAAGGAGCGCTCGAGCACCACGTTGCGGCCCTTGGGGCCCAGGGTCACCTTGACGGCGTTGGCGAGGATGTTCACGCCTTCGACCATGCGCGCGCGGGCTTCGCCGCCGAAGACTACGTCTTTTGCTGCCATGAGTTTTCTCCGAGATTCAGTTGGATGGGGGGATGGGCGGGCGAGAAATTACTTCTCGACGACTGCGAACAGGTCGTCTTCCTTCATGACCAGCAGTTCGTCGCCATCGACCTTGACGGTCTGGCCGCTGTACTTGCCGAACAGGACGCGGTCGCCGACCTTGACGCTCATCGCGCCGAGTTCGCCCTTGTCGTTCTTCTTGCCAGGGCCGACGGCCAGCACTTCGCCCTGATCGGGCTTCTCGGCCGCGTTGTCGGGGATCACGATGCCCGAGGCGGTCTTGGTTTCGCTTTCAATGCGCTTGACGATCACGCGATCGTGCAAAGGACGAAGTTTCATTGCATCTCCTGATAAGAAACGGGGGTTGGTTCGCGTGCCGGCGTTGTTGCCGGCTCCACAACGTCAAAAAGCGGGGTGTTGTTAGCACTCAACTTGGACGAGTGCTAATCATAAGGGCCTTTTGCGCGGTTTCAAGGGTTCCCGGCTGTCAAAGGCGGACCATCGGTGCCATGCCCGAAGCGGCCGGCGTCGAGGTGGAGCCCCGAATTTCGCTTCCTACAAGGCTATCCTCCCATGTCTTTCAACGAAATATCCTGCAGTTTCTAGGATAAAAACATGAAAAAGTCGGACACCAGCGAGGGCCCCTCGGCATCGGAACTCATCACCAGGAAAATCGCCGATCTTGGGGATTGGCGCGGCGAAACCCTTGCCAGGATGCGCAACCTGGTCAAGAAAGCAGACCCGGACGTCGTCGAGGAGTGGAAGTGGATGGGGACGCCGGTCTGGTCGCACGACGGCATCATCTGCACCGGCGAATCGTACAAGAGTGTCGTGAAGCTCACGTTCGCAAAAGGCGCGTCGCTGAAGGATCCGGCGCGCCTCTTCAACTCGAGCCTCGACGGAAACACCCGGCGGGCAATCGACATCCACGAAGGCGAAGAGGTCGACGAATCCGCCTTCAAGGCGTTGATCCGTGAAGCGATCGACCTCAACACTTCGGCCAAGTCGAAATCCGCGAAGAAAGTGAAGTCCTCGGCGCGCGCATGAAAAAGCCCGCCGAAGCGGGCAAGGACCTTCGAGAGGGTCCGGAGGAGAACTTATGCTGAACCGCGAAGATGAACAGGACATGAATTCCGGCGCTCCCATGCGCCGGCCGCTGGTTACCTTCAGCCGGCGCGTTGCTGCCCGGCCCGAGCCGGCTTTCCTCCGGGCCGCCGTCGGGCAGGCGCGAGATTGGCCGTCAACATGGCCGCGACCAGCGTGACCAGCCACGAGAAATACACCCACAGCAAGAACATGGGGAGCGCGGCGAACGTCCCGTACAGCGCCTTGTACGTCGGCACCTTGACCAGGTAATTCGTGAAGCCGCGCTTGCCGAGTTCGAAGGCCACGCTGGCGATCAGGCCGCCCACCATCGCGTCGCGCAGCCGTACCTTGGTGTTCGGAACAAGGTAGAACATGCTCGTCAGAGCAATCGCGCCGAGCAGGAGCGGCCCGAGGTCGAGCACGAACGCGAGCGATCGCGGCAACGCGCCGATCAGGCCCACCGAATTGCCCAGCAAGTACGACGTCGCCCACAGGCTCAGGCCGAGGGCGGGCGGCCCGATCGCCAGCATCAGCAGGTACAGGCCGACCCTCCTGAAGAAGGGACGGTTCTTCCGGACCTCCCACATCTGGTTCAGCGCGTTTTCCACCGTCAGCAACATCGCGATGGCCGTGCCCAGCAGGAAGAGCGAGCCGACCCAGGTCAGGCCGCTGGCGTTGGCGGCGAACTGGTTCAGGTACTTCAGCACCGTCCGTGCGATGTCCGTCGGAAGCAGCCTGCTCAAGAGGAACTCCTGAAGCGCGTCCTTGAACCGCCTGAAGATCGGGAAGCGCGTGAACAGCGCGAAGCTCGCCGCCAGCAAGGGCACGATGGACAGCAAGGTCGTGAATGTCAGGCTCCCGGCGACCTGGGGCAAGCGCTCTTTCCTGGCGCGTTGGATGGTCAGGCGGGTAAGGGTGAACATGGATCGCTGAACGAAGAGAGATCGACAGGGTTGGGGCGGGCGAACCGATCAGGGCGCGGGCGGATTGTCGCTGCACAATCCGACCGTGCCTCGACCCCTGTCCGACCCGCAGTCCCAACCCTATTGGCTCTACCTCCTCGAATGCGAGGACGGCGTGTACTACGCGGGGATCGCGATCGACGTCGAGCAGCGCTTCTATCAACATGTCTTCGGCATGGGTGCCAAATTCACGCGCGCCCGCCCACCGGTGCGGGTGCTTGCCGCCCGCGAATATGCAAGCAAGGGGGATGCGTTGCGGGCGGAGCTGAGGCTCAAGGCACTGCCGCGCGCCAGGAAGCTCGCCTTCTTCGATGCCGAGCCGGAGCAGGCTCAGGCCGTGCCCTCGACCGCGTGACCCAGCTCCTGACCGTACGCCACCTCGAGCGTGTGGCCATCCGGATCCCGCATCAGTGCCCAGTAGCCGACCGGCGGGCCTGAATCCTCCGGCTCCCGGGCCAGGCATCCGTCCGCGCGCGCAAGGCGGCAGAGCCGATCGACTTCTTCCCGCGACCGCACCCCGACGCCGAGGTGCGCCATCGGCAGCAGCGGCTTGATCTCGTTCGAGGATTCGATGAGGACGATGGCAAAAGGCCTCGTGCGGTCACTGACCCAGACCACGCCGGGACGGGAATGCACAACTTGCATGCCGGCGTACTTCTCATAGAACGCCACGCTGGCTGCGAGGGAGTGCGCGGGCAGCGCAACATGCGTCAGGCCGATGTCCGACATGATGGGAGTCCCGTCATGGACATGCCCGGCCGCGGTTCAGGCCGCGGGCACCACCGCGCCCACCTGTTGGTACACGGCCATCTCGAAACCGATGAGTGTCTCGACGACGGGCATGTCGAAGAAGGGCAGCACCTGCGTCATCAGCACGCCGCCGATGCCCTTCGAGCGGTCGATCCAGTAGTACGAATTGAAGACGCCTGCCCAGTCGCCCGTGCCCTTGCTGCGCATGCCCGGCAGATCGGCCTGCGTGAGATGGAAGCCCAGGCCCCATGACTGAGGCACGGGGAGCGAAGGCACGTCGTTCGACAGTTCGGGCATCGTCGACTTCAGCAGCGCCGGCAGCTGGATGGGGCTCAGGTGGTCCTGCAGCGCCATCTGCACGGTGGCAGGCTGGAGGATGCCCGCGCCGTCGTTCAGCCAGGCCTGCACGAAGCGGCCGTAGTCCTGCACTGTTCCGTAGGAGCCGTGGCCGGCGGCGTCCCACTCCGAGGTGGGCGGCAAGTCGAGTGCCGATGGCGCGAGCTTGCCGTCACCCTGGCGCTGCATCACGCGCAGCAGCCGCTCGCGCTGCTCGGCGCTGGGCGCGAAGGTGGAGTCGACCATGCCCAGCGGCGCGTAGACGAACTGCCGCAGGTAGCTGCCGAGGCTCTGCCCCGACAGCTTCTCGACCACGAGCCCGAGCCAGTCGGTGTTGACGCCGTACTCCCACGCGGTGCCCGGGTCGTTGACCATGGGCACCGACAGGCTGCGCTTCAGGCCCGACAGGGGATTCGGCTCGCCCGTCAGCGCGTGATACCGGAGCAGCTTCTCGTTGAGGAAGAAGTACCCCAGGCCGGCCGAATGCGTCATGAGTTGACGCACCGTGGCCTTGCTGGCAGGCGGCCGGAGGCGCGGCGTGTCGCCGTCGAAGCCGTCCAGCACGGACAGCTCGCCGAACTCCGGCAGGACGGATTCGACAGTGGCATCGAGGCTCAGCCGCCCCTGCTCCACGAGCTGGAGTGCCGCGGTCGTGGCCACGGCCTTCGTCATCGACGCGTTGCGGAACAAAGTGCGCTCGCTCGCTTCGCCGGCCGCATGGTGGAAGAGCTGGCCATTGCGGTCGACCACCACCGCCGAAACGCCATGCAGGGCGCCCTTCGCTACAGCGCCGTCCAGTAGTGCCGCGATGGCCGAACCGTTGAATGCCATGGTTGTCTCCAATGTTCTGGGAGGTGAATCCGAATCCGCGCGCGGATCATTCTGCGCCCAACAGGTGGGACGGCGCCACTCCCGGGCGCCGTGGCGTGGCCGCCCTCGCTGCCCACGCCTCGTGCCTGCACAACGCCAATCGGGTGGATGCAGTTCGGCGCGGACGATGCCTCTAATGGGTCCCCCCGGGCGGATCCGCCGGGGGACTTGAGCAGGGGAGAGACCATGGCCACCACCTACCGCATCCATCCCGCGATCGGCATCGCGCGCGTGGGCAACAGCGACGAGTTCTTCATCGGGCCAGAGCGCATTGGCGAGCGTCCCGATCCAAGCGGTGGCTTCAAGGACTCCCAGTGCCGCGTGAAGCGGCAAGCCGCACGGTTCCGCATCTTCGCGCACCACGATGACGGCAGCTTCAGCGAAGTGACGGATGCCGAAGCTGCGATCACCTGGACCGTGCACCTCGCCAACCGCAAGGCGGCCTACCCCGGGCGCGGCAACGACCCGTCCGGTGACCTGGTGATCGACCCCGGCCCGCGCAGCACGCACGGCCCGAACCAGCTGCAGCACTTCGACACCGGCACGATCCGCTTCGCAGGCGAGTCCACGACGGCAGTGGCGCTCGGCGAGATCCGCAGCGACACCCAGAACCGCCTGCTGGTGCTGGCCGGTTCCGGGAGGTCGGCCTCGCCGGGTGGGAATGCAATCGTCAGCTTCTGGGGCAACGTCGGCTGGTTCGACGACATCGGGGACGGTCCGGTGTCGGCCTCGATCACCCTGAACGCCGACGGCAGCACGCCGTCGGTCACCGGCGCCTGGGTCATCACCGCCCCGCCGAAGTTCGCGCCGCACCAGGACACACCAACGACGCTGTGGGATCGCCTGTTCCAGGCCATGGCCACGGCGGGCCTGGTCACCGAGCCGACGACCACCTCGTACACGCGCGACGTACAGCCCTTCCTTCAGCGCGCCCGTGACATCCGGTGGGTCTACCCCGTCGGCGCGTCGAAGCACGCCTGGGCCGACCCGGTGATCGCCCCGGCGATACGCACCGCGGTGCTGAGCCGCGTGAGGCCCAACGGCAACATGCCGGCGCTTGCAGGGTCCGACCCCGGACCGACGGAGATCCAGCTGGCGCATCTGGAGCGCTGGGAAGCCGGCACGTTCATCAACGATTGGGGCGTCGCGCCGGTCGTCGAACCGAACCTCACGCCCGATGGACTGGACCGCGCGGCGCTGGAGGCCTGCGTCGGAGGCTCGTTCTTTCCGGGCATCGAGGCCGGCGGCCGTGATCCCGCCAACCGGCCGATCCTGTTCCCGACCAACTACGTCGCCGCGTTCCGTGTGGACCACGGAAGCGTGTTGCCGGGCACGATGAGCGCATCGATGGCGCTGCCCTGGCAGGCGGACTTCAAGGACTGCGCAGGGAGTTGGTGGCCCGTGCCGCGACCCTCGATGGTCACGCCGGAGGGCACGAGCACCGCGCAGGACTGGGCGCGTGGCGTCACGAACTACGAGGAAATGGTCGACAACTGGCACAAGCTGGGTTTCGTTGTGGAGCAGGGCGCCCAGCATGTAGAGGTCGAGCGCTGCGACACGCCGTCGATCACGCTCATGACCCCGCACCTCGACTTCATCGACGTGCCGCAGGGCCCGATGGGCATGGTGCGCGAGCAGCCCCTGGCGATCACCTTCGAGGTCAGTGCGCCGAGCGCCTCGGTCACCTTCGACTACGCGCCCGGCGGCGCCCTGTCGCATCCGCAACTGCTGCCGGGCAATGCCAGCGTCACGGTCGGGCCGACCGGCGGGGTCGGCATCGCAACCGCGCAGCTGTGGGTCATCTACCGCACAGGGGCCGCGCCCTCGTCCATTCCCACGCAGACCGTCACGGTGCAGGCCACGAGCGGCCAGACCTGGTCGATCACCATCGACGCCAATACCATCGCGCGCAAGACGGCGGCGGTCGCGCTGGTGCTGGACCGCTCCGGCAGCATGGCCGACGACCGCGGCGACGGCCAGACCAAGCATGCCTCGCTGCAGCAGGCGGCGGAGATCTTCGTCGACGTCATGCTCGAGGGCGACGGCGTGGGCCTGGTGCGCTACGACAGCGATGCGCAGGTCGTGCAGCCCGTCAAGATGCTCGGGGCCGGCGGCATTGGCGATACGAACCGCAGCGACACCATCGACCTCATCCGAGGCAACAGCTTCGATCCGGCCGGCGCGACGAGCATCGGTGACGGCATCTTCGAGGGCCGCCAGATCCTGGATGGCGCCGGCAGCTTCGACGTCAAGGCGCTCGCCGTGCTGACCGACGGCATCGAGAACCAGCCACGCTGGATCGCGGACGTGGCGCCGCAGATCAACGAATACACCTATGCGATCGGACTCGGCACGCCGCAGAACACCAGCGCCGCCGCCCTGCAGAACATCTCGGGCAACAACGGCGGCTTCCTGTTGATCACGGGTTCGATCGGCCAGCAGAACCGATTCTTGCTGCAGAAGTATTTCCTCCAGATCCTGGCCGGCGTCAGCAACGCCGAGGTCGTGCTCGACCCCGACGGCGACATCGCGCCAGGGCAGGTGCAACGCATCCCCTTCCAGTTGACCGATGCGGATGCCGGCGTGGACGTGATCCTGCTGAGCCCCTTTGCGGAGTTGCTCGACTTCCGGCTGCAGGCGCCGTCGGGGCGCATCATCGAGCCGTGGCGCGCGATGAGCGAGCCCACGATGCGCTGGGTGCTCGGCCGCGGCGTCGCCTACTACCGCCTGGTGCTCCCCACGCAACTGCTGCAGATGCGATTCGACCAGGCCGGCACCTGGCACGCCTTGCTGACCATCGGCCGGCCGCGCACCAGGCCGACCGAAGGCCGCGAGGATGGAATCGACCTGGCGCCTCTGCGCGGCCTGCACGCTGACGCCCGGCAGCGCCCGAGACCCGTTCGGCCTGCGGCGCTGCCCAACGAGCAGTTGCGCAGCTTCGAGGTGGCGCGGGACTACGAGCGCAACGCGCCGGGAGGTGCCATGCCGGGGCTCGCCGCTGCCGGTGCGGTCGGCACGGAGCAGCGCCGCACGCTGCCGTACAGCCTCGTGGTGCACAGCTACTCCGATATTTCCCTGCGGGCGGAAGCGCACCAGAGCAACTGGGAGCCGGGCGCAACGGTGCGGCTTGCCGCCACGCTGACGCAATCGGCCGTGCCGCTGCAAACGCCGGGCAGCGTCTGGGCCGAGATCACGCGCCCGGACGGCAGCCGGTCGCAAGTGGCGTTGCAGATGACGGAGCCGGGCCGCTTTGCCGCCGAATTCCGCGCGGATTCAGCAGGGGTCTACCGGCTGCGGGTGCGTGCGCACGGCCGAACCCGCAGCGGCCAGGCCTTCAGCCGCGAACGTACGCTGACGGTGGCAGTCTGGCGCGGCGGCGACCGCGATGCCGAGGACAGTACCCGGCCACCCGGCATGGGCACCCACCACGGCTTGTGCGACTGGGTGGAGTGCGTGCTGAAGGAGGGGGGCGTGATCTCGCCCGAACTCGAGAAGCGGCTGCTCGACGCCGGCGTCGATCTGCGCAAGCTCCGCAAGTGCATGGCGCAGGCATGCCGCGACACGACGCCGCCCGCTGACCGATGAACCCCGCCGATCTGCAGGACGTGGTGATCGTCGGCGCCGGGCCCGCGGGCGCGGCGGTCGCACGCCGGATGGCACTCGACGGCCGCCAGGTCGTGCTCATCGAGGCATCCCGCTTCGAACGCCCGCGCATTGGCGAAAGCCTGTCGCCCGACATCCAGCCCGAGCTTCTGGGCCTCGGCGTGCGCGGCCGCTTCCTGGCGCTGCGGTCGCTGCCATCGTGGGGCACGCGCAGCATCTGGGGCGAGCCCTCCGCGCAGGCGCGCTCGCACCTGACCAGCCCATGGTGCAGTGGATGGCACGTCGACCGCACAGCCTTCGATCAGATGCTCGCCGAAGCGGCAAGGGACGCCGGTGTGCAATGGATCGAGGCGTGCAGGGTGGGCGCCGTGCGCCACGACGGCGGCGCGTGGTGCGTCCACGCCGGAGGCCATGTGTGGCGCTCGCGCTGGATCGTGGATGCGACGGGGCGCAGTGCGCGCATCGCCCGCGCCATCGGCGCGCGGCGGATGCGATTCGATTCGCTCGTGGGCATCGCGGCCGTGTGCCCTGACGCGAGCACCACCGAACGCCATCACCTCCTCGTGGAGGCGGTGGAAGAGGGGTGGTGGTATTCGGCGCCCCTGCCCGGCGACCCACAGCCAGCCACGATCGCGATGCTGATGACCGACGGCGACCTGTGTGCCCGCGGGGGCCTGCATCGCCCGCAAGGATGGCGCAGGGCGATGGCGCACAGCGTGGCGACGCGATGTCGCGTGGACGCCGCAGCCTGCGGCGCACCGCAGGTGCATCTTGCCCACAGCCATCGACTGCTTCGTCCGAAGGCGCCGGCACCGGGGCCGTGGCTCGCCGTGGGCGATGCCGCGCTGGCCGTGGACCCGCTGTCCGGCAGCGGTGTGCTGCGGGCACTTCGCCAGGCGCGCGAAGCGGCTGTCGCCATCGGCGAAGCGATCGAACGGCCGGCGCACGCGGACGAGTTGATCGCGTCCTTCGACGCCGCTCGCGACAACGAGTGCACGGACTATCTCGTCGAGCGCGCGCAGCACTATGCGATCGAGCAGCGCTTCGAATCGCCGTTCTGGCGGCGGCGGTCGAACGAGACCAAGGTGCTGTCGGCGCTGATCAGGGATCGCAGGCTGGTCGTGGACTGAAGGGCTCGCTTCAGCGCTCAGGGCTGGGCGTCTAGAGCTTGCGCGCGCTCGCCAGGGCTTGCAGTTCGGGCACGAGCGTCAGAAGGCGGCGGGTGAGCCAATAAAGGTGGGAGGCGTCGATCGGATTGGGCAACCTCAGGACGTTGAGCAAGCGTTGCGGACGATCTCCCAAGGCAAGTCCCGTCAGCGGCTCGAGGACCGCCGCCAACTCCTGTCGCACATGTTCGTCCACGAGGTCATGCTCATCCAGGCTGCGCCAGATGGCTTGCACTGCGCGTTCGCACAGCTCGGCATCCGATGGCTTCGTCATGTCCATGGGATAGCCGAGTGAACTCGGCGGGATCGACGGCATGCCCCGCGTCGATCCGCCCGCAAGATTTCTTCGTGAGGGCATGTGCTGCTCCTTCAGGGTGCAGTCACGATACGCCGCACCAAAGTGAATCGCAATGGCGCACGCAACGAGGCGGAGGAGGAAGGCGAGATCCGGCTCGTCCGCCTGTGTCACGTGGACGTGACAGTCCAGGGCCGCGACTGGATTCGACGCATCGATTCCATCCAGCTCAGGAAGGCGCCGTCCCTTTCACGGCCCAGGCCAGTGCAGCATAGGAGCGCGGGCCATCGGCCTCGCCGTCGAGATACGCCGCCTCGACAGCATCTCGCAGGCGCTCGCGCTCGGCGTCGGTCAGGCTCGCGACGTACTCCGCTGCGGGGCCTTCGCTTCCTTCATACGGCGACCAGTAATCCGAGAAGGAGGCGAACTCCATGCGGAGGACCAGGGTGGTTTCCACCACGTCCTTCAGTCCGGCGTTGCGCCATGCACGTTGCAGTTCCCCGGGCCGCGTCATGGGCCGCGTGTAATTTCGTGCGCGCCGTTCCCTGGCCTTGGGATCGAGTGCGGCGGCAGTGTCGAAGAACATCCGGTTCGCGACAAAGCCGCCGCGCGCGTCCCACACGGCTGCGCCGACCACGCCGCCGGGCTTGGCAACGCGCCGCATCTCGGCAATGGCCTGCTCCGCCTGCGGCACGAAGTGCAGGAGCAGCAGCGACAGCACCCGGTCGAAGTCCCGGTCCGGAAAAGGCAGCGCGCAGGCATCCGCCACATCGAAGACGATGCGTGCATCCTGGTTGTGCCGCCTCGCGTGCTCGATATAGGGCTGCGCCAGGTCGACGCCCCGCAGTTCGCCGGAACCGGATCGCCGGGCCACCGCGAAGGCCAGGTGGCCGGTGCCGCAGCCGACGTCGAGCACGCGATCCCCCTCCGCCGTGCCAACGAAGTCCAGGAAGGGGAGCGCAAGTTGCCGGCTCCAGCGGCCCATCACTTTCTCGTAGGCGTCGCCTTGCGTGGCCAGAAAGGTCGAAGAAGTGTTCATAGGGTTGCCTCCATGCATCGCAACGTATGTTGCAGTTCGCGGTCGCCGGCTGCAACTCGCGATGAGCCCGGGGCGCTTGAACCACCGTGGGAGCGCTTGCGCATGCGCATGACCGGCACCGGCGATGCCGGTCGACTACCCGCTGCGATGGTGCGCCCGAGGCGGTCGCTAAGTGCGCTGGGCCGCAGGCGCCACGCCCGCGCCTTCGATGCCGTGCTTCTTCAGTGAGTCCGCCACAAAGCCCGAGGCCTTCATCTCCTCGATGAAGCCGCTGAGCCATGTCTGCGATGCGATGCGGCCCTTGGGCACGCCCATGGCCTGCTCGATGACCATGAAGCGCCCGGGCAGCAGGCGCACGCCGCCCACCCGCTTCGCATCCGCTTCCAGTTGCTGCTTCACGCCGGCGGCCACGTCGAGGTTCTGGGCGAGCAAGAGGTTGGTCACTTCGGGCGAGGTCGGCGCGCGAACGAGGGAGGCGGACTTCAGCTCGCGCGTCAGGAACAGGTCGTAGGCGCTTCCCCGGCCCACGGCGATGCGCGTGCCCTGGCGGTCCACTTCATCGTTGCGCTGCAACGGCGAGCTGTTGCGCACCAGGTAGGCGCCCTCGATGATCACGTAGGGCGCCGTGTATTCCATGTCCGCAGCGCGGACCGGATCGATCGCGACGAACGCGAGGTCGACCTGTCGCGCCTTGACCGCTTCCACCACGTTGCCGGCGGAGTTGAAGAGCACGAGCTCGACGGGCAGGTCGAGGCGGCGGCCAGCCTCGCGTGCGAGGTCCACCGACACGCCGCGTGCCTCGCCGGACGCGTCCTTGCTCGCGAGGATCGGGTTGCCGAAGTTGATGGCGGCGCGCAGCTTGCCGGTGGCGCCCAGCTCGGCCCTGGCCGCTGCGCGCGCGTCCGGCCGGGTGCTGGCGCAGCCGGCCAGCAGCAGCCCGCCCGCGGCACAGAAGGAGCGGCGTGCGGCGTCCATCAGAAGTCGACCTTCTGGCCCGGCTCGGGCACCAGCACCCGCGTCGTGGAAGTGCCGAGCGCCGATGTGAACTCGGCCGGCGTGCCGCGCAGCAGCGGGAATGTGCCGTAGTGCATCGGGATCGCGTAGCGCGGCTTGATCATGTCGCGCACGGCGGTGGCGGCATCCTGCGGGCCCATGGTGAAGTGGCCGCCGATCGGGATCAGCACGAGGTCGGGCTTGTAGGTTTCGCCGATCAGCTTCATGTCACCGTACAGGCCGGTATCGCCCATGTGCCAGATCTTGAAGCCGTTCTCCAGCTCGATGATGTAGCCCACCGGCTCGCCGCCGAAGTGCGTTTCTTCCTTGTCGGTGCCGGGGTTCTTCCACACCAGTTCGGAAGAGTGTTCGGCATGGACAGCCGTGATCTTCACGCCGCCCGCCCCGAAGGGCGCGACGGTGCCGCTCTTGCCGAAGCGCTGCACTTGCGCCGTCGGCAGGATGCCCAGGCTCACGATGGCAGGGCCCATGCCGCCGCCGTTGTAGACCGGCGCATTGTTCATCTTCGCGAGTGCTGGCGCATCGTTGAAGTGGTCGTAGTGCGCGTGCGTCACCAGGATCAGATCGACCTTGCCCAGCGCATTGAGCTGCTTGAAGGCGGCCGGTGTCTTCGGGTTGGTCGTGAGCCACGGGTCGATCACGATGACCTTGCCGCCCGGCGTGGTGATGCGCATGGTGGCCTGCCCGAGCCAGAGCACTTCGGCCTTGCCCGTGGCAATGGCCCCGGGTTGCGCCGGCTGCAGTGCCGGCGCTTGCACGGCGGTGACGGCGCACCCGGCGAGGGCAGCGGCGAGGGTGGCGGTGGAAAGCAGGAAACCAATTTTCTTCATGCGCTTCTTTCTCTTGTTGTTGAAAAAATGAACTGGCGGAAGTTCACTGGCGGTCCAAGCCGTAGAACCTGATCTGGTAGTCGTGGAACAGCGCGTTGCGGTTCTCGGCGCTCGTGCCGTGGTACGGCGAGCCGTTGGTCGAGCCCGTCGACTTCTCGCCGATCCACAGGTAGCTGCCGTTGCTCGCCCGATCGCTCTGGGGCCAGGTCGGCAGGCCGTCTCCATTGGGGTCGCCCGTCTTGACGAAATTGGCCCAGAACGATGACGCCTGGTCCGCGAGCTCGAAGTCGGAGGGGCTCCACGGGCGCTGGCCGGGCTCGTTGCGAAGGGAGTTGAGCACGTACCAGAGGTCCGACGAGTGCCAGGAGCCGTAGTACTCGCGGTCGCGCCCGGGCGTGGGATGGTCGAAGTAGAAGACGTAGACCTTGCTGCCGGGGTTCTGCGTCTTCAGGAGCGTGCCCGCGATCCGGTTCTGCTCCAGCGCCATGTCGGCCTGGGCCTTGAGATGCTGGCGGTAGGCATCGGTCTTCGTCGATGCCGGGTACAACTTCTCGAAGCGGTACTTCGTGTACAGCTCGTCACCCAGCAGCTTCTTCCAGTACGCCTGGAAATCGGCGACTTCCATCTGCTTTTCCGGCGCGCCATCCAGCGCCGTGCGCTCGTCGGCCACGGTGCCGACCATGACGTCCACGCCGTTGAGTGCCCCGGGACGGAGCAGGTCGACCGAATCTTTCGTCAGGACGGCGCCGTCGATGACGGCGTACTTTCCGCTCGTCACGGCAAACATCTGCTCCGCCCGTGCATCGTCCTTGTAGAAGTCTTCCGCCGGAACGTTTCTCAAGTCATCGAGGGTCTTGCCCGGATAGAGCTTCTCGAACACCGGCGCGGCCGCGGCCGCCTTGTCGTCGAGCGTCACGAAGTTCGCCTTGTTCGGCTGCGCCATGACGGTGGGGCTGCTGTGCATGATGGCCCGCTGGAAAAGCCCCTTCGACAGGGGCGTCGACATCAGCGTGCGCACGTTGCGCGAGCCGGCCGACTGGCCGGCGATCGTCACCTTGCCGGGATCGCCGCCGAAGACGCGGATGTTCTTCTGGACCCATTTCAGCGACTCCACGCCGTCGAGGATGGCGAAGTTGCCCGCGCCGTAGTCCTTCGCGCCGGGCAGGGCCAGGAAGCCCATGATGTTCAGCCGGTAGGCCGGCATCACGACGATGATGCCCTTGGCCGCCAGCTTGGCGGCGTTGAACTCGACCTCTGAGATGTTGCCGTGCCGGTTCCCGCCGCCATGGAAGAACACCATCACCGGGAGCGATCCGCTGGCGGGCCTCTGCGGCGCCCAGACGTTCAGGTAGAGGCAGTCTTCGCTGTCCTTCGGATCCTTCGACGGATCCCAGTAGAACTCGTTGAAATAGAAGGTGCCGGGCAGATTGGCGCTGGCGAGCTGATAGG
Organism: Variovorax gracilis; assembly: GCF_030317115.1. Taxonomy (GTDB): domain Bacteria; phylum Pseudomonadota; class Gammaproteobacteria; order Burkholderiales; family Burkholderiaceae_C; genus Variovorax; species Variovorax gracilis. The sequence continues at coordinate 312,361 of NZ_JASZYF010000004.1, forward strand.
CCCGGTTGGGCCACGCTCCGCCGTCCCGCACGCCCGGCCACGGCACCACCGGCTGCGGCGCCTTCCAGCGACTGGGGCCCACGGGCGGCGCTGCGAAGGGCACGGCCTTGTAGAGCGTGACCCCCGCGACGTCGGTGGTCACACCCCGGATCCTTCCGCCTTCCACCGACACGATCGTGTCGGCGGTCTGGGCCGACGCGCCCGAGGCGGCGAACCCCATGAGAAGCAGAACAAGGAACATCGCTCTGGATTTCATCGACTTGTCTCCGGAATGAAGTGATGCCGCCGCGAATCGCCGAGCGGGCCCGGTCTGCGCGAGCCGCTCAGGGGCGCGCGAGGCTGGTCAACGCGCGAACGTCCGAAGCCTTGCCGAGTGACCAGCACGCAGCCAGCAGGTCGGAGGTCCGTTGCGCGCCGAGGATGCCGTCGGACAAGCCGTGGAACTTGCGCTCCAGGTCGGCGTCGCTCATGGGCCGCTGCAGCGAGCCGATCGCGTGTTCGATGAACACGTGCTCGCGGCGGCCGTCGATGAGCACCGCGGTCACGTCGGCGCTGGCTTCGTCGATGCTGTCGTCCACGGTCGCCACGACCTTTCGGCGCAGCGCGACGACGTCCGGGCGGTTCACGATGTCGTCGGCGAATTCCTCTTCGGCCGCGCGGCCGAACACCAGGCCGGCCGCACAGCCGTGGTACACGCTGAACTTGCCTTGCAGGCCGTCGGCGGGTTCCTTCTTGCCGGTGAGTTCGAGAACCAGCGAGTGCACCTTGAGTTCGATGCGCTCGACCTGTTCCGGCTTGACGCCGCGCTCGCGCAGTTGCACGCAGGCGTCGATGCTCGGATGAATCACGATGCCGCAGGCAAAGGGCTTGTAGCTGTTGAAGGAGATCTCGAAGCGCTCGCCCAGCTCGTCGGTGACTTCGTTCCACGCGTACTTGGTGGACACCACCTGTGCCCAGCCGCGTGGCGCCTCGATCGCCTTCGGGCTCGCGGTGTAGCCGTGCTTCGCCATCAGCGCGGCCATCAGGCCTGCACGTGCCGCGCCGCCGGGATGGAAGGGCTTGGTCATGGTGCCGAACTGCTCGCGCAATCCGACCGGCTGCGATGCGGCGATGCCGAGCGCCATGGCGGTGCGGTCCGCATCCAGGCCCAGCAGGCGCGCGCAGGCCGCGGCTGCGCCGAGCATGCCGGTGGTGCCCGTGATGTGCCAGCCGCGGTCGTAGTGGTCGGGATAGACCGTGTTGCCCAGGCGGCAGGCCACGTCGATGCCGAGCACCAGCGCGTCGAGCACCGCACGTCCGCTCGCACCGGTGTGCTCGGCGAGCGCGAGCACGGCCGAAGCCACCGGGCCGGCCGGATGGATGATCGTCTTCAGGTGCGTGTCGTCGAAGTCGAAGGTGTGCGAGCTGATGCCGTTGAGCATTGCCGCGTTCGCGATGTCGACCTTCTCGGCGCGGCCGAGCACGGCAGCCTGCGGCGCGGGCTGCAACTCCTGAACGGCGGCCAGCGCGGCTTCCACGGCTTCGTGGCGTGCCGCACCGACGGCGCAGCCCAGCCAGTTGAGGAAGGTGCGATGGGCTTCGTGGTCCACCGCGTCGCTCCAGCCGCGCGAGGCGTGGCCGGCCACGTACTCGGCCAGGATGCGGGTGATGGGAGGGGCGTTGTGGTCTGCTGCGACCTGGGTATTGCGTGCCATGTGAAAGCTCTAGCTGGAAGGTTGAAAGGAAAAAGAAGGCGCGGCGGGCTAGCTGTCGAGTTCGATCTTGCGGTCGCGTGCGAGCTTGGTCCATCGCGCGATGTCGGCGCGGATGTAGTCGGAAAACTGCTGGGGGCTCATCGGCATGGGCTCGACGGCCTCGACCGACAGCTTCTCGCGCAGGTCCGGCGCCTTGAGCACCGTGTTCAGCGATTCGTTGAGCTGGCGCACGACGTCGGCGGGCATGTTGGCCGGGCCGACCACGCCGTACCACTGCATGGCGTCGAAGCCCTTGAGACCCAGCTCTTCGAGCGTCGGCACGTCCGGCGCCGCGGGATGCCGCGTGAGGCCCGTGACGGCCAGCGCACGCACGCGCCCCGACTTGAGGTGCGGCATCGCTGCGGCAAGGCCCGGGAACATCACCTGCGTCTGCCCGCCCACGAGATCGGTGAACGCGGGCGCGATGCCGCGATAGGGCACATGCACCATGAACACCCCGACCTGCTGCTTGAACAGTTCCATCGTCAGGTGCGTGAGCGAGCCCGCGCCCGAAGAGCCGTAGCTGACCTTGCTCGGATTGGCCTTCACGTAGGCGACGAATTGCTTGAAGTCCTTGGCCGGCACATCGGCGTTGACCACCAGCACATTGGGCGTGCCGCCGATCATGCCGATGGCCGTGAAGTCCTTGACCGCGTCATAGGGCAGGCGCCGCGTGGCCGGGGCGGTGCCGTGGGTGGCGACGTAGCCTTGCATCAGCGTGTAGCCATCCGCAGGAGCGCGCGCGGTGTTCTGCGACGCGATCACGCCGCCGCCGCCGGCCTGGTTGTCCACGACGAAGGTCTGGTTCAGCACCTTGCCCCAGCGCTCGGTCACGGTGCGGCCAATCATGTCGCTGCCACCGCCGGCGGATACCGGCACGATGTAGCGGATGGGCTTGTTCGGGTAGCCCTGGGCGTGGGCCAGTCCGTGCAGCCCGGCGAGCGTCGGGGGCAGCGCGAGGACGAAGGCGCGTCGTTTCATGGTCTTGTCTCCTGGTTGTCTTGAAGGTGGGGCCGGTGGTCAGCCCGTCAGGCCCGAAAGCCGGATGTAGGCATCGCCGACATGGCGTGCCATGAGCCTTTCGCAGCGGGCGACATCGCCGTCGCGAAGCGCGCGGGCGATCGCCACGTGCTCGGCGATCGAGGCGCGCATGCCCATGTCCTGCGAAAGATTCTTCAGTCGCGAGAGGTGCAGCTTCTGCACTACTCCGCGGTAGGTGTCCGCCAGCGCGTGGTTGCCGGCGGCTTCGACGATGGCCCAGTGGAAGTTCAGGTTCTCGCGGTAGTAGCGCTGCACGTCGTGCGCGGCGAAGGCGGCGTTCATGTCGGCGATGGAGGCATCGAGCGCATCGGCCAGCGCGATGCGTGCCTCGTCGCCCAACCGTGCCGCGCGGCGGCCGGCAAAGCCGTCGAGCAGCCCGCGCATTTCGTAGAGGTCCCGCAGCTCTTCGGCATCCGGCTCGCGCACGAACACGCCGGCGTGCTTGCGGGCCACGACCAGGCCCGTGCTCTCCAGTTCTCGCAGCGCTTCGCGCACCGGCACCCGTGAGACCCCCAGGCGCGCGGCGATGTCCGGCTCGTTGATGCGCTGGCCCGTCGGCAGGTCGCCGCGCAGGATCATGGCCAGCATGTCGTCGCGGACCAGCTTGGCGAGGGGAATGTCGCGCACGGTCGAGAGCTGATCGGAGGGGAGGTCGGAGAGCCAGGGCAGCATGTGGAAGTCCGTTGTGGTCGGCATATCGTATACGACAGGCTCACAAAATGTCCACGCTTTTCATAAAAGTGTTGACACTTTGTTGATGGGTGCAAACAATCTAGCCCATCCAAAGGCCCTCCGAGTTCATCCCGAATGCCCCATCTGCCTGCCTCATCCGCCCTGCAACGCTTCCGCGTGGTCGACCTGACCCAGGTCCGTGCCGGCCCGACCGCTTGCCGCCAACTCGCTGACTGGGGTGCCGACGTCATCCAGGTTCAAATGCCCGAACACATGCGCGGCGACGACACCCTGGGCGGACAGGACGGCTCCGACTACCAGTACACGCATCGCAACAAGCGCTCGATCACGCTCAACCTCAAGGAAGACGAAGGCATTGCCACCTTGAAGCGCCTGATCGCCGGCGCCGACGTGGTGGTCGAGAACTTCCGGCCGGACGTGAAGTTCCGCCTGGGAATCGACTACGAGACCTTGGCAGCGGACAACCCGCGGCTGGTCTACGCCAGCATCTCCGGCTTCGGCCAGTCCGGTCCGCTCGCCACGCGCCCCGGCTTCGATCAGATCGCGCAGGGCATGGGCGGCCTGATGTCCGTCACCGGCCTGCCGGGCGACGGCCCGGTGCGCGTCGGCATTCCGATCGCCGACCTGTGCGCCGGCATCTTCGCGGCGCAAGGCATCCTCGTCGCCCTCCTGGAGCGTGAAGCGTCCGGCAAGGGCCAGTGGCTGCACACGTCGTTGCTGGAGTCGATGGTCTACATGATGGATTTCCAGACCTCCCGCTACCTGATCGACGGCGAAGTCGGGCACCAGGCGGGAAACTTCCACCCGACCAGCATCCCGACCGGTGTCTACAAGGCCCGCGACGGCTACCTGAACATCGCGGTATTCGGCTCCAAGATCTGGGAGCGCTTCTGCAACATCCTCGGCGCGCCAGAATGGATCACGGACGAGCGCTACCACGACAAGCCCTCGCGCTCGGTCAACCGCGATGCGCTCAACGCCGAGATCAACCGGCGTCTCGCCGAGCACGACCGCAGTCACTGGATCGAGCAGTTCAACGCCGGCGGCGTGGCCTGCGGCCTCATCAGCGACATGCGCGAAGTCTTCGCGGAGCCGCAGATCGAGCACCTCGGCATGGTCAAGGACGTCGTGTCGGCCCGCCTGGGCCCGCAACGGCTGGTCGGCCAGCCGATGCAACTGGAGCGCACGCCCAGCACCATTGCCCGCGCGGCCCCGCGCCGTGGCGAACACACGGAGGAAGTCCTGCTCGAACTGGGCATCGGCGCGGACGACCTCGACCGCATGAAAGCGACCGGAGTTTTTTGACATGTCGAATCCCACCTACGAATCCACCACGGAGCGGGTCCAGACCTGGCTCGACGGCAGCACGCTGCACATCCGTTTCAACAATCCGGCAAGGCACAACGCGCTGTCGGTCGACATGTGGGAAGCGGTGCCGCCGCTGCTGCACGTCGCGCAGGGCGACGACCGGGTGCGCCTCGTCGTGTTCTCGGGCGCCGGCGAGAAGGCTTTCGTCTCGGGCGCCGATATCTCGCAGTTCGAGGACATGCGCGCCGCGCGCGAGGCCGTGACCCGCTACGAGGCAATGGCCGAGGAAGCGCTGATGAGCATTCACGACTTCCCCAAGCCGACGCTCGCCTGCATTCGCGGCTACTGCATCGGCGGAGGCGTGAACGTGGCGATCAGTTGCGACATCCGCATTGCATCCGACGACTCGGTGTTCTCGATTCCGGCCGCTCGCTTGGGGCTGGGCTACCGCTATTCCGCGATGAAGAACCTGGTCGACCTGATCGGGCCCGGCGCAGCCAAGGACCTCTTCTTCACCGCCCGCCGCATCGACGCCGCGGAGGCGAAGGCGCTGGGCCTCGTCACGCGCGTCTCCACGGTGGCGGGGCTCGACGCGCTGCTGGCCGAGTACACGAACGCGCTGGCAGACAACGCCCCACTGACCGTGGCGGCGGGCAAGGCCATCACCCGCGAAATCCTCAAGCCCTCGCCGGAGCTGGACCAGGCCCTGTGCGCGTCCCTGATCCGCGGCTGCTTCGAGAGCGCCGACTACACCGAAGGCCGGACCGCCTTCATGCAGAAGCGCAAGCCGGTCTTCACGGGCCGATAGCGATGGAACAACGAGGAGATCGAATGATGCAGTCGTACTGGATGCAGATGACCGACGAGTCGACCGTGCTGGAGATGCGCGAGACGGCACCGCCGCAGCCCGGCCCGCAGCAGTTGCTGTTGCGCATGCACGCCGCGTCGCTCAATCGCGGCGAATTCGTGGCGGGGCATGGCCTGCACGGCCAGCCCGGCAGTTGGAAGGCGATTGGCGGAGAGGGTGCCGGCGAGGTCGTTGCAGTCGGGGCCGGGGTCACGCGCTTCAAGGCGGGCGACCTGGTCATGGGGCGGTGCTCCGGCGCCTTCTCCGAATACGCGCTGATGGAGGAGATCGAGGCGATGGCCAAGCCCGCCGGTCTGTCGTGGGAAGAGGCCGCCAGCGTCGCGCTGACCTTCCTCGTGTCGTACGACATGCTGGTGCTGCAGGGGCGGCTCCGGCCCGGCGAGTGGGTGCTGATCAACGGCGTGTCGTCCGGCGTGGGCGTCGCATCGCTCCAGTTGGCGAAGGTGCTCGGCGCCAAGGTGATCGGCACCTCGGGTTCGGCCGACAAGCTGGCGCGGCTGAACACCCTGGGCCTGGATCTCGCCATCTGCACGCGCGCTGCGGACTTCGGCGATGCGGTGATGCGGGCGACGGACCAGCACGGTGCCGACCTCGTCATCAACACGGTCGGAGGAACGGTGTTCGCGGAAGACATCCGTGCGATGGCTTTCGAAGGCCGGCTCGCCACGGTGGGCTACGTCGACGGCGTGGTGCATGCCGAGCTGGACCTCGCGGCCCTGCACGCCAAGCGGCTCACCGTGTTCGGCGTGTCGAACAAGCTGCGCAGCAAGGCACAGCGCGCGGCAGCGATTCCGGGTTTCGTGGCGGACGTGTTGCCGCACATCGCGGCCGGCCGCATCCGGCCGCAGATCGACAGGGTCTACGACTTTGCGCAACTGAAGGAAGCCAAGGCGACCATGGAAAGCGGCGGCCATGTCGGAAAGATCGTGCTGCGCATGCCGGCCGCGGCCTGATCCCAAGAACAACAGGAGACAAGACATGAACATCAACAAGATCGTCCTCGCAGTGGGCCTGTGCGCGCTCGGAAGCGTTGCGTGGTCGCAGCCCGGGGACTATCCGAGCAAGCCGATTCGCCTCGTTATCGGCTTTGCGCCGGGTGGCGCGGCCGACTACGTGGCACGCGCCATGAGCGAAGCCTTCGGCAAGGCGCTCGGGCAGCCGGTAGTGGTCGACAACAAGCCGGGCAACGGGTCGAGCATCGCGGCGGAACTGGTCGCCAAGGCGCCGGCCGATGGCTACACGCTGCTGATCGCGAGTCCGAGCAGCATCTCCGTCAACCCGGCGCTCAATCCCAAGCTCTCGTACACGGCGCGCGACCTCGCGCCCGTGACGAAGATGACGACTTCGCCGCTGGTGCTGGCAGTCAACCCTTCCACCGGCATCCGCTCGGTCGCCGACCTCATCGCGGCGGCGAAGAAGGACCCCGGCAAGCTCAACTACTCGACCTCGGGCAATGGCTCGGCCCCGCACCTGGGTGCCGCGCTGTTCAGCCAGGTCACCGGCGCGGAGATGACGCACATCCCCTATCGCGGCGGCAGCCTGGCGATCCAGTCGGTGATGGCGGGCGATACCCAGCTCACCTTCGGCACCTCGCCCTCGGTGCTGCCCATGGCCAGCGGCGGGCGCCTGCTCGCGCTGGCCGTGAGCACGCGGGAGCGTTCGCCGCTGGTGCCCAACCTGCCGGGCATGAAGGAGGCGGGGCTGCCCGACTACAACCTCGAGTTCTGGTACGGCATGTTCGTGCCCGCCGGCACGCCGCCGGCCATCGTCCAGAAGATCTACAACGCGACGGTCGCCGCGATGCAGCAGCCTTCGGTCAAGGCCTCGCTGGCGCGCGATGGGACCGAGGTGTCCATCTCGTCATCGCCCGAGCAGTTCAGCAGCTTCCTGGCCGAGGACGGAAAATTCTGGGTCAAGCTGGTGAAGAGCGCGAACGTCAAGGTCGAGTGAGGGTCTGAAGTTAGGATTGCGCATGCCTCCTCCTTCTTCCAGCACCCGTGGTTCCGCCCTGTCGGAGGGCATCGTCAGCGAGCTCAAGCAACTCATCTACACCGGCGAGTTCAAGCCGGGCGAGCGGCTCAACGAAGCGGCCCTGGCCCTGCGCATGGGCACCAGCCGTGGTCCGATCCGTGAGGCGATCAAGGTGCTGGCGGGGCTCGGCATCGTCACGGCTGTCGCCAATCGCGGCGTGTATGTGCGGCAGTTGTCGCTTCGCGAGATGGTCGAGATCTACGAGTTGCGCGCGCTCATGTTCGGCTATGCGGCAGAGCGCGCCTGCGAGCACCTGACCGAAGAGACCAAGAAGCAGATGGAAGACCTGCTGTCCGCGATGGACGCCGCCTGCGAAGCGGAAGACGGCACGCTCTACTACGAGCTGAACCTGCAGTTCCACGCCCTGATCCTCACGCTCTCGAACAATCGCCGCGCCCACCAGGCCTACGACGATTACGTGAAGGAGTTGCACCTGGTGCGGCGCAAGTACTTCAACGCGCCGGGCAACATGCGCCGATCGAACGTGGAGCATCGTGCGATCTTCGATGCGATCGCGGCATCGAACCGCGCTCGTGCGCGCGCGGCAGCCGAGCGCCATGTGCTGGCCGGCCGAGAGCGGCTGCTGGCGAACTTCGGCGACCCGCTCTCGCTGCAGGGCGCCTGACGCGCAGCCAAGCCCAGCGCACTGTCGAAGGCAGGGCGAGCCTGGGGGCGAGCTTTCAGGCCCTTCGCTTGAACATGGCCGAGCCACCGCTGGCCAGGGCGACGTCATAGGCGGTCGCAAGCAGGGCAGGGGCGAGTGCGAGCATGCGTTCCTCCGTCAGCCGCACCGATGGACCTGCAATGGTGATCACGCCGATGGCCGCGCCGTTGCCGCTGCGCACCGGCGCGGCCATCGCCGCCATGGCGGGCGCAAACACCTCGTTGATCATGCTGAAGCCGCGCTTGCGTGCCGCCCGGATGTAGGCCAGCAGGGCCTTGACCGTGGTCGGCGCCTTGGGGCCGAAGTCTTCCGGTTTGCCGAAGCCCTGCTTGGCGACCAGCTCCAGGGCTTGTTCGTCCGTCATGGTCGAGAACCACGCATGGCCCGCGGAGCTGCATGACAGGTTGACGGAAAGGCCCATGTCCGGGTCGTAGCGCAAGCCGTGCGTCGCGCCCTGCGCCTTGGCGACGAAGGTCAGCTCGTCGCCGTCCACGACCGCCAGCCGCACGAGTTCGCCCGACTCGGCGGCCAGCCGGTCGAGCAGCGGCTGCGCGACATCGACGATGCCGCTGTTGCTCAGGAAGCTGAGTCCCAGCGACACCAGCTTCATGGTCAGGGTGTAGTCGCCGTGGCGCTGGTCCTGCCGGACATAGCCGTTGCGCACCAGCTCGGCCAGAAGCCGATGGGTGGCGCTCAGTGGCATTTCGAGGTCGGCGGCCAAGGCCGACAGTGCACTCCCGCCAGGGTGCCGTGCCAGGTGCTCCATCAGTTTGAAGCTGCGTTCGAGTATTGAGCTCATGGAATCTCTTGGGGACCGGTGGACCGGCATGCGTCGCGACGACGTTGCCGGATCGGAGCATGACCCTAATCCGGTTCGTTGGCATTTTGTAAAGTGTTTTCACTAATGGAAAGTTTTTCCACTAAACGAATATCATCGCGCCGTTTTCCGGCGGCTCGTCCTTTCTCTTCTTCGTCCGAGGACGTGCTGCTGTTTGTCGACCTTCCACATATGGAGACTGTCTTGAGACTTCTTTTCCGCACCCTCGCAGTGGCCGGCCTGACCCTCGCCATGGCCGCACCGGTCCTCGCACAGGAGCACGAGCGCGTCATCCGTTTCGGCCACCTCAACAACGCCGACCACCCGGTGAGCTTCGGCGTCAAGCGCTTCGCCGAGCTGCTGGCGGCCAAGAGCGGCGGCAAGATGAAGGTGCAGGAATTCCCGGCCTCCCAGCTCGGCAACGAGATGCAGCAGCAGTCCGCGCTGCAGGGCGGCGTGCAGCAGATGTCCGCGCCGGCCACGACCTCGCTGGCCGGTATCGTCAAGGAGTTCGGCCTGGTCGACTTCCCCTTTGCCGTCGCCAACTTCGCGCAGGCGGATGCGCTGCTCGACGGCCCGCTCGGCCAGACGCTGATCTCCAAGCTGCCTGAAAAGGGCCTGGTCGCGCTGGGTTACTGGGACCTCGGATTCCGCAACGTCACGAACAGCAAGCGGCCGATCGGCAAGCCCGAGGACCTGGAGGGCCTCAAGATCCGTGTGATCCCGAACCCTGTGTTCCTCGAGACTTTCAAGGCCTTCAAGGCCAACCCGGTGCCGATGCCTTTCGCGGAGCTCTACGGTGCGCTCGAGGCAAAGGCCGTGGACGGCCAGGAAAACCCGTTCTCGGTGATCCTGTCGAACAAGTTCTTCGAAGTGCAGAAGTACCTGAGCGCGACCAACCACGTCTATGCGGCCAACATCGTGCTCGTCAGCAAGAAGTTCTGGGACGGTCTCTCGCCCACCGAGCAGAAGTGGATGCGCGAGGCCGCCGATGAAGCGCGTGGCTACCAGCGCCAGGTGAGCCGTGCGGCGGCGCAGCGTGCCGTGGGCGACCTGCAGGCCAAGGGCATGCAGTTCAACGAAGTCACGCCGGCCGAGCAGGCCCGCATGCGCCAGATCGCGAAGCCCGTCATCGACAAGTTCGCGGCCAGCTACGACCCGGCGGTCGTCAAGCTCTACAACGACGAGCTGGCCCGCATCCGCAAGTAAAGAGCCGCACCGGCAAGCACCCCATGAAGATCCTCGTATTGCACGGCCCCAACCTGAACCTGTTCGGGCGCCGGGAGCCCCACATCTACGGCAAGACCACTCTGGCCGAGATCAACGCGCGCCTCGAAAAGCTGGCGCTTGACCTCAACGTGACGCTGGAGATCATCCAGTCGAACCACGAGGGAGACCTCATTGACTTCCTGCACAAGAACATCGACGAGGCGCAGGGTGCGCTGGTCAACCCGGCGGGATTGACGCAACATGGCGTCCCGCTGCACGACGCGATCAAGGCCATGCCCTTCCCGACGCTGGAAGTCCACATGTCCAACATCGCGGCGCGCGAAACGTGGCGTGCGCACTCGATCATCTCGCCGGCCGTGAAGGGCACCATCCAGGGCCTGGGACCGCAGTCCTACCTGGCTGCGCTCCGCGCGCTGGTCGAGATCCAGCGCGACGCCGGAGCCTGATGCGCCCGCAAGCGGTCTGAGCTCGTGGCCCGGGATTCACAGAGAGACAAACAACATGAATCGATGGATTGACCGATGCTGCACCGGCATCGAAGCAGTGATCGCCTTCTTCCTCGCGGTGATGGTGGTGCTGGTGTTCGGCAACGTGGTGCTGCGCTACGGCTTCAACTCGGGCATCACCGTGTCCGAGGAAGTCTCGCGCTGGCTCTTCATCTGGGTGACCTTCCTTGGCGCCGTCGTGGCCCTCAAGGAGCACGGCCACCTCGGAGTCGACATGGTGGTGCAGAGGCTGCCTCCCGCGGGCAAGAAGATCTGTCTTGCGCTCGGCCACCTCGTCATGCTGTACATCGTCTGGCTGCTCTTCCAGGGTAGCGTGGCCCAGGCCCGCATCAACTGGGATGTCACGGCGCCCGTCACCGGGGCGTCGATGGCGGTGGTCTATTCGTCGGGCATCGTCTTCTCGGTGCTGGCCGCGTTCATCCTGGCGCTCGACCTCTACCGGCTGCTGACCGGGCAGATTGCCGAGAAGGACCTCGTCATGGTCCAGGAGTCGGAAGAGGCCGTGCAACTGCAGCAGATCCTCGGCTCGGCATCGGAGCCCGAGAAAGCGTCCGCCCCTGAATTCGCGCACGGGAGCAAGAAATGACCATCCTTGTCTTCGTGGGCTCCCTGCTCCTCGCCATGGCGATGGGCATTCCGATCGCTTTCTCGCTGCTGGCGAGCGGCGTGGCGCTGATGTGGCATCTGGACTTGTTCGATGCACAGATCCTTGCGCAGAACGTCATCGGCGGTGCCGACAGCTTCCCGCTGCTGGCCGTTCCCTTCTTCATGCTGGCCGGCGAGATCATGAACGTCGGCGGGCTGTCCAAGCGCATCGTCGATTTCGCGCTGGCACTGGTCGGCCACGTGAAGGGCGGGCTGGGCTACGTCACCATCCTGGCCGGATGCCTGCTGTCGGCGTTGTCGGGCTCGGCGGTTGCCGACGCGGCTGCGCTCACCGCCTTGCTGCTGCCCATGATGGTCAAGGCCGGGCACGACAAGGCGCGTGCCGGCGGGCTGATCGCGGCGACCGGCGTCATCGGCCCCGTCATTCCCCCGAGCATCGGCCTCGTGATCTTCGGCGTCGCGGCCAACGTCTCGATCTCCAAGCTCTTCCTCGCCGCGATCGTGCCGGGCCTGCTGATCGGTGCCGCGCTGTGGCTCACCTGGGCGTGGCTCGTTCGTCGCGAAAAGATCATTCCGCCGCCGCGCAAGTCGCCGGCCGAGATCCTGACCGCGTTCCGTCGCGCCCTGTGGGCACTGATGCTGCCGCTGATCATCCTGGTGGGCCTGCGCATGGGCGTCTTCACGCCCACCGAGGCGGCCGTGGTGGCTGCGGTGTACGCGCTGTTCGTGTCGACCGTGATCTACCGTGAGCTGACCTGGAAGGATCTGCACAGCATCTTCGTCGGCGCGGCGAAGACCAGCGCCATCGTCATGTTCCTGATCGCCGCCGCGATGGTGAGCGCCTGGCTCATCACCGTGGCCGACCTGCCGTCGAAGGTGGTCGGGCTGCTGCAGCCCTTCATGGGCAACAAGATCCTGCTGATGTTCGCGATCATGGTGCTCGTGATGATCGTGGGCACGGCCATGGACATGACGCCGACCATCCTGATCCTCACGCCCGTGCTGATGCCGATCGTGAAGGCCGCAGGCATCGACCCGGTGTACTTCGGCGTGTTGTTCATCATCAACAACTCCATCGGCCTCGTCACGCCGCCCGTGGGCACCGTGCTCAACGTGGTGGCCGGCGTAGGGAAGATATCGATGGACGACGTCACGCGCGGTGTGGTGCCATTCATGATCGCGGAGTTCGTGATCATGTTCATCATGGTTCTGTTCCCGTGGTTGGTCATATGGCCGGCGAAGCTGTTCGGCGGTTGAGCTGATTTCCCAAAAACTCTAGAGGAGACTCGTCCATGTCCCGTTTCATCCAGAAGACGCTGTTGGCAGCCGTCGCCGTGCTCGCGATGACCACCGCTGGCGCCCAGGTCAAGGAGCGCACGCTGAAGTTCGCGTTCCAGAACCAGACCGGCCATCCCCAGGCGCAAGGTGCGCAGAAGTTCGCAGACCTGGTGGCCGAGAAGTCGGGCAAGAAGATCACGGTCAAGCTCTTCCCCGGCGGCTCGCTGGGCGGGGACTTGCAGACGGTCTCCGCGCTGCAGGGCGGCACCGTCGAGATGACGGTCCTCAACGCCGGCATCCTGACCGCGCAGGTGAAGGAGTTCGCCGCGTACGACTTCCCCTTCCTCTTCAACAACGGACAGGAAGCGGATGCGGTCACCGATGGCCCCTTCGGCCAGAAGCTGATGGCGAAGCTCGAGGAGAAGGGCCTGCACGGTCTCGGCTACTGGGACCTGGGCTTCCGCAACCTGACGAACAGCAAGCGCCCGATCGCGAAGGCCGACGACATCGCCGGGCTGAAGATCCGCGTGATCCAGTCGCCGATCTACATCGACCTCTTCAATACGCTGGGCGCCAACGCAACGCCGCTGCCTTTCCCCGAGCTGTACTCGGCGCTGGACCAGAAGGCGGTGGATGGGCAGGAGAACCCCAACACCGTGATCCTGTCTTCCAAGTTCGCCGAGGTGCAGAAGCACCTCACGCAGACGCGCCACATCTACAACCCGCAGGCGCTGATCGTCAGCAAGAAGACCTGGGACGGCATGAGCGCCGAGGAGAAGAAGATCATCAGCGACGCCGCGACCGAAGCGACGACCTTCCAGCGCCAGGTGTCCCGCGGCGCTGCCGACAGCGCGCTCGAAGCCCTCAAGACGGCCGGCATGACCGTCACCGAGCTGCCCCCGGCCGAGATGGCCAAGCTGCGCGAGAAGGTGAAGCCGGTGATCGAGAAGTACACGGCTTCCGTCGGCGACGCCACCGTCAAGGAACTGATGGCCGAGATCGCCAAGGTCCGCAAGTAGGAAGCCGCTTTCGTTCGCCTTGGCATCCAGCGCCGGTGACGGCAGACTCGGGGACGTCGGAAATGCGTTTCCCTTGGCAAGCCCTGGAGGTCATCGATGTATGCCTGCGAATCCATGGCGGACGGTTCGGCGGTCAGCCGTGCCATCTGCCTTTGTCATCGGCCCGAGGTCGGGAGGCTGACCCGGCTCATCAACGCGGACCTGTCGAGGCGCGGCTTCGTCGCCGGCGTGGCTGCCTCGGTCGCGGCGCTGGGGCTTCCGTTCGGCGCCGGCGCGCAACCCGCGCAGGCCACCCAAGCACGGCCCATCGTCCTGACCAATTTCCGCCTCTTCGACGGCAAGGGTGCGACGCTGCGCGACGGTCTTCACCTGGTAGTCGAGGGCGACCGGATCAAGTCGGTGGGAAGCGGCGCGCCGCCAGCGCCTGAAGGCGCCCAGACGATCAGCTGCGGCGGACGCGTCATCATGCCCGGGATGATCGACGCCCACTGGCATTCGCTGTTCGCTGCCTTGCCGCTCCAGGTGCTCCTGCAAGGAAACATGGGGTTCATCCATGTGGCGGCGAGCGGGGAGGCCCAGCGCACGCTGTTGCGGGGCTTCACGACGGTGCGTGACCTGGGAGGGCCGGCCTTCGCGTTCAAGCTCGCGATCGACCAGGGCCTGACGCCGGGCCCGCGCATCTATCCTTCGGGCGCGATGATCACGGGCAGCGGCGGGCACGGCGACCTGCGCCCCCTGTCCGATGTGCCGCGCATCCCGGGCGGCGCCCTGAGCTTCACGGAGCAGACCGGCGCCGCGGCCATCGTCGACAGCCCGGACGAGATCCGGCTGCGCGTGCGTGAGCAGCTCACGCAGGGCGCGTCGCAGATCAAGCTGGTGGGCGGCGGCGGCGTCTCCTCGCCGCGCAGTCCGCTGGACCTGACGACGCTCTCCGAGGCGGAGTTGCGCGCAGGCGTGGAGGTCGCGAAGGACTGGAACACCTACGCCACCGTGCATGCCTATGCGCCGCAGACCGTGCAGCGTGCCATCGCCGCGGGTGCCCGCTGCGTCGAGCATGCGCACCTGATGGACGAGACGACCGCGAAGATGATGGCCGACAAGGGCGTGTGGCTGAGCATCCAGCCCTTCCTGTCGGAGGAGGACACGGGGCAATTGACCGGCCCGAACCGCGTGGCCGCGCTCCAGGTGTTCGCGGGAACCGACAACGCCTACAGGCTGGCCAGGAAATACAAGATCAGGACCGCGTGGGGATCGGACATGCTGTTCAACCCGGCCTTGGCCCTCCGCCAGGGCACGATGCTGACGCACCTGACGAAGTGGTACTCGAACGCCGAGATCCTCACCATGGCCACGTCGACCAATGCGGAGCTGCTGGCCCTTTCAGGGCCGCGCAATCCCTATCCGGGCAGACTCGGCGTCATCGAGGAAGGCGCGTATGCGGATCTGTTGCTGGTCGACGGCAATCCCCTCGAGAACATCGCGCTGCTTGCGAATCCCGACAGCAGCCTCCTGATCGTCATGAAGGACGGCAGGATCCACAAGAACGCGCTGAAGTCCTGAGCCGCAAGCGCGGCTCTACTTCTTGCCTTTCTTTGCGGACTTTGGCTTGCCGCTGCCGGACGCGCCGCGGCTGTCCAGTCCCTGCTGCTGGAAGCGCTCGAAATACTCGGAGGCCATGCCGCGGATGGACTTGCCGATGTTGGCGTAGTCGTACTCGTTGAGGTTGGCCAGCGACACGCGCCCCGACGCATGCTCGCTGCCGAAGCCCCGGCCGGGCAGCAGCACGACGCCGGTGTCCTGCGCCAGCCGGAAGAGTGCCTCGTTCGGCCTGAGCTGGGTGAGCAGCCATTTCGCGAAGTCCGCACCATGCATCTGCGTCGCGATGTCCTCCATGTCCAGCAGATGGTAGTAGCGCACGGAGTTGGGATCGAACACCATCGGGATGCCCAGCTCCCGATAGAGCGCCTGCTTGCGGCGCAGCACGATGCGCTTCATCGCCGCCTTGTAGGCCTGCGGCTCGTCCATCAGCGAGAAGAGCGAGAACATCACCATTTGCGCCTGGACCGGCGTCGACAGACCCGCCGTATGGTTCAGCGCGACGGTACGGCTGTCGGCCACCAGCCGGTCGATGAACTTGAGGGCGCGGGGCTCGGTGGTGATGGAGCAGTAGCGCTCGTCGAGTTCCTTCTTCTGCGCCTCGGACAGGGCGGCGATCCTCTGGTCGAGGATGTTGCTCTCGTGCGTGGCGACGACGCCCATGCGCCAGCCGGTCGCGCCGAAGTACTTGGAGAAGGAATACACGAGGATCGTGTTCTGCGGGCACATGGCGAACAGCGATATGAAGTTGTCGGCGAAGGTGCCGTACACGTCATCCGTGAGGATGATGAGGTCCGGGCGCTTCCGGACGATCTCCACGATGCTGGCGAGCACCTCGTCGCTCATCTTCACCGAGGGCGGGTTGCTCGGGTTGCACAGGAAGAAGGCCTTGACCTTCGGATCCAGCAGTTTCTGCAACTCCTTCGTGGTGTACTGCCAGTTGTTCTCCGGCTCCGCCTCGATGT
Organism: Variovorax gracilis; assembly: GCF_030317115.1. Taxonomy (GTDB): domain Bacteria; phylum Pseudomonadota; class Gammaproteobacteria; order Burkholderiales; family Burkholderiaceae_C; genus Variovorax; species Variovorax gracilis. The sequence goes on from NZ_JASZYF010000004.1 coordinate 328,716, forward strand.
TCAGCTCGACGAGCCGGTAGTCGTTGAGATGGGGGATCTCGATGTACGGCGTGAAGATCGGCATGCCCAGCGCGATGGTGTCGCCGGCTTCGATCAAGTGGTTCTCGCGCAGGCTGTTGAACAGGTAGGTCATTGCAGCCGTGCCGCCTTCGACCGCATACATGTCGAACTTGCCCACGAAGGGGTGCGTTCCGATCATCTCGCGGTGGATGTACTGGCCCACGATGATTTCGCTCAGGCGCAGCATTCGGTCCGGCACTGGGTAGTTGCAGCCCAGGATGGCCTCGCACATCTCGTAGATGAAGTCGCCGGCCGACAGCCCGAGTTGGTCGCGCACGTAGGAGACCGCGGCCTCGATGAAGCGCACGCCCGGCCGCGAGCGGTGGGTCTGAGTGAAGATCTCGAAGCGCGCCTCGATGCCCTCGCGTTGCGGGAAGCCGCCCACGTCCTCCATGTAGACGTACGAGCGCTCGGACTCGGTCATGGCGAAAAGGCCGAACTGGAAGAAGCCGTGGCGCGGAGTGGTCGCCAGGAAATTCGGGTTGCCGCGGCCGGCGTTCAGCATGAGCCGGTCGCCTTCCGATGCGACCTTGATCAATGCATCCTTGAGTTCGAAGGGGCTCAGGCTGCCCAGTTTCTCGACGTCGCTGAAGTCCATGGCTTGCTCCTGGTTTCGGGAAAGAAGAGGGGTGCGTGCGCTCACGCCAAGGCGACGATCAACGGACCGAGCAGGGTCAGGAATACGTTGGCGAGCGCGTAGGTGATTGCGAAGGGCACGGTCGGCATGGAGTTCTCGGCCTTGTCGAGCACCTCGCCGAAGGCCGGGTTGGCGCTGCGCGAGCCCGACAGCGCGCCCGCGAAGGTCGCCACGTTGTCGTAGCGCAGCACGTAGCGGCCGAACAGCATGGTGATGATCATGGGCACGATGGTCACCACCACGCCTACGCCGAAGATCGTCAGTCCGTGCTGCTTGATCGTCTCGACCGCCTGCAGGCCGGACGACAAGCCCACGACCACCACGAACCCGGCGAGCCCGAGATCCTTGAGAAGTTGCACCGCGCCCGCCGGCAGTGCGCCGAAGGTCTGGCGCTTGGCCCGATACCAGCCGAACAGCAGGCCCGAGAGCAGCGCGCCGCCGCCGCTGCCGAGCGTCAGCGGGATGTCGCCGAGCTTCACGCTCACCAGGCCGATCAGCAGGCCCACCACGAGCCCGGCGCCCAGGTAGACGAAGTCGGTCTTCGTGCCCTGCACGATGATCTCGCCGATGCGCGCCGACACGCGCTTCACGTCCTGCTCGGCGCCGAAGATCGAGACCAGGTCGCCGACCTGCACTACCGTGTCGGGCTTCATCGGCAAGTCCTTGCCCATGCGGCTGATGTTGACCACGAAGATGCCGTGCCGCGCGCCGCCCGCGGTCTCCACGGTGATCTGCCCGACCGTCTTCTTGTCGAAGCTCTTGTTGGTCAGCACGATCTCGCGCTTCTGCATGGTGAGTTCCATGCCATCGACGTCGTAGAGCTCCCTGCCCATCAGCGGTGCGCTGGCGACCACCGCCTCGCGCCGGCCGACGACCAGCACCACGTCGCCTTTCTGCAGGCGCAGGTCGGGGCCGACCTCGATGAACTTGCCGGCGCGCTTGACTCTCTCGATGGTGATGGCGGTGGTCGGCGTCGCGTACTCAATCTCCGCCACCGTGCGCTTCGGATCGGCGGTGAGTTCATAGATGCGCCCCACCAGCGAGGGCGCCGCCGCCTGCTGGTCCGGCCCCAGTGCAGCCACGCCGGCCTGCATTGCGGTTTCAGCCGCGATCGCGTCGTCGCGGATGGAGCGGCCCATGAACTTCGGCAGGATGTTGACGCACACGATGATGGCGCCGAAGGAGCCGAACACGTAGGTCACCGCGTAGCCGATCGCGACGTTGCCCTGCAGCCGCGTCGTCTCGTCCGCGGAGAGGCCCAGCTTCGCGATCGCGTCGCCGGCCGTGCCGATGATGGCCGATTGCGTGAGTCCGCCGGCCGCGACGCCCGCCGCAAGGCCCTTGTCCAGGCCGCACAGCTTGGCCATGACGATCACCGTCGCAAGGCCGGTGATGGCCAGCACCGCCGCGAGCACGATCTCCTTGAGCGAGCGCTTGCCCAGCGAACTGAAGAACTGCGGGCCGCTCTCGAAGCCGACTGCATAGATGAACAGCGCGAAGAGCACCGCCTTCACCCCGTCGTCGACCTTCACGCCGACCTGGCTCACGACCACCGCGACCAGCAGCGAACCGGCCACGCCGCCCAACTGGAACTTCCCGAACTTCAGCTTGCCGATGTAGTAGCCGACCGCCAGGGAGAAGAAGAGCGCCATTTCAGGCGAGCGCTTGAAGAGGTCATTCAGCCATTCCATATGCCGGTTCCTTTCGGGTCGGGGTGTGGCGATTCACTTCATCTGCAAGGCACCCACGATGCCGACGATCAGTGGTCCCATCAAGGGCAGGATCACATTGGAGATCGCATAGGTGATCGTGTAGCCCAGCAGCGGCGTCGTGTTGCCGGCCACGTTCTGCACGGCGCTCAGCGCCGGCGTGCTGCACTGCTGGCCGGCGATGGCGCCCAGCAGCACGGGCGTCTCGATCTTGAGCACGCGGCGGCCGACGAAGAGAGAGAGGGTTGCCGGCACGATCGCGATCGCGATGCCCAGCAGAGGCAACGCGACGCCGAACTTGCGGATCAGCGTCAGTGCCTGCGGGCCGGACGCCAGTCCCACGCAGGCAATGAAGGTGGCGAGCCCGATGTCCTTCATCAGCGCCAGCGCGTCTTCCGGAATGCTCAGGCGGTGCGGATTGCGGGCCTGGTACCAGCCGAAGGCCAGGCCGGTGAGCAGCGCGCCGCCGCCGGTCCCGAGCGAGAAGGGAATGCCGCCCAGCTTGATGCTGAAGCCGCCGATGAACACGCCGAGCAGGATGCCCGCCGCCATGTAGCTGATGTTGCTGCGCACGGAATGGACGACGCGCACGCCGAAGAGAGGCACCACCTTCGCCATGTCGGCGGCCGGCCCGTAGAGCTTGAGCACGTCGCGCCGCTGGAGCTTGAGTTCGGGCAGCAGCGGCATCGCGTGGCCGTCGCGCACGACGCCGACCACATGCACGTTCTGCGGCAGGCGCGGAAGCGGGCCGAGCGCGCCGGTGCGGTCCGCCTTCAGGTCGCGCAGCTCGCGGCCGATCCAATCGCGCTGGGTGAGCATCGCCTCGACGTTCTCGACCACCACGTCGAAGGACGTGGTGTCGGCGAACTCCCGGCCCAGCAGGCCGGCAATGTCGACCATGGCGCCGCGCTGGCCGATCACCAGCACCTGGTCCCCGGCTTCGAGGCGCAGCGACGAGGTCACGTCCGGTAGCGTGTCGCCGCGCTTCACGCGCTCGATGCCGGCACGGCGCTTGAACGGGTCCATCAGCTCCGCCACCGTGCGCCCCTGGGCTGTCGTCACCTCGAACACGCGCCCCACCATGTCGGGCGCGGCAGGCAAGGCGCCGTCGTCGTCGCCGCCGCCCATCGCGCGCCAGAGCTTGTCGGCCTCCTCGCGCAAGTTGACGCGCAGCAGCAGCGGAAAGACCTGGCTCGTGGCGACGACGATCGCGATCAGCCCGAATACGTAGGTGATCGAATAGGCCGTCACCACGTTGGCCTGCAACTGGCGGATCTCGTCAGGCGGCAGGGCCAGCTTGGAGATGGCGTCGGTCGCGGTGCCCACCACTGCCGATTCGGTTGCGGCGCCGGCCATCAGCCCGGCGGCGGTGCCCTGGTCGAAGCCGAACAGGATGGTCGCCCCGACCACGAGTCCGATCACCACGACGACCTCGATGAGGCAGAGCAGGCCCATGCGGAGGCCCTTGGCGTCGAGGTTGGCGAAGAACTGCGGGCCGCCCGCATAACCGAGCGCGAAGATGAAGAGCATGAAGAAGGTGTTCTTCACGCTGTCCGCCAGCGTGATGCCCAACTGGCCTACGAGCAGCGCGACGATCAGCGTGCCGCAGACGCCGCCCAGCTGGATCGGACCGAATCGGATCTGGCCGAAGGCGTAGCCCAGGGCGAGGACCGCGAAAAGCGCGATTTCCGGATGCGTTCGCAGGATGTCGACGAGGTCACTGAACACGAATACTGATTCCCCTGCCTCCGCCGCCGTGTCGCGGCCATGGCTCCCTTGCCTCGGCATGGACTGCCGAGGCGATGGAATTATTGCGGGGGGATCGCGCGATGCCTACCTGCTCAAGGGGCAGCCGTCGCTGCACCAAAGTGCAATGGCGATCGCTAGAGGATGCGGTTGAACCAGAGCAGCGACAGCCCGGCCGAGAGCAGCGCCAGAGCGGCGGCGCCCATGGCGAAGAGGGCGGAGATCTCGGTTTCCTTCTTCTCGACCGTCAGGCGCGAGCTCAGCGTGTTGTAGACCTTCTTCAGGTCGTTCGCGGTGCCTGCATAGAAGTATTCCGCCTGCGTCTTGTTGGCGATGGCCTTGAGCGTTTCCTCGTCGAGCCGCACGCGCATCGACCAGCCCTCGAAGCCGATGGTCTCGCCGTCGACCGTGCCGATGCCCACGGTGTAGACACGTACGCCCCGCTCCGCGGCCACCTTGGCGGCATCGAGCGGATCGACGCCGGTGGTGCGCTGGCCGTCGGTCAGCATGATGATCGCGGCCGACGTGTAGGAACCCGGCGGTACCGGGGTGAATTCCTTTGGAGGCGCCTTGCCCGCGCGATCGATGGGTACACCGCGCTCCCGGCTTTGCGGACCGAAGTCCGAGATGTCGATGCCGGCGTCGGGGAACAGCGTCGCGAGCGAGACGACGATGGCGTTGCCGGTCGCTGTCGCGCGCTGCAACTGGAACGAGTCGATCGCGGTGACAAGGTCCTCGCGGTTGGTGGTCGGCAGCTGCGCGACCTGCGCGCTGCCCGCGAACGCGACGATGCCGACCTTCACGGTGCGCGGCAGTTCCTTGATGAAGCTCTTGGCAGCCTCTTGCGCCGCGACGAGGCGGTTGGGCAACACGTCGGCCGCGCGCATGCTGCCGGACACGTCCATCGCCAGGATGATGGTCTGCTGGTTCGACGGCAGCACGACCACCGCCATGGGCCGCGCAGCAGCGATCAGCATCGCGACCAGCGCGAGCAAGAAGAGGAGGGGCGGGATGTGCCGACGCACGGCCTGGCCGGCGCCCATCGCCTCGCGCACGATCGACAGGCTCGCGTAGCGCAGCGCCAGCTTCTTCTTGCGGCGCATCAGCCAGACATACAGCAACACCAGCAGCGGTATCGCCGCCAGCAGCCAGAGGAATTGAGGCCAGAGAAAAGTCATTCGGAAACCTCCGCGCTTCGCGCCGCGGCGCGAGCCTGCCTGGAGCGGTCCGGCGCGGCGCTCATGCTGCCACCGCCTTGGGATTGACCGGCCCGGCGCGCACGCGGCGCTTGCGCATGTCGGCAAAGCGCACGATGGCCTCCACCAGGTCGTCGTCTGTCGAAAGTTCGAGTGCGTCGACGCCGACCTTGGCCAGCGTGTTGCGCAGAGTGGCTTCGTGCTCCGCGGCGATGCGTGCGAAGCGCTTGCGGAATCCCGCGTCATGCGTGTCGACCCAGAGCTGCTCGCCGGTTTCGGCGTCGCGCAGGGGAACCAGCCCCAGATCGGGGAGTTCGAGTTCGAGCGGGTCGAAGAGGCGGACCGCCACCACGTCGTGTCTCTGCACGAGGTGTGCAAGCGGGCGCTCCCAGCCGGGCTCGCTCATGAAGTCGGACACCACGAAAACGGTCGAGCGGCGCGGCATCAGCATTGCGGCCGACTTGAGCAGGTCGGCGAGCCGGGTCATGCCCTTCTGGTTGGGCGCGACCTTGTCCGCGCGGCGCTCCATCGCGTGCAACAGGTGCAGCACATGCCGCCGGCCGCTGCGTGGCGGAATCACGGCTTCCACGTCGTTGCCGTAGACCATTGCGCCGACCCGGTTGCCGTGCCGCGTCAGGAGACGGGCGATGACGCCGACGAAGCCGGCCGAGATCTCCCGCTTGGCCCGGGTGCCCGAGCCGAAATCGACCGAGCGGCTGAGATCGAGCACGAACCACGCGGCCATCTCGCGGTCTTCCGTGAACACGCGCACGTGCGGGGTCTGCAGGCGCGCAGTGACGTTCCAGTCGATGTGGCGAACGTCGTCATGGTGCTGGTATTCGCGCAGGTCGGCCAGGTCGAGGCCGGTGCCGCGCATGAGGGTCCGGTAGTCGCCTTGCAGGAGACCGTCGAGGCGGCGGATCACCGTCCACTCGAGGCGACGCAAGGCACGCTCGACACCACTTGCCGCAGCTTCTGCCGCGGCGAGCTGTTCGTCGTTCGCTGCCTTTGCGCGTCTAGGCCACCAGCTTTTCATGTTCGAGCGGTTTGGCTGGAGCGGGAACGGCCCGCATGATCCTGTCGACCAGACTGTCGGGCGTGAGCCCTTCGGAGAGGCCTTCATACGAGAGCGTCACGCGGTGGCGCAAGACGTCGGGCACCAGCGCGGTCATGTCTTCGGGCAGCGCGTAACTGCGGCCCCGCAGCAGCGCCATCGCGCGCGCGCCTTCGGTCAGGTTGATGCTGGCGCGCGGGCTGGCGCCGAAGGTGATGAAGCGGCGCATGTCCTTCAGGCCGTGCTTCTCGGGTGTGCGGGTGGCGGAGACGAGCTTCACCGCGTACTGGATCAGCGACGGGTCGACATAGACGCGGCGCGCCTCGGCCTGCAAGGCCGCGAGCTGATCGGTGGTCGCGACCGGCGCGGCCTCCACCGGCGGGCCGATGACCCGTTCGACGATGACGAATTCTTCCTCGTCGGTCGGGTAGTCGACCAGCACCTTCATCATGAAGCGGTCCACCTGCGCCTCGGGCAGCGGGTAGGTGCCCTCGGTCTCGATGGGGTTCTGCGTCGCCATCACGAGGAAGGGGCGCGGCACCTTGTGCGTCTCGCCGGCGATGGTGACCTGCCGCTCCTGCATCACTTCCAGCAAGGCGCTCTGCACCTTGGCCGGGGCGCGGTTGATTTCGTCGGCCAGCAGCAGGTTGCAGAACACGGGGCCCAGCGAGGTGCTGAAGTCGCCTGTCTTCTGGTTGTAGATGCGCGTGCCGACCAGGTCCGCCGGCACCAGGTCGGGCGTGAACTGGATGCGCTTGAACTGCCCGCGCACTGTGTCGGCGAGCGTTCGCACCGTGAGCGTCTTCGCCAGACCGGGCACGCCTTCGACCAGCAGGTGTCCTCCCGCCAGCATCGCGACCATGACTCTTTCGAGGAAGCGGTCCTGGCCGACGACGACCCTCTTGACCTGATAGAGGATCTGCTCCATCAGTTCGGCGGTGGCTGTGGCGGCGGCGGGCGATTCGGTCTCTGTGCTCATGCGAAGTGCCTTGGTTGGATCGGGGGAATGGTGGAAGTCAGAACGGCGGCGAGCCGGCGGCGGTGGCGGCGTTCTCGATCGGCACGGCGAAGCCGATGCCGATGAACGTGCGCTGCTGGGTCGGGTTGAGGATGGCGGTCACGATGCCGAGCACTTCGCCATTCATATTGATGAGGGGACCGCCCGAATTGCCGGGATTGGCGGCGGCATCGAACTGGATCAGGTTGCCGAGCTCCTGCTTGCCCTCCGGCGAGCGGAAGGAGCGCTTGAGGCCCGACACCACGCCGGCCGACACCGAGGGCCCGATGCCGAAAGGAAAGCCGACTGCCACCACCTGGTCGCCCGGCTGGAGGTCGGCCGTGGAGCGCATGGTCGCGGGGATGAGGTCGTCGGGAAGCTTCTGGGCCTGGAGCACGGCGAGATCGTTCTCGGGCTGAACGCCGGTGACGATGGCTGGCGCCTCGAGCCCGTCGGCGAAGGTGACCTTGACCGTCTCCGCGCCGGCGACGACGTGCAGGTTGGTCAGGATGATGCCCTTGTCGACGATCACCACGCCGGTTCCGACGCCGCGCTCCACCTGCTGTCCTCCGGGCGCTACCGATTCTGGCGGCGCCTCGGGCGGCTTGCCCTTGGCGAGGTTGCGCCCGCGCTTCTCGGTCTTGGCTTCGGGCGTGGTCTTCTCGGTGCCGTAGCCGACCACGCGCACGACGGACGGACGGATGATGTCTGCCGCCTTGGCGGCTGGCGAGGGCAGGGTGGCGGTCTGCAATGTGCGCAGGACGGCCGAATCGATGTCCTTCTGGGTGAGCGTGTGCGTGCCCTGCTTCGGCCACATCACGATGCCGGTGGCGCCCATCGCGAGGACGAGTGCGAGCAGAAGCCCGAAGCTGCGGCGGCCGGGTTGCCAGCGAGGCGCGGCAACGGCGGCCGGCGCGGCGGGCGTGTCTGGAATGCCGGGCGCATCGGGCGCATCGGGCGCGCCGCGTTCGGCCGCACCCTGCGGCCCTCGGGGCGAGCGGCTGTAGAAAGCTGGCCTGCGCATCGGGCACCTCCGGCAAAAGAGAACGCTTGAGGAGGCACGGTAGCACGCTTTCCGCGCCTGTGCATCCGTTCGGGCATCATCGGTCGATGGCCGTCTTCGTCGATACCCATTGCCACCTCGATGCGCCCGAATTCGGCGCGGAAATGCCCCGGATACGGGCCCGTGCGCAGAGTCGGGGCGTGGCGCTTTGCGTCATCCCGGCGGTGGCCGCCTTCAACTTTGCGGCGGTGCGGGAACTCGCGCATCTTCAGGGCGACGCCTATGCGCTCGGGATCCATCCGATGTGCACGGGCGATGCACTGGACGAGCACCTCGACTTGCTCGATGCCGAACTTGCCCGCCAGCGCGACGACCCTCGCCTGGTGGCCGTGGGCGAGATCGGCCTGGATTTCTTCGTCGAAGGACTGGACGCGGACAAGCAGGAACGCTTTTTTCACACTCAGTTGCAACTTGCCCGCAAGCACGGCCTGCCGGTGATCATCCATGTGCGCCGTTCGGTCGACAAGGTGCTGAAGCACCTGCGGCAAGTGGCGCCGGGACAGGCGTGGCAAGGCATCGCCCATGCCTTCAACGGCAGCGAGCAGCAGGCGCAGGCCTGCATCGACCTCGGCCTCAAGCTGGGCTTCGGCGGCGCGGTGACATTCGAGCGGGCGCTGCAGTTGCGCCGGCTCGCTGCGAGCCTGCCGCTGGAAGCGATGGTGATGGAAACCGATTCGCCCGACATCCAGCCGCACTGGCTCTACAAGACGCAGGCCCAGCGCGATGCGGGCGAGCCGCAGGGGCGCAACGAGCCGGGCGAGCTGCCGCGCATCGCCGATGTGGTTGCCGGCCTGCGCGGAATCGACGCCGCGGCATTGGCGGAAGCGACCACTCGCAACGCGGTCGCCGCACTGCCTCGTCTGTCTGCGCTGATCGGCGTGTCGGCCGGCAGCCTGCAGTCGGCGTAGGCGAATCGCCCGACTTGGGCGCGCGCCTGTGCCGAAACGGTTTTTGGTGTCATCCTTTGACCTTGTGCAGTCGTTGCATCACAGTGGCGAGCCAGTCACTCCAACTCATACAAGGAGCTTTCCCATGACCTCATCCAACGTTCGCATCCTGCCGGCCGCCGTGGCCCTGGCCTTCGCCTGCCTGGGCGGGTCGGCACTTGCGCAAAGCACCACCCAGAAGGTCGAGAATGCCGGCGAGAAAGCCTGGGATGCCACCAAGAGTGGCACCGAAAAGGCCTGGGATGCCACCAAGAGCGGCACCAAGAAGGCCGTGAAGGCCACCGAGCGCGGTGCCAAGGCGACCGGCAAGGCCGTCGACAACGTGGCGACGGACGCGGCCGATGGCACGCGCAAGGTCGGAGACAAGATCGGCGAGAAGATCCCGGGCACGGCCCAGAACGAAGCGGTCAAGAAGGGCGCGAAGCCTTGATCCTGGCTCGTCGCCGAAACAGGAAACCCGCCACGGCGGGTTTTTTCTTTTCCTCTTCGGTCCCTACGCGGTTGCCGGCCCGACGGCCCGGCGGACGAGCGGCGTTTCAGGCGTCGGGTAGCCCGCCGCGCCGAAGGTCTTCACGACCGCTCGATGGGTGTCGAAGTACACCTGCCAGTAGTGGTCCGTGTGCGCGTAGGGCCGCACGGCGAGCAGGGGCCCTTCCGGCGTGAACTGGAGAATCTCGATGTCGGGAGGCTGCTCGGTCGAGACGTTGGGGATCTTGCTCACCTCGGCCCTGAGCAGTTCGATGGCCTGGTTCACGTCGACGCCATTGGCCACCTTCGCGGTGGTGTCGACCCGGCGCCATGGCAGATGGCTGAAGTTCTGGATCGTTTCCGACAGCACCTTGTTGTTGCCGACCGTGGCGATGACGTTGTCCGGCGTGACCAGCGTCGTTCCGAACAGGCCGAGTTCCTTGACGGTGCCATTCACGCCGCCGCCCACGGTCACGTAGTCGCCGACCTTGTACGGCCGCAGCACCTGCAGGAAAACGCCCGCCGCGAAGTGCGTGAGCAGCCCGCCCCAAGCCGTGCCGATCGCCAGGCCTGCGCCAGCAAGCAAGACCGCGAAGGACGTCGTGCGGACGCCGAACATGTCGAGGATCGCGAGGATCAGGACGATGTTGAGCACCACGCCGAGGATCGAAACGAGGTAGTTGCTTAGCGTCGGGTCCATGCGCTTGCCGCGTTCGAGCGCCTTGCCCACGAGCCGCTGCGCGAGGCCGATGAGCCATCGGCCGATGCCCCAGGCGATCAGGGCTCCGATCACTTTCAGGCCAAAATCCACCCCTTGCGTCGTCAGGAAAATCCAGATCGCTTCCGTATTCATGATCTTCTCCTCACAGGTGCCGGCACTTCTTCGAACCGGCAAGCGTTATGGATAAGCCAGCTTTGCGCCCAGGCGACGCGAAGGCTGTGCTCACGGGGCTTGCGCCGATCGTTTCTGGCAACACCGCCTTGTTGATACTCGGCAGCTTTCCAGGAGCCCGGTCGATCGCGCAGCAGCAGTATTATGCGCACCCGCAGAATCACTTCTGGAAAATTTTGCAAGCCCTGTGGCCCGGAAACCCGCTTCCAGTGGGCCAGGATAGCTATCAAAAGCGTAGCAAGTGGTTGCTGGACCGCGGTGTGGGCGTGTGGGACGTGTATGCCAGTTGCGAGCGCGAGGGCAGTCTCGATTCCGCGATCCGCGACGCAGTGGTCAACGACATCGCGAGTCTTCATCTGCCGAAGCTGGCGGCGGTTGCCCACAACGGCGGCGAAAGTTTCCGGCATGCGCGGCACACGCGCACCCTGGGTGTGCCGGTCCATCGCTTGCCTTCGTCGAGCCCGGCCAACGCGTCGTGGAGCTTCGAGCGCAAGGTCGAGGCCTGGCGCGAGGTGTTTGAAAGGTATCTGGTCATTCCATGAAGGTCTTCCTTCCCGAGGTCAATTTCTCCGATTGGGGAGACGTTCGCTATCTCCACCTGGGCACCGAGTGGGTGCAGGGTTCGATGAAGCTCGACGCCCCCTTCGAGATCGAGCTCGAATACGTCCAGCGCATGATGGCGTGGCTGCTCTTCGTCGATGCCGCGAGCGTGCCCAAGCGCCACGCAATGCAACTGGGCCTGGGCGCGGCGAGCCTCACCAAGTTCTGCCGCAAGACGCTGCGCATGCGCACGACGGCGATCGAGCTCAATCCACAGGTGGTCGCTGCTTGCCGGGGCTGGTTCAAGCTGCCGGCGGATGACGGAAAGCTCCAGGTGGTGGTGGCCGATGCGGCCGCCGAGATTCGCAAGCCGCAGTGGCTGGGAACGGTCGATGCGCTGCAGGTCGACCTGTACGACCACGAGGCCGCCGCGCCGGTGCTCGACAGCGAGGACTTCTATGCCGACTGCCGCTCCTTGCTGACCGAGGACGGCTGCATGACGGTGAACCTGTTCGGCCGGTCGTCCAGCTACGAGCGCAGCGTGGAGAAGATCTCCGCCGCGTTCGGCGAGGAAGCGGTCTGGGCCTTCAGGCCGACGCGCGAGGGCAACACCGTGGTGGTCGGCCAGCGCACCGCCAGCCGCCCCAAGCGTCCGGCGCTTGCCGACCGCGCTCAAACCATCCAGACTCGCTGGGGCCTCCCTGCACCCAAGTGGTTGCGAGTGTTCAAGCCGCATGCATGAGCACACCGAACACCAGTCCAACGTTGTCTTGATATGAATGCTGCCGTGTCGCTACCTGCTACCTCGAGCCACGAAGGCCCGCTTGACTTGCGCCATCTGATCGAGTGGCTGGCCAAGGATGGCGTGATCTCGCCGGCGGAGGCCAAGCGGACGTTCGCGCGCTGCGCGCAGGCGGAAAGCCGTCAGGCGCCGCTGGTGCGTTTGGCGAACGTCGCAATGTCGCGTGAGAGCGACGGCAAGCCGCTCGATCTCGAGATGCTGACGCAGTGGCTCGCCGGACGCGCAGGGCTGAGCTACCTGCGCATCGATCCCCTCAAGGTCGATGTGGGCAAGGTGGCCGACACCATGAGCGCAGCCTACGCCGAGCGGCACAAGGTGCTGCCGGTACAGGTGACCGCGAGCGAAGTCGTGGTCGCAACCGCCGAGCCCTTTCTCACCGACTGGATCGCCGAGGTCGAACGCCAGGCGCGCCGTTCGGTGCGGCGCGTGGTCGCAAGCCCGACGGACATCCAGCGCTACACGGCCGAATTCTTCGCTTTGGCCAAGTCGGTGCGCGCCGTGCAAAAGATCGGCGGCAACACGGGTGGCGCCAGCTTCGAGCAACTCGTCGAACTCGGCAAGAGCAACAAGCAACTCGACGCCAACGACCAAAGCGTGGTGCAAGTGGTCGACTGGCTCTGGCAATACGCCTTCGACCAGCGCGCGAGCGACATCCATCTGGAGCCGCGCCGCGACCAGGGCGTGATCCGCTTTCGCATCGACGGGGTTCTGCATCCCGCCTACCAGATGCCGATGGGCGTGATGAACGCGATGGTGGCGCGCATCAAGCTGCTCGGCCGCATGGACGTGGTCGAAAAGCGCAGGCCCCTCGACGGCCGCATCAAGACCCGCAACATGCGCGGCGACGAAGTCGAAATGCGCTTGTCGACATTGCCGACGGCCTTCGGCGAGAAAATGGTCATGCGGATCTTCGACCCCGACACGGCCGTGAAGGACCTTGACGCGCTCGGCTTCGCGCAGCACGACGCGCGGCGATGGGAGCAACTGGTGACGCGGCCGCACGGAATCATCCTGGTGACCGGCCCTACGGGCTCGGGGAAGACCACCACTTTGTATTCGACGCTGAAGCGGGTCGCCACCGAAGAGGTCAACGTCAGCACGATCGAGGACCCGATCGAAATGATCGAGCCCGCCTTCAACCAGACGCAGGTGCAGCCTCAACTCGACTTCGGGTTCACAGAGGGCCTGCGCGCGCTGATGCGGCAGGACCCGGACATCATCATGGTGGGCGAAATCCGCGACCTCGCGACCGCCGAGATGGCCGTGCAGTCTGCCCTGACCGGGCACCTGGTGTTCAGCACGCTTCACACGAACGATGCCCCCAGCGCGATCACGCGGCTGATGGAACTTGGCGTGCCGTCCTATCTGATCAACGCGGTGATGTTGGGCGTGCTCGCGCAGCGACTTGTGCGGACGCTGTGCCCGAATTGCAAGGAACCCGACGAAGCTGTGACCCGCGAGAAGCTCGCGGAGTTGGTGAAGCCTTGGCAGATCAACGGTTCCGTACGCGCGTACAAGCCGGTGGGTTGCGTCGACTGCCGCATGACCGGCTACCGGGGCCGAATGGGCCTGTATGAGTTGCTGAGTGTCACCGAGGCGTTCAAGGGCGAGATCACCAAGGAGCCGAGCATGTCCTCCTTGAGGCGACAGGCCGTCGCCGACGGCATGCGGCCGTTGCGGCTGGCCGGCGCCCTGCGCGTCGCAGAAGGCGTCACGACGATCGAAGAGGTCCTGAGCGCGACGCCCCCTCTGGAGTAGCGTCGGCACAACCAGGCCCGAAGTACCGCGAAACCGGCTTGGCCGGGGGCCATCGCCGGGGAGGGTGGCCGCCTCAAGCGGTGCGCGCGGCTTGGTGGCGAGACAGGGATTACCCTGAATTCACGGTTAGTGGAATCCACATCCACCTGACTTCTGGCTGACCACACAATCTCCGATCGAATTCATTCGTGGAGACCATTCGTGAAAATCAAGAGTCAGAAAGACTTCTTCTCGGGGGTGATGTTCACCGTCGTCGGAGTCGCGTTCGCATGGGGCGCGACGACGTACAACGTGGGCAACGGCGCCCGCATGGGGCCGGGATACTTCCCGCTCATGCTCGGCGTCCTGATGGCCATCATCGGCCTCGCCATCATGTTCACCGGCCTCACGGTCGAGACCGAGGACGGCGAGCCGATCGGCAAGTGGGCCTGGAAGCAGGTGGTCTACATCATCGGCGCCAACCTCGCCTTCGGCTTGCTGCTCGGCGGCCTGCCGAGCGTCGGCGTGCCGGCCATGGGCATGATCATCGCCATCTATGCGCTGGTGATCATCTCCAGCCTGGCGGGCAGCGAGTTCAACCTGCGCAACGTGCTGATTCTTGCCACGGTTCTGGCTGTCGGCAGCTACATCGCCTTCATCTGGGCGCTGAAGTTGCAGATCCAGGTGTGGCCTACCTTCATCACGGGCTGAGGACGACACCATGGATCTCATTAACAATCTCTCGCTGGGTTTTGGCGTCGCCTTCACCTTCACCAACCTCTTGTACTGCCTGGTCGGTTGTATTCTGGGCACGCTGATCGGCGTGCTGCCGGGCATCGGGCCGGTCGCGACCATCGCGATGCTGCTGCCCGCCACCTACGCGCTGCCCCCCGTGTCGGCGCTGATCATGCTGGCCGGCATCTACTACGGCGCGCAGTACGGCGGTTCCACCACCGCCATCCTGGTCAACCTGCCCGGTGAATCATCGTCCGTGGTGACCGTCATCGACGGCTACCAGATGGCGCGCAAAGGACGAGCTGGCCCTGCGCTCGCTGCGGCCGGCCTGGGTTCGTTCTTTGCAGGTTGCATCGGCACGCTGATCCTGGCGGCCTTCGCACCGCCGCTGACCGAGCTGGCCTTCAAGTTCGGCCCGGCCGAATACTTCTCGCTGATGATCCTGGGCCTGATCGGTGCCGTGGTGCTGGCTTCGGGCTCGCTGCTCAAGGCCATCGCGATGATCGTGCTGGGCCTGCTGATGGGGCTGGTCGGCACCGACGTCAACTCGGGTGTCGCGCGCTTCAGCTTCGACATCCCGGAGCTCACCGACGGTATCGGCTTCGTGACGATCGCGATGGGCGTGTTCGGCTACGGCGAAATCATTGCCAACCTGTCGCGCCCCGAGCACGAGCGCGAAGTGTTCACTGCCAAGGTGTCCGGCCTGTTCCCGACCAAGGAAGACTTCAAACGCATGCTGCCTGCCGTGCTGCGCGGTACCTCCCTCGGCGCGGCGCTCGGCATCCTGCCCGGCGGCGGTGCGCTGCTGGCTGCCTTCGCGGCCTACACCATCGAGAAGAAGACCAAGCTGCACCCGGGCGAAGTGCCCTTCGGCAAGGGCAACATCCGTGGCGTCGCGGCGCCCGAGTCGGCCAACAACGCTGGTGCGCAGACTTCCTTCATCCCGCTGCTGACCCTGGGCATTCCGCCCAATGCCGTGATGGCGCTGATGGTGGGTGCGATGACCATCCACAACATCCAGCCCGGCCCGCAGGTGATGACCAGCAACCCCGAACTCTTCTGGGGCCTGATCGCCTCGATGTGGATCGGCAACGCGATGCTGATCATCCTGAACCTGCCGCTGATCGGCATGTGGATCAAGCTGCTGTCGGTGCCCTACAAGTTCCTGTTCCCGGCCATCGTGCTGTTCTGCGCGATCGGGGTGTACTCGACCAACAACAACACCTTCGACATCTGGATGGTGGCGATCTTCGGTTTCATCGGCTACAGCTTCTTCAAGCTGGGATGCGAGCCTGCGCCGCTGCTGCTGGGCTTCATCCTGGGGCCGATGATGGAAGAGAACCTGCGTCGCGCGCTGCTGCTGTCGCGTGGCGACTGGATCGTGTTCGTCACGCGTCCGATCTCGGCGGGCCTGCTGGCTGCGGCGTTGCTGCTCCTGGTGATCGTGCTGCTGCCGGCCGTGAAGTCCAAGCGCGAGGAAGCCTTCCACGAGGAAGAGGCCTGATCGTCAGGCGTATCCTTCGCTCTCTCAACGGCACCTTCGGGTGCCGTTTCTGTTTCACCCCCCCGTAGAGGGGAAGAGCCTATTTCCGTGGTTTCATGTACTGCCGGGCCATGGTGAGAAACGCCATCGCCGCAGGATTGAGCGGATGCTTCGCCAGCCGCACGGCAACCACCGGGTATTCGAGCGTGGGTCGCGTCACCGCCACCGCGCGCAGGTTGCCGGGCATCAGCACTTCCACGTAACGCGGCAGCAGCGCAACGCCCGCACCGGACTGGATGAGCCCGAAGGCCGTGGACAGCATCGACACATGGTGCACGACACGCGGATAGACATTGGCGACGCTAGACAACTGGCGGCTGACGGACCGCCAGATGTTCGCATCGGGATTGACGTGGATGAAGGGCAGCGCGTCGAGGTGCTTCGCATCGATCACCACCCGCTGCGCCAGCGGATGGTCGTCGCGCACGAAGAGGCTCATCCGTTCGGTGAAGAGCGGCTCGGTCGCGAGTTCTGAATGCTTCTGCCCGATGTCCGATCCGAAGCCCAGGTCGGCCTCCTGCGAAAGGATCCGCGAGATCATCTGTTCGGCGGTGCTGTCGAGCAGGGAGGTCGCCAGGGAAGGGTGCTGCTGCGAAAAGCGGCCCAGCAACGGCGGCAGGAGCGCGCCAGCGGTGAGATGGCCGACCGCCAGCACCACGCGTCCCTCCCGAAGCTGCGACTGCGAACGGCAGGCATCGACCGATTCATCGATCAGCCTGAGTGCGCGCACGGCCGTGTCGACCATCATCTCGCCTGCATTGGTCATGCGGATGCGGCGTCCGCGCACGACCAGGGGCTGGCCGAGTTCGTGCTCCATGCGCTTGATCAGATGGCTGATCGCGGGCTGCGTCAGTTGCAGGCTCTCTGCCGCCAAGGTGAAGCTGCCCGATTCGGCCACCGCCGCCAGAGCCCGGAGCTGCTGCAGGGAGATCTCTTCGTTGCCAGTCTTCGACATAAGAAATGCTCATAGTTCGATAAGCTGAATTATCTGGCTTGATGTCGGAGCCCTGCATAGCATTCGAACTCCTCCACAGGGACAAAATCCAGCACCATGAAACGAATCCAGTTCCTACAGGTCATCGCCGCCACGCTCTGCGTGGCCGCGGCGCCCGCCAGCCTGGCGCAAGGCTATCCAACCAAGCCGATCCGGTTGATCGTGCCTTTCCCGGCCGGCGGCGCTACGGACCTGTTCGCGCGCACGCTGTCGCAAAAGATGGGCGAGAAGCTCGGCACCACGCTGGTCATCGACAACAAGCCCGGCGCCGGCGGCGCGATCGGTTCCGACATGGCGGCCAAGGCCGTGCCCGACGGCTACACGCTGCTTCTGGCGACCACGAGCACGCATTCGATCGGCCCCTGGATCAATCCCAAGCTGCCCTACGACACGGTGCACGACTTCACGCCGATCGCCCACGTCGGCGATGCGCCGAGCATCATGCTGGTGCCCAACAGCTCGCCGGCCAAGACGGTGCGCGAATGGATCGACTACGCGAAGAAGAATCCCGGCAAGCTCAACTACGCCTCGAGCGGCAACGGCACCATCGTCCAGCTGACGGCGGAGCTCTTCAAGTCGCAGGCCGGCGTCTTCGTCACGCACATTCCTTACAAGGGCACGGCGCTCGCGATTCCCGACCTGATCAGCGGCAAGGTCGACGTGCTGTTCGACTCGTTGCCCACTGGCATGCCGCACGTGCGCGACGGCCGGTTGCGCGCACTGGGCGTGACCTCGCTCAAGCGCAGTCCGCTGGCACCCGAACTGCCGCCGATCGCCGACACGCTGCCGGGCTTCGAGTCCAATACGTGGTTCGGCCTCTACGGTCCCAAGGGACTTCCGGCCGAGATGGTGACCCGCATCAACACGGCAGCCAACCAGGCACTCGCCGACCCGGAAGTGCGCGACAAGCTCGCGCGGCTGGGCATCTCGCCCACCCAGAGCACGCCGGCACAACTCGCTGCCATGGTGGCTGAAGACGCTGCCAAGTGGAAAAAAATCATCACCGAACGCAAGATCACCGGAGACTAGGCCCGCCCCCGGGCTGCGCGCACTTCCTGTCGCAACGCCCACCCCCCTGCCGGGGGCAACACCGGCGGCCCGGCGAAGCCGGTTCCGGTGTTTCAGGAAGGACAGACCTGTCTGAATTGGAAGCACTCATGAAATTCGATTACGCCAATCCCTACACCTCGACCCGCATTCCGGTCTTTGCGCGCAATGTCGTGTCGACCTCGCATCCGCAGGC
Organism: Variovorax gracilis; assembly: GCF_030317115.1. Lineage (GTDB taxonomy): Bacteria > Pseudomonadota > Gammaproteobacteria > Burkholderiales > Burkholderiaceae_C > Variovorax > Variovorax gracilis. The sequence goes on from NZ_JASZYF010000004.1 coordinate 347,079, forward strand.
CGCGCAGGCGGGCCTGCGCACCCTGTACCAGGGTGGCAATGCCGTCGACGCCGCGATCGCGACGGCGGCAGCCATGACCGTGCTCGAGCCGGTCAGCAACGGCCTGGGCAGCGATGCCTTCTGCATCCTGTGGGACGGAAAGAAACTGCACGGCCTGAACGGCTCCGGCCCTGCGCCGCAGGCCTGGACGCCCGACTACTTCAGCCGCAAGTACGGCGCCGATGCGCGGACGCCGCCGCAGCGCGGCATCGATTCGGTCACCGTGCCGGGTGCCGTCGGCACCTGGGTCGCGTTGTCCGAGCGCTTCGGCAAGCTGCCTTTCGCGGACCTCATGGCGCCGGCGATCGAGATCGCCGAGCGCGGCTACCTGATGCCGCCGGTGGTGCAGCAGAAATGGGCAGCAGCGACGCCCATCCTGCAATCGCAGCCGGGCTTTGCACAGGGCTTCCTGCCGTGGGGACGCGCGCCCGAGGTCGGTGAACTCTTCCGCTTCCAGGCCGCGGCGCGGGCGCTGAAGGCCATCGCCGCGACCAAGGGCGATGCGTTCTACAGCGGCGAGATCGCCGAAGCGCTCGAGAAATTCTCCGCCGCCAACGGCGGCAGCCTCAAGGTGCGCGACCTCGCTGACTGGAAGCCCGAGTGGGTCGAGCCGATCGCGCAGAAGTACCGCGACCACACACTGCACGAGATCCCGCCGAACGGCCAGGGCATCGCCGCGCTGATCGCGCTGGGCATCCTCGAGCATTTCGACATCGGCTCGATCCCGGTCGATTCCGTCGCCTCGCAGCATCTGCAGATCGAGGCCATGAAGCTTGCCTTCGCCGACACCTACCGCTACGTGTCCGACCCATCGTCGATGGAGGTGACGCCCCTGCAAATGCTCGATGGCGCCTATCTCGCATCGCGTGCCAAACTCATCGATGTGAACAAGGCGCAGGATTTCAAGGCGGGCAACCCGGTCAAGGGCGGCACCATCTATCTCACCGCGGCCGACGAGAGCGGCATGATGGTGAGCTTCATCCAGAGCAACTACATGGGCTTCGGCTCGGGTTGCGTGGAACCCGACTTCGGCATCAGCCTGCAGAACCGCGGCCACGGCTTCAGCCTCGACGCCAAGAGCCCGAACGTGGTGGCGCCGGGCAAACGCCCGTTCCACACCATCATCCCGGCCTTCCTCACGAAGGACGGCGCGCCGGTGATGAGCTTCGGCGTGATGGGCGGCAACATGCAGCCTCAAGGCCACATGCAGACGCTGGTGCGCATGCTCGACTACAAGCAGAACCCGCAGGCCGCGTGCGACGCGCCGCGCTGGCGCTTCAACTCGGGCCTCGAGATCAACGTCGAGGCGGCCATGGATCCGAAGACCGTCCGGGGCCTGACCGAGCTCGGCCACAAGGTCGACGTCATCAACGACTCCTACCAGGACTTCGGTGCGGGCCAGTTCATCTGGCGCGCCGGCGATCCGGCGGTCGAGGGCTACGTGGCCGCGAGCGACGCGCGCCGCGATGGACTCGCGGCCGGGTTCTGATTCTCACGATGCAATTGCAGGCCACGTCGGAGCACTCCGTCCACAAGAGTCTCGCGCCGGGCCTCGTTCTCGCGACACTGGGCGCCATCGCGTTCAGCGGCAAGGCGATCATCGTCAAGCTGGCCTATCGCCATGGCGTGGACGCGGTCACGCTCATCATGCTGCGCATGTTGTTCGCGTTGCCGCTGTTCGCGCTCATGGCCTGGTGGGCCGGGCGTGGCAAGCCGGCCCTCACGCGGCGTGACTGGATGGGCGTCGTCGGGCTCGGGTTTTCGGGCTACTACCTGTCGAGTTTTCTCGACTTTGCGGGGCTGGCCTACATCACGGCCAGCCTGGAGCGGCTGATCCTGTATCTCAACCCGACGCTGGTCCTCCTGTTCGGCTGGATCGTCTATCGACGGCGCATCACCCGCTGGCAGCTTGCGGGCATGAGCATCAGCTACGCGGGCGTGCTGCTGGTGTTCGGCCATGAAGTGCAGCTGGGACAGAGCGCTTCGGCCGCCTGGGGCGCGCTGCTGGTTTTCCTGAGCGCGGTGAGCTATGCCATCTATCTCGTCGCGAGCGGCGAGTTCGTCAAGCGGCTGGGATCGCTGCGCCTCGTTGGGCTGGCGACCAGCGTCGCCTGCGTGCTGTGCATCGTGCAGTTCATGCTGCTGCGGCCGATGAGCGCGGCCTTCGACGTGGCGCCGCAGGTGATCTGGCTGTCGATCCTCAACGCCACGCTGTGCACGGCGGTGCCCGTCCTTGCCGTCATGATGGCAATCGAACGCATCGGGCCCGCCATGGCGGCGCAAACGGGTATGGTCGGGCCGATCTCGACCATCCTCATGGGTGTGGTGATCCTCGGCGAACCCTTCACCGCGTGGATCGCGGCCGGGACGGCGCTGGTGATCGCCGGCATCTTCGTATTCACACGCATGGGGCGCTGACCCCGCGAAGGAAAGAACATGGATTTTGGAATTGCAGGCAAGACCGCGCTGGTGTGCGGCGCTAGCAAGGGCCTGGGCTACGGCTGTGCGGAAGCGCTGGTGCGTGAAGGCGTGAACGTGGTGATCGTCGCTCGCGGCGCCGAGGCGCTGGAGGCCGCGGCGAAGGCCTTGGAGGCCGAGGCGGCCAGCGTGAGCGGCACCAAGCCTTTCGTGAAGCACCTGGCGGCCGACATCACGACGGCCGAAGGCCGCGCCGCCGCCTTCGCGCTGCACAAGGATTTCGACATCGTGGTCACCAACGCCGGCGGGCCGCCTCCCGGCGACTTCCGCGACTGGGACCGCGAGGCCTGGATCAAGGCGGTCGACGCGAACATGCTCACGCCGATCGAACTGATCAAGGCGACGGTCGACGGCATGGCCGCGCGCGGATTCGGCCGCGTCGTCAACATCACGTCCAGCTCGGTGAAAGCGCCGATCGGCATCCTGGGCCTGAGCAATGGGGCGCGCAGCGGCCTGACCGGCTTCGTTGCCGGCGTGGCCCGCTCGGAGATTGCCGGCAAGGGCGTCACGATCAACAACCTGCTGCCCGGCTCCTTCGACACCGACCGGCTCAAGGGCACGATGGCAGGCGCAGCCAAGAAGTCGGGACAGGACGTCAACACCGTCCGGGCCGCGCGCGAGAAGAGCATTCCCGCGGGCCGCTTCGGTACGGCGGCCGAGTTCGGCGCGATCTGCGCATTCCTCTGCAGCATGCAGGCGGGGTACCTGACGGGGCAGAACGTGCTGGCCGACGGCGGGGCCTATCCGGGGACGTATTGAGGTGACGCGCCGATGGTGATTCGGGACGCGACACCAGCGGATCTCCCTCGCATTCTCGAACTCAACGAGGCATGGGTGCACTTCCTGGCCCCGCTCGGGCGGGATCGGCTGGAGCGCCTGCATGCCGAAGCTGCGTACCACCGGGTCGTGGAATGCGAGGGAACGGTCGCTGCCTTCCTGCTTGCGTTCACCGAAGGAGCGGCCTACGACAGCCCCAACTACCGTTGGTTCGCCGCGAACTGCGAGCGCTTCGTCTACATCGACCGCATCGTGGTGGCCGCTGATTGCCGAGGACGGGGCATCGGGGAGTTGCTTTACCAGGATCTGTTCGCATTCGCGGCGCGCAACCGGGCCGTGCAGGTGACCTGCGAATTCGACGTCGATCCGCCCAACGATGCTTCGCGCCGCTTTCACGAGCGCTTCGGCTTCCGGGAGATCGGCACCCAGCGGGTCGGCGCCAGCGAGAAGCTGGTGTCCCTGCAGGCGGTGGCGCTGTCGGGCAGCTGACGCGCTATGGCCGCGAGGACACCCAGATCCCCCCGACGATCAACACGAACGCCGCACCGTGGTACCACTGCGGCAATTCGCCGAGAAACGCCGCTGACAGCAGCGCGGCAAACAAGGGCGTCAGATTGGTGAAGAACCCGGCGGTCTGCGGGCCGGCCCGTTGCACGCCGGCTCCCCAGCACCGATACGCTAGAAGCGCAGGCCCGAGCGTGATGAAGACGAGCGCCGCAGCCAGTGGCCAGCCCCAGTCCACGTGCGCATCGGTCAACGTCCACTCGCCGGCGGCGAACACGCCGGACCACGCGAGCCCGAACACCAGCTGCGCCATCAGCAGTGATGCCCAGTCTCGCCTGACCTCGGAAGGTTCATGGGTGCGCGAGAGCATCCAGCTATAGAACGCCCACGAGATGGTCGCGAGCATCATGTAGAGATCCCCGGCCACCAGCCGCAGCGCGAGAAGCTGTCCCCACTGACCACGGCTGAGCACCAGCAGCACGCCGACCATCGAGAGCGCCGCGCCGAGCAGCGCGCGACCGGTGATCTTCGCGCCGAAGAACAACGCGCCGGTCGCCAGCATCCACAGCGGCATGCTGGAGCCCACAAGCGTGACGTTGATCGGTGTCGAGGTCTGCAGCGCCAGGTACTGGAACGCGTTGTAGCAGCCGATGCCGAGCAGCCCGAGCACGGCAAAACGCTTCCAGTGCATCCACAACGGACTCTCGCGGCGCAGCACGGACATCGCGAAGGGAAGCAGCACGATGAAGGCCAGAAGCCAGCGGATGAAGTTCAACGACATGGGCGAGACGAGATCGCGCACCACGCGGCCGACGACAGCATTGCCGGCCCACAGCAGGGGAGGCACCGTGAGAAGAAGGGCGGTGCCCGGAGTGAGACGCTGCTGCATGGGGCTGGACTTTACCGGGCCGCGAGCCGCATTCCTCCGTGCGCGCCTTGAATCCCAGTCCGTGGCAGCATAGGCGCCTCGTTTCGATCCAGCCGAATCGCACATTCAACACTAGGAGCCACGATTCATGAGCAAAGCCGTCCGCATCGACCGCCACGGTGGTCCCGAGGAACTGAAGATCGTCGACGTCGAAGTCGGCGATCCAGGTCCCGGGGAGATCCGCATTCGCCACAAGGCGGTGGGTCTCAACTTCATCGACACCTACCAGCGCAGCGGGCTGTACCCGTTCCCCATGCCGCTGCAGCTCGGCATGGAGGCCTCCGGCGTCATCGAGGCGGTGGGCGAGGGCGTCTCGCACCTCCAGGTTGGCGACCGCGCGGCCTATGCCAGCCAGCCGCCCGGCGCCTACAGCGAGGTGCGCGTGATGCCGGCCAAGTGCGTCTGCAAACTGCCGGACGCGATCTCGTTCGAGACCGGTGCGGCCATGATGCTCAAGGGCCTGACCGCCCAGTACCTACTGAAGAAGACCTTGCCGGCCGAAGGCCTGCAGCCCGGTGATTTCATCCTGTTCCATGCCGCGGCGGGTGGCGTCGGCCTGATCGCATGCCAGTGGGCCAAGGCTTTGGGGCTCCAACTCATCGGCACTGCGGGCACCGATGCCAAGTGCAAGATCGCGCTGGACCATGGCGCGGCCCACGCCATCAACTACAGCACCGAGAACTTCGCCGAACGCGTCAAGGAAATCACCGGCGGAAAGGGCGTGAAGGTGGCCTACGACTCGGTGGGCAAGGACACCTTCGAAGGCTCGCTGGCGAGCCTGCGGCCCTTCGGCCTGCTCGCGGTCTTCGGCAATGGTTCGGGGCCGGTGGCCGCCTTCAACCTCGGCACCTTGGCCAAGGGCTCGTACTACGTGACCCGGCCCACCTTGTTCTCGCACATTTCGACCCGCGAGAGCACGCAGGCGATGGCGGACGACCTGTTCGCGGTCGTGGAGAGCGGCGCGGTGAAGATCCCGATCGACCAGCGCTATGCACTGGCCGACGTGCAACAGGCGCACCGGGACCTCGAAGCGCGAAAGACCACCGGCTGCACCATCCTGACCCTGGACTAGGCGAGCTACTGCAACGCGCCGAGTCGTGATTCGCGCATCCGGGTGGGCGCCAGGGCTCCGGCCGATTCCAGGATCGGATACGCGATCGAGCAGATGTGCGAGTTGATGCGCTTGAGCTCGGAGATCAGGTCGATGTGCAGCGAACTGGTCTCGATGCTCAGCGTGGTCTGGTCCGACAGGCGCCCGAGGTGGGTCGTCGCGTAGGCCCGCTCCAAGTCGCGGAAGCGCGCCTTCTCCTCCAGCAGCTTCTGCGCGTCGCGCACGTTGCCGTTCAGGAACACGCTCATGCTCAGCCGCAGGTTTGCGACCAGCCGCTCGTGCAGCTCGACGATCTCCCGCATGCCGGCCTCGGAGAAGTTGCGCTGCGGCTTGATCTTCTTGTCCTCGATGTCGATGATCACCCGCTCGATGATGTCGCCGATCTGCTCCATGTTGATGGTGAAGCTGATGATGTCGGTCCAGCGGCGGCTCTCTTCCTCGCCCAGTGCCTCGCGCGAGATCTTGGTCAGGTAGTACTTGATGGCGGAGTACAGCTCGTCGACCGTGTCGTCGAGATTCCGCAGTTCCTGCGCGAGCCGAAGGTCATTGTTCCGGATCACGTTGAGCATGCCGATCAGCATCGTCTCGACGACGTCCGCCTGGTGCAGTGCCTCGCGCGCGGCGTTCGAGATGGCGAGTGTGGGCGTCGACAGCGCCGACGGATCCAGATGCTGGGGCCGTCGCGTTGCGGCGGGCTCTTCAGGCTCGGGCAGCAGCTTCATGACGAGCCGGGCCACCGAACTGGTGAGGCCGATGAAGCCGACGCTCACGATCACGTTGAAGGCCAGGTGATAGAGCACGACCAGTTGCGTGGCGTCCGAGATGTAGGGCTTGACCTCGCGCAGCCACAGGCCGACGAAGGGCGCTGCGATGGCCACGCCGAGCAGCTTGAAGACGAGGTTGCCCAAGGTCACCTGGCGAACCGCGACGGACGACTTCGCGGTGGTCAGCACCGCGAGCAGGCCGCTGCCGAGATTGGCGCCGAGCACCAGGCCCAGCGCCACGTCGAGCGGCACCACGTTGGAACTCGCCATGGCGGCAACCAGCAGCACGACGGCGAGACTGGAATAGGCCAGGATGGCGAGCCCTGCGCCGATGGTGATTTCCAGCAGGACATCGCTGTTGATCGAGCTCAGGACCGCACGCATCGCGGGACTGTCGAACAGCGGGCCGGTGGCCTCGACCACGAGCTGGAGGGCGAGAAGCATCAGCCCGAGGCCGATCAACACCCGCCCGACACGGCCGGCCGCGCTGGACGGCCGCGTGATGAACAGCACGACCCCCACGAAGATGAACAATGGCGACAGCCATGAAAGATCCGCCGAGAACAGCACCGACATCAGCGCGGTGCCGATGTCCGCCCCGCGCATCACCGCGAGCGCCGCCGGCAGGGTCACCAGGCCCTGGCCGACGAAGGAAGAAGTCATCAGCGAGGTCGCCGTGCTCGACTGCACCAGCGCAGTCACGCCGATGCCCGACAGGGCCGCCGTGAACCGGTTGCGCATGCTGTGCACGAGAATTCTGCGCAGGTTCGCGCCGAAGACGCGCAAGACGCCTGTGCGAACGAGATGGGTACCCCACACCAGCAGCGCGATGGCTGCGAGCAGATTCAACAAGTGCTTCATGGAAGAGAAGCACTATATAGCCATAGGCCTCCCACGACGCTGGGGGCTTACTTGCCTCGCTTGACTCGCCTCAGTTCATCGAGGATCAGGCAGATCGCGCCGATCGTGATGGCGCTGTCGGCCACGTTGAAGGCCGGGAAGTGCCGCCCGGCCAGGTGGAAGTCCAGGAAGTCCACCACGTAGCCATGCATCATCCGGTCGATGACATTGCCGATGGCGCCGCCGAGGATGGCGGCCATCGAGAAGCTGAACAGCTTCTGCCCCGCGTGGGACTTGAGCATCCAGATGATGAAGATCGCCGCCGCGATGCCGATGCCCATGAAGAACCAGCGCTGCCACCCCGCCGCGTCGGCGAGGAAGGAGAAGGCCGCCCCGGTGTTGTGGGCCCGCACGACGTTGAAGAAGCTCGTGACGTAGGTCGCATCGCCGAGCTTGTAGTAGCCGAGGATCAGCGTCTTGGTGAACTGGTCGATGATGACGATCACGAGCGCGAGGCCGAGCCAGGGCCAGATCCCGAGGCCCGAGGCGGAGGAACGGCGCGCCATCAGGCGACCGTCCTCGCTTCGCCCGCACCGTAGAGGTTGCTGGTGCAGCGTCCGCAGATGGCCGGATGCGCAGGGTCGTGTCCCACGTCGTCGCGCCAATGCCAGCAGCGCTCGCACTTCGTCGCCGCGCTCGCCGTCACGGTTGCAGACAGCGCCTCGCCGGCGACCAGTTTCACTGCCGACGTAATGAAGACGAACTTGAGGTCGTCACCCAGCGATGCGAGGAGCGCGTGGTCCTCGGCGGGAGCGCCGAGGGTCACATTGGCCTGCAGCGACGAGCCGACCTGGCCGGCCGCGCGCACGGTCTCGATCTCCTTGTTGACCGCGTCGCGGATCTCGCGGATGCGGGTCCACTTGCCGAGCAGCGCTTCGTCGGGCGTGCCGAGATCGCTGTAGGTCTGGACGAAGATCGACTGGCCGTCGCCGCAGAACTTCCACGCCTCCTCGGCCGTGAAGCTCAGGAACGGCGCCATCCAGCGCAGCATCGCCTGCGTGATGTGCCAGAGCGCCGTCTGCGCACTTCGGCGCGCATGCGAACCGGGCGCGGTCGTGTAGAGCCGGTCCTTCAGCACGTCGAGGTAGAAGGCGCCCAGGTCTTCCGAGCAATACACCTGGAGCTTGGCCACGACCGGGTGGAACTCGTAGACCTTGTAGTGTGCGAGCACCTCGGCCTGGAATTGCGCGGCACGGCTCAGTGCGTAGCGGTCGATCTCGAGCAACTGGTCGAGCGGCACCGCGTCCTTCGCGATGTCGAAGTCGCTGGTGTTGGCCAGCAGGAAGCGCAGCGTGTTGCGGATGCGGCGATACGCGTCCACCACGCGGGCGAGGATCTTGTCGTCGCCGGCGATGTCGCCCGAGTAGTCGCTCGCGGCCACCCACAGGCGGGTGATCTCGGCGCCGAGCTTCTTGTTCACGTCCTGCGGGTCGATGCCGTTGCCGAGCGACTTGCTCATCTTGCGGCCCTGGCTGTCGACCGTGAAGCCGTGCGTGAGCAGGCCGCGGTAGGGCGCGCGGCCTTCGAGTGCGGAGGCGATCAGCAGGGACGAATGGAACCACCCGCGGTGCTGGTCATGGCCTTCGAGGTAAAGGTCGGCCTCGGGCCCGGTCTCGTGGTGGACGTTGGGGTGCGTGCCGCGCAGGACGTGGAAGAAGGTCGAGCCGGAATCGAACCACACCTCGAGGATGTCGGTGCTCTTCGTGTAGTGGGGCGCGTCGGCGGCGCCGAGGATCTCCTCGGCCGTCACTCGGCTCCACGCCTCGATGCCGCCCTTCTCGACGATGTCGGCGGCCTGGTCGAGGATCTCCATCGTGCGGGGATGCAACTCGCCCGAATCCTTGTGCAGGAAGAAGGGGATCGGCACGCCCCAACTCCGCTGGCGGCTGATGCACCAGTCGGGCCGGTTGGCGATCATGTCGTGCAGGCGCGCCTTGCCGTTCTCCGGATAGAAGCTCGTCTGCTCGATGGCCTGCAGCGCGGTCTGGCGAAGCGTCTGTGGCGCCTTGTCCTTGGTGAACACGCCTTCGCCCTCGTCCATGCGGATGAACCACTGCGCCGCCGCGCGGTAGATCACCGGCGTCTTGTGGCGCCAGCAATGCGGGTAGCTGTGGGTGATGGTCTCGGTCGTCATCAGCCGCCCGGCGTCGCGCAGCGCCTGGATGATGACCGGCACGGCCTTCCAGATGTTCTGGCCGCCGAAGAGCGGAAAGTCCGGGGCGTACGAGCCATTGCCCTGCACCGGGTTCAGGATGTCGTCGTAGGACAGCCCGTGCGCTATGCAGGAGTTGAAGTCATCCACGCCGTAGGCGGGCGAGGAGTGGACGAGGCCGGTGCCGTCGTCGGCCGTGGCGTAGTCGGCCAGGTAGATGGGCGACAGGCGGCGATAGCCGGCATCGACGTCATACAGCGGGTGCTCGAACTCGAGGCCGCCCAGCTTCTCGCCCTTGACGGTGGCGAGCACCTTGCCGTCGAGCGCATAGCGGTTCATGCACATCTCGACCAGCGAGGCGGCCAGAACGAGCAGCCCGCGTTCGGTGTCGACCAGCGCGTAGTCGAGCTCCGGGTTCAGGTTGATCGCCTGGTTGGCGGGGATGGTCCACGCGGTGGTCGTCCAGATGACCGCGAAGGCATCCTTGCCGAGCGCGGGCAGGCCGAAGGCGGCCGCGAGCTTCGCCGGGTCGTGCGCCTTGAAGGCAACGTCGAGCGTTTGCGACTTCTTGTCGGCGTACTCGATCTCGAATTCGGCGAGCGAGGAACCGCAGTCGAAGCACCAGTACACCGGCTTCAGGCCGCGGTAGACAAAGCCGCGCTCGATCACGCGCTTGAAGGCGCGGATTTCGCCGGCCTCATTGGCGAAATCCATCGTCTTGTAGGGGTGGTCCCATTCGCCCAGCACGCCCAGGCGCTGGAAGTCGCTCATCTGCTGGGCGATCTGCTCGGTCGCGTAGGCGCGGCTCTTGGCCTGCATCTCGTCGCGGCCGAGGTTGCGGCCGTACTTCTTCTCGATCGCGTTCTCGATCGGCAGGCCGTGGCAGTCCCAGCCGGGCACGTAGAGCGCGTCGAAGCCTTCGAGCTGACGCGCCTTGGTGATCATGTCCTTCAGGATCTTGTTGACCGCGTGTCCCATGTGGATCTGCCCGTTGGCATAGGGCGGGCCATCGTGCAGGATGAACTTGGGTGCGCCGTGGCGCGCGTCGCGAAGGCGGTGGTAGAGGCCTTCGTCGTTCCATTCCTTGACCCAGCCCGGCTCGCGCTTGGGCAGGTCGCCCCGCATGGGGAAGGGGGTGTCGGGCAGGTTCAGCGTGGCGCGGTAGTCGGTACCGCTGTCAGTCTTGTTGTCGGCCATGGAAGGTTCCAGAAATCTGCGCTGCCTGGCAACGCTCGAGGGATCGATGGGGCGTGCGGCCCTTGCAGGCAAGGTGCGGCCGGACGCGGCGGAAAGCGAAGGTTCCGCTCTAAATTCGGTCGCGCGTGGTCTGGCGATGGGTCTCGGCGTGGGTGGAGGCAAAGAACGCACGCGCGTCGCGGCCATCCTTCGCGATGCCCGCAGTCAGGGCTTCGAGGCTGGTGTAGCGCAATTCGTCGTGCAGTTTGTGCAGCAGTTCCACGCGGACGATTTTACCGTAGGCACCTTCGGCACCGAGGTGGGCGGGCCAATCGAGGCAATGAGTCTCCAGGAGCACCCGGCCGGCGTTGACGTCGTTGGCGTCCAGCGATGGCCGCACGCCCAGGTTGGCGACCCCATGCAGCGGGGCTTCGGTCAAGCCGTGCACGAGCACCGCGAAGATGCCGCTCGCGGCGGGTTTCCAATGCTTGAAGCGCAGGTTGAGCGTGCGGAAGCCGTCGTCCTGGCCGGGGGACGAGGCGCCCAGCGCGCGGCCGAGCTTGCGCCCGTGCACCACGTGGCCCGAAATGGCGTAGGGCCGGCCGAGAAGGGCGTGCACGTCGTTCATCCGGCCTTCGGCCAGCGCCTCGCGCACTGCGGAGCTGGACACGCGCAGCCCGTGGACCTCGTAGCTGTTCATCCGCGCGACATCGAACCCGTTCTCGTCGCCGGCGCGGTCGAGCATCGCGTAGTCGCCGGCGCGCTTGGCGCCGAAACGGAAGTCGTCGCCAACCAGCACATAGCGGGCGCCCAGGCCTTCGATCAGCACGTGCTGGATGAATTCATCCGGCGTCTGCGAGGCGAGCCGGCCGTCGAAAGGAAGGACGATGGTCTGCGCCACGCCACCCGCCGCAAGTTCGGTGAGCTTGTCGCGCAGCGTGCCGATGCGGGCAGGCGCCAGTTCCGGGCGCTTGGTGAGCGCCGCGAAGTAATCGCGCGGATGCGGCTCGAAGGTCAGCACGCAACTGGGCAGGCCGCGCAGGCGCGCCTCGGTGTTGAGCAGGCCCAGCATGGCCTGGTGGCCGCGGTGCACACCGTCGAAGTTGCCAATGGTCAGGGCGCAGGCGGGAGCCACGCCCGGATGCCGAAATCCCCGAAAGACCTGCATGGGTTGGTATCTTTTTGATAGCACTTCGTGCCCATGGAATGGGCACATCAGGGGCGTTTTGTCACAAAGCCGGTATATTGTGACTCAGTGCGTCGTGTGCAAGCCCTTCGGGCGCGCATCATGTCCTGGTCTTTCCGTGGTTCTCTTTTCTCGAGGAGGCGTGTGGTGAAGGTCTTGAAGCTGTCGGCCCAAGGGCTGCCCCAATCGTGGATTTCGCTCGAACAAGCGGTGATCCACTATGCCTCCGACGAGGTTCGCTGGGAGGTGGGCGCGCAGGTCGCGGTGTTCAGGGGCGGTCACAACGCCGTCACCGGCCAGCAGTCGCAGATTGCCATCAACAGCATCATCGGCACCAAGGGCGTGCCGCGCATCAATCCCTTCACCCAGCGGCCCGGGCTCACCAACAGCAAGCTGTTTGCGCGCGACCGGAATGTCTGCGCCTATTGCGGCGGCCATTTCCACGAGGAAGAACTGACGCGCGAGCACATCATCCCGTTCGCGCAGAAGGGCATCGACACCTGGATGAACGTGGTCACGGCCTGCCGGCCCTGCAACCACCGCAAGAGCAGCCGCACTCCCGAGCAAGCCGGCATGTCCCTGCTGTACGCCCCCTACGTGCCCAGCCTGTGGGAGGACTTCATCTTGCGCAACCGCCGGATCCTGGCAGACCAGATGGAGTTCTTGATGGCCCACCTGCCGCAGAGTTCGCGGCTGCACGGGTAGTCGCGGCTCAGTAGGTCAGTTCCAGCACGCTGACTTCGCCTTGCGTGGCGGGCCAGGCCTGACCGGTCACGCGCTCCCCGTTGAATTCGGACTCCACGGCGCGGGGCGCGTCGCTCGGGAGCTTGATCTTCGAGCTCGAGACGCCCGATCCCTTGGGCGGGACGCCCGGCAAAGCGGTCTGACCGTCGAAGCGCATGGTGTCGCGTTCGGCGTCGAAGTAGCCGCGAGGCCGGGTGAGGATCACCAGCGCGCGGGCATCGCGATCCGCCTCGGCAATGCGCTCGGGCCGAAGCTGGACCACGCCGCTGGAGCGTGGAAAGGGGCTGCGATAGATATGCGTGGTGGCGTAGCCAGGCGCGCTCAGGACGAATTCGTAGGACGTGTTCGATTGCGCCGCGAACGGCCCCCAGTGCCCGTCCTGTGCAATGGTCTGCTCCCAAGCCGGCGGGCCGCGCCGCGTCCCGGTCGCGGTGTCCACGGCGAAGACTGCCAGGCGACCTCCGGTCAGCGGCAGGTTGTTGACGAACGCGCCGCTGGCCTGATCGAGTGAATCGAGGCCGAGGCCGGTGACCTTGCCCGACAGGACGATCTGCGATTCGGGCGCCGGTTGGAGCGTGCGCGGGGCTTCGCCGGTCAGGAAGCGCCAGGTGGCATCGAAGGCGGCTGGCGAGAAAGAGGTCTCGCGGTGGTCGACACGCGGCAGCACCACATTGGTCGCGCCCTTGAGCGCCGGCCCGTCGAAGCCGATGTGGGTCGCCGTGCCCTTGGCGCCGATCCAGATGCCGTCAGGCTGCGCGTACTTGTCGTTGTTGTCCGAGCGAAGGGTCAGCCACTTCACGCCGGGCGTGACCTCGTCTCCATTGCCGTTCTTGGGCGCATTGAGTTGCTGCATGAACGGGCTCAGCCCCGAGAACTCGCTGCGCTCGCGCAGGCCTTTTACCGCCCAGATGCCATGCGCGGGGTTCCCGCCCAGCACCACGTGGCTCACGACCTGGTCGCCGCCACCGTTCTGCACGTAGTTGCGGATGGTGTTGCCGCCACGCGAATTGCCGATCAGGATGACCTTGCTCGCACCGGTGGACTTGAGCACGTGGTCGACTTGCACTTTCAGGAAAGCCATCGATTCGGCGGTCGAACTGCGTCCCGGCTGGGCGACCGTGTCGTCGTCGCGAGCCAGTGGAAAGGGCTGGTCGACCGCGAAGAGCCGCTCACGCGGCCAGCCGTTGGACTCGAAGCGCCAGATCGTCGTCTGCCACAGCGCTGCCGAATCGCCGTTCCCATGCATGAACACGATCGGGGGACGCTCCTGGGTCAGGGGTGCTGTGGTGCAGGCTGCGAGCATGGTGGTGGCGAGGCCAATGGCAATCAAATGGCGGCGAGTGTGCATTGCAAATTCCGTCTAAAGAGAAACGCCCGTCAGCTTGAGGCCGACGGGCGTTGCGTGCTATCGGAAGCGACTGCGGGTCGACGTCAGGCGAAGACCCCAGCGGTGTCCTGCATGCGCGCCGACACCTCGCCCAGGTGGTGCAGGGTGTCGCCGAAGGTCATTTCCAGTTGCGTCAGCTTCTTGAAGTAGTGACTCACGATGTACTCGTCGGTCACGCCGATGCCGCCGTGCAGTTGCACGGCCTGCTGCCCGACGAAGCGCATCGAGACGCCCAACTGGTACTTCGCGCGGGCCAGCGCCTGGCGACGCTCCGCGGCCGGTGCGTTGAGCTTCAGGCTCGCGTAGTAGCTCATCGAACGCGCGAGTTCGAGCTGCATCTTCATGTCGGCGACGCGGTGGCGCAGCGCCTGGAAGGTCGCGATAGCCACGCCGAACTGCTTGCGTGTGTTCATGTACTCGACGGTGATCGCGAGCGTCTTGTCCATCACGCCCACGGCTTCCGCGCAGGTCGCGGCGATGCCGATGTCGACGGCATGTTCGAGTGCCGGGAGTCCATCGAGGCTGACGAGCGTGGCGGCCGCCTTGTCGAAAACCACTTCGGCCGCGCGGCTGCCGTCCTGCGTGCCGTAGCCGCGAGCGGCGACGCCGTCGGCGGCGCGCTCCACGAGGAAGAGGGCGATCTTGCCGTCCACCTGCGCGGGAACGATGAAGGCATCCGCCTCGTCACCGGCTGGGACGAGGCTCTTGGTGCCGCTCAACGCCCAGCCGTCGCCGGCCTTCGCCGCGCTGGCTTCGCACACGTCGAGGCGGTAGCGCGCCTTGCGTTCCTGGTAGGCGAGCACCACCATCGCCTGTCCGCCGGCGATGCGCGGCAGCCAGTTGTCCTTGGTGTCCTCGTCGGCATGGCCGGCCAGCACCGCGCCCGCGATGAAGGATTGCGCAAGCGGCTCGAGCACGATGCCGCGGCCGAGCTCTTCCATCACGACCATGCCTTCGACGGGTCCCATGCCCAGACCGCCCTCGTCTTCCGGGATGTACAGGCCGCCCAGGCCGAGTTCGGCCAGTTCGTCCCAAGCTTCACGGGAGAAGCCGCCTGCCGCCTCGGTAGCCTGGCGGCGCTCGAAGCCGTAGCCCTTTTCGACCCATTTGGCGACCGCGTCGCGAAGTTGTTGCTGGTCGTCGCTGAAATTGAAGTCCATTGCTTGATCCTTGTTTGCCTGCGCTCAGCCCAAGACCGTCTGGGCGACGATGTTGCGTTGGACTTCGTTGCTGCCGCCGTAGATGGTGGTCTTGCGCATGTTGAAGTAGGTGGACGACAGCGGAGCCAGTTGCGGATGACCGCCCGGGAAGTTGCCTTGCCAGCCTGCTTCCATCGCCTCGCGGACCAGCGGCAGGGAGTAGGGGCCGCCGGCGAGCATCATGAGTTCTGAATAGCGCTGCTGGATCTCGCTGCCCTTGATTTTCAGCAGGCCGGCGATATCGAGCGAGTTCTTGCCCGAGGTGGCGGCGGAGAGCACGCGCAGCACCAGCATCTCGAGCGCGACAACGTCGATCTCCAGCTTGGCGATCTCGTCGCGGAAGCGCTGGTCTTCCCAGACGCCTTCGCTCTTCGCGAGGCGCTTGAGACGCTCCAGCTCGCGCTTGGCGCGGTTCACGTCGGCGATGTTGGTCCGTTCGTGAGAGAGCAGGTGCTTCGCGTAGGTCCAGCCCTTGTTCTCTTCGCCGATGAGGTTCTCGGCGGGCACTTCGACGTTGTCGAACCAGACTTCGTTGACTTCGTGGCCGCCGTCGAGCAGCTTGATCGGACGCACGGTGACGCCGGGTGATTTCATGTCGATCAGCAGAAAGCTGATGCCTGTCTGGGGCTTGCCTTCATTGCTGGTGCGCACCAGGCAGAAAATCCATTCGCCGTACTGGCCGAGTGTGGTCCAGGTCTTCTGACCGTTGACGATGAACTTGTCGCCCTTGCGCTCGGCTTTGGTCTTGACCGAGGCCAGGTCGGAACCGGAGCCCGGTTCGCTGTAGCCCTGGCTCCACCAGACTTCGCCGCTGGCGATCCCGGGGAGGAAGCGCTTCTGCTGCTCGGCGTTGCCGTAGGCCATGATGACCGGGGCGACCATTACCGGGCCAAAGGGGATGATCCGTGGTGCGCCGGCCAGTGCAGCTTCTTCCTCGAACAGGTGCTTTTCGACCGCCGTCCAGCCGGGGCCGCCGAATTCCTTGGGCCAGCCGTAGCCCAACCAGCCCTTCTTGCCCAGGATCTTGGCCCAGCGCTGCAGATCGTCGCGCGTGAGTTCGAGTGCGTTGTGCACCTTGTGGGAAA
Source organism: Variovorax gracilis (assembly GCF_030317115.1). Taxonomy (GTDB): domain Bacteria; phylum Pseudomonadota; class Gammaproteobacteria; order Burkholderiales; family Burkholderiaceae_C; genus Variovorax; species Variovorax gracilis. The sequence goes on from NZ_JASZYF010000004.1 coordinate 363,509, forward strand.
TTTCTGCGGGAAGGTTCTCTTTGACCCAGGCGCGAATCTCTTCGCGGAACTTCTGTTCTTCGGGCGTGAAGCTCAAATCCATGCGTGCCTCGCTGTGTTGATCGACTGTCGCGGTTGCGGCCTGTCTTCGGAATGGGCAGTTTTAGCACGGTCGTGCTAGTTCAAGGTGTCCGCGCGGCGACAAACCCGGCCTCGGGGAAACGAGCACAGATAATCCCGCGTCCCATGAAAAACATTGTGATCCTGATCTCCGGCAGCGGCTCGAACATGGCTGCCATCGTCCGGGCTGCCGACAAAGAGCGATGGGCTGCGCGCTTCGGTGCGCACGTCGCAGCGGTCATCAGCAACAAGGCGGACGCACAGGGGCTGGCGATCGCACGCGAGCACGGCATCGCGACCGCAGTGGTCTCGCACAAGGACTTTTCGACGCGAGAAGACTTTGATGCGGCGTTGGCCCACGCCATCGACGCGTATTCGCCGACGCTGGTGGTGCTCGCGGGATTCATGCGGATCCTGACGCCCGGCTTCGTGAAGCGCTATGAGCGTCGGCTTCTCAACATTCATCCTTCACTCCTGCCTGCCTTTCCGGGGCTGAACACCCATCGGCGCGCCATCGAGGCGGGTTGCCGCGTGGCCGGAGTGACCGTGCACGAGGTCACCGTCGAACTCGACCACGGGCCCATCCTTGCGCAAGCGGCCGTGCCCGTCATGGCCGATGACACTGAAGAACGCCTCGCAGCGCGCGTTTTGGCGCAGGAACATAGGGTTTACCCGCAAGCCATTGCTGCATGGCTCTTGGAAACAAACTGACACAATCTGCGCTTCGATACTTCTAGTCGAGTTTGACGAAGCGCAACTGTGACGAGCCTCCCACCTCCACGGTCTCCCCGAACATCGCCGCGGGTCTTACCCACAACCCGCCCTGGCCGTAGAGCGCCCGGTAGAGGGTCATCGGCTCGAGCGTTTCGCTATGGCGCACCGTGCCGAGCACTTCGTACTCGCCGCCCTTGTAGTGGCGGTAGCGGCCGGGCGGCGTTTCGATCAGGGGCGGAAGGTCGTCGTCTGTCACTTTGGGTTTTTCCTTCATTAGGGTGAAAGGTCGGGATGGATCGCGCGGACTTTGTTCATCTCGTGCGGCTGAGCGAGCATGCCAGTGCGGACGACAGCACAGGCTACCGGCGCGGAGTGGCCGCCTTTGCCGCATTGGGCTATCTGTGGGTGATCGCTTGCCTGGCGTTGGCGGTCGGCATCATCGCCTGGGTCGTGGTCTCGCTGGGACAGGGAACTCGATTCAGCGTGGCACGGGGCTGGCTCCTGCTTTTTGCGCTTGGCCTGCTGTGGGCCACGCTGCGTGCGCTCTGGGTTCGCTTCGACGAACCCGAAGGGGTCGCGCTGGAGCGCGAGGACGCGCCCGCGCTGTTCGAGGCACTTGACCGGATCCGCGCCAAGATCGACGGGCCGCCAGTCCACCGCGTCTATCTCGACAGCGATTTCAACGCCAGCATCCGCCAGTTGCCGCGCTTCGGCCTTTTCGGCGGAGCGGTCAACCACCTCAGCGTGGGGCTTCCGCTTCTCATGGCACTCGACCGGCGCCGCCTGCTGTCGGTGCTGGCGCACGAGTACGGCCATCTGCGGGGCAACCACGGAAAGCTGAGTGCCTGGATCTACCGAACCCGTCTTTCATGGCTCAAGTTGGATGCGAGCTTCCAGCGCGACGACGGTGTGATGGCGTTCGCATCGCAAGCCTTTTTTCGCTGGTACTTTCCGCGCTTTGCCGCCAAGACCTTCGCGCTCGCGCGGCAGGATGAGTACGAGGCTGATCGGGTCGCCGCGCGTCTTCTCGGCACGCGCGTCGTTGCCGGCGCGCTGACCGAGATCGCGGTCAAGGGCTCCTGGTACGCGGAGGAATTCTGGCCGTCCCACTGGTCGCGCGCCGTCGATGAGCCGTTGCCCATCGGGCCCTTCACGGCCATGGCGCAGAGACTCTGTGCTCCTGTCGATGTCGACTTTGCGCGCACCGCACTGCGCAGTGCGCTGCGCAGCGTCAGCGACGTCGATGACACTCACCCCGTGCTGCGCGACCGGCTGGAAGCGCTCGAGGAAAAGGCGGCATTGCCCTCATGGTCGGAGAAATCGGCGCTCGCCCTTCTGGCGGATGCGCCGAAGTGGACGGCCCATTTCGATGCGGAATGGCGCCGGGCCCATGCGAATGACTGGAAGCAGCATCACGCGTACCTTGTGCGCGTACGCGAACGGGTCGGTGCGCTGGCGGCCAGTGCCGGGCGCAACAACGCCGACGAAATGGTCGAGTGGGCCGATTGTTCGCGCCGCGTCGATGCGGCGGCGGACGTGCGCGGCATCTACGAACGCGCATTGGAGATGACCGCGAATCACCCCGGCGCATTGCGAGGTCTCGCACAGATGCTGCCGGCCAAGGATCGGACGGCGCGCATTGAGGTGCTGGAGAAACTGCACGAATCGAGCACGGCCAGCCGCTGGTGGGCCGCCAAGACCGCGGTCTCGCTGCTCGAGGACCCAGATACCGGCGCGCACGACGAGCGAGCGCTCAGGCTCTGGCGCGAACGGGCGAAAACGGCGGAAGAGGCCGAGCAGCGCGCGTGGGAGGAAATCACCGCGACGCCCTACTTCAGCCAGATCGCCCGCCATGACCTCAGCGAGTTCGAGTTGGGCGAACTGCGCGCGGACCTGGTGCGCTGCAGCGCGATTTCCCGGGCGTGGGTGGTTCGCAAGAACCTGCGCGAATTCCCGTGGCGGCGCGCCTACGTGGTGTTCCTGGAGTTGCCCATGCTTGCCGATGAGGAGCGCTGGAATCTTTGCCGGCAACTGGAGCACACCCTGAGCCTTCCCGGCGCCGTGCTGGTGCTTTGGGCGGGGCATTCGCCCACGCTCGCCGAAATCGAGCGCCAGGCCTTCGAGCCGATCTGGACGCGCACCGCCATCTAGGGTCGGCCGGCGGCTGAGACAATGGGGGATGCACCCCAAAGCCCTTCTCGAGGCCAGCGCCGACCTGGTCGGCCTCGTCCTGAAATTCGATCACCCGGCCGATCAGGTCGTTTCCCGCTTTTTCCGCGACCATCGCGAACTGGGGCCGCGCGAGCGCGCCACGCTGGCCGAGACGGTCTACACCGTGTTGCGCAAGAAGCTGCTCTTCGACCATCTTTCCCCGTCGGGCAGCGGCCCGAAAGAGCGTCGGATGGCGATCCTCGGCTTCCACGGCCCTCGCGACTTCCTGAAGAGTGCGCTCAACGACACCGAAAAGCGCTGGCTCGACAACTGCGACGCCGTCAAGCAGGACGATCTGCTCGAACGCCACCGCCACAACCTGCCTGAATGGCTGGTCGCGCCGCTCAAGGCGCAACTGGGCGACCAGTTCTGGCCGCTGGTGGAAAGCCTGCAGCAGCCGGCGCCGCTTGACCTGCGCGTCAATGCGCTCACCGACAAGCGGCCTGAAGTGCAAAAGGAGTTGGCCCTGGCCTCCATCAAGGCCGTTCCCACGCCGTTCTCGCCCTGGGGGCTTCGGATTGACGGAAAGCCGGCACTTACCAAGCTCGACGCGTTCGCTCGTGGCGCGGTCGAGGTGCAGGACGAGGGCTCCCAACTGCTGGCCCTGCTGCTTGACGCCAAGCGTGGCGAGATGGTGGTCGATTTTTGCGCCGGCGCCGGAGGAAAGACGCTGGCTATCGGCGCCACGATGCGCAATACCGGCCGTCTCTACGCTTTCGACACCTCGGCGCACCGTCTCGACGCCCTCAAGCCAAGGCTTGCTCGCAGCAAGTTGTCGAATGTTCACCCCGCGGCCATCGCCCACGAGCGCGACGACCGCATCAAGCGGCTTGCCGGCAAGATCGACCGGGTGCTGGTGGACGCGCCTTGTTCGGGCCTCGGTACGCTGAGGCGCAATCCCGACCTGAAGTGGCGCCAGTCGTCTCAATCGGTCCTGGAACTCACTGCCAAACAGACCGCAATCCTGCAGAGTGCCTCTCGCCTGGTGAAATCCGGCGGGCGGTTGGTTTACGCGACCTGCAGCGTGCTGCCGGAGGAAAACGAGGCGATTGCCGAGGCTTTCGGCGCGGCCAATCCGGATTTCGAGGCAGCGGATGCGGCAGACGTGCTGGAAGGCCTGAAAGTCCCCGGCGCAGAGGCGCTTTGCGCGGGCGGCGAGGGCGGCAGGCGCTACCTGCGGCTCTGGCCGCATCGCCATGCGACTGACGGCTTCTTTGCTGCGGTATGGAACCGGAAGTAGGGACGAAGCTCCAAAGAGTTCGAAAACTTGCGATATATCAAGGATTTAGCCCCCTTTTAAGGGTCAAACCTTTAAAATCGCGGATTACCTGAAGGCTGCACCTTCGTGTGGCCATGGAGTACCGAACTCAATGTTGCTTCCTGACTCTGCCGTCCTGAGCGCGGCCATCGACTGGCTCGGACACGGCTTGTGGGACCTCACGTGGTGGCAAGTCGTGCTGTACACGCTCGTCACCACGCACATCACGATCGCGGCAGTCACGATCTTCCTGCACCGGACGCAGACGCACCGGGCCATGGATCTGGGCCCGATCCCGTCGCATTTCTTCCGCTTCTGGCTGTGGCTCGGCACCGGCATGGTGACGAAAGAGTGGGTGGCCATCCACCGCAAGCACCACGCCAAGTGCGAAACCGAGGAAGACCCGCACAGCCCGCAAGTCAAGGGCATCGACGAAGTCATGTGGCGCGGCGCGGAGCTGTACCGCAAGGAATCGAAAAACAAGGAAACGATGGAGCGTTTCGGCCACGGCACGCCCAATGACTGGATCGAGCGCAACCTGTATTCGCGCTTCAGCTGGCAAGGCGTTGGCCTGATGCTGATCATCAACGTTGCCCTGTTCGGCGGCTTGGGCCTGACGGTCTGGGCTGTCCAGATGCTGTGGATTCCGTTCTGGGCCGCCGGCGTCGTCAACGGCATCGGTCACTTCTGGGGCTACCGCAACTTCGAAGCCACTGACGCCAGCACTAACCTGATTCCCTGGGGGATCATCATTGGTGGTGAAGAGCTGCACAACAACCATCACACCTATCCCACGTCGGCCAAGTTCTCGGTCAAGAAGTACGAGTTCGACATCGGCTGGGTCTATATCAGCCTGATGCAGAAGATCGGCTGGGCCAAGGTCAAGAAGCTGCCGCCGAAGCTGCAAATGGGCGATGTGGTGCCTGTCGCCAACGAGAACACGCTCGAGGCCCTGATTGCCAATCGCTACGAAGTGATGGCCGGTTACGCCCGCGAAATGCGCCGTGCCACGCGCGATGAACTCGCCCAACTGAAAGCCAAGGGTGCGGACTTGTCGGTTCTCAAGGCTTCCAAGCGCTGGCTGCACCGTGACGACGACAAGGTGCCTGCTGCTGCGCGTTCGCAGTTGGTGCAGGCACGTGCCGCGCATCCGGTGCTCGACAAGATGGTGACGATGCGCGAAGAGTTGCGCCAGATGTGGCTCAACACCTCGCAGTCCCGCGAGCAACTGGCTGCCGATCTGGCCGCGTGGTGCCATCGGGCGGAGGCCAGTGGTATCGCAGGCCTGCGCGAGTTCTCGACGCGTCTGCGCGCGGCTCGCTCCTGACGCTTGGGTCCTTCTTTCCCTGGCAACACAAAAAGCCGGCTCATGAGCCGGCTTTTTTGCGTCCGCGGCGAGCCTTGCGGAAACGCGGGCAACAAAAAACCCGCTGGGTCACAGCGGGTTTTTTGGCGTCTTGGAGAACCGGGCCGAATTACTTCAGCTTGATTTCCTTGTATTCGACGTGCTTGCGTGCCTTGGGGTCGAACTTCATGATCGACATCTTTTCAGGCATCGTCTTCTTGTTCTTGCTGGTCGTGTAGAAGTGGCCGGTACCCGCGGTGGATTCCAGCTTGATCTTTTCGCGTCCGCCTTTGCTCGTTGCCATGATTCAGCTCCTTAAGCTTGGCCGCGTGCGCGCAGGTCTGCGAGCACGGCGTCGATGCCGTTCTTGTCGATCAGGCGCAGGGCAGCGCTCGAAACACGCAGGCGAACCCAACGGTTTTCCGTTTCGACCCAGAAACGACGGTATTGCAGGTTCGGCAGGAACCGGCGCTTGGTTTTGTTGTTGGCGTGGGAAACATTGTTTCCGACCATCGGGCCTTTGCCCGTTACTTCGCATACGCGTGCCATGGGGACACTCTTTCTTGAACAGCTGGCACCTGGCGCAATGAGATTGCGGGGTGGTTTGCAGCTTGACCTCGCCAGAAACGGGTGGCGGTACCCCGGCTTGCCGCAGGAACCCGGCTCCAAGATGGAGGGGTAGATTCGGCAAAGCCTTGGATTATAGCCTTTTCACCGCCTGGCGGTTCAGAGCGTGCCGTCCTGCTCCAGGAAACGCTGTGCGTCGAGGGCCGCCATGCAGCCGGTACCGGCGCTGGTGATGGCCTGGCGGTAGACGTGGTCCTGCACGTCGCCTGCTGCGAATACGCCGGGCACGCTCGTCATGGTCGCGAAACCCTGCAGCCCCGAACGGGTGACGATGTAGCCGTCCTTCATGTCGACCTGGCCCTGGAAGATGTCTGTGTTCGGATGATGTCCGATGGCGATGAAGCAGCCTTTCAGGTCCAACTGCTCGGTCGCACCTGTCTGCGTATTCTTCAGCCGGATGCCGGTTACGCCGGAGTCGTCGCCCAGGACTTCGTCCAGGGTGTTGTGGATCTTGATCTCGATCTTGCCCTCGGCGGCCTTTTCATGGAGCTTGTCGATCAGGATCGGCTCGGCCCGGAACTTGTCGCGGCGATGCACGAGCGTGACCTTGCTGGCGATGTTCGAGAGATACAGTGCTTCCTCGACCGCGGTATTGCCTCCGCCGATCACGCAGACTTCCTGGTCGCGGTAGAAGAAGCCGTCGCAAGTCGCGCAGCCCGAGACGCCGCGACCCATGAAGTGCTGTTCGGAATCCAGGCCCAGGTACTTGGCCGATGCGCCGGTGGCGATCACCAGTGCATCACAGGTGTAGGTGTCGGTGTCACCGGTGAGCGTGAACGGGCGCTTGCTGAGGTCGACCTTGTTGATGTGATCGAAGACGATCTGGGTCTTGAAGCGTTCGGCGTGCTCGAGGAAGCGCTGCATGAGGTCGGGCCCCTGCACGCCGTGGACGTCGGCCGGCCAGTTGTCGACTTCGGTCGTGGTCATGAGTTGGCCGCCCTGGGCGATACCGGTGATGAGCATGGGTTCGAGGTTGGCGCGGGCCGCGTAGACTGCGGCCGTGTAGCCGGCGGGACCGGAGCCAAGAATGAGAACCTTCGCGTGGCGTGGGGAGGACATGAGTAGAAAACCTAGGATTGACGCTGCGGCAGCGTGTACATTTTCAGGGTGATAGATATGGAGTATCACCGTTCGGTTCAAGACCGGGCGGGGGCTGTTTTCAATGCGCGCGATTGTATTAATCCATGGATTTGAAAATCGCGCGGAATCCGGGGATTGATGAATGTCGATGCTGTCCAATCTTGAATTGCTTCGTCGCGTGCCGTTGTTCGCTGCGCTGACGCCAACGCAGTCTGCAAGCATTGCCGATGCGATTGTCAAAAAGCGCTTCAAGCGCGCCGAGGTCGTCGTCGAACAAGGCAAGAAGTCAGATGCCCTCTACATAATTCTGACCGGCCGCGCCCGCGTCATGAGCACCGACAGCCGCGGTCGCGAGGTCATTCTCGCGACGCTGCATCCCGGCGACTACGTTGGCGAGATGAGCATGATCGACGACGAACCGCATTCGGCGACCGTGCGCACCGAAATCCAGACGGACGTGCTCATGCTTGGCCGCGAAGCCTTTGCGCGCTGCCTGCCTGAAAACTCCTCGATGTCCTACAACATCATGCGGGGCCTCGTTGCGCGCCTGCGGCACGCAGACCGCAAGATCGAGTCGCTGGCGCTGATGGACGTCTACGGACGCGTGGCGCGCTCGCTGCTGGAGTTCGCGGTCGATGACGGGGCCGGCAACCTCAAGGTGCGCGACAAGATTTCGCGTCAGGATCTGGCCAAGATGGTCGGTGCGTCGCGCGAGATGGTGAGCCGCGTCATGAAGGATCTCGAGGAGCGTGGGTTCGTGCAGACCCAGCCGGATGGTTCGATGATCGTCAAGGAACGACTCTCATCGCTCACTTGACCATCCGGCCGGGCGCACCGCTGCGCACTGGCCCTTTCATTGCCGGCCCTGACAACGCGGCTGCGATGTTCTTCGTTGTAGTTTTTCTGGACCACCGGCCCGCTGCTGCGGACCGGTCGTTGTGCCGTTCATGACTTATTCGCTCAACACCCTTCAATCGTCTTCGTCGAACGAAGCGCCGCCGGTGCGTCTTCGCGCCATGCGCTTCGCGCACGAGATCACCCTGATTGCCGGCTTCGTCGCCCTGTTGTTCTGGCTGCTTTCGATGCTGAGCTTCACGCCCTCCGATGCCGCCTGGTCGACCTCGGGCACGGGCGGAGAGGTCAAGAACTGGGGCGGCCGCATCGGCGCCTGGCTTGCGGATGCGAGCTACTTCCTGGCCGGGTACTCGGTCTGGTGGTGCCTGGCGGCCGGTCTTCGCGTCTGGCTTTCGTCGCTGGCCGGATGGATGCGCGGCGGCGAAGCCAACTCGGCCGAGCAGACCCCCCGCGGGCCGTTCAATCGCAGCCGCCTGGCCTTCTGGTTCGGCTTGATCCTGCTTCTGTGCGCCAGTGCGATGCTCGAATGGTCGCGTCTCTACCGTCTCGAATTTCGCTTGCCGGGGCACGGCGGCGGAATACTCGGCTATCTCGTCGGACCAGCCAGCGTTAAATGGATGGGCTTCACCGGATCGGCACTGATTGCCATTGCGGCCGGCGTGATCGGCTCGGCGCTCGTGTTTCGATTTTCATGGGGCCAGATCGCCGAGCGCATCGGCTCGCGTCTGTATTCCCTTTTCGAGTCCCGCCGCGAGAAGCGGGAGATCGCTCAGGATATCGCCATGGGCAAGCAGGCCGTGCGCGAACGCGAAGAACTGGCGTCCACCGACCACGGATCGCTGGAGGCGTCGGACGAGGAACTCCGCATCGTCCCGCGCGCCAAGCGCAAGGCTCCTTCGCCGCCGGTGCAGATCGAACCTGCCCTCGCCGAAGTGCCGCGCAGCGATCGAGTCGCCAAGGAACGCCAGAAGCCCCTGTTCCGCGAACTGCCCGACAGCAAGCTGCCGCAAGTCGATCTCCTCGATGCCGCGCAGGCGCGGCAGGAAACCGTCTCGGCCGACACGCTGGAGATGACATCGCGCCTGATCGAGAAAAAGCTGAAGGACTTCGGCGTCGAGGTGCGTGTCGTGCTTGCTTCGCCGGGCCCGGTGATCACGCGCTACGAGATCGAACCGGCCACGGGCGTGAAGGGCTCGCAGATCGTCAATCTCGCGAAGGACCTGGCGCGCTCGCTGTCGCTGGTGTCGATCCGCGTGGTCGAGACGATTCCCGGCAAGAATTACATGGCGCTCGAACTGCCGAACGCCAAGCGCCAATCGATCAAGCTCAGCGAAATCCTCGGCTCGCAGGTCTATAACGAAGGCAAGTCGATGCTCACGATGGGCCTCGGCAAGGACATCGTCGGCAATCCGGTGGTGGCCGATCTGGCCAAGATGCCGCACGTGTTGGTGGCCGGCACCACGGGTTCGGGCAAGTCGGTCGGTATCAACGCCATGATCCTGAGCCTTCTCTACAAGGCTGAGGCGCGCGATGTCCGCCTGCTGATGATCGACCCGAAGATGCTGGAAATGTCGGTCTACGAGGGCATCCCGCACCTGCTGGCACCGGTCGTGACCGACATGCGCCAGGCAGCCCACGGCCTCAACTGGTGCGTGGCCGAGATGGAGCGCCGCTACAAGCTCATGAGCAAGCTGGGCGTTCGAAACCTGGCGGGCTACAACACCAAGATCGACGAAGCGAAGGCACGCGAGGAGTTCATCTACAACCCCTTCAGCCTTACGCCCGACAGCCCCGAGCCGCTGGCGCGCGAGCCGCACATCGTCGTGGTCATCGACGAACTCGCCGACCTGATGATGGTCGTCGGCAAGAAGATCGAAGAACTGATCGCCCGCCTCGCGCAGAAGGCGCGCGCGGCCGGCATCCACCTGATCCTGGCGACGCAGCGCCCGAGCGTGGATGTGATCACGGGCCTCATCAAGGCCAACATCCCGACCCGCATTGCCTTCCAGGTGTCGAGCAAGATCGACTCGCGAACCATCCTGGACCAGATGGGCGCCGAGGCGCTGCTGGGCATGGGTGACATGCTCTACATGCCGAGCGGCACCGGCCTGCCGGTCCGCGTGCACGGCGCCTTCGTGAGCGACGAGGAAGTGCACCGCGTGGTGGCCTACCTCAAGTCTCAAGGGGAACCGGACTACATCGAAGGGGTGCTCGAAGGCGGTACCGTTGACGGTGACGGCGACTTGCTCGGTGAAGGCGGTGGTGATGGTGGTGAAAAGGACCCGATGTACGACCAGGCGGTCGAAGTGGTGCTCAAGAACCGCAAGGCGAGCATTTCGCTGGTGCAGCGTCACCTGAAGATCGGCTACAACCGCGCCGCTCGCCTGGTCGAGGACATGGAGAACGCCGGCTTGGTCAGCGCGATGAGCGGCAGTGGCCAGCGCGAGATCCTCGTGCCAGCGCGGACGGAGTGAACGGGCCTGGCTTTGCCGGCGACGGAGAAATCGAGATGGCAATGAAGAAGTTGATCGTGGGCGGCTTGCTTGCCCTGGGGATGAGCGGGGTCTGGGCTGGCGGAATGGAAAGCCTCGAGGCGTTCGTCAAATCGGTGAAGTCGGGCCGCGCCGAGTTCACGCAGACCGTGACTTCGCCGCCCAAGGATGGACAGACCTCGCGTGCGAAGGTGTCGACGGGCACCTTCGAATTCCAGCGGCCTGGGAAATTCAGGTTCGACTACAAGAAGCCGTTCGTCCAGACCATCGTTGCCGATGGCCAGACGCTGTGGCTCTACGACGCCGACTTGAACCAGGTCACCCAGCGCAAGCAGGCACAGGCGCTCGGTTCGACGCCCGCAGCGCTGATTGCCGCGGCGCCCGATCTGCGTGCCTTGCAAGCCGATTTCACCCTTGAAGCTGCGCCGGAGCGCGATGGCCTCCAATGGGTCAAGGCGAGTCCCAAGAACAAGGACGGGCAACTGCAGAGCGTGCAGATCGGTTTCCAGGGCGAGGCCCTGGCCTCGCTGGAAATCCTGGACAGTTTTGGCCAAAGTTCAGTGCTGAAGTTCAGCAAGGTCGAGGTCAATCCGGCGCTCCCCGCCAGCACCTTCGTGTTCAAGACGCCGGCTGGCGCCGACGTGGTCCGCCAATAGCGTCGGCGCTTCCAAGCGGCTAGCCCCAGGCCACCAGGTACCAGCCGGCGCAGATCAGCAAGCCGGTCAATGCCAGGACGCACTGGCCCGGCATGCCGAAGATCGCCACCGTGTTGCCGTCGCCCTCGAACGCGTCGGGTGGGAGCGTACTGCGAAGATTCCGGCCGAACAGGAAGATGTCCACGGTCATGAGCACCGTGAACAGGATCATGCCGACGGACAGGTGCTGCAGCGTCAGCGCGCCGAGCACCGCGGCGGCCTTGGTGTCGGCAAAGAGCTTTGCAATGGCAAATGCGCCGCCGTTCACAGAGAAAAGCAGGCCATAGCGCCGGTGCTTGCCAGCCTCGTAGTCCTTGAAGCTTGCGGGGAGTTCCTTGGCTTGACGCATGCGATCACCTTCGGCCGCACCGGGCTCCATGTCAAGGGCTTGTCGCGCGCGACTTAGGATGCTGGGCGACACTACGCGCTTCCGATGGCTACCTCCACTCACCAACCCCTCGCCGAACGCCTGCGACCCAAGAACCTGGGCGCGGTCATCGGCCAACAACACCTGCTGGGCCCTGGCATGCCACTGCGCATTGCCTTCGAGTCGGGCCAGCCGCACTCCTGCATCCTCTGGGGGCCACCCGGCGTGGGCAAGACCACCATAGCGCGCCTCATGGCCGACGCGTTCGACGCGCAGTTCCTGAGCATCAGCGCCGTGCTCGGCGGCGTGAAGGACATTCGCGACGCAGTCGATCGCGCGACCGCAGCACGTGATGGTCTCGAGCAACGCCGCACCATCGTCTTCGTCGACGAGGTTCATCGGTTCAACAAGAGCCAGCAGGACGCGTTCCTGCCACATGTGGAGTCCGGACTCTTCACGTTCATTGGCGCGACCACCGAGAACCCTTCGTTTGAAGTGAACTCGGCGCTGCTGTCCCGGGCTGCGGTCTATGTGCTGCAGCCACTGGGCGAGGACGATCTCAAGCAGATCGTGGCGCGCGCGCAGGACATCCAGGCCGTGCCGGCCATCGATGCGAAGGCCGTGGACCGCCTCGTGGCCTACGCCGACGGCGACGCCAGGCGACTCCTCAACACCCTTGAAACGCTGGCGGTCGCAGCGCGCGCGGAGAAGCTGGACAACATCACGGACGAGTGGCTGCTGCGTGTTCTCGGTGAACGCATGCGGCGCTACGACAAGGGCGGCGAGCAGTTCTACGACACGATCTCCGCGCTGCACAAATCGGTGCGCGGCAGCGATCCGGATGCCTCGCTCTATTGGTTCGTGCGCATGCTCGACGGCGGCGCCGACCCGCGCTACATGGCACGCCGATTGGTGCGCATGGCCAGCGAGGACATCGGATTGGCCGACCCCCGCGCGCTGCGCCTTGCTCTGGATGCCGCAGAGGTGTACGAGAGGCTCGGTTCGCCCGAAGGCGAGCTGGCGCTGGCCGAGTGCGTGGTGTACCTCGCGATCGCACCGAAGTCGAATGCGGTCTACAAGGCCTACAACGAGGTCCGTGCCTTCATCAAGTCAGACGGCACGCGCCCGGTGCCGATGCATCTGCGCAATGCGCCGACCAAGCTCATGAAGCAGCTCGACTATGGAAAGGGCTACCGCTACGCCCATGACGAGGAGGGCGGATTCGCGGCGGGAGAGAGCTACATGCCCGAAGGTCTCCACCCGCCGCCCTTCTACCGACCCGTGGAGCGCGGCCTGGAGATCCGCATTGCGGAAAAGCTACGCGAGCTGCGAAAACGAAACCAAGAAGTTTCAGGTTAGAAACAGGTCGATTTCCCACGCCTGCCTTCCCCTGGACGCCAGCGGGAAAACCCCGCCGCAAAACGCACCAGATTGGCATCCGGGCGTGACTACAATCCCGCCCACAAACCCGCCGTCGTCACATGCTGGCGGGTTTTTTGCTAAGTGAAACCAAGGCGTCAATCCGGTACGCCGGGTCGAGGCACCTCTCAAGGGTGCTGCCACAAAATTAGGGAGCTCTCGATATGGACACCTTGCTGCAGCAGATCATCAACGGTCTGGTTCTAGGCAGCATGTACGCCTTGATAGCCTTGGGCTATACCATGGTGTACGGCATTATCAATCTCATCAATTTCGCACACGGTGAAGTGCTCATGGTCGGAGCGCTCACCAGTTGGACCATCATCGGGCTCATGCAGGAGTCGATGCCGGGCACGCCGGGCTGGATCATCCTGATCATTGCCCTGCTCATTGCCTGCGTGGTCGCCGCGACGCTCAATTTCGTCATCGAGAAAGTGGCCTACCGGCCGCTGCGGAACAGCCCGAAGCTGGCGCCCCTGATCACCGCGATCGGCATGTCCATCCTGCTTCAGACGCTCGCGATGATCATCTGGAAGCCCACCAACAAGGCCTATCCGAACCTGCTGCCGACGACGCCCATCCATGTGGGCGGCGCGGTGATCTCGCCGACGCAGGTCATGATCTTGAGCGTCACGGCGATCTGCCTGGCCATCCTGACCTGGCTGGTCAACTACACCAAGCTCGGCCGCGCGATGCGCGCCACCGCCGAGAACCCGCGCGTCGCGGCGCTGATGGGCATCCGCCCCGACATGGTCATTTCGGCAACGTTCATCATCGGTGCCGTGCTCGCCGCGGTGGCCGGCGTGATGTATGCGTCCAACTACGGCATCGCGCAGCACGCGATGGGCTTCATTCCCGGCCTGAAGGCCTTCACGGCGGCTGTGTTCGGCGGCATCGGCAACCTGGCCGGTGCGGTGGTCGGCGGCATCCTGCTGGGGTTGATCGAAGCCATCGGCTCGGGCTACATCGGCGCACTGACGGGCGATGTGCTGGGCAGCCACTACAGCGACATCTTCGCGTTCATCGTTCTGATCATCATGCTGACGCTGCGGCCCTCGGGCCTGCTCGGCGAACGTGTGGCGGACCGGGCTTGAGGAGCGCACCATGAAGAACAGCAAGAACATCGTCTTCTTCGTGCTCGGCGCGGTTGCCCTGCTGGTGCTGCCGCTGCTGCTGCAAAGCCAGGGCAACGCCTGGGTCCGCATCGCGGACATCGCATTGCTCTACGTAATGCTGGCGCTGGGCCTCAACATCGTGGTGGGCTATGCAGGCCTGCTAGACCTCGGCTACGTCGCGTTCTTTGCGATCGGCGCGTACCTGTATGCGCTTCTCGGGTCGCCTCACCTGACCGACACATTCCCGGCCGTCAAGGCCATGTTCCCGAACGGGCTGCACAGCTCGCTCTTGCTGGTGATCCCGGCGGCGCTCGGACTGGCGGCGCTGTTCGGCGCATTACTGGGCGCGCCAACGCTCAAGCTGCGCGGCGACTACCTGGCAATCGTGACGCTCGGCTTCGGCGAAATCATCCGCGTGTTCCTGAACAACCTGGACCACCCGATCAACCTCACCAATGGACCGAAGGGCATCACTGCCATCGACCCGATCCATTTCTGGGGTCTGAACCTGGGCAAGCCGTTGAAGTTCGACGGTTTCACCATCTCCTCGGTGACCCTTTACTACTACCTGTTCCTGGCGCTGGTGATCTTCACCATCATCATTTCGCATCGCCTGCAGGTGTCGCGCATCGGCCGCGCCTGGATGGCGATCCGCGAAGACGAGATCGCCGCCAAGGCCATGGGCATCAACACCCGCAACATGAAGCTGCTGGCCTTCGGCATGGGCGCGAGCTTCGGCGGCGTCTCCGGAGCGATGTTCGCGTCGTTCCAGGGCTTCGTTTCCCCCGAGTCCTTCAGCCTGATGGAGTCGGTGATGATCGTCGCGATGGTGGTGCTGGGCGGCATCGGCCACTTGCCCGGCGTGATTCTGGGCGCGGTTCTGCTGGCCGCGCTGCCCGAGGTGCTGCGTTACGTGGCTGGGCCGCTGCAGGCCATGACCGACGGTCGCCTGGACGCCTCGATCCTGCGCCAGTTGTTCATTGCACTGGCGATGATCATCATCATGCTGGTGCGTCCGCGAGGCCTCTGGCCTTCGCCGGAGCACGGCAAGTCACTGGCGCGCAAGGGGACTGCTCCCGCTTCCGGCATGCCGGCCGCCGCGCCGGGCATCGAGGCTCCGGCCGATGAAGTGCCGGGTGCCGCGTCGCGTCCCATGTCGATCAATCCGTGAGCGAGGAGAGCACGACAATGACTGAAACCATCCTCAACGTTCACGGCATCTCCAAGCGCTTCGGCGGCCTGCAAGCGCTGTCCGATGTCGGCATCAAAATCCAGCGCGGTCAGGTCTACGGATTGATCGGCCCCAACGGCGCCGGCAAGACCACCTTCTTCAACGTCATCACGGGCCTCTATACGCCTGACAGCGGCACCTTCGAACTGGCCGGCAAGCCCTACCAGCCGACAGCAGTCCACGAAGTCGCCAAGGCCGGCATCGCACGCACGTTCCAGAACATCCGGCTCTTCTCGGAAATGACCGCACTCGAGAACGTGATGGTCGGGCGCCACATCCGCACGCATTCGGGCGTTTTCGGGGCGATCTTCCGTACCGGCGGCTTCAAGGCCGAGGAAGCCGCGATCGCCGAGCGTGCGCATGAATTGCTCGACTACGTCGGTATCGGCAAGTTTGCAGACTACAAGGCGCGAACGCTTAGCTACGGCGACCAGCGCCGTCTCGAAATCGCACGCGCCCTGGCGACCGACCCCCAACTCATCGCGCTCGACGAGCCCGCGGCCGGCATGAACGCCACCGAGAAGGTGCTCCTTCGCGAACTGATCGACCGCATCCGCAAGGACGATCGCACCATCCTGCTGATCGAGCACGATGTGAAGCTCGTGATGGGCCTGTGCGACCGCGTGACGGTCCTGGACTACGGCAAGCAGATTGCGGAAGGCACGCCCGCGGACGTGCAGCGGAATGAAAAGGTGATCGAGGCCTACCTCGGCACGGGAGGACACTGAGATGGCACAAACTCTATTGAAAGTCAGCGGCCTGAAAGTGGCCTACGGCGGTATCCAGGCCGTGAAGGGCGTGGACTTCGAGGTGCACGAAGGCGAGCTTGTTTCACTGATCGGCTCCAACGGCGCCGGCAAGACGACGACGATGAAGGCCATCACCGGCACGCAGCCTTTCCTGGGCGGTGACATCGAGTTTCTCGGCAAGAGCATCAAGGGCCGGGGCGCCTGGGACCTGGTTGGCGAAGGGCTCGTGATGGTGCCCGAAGGACGTGGCGTCTTCACGCGCATGACCATTACCGAGAACCTGCAGATCGGTGCGTATATCCGCAAGGACAAGGCGGAGATCGCCAAGGACGTCGAACGCGTCTTCGCGACCTTCCCCCGCCTGAAGGAGCGCGCGACGCAGCTTGCCGGGACCATGTCCGGCGGCGAGCAGCAGATGCTCGCGATGGGCCGCGCACTGATGGCACGCCCCAAGGTGTTGCTGCTCGACGAGCCCTCGATGGGCCTGTCGCCGATCATGGTCGACAAGATCTTCGAGGTGGTGAAGCAGGTCTACGACCAGGGCGTCACCGTTCTTCTGGTCGAACAGAACGCCAGCCGCGCGCTCCAACTCGCCGATCGCGGCTACGTGATGGAGTCAGGCCTGATCACCATGAGCGGCGACGCCAAGGTGATGCTGAGCGACCCCAAGGTGCGCGCCGCGTACCTCGGCGAGTAATCAGCGGGGCCGCAGGTATCTCCTCCTCGAAGGGGGCGCGACGCGAGCAGGCCTCGCGTCAGTCCACCTTTGCGCCAGTGGCCTTGACGACCTTCTCGTACTTCGCGAGTTCGGTCTTCATGAACGCACTGAACTGCTCCGGCGAACTGGCGACCGGTTCTGCCAGCAGCGACGCGAATCGCGTCTTGGTTTCCGGCGCATTGAGCGCCGCGACGAAGGCGTGATTGAGTTTGGCGACCACATCGGGTGGCGTACCGGCCGGCGCCACGAGACCCCACCACGTATCGATGGAGAAGCCCTTCAGTGTGGCCGCGACGGTCGGCACATCGGGAAGCGTGGTGCTGCGCTGCGCGGTGGTCACGGCAATGGCCTTCAGCTTGCCCGAGCGGATGTTGGGCGCCGCGGTCGCGAGGTTGTCGAAATTGAAGTCGACCTGGCCCGAGAGCAACGCGAGTTGCGCGGGATTGCCGCCGTTGTACGGGATGTGCACCGCGAAGATGCCTGCTTCCTTCTTGAACAGCTCGCCCGCGAGGTGTCCCGCGCTGCCATTGCCGCCGCTGCCGTAGTTGAGCTTGGCCGGATTGGCCTTTGCGTAGGCGATGAGATCGGGCAGCGAGTTGATCTTCAGGCGCTGCGCGGTTTCGGCGTTCATCACCAGCACGTTGGGCACGCGCACCATCTGCGTGATCGGCGCGAAGTCCGTGGCGGCGTTGAAAGGCATCTTCGCGTAGAGCCAGGGATTGACGGCGTTCGTCGCCGTGGCTGCGATGCCGATCGTGAGACCGTCCGGTGCTGCCTTCGCCACTGCGTCCGCGCCGATGTTGCCACCGGCGCCAGGCTTGTTGTCGATGATGACCGTCCCCAGCGAATCCTTCACGCTTTCGGCAAGGACGCGCGCCGTGACGTCGATCGGGCCGCCGGCGGCGTAAGGAACGACGAGGCGGATGGGGCGTTGCTGGGCGTGCGCCGGAGCGGCGAGGAGGACGGTGGCGGTGGAAACGAGGCTGAGGAGGAAATGTCTGGCGTTCATGTTTCCAATTGTGCTTCGTGTCGCCTGGGGCGCGTCGATGGCTATCCCTGAGCCTGAGCGCGACGTCAGGGCAAGGCCTTGTCCGCTTCCGTCGTGAATGCGTCGGCGAAGAATTCCTCCTCGGGCAGGCCACGCTCCGCCACGTAGTCGTGCTTGGCGGAATCGACCACGATCGGAGCTCCGCAGGCATACACCTGATAACCCGAGAGATCGGCGAAATCCTCCATCACTGCACGGTGAACGAAGCCGGTGCGGCCCCGCCAGTTGTCCTCAGGCACCGCATTCGATACCACGGGCACATAGCTTAGGTTCGGCATCTCCGCGAGTTGCGCGCGGACCCAGTCGTCCATGTAGAGATCCTCGGGCCTCCGCCCGCCCCAGTACAAGGTCGCCGGCCGCTCGATGCCCTTGAGCTGCATGTGCTCGAGCAGGGCCTTGATCGGCGCGAAGCCGGTGCCGGAGGCCAGGAGGATCAGCGGCTTGTCTGATTCCTCGCGCAGGAAGAAGCTGCCATAAGGACCTTCGACGCGAAGGATCTCCTTTTCCTTCATCGTGCCGAAGACGTGGTCGGTGAACTTGCCGCCGGGCAGATGCCGGATGTGCAACTCGATGCCGGTGCCGGGCTCCAGCAGCGTATGCGGCGCGTTGGCCATGGAGTAGCTGCGGCGCGTTCCGTCGCGAAGGATGAATTCGATGTACTGGCCAGCATGGAACTGCAGCGGCTCGCCTGCCGGGAGCTGCAAGCGCAGCATCACGACGTCGTGCGACTGCCGCGTCAGTGCGAGCACGCGGACCGGCATCTTGCGGATCGGGAATGCGCCGGCTTCGGTGACTTGGCGCGATTCCAGCACCACGTCGCTCTCTGCGCGCGCGCAACAGGTCAATACGTAACCGGCCAGTTCTTCCTCGGCGCTCAGCGCCTTGCTCTGATGAAGGCCCAGCGTCACGGTGCCCGACAGCTTCTTGCATTTGCACGAACCGCAGGCTCCGTCCTTGCAGCCATAGGGAAGGCCGATGCCCTGGCGGATGCCGGCCGCGAGAATGGTTTCGTCGGCGTGTGCGGTGAAATGGCGCCCGCTGGGCTCTACCGTGATGTGAAAGCCCGCTTCGCTCGCCGCTGCGCTGGTCATGGTTATTCTTCGGATCTGCTTCTAAAGGGAGATGGATTTTGCCCTCAATCAACAGCCCTCTTGGCGCGATGCCCTCGCGCTTCCGGCGCGAGCGTGTGCTCATCGTCGGTTGCGGCGATGTGGGACTGCGGGCTGTCGGTCTTCTGCGGGGGCGCGTGCGGTTGATGGCTCTGACCTCTTCGCCCGAGCGCGGGCCGCTGTTGCGGAAAGCAGGCACGACGCCGATCGTTGCGAATCTCGATGCACCGGCGACCTTGCGGCGCCTCGCCGGGCTCGCGACCCGCGTGCTGCACCTCGCGCCGCCGGCGCGCGTCGAAGGTGCGCAATGGTGGCGTGATGCGCGTACCCTGGCTCTGGCGCGTGCGCTGCGCTTGCGTTCACTCCCGTCCGCGCTTGTCTACGGCTCGACCAGTGGCGTCTACGGCGACTGCGGCGGTGCGCGAATCAGCGAAACGCGTGCACCGCGGCCCGATACGCCCCGCGCACACCGCCGTGTCGACGCGGAGCGCACCGTCCGCTGGCTTGGCCGGGCCGGCGTATCGGCACGCATCCTGCGCATCCCGGGCATCTACGCGCCCGATCGCGAAGGGGGCACGCCCCGCGAACGGCTGAGGAAGGGCACGCCGGTGCTGCGCTCGGAGGACGACGTCTATACGAATCACATCCACGCCGACGACCTCGCGCGTGCCTGTGTGGCGGCCTTGTGGCGCGGTGGGCCGCAGCGAGTGTTCCATGCGAGCGACGACAGCGAACTCAAGATGGGCGACTACGTCGATCTCGCCGCGCGCCTGTACGGTTTTCCGCGGCCGCCGCGTATCGCGCGAGAGGAGGCGCAGGCACAGCTTCCGTTGTCGCTGCTGAGCTTCATGGGCGAATCGAGGCGGCTCGACAACACGCGCCTCAAGCGCGAGTTGCGGGTGCGCCTGCGGCATCCGACGGTGGAGACGGGGCTTCGGTCCGGCGCCTGATCAGCCGTGACGCGCGACGGGTCTGCAGGAAGTGGCCGTGGGGCGAATCAGCGCTTGCGAGCTGATCCGTCTTGCGGTTGCAGCGACCAGTCTGCCATGGCCTTGTCTGCTTCACGCGCGCGACGCTCGTTGATCTTCTTGGCCGTGAGTTGTGCGGACATTTCCAGCTTCTTGAGATCGCGCTGCGTCAGTTGCTCGTTGGGTGCGAAGCTGAAGCAGCACAGCGTGCCGTAGACACGACCGTCATTGAGCACGATGGGGGTGCTCAGATGGGCACCCACAGGAAAGTCAGTCGCCGGGAGCTCTCCGAACGTCGGAAGCGCAGCCACTTCGCGCACCAGGCGCGGCAGGCGTCCGTCTATGACACGTTGGCAAAAGGATTCTTCCAGGGGCGAGGACTGTCCCGGCTCGATGACCCGAGCCTCCGGGCTCGTATCGACGCGACGGAAAACGCGCCGTCCGTCGACGAACTCGGAGACGAACACCACGTCCATCTTCAGATGCTCGCGCAGCAGGCGCAGGACTTCGGAAACTGAATCGTCGATGAGTGCGTCGCTGCCCTCAGGCGTGGCCACCAGCAACTCGGAAATCTTGACTTCGAACGCGTCCGCCGCGTAATCGGGATCGTGAAAAACCATCAGACGATTGTAGATTTGCGCGCGATTCGAGTGATGCGCCGCGCCGTCGAGGCGGCATGCGGACTCGCCCTTTGCGCGAAATACTTCCTGAACGCACGGCATGAGAGCCGTGGTGCCCGGGGCCGGAATCGAACCGGCACGCCTTGCGGCGGGGGATTTTGAGTCCCCTGCGTCTACCAATTTCACCACCCGGGCACGGAAGGAAGGCAGCCCAAAATTATGGCACAGTGGCTCCATGCAATACCCGACGATTGAAGACGCGATTGGCAAGACACCCTTGGTCGCGCTGCAGCGCATTGACGCCGACGCCAACGCGAAGCGCGGCAATGTGATTCTTGGCAAGCTCGAAGGCAACAATCCCGCTGGCTCGGTCAAGGACCGGCCTGCCCTCTCGATGATCAAGCGTGCCGAGGAGCGCGGCGAGATCAAGCCCGGCGACACCTTGATCGAGGCGACCTCTGGCAACACCGGCATCGCGCTCGCCATGGCTGCGGCCATCAAGGGCTACCGCATGGTGCTGATCATGCCGGAGGATCTCTCGGTCGAGCGCGCGCAGACCATGAAGGCCTTCGGCGCCGAACTGGTGCTCACGCCCAAGAGCGGTGGCATGGAGTACGCGCGCGACCTCGCCGAGCAGATGGTGCAGCAGGGCAAGGGGAGGGTGCTGGATCAGTTCGCCAACCCGGACAACCCCCGCATCCACTACGAAACCACCGGCCCAGAGATCTGGGCCGACACGCAAGGCCGCATCACACATTTCGTGAGCGCCATGGGCACGACCGGGACCATCACGGGCGTCTCGCGCTTTCTCAAGGAAAAGAATCCCGCGGTGCGCATCGTCGGCGCGCAGCCGGACGAAGGCTCGCGAATACCGGGCATACGCAAATGGCCGCAGGAGTACCTGCCCAAGATCTACGACCCCAGCCGGGTCGACCAGGTCGTGAACGTGAGCCAGGACAATGCCGAGGAGATGTGCCGCAGGCTGGCGCGCGAGGAGGGGATCTTCGGAGGCATTTCCGCCGCGGGCGCGTTGTGGGTCGCACTGGAGATCGCGAAGACGGTCGAGAACGCAACCATCGTCTTCGTGGTGTGCGACCGCGGCGACCGTTATTTGTCGACCGGCGTGTTCCCCGCCTGACCGCCATGAGCGATCACAAGTTCTGCCCAAGCTGCGCGACACCGCTCGCGCACATCGAACTGCAGGAGGATGGCGGCGCGAAATCGCGCTTGCGCTGTCCTTCCTGCGGCTGGACGCACTGGAACAATCCGACGCCCGTGCTGGCTGCGATCATCGAGTACCGCGGCCAGGTGCTCCTGGCACGCAATGCCGCATGGCCGCACAAGATGTACGCCTTGATCACCGGCTTCATGGAGGCCGGCGAAACGCCGCAGGAAGGCATCGCGCGCGAGATCAAGGAGGAAACGAACCTCGATGCGAGCGCCCTGAACCTGGTCGGCGTCTACGACTTCCAGCGTATGAATCAGGTGATCATTGCCTACCATGCGGTTGCCGATGGTGAGGTCCGGCTTTCGCCGGAACTCGTCGACTACCGCCTCTATGACCTGGAAGCGCTCCGGTGCTGGCCGGCCGGAACCGGCTATGCCCTGGCCGACTGGCTTCGTACGCGCGGCCACGAGCCGCGGTTCATGGAGTGGCCGCGCCCGGCCGCACCCATGCCCGACGCGGCAGCCACCTAGAATCCTTGCCGCCGGAGGAACCTGTCATGCACATCCACAAAGAAATCGACACCCGCGGTCTCAACTGCCCCTTGCCCATCCTGAAGGCCAAGAAGTCGCTCAACGAGATGCAGAGCGGCGAGCTGTTGAGAGTGGTCTCCACCGACGCCGGCTCGGTGCGTGATTTCCAGGCGTTCGCGCGCCAGACTGGCAACGATCTCGTCGAGCAGCAGACCATCGGTACTGATTTCATTCACGTTCTGCGGCGTCGTTGAGTGTCCTGCCGCCATGGAGCTCCGCAACCGAATCGTTGCCGTGGCCCTCGTGGTGGGCGGGCTCGTCGCGGTACTCACCCTGACGATGTGGAGCGACGGAATGGGTTCTGTCCCTAAAAATCCCAACCCGTCGCCGGCGTCCATTCCTCTGGCAGTGCTGGGGGATTCGAACAGCCAGGCCTATCAAGACTACAAGTGGTTTCCCGCCGCTTCGAACGAACGCGGCGGCCCGCTGCGCGCACGCACGTTTCAATGGACCGAGGTGCTAGCCCGCGTGAGAGGGCAGGAACTGGACCTGGGGCCTTGGGTTCGCTGGGGGCGGCCCGGTGTCGTGGCCCGCGCGCGCGAATGGATCGGCTTGAGCGGCGGTCGAGCCCCGGAGAAGGAGGATTACCTCTACAACTTCGCGAATTCCGGTGCCGCGTGCAAGAACCTCATGGGCGGCCGTTTTCGCCAGGGGCCTCGCCTTGTTGAATTGATGAACGAAGATCCGGAGCGCTGGACGCGCGGAGTCGTCGTCATTCGAATCGGAGTGAACTCCTGGGCCGGCCTGCTCGATCTCCAGGCTGCCGATCCGACGGCCCCGGAGTTGTCCACCACCATCGCCTATTGCGCGGGAGAGATCCGCAAGGCCGTGGAAATGATCCATGCCTCGCACCCGTCCACGCGAATTCTTCTGGTCGGTATCCCCAACGACGCGGACGATCCGGCGAATTTCGATCGTTGGCGCTCGGCGCGGGAGACGACCCGCATCAGGACGGCGCTGGACAACTTCAATTCCGCGATTCGCGACATTGCTGCGGGCCGCCCGCGAGTGGCATTTTTCGACGACGCCGCCTGGTTCGAGAGCCGGTGGGGCACGCGTGATGCGTCAGGCAATCCTTCCGGGACGTCTTTCGCATTCGGCCCGACACTTCGCATCACGAACACCGCCGGGGACGAGCCGAACAACCTCTTGCTTGGGGACCATCATGTCGGTGTCGTTGCGAATGCCCTTTGGGCCCAGACGCTGGTGGCTCACCTGAAGGAAGTCTTCGGCTTGCCGCTCACGCCTGTCAGCGACGAGGAACTGCTTCGCTTCCTCGATCCGCTGGTCAACGCGCCTACAGCTCCAGGCTCTTGAGATAGTCGCGGAACTGGCCGCCGACTTCGGCGTGCGCCAGCGCGAGCTCGACGGTGGCCTGCAGGAAACCTTCCTTGCTGCCGCAGTCGTAACGGATGCCCTTGTACGAATAGGCGTAGACCGACTCCTTCTTCATCAACGCGGCGATGCCGTCGGTGAGCTGGATTTCGCCGCCGGCACCCTTGGGCTGGTTGCGAATCTCGCTGAACACGCCGGGCGTGAGGATGTAGCGGCCTGCTACGCCGAGGCGTGAGGGCGCATCCTCTGGCTTCGGCTTTTCGACCATGCGATTGACCTTGACCAATCCGTCTTCAACCGTATCGCCGGCGACGATGCCGTAGCGCTTGACGTGTTCCAGAGGCACTTCCTGCACCGCCAGCAGCGAACTCCCCAGCTTGCCGAAGACGCGCGTCATTTGCGCCAGGATGGGCTCGCCGCCGTCCGGACCGACCATCAGGTCGTCGGCCAGCAGAACCGCAAAAGGTTCGTTGCCGACAAGATGCTCCGCGCACAGCACGGCGTGTCCCAGTCCCAGCATGCGGGGCTGCCGCACGTAGGAGCAGGTCATGTCGTCGGGCATGACCGATCGGGCGATGTTGAGCAGTTCGAGCTTTCCGCTGGCTTCGAGCTGTGTCTCGAGTTCGTAGGCCGTGTCGTAGTGGTCCTCGATCGCGCGCTTGTTGCGCCCGGTCACAAAGATCATGTCGCGGATGCCGGCGGCATAGGCTTCCTCGACTGCGTACTGGATGAGCGGCTTGTCCACCACCGGGAGCATCTCTTTTGGCTGCGCCTTGGTGGCCGGCAGGAAACGGGTGCCAAAGCCGGCCACGGGAAACACGGCTTTGCGAATGCGCATCGGGGAATTGGACATGGGTTTTTCGTCAGATCAAGGGATGTTGAATCGGAGAAGAATGGCGTTCCTGACGCCGCACCCGAATACTAAGGGCCACGGCTCCCATCGTATGTCAGCCGAGGCGCACAAGCTGGTCGCGCAGGCGTTCGACGGTGGCGCTGAAGTCCACCAGCCGCTTGCGTTCCTGCTCGATCACCGCCGGCGGCGCCTTGGCAACGAAAGCCTCGTTGCCGAGCTTGCCGTTGACCTTGACGATCTCGCCCTCCACGCGCGCGAGCTCCCTGCCGATGCGGATCTTTTCGGCGGCCTTGTCGATTTCCATGTGCAGGCAGACGCGGACATCGCCGACCACGGCAACCGGTGCTGCCTCGGCGGCGGCTGCCCATGCAGCCTCGTCGTCGAAGACCTTCACTTCCTTCAGCTTGGCCAGTGCCTGGAGCACGGGCGCCGCGTCGCGCAGGAAAGCGCTGCTCGCTGCGTCGTCGGCGACCGCATAAAGCGGCAGGCGCGTGGCTGGCGAGACGTTCATCTCGCCGCGCAGAGTGCGGCAAGCGTCGACCAGCGACTTGAGCCGTGCGACGTGGGCTTCGGCGGCCTCGTCGATCTTCTCGGGCTGGCTCTTGGGATAGGCCGCGATCATCACCGACTCGCCTTCGCGGCCGGCGACGGGCGCCACCTTCTGCCACAGCTCCTCGGTGATGAATGGTATGACCGGATGCGCCAGGCGCAGGAGGGTTTCGAGCGTGCGGATCAGCGTGCGCCGCGTGGCGCGCTTCTGCGCGTCGTCGCCCTGCTGGATCTGGACCTTCGCGATCTCGAGATACCAGTCACAGAACTCGTCCCAGGCGAACTGGTAGATGGCGTTGGCGACATTGTCGAGGCGGTATTCCTCGAAGCCCTTCGTCACTTCGGCCTCGACGCGCTGGAGCTGCGAGACGATCCAACGGTCGGCCTGGCTGAACCTCAGGTAGCCGTGGGCCGGGCCGCCAACGGCGCATTCTTCCTTGGTGTGCTCTCGCAGGCCGCAGTCCTGGCCTTCACAGTTCATCAGCACGAAGCGGGTGGCGTTCCACAGCTTGTTGCAGAAGTTGCGGTAGCCCTCGCAACGCTTCGGGTCGAAGTTGATGCTGCGGCCCAGCGATGCGAGCGATGCGAAGGTGAAGCGCAATGCGTCGGCGCCAAAGGCGGGAATGCCGTCCGGGAACTCCTTCTGCGTGTTCTTGCGCACGGCAGGCGCAGTCTCGGGACGGCGCAGGCCCTGCGTGCGCTTGTCGAGCAGTTCAGGCAACGCGATGCCGTCGATCAGGTCGACCGGGTCGAGCACGTTGCCTTCGGACTTGCTCATCTTCTTGCCGTGCGAATCGCGCACCAGGCCATGGATATAGACGTGCTTGAACGGCACCTTGCCGGTGAAGTGCTTGGTCATCATGATCATCCGGGCGACCCAGAAGAAGATGATGTCGTAGCCGGTCACCAGCACGGTCGAGGGCAGATACAAGTCGAGGTCCTGCGTCTTCTCGGGCCATCCCAGTGAGGAGAAGGGCACCAGCGCTGAGGAATACCAGGTGTCGAGCACGTCCTCGTCGCGCCTGAGGGTCTTGCCCGGCGCCTGGGCCTGTGCCTCGGCTTCGCTTTGCGCGACGTAGACCTCGCCGTCCTCGTCGTACCAGGCAGGAATCTGGTGGCCCCACCAGAGCTGGCGGGAGATGGTCCAGTCCTGGATGTTCTCCATCCAGTGGTTGTAGGTATTGACCCAGTTCTCGGGGACGAAGCTCACCTCGCCCGAGCGCACGGCGTCGATGGCCTTCTGCGCGATCGACTGGCCATTGGCATCCGGTTTGGTCATGGCGACGAACCACTGGTCGGTCAGCATGGGTTCGACCACCGCGCCGGTGCGCGCGCAGCGCGGGACCATCAGCTTGTGCTTCTTGGTTTCAATCAGCAGTCCCAGCGCTTCGAGGTCGGCCACCACGGCCTTGCGCGCAACGAATCGGTCGAGACCGCGGTACTTTTCGGGGGCGTTGTCGTTGATGGCGGCGTCAAGCGTCAGCACGCCGATGACCTGCAGGCCGTGACGCAGGCCGACGGCGTAGTCGTTGTGGTCGTGCGCCGGCGTGACCTTGACCACGCCCGTGCCGAACTCCTTGTCCACGTAGTCGTCGGCGATCACCGGGATCAACCGGTCGACCAGCGGCAGACGCACGCGTTGGCCGATCAGGTGCTTGTAGCGCTCGTCTTCCGGGTGAACCATCACCGCCACGTCGCCCAGCATCGTTTCGGGGCGGGTGGTTGCCACCGTGAGCGAGCCGGAGCCGTCTTCCAGCGGATAGGCGATGTGCCAGAGGAAGCCCTCTTCCTCCTCGCTTTCGACTTCGAGGTCGCTCACCGCGGTCTTCAACACCGGGTCCCAGTTCACCAGACGCTTGCCGCGATAGATCAGTCCTTCTTCATAGAGCTGCACGAAGGTTTGCGTGACGACCTTCGAGAGCTTCTCGTCCATGGTGAAGTACTCGCGGCTCCAGTCGACCGTGTCGCCCATGCGGCGCATCTGGTTCGTAATGGTGCCGCCCGACTTTTCCTTCCATTCCCAGACGCGGGCGACAAAGTTCTTGCGGCCCAGGTCGTGGCGGCTGACCTTCTGCTCCTGCAGTTGGCGCTCGACGACGATCTGCGTCGCGATACCCGCATGGTCGGTGCCAGGCAGCCAGAGGGTGTTGTCGCCAGCCATGCGGTGGTAGCGCGTGAGGCTGTCCATGATGGTCTGGTTGAACGCGTGGCCCATGTGCAACGTGCCGGTAACGTTCGGTGGCGGCAGTTGGATCGCAAAGGAAGGCGCGTCGTCCTTGGGTTTCTGCGTGCCGCGGAAGCCCGCGGCCGAATAGCCGCGCCGCTCCCACTCGGGCCCCCACTGCGCCTCGATGGCAACGGGTTCGAAGGATTTGGAAAGGCTCTCGAGGCCGGGTTGGGGCAAGGTGTCGCTCATGGCGGTACAAAGACGAACGGCATCCCGCAGGATGCCGCTTGTGGGGTGGAGGTGGCAACGATTTTATTCGACCGCGGAGGGCCGCGCCCGGTTCGCCTGCACGAGAGGCCTTGCCGCAGATAATTCACTGATGCTTTTTCTGCTTTCCCCTGCCAAGTCGCTCGACTACGAGACCGCGGTGCCCGACGCGGTACCGGCCACGCGCCCCCATTTCGAAGGCCCGCGGGGCCCCGCGGCCGAACTCATCAAGATCCTGCGCGAGAAGTCGCCCCAGCAGATCGCCGAACTCATGCACCTGTCGGACAAGCTTTCGGCACTCAATGTGGCGCGCTACGCCGCGTGGGTTTCGAAGGGCACCGACAAGAACGCCAAGCAGGCGGCGCTGGCCTTTGACGGCGATGTCTATGGTGGTCTCGAGGCGAAGACGCTCAGCAAGGCACAACTGGCCTGGGCGCAGGACCACATCTGCATATTGAGCGGGCTCTACGGCGTGTTGCGCCCGCTCGACCTGCTGCAGCCCTATCGGCTGGAGATGGGTACGCAATTGGCCAACCGCCATGGCAAGGATCTCTATGCCTTCTGGGGCCCGAGGATTTCGGAACATCTGAACGAGCGCCTGGCTGCCGATCGGACGCCCGTGGTCATCAACCTGGCTTCTCAGGAATACTTCAAATCGGTCGACCAGTCGGTGCTCAGGGCCCGCGTGGTGGAATGCGTCTTCCAGGAATGGAAGGGCGCCACCGGGGCGAAGGGCGACCAAGGTGGCTACAAGATCGTGAGCTTCTTTGCCAAGCGTGCACGTGGCCTGATGGCGCGCTGGGCGGTGCTGCACAAGGCCGCCACGCCGAAGGCGCTGGAAAAGTTCGACCTTGAGGGCTACGCATTCGACGCCGCTGCATCAAAGCCCGAACGCCTCGTATTTCGCAGGAGATCCGCATGAGCCTGGGTCAGGAAATAAGTCCCGAATTGCGCGAATGGGTTAGCGCCCAACTCGCTGCAGGTCATTCCGTGCCGAGCCTGCGGGCATCGATGCGCGCCGCGGGTTGGCACGACAATGTGGCGGACGTCGTTCTTGCCGACATCGAGGCGCGTGCCGCCGGGATCGCGGCTGTCGCGGAGCCGCGCAAGAACTTGCCGGGGCCGGACCTGTCGGCTTCACCGCTCTATGTAGATGCTGGCGATCGCCGCGTCCACGTGCTTCAGACGATGCGCCACCCGCGCGTGATCGTGTTTGGTGACCTGGTCTCGGACGACGAATGCGAGGCGCTGATCGCTGCCGCACGCTTGCGGCTTGCGCGCTCGCTCACGGTCGAGACGCAAACCGGCGGGGAAGCGCTCAACGTCGATCGCACCAGCGATGGCATGTTCTTCGAACGCGGCGAGAACGCGGTCGTCGCCCGGCTGGAGCAACGTATTGCCACGCTGCTGCAATGGCCGCTCGAATTCGGTGAAGGGCTGCAGATCCTGCGCTATTCGCCGGGCGCGCAATACCGCCCGCACTATGACTACTTCGATCCGGGAGAGCCTGGTACCCCGACCATCCTGCGTCGCGGCGGCCAGCGTGTTGCGACGCTGGTGATGTACCTGCAGGAGCCCGAGCAAGGCGGCGGGACCACCTTTCCCGACGTTGGACTCGAGGTGGCCCCCAAGCGCGGGACCGGTGTCTTCTTCAGCTACGACCGTCCCGATCCCTCAACGCGTACCTTGCATGGTGGCGCGCCCGTGCTCGCGGGGGAAAAGTGGGTCGCCACCAAGTGGCTGCGCGAGCGCGAGTTCATCTGACACACCAGTATCCGGCCACCTCTATGAAGATCACTGCCAACGGTATCCAGATCGAGGTCGAGGACAGCGGCGGTGAAGGCCGGCCGGTGGTCCTGCTCATCATGGGGCTCGGCATGCAACTGATTGCCTGGCCCGCCGAGTTCGTGCAGGCATTGGTCGATGCAGGCTTTCGCGTGGTGTGCCACGACAATCGGGACATCGGCCTGAGCCAGGGGTTCGACGAGGCGGGGACCGGCAATCTGATCTGGCAGAGCGTGCGGCAGCGCATCGGCTTGCCGGTACGTTCCGCCTACACCGTGCAGGACATGGCGGACGACGCGTTGGGCGTGCTGGACGCCCTGGGCATCCGGCAGGCCCACGTGGTCGGCGTCTCCATGGGGGGAATGATCGCCCAGCGGCTGGCCGCCAGTGCGCCGGAACGGATGGCGAGTCTCGTCAGCATCATGAGTTCGAGCGGGGCACGCAATCTCCCGGGGCCGCGGCCAGACGTGGCGGCGGCGCTCATCCGGCGCCCGCCAAGCAGGACGGAAGCGGCGCTCGTGGCGCATGGCCTCGGCTTCGTCCGCCTGATTTCCAGCCCGGCCTATCCGCAGGACGAACAGGTGGTGGGCGAACGCATCAGGCGCGCACTGCGCCGCGCGTACCGCCCCGCCGGCGTCGTGCGGCAGATGCTGGCCATTGGCGCCGATAGCGGCCGTGCGTCGGTACTGGGGCGCATTGCCAGTCCCGCGCTCGTCCTGCACGGCGATGCCGATCCTCTGGTTCTCATGGCTTGTGGACAGGATACGGCGCGCCGTATTCCCGGCGCGCGATTCGTTGCCGTGCCGGGAATGGGGCATGACCTGCCGCCGCAGGTCGTCGACATCCTCCTGCAGCACATGGTTCCCTTCCTGCAGACAGCCGAAAGCGAGCATGAGCCTCGATAACACCCCCGAACAGTCGCAACTGGGCCGTGCCTCGGCTTATGTCGATCGTTACGACGCCAGCCTGTTGTTCCCGATCCCGCGTTCGACGCAGCGCGAAGCCATGGGCATTGCGGGGAGCGCGCTGCCCTTCTTCGGTGCGGATCTATGGACTGCCTTCGAGTTGAGCTGGCTCAATCCGCGTGGCAAGCCGCAACTGGCCATCGCGCATTTCACGATTCCGTGCGAGACACCCAACATCATCGAAAGCAAGTCCTTCAAGCTCTACCTCAATAGCTTCAACAGCTCGGTGTTTACCGACGCGGAAGCCGTGCGGGATCGTATGAAGACTGATCTGAGCGAAGCGGTCTGGCGCGGGAGCGATCGATCCGCCGGTATTGGCGTCAAGCTTGTGGCTCCGGGTGAGTTCGATCGCGAACCGGTCCACGAACTCGACGGACTGGATCTGGATCGACTCGATATCGAGTGCACGCAATACCAGCCGGCACCGGAACTGCTCTCGAGCGACTCGACGCAGGCGCCTGTGACGGAGACACTGACCAGCCGCCTTCTCAAGAGCAACTGCCTCGTCACCGGGCAGCCTGACTGGGGCAGCGTGCAGATCCGCTATAGCGGGCCTGCGATCGACCAAGCGGGCCTTCTCGCTTACATCGTGAGCTTCCGCAACCACAACGAGTTTCACGAACCGTGTGCGGAACGCATGTTCACGGACATCTGGCGCCGCTGCCGGCCAACCAAGCTTGCCGTATATGCACGCTACGCGCGCAGGGGTGGCTTGGACATCAACCCCTTCCGCACGAGTTGGCCTCAGCCGCTTCCTGCGAACACCCGCACGGCGCGGCAATGAGGGCTCCGTAGCCGAACGAGAAAATTTTTTCGTAGGTAGTTGCCCGAAGCGTCAAAAGCAGGTCATAATTCGAGGCTCAGCAGAAAACGACTCGCTGAGTGGCTCCCGAAGGGGGTTGCGAAGGGAGTCGGAGGAAGCTGAGAAAAAAGTCCTTCGGGCTTGACGGGATTGAAAAAATCGTGTCATAATCGAAGGCTCCGCTCAAAACGAAGCGTGCTGAAGTTTCTGAAAAGAAGTTCAGGTGCAAATCGAAGCGAGAGGATGAAAAAAAGTTTGCATGTTCTTCTAAAAACGTGGCATAATCGAAGGCTTCGCTGATCGCAGCAAGCAAGACGCAAAACAGCAGATGTTGAGCGTAGTTCGTTAAAAATATACAGCCGATAAGCGTGGGCGTTTGAAGGCGATTGCCAAGTTCTTCGGAGCAAAGTCGAAAAGACTTTAAACGCTCATGAGAATAGAAGTGAAGTTCACTTCAATTCCGTTTTTATGAGTTGCTCGAAAGAGCGAAAAATTCAAGATCGAACTATAGAGTT
>NZ_JASZYF010000040.1 GCF_030317115.1 Variovorax gracilis
AGTCGCTCGAACTTTTGAAACTCATGCCCTGCTCCTCGGCCCCGGTTTACTTGCGATAATAAAGCATTATCGGAAACTATGTGGAATATACGTAAAACATCATACATGGCACATATGATAAATGACAGAAAGACGGCGCTCGCCAGATTGTTTGCGTCGGGGTCCCACCAATCCGATGCTCTGGAGGTCGCTTGAAGAAACCTGCTGAGAAAGTGGCGCCGTCGAAGGCGCCGAGGACGTCCCAGGCGTCGAAGGCGTTGATGCCCCTGAAACGCGACCACGCGCTGCTCGATCCGGGTCAGCTGTCGGGCATGGCCGAGGAAGCTGCGAGCGACCTTATGGCCGAGGGTGAGTCAGACAACACGCGGCTTGCATACCGCGCCGCCATGCGCTACTGGGCGGCCTGGTTCGGCGCGCGCTACGGGCGCCAGATGGCGCTGCCGGTTCCAGTGCCCGTGGTGGTCCAGTTCATCGTCGATCACGCCGAGCGTTCGACCAAGGCCGGGCTGGAGCACCAGTTGCCGCCCGCGATCGACGAGGCCCTGGTCGAGGCCGGTTTCAAAGGCAAGCTCGGGGCGCCGGCGCTGAACACCCTGATGCACCGGGTCTCCGTGCTCTCGATGGCCCACCACCTGTCGAAGCAGCCCAATCCGTGCGTGGATCCGGCGGTCAAGGCGTTGCTGAGCAAGACACGAAAAGCCTATGCGAAGCGCAACGCCCTGCCCCACAAGCAGCGTGCGCTGACCAAGGAGCCGCTCGAGGCGGTGCTGGAAACCTGCGATGACTCCCTGAAAGGAAAACGCGATCGCGCCCTCCTCCTCTTCGCCTGGGCGTCGGGCGGACGACGGCGCTCGGAGGTGTCAGCGGCGGTTTACGAAAACCTGCGCCGCGTCGATGAGGGAGATTTTCTGTACACGCTGGCCAGTTCCAAGACGAACCACAACGGAAAGTTGCGGCCCGAAGACGTGAAGCCGGTGGTCGGCTCGGCCGCAGAAGCGCTCGAGGCTTGGTTTAAGGCGAGCGGCATCACCTCGGGACCCCTCTTCCGGCGGATCCTCAAGAACGGGAAGCTCGGGATCGACGGGCTCTCGGGGACGGCGGTTCGGGACATTGTGAAGGCACGGTGCGCGCTGGCAGGCGTGGGAGAGGATTTCTCGACGCATTCGCTTCGGTCAGGCTTCGTGACGGAAGCCGGGCGGCAGAACATGCCTCTGCAGGAGACGATGGCGATGACGGGGCACCGGAGCGTGGACACCGTGGCGGGGTATTTCCGGGCGGGGGCCGCGCAGGTGAGCGCGGTGGCGCGGATGATGGATTCGAAGCGTGGACCCGAAGGCGGTTGAGGTTCTCAGCAGCTCGCATTTTTGAGAGCGGTCCGCGCCTCAGGCGGCCGGATGTCTCGGGCACGATCGACTCACCGCGGCCGTCCCGATCGCCGCTGGGATGGCGGGCACCTTGACCAAGGCCCGACGATGTCGCCGCGCCATACAGGAGCGGCGCTGAGGCGAATTGCAGGCCCAGCGGTAGCCGGATGTGGACGACAACTCACACGATCACCCGGGGCTAACCCGGAGCCCCGATGCCAAGCCTGAATTTCGCCTCGAGTTCCTCGACTTGGTGATCCAGTTCCTTGAGGTGATCGAGCAGGCGTTGAACAAGCAGGCGAAACGGACCGGGTAGCTCGTTGGCGCCGTCTTCGATCACTCGGGGACGCGCGTGGCGATGTAGCCTATGCCCTGCGGAATGATCAGACCGAACTCGCCGAGCAGCCCACGAATCTGATTGGCTTGCGCTGTGCGCGCCCTCACAAAGCCCTGTCGAACACGATGCAGCGCGAGGACTGCTTGCTGCTCGACGTTCTTCACCGGAACAAAGCGCATATTCGGCCGAGCCACTGCTTCGCAGATCGCCTCGGCGTCGGCTGCATCGTTCTTGTTGGTCTTGACGTAGGGCTTGACGAACTGCGGCGCCATCAGCCGCACGGTGTGACCCATGCTCTGAAGAAGTCGGCGGACTTCGTCAGGTGAGGTCGGGATCGAACCGAGGCCCTACTTCGTAGGGCACTTCGAGCAGAAATCGCGGCATGAGCGCCTGCGACGTCAACGGCGGCCGGATTTTTGCGCCGCAAAGTAGCTAAGGGATTCTTCTTCATGGCCATGCGCAAAAGGTCACGCATCGACTGAATGCGACGGCACACCCTCAGCACACAATCGGCCGACAAGAATTTCACGAGGAGCGAGAGCGATGATCGTCCAATACAAAGCGGCTGCTCCGCCTGATCGCACTGATGCGACCTGGGAAGTCTCGTGGGCCGGCGAAGACGGGGGGCTTGTCGTCTGCTGGCTGCGCGGGCTTGAGAAGGCCCAGCAGGAACCGGAGACAGCTGATGCCGCTCGGCGCGGCGAGCTGCCTGCGCTGTGTTGGAAAGGTGGTGGCGAGGCCATTAAGGCCCGCAACCGGCTTGGCGCCCTGCACTACCTTGCGACGTGGCAGGGGCTGCGCGGTGATGATCTGCATATAAGACACGGTGGCGGGAGCGCAACTCACGTGTACGCGAACCGGCATGGTCGTTTCCTTTACCAGCGACGTGGCGGCACTGGGTAAGCAAGTCTAGGACAGGCATGATCAACATCTACCAGCGTCAGGCAGCCGCGTTTCGGAACGAGATGCGGACATCCTGCGCCGCGCTCGTGGGCATCGTTCAGGGCCTGCTTGCCGACAAGGCGCTCAATGACGACGAGATTCACTTCCTCAATGGATGGCTCCATGGCGCGCAAGACGTAGCTTTGAGTTGGCCAGGAAATGTGATCCATGCCCAGGTGCAAAGCGCATTGGCCGATGGGATCGTCACAGCAGAGGAACGCGCGCACCTCGTCGACACGCTACAGCAGCTTCTGGGCGGGAAGCTGGACGAGGTGGCGGAGGCGAGCTTCGTCACCGAGCTGGCGATTGACCGCGTGGAAGGCATCGAGGTGGAGGGCAAGCTCTTCTGCTTCACCGGCGACTTCGTTTTTGGACCGCGAAAGATCTGCGAGCAGGCTATCGAGAGACGCGGCGGCCTCGTGTCCAGCGTAACCAAGAAGCTCGATTACCTTGTTATCGGCGGGCTCGGAAGTCCCGAGTGGAAGCACGGAAGCTTCGGGACCAAGATCGAGAAGGCCATGCAGCACAAGCAATCGGGTTCACGGATTTTCCTGGTGCACGAAGACACGTGGGCCTCAGCCCTAAGCAACTAACAGGAACGGTCATCACTCAGAAGCGATGCGCCGGCAGAAAGTTGAGGAGATATCCCGTGACAACACGTGCCAATGCTGAGCCATGGGCCTACGTTCCGGTCAAGGCCATATTGCGCATTTTTCGGGCCGATGCGGCGATCGCAGCGACTTGGGAGCAGTTCGCGCAACCTGACGCTGAGCCTCCTGGCATCCCTGGTCACGCTATTGTGGTGGCGGTCATACCGCGCGGCTCCGCATCTCCAATGCTGGACTTGGTGAGAGGCGCTCAACGCCAGCCCTTTCGCATGTCGTGCAAGGCTGCAGCGGACGAAGGCTATTCCTTCCTGGCCCCTCCCTCTGTCATAGCTGTTTGGCACGATAGGAAAGAAGCCGAGGCCGAAGAACGAAGAAGCCAAGCCTCAATTGTCGCGACGGAGAACGCCTCATTCGGCGCTCTGCTTGAAAGCGCGAATCCTGGAATGAAGGAGAGAGAGCTCGCGGAGTCGGCCTATCGAAAGTACGGCCGCGGGGCTTCAAACCTTCGAATTCGGCGCAGTCGTAGGCTCAGCCATTGCATGCGCTGCAGGGAAGAGTTGGATAGCGAAGTCCATATTCTCGAATGCAAGCACTGCACCGCGATCGTCTGCCCGGCGTGTGGAGCTTGCGGATGCGGGGACGGGCGCTTCGACAAGCAAATCAAATGAACGCGGCTGGGCCGACTCCCCCGGTGGCTCGCCGGAGCAATCTGACCCGCTGGGGCGCCCTGCTGGCGGCAACGGCGGTGGCCGCGGCGCTCGCCGCGTTTGCGTCCGGCTCCGGCGGATTCACGTCCCGGCTCCAAGACCTCAAGGCGCGATCCTCGTTCGTCCCGGAGCTCTACGCGGCCGCCGGTGGCTCGCCGGAGCTTCGGGCGCTTCTTCTGGATGCCTTACACAACCCGCAGTTGCTGGCGAAGATGCAGTTCGCATTGCAGAACTACCCGGCCGACGCGCGCGACGTGCTCATCGCCTTCGGGGGATACCAGGATTTTAGACAGGCCCTGCTGGACTATGGCGAGCAGATCGTCCCGGTCATCGGTTTTTTCCAGAAGACCGAGCTCAAGGCCATGAAGCTTCGGTTCGAAGCAGGGCGCGGTTTGGACTGGCTGCTTGGCAAAGGCAAAGACGATCCCGACCGGCTCTATGGCCCTGAATACCGGGGGCTCTTCGCTGTCGAAGCAATCAGGGTCGAAGGGCACAAGTTCCTGGCGCAATTCAGGATCAACGACCAGGGCAAGGCGATCTGGCTGATCACGCCGCAGGTGATCACTTTCATCAGCGATTTCATCACGAGCGGGATGGCGACCGTGGAGGAGAAGATCCGGCTGCGCAAGAAGCTCGAACTTAGTGAGATAGCCTGGGGTGCCGCTGACGTCGTTCCCGGCGTGGGCGTGTTCAAGGTCTTCAAGGGCATGAAGGTCGTGGAGGCTGGCGCGGCGGCCAGCCGGGCTGCGCGACCCGTGACAACGGTTGATCGAGCGGCCCTGTATGGCAGCCGTGTCCTAACCCGAGATCGCGTGGCGAGAGCCCTGAAGCTCTCGGGCGGGATCGCGGCAGCCTACATCACCGTGCGACACCCCGCCCTGCGCCGAACTTCCAGACGACCTTGATTCGCGCCCAACTTGTGCGGTCCGTCACGGAGCTTGGACGCGCAGTGATCATCACTCGTGGCAAGATCGTGCAATAAGGCAAGCCCGGCTCGGTGCGCTACCCACAGCGCGTGTGAAGGTCCGGAGGCGAAGCGAGAACCAAGAAATTTACTGCGCTGGCGAGGACAATGTGCCGCGCTGACGCACGCGAGGAGGCAGTCTGTTGGCAGCGAATGTAGAAGCGACAAGGCCGAAACTGCGGCAGGATCTTGCATTCGCTTTGCGGGCCGCGCTAGCCCATGCGCAGGAAGTGCCACGCGCAATGCGACGCGGCTACATGTCGGGGCAAGCGCTAGACGGCGATTTCGACCCGGCCGTTCGCGTGCACGACAACATTCGCGAGGCCTTGCAGCGTTTCGATGGGGGGGCACCGTCCCCATCATCTCGCTGACCATCGTGTCCCAGCGTTCACACCGCCTCACGCCAGTTCAGATCGAATCGGCGCTCGTGCGCCACTATCTTCGCTCGGATGGACAGGCAGGCGCGGGTCCGCTGACGTATCTCGACGCCACGGAGTCGGCGCTATGCGAGGCGCTGGAAGCGCCCGATACGGTGACCGCCAAAGAATGGCTCGCCTACGGCTGCGGTGGCGCGCAGATCGTGAGCGACGTGCTCGATGGTGGCTGGACGGCCGCATGGCCTGATGCCGATGCGCCCGGGTACTTTCGCTTTCTAGTGCTGACGTGCGCGGTGGTGGCATCGGCTCACGAGGACCAAGAGAGCCAAGACTTCGGACACAACCTCAAGAGGCTGCTGCGTACCGACAAGCTCATCCATTCGCGCAGGGCGCTTCCGAGTCTTTGGAGGAGCCTAGAGAAATGGTGCAATGTTCGCCACGACGCCGGCCACGGCATCCGAAGCGTGGTTCTGCCGCCGCCTGGCATCGGAGCGCACATCGGCTTGACCAACGCGATCGCGTTTCCCAATTGGCGCGCCGTCAAGAAGCTGCGTGCCGACATCGAAGGGCACGACTCGTTCACGAGAGCGGCCAAAGATCCCGCCAAGGCGGCTCTCCAGATTTGCCCCTATGTGACGGAGGAGCGCGGCTATCGCCCCGAGATGGTCCAAGCCGCGCGATCGTTTGCGACACTCTATGGCCAAGGTAACTCCTTGCTTGAGCTGCATCGCTTTTGGCAAGTCGTTTGCTATGCGGCGGACGTCGTGCGACGACGAGGACGCGACGACCCTGCTCGGGTACGCCTCGAATTGCTCGAAGGCATGGTCGACGTCGATTTGCGCGTCCGGGTGTCGATCGTCGACGGCGGCGGCTGCGAAGCGACGCAATCGCCGAGGGCGCCACTAATCGAGTGCCCTGCGCGTATTGCGGCGGTGATGTTGGGTTGGGGCGGCGCGGCGGCCGAGCGTTGGCGACGGTTCTTCGAGCACGGCGCCGTGCCATTCGTGGCCGAACGTTTCGGAGTCTGGGTCGCGAACGCAAATGCGCCCAATGCGTCCGAGCCGCATCGATACTTGTTGCGTGAGGGTTGCAGACAACGCCTACCCGAACAATGGCGCCGAGCTCTGTCGCCGCTGGGTGACGGGTGGTTCCATCTGGGGCCGGTGGACGGGCAGCAGTCGGTGGTCATTCATAGAGCGCTGCGAATCGAGACCGACACAGCGCGCGCGCGTCCATTGCGTCTCGAAGGCGGGGTGCGCACGATCGCGGGATGGCTCGGGCGGCCTTCGCTCTTGCCGAAGGTTCGGCGCCTTGGGGTCGGCGCAGTGGATCTTCGCGCCGGTAACGACCAAGCGAAGCTAACCCTATTCCTGAAGGACGAGGGCGCGGGTCGTTTTTCAATGTCGGCGGCGGACACGGTCGAGGGGCTGTATCGATTGCGTCTGCGTGAGTCGGTGGCCGATGACGAGACGGTCGCGATCGAGCTGCCGCTAAGGTTCGTTGCGGACGCTGCGCTTCACGCGGACCTGCCCGCTTCGCCGCGGCATTCGCGCACGGAAGCGGAGTGGGTCTTGACGACCCACGACACCCTTGACGACTCGAAGACAACGACGATAGCGACGATAGCGACGATAGCGGCGCTTGAAGTCGCGGACGAGCAATCCGCTGAGCTCGCCAGCGGGTTCGACGATCTTCTCGAGACCATCTATGCGCTAGGACGTTCGGGTTGGAGCGAGCGCGAACTAGTCGAGGTCGTACGCGAACTGTGTCCCGGACCGTCGCCGTGGGACGTTCTGCGTGCACTGCAAGAAGCGGGATGGCTTGAGCGGCGCTTGTCGGAGAGCTGGCGCGCCGTCTATTGGCGGCTGTTGCCTCCCTCGCTCGTCACGCTCTCGATGGCAGGCGGCGGCGCGACTGCGTTGGAAGGGTCCGCGCCCGCTGCGATCAGATCCAGGTTCACTCGTGCGGCGCGCGCTCTAGGCGGCGAAGTCGAGCGGCGGACGGGGTGCGGCCCTCTTTCGCCGCTGTCCATTGTCGTTCGCGGACCGAGCACGCGCGAGCTCGCCAAGGAGCTGGGCTGGGCCGAAGCGGCACCTGTGGCCGGCTCGGTCGCGTCGGCGCCCGCCTGCTGGCCGACGTCTCCTCTGTCGACGGCCGGCTATCGGGCCCACAGAACATGGAGTTGGCGTGCAGGTGGCTTTCGCGAATCGGGCCGGCCTATGCCGGATGTCCTGCTCACCTGGTGGCGCCGCGAAGAAGGAGACCGGCACGACCTTTATGAGGTGAAAGAAGAGGGATATCGTTTTGTCACCAGCAGCCGTACGGTGGCAATCGTTGAGGCGCATCGCCGAGCGGCTCTGCCGCTTTTCACCCGCCACGAGGGTCGATGGCTGCGAACGGCCGAAGAAGGCCACTTGCCGCTGCCCTTGGCTATGAAACTTCGCCGTGATCGGCAGTGCGCCTCCGGACCGATGCTGATCGAGGGCCGTTGGCGCTATGCATATGCTGAAGGCGCGATGCAACACGCCGTCGCGGCGCTGGGACGCAGATTATTCCACGACCCTGACAAGCCCGAGAGCACCGGTCGCCCCGCTCACTCGGCAGCCTCGATCGGGCTTTCGCGTCATCGCGCTGACGGCTGGTCCAGGGTGCGCGCCAATCTTTAGAAGACGAAAAACCTAATGACAACTGAAGAAGAGGTATGGCTTGGTCGGCTCAAGAAGCCGGCCGGACGATTCAAACCGCATTGCGAGTTCGCGCCCGTGGCGCGGTTCAACGGCACACACTGGGAGCCCGTGCGCGAGAGCGAACGCCGGGCGCGAAATGGCGCCGTGCTCTGCAATGACGGGCTGATCACAGTCGGGCAACATGTGGACACGTTCTGGCTGTATCGCCGCGGCGATGCCGCGGGCGGCGCTATGGGCCAAACCGCCGAATCTCCGCAACGCGCGGATTCGTTGCTCGATCTGTCCGGCAAGACGATGGCCGAGGCGCGTCGCATCTTGTGCGAACGAGGGGTTCAACTTCCCGACGGGAACGGGAACACGGCGGTGGTGCTGTTGGAAGATGGCCTGTGCGCGCACCTGAAATTCGAAAAGGCCGACCAAGGCTGGAAGGTCAAGGTACCAGCGAAAGGCTTGATAGAGCTCTTTCACGCGAAACCGAGTTGGAATCAGCTCGATCCCGATCGCCGTGTTCCTTTTCTGCCCGAATCTTTCGACAGGGATGTCGTGAAGACGGTCTCGTGGCTCACCGACACCGAATTCCTGTCGCAAGCGTTCGTGCAGTTCTCGGATGCAGTCTCGGCATATCAATCCATGCTGGGCGGCAATGAGCCCGCCTGGAGGCGACTTCAACGCGCCCTGAAGGACGCGCGTGTGAGCGGCGCTGAGGTGGATGAATTTCACAACGCTGTGGAGCGCATGCGTGCAGAGTGGCCGGCGACATCTCGCGCTTTGTCTGGTCTACGCGAGTTGTCCGAGCTCTTTTTGGAAACGGAGGAAGCACGGGCCATACTCGTCCGTGCCGTCGAGCAACGAGCCTCCGAGAAGATGAGCGAGATCGAATCGAGCATTCGCTCCGAGCTCGACCAGCGTTTCATCGCAACGCGCGAGGAGCTCGCGGCATTGGAGCAGCGCATCGAGCTCGATCGCGCGACGCAGGCCTCGATCGCCATTAGCGTTCACGAATCCCGCACGGCCAACGAAACTCTACTCAGGAAGGCTGAATCACTACGCAATGAAGTCGCCAGAACGAGCGAGCAAACGCAGTCGTCTCGCACACAGTTGGCGCGCATAAAGGACGAGGTCGAACACCTCGAATCGG
Organism: Variovorax gracilis; assembly: GCF_030317115.1. Lineage (GTDB taxonomy): Bacteria > Pseudomonadota > Gammaproteobacteria > Burkholderiales > Burkholderiaceae_C > Variovorax > Variovorax gracilis. The sequence continues at coordinate 9,125 of NZ_JASZYF010000040.1, forward strand.
CGCGTTTGTCGGCGCAGCGCGAACGCGACGAGGCGCTCGCAGCGTCGAAGGCGATCGACGAGCGGCTGCGAGATTTTTCGCAGGAGGCGCGCCGGGCGTTCGAGGCGATGGTCGGCGCTTCGGATTCGCACGCTGCCGCATCGCTCGCGGAGCGGCTGCGCGACTGGCTGGCCGGGGCAGGCAAAGAGGTCCCCCCGTTCATGCCGTCGAGCGTTCCTCCGTGGTCACGGCCGAGCGCCGGCGAAGCCAAGATCATCGATACGCCGGCGCTAGGCGAACGCTTGTCGCAGGAGGCAGAGAATCACGGCATTCAGGAGCAGGACCTGTTGATGTTGGACGCGTTTGTCCGCGCGGGTGAGCCGGTCCTAGTCGCCGGGCGCATGGCCGATCAGAGCTTGCGCGCCTATGCTCGGGCCGTCAGCGGTGGCGAACTTCGTTTGCAGCCCTTGGATCCTTCAATCATCGGGCTGGACGACTTGTGGCGCATGCCATCGACCGAGCGCCCTACCGCGTTCGCGTTAGCCTGGCACCGGGCAGTCACCTGTCCTGACGAACCCGTCCTGGTCTGCCTACGCGACTTGGACGCAGCGCCGTTCCGGTTGTGGATGACGTCGCTTCTATCTGTACTCGCGGCACCAGACAGGCCCCGAAACTTGCTGATCACGGCGACTATGTCCTCTCCCGCCGGTGAAGCCGCGGCCCCTTCATCCTTGCGAGCCGATCCGGCCAGAGCGCTGGCAACAGTCGTAATGCGTGCTTCCCAGGAGGCTGTCACTTGCCCTGTGGTTCTGGGCGCCACGCTGATCGGAATGCCGACGCGACTGGCGATGGATGGCTCGTCGCTTGAGCCATCGCCCGGGGCGGCACGAGCGATTTGCAAGCTTGAGGCCGATCCGGTGGCCATCGCCCGGGCGCTTCGCGTGGCAGGCGCCGGCCGCGTTAGCGCGAACGGCCCAAGTAGCGAATCCATCGGTGCTTGGGCGAAATTTTGGTCTGATGGGAACTCGAACTCAGCGCCGCCATTCCTTCAACACGCCGTGCGAGCACTCGACAACCTTCGAGATACACGTTAAGGGGACATTCACATGCTCGATCCTTTTGGCGGCTTTCGCCGCATCCGGGAGTTCTGGCTCAGTTATCTGGACACGGCGTTTCGCATTCGCGACGAAGGGGTTTTACAAGCGCGGCGCGACCTTCTTCGCGAACCTGGGACTCTGGCAACCGATCCTTATCTCGAAGTCGTGCCGCGCTACCGCCAACGCGAACACCCGCTTGAGGCCGTCGCGGTCCTACCCGACGATTCCAATCCTTTGCACGGCTTTTCGTTTGAGGGTCGCCGCGCCTTTGCCGAACTCGTGCTTTCCGGCTTGTTTCCGGGCGTGCCGTCGGGCGATCCGGAGTTGCGCAGACGCAGCCCTGCCCACGTGCGGCCGTACACCCATCAATGGACGATGCTTGAAAGAGGTTCAAGAGCGGGCCGCCCGGGAATCGTTACCTCGGGCACGGGCTCGGGCAAGACCGAGTCTTTCATGCTGCCTCTCCTCGCAGCGCTATCTGAAGAAGCCGTGCGATGGCCAGCTCCCGCGCGACCGTACGATGTGAAACCCTGGTTCGAGCGCGGAGACGAGTTTTGCTTACACCGCGGCGACGAACCGGTGCAGCGCCCCAAGGCGGTCCGTGCGATCTTGCTATACCCGATGAACGCACTGGTCGAGGACCAGATGGCACGCCTTCGTCGCACCCTGGATTCGCCCGATGCTCACGCCGTCATGGACGAGCGGTTCGCAGGAAATCGCATCTTCTTCGGTCGCTACACTGGAGATACGCCGGTCACCGGCCATCTACGCCATCCTCGCTTGGCTGACGATCTCGACGAAAAGCGCAGCCTCCAACGGCGAAAGGCCCAGCTCAAGACTCGCTTGATTGACATGCATCAGGGGCAATCGATCGCCAGGGAGCACGATGCGCTTGAGCGCGAGAGGGTGCGAGCAGCCAGGGAACGGGGTGAAGCAGTATCCGATCACGAGGACACTCGCTACATGTTCCCTGCCTGCGACGGGGGCGAGCTGGTCAGCCGGTGGGACATGCAAGCGACGCCACCGGACATTCTCGTGACCAACACATCAATGTTGGCGACGATGTTGGTGCGCGAAGTCGAGGCGAACATATGGGACGCAACACGCCGGTGGCTGGAAAGTGATCCTGACGCCTACTTCTACCTCGTGCTGGACGAACTGCATTTGGTTCGCGGCTCGGCAGGCTCGGAGATCGTCGGTCTGTTGCGGTCTTTGTTCGCCCGACTAGGCCTGCACCGCGCCGAAATGCGCCACAAACTGAGAATTCTGGGGTCCAGTGCATCGCTGCCGACGGGCGAGGAGCCCGGCGCGGAGCAGACCGAAACATACTTGCGGCAGTTCTTCGGTTCGTTCGGTACATCGAAGACGCCGAGCGATCCGGGCTCGGCCGATTTGTGGCCCGAAGCGGTCGTTGCTGGCGACGCCGAAAGAATTCCCACTACAGCTGATCTCCCGCTGCCCACTGGGCCTTTCGTCGACGTTGTCACGCGCTTCGCCGACGGCGTCGATGAGCTGGTCAGCCGCATCGAAAGGCGGACCGACGAGCTCGATCGCGTCTTTGCCGGCGCGGCCGTCGCACTGGGAAAGCCAACCAACGGACAAGCGCCCGGCGATGTCGCCGTGGCGGTGGTGTCGGAGGTCGCAGCATTACTGGCTCACGCATGCAGGGACGAAGTTACGGGCAGACCCAGAGCGACGTCAGCTGATGCGGTCGCAACGCGACTGTTCGGACAGACGCCGGATCGGCTTCCGGCGATGCAGGGACTTTGTGTGTTGCGCGGGCTGGCGGATCGCATCGGTATTCCAGAGATGTATGGCGCTGCGCCGCCTGCCAACCTTCCCAGCGTGCGGTTCCATATGTTCTTTCGAAGCGCAGAGGGATTGTTCGCGTCGGTGAGGCGTGACGAAGACCGAACGCTTTTCGAGAATCTGACCATCGAGCGCGGCACCTCGCACGGCGCATGCCTCGATGGGACGACTCGTCGGCTGGTGGAGCTCGTGTATTGCGAAGCCTGTGGCGAGCTGTTCGTCGGCGGGCGCCGCACGCCTGATGGAAATTCGGTGACCGAGGTGCTGACGACAGCGCCGAACCTTGAGGAGTTGCCCGAACGGCCGTCCGATGCACTTTACGAGGAGCTGGCCCACGTCGACTATGCCGTCTTTTGGCCCACGCAGTGCAGTCCCCGGGATACGGCGACCGGGGAGGCGTGGCTCCCCCGATCGCTTGACACGCGCAACAGCGTTTTGGCAGTCGCATCCAACGGCCCGTACGGTGTTTCGGGGCTGCTATTTTCGGCACCGAAGAATGACGAGCGGCAGCCCGGATCGGCGCTGCCCCGGTGTTGCCCCTCGTGCGCAACGGACTATTCGCAGCGCAAGCAAGGCGTCAAGTCGCCGCTTCGCAGTTTTCGCACCGGTTTTGCCAAGGCATCTCAGCTGTTGGCAAGCGAGATGTTCTCGCTGCTGCACGTTGCGGGCTCGGCGCCCAAGTCGATCGTGTTTTCCGATAGCCGCCAGGACGCTGCGCGCGCAGCGTTGAACATCGAAGGGCGTCATCACCAGGATATGCGGCGTCAGCTCGTGGTCGCCGAGCTTCGAAAGGCCGGAGCGGCTTCTGCAAAGATATCTCCGCAGCAAATGGCCGAGATGGAGGAGGAGGCAAATCGACTGTGGGCGGCCGGAGACAAAAAGGCCGCTTTTGCCCTGCACGATGAGCTCGATCGAATGAAGGCCGCGGGGGACGGCAAACGAGTGCCGTTGGCCACGATCCTCGAACCCCGAAGCCCTGTGGATCGAAAGATGAAGGCGTTGATGCGGCGGTATGTCGAGCTCGGCGTCCATCCTGTCGACCCGGCGGGCGTCGCCGACGTGAAAGGAAAGCCGTGGTATTCGTGGATGGTGGATCGCGGCGACGAGCAGGAATGGCGCTCTATCGACGAGTACGACACGGCCGGTGAAGCTAGACATGCCATGGTCCGGGAGCAGCGCCCGTTGACCTACGAGGTTCTGTTCTCCAAGACGTACTTCGCACTTGAGGAAACGGGCATTGGCTACCCATCTTTGACGGCTTCTGCAGAGGGCGACTCCGACAGGCTCGACGCGTTGCTTCGAGTCTTGGGCGATAGCTATCAGGTCGAAGGAAACCCCTATCGCGACGTCGCAACAGTCTCGCGGCCTACCGAGTTCCCTGGCAAGCTCAAGCGATTCGCGAAAGCGACCGGCCAGGATCAGGACCGCGTGCTCAGCGAGTTTCTTGCGCGCTTAGAAAATCTCGGCCACCGCGACGGTATCGTCTTGCTCGACAAGCTCTTTGTGCGATTGACTGACGAGGCCGACCGATGGTGGCGTTGTAGCGCGTGCGGCCGCGTGCATTTGCATCGCGGATTCGGAATTTGCACACGATGCTTCGATCCGCTTCCGAGCGACCCCGATGGAGCGGTCCAAGCCCTTCGCACGCAGAATTTCTTAGGCCGGCGGATCACTCGGGGGGAGGAGGCCGAGTCTTCAGCGTTTCGCTTGAGCTGCGCGGAATTGACAGGTCAAACCGACGCACCTGCTCAGCGGCTGCGCGCGTTCCGCGGCATCTTCGTGGGCAACGACGCCCAGAACTCGCCGCTATCGAAGCGTGCTAGGGAGATCGATCTACTTTCTGTGACGACGACGATGGAGGTTGGCATCGATATCGGCCCGCTGCAGGCGGTCTATCAGGCCAATATGCCGCCTCAACGCTTCAACTATCAACAGCGTGTTGGCCGCGCAGGCCGACGCGGTCAAGCTTTTTCTCTCGTCACGACGCTGTGCCGCAGTCGGAGCCACGACTTGCACTATTTCCGCGGACCGGCCGCAATCACGGGCGACGCCCCGCCGCCCCCGTTCTTGACCGCCGATCACCCGGAGATTCCGTCGCGCATCGTCCGAAAGGCTTGGCTGGTCGCCGCATTCGCCCTGACCCGCGATGAAAGCGGTGGGAGCTATCCTGGCGATGCGGTTCGTGACACAAATGGCGAATTTCCGATGGCATCGCTGGTACTCGATGCCGATGCGAATTGGCGGATGGTTCTCGGGGATGCGCTTTCGCGGACGTCAAACGTACGAGATGCCGTGATTCGAGCGATTGCAGACGGCGACGAAGCGCGAGTACGCGCGTTGACCGCTGCATCATCTGTGCAGGACACCCTCGATTCAATTTGGGGCGTGGCGGGCGAAGTGGATGGTACCGACATGCCTCTGGGCGAATTCCTCGCGGAACACGGACTGCTCCCGTTGTACGGCATGCCCACGCGGGTTCGATCGCTATACACGGGGGTGAGCGGCACGGGCGAGTCGATGCAGTTCGCCACGATCGACCGCGAGCTGGATTTGGCCGTATTCGAGTTCGCCCCTGGCAGGTCCCTCGTGAAAGACAAGCGTCGCTACGATTGCACGGGCTTCTCTGCGCCGCTTCTACCGCCCCGGTTCCGCGGTGGGCGTGCGCGCGCCATGGGTGATTGGATCGACAGCCGACGATGGATCGCGCGGTGCGGCAACTGCAGCGCCGTCACAGGTGTCGCGCCAAAGCCCGAGGCCGATTCGGTTTGTCCGGACTGTGGGGGCACCCTTGCCGCGTCGGATTTCTTGTACTACGTCAGCCCCGCTGCCTTCACGACCGATTTCGCTCCCAAAGAGGTCTCGGATTCGGAGCAGTTGCGCTCTTTCCGCCGGATCGTGACGCTTGAGGCGGACAATACCATCGCCACGCGAGCATGTCCGGTCACCAATGCACTGATCGGTTCTTCCGGCACCGCCAAGGTGCTTCGACTCAACGAGGGACTATCCGAGGCGGGCCAAGATGCCGAACCCTTCGACGTGCGCGAGTTCGAGACGCACAAGGTCAGTGTCGAGCCTGGCTTGAAGTGGAGCCTGCCGGACCAAGCGTTACTCAAAGAGGCGGGACGCATCGCTCAGCGACGCGGCGCGGCCGACGGTCCAGGGGAAGAGTCGGTTGTTCGGCTGATGGCCAGAAAGACCACGGACGCCCTGTTTCTCATGCCCGACTCCATTCCCCAGGGCTTGGACGTCGCACGCGTGTCCCGCAGGGCCACGGATACAGGAGTGCGCTCGGCATGGATCAGCGCGACGCAGCTGCTCTTGCAACGGGCCGCACTCGAGATGGATATCGATCCGGAGGAATTCGACGCGCTGGAGCCGCGCGCGTCGTCTGGTCGCCCCATGATCCTGCTGGCCGACTATCTGTCCAACGGTGCGGGTTTCTGTCGTCGGTTGTCGGAAGGCGCTTCACCCCTCGCGATGCAGCTGATCCGCGGCATGGTGGACGAGCCCGAACGAGATCCCTTGATTGCCCGATTTCTCTACGATTCTCATCGAGCTCGCTGTAGGGCAGCGTGCTATGTCTGCTTGCAGCGCTACGGAAATCGCAGCCACCACGGTTTGCTCGACTGGCGGCTCGGACTCGCAGCACTGCGTGTTCTTTACCAACCCGACTGGCGGGCCGGGCTGGACGATCGGTGGGAAGCCCATGAGCTTCGCGACTGGAAGGCCATCGCACACGAACAAGCGCAATCGCTCGCGGCGCTCAGACCCGATCGCTTCACGGTGGAACGCGTCGGCCGAATGGCACTGCCGGTCGTGCGGGGCGATGCTCCTGATCCTGTGCGGCTGGTGATCGCGCATCCCTTCTGGTCGCACGCCGCGGTCAGGGATCTCGCGGACGCAGCTGGATTTTCGGGAAGGACATTGATCATCGATTCGTTCCATGCCGAGCGGCGTCCGCAGCGCGTCGTCGATATGGCTTTAAAGGGAATTTTCGACAGGAATCAGTAGCAAGGCATGCAGCTTGTCACGCTCCGGAGGGCTGCGCCACGGGAGCGGTACCAGGCGCGCGCTAGTGCCTGACCATGCGCAGTCCTCGCGACTGGTCAGCACAGATGGAACTCGACGCGGCAAGCGATACCGTGATCTCGCATTCGCGCCAGTGTTCCAATAAGGTAGCGACCTTGAAAAGGGTGCGCGCAAGGGCGAAAGGGTTATGGATGTAGTAGATCAAGCGGCGCGATCGCGGATCATGCGAAGCGTCGGGCAAGTCAATACAAAGCCTGAGCTGGTGCTGCGTCACGCGCTTCATGGACTAGGGCTTCGATACAAACTTCACGACCCTCGCCTCCCTGGTAGACCAGACCTTGTTTTTCCCAAGTACGGAGCTGTAGTGTTCGTCCACGGCTGCTTCTGGCATGCACACGAATGTCGCTTTGGATCGACTCCTTCAACGCGGACAAATTTTTGGCAGAGCAAGTTCGATGCGAATCGCAAACGCGACGCGCTGGCTTTAGAACGTTTGAGCCAGCAAGGGTGGAGAAGTCTGGTGGTCTGGGAGTGCGCGCTAAAACCCTACGATGCTGCTCGTACCGATGAAACCGCCAGGTGGGTAAGGCAATGGCTCATCGCTGGCAGACCATCAACGCAAGTGGACGCCACAAATATCACGGGCCCTCAGGCGAGGGGAAGATCAGGGCGTTTATCCTCTAACGCTTTGAGCTTCGATTGGCAGCGCCACTGAAATGACCTACGGTACTCAGATTCTTGCACGATCTCTCAGTGTCGCGACAGGCGGCGCCAACGGTTTTATGCATGGAAACCTTTGGCAATATCACCCCCGCTCAGATCGCCATTCGAAGATTGCCTGCTGGGGGGTCTTTTTCGATTTGATGCTTCGGGGGAATCTGCTCTACCGTCACGTCGTCGACGGCAAGGTGGCCTTCGGGATCAACCACCGAATGAGAGATTTTCAGAACGACCGGCAGAAGGACCTCGATTTAGTGATCTGTCGCCGCTCAAACCCGGAAGCGTCATCGACTATTCAAACGTTCGCAGACATGATTTCTGCGTACAACATCGTGCTTTCGCCTCAAGAACAGGCCCTCCTACGCGGGCTGCCGGACATTGAAATTTCCGGGGTTCAGACGGCACTCGTCGCGCTGGAAGCCAAGGCCGCGTTTACAGAGTTTGGAAAGGCCCGACCCCGGCTTTACGATGAACTGAATAGCTCTCACCTCACTATTCATGGCGATACGGATTCGGCGATCGCAGCGGGTCTGGCGTTGATCAATGCCGCCGACACCTTCATCAGCCCCTTGCGGAATCCTTGGGCGATCGGCACACAGACAACTGTCATCAATCCGCACAAACAGCCGGCCAACGCGGCGAGTGCCATTGCCAAGGTAACTCAGCTACCGAGGCGAGCCGCCGTCGGTCAACGGGGGTTTGATGCGATGGGGGTAGTCCTCATTTCATGCGCCAACGACGGTAGCCCGGTTAGTCTCGTCACAACGCCGCCCGCACCACAGCCCGGGGCTGCCTTCCAGTACGATGCGTTCATCGAGCGAATTGACACGATCTACGCATCTAGGTTCGCCGGGCTGTAATAGGTGATCGGCGACAATGTCGGTCAAGCGACCTTCCGCATCTGCGAGCCTGGCGGATAGGGAGGAAGCGCACCTCCCAAGCCCGTGACATGTCTTTCGACCGCCTTGATGAAAGCGGGATCGAATCGGAGCTTTGCGCGACGAGTTCTTGTGAGGAAGCCCAACGCGGCCCGCAACGAGAGCTCCTCGCCGCCGGTGGAAAGAAACTGGGACAGCGGCTTAGCCCGAACGCCAATAGGGTCCTGGCTGATGGTGACGCTGAACCTACGCTTGCCATCAAAGCGTGCCGCCTTTGGCGCTTTGCCTACCAGCGGAAACTCCGCGTCGCGCAATACGTTGTAGGTACCGGGCCGCAGCAGCCTTTTGCCCACCCATTCGGCGACGGGTACGCTCACTGCACTTCCAACCAAGCTCCAGCGTTTGGACGCTCGGCCAACGCTATCTGCCGGAGAGGTCCATCCCGCCTCAAATCCTTGGAGGCGCTCAGCGTCTTCCAAGGTTGGCTTAACGAGCCTTCCGTCTGGCATGGCTATCGCCGGCGGCGACGGTATGCCGATCGTGGACCCGTTCTTCAAGGTCGGTACAGCGTCCACGGCCCATCCTAGGCCCGTGAGTCCTTCGGTCCAATAGAAACCATGGGCAAGGGTTCCCATGGCAGTGGTCGGGCGCGTCAAGGGCTTGTCGTCCGCCAACAGGACCGCCGCAGGATCCAATTCCCGCGAAGCCACTAAGAGGACCCGCTCGCGACGCTGCGGTAGACCGAAGGAAAACGAGTCGACCACCCGATACGCCCACCGGTACCCCCGACGCTCGAACTCATCGATGATTGCGCGAATAGCCTTTCCGCCGTTGAGCTGAAGCATGAACGGTACGTTTTCGATCACCACGGTAGGCACACGTCGCCGCCCGAGCAAACGGAAGACCTCGCCGATCAGTCCTGACTGCTCCCCTTCAAGGCCAGCAGTTCGCCCGGCTTGGCTGAGGTCTTGGCAAGGGAATCCTCCGCATATCACTTCCACATCCGAAGGAAGGGATCGGAGCTTCCGAATGTCCTGATGGAAAGGGACTCCAGGGAAGCGTGCCTCCAACACAGCTTTCGAAGCCGGGAGCACATCGCACAGTAGGCCGCTCTTGAGCCCCGCCCGCTCGAACCCCAGTTCAAATCCCCCAATGCCCGCGAAAAGGCCAGCTACTTTCATATGTATAAATGTACAGCGCGGACGGCTGCCGAGAACAATTTATTCGAGATATTCCTGAGCGAGGGCTCGACCTGACTTTGGAGTTGGTTCGATCTCAGCACCCCGACGCTTCGACCGAATTGTGCCGACAAAGCGAAGCGGGAGAGAGGCGACATTGCGTGTCACCACCACCCAGCGGTCATCCTGAACCCTCCCGGGCAGACGTGGTAGTGAACCCTGTCTCTCAAGGCCGCCCTGGTGGATTACGCACCGCCCTCGGGTATGCACCGCTGACGGGAGGTCGGTGCACCGGGGAAGCCTACGGCCTGCGCGAGCGTTCAGCAGTGACTTCTGGGAAAGCCTTGGGATCATGACGCGCATTGCGGTCGCGCCGACCAGTAGCCAGCGGCCGGGGTTGTTGGAAAAAATGGCGACGAGGCAGACCTGCGGTTAATCGATTCCTCACGTCAGTCCGAAAAAATCCGAGCGGCGACTAGCGTCGGCTGCCGAGCCGTCGCTCAGAGATTTTTCGGCTAAGGATCGGGGCATGGCTTCAGCGCGCCGCACTCGCAGCCGCTTAGACCACGGCCGCGCCGGAAAAACGCGCCAGCGGCTCGATTTGGCGGCTTGCCGACCGCCTTTGATGGCCGGAAATTCTTCGCCGGATCGCCTATGGCGGCTGCACGCCAAGAACGTAGCCGCCGTCCAGATTGGCTACACGCTAGTCAGACACTTCTCGATTCGTTAATTCGCGTCCAGTTAGGGTGTATTTCAGAATTTATCGACAAATTCCAAAATACCTTATAGAGTCAATTCAGACATTGAACTCTTGGAGCATTCCCATGACCGTGAAGAAAAATCTGCCGCCAAGCAGCGGGCAAAAAATCGGCTACGTCCGGGTTTCCAGCGTGGATCAGAACGACGCGCGCCAGCTTGAGGGGCTCGTTCTGGACAAAATTTTCACCGACAAGGCGAGTGGCAAAGATGTAAAGCGACCGCAGCTTCAGGCCATGCTCGGTCACGTGCGAGACGGCGACCATCTGTATGTGCACAGCATGGATCGGCTGTCGCGATCTTTGAAAGATTTGCAGGAGGTGGTGGAGTCGCTGACAGCGCGCGGCGTCAGCGTCATGTTCGTCAAGGAGAATTTGACTTTTGAGCGCCCCGACGAAGGCGGTGACGCGCACAGAGCTGCGTACTCGATGCTGCTTCTCCAGATGCTCGGGGCCGTCGGCCAATTCGAGCGTGCGCTGATCCGCGAGCGCCAGCGCGAGGGCATCGCAATCGCAAAGACGAAAGGCGTCTACAAGGGAAGAAAGCCAGTGCTCGACGAGGCGGCGAGGGCAACGCTGAGAGAGATGGCAGAGCGCGGCGTGCCGAAGGTAGACATTGCCCAGACGCTCGGCATCTCGCGCGCTAGCGTCTATCAGTATCTCAAGACTTGAGCGCCGGCCTCATCCATCTCGCCCAAACGTACACCGCGTACACAGACAAAACCAGCAAGGCGGGATCATTTAGATACGAGAACCATTGCATCGCGAAGGGAGGCACGCCGTCAATCGGGTGCATGCGAAAGCAGGGCTGCCCCTCGCACGCGGCTTGAATAGCCGCTACTCGGCTGGATATAAACCCGTCGGACAACGGAACAGGAGAGTTCCAGAGCGCGATGCGGCTCTTCGAGTAGGCCACCAAAGCGATGATCCAACCGGTCAATGGAACGAGCGTGAGCACCGCGAATGTTCCCCTGGCTGCCAACCCGTCACGAACGTCCCCTTCTACTAGAGTAAAGCGGGGCCAAGCGAATCCGCTGCGGTCATATCCCATGTATTTGTACCTGCGCGCGATTGTCCCAAGGGCGGCAAGACCGATTGTCGAGATTAGCAATCCCCAATACGCCACTGACACGATCACGTCGTCTTGCATTACAGAGTCCCGGCCAGGAAATATGGACGTTGCGCCGGAACGTATGAATAGCGAAGTGAGCGCGCTTGCACCCACTATGGCTGATCCCAGCCACGTCCAGAGGGGATCAAGCGACCGCGTCGGATCAGGCTGTCCGCCGTCCGGCATGGCGATACCCCAAGAATTCAGTTATGAAATGCCAGAAGGACTCCTTGACGCTCATCAACTCCTCCAACACCATCGCCAAATATGCGCTAAGTCTCTAACCATTCTCCTCGCGCGTCAACCTCTTTGCTTACACAGTCAGCCCGTTGTCCACGGACTTTCCGCGGCCTCAGCTTTTTTCCACATACCGCCTTTCCGCGAGTCGAACCCGATACTGCACGTGCTCGTCTCATCAAGAATGTGGTTGTGCATCACCAGTTCTTTCCCTAGCGTGCTGCCAAGCCGTACCTTTCGAAGGGCCGGGAGTCAAAGTCTGTCGAGATGAGGAGTGACCATGGCTAGATGAATGCCATCGAGTGGGCACGGGTTATGTGATCATCGGCACCGCGCCGGAACAGCCAGCCTTTTGCCGAGTTCCGGTGGATCCAGTGGCCCCTTGAAAATATCAAGCCCTTGACCGTCACTGCCGCTTTGCCAATTTGAGATGTCCGGCTTGCTTGGCCTCGATCTTCTCCAAGTTGCGCATTTGCGGTGCAGATCGGGATCAACTCGGAGTCGCCAGGAGTCGATCGGTGACTAGATCCCCCACATTGACCTTCTATCGCGCCAAAGATGCATCAAGGAGCCACCTATGCAAACTCGCACCATCATCGGAGTAGTGATTGCGATGCTCGCCCTGACCGGCTGCGGAAAGACGTACAAGGAGCTTGCCGAGCAACCACCAATAAGGCCAAACGAAGTCGCGCCGACTTCAGCCGAGTCGCTAATTACACTTAACGCATTGTTCCACTACGAGACGATTAGCAAGGCACTGACTGAAGCCCTCCCCACCAACGTCCCTTTGCAGGGACGCCAGAGTGTCTGTATCAACGTTAACAAGGAAGTTCAACAAACCGTAGAGAAGCAGGTAGGAGGGGATGTCGGGAAGGTGCTTGGAGCAGTAGCGCGATTCATTACAACCGTGGTAACGGTCAACCAAGTTGAGAATCTTTGTCTCGATATCGACTACAACGCAAACATTGTGAGAGACGGGCCTGCAGTCATTAGTGCACTGCCCAGCGGAGTTCGTCTCAGCTTACCGATTCGAGCAGAAGGCTCCGCAGGCTTTGTGGGCGCGTTGGCTGACTTCTTTGCATTGAACAAGAAGAATTTCCGGGGTTCACTCACGGCTTGGGCGGATGTGGAGATGGGGATCGACGAAGCCTGGTGTCCGACCTTTTTGGCAACACCTAACTTTGTTTGGAGAAACAAGGCTGAGCTGGAAGTCGCCGGCAAATTTTGGATCGATATCGATGGAGAAGCTGGGCCGGCGATCAAGAAGGCGATGAACGACGCGGTGGCGAAGATACCCGCCTTGCTTACTTGCGATAAGGTGAAGCAGCTTGTGGCACCAATTTGGCACGTCTATGACATTTCGCTCGCTCGGGTCGCTGGGCAAGCCGGGAGGATCATCGTAACACCGCAGAGGGTCGGCTTCTCCGGTTTCAGTTATACGCCAACCGGTGCACAACTCGCCCTAATGCTCGTCGCAAAGACTGAGGTCATATTAGGCGACTCCCCCGCATCAGCCACCACAGATCTGCTGCCTCTGCCGAAACTTGAGAGAATGTCGCCGAAGCAGAACGAACTCAATCTCACAGTCCCGATAACCGTCACCTACGATTCATTAGAAAGACTCGCTACTGCAGCGGTTGTAGGAAAGACTTACGAAGGAAAGGCCGGATCCACAGCTGCGAGCGCCACCATCAAAGAAGTGAAGATCTACCCCAGCGGCGACGACCTCGTTGTTGGAGTCAAATTTGACTCAAAGATATCCGCCCCCACATCTCTGACGCCAAAAGGCTGGGTGTATTTCCTTGCGAAACCAAGCTTCGACCCCGCACTTCAATCCTTATCGCTTGTCGACTTCAGCTTCAGTCGAATCATAGACAACGATTTGTGGAATGTGCTGTCGCCCCTTTTCCAGAACCAAATCTGGAGCACGGTTCAGAATGCTACTAGCATCAACTTGCGACCGATCGTTACTGAGGCCCGAACAGCAATGAAGAAAGAGCTAGCGACTGTTGCAGCCAGAGAAGGGATTAACGTCACATTAGACGACCAATTTCTGGGTCTCACGAAGATTGCCTTGACAAAAATTGGACCTCAAATTGATGTGGCCTTTCGAGGCTCTGCGGACATCGTCGTGCTCAGCATGCCCACTAAAGGACCTTGACAACTTGTCTGTTGAAGGGCTCTCGTAGCAAATCGACAGACCGAACACCTCTCAGTCGATTGTTTTTCGACCTAAGCTAGCCCCCACTCACTCCTTGAGCCATGCGCTGTCGCGCACGTCCGCTCTCATTCGCCCAGCTTCTTGCGGGTTCTGTCGCGATAAGCCGGTCGAGGCGCGTGAAGTGAGGCAGTTGCCCGGGTCAACGGACTGCGAGACTGTAGAAGTAGTCGGTATGTGAAAATGCCAAGCCGTCGGGGCAGCGCAGTTGCCCCTTCTTGATCATGTGCATGGTCTCGATGCCGGCAATCAGGCTCGCGGCAGAGCGAAAAGACTTGAATCCCATCATCGGCCGGACTCGTCGTTTGACGGCGTGGTGATCCTGCTCCACAAGATTGTTTAGGTACTTGGACTGCCGCAGTTCGATGGCGTCGCCGCGATCTGCGAGCAGACCTCGCACCGCAGCGGTGTTGGCTCCGCTCCTGTCGATGGTGATCTTCTCGGGCGCTTCGTGCTGGGCGATCGCGCGCTCGAAGAACCGACGCGCGGCCGCTATGTCACGGCGTGCGGTCAGCAGGAAGTCAACCGTCTGACCCAGCCGATCGACGGCTCGGTACAGGTACTTCCACTGGCCGGCGACGAGCACGTAGGTTTCGTCGACGCGCCACGAACGCCCCACCGGGTGCTTGCGCCGACGAAATACCTTGGCCAACACGGGCAGCATCTTCAGTGACCAGCGGTGGACAGTGGCGTGGTCGACCAGCACCCCGCGCTCGGCCATCATCTCTTCCAGGTTGCGCAGGCTCAAAGAATAGGCCGCGTACCATCGAACGCACACGAGCATGATCTCCAGCGGGAAATGCAAACGCGTGATGACCCCTCGCAAGGTTGAGTTCTCAAGTTGGACGTGCAGCGGTACCATGGGCTGGATTGTGGCCGACCGGCTTGTCGCGACAGAACCCGTTCAAAAAGGGGTGCGAGTGTCGAGATGATGTCCATGGGGTCGAAAAATGCCTGTAGTGGGTAGTGAATCCGAAATCTGTCAGTGGCTGAGCGACGCGTGAATGCGGCGGTAGCCGTAGCAACGGCGATTGAGTTCGAAGATGTCGGCGATGGTCCGACGCACACCGGCATACTTGTCAGCGACCTGCAGGCGCGCGCGATGATAGAAATAGGAGCTGCGGGCAAGGTCCAGCTCCATCAATAGATCTGACAGTGAATGGGCCTGTCTCAGGGCGTCAACCAACAGCGTCTTCTCCCGGTTCGTCAGGAGCAGCAAGTCGACGCCCAGATCTTTTTTTAATATTTCGTTGGCCTTCTTCAAGAGGTCGTGCTCAAGCTGCAGATGCTGAAGGTCGCGTCGCAGCGATTCGACTTGTCGCTCCAGTTCCGCTCGCTCCGGCTCAGGCGGTGAATCTTTACGGCGCTTCATGGATGCTGGAGCCTCCCGGCCAACGAGCCGATCCTTCCAGTTGTACAGCGTCGGCCTGCTCACGCCAAGCTTCTGAGCAACCGCCTGCGCACTTCCCTGACGAGTGCACAGTTCGAGGACTGCCATCTTCTTCAATTCCGGCGACTGGGGCACACTGGCGGCTTTGCCGACAACGCGTTGCCGGGATTCGGGGTGCAGCTCATCGATCCAGGCTGCAAGGGTCCCGCGCCCTGGATACCCCAGTGCCTTCATGGTCGCAGCAATGCAGCAACCATGCGTGAGGTAGTGGTCGACGGCCAGCTTCTTCTGCTCGTGCGAAAACTTCGACCTGGAGCGCACGTAGGCCGCAGGCAAATCGCGAGAGCGTTCGTACTGTAGATACCAGCTCTTCAGCGAGTTCTTCGTCGGATAGCCCAACTGATGAATGGTCGCCGCAGTGCGCTTCCGTAGCTTGATGTAAAGCTTGACCGCACGGATGCGGTTTTCGTATGAGTACATGAACTACCTCCAAAGGTAGTCCAAGATTTCTGCCGCACCCCCCCTGAACCCGGGTCTGCCGATTCAAAATTGACCAGGGTGCTCAACTGTCCTGCTGAATATTTCAGCAGGACGAACAGGTGATCACCATGGACGTGATGGCAAGGTCAAGCGGATGCACTTCCGCGACCATGTCTCGTTCAGCGACATTGCAAGGCGCACGGGCCTGTCGCGCAACACCGTGAAGAAGTGGGTCAAGGCGCCGGCGGAGGTCGAGCCTCGATACCGCCGAGAGGCGGCGGCCGGCAAGCTGAGCGCTTTCCACGAAGCGCTGATTGGAGAGCAGCCAGATCCGAGGGGTGTGCGCCGCAACAGATTTGAATAGACACGATTCGATGCTCCCGCACGCAGTCCAGACATCGTCCAAGGCAGAGATCTTCTGCACCGACACCCCTGACTTCTGGCTACTCTCCGTGCTGAGCGGCTTGCACCACGAATATTCGTTAGCTATATAAGTTGGCGGCGCGCCTGTAGGCGCTCTCCACGGTCCATCGAACCGTCCCCGAGGGATCTGCCGAACACGCCCACGTCAGCATGATGCGCAGACGAGATTTTGCGGAGCACAACGGCACGTTGCCCTTTGCGACAGTCCGATGCAAACTACGAAAGATCAAATAGCCTTGCTTCGATCGAGCATCCGTGTCATCGAAGCCACGGGGGACCGCGATGAGTAACAGGTGGACCCAGGTACTCCTAATTGCCTCAGGAGTGGCGACGTTCGCAGCACTTGTTTACGGGGGGCTGCTCCATGACGTCTTTCGCCCACCAGGAATTCAATCTAAAGGAACAGAGTCTGACTCATTCTTAGTCGCCTGTTTGGCGCTCGCAACTTCTGTAGTTTCAATGCTTGCAGGCTTGGTCGGACTTATAAAGTCTTTCTTGGAACTGCAAAAGGCAAGAACAAGCGTGAATAAGTAAAGACCTCAACTGGAGGCGTCATGCAAATCGAAGCACTCCCCGGGCATTTTTCAGCAGGACTGAAGTGGTTTATTTGGAAAACTGCTTGGGCGGTTCTACTACTGCTGTTCTCCTCCGCCACTCTTGCTGCGGGGATTGAACAAGAATTCCGTTCAAAACCCAATGTGGCCAGTACTTTGGAAAAACTGGCAGGGACTCGGTCAAAATCATACGCAGTCTTAATAGGAATAACCGAGTACTCCGAATTTCCGTCGCTGAGCGAGGCAAAGAACGATGTCGATCGAATGCGTCTTTTTCTAATTGAGGCCGCCGGCTTCGATCACGTCTTCGTATTAACTGAGGAATTTGCGACAAAATCGAGAATTGAATCGCTGATGGTGGACAAGATTCCAACCCTCCTTGGTCCAGAAGACAAATTCGTTTTCTACTGGTCTGGCCACGGCACCGCGCGTAAACTTGCAAACGGGCGACTGCATGGATACATGCCCTTGGCGAGCTCTCAAAAGAACGCATTCGGTGGCATGGTTAGCATGGATGATCTCACTAGGTGGGATGATCTGCTTTCCGCTAAGCAGGCCCTATTTATTCTCGATACCTGCGTAAGTGGCTTGGCCGGGGTTCAGGCGAAATCGGACCGCACCCTTACACTGGCGCAGCTCGATCAACCGTCCCATCATCTCTTCGCTGCTGGCACATCCACCGAGCAGACGATTGTGGGCGCAAAGTGGAAGGGAAGCCTATTCACAGACGCATTTATACGCGCCGCGACAGGTGCAGCGGGCGACGGCGCATCCATCATCTCTCTTTCGGATATTCTCGTGTTCGTTCGGCGAGAGGTTGCCTTACAAAAAGATAAAGAAGGTTGGACGCGAACGATCACGCCACAGCTTAGACAGTTGCGTACAAGTGATGGTGAGTTCTTTTTTGTCAGGCGAGCTCAAACGGTAGGCACCAGCAACCCGACAAGTTCTGGGGAAAAGGTTTCCGGTAAAGGCGAAAATTTAGAGCCACGCAGTCATTCAACTGAGATTGCGCCAGTGCCCCCGATTATGTGGGAAGCGAAAAATAGTGAACCTCCATCCGTCGCGCCCCCTCCGAGCAGCACGCGCCCTATCGAGAGCGCTGTTTCAGTGAATCCATCAAAACCTCCGTCCCATGCTTCATTAATTCCATGGTCTTGGCATACCAATGAGACGGAACTGTGCCAGACACTCTCGGGCGGGGAACCCTTTTCAGCCAGCGCCGGAACATGCACCCGGCAAACGACCACTCGCATGAGAGTGAAACCCTAGCCGGGAACACTGCGCGCCGCAGACCCAACAGTCTGGAGGGACTTGCGAACTAAAGGGCCAACGATGGCCGAGATGGCATGGACACCGCCCACTTTTTGGCCACGTAAAGATACCGAATAGCTGGCGTGTCAGAGCGGGGATTTCATCCCCCTCACTTCCAACTGGAGGGCTGACATGAATGCTACGACCTATGGACTGGATGTTGGGGTGATCGTACTTATGGTGCAGATTGATACGGTCAGCGCAAAAAACTATATGCGCGACAACGACTTAAGGATGCCCGTCTCTGCGCAAACATCGCCCTCCGTAAGTTGTTGATTTCGAAGTGAAATCTTCTCGCGACCGTATCAATCCGCAGAGAAAGTCCAATTACCTCGGATTGGGCATGGTGCTCTCTCCTTGCCTCGATGCACTGAGCGGAAGCGTAACGCGAAAGCCTTGGTGTGGCTACGAGCCCGTCTGCTCTGGATCGGGCGCGGCATCGCTGCGGCTGTTTTCTGACATCCTCACTGAAGGGCTCGAGATGGCCGAACACAATCTATTGATCTCCACGGATTTCTCCGACGCGACCATGTGGTTTCGCCACCAAAAGGACGACCTCCGCCTCACGCGCTTGCGCCGAACACGATCTCGAATATCTCGTCGCGCACCTCGTCGTCGCCAAGCTCCTGCTGGCACAGGTGCTCTCCGAGTAGGTCTGGCACGGGGTTGTCGTACTTTTCGTGCAAATCGGTGCGCTTTTGTTTGCGAGCCCGGCATCCACGCGGGCGTGGAGGTCTCCACTGGAAGGCGCAGGTGATAGACGAACTCAGCCCTGACAGGGACCGAGCCTGTACATTGGCGGCCCCGCGTTTTGGAGCCGGCCATGTCTTCCTTTGCCCTGCGTTTCGTCGGCCAGGAGACCCTTCCGTCCCGTCTGAGCGAGTTTGACCGTGAGCAGTTCTTCGAGCTTGGGTCGGCAGACGTTGAAGCGATCACGCAGCATTTTCGAGTCAGCCACCGTTTGCCCGCTGCGTTGATGGTGCTGTTCATGCGCGCGACCGGTAGACCGCTCGACGGCTTCGACGTCTTGCCGCGCAACTTGCTGCGGCACACGGCGGAGCTGTTGGGCATCTCCCCACCAGCGATTGCAACGTTGCGCTCGATCTATAAGCGCAGCCAGACGCTGTTCAAGCATCAGCTCTGGGCGAAGACTTACCTCGGTCTTCGAGATCTTGCGGACAGTGATGAAATCCAACTGGCCGATGCGCTTCGCATCCACGCTCAAGAAGCAACTCACCCCGACGATCTGGTACGGTCGACCTGCCAGTGGCTGTACACCCGCCGGATCGTGATTCCCGGAGTGCGCCGCCTCAAGGACTGGGCCCGCGACGCGTTGGCCGCTGTCGAGGCGAGCGTCCTCCTCCATGTCAGCGCCGCTGTTCCGGTCGCGAGGGCGCGCGAACTGAGCGCCCTCGCCTACTGTATTCGGCCCGAGACGGATTCCACGCAACTGGAATGGCTGAAGACGCCCCCGCGCCGACATGGACCGGCAAGCCTGGCCGAAACGCTCGAGAAGGTGCGCTTTCTCAAGGCGCTCGGAGCCGACACCTGGGACCTGAGCAGCGTGACGCTGGCCAAGCAGCAGGCGTACGCCAGGCAGGTGCAGTCGCGGCGCCCGGCCAAGACGCGCGAGATCAACCCATCGCGGCAGATGATCGAGTTGGTGTGCTTTCTGCGGATCACGCTTCTTGAACTCACCGATGTGGCGCTGCTTCAATCGAGCCGACGCAGCCAGCAACTGTTTCGCGAAGCTGCCGATCGCGCCCAGGCAAGCCGCGCACGCGCCACGACAGGTCTGCTCAGGCAAGCGGCGCAGGCCAGCGCCATCCTTCACGATGAGGCCAGGACCTGGCAGGATCGCGTCCTGCAGGCTCGGCAGTTGCTCGCCGAGTTCAGCGGCGTGACCACCGGCAGCTTCGTTTCGCAAGTTCGCAAGGCTCTGGCACAGGACGTCCAGCGGGTACATGCTTGCCTGACATCGCTCAAGGATCTGGCGTTCGGCGGCCGCAAGGGCGACCGTGGTTTCCAGCAGTGGAAGGCGTGGAGTGCGTTGCAGGAACGCAGTGCTGCCGAAATTCCCGAAGGCGTGCAGCTTCCGGAAGTGGGTGCCGCTTGGCACGGTCTCGTCCACGATCTGGACCCCCGCTCGAGCCTTCGGGCTTTGGAAGCCTGCACGCTGATGTCGCTGCGAAAGAGCCTTCGTCGCGGCAGCGTCTGGATCGATCACTCACTGAGCCATCGCGAGCGCGACCAGATGCTGATTCCTCCAGCCCATTGGGAATCGCAACGTGAGCAGCACGTCGACCTCCTGGGGATGCCCAAGTCACCCCGGTCGCTGGTCGCGTCGCGCCACCTCTGGAACGCCCGGGTCGATCCGCGCCGGCGCACCTACGCTGCAGGCCTGTACACCCACGTGCGTGACCGATGGGGCATCGTCTATGACCAGCCCATCGTGCTCAACGAACGTCAGGCTGGTGTCGCTATCGAGGGTGTCGAGACAAACAACCGCGGTGAGGACCTCTTGCGGCTATCACTGGTGGCGGTAGATACCCATGGGTACACGAATCCGGCGATGGCCATCGCCAAGCTGCTGGGCTTTGACCTGTGTCCGCGCCTGCGTGACTTGGCGGAGCGAAAGCTGCACCTGCCGCGCGTCTTCAGGGTCCCGGAAGGCCTCGAAGCAGTCACCGTGAGGAGCGTCTCGCTCAGCGCCATCGAGCGCGGCTGGGACGAGCTCCTTCGCCTGGCGGCGTCCATTCGATCCGGGCGCGTGTCAGCCACGCTGGCCTTGCAGCGCTTCGGATCGGCTGCGCAAGGTGACCCTCTGCATCGAGCGGCTGAACATCTGGGACGACTGCTGCGCACCGTCTTCCTGTGCGACTACATCGCCATCGAGGACTTCCGGCGCGAGATCCACACGCTACTGAACCGGGGCGAGTCGGTGCATCAGCTCCAGCGTGCGGTGTACAGCGGCAAGGTTGCGCCGGAGCGCGGCCGACGGCGCGACGAGATGATGGCGATCTCGGGCTCGCACGCACTCCTGACGAACATCGTGCTGGCCTGGAATACGAGCCGGATGCATGAGGTCGTCGAGAGGCTGAAGCGTCAGGGAACCCGGATCGAGGACGAGTGGTTGCGCCGCATCGGGCCGGCGCACTTTTCGCACATCAACTTTCGCGGCACGATGAAGTTCAATGTCGAGAAGTACGCCGACACGCTTGTTCAGCGGCGATCCAATACGAGGCACGCAGCGTCGTCGCGCCGATAACGTGAGCGCGAATCCGCGCACGCGCCCTCCTCCACATCGACAGCCAAAGCGCACCTTTCTGCATGATAAGGACGAGGTCCGGCGAAAACGCCTGGTTCCGCAAATGGTTGTCGGAAAAGGACTTTCTGAGGCAAAGCGCACCGATTTGCACGAAAAGTACGACAACCCCGTATATCGCTTGCCTGTTTTCGCCCTGGAAGCCGCCGACGAGCCCGACCTGTGGTCATCCGCGGCCGAGACGGACGGGCGACACAGTGACGCAGGAGGGCAGGATCGCTCGAAGCCTGACGTTCGCCTCAGGAACGCTCAGTGGACGACGACCTACTCGACGCCGTACGATGAACATCGCAAGTGCACCAGCCATCGGGAATCGAAGCGCGAGCAGCACCTCGAATCAAAGTCTTGTTCTACTGCCTCCATTCGCTGATCGGACACTGCTTCATCTCACATAGTTGCGTCGAGTTTGGCAAGGCCCGACGTCGAGTAAGCGCCAGGCGCTTTACAGGCGCCAAGCCTCATCAACTTTGGGGATCACCGCCAAGAGGTCTTGCGCTCGCAAGCAATCGCCTCGAAACTCCGATGCAAAGAGTCACTCCTTTTTCTTATATACGAGGAGGTTTTTGATGCCTATTGAGTCGGACAACGTACTGCATAGCAAGGGAGGCAGATTACGCAGCAATGCCCAATTCCCTACAGGTCAGACTTCCTCGGCTCCGACCAGTTCATCTGACGACGTCATTCGGATCCTGACTCAAGCCGTCACCGCTGGACCGAAGAATGGCTTGGTTGTCCATTTCCACGGGGGCTTGGTCGATTATCACGATGGGATAGGAATCGCCAAGGAGTTGGCACCTTACTACAGCGCCGCCGGTTCGTACCCCCTCTTTTTCGTGTGGGAGGCCGGGTTGTTCGAGGCCCTCCGAAACAACAAGGCCCAGTTGCTGCAGGACCCCGCATTCCGCGAGTTTGTGAAGAAGGTTTCGGAATGGGTGCTTAGAAAAATTGGAACGGGCGCAACCCTCAAGGGAACCGGGACGCCGGCAGACATCAATTTCGAGACGCTACGTCAAGACTTCGATCGTTACTTCGACGACGTCACCGACCACTCGACTCCACCTACCGAACGGTTAGATGTCGACCCCGCCACGGCGAACAGCGCAAAGAAGTCCGCGGAGTTGGATGAGCATGGGCTCGCTGAAGACATCTATCTTCACGCAATCGACGACGATCCGGCATTTGTTGACGCATTTGAACGGCTTGCGGCACAGGCGACACTCGCGAAGGGAAGGGAAAAAGCCGGAGCCGCACTTGATAGCACCCTCATGGATGCAGATGCGCAGGCTGAGCTGCTCGGTACGAACGACCCAACAACCACCAAGAAAGGGGTAATCAGCGTCGCAGCAGCAGCAGTCTACGTCGCCAAGATTGTGATCAAAGTTCTGACGCGCTATCAACGGAACACTGACCACGGGATGTACTGTACAGTTGTTGAAGAGGTCCTTCGTAAGGCCTACATGGACCTCGCCGGTGCGGCAATCTGGCGGCAGATGAAGTTGGACACCCAAGACTCGTTCGGACAAGACCCTGAGTGCTGTGGCAGCACCGTAGTCAACGCACTGAAAGGCCTGGATGGAAAGCTATCCAAGATCACGCTTGTTGGACACAGCACCGGCGCCATCTACATCTGTAGTTTCCTGGACGCAGCAGCAGTGGCCGACGTTACTACCCCAATCGACGTCGTGTTCCTGGCGCCAGCAGTATCACATCGTCGCTTTGCGGCTGCTCTCGCAAGCCACCGAACTCTCATTCGCAGGTTCCGAATGTTTGGAATGCTGGATGAGCTCGAATGCGCTGACAAGATGTTGCCGCCTGTTTACACCCGTAGCCTGCTCTACTTTGTTTCAGGGCTACTGGAAGGCGATCCAGACGCTTCAGGGCAATGGGCCCCTCGAGTAGGCATGCCACTTGTCGGTATGCGGCGTTACCTTGACAAGTTCGCAGACGACGAAGATGTCCGCAAGGTGGCGCAATTCTTGGAGTCTGCAGAAGGCTTGAGCGTCTGGTCAGATGTATCAGGGACCGACGGACTTAGTTCATCCGCCCGCAAGCATGGTGACTTTGACAACGATGGCGCGACGCTCGCGAGCCTCAAGCACTTCATTGCCACTTGAGGATACATTCCATGCGTGCGAACGATCTCGCAATTCTTGTGGGAATTTCGAAGTACTACAGCCCAACCTTCAAAGAACTTTCCAGCCCGCTGAACGACGTTGAGCTAATGAAAGATTGGCTGCTCCGCAAGGATGGCGGGAACATGGATCCGAATCGGGTCTTCCTCATCACGACTACCGCTGATCGCATTGCGGACAAAAGTTGGCGTCAATGGAGGCCAAGCCTTGCCGAGTTCAAAGATGCGTTTGACCAACGCGTAACGGACCAGGACGGCAAGTTCATCCGACAGCCCGGGCGGCTGTACCTGTACTTCTCAGGCCACGGTTTTGCGGAGTGGGCGACCCTTAAGGATAGAGGGTCGATGGATGCAGCGCTTGTCAGCGCGAACAGCGTGGAGGACACGCCGGACAACATCTGCGGATCCTTCTTTGCGCAGGTTGCTCACATGCACTCCCTCTTCGAAGAGATCGTCCTCATCATGGACTGCTGCCGCAATGCATCAGTGAAATCTTCGTACGCAAGGCCTGCGTATCCGATTCCGGTTTTTCCTAAAGCCAACTCCGCCAAGGGAATTGCAATCTTCGCGGCACCTCACGGCAGCAGCACGCCAGAAAGAGCATTTGGCGAACGCGGCGGAAAGGTATACGGGATTCTCACGAACGCATTGATTTCTTGCCTCGAAACTGCGACTCCGGACGATAGCCGCGGACTCTCGAGTCTCACGTTGATGAAGCAGCTCGACCAGCGTTGGCACGAGTTTTCCGACGATCCGACCACGAGCGGCTTTCGATTCAGTCCTATGGACTCGGAGATGATCTTCTTCAATGCGTCATCAAAACTGCTGACGCAGCGAATTTGTCTTTCGCATCCGTTAACCGCTGCCACTACGGTGATTGTGAGCGATGGCAAGTTCAATACGCTATTCACCATCTGGCTGCAGAACGATGTGGCAGTTTTGCGTGACCGCGCAGGGAATGTCGCACCGCTGCCCATCTCCTCGGAGAATGAGTTTTCCGTACTCCTGGAACCAGGCCTCTTCAGAGTCATACTGGCGGGAGATCGATCTGGCGAACAGCTCTTTCAATCTTCGGAAGGCGCCCATGTCAAACTCTGAGAAACACAGCGTCAGCATTAGGGCTAGCGACGATTCTGCAGAGGTTTGTCTCTTCGATGACCGGTTCAATATCGTGGCACAGGGACTCGGCAGCATCGCGGCACAGGTCGACTCGGGAGTCTACAAAGTTCAACAGAGCCTGGGAGACATCAAGGAAAGCAGCCTGCTTGAGATATCGAATGCAGTACAAGCAGTCCTTCCTCCGATCTCGTTTGCCAGTCCTATCTCACTGCCGAATACACGTAGCTACCGCCCTTTCCAAGCCACCAATCGTGGTGGGGTTTCGGACGATGCCCCATTGGTGATTTGCATCCGAGACCCGGCCTGGCAACCTGGGCGAGACAACTCGGCGCTGAAGGCGAATCTTGTAGCGGAGGCCGAGCGACTCACCCTATTGGACGACCATTTCGCCCCCATCGGTGACCCAGAGTTAACCTTTTTCGAGGACGCTGGCAGCCTTTGCATCACGCATCGGCGGTACTCGGGAAACTGCTTTCTAGCCCAGAGCATTGACCCGCCGGGTCTGAACGGGCGATCTAGCCGACTCACGTGTCTACCATTGTCTAACCTGCCCGGCTCGCTTCAGACCAAGATTTCATGGGCAGTTCAGACTTCCCGAGATGCCGCGAAGGTTCCGCTAGATCTCGATCGAGTCGCAATCCAGTACAAGCGGATAGGCTACTCAGAAGACGACGCGGTCCTCCGCCGCTTAGAGGCGCTGCGCAAGCTGCTTTCGCGGCCCATGCCAGAACTGACGAACGCCTGGGTCGAAGAGTCCATTTCGGCCGCGCGGCACGATCCGATGCTCGGCATTTTCACTGCACATGCTCTCCTTCAGAGTAAGCTGGAACGTGCCGGCTACTACGCTACGGACCTCTACGGGACGCTCGCCGAGGCACTTCGAGTTGACCATCCGGAAGTCATTGCCATACATGCCGCGGTATATCGGCACGTTGGCGTGGATTCAAATCTCAGACGCCCCCAGTTCGCCCCGGCGACACGTCGAGGTTGGCTGAGATTGATGGAAACACCCGCCTTTTCTGCTCGGGCAACGTATCTTCCAGAAACCTACTCCGTCTTGCGAACCGTTACTTGGTTTCTCTTCTCCACTTCAAGTGAATTGATTCAGCGGCCGAGACGTCGGAGCAGCGATCTAGGCGCTGTGCTGGCCCGCGCCATGGGCGTCGCGTCGGAGTACTCCCAGCTTTCGCCAACCCTGGCATTGAAATTTGACGACTTATGGGCGAGAAGCTTGGGAGAAGCCGAGGCGCGGTTGAGCGGAGATGTCGAAGGCCGCGCCGCCCAGTTGATCTCACGGATGCTGCATGACGACTCGATCGCCGCCCTCCTTGACGCAGTTCGTTCATCGCCCCATGTCAATCTGACTGAACTGCTTCACGAGCCAGTAGACGTTACGCTGCTGATGAGCATCGAGGGCATACGATTCGCTCGATTGACCGAAGAGGATCTGCATGCGGTCACGCTGGATCTAATCAGAAGGTTTGATATGCCCGTTGATGCAGTAGTGGGCAGTGCGCTTCGTATCTTGGAGGCTGCACAAGCTTGGGTAGACAGGATGGTCGTGTCGAGTGATGCCAGTGAGGATGATCAAGCACCTGTAGGACTCGACGGCGGTCCATTTTCTGTTGGTTCGGAAGGAGCAATCGGGGTCTTCGTGGAGAACACCGTTGGAGCGATCGTCGAACTTGGGTGTGAGACAGACTTTGTTGCCGGTCTGGAGTCCATCAGAAGTCTCGCAGTCTCAGCAGCAATGTTGGTTGCAAAGCACAATCCCGCAGATATCTCCACGCTTTCGAGCTTGCCGCTCGAACAGGACGGATTCGGGCCGACTCTAGAGCATGTCCGAAAGGGAACTGTTCAGAGGATCGGCGAAGGAATTAGCTTCCGCCGCTTCAAGCGCTTCGCTGGAGGTGGGGAACTAGTCCACTACATGCACGGAACGGGGCTAGGAGTTGTGGTCGAGTTTGAAGGCGACGCGAGTGCAGCCAAGGACGTGGCAATGCATATTGCAGCAATGAAGCCAATTGCGTTGACCAAAGAAGACATTCCGCCAGAGCTGACTAGAGCGCAACTCCAGATTGCCAGGGAGAAGGTTGAGGAGGAGGATAAGACAAGCAAAGCCGCAGGCGCCGCGCGTCAATCTCGGTCTGCTGAGGTTCGCATCGACGCAGCAATGGAAGCGTACTTTCAACAGGTTGCTCTATACAGCCAACCGTTTCTCAAGAACGATAGACAGACAGTCCGACAGATGTTGGAGGCTTCAAAGACCTCAATCAGATCATTCACGGCCTACGAGGCTGGAGTGAGATTGGAGAGGAAGATCGATCACTTTGCTGCAACCCTGAGATCGCTGATCTCGACGGCAAAGGCACGTTGAGGAGGCGAGGATGATGGGCATAAAGCAGGCGGCGCGACAAGGCGCAGTAGTGCAGAATCGCTCACCTTACTTCGGCCGGAGTTCCGCATGAGTGCAATCCAGCTGTTCGCGCCGCTCATTTTGCTGGGAACCTCGGTGACGGCTTTCGCGTTCGACTGCCGCGGCAATGCATGTGATGACATTGTCCACACGGTCGAGGCCAATTGCCTCGTCTATACCAACAAGGGGACGAAACGCATAAAGATGTCTGCTGGCCCCTACTCGTGGGTCGTGCAGCGGGGCGAAAGATACCTGCTGAAATTGGGCCAACAGTGCGTCACTGGCTGGATGGGTGGATCCGGACTCGCAGCCAACTACGAGACGCCGCCAACGCGGGAGGGCACCACTCACCCACCTCCGGAGCGCACGCTAAGACCGATTGAGCAGCTTGCACGCCTTCTCAACGCTGGCAACTGCACGGCTTCGCTTGCGTTCGTGGACGCCAACGAAGATCTCCGCGCATTCGCACTGAGGCGCTCGATACAGCTTGGTCAGGAGTGCGTCTACTCAGAACTGCTCACAAAGTACAGTTGGACGCCAGTATCGCTGCAAGGCATCTTTTCGGGAGATAGCTTTGCGAAACTAACGGAAGCGCAGACTAGGGCGCTCCTGAGTCGCGTCCTAGACCTAGGAACTGACCCTTCCTCTATCGCTGGCAACCTTGCTGGGTCATGTGCCCGGCCCAGAATGGCTGCGGCGCTGACCTTGCTATCCGAAAGAGGCGCGGACTTTGATCAGTTCACTCCTTCGGCTGCGTGCACTTCGACTGCTCGCCAAAGGACTAGAAAGGTGTGCCCTGCCCTAGCCGCAGCGATTCCTCAGCGTTCAGCGGAAGCACAGCGCCCTATCGAGATTACCTTGTTTGACGGGGCGCTGCACAACGGCGCTAGATCGTGTGCACCAGACCACGGCAAAGAACTTGTCTGTAGCAATCCGTCGTCGAATCCTGCTGTCTCCCAGTCGTTCGTTGTTTCGGCATCTCAGCGCTCGATCCAAACGTGGCACGTTGTTGTCGAAGCGGCAGTGCAGCGTCCACACTACCGACCAATCACCATTCAGTTGAACGACCGGTGGTCGAAGACTGGGGTCCTCACCAATACGCATACCGGGGGTTGGAAGGAGAAGGATTTGCTGCTTTGCCCTGCCGGTACGGTTTCGTCGGATACCTTTAGCCTACCGTCAAGTGGTGCCACGGCGTCATCGAACACAGTGGTCGTGTCTACTAATGGTGCCCTTCCGCATCTGCGTGCAGTTTGGCTGTTTCCTCAAGGGAGCCAATGAGGCTGACCGAGCACCAGCGCCGCGCTCTCGTTCGGTCGATGAGTGGAGAGCATTTATTTCTTGGGGGTGTGCGCTGCAATAAATGTTCAGGGATCGGACGTCGCCCGGTCAGTTCGCCTCCGTCAGACCGGATCTCTGCTGCACTACACACCCCAAAGAAACTCAGCCTTTACTGGTCCAGGACCAGCATTCTCAGGATCCCCTCCGACGATTGGGCTCCGACAATCAAGTTGCCAGTCTACCGAGCCCAGAAACGCTCGCGGGGGGTGAGTGGACGAGGACCAGCACCCCACAGCAACTCCGGATCCTTGTTCAAGCACTTGCGCGCCCAGGGCTGCATGTTCACCGCAAATCCGTCAACAACGCTGCCGACACTTGCCGCACGGTAAAGAACACCTTTGGAGATGAGCCCGTTGACAACACCGTCGTCGACCGCCAGATACTGCGTCGTCTCTGCTTCGGAAATGTAGGGAAGCAAATGCGCCTTCTCATCGGGTGTAAGGTCGGCCAGCCATCTCATTCCGGTCGCTCGAATTCGTCGCGACTTGAGTTTGGTACGTATTAGTTTGACAGCCTGCCAGCCCCCATCAGCGGCCAGCAAAACGCCAGAAATCAGAAATCCGAGGCCGATGTACTTCCGATGCTCGGCTACTAGTTCGACCAACCCCAGGGTTTCGACGAGCGAAAAAGGCGAAAAAAGCAGAATGCCCGCGACACCTGCGGTGCTAATCAATATCTTCGGACCAGCAATCGTTCCCCCTAGTTTCTGTTGCCGACGACGGAGGGTCGCGCAACATCGCGCTCCAAATTGGGGTGATCGTCCTTTTCGTGTAGTTTGATACGGTTCGCTCCGAAAGCCTTTGCTGGCGCGGGTTTCCGGTCGTTGAAGCGCCGCTCATGGAGGCTGGCGGCTGCGATGTACAGTCCCACCGACAGTCTGGATTGGTCGGTCATGTCCACCTACGTCTATCGCTTTGTCGGTCTGGAGAACCTGCCCGCTCGCCTGACGGATTTCGACCTCAGGCATTTTTTCGAGCTCGGAGACGGCGATGTTCAAGCGATCCGCGAGCGATTTCGGTCCGACCGCCGCGTCTCTGGCGCGCTGCAACTGCTGTTCTTGCGCGCATGCGGCCGTCCAATGGATCGCTTCTCCGTGCTGCCTCGCAACCTGCTGCGGTACGTGGCCGACACACTGGAGGCGGCGCCGCTAACCATCGCGAGCCTGCGCAGTCTCTACGAGCGCCGCCCCACGCTGTACGAGCATCAGCAGTGGGCCAGGGACTACCTTGGCCTGAGTGACCTTGATCGAGCCGCTGAAGCCTCGCTGGTAGCGATGCTGGCACTCCACGCCGCCGAGGCTGCGCACGCGGACGAACTGGTCACGTCCGCGTGCCACTGGCTCTACGACCACCGCATCCTGATTCCAGGCGAGCGTCGTTTGCAGGACTGGGCCCGCGGTGCGTTTGCTGCGACTGAAGCTCGCATCCGCAACGCGATCGCCCGCGAGGTCTCCCCTGGCGACGTGCGCCGTTGCCTTGCATCAGCCCATAGTCAGCGCCCCGACGCTGGCTGTTCCCATCTCGAATGGCTCAAGACTCCCTCCGGGCGCCATGGACCCACGACCCTTGCCGAGACCTTGGAGAAGATCAGCTACCTGAAGTCATTGGGGGTGCACCAGTGGTCCCTCGCTGATGTCAGCCTGCCCAAGCTGCACGCCTACGCCCAGCGGATGCAGTCACGACGCCCGGCGAAGAACCGCGAACTGAAGGAAACCCGCCAGGAGATCGAGCTGATCTGCTTCCTGCGCGTTAGCCTTCTGGAGCTGACGGATATCGCCGTGCAGCAGAACATGCGCCGCAGCCAAGAGCTGTTTCGCAAAGCCAAGCAGAAGGTGGAGACGACGCGTGAGCAGTCGGGCGCTGTCGCGCGCGACCAAACACGTCTGGCCCGTGATGTCCTGCGCGATCCAGCCAGGCCGTTCCATGCACGGTGCGCCGAAGCCGATCGCCTCCTGAGTGAGGTACTCGATGCCGCACCGAAGAGCTTTGCCTCCGAAGTGCGGAAGGCGCTGTCGACCGATCACCGGCGCATCACGGCGTATCTGGGCGGCCTGCAGTCACTGGAATTCGGCGGTCGCGCACAGGATCCGGGCTTCGAGCAACTGGCTGCGTGGCGCCAGTTGCAGGCGGCGAATGCGTCCGAGTTGCCCCGCGACTTCACGCTACCCGATGTCGGCGCCGCCTGGCACGACTTCGTGCACGATGTCGACACGCGCTTCGGCCTTCAGGCGTTCGCGGCGTGCACCATGATGTCGCTGCGCAGGAGCTGGCGAAATGGCCGCGTCTGGATCGATCACTCATTGAGTTACCGCTCACGCGAGCAGATGCTCATCTCCCCAGCCGAGTGGGCGCGCGATCGGAGTGCCTATCTCGCGTTGTTGGGAATGCCGACTACGGCCGATCCACTGCTTGATCCCCTCCTCGACAATCTGGTTGCGGGCGTCGCGGCAGTCGCCGAGGGCTGCGAGAAGGGTGCGTTCGACATCGATGTCGACGGCATGCTGCATCTGCCGGCGATAACGGCCCTACCCGACGAGGGCGAACCGCGCCGCCTGCGCGAGCTCATTTACCGAATGATCGGCGACGTCCAGTTCCCCGATCTCCTGCTCGAGATCGATGCCCAGAGCAACTACAGCGAGGCGCTACTGGGCCACCGGGCGGAATCCGCCGCCGAACTGCTGGCCCTGTATGCCGCCGTGCTTGCGCACGGCACGGACATCGACGCCAAGAGCGTGGCGGGAATGATTCCCGGACTGGACACGGCGTGGGTGTCCGTCGCCATGCGGGCGCTGGAGACCCACGGGCGGTTGAGGCGCGCCAACGAGCGCGTGGTCGAGTTCCAGGGCCGGCTTCCGATCTCCGCGCACTGGGGCGACGGCGCCAAGGGCTCGGCCGACATGGTGTCGCTGGAGGCAACGCGCCATCTGTGGAGTGCACGTACCGATCCGCGCCGGCGCACCTATGCGACGGGCATCTATACCCACGTGCTGGATCGCTGGGGCATCGTCTACGACCAACCGATCGTGCTCAACGAGAGGCAGGCCGGCGTTGCCATCGAAGGTGTCGAGCAATACAACCGCAGTGACGACCGCATCCGGCTGTCGCTGCTGGCCGTCGATACGCACGGCTACTCGAGCGGAGCCATGTCAGTCGCAAAGCTGCTCGGCTTTGACCTCTGCCCTCGGCTTCAGGATCTCCGAGAGCGCAAGCTGTATCTGCCGGCGGGCTTCGCGGTGCCCGAAGGCATCGAACGCGCGACAGTCAAGCGTCTTTCGCGAAAGGCGATCTTGGCGGGCTGGGACGATCTGATGCGTGTGGTCGCATCGATCCGGGCGGGCAAGATCGGCGCCGACGTCGCGCTACGCCTCTTGGGCAGCGCTGCGCAAGGCGATCCCGCGTACAGGGCGGCCGACCATCTGGGCCGCCTTCTGCGCAGCATCTTCCTGTGCGACTACATCACGATTCCCGACTTCCGGCGCGAGATGCACATGCTGCTGAACCGCGGCGAGTCGGTGCACCAGTTGCAGCGTGCGGTCTACACCGGCAAGCTGGCGGCCGAGCGAGGTCGGCGGCGCGACGAGATGAAAGCGATCTCCGGCTCGCACGCTTTGCTGACGAACATTGTGCTGGCCTGGAACACCAGCCGGATGAATGACGCGCTCGAGCGCATGCGCAAGGACGGCATCGATATCGACGATGCCTGGCTTCGCCGCATCGGGCCCGTGCATTTCGGGCACATCAACTTCCGAGGCACCTTCCGCTTCAGGATCGAGATGTACGCCTCGGCGCTACTCCGCCCTCACGCAGCTTCAGACGCGACTGCGAAGGGTTGACTGCATGACCACGGTTGAGGTGCTGCGGGTCGCTTGGTCAAACCCGCGGTTTGGACCCGCGGCTCGCGAGGCCAAAGCGTGTCAATCTGCATGAAAAGGACAACTCTGCGCAGAAATCGAGATGCCTAAGTTATTGTCAGCATTGGGATTTTGGGGTAATCGTATTTTTTCGACAAATTGACACGGTCGTGGTTGTCGCCGAGCGACGCCGCATATTCGGATGCGGGTCCGGAACCCGGAGCCACAACGCGCGATGGAGGAGTAGATTGGCCGCCCCATCCCTGCGGAGGATCCTGCCGTGTGGTTTGCCCAACGCTTCATTGGCGCGGAAACGCTTCCTTCCAGGATGTCAGAACTCGATGTCCAGCAGTTCTTCAGCCTGAGCAAGAACGACATTTCCGCGGTATGCGAGCGCTTCCGCGACGACCGCCGCGTCGCTGCAGCCATCCAGTTGCTCTTCCTGCGGGCAAGCGGCCGCCCGATGGACAGATTCGCCACGGTCCCGAAGATCCTGCTGCGTTCAGTGTGCGAAGCGTTGCGGTTGCCCAGCGTGAGCATCGCCAGTCTCCGGTCTCTCTATGAACGTCGACAGACGCTGTACGAGCACCAAGCGTGGGCCCGCTCATATCTTGGCCTGAGCGAGCTGGATGAGGTCCAGCGACAGAAGATCGAACAGGTTCTCGCGGTCGCCGCCCTTGAGGCCGCTCACCCCGACGACCTGATGCGAACTGCACGCATCTGGCTGTACGGCAGGCGCATCATCATTCCGGGCACGCGCCGCATCGCGGACTGGGCCCGCAAGGCGTTCGATGCCACGGAGGCGGCAATGGCCGCAACGATCGAGGCGTCGATTGGGAAGGAGGCGCTGCGCCAAGCGATCGACTGGGCCTATGCCCCCTCCCCTGCGGCTTCAGGCAGCCATCTCGAGTGGCTCAAGACACCGCCCCAGCGCCATTCCGAGAGTACGACCGCCCAGACGCTGGAGAAGATCCTTGCTCTCAAGGCCTTGGGCGTGCACAACTGGGCGTTGGATTCCATCGGCCTGAGCAAACAGCAGGCCTACGCGGCCCACGTGACGATGCGCCGGCCATCAATGACCGCTCGCATCGAACAGCGGCGCCAGACCGTCGAGGTTGTCTGCTTTTTGCACGCGACGCTGATGGAGCTGACCGACATCGCGCTGCTCCAGGCATCGCGCCGGAGCCAGGAACTGTTCCGGCACGCAGCCGAGCGTGCCGATAGGGCGCGCGCCCGAAGCAACGGCGCCGCGCTGCAGCAGGCCGTCAGAGCGAGGGCCGTGCTTCGTGATGAGACGAAGTCGTGGCGCGAACGCGTGCTCGAAGCTCGAAGCCTCCTCGACGGCATCGGCGACGCGGGGACCACCTCATTCGCCTCGCAGATTCGTCGAGCCCTTGCGGAGGACAGCCGCCGCGTTCACGCGCACCTGGCAGGACTTCGAGCCATCGACTTTGCCGGGAAGCCAGGTGACCTGGCATTCGAGCAATGGCAGGCGTGGACGAAGCTTCAGTCGATCGGCAGCCGGGAGATTGCCCAGGACTTCAAGCTGCCCTCGGTCGGGCTTGCATGGAGCGCCATCGTCACCGATCTGGATCCCCGGTCCCGCTATCGTGCGTTCGAGGCCAGCACGATGATGGCTCTACGCAAGAGCTTGCGCCGCGGCAGCGTATGGGTAGACCATTCGATCGGTCACCGCTCCAGCCAATCCATGCTCCTCGCCGCCGAGGAATGGATGAGGTGCAAGGAACAGCACTATCAGATCCTTGGGCTGCCGTCGCAGGCCAGCGAGTTCCTGGCGCCGATTCTGGCCACGATGTCGGTCGGGATGTGTGCGCTTGCGGAAGCGGTCGAGCGCGGGAAGGTGAGTATCGACGCCAAGGGGCTGGTGCATTTGCCGCCGATCAATGCGTTGGACGAGGAGATCGAACCTCGCAAGACCAGAGAGGCCGTCTTCAAGCACATCGGACATGTGCAATTGCCCGACGTGCTGATGGAGGTCGACGCGGCAACTCACTTCAGCGAGGCGCTGCTGGCCCGCCGCCCCGAGTCTGACCACGAACTGCTGGCAGTCTATGGCGCGCTGCTTGCCCATGGAAGCGACAACGACGCCGCCGGGGTGGGGTCGATGATTCCCGGCCTGGATGCAGCACACATTGCCTCGGCCATGCGGGCCATCGAATTCAGTGGCCGCCTGCGGCGGGCTAACGAACGGGTCTCGGAGTTCCAGAACTCCCTGCCGATCGCCGCCTTGTGGGGAGATGGCACCAAGGCCTCGGCAGACATGATGGCCATCGACACCAGTCGGCACCTGTGGACGGCCAGGGTGGATCCGCGCAGACGCACCTATGCCGCCGGTCTGTACACCCACGTCCGGGACCGCTGGGGGCTCTTCTACGATCAGCCGATCGTGCTGAACGAACGACAGGCAGGTGCCGCCGTCGAAGGCGTCGAGCAACACAATCGCAGCGAGGATCGCATTCGCGTCTCCCTCCTCGCCGTAGACACGCATGGCATGACCAGCGTCGCCCTGGCCATCGCAAAGCTCCTGGGGTTCGACTTGTGTCCGAGACTGAAGGACCTGCGAGAGCGCAAGCTGTTCGTCCCCAGGGGCTGGTCGGTGCCGGAAAGCTTGGAGAGGGCTACCGTGCACCGGGTGTCTCTGAAGTCCATCGAGCGCGGCTGGGACGATCTTGTGCGGCTTGTGGCGTCCATTCGCGCTGGCAAGGTGTCCGCAGTACATGCCATTCATCGGCTGGGCTCTGCCGCCATCGGCGATCCGTTGCACCATACGGCTGATCATCTCGGCGGTCTGCTGCGAACGCTCTTCCTGTGCGACTACATGACGATCACTGACTTTCGACGTGAGCTGCTTACGCTACTCAGCAGGGGCGAATCGGTGCATCAACTCCAACGTGCAATCCACGGCGGGCAGATAGCGCAGGACCGGGGACGACGCAGGCAGGAGATGGTGGCCATCTCCGGGGCGCACGCCCTGCTCACGAACATCGTGCTGGCCTGGAACACCAGCCGCATGGACAGCGTTGTCGCCCGTCTCAGGGCCTCCGGCTTGCCAATGGAGGACGACTGGCTTCGCCGGATCGGACCCGCGCACTTCTCGCACATCAACTTCCGAGGAACGTTCCGGTTCAATCTCGAGAAATACGGGCACTTGCTGATCGAGCGACGATCCGGCAAGGCTGCAATCTGAGCGATCACCAAGTCCGTCGCCGGAGCAGAACTGTCTTACCGCGCGAGCCATGGGCCTCTTTCCGCGGCCACCGGTTCAGTGTGCCGTGTCAATCTGCACCAACCGCACTGCCCTGCTCCGACTCTCACTTTTGCAAGTGCTTGTCATGATTGACGTTTTTCGGGGCGACCGTGTCAATTTGTCGAGAAAATACGATTACCCCAACTCTCTCGGCGAAGGGAGTCGATCGTTGAACCGCCAGCGCCCGGCGACCACCAGTTCTTGTCGCCCTTCGGGCCGCGCAAGCCGGTGAAGCGGGCATTGCCTCGCGGCGTATCGCGTGCAATCGCCGTACCCAAAGCGCTTGAAGGCTGCTTAGCAACGCCAAGCGCTGAAGCTGACGATGACCTTTCGCGGTCGCCTCTCGACAGATCGTTGAACTTCAAGGTCGCAGCGGCTCGGTTGCCGCTTTGCGAGCATCGCGTCGCGACGCGCGGCCAGGAACGGTTTGCAGCGATGCCCGCATGCTTTTCCACAACCTTGTCCACTGCTGCGGTGGAGAACGGTTCGCTGGAGATCGCCCCAAGCTGGCTGGGGGGAAAAAGGTCTATGCACATCCGGGCGCCGACCATTCATCAACTAGCCTTCGAAAAGCGCTCTGGCAGCGTGAACGAAAATGTCGATCCGTTCCCGAGCGTGCTCTCCAGGCGCATGGTTCCGCCGTGCAGCTCGACGAAGCGCTTCGCCAGAGTCAGCCCCAGCCCAGTGCCTTCAGACTTTCCGAGTTGATCACCCGATGCTTGGCGGAACTCTTCGAACACCAAGGCCTGCTGATCTGGAGCAATGCCCACGCCGTTATCGATCACCGCGATCTCGACGGCACTGCTGTCCGCACCCTTCAGGTGTCGCGCGCGGAGAGTCACGCTTCCGCCCACGGGCGTGAACTTTACGGCATTCGACAGCAGGTTGATCACGACCTGCTTGATCTTGCGCTGGTCGGCAACCCATTCTTCTGGCGCCCCTGCCGCTTCGAGCGTCAGCGTCAAGCCGCTTCGCGCGGCGCGCTCTCGGACTAGCATGGCTGCCGCGTCGAGCACCTCGCGCAGGTTGAACCTTGATGGTTCGAGCTCCATTCGCCCCGCCTCGATCTTCGACAGGTCCAGGACATCGTTGATCAAAGTTAAAAGATGGTGGCCCGAGCCGTGGATGTCTTGCAAATAGTCGAGTTGCCGGTCGTTGACGTCCCCAACCATCTTCTCGGCCAACACCTCT
>NZ_JASZYF010000041.1 GCF_030317115.1 Variovorax gracilis
CCTGGAATTGACGACAGTCTATTGCGTGGGCGTGCTGAAAAATCGACTGGCTATGCTTCACGAGGATTCACAGCCGCCGAAAAGCGCGACAGATGCTCTCCGACGGGACTTGGAGCGGCTTGGAGAATTCATCGGACCTCGGCTCGGCGATTTGGATTCCACGCGTCTGGCGATCGCCAGGAGACGCGCCAATGATGACTTCATGAGTTGGCATGCAGATGTTGATGCATGCATGCATATGTGTGCTAACGAAAGAGATCGCCCTAGTCGCGAGAAGCGACGCGCCTGCTGGTATGGGTGCTCGCACACTGGCACCTCCTGGGAACGCATGCGGATATGCAATGTCATCGATTGGCTACCGCCGTGAGTCCGAGAGCGGAGCCCATGCGCAAGTGAACCTTTCCCATGGCCGGACTCTTTGTCGAGCGACCGTGGTTGGGACCGCCACGACGGTGGCATCGCCGGAAAACTGTCTATGGAGGCATGGATCGGCGGTCTGGGTGCGACTAGGTCAACCTGGGAGAGATTTTCCGAGCAAACTGAACTTTGACCCGTGCCGCGCTCAATCGGGATTGCCACTCGATCGCGGACCTGGGAAGCGGTAGGACGGCTCGCCTTGGCAGGGTACGCTCGGCGACCCACTCGAAGGGCAGCTTCCTGGCGGCGCCTCAAAATGGCGGTCCCGGCCGCAACAGCCATTCGCCAAGGTCCTCTATGCGGCTATGCCGTACTTCCGTAAGCGGTCTGAAAACCACGCCCTATCTTGCTGCGCGATGAACTGAGAGGCTACCTGCCCATGTAGATCAACATGGACATGTGGACATGACAGAGAAGTACGCAGAGTTGAAGGCCCGATTGGTCGTGGGGCACAAGCGCGACGGTCGCAGCGTCTATGACGAAGGGGCCAAGCAGGAATTGATTGTCGCGTGCCTCAAGCCTGGGGTTTCGGTGGCACGCATGGCGATGGAGCACGGGATCAACACGAACTTGCTGAGGACGTGGATTGCTGCCTACCAGCGCCGAAGCGTCCAGGGGACGTCCGCCATCGTCGCGAAAACGCAGGATGTGGCATTCGTTGCCGTGCATGTCGAGGCAAGTCAGAACAAGGTCCAGAGCGTGTCGCAGTGCGAGCGTGCGTTTGGCGTCCCCGAGGCGCTCAATGCACCTGTGATGCCGGTGACGGTGATTCCTGATGAGGCTTCCTTGCCGCGGCCGGCCCCGCGGGTCGGGTTGCAGGTGCGGCTGCCCAACGGCGTGGAGTTCGAACTGGGAGAGGCGAGCTTGGAGGAGCTGTCGTCGCTGGTGCAGATATTGGGGCGACTGCCGTGTTCCGTTTCGACGAAGGGCTGAAGGTCTACCTGCACCGCGAGGCCATCGACTTCCGTGTCGGCCTCAATGGTCTGGCGATCCTGGTCGAGCAGGCCCTGGGCCTGGATCCGTTTGCCGAGACCGTGTACGTCTTCCGCAATCGCCGGCGCGATCGCGTGAAGATCCTCGCCTGGGACCGCAACGGGTTCTGGCTCATGATGAAGCGCCTTGAGGAACGGGACCGCTTTAGTTGGCCTGACGCGGTAACGGTGCCGACGCTGACGGTCGAGCAGTTGCATTGGTTGCTCGACGGCATCAACCTCGCCGTCATCCGCAAGCATCCCCAACGCTTCTACACGCGCGTGGGCTGATCAGGAAAGCGCGCGCCGCAAGGACGCACGTGTCAGAAATGCCGCTTGAAATGCGATGATCATGGAACGCCCGCGCGCAATGTGGATCGAAGCGGGCGATGGTTCAAATGCCCACTGCCGAAGAATTCGCTGCCTTGCAGAAGGCGTTGGCCGATGCGATGGGCGAACTGCGCGTGGTGCGCACCGAGCGCGACCTCGCACTGGAGCGGCTGCGCGCATTGCAACGCCAACTGTTCGCCGCCAAGAGTGAGGTGCGCGGCACCGACCAGAAGGACCTGTTCCTCAACGAGGCCGAAGCGCTGGCCCCAACAGATCAAACAACGCCAGCCGAGACCGACGAAGAAGACTCGACGACAGTTGCCAGCCACCAGCGCAAGAAGCGTGGGCGCAAGCCACTGGATCCCGCACTGCCGCGCGACATTGTTCGCCACGAACTGCCCAAGTCCGAACGCGTCTGCGCCCACGACGGCAACACCCTGGTGGAGATCGGCGTCGAGGTCAGCGAGCAGATGCACGTCATCCCCGAACAGGTGCGTGTTCTTCAACATCACCGCGTCAAGTACGCGTGCCCCTGCTGCGACCTGAGCCTGAAGCTCGCACCGACGCCGGCGCGCATCATCCCGCGCGGCCTGCTCACCGAGGAGGCGCAGGCCTGGGTCATCACGGGCAAGTACCAGTTCGGCATGCCGCTGTATCGCACAGCCGTGCTGCTGCGCCGCTTCGGTGGCGACATCGCGAGCAACACGCTGGCCGCTGGCGTGGTGCGCATCGGCCAAGCAGTCCAGCCTGTCATCAACCTACTGCGCGATCACCTGCTGGACTCGGACCTGATCTATGGCGACGAGACCACTGTGCAGGTGCTCAAGGAGCCTGGGCGCAAGGCGCAGACGCAGAGCTACATGTGGGCTCAGATGAACGGCAGCGGCCCGCCAGTGCGGCTGTTCGCCTATGCACCCGGCCGCGGCGCCGAGCACGCCGCCAAGCTCTACGCGGGAATCCGGCCTGGCACCGTCCTCATGAGCGATGGGTATCAGGTCTACGGTGGCATCGCCGGGGACCACGGTCTGACGCATCTCGGATGCTGGGTTCACGCGCGCAGGCCCTTCATCAAGGCCGAGGAGGCGATCCCGAAGGTTGCACGCTCACCAGACCAACTGGCGACGCGGTTCGTCAAGCTCATTGGCAAGCTCTACCGCGCGGAGTCACTGGCCTAGAGGTGGACGCCGCAGCGCCGTCAGCGACTGCGCCAGCGCTACAGTGCTGTGGTGCTGAAGGCCATCGAGCAACTGCTGCTCGAGAACCTGCACGCTGTCGCTCCATCGAGCCTGCTGGGCCAGGCGCTGCACTATCTGCACGGGCAGTGGCCCAAGCTCATCCGCTTCGTGGAGAACGGCAACTGGCCGCTGGACTCCAACCCGGTGGAGAATGCCATCCGCCCGTTCGTGGTCGGTCGCAAGTCGTGGTTGTTCGCAGACACCGTGGGCGGCGCGAACGCCAGCGCCAACCTTTATTCGCTGATCGAGACAGCCAAGGCCAATGGGGTCGAGCCGTATCGGTATCTCGTGGCCCTGTTCAAGAGGCTGCCGCTGGCGCAAACGGCCGATGACTATGAGGCGCTACTGCCCTGGCGACTGACGACGCAGTGAACCGGCCTTCCGTTCGCGATCTGCCTCAATGAAGGTCAGCCGCTGCGCCGCAGCACTTCTTGAACTTCTTGCCGCTCCCACAGGGGCAAGGCTCATTGCGTCCCACCTTGGTTTGCATCGACCTGGCCACCATGCGTTCATGGACAGCGAGCCTGAGCGGTAGCCAGTGGGCATGCATGTCAAGGACAGCTTGCGGGATCTGGAGTGCCAGCTTGGCTCTCATGGCAGGCGTCTTGGTGAGCTCGTCCTGATCCTCTGAGAAGTCGTCTTCGCCCAGCAGCGCGATCGGCCTGAACCAGGCTTGCCCTTGCGGTGTCGACAGCAAAGGCTTCCAGTCATTCCAGCAAAGTCTCATTCCCTCAATAAAGCCGTAGGCCCACATCTCAGCGTCGTCATATTCCTGCTCGTCGCCGGCGTAGGTCATCGTTGACCAGTAAGGACTGATCTCTCGCGGGTCATCCTCCAGCCCGGCAATGATGCTGTTGAAGTGACGCATCACCAGCCCTAACATGTGGTTCAGCTGCTCGATGGAATCCATCGGCGGCATCATCTCCTTGGTGCCCCAGATCTTGGGGAGCCACCGCTTCGGCTGGATGGTCGTCGGGCCGACCGCAAGGGCGTGCAGGAACCCGTCCACCATGTCCAGAGTCATGACGTCTTCCGTGTCGACGTCATAAAGCAGGACCTGGTCGAGTTCGTCGAGCTCGTCCTCGCTCAACGGAGTAAACGGGGTTGCCATCGATTGAACCGGATGTGGGAACAACCGCGATTCTCGCGCACCGTCCTCGCTGACCATCGGATCACCCCACGATCACTGCACCAAGGATCATCAGAACACAAGGGGCGTGGTCAATAGAGCGCTTACGTACTTCCGTCTGTGTTTGTACCAGAGGCTTAGCTGCGGGGCACCTGGTCCACATGGTTCGCGGGCGCCGTGGTCAGTCCGGGCCAAACTGCGGCGCGAGCGAGAACTCCCACGCGGCGCCAACCGACACCACCCAGCCGCCGGTGGGCTCCGGGAAATGCGTGCCAAGCACCAGCACGTTGCGATCGGCCTGTTCGGCCAGGAAGCGCCGCCGCGTCAGGCGCGCCATTTCCGGGTCTACGTCAAATCGCGTAGCCCGGTCGGGTTCGCAGCACTGCACCGGGTGGTGCATCAGGTCTCCGGTGATCACGGCTTCGTGTCCTTGCGAGCGGATGCGCACGCTCGCATGCCCCGGAGTGTGGCCGGGCGTGGGCTCAAGGCGCACTTCCGAGGTCAGCACGTGGTCGGTCTCCACCCATTGCACCAGACCCGCGTCGATGACGGGCTGCACCGAATCGACCATCGCTTGTTGGTTGGAAGCTTCGCGCGCAAGCGACCAATGCTCGTACTCGAGTCGACCGAACAGATAGCGCGCATTGACAAAGGTGGGCGACCAGCGACCGTTCACCCAGCGCGTGTTCCACCCCACGTGGTCCACGTGAAGATGTGTGCAGAGCACCGTGTCGATGGACTTGGGCGCGAACCCGGCTTGTTCGAAATCGGTGAGAAACGTGGTCTGCAGTCGGTCCCACATCGGCACTTTACGGGGCTTGTCGTTGCCCACACAGGTATCGACCACGACGCGCCGGCCTTCGGACTCGATCACGAAACAATGAATCGACGCGATCAGGCGCCCGTCGGCGTGCGCGAAGTGCGGCCGCAGCCAGCGGTGCACCTGTACCTGTTCGGGCGTCATGCCCTCGAAGAAGAATGAAGGCGGGAAGGCGCCACGCCACTCGACGACCTGGGTCACCCTTACCGAACCGATTTGCCAGGTGCGCATGGCGCTCCCTTACTGCCAAATGTCATCAGGTTGCCCCGGGGGACTGAAAAGGCGGCTCCGGCGCGGCGTCACATCGCGGCGATCGACGGATCATGAATCCGGCGACCTTCGGACATGCTCGTCGGTGGCCCTGTCCCTGTCAAGAACACCATCACGGTGAACTCAATTGAGAAAGCGCGTCGCGACCGTCTGTATTGCGCCGCCGAACTTGAGCCGGCCACCGTTCCTCTTGGGCCCGCCCTGCCCTGCCCTCCGCGAGCACCCGTCGCGCGGCTTCTAGGCAGCGCCGACCGCTGAAATTCCGACGCAACTTTGCATTCGCAGTTCCGTCACCAAAGCACATTGCGCCGAAGCCCGCGCGCTTGCGAAATCGGTGCAGGGCGAGGCGTTGGTCCCGCTCGATTGCGAAGTCTTCGAACTAGGAACGTTCGGTGTCGGATACCTCAACGGAGGTCATGTAGTGGAGTGAACCCCTGGCGTCAGATGTTCATCGCGGCCGCCAGACTGTCGTGAGCCGCGTTGTTCATGCGGACGTCAAACGGCAGGAAAGTGAGCCGGTCGGTCACCGTCAACCCGCCAGGGTTGGACACGTAATAGCTGCCGCTCATCGGGGCACCGTCCTTGATGAAGGTCCCGGTGTAGACGTTACCGTTAAGCTGGAAGTAAATGCGATACTGGACTGTTGTACTCAGCGTGGCCGACTGCGGATGGGCTGCATTGGCGACCCATACCTGCACGCCTCCGACCGTACTGACGGTGCCGTCGGTCAAGTGGTAGGTGGTAGCGTCGCTCGCCGATGAAATGCCGGTCGTCAGCGCGCTGGTCAGCGTTGTGCTTGTGAAGCAGGCCGAGACGTTGGCGTCAGTCGTCGCGGCGTTGGAGACGTTGTAGCGGTCACCCAGGTTCGTCTGCGTGTACTTGATATAGCTGGAGCCTGCGGCCCAGGTCGCAGCGGCGCGCAGAATGGCCGGGTTGGAAAAGAACGAGTTGTGCCAGTGGGCGAAGTCTGGCGAAGTGGCGCTCATGGCGCCGGTCAGAGCAACGCTCTCATAGTTGCTGCGGATTGCCGAGTAGGCCACCGTGCTGTTGTCGGCAGCGAGCGAGTCGGTTCTCACGTCGCTGCCGACGTATGTCACCTTGGTCGACTGGCCCGTGCTCGGCACGACCAGAATCGCGCCGTTCTTCAACACGCGCGTCGGCGTCGGTGTCACCAGCGCAAGAGTAGTGGCGAGGTTGTGCGGTGCGCTCTGCTGATTCGTCTGTGGCCCATTCGTCAGGGGCGAGGTCGCCACCACCCCGTAGTCGGAGAACGCGTAGTTCGTGCCGCTCGCTTCGGGGCCCGAGTAGTTCAGGTTCCAGCGCACCCAGTAGCTGCCCATGTTAGGCGCGAGGATGATGTTCTCGAATGCCTGCTGATTGGCGCTGAGCGTCAGCGTGAGCTGCACCGCCGAGCTGCTAACGCTTCCGCCAGCATTCGAGACCACGACGGTGTACTGTGCACCGTTGTCCGAGGAGCTGGCAGCTGGCGTGGTGTAGGTGGCTGCCGTGGCTCCAGGGATGTCGACGCCGTTCTCCTTCCATTGGAAGCTCAGGCCCGTACCCGTGGCGTCCACTGTAAAGGTGGCCTTGCCATCGGTGAGTACCGTGGCGCGAACCGGCTGGGTTGCGATAACGGGCGCTGGCGTTGCGAGTATTGCTGGGGCATTGGACGAACCGCCCCCGCCACAAGCCGAGATGATTGTTGATACGGCTGCCAGGATGGCAAAGTTGCTACGCTTTACTGCAGTCACTGTTCTTCTTCTCCTCGTTGAAAAATCTGGGGCCGTGCACCGTCTCGACGCTGTAGGAGTCTTGGTCCCGTCGGTCGGTCCGAAGTGGCGATCACCTTTGGTCGCTCGGCCAACCTCATGCTGTCGCTAGCGAGGTTGGAGTGGGCGGCGACGCCGCAACCGAGGAGACGTAGTCTGCCCCGTGACTAACCCAGGTCCCGACGTTGGCCTCGATGGGCCGGTTGCGCAGCCACTGACAGGCGCGGCTACGCATGCAATCCCAGCCAACTGACCTCCTCTATGTTCCCGCTCCGACTCCACGCGGTAGAGTACAGAAAGTTACACATGGAAGCAACAACTATCGGTTAGCCGCTGATTTTGAAACTTAACCGGCGGCGCAGCAGCAACTGTCGGACATGATGGTGGAGTACTGGACCCGCTTTGCTGCGACCGGCGATCCCAACTTCGCCGGCGTGCCGATCTGGCCCGCGTTAGGTGCAGAGGATCGCTTCTTTTAGTTTGCGCCCTCGGCGACTGCATACGTATTCAGCCACCGCTCCAGAACGCGCACTTGTGGTGGACAGCGTAGTCGGGAGCGCCACGTGTCGCACAGGCTGACTAGGTCCGATCGCAGCAACTCAGTCGATGCTCTCCTCATCGACGATGTCCCTCCCCAATGTTGGGTGGACGAACATCGACAGCGCACTATATTCAATAGCGCTTCAGAGATGGAGCGCTACGACATGATCGATCGCGCGATCGCTGCGAGTTAAGCGGGCGTGGTCGAAATGGACTGTGTCGCGTGCAACAGAATTCAAGGAACCGGCC
This sequence comes from Variovorax gracilis, assembly GCF_030317115.1. Classification (GTDB taxonomy): domain Bacteria; phylum Pseudomonadota; class Gammaproteobacteria; order Burkholderiales; family Burkholderiaceae_C; genus Variovorax; species Variovorax gracilis. Next base: position 7,731 of record NZ_JASZYF010000041.1, read on the forward strand.
GCTGAACGAACTGGCGTCGGCGGTCGCGAGGCTCGGCCGTCGAGGATGCACTCTTCGCAGCGCAGGGCTCATGCGAGGAAGCCGTCATGCCTCAACAGCGTGCAATCAGACTGAGCAGAGCGGTATTGGGGGTGACTGCCGCGCCCTTGGCTCTCACCAATCGCAGCAAATACTTCGAGGACGACGCTGTACTCCAAGTTGTCGGGGCATTCGCTGTTGAATCGCAGTGGTCTTATGAAGTCGCCCTCGTATCGCTGGACCCGCCGAAGCCAGGCGTGATCGTTTTCACGCATTCTCCATCGACAGGTGATGCGAGTTTCAGTGCTTTCGAACTCTTGTGCGAAGCAAGTACGGTGGTCCGAGCGGCACACCTGCCATCTCCAAGATTGCAGTTCGAAATCAATGCGGTGGACCAGCGGGGAGCGGCTGTGCGCCTGGTCTCGAACGAGTTCGCACTTGTCGCCGGCTATCGGCACGCGGGCCTGATCCTGCCACCGGATGGAATTCCCATCGTCGTCGAGTCTGCGCCAGTCGACGGGAAATGGCCGATCACAACCGGCGTCCCGTTACCGCTCGGAGCCGTAGGAAATCCCGCCGCGCTCGGCCTGGTCGACGAAGCGGGTCAAGCCGTTTCGGCGCAAGTGGAGTCGATTGCGAAGTGGTATCCGTCCGTTGGAGCAGCGCACAGCACCAAGTGGATCGGGCTCGATTTCGTCGCTGACGCTCGCAAGGATGGGCCGGCCCGCTACTTCCTGCGAAGTCAACCGGCGGCTCCACCGGTCGGGCAATGGGTCTGGGATGCCGATGATGCAGGGAATCCAAAGGCTCTGCTCCATGCTGGCGATCCAAAAGTGATCACGGTGGACACCGGTGCCATCAGGTTCACCGTGCGCACCAGCAGGTTTAACGGCGTCGACCTGCTGGAACGACGGGTTGGGGCAGACTGGCATGTTATCTCCCAATACGGTGTCGGGCCCTACTTGGAGGTGCGAGGTCACGGCGATGTGGCCAGAACTGCCAAGGATCGTATCCGTTTCGCTGCGGCCAATGATCCCACGGTGCAGGTTTCCATCGTGAAGCAGGGCGAGGTCTGCGTCGTGATTCGTGCTGAGGGTGACTACTGCTTTCCACAAGACGGGCCGCCGACGAAATGGGCCAGCGGTGAAAGCATTTTTGAACCGAGCGACCCGGCCTCAGTTGCCGACCGGAAGCGGCGACATTGTCACTTCGTTATCGACATGACGGCATACCGGGGATGCAGCCAGATCCAGATCGCTTCCACCTTGATCATCACCTACGATCCCGGAACTGTGTTTGACGACGCCTATGGGATCCCGCCCGAGTATTGGGTTGGTAGTCGTACCGGAGAGTGGTGGAAGCGCCCGATCGACATCGGGTGGGATTGGGGTTTGGTCAACTTCCAGCGCGGATATCTTGGATACGAGGACGCTGGAGGATCGACGGTGTGGGCCGCAGAGCCGTGGACCTTTGGCGCTACGTCGCTGCACCAGATGGCCTCCGATCGTTGTTCGATCGTCGCCGATTCGTTCGATGGCTTGCGACATGACGTTCGACGCATCGCCTCGGGGACGCGAAGCGAGGGCTGGGTGAGCGCCGATCTCGGCAAGGACGCACTGACCATTGCGCTCAAGGACATCTGGCAGCGGTTCCCCAAAGAGCTAAGCATCTCAAGGGATCAAGCCGGAAGCCGGCTGGCTGTGCATACCTGGCCGCGCCACGGCAGCGGTCCAGACGATTGGTTTCACGGCGGCGAGTTGCTCTCAAACAGGCTGGGCAGCAACATCGGCGTTGTTCCTTGCAAAGTCGACGACGACCTGTTGCGCACGCGGTTGTGGACCATGCCGTTCGCGCACCAGGGCGACGCCATGGACCTGCGTGTACCGACTGCGATCGTGCGACGTTGGATCGATCTGCACAGCAACCCTCGATCGCCAGAGCACGCCTGGGATACGGACAGCGCGATTGCTAACACCCTTGCGCGGACGGCACAAGGCATTGCAACGACGACGGAGATGGCAATCCACGTTCAAGACGGCTCGCTGACGGCGAGCACCGATACGCTGCAGGCTGAAGCACGAAGCTTCGCGCAGATGTGGCAAGCCGACGTTCATGCGCTAGCGAGTCCGAATTGGAGTGCAGCGACCCGTGCCGAAGGGCGATTCGATCCCGTCGACACCGGGGCGCATCCGGAGATCGAACAAGGTATGAGTCGCGCGAACGAAGGGTGGCGGCAAGGGCTTGGAGGCGTGGAGGGGTGTTACGGCATGTGGATACACGGTGCGATCCACGACAATTGGATCACTAGCATGCTGTTCGGCGACGGAGTGCAGGACCGATGCGTCGGGGTCCCTCACCTGCATCGCATCTGGCAGGCATCCCACTATCGCAACGTCTGGGCCGCGTGGCTGCAGTACCTGCGCAGTGGCGACCCGCGCGTTCGGCAGTGGGCGCAGGCGACGAGCCGACACTACGTCGACGCTGGAACCATCCACAAAGACCCCGAACCGCCCAATGGACGGCACGCTGGCGATCTTGCTCACTGCTATGCCATGACACCTTGGGGTACCCCCTATGACCCCTTCGGCCACTGGATCGATCCGGATGCGCACCGAATGCGCTACTGCATCACAGGCGACCTGTACGCGAAGCGGCTTTACGAGTTGTGGTGGGGCGCACTTTCGCAAACTCAAAGCGCGCTTCATGCCGACCTGTACAGCAGGGAGAGTGCCAGCAACCTCGGCGCTATCGCCGACTACTATGCCTTCACACAAGACCCATCCGCGCTGATTCTCTTGCGCATCCTTGGCGAACGGACCCTTGCGACGAACGCGCCACACTATGACCTGTCTCCCGCGAAGCTGTCATCTCACACCCATGCGGTGTGGAATCGACGCTGGCTAGAGCAGTACTATGACCTGACTGGAGATTCGCGAGCCGTTCAGCTGGCCGTAGATCTCGTCGAGCAGAGAGACAGTACCCCGGAGGTCGCCGCGTTCGCCTTCCTTGAGAGCGGCAGTGGCCCGAACTCGTCGACGGGTGAGCCGCCCTCCGCCTACCTTGAACGCCATGTCGGGCCGGTGTGGGACTACGCCGTGCGGGTGCTCGATACTGGCGGCTCGGCGTATCACGGCTATGGCGACCATATCAGCGCCAACAGCCACTACTGGATACAGGAGTGGCCGTACTTCGCCCACGCATTGCGGATTGCCGGTGTGAGCACGTCGGCCTGGGCAGGAGGCAAGTTCAAGCCTCCCGGCATAGTGTCCGCCTCGGCGCAGGCGCCGCTGTATCAGCGCCTTGCCTACCCCTACCGGACGCATTCGTTGGGCACAGGGACAGGGCCGCAGCAGGACTGGGCGAACGCGTCGTATGCGTTGCTCGTACTGGTCGACGCTGGCTTCGCTGGGCCAACCTTCAAGATCGAGCTTCAGCTTCGAGGGGGGACCAACATCAATGCCATCAAATGCCGGCTTGCGGTCTACCGGTATGACCCGCTTGGCTTGGTCACCAATCCAGTAGACCGCTGGCAACTCGCGCTCAGCACGGACGCATTGACGTTCGGTTCATTGGAGGCCGTCGCAGTGGAGGTACCTCATCCCACTCAAGCAGAATCGTTGTACCAGATTCACTTGATTCCGGAGAATCCAGCGCCCATCCTGGCGCCGCTCACCAACTTTGCGGAAGTTCTCGAGCTACGTGGCAAGCTTTGCGGATCTACGAATGACAAGCCGGGGCAATGGATTCAATCGGAAGCTGTCCAGGCCTTCGCACGTCAGTCGTGGTATCTCGCTGGGGCGCCGAACACCCAAGCTCCGCTGACGATCGTCGCGCAGGCAGCGAAAACCCAAGCCGGAACCCCGTGCTCGGTCTATGTGAGTGACGCCGCAGGCAACTCGGTCGAGCCGCAAAGGGTTTTTCCACCGCTGCCTCCTCTCGGGCCGTACGAATACAACGGCCGCATCGGACCGGAAGCGCGTGCCGATGGAAGCCTTGGTGTTTCCGGCGGGTTGTACCAACTCGCCGGCTATCTTGAGCGAGACGACAAGGCGCAGGTGGCCTATGTGGTGAATGCGGTTGTCGGAGCAGAGGCGCAGATCTTCAGTGCCGGAACTTACGGTCCTGTATGGCGGCTCGAGGGGCCGGCTGAGCGGGCATTCCTCTCGCTTGCTCCGGAGCACCTGCGTACCGTGATCGGGTACCTCGAGCGCAATCATGTGCAGCTTTTCAAAGTCCCTTGACGACGCTGTCCGTTGAGGAAACGCTGCGCAGATCCCGATCCGACGCCACGGCCGAGAAGCAGAAGCCTTTCCGCTCTAGACGGGTAAGCGTCCGGCGATCCCATCTTGAGTTCGCGGAAGGAGCAAAGGAGCAAAGGATGCTCGTATCCACTAACTCTGGACCGACCCCCAAACCTTGGACACTGTTGACTTGATGTTTCGATTTCTTTAGGCCCCTGCCAGGCCGCCGGAGGCGCCCCCGGTTGGCCATGTACTCATGGTCAACCCCGAGTCCCCCGCTGCCTGTATTCGACAGGGCTCAGGCCACTCAGAGACATCTTTATTCGATCGACGTTGTAGTAGCGAATGTAGTCGTGAAGAGCACCTCTTAAGTCCTCAATGTTTTCGAACTTGTTGATGTAGAAGAGCTCGCACTTCAGTGTTCCAAAGAAGCTTTCCATCGCCGCATTGTCGAGACAGTTGGCCTTGCGCGACATGCTCTGCACCAGCTTGTTTTCCTGTAGACGTTTACGGAAAGAAGGCATTCGATACTGCCACCCCTGATCTGAGTGCAGCATCGGTCTTTCGCTGGAACCAAGCCGGTCAAAGGCCTTGTTAAGCATGCTCTCGATCATGGACGGCAACGGGCGCTCCGCGATTTCGCACGAGACGATCTCACGGTTGTACAGGTCCATCACGGGCGAAAGGTAGAGCTTTCGATTGTTGACCTTGAACTCGGTCACGTCCGTCACCCATTTCTCGTTCGGCTGATCGGCCGTGAATTCACGCTGCAGATGGTTGGGTGCCGTCTCGCAAACTGCCCCCGCGAAGGCCTGGTAACGCTTGGGCCGAACCAGCGACTTCAGTTGCATCGCGATCATCAGTTTTTGAACTGTCTTGTGGTTGACGGTCCAACCGTTCCGCTTCAGCTCGGCGGTTACGCGGCGGTAGCCGTACCTGCCCCGGTGCCGGTCAAAGATCTCTCGGATCTTGGTCTTCAGATCGCAGTACTTGTCGATGGTCCTGAGAGCCTTTTGCTGATAGTAGAAGCTACTGCGTGGCAGACAAGCAGTCCGCAACAGCCCGGCGAGCGGGAAATGAGGCCTTAGGTCGATCACGATCAGCGTCCTTTCACGGGCACTGAGCATCTCTTGGCTCGAACCAAGGCCTGCGCTTTTTTTAGGTAGGCGTTCTCCATGCGAAGCTGCTGGACATCGCGTAGCGCTCTTCCCGGCTGCGCTGATCGTCAGCTGGTGCCTCTTCGTCGTCGCGCTGGCGCCGCGGCTTCTTCATAGTCGTCTGCTCTTCCTTCCACCCGGGTCGCAATGCTGGTTCACCATGGACGGAATACAGCCGCCACCATTCTGCTACCTGGCTGCGACGCCTGACGTTAAAGAGCGCCGCGGCCTGGTTGCATGACAGTCCTTCTTCGCTCATGCGTCGGAGGACCTCCAGCTTGAATGCAGGTTCGTAGTTGCTGCGCCGTTTCGTTACTACGCCCGCATCGCCCAGAGAGTCATAGCCAGCGACCCATTTGCGCAACGACGCCACGTTCACGCCCTGGGCCGCTGCCGTCGCGAGCAAGCCACCGCCACCTTTCCTGTACGCCTTCACCGCGTCCAGCTTCTGCTTGTCTGTGTACCTGATCATCCCGTTTCCCTAGATTCGATTCGTCCAGGTTTTGGGGGTCAGTTCACTCATGGTGGATACGTGCACACTATCTCTCCTCAGGCTGCCGGTGATCGGCGGCGACGCCGGCTGCACAGCGACGAGTTCAAGGCCAATGCCGTCGCCTCGGCCGCGCAGCCCGGCGTCTCAATGGCATCGGTGGCGATGTCGCTGGGAATCAATGCGAACCTGCTTCGCCGCTGGGTGCGCGACGCGGAGGTGCCTCCAGTCAAGTCGGCGGAAGGCAACGCACCCAGGTTCTTGCGTAGCCCTGAGCTCAAGTCCTCGCCGTCATCGTTCGTGCCCGTGCAACTGCCAGCGCCCGTCACGCCGCCGAGCCGTCAACCGCCGGTACGAGCCCTGATCCTCGCGGCCACCGCGGCCCTCTACATCGCATTCATTTTCGGGGTGTCGGGATTGCTCAAAGCGTCGGCGGACGCGCTGCGCCGCCCGTACGGCCTTGGCACCGTTGATGTTCGCATTGGTCAAATTTCGCAAGAGCCGACGTCAGCAAGGTCCTCGACTAGGCGGCCCGCCGGTCGGGTTTAGGCTGCGTTGTGCTCCATGCAGAAGCGTCGAAGGTGAAGATTGAACGCGTCCGGCCGCTCCATGTTGCTCACGTGACCGGCACTTGAGACGATCACCAGCTCGGCGCCCGGAATGGCTGTGTGGAATTGCTCTGCAACCTGGATGGGGCTGCGGCGATCGTCATCGCCCCAGAGGAGCAACGTCGGCACGTCGATACTGGGTAGTATTTTCCTCGTATCCATTTCCGCGCACGACGAGGCCATCAGTCGGAAGCCAGCAGGGTGGAACTCAGAGAGGATGGACGAGAGCTTTGCCCTCAGGTCTTCCGACGCAAGTTCGGAGAACATGCTTGGCACGAATTGGGCCACCAACGCCTCGGGCGGCCCGGCGGCGGCCAGGAGGCAGTCTGCCAGTCTTTCCTTCCACGCCGGCTCGGGGAGCGACCCCTTCCAGCCGGCGTAGGTATCGGCCAGAACGAGACAACGCAGACGTTCGGGATACAGGCGATAGAACTCCTGCGCGAGGATTCCGCCCCAAGACAGGCCAACCACATGCGCACGATCGATCCCGACTGTGTCAAGGAAGCGTGCGAGGCAATGGGCGTAGTCGATCATCTTGAACGTGTCCGGCGGATCCGAGGACGCCCCTGCGCCCGGTGCGTCCCACGCCACGACCCTGAACGAATCCGACAATCCAGAGAGTTGTGGCGTCCAACAACGGGAATCGCAGAGAAATCCATGGAGGAATACCAGCGCAGCACCCTGCCCGGCTTGCCTATAGCTGACGGAAAGCCCGTTGACCTCCGCAGACCTTAATTCGGCGTCTGTCATCACAATTTGACCAATGTTGCACTCATCCAGCCGGCAGCGTAGCGGTTAGCTCGATCCCCAACGCCTTCATCATTGCCAACGTCGTCTTCAACGTCGGATTGCCGTTCTCGATGAACGAGCAGTACAACTGCTCGCGTGACAGGCCGGTCTGGCTCGCGATATGGGCCATGCCTCTGGAACGAGCTACGACACCAGCGCGTGCGCGATGTGGGCAACATCGTGGTGTGAAAGGCCTCGGCCACGAACACAGCGACCGCCTCATCGCTTGCCGGATTGTCGGGCGATTCGTAAGTGTTGGGTATTTCAGCGAGATCATTCGCTCCGTTCGTCAGCCAGGCGCAGGACGGTCTTGATGCTACGTTTGCGACGGGACACGCTTGGCTGTGCGCTTGATGGGAGACAGTGCCTCGGTCTCCGTTGACGGAACGGCCGCCATCGATCTTCCCGCAACCGGAAAGTCGGGGACCACGTTCTCGAACGGACGCCAAACGATGACGATCGATCAGGGCCGCACGTGGTGGGCCGTGGGACGCGCCATGCCGGTTGCGTGCACAGGTGGCTGACGTGCGAGAACACGCACGAAAACCTACGCGAAGGACTTGGGCCTGATCGTCCCACCAGCAGCTCGAAACCCACCCCAATCCTGGTCGGTCGATGCGTCACTTCTTACTGAGATGGAACCGACGCCGACTGCCCTGTCATTACAAAGGGCCTTAATGCCGGGCATCGTGCTGTCGAGACCGGCCGTCACGTGGTCAGTTTCGAGCAGCGAGCGGGGTCTGGTTGTCGTAGACCGTGAATGACCAGAAGCGGGCGTCCGGCACCGGCCCCGGCAGCGTGACCTTGTAGGTCTTGCCGCCATCGAGATGGCGTCCCTTGGGATCGGATCGCCTTTGCGCGTGCGTCGATGATCGATAGAATCGGCCCTCTCGCGCGCACGACGTTCGAAACAGGGCCGTTAAGCGTTCTACGTACCAGTTCGCTGTAATACCTCGATCAGCGCGCACCGCTCTGTCGCAGCGAAGGAACGCGTCCCGTGGCCGCTAACGAGATCACAAAGTACGCGAGCGAACTGCGTGCGCTGCTGAAGGATGTCGGGGCCGACGTCACACAGCTGAATGCGCTGACCAGTGCCGCCGCGGCTCTCGAGGCGCTCGCCTCCACCGCGCCCGGCCCCGGGACGCCGCTACTCTGGACTACTGCGAAGAACACCTGGGATGCGGCGCGCAACGCCTTCGGCGCCAAGCTGCCGCAGGCGCTGCTCGGTCCGCTCGCCTCCATGCCGGGGCTCGCCGAGCTCGCGCTGAATCTCGACACGCTCGTCAACGAGGGCATCCACGGCGGCGTCGATCTCGGCCCAGTGCATCTCGAAGTCGGATCGTCAGTACTGGTGATTGCGCCGCCGCCTTCCGCTGGCGCGCTGGAGTCGGTGATCATCGGCCCGTACGGCGTCGGCCAGATCGCCGCTTCCCTCAAATCGCCACTCGGCGGCGACACCGCGATGCCGGGCGGTGGATCGCTGGTGCGCTTGCCGGGCAACGGTGGCTTCGGCGGCACGCTGCAACTCCCGCTCGGTCCGGTGCAAATCAGCGCGACGGCGATCGTCGCGGTCATTGATGGCGACCCATCGTTTCTCGCCATCATGGGCGTCGAGTTTCTGCCGCCGATTCAGCTGTCGTTCGGCTTCTCGCTCGATCGCGTCGGCGGCCTGGTGGGCGTTAACCGGCGCGCCGACACCGAGGCACTGCGGGCGGCACAGCGCACCGGCGCTGCCGGCGACGTGCTCTTCGCGATCCGCCCGCCGGCCAATGCGCTGGCGCTGGTCACCGACGCCAATCGGTTGTTCCCGTTCAATCGCGGGACACATCTCGTCGGCCCATCGCTGAAGCTGTCCTGGCTGTCGTTCGGCCCCGAAGGCAGCCTCATCGGGCTCGACCTCGCGGTGATCGTCGAGCTGCCCACCGGCAAAGTGGTGATTCTCGGCGTCGCGCGCGCCAGCATCCCTGGCATCCCGATGATCCTCGACCTGCGCCTCGACGTGCTCGGCATCGTCGACGCGGTCGAGCAGCTTGCCTCGGTGGACGCGAGTCTCGTCGACAGCCACGTGCTCGGCGTCTTCGAAGTCTACGGCGATGCCGCGATGCGACTGAGCTGGGGCTCGGTCGGCTACATGATCGCGACGGTCGGCGGCTTCTACCCGGGGTTCAACCCGGAGCCGGCCCGCCTGCCAGCGCTTCGCCGCGTCGGCATGGCGATGGACACGCCGCTGCCGATCATCGAGGTCCGCGCCGAGGGCTACTTTGCCGTCACCTCGAATTCGATTCAACTCGGCGGACGCTGGGAAGTCGGCATCGCGCTGGGCATCGAAGCGCATGGCTTCGTCCAGGTCGATGCGATCGTGCTCTTCCGGCCGTTCCACTTCGAAGCGCGCATCGCCGCGGGGTTCGACGTTTCGGCCGGCGGCTTCAGCTTCGCGTCGGTCACGCTTGAAGGATCCGTAGCGGGCCCGGGGCCGATCGTCATCCACGGCTCACTCAGCATCGACGTCTTCCTGTTCTCGATCTCGTGGAGCGAGACCTTCACTCTCGGCAGCGGACCATCGGACATGCTGCCTGCTGCCCCGCTCCTGATCGACGTCGTCGCCGAAGAACTGCGGAAGCCCGAAAACGTACACAGCGGCAGCATCGCCGATCCGCTCGTCGTCCTCAAGCCGCGTCCACGCGCCGGCAACGTCGCCGCCGTGCCACCGACCGGCACGCTGCAGGTGCAGCAGCGCCGCGCACCGGTCGGATTCGTGATCGAGCGCGTCGATGGCCGGCCACTCGCCTCGCCTCAAGGAGTGACGATCAGCGGCGGCACGTCTGACGTGACCGACCGCTTCAGCCCGGGCAGCTACGTCACGCTGACGGACGCCGAAGCGCTGAACCGGCCGCCGTTTGACGTCCTCGCCTGCGGACGCGTCCTGTCGCTTGTCGATCCGGCGCTCGGCGCGGGAAAGATCGTCGATGGGCGACAGGTCAAGCAGATCGTCATCGTCGGTCAGGTGCTGCAGCCGGATCCGGACGACCTCCCGGCCGTGTGGGCCGACCTCGCCGCCGCCGTCACCCTGGTTGCGGCCTCGCAACGACCGCCAGCACTGAGCGATGCGACACCGCTCGTCATCGCCACACAGGAAGTGTGGAGGGCGACAACGACGGGGGCACCATTCGCCAGCGCTACTGCGGCGCATCAATTCGTTCGCTACAGCAAGGGGATCGCCCAGCCGGCGGCCGACGCCGCAGCGCCCCTCAACCTGGCGGGAGTCTGAGCGTGCCGACGTTCTATTCGCGATTCGAAAGGGCGTTGCGCAAGGCGGCCACCACGGAAGCGGCCGGCCGCCTGCAAGGCGAGACCCCCGTCGTCGTCGCCGACATCGCTACGCCTGCCACCACCAGAACCGCGCCGGCCAAGTTCGAGCTCTTCGGACCCGGCGATGTCCAGGGGCTCGCCCCGGCCGCCATCACGCGCCGCTTCCCGGCTCCGAATTGCAGCGACGCCGAGGTCACGAAGATGGCGCTCGTGGAGTTTGCCGACCACGATCTACCGTGGCGGTATACCCCGCGCATCGCCGCCGCTGAACTCCGCCCGTGGATCGTGCTGGTCGTCGGCCAGCGCGCTGATGGCGACATCCTGCTGCGGCCCGACGGCCGCGTGACGCTGGGGCTGGTCGCACAAAACCATCACAAGCTCAAGGACTCCGCGGACTGGGCGCACGTGCAGGAGGTCGGCGCCCAGAAGATTGGTCGCATCGTCGCGCCGCCACGGCTGGCGCCTGGGGCGCTACCTGGCAACGTCGACTACCTTGCCGACACCGAGTATGTCGCCTGCCTGGTGCCTGCGTTCACCACCACTGGCGACGACAGCTGGAACGGAATTGCACCGGTTACCTGCGATCTGTACGACCGCTGGGTCTTCCGCACCGGTCCTGAAGGCGATTTCCCGGAGCTTGCGAGCAAGCTGCACAAGGCCGATCTCGCCGCCATCGAACAGGCCGGCGGCAGGCCGTTCGGCCGCGCTGATGTGTCGTACCGAGCGCGCACGAGCCCGGTGAAAACGACGATCCTGCCCACCGCTGGCGCTTTGAAGCTGCCGCCCACGGCCGCCGTCGATCCCGCTGACGCCTCTCCGGCGCCGGATGTCGCACAGGAGGTCGCGGCGCTGTCGGTCCGCATCCCTACCCCCGACGGCCGCGGCGTGGTGACGGCGCCCCGCTATCACGAGGCGTTCGCGGACGCGAACGCGCTGACGCTGCCCACGGGCGGCTGGATCGACGCGCTGAAGAGCGACCCGCGCCACCGCGGCGCCGCGGGCATTGGCGTGTGGAACGCGATCGCCTGGCAGGATCGCATAGCCGAAGCCGCGGCCGTGAAGGCCGGCGACCTTGCCACGGCGCGCGATCGTATTCGTCATGTCGCGTTCGGTGTCGAACTGAGCCGATCGCTCTGGCGGCGGCGCTTGCCGGCGGATCCGGCGGCACGCCTCGCCGTGCTGGCACCGGCGCTCGGGCGCCTGGCCACCAGTACCGGCGCCTCCGTGCTCGACACCATCGCCGGGCGCACGCCCGGGCTCACGCGCGCACTCTTCTCGTCAGCGGCGCGCCGCGTCCTGCGGCCAGGTCCGGCACGAGCAGCGCTCACCGCGACCGGCCGAGCCCCGCTCGCCGCCGTGATTGCCGCGGCGAACCAGTGTCCCGACCGTCCCGATGCGGCGGCGATCCGCCGTGCCCACAACGATCCGGCGCGCACGCTCCGACAACTCGTGGTCGACGCCGCAGACGGCGACAGGGCACTGGCCGAAGCCATGCTCAACGCGCTCGGAGACAATCCGAGTCCGGGTCGAATCGCAGCGGCGCTTCGCGCCCTCGCGCCCGACGATTCTGGCCGGCCCAATCGTGACGCAATCGAGAGGTTCCTCCATGGTGGCGACGTGCCCGAGGCCGACCGCACCATCCTGGAGTGGAGTGGATGGATGGGCGAGCACAGCCACCGCGAGCCGTGCCGGCGGATCGACATCGACGTGCTCTCCAAGGTCGTCGCCGATGCGATCGATCCGACCGTCAAACGGCCGCCCGTTGTCGCGCGAGTCTTGTCGACACTGCCGGGCATCACGCACATCGGCCCCGTGGAGATTGAACCCGAACTCGATCTGCCGCTGTGGAGCTTCCTCTCCGAGCGTTCACCTGACTGGATGCTGCCCGGCGTCGGCGATCTGGTCGACGGCGACGTTGTCGGGCTCTCTACCAATCCGACGTTTGTCGAGGCCTTGCTCGTCGGCGCCAACCATCAGGCAACGGCGGAACTGCGCTGGCGAAACATGCCGCTCGTGACCTGCTGGTCGCCCCTACGCAAGTTCTGGCAGCGGAAAGCGAAGGACGTCGACATCGTCCCGATCAAGACGTGGCCCGGCACCGCGGCCCTCGGCACACCGGCGCTCGTGCCGCCGTTGCGCACGGCGGAAGCGGTGGTGGTCTTCCGCACGCCGCTGTTCCGCCGTTACCCGGCGACGGTCGTCTATCTCTATCCGGCCGCTCAGGGTTGGACCAGGCCAGACAAGACGATCGACCCGACGCCGCTGCGCGTCCTGCCGACATTCACCGGCACGATCGGCACGGACGTCACCTTCTTCGGCTTCCCGGTGAAGCCAGAAGCGTTGGCGACGCACTGGGTCGTGCTCGAAGAGCCGCCGGCCGGTTACCGCTTCTACCAGAAGACGATGACCGCCGCGGATGCGGGAGCGCCCGCCAACGGGGCTTCGAACTTTGCGTTCCAACGGTTTGCGGTGCCTGTTCGCGTGTTCATCGGCAAACTCGTCGAGGGCACCGCATGAGCACCGTCGAAGTTCTCGCGCCGCTGCGTCTTGAGACGCGCTTCGTGCCGCCCTCGCAACGCACCGATGGTGTCAATCAATGGATGCTGCGGCTCCGCGTTTACCCGGACGAGTTTTCCATCCGTCGCCGCGTTGCTCCGCCGACGCCTGAAGAGCTCGATCGCCTCGAGGAATCGGTGGCCAGGCTCACGGCCACTCCACCGTGGAAGGAAGCCGACGCGTTTGCCTCGTTTGCCGCCTCGGTGGGCGCGGCCAGGGCACTCAGGCTGTGGCGCGATCGGGTCGCCGCCGACGGTGCGGGCGGATTCACGGTGGACCGCACCGGCGCCGCGCCGCTCGATCCGTTTGACGTCCACGACCCGGCGGGCCTGCCAGAAACGTTGGAAGTGTGGTTCGTACACACCAATGGCACCCGCACGCTCGCCACGACGCTCTCGCTCGATGTCGTCGAGATCGGTAACGACCTCGACATCAAGACCGTGTTCGAAGATCTGGCTGATCGCAACGGCGTGCTGCCGGACACCTGGTGGCTCTCCCACTCGCGCGCTAAGGATCTCGGCCTTGCGATCGATCTCGACATCGGCGTGACGCCGCCCTCGCTGACCGCGTTGGTCGTCGTCGGCATTGGCGACACCGACGCCGCCGAGCTCGTCGACGCGCATAACGCGAACGGACGCATGGCGGTGCTCGCACCCGGCACGCCGACCAACACGATCGCTGGCGAACCGACCACCGACTTCGGTGAGCGCGCCGAGTCGCTCTCTCCCCTGCTGCATGTGGATCCGGCAACACAGATGTCGTCCGCCGTGGTGCTGAAGGGGCTGACCGGACGTGTCGCCGCGGACGCACTGCCGATGGCTGGCGGCGATCTCGACTACTACGGTCCCGGCTCGCTGGCCGTGCAGGGGCTCTGGCCGGTGCTGTGGGGGCGCATGCTGCGCGACGTCATTGGCGCCGGCGCCAACGAGACCGCGCTGGCTCGCTGGGCGATCAGAAACCTTTCGGTCGAGGGTCCGCGGCCGGCGTTCCGCGTCGGCGAACAACCGTACGGCCTGCTGCCGACATCTACGTTCGGCACCTGGGTCGCGTCGCCGAATGACGACCTCGCCGACGTCGAAGCGCGCATACGCGAGTGGGCGCTCCCGTGGCGGGCTGGTGCGGCGGCCGCCGCGCTGGCCGCACGTGGCCGCGTCCACGGCGCCGACATCCCTGACCTGCTCGATGTCGTCGGCGTGCATGCGCCGACGCGGTACTGGAACGTGCGAGCCGTAGCCGACCTTTACCAGTTGCAGGCGCTGCGGACGATGTTCGGCATGGCGCCACTCGATACGGCGTGGGACAACAACACGGCGCACACCCTGCGCGGTGATGCCAAACCGATCGCGCCCATCGGCCGCGCCCCTGGCGAGGCGGCGATCCCCGGCCCGCCGCGCGATGATAAGGAAGACATCGGTTTACTGCGGAGCCTGCCGATGCTGGGGCCGGAACCGCTGCTCTATTTGCAGCGGCAGGCGCTTGGCCTTGTCGGCCATCTGATGCGTGAGGCGCTCATCGATGCCCGCGCCGTGGTCGGCGACGCGGCCGTTCGTCTGCAGGCAGGCACGCCGATCGCCATCGGACAGCGGCTCTCGTGGACCGACGAGAATGCCTACCGCAGCGTGCTGTTTCAGGGCACCGATCTCGCCGTCACCGCGTTGCGCGCGGGCGCCGACCCCAACGGACGCCTTGTCGCCGATCGCTTCAAGGAAATACAGGAAGCGATACAGGTGATCGCGGATCTGTGGGAGCCACTATCCAAGCCACTGTTCCGCGCGGCGCTGGCCGCGCTCGACACCGCGGCGTTCCGTGTCGATCCCTGGCTGACCGGCATCGCCGAGCGTCGTCTGCAGCAGATGATCGCGAGCGGCGCACCGTTCCGCCTCGGCGCCTATGGCTGGGTGGACGGCCCCGCACCGTACAACGCTGCGCCTGGCGGACCGCTCGCGCCAGGCCCCACCGCCGCCGGACTGCTCCATGCGCCATCATCGGCACAGGCACTCACGGCTGCGATTCTGCGCGATGCCGCCGTCCGCTATCCGGGCGACAACCGCTGGAAGCTGCAGCTCGATTCCGCGAAAATCCGCGCGGCGATCGCGCTCGCCGAACGCGTCCGGCTGGGGCTGCATCCCTACGAAGCGCTCGGTCTCGAAGTGGAACGGATCGCCGGCGACTGGGACGTCGTGCGGGTGCTGCGCAAGACCTACCCGCTTGCCACCGATCAACAGGAGCGCCGCGTCTGCGACGGACAGAAGGTGCTCGAGGCGGCGCGCACCGGCGCGCTCGCGCTCGTGCCTGATCTTCCTGCGGATCTCGCCACCCGTCTCGAGCCGCTCGACTCGGTGCTCGACACCTACGGCGATCTGCTCGTGACCGACGGCGTGCACGCGCTGGTGAGCGGACGCGCCGATCTCGCCAACGCCGCCATGGAAGCGGCGGCGGGTCTCGGTGCCCCGCCGGGGCTGCGCGCCGTGCACACGCCGCGCGAGGCGACCACCGTGCGCGTCAGCGCGTGGGCGCTGCTGGCGGCTGCCGAGAGTCCGGCATCGCCAAATGCCTCTCCGGGTCGCGTCGCCGATCCGGCGTTTGCCGCGATCGTTGACGCCGAACTTGGCGCGGGCATCTTCAATGGCGACGACGACGCCGAAATCGAACAGCGGCGCCGGCTTGCGGCCGTGGTAGGCGGTGCGGACGAGCATGCGCCGGTGCCCTCGCTCACCGGTGGTGGATACGAAGGCGTGCCCCTCTCCGCCGACGCCGACCTCAGGCGCGCGATCGCTACCGATCTGCGCAACCGGCTCACGGAGGTCGTCACCCTGGCGCAGGAGGCGCACGATGCGCTGGCGCTTGTCGATCCCAACGATGGCGCCACCGCTGCTATCGTCAAGGCCGCCGCCAGGCGGTGGACGATCGATCTCAAGCGGCTCGTCGCTGAGGATCCCGCGATCGCCGCACCGACAACCGCCGAAAAGCTTGCTCACGTCGTGGACACGCTGTCAGACCGGCTGGCCGCTGCGGCGGCGCTGCCTCCAGGCACCGGTGGTCTCCCGCCCACGGACGACTCCATCAATCTGTTGAAGCGCGCGATCCGCGACGTAGTCGGTCGCGCCGATCTGCCAGTGCTGCCTATGGTGTCGCGGTCGTTGCTGCCGACGCTGCGGCCGCGCGCGACCCTCGATCGCGACTGGCTGGAGATTGTCGCGGCCGTGCGCCCTCGCCTCACCCCGCTCGAGGCGAGGCAGCTCGATCCGACGCAGGCGTCGTGGGCCGGCGCGGTGGCGGCGCCACGCGCGTCTTCGGATCCCTGGCAGCCCTCTGGCGCTGTCGTCGTCGCCTACGGGCCCGGCGTTGACGGCGATGAAGCGACGGTGGCGATAGCGGCCGTGGACGGCTGGACCGACTCGGTGCCCAGCCGCCGACATACCACCTTTGCCGCCTTCGGGTTCAACGCGCCTAAATCGCGCGCACCGCAGGCGGTGTTGCTCGCCGTACCACCTGATGTGACGAAGCGACTCGACAACGCCGCACTGCTCGACGTCGTGCTTGACACTCGAGAACTCGCGCATGCGCGAGCGCCACGGCAGCCGGTGGAACCGACGCTGGCGCATCCGACATCCACCGCGTTTGTGAGCGCGGTCGCACCGAGGAATTTCCTCGAAGGGTGGCCCGCATGAGCAACCCGCAATATCTGATTCTCGAGCCGGGGCGCACCGACACCGACGAGGGGCTGCGCGCACGCGTGGCCGATCCGGTGTGGTTCATCACCCGCCAGTGGCAGCTCGGCGAGTTGCAGGGTGAAGATGCATCGACGCCGGTCGTCATCAACGCGGCGCCACAGCATGTGCCGCTCACCTACGATCGCACCCGGCCGGATCTCGATCCGGCGGTGATCCCGGCTGAAGCACTGCTCGAAGCGGAGCCCGGCGACTGGTGGACGATCGGCCGGCGCGTGCGGCTTGGCCGCGCTGCAGCGCCGCTTCTAAGTGCGGACGCGCGTGTCCGTTATCGCCTCGGCAGGCTGCCCTCGCCCTACGAGGCGCTTGCCGATGGCGTGGACGGGCGCGCTGTATTCGCCTCAGGGCTGCTCGCGGGCCATGCGATGTGGGCCGAGGTGCCCTCCCCCGCTCCCGATCGATGGTCCTCGTCGTCGCTCGATTACAGTGCGTCGTTCGAGGCTGCGGGCACCGGCCTGGTCGCGCGCAATCACACCGGCGGCGATGTCGACTGGTTCACGGTAGACGGCGATCCGAAGCTGGTGCCAATCACCCGGCCGGCGCAGCCGGCGAAGACACGCGAGATCGTGCCCGGACGTCTCGACTATCCCGGTGCACCCGATCCGCGCTGGTGGCAACTCGAGAATCACGCGGTGGACATCGGCGGCTTCTCTCCCGATCGGTCGCACTTCCCGACGATGCTTCTGCTCGATGTCGCCATCGATCATGCCGACGACTGGTTTACGTTCCCGGTACCGCCGCCGGCCGACGATCCCGACACGGTGCCGTCGAGCGGCGTGCTGGTGACGCTGGCTGGCGTGACGGTGCGCGACAGTTTCGGCGAAGTGTGGAATCTGAATACACCTACCGCCACCGGTCCGTCCGGCTGGTCGCTCTTCCATTCCGCCGGCCTGTCCGAGTCCGAGTTGCTCGTCTGGCCGGTGGCTGTAGCACCGCAGAGCGGTCCAGCGCTTGACGAGATTCTGATCGGCGTTGACGAAGACGCCAACCTCGCCTGGGCGGTGGAACTGCGGGCTGACGGTCTGCAGGTGCTGAAGGATGCGGACACGGCGCAAGCCATCGCCGAAACCACACGGACCGGTACGCGCGATTTCCTGTATCTGCCATCGACCACGCTACCCAACGGCTGGCACCCGTACGAGCGCGTGCGCCTGAATGATCCGCACCCGGGCGGAGGACTGGTGACTACGGCGAACAGCCCGGGAGCGGGTGACGGCCGTTCCGGCAGCTGGCGCCAGGCCGTGCTCGCTGATCTCACCGGGCCATTTCCGCGGCCGCGCCCCGGCCCAATCTCGCGCTTGATTGGCGGCCCGTCGAGTGCGGGGCTCGGACGCGGTCATCAGCTCGCATCCACGGCGATCCCGAGTAACGGTGTCATGCTCCGTCGCCGCGCCATGCTGGCGCGCGATACCGCGGGGCGGCCGGTGCTGTGGGTCGAACGCAGCACGACGCCTGTGTCTGGCCCGCCGGTGTCGCACCTCCGCTTCGACGTGCTCGCCGAAGCGCCGAAGCACAGCGGAGGGCATTAGCATGGCGACGCTGGTCGACGTCCAGTTGATCGAGGGGCTCGGTCTGCCCTACGCGCCGGGCGCTGAAACGAACCTGCTCGACGGCGCGCTCGATCCGCTGTTCAACACAGCGTGGCAGGCGTTCGTGGCGCAGTTTCCTGGTCAGACATTGCTGCCGCTCTTCGATGAATTGCCGGTCGAACAGCTGGCCGACCTCGTGGACGGCGCCCGCATCAGCGGCGACGAGCCGCCGAATCCCTTCGTCTGGTTCACGCTCAGCGTGGACGACGCCGATGTCGATGCGGTGTTGCTGGCGCTGCTCGCCTTGCCAATGGTGGTGTCTGCCGGACCACGGCCAGCGGTGTTCCTGCCGAACACGGTGTCCTACGGCACCAACCCGCGGGCCGCCGAGGGGCAGACGTTTCAGATCCGTCCGTCACCGATCGGCGTCGACGCGATCTACGCGTGGCAGATCGCCGGCGGTGCGGGTGACAACGGCCGCGTCGGCGACATCGAATCGGGGTGGCGGCTCAATCACGAGGAGCTGATCACGCAGAAAATTACGCGGCGATCGGTCTTCGGGGTGGAATTCGAAATCAATCACGGCACCGGGGTGGCGGGCATCCTCGTCGGCGCCGACAACGGCGTCGGTACTGTCGGCATCGTGCCCAACGCTGAACTCGAGCTCTTTTCAGAGACACGGTCGAATGGGATTCCAAGTTTCGCCAACGCGATTGCCGTCGCCGCAGCCAGCCTGACCGCCGGCGACGTTCTGCTGCTCGAGGGCGCCAACAACTTCTTCGCAGGCGGCAACGCGCCCGACATCCTCGTCGAGTTCGATCCGGCGGTGCAGCTGCAGATCCGTCTGGCCGTCGGTCGCGGCATCACCGTAATCGAACCGGCTGGCAACGGTGGCATCGATCTCGACGCGTTTCCGTTTCTCGCGCATACGCGTCCCGAGTCGCCGACGTTTTCGGGAGCGGTGGTCGTCGGCTCCGCCACCGACACCGCTCCGGTCAGTGGCACCTGGTTCCGCCGCTCGTCGTTTGGCAGCCGCGTCGACTGCTTCGCAGCCGATTCGCAAATCCAGTCGCCCGACTTCGGAGCGACAGATGCCTATCGGAACTTCGGCGGCACGTCAGGCGCATCGGCGATTGTGGCCGGCGTCGCCACGTCGCTGCAGTCGATGATCAAGGCCGCCAACAACGGCGGCATCCTGCCGCCCGCCGACGTGCGGCGATTCCTCAGCAGCGCGACGCTCGGCACGCTGCCGCAGAATCCGCTGGGCGCCAAGATCGGGCCGATGCCGGACTTGCGCCGGATCACGCGCGCGCTGGGGCTGCAGCGCATTCTCCCCGTGGGCGCCGCCGCCATCGGCGGCAATGCCTTGCTCATCGTGCATCTCGATGCCGACAACCGGATCGTCCGCCGACACTTCACGCTGCTGACTGGCTGGGGGCAGCCGCTGCCGACGCCCACCTCCGACGGCTCCACCGATCCCAGCGACCTCTTCGCGCTGACGGCGGCGCAGCCGGCGGTGACGTCCACCGACGAAACCAATCCGATTCCGCGCCTGGTGCACGACGCTTTCTTCAGCGGACGCCAGGGCATCCACTCCATGTTCTGGGATTCGCTGAACCAGTCCGGCAACGTCGTGACGCCCATTGCGCCGATCACCGCTACCGCGCAGGGCAAGGCGCTCGCGGCGGTGCGCCCGAGCGAACTCCGGGTGGTTCTCGCCGGCATCAGCCCGGCGGGGCGGCTGGTCTTCCTGACCGGCGATTCACAGATCCTGCACTCCAACACCTCGACGCCGGTGGTGATTGACGCCGTGGCCTCGTATCGCCGCGTCGCCGGCCCCGCCATGGTCAGCCGCGGCGTCGGGCTCGCAGACATCGTGGCTGTCGAGGACGGAGGCGCCCTCAACTGGTACACCGGTGCGTTCCCTGGCATCGGCGGCGGATTCACCGGACCGGTGACAGAAGCATCGGCCGTTGCCTGCGATCCCGGCGCGCGGCCGGCACTCATGTCCACCGGCAGCCTGCTCCTCGCGGCGGCGGTCAGCATCGACGGCTCGCTGCGCGCCTTCACCATCGATCCCGCGCTGCTGACGATGGATGTGCCGGTGGAGGTCGATGCGACCGTCTCAATCGCGCGCCTCGGCCCCATCGGGCTCGGGCGCACCGCGGCGAATGCCGTCATAGCCGCCGTAGACGCACAGAACGTGGTGCGTGCGGCGACGCGTCCGCTGAGCGGCGGTACCTGGACGCCGCTGATTCCGCTGCTGTCGCTCGTGCCGATCAGTCAGCTCGGCGGCGTGACGCTGGTCTCGATTGATCTGGGCGTGATGGCCATTGCCATCGGCACCAACGGCGTCATCTGCTCAGCGCTGACGGTGGACGGTGTGCTTTGGTCGCCGCTGGTCCCGCTGCCGTGACATCCACGGAGGCCGAGCCCCAGTAGACACGAACGGCCCCCCATACCGTAGCGTTGGCACGTCGATGGCGATCGGCCTACTGGTAGCACTCTGAACACCAATAAGTACGCGTCAGAAAGACGCCCTGCGGGTGAACCGCGATCACCGTGCTTGTGGCTCGGCGCGGCCGCTGCGATCGGCACCGTGAAGCTGAAACACGCGCTTGGCCAAGTCGATGCACTCAGAAAGTCGATGTCCATCGCAGACCTCCAATCCAGAAACGGTTGATGAGCCGCTCAGTTTGCTGTCAGGTGGGCGCGGGGTCCATCTCAGCAAATCGGTGCGCCTTGTTTGCAGGCCCCGCATCTCTGGCATGGGTGTGCGTGACCAACGTCGACGCTTCGCTCATTGCGTCGCACTGGGACGCGCTCGTTTGTCTCACAGCGTTCCTGATGTCCGGACACGCCAGCGCGGTGGCCGTGATGGCGCGTTTGGGATCGGCAGCCAGGTCCGACGCGATCTACGAGGCCGGCGTACACCTTGGGGGATGGCATGGAACACCGCACCGATGCAGGCGGTGCTCGCTCGCTGGGCCCATCGACGTCAGATTGTGCCGCCCGAACTCATTGGGCGGATCGCGCCCACACGGCTGGAAGGCATCAATCTACGCGGCATCTTTCGAATCCCCATCGAGTGGTATGCCGCGCAGCTCCCATCGTCACAAAAATGCAGCGAAAAAACGAGGGCCAATGTACCAAACCGACCCATTGCCGGTGCGGCCTGCGGCGCGATTGGATGGGTGACAGAAAGGCGATGCGCAACAAGGACTTGCGTTGGAAGCCGCATGCTCAGCAGAGCCCTCACTGTCATTTAGTGCACTGAAAACGAATAGACCGCAAGTAGACGAGTTGCCGAGCGTCTCCAGTTCCGATACTGTTGAACGGAGCCAAACCGCCGAGCATTAGGCGAGCCAGTGTTTACAAGGAGATTCAAATGCCGCTGTACATCATCGAGCGCAACTTCGCGGAAAAGCTCGAAGTCAACGCCGAGGGCGTCATGTGCTGGCCACCTCAGGCCAGGTACGCAGCAGCTTGATGCCTGACATCCCCACGCTGGCCGAGCAGGGCTATCCCGACCTGGTCGTGCAGGAGTGGTTCGCGGTGTTCATGTTACGCAGCGTTCCATCCCCCAGGGTGGATGCGGGTGCACAAGCCGTTCGTTTGGCTACAGCACGCCCGGAGTTTGTTGCTGCGCTCAAGCCGCTTGGGATGACGACGGCAATAAGCACCCCGGCGGCGCTTGCTGCCCGCATTGCACGAGAGCAGCGCGTATGGGCGCGCCTCGTTCTCGCCGCCGGGATTCGCGTCGAATAGCGCAAGCGCGGGGCTGACTCCAACGCCGCCGCGTTCTTCATTCATTCAAGTCACTTGGGCACGGGCTCTGCCAAGAGCGGATCTTCGAACGCGATCTCGCCATCCACCAATGTCAACAGGCTTCTCGTCGCGGGCAGCGCCGGTAGAGGCACGGTCAGGATGTCCTGCGAAAGCAGCGCCAGGTCGGCTGCCATGCCGACTCCGATGCGCCCCTTGCTGCGCTCTTGCTTCTCGGCGAAGGCTGCGCCGGCGGTGTAGGCGAGCAAGGCTTGTTCGCGCGACAGCGCCTCGCGTGGGGATGCGGCGTAGCTGGTGGCCAGCATGATGTTGAGGAAGGGGTTGGCTTCGTCGGCACCTCCGTCTGATCCCAGCGCGACCGGCACGCCGGCTGCCAGCAGGCTCTTGAGCATCGAATGCGGTTCGGTAGGCCGTCGCGCTGCCCCGGCAGGCGGAAAGTGCGTCGGGTTCTGGATGACGACGACGCCGAGCCGCGCCGCCTGCGCGAGCGTGTTGTCGCGGATACCGTCGCCGTGCTCGATCCGAACCCGCTTCTCCCGCCACGCCTCTGCGGAGGCCAGCGATTCCATCATGGCAAGAACGCGATCGGTTTCGGCATCTCCGACGACGTGCAGCGCCATTTGCCCGGGCCGGCGCAATGCGGTCTGCAGGATCTCGCGCACCTGCGCATCGCTGTGGTTGGAGCGGCCGCGCCAGTCCGGGCGCCCGGCATAGGGTTCGCGCTGCAGCGCGTTCTGCTCGAGCGGCGTACCGTCGAGCATCCATTTCGGGCCGTCGATGCGAACCCGTGGCGGCAAGGTCTTCGGTGCCTCGTCCATCGCAGCCCATGCACCGGCAATGCTGGGCACCGCGCCGGTCGCCCACGAATAGACCGTCCACTTCTGCGGGGTCTTTGCTTTCGCCAGCGTGTCCAGCGTGACCTCCAGCGTCTTGCCGCTGTTCATCAGGTGGATGCTGGTCACCCCCCAGCGCGCATAGCGTTGTGCCGCAGCCTGGAACGACAGTGCCAGCTTTGCCGGATCATTCGGCGTCGCGCGGACTTCGGGCACGGGCGACGCGCCCTCGTCGGCCCGGCCGTTGAGCCGTCCGCCGGCGTCACGGCCCCATTGGCCACCGATCGGGTCGGCCACGTCCTCTGCGATGCCGATGCGCTGCAAGGCGGCGCTGTTGACGATCGCCGTGTGCCCCCAGAAGCCGCGCAGAAGCACCGGCCTGTCGGGCGCCACGGCATCGAGCGCCATCCGCCAGTTGCGTTGGTCGCGGGCAACGAGCGGGCCGATCCAGGCGCTGATCCAGTCGCCGGGCGTCTTTGCCGCGGCGGCGACGGCGGCCAGGGCCTGTTCGGCCGTCGGTCCGGGAAACGGCAGGCCCGGCATTGGCAGGGGTGCCGAGGGCAGCGTGCTGCCCAGGTGGGCATGGGATTCGATCAGGCCAGGGGTGGCGAGCCGGCCACCGGCGTCGATGACGCGTGTGGCAGGCCCTGCCAGCGCGCGAACTTCGGCATTGCCGCCAACGGCGCTGAACAGGCCGTCCTCGATCGCCATGGCTTCGGCCCGGGGCCGTGCGGGGTCGGCGGTGAAGACGTTGGCATTGACGATGACCAGCAATGGCGCGGCGAAGGCGGCCTCGCTCAAGAGCAGGGCCAAGGCAAGGAGGGCGTGACGCTTGGAGTGCATGACGGGTTCTCGAAGAATGTCGAAGCCCTGACGATTGACCAGCGGCCCGGAAAAGTCCCGATCGCATGGCGAAAACGGACGAAATCACCCGAAGCGCAGGTGGGCGCGCGCAGAATGGTCCGCGCGCGTTCCTGCGCAAGGGCACAGCTTGGATCGAGCCGCACAGGATTCCATCGTCATGCCGACCCGCCTGCAGGTCGCTGGCTTTGTCGTCGACTTCGCCCAGGAGGCACTCCTCGATGCTGCCGGCCGGCCGGTCGAACTGCGGCCGCAGGCGTTTCAGGTCTTGCGACACCTGGCCCAATGCGCGGGGCGACTGGTCACCAAGGACGAGCTCATGGCCGCCGTATGGCCGGACGTCGTTGTCACCGACGATTCGCTCGTCCAGGCAATCGGCGACATACGCCGCGCCCTCGGCGACGCCGGTCATCGCCTGGTGAAGACGGTGCCGCGCCGCGGCTACATGCTGATGGCGGCCGCCATGGCTGATCACACCTCGAGCCACAACGCCGAAGTCACGGGTAGTTCGTCGAGACCCGCGCGCCGTTGGCTGGCCCTGGGCAGCGTGGCCATCTTGCTCCTGGGCGCGGTCGTGTTCTGGCAAGAGCGCGTTCGAACCGACGCGTCCGGGGCGGTAGACGATCCCGGCGGGCCGCCGTCGATCGCGGTGCTCGCGTTCAAGGGCCCGCCCGGCGATGCCGACGGCGCGGTTCTCGCCCGCAACGTGGCGGCGGACCTGGTGTCCGAGCTGGCGCGCAGTGCCAACCTGCGCGTGGTCTCGAGCCAGTCGAGCTTCCAGTTCGCCGAAGGCAAGACGCCGTTGGCAGAGGTCGGCAGGCGCCTGCGCAGCCGGCATATTGTGGACGGCAAGGTGCGGCGCGAAGGCGAGCAGTTGCGGATGGGCGTGGAGTTGCTTGACAGCCAGGACGGTCGAATCGTCTGGTCGGCTTCCGACGTGGTCGATCGCGCCGAACTCGGCGCCGTGCAGCTGGCTCTGGTGGGCCGCATCGCCGGCACTTTGCAGGCGAAGGTAGCCGCAACCGAACAGCGGCGTGCGCTTGCGCAGCCGCCGAAGACGCTCGACGCCTATGTGCTGGTGGCGCATGGGAGGGCCATGATGGTGCGGTACAACGCCGACGGTATCCGAGCGTCGCGGCGCTACTTTTCCGAGGCCCTCGCGATCGACCCCGACTACGCAGCCGCATGGGCGTTTCTTGGCATCGCCAACACGGTCGACATCGGTCTGCACCTGACGGGTGAGTGGGACGGGCGGCGCGTCGACGAAGTGCTAGGCCAGATCAGACGCGCGATCGAGCTGCAGCCGGGCCTGCCGATAGCCTATGTCGCCCTGTCGCAGGCACAGAGCCGGGCAGGAGATCTCGATGCCGCGCTCGCCGCTGCGCAGCAGGCTTGCCGGCTCAGTCCGAACGATGCCGAATGCTTCTACATCCTCGGCGCGGCACATCTCCAACTCGGCCAGGTCGAACCTGCACTCGCCAACCTTGAGCAGGCGATGAACCGAAACCCGCTACCACCGGCGTATCTCCCGGCTTTCTATGCCACCGCGCTCTGGGCGAATCGACGCTTCGACGAAGCCATCCGCGCGGCCGACGACTGCCTGACGCGGGCGCCGGACTTCTGGCGTTGTCGCCAGGACCGGATCGCCGCCCTGGTCGAACTCGATCGCCTGCCCGAGGCGCGGAAGGAGGCGGCATTGCTGCAGGCGAAGGTTCCGCGCATAGGGAGCGAATGGTTCGGGTCGACATTCGGCGACCGCGCTGCGGCCCTGCGCGAGCGACGGGTGACTGCAGCGCGGTTGGCAGGCATCCCGGACACGACCACCGTTGCACAGTAGGAAATTGATCGGCCCAGGGGCATCGTCGAGTAGCTGGCCAGGGGGGTGCTTTTGAAACTCGGCGAGCACCTCCAGATAGGCATCCACGATCTGCTATTTTGTGGTGAGATCTGGATGCTCGGTGTGGCGCATGCAGGAGGTCACCATGAACGAGGTCCAAAACGGATTTGCGCTGCCTCTCAAGGCGAAGGGCGTCGATCCAGAAAAACTGCGCTTGCTGTGCGTCCTGCCGGACGCCGGGGTGCTGCTGCGCCAGGTAGCCAAGGCCGAAGTTCCCGCTGTCGTCCTGGACCAATTGATCGGCAGCAACGGACCGATGCTTGGCGATTTGGCTGGCTTTTGGGACCAGCAGTTACAGAAGGCCGAGACGCTGACGGAGATGCAGGCCCTATTCCAGCGAGACGAGCCGACCGGCGCACTCTCGCTGTTCGCGGCCTTGCGCATGGTCAGCCAGGATCAGCGTAACGAGACCGACAAGGATTTGCTCGAATGGACGCTCTACCTGCGCGACCCCGCGGCCGATGGCGATGTGGTGCTTGAACACCAGGCACCTCTCTTTTTGTTGATGCCTGGATCGCTCACGGCGCTTCTACTAGATGCGGCCAAGGGCGCGGGAACCACGCTGGCAAAGTGGGGCATCGGCATCGCGCTTGGGCTAGCGGGTCGGGAGTTCGCTGACGTGTTGGAACGCGCGCGTGCGCGAGAAGCCAAGCTAAGTAGTTCGACCCTGCGCCGATTCGAAGACCTCCCTGGGGACGAAGCCTGCAAAGTTTTGACGGTTTTCGTGCACGGGCTCTTTTCGATGGATGTCGGCCTGTTCGACCCTTTGGTGGCCTGCATGAGGTCCCTTGATGCGTCAGGCGTGCGGTGCGTCGGATTTCCGCACAACCCTTTGCTCTCTATCGACGAGAACGCACGCACCTTGAGCGACGCCATCCGCATTCAAATGCCTTCGCGCGTGGTGTTCCTGTGTCACCATCGCGGCGGCTTGGTGGCGCGCAAGGCGGCGCTGATGCTGTACGAAAGGGACGCCCCGCGTTGGCGAGATAGGCTGCTCGGTGGCCTCACATTTGGGACACCGCACCTCGGCCTCAGCTATGCCGACAGCCCCTCGCGGGTGCTGGGCAGTGCCTACGTCGTTTGCCGCCCGCTCGACGCCTCCGCTTGGCCACCCGGTTTCCTGAACAAGAGCGACTTGTTGATGCTGGTAACTGCCATGCGGGGCATCCCGCCGGCCTTGGCCGAGCTTCAGCCGCCAACATCTAGCGCCATGCACGCCGGCGCAGCACGCTATCTCGACGGCTTAATCCGAGCAGAGCGCCTCGCCGAAGCAGAGCTGCAATGTCGTTTGCGACTTTACGCGGTGGGCGGCAACGACTATGTCCCTCCTCCCCAGCGTCTGATTGTCGGCAAGCTCTTGGCCTCGTCGCCGAACGACGGTCTGGTGGCCCAGCGCTCATCGGCACCGGACAACGCGGGTCCCGGAACCACGGCGCTGGAGACTGAGGATGAGCATCGCACCTACTTCAATTCGGATACGTTGAATGCTGTGCTGAAGGTCATGCGGGAATGGCTCGACCAAGCTGCCGACGAAGATGCAAAGCGGGCCACGACCCTTCAGGCACCTACTTCCCGTATAAAGAAACTTTCCCTGCTGCCCGACGAACTTCGTGGCTTGGCGCCACGTGCCAAGCCAGAATCGTCCAAAGGACCTTGACCAAGCCCTTTCTTTCCGGGGGCGGTAGTACGCGGCGAAAGGCCGAACGACTTCCAGCCGGCGGGACCAGGTCATCGGTCCGGTACGCTTGACATGCTCGCGTGACCAGTCGAGTTGCAGCTCGAGTGTCAGAGGTCCTCGATGCCCTCGGCAATCTGCAAATCGGGGTAATCGTATTTTTTCGACAAATTGACACGGTCGCGGTGTCGCCGAGCGAGGCCGCGTGTTCGGATGGCGGATCCGGATCCACAACGCGCGCCGAAGGCGTAGATTGGCGGCCCCATCCCTGTGGAGGATCCTGCCGTGTGGTTTGCCCAACGCTTCATTGGCGCGGAGACGCTTCCCTTCAAGATGTCCGAACTCGATGTCCAGCAGTTCTTCAGCCTGAGCAAGGACGACATTTTTGCGGTCTGCGAGCGCTTCCGCGACGACCGCCGTGTCGCTGCGGCCATCCAGTTGCTTTTTCTGCGGGCAAGTGGGCGCCCGATGGACCGATTTGCCACGGTACCGAAAGTCCTGCTGCGTTCGGTGTTCGAAGCGTTGGGATTGCCCAGCGTGAGCATTGCCAGTCTCCGGTCTCTCTATGAGCGTCGACAGACGCTGTACGAGCACCAAGCCTGGGCCCGCGCATATCTTGGCCTGAGCGACCTCGATGAGGTCCAGCGGCAGAAGATGGAGCAGGTTCTCGCGGTCGCCGCCCTCGAGGCGGCTCACCCCGACGACCTGATGCGAACCGCACGCATCTGGCTGTACGGCAGGCGAATCATCATTCCGGGCTCACGCCGCATCGCCGACTGGGCCCGCAAGGCGTTTGATGCCACGGAGGCGGCAATGGCCGCAACGATCGAGGCGGCGCTTGGGAAGGTGGCGCTTCGCCAAGCCATCGACTGGGCCTATGCCCCCTCCCCCGCGGACTCAAGCAGCCATCTCGAGTGGCTCAAGACTCCGCCCCAGCGCCACGCCCCGAGCACGACCGCGCAGACCCTGGAGAAGATCCGCGCTCTCAAGGCCTTGGGCGTACACGACTGGGCGTTGGATTCCATCGCCCTGAGCAAACAGAACGCTTATGCGGCGCATGTCCTGATGCGCCGGCCATCGATGACCGCTCGCATCGAACAGCGACGCCAGATCGTTGAGGTTGTCTGCTTTCTGCACGCTACGCTGATGGAGCTCACGGACATCGCGATTCTGCAGGCATCGCGCCGCAGCCAGGAACTGTTCCGACATGCAGCGGAGCGCGCCTACGAGAGTCGTGCCCGTAGGGACGGCGCCACACTGCAGCAGGCCGTCAGAGCGAGGGCCGTGCTTCGTGACGAGACGAAGTCGTGGCGCGAACGTGTGCTCGAAGCTCGAAGCCTCCTCGACGGCATCGGCGACGCAGGGAGCACCTCATTCGCCTCGCAGATTCGTCGAGCTCTTGCGGAAGACAGCCGCCGCGTTCACGCGCACCTGGCAGGACTTCGAGCCATCGACTTTGCCGGAAGACCAGGTGACCTGGCATACGAGCAATGGCAGGCGTGGATGAAGCTTCAGGCGATCGGCGGCCGGGAGATTCCGCCGGACTTCAAGCTGCCATCAGTAGGGCTGCATGGAGCGCCATCGTCACCGATCTGTATCCTCGGTCCCGGTATCGTGCGTTCGAGGCCAGCACGATGATGGCCCTGCGCAAGAGCTTGCGGCGCGGCAGCGTATGGGCAGACCATTCGATCGGTCACCGCTCCACACAATCCATGCTCCACGCCGACACGGAATGGACAAGGTTCAAGGAGCAGCACTACCAGATCCTTGGGCTGCCGATTCAGGCCAGCGAGTCCCTGGCGCCGATTCTGGCCACGATGTCGGTCGGCGTGTATGCGCTTGCGGAAGCGGTCGAGCGCGGGAAGGTGAGTATCGACGCCAAGGGGCTCGTGCATTTGCCGCCGATTAATGCGTTGGACGAGGAGATCGAACCTCGCAAGACCAGAGAGGCCGTCTTCAAGCAGGTCCGACAAGTGCAGTTGCCCGACCTGCTGATGGAGGTTGACGCGGCGACGCACTTCAGCGAGGCGCTGCTGGCCCGGCGCCCCGAGTCTGGCCACGAACTGCTGGCGGTCTATGGTGCGCTGCTTGCCCATGGGAGCGACAACGACGCCACCGGAGTGGGATCGATGATTCCTGGGCTGGATGCAGCGCATATTGCCGCGGCCATGCGGGCCATCGAATTCAGTGGCCGCCTGCGGCGTGCCAACGAACGGGTCTCGGAGTACCAGAACTCCCTGCCGATCGCCGCCTTGTGGGGAGACGGCACCAAAGGGTCGGCAGACATGATGGCCATGGATGCCAGCCGGCACCTTTGGACGGCCAGGGTGGATCCGCGGCGACGCACCTATGCTGCCGGCCTGTACACCCACATCCGGGACCGCTGGGGGCTCTTCTACGACCAGCCGATCGTGCTGAACGAACGACAGGCGGGTGCCGCCGTCGAAGGCGTCGAGCAACACAATCGCAGCGAGGATCGCATTCGCGTCTCTCTCCTGGCCGTGGACACCCATGGCATGACCAGCGTCGCCCTGGCCATCGCAAAGCTCTTGGGGTTCGACCTCTGTCCCAGACTGAAGGATCTGAGAGAGCGCAAGCTATTCGTTCCCAGGGGATGGTCGGTGCCGGAAAGCTTGGAGAGGGCCACCGTGCGCCGGGTGTCTCTCAAGTCCATCGAGCGCGGCTGGGACGATCTTGTGCGACTGGTGGCGTCCATTCGCGCCGGCAAGGTGTCCGCGGCACACGCCATTCATCGGCTGGGATCGGCCGCCATCGGCGATCCATTGCACCATGCGGGTGATCACCTGGGAGGGCTGCTGCGAACGCTTTTCCTGTGCGACTACCTGACGATTACCGACTTTCGACGTGAGATCCTCACGCTACTCAGCCGCGGCGAATCGGTGCATCAACTCCAACGAGCAATCCACGGCGGGCAGATAGCGCAGGACCGGGGACGGCGCAGGCAGGAGATGGTGGCCATCTCCGGGGCGCACGCCCTGCTCACGAACATCGTGCTCGCCTGGAACACCAGTCGCATGAACAGCGTTGTTGCCCGTCTCAGGGCGTCCGGCTTGCCGATGGAGGACGACTGGCTTCGCCGGATCGGACCCGCGCACTTCTCGCACATCAACTTCCGCGGGACGTATCGCTTCAACCTCGAGAAATATGGGCACTTGCTGGTCGCGCGTCGCTCGGGCACGGCAGCACTCTGAGCCATCACCTGGGCCGGAGGAGAACTGTCTTGCCGCGCGAGCCATGGGTCTCTCTCCCCGGACACCGGGTCGGTGACCGTGTCAATCTGCACCAACCGCGCCGCCCTGCTTGACAGGCACTTTTGCAAGTGCTTGTCCCGGTTGACGTTTTTAGGGGCGACCGTGTCAATTTGTCGAAAAAATACGATTACCCCAATTGGCGACGCAGCACAAGATTTTCGGCGCGGACCGACTCGTGCCGCGCTCCAGCAGCACCAGCTACCGCAGGGCGTATTCAGTCAGGCGGAGCACGATCTGCACCACCGCCCTGGGCGCGCCGCGGCGCCAGCCCCACGAGACGGCGCCGCTTACGTGCGCCGGCTCAAAGAGAGCCGGTGGCTACACGGCCTATGCGGCATCCCGGGAATCAGGCATTCACCTGGACGCTGTAGGCACCACCCGCTGCTTCGCGGAGCGGCGGCCCTTCTCTCAAGGGTTCTGGCCCGGCTTTTGGGAGCCTTGACCGGGCTGCTGTCCAGGCTGCTGCTTGCCAGGATCCTGCTGCTGCTGCCCCGGATTGCTGGGGCTGCCTTGTCCGGGCTGTTGCTTGCCTGGGTCTTGCTGCTGCTGACCGGGATTGGACGGCTGATTGCCGGTTTGGTTGGGGTTCTGGGCTTGTTGGTCTGCCATGTGACTGCCTCTTTAGTACATCGGAGCAAAGGCGCTCCGGAGCTAGCATCGACATCTGTTCGTCTCGCCCCAGTAGTCGCACAACCAGTCATCTCGTAGGACGGATTATCGTTCGAGGCGCCGCAGCTTCAGTTGGCCGACTAGGGCTTCGTATGCGTCGGTGTCGAAGAGGATGCCGCCCCTCCTGGTGCACTCCGTACTGGCGACAACGACTCTCGAAGCGGTGAAGGTGCTTGTCCTGCCAGCCGAACGCGACCTGCAGGATCTGGTGAAGCCGCGCGACGCTCTTATCGTCTCGTACCAGAAGGCGCCGCTAGATGATCAGCGGGCTAATGCTGCGCAGCACTGCGCGCAGCTGCAGGACCCAAGATGCTCCCGGCTTCCCCAAAGCTTACTTTGCTGCACTGCACACCCCCAGGAATGTGATGCATCTCCAGGATGCATGGCCGGACTATCGCTCCGAGCGGGGCACCAGGCGCGAACTGGCCTGGGTGAAGAAGCAGGCTTTGGATGTCTTGAAGCTCTTCGTGCTGGAGGCGAGCGGGTGGCTCTGAACGCTGTTTGAACGCCCGGTTTGTAAAAATGCGCGCAGCCGGTTGTGCCTGCCCTGTCTTTCGACCCGGCGGTTTCAAGAGCGAAGTGCAACAGTTGAGT
The DNA here is from genome assembly GCF_030317115.1 of Variovorax gracilis. Classification (GTDB taxonomy): domain Bacteria; phylum Pseudomonadota; class Gammaproteobacteria; order Burkholderiales; family Burkholderiaceae_C; genus Variovorax; species Variovorax gracilis. Next base: position 39,746 of record NZ_JASZYF010000041.1, read on the forward strand.
TATTGAACTGAGGAAGGGGCCTGCTGAGCCATCGCCAGCATGTGAGAGAAGACGGCCAGCGGGGTGTTGAAGCCATGA
>NZ_JASZYF010000042.1 GCF_030317115.1 Variovorax gracilis
CGACCATTCGACCTTCTCCAAGCACCGGCACGGGCGCTTCCGCGACAGCGACGCGTTGCGCCACGTCTTCGAGAACGTGCTGCGGCGCTGCATGAGCGAAGGCCTTGTACGTGGTGAAGGATTTGCGGTGGATGCCAGCATCATCAAGGCGGACGCCAAGCGCGCTCGCGGCGGCGTGGGGGCCGACACCACCGAGTGGAGCAAGGGCGATGGGCCAAGCCGCGCTGTGCGCGAATACCTTGCCGCCCTGGAAGAGAGCAATCCGACGGGCGACGATTCCGATGACCCGCCGGGGCCCTCGACCTCCGGGAAGAACATCTCGCTGACCGACCCTGCTGCGCAATGGACGGCCGCCCCAGGCGGCCCTGCCTTCTACGCCTACTCAACCAACTACCTGATCGACTTGCAGGCAGGAATCATCGTGGACGTCGAGGCAACGCCCGCACACCGCACGTCCGAAGTGGAATCGACCAAGACGATGATTGATCGCGTGGAGGAGCGCTTCGGCATGAAGCCCCAGCGCCTGGTTGGCGACACGGCCTATGGAACAGGCCCGATGCTCGGGTGGATGGTCGAGGACAAGGGCATCACGCCGCACGTACCCGTGTGGGACAGGAGCGAGCGCAAAGACGGCACGCTGTCGAGCAGTGAGTTCCGCTGGGATGAGCAAGCCAACGAATACCGCTGCCCGCAAGGCCACGCGCTCCTGAGCGATCGCCGCCAGTTCATCAAGCCGCGCACGCGTATCACCAAGGCCGGAACGATCCTCTACAGCGCCAGTCAGCATGACTGCGCCGCATGCCCGATGAAGCAGCAGTGCTGTCCCAATGTGCCGAACCGAAAGATCACGCGCAGCGTGCATGAGCGATCACGGGATGTAGCCCGCGAGCTCGCCGACACGCCGCAGTACAAGCAGTCTCGGCGCGATCGAAAGAAAGTTGAGATCCTCTTTGCGCACCTCAAGCGCATCCTCAAGCTGGATCGCCTGCGACTGCGCGGGCTGTCGGGTGCGCAAGATGAGTTCCTGCTGGCGGCAACCGCTCAGAACCTGAGGCGCATGGCAAAGCGATTGATGCCAGGCGTACAAGCAATGCACTTCAAGACGACGTGAAAACGCCCGCAGGAGCTTCGCGAACGATTCGATCCTGCTGACGAACTCGATACCCAAAGAATCCAGTGCTGCGTCGCGGGCGGCCCAAGGTTCGAGACGAGTTTTTCAACAGAATTGGCCAAAAGCCGACTGTCAACAAGCCCACCTGATGAAGCACCGATTGTCTGAGGCCCGCAAGACCGACCTTGGCGCGCCATCCGGCAAGACGGCCTCCGCACCGTAAAGTAGCGAGTCGGCGACGGCTCCTCGCGATGGACTGACTCAGGAGCAAGCCGCACCATTGCCCAACAGGCTTCGACATGAAGTCACGAGGAAGTCCGCCGATTTCTTCGGCTGGGCGGGCGACTGCATGGAACACGGGCGCACTGAGCCAGTTAAGCAGCAGTCAGCAGAAAAGCTGGCTTGTTTTCGACATTCAACGCCCGTGCGAACCTCGAAGTTTTGTCTACTTTGCGACACTTCGCGGTTGGCTGCTCGGCTTCTTGAGTTCGCGCCCTCGGACGCCGCCGCGGATAGTCCGCCCCTCGAAGCCCTTTTCTCTTTCCGCAGGGCCTCGAGCAAAGATGGGAGCGATTTGATGTTCTGAGGGTCAGCACAGTTCATTTGTCTCGGAACCCTGATCGCGGCGTATCCTACGCGTGGCAAGCAGTTCAAGCCGACCTCGCAGAATGAGGAGATGGAATGGCCGCTCGAAAACGCTGCATTCCGACGGGAGATGACGATTTCCGAACCGGCCGTGGCGCCACCACGCCAAGCTGGGACCGAGACGATGTCTAGCCGGCTGGAAAATCCAACGCTTTCGCCCGTGGCCGTCGACGGCGATCCATGGCTGAGACGCCCGCTCGAGGCGCCAGCCCTGCTAGCGTGGCGATGCGCAGCTGTCGGGTTTGCGCTCCTGGAGCTGTTTGTGTACTTCCGCTGGGTGCCGCGGTGGATGGATAGCTTGCTGAGCCAGGCACTGACCGCCCAGATGGAAGCTGGATCCTCGCTGCCTTATGTTGGACCAGTTTGGGCCGCCGGCGTGATCGCGATGGTTTGCGTGTCGTCGTGGTGCGCGATGGCCTTGATCATCCTCTGGAAGCGCTCGCGCGATCGATTCGGGATTCTGCTGTTCCTCGGTTTTGTCTCAGTCGGAGTAGTCAACTCGACAGACTTCACATCGCTGGTGAGGCACCATTCCGCAGATTCCGCGGCGCCGGTGGCGTTTATGGCAATGCTTTCCGCCAGCGCGCTATCGATCATGTGGTTCTTCGTGTTCCCAGATGGACGATTTGTGCCGCGCTGGGCTGCCTGGGTAGCCGGCGCCTGGATAGGCTGGAACGTTCTGCGGTTCAGCCTCTACCTCGCTGGTGCGCTTCCACACTGGTTGCTCACTCAAATCATTGTGATCGCGTTCGTTGTGACCAGCATGTGCACTTTGGTCGCCAGGTACCTCACCGGCTCCAGTGAGGTGCAACGCAATCAGCTGAAATGGCTCCTGCTCTGTGGGTTGGTTGCGCTGATGACGTACCTCGCTTTTTATTTAGTCAAGATTGCCAACCTCGACAGCGAAGCCCCCGGCTTCCTTTTCGGGGTCGCCTCGCAGGCGATGCATGCGACCGTCACGGCAGCGGGTGCGGTCGCCATGTTCATCGCGATATTTCGCCAGGGCCTTCTGGATGTGGATCGATGGATCAGTCGGACGCTCTTTTATTCCGCTCTGACGGCGGTCGTGCTGACCGCCTTTTTCATCGTGAGCGCGGTGGCATCGAGGCTGCTCAAGGATGTTGCCGGACAAACCTCGGATCTTGTGCTGGCCTTGCTGGCCCTACCCATGGCCATCGCTTTCCTGATCGTGCGCTCCAGGCTCTCAAGGCTTCTGGACACCCTGCTAAGCGAGCGTCGCATTTTGAGTGTGATGTTCATCGACATCGTCAACTCGACGGTGCTAGCCGTCGAGATGGGTGACGAGGCCTGGAGCGACAAGCTCGAGCGGTTCCGCACTGTCGTGCGACGCGCCCTGGACAACTTTGGCGGCATCGAGATCGACACTGCTGGCGACGGATTTTTCGCGACCTTTGCAGGACCGGCTGGGGCGATCCGATGCGCTGAAAGCATCATCGATGAAGTCCAACAGCTTGGGATCGCCGTACGGGCCGGCGTTCACACCGGCGAAGTCACACGTCGCGGAGATCGTGCCGTCGGGGTAGCCGTGCACGTGGGAGCACGGATCATGGCGCTTGCCGCTCCCAGCGAACTGCTGGTCTCAGGCGTCGTGCGCGACCTGGTGGCCGGATCACGAATTGATCTGGTCGAACGGGGCGAGCACCCGCTCAAGGGCTTGCCTGGGACGTTTCGCCTGTACGGGTTGGCTCACTAAGTTCGGCGCGCGGTCATTCAAGAACGGCTGGTTCCAATCCTCGGTTGCATTTTCGGTTCGAGCGCAGCGTCCAACGTCGGAATGGCAAACTTCAGCTGATGGGAAGTGGCCGTCCCAGCTTGCAAAGCGCATTGGCGCCACGCTGAAAGGGGATGTAAGGAGACGGGATTGAGCTATCTCCTCTCGAAATCATCAAAGATCGATCTATGACTCAGACTTATGCCCAACTCCTCGAACGCATAGCCTTGCTTCAGCGGGCTGCGGATGACATTCGAGACAAGGAAGTTGAGGGCGACGTCGCTCGCATCAAGGCACCTATCGCTCACTACGGTCTGACTGCAAAGCAACTCGGTTTCGGAGGCGTTCCGCACGCGAAGTCGTCCTTCAAGAAGGCTGACCAGAGCACCGTGCTAAGTACAGCGACGGCAAGGGCAAGGTCCGGTCTGGGATGGGGAAGCGGCCCTTGGCTCCGCGACGCCCCGGCCGCTGGAAGGTCGCTGGATCAATTTCGCGTGAGTGGCGCTGCCTCAACGGGAACTGGCGGGGCGGACAAAGAGAAAGCTCGCGAAGCGTCGGCCGTCGACGGTGCTCCACAGTGATGGCATCAATTCTTGGACCGGCCGCGGCCCGAAGCCGCCCTGGTTGAGGGAAGCGATTGCTGGCGGCAAGACGCTCGAGGATTTGAAACGCTAGCGCCTCGGAATGCCCCACCCTAGAACCAGCCTTGCGCGGGGCTTCGTAGCCGACGAAGGCGCTGTAGGCCGCAGCGGAGGCCTGCCCCGCTCCCGCCTCGACGAGGCTAGGCGTGTTGACGTCTCGCGTCAGACGAGTGGAGTCGATTAAGGCGGACATGCTGCGATTTGTCGAAGCGCTTGCAGAGTTGGCGTTATCCTCTATGTGAAGCATGGTCACCTGAATCCGTGACAAAGATCCGGCGTTGTCATCAAGGCTCCTTCGTCATCACTCCCCATGCCATGCTTCCGGATGGATCGACATAAAAAGCCTCCACCACTCCGGTTGCTCGCATGCGGTAGGTCACACGGTAACCGTCTCCAAATCTGAGGCGGAGTTCGTCATCAACGAATCTCCCGTCTCTCACCGTGTAGTCAGGCTGGTAGGTCTTCGAGATAAACAGATGGATGACGCGCGCGGTGTCGCGAGTAGCTTGCAGTACGGCCAGCTTGACGTCGCACGCCTGCCAAGCGCATGCCCATCCTGACCACTTCCCAAGCCACTTGGCGCGGTCAGCTGGAAGCATCGGCGAGGCCGGCTCAATCGGAAGTGGCTCTTGGAACGCTGCAGGGGTTGGGTTTTTGGAGGGCCCCGGCTGCATGCGTGTAATGTCCGGAGGCCAATAGGTTGGAGGTTCGTCGTTCGTGAAAGGCTGGGTCGGAATCAGTTGGCGCTCCAAAGTCCCCTTCATCTTGAATCCGCCCCGTTCGCTGACGACCTTCATCGTCCCATCCGCTTGGGGCGTGTAGGTGGCGACTGCACCGTTGATGAAGAGCACCAGATTTCCATTGATCAATCGACCCGGCACCCGGTACCAAAGAGAAGGGCCGCCCGCCATCTGCCCGCGGCCAGTTCCGATGGACCAAACGACCCACGCCAGGCCCGGAACCATCCTCTCGACGATGATCGCGTGCTCTTGCTGCATCTGCGAACCAATGAGCGTGCCCACCCATTTTCCGGAAATCGGCTTGAAATCGGCCGGGACGGGGGGGGACGGCTCCATGACAAACGCGTCATCAGGGATCGGTGCGTCGAACACTCCGGCGGCGGCGGACATGGCAAACCCAGTTGCGAGTGCGGCGATGAGACCGACAGATGGCTTGAGCGACATGGATTCCTCCAATCGATTCTGTCGCGCTGGCATTCTGCCTTCTGGGTCCGGTCCAAACCATCCTACGCCGAGATGATGCTCGCCGAGCCATCTTATGGCTGCTGGTGCGACGGAAGGTTATCGCATATAGCCGCCGGGGAGCCGCGTTTGGGGGGCAGGAGAACGTCAAGGGTTGTGGGACAGCTGTCCGGCAGACGCGCAGCGCATGGATCGACCACGACCTGAGGGCAGATGTCCCTCAACCCTTGACGAGAGCGGTCCTATCGGACTTGCCCCGTAGCACGTCGATCGATCCGCCTGCAGTCTTCTCGTAGACGTCCGGACGGTGCCAGTGACCGGACTTCTTCTGGCGACTGGCTGTAGGTCCGCAAACGCTGCGCAGTGCACCTCGCTGCCTGCGGCGACTGGCCTATGCCTGGTTACCGAGTTTCGCCCGCTCGCGAATACCATGCCGTGCGCGACCGGTCGCACGGTCCGATGGCGGTGACTGGTCTGAACAGACGGAGATCGATGCGCCTATAGTTGGTGAACCAAAGTGGTCTCAAGGAGCGAGTGATGAAGATTGCCGGGAACGTTCCGTCCAGCTTCGTTGGCGAAGGTGGGCCCAGAAGGTCCTTCTGTATCGCTCTGAAGGTCGAACTGGTGGCTGAGGCGAGGGCGGCGGGGATAAACGTCGCGCAAGCAGCCGAGTCCGGGCTTGCGGCGGCCGTAGCGGCTCGTCGCAAAGAGCTTTGGCTGGCCGAAAACGCGACTGCGCTTCAGAGCTCAAACACGTACGTCGAGCAGAACGGCTTGCCTCTTTCTAAATGGACGCATCGAACGACGGCAAGAGGCCCTAGCTCGAGTTCTGACCTAACCAGCCGGGGCAGTACCCGTGTATGACGGAAAGCGCCGGATTGCGGGTGTTCGCGTTGCAGTCAGGGAAGGACAGCTTTCGCTTGCAACGGCCCCCTTTCTTGCATTCAAGAGCAGCGTTGCCAGCGTTGCATACACGTCGACGTCGATGCAGTATCGAATCTTTGATATGGGTTGCAGACTGTGAGGATCACCGTCACCATCGACGACGAGCTGTTTAACAAGGCACTGGAGATGGCCGACCCCAATATTGGTCGGAAAGAAATCTTCCGCGAAGTCTTCAAGTCGTTCATTCAAGTGCAAGCGGCCAAGCGGCTCATCGCGCTGGGCGGTTCTGCTCGAGACATGAAACCCGTGCGCCGGCGCCGTCAGGAACCCGATCGGTGAGCGGAGCAGCATCTGCACCTTGAGACGCTCCCTCAGCGAAGGAATCGAAGTGCGAAGCTCCCGTCAGGGAAAGACCGCGGCAGAGTTCCGATCGGCCTTATGAACGGCACGAAGAGGCGCGGCTCCGGCCAGCCGCCCATCTGCGAAGACCGCGGTCGGGCGCACTTGGCCGCAACCGCTCCGTCCGCCGTCGCTTGAAGCACGCACATCTGCAATGATTGAGCGTCCCGCTTTCGAGGAAGCATCGTGTTGACCATCCACCATCTCGGAAAGTCGCAATCAGAGCGTATCGTGTGGCTCTGCGAGGAGCTCGGTCTGACGTACGAGATCAAACACTATGTGCGGGATCCGGTCACCTCGCTGGCACCACCGGAGCTGGTTGCACTGCACCCTCTCGGCACGGCGCCCGTGATCAGTGACGGGGATGTGTTACTCGCGGAGTCGGGCGCCATCGTCGAATACATCATCGCGAAGTACGGCCACGGCCAGCTTACGCTCGGACCGGACCATCCAGACTACGTTGACTACATCTTCTGGTGGCACTACGCGAACGGAAATTTCCAGCCGAACATGGGCCGCAACATGTTCCTGCGAAGACTGCACGTGCCGCCTGACAATCCCATCGCAGCCCGCCTGAACAGCCGGCTCGAGGGAGCATTCGCGCTGATCGAGAAGCGCCTTGGCGATGTACCGTTCCTGGCCGGCCAGAACCTCACCGCCGCAGACATCATGACCTTCTTCTCGCTGACGACGATGCGCTACTTCATGCCCTTTGACCTGACACCTTATCCCAGCATCCTGGCGTACCTGCAGCGAATTGCGGGGCGGGACGCCTACCAGCATGCCATGCGCAAGGGCGATCCCGGCATGCCGCTTCTGCTGACTTGAGGACTCGCTCGGGGTCGGGAGGGATGCCCGACCGCACTCGTCGGCTCCAGTCTCCTTTGGAGCGCTTGAAGGGCAGCCGCCTTGCGGGCGGCGCCGTCTATTCGAGCATCCGAGCTGTTTCGCTGTTGAGCAGGTCGCCCGCTCGGTAATAGCCCATAAAAACCTCAAAACTCCGATGCCCCGTCATCTTCATGGCCTCCCCAGGTGGCATTTGCCGGCGCCCGGCTTCGGTCACAAAGCCGGAGCGCAGTGAATGTGCGGAGAAGCGTCCCTCGAGTCCTGCAAGTTTTGCTCGAGCCATGACGATCTTGCGAACTGCTCGAGGTGCCAGGGGTTCATCGAGAATCTGGCCGCTCTTCAGGATGCGCCTGAACACTGGCCCTCGTTGCACCCCGCTTAGCTGCAGCCAGCTTCGCAGTGCATTTGCTGCGCGCCCTACAACGGGCTTCTGGGTCGAGTCGTCGACCCGCCCCTCTTGATTGCTTTTGGAATACGTCAGCAAGTAGATGTAGCCGCGTTCGCCGTGATCGGTCAGGTTCTCCATGGTGGCGGTGGAAACCTCGGAGCGCCTACGTCCTCCGCTGGCCCACGCAAAGAGAATCAATGCCCGATCGCGTACGCCGCAGGGCGACATGTCGCAGGTGTTCAGCAAGGGCTCCAGCAGCTCGCGGGTGAGGGCGGCTTGTTGACGAGGACGCACCTGACGCCGAGCGTAACCAACCCGCACTGTACGCAACACCTCACGCACGCCTACATCTGCGCACGGGTTGTCCAGATTGCGAAGCTGGTGCGCCTTGGAGAGCACAGATAGGCGGTGGGCCAAGGTGTTCAACGCCAGTGGCCCCGGCTTTCCTTTGAAGCGCGTGGCTACCAGCAGTCGGTCGATCGCATCTGGCAAATCGTGCAGAAGACGGGCAGGGTTGTTGCTGCCAGGCGTGCTGCGCTGCTCGTCGTCAACGTCCATGCGTTGCGCATGATCGACGATGAACTGAAGCACAGCAGGTACGGGTACCGGAAATTCAAGCGCGTGGCCGTATCGTGCTGCGAACCAAGCACCCCAATAGCGCATCGCGGCGGCATAGGACGCTTGGGTGTTCGACGATTGCCCCTGCTGCAACAGTTCCCGCACTGAGGCTTCGGTAATGCTTGAAAGTGCTTCGGGCGCCAGGGTGGGGACGTCGAGCGGCCGGAGCGCTGCCAGAGCTCGAGGATCGACTTTCGAACTGACTGGCGAGAGCGGTTGAGCCGAGTCCACCGCGGCAGCCGACGTCTGCACTGCTGAGGACGAGACCAGGGCGTGACTGGGCGCCGAGGAGCCCGGCCGCTGGGAAGGATCGACGCGCCGACGAGAAGCCATGACAATGCTCCCGGATCAATCCGCGATGATGGCGCGCATCGAGCCGCGCTTCAAGGCGCCGGGGCCCGGGGGAGGGCGGCGGTAGCTCGGTGCTGCGGGAGGGCGATAAAGAGTGGTTACCGATCCCGATCAGCCCAATGAGCCGAATTGCAGCGAGGCCAGCGCAACTCGGGCTGCCGAATTGCCGAATGGCGCCGGCTGCAAAGCTGAACTACCCGGGCGTTCTGGGCGAACGACAAATCACCTCTCAACTTGACGTTTGCCGACTCCGTTTGAGAGAACGGTGTTCGGTGACATTTGCTCGTTCACCGCAGGCGGCTACCCCTGCAGACGCGGACGACGAATGCTCAGTAAAGAGCAGAGATGAAGGATCGCCATGAAGTATCGCTGCCTCGGGTCGCGCAGCTGTTCGTCTGCGCCTTTGACAGTGCGGTCAATGGCCTTCAGATTCGCGCACCGACTTCCAATGGCATCGCTGTTGAAGTCGCGCACGGACAAGTCATGCGCGAAGAGGTTTCGAATCTTCCTGATTACATCTAGATCACCTTTGGTCTCCTTGGTGATCAGGCCGATAGCTCGTGCCAGCTTGATCCGTGCGGCAAATGTGCCCACTGGCTCTCTTAGCAGGTCATTGACGGTTTCGGGATCATCCACGAGGTCATATAGAAGACTTTCTTCAAGTCGGCCTTCGAGGTATGAGCAACCAAGTATCGCCGCCGCACGATCACTGAGCAACTCCAGCTCTTCGATCGTCTCTCGCTCGTGGTCATCAGCATAGTCCCAAGCCACTAGACCAAGAATGGGACGTCGCATCAGTTTGCCTTTCATGAACGATGAAAGGCTGCTAGCGTAGCCGATCCGATCCGCCCTTTCCCAGAACAACGAAAGGTGCGCCTCCAAGGCGTCCAAGCGGTTGCCTTCTACACAACAGCCCATTTTGGCCGAGCGCACGTCCAGGATCTCGCTCACCAGTCTCAGCATGTGCTTCGCCAGCCATTGCGCCATGCTCTGCTTCTTGTCTGCGGTGTCAAATGAGTAAGTGCCAAGGTAGTGCTTCCCGTGTTTGGAAATCTCGCGGCCGATCCTGGGCTCCGCGACCTTCTCGTAGGTCACGAGGATGGAGCGTTCTCCAGATCGGCAAGTAGGGCCTTGGCCTCTCGCAGGTCCATCGATTCCTGGACCTCAAAGGTCGAATACATGGGCTTCAGCAAGGCCGCCCCCTCGCGGTCCCGGCCAATAAGCACAAACAGGCGGCACAGGTCGCACACCGCTCTTAAAGCAAAAACGCTCCATCCCTGTCGAGCCGCAATCGCCAACGCCTCCCGGTAGGCTTCCTCGGCGCCATGAAGATCACCCTCCGATTGGAGCAGCCGCCCGCTGAGCCGCCGGAGTTCGGCTTCATAAAATCGTTCTTCCGTGCTCGCCTGCACGGCCTGCGCCTGAGCCAGAAATGGGCGCGCCTCCTTGGGGCGACCCGCCCGCATGAGGTGGTCAGCCCCAACAGCCAGCAACTCGGGCAAGTGAAACTTTCCGCCGAAATTTGCCCAGAGATCGCAGCCGCGCTGAACGAGCTCGATACCTTCTTCAAGGTTCCCGAGCGCAATCCTCGCCCGCCCAAGGAGAACCAAGCTGGTGGAAACGCGCGTCTTGATTCCGAAGCGCTCCGAGAACTCGATCAGGGCCACCGCCATCGTTTCCGCCTGCGCAAAGCTCCCCTTGGTCAGTTCGACTTGCACTGCCGCTTGCGTAGCCCATGCGATCGTCGGAGGGTGGCCTCCGGCCTCGGCGATTCTCATGGCATCGGCGGTGACTGATGAGGCTTGATTGAAGTGCCCGCAAAACGTCGCACACCTTGCCATATAGGCGCGAATAGCGATTGCGGGGTCGGCGCCTCCGATCGGATGGACGTGGGTCAACCTGATCGCGTCATCGAGTTCCATGGCGGCCTCAAGCGAGTCCCAGGACGGGCGCGAATTCCCTAGGAGAAAGTTGGACACTCCAAGGATGGTCAATGCTTCAATGCGGAGTGCGGCAGGCAGCGAATCGATGGCCTCGGCCGAGACTTGGCTGATACTTCGGATGACCTCCCCTGGACGTCCGGCACCAAACAGCGTTGGAGCTGAGCTTGCCCAGGCACGCACGAAATCGTTCAGGCGCCCCAGTTCTTGCGCAATCTCCCGCGCTCGTTCGTAGCTGCGGTAGGTCTCCCGAGATCCATAGCCATGGGAAACGCTGAGGGCATGCCCCTGTTTCAGGCTCAAGGTCAATTCAGATTCACTCCGATCGGTGCTGGCAGGCTGTCGGGCTAGCAGTAGCAGAGCGCTGGCGAAATGAGTCGCGGCTTCAGCCACGGCCGCGCGGCGCCAGGCGATGTCGCCCGCGGCATGCCAGCACCGGATCGCCTCCAGCTCATTGCCACCTTCTTGATGATGCAGAGCCAATAATTCAGGCCTGGTGGACGCGAGGTCGGGCTGATCACGTTCCAAGACGAGGGCGATTCTCTCGTGCAGAGAGGCGCGCCGCGCCCTCACCAGGCTGTTGTACGCGATGTCCCGTATCAGGGCGTGCTTGAACGAGAAGAGGACCTCAGGGTGCGTGCTGCGCATAAACACTATTTCGGCGCGAACCAATTCCTCCAGCGCCTCGTCGAAGGCGGCCTGCGGCATCTGCATAACCGCCGACAGCAGTTGTTGGCCGAATTCACGCCCGATCGTCGCCGCGACCTGTGCAACCTCCTTTCCTTGCCCCAAACGGTCCAGGCGCGCCATCAGGGAATCCTGAAGGGTCGAAGGGATTGCCGAGGCCTGCGCCGGGCCAGCGCCCGGCAGAGCCTTTGATTTGGACCCGGCAAGGTCGATGACTGTCTTGGTCAATTCTTCGATGAAGAGGGGCATGCCCTCTGTCTTCTGGATGATCTCCGCCACATCCTCGCGCGGCAGTGCATTGGCGCCCGCCACCGCCTCCACGAGCAACGCCGCTTGACGGTGGTTAAGCTTGTTCACCGGCAGGCGGGTCAGGCTCAGAGAATCTCCCCAAGAGGGGGAATACTCTGGTCTCGAGGTGATCAAGAACATCACCCGCGCGTCTCGTAGTTGGTCGATAGCCTTTCCGATCCATTCTTCGGTTGTCGGATCGATCCAGTGTGCATCCTCCGGGATCAGAAGGACCGGGCAGATTCTCGAGAACGAGCGAACGATGTCCGTGAGAGCCTGCAACGTTTGCTCCTTTTGTTGGAGGCGCGTCGCATCGGCGGCCATTCGATCGGCTTCACCCAGGGGCGCCACCAATCTGACTAGGCAATCGAGCGGCGCTCGCTCCAAACTCGTGCCGTGGTCACCAAGATACCTGGCCAGCATCGCTTCCCGTTCGGCGGCCGAATGCGCTGGCGTGACTTGGGCGGCAATCTCAAGCGCCCTGGCTACCGGATACAAGGCACTGTTGCGATGGGATGGCGAACACTGAAGCAAGATGGCCTGAAACGGGGTGGTGCCATCGATGCGATTCCTGAAGGTCTGCGCAAGTCGCGATTTACCGATGCCTGCCTCGCCCGAGATCAAGACGACCTGTGCCTCACCATCACACGCCGTGGACCATCGATCCAGGAGCAGGGCGACCTCGCCATCACGCCCGACAAATGGCGACAGTTGGTGCGCATGGGATGCCTCGAACCGGCTGGGCGCCTGACGCTCGCGGATCACTCGCCAGGCCGGCGTCGGTCCGCTGAAGCCTTTCAGGTTCACCTCTCCCAACAGCTCAAGCTCGAAGGCGTTCCCGACAATCGCCCGGGTCCGCTCAGAAATCACAAGCCTTCCGGGTTCGGCGACGCCTTGGAGTCGTGCGGCCAGGTTGAGCGTTTCACCCGTGGCGGACAGTTCGGACGCTGGCGTCCCCACACCTCCACGCCCGACGACCACCAGCCCCGTTGCGATTCCAATCCTCGTCTGCAAGCCATCCGTCGTCCCAGGCAAGCCCTCAATCTTCGAGACGGCCGAGATCACGTCCAAACCAGCACGAACCGAGGCGGCCACGCCGTCCTCGCTTGCGTGCGGATACCCGAAATAGACCAGCACTCCATCGCCAAGAAACTGCGCAACGTAGCCGGCATGACGTGCGACGGCAGTCGAGACTGCCTGGTGATAGGTTTCGACTACTTGCCGAAGGTCTTCAGGGTCCAGCTTGGTGGACATCTCCGTGGAGGCAACCATGTCGCAAAACATCACCGAAAGCTGCCTGCGCTCGGTCAATAGGTCCGCGGTCTGGGTCTGCGCCTCTATGACCGCATGCGTCGGGGGTGCTGCCGCATCGATCGCCACCCGAGGCGCATCGACCGACAATGCTGCGAAGGCCTTGAGGAGGCGTTTGCGATCGCCAAGAGCGGAGATACCAATCGTCTCCAGATCGCCATCGGTGAGATCCGGCAGAAGATCGAACTCGATCCTATGCACGAGGAACAGCGGTGCGCAATGGGCCATACCCATCGCCTCAAGCAAAGCGGTGATGTTTCCCATGAGGCTTCCAATGGACCCGACAGCCGCATTGGATCGCATCCGCCCGGATATTTGAAGCGGCTTTCTTCGCGGTCCTATGGAATGCCGTTTCGCAACTAGGCCGTCGTCTCGACGCGCCACGCTCGCTCGAAGGCGCGCAGGCCGGCTGAAAAGCCATCGAACTCGACAGATCCCACGTCGCAGGGGAGTCAACCCATCGTCCTGCCTAGTTGCCTTTCCGGCGCCGGCGAACATGCCCCGCAGGAATGGCTCGCTGCGCTGGACACATTCGCCGCCAGGACTTTCCGCCTCAGTGACGGTCCGCTCCGGCATTGGAGGTGCCGCAACGGGCGCGGGCTCGACGAACACCACCGAAAGCGACGCCTCGACGATCTATACCGAAGGAGGAGGGCGCTCGGCGATTCCTGGCGGCTCGATCTCAAGGGGAGGCGGTGCTGGCGCTAGCGTCACAGGAGCCGCAGGCGCCTTGCGCGCAGGGCGCGCACGGAAGATTCAGCCAAGTCGACAGTGCCGCTCCTGGATCAATCCGAGATCATGGCGCCCTTCGAGTCGCGCTTCAAGGCTCGGGCCAGGGGGAGGGCGGCTGCGACCAGGCGAGGGGTGGGCGATAAAGCGCCCTTATCGACCCTGATCGGAGACGAGCCGCTGCATCCGCTCAATCAGAGCATGCGTGGATGCAATGACGATGGGCGAGGAAGCGCAGATGCTGCATACTCGTAACGAACTAGGGCGACAGGAGATGGGTGCGCATGGCGGCACGGGAGCTAGCGCATGATTGTGCCAGCCTACTTTCGTGGGCTTCCTGGCGTGCGGCTACTGCTCGAAGGACAAGGCGTTGCTGGGCAATGGCTTCGTCGGCCTGGATGCTTGCCGTGACGAAGCTCAATCGTCAATACTCGCCAGACCATGGATGCCTCCCGATCCGGTGAGCAACCGGTCTCCGATACGACGCAGCCAACGTCGTTGGTCGCCGAACCAAAGGCGCATTCTTCGCGGGCCAGCCATTTCGTCCTCGTTGTCTTCGTCGTTTCCGTGGTGATGGTCCTCGAAGGCTGGTTCCATGCATTCGACCTGCTTGATCAGTTCGCTCTCTCGATGCTCCGTGCTTCGGGTCTGTTCGACCAAGAGGCCGTTTACGACAACGCGCCCGTGCCCATCGCCGGCCAGTGCATCGCGGGCCCGGGCAAATACGTCGTCGTCATGGTGCCCAGCCCGCCCGCCCCTCCGCGGGATGCTACAGCGGCCGAGCCACCGCCTGCCACGATCGCGCCAGCCCCGCAGCGCGGCACGAAGCCGGTACCAGTAGTTCGCCCGCAGGCCGAGGTCGACGATTTCTCATTCAAGGTCATCGATACACTTCAAAAACTCGGTCCCAATGTGCTCGCCGTCGACCTGGACCTAAGCCAACCTCTGCACGCGGACTCGCGGCTCGAAGTCTTGAAGGCAACTAAGGATTCCACCACCACGCGGATTGCCCTCATCGCGCTGCCAGCTTCCGAGGAAAGCGCCGCCGGGCATGCGCGCCGCAAGCAGCGCAACACCTGGCTCAAAAGCGTCTGCGAGGCCAAGATCGCCATCGCCACGCCAAGCGTCAATCATTCGCCGCTCTTCGGAGATGTTGTTCAATTCCATGCCACCAACCTCGACAAGAAGCCCGAACTCGGCCTTCCCCTTCGGTACCCTTCACTTGCACAGGTAGCTCGACTGCTGGACGAAGGATTCGATCCCGTCAGAGCCAAGCCTGGCACTGGATTCGTGTGCGAACAAGTGGCGAATGCCAATTCGGGCGCGCGCATCCCCTTCATCGACAAGCCTGAAACGCCTGCTGAGTTAAACAACGAGCTCTTCGTGGTGGCCCGCCATGCCTTCTCCAAGTTCGGCCTTGAGTGGATCAACCCGCTGACCGCCCGCAAGGACATTCGGATGGTCCGAGTCGAAGACGAAGTAGACCTCCAAGCACTGGCCGCGAGCGAGCGGTGCCTACGTGACAAAATTGTCTTCGTGGGTACCGGGCCGGACGACCGCTCCACTGACGTCGTCGCTACGATTGCCGGGCCGACGACCCCCGGCGTGGTGGTGCAGGCCATGACCGCAGCCAGTTCGGAGCGCAAGCTTACCAGCGCGCTCGCCTTCTATGCGGCGGTGGACGTGCTGATCGGCTACCTGCTGGTCTGGCTTCTCGGCAAGATCGATACCACCCGCCTTGCGGCCAGTGAATCGCTCTTTTTGCGCAGCAGCGGGCGCGTTCTACGCACAGTGGCGCCGGTCTTCGCCATCGTCGTAGTCTGTGTACTTTCCTTCTTGGCTTTTCAGAAGAACGTGTTCCTGAATCCATTGATCGCCGTCATCGGCATTTGGTTGCACGGAGTGTTACACACCTACTTTATATGGACGCCGGCCGGCAGGACGGTGTCCACGCCGGCCGATCATTGGTCGAAGCGCGCCTTTTATTCGATCTTTCCCGCCCTGAAGTTCTCGAATTCGCCTAAATTGCGCAAGCTGGACGTGGTGACGTACTGGGGGTCCCTATGCGTACTTCTGCTATTCGTCTTTTTCGCACTGCTGATCCTCGCGCTGCGGATCGATCTCGTCTTCTTTTGAGCCTCGCACTAGCCGCCTTGCCCTGCATCGAGGCCAGTGCCGAAGACCAGCCTTTGCCGGACTGCATCGCAACGGCGCTAAACAAGGGAGCGAGCCTCACTATCGAAGGCCGGCTTACCGTCGTATCCGAGGCAGGCATCCGCGTCAAAAACTGCCGTGAGGCCAGGTTCGCCGCCGCCTCCGTCAAGGTACGCTACGTCGCCCCTGGCAATTCACCCTATGCTCGGAGCTACGAGTCGACTGAAGAGGACCGAGGCAAGATGATTTCGGAGCGGATCACCGTCTACTCATCGTTCCAGCACTTCTTCAACTGGCGCGAGCGCACGCGGCCGATCCCCGCGGGAAGCTACGCCGGCATCATTTCCTCTGACGAGGCCCTGGGCGGTGGCCTATTCGTCGTCACCCCCTTCGACCGTTCTATTTTCAACGCCGTTTCCCCCAGCGCGAACAACACGGGGACCATCATGCTGGCCGCGGCCCATACCGACGTGAGTAGCCGAGTGCTGCCCAACCCCTGCGAGCGCGAGCTCACAGCCCTTCCCAACTGCAGCCAAATTTTCAGCTACACGGGGGAGCGACAAATCCTCTTCGCGCCGAGTGGACCCGTGGCCTTCGCGGTCGGGCAGGACTACGTCATGAGAATCGGCAAGAAGGACGAGAAGCTCGCGTCGGTGCCTCCCGACTTTCTCAAGGCCTACCTGTTGACCATGCAGGTCCCCGAGTCAGCGGGTGCGCTGCTGGACAGGTTGCTTGCCAAGTATTCGTTCAGCCTCGCAACCGGCAACCGTGCCGAGGCCCTCAAGGCCGAGAGGCAATTGGGCGTGAGCTATCCGCAACTGGTCGATAAGCCGTCGAGTTCAGTGTTCACTGGCGCGACCCGCCAGCCCGCGGCTGCGGCCGCGTCGCCGAACTGACGGCGGAGTGAGTCCAGCGACGCTGCGAAGGAAATCGACCTTTGGCCTGCGCGCCTATGGGCCCGCAAAAACGTCGACCGGATGGAGCATCCCGCTGCGGAGCGCGCCGAGCGCGCCGAGCGCGCCGAGCGCGGCCGCGGCACGCTGGCGCCGGCAGATCACCTAGATCACCATCGTCGATGTAGCGCGTGAGCGCTTGCCAGCGCTTCAGGCTGTAGTCAATCGCCTTGGCCGTGGCCGAGCCATCTGGGATCTTCCGTCGTTGCCCCGTGAGCCACTGCTGCAGTGCATCTTGCTCATCGCGCGGGCGCGTGTTGCGGCTGCAACTTAACTCGTTGGCGTTGCGCTTGACACCCCAGCCGAGCGACGAATTCCTCATGTCGTGAGGCAACATGGGGGGCAGTTTGTCGTGTCGTCTCCCCGAAGGCACTTACTCTCTTCCTCTGGTCGACTGCGAGGAGGTCTCGCGTGTCATGGTGGCCTGGTTTTCCCATGGAACATCGCCAACCGGAGCGCGTATTGCCCGTTCGGCCGACGTGCAGTGTTGTGAACTTTTCCCGATTTTTGAAGAATCCCGACGTGGCTTTCTTGCACCGGCGCCAGCGATCCGGGCGTGTTCTCCGGGCCATCAGGGAGACTCGAGGCGGAGCACCTACAACACTCAGAACACTCTGGAGGGACTATGTCCGGATTTCGCGCCGCCGCGGCGTCAATCATGATTGCCGCGTACGCAAGCACGCCGTTTGCCGCGGCACCAACAAGCCGAGAGGAAGCCATCGCGCAGATGCGCGAGTTGCAATGGATCCGAGGTCCAATCACGGGCCAGCTCGGCACCAAGGCAACCATCGAGATCCCAAAGGAAGGGAGTCTGCTGGACGGTATCAACGGGTCGAAATTCCTCGAGATCACAGGGAACCTGCCAAGCCCTGGCACCAACATCGTCATGTACGACGGCTGGTGGGCGGCCTTGGATTTCACCGGCGAGGGATACGTCAAGGACAATGACAAAGTCGACCCGGATGCCCTGTTGAAAATTTTGCGGGATTCAGACGGTCCGGCCAATGAGCAGCGCCGTAAACTCGGGCTTCGTGAGATGTACACCGAAGGTTGGTATGTACCACCTCACTACGACGACAAGACCAAATACCTCGAGTGGGGTCTGACGTTGCGTTCGGCGGGTTCGAACGAGCCGACGATCAACTACACGGTGCGCATCCTGGGCCGCACAGGCCACGAAAGCGCGACCCTGGTCTCCAGTCCGGAACGGCTGGATGACGACGTGAAATCGTTCAAGAGGGTCCTGTCGGCATTCAGCTTCGTTGCCGGAGAGAAGTATTCGGAGTTTCGCCCAGGAGACAAGGTGGCTGCATACGGCCTCGGCGCACTGGTCGTCGGTGGTGCCGCGGCGGTGGCGACAAAGACCGGCTTCTGGAAAGTTCTGGCTGGCGTGCTCGCGGCCGGCTGGAAGTTCGTCGCGGCTGGCGCTGTCGCTCTCCTGGCGGGCCTCGGCAAGCTCCTCGGCGGCAAGAGCAACAAGGCGTGATCAGCGAAGAAGCCGCGCTGATGCTCGTCATCAGCGCGCTCTACCTCTATGACTCCATGCTCCTGCTCGCCACGAACGAGGCCGTTCTCGTTCGGGTGGGTGGCGGACGATGGTTCGCCGCCTTTGGCTGGGCTACCTATCGGCTCGCGCGCAAGGAGCCGTACTTCCCCAACCCATTGACGCCGTTCCGGCGCCAGTACGTCCTCTCATGGTCGTTCGAATCGACCCCACCTCCCGGCGTCAATCCGGCGATCGCTCAATTGGACGAAAACAGCTGCCTAGACACGATCGGCCATTACTTCGTGATCCCGATGGGTATTGCGCTCTTCGTCTTCCTGCCACTTGGCCTCTTCACGAGGCTCGGCACGCCCGCGGTCCTAGCGGCCGTCGTCGTGTTCTACGCGAGCGCCATCGCGGCGATGGTGCGCTTGCACCTAGGTCGGCGTCACCTTGTAGTCGCAGGCAATTGGTTCATCCCCCTCGCATTTCAGTGTTTCGTGTGTCCGCCGTTTGCACTTAACCTGGTACGCAAGCTCTGTGCATTGACGTCGCCGAAGGCGGACTACACCGTTGCCGCGGCGCAATTGCTGCGCGTCCACGAAATCGAAAAGGTCAAGGCGCAATGCCTTTTGCGCTTGGAAGAACAGATTGATTTCGAGCCGGAGGGGACGCCCAGAATGGAGGCTATTACCTCGGCTCGCTCGCGATTCCAGCCCAGGGAAGATGCATCTTGAGCGGCACGGAGATTGGCGCAGTCCTGGTCGGACTGCTAGTGGGTTACTGGATCATCGATGCCCTGATCTCAAAAATGCGGGCCGGGCGAGAGGGATCCAATGCTAGTTCGCCAACTCACGCTGATGAACCGCCTGCCCTCCCACAATTCGTCGTATTGAAAGAGGGCGCCTTGCGCCCTTGGCATGAAGTTCTAAGCGTCGACAAGACCGCATCGAGCGAGGAGATTCGAGCTGCATACGTCGCACTGATCGAACAATATCACCCGGGCAAGGTGGCCTCGATGGGGCAGGAGATCAAGCTGGTGGCCGAACGCAAGACGAACGAGATTACAGCTGCCTACCGGGCAGGTATGAGAGCAAGGCTATAGTGAAAACCAGAAACGGAACGCCCAGTGTCACGTTAGCCACTTAGGCCTCCTTGCAGGTCTGCCGTTGCAGGGCGATCCATCGAACTCGCCGACCAATTGAACACCTGATTGAATCAATATTTTCGTGTGGTACCCCATCACGACGCAGCGCTCCGAAGATGGCGTTTTGGTAGTGGGCACGAGTGCCTGGGGTAACGTGGTGCCCGACCACTGAAAGCGCTCAGTCAAGGTGCGGCTGGAAATGCGCTCGCCAGTCGCTCCGTCCCCGTAGCTCGGATTCGCTTTCAGCAACAGCGCGGTGGCCGAAGTTTGATCCCCCCGAATGCAATCGGCCCCAAATCTTCGCGGACCAGGAGGTTTGAATGCTCCTGAAGTTGGGGAAGACAACTCAACGGGGCGGGACCTGCCTCGATTGCCCTGCGAGGCTTTGATTAATCCATTCTGAATGACTGAAGGAGGTATGGTCTAACCGGACTAGTATCCCTCGCGGTTGCGGCTACCCTCGAGATCCGAAAAGGACTCCAGTACATGCCCCATCGCCTTCGCAAAGTTTTCGCCATCAATATCCGGAACGCGAGCACGAACGCTGCGTCGCGACAGATCGCGCTGCTCGATCTGCGCGCACACACCATGGCGATCGGCGAAAACGGCGTCGGAAAGTCCAGCTACATGCGGCTGATCCCGTTGTTTTATGGCGCCACCCCCGAGCGGATCCTGCGCGGCACCCAGAAACACCACCTGATCGGTTACACGCTCCCAGGCTCCAGCAGCGCGGTTGCCTTCGAATACGAGCGAGAGAGCGAGAACGACCTGCGCCTGGCCGTCATGTTCGCCAAGGCCGGCGTGGAGCGCCCGGAGTTCATGATCATCGAGGGCGGGTACAAGGAAACCTACTTCGTCGACGAGAACGGCGACTTCGTGGATCGGGACCGCTTCAAGGATCGGGTCGAAAGCATGGGTATCGAGGTGTCGCCTCGTTTCGAGCTGCACGAGTACCGCAGCGTCATCCTCTACGAGCACCGCCACACCAAGGAGGCTCGCAGTCTGCGGCCGTGGGCCGCACGACATTCTCTGGGGCCGGCGAGCCTCTACGGCCTGGACCTGATCGCTGTGGCGATGACCTCCGAGAAGATGTCGTTCCGCGACCTGCAGAGCCTGGTGCTCGAACGCCTGAACGATTCGGCTTTCGAGGGTGCGCGCAACTCGAACGCCCGGCAACTGCGAAAGGACCGCAAGGACGTCGACAGTTGGCTTGCGAACGTCAAGCATGCCCAGGATGTTCTCAGCGACACCGCGCGCGAGAAGATGATCGAGGACCAGGCCGCCAAGGTCGGTGAGATCGCCCTGGACTTGGGGTCGCTGCGCGCTGCCTGCGAACTGAGTATCGACCGGCGCGCCGGCGAGCTCGATGCCCTGGAGCTCGACCTGGGCAAGATCACCGTGGCGATCCACGATCTGGAGCGGACCGCGGCGGAAGGCGCGGAGACGCACGCCAAGGCCGTCAGCGACGCCAAGATTCAGCTCAACGCGGCGAAAGTCGCCGTGGAGGAGATCGCCGGCCAAGAGCGGCACTTCGACACCATCGGAATCAAGACGCTGGTGAAGGAAGACGCCCTCCGGAGCCAGTACGCCCACGATAGGCATGTGGCCACCACCGAGTTGGCCAGCCTGACCGAGCGCGTGAACGACGCGCAGCAGGCGCTTCAGGGCACGCTGGGCAAGCTCGAAAAGGACCTACAGGCGCGCAAGGCGCAGATCCAGGAGCAGCGGGAGGAGGCCATCAAGGAATGCGAGACCAAGGGCGCGGCAGTCGAGCAGGAACGCGCGGCGGTGCTCGAGGAGCTTGACGCGACGCCCGCGGCGCCTCGTTTGCTGGAGTTGGAGCACCTGATTGCCGGGCACCGCAATGACATCGGGGCTCAGGAAATCCTGTCCAAGGTCGCCGAGGCGCCCAAGGAGGCCTTGCAGCACCAGGCCGAGGCCGATTCGGCTCTGGCGCAGGCCAACACCATCCTTGCGGAACGAACACAGCATGTGGAGCGCACCGGACACCTGGTGAAGTCAGGCGAAGCCCAGCAGGCTCATTCGCTGCAAGCCCTGGGTCAGGCGGAGGGCCAGTTCGCCGAAGCCAACTCCCGTCACGAGCTCCTGCAGGCGCAACTGAACCCGCCGCCCGGCAGCGTGCTTGCCTTGCTGCGCGCGCAGCCGGCGGAGCAGTGGGGCAGTGCTGCCAAGGTGCTCGATCCGGAGCGCTTGCTGCGCACCGACCTGGCGCCCCGATTCGAAGACGATGTCTTCGGGGCCGCAGGGCAGGGTGCGGACGACGAGAGCGAAGACGTGAAGGTCGGTCGCCTGAGCCTGAACGTGGCGCCGGTCGAGCTGCCCCAATGGGCAACGCACGACGGCGCGCGTGCCCAAATCGCCGAGTCGGCCAAGCACCTCGAGCGCGTTCGCGGCGAGCACACCGCGGCGCTGGCCGCCGCCAAGAAAGCCCAGGCGGAACTGGACATGGCCCGCAAGAACCTGCAAACCGGTGAGCACGAGCTCAATCGGGCCAAGACGAACCAGGTCGAGGCGACCGAAACGGCGGTGCGCGCCAGGAAGCACGTCGCGCTAGAGACCGAGCGGGTGCGCAAGGGTCACGCCGAAGAGGCCGGCAAGCTGCGCAGCGCGGTGGTAGCCCTCGCGGCCGAACAGCAGACCTTGCTGCGGAACGAGCAATCTCGCCGGACTTCCGTCATTCGGCAGTTCGACGAGCGTTTCGGCAAGTTCCGCAGCCAGCGTGACTCGACGCTTGGACGCCTCACCCAGGAAGCCGCCTCGGCCGACACCGCGGCCAACGAGCAGCGCACGCGAGCCCAGGAGGCACATGCCGCGGCGCTGAAGGGGCAGGGGGTTGATCCGGCGAAGGTGACGGCCCTGAACAGGCGCATCGCCGGCCTGGACGCAAAGCTCCTGGCCATCGCGCAGAACGCCCACAACGTTCAGGCCTGGCGCAAATTCGAGCTCGAGCTGCTCCCGCTCAAACCCGAGCGCGAGGCGAGGGAGCAAGAAGTTCGCAAGCGCGGCGAAGAGGCGCAGTCCGATCTGAACAAGTTCGAGCGTGACGTGAAGAAGCAACGGGACGAGCTCAACACGTCCGAGGCGAGGAAGCGCTCGACGCGCAACTCCACCCAGGAGGAACTGGACAACCTGCGGCGGCTGCGCGAACATCAACTCGCGCCGTACCGACTCAAGGGGCCACTGCTCTCGGGCGATGACGGCTACTACTCCCTGAGCACCGCGACCAACACCCGCCTGGGCATGCTCGATGGCGCGACTCAGAAACTGGAGAATGCGACGCGCGACCTGTGCTCCAAGATGCGCGAGCGATCGACCGAGATCTCGCAGTGGCTGGAGGGCCGCCAGGCCGACCAGAACGCGCTCGTGGAACAGCGCGAGCAGCAAGGCGTCGCTGACGCCTATCTGCGCCATGAGCGCGCGGTCGATTGGGGCCGAGCCGTGATCGAGTGGTTCGAGCCGCTCACTCACCGCCAGTACCACACAGCGCTGCGTCACGAGATGGAGGGCCTGTTCTCCTCCGCGGAGACCTTCGTGAATCACATCGCCAACTTCGAGTCCCGGGTGGCAGAGCTCAACCGGCAATTCCAGCGCTCCCTGGACCTGGCAACCGGGTTCAAGCGGTTTAACAACCTGCAGATCAAGATCTCTTCGAGCGCGGCATCGAGCCCGGCGCTCAAGGCACTGCGCGAGATGCGCGACGTCAGCCTGTCGCGCATCAGCTCCCATCGCACCACGATGGCCTCCAATCCCCAGCTGCCCAGTAAGGAGGAGATCGCGCTGGTGCGCGCCTTCCGCGACCAGCTACCCGACACCGGCGCGTTGCTCGTGAACCTGGACGAGCACGTGCGGCTGGCCTTCGAGCTCACTGAAATGGGCAAGCCCATCAAGATCGACAACGACCGGTCCATGCAAGGCCTGTCGTCTACGGGCCTCACCGTGCTGATCACGATGATGTTCCTGCTCGGCTTCCTCGGCATCGTGCGCGGCCAGCGCTCGCCGGTGGGCATGACCTGGGTGCTCGATGAAGTGGGGCGCGTGAGCCCCTCCAACATGCTGCAGTACTTGGATGCGCTGACGCACCAGAACGTGACGGCCGTGTGCGCGGCACCCAGCATCGACCCGGCGCTCGGCGCGCTGTTCGAAAGCTCCCACCTCTTCGAGGAGGATGGGACGATCGGCAAGGCGGAAGCCGGTGACGAAGAGATTGACCTGGATACCGAGGAGGCACTGCAATGAGCAAGCTGGCAAGCACGCTGAAGGCCCTGCTGGCGGGCGAATTCATCTGCCCGGTCGCCCATCCGGCCAGCTACGAACTTCTGAACGAAGAGGAGCATCGGGCCGCGGCTGAGGCCTGGGTCGAGCAGCTGGGCCTACGCTTGGTGCGCCTGAGCGACGAGGGCGCATTCTTCTTGGCGCCCGAGGTGCCCGACAGCGAGGCCCGGTCGGCCGTGCGGGATAGCCTGCGCAACGTGCGGGCGACACTGTCGCCAGTCGTGCCGGTGCTCGAAGCCATCCGTCAGGCCCAAGGCCAGGATTCGCACCTGCAGCCGGGGCTCGCCCTCTGGGAGTCAGAGCTTGCCGAGCGTGTGCGGCTCACGCCGGCACTGGAGCAGCAGGTGATGGAGTTGGCGCTGCCAGGCATGCGCCTGGATGCGAGCAGCAACGACCGGGTCTCCCGCATGCTGGACCACCTGGTCAAGGAGCGCTACGCGGTGCCAGTGCCCAACGACAGCCGGGGCTACAAGCTCACCGGCAAGATTGAGTTCCTGTACGCCGTTCTCGAGGTGATCGCCGAGAACACCGAGTTGATCAGCGATGCCTCCGTCGTGGACCAGGAACAGATGCGCCTGCCCGAGGCAGCGAAGGAATGAGCCGATGAGTTCTTCCGATCGAAGCTCACCGCTCAAGCCGGTCTTCGCGGCCCTCAGCCGCCACGTCGACGTCGTGGAGGTTGCGCTGCGCGAGCTCGTGGGAGTGGATGGGGAGGCGGCCGCAGCGGACCCGGCCATTCGCGCCTTGCGCGAGTTCAACGTGCTTCGCCCCGCCGGCGAGCGCGGCTACCGCCTTCACAGCCGCCTGCGCGACTTCGCCAACGACGTCCTGCAGATCCACCCGGCATACCAGAGCCTCACGGGCATCGGTCAGTTGGTCGAGCAGATCCCGATGGTCTGGAGGGAGCTGGACGAACTGCGCGCAGCCGGCGACTTCAAGCAAGCCGAGGAGGCGATGGGGCAGATCGAGCAGGATGCGTTCGACATCTCCGACCTGGTCGAGCGCAACCTCCGACTGTTGGGGCTGCTGCTGAGCACACGCTTTGGCAACGTGAACTCCCTGGCCGCAAAGAGCAGCCAGAACCGCTACTACCAGCGCCAGAGCGAGCTCATGGGCAACGACCTCACGCGCTTGAGCCGCGCGGTCGAGAAGGTGGAGGCAGACGCGCGCGAGCGGGGGCTGCAGTCGCTGGCCGCCATGCTGCGCAACACGCTGCAGGCGCAGCTGCCGCGCTGGACGCAGACGGTTTCGCAGTACCAGAGCCAGATCCGCCGCGAACTGTTCAGCATGCGCGAGATCGAGCGCAAGAACGTGCTGCTCGCGCGCACGGCCATGCTGCTGCGCCAGAACCCCGCTTGGCGCGGGATCGAGGAGCCGCACCTCTCCGAGGAGCTCCCGCCGTTCCTGTTGTCGAAACCCTTCATTGGCGCGCCCTTGTCGCCGGTGCGCATCCACATGGATCCGCAGGACGACGACCGCAGTATGAAGGACCTGATGCACGATGAGGTGCGCTCGCTGCCGCCGCCCGTCGTCGCTCCCGGGCCGGTGGAGAAGGCGCCCCGTATCAAGCGCGCGGAGCCCAGGGAGCCGCGAAGCGCACCAGCCAAGCCGACGATGCAGGTCCTGGCGCGCCTGGCGGCCGCCGCGATAACCCATGCCAAGTCGGAAGGGGCGACGCCGCTATCCGTCATGGACTGGCGCGCCGACGATGCGAATGCTCGCCAGATGGGCCCCTCCCTGTGGCTTGCGTTCGCCGCGTCGGCGCTGCGCCCCTACAAGTTTCGGGTGGTGTTGGTCGCAGATCCTGCCTCGCGGGGCGAGCGGTTCAGTCACACCTTCAGCGACGCTCTGGTGGCGCCGACGCCCGACGCGATCACGCTCTTCAAGCGCACCCTGGGTCGCCACCTGCGTGACGCCACACCTCAGGCACAACCCTCCACGGTGGCGGCAGCGGCAACGCCATGACCCCTCGCCAGTATTCGTTCCTGCGCGGCCTGGTGGCCAATCGCTCACTGCGCCTGAGCTCGACGATCGCGAAGGAGATGGCGGACGCCGAGGATGTGGGGCGTGTGCGCGGTCTCGCGGTCTACTACGAGGAAGCCGACTTCATCAGGGCCGAGACGAAGCTGCGCAACGCCGGCTATTCTGTCAACGCACCGGCGGCAGGCCGGCGACGCTCCGATGCCCACGACGCGGCGTCCGAGAAGTACTCCGCCGCGCCGGTGTCCGAGGGGCTGGTTGCGGTGGTGGTCATGCGTGTGCCGGGCATTGCGACTCCGAAGGGGAGCTTCCTGGCCATGGAGTGGGAGGACGCGCTGGCATTGCCCTATCAGGTCATGGTCGTGTGCGAGAACCTAGAACCCCTGAAGCGCATTCATCTCTACGACTGGCTGCAGCCCTTCCTCAAGGGGCGCCGCACGCTGGTGCTGTTCCGGGGCGCGCCCACCTGGTTCAGGATCGATTCGGCCAGCCGGCTGGTGGCGGCGGACACGAGGCCGGTGCTCGGGCTCTTCGACTTCGACCCCCAAGGGCTTCTCATGGCTGCCGGTCTTCCGCGGCGCGAGGCGTTATGCCTGCCTCCTTGGGAGGTCCTGGAGCCGCTGGTGGTCGAACGCAAGCGCCACGACCTATACGCGGCTCAAGCTGCGGGCTGTCGTGCTGGTTTGGATGCATGCACTGATCAAGATGTTGCTGGGGCATGGGCGCGGATGCGGCGCCTGACCCGAGGGCTCAATCAGGAAGCATTTCCCGAGGTTCCTCACGACCATCCTCTCAGCTGAGCAACAAGCAACGAATCGTCCGACCGACCGCGATGGAAGCCTGCCCGATATGCCACGAAGCGCACGGCGTCAGTACTCTGCGAGTTTGGAGCTCCAGCGCACTTTTTCCCGTTACGTCCAGGCGTTGCCATGGCCGCTTGCATCCAGCCCCGACCTCAAGCACTGTAGTTGCGGAACTGGTGGGATTTCCTTTCAGCATGATTGCGGCCTTTGCATCCCCGTTCGTTTGAGTGGCGGTGGTCCTTGTCCTCGGCTTCCTCGCGGCGCTTCTTGCCATCAGAGGCCTTTGCCCTTCGGTCCCCGCGAGGAACTGAGAGAAGCCGGCAGCGCCGCTGTCCAGCAAGTCGCAATCGGCTGCGGATTCAACCAGTTGGTGCAGAACTCCGCGCCCGATTTCGACAGTACGAGCGGTTATCCTTCTCGTTACTCTTCTGCCTTCTGGATGTGAACCGCGCACTACCGAGAGCAGCAAAAGCGCCACGCCGCCGCCTTTTCAGCGCTGATGCGGACGCCTCTCGCGCGCCCTGTCAACGCACAGCCCCCAACCCTGCGCGGCCGCGCGGCGACAATAAATTAAGCAGGGATACCTCATGAAACACAACCTCAGCCTGGCTGACGAGACCTTCAAGGCAGCCTTCGTTTCGGGCGAGTTCTTCGTGGATTGCGTCGCGATCAAATTGACTCGCAACGGTCCGGGTTCGCCTGCCGGCTATTCGGCTCCGGGGGCTCTGGCAGTGACGCCCGCGCGTGGCGCCACGACACGCCTCGTCGTTCCCAGAGACGCTTCGAATCCCTACGATCCCCTGGCGTTCTTCAAGGAGAGCCAGTCTCTGACCTTGGGGCAGATCGTCCCCGACCACAACTACTTTGCTTTGGAAGCGACTGACACCGCAGGCAACGTTTGGAAGCATGCCGTCGCCCAGGCATGCGTTGTGGAGGAGACTCCGGCCGCGACGGTGCTCACCGTGGAGTGCGCGCTTCTGCGACTCGAAACGACGCTGGAGAAGCCGGAACCGGGAGCGACCGCGATGGTCTTCATGGAGGAGCTGAGCTTCCCGGATCGACCGTCGATTCCGCCAAAGTCGCTGAAAGCGGCCAAGCGACCCGCGAAGGCGTCGAGCAAGGCGTCGGTGGGGATGGTTTCCGGTTTGGCCGTGACGTTCGACCATCGGCGCGATCGGCCCGGCCCCCGGTTCTACGAGCTCTTCGCGGAGAACGAGGACTCCGTCGCCTTGGACCCCGGCTTCGACGATAGATTGCTGGAGGGCACGCGCTTCGTCACAGCCACGATCGCCACGCCCGTGATGAGGGAGACAATTCTGGGCCAGAAGCGCGTCGTGGAGCTCGCCCGAATTCGGCCATCCAACAAGGGCGACCTGATTCAGCCTCCGCTGTTCGTCCACGGCCACGAGGCCGAATTCCATCGGCTCTTCGAGCGCTATTTCGAATACTCCCGTAATAACGCGCAGGGCGAGGACTACGCTCCGCTTTCGGCGAAGATTTCCGGAATCTTTGCCCTCGAAGGCGTTTTCGTTGACACGGTCGCGCTCTTGCTCGCCGTCACCGTGGAGAGCATTCTTGGCGACGATCATTTCAGCTCGCTGGGCAAGCCCGAGGCGGACATGTCGGTGCAGGTGGACATGCTGATTGCGCAAGCCAGGTCCGTCGTCGGCGTTTCGCCGAAACTCATCGAACGCGGCATTTCCGCGATCGGGTCGATGAAGTCGACGCGCGCCGTGGACAAGCTGCAGGCTCTGGTCGCGGCGGGGCTGATCGACGATGCCGACCGCGCGACTTGGAAGAAGCTTCGCGACAGCACGGCGCATGGCTCGTTCGAGATCGACCCCGCGCAACTCCAAAAACTTTACGACGGCGTGTATAGGGTGAGCACGCTCGCCTACAAGCTCGCTTTCCTGCAAATCGGCTACGAAGGAAAGTTCAGCAACCGGGCTGTCGTCGGCTGGCCAATTCATCACTTTCCACCCGGGCCTGCCGCGCCGCCGAGCGCTTCAGCGAGCCCAGCGGCACCAGGCGCCTAGGTTGGCGGCGTCGCGTGATCCCATTCGTCCGTATCGCCACGTTGCCATATTGCCATGTTGAATTGCATGGAATTGGAAGCTACGGAGACTTCAGGGGGGGCAACGACGATGCAGTGCCTCGCCAGCTGGCTATTCGAAAGGTTTAAT
This sequence comes from Variovorax gracilis, assembly GCF_030317115.1. Classification (GTDB taxonomy): domain Bacteria; phylum Pseudomonadota; class Gammaproteobacteria; order Burkholderiales; family Burkholderiaceae_C; genus Variovorax; species Variovorax gracilis. The sequence goes on from NZ_JASZYF010000042.1 coordinate 28,770, forward strand.
TTTCACCTTCACGAGCGCCTAGGCCAGACACCATGACCATGTACTCGCACATTGACGACTACAAGCGGCAGGGCTACGTTCCTGTCTCCGTGAACAAGTCCGGATTTGGCGCTGAGGTGTTGGTTCACGAGCAACTTCGAAGGATCGTGGAGTGCGGCGAGGATGCAGGCATACGAAGCGTTCGTACAACGCGCTCTGGCGCACCCTTCGCCGCGCTATCCGGTTTTCTACGGGCACCAGATGCCTGCCGGTGAGTTCATCGCAGGATCCAATGAGGCTTACACCGTGACGGAAGTGGAGATTCTCCATCCACTTTCGGTTGAGGAGGAGCAGATCGTGAGTCGCTGGTACTCTGAGTTGATCGCGCGTGCTCAGGTCGGGCCAACCCTTCGACAGTCAACGATCCTTTCGAGCTAACGCCTGTTTTGATGGAGCTTCGCCAAGTGGCGATCGACGTGGGCGTGGGCTTTGACATGGGAAAGCTGGCCAACTACATGGTGCGCAGTGGGGAAGGTTCGCGGACACTGGTGTGACAGACTCATTTGAACGGGGCCAAATCGCCGAACTCGGCGTTATGGACCACCGCGGGCGCGTCGTGTGGTGCATGCCGGTCGACGACATCCTCGGCCTGTACCGCGTCGGGGTCCGCTTCCACATGCACTTCGATGACAACAAAAAGATCGAGGTGTTGTTCGGCGAGATCGGGACCCCTGAAGGAAAGGATCGACCGCCGAAGTGCTATAGCGGAAGTACCCGTCGTCCCCGCGCAGCGCTTTGACCGGCCAAATAGAGACAAGCGTTCAATGGGTCAAAAGCAGGCCCGCACGAGGCGGGCCGGAAGGGGTTGGTCCTTGATGCCTACCCAGGGAGAATCCATGCTCCTAGACTACGCACGTCATGGCCATTCGCAAGTCCGCCAAAGTTCGCTCGGACGGAACTATTTCACGAATTGATCTTGCGCACTCGCAGACGAGATGTCTTTCGCTCATCCACGGCGCCCGTAGACAGACCTGTGGACAATGGTCCGCGAAGCTTGACGAACCTACTCCAGGGTAGCCTCGCGACGCGATGTCCATAACGAAGACACCGTCGTCATTTCTCTAGGAATCGCGGATGGCCTTCCGTTCGCGGAATCGGGTGGGCAAGGCCATCGGACGGAACAAATGCTTGTTGTCCTTCCCATCCCCTGGCTCATCCCTTGGTACCTGACCCCAATGTAGGGGACGGTATTAAGCTATTCCTCTCGAATCTAACTCACAGGAATTCCTTGACACAGACCTACGCCCAGATTCAAAAGCAGATCGCACAGCTACAGAAAACCGCAGATGCGCTTCGCGAGAAGGAGGTGTCGGGCGTTGTCTCGCGCATCAGGGAGGCGATCGTCCACTACGGCCTGACTGCGCAGCAGCTTGGTTTCGCTGGTACCAACCCGCAGACCCGGGCGCCGATTGGGAGGACAAGTGAAAAGAGGCCTCGCGCCGCGAAGTACAGCGACGGCAATGGCAATGCCTGGGGCGGGATGGGCAAGCGTCCACAGTGGCTGCGAGACGCTTTCGATGCCGGGCGGTCCTTGGAGGAATTTCGAATCGGCGCGGTCGATGCAGCGGCGGCACAACCATCGGCGAAACAGAAGAAGCGTCGACCCTCGACGCTGCTCTACCGCGACGAAGCCGGAAACTCGTGGACTGGCCGTGGACCCCAGCCTCGTTGGATGAAGGAGGCGATCGCACGGGGCAAGACTCTCGAGGACCTGAGAGGCTGATCGCGCGCAAGTACCACGCCACGGACTTTTCTCCAAAGCTCGAGTAGCTCGGGTGCGACAACTTTTTTTTGGAGCTTTTTCTTTTTTTCAGGAACATCAAGGTCTTCGAATTTTAGGAAATAGCCCTCGATGCTGGAAACCGTCAACGCCGCCCTCAACGACGCCGCAACTGCCACCGCCACCAACTCTGACACCTTCACTCCGACGGCGATCACGCCTTCGGGGTGGCGACTCCTTCGGGGTGGCGACTCCCCCAGTTCGCTCTCGCGCCGCGAGAAGGTCAAGCGCTGCGCTCGAGCGACGGGACAGGCCAGGAACGAGTCACGTTCGTCGGGCACGGAGACATCAACACAGACGCCAGAGGCGAGTTGGTCGTGTCGGTTCAAGCCATGCTGGTGCACGGCGATGCATTGCGTGAAACGCTTGTCAGACCGTTGCTCCAAGGTGAAGTCGAACTCGACGCTCGAGTTCACCTCGACCAGGTGATCGATTGCCTGATCGAGACGACGTCCCTCGACAACGGTGCGCCCGATCCCCGATTCCGGGCGCTACATGGCAGCGTGACGGATCAACTGCGCAGCTTGCTTGCCAAGCTCGAGCAGTTCGCCTTTCCGGAACTTGCGTGCGCTGCGTAGGCAAGCGCGCCGCCGCGCGAGCGCTCGGCCGGATGGGTCGGCAGGGGCCCGGCGGGAGTGCAAGCTTGGCCAGCCCGCAACAATGCGACCGATGACACCTCCTCCCACGGGCCTCTCGTGGACTCCATGGTGCGAGAGGAGGGCAGATCGATTGCCTTCGCGCCGGTGGGGCCACCTAGCGGTCGCCCATATCGTCGTGCACAGGGAGCAGCAACAGCAATTGCTCGCGCTCCACCTTGGCCCGCCTTGGGCTCCTCACACGGGGCTTGGGCAGAACGCCGAGTTGCTGGAGGCCGCGGCGCTGAAGCTCTATGCCCAACACGGCAAGCAACTCCGCCTCACTGAGCTTGGCCAGCGTCTTGCCGACGCGTTGGGCCGCCAAGCTCAGTTCCGGCGTCAGCATGTCGTTGATGGTCAGCGAGGTCTCCATTTGCATCCTTCCAATGATGCCAATACGCGGACCGTGGTCGCATCAGGGCCTCGCCGGGTTGCGTCGCGAATGGTTGTTCACCCAGGCGGGTCTGAGAAGCGCCATTCAATCCGATCGCAGCGCGATCGCGCAGCCGGCATTACTCGTCTTCCATCAGGCGTGCCAACGGCGAACTGAGCGATCCTTCGGCGCGGAAGTAACCCAACACGGTCGTGACGCTGCGGTGGCCCGTCAACGCCATGGTGTCAGGCAGCGACATGTTGCGCCGGCCGGCCTCGGTCACGAAACCCGAGCGCAGCGAGTGGGCCGAAAACTCGCCCTCCATGCCGGCGAGCACACAGCGTTCCTTGACGATCTTGCGCACAGCAGAGGCACTGAGCGGCTCGCCAACCTGATCACCTTTGCGAATACGGCGGAAGAGGGCACCTGAATGGATCTGGCTCGCTGCGAGCCAGGACTGCATCGCTTGCGCTGCCTTGCCGACCAGCGGCTTGTTGTCCTCCGGACGTGCCACGCCGCTCTGGTTGGTCTTGGAGTGCCCCATCGAATAAATATATTGCCCGTCCTGCACCCGCCGCAGGTTTTCCACGCACGCTTGGGCCACTTCCGATCGGCGACGCCCGCCCGTGGACCAGGCAAAAAGGAGGAGGGCGCGGTCGCGCTGGCCGCGCAGGCTCTCGTCACAGGTGTCCAGGACTGCCTGGAACGGTTCCTTGGTCAGGGCCCGCTGCTTGTGAGGCCGCTCGGCACCGCGCTTCGCATAGGCGCGTCGGGTCTTGGCCAGAAGCTCCCTCACCAAGGCATCCGCGCAAGGATTGGGTTGTTTCGCGACCTGGTGGGTCTTCGACAGCACGGAGATGCGATGCGCCAGCGTGCTGAGGGTCGGCGCGCCCAGCTTTCCCTTGAAACCGCCGGTCACCAGCGCCTGATCGACTGCCGCAGGGAGTTGGGTCACGAGTCCCGAGCGCGAGGTGCGCTCAACATGGTCCACGATGAACTGAACGACCACGGGCGCCGGCACGGGCAGGCGCAGCGTCTGGCCGTAGCGCGCCGCATACCAGGCTGACCAATAGCGCAACGCAGACCGATAGGAGGCCAAGGTGTTGGCCGATTCGCCTTCCTGAAGCAGTTCCTGCGCCGCGAGCTTCGTGAGATGCGACAACTGGGTCGGCTCCAGCAAGGGCAGGCGCATCAGCGCGGGCGCGGGAGGAAGGTGATCCAACATGAAGATTGCATTCTAAACAATTGTCGCAAAACAATAAAACATCGATAGAAACGATAACGTTCTATTATCGTGCCTAATGTTTTGTCGGGAATCAGCCGCGGATTTGGTTAGTCGCCGGGGGCGGCCGGCGTTGCGCGCAGCCGCGCGGCGAAGGGCGGGCAGAATGACGAGCATGATGACCGAGCCTGGCGCGCTTTGTGACGAGGACCTGCTGCAGCGGGCGCATCAACTTCGTTTGCTCGCCCTAAGGGGCCACGTCGACGCGCGAGGGCCTGCTCACGCTCATGAGCGCGAGGTGCGACGACGTTTTGGCAGCCCGACGACGATACACGCGGATCTCGAGCCGGAGACGGGTTGACTTCGAGGTCCGATCTGAAGCTGGTCATCCTCAAACACCGCACGTCGACCCCGCCTGTCTGAGCCCGCGTTGTTCGCCACGGCAAAGTGGTAGGCGAATCGGGCGATAGCGTCACCAGACCGCCACTACTTTCTCGTTGTCCGCGCGGGGCTCAACGCGCGAGGGCCGGCGCATTGGCCGGAGCCCGAGGTGGGTGCGCGTGGGTCCGTGACCAAAAAGTCGCTCTTCGCGCGCGAATCAACCTGCTGATCGAGCGTGCGCGAGTATCCCGTCTATGGTTATTGCTCGCGCGGCAGTCGCAAGTTTTTGGATCGATGGTCGCCAGTTTGAGGGTCAATTGGTAGTCGGTTAATGGTCCGCGCGAGTCACTGTTGAGAAGTCCGTTTCCTGGTTTTGCACTCTATGCAGTGGTTTGGACCACTAATTTTACATAAGATAAATTGTATTGTCTTCCGATGTAGGAGCAAAGCTGTAATGTCGCGATCCAGCAAAGTTCAGATGTCGCATATTCGGTCGCCCCGAGTTCCGAGGCATGGCCATGGCGACTGCTGCAGCGACGATCACAATGACCATGCGCGAGGCCGATCGACTCAAGACAGTCCAAGCAGTGGTCGACCGGATGCTTCGGGTCGGCCAGGCCGCGCAGCGGCTTGGCATGAGTCGACGTCAGCTCGAGCGGCTTGTGATTCGCTTCTTGGACGAGGGGCCATCCGGGCTGATCTCTCGCAGGCGCGGACGCCCCAGCAATAACCAGCTGGCCCCTGGCACTGCCGAGCGCGCCATCACCATCATCCGTGAGCGGTACGCCGACTTTGGTCCGACGCTTGCAGCCGAGAAGCTGCAGGAATGTCATGGTGTCGTCCTCAGCAAGGAAACCGTGCGGGCTTTGATGGTGTCTGCAGGTGTGTGGACGCCGCGCAGGCAGCGCGCGCCCAAGATCCACCAGCCGCGCAACCGGCGTGACTGCCTGGGCGAGTTGATCCAGATCGACGGCAGCGACCACGCCTGGTTCGAAGACCGAGGTCCAGCGTGTACGTTGCTGGTGTTCATCGACGACGCCACCAGCCGGCTGATGCAACTGCACTTCGTGCCGACGGAATCGTCCTTTGCCTACTTCGAGGCCACACGCTCCTACCTGGAGCAACATGGCAAGCCGGTGGCGTTCTACAGCGACAAGGCGAGCATCTTCCGGCCAGTGACCAAGGCAGAGTTCAGCGAGCGCGGGGTCACGCAGTTCGCTCGCGTCTTGTACGAGCTGAACATCGACATCATGTGTGCCAATACCAGCCAGGCACAAGGGCCGAGTTGAACGCGCCAACCTGACGCTGCAGGATCGGCTGGTCAAGGAACTGAGGCTGCGCGGCATCAGCACACGCGAGGCGGCCAATGCCTATGTGCCGCACTTTGCGGCCGACTTCAACGGTCGGTTCGGGAAGCCTCCGCGGCGCGACTTCGACGCACATCGGCCGCTGCGCGCGGACGAAGACCTGGGCCAGATCTTCACCTGGCGAGAGCAGCGCAAGGTGTCACTGTCGCTCACGTTGAATTACGCGCGCGAGATCTACATGCTTGCGGACACGGCAGGAAATCGACGGCTGATCCATCGATACATTGACGTGTACGAGTATCCCGATGGCCGCATCGAGGTACGCGCCGGGAAATCCGCCCTGCCCTACGTGCGCTACGACAAGCTGCCGCAGGTCGACATCGCCGCCGTGGTGGAGAACAAGCGTTTGGGCCCGGCACTGCGCGCCGCGCAGGCCGTGCAGGCGCGACGAGATGATCGGCGTTGCGCGCCATCACGAACGAATCAAGGCCAGCTTCCAAGGCCGAAGAAGGCAGTGCCGGAAACGACGAGTTCCCGCCAATTCGACGCCAAAGAATTCGAGCGGGCCCTACGTAAAGCGTGCAAATCAACCGAGTCGGCCTTCGGCTGACAGGTCCGTGTAGTGCAAAGGCAAGGCGGTCACTGCGTTCGTGACAGAGTCAAACCAGAAGAAGAGACCCGACATTTCAACTTTGCCGGCAATGCGACATCTGAACTTGGCCTTGACATCCGATGTAGGCCCCGAGTAGTAATGTCGCACGGTGTCTGAGGCTGCTGCGGGATGGAGATTCGCTACCATTGCCCCACCCCTGGTCAAATGCCTATCGGACCGCAACGGCAGCTCCCAGCGCTCAGCCGACCGGCGCGGCCGGATTCAACAGGCCGGCGGACTGGAGGGCGCGCCACAGTGCCGTCGGCACGGCATGATCGGCATCGGCGGAGTTGGCGAGCACCTCCTGTGGCGTCACACCGCCCAGCAGCACGGTCACGACCGCAGGATGCGCCATCGCAAATTGCAACGCGGCGCGGCGCAGCGGCGTGGCATGCGCGGCGCAGATCGCTTCGATCTTGCGCACGCGCTCCATGATGTCTTCGGGCGCAGGCCCGTAGTCAAACTTGGCCCCGGGCACGGCGCCGGTTGCGAGGATGCCGGAATTGAATACACCGGCCAGCATGACGCCGATGTTCTTTTCGAGTGCCAGCGGCAAGAATTCGTCCAACCCGTTCTGGATCAGCAGCGAGTAACGGCCAGCCAGTATCGCCACGTCGAAGTCGCCGGCCTTCGCGAACTTCACCGAAACGTCGGATTCGTTGATGCCGAATCCGATGGCCGCCACGGTCTTCTCGCTGCGCAGCCTGTCGAGTGCCTTGTAGGCGCCCTCCATCGCCTCCTTGAAGCGCACGGGCGCATCGACCGGGCCGTGCGTCCACACGTCGCAGTCGTGGATCAACAGGATGTCCAGGCGGTCCAGCCCGGTGCGCAGCAAGGACTGTTCGACCGAGCGCATCGTGCCGTCGTAGGAATAGTCAAAGCGCGGCGCATGCGGGTGGCCGCCAGCAAAGCCCGGCGAGAAAACATCGGGGTTCTTCGGCGGCGGCTTGGCAAAGACGTCCATGACTCGGCCGATCTTGGTCGATACGATCACATCCTTGCGTGGCAGGTGGCGCAGGCCTGCACCCACCCGCGCCTCGGCCAGCCCGTTGCCGTAATGCGGCGAGGTGTCGAACACGCGCACCCCGCTGGCGTAGGCCTGTTCGATGGTGACGATGCAGGTCTTTTCTTCGAGCAGTTCGTACAGATCGCCCATGGGTGCCGTACCCAAGCCGAGGGCCGAGAAGACGAGTTCCGTCCCATTGCGGGTCGTGAATGGGTGCGACTTCATGCATTTCTCCTCGTTGGATTGCGAGTGAAAATCCCGCGCAAAGCATAGCGCGCGCTCCATCTGCGTGGGGGCGTCTGGCGACCAAGGAACACCGCCCCTGGACCCGAATGGGCGCTATAACGACGCTAAATCGTCCACCTGTAGCATCGAGCGCTACTGCCCTCCCCTGGCGCAATCCCCTAGAGCAGCTGGTCACACTTGAAGAGCAGCTTCGATTCTGGCCAGCGCCCGAGCGCGTCGGCTGGAATGTCCTTCTTCCAGACGATCTGCATCTTCTTGCGCTTGCCGCTGCAGTTAGCATCGGCCCTCCTTCGCGAAGCGACCTGGCAGACAGGCAGAATGCGCCATGAAAGCACCCCCTCGACTACAGGCACTGATCGACGAAGGACTGATCGACAGCGTGGTTCGCCAGCTCATGAGCGGCAAGGAAGCGATGGTCTACGTGGTGCGCTGCGGGGACGAGACGCGCTGCGCCAAGATCTACAAG
>NZ_JASZYF010000043.1 GCF_030317115.1 Variovorax gracilis
AGTCGCTCGAACTTTTGAAACTCATGCCCTGCTCCTCGGCCCCGGTTTACTTGCGATAATAAAGCATTATCGGAAACTATGTGGAATATACGTAAAACATCATACATGGCATGTGTGATAAATAACGTAAAACGTCGCAGTCCTGGACTGCTTGCGTCGTCGCCGATCCGTTGCTGTTGGAGGTCGCTTGAAGAAAGCCGTTGAAAAAGTGCCGAGGTCGAAGGCGTCCGAGGCGTTGATGCCCTTGAAAGTCGACCACGCGCTGCTCGATCCCGGTCAGCTGTCGGGCATGGCCGAGGAAGCCGCGCACGACCTGATGGCCGAGGGCGAGTCCGGCAATACGCGCCTCGCGTACCGCGCCGCCATGCGCTACTGGGCTGCCTGGTTCGGGGCGCGCTATGGGCGGCAGATGGTTTTGCCGGTGCCCGTGCCCGTGGTGGTCCAGTTCATCGTCGACCATGCCGAGCGCTCGACGAAGGCGGGGCTCGAACACCAACTGCCGCCCGCGATTGACGAAGCGCTGGTCGATGCCGGTTTCAAGGGAAAACTTGGCGCGCCGGCGCTGAATACCCTGGTGCACCGGATCTCCGTGCTCTCGATGGCCCACCACCTGGCCAAGCAACCCAATCCGTGCGTCGATGCCGCGGTGAAGGCGCTGCTGAGTAAGACGAAGAAAGCCTACGCCAAGCGCAACGCCCTGCCCCACAAGCAGCGAGCCCTGACCAAGGAGCCGCTGGAGGCGGTTTTGGAGACGTGTGACGACTCGTTGAAGGGAAAGCGCGACCGCGCCCTCCTCCTCTTCGCCTGGGCCTCTGGCGGACGGCGGAGATCCGAGGTTTCAGAGGCGGTCTATGAGAACCTACGGCGGGTCGACGGGGGAGATTTTCTGTACACGCTGGCCAACTCGAAGACGAACCACAGCGGGAAGTTGCGGCCGGAAGACGTGAAGCCGGTGGTCGGGTCGGCGGCCGAGGCGCTGGAGGGCTGGCTCAAGGCCAGCGGCATCACTGCAGGTCCCCTCTTCCGGCGGATCCTCAAGAACGGAAAGCTCGGCACCGATGGGCTTTCGGGGACGGCCGTGCGGGACATCGTGAAGGCGCGGTGTGCGCTCGCTGGCGTGGGAGATGATTTCTCGGCGCATTCGCTGCGCTCCGGGTTTGTGACCGAGGCCGGCCGCCAAAACATGCCGCTGCAGGAGACGATGGCCATGACGGGGCACCGGAGCACGGATACCGTGGCGGGGTATTTCCGGGCCGGGGCCGCACAGGTGAGTGCCGTGGCTCGGATGATGGATTCGATGGCGGGGAAATCCGAAGAAGGTTGAAGCCGACCACAACGCGCATCTCGCGATCTCGCATGCTGGTGGTCGAGAACATCACGACGCGCGGCAGCAACGGCGATGCCGGTCGAAGTGAGGACAGCCAGAATTTAAGGACACCGCAACGGCGACCTGCCTAGGGCTACGCCAGAACACGCAGCGCTCGTCGATCCGTGTCGCCGTCGACTCACTTGCGCGCGGGGCTCATGGTGCACTCCTGGCGCGTGCGGCGAGGCGTGCCCGATTGGCACACCGTTGGCATCCGCAAGACGCGCGGGCTCTCGCTGACCAACAATCGCTGCTTGCGGGCTGTAGTCGCACGCCTTACGCTCTGGCTGAAGGCGCGGTCGCCGGACGATCCCGCCGGCAGTGTCGGGTGCAACGCGTTAACGCCACCTACACCTCGGAGGGCCAGCGCGTCGCAATCGGACCGATGGGGCGACGACTGGCTACAACGACGTTGGCAACATCGCCACGGAGCCGACCGAGAGGGGATGAATGCGACACTATTTTTGTTTAATTGTCGGCACATACGACAATGACGATTTCGGGTCTTGACTCGTTTACGAGCAAACTGGCGATCGGCGCAATTGTTATTGCGGCCGCAGCGGCTGCCGTGCAGGCGTTCGTCGATGTTCGCCCCTTCTTCAATTGGGTAGTAAGCTCGAAAGTGTGGGAAGTGTTCATCGCTCTCCCGGTCGTCGTTCTCTCCTATCTGATCGGCCTCGTCGTTGTGCGGATAAGCGCCGGCGCCTTCGATGCTTGGCGCGGAGACTCTCCGAAACGGCGTGTATCTCGCATGCTCATAGTCAGCAAGTCAGGTAGCAGTATGCTAGCCAATTACCTTGACAAGCTCATTCTGGAGGAGGAGATCCTGCAGGGCGCTTGCCCTGCCACGTTGCTCCTTGGGATTGGCCTCTCGCTAAAGGTCATGATGTCTTCATCGGACATTGGTGGCAACCTCTCTCATGGAAGATTGATCTTCGGAGTGGTGGCAGTCATCCTCTTCGCCTTGGCGACGGTGTTACTGTTCTTCGCGAACAGCACGCATAGATCTATTGTCGAACTCTCGGAGCAGATTGCGCGCGCCGCGCGTGTTCAGTCCGATGTTCGAGATTGAGTTGGGGAAGCGTCCGTCGGGTAACTACTTGACTTTCCCATCTGCACCTCTATCGCTCCAGAGTTGAGAACGCGCCGTGCAGGGAGACGGATCAGGCACGGAGAGCAGCCGTAAGTGAGGGGTGTACCTGCGCGGCGAGCGGCGCCTGTCCTTCGACGTTGAAGCCCGGGTACCAACGACGAAACTGCGCCAGTTCACCGTTCAGAACATCAGCCCGGATATAGAGCAGCAAGTGGGCTACTCGCGGCGTACAACGCATCTGCTGCTTCTTCACAAATCGCCTGGCCACAAGTTAGCAGGCTGCGGACAGCGGACCGATCCACGGATCATCGAGGGGCACCGGGTTGCCGAGAAGTTCCGGGTCTACGGCATTGGTGTGCCCATCGGACCGGACCTGTTTGTGTTGCATGATCGCATCGGCTTCGGTGGCGGGCTGTCGAGACGAACAACCGCGGCGAGAACCCCATGCAGCTATCGCTGGTGACGGTGGACACCCATGGGTACACGAATCCGGCGATGGCTATCGCCAAGCTGCTGGGCTCTGACCCGCTACAAGGCAGGCAGCTCCGTCGCGCAGATAGCGTTTGGCGCGAACATGCATAAGCGCCCTCCCCTCGCGGTCGATGCTTCAAGAACCGTCATTGGGAGAATCGCGCGCGAAGCGAGAGCCGGGGTAATCGTATTTTTTCGACAAGTTGACACGGTCGCGGTGTCGCCGAGCGAGGCCGCGTGTTCGGATGGCGGATCCGGATCCACAACGCGCGCCGAAGGCGTAGATAGGCGGCCCCACCGGTGCCGTCCCGAGCGGCAGCTGCGCGAGGCTCTTCTGCCCTCTCGCGGCCGCCAGTGAGTCCTGCATCACCGACGACTGCTTCCTTCCATCTCGAACTCACGGGAAGGGCCCGATACGGTCCTTCAATTCTGAGAGAAGCTGGCCTGCGCCAAGATCCCAAATGGAATGGCCACCCATTCTCTCTCCGAGCAGACGGAAGTCTGATCTCGTCGACAGGGCTGCGCCGGCTGTCGTGTCGGGGCGGCCGCCCTGACTGGCGGCAATATGGCGCGCGGGTGGATTCGCAGTCCCGGCCAGGAGCCGACGGTCATCGACGTCCACTCTTTCGATGCCGCGGTCGGGCTGTCGTCCGGAGTTCTAACCGTACGGCCTTCGGCCTCCATGTGGTCGAAATGGATGAATGCCAGCGCAGCCCGGTCGATGCAGTGATGCAGGAGCGCCGCCCGCAGTCATCGGGGCCATCGCGAAATACGTGGCCGAGTTGGCTGCCTACTGGGCGCCGCGCGTCCGGCAGCCTCCCCAAGCGAGGGGATGTTTTTCCGTCGATCAGCTTAATAATCCGCGCAGGGGGGGCAGCGCTGCCGATACGGAGGGTCTCATGCGAGGGAAAGCAGAGGACGGGGCCGCGTTGCAGGCCTGCTCGGTACTAGAGGATGAATACCGGCTGCTCCATGGGGAATTGCCGCCAGACCTTGAAGGGCTTGACGATCCGCTGCAGCGCACGCTTCGGCTGAACCAACTTATCGACGAGCTGGAGGGCGACCACGCCCGTTCGTCGCTGTGCCTGTCGGGCGGCGGCATCCGCAGCGCCACGTTTTGCCTCGGCGCAATACAGGCGCTCGCGGGCCTAGGGCTGCTTGACAAAATCCACTACCTGTCGACCGTCTCGGGCGGCGGCTACATCGGCGGCTGGCTATCGAGCTGGATCCAGCGCGCCGACGGGATCGCGGGCGCGGGCCAGGGCCTAGCGCATGTTCAGGAGATGCATGCGGGTGCGGTGCCGCTGCGAACCGCGCGCGGCGTGCAAGAGGAAAACCCGGCTCAGCGCCTACGCGCGTACACGAACTACCTCAGCCCGGTCTGGGGTCTGTCGCTGGATGCACTGACCCTGGTCTCGACCTTTCTGCGCAACCTGCTCCTGCATTGGGTCGTCGTCGTTCCGCTGCTCGCGATTGTGTTGCTGCTCCCGCGCCTGCTGGTCGCCTTGCAGACACCTGAGAGCCGCCTCGATGTCCGCTTCTGGACGTGGATCGCCGCCGGGTTGCTCGCGGTGTCGGTGGTGTACGCCGCGGCCGATCTCCCGGGTCGGCGTCTCGCCGATTCGAGCCTATCTGCACGATTGAGCTGGTTGCACAAGCTGCGCGAATGGCTGCTCCGGCGCGGCTGGAAGCCGACCAACCTGTTCGCGGCCGTCTGCATGCTGCCGCTCTATCTGGCGGCCGTCACCGCCAGCGCCGTCATCGGGTCGCTCACTGAGCAGCCGAAGCCAAGCGAGCTCGACCACATCGTCGGATGGCTCTCGCTCCAGGGCGCCGTTCTCTGTCTCGTGTCGGTAATGATCGGTGCGCTGTTCAGGCCCTTGCGCGGCCTGGCGAGCCGGTACACCTACCCGTTTCGAGCCGTCGCGAGCGCGGTGCTTACGGGCGCCGTCGGCGGCGCCGCGCTGGGGTTGCTGATCGAGCTGATGCTGTGGGCGCGCACGAAAGTGCCGATGCGCTCCGACTGGGAATGGCTGTACGCGCTTTTCGCCGTGCCGGCGCTGCTGGCGGTGGTGTGGCTGGCTGCGCACTGCTATGTCGGGCTGATGAGCCGGCTCACCGATGAGGAGGATCGCGAGTGGTGGGCGCGTGCTTCCGCGATGTCGATCGCCTGGACTGGTGCGACGATCATGCTGTGCCTGACGGTACTCGTATTGCCGCAGTTGATTTTCGCGATCCCGGTCGTCGCTGACGCGCAATCGCCTGGTGCGGTCGTCGGCGTCGGCACCGGCGTGCTGGGCGCGGTCGTCAGCGCCTTCGGGTACTGGAGTAAGCGCGGGCCGTCGATACGCCAGAGCGTTGACACAATCCTGGGCGCGATCGGATCGCGCGCATTGGAGGTGATCGCGGGCCTGTTCATCGTGTTGCTGGGTGTAGCCGGCAGCGTCGCGATCTCTGCCGGGCTCGAAGAAGGCGCGCAGCCGCTGATCCCCGAGATGCACGCCAGCGCCGACCGCTTCGCGGCCGACGTCAGCGGCTACCGTGTGAAGACGGAACGTGCCGCTCGCGACGCGGAGCGCAAGAAGTGCCCGAAGAATTCCGACTCGTGCTTGAGACCCATCAACGAGCAGGTGACTTCGGGCGACCGGTATGCGGCGGTTCTCCATGCGACGCCGTCGCTCCTACCAATCGTGCTGGTGGCGTGTCTGGCCGCGCTCGCTGCGATCGCGATGCGGGTGATGGGGGTGAACACCTTCTCGCTGCACTCGATGTATGGCAACCGTCTGGTGCGTGCGTATTTGGGCGCGACCCGGCTGAACACGCATGCCGGGCCGGGACGACAGTACGGCACTTCGACGCACGGCCACTGGTTCACCGGCTTCGATCCGCTCGACAACATGCCATTGGCCGCTCTAAAGGTGGCCGCGCGACGCCTGTTTCCTGTCGTCAACGTCGCCCTAAATATAGCGTCGGCCGCCGGCGGCAGGCTCGAGTGGCAACAGCGCAAGGCGGCTTCGTTCACGATGACGCCGCGCTACTGCGGAAGCGCCGAACTCGGCTTCGTCCCGACCGTCGACTACGGCAGACCTCCGCGAGGCAAGGACCTGCAACGCCGCACGTACAGCCGCGAGGAGCTGAAGGAGGATCCCGGCGTCGATCAGGATCTCGGCGGCGTCACACTCGGCCGCGCCATCGCAATCTCTGGAGCGGCCGCGTCGCCCAACATGGGTTATCACACGTCGACGCTGGTGGCCTTTGTGATGAGTTTCTTCAACGTGCGCCTCGGCTGGTGGATGCCGAATCCGTCATTGAAGTTCGGGTCCATGTGGCGCAAATCGGAACCGACTTTCGGCCTCGGCAACGTCGTGATGGAGGCGACGGCTGGCACGACGGACGACCGCCAGTTCGTCTACCTGTCCGACGGCGGGCATTTCGACAACTTGGGGCTGCACGAGATGGTGCGCCGGCGCAGCCGCCGCGTGCTCGTGATCGACGCGTCCGCCGATCCCAGGTTCGAATACGAGGATCTCGAGAGCTGCATACGCAAGGTCCGGATCGATTTCGGCGCGGAGATCAGATTCGACAAGGGGCTGCCGAGCGCGGAATCGGTCAGGCGCATCGGCCGGCACTTCGCGATCGGAACGATCCAGTATCGCAACTCCGACGTTCCGGGCACGATCATCTACGTCAAGCCCGCATTGAGTGGCGACGAGCCGGTGGACGTGCAGCGCTACGCGGCTGCACAGAAGCGGCCGAAGGCCGCGTTCCCGCACGATCCAACCTGGCACCAGAACTTCGACGAGGCGCAGTTCGAAAGCTATCGGGTGCTCGGCCTACACAGCGTCACGGACGCCTTCCGCGACGCGACCGATCCATGGGACGCTGACCGCGCACCGGACCATCGGCCGCCCGGCGGGGGCGGGTCGTCGTCGACGCCGTCGTCGCCGGTCGCGGGGCTGCCGCGAACCTGAACGCCGGCACGGCGGGAGCGGCGGCGGGTGGTGCGGCCGGAGGTGTGGCCGGCGGCGGACTCGGCGGTCGCGGTGGCGCAGACGGTTCGAACAAGTCGACCGGAGGCGACGGAACCTTGACCAAAGTGGCCGTCGGCGCCCTGCTCGGATCCCTTATCGTGGCGACACCGGTCGTGCTGAAGGAAAAGAGCGAGATCACTGTCAAGATGGAAGGCGACGCGGCGCTGCGCAGCGAGTTGCAGGCGCTCGGGCAAGGCATTACGGTGCTGACTTCCACAGTTGCGCATGTCGACACCGCATCGGACGGCCGTTCGCGGAATTCCTCGCTCGCACCGTCCATTGACGAACTACGCCAAGAGCTCGTGCGATTGCGGGACCGGCTCGAGAAGCTGAAGGGCGACCCGGGTCCGAAGGGAGATCAAGGCGGCAAGGGAGACACCGGAGACAAGGGAAACAAAGGCGACAAGGGCGACAAGGGTGATCCCGGCCCAAGCCCGGACCTCGGCGACATCCAGCGCCGTCTCGGTACGCTCGACGCGCGGATCGAGATCCTTCAGAAGCGGCTCGATCAGGTGAAGCAGACGGAACTCGAACGGATCCGCGAGCAACTTGAGAACATCCGCAAATCGATTGACAAGTCGGCGCCCCGCAACAACATCGGCGGCGGCGAAGGAGGAACCCGATGACACGCTGGCTCGGCATGACAGCGCGCGGCGTGGCGATCCTTGGCGCTGCACTCCTCAGCGGTTGCGCGCCGTTCGCTGTTAACTGGTACGTCGAAGTTCCGGCAGATCCAGACAGGGGCCCTGGCGACCTGCTGATCACCGTGGCCAATCGAAGTGACAAGTCCTGCACGGTCGACAAGATCATCTTAAATCCGTCACCTGATGGCGGTGGCTACAGCTGGTCGACCGGCAGCGGTACCTCGGCATTGACGCTGCGGCCGGGTGAGCTGATTGTCGTGCCGCTGTCGCGATTCGAGCGGCCTGCTGTCTATGCATCCTGCGTGCTGCCGTCGACGGTCTCCGTCACGGGGAGTTGCTCGTGGGTGCTGCCTAGTCCCGGGCCCAGCATCCGCATGACTGCCGGACTGCCGAAGCTGATGCCCGATGTGTGGCGTGACTGCCTGCGTGTACCGAAGCCGTCGGAGGGAGGGACGTTGGGACCGACACGGCCGTAAGGAACGGTAGGTGTTGAGGTCAGCTAAAGCCGTTGGGAGCGAACAAATTCGGGGGCGACTCCTTTTGCTCTACGCGGCCGTCGCGAGCTGCCGCTGCGTCGGATACCAACGCTTGAAGTTGCGCACGTCTTGGCCATTCAATACGGCGCAACGTACCTGGAGAAGGTGGTTCGCGCCACGGCGAGTCCAGCGCGCGTGCCCGTTGCGCTTCATGCGCTGGCCGACAACGTGATCGACAGCCGACTCTCGGCGCCCGCTGATGAGATCGGCAGACCTCGCGCGCGCCGCGCTGCGTAGTTGGTGAGGCAGGCCTTGCCGTTCTCGAGATAGGCCACGAGCCTGCCCAGTGCGTCTCGCTTGCCAACCCAGCCCGTGTCGCGCTGCAACTCTTGGAGTCGCGCAAGGCAGGATTCCGCTCTTCCGTGCCACAGCAACCACTTCGCTCCCTCGGCCCTTCTCAACAGACGTTCACGCTCAACGTCATCCAGGCCGGGCAGCCCTTTCAGCGCGAGCTGCAGGTGCTTGAAGCGCATGCCGCGAAGCAGCTACACACGGGTGCTCTCAACAGTCGGTATGGAATGTCAAGATCCTCAAATCTGGCGATGCGTGTACGGCCGTTTCGGAGGAACCTTGCAACGCAGCTAGAAGCCGGTCCGGATCGCATTCGCATGGGCCCGGCGATCTTCTTGGAGAAGCGCCATGCATGAAGAGAACGCGTCGTGATCTTTACCATCCTCAACATCGCAGGCATCGAGGACGCCGCGCTGCATCGCGCAATCCGCGCGATCAATCGCCCTAGCCATGATGACTTTGGGCCCTACTCGCAACTCCCTCACCACTTGAGGGAGGCGCTATGAAATTAATTCGCCCAGGCGTCCCTGCTCCAATTCGACTATTGGCTTTCGCTGCGATAGGCTCCGTATGCCTCGCTCCGCAGGTCCACGCCGGGAGTACCTTGATCGATGGCACGAGCTGCATGCCGTTCACCAGCATCTTGGTGCCGCCACCGTCCAATTCGCCGAGGGTCTTTCCGTACGGCAATCGATTGCAGTTCTACCGCAACGGTTCGGACTGGAATTTCCTCATTAACTGCCCGCTGCCGGTGACGAATGGCGGAGGAACAGACGCTGGCGGTGTAACGCTCGCAGTGGTCGATGGCCGTTCACTCAACAATGTCAGGCTCTGCTACGGCACCTACTACTCCGACAGTATCTCCTGCGGTGCAGCGAGCACCGATTCGGGGCCCTTCTATATCGTCTATCCACCAGCCCCTCTCCCATCGAGTGCGACCGCGCCTTTCGTGCTGATTAGCCCGACCATCACGACTGCGAATAGCCCAGTAGTGGTGCGCGGCGTTACTGCATTGTGGACCAACCCATGACCAGACGCGACCAACTGTCTAGCGCCGTCCAGCGCTTCGCTCGGCACACCTTCGCCCTCACTGTCGTTGCAAGCTTCCATTCCCTAGCGCTTGCAGCGCCAGCTGGGGCAAGCGGTGCGATGCCGGGCTCGGAATCAACTGGAACGACAGCGGCTCGGCCGCCAACGACTGAGGAAATTAAGGTTTTCGTCGCCAGGAGTCAGGCGGCGCAGGCGAAGCAAAGAGCCGACCTCGAGGCGCGATTTGCCGCAACACTAGGTAATTCCAAAGCTAGCTCAGGGCAGGACGCCGTTGCCTCTAGCACCGCTGTCATATCTGCATCTGGCCGCATGGAGGCCGATCTCAGGGCTTCGCTCTACCGCTCGATGGCCGCGTCCAAGGCGAAAGTCCGGTATCTCACGTGTCGGGATACGCTATGCAAGGTCGAACTTAGCGGCACCTCCACAGCGGACGCCTTGGTGGCGCTCACCAGTGCCACTCGCTGCGCGTTGCCACTGATCGAACCCGATGTCCGCGGGGGCGGTACGCTTATCGCCTTTGTCGATTGCGGCGAGATCCTACGATAGGGCCGCACGCACTTCTTGTTCGAACGAGAAGATGGACATGGACATTGTTAGCAACATTCGGGCAGCCAACGCCGGTCGAGAGCAGGAGCGGCTGCAAATGAAGTACAGGAAGATGAATGGCGATCCCTTCGTCTTTCTTCGCGGAACCTGCCACCTTTTCTACGACCGCCTCCCGTCGCATTCGATCTTCCAGACGGCCCCGGCCGTGTGGAGTTGCGGCGATCTCCACCTGGAGAACTACGGCAGCTACAAGGGCAACAACCGGCTGGTCTATTTCGACATCAATGACTTCGAGGAAGCAGTGCTCGCGCCCGCCACCTGGGACTTGGTGCGGATGCTGACCAGCATCCGGCTGGGTGCAGCAGACAAGGGTCTGAATCGATCGGTTGCCACGCGCTTGTGCACCGCGTTCGTGGACACCTACGCGTCAGCATTGGCAGAGGGCAAGGCGCTTTGGGTGGAGCGCGATACCGCCAACGGATTGGTGAAGGATCTCTTTGAAGCTCTGCGGAAGCGCACGCGCGCGAAGTTCCTCGATGACCGAACCAAGTCACGCGGCGGCCTTCGAACCTTGCGTATTGATGGGCAAGAGGTGAAGTGGGACAAGAAGAGAATGCTGGCGGTGTCGGACGACGATCGCACTGTAGTCGAACTCGCGCTTGGCGCGTTTGCCGAGACACAACAATCGCCCGGTTTCTACCGGGTACGCAGTGTTGCGCGTCGTATCGCAGGCACTGGCAGCCTTGGGCTAGGTCGCTTTGCGGTTCTGGTGGAAGGCAAGGGATCGCCCAATGGCAACTACCTGCTCGATCTAAAGCAATCAACGCGTTCGTCCTTGGTCGGCCATCTTCAGATCGCACAGCCCAAATGGGAAACGGAGGCCGAACGCATTGTCGAATTGCAACGGCGCATGCAGGCGGTTTCCGCTGCCTTCTTGCATCCCCTTGTCGTTGGTGGTCTTCCCTACGTTCTGCGGGAACTGCAGCCCACCGATGACAGCGTCAAGCTCGACGCATCCAAACGGCCTGCCAAGATCGAGCAGTTGTTGGAGACCATGGGTCGCATCGTCGCTTGGGCTCAGCTTCGCAGTGCGGGGCGCGCGGGCTCGGTAGTGGCCGATCGACTGATCGACTTCGGCGGTGACGCAGACTGGCGTCCCACGCTGATCGCGCTGTCCGAGGACTGCGCGGCCCAAGTGCGCAAGGATTCAGCGGTGTTCGATCGGGCCTACAAGCAAAAGGCCTTCGAGGTCGCGTAAAGAACCAGTTCCCAGCAGCGGGAGCTGATTTCTTATCCTGGAGGGCCATGGAAGACTTGAAGAGAGTGTTGATCGTCTGCAGCGTGCACGATCAAATCGGCAAGGCCACCGCCGGAGAGTTGCACTGGCTTCTCGATCGGCTTCGACCGTAGGTACTTTTTCTCGAGTGCTCCCCGACTGACTTTCCTGCATTTCAGGATGGCCCCTGTCGCACGCTCGAATCCGCTGCCGTCAGGCACTATCGCAGGCGCCATGAAGTGACGTTGGAACCGGTCGACCTGCACCTCCCGGACGTTGAGCTTCTTGAGCCGAAGATCGGCGAGTTGTTCGAAAGGATCGAGGCGGAAAGCCCGCGGTCATGACTCGAGGCAGGAGCCGTATGCGGTAGTGCTGCACGTACGGATCTGTGCGGGGGGCGGGGAGCAATCGCCGTCCCTACCGCGACCCCGGCAGCCGCGACGACGGCCGCAACAAGCAAGGGCGATTCCGAGGCGAAGCCGGCCGGTCATGGGAAGGTCTGCTCCTGCAACCGCGCGCGAAAGCCGTACTGGAAGAGGTCGGCACCATCGCCCACACGCGCGACGCCGTGGTCGCCTGCCGCGTGGGCCTGTTTTGCAGACCTTCCTTAGATCAAGTCCCGAACCCGATCCTTAGCATTGCGGATCTGCACTATGGATTCGCGAAGATCTTCTTCGAAAATTTCGACGGCATGACGAGCGTAGGCCATGCGCTCAGCAAGATCCTCTGCTGAAAGCTGGGATTGGAGGGTCGTCGCGAGTTGATCCAACGCCAAAGTATTTCTGTCGTAGTAGTCCCATAAGGTGGCATCGAATGAGCCCATCTCGCGGATCGCACCGCGGACGCGCCCGATAGCGTTGAGGTCCATCGAATACTTGAGCCAATCGACATTGCTCTCAAGGCGTTGCATAAATTGATCGACTTCGGCGCAAAGGTGAGTCGGTTTGAACGCCTCTCGCGTTTGACGATCGGCCGCGAATGCACGCAGGTCGCGCGCAAGGTTCTGCCGGTTCCCATAGGACTCTTTGATCGGTGCCAGTCCCTCCAGGACCTTCGCATAGGCGTCCTCACACCTCGAGCAAATTGCCTGCAGATCTGCAACGAGCTTGCTTCTCTCCTCGCCTTGAGTCCGGCGAAGAAATGGGATGGCTCTTGCTGCGGTGCCGAGCGCGTCGGCCAGAAAGCGCAGTGGGTTCATGGTGGATCTCCTTCAGCGTGGCCTTCGGGACTTCCGCCACCGCGTGCCCTCTACGCGAGCCCTAGCGGTGGCACCGAGGGTAACGCTTGTGCGCAGTGCCGACCACCCCCCTTCTTGGGAGATTCCGTCGCCATCGCCATCCTAGACTGCGCAACTGTCGCGCAAGTCATCCCTGCGCCCCGCAATTGCGAACCTCCAGTGTTCCCTGCGCGTAGCTGCGCGCGCAGATTAAGCACCTCGACGGGACCGATGAAGAGTGCACCGATCTGTTCGAAAATAACATCGACCCCGCTCTGCAGTGCGGGCAATGCCGATGAGACGCACAACGCGGTTCGAGGGCGCAGTCGACTGGGGTGCGCTTTTCGAGGGTAATCAGAAGCGTTCCGAAGCGCCGCCGCTGGCGACAAGCGACGGACATCGGCGGGCATTACGACCGCCGACGTCTGACCACGTGGCGCTACCGGAAGGCCATTGCCGCGTCCAGTTTATCCGCCATGGCCGCGGCGTCGGGGTCACCCAGCGATGCCCTCTTGCGCCAGACGTAGACAGCCGCAGCGAGTTGCTCGTCGTCCATGTCATTCATGAAAAGGATTCTCGCGATCTGGCGTGCGCTTCGCCATTGGCCATGTGGCCACCTGACCTCTGCCCCAGCTCGCATGGGGCTGACCCCTCGCACCGACCTCAGTAGCTGGCCAAGCACTATGCATTCGACTATCGAAAGTCCCGGCTTCCAACGCGCAGTGCCCCGAGCAGCTGCGTGTGGTCGACAAGCTTCATCGCCACCAGCGACTGCACGCCCTTCTCGCTCTGCCACGTTCCTTCGACGCTCAGGAGCTTGGCACCCAGGAGCACCGTGCGCTGCGCCTCGGCAACCTGCGGCCACACGATGATGTTCACCGTCCCGGTTTCGTCCTCGAGCGTGGCGAAGATGACGCCGTTGGCGGTGCTCGGGCGTTGGCGATGCGTCACGATGCCGCTCGCCCTCACCTTCTGGCGGTCCCTTGCCTTGCTCCGCAGTGCTTCCGAGGTCTGGATGCCCCAGGCAGCCAGCTGATCGCGGATCAGCGCCAGCGGATGCCTGCGCAGGCTCAGGCCCATGGCTGCGTAGTCATCTGAGATCTCGGCGCCCTCCAGCGGCTCGGCAAACGCGACCTCTTCCTCGACGGTCCGCGCCTCGCGCAACATCTTCGTAGGCCGGGTGTCGACGCCCTTGGCCGCCCACACCGCATCGGGACGATGGCCCGCGAGGGTGAGCAGCGCGTCGGCGCCCGACAGGCATTTCAGATCGTGCGCGTCGAGCTGCGATCGCATGGCCAGGTCCTCGACGCTCGCGAACGGCGCCTGCGCACGCGCCGCCACGATCCGCTTGGCCGCCTCCTCGCGCATGCCGGAAATGCGTGAGAAGCCCAGGCGGACGGCGCGCAGCGGTTCGGCGTAGGTCGTGTCCCAGCGCGGTGACGCAGCGCCCTGCGCCGGCTCCTCCAGGGTGCTGTCCCAAACGCTCACGGTGACGTCGACCGGGCGGACCACGACGCCGTGCTCGCGCGCATCGCGCACCAGTTGAGCGGGTGCATAGAAGCCCATGGGCTGCGAGTTGAGCAAGGCCGCGAGCATCGCGTCGGGGTGGTGGCGCTTCAACCAGCAGCTCACGTAGACCAGCAGCGCAAAGCTCGCCGCGTGGGATTCCGGAAACCCGTAGCTTCCAAAGCCTTCGACCTGTTTGGCCAGGCGCAGCGCGAATTCCTCGCTGTAGCCCTTCTTGAGCATTCGCTCGACGAGCTTGCGCTGGTGGACTTCCAGGCCGCCGCGCTTGCGCCAGGCGCCCATCGCGCGACGCAGCTGGTCGGCTTCGCCCGCCGTGAAGTCGGCAGCCGCCATGGCGATCGCCATGACCTGTTCCTGGAACAGCGGGATGCCAAGGGTGCGCTCGGTCGCCTTGCGGATGTCGTCGCTCGGATAGTCGACGGCCTCCTCGCCCATGCGCCGGCGCAGGTACGGGTGCACCATGCCGCCCTGGATCGGGCCGGGCCGCACGATCGCGACCTGGATCACGAGGTCGTAGAAGGTCCTCGGTTGCATGCGCGGCAGCATGCTCATCTGCGCGCGACTCTCGATCTGGAAGACACCCACCGTATCGGCCTTGCAGATCATGTCGTAGGTGGCGGGGTCTTCCGGCGGCACGTCCTGCATGCGCATCGGAGGACCGCCATTCATGCCATCGTTCTTCGCGCCGACCTTGGCGCCGGCGAGGTCGAGGGCGCGATGGATCGCACTGAGCATCCCGAGCGCCAGGATGTCGACCTTGATGAGGCCGGTGGCGTCGAGATCGTCCTTGTCCCACTGGATGATGCTGCGGTTTTCCATCGCAGCGTTCTCCACCGGCACCAGCCGGCTGACCTTGTCGCGGCCGATCACGAAGCCCCCCGGATGCTGGCTCAGGTGCCGGGGGAAGCCGCGGAGGGTGTCGGCAATCGTCAGCCAGTGGATCACCTTGGGATTGCTCGGGTCGATCTCGTTCTCGAGCAGGCAGGCCTCGCTGATCCATTTCTCTTCGGTGCCGTAGGCGGTCTTCGCCAGGCGCTCGATCGTGTCGACGGGAATGCCCATGGCCTTGCCCACGTCGCGCAGGGCCGACTTGGTGCGGTAGCTGATCGCGACGGCGGTGAGGGCCGCACGCTCGCGGCCGTACTTCTCGTAGATGTACTGCATCGCCTCCTCGCGCCGCTGGTGCTCGAAGTCGACATCGATGTCGGGCGGCTCGCGCCGTTCGGGGGAGATGAATCGCTCGAAAAGGACATTCATGCGCTCCGGATCCACGGAGGTGACCCCGAGGCAATAGCACACCGCACTGTTGGCTGCCGAGCCGCGTCCCTGGCAGAGGATGTTCCGGTCACGCGCCCAGTGGACGATGTCGGCGACGGTGAGGAAGTAGCTGTCGTAGTCCAGCTGCCCGATGATGGCCAGCTCGTACTCGATCTGTCGTCGCACGTTGTCGGGAAGGCCGTCCGGGTACCGGTCTTTCGCGCCCATGTACGTCAGCTTGCGCAGGTGGCTGGCCGGCGTCTCGCCCTCGGGCACGACTTCGCGCGGGTATTCGTACTTGAGCTCCTCGAGCGAGAACGTGCACAGGCTGGCAACCCGTACGGTCTCCTCCATCCATTCGCCAGGCACCTGTCGGGCCAGCAGCGCGCGGCCGCGCAGATAGGCCTCGGCATTGGCCTGGAGCGCAAATCCGGCGGTGGCCACGGTCTTGCCGATGCGAACCGCGGTGAGCACGTCCTGGACCTTCTTGCGCTTGCGCGTATGCATGACCGGGCTCGCGCTGGCCACGATCCGGATGCCGGTGCGCTGGGCGACCTGCTCGACGATCCACAGGCGCAACTCGTCGTCCATCAGCACAGGCCGGGGCGCGACGATCCAGGCGCGGTCCGGGAACCAGGTCTTGAGCCACATGGCCTGTGCGAACAAGGACTCGACGGTCGCATCGGTCTCAGGCAAGAGCAGCGCCAGGCAGCCGGGCATGCCCGCCAGGTGCGGCGCCTGGATGTTCTTGCCCTCGACATCGGTGACCAGGGCGCTGTAGCGGCCCTTGGCGGCGCGCCGGCGCGCGAGCGTGATGCATTCGCACAAGTTGCCCCAGCCAAGCTTGTTCTGGGCCAGGAAGACGATGCGCGCGTACGCATGGCCCCGCTGGGTGGTCAGCAGGATCTCGCTGCCGCAGATGAAGTGCAGGCTGGCGTCGCGGGCAGCCAGATGGGCGCGCACGACCCCGGAGACCGAGCATTCGTCGGTCAGGGCCAGGGCGGCGTACATCTTGGCGGCCGCACGCTGGACCAGTTCCTCGGGCTGCGAGGCGCCGACGAGGAAGGTGAAGTTGGAACGGCAGTGGAGCTCCGCAAAGGGGGGCGGCTCGTCGGGATGCATGCTGTATATAAATACAGTATTTTGCGCCCAGTCCGAGAAATTTCTGGGCCCTGATCGCCACCCCCGAGCAAAATGCCGCCATGTGCTACAGCGCCCAGATCCGAGCCGAGTACAAGCGTTTCGTGCGCCTCTTCGGCGGCGAACTCAGCATCCGGGCTTTTTCCGAGCTGTACTTCGAGCGCCAGAGCGACCCGAAGATCAGGATCCCGAAGGCCGTTGATGCGATGTTCCTCCATCCCCAGACGGACGAGGAACGCGGCGTCAAGGCGCTGATCGACGCCTTCGACGCCGGGCAGGCCACCCGGCTCGAGCAGGAACTCTTCAAGCAGCGCAAGCGCCTGGCCGACGCCGAGCGGACACTGCGGACGAAGGCCACCAAGAAGGCGGCCGACGATCAGCGCATCGCCACCGCCAAGATTGAGCAGACCCGCGGCAAGCTGGCCGACTTGTCACGCATCGAGCCTGAGGCTCGCGACGGTCGCTTCTTTCCCGGTGGCTACGTCCCGGTGATGGTCTGGGAAGACGGCCAGAGGGTGGTCAAGCCGATGCGGTATCTGTGTCGCCCGGCGGGCAAGCCTGCTTCGAACGACCTCAAGTGTCCCGGTTGCTACAACTGCCGGTTGGACAGCCTGGAGGGCTACTGGAAGGGTCAGTTCGGAACGACACACGGTGTCATCGTGGTGAATGCCTTCTATGAGAACGTCGACCGGGATGGCAAGAACGTGGTGCTGGAGTTCAGGCCGCGGCCAGAGCAGGACATGCTGGTCGCCTGCCTCTGGTCCTGCTGGACGCCGCCGCCCGGCTCCGAGGAGCCGGACCTTTTGTCCTTCGCGGCGATCACCCGCGAACCGCCATCGGAGGTCGCGGCGGCCGGCCACGATCGATGCATCATTCCGATCAAGCCGGAGAACATCGATGCCTGGCTGAAGCCGGATCGATCGAACCTCGCCGCGCAGTACGCCATCCTGGACGATCGCGAGCGGCCGTATTACGAACACCAACTCGCGGCGTGACGCCATCGGATCATGACCACCAAGGCCGCCCGGCGCGAACACCTCATGGCGATGGCCCAGTTCGAGCGCCGTTGCGTCGAACTCTCTCGGCGAATGGAGTCGATCGTTGAACCGCCAGCGCCCGGCGACCACCAGTTCTTGTCGCCCTTCGGGCCGCGCAAGCCGGTGAAGCGGGCATTGCCTCGCGGCGTATCGGGTGCAATCGCCGTCCCCAAGCGTTTGAAGGCTGCCTAGCTTTGATGTTGCGATAGGTTGTTCACCCGGAAGAGTCTGGGAGACTGGAGTTACCACGCTTCAGCACATCTCAGAGGAAACAACCAGGTGAACAGCCACAAGAATGCCAGATTGACCTTCGAAGGTCGCAAATTGCTTGTCGAACGCATTGCCGTGATGGGGCTGATGCCGGCAGCCGAGGCTGCCGGCATCAGCGCGCGCACCGCCCGCAAGTGGCTCAAGCGCTTCGTTGAGCAGGGAGAGCAGGGCCTGCAAGACCGTAGCTCGCGCCCTGTCAGGACGCGTACGAGCTTGGATGAGAGGCTGTGCGAGCGCATCGAGCAACTCCGTCGCTTGCGCATGCCCATGCGCCGGATCGCAGCCGTGGTCGGGCTCAGCGTGGCCACGGTCTGCCGGTTGCTTGGCCGCCTGGGACTCTCAAGCCTGAAGGCGCTCGAGCCTGCTGTGGCGGTGGTGCGCTATGAGCACGAGGCCCCCGGCGAGTTGCTGCACATGGACACCAAGAAGCTCGGACGCATCGTGCGCCCGAGTCATCGAGTCACTGGCGATCGACGCGACTCGGTAGAAGGCGCGGGTTGGGAGTTCGCCCATGTGGCCATCGATGACCATTCCCGGGCCAGCTTCGTTCAGATGCACGACGACGAGCGCAAAGGCTCGGCCGTGGCCTTCTTGCAGGCCGCGGTGGCGCACTACGCCACCCTGGGCGTGACGATCAAGCGCCTGATCACCGATAACGGTTCGGCCTATCGCTCGCGGCTGTTCGCCAAGACCTGCCAAGCCCTGGGCATCAAGCACACCTTCACAAGGCCATATCGACCACAGACCAATGGCAAGGCTGAGCGCTTCATCCAAACCTGCCTGCGCGAGTGGGCCTATGGCCGCACCTGGGCCAACAGCGCCGAGCGCACCGCCTGGCTGCCCGCCTTCCTGAACTTCTACAACGCCCGCCGGCCCCACTCGGCCTTGGGCTACAAGCCTCCCGCCTCCAGGCTCGGCGGGAACAACCTATTGCAACTCAACACCTAGCAAGCCAAGCGCTGAAGCGGGTCCATCGCAGGAGTCGGCGACGGCATCGAGCGGACCACGACAAGTCACGGTGGCCCCCTTCGAGCCCGCGAGCACCGCCTGGGGCGCAAAGTCCGCCGCCACCTGGAACAAGCCCACAAGGCGGCCACCCTTCGCCCATGCATCGAGTTCATGGCCGCAGCGCTGCGTTGCCGCTTTGACGGGCATCGCGCCGCGACGGGCACCACCAAACGGTTTGCAGCGATGCTCGCATGCTTTTCCACAACCTTGTCCACTGCTGCGGTGGAGAACAGTTCCGCTGGAGTTTGCCGCCGTTGATGCTCCTGGTCGGCAGCAGTTGTACACAATTTGTATTAACTGTACCGACCGACTTCTGGGCCTTCCGGCTCGGAGGAAATTCGTCTGGAGTCACGGTCGTGGACCGGCTTCCTTGTGGCAAGGAAGTTCGCTCCTCGCAACGCGCGTCCCACGAATGCGTAGCGCGCCACCTCCATCGGTGCGACCCGCCAACGCTCAGACGGCGCTTTGCGGGGGCCCTCGACGGCGGGGAGAACGAGGATGGCGAGGTCCGCGAGCAACAGACGCTGGCGCGGCCAGCGCGCGGCCACTCCTGAGGCGACCGGTAAAAGCAGGCATGTCCCACCGCGTGGAACGTGACGATCTGTCCAGCCAGCGACGACGACATGGCCGGTGAAGAGTCCGGGTGACGGGCGCGACTTCGCCCTGGCCGTTGGAGCATCGTCGTCCTTCATCTTCGGCGCGATCACAGCGGCTTTGCGTTCGAAGATCGGACTTCGGACGATCACGGAAGTGCAACCCCGAGGTGGACCACGCCGTTGGATCCCTCCCAGGAATGAGAAGCTCTCCGTCGCCTGACGATCGCGGCCTTGACCGCCGCGTCAGTTTGTCGGCATCCTGCTGGCTCATGACAAACGCCTCCACTCCCGCAGACACGGGTGCCCCATCGACGATCGAGGCGTGGTTGTCCGCCCTTGGCATGTCCCGCTATGCCGAGGCATTCAACGCCAACGACATCGATCTCAGCCTGTTGCCCGACATCGGAGAGCAGGCACTCAAGGACCTGGGAGTGGGCAGCGTCGGCCATCGGGTCAGGTTGCTCAAGGCCATTTCGCTGCTCCGGCCTGCACCACCGGCCTCGCCCCCGCCCGCACCAGGTCAGGGCGGTGCTGCCCTTCGCTACCTGGCCGGGGAGCTGGAGGGCGAGCGGCGCCAATTGACCGTCCTGTTCTGCGACATGGTGGGCTTCACCGAATTGGCGTCGCGGCTGGACCCCGAATTGCTGCAGAAGGTGATCCGGGCCTACGAGGACGCCTGTGCCGCCTGCATCGTGCGCTACGACGGCTATGTGTTCCAGCGCCTGGGCGACGGGATCGTGGCCTTCTTCGGATACCCGCTGGCGCACGAGGGTGAGGCCGAGCGCGCGATCTACGCGGGGCTGGCGATCACCGAATCCCTGGCTGCGCTGGAGGTCGCCGAAGTGGGGCGCCTCGAAGTGCGCATCGGGATCGCCACCGGCGTCGTGGTGGTGTCCTCCGTCGGACGCAGCGCCGTCGGAGAAACCATGAACCTGGCGGCCCGCCTGCAAGGCGTTGCGTCCACAGGTGCAGTGGTGGTGAGCGAGCGCGTGCGGCAGTTGGCCGGAGGCCGCTTCGTCTACGAGAACCTCGGTAAGCCCCCCCTCAAGGGCATCCAGCGGCCCACCACGGCCTACCGCGTGGTGGGGGTCAGCGACATCTCCAGCCGCTTCGAGATCGCCACGCAGGAAGGGCTGACCGCCCTTGTCGGGCGCGAGCAGGAGATCAGCCTGCTGACGGACCGCTGGCAGCAGGCGCGCGGCGGGGAAGGCCAGGTCGTGTTGCTTTCGGGCGAGCCCGGCATCGGGAAGAGCCGCATCCTCGACGCGCTGCGGGAGCGGCTGGAGGCCGACGGCGCCAACGTGTTTCGGGTGCAATGCTCGCCCTATTTCGCGAACAGCGCTTTCTTTCCGGCCGTCGACAGCTTCGAGCGCGCGTTGAAGTTTGCGCGGGAGGACGCGGTGGAGGGCAGGCTCGACAAGCTCGAAGCTCTGATCGTCGGGCAGGCCGGCCTTCCGCGCGAAGACGTCCGCTATTTCGCCGCCATGCTCGCCATTCCGTTCGAGGATCGCTACGGGCCCGGCAACATGGGGCCCCAGCGCTTCAAGGACGAGACCCTGCGTTGCCTGGCCGACTATTTCGAGGCGATGGCGCGCAGGAAGCCGACGGTGATGTTCTTCGAGGACGTCCATTGGGCGGATCCGAGCAGCCTCGAGGCACTGGACGTGCTCATTGAACGGCTCAATGGCTTCCCGCTCCTGGTGGTTCTCACGCATCGCTCCGAATTTCGATCGCGCTGGGACAGCCACGGGCACGTGGCGACCTTGAGCATCTCGAAGCTCACCAAGGCCCAGAGCAGCGCCATCGTGAACAAGCTGACCGATGGCAAGGCGCTCCCCGGCCAGCTGCTGGATCAGATCCTGACGCGCACCGATGGCATCCCGCTCTTCGTGGAAGAACTGACCAAGTCGATCCTGGAGTCGGGGGAAATCCAGGTGGTGGGTGATCGCTACGAGTTCGTGGGTGCCTCTCGCCAGGTCAACATCCCGGCCAGCCTGAGGGACTCGCTGATGGCGCGCCTGGACCGCCACCCGTCCATCAAGGAGATCGCGCAGATCGGCTCGGTGATCGGAAGGGAGTTCGGGTACGAGCTGATCCACGCCCTGGCGCCTGGAACACGGGACGAGCTCGACCAGGCGCTGGACAAGTTGACCGAGTCCGGATTGGCCTCCCGGCGCGGCACGCCACCCGATGCGGTCTTCACCTTCAAGCATGCGCTGGTTCAGGATGCCGCCTACGACTCGCTGCTCAAGAGCCGCAGGCAGCAACTGCATGACAGGGTCGTCGGCGCCATCGAGGCACGGCACCCCACGCTGCGCGAGACGGAACCCGAGGTTCTGGCGCGGCACCTGTCGATCGCGGGTCAGACGCGTGTGGCCATGGGGCTGTGGCGACGTGCCGCCGAGTTGGCCATGCGCCGGATGAGCCTTGCGGAGTCCATCGCCCACCTGAACAAGGCACTGGAGGAACTCGCCCTGCTTCCACCCGATCCCGAGCGCGACGTCGTGGAACTGGATCTGCACGCTTCGCTCGGCACCGTGTTCATGCTTGCCAAGGGCTGGGCGGCGCCAGAGGTTGAAAGCGCCTTCCGTCGCGCCCGGGATCTGAGTGCTTCGACCGGCGGTGCGGACAGTGCCGTGCGGGCACTGTGGGGCATTTGCGTGTTTCATCTGGTGCGCGGAGAGATCGACCATGCCCGCGCCATCGGTGACCGCCTCATGGAGCTGGCCATCGGGTCGGGGAGCAGAAGGGCCTCGCTGGTCGCGCACATGCTGTGTGTGCAACTGGCCATGTACTCGGGGCGCTTCGCGGAGGTGGGCCACCACTGGGCCACAGTGGAAGAGCTCTACTCCGAGACCGACGATCCTTCGCTCATCAATGACTACTCGACAGACCTGCGCCTGACCGTCCGGTTGCACGGCGCCCATGTCGAATGGATCCTGGGCCGGCCCGACCAGGCGGGCAAGCTGTGCATGGACAACAACGACCTAGCGCGCTCGCTGGCGCACCCCTATTCGCTGTCATGGGCGCTGACCTGGGGCGCGATCCCCCACCTTTATCGCGGCGACGACGAACGCCTGAATTTGTTCGCCGGCGAAGGCCTGGACATTGCGCAAGAGCATGGCCTCGCCTACACCGGGGCGATCGGCACGATGGCTCTCGGATGGGCCCATGGACAGGCCGGACGACACGCCGAGGGCATCGAGGCCATGCGTCGCGGGCTCGCCGACTTCCGCGCCACCGGCGCTGAAATCGTCGTGCCTTACTTCAAGACTCTGTTGGCCGAATTGCTGTGCGCTGCCGGCGACAAGGCGCCTGCCCATGAGCTGCTCGACACCGCCTTGGAACAGGTCGAGCGCTGGGGTGAACGCTGGCAGGAGGCGGAGATTCATCGCGTGCGCGGCTTGCTCTGGTCCTGCGCGCCGGAGCGAGACTGCGCGCGGGCCGAAGATCATTTCCGGCGCGCGATCGACGTCGCCTCGCAACAAGGCGCCCGTGCATGGGAGTTGCGTGCGCGCACCGCGCTGGCGCGACTGCTTCAGCAGCAAGGCCTGGCGGAACGCGCCCGTTCAGTGCTGGAACCGCTGCTGTCGAGCTTTCGGGAAGGCGCGCAGACGCGGGACTTGATTCAGGCGCGGGCCGTTCTTGCGTCGCTGTAGCGGCGCGCTGTCACTCAGGCTCGGAACCGTCGCGACGCAACGGGGTCAAGCCTGGGAAACGATGCGCTGCAAGTTCGCAGGGTCGAAGAATTCCATGACCGGAACCGTCTGCGCGAACACACCGAAGTACCGATCGATATCGGCCTGGTTTCCCTGGAGCGCCTCGAACACCTTCATCATCTCCGCGGGGGCTTCGGCCAGCGCGGCCATCTGGCAGGTCAGCCCGTAGACGGGCATCGACGCCTGGTCGCGCTCTTGCTGGAATTGCGCCAGCGCCTGCTCCAGCGGCTGATGCCCGGACAGGCCCGCGTCAAGCTTGTCGGCGAGCAGATCGGCGTCGCGAAAGGCGTTGGTGATGCCTGCAGCGGTGATGGGGTCCATGGTCACGCCGGCGTCGCCGACCAATGCCCAGCCCGGTCCGAAGGCCTGGCGAAAGAATCCGGCCGCCCCGCCTCGCACCCATGGCGCGTCGCGTCGTGCCGACCGCACGCGCTCGCCGAGGCCGGGGGCCAGAGCGGCCAGTTCCGCGTGGAAGTGCTTGTCCACGTCATGACGCACTTCGCGCAAGTCCTCCAGCCGCCAGGAGATTCCCACGAGGACCCGTCCGTCGTTGGTGGGCCATGCGTACACCATCCGGCCGGGACGCGGAAAGAACTCGATGCCCTGCACCTCCAAGCCCGAAAAATACGAGAAATACGTGGCCTGGAGTTCAGGCTGGGGATGGGACTCGGCGGCCTCCACACGGCGAGCAATGCGCGAGTGCGAGCCGTCGGCACCCAGCACGATGCGCGCGCGCTCCTCGACGCCTTGGGACTGGACGCCCTCGCCCTTCACGCCGGTCACCCGATCGCCTTCGCGAAGCAGTTCGGTCACGGAGAAGTCAGGCCGAAACTCGACGCCGGCTGCCACCGCCGCGTCGACAAGGATCTGGTCCAGCACGATCCGGCGTGGCGCCAGCGCGCAGCGCGCCGGCCCCGTCGTTGCCGGGGAACCGCGCAACGCGAAAGCGCCGAGGTCCAGGGTCACATCGACAAGAGGCGGGCAATTGGAAGCCTCGACGGCTTGTGCCAACCCCCAGCGGGAGAGGCTCTCCACGCCCGCATGCCAAACCAGGTGCGTGGACATGGCGACATCGCTCGGGAAACCGGCCCGGTCGACCATCAGGACGCGATGGCCCTTGCGGGCCAACAGCATCGCCGTTGCCGCACCGGCGCAACGGGCACCTACCACGATGACGTCGTACATGAATCGAGCTCTCCTGTTGGGACAATGTGGAGCGGACGCACCCGAGGCTCAATGCGCCTTGGAACAATCCACTGGCGGAAGTTGCGGCCATCCATAGGGCGGCATGGGCTCGGTCGCAATGCTGACCACGATGACCTGCGGCTGCGACGTTTCGTCGGCCCGTCGCAGCGCGTCGTCCAGCGCCGCGGCAAATGCCGGCACACCTTCGCTGCGTCCGATGCCGACCGCCCGCGCGCCCAGGCCCTCCGCGAACTTGACCAGGTCGGGCTGGCCCAGGTTGTAGCAATGCTGCCAGTCGGGTTCCGGCGGAAACAGCCGCGCCATGCCCTGGCTCACCATGGACAGGTCGTTGTCGAACAGCACGACCCAGACGGCACCGACGCGGTGCTGTGCCGCGGTGGAGATCTCGGCGCCGTGCATCATGAAGGCCGCGTCGCCCACGATCGCCACGCACGGTTTGGTGGGATCGCCCAGCTTGGCGCCCACCACGCCCGCCACGCCGAAGCCCATCGGTCCCATGGCCAGGGCAATGTGGTAGCGCACGGGCGGATCGACCACCATGTTGTTCAGCGACCACCCCACACAGTTTCCGGCATCGATGAAGACGTGGCCCTCCTTCATGCGGTCGCTGATCACACGCGTCATGGCCGCGGGATGGACTGGCGCCTGCTGCGAATCGCGCCCGGCCGGGTCGGCGAAGGGTGAATGCGCGTTCTTGATGCCGCTGATGAACTTCTTGCGCTCATCGATGGCTTCCTGGTCGCTGACTCGCGAGGCGGCGCACAAGGCGTCGATCGTGGCACCGACTTCCGCCACGACGCCACGCGTGACCAGAAAGCTTCTGCCGATCACGCTCTGGTCGAGGTCGACCTGGATGAACGCATTGCCCGGCACCAGGGTCTTGCTGTACTGGTCCTTCGCGGCGAAGGTGGTCGAGAGTTCGGCCAGCGCGGAGCCCAGCACCAGGAGTGCATCGTAGGGCGCATCGTTGTCGGGCCGCATGTAGAGCGCGGGCCACGCACAGGCCGTCATGCCGTAGTTGCGCAACGACATCGGATCGCTTTCCGGAAAGATGCCCTTGGCGTCCGGCGTGGTCATCACGGGGATGCCGAAGATACTCACGAAACGCTGGAAAGCGCTCAGGCGTGACGCCGACGCGAGTGCGCTGCGACAGCCGTTGCCAAGGAAGATCAGCGGCCGCCGCGCCGCCAGCAAGTCGTCGAGCGCGGCTTCCACCTGGGCCTGGTCGGTGGCGCTCGGCACGGCGCGGTAGCTGCGCGTCGAAGGCGGAAAAGGGATCTTGTTTCCCTTGGGGTCTGGCGGCCCACCTGCCACCACGCACGACCCGGCGACGTCGTTGGGCAGGCTGATGTGGGAAGCACGCGGTGGCAGCGAGCGCGCGTCGCGCAAGGCTTGCTGGAACAGCGTCTGGAAATGGCTCTGGTCCACGATCATGGCGCTGTATTGCACGGCGTTGCGGTAGATCGCATCGATGTCCAGCTTGGCGTCGGCCCCCTCCTGCAGATACCCCATGCCGAAATACTTGCGCGGCACCTCGCCGGTGATGGTGAGCAATGACGAGTTGCTGGTCTGCGCATTCATGGCGCCGGTGAGCGCGTTGCTCGCCCCGGGGCCGGAGGTCGTCAGCACCACCCCCAGGCCGCCGGTGACGCGGCTGTAGCCGTCCGCGATGTAGGCGGCACCGCTTTCGTGCCGGCACACGATGAACTCGAATTCGCTGGACCGCTTTCGAAGCTCATCCATCAGGTAGATGGCTGCGCCGCCCGGTATGCCGAATAGCTTGCTGACGCCCTCCAGCTTGAGGTACTCGACCAGGAGCTGGGCGACGTTGAGGTTCCATCGAACGGACTCAACGGGCGCGTCGGATGCGTGACGTTCGGCGCTTGGGGTCAAGAGAGGTCTCCTTCAGGCTACGGGGGTCGGTTCGGGGCCTCGGCGATACAGCAGCGCGGTGACTCGCATTTCCATGCCGATGCCCAGCAGCACCAGGTGATCCATCAGGATGTCCGCCTGGAACTTCCCCCAGATCACGGGCACGGACGCCATCACCATGTCGCCGAAGTCTTCGAGCGCGCCGATGAATTGTCCGGGCCCGATGTCATGGGCCCATCGATCGCAGACGGGTTTGGAGGTCTGGTGCGCGATCAGGGTCACTTCGTGCGCCGGGATCTTGTGGCGATCCAGCAGTCGATGCACCAGGATGCCCGGCTCTGGAAAGCCGAATTCCTTGACCGCGCTGGCGCCGCGCTGGTCGTCGAGCTTCATCAGTGGCGTGCTGAACGCCTGCGCGACGCCCGGCGGGCAAGTCTCGGAAGGGATGGGCCTGGAGGCCATGCGCAACGCGCCGAACAGATCGGTGCGCGTTTCGTTGTCCCAGTCGATCAATCGGAATTTGCCCGCGTCCCCGGTCCGTCCGACGATGGCTGCCCCTGCGCCGTCGGAAGCGGCAAGCGCGACCGACTCGTGATAGTCCACGTGGTGCGTCCAGTTGCAGCCGCACACCACCAGCGCGTTCCTGGCGGTGCCCATGCTGACGAGGTCATGCGCGAGCTTCATGCCGTCGTGGAAGTTGGTGTATTCGGTATTGAGCGTGAATATCCGGCACTGGCTGGAGAGCCCGAGCCGTGCGTGGACCAGGGCCAGGTCGTTCGGCGCGGCGTACTGGGCCACCGAGGCAGCACCAAAAAGGATGTCGACATCGCCAGGCAACAGGCCTGCGTCCTCCATCGCACGGAGGGCCGCCTTCTCCATGATGTCGACCACATCCCCGGGCTGGGCCAGCACGCGCCGGTGCTTGAGGCCCGCGAAGATGTCCGCATTCTGGTCGGGCTTGTGGCTGTTGAGCCAATCGAAGACGGGGTCGTCGTTATTGCGGATCGTGTCAGGGACGCAGTACCCGACGCCCAGGGTTGCCACCCTCGATACCAAGGCCTCGGTCATTGAAGTCTCCGGTGGTTCATCGGGCGCGTTCGCACAGGCTCAGGGCTTCACCCAGCCGGGCGCGGCCAGCCGAAAGCGTTTTTGCAGGATGCACTCCGCGGTCTGCAATGCACCCTCGGCCCATGTCTGGTTGGTCGAATAGGCTTCGCCGCAGACGTAGCAAGGGAAGTCGGCCACCGGCTGCGTCATCCGGTCCAGCACTTCCCAGGACTTGTGGCCCGAATTCCAAAGGTGGACACCGCCGCCGAAAGGATCGTCGGTCCAGTCCATGTAGGCGGCATCGATGGGGTCGGGAATGTCCTGGACGTTGTGCATGAGCTTCAACTGCCGGTGCATCTCGACGACCATGGCGTGCGGGGCCTTGTGGCTGTCCCAGTTGTGCCGCAAGCGCGAATCGGAGTGGGTTGTCGCCGCGCGCGCCGCTTGAAAGGGCACCGCCTGTCGGGCAAAGAGCTTGCGCGCCTCGCCCACTGCGGCGGTCCGGTGGCGTCCCGCCCTCAGGCCCCCTGTCCGTGCGTCGTTGGGTCCGAGCGGCATCTCGCGCAAGCCGCCCCAGAATTCGGCGCCGGTCATGTCGCTGTAAGCCATGAGGGTGCTGTTGGTGTTCTTCGGGTCGGCGCCCTGCTGCTTGCCCTCGACGGCCCAGTAGTAGCACTGCCGGATCGGCAAGTCGGTGAGCGATCGCCCGGCCGACAAGCCCAGCTTCTCCCACCAGGGTTCGGGATACACGATGAAGAGCTTGTCGAAGGGAAAGCCTTGGACGGCGTTGATGAGTTCCCCCACGTGCGCAGGTGCCTGAGGGCCCAGCACCGGTCCGTCGGTTTGCAGGAGTTGCAGCGAGCGCTTCGGCATCGCCAGCACCACGGCCCGTGCCGTGACGCTGGTGCCGTCGCGAAAGTGCAGGCATGCGCCGGTCGTGCCGTCGTCCAGCGTGGCCGCTTCGAAGCGCGACAGCCAGGTGCCGGTCTTCAGCTCTCCGCCGGCGTCCGTGTAGCGATTCTGGAGTCCCCAGGGCACGGTCTCGTAGCCGCCATCCATGAGGAAGTACTCCACGTCGGGCGTGAAGTCGAAGAACTCCAGGATCAAGTCGACCGCATTGCCATTGACGCCGAGACAGTCGTACCCCACCGCGGCGCGCGCCAGGCTGTAGGCCTCGAAGCTCATGCCGCGTGCCAGCAGATTCCAGAAGCCATGCTGGTACAGCGGT
Source organism: Variovorax gracilis (assembly GCF_030317115.1). Lineage (GTDB taxonomy): Bacteria > Pseudomonadota > Gammaproteobacteria > Burkholderiales > Burkholderiaceae_C > Variovorax > Variovorax gracilis. The sequence goes on from NZ_JASZYF010000043.1 coordinate 28,428, forward strand.
GTGCCGTCGATTTCGGCAGTTTGCAGATACTGGTGCAGCGCGGTCCCAGTGAGCGAATTCACCTGGGGCAACAGCTTGGCAATGCTCCAGCTCATGAGGGATGCGGCCGTGTTCTTCGGCCCGATCCATGCCTTTTCCTCATCCAGGAGGTTATAGGGCAGCGCGTTCGGGTCGCACAATTGCGCGATGCTGAGGTGATGGCCCCGCAGATAGGCGAGGTTCTTGTCGTCGATGACCACCTGCTTGCGCGACGTAATCTTCAGTTCGTTCTCCACCAGGCCGCGAATCAAGGGCTGCGAGGACATGTAGCGCATGCCGCCCAGCTCGCAAGTGACATGCGGCATGCCGGGTGGCTGTGCGGACAGGATGCGGCCGCCGATGCGCTCGCTGCCCTCGAACAGCCCCACCTTCAACTTGCCGGTCGACCCGGCCCAGGCCTTGAGTTGCGGCGACGCCGACAGATCGGCGCTCAGGAGCCGGTACCCCGTGTAGACGCCGGAGATGCCGCCACCGACGATCGCGATGTCGTAGTGCGGTGAAGCGCCGCTGGAATGCATGGCCAAGGTCCTTCCTGCCGCTATCGAGACGGAACATCGCCACCTCTCTCCCCCTGGGCCCGCCGGATCTTCCCGTTGGGCATGGGTGGTGAGACGAGCGCGTGAGAGATCACAGCCTGCCGCGATGAAAAGGCTTCTGATGCCTGGCCGCGAAGCTGGACCAAGCCGCAGAGCGCTTTACAGAGTTGGCGAATCTACACGTAAAGCTTGAACGCTCCTAGCTGGAACAACGAGGGGGAGGCCCTGACGGCGGCGTTGTCACGTCGGGCGTCCGCGTTGCAACATCAACGGGTGGCGTCGCGCTTCAGAAGGCCGCGGACGGGTATTGGGTGAGGCGCGTGAGAATGCGCCGGACGTCAAAACGGTCGGATGCTGCCAGCGCCAGGATGCCGCAAAGCTTCGTTGGCCGTCCATGATTTTCCTCTCGTGCTTGGAATGAGCGCTTGGTGAGGCCGGAAGAATAGGCTCGATGGGCCGCTCGCGCACCTTCCCTAAAGGCCTAGTCCGACGAGGGCGAGCTACTGCCGCTTGAACAGCAGGGCCACCCTGCGGCCCTCAATGGCAAGCACCGTTACCACGGGCTCATTCTCGCCAAAGAGCTGCGCGTGCATGTCCTTGGGCACGGCCACCAGTTTGTGGCCAAGGCCAATGTTCTGCTTGTTCAGCACGTAGTAGTTGATCCTGTCCCAATCGTCGGTGGTCCAGCTTTCAACTGCCTGCTGCTTGTGCATGTTGCCCAAGGCGTCCTGCGGCAGCCATGCCGTCGCTTCATACAGCCCGACGCCGCGCGAGCGGAGCGGCGGCATCGTCTCTTCACGCTGCGGCACCGCGTACTTGGGCAGCGCGGGCCCGGGCAGTTCGTCCTCCATCGTGAAGTCGAGTTCCACCGAGTAGTCGTAGGTCGTGTCGCCCAACGTCATGCCGTTGAGGATGACGGCATCTTGTGCGGCTGGTGGCGTCCATTCGCGCTGGCAAGGTGTCCGCGGTACACGCAATTCATCGGCTGGGATCGGCCGCCATCGGCGATCCATTGCACCATACGGCTGATCATCTCGGTGGTCTGCTGCGAACGCTGTTCCTGTGCGACTACCTGACGATCACCGACTTTCGACGCGAGCTGCTTGCGCTACTGAGCCGCGGCGAATCGGTGCATCGACTCTAACGTGCAATCCACGGCGGGCAGATTGCGCAGGACCGAGGACGACGAAGGCAGGAGATGATGGCCATCTCTGGGGCGCGCCTTGCTCACGAACATCGTGCTCGCCTGGAACACCAGCCGCATGTACGGCGTCGTTTCGCGTCTTAGGGCCTCCGGCTTGCCGATGGAGGACGACTGGCTTCGCCGGATCGGACCCGCGCACTTCTCGCACATCAACTTCCGAGGAACGTTCCGGTTCAATCTCGAGAAATATGGGCACTTGCTGATCAAGCGTCGATCCGGCAAGGCTGCAATCTGAGCCATCACCTAGTCCGTCGCCGGAGCAGAACTGTCTTACCGCGCGAGCCATGGGCCTCTTTCCGCGGCCACCGGTTCCGTGTCAATCTGCACCAACCGCACTTCCCTGCTCCGACTCTCACTTTTGCAAGTGCTTGTCGTGATTGACGCTTTTCGGGGCGACCGTGTCAATTTGTCGAGAAAATACGATTGCCCCAGATCCGGCTGTTCACCTTCCTGGTCCGCCAGGCTGGCCGTGAAGACGGCCCTGCAACGTGCGAAGAAGACGCAGATTGTCGCGCGGAGCTCGCCTTCTTCGGCATCCGCAACTTGCGCGATGTGGCGACGAGCCTCAATGGCTACGATCAAACCTGTTTCGTATGCAATTGGATGGACGCCCCCACCCGTAGCGGCATCGACGTGCCAAAGTGGAAGTGTCACCAACCACTTGAACCGAGAGGGGCGTCCACCATGAAGATTACGACTGTTGGCATCGACTTGGCAAAGAACGTCTTCCAAGTCCACTGTGGCGACGAGCGCGGCAAGGCCGTGTTGAAGAGGCAGCTGCGGCGCGACCAGATGGCCACGTTCTTCGCCAATCTGCCGCCGTGCCTGATTGGCATGGAGGCCTGCGGCGGCGCGCACCACTGGGCGCGCAAGCTTCAGAGCATGGGTCACACCGTGCGGCTGATGGCGCCGCAGTTCGTCAAGCCCTACGTCAAGACCAACAAGAACGATGCAGCCGACGCCGAGGCGATCTGCGAAGCAGTGGCTCGGCCGAATACGCGCTTTGTTCCAGTGAAGAACGTCGAGCAGCAAGCAGTCCTCGCGCTGCATCGTGTTCGACAGGGCTTTGTGAGGGCGCGCACAGCGCAAGCCAATCAGATTCGTGGGCTGCTCGGCGAGTTCGGTCTGATCATTCCGCAGGGTATAGGCTACATCGCCACGCGCGTCCCCGAGTTGATCGAAGACGGCGCCAACGAGCTACCAGGTGCGTTTCGCCTGCTTGTTCAACGCCTGCTCGATCACCTCAAGGAACTGGATCACCAGGTCGAGGAACTCGAGGCGAAGATCCAGGCTTGGCATCGGGGCAACGAGGTCAGTCGGAAGCTCGCCCAAGTCCCGGGCATCGGTCCCATCACTGCCAGTGCGCTGGTCGCTTCAATCGGTGACGCGAAGAACTTCGACAGCGGTCGCCAGGTTGCAGCATGGCTCGGCCTAGTTCCCAGACAGCATTCCTCGGGCGGCAAAGCCAACCTGCTAGGCATGAGCAAGCGAGGGGACACCTACCTGCGAACGCTGCTAATACACGGGGCACGCTCCGTCATTTATCGCGTGAGCCAGAGGGCTGACACCTGTAGCTGGATCGCCGCCGTGGTGAACCGACGCAACAAAAACGTGGCGGCGGTGGCGTTGGCGAACAAGAACGCTCGGATCGTCTGGGCTCTTCTCGCGCACGGCCGCTGCTTCGACGCCGAATACGTGCGCCAAGGCGTGGCCGCATAGGGCCGAGAATCCGAACGAAAACAACACCTCCAGGGGAGAACGAACCACCGATTGCTCAGGCGATCATGAAGTGATGGCAAGACAGGTCAGACCGTGGTTGGCAAAGCCCGCGCCGGACGAGGCACCCAGAGTGCGTGTATGCGATCGAGGCGTCAACCAGCTCATCCCATCAGGGACCGCAGCCAAAAGCTGCAATCAAAGTCCGAATGTACGGGTGCAATCTTTACCTTCGAGCCGCACGAATTGAAAACCTGGCATAGGGGGCGTCCATGTACGTCTGGCCAAGTCACCTTGCCCCCGAGCGGGCGAGCGTGTAGTCGGCGGCTGCGTTTAGGCCGACGGCTTCCAGCGGTGCGGCAGCAGGTCTTCAATATGGCTGGCCGGTTGAGTCGGCAGCCGCTCGAGCACATCCTTGAGATACGCGTAGGGCTCGTGTCCGTTGATGCGCGCTGAGTGCAGCAGGCTCATGACCGCCGCCGCCCGCTTGCCCGCGCGCAGGCTGCCGGCGAACAGCCAGTTCGATCTACCCAGCGCGATTGGCCTGATGTGGTTCTCCACCCAGTTGTTCGAGATCGGCACGTCGCCGTCATCGACGAAGTGCGTGAGTTCGCCCCAGCGCTTCAGGCTGTAATCGATAGCCTTGATCGTCGCGGAACCCGGCGGCACCAGTTGACGCTGCGCCACCAGCCAGCGGTGGAACACGGCAAGCACCCGCCGTGACTTGCGCTGCCGTATTCGTCTTCGCTCTTCGGGCGTCTTGTTCTCGATTTCACGCTCGACGCGGAACAGGCTTTGATGGAAGCGCAGTGCCTGGCGCCCCACCTCACTACTGTGGTTGGCCCATAGTTCGTGGAACTTCCTCCTGGCGTGCGCCATGCACTGCGCCGAGGTCACGCCCTTGTCGAAGCAGGCTCGATAGCCGCTGAACCCGTCGGTGACCAGGGTGCCCTTCCAGGCGCTCGGGGTTTCCAGCCGCAGGAACTCGCGCACATTCTCCCCGCTGCGGGTCTCGCTGAACTCGAACACCACCGCCTTCGTCGCGTTGCTGCTCGGGGTGCAGTAAGACCACATATAGGCGCGGTGTGTCTTGCCGTTGCCCGGCTTGAGCATCGCCACCGGCGTCTCGTCGGCGTGCAGCACCGCGTGTCGCCGCAGCTCGTCGGCCAGCGCCTGCACCAGCGGTTGGAGCTGCGCGCCGCATTCGCCCACCCACTGCGCGAGCGTCGAACGGGCGATCAAGTGGCCAGCGCGCTCGAAGACCGCTTCCTGGCGGTACAGCGGCATGTGGTCCAAGAACTTGGCTACCAGCACCTGGGCCAGCAGGCCGGTGGTGGGGATGCCTTTGTCGATCACATGCGCCGGTACTGCAGCTTGCACGAGCGTCTCGCAGTGCCGGCAGACCCACTTGCCGCGCACGTGGCGCTCCACTGTGAAGACGCCGGGTTGGTAGTCGAGCTTCTCCGCCACGTCTTCGCCCATGCGCTGCATCTGGCAGCCGCAACCGCACACCGTGGACTCGGGCTCGTGGTGCACGTCGCGTCGCGGCAGGTACGGCGGCAGGGCCTGCCGCTTGGGCGTCTTCTTGCCAGCCTTGTCGCCGGGAGCATCGCCGTCGGCACCCAGCCTCTTGATCTCCCGATAGAGCTCGGCCAGGTCTTCGTCCAGCGTGTCCTCCAGCAGGCTCTTCTGCTCGGCGCTGCCGGCGAACTTCTCGCTCGTCGCGGCGAACTTCATGCGCTTGAGCACCGCCACTTCGTGCGTGAGCTTGTCGATGAGCGCCTCCTTGAACGCCACGTCGCGCTCGCGCCGCTCGATCAGCGCGTCCTTGGCGCGCAGTTGTTCGTCGCGCGCGGCCACCTCGGCCATCAACGACAGCATCGCCTGCCGCACCTGCGGATCCAAGGCTTCCAGCTGCTGCGCGCTGATCATGGAGTGCGATCGTCGCGCATCACTGCGCCGATCACATCGGCATATCCAGCAATTGCCAAGCCTCGAGGGCCTTGGCTCAGATCACGCGGATGATGCCGGCTTCCCCCAAGCGCTGCCACGGCAGGCCCAGTACTAGCGCATCGAACTGCGTTCGGCTCAGAGTCAGGGTGTGCGAGCTGTCAGTCGACCAGACGAACTTGCCCGCGTTGAGTCGTCGGGCTGCCAGCCACACGCCGATGCCGTCATGCACGAGGACCTTCATGCGGTTGGCTCGGCGGTTGGCGAACATGTAGGCGTGATGCGGACGGGCTTCACCGAACACCTTCACCACGCGCCCCAACGCCGCTTCAGTGCCGGCGCGCATGTCCAACGGTTCGACCGCCAGCCAGATGACGTCGATGCGGATCACCGCAGCAACTCGCGCAGCCACGTGCCGCACTCGGTGGCTAGTGGCGCCGGCCAAGTCACCACGATGGTCGTGGAACCTCGCCTGACTTCCATGCGAATTTCGCTCGCCGGCGTGACTGGCGCAGGCAGTTGCACGGGGACGAAGGACGACGACACAGCCTCAGTGCTGGGCAAAGCCTTGCAAGCGGTGCCTTCCGCCATTCCGCCAGGCGACACCTCCGCGTCACGCACCCATCGGCGCAGCAGGTTCGCATTGATGCCCAGCGCCATCGCTACGGATGCCATGGAGACACCGGGCTGAGCGGCTGAAGCGACCGCATGGGCCTTGAATTCGTCGCTATGCAACCGGCGGCGTCGCCGGTCGCCCGAAGCCTGAGGAGAGATAGTGTGCACGTGTCCACCAACAGTCGTAGTGGATACGAGCATCCTTTGCTCCTAAGCCGCGTTCAAGATGGGTTTGCCGGACGCATACTCCGCATCAACGCTTTGCGTCATGATTCAAGGCAGGAGCCGTATGCGGTAGTGCCGCACATACGGATCTGTGCGGGGGGCGGTGAGTAATTCCCGTCCCTACCGCGCCCATGCTTTTACCGTGACCGCCTCCTAACCCACGCAGCGCCGCTTGCGCCCTCGGGGGAGGAACGAAAAACGGACCCCAAGGGCCCGTCGATTCGCTGCGAATGCAGTCGATCAGCGCGAAGCTCGCCGCGTGAACGACCGTGTGTGGCGCGCCCAGAAGATTCGAGCGTAACGGTCTCCCTCAAGCTGGCTGGGGGGAAGCACGGTCTTAGCACATCCGGGCGCCGACCATTCATTAACCAGCCTTCGAAAAGCGCTCTGGCAGCGTGAACGAAAATGTCGATCCGTTCCCGAGCGTGCTCTCCAGGCGCATGGTTCCGCCGTGCAGCTCGACGAAGCGTTTCGCCAGCGTCAGCCCCAGCCCAGTGCCTTCAGACTTTCCGAGTTGATCACCCGATGCTTGGCGGAACTCTTCGAACACCAAGGCCTGCTGATCTGGCGCAATGCCCACGCCGTTATCGATCACCGCGATCTCCACGGCACTGCTGTCCGCGCCCTTCAGGTGTCGCGCGCGGAGAGTCACGCTTCCGCCCACGGGCGTGAACTTTACGGCATTCGACAGCAGGTTGATCACGACCTGCTTGATCTTGCGCTGGTCGGCAACC
>NZ_JASZYF010000044.1 GCF_030317115.1 Variovorax gracilis
CGCGCGTTGAGGATCACGCGGGCGCCGGCGCCGGCCAGCCCGCGCGCCAGCGCGAAGCCGATGCCCGCGCTGGAACCGGTGATGAGCGCAGTGCGCCCGGTGAGGTCGAAGCTCTTCAGGATAGCGTTCAAGGCGAAGTTCCCGGATGGAGGAAGCGTAGAGACGGAGGAAAGTGGCTCAGTTGGGGCAGCGTGCTTCGAGGGCGTCGACGAAACTGCGGTCCCAGCGGCCTTCCTTCATGGCGCGAATCGTTTCCGCTTCGGTGGCCAGATGGGCCCGGGCCTTCTCGATGAGCCATTCCGCGTCGTCCGGCGAGAACGCCATCAGGCCGTCCTGGTCGCCGACCACGATGTCGCCGGGGTTCACGAGCATGCCGCCCACCGATACCGGAACGTTGATCTCCCCAGGCCCATCCTTGTAAGGCCCGCGGTGGTTGACGCCGCGCGCATAGACCGGAAAGTCGCGCGCACGGATCTCGGCGACGTCCCGAATGGCTCCGTCGAGCACCACCCCGACGGTGCCGATGGTCGCGGCGTAGAACGACAGGATGCCGCCGATGACGGCGTTGGCCAGATCGCCGTCGGCGTCGATCACGATCACGTCGCCCGGACGGCAGAACTCGAAGGCACGCAGCAGCGTCAGGTTGTCCCCACCGCGCGACTTGATCGTGACGGCGGTGCCAGCCATTGTCCCGGGGCCCGGCCGGTGATAGGGGTGCAGGCCCACGCTGCCGATGTTGCGATGCATGTTGTCGCTCAGTGCCGCGACCGGGATGTCGCGCAGCGCGGCGATGTGAGCCGGGTTGACTTGTGGCGCCGACGGGTTCTTGCGAATGCCCTTGAATTGCATGGGAGTCTCCAGTTCGTTAACGCAGTTCGGCGACGGCGCGGCCTATGCGCGCGCAGCCTTCCTGAAGGATGTCGATCGAGGTGGCGATCGACAACCGGAAGTAGGGTGAGAGGCCATAGGCGGTGCCCGCGACCATCGCGACACCTTCGCTTTCCAGCAGATACATCACGACGTCGCCGTCCTCCGCCAGGACCTTGCCCGAGGGTGTGGTCTTGCCGATCAGTCCGCTGCAGTTGACGTAGAGGTAGAAGGCACCGGGCGGCGCGGCGCAGCTCAGGCCGGGGATCGCGTTGATCAGGGCGAGCGTGCGATCGCGGCGTTGCTTGTAGACGGCCACACTCTCCGCCACGAAAGACTGGTCGCCGTTCATCGCCGCCGCCGCGGCCGCCTGGCTGATGGAACAGCAGTTGCCGGTCGATTGCGACAGCAGCGTGTCCATCGCGCGGATCATGTCGGCAGGCCCGGCCACGTAGCCGATGCGCCAGCCGGTCATCGCATAGGTCTTCGAGACGCCGTTGACCACCAGCGTGCGATCGCGCAGTTCGGGTGCCACCGCGAGGATGTGCGGCGTCTTCTCGCCGTCGAAGCGAATGTGCTCGTAGATGTCGTCCGTCATCACCATGACGTGGCGGTGCCGCACCAACACGTCCGCAAGGCGCCTGTATTCCTCGGCGGTGTAGGCCGCGCCCGTCGGATTGCTCGGCGAATTGATGAGCAGCCAGCGCGTGCGCGGGGTGATGGCTGCTTCGAGTTGCTCCGCGGTGAGCTTGAAGCCGTTCGCCTCGGGGCAGGCGACGATGACCGGCTTGCCGTCGCAGGCGAGCACCATGTCGGGGTAGGACACCCAGTAGGGCGCCGGCACGATGACCTCGTCGCCCGCCTCCAGCGTGATCGCGAACGCGTTGTAGATCGCACTCTTGGCGCCGTTGGTCGCGATGATCTCGTTCATCGCATAGCGCAGGCCGTTTTCCCGCTGGAGCTTGCCGACGATGGCTTCGCGCAGTTCGACCGTTCCGGCCATCAGGGTGTAGCGGGTGGCGCCCTTGTCCATCGCGGCGGCTGCGGCCTGGCGGATGTGCAAGGGGGTGTCGAAGTCGGGCTCGCCGACGACGAGGTTCACGATGGACTTGCCTTGGCGACGCAGTTCGTTGGCGCGGTCTGCTGCCGAGGTGCTGGGCGAAGGCTTGATGCGACGGACGCGCTCTGCGATGCGGGAGGTGGTCATGGCTTCCTGGATTGGGATGGCAGGCCCGTACGGTACGCAGATCTCCTTCCCAAGGCCAAGACGAGATCGCTCTGGGCGGATAGGTAGAGCTTATGGTGACCCCGGATGGCCGCTGCATGCCTCGGGTGCTAGGCTCGCGTTTTGCTTGGGGACCCGGTGTGAACCTGCGGCGACTCAAATACTTCGTGAAGATCGTGGACATCGGCAGCTTGACCCAGGCGGCCGAGTTGCTCTTCATTGCCCAACCCGCACTGAGCCAGCAGTTGATCACGCTCGAAGGCGAAGTGCGCCAGCAATTGCTCGTGCGAACCAAGCGGGGCGTGACCCCAACCGAGGCCGGCAAGGTCCTCTATCGGCACGCGCAGATCATCCTGCGCCAGTGCGAGCAGGCCCAGACCGACATGGACGCGGCCGGGCAGGGCGTCTCGGGCCAGGTGTCGGTCGGCCTCGCGCCGGGCACGGCGGCAGCGGCGCTTTCGCTGCCATTGCTGCGCACGGTGCGGGCACGTCATCCCGGCATCCTCCTGTACCTCAACGAGAACTACGGCACGACGCTGAGCGAGCTGATCATGAACGGCCGCATGGACCTGGCGGTGCTCTACGGCGACAAGGCGATTCATGGGCTGACATTCCTGCCGCTGCTGAAAGAGCCCCTGTACCTGGTGGGACCGGCCTCGGTCCCGGCACCGGCCCAACCGGTGCGTCTGGCCGACCTGCGCGACATGGAACTGTTCCTGCCACGCCCGTACAACGTGGTGCGCAAGCTGGTTGATGCCGCCTTTGGCCGGATCGGCGGTGCGCCACGCGTGGTCGCAGAGATCGAATCCGCCTTCACGTTGACCGCGGCGATCGCTGACGGCCTGGGCGCCACCGTCCTGCCGGCGTCCATGGCGCGCGAAGTGGTGGCTGCCTGCGGCGCATGGCAGTTCAAGATCGTCGACCCGGTGATCGAGGCGCCGCTGGCCTTGTGCCAGTCGGACCACCTGCCCTTGTCCGAACCGGCGCAAGCGGTGAAGGACATCCTGCTCGAACTGGTCGCCGAGTTGTCGAGCGAGGCCGCGACCGAGGACCCATTGCAGGCCGCGGTGTCATAAGCCCGCCTTATCCCGGCACAGCCAATCCGTCTTTGGCTTTGGAGCCGTCGGGGGCTACCGTTCATGCCTGCCGTCACGCGTTCGCGGAATGCGTCGGCCACCAAGGAGATCCCGCCGCTTGCCGGCGGGGCCGGCATGAACCAGGAACAAATCAGGATCCTCATTGACGCATTGGCGGCTTCGGAATTGTCGGAGTTGGAGTACAGCGAAGACGGTTGCACGTTGAGGCTGGTGAAGCAGGCGTCTTCGACGTCGTTGGCCGAAGCCGGACGGGTCGCCCGGGGCGACTGCGTGACGCCACGCGGCACCGCGAGCCACCCGGACGGTTCGAGCTCCGAATTGCCTCGCGAGTCCAACGAATCCCGCAACGGCCTGGCGGCGAACTTGCAGGAGTGCCTGGCGCCACTCTATGGTGTGATCCACCTTCAGCCGTCGCCGGACGAGCCGCTGTTCGTGCGGCCCGGCCAGGAGATTGCGGCCGGGCAGACCCTGTGCGTGATCGAGGCGATGAAGGTCTTCAACGAGGTTCGAGCCGAGGCCGACGCCACCGTCGCCGAAGTGCTGGTACGGTCTGGCGAAGAGGTCGAGGCCGGTCAACCACTGTTCCGTTTCGCCTGAGAAGGACGCCATGTTCGATACCGTCCTCATTGCGAACCGCGGCGAAATCGCCTTGCGCATCCTTCGCGCCTGCCAGGGCCTGGGCCTCAAGACGGTGGTCGCGCATTCCGACGTCGACCGCGACGCAGTCTATGTGCAGCAGGCCGATCAGGCCCTGTGCATCGGTCCAGCCAGTCCTGGCCAGAGCTACCTCAATCAATCAGCACTGCTCTATGCCGCCGAGGTCAGCGGCGCGCAGGCGATTCATCCGGGCTACGGATTCCTTTCGGAGAACGCGGGTTTCGTCCAGAAGGTCGAGGAGGCCGGACTGTGCTTCGTCGGACCGAGCGCCGCCTGCATCCGCGTGATGGGCGACAAGGTCGCGGCCAAGCGCGCGATGCGCCGCGCCGGCGTGCCCTGCGTGCCGGGGCCGGACGACGGGCTGCCGGACGATCCGGATGCGTTGCGCGCGCTCGCGCGCGAGGTTGGCTACCCGGTGATCGTCAAGGCGGCCGGCGGCGGCGGCGGTCGCGGCATGCGCGTGGTCCGCGAAGTCGGCGAACTGCTGGAGGCTTTGGCGCTCACGCGCGAGGAGGCACGACGCGCTTTCGGCAATCCGGAGGTCTACATCGAGAAATTCCTGCTGCATCCGCGGCACGTGGAGATCCAGGTGCTCGCGGATAGTCACGGCCACGCGATCTGGCTGGGCAGCCGGGACTGCTCCTTGCAGCGCCGCCACCAGAAGGTGATCGAGGAGGCCCCGGCGCCCGGCATCGACGAGGCGCTGATCGCCGCGGTCGGAGAGAGTTGCGCGGCAGCCTGCCGACAGATCGGCTACTGCGGCGTCGGCACCTTCGAGTTCCTCTACGAGAAGGGCGCCTTCTACTTCATCGAGATGAATACGAGGCTGCAGGTGGAGCACCCGGTGACCGAGATGACCACGGGCATCGATATCGTTCAGCAACAGCTGCGCATGGCGCGGGGCGAACGGTTGGCGATCGCGCAGGCCGATGTCCCCTGCGCAGGACATTCGATCGAATGCCGGATCAATGCGGAGGATCCGGACACCTTCGCGCCGTCACCGGGTCGCATCACGGGCTGGCGCGTACCCGGCGGCTTCGGCGTGCGCTTCGATTCGCACGCTGGCGCCGGCTACCGCGTGCCGCCGTACTACGACTCGATGATCGGCAAGTTGATCGTGCATGGCACCAGCCGCGAGGACGCGCTGGATCGCATGCGGCTGGCGCTGAGCGAGCTGCAGGTGGACGGCATCGCCACCAACGTGCCGCTGCATCGTGCCTTGCTCCAGGATGACGGCTTTGCCGCCGGCGGGGTCGACATCCATCACCTCGAGCGCTGGCTTCAACACAGGAGCACACCGTGAGCCTTTCGACAATGGGATCGGCTCCGACGGTGAGCCTGCTCGGCACCACCGCGCTGCTCTTCGAAGCACCGGGCGCGATGGAACTGCATTCGCAGCAACGCATCTGGGCGCTCGCGCAGGAGGCAGCCGGATGGCCCGAGGTGCGCGAGGCCGTCCCCGGAATGAACAACCTGATGCTGAGCTTCGTCCGCCCGCCGCGTGCGCTCGATGAATTGAAGGCGCGACTGCACGCCGCGTGGGAGGCCGTCACGCCACTCAGCCGCGAAGGCCGCGTGGTCGAGCTGCCGGTTCGCTACGGAGGCGCCGGCGGTCCGCACATGGCCGACGTGGTCGCGCACACCGGCCTGTCGGTCGAGGAGATCGTCGAGTTGCACAGTGCGCCGCTCTACCCGGTGTATGCGCTCGGAAGCCATCCCGGCTACTGCTACCTCGGTGGCATGGACCCGCGCATCGCGACGCCGCGGCGCAAGGTGCCAGTATTGAGCATTCCGGGCGGCGCGGTGTCCATCGGCGGTGCGCAGACCGGCGTCTCGGCCTCGGCCGGGCCGAGCGGCTGGAACACCATCGGCAGCACCACCATGAGCTTCTTCGACCCGGCACGGAATCCACCGGCGACGCTGCAGCCGGGCGACCGCATCCGTTTCCTGGTGGAAGGGATAGAACCATGATCGAGATACTCTCCACCGCCGCGCTGGCGACCGTGCAGGACCTCGGCCGGCTGGGCAGCCTGCGCTTCGGCGTGGGCACCGCGGGAGCCATGGACGACCTCGCATTGGCGGCGGGCAACCTCCTGCTGGGCAACGAGCCGGGTGCGGCAGGCATCGAGATTCCGGTCTTTCCGTTCAGGGTCCGCTTCACCGAGGATTGCCTGTTCGCGTTGACCGGCGCGGACTGCGGCGCGAAGCTGGATGCGGAACCGCTGCTGCCTTGGTGGGCAAATCAGGCGCGCGCCGGCCAGGTCCTGACGCTGGGCCTTCCGCAGGGCGCGCAGCGCGCGAGCCGGGCCGTGCTGTGCCTGCCGGGCGGCATCGACGTGCCGGAGGTGCTGGGTTCGCGCAGTACCCAGATGCGCGGCGCCTTCGGCGGGCACGAGGGGCGGGCGCTGCGCAAGGGGGACGTGCTCCGTGCCGCTGAGCCGACGCGCGCCTGCCGTACCGGCTTCGGCCTGGTGCCACCGTCGATTGCCTTGCCTCTGGAAGTCGATGGGCTGGTCGCGCTGCGCGTGCTGCCGGGCGCCGAATACCTGGGCTTCGAGGCGGCCTCGCGCGAGGCCTTCTGGGCCGGCGAGTGGCGCATCACGGCGCAGAGCGATCGCTACGGCTACCGGCTGTCCGGCGCTGCCTTGCAGCCGGTGGCGCCGATGGAGCTGCGCTCGCATGGCATCGTCCCGGGCGTGATCCAGGTGCCACACAGCGGACAGCCGATCATCCAGATGCGCGATGCGCAGCCTTCGGGCGGCTATCCGAAGTTCGGCACCGTGATCGAGGCCGATCTGTGGCGCCTCGGCCAGGCGCCGATCGGAAGTCGCATCCGCTTCATCGAGACGAACTGGGACGAAGCCGTGGCTGCGCTGGAACAGAAAGAAGCCTGGCTCGCGAAGGTGGCCCGCATGGTCGCGCTGCATCGCAGCGGGCCGATGGGAGTTGCCGCATGAAGAAGTCGCCTCATGAGCTGCGCGAGATCGCCGGCTGGATGGCGGCGACGGACATCGGCTTCCTCGAACTGCAAATGCCTGGCGCGACCGTGCGACTGGGCCGACGTGGCGCGCAGATCGAGGTCATCGAGCCTGGCGAGCGTGAAGCCAACCGGCCTGCTGCGACGAACCGGGCCGGCCCGCCTCTCGACACCGTGACTTCCGCCTCGGTCGGGGTGTTCCTCCACGCACACCCTTGCGCCACGGTGCCGTTTGTACGCGCCGGCACCGGAGTGCAGGCCGGCCAGATGCTGGGATTGCTGCGCATCGGCGTCCTGTTGCTGCCGGTGATCGCCTCCCGAGCCGGCACCGTCGCCGCGTTGCGTGTCGAGGACGGCGCGGCCGTCGGCTACGGCGCCGCGTTGGTCGACCTGCATCCCACCTGATCACAAAGGACGAGCCACCATGGACATGGACCTGAACGCAGACCTGGGGGAAGGCTTCGGCCCCTGGCGCATGGGCGATGACGAGGCGCTGCTGGGCATCGTGTCCTCGGCGAACGTCGCATGCGGTTTCCATGCGGGCGACCCGCAGATCATGGATCGCACCGTGCGCACGGCGCTGGAGCGCGGCGTGGATGTCGGCGCGCATGTCGGCTTCCCCGACCTGGCCGGCTTCGGCCGCCGCGCGATGCAGATGGACACGCGCGAGCTCGTTGCGGCCGTTGTCTACCAGCTTGGTGCGCTGGCAGGCATCGCGCGAACAGCCGGTCACCGGATGACACACATGAGCTTCCACGGCGCGCTCGGCAACATGGCCGCAGCGGATGCGGAACTCGCCGCGCCACTGGTGCGAGCGGTGGCGGACTTCGATCCGTCGCTGACCATCAGCTCCTCGGCGAGCCGGGCCATCGAGGACGCAGCAGAGCGATGCGGACTGCGCGTTCGCACCACGTTCCTGGCCGACCGCGCCTGCGACGACGCGGGGCTGCTGATTCCGCGGAAGCTGCCCAACTCGGTGATCCACGAGCCCCAACACGTGCTGGCCCGAGTCCGGCAACTCCTGGAGGAGGGCACCGTCACCACCTACGGCGGCAACAAGATCCCGATGCGTGTGCATTCGATCCTGGTCCACGGCGACACGCCCGGCGCAGTGACGCTGGCGCGCGGGGTGCGCGAAGTCGTCGAGTCGCACGGCCGCGTGGTCCCGATTTCGCGCCAGTCCACCTGAAGCGCACTTGCTGAACGGGCACGGACATGGTGCTTACCCTGACTCCGAACGCACCCTTCCAGGGCGACATAAGGCAGCCTTATCGCTCCACAGCCAATCCGTCTTGGCGCGTCGAACTTGCCGTCGATACAGTGAATTCACCGCGCTCCGAAACTGCATCCGACAAGGGTGCAACCGGGCGCCATCCCACAGAAAGAAAGTGATCCAGATGCCCTTTTCCGACTACAAGACCGCCCTGGTGACAGGTGCCTCCTCCGGCATCGGCGCCGCCGTCGTCGAGCGCCTCTGCAAGGAGGGCCTGCGGGTCCATGCGCTGGCCCGCAGCGGCGAAAAGCTGAAGGAACTCGCTGCGCGAACGGGCTGCATCCCGCACGCTATCGACGTGAGCGACCTGGAAGGCGTGACCGCGTTGACGAAAGAAGTCGACTTCGACGTGCTCGTGAACAACGCCGGCGTCGATCGACCGGGCTCGATCCTGAAAGCCGACGCCGAAGGGATCGACCTCCTGGTGGACGTCAATCTGCGTGCCGTGCTGCATCTATGCCGCCTCGTGGTTCCGGGCATGGTGGCGCGCGACAACGGCCATGTCGTCAACATCAGCTCGATCGCCGCGGCCTACAACTTCGGAGGCAACAGCACCTACCACGCAACCAAGGCCGCCGTCAGCATGCTGTCGAGCCAACTGCGCGTGGACTGCTTCGGCAAGCGGGTCCGCGTGACCGAAATCTGTCCGGGACGCGTGGCGACCGACATCTTCGCGCACGTGCACGGCGACTCCGAGGAGACGCGCAAGCGCTTCGTCGAGGGCTACGAGTTGCCGGAGGCCGCGGACATCGCCAATGCCATTGCCTTCGCCATCGCGGCGCCCATCGCGGTAAACATCGGCCACATGGAGATCACGCCGACCCTGCAAGTGCCCGGCGGCCTCTCCACCGCCAAGCCGGAGACGGTACGGGCCTGACCAGGCCGCCCGTCCACACGAGAGCACCCCATGAAGCACTTCGACCTCCTGGCGATCCTGCTCAAGCCCGAGTTCGGCGCCATGCTGCTGCACGGAATGGTGCTGACCCTGAAGATCGCGGTCGGCTCATGGCTGCTCGCGATGTCGATTGCCATCGTGCTGCTGGTGGTCCGGCTCAGCGCCAACCCCGTCGCCGAGCGGGCGGTTGCAGCCTACGTGTCCTATCACCGCAACGTGCCGACGCTGGTGCAGCTCATGCTCTGGTATTTCGGCATCTTCAGCCTGCTGCCGGACGGCGTGCAAGCCTGGCTGTCGAACAACAACGCCGAGGCGCTGATCTCGGTGATAGCGCTGGGCCTTTGCCAGGCAGCCTACTTCAGCGAGGACATGCGCTCCGGCCTGCGTGCCATCCCGGCCGGGCAGTCCGAGGCAGCGCGTGCGCTGGGCCACGGCTACATCGGTGCGATGCGGCACGTGATGCTGCCCCAGGCCGTGCGCAACGCGGTTCCGGCCCTGGTGAACCACAGCGTGTCGCTGTTCAAGAACAGCAGTCTCGCGATGGCGATCGGCGTTGCCGAGCTGACCCATGCAGTCAAGGAGATCGAGAGCCAGAGCTTCCGCACCTTCGAGGCCTACAGCCTGGCGACGGCGATGTACCTGCTGGTCTCCCTGCTCATCATGGCGGTCGGTGCCTGGATTGCGCGCCGCTATCGCGTTGCCGCGGCGAGGTAAGACATGTTCGGCATCTTCGACATCCTGCGCGACAACTGGCTGCTGCTGCTGGTCGGCCAGTACCCGAACGGGCCGCTGGGCGGCATCGTTGCCACGCTCATTCTCTCGGTGCTGGGCATCGTGCTGGCGTTTCCCGTGTCAGTGATGCTGGCACTGGCGCGCCTGTCTCCCTGGCGCGCCCTGCGCTGGCCCGCCACGGTGCTGGTGTACATCGTGCGCGGCGTTCCGCTCCTGATGGTCATCCTGTGGGTCTACTTCCTGGTGCCGCTCCTGATCGGACGGGATGTGTCCGGCTTCACGACGATGCTGTGCACGCTGGTGATCTACGAAGGCGCGTACCTGTCGGAAGTGGTCCGCGCCGGCATTCAGGCGCTCCCCAAGGGACAGACCGAGGCAGCCCGCGCGCTTGGCCACAGCCATTTGGGCACCATGGCCTTCGTGATCCTGCCCCAGGCCCTCTACAACATGCTCCCGAGCATGCTGAGCCAGTTCATCTCCACCATCAAGGAGACCACGCTGGGCTACGTGATCAACGTCCAGGAACTCACCTTCGCCGCCAACCAGATCAACAACCAGTTGCTGACCAAGCCGTTCCAGGTGTTCTTCATCCTGGCGATGACCTACTACGTCGTCTGTTTCAGCCTGACCCAGCTCGCGCAATGGCTCGAGCGGCGAATCGCCCACAAGCGGCTCGGCAGCGCGACACCCGCCACCTCGGAAGACGGCCTGCCGCTGCCGCCGGTGGCAGCCAATCCCTGACACCGCGATTCGACGGTGAACGAAGCAATGTACGGAGACAAAACCATGGACACCCTTGAACAACCCGGCGCACGGCCCAAGCCGCGCGAAGACGACACCATGATCCTGTTTTCCAACATCAACAAGTGGTACGGCGACTATCAAGCGCTGACCGACGTCAACGCCGAGGTCAAGAAGGGCGAGGTGGTCGTGGTCTGTGGTCCCTCGGGTTCCGGCAAGTCGACCCTGATCCGCACCGTCAACCGGCTCGAGGAGATCAAGTCCGGCCAGTTGCTGTTCGACGGCCACGACATCCACGCGCCGATGAGCAGCCATGCATTGAACAAGCTGCGCAGCCGCATCGGCTTCGTCTTCCAAAGCTTCAATCTGTTTCCGCATTTGTCCGTGCTGGACAACATCATGCTGTCTCCCGTGCGCGTACTGGGCGTGAAGCGTGGCGAGGCCAAGGCAAGGGCGGGCCAGTTGCTGGAACGAGTGGGCCTGTCGAACAAGGCGAATTCCTACCCGGCCCAGCTGTCGGGCGGCCAGCAGCAGCGCGTCGCGATCGCCCGGGCGCTCGCAATGGAGCCGCCCGCGATGCTCTTCGACGAGCCGACCAGCGCGCTCGATCCGGAGATGGTGGGCGAGGTGCTCTCGGTCATGCGCAGCCTGGCCAACGAGGGCATGACCATGATGTGCGTGACCCATGAGATGAACTTTGCGCGCGAGGTCGCCGACCGCGTCTGGTTCATGGATGCCGGTCGCATCCTGGAGAAGGCCGACCCCGAGACCTTCTTCACCCGGCCCCAGCATCCCCGTGCGCAGCGGTTCCTGTCCGACCTGCGGGCGCACTGATCCGACCACTTCGCTTCTTCCTCGATCGATCGACTTCCTAGGAGTTCTCCATGTCCAAAGCCAACGTGACTCGTCTTGCCGCCCTCGCTGCGGTCCTCTGCACATGTTCGCTGGCGGCCCAGGCCGACCAGTGGGGCGACATCAGCGCGCGCAAGGAGCTCAAGTGCGGCACTTTCGCCGACGTGCCGCCCTTTGCGGCGCCCGATCCCAAGACCCGCGAGATGGTGGGCCACGACGTCGATCTCTGCAACGCGATCGCGAAGGAACTGGGACTGACGGCCAAGGTGACGCCACTGTCGGTCGAGGCGCGTGTGCCCGAGGTCAAGCTCGGCCGTGTCGACGTGACCATCGCCAACCTCGCCTACACCAAGAGCCGTGGCGAACAGATCCAGTTCAGCGATCCGTACTACGTCGCCAAGGAAATGCTGGCGGTGAAAGCGTCCGATCCGGGAACCACGAAAGCCGACTTCAAGGGCAAGCGCCTGAGTTCCACCAAGGGCTCGACTTCGGAGTTGTCGATCAAGATGAACGGCTCCGAGCCCGTGACCTTCCAGGACACCGGTTCGGCCTTCATGGCGGTTCAGCAGAACAAGTCGATGGGCATGGTCGCGAACACCATGACGATCACCAAACTGGTCAACCAGTCGAAAAACGAAGGCGTCGCACTCAAGATGATCAAGGAGCCGATGGTCCTGCAGCCCATCGGCATCGGAATGAAGAAGGACGAGCCGGCGCTGCTGGCCAAGGTGAACGAAGCGCTCTATTCGCTGGAGAAGAAGGGCGAGTTGGACAAGCTTTGGAACAAATGGCTCGGCCCGAACACCGAGTACAAGATGACTCGGGAGGAAAAGGTCACTCCCCTGGCTGATCTGAAGTTCGAATTGCTTCCTTGAGTGCGCCGCTCGCAGCGCTCGCGTCGTCGAGTGGAACCCGTCAATTTCACGTCGTTTCGCACACATCCACTTGCCATGGCTGATTCAGGATGCTTCGACGGAGAATAGTGATCGATGGAAACGGAAACACAACCCCAAGGCTGCGGCCTCACGTGCTGGACCCGGCAACTCTCCGTGGTGACGGCAGAGGCGGACAAGCACGGATTGGCCCACTTGGAACGATCGATCGGAATGCTTCTCCGCGTCGTGCGCGAGCAGCTCAAACTGGAAGTGGTTTTCGTGGGCGAGTTCGTCGCCGGCGAACGCGTGTTCCGGCACATTTCGGCGCAGGCGAAGGCGCTGGTCGTGAAGGCCGGCCAGTCGCACCCGCTGGACAAGACGATCTGCCAGCGCATCGTCGATGGACGCATACCCCGCTTGCTCAGGAACGTCAGGGAGGAGCGCGCACACTATGAGCTGCCAGAGTACTACGAGGTGCTGGGCGGTCACATCGGAGTGCCCGTGCGATTCGAGGACGGCAGCCTCTACGGCGTTCTCTGCGGCTTCAGTTTCACGGCGTGCGATCACCTCGATGAGCGCGATGTGAAGCGCCTGGAGATGGCAGCGAGTGCCGCGGCGCGCCTGCTGGCCCAGGCGGAAGGCCACGACGTGGATCGGTCGGGTCTTCCAGTGAACTGAGCCTCGGCAGCCCGCAACCGCACCGGGTGAAGCATGCGTTAGCGGGAGAAAGAATGTAACGAGCGCCTGGGATGGTCAAGCTGCGCGCAGCATTCGAATACTGTATAAAATAACAGTATCATGGCCACGACCATCCTTCGCAAGCTCGCCATCCTGGCCGATGCGGCCAAGTACGACGCTTCCTGCGCGTCTTCCGGCGGCGCCAAGCGCCATTCTCGCGACCAGGCGGGCATGGGGTCGAACAGCGGGGCTGGCATCTGCCATAGCTACGCACCCGACGGGCGATGCATCTCCTTGCTCAAGATCCTGCTGACGAACTGGTGCGTCTACGACTGCCTCTACTGCGTGAACCGCGAATCGAGCGACGTCGAGCGCGCACGCTTCTCGCTGGATGAAGTGGTGCAGCTCACGCTCGACTTCTATCGCCGCAACGTGATCGAGGGCCTGTTCCTGAGTTCCGGGATCATCCAGTCGCCCGACTACACCATGGAGCAACTCATCGAGGTCGCGCGTCGGCTGCGCGAGGACCACCAGTTTCGCGGCTACATCCACTTGAAAACCATCCCCGACGCGAGCGCCGACCTGATCGCCCGCGCCGGTCTTCATGCAGACCGCCTGAGCATCAATATCGAGTTGCCCAGCCAGACTTCATTGACGCAGTTGGCGCCGCAGAAGAACGCGAGCGCCATCAAGCGCTCGATGGCTCGCATCCGTCTGCAACTCGACGACACCGCAGAGCAACTGGGCCATGCCGCACGGCGAACGCGGGCCATGGCCAACGCCCCCGCAGCGCAACCGCCGCCGCCGCGCTTCGCACCGGCCGGGCAAAGCACGCAGATGATTGTCGGCGCCGATAGCTCGGACGACCGCGCAATCCTGCGCACAAGCGTGTCGCTGTATCGCAGCTATCGTCTCAAGCGCGTGTACTACAGCGCATTCAGTCCCATCGCCCATGCCAGCGCGCTGCTTCCCGGCCGCGCAGCGCCTCTGATGCGCGAGCACAGGCTGTACCAGGCCGACTGGCTCATGCGCTTCTACGGATTCGAGGAGCACGAGCTGGTGACCGATGGCGGCATGCTCTCGCTGGACGTGGATCCCAAGCTGGCGTGGGCGCTCGCACATCCGGACTGGTTCCCGGTCGACGTGAATCGCGCACCGAAGGAAACGTTGCTGCGTGTGCCGGGGCTGGGCATGCAATCGGTCGAGCGATTGCTGAGCGCGCGAACCGTGCGGCTTCTTCGCAAGGCCGACATCCTGCGCCTGGGCGCACCCGGCGTGCGGATCCTGGCTTTCGTGGCGTTGCCCGACCATCGGCCGCGAGGCGATGCCACTTCGCAATTGGAGGCGATCGCTGCCCGGGGTCGATCGTCCGAGCGAGGGAGGCCGGGCATGGCAATCCACGCCGCTCGGCAGGGCGATCTGTTCGCCACCGGCCGCGAGGAGGCTTCGAGGATCGAGCCGTGTCCGTCGTTTCGCTGAGCGTCCCTGCGCCTGACGATCTTCAGGGCATTTTCGCGGCCTTGCGCGATGCCCTGCAGCGTGGGCTGGATCCCGATGCGGTGCGGTGGGACGAGGGGCGACCGTGCCAATCCTCATTGATCGACGATTTCGTGGAGGGGGTGCACCGCCGGCCCGCAGCCGGGCCGCACTCGGATGCCGCTTCGCCGCCGTTGCTCCTTCCGCGTGCAATGATCGATCTTCTGCGCGCCGCACTGCTGAACGACAGCCCGGAGCGCTTCCATGCGGCGCACACGCTGGCCGCCGCGATCTTGCGCGACCGACGGGCCTGGGGCGACACCTTGCGAGACGACCGCTTGCGGCTCGAACGCATGGCGCGCGAGGTGCGCCGCGAAATTCACAAGATGCACGCCTTCGTCCGCTTTCGACCGCTCAAGGACGAAACAGGCGAATGCCATGTCGCCTGGTTCGAGCCAGCACACCACGTGGTGCGCGTCGCGGCGCCATTTTTCGTCGATCGGTTCGCAAATATGCGCTGGGCCATCCTCACGCCGCGTGGCAGCGTGCGCTGGGATCGTCAAGCACTGCGCTTCGGTGCGCCGGCGGCGCGCGAGGACGCACCGCGACCGGACGAAGGCGAGGGCTTGTGGCTGGCGTACTACCGAAGCGTGTTCAACCCGGCGCGCCTCAAGCCAGCCATGATGCGCCGGGAGATGCCGGTGCGTTTCTGGCGCAACCTGCCCGAGGCAACTCAAATCACCTCGCTCATGCAACAGGCGGCCAGCCGCGCCTACAGCATGCGCATGCACGCCAGCCCACCGCGGGAGCGCCGCGTGGGCCGGGTCGTGCAAGCGCTGAAGGACGACGGATGCAGTGGGAATGTCCAGTCTTCGGGGCCGTGCGGCGGCGCCCAAGTCCATCCCGTCGGGGAAGTGCGGCCTGCCTCGCCATCGCAGCAGCTGGCGTCGCTGGCGCGCGAGGCGTCCTGCTGCGAGGAATGCGCATTCGCGGCCGATTCCACACAGACCGTGTGGGGCGAGGGCCGTGCCGGCGCGATGCTGATGCTGGTGGGCGAACAACCAGGCGATCAGGAGGACCTGGAGGGCCGGCCGTTCGTCGGTCCGGCGGGCCAACTGTTGCATCGCGCGATCGACTCGCTGCAGTGGCAGCGGGAACAGTTGTACTTCACGAATGCAATCAAGCATTTCAAGTACGAGTGGCGCGGCAAGCGACGCATCCACAAGACCGCCGCTCAGCAGGAAGCACTGGCTTGTGCGCATTGGCTGGAAGCGGAAATCGCCATCGTGCGTCCGCGCGCGCTCGTCGCGCTCGGCCGCACGGCGTTGGCAAGCCTGATGAAGGCACCGTTGAGCATCGAGGCGCATGCCGGTCGATGGCTCACGCGCGAAACCGACGGTCTGCCCGTCTACGTCATGCCGCATCCAGCCGCAGTGTTGCGCGCAGGTGGCGAGAGCTTGTCGCGACGCGAGGCCGAGTGGACCGCTCTTCTCGCCGCGGCGGGCGAAGCGTTGCGCCCGGTGCGAAGTGGCGCAGTTGCCGAATGGCGGGAACGAAAAATACCTGCTTGAAGACTTCTGCGTCCGCCGGCACTGGCTCGGACCGAACTCAGGACGCCTTTTTCCGCAGAAGTTGGCCGAAGCGATTCCGCGGTGCCGCCGGCTTCGCACTCTTGTCGGCGCGGTAGGCATCGCGCTGCGCCCGTAGCGCTTCCGCCAAAGCGGTGACGCTTGCGGTGTTGTAGCGCCAGATCCCCGTCACCGCGAAATGTGCGGCCCTCGGCGACACCAGAATGTCTTGGGCACCGATGCTCTGCAAGATCTCCGACCGTGCCTTGGCAAGCAAGGCCTCTCGGCCGTCGAAGTCTGCGATGGCGCGGCTGAGTTCAATGCCGATCGAATGGATCGCCGGGTGCCGCTCGGCGATAAAGCTGACCACTTCCGCCAGGACCAGTTTCGGTAGTGCACCGATCCGGAAGCCTTGGAAGTCGACGGTCATGAAGTTCTCGAGCAGCACCTCCGCTCCGTCGGGACTGAGTGTCACGGACCGCACGCGTCCGATCAACGTCTCGCCATCGAAGACGGCGATGGGGTCGCCAAGCACGTAGTCCTGGCCATCCGGGCCCGTGAGGCGAAGTGCTTGTCCCGTCATTCGGCGCGAAGTCCGGATTCGTGTCCCTCGCCTGGCGTGTCAAGGGTCGCGAACGAGGCTTCGTTCTCGCTTCTCGGAAGGTTCAACGTGGTAATCATGTTCCGAGCTTAGCGGGGCCCGGCCGCGCGCAAGGAAGCCGGAACCAGGCGGGACCGATCCATGTGATGCATTTCTCAATCCGGCGAGCAGAGTTTCTCGTCAGTCTTCGGCCCGCTGGTGATACCGCTTCGCTGTCCGCGCCGCGACACACCAACGCGTCACGCGGAGGCGCCATCGCGCCTAGCCTCATTTCACCAAGTAAACTAACGTATTACTCGAAAAACCCAGATATGCACCGATGAGTCAGGAGGGCTCCCGCGCGGAACCCCGTAGCTCGAATCGGCATTCGGACCTCGGATCTCATTCTTTGATGAAAACAAGCGATCTCGGCCTAGGGGACAAGCCAAACGCCCACGCATACGACTATCGGGCGGAACGTGAGTTCGAGGTGGTACGTGTTTCGCCAACGGATCTGCAACAGCGCTTGCTTGCGAGCTGCAGGGACGAGCTTCATTTCAGCTTCATGTGGCGTGTCGCAAGCGTTTCGGTTCCGATGCTCATGGCGCTTTCGATCTGGGTGATTCTGACTCCGTGACCCATCGCCGCACTGTCGAGGCTTCTCGGATCAACCTCCGGCGTTCTCGTACTCGATGACTTGGCAGGCATAGCTGCCGGGCTTCGCTGAACACGCTGAGCCTGGCTGTGGCGAAGTGGCGGCGCAGCCGACCAAGAAGCACAGGAGTACGACGCTCGCAATCTTGAACATGCAGTTGTCTCCTCGAACAGTTCGAATGAGGTTGACGTTGTACGCCTCTGCGCGTCGATGCGTACCGCGATAGTCGCCGTGGATGTCCTCGTGGTATCGAGCCAACTCCCAGATCGGCGCGGCTGGGAGTTGCTGTTGCGCCCAGCGAATGGCCGAGCGACATAGGCCATGAGATTGCCTCGAACGACTGGCGTCAATGCATACTTTGGCACTACATTGGAGGTTCGATCGGTGTTCCCGGTCGCAACTTTCGGGGAGGGGCCATGCCAGTTCAATCGGAGGCGAGCAGGGCGGTCAACCGATCGGAGTCGTCGAATGTGGGCCGCGGGTAGCCGCCAAGCCGCGGTGAGCCTGGCCGAGTTTTCGGACACGTCGGCCTTCTCGCCCTGCAAGCGCTGTTCAGAGCTGCTGCAGGAGGGGGATCGCTTTTGCCGATTTTGCGGTGAGGATCAGTCGGGCGGGAATGCTGCCGATGATGCAAGTCCGGCTCTTGGTCCTGCGCGCGGTCGGCGCGGAACGCAGCGTCCCATAGAGGTGGACTTCGCGGACACACTGCAGCCGGAAGAGCAGGGGGCGGCAGGCGTCCTGGTTCTGACGAGCGCGGCCAATGAGGCGGTACACCCCGAGATGGCGCTTGACCGCGTGGTCGTGCTCGGATCGAAGGCGCCGCCGCGTGGCGGTAGGGCAGGGCACTCGGCAGGCAGGCCCTTCACTGCGTATCGCCTGGTGATCGGCATCGTTACACTGGCGGTCCTGCTTGCGTTCGCGATGGACTACCTTGACAAGCAGAAGGAGCCCGGCAAGCGACAAGATTACAGGGCGAATGCCGACCAAACGGGTGGAGCGCCGAGTGGCACGAAGCGCACGCTCGACCTGGTCGCCGCCGACCGCAGGAACGACCTTGGCGAGCAGAAGTCGAGGGAGGCATCGGATCGGCAAGTGCCCTTGCGAGAGCAAGAGGAGCAGCGAGGAGAAGCCGCCAAGCCTGACCAGCGTCAGGATGCCGCCTTGGAAGTTTTCAAGGCGCTCGGCCTTGGTGAGCCCCTGGCTTCCCCTGCGGAAGCCCCTATTTCCCCAGCGACACCGGTGGTGATTGCTCGCCCTGCATCAGAGGTTGGCGTGGCAAATCCAATTCGAGAAGCTTGCAGCGAAGTGCTTGCGGCGCTGGCCGTGTGCATGAAGGAATGAACCCGCACGCGTATCGCAACCGTTCGGATCGTGAGCCATGCCCTCTTGCGAACTCCATCGACGATCTCATGCTCGGCTTGAGTCTCGGACCCTCTGAAACGCAGCCGATCGCAATCGCGCGACCCAAGCTCCAGGTCTTCGTCGAAAACGAACTGCGAGAAGGCCGGGTGCCCAGCCCCCACGTACGTGGAAGTAGGTGGCGGCTGGGATATTCAGCTTTTGCAGCGGGTCGCAAACTGTACTTTTGATCGAGATCGGCTCCGGAATCGGCGGCAGCGCCACGGCGCCGTGCGCGGGAGCCAATCGCCATGTCCATTCCTGACTATGCCTCGCTCGTCGCCAGCCAGCGCGCCTTCTTCCTCGAAGGACACACGCGACCGGTGGAGTGGCGCAAGACCCAGCTCGAAGCGGTTCGGGCGATGTTCGCCGACCACCACGATGAGATGTGCGATGCGCTCTGGAAGGACCTGCGCCGCAACGTGAACGACGCCGACCTCATGGACGTCGCCTACTGCGCCAAGGAGGCGGCCTACGCGTTGAAGCACATCGATTCGTGGATCAAGCCGCTGCACGAACCGATGCCCCTGATCTTCGAGCCGGGCTATATCCGCGTGAACCGCGACCCGCTCGGCGTGGCGCTGATCATCGGCGCGTGGAACGAGCCCTTCATGCTGCTTTTTGCCCCGCTGGTGGCGGCGCTGGCCGCGGGCAACACTGCCGTGCTGAAACCTTCCGAGATCGCGGCCCACTGCGCGGGCGTCGCGGCGCGGGTGGTGCCCAAGTACTTCGATCCGCGCGCGGTCGCGGTCGTCGAGGGTGCCGTCCCCGAAACCACTGCGCTACTGGCGCAGCAATGGGACATGATCTTCTTCACCGGCAGTCCGCCTGTCGGCAAGATCGTGCACCAGGCTGCCGCGAAGAACCTGACGCCGTGCGTGCTCGAACTCGGCGGCAAGAACCCGACCATCGTCCATTCCTCGGCCAACCTCAAGGCGGCCGCCCGGCGCATCGCCTACGGGCGCTATCTGAACTCCGGCCACATCTGCACCGCGCCCGACCACGTGCTGGCATGGCCGGACGTGAAGGACGAGTTTGTGCAGCACCTGAAGGACACGATCCGCGAGTTCTATGGCGACGACCCGAAACAGAGCCCGGACTACGGTCGCGTGATCAACCGCCGCAACTTCGATCGCCTGGCCGCGCTGATCGGTAGCGGCAAGGCCGTCGCCGGCGGACAGACCGACGCCGATGAGCTCTACATCGCACCGACGGTGTTGGTAGACGTCCCGGTGGATTCACCGATCATGAAGGACGAGGTTTTCGGGCCGATCCTGCCGGTACTCGAGATCGATTCGATCCAGTCCGTCATCCAGTGGGTCAACAGCAGGCCGAGTCCGCTCGGCCTCTACATCTTTGCCGAGGACAAGGACGTGGTCGACAGGATCCTGTCGGCCACGCGCTCGGGCGATGCAGAGATCAACGACTGCGCCATCCACCCGCTTTTTCCCGAACTCCCGTTCGGCGGCGTGGGCAACTCCGGCATGGGCAAGTACCACGGCCGCTGGGGTTTCGACGCCTTCACCAATGCGCGCGGCGTGCTCCATCACAGCAGCACCGTCGATCCAGCCGTGCGCTATCCGCCCTACGCGAAACACGGCCTCGAACGCGTCGTCGTCAACAAGCTGATGCCTTAGGGGCCAGGCAAAAAAGAGAGCCATCCGTGGGTGGTCCACGCGTGATGGCTCTGGAGAGGCGCCGAGCGTCATGCCTCGGCGTACTTGCAACCAATAGGGGTTGGAGTTCCGGGCATCGCGAACGTTCCGTTTTCCGTTCGAAATTTCTTCCGCTGGCGAGGCGCGCACCTCCAGGTAGCGCTAACAGTTGGCACGGATGCGCCGAATGAAAGTTTCGCGGCCGATCCGCTCGGTTTCAACGATTGCAGTACCTTCGCACGTTGTCCTGGACACCCGGTAGCTGTATTTCGCTTCGACCAGGCTGGCATCGATCGGGCGGATCGACCGAATCTGAAGCGGTCGTTGGAACGAGCCATAGAACCTTGAGATATTGATCTCGTTGAACGGGCCGATGCCACGTTTCGCCGGGATCACGAACGCCGCCGCCGACCTGCCATCGGCCGCGGACAGCGCCCGATAGAACCTCTCCACGGCCCGGATCTGGGGATCGCGGCTCAACTCGGGCAGGGAAGTGACGGTGGCGACGGGCGCTGGTTTCGCAACAGACCCGCCAATGTTCCCTGACGCTCCGGCAGCGATGCGACGGCCGCCTTCGGCTCGTGCTTCGGGTCCGAATTCCGAACGGAAGCGGAGGAGGGCGGAGCGACAGGCGGCGGCGGAAACGGCGACGCAACCTCGTTGGCGACCCGGTGCCGTGTAGCGGGATCCGCCATCTGCTCCTGCCCGCCGCGCACGCGAGCGGGCTTGTCGATCACGTGCAACAACCAGCCCAAGAATCCGAAAACCATGACGGCCCCCAGCGCTCCCAATTGCAACCAGAACGCCTTCGTCTCGGATGGCAGCATGGCGTCCGAGACATACCCCGGACCCGGCCGTGCACTGGACCCTGCAGCGCTCGATCGGACCGGCAGCGCCTTCATCGATTCGAGAGCCGACGGACCGGAAGGGGCGAATCCGGGCAGCTTTGCCGCGCACCCGATGCAGAACATGGCCGATGCCCGATTGTTCTTGCCGCAACGTTCACAGACGTTAGACATGCGGTGATCGCCTTGAGTTGGCTTCCAACTTACCAGAAGGGTCGGGCGTGTATATCGGCGCGTTCCTACTCGTGCCCGCTTGCGCCCACCCGCGGAAGTCATCCCAGTACGCGAGCGATCAACCCTTTGGATCACCCTCAATGGCCTTTTGTGTAATGAAGAGTCGCTCAGTCCTGGGCCAGGCGCGCTACGGCGACAGCGCGAATCCTTCGTAGCCCTTCGCTGCGACTTCCTCGCACTTCCTGCGATAGCCACCGACGCCTTCCAGGCCGAGGTAGGGCAGGAACCTGCGCGGCTTGCCTGGAATATTGGCGCCCATGTACCAGGAATTCGCTCCCGGCATCAAGGTCATGTTGACGATCTCGGCGACGTGCGCGGCCCATTGCGCCTGAGCCTGTGGCATCGCCTCGATCGTCGCGAGCTTGTTCCTGCGCATGTGATCGATGCACTCCGTGACCCACTCGACATGCTGTTCGATGGACACCGGCATGTTGGACAGCACGGATGGGCTCTGCGGCCCGGTAATTGTGAACAGGTTCGGGAACCCCGCGACCATCAAGCCGAGGTAGGCCTGCGGGCCGTCCTCCCACTCCTGCGCCAGCGAGCGGCCGTCGCGCCCCCGGATGCCGAGGTCCTTCAACGGTCCCGTCATCGCGTCGAAGCCGGTGGCCAGGACGATGATGTCCAACTCGTATTCCTTGCCGCCGGCAAGGATGCCTGTGGGCGTGATCTCCTCGATCGGGCCGTCGGTGCTGGCATCCACCAGCACCACGTTGGGCTTGTTGAATGTCTCGTAGTAGTTGGTGTCCAGCGGCTGGCGCTTGGTGCCGTAGGCGTAGGTCTTGGGGATCAGTTTCTCGGCGACTTCCGGGTCCTTGACGGTCGCGCGGATCTTGCGCTTGAGGTAGTCGGCGATGACGTCGTTGGCCTCCTGGTTGAAGAACATGTCCTGATAGTTGGCGAGCCAGAATGCGAAGCCGCCGTCGCCCCACATGCGGTCGAATTCGGCCTCGCGCTCCTCGGCCGTGGTCTCGAGGACGGATTTGGGGATGAAGCTCAACTCGAACCCGAAGAACGACTTGCGGATGTTGTCGACGATGGTGTCGTAGTTGGCCTTGCGCGCTTTCGTCACTTCAGGATCGACTTTGCCGTTGCGTGCAGGTACGCAGAAGTTCGGCGTACGCTGGAAGACTGTCAGGTGCCTGGCTTGCTGCGAGATTTCGGGGATCGCCTGGACAGCTGTCGCGCCGGTGCCGATCACGCCGACGCGCTTGTTCGTGAAGTCGACCCCGTCGTGCGGCCACCGGCTGGTGTGATAGGCCCGGCCCTTGAACGAATCAAGGCCCTTGTAGTCCGGCAGGTTGAGTGTCGACAGGCTGCCGACCGCCGCAATCACATATCGCGCCGAGATGGCGTCGCCCTTGTCCGTACGCACGGTCCATCGGTGAGACTTCTCGTCGTAGACCGTTTCGGTCACGCGCTTGCCAAAGAGAATGTCGGGTTTGAGGTCGAAGCGGTCAGCGCAGTGTTCGAGGTAGCGCAGGATCTCGTCCTGTTCGGGATAGCGCTCGGACCATTCCCATTCCTGGAGCAGGTTCTTGTCGAAGGTATAGCAATAGATGTAGCTGTCGGAGTCGCACCGTGCGCCGGGGTAGCGGTTCCAGTACCAGGTTCCGCCAACGCCGTTGCCAGCCTCGATGACCTTCACCTTCATGCCGAGCTTGTCACGCAGCGACTTCAGCATGTACATCCCGGAGAACCCGGCGCCGATGATCACGGCATCCAGTTCGACGGCTGCTGGCGCGCTCGACGGGCGAGTGTCCTGAGTCGATGTGGTCATGGTCACGGTCTCCTTTGTGGCGTGAAGCGTCCGGTTGCTGCTGCCGCAAGCCTGAACGATAGACGCGTGCTCCGCTCGCGTGGAGAGCCGAATGCTGCGATTCCTACAACAGTTGTTACCGAAGGCGCTCGCCACCAGGTTGGGCGTTGCGCACGAGGGGCTGTGACGCGAGCCTCGCGATCGCGTCGTCCTCGCGTTCAGGGAGCAATCAGCTCCTCAACAAGAAGGACGAAGTTGCACCGCAGACACCTAGAATTTTCACTGCAGCAGGGGCGACCTTGGGACGGCCTTTGTCCCATCGAGGCGGCTCTCGCTCTGCAAGCGCGAGGGCGACCGGAAAGGGAAAGCGATGAGCTACGAGACCAATCGCGATCTCGAGCAACTCAGGATGCTCGATCACGCGATCGATGACTTCATCGATCGCTACTTTCAGATCGGCGGCCCTGCCAGCGGCAAGCGACACACGGTGTTCGTGTTTCCGGGCGGCCTCGGCAGCCAACTCAAGCGAGCAACCAGACCCTATGTGCAAGGCGGTCCGTCGAACCAGACCTTTGCGTACAAGAGGAAGTGGTTCGACATGCACAGCATGATGGGCAGCGTGCTGGAAGTCGAGATGGTCAAGGTGGGCCCCAAGCATCGTGACAAGGGAAACCGGTTCGTCCTTGCGGATGGGCCGCTCAAGTTTGCGGGCCTCACGCCCTACGATGGCTTCGTGGAATGGTGCAAGGCGCAGAAGGTCGACTACTTCGTCTTCGGCTGGGACTGGCGCCGCACCACCGATGAGATCGGCAAGTTCTTCGTCCAGAAGTTCCTGCCGTATTTCCAGAACCGGGTGAAGGACGAGTGCAACAACGCCGATGCGCTGGAGAGCTACTCGCTTGTCGGGCACAGCGCGGGAGGCATGATCGTCAACTGGATCCTGCGCAAGCACGACACGCCGGCGCTGAAGGCGGCAGTGACCGTGGCCACGCCGTTCTACGGCTATGGGGGCCAGATCCATCGATTCTTCGAAGGGGAGCCGCTCCTGAATCTGCTTGATCAGGTCAAGGTTCGCAGGGTGCTGACGTCGATGCCGGCGCTCTACGCGTTTCAGTTTCTCGACGCCAAGAAGACGTTTGCAAGGTACGGGGCGGCGCTGGCCGCCGATCCGAACTACCCGTTGACGGCGTATCCCAGCACCGACAAGGACACGGGGGAGGTGGCCGATCCCTATTACCCGTCGACCAACGGCGCTCTGCATCGCTATCCCACCATCAGCCAGACGGGGTTCGATCTTGGAGAAGTGAAAAAGGCACGAAAGCTCGTCCAGTTCCTCGCTTCCGACCTCGACCCATCGATCGCGAGCAAGTTTTTCAACATTCGTTGCGTGAGCGGGCAACAGAACACGCTCGGCAGCACCACCTGGCAATGGGTGCCACCCATCACGCCGACGCCCATTGGCGACGTAGCCCAAGTGCCCGGAGACGACACGCAACCCGCGTGGACCGCTCGACACGTCGGCCTGGCGGGCTCGAACTCCGCGAACGTCAAGACGCTGCTCGGCTCCAACCTAGGCCACATCCTCGCCATGAGCCAGCCGCAGACCATTGCGGCCATTGCCGATGCGCTCAGCCTCTAAGGACTGCCATGCCTGAAAAAACCGTCCCGTCGCACATTGAAATCGCAACTTCCGCCGAGGCACTGAAGTTCGTCAGGGATCTTCAGAAGGACTTTGCCAACAAGCCTCAAACACCAGCGCTCAGGAGACGACTGCGCGAGAGACTGGCGAAGTCGAGCAACGAGAAGCTGGTCGGCATAGCTTTCCGAATTTTCGCGGACCTCTTGAGGCCGCCGCAGGAGGATCCGCACCGCACAACGCGAACGCGCGCCAAGCCATCCGGGTCGTGAGGGTCGTGAGCGGCCGGGAAGGTTTCCAGAAACGGACTCTTTGTAGTCCGTTTCTCTCAACACCTTGAAATAAGACAATGTATATTATGTAAAATGAATGATGGAGTGCTGGCGCTCTTGCAGTCCGCGGCGCCCCCACTCACAACGCAGAAGTCGGTCTGAACACGACGGGAATGCGAGTCGGCACCGTTGCCTTGCATCAACTGCAGGAGCTATCCGCATGGCCGAAAAGAAAGACACCCAGGCGCGCGCCCAGACGCAGCCTCAGGACGCGGCCGAGCGCCTGGCCATCGCCGCAAAAGCGGCGACGGACGCAACGCGATGCCGACTCAAGCCTAGTGTCCAAACAGCCGCGCGATGCCCCCGCGCAGATGCGCTTCCATGGCTTGCCTCGCAGCGTGCGCGTCCTGTCGCTCGATGGCTTGTTCGACGGCTGCATGCTCCTGGCACACACCCGTCCGGCGTTCACCTTGCGACCTGTCCGCCAAGCTGCGCGAGAGTCCGATACTGAACCGCGTCTGCGGCGCCAGCGCGGTCATCGTCATGCTGAAGAAGCGATTGCCACAGGCCTGGGCCACCGCGTCGTGGAAGGCGACGTCTTCTTCCACGGCGTCGCTTCCCTCCTCCAGTGCCTGCTCAAAGCGCTCGCGGCAGCGACGGATGTGGTGCATCTGATCGGCGGTGCGCATTTGCGCCGCGCGCGAGGCTGCTTCGCCTTCCATGAAGCACCGGTATTCCAAGAAAGCGCGGATGTCCGCAATGTTCTTCAGCGTACTCACCGAGATGGGCCTCGCTTGAGGTAGCGCGTCGGTGACAAACGTGCCCGACCCCTTGCGCACATAGATGCGGCCCTCATCGCGAAGGCGCGCCAGCGCCTGGCGCAGCACTGGCCGCGACACGCCAAGGCGTTGCGACAGCGCCGTTTCACCGGGCAAACGCGCGCGGGACTCGAAACCCGGCGTACCCAGTAGTTGGAGAAGGTCTTCGTAGACCTTGTCACCCAACAGTCGTTGCGCCCTTTGTGCATGCGCAGTCGGGTGTGCGGTGGTGCTTCCGGTGTCGAGAGTAGAAGAATTCATTTGACAGCTAATTACAGGGTAAGCATGAAATTGGGGAAAACGGATGCTCCAGCACAATGCATTCACGACAAATTGCTCGCAAAGCTCCTGATTTTCTGCCAAAGATATAAAAAGCTGTAACTCATGTCAATCATTCGCTCGCTCCGCACCTATCGGCTCCCGGACCGACCCAGCCTGATCTGGCTCGAATTGGAGACGAGCGATGGCCTCGTCGGACTGGGCGAGACCTTTCGTGGGGCGGCCTCGGTCGAGACCTGCCTGCATGAGGAACTCGTCCCCTGGCTGCTGGGGCGCGACGCAAGGCACATCGAAGGCATTTCGCGCCACCTGCTTACACCTTACGTGGGCTACAACAGCTCGGGCGTCGAAGTGCGCTCGGCCAGTGCCGTCGACATTGCCTTGTGGGACCTCGCGGGCCAGCGTCAGGGGGTGCCCGTCCATGAGGCGCTGGGTGGCGCAGCCCGCCTGAGCGTGCCGGTCTACAACACCTGTGCGGGCTACTCCTTCAACACCACCGGGAAGCGTCGCGACATCGGCATGGACGACCAGTCCCAAGGGCCTTACGACGACCAGGTCGCTTTCATGCGCGACGCCGGAGCGCTTGCCCAAAGCCTGTTGGACGAAGGCTACAAGGCCATGAAGATCTGGCCCTTCGACATCTATGCGCCCGCCAGCGGTGGCCACCTGATCAGCCTGCCCGACCTGGAAAAGGGGCTGGAGCCGTTCCGCAAGATCCGCGAGGCTGTCGGCAACCGTATCGAAGTGATGTGCGAATTGCACAGCCTCTTCGGTGGCCACTCGGCCTTGCGCATCTGCCAGGCACTGGAGGACTACAACGTGTTCTGGGTCGAAGATCCGCTGTGCAAGATGGACGACGCCGCGGGTCTCGCCGATTTGCGGCGCCGCACGCGGGTGCCCGTGTGCGGCAGCGAGACGTTGGGCGGTCTACGCCCCTTCCGCGATCTGCTTGCCAACGACGCGCTCGACGTCGTGATGCTGGACCTGGCCTGGTGCGGCGGCTTCACGGAAGGGCGAAAGATTGCAGGTCTGGCCCAGGCCTACAACCGGCCGCTGGCGCCGCACGACTGCACCGGCCCCATCACCTTGATGGCAGGACTGCACATGGCACTGCATGCGCCGACAGCCATCTACCAGGAGGTGGTTCGCGCCACGCTGGCCACCTGGTACCGCGACATCGTCACCGACCTGCCGGTGATCCTTGACGGCATGGCCCAGCCACCCGTAGGTGCAGGGCTGGGCACCCGTCTCAAGGATGCATTCAAGCAGCGCTCGGACCTCATCGTCCGAGAAAGCCGCTAGCGGGCATTGCATCGCGACTGCGCCCTGCTCTTCTCTCAAGACTTCGACATGCACATCCAGATCGTCGGGCTTCATGCGCCCAATGCGCCGCGGTTGCGGGCCCTGCTCGGCCCCGGGCACGAGGTGGAGGCCCTCCTTGCTTTCCCCGATTCAGGTGCCATCCACTCGG
The DNA here is from genome assembly GCF_030317115.1 of Variovorax gracilis. Taxonomy (GTDB): domain Bacteria; phylum Pseudomonadota; class Gammaproteobacteria; order Burkholderiales; family Burkholderiaceae_C; genus Variovorax; species Variovorax gracilis. The sequence goes on from NZ_JASZYF010000044.1 coordinate 27,516, forward strand.
ACGTCGTCATCAGCAACAGCATCGGCGCCGGCGAAGCATCCCGCCTGCGCAGCCGGCTGGTGCACGTGCCCGGCGCAGGATGGGAACAGATCGCCTGCCCGTCGCTGCCCTCGGGAACGACTGTGTGCAATGTGCACGGCCACGAGGTCCCGATCGCCGAGTTCACCCTGCACGCCATCCTGGAGCACTGCCTTCGACTCTGGCAGTACCCGGCGCACCTGGACGCACCAGCCTGGGCGCAGGCCTACGCCAACCGGTCCCAGCACGAGGAAGCCCATGGCAAGACCCTCGCGATCGTGGGCTTCGGCCACATCGGGCAAGAGATCGCGCGGCGCGCGCGGGCCTTCGGCATGCACGTGATCGCCGTGACGCGCAGCGGCAAGAAGGGTTCGGCAGATCTGGCCGACGAATTCGTTCCCGCGTCGACGCTGGACGACGTGCTCCCTCGCGTTCAATGCCTGGTGATCTGCTGCCCGCTGGACGACAGCACCCGCGGCCTCATCGGCGCGCGCCAGCTTGCACTGCTGCCCGCGCAATCGCTGCTGGTCAACGTGGCGCGTGCGGAGGTGGTGGACGAGCAGGCACTGTACGAAGCCCTGCGCGACAAGGCCCTGGCACGAGCCGTCCTCGACGTCTGGTACCAGTACCCGAAAAAGGACCAGGCACCGGTGAATCCATCACGATGGCCACTGCACGAGCTTCCCAACGTGCGCGCCACGCCCCACATCTCGGCCATGACGCCGGCCTTGCTCGACCGCCGCTACCGCTTCATGGCACAGAACATCGGGCGCCTGCAGCAAGGGCAGCCGCTCCTGAACGTGATCTACCAGGCGCCCTGAGCGCTTTTTCCAGCCTCCGCTCGCAGCCACGCGAACGCCCCGCCACACATCCACGGAGACAGCCATGAACACCGAGACTTCCACCACCACTTGCGCTCCTTCGAAGGCCAGGCGCGCCCTGCTCGGCATGGCTGCGGCAGCCCTGCTGGCGGGCGGCGCTTCCTTGCCGGTCCACGCGCAGGACGCAGCGAGCTACCCGAGCCGGATGATCCGCATCACGGTGCCCAACCCGGCGGGTGGCACTTCCGACGTGCTGGGGCGACTGCTGGCCAAGGAACTGGGCGAGATGTTCAAGCAGCCGGTCATCGTCGAGAACAAGGCCGGCGGCAATGGCCAGATCGGAGCGGCGTTCGTGGCCAAGTCGGCGCCGGATGGCTACAACCTGCTGCTGCTGGACATGAGCGTGCTGACCATCGGCCCCAGCGTGGTTCCGCAACTGCCCTACAGCCCACAGAAGGACCTGACGCCCATCACGATCCCGGCGTATTCGCCCCACCTGCTTGTCGTTCGGAACGATCTTCCTGTGAAGAACATCGACGAACTCGCCGCCTACGCCAAGAAGAGCGGCAAGCCCCCGAGCTTCGGCACGCCGCTGGCCTCCATCAGCCAGCTGGCAGGCATCCTGCTCGCGCAGGACCGCGGCTTCGAATTCAACGTCATCGGCTACAAGGGGGGCGCCCAGGCCCTGGCCGACCTCGCGGGTGGACAGATCGACAGCGCGATGGCGAGTGTGGTCGCCACCAACCAGCTGGTGCAGGGCGGCAAGGTCAAGGCCATTGCGGTCACCAGCGCCAAGCCGTTCGCGGCTACTCCGGGCGTGCCGACCGTCGCCTCGCAGATCCCGAATTTCGTCACCGGCTCCTGGCAGGGCCTGCTGGCGCCGGCCAACACGCCGCCGGCCGTGCTCGACAAGCTGCAGGAGGCGGTCCAGCGCATCGTGACGCGCCCGGAGTTCGCCAAGCATCTGCAGGAACTCGGCTCCGAGCCCTCGACCATGAACCGCCAGCAGATCGCGGACTGGATGCGCGCGGAGACTCAGCGCTGGGGCAAGGTGGTCAAGGACAACAACATCAAGGCGGAATAAAGATCAGGGACCGAAAGCGCCGCAACGCGACACGAGCGCCGCGGTCAGTGTGTGCGAATCGGCATACCGGCTTACGAGGTTGCCGAACGCGAAGGCCAGCACCTCGACCAGACGCCCGCGCTCAACGGCATCGGTACGCAAGGGCTTCGTGATCTCCAACTGCATCGCGTCGAGACCGTCCGGATGGGAGCTGCCGTACGTCCTGATCGTGAAACCACCGTTGAACTGCGGTACCTCGATACCGTTAGGGTCCGGCGGCGAGACGCGATAACCGGCGGCCTCGAGGAAGCCGCGCAAGCTGCGCCTGCGCGCCAACACTTGCGGGTCCGCGGCGCGCAGCCGTGAAATACCGTCCTCCTCGTCCCGTGCCGTGCCGAGGAAGATCTGCGCCGGGTCGGACGGGATACCCGCTGTTCCGTGAATGTCGAACAGAAGGCCGAGCCCGCCGGTCTCGGCACGGATCTCGTCGATGAAGGAGCGGATCGTGCCGTGGTACTCGTCGTAGAACGGCGCTGCCGCATCGACCTCGAACCCGCATTCGCGCGACCGGTTGGCGTCGATGAACTTGCGATGGAACTCGGCGATGACGACATACGGTGCTTCGCCGAAGATCTCCAGCACGCGCTGCGCCACGCCCGCGGCGATGAGGTTGGTGTCGACATCTCGCGACGATTCGAAGATGCAACCCTCTCGGCCGCTGCGCGCCGGCACGCCCGGAACATTGGACACGCCGCCGTGCGGACAGGTGATGAGCATCGGCAGCGTGCCTCGGTGGCGCGCCACCAGGTTCGTTGCGTTGAAATGGATCTGCCACATGAAATCGTCCTTTCGGAACGAGGGCCGAACTCGGCTGATCCCGGGTCAATGCGTATGCAAGCATTTGGACGTTCACTTGTCAAGATACCGCGCGCGTCCTGCTTCCGCCAGGGCGGCGACACTGTGCACATGAATCAACCTCGCATGCTCGAGCAGATACGCCGCCATCCGTCTGCACTGCTGTTGATCGTGCAGCTTCTCGGCATCGTGCTCTATCCCTTCGTCGAATCGACGCGCGTGGGAGCACCCGCGCTGGCTGTCTTCGGATTGGTCGTGTTGTACGTCACGATCCGCATGGTCCGCAGCACGCCCTGGCTGACGTGGATCAGCGTCGGCCTTGCGATCCCGACCACAGGCCTGCTCGTGCTGCAGGCGATGGCCGACCGGCCCCAATTGGTCGTATGGTCCTCTGCCCTTGAAGCAGTGTTCTATTTCTATGCGACAGGCAGCCTGATCGCCTACATGCTGGCCGACCGATACGCCACGCTGGACGAGCTCTTCGCTGTGGGAGCGACGTTCACGCTGTTGGCCTGGGCATTCACGCACCTGTTCGTCGTGGTTCAGGCACTCCAGCCCGGGAGCTTTCAGGCGGCCGTGAATCCGCAACATGCCCGGTCCTGGAGCGAGTTGATGTACCTGAGCTTCGCGCTCCTTTCGAGCACCGGGATCGGAGACGTCATCCCTGTCACGGTGCACGCCCGCGCGGTCGCCAGCCTGGCCATGTTTGCCGGCGTGATGTACCTCGCCATGGTCGTTTCCCGGCTGATCGGACTTACCCTGCAACCACGATCGTGAGTTCGCCGGCCCTGTGCTCAGCGAGCGCTGCGACGGTAAAGATAGTCGGCAGGTAGTCCCAGGCGTCGGCAGGCCTGGACCGCAGGGCTCCTGGCCAGCACGATCCTGTCGGCGAGCGCGCCTGCCCACCGCACGAAGCGCGCCTCCATGGCGCCCAGCCCTTGCGCGCTCGTCAGGCCCAGGCGCTCGCGCACCCATCCGGGCGTGATCTCGACGGCTGCCCGAATCAGGAGCCGCTGCACCGGCCGCAGCGGCGCCGGAAGGATGGGAGCCTCCCCCAGGATGTCCAGGAACTCGAAGACGATGGGTGAGGACTCCAGGCGCCCGCCCGTTCTGTCGAACAGCGCCCGCATCCCGGCTTCCGATGTCGGCGCGTGGAGCGCGCCATACAGTCGCGCGGCAGGTGCCCCCTCGAGGTAGAACCGGTCCAACTCGTCCTGCCGCAGCGGCCGCACATAGGCATGGAAGGCCTGTGCAAAACCGAATCCCGCCGTCGCCTGCACCCAGGTCAGCAGATCGACATCGTTCGCTTCATACCGCTCCCCTGCCGGCGTGAAGCCGGTGACCTGACCATGTCGCCGCACCACGCCGGCAATCATTCTCTCGGCCACGCTTCGCGCCCCGTACACCGTCACCATCGCGGCCAGCCCGGTGCGCTGCAAGCGGAGCATCGGCTGCGCGCGAAACGTGGAGTGCTCCCACACCCCGGTGCGTACCCGAGGCTCGGCCAGCTCAAGGATCACGGCAGCCACGCCGCCAACGAACATGGCGACCGGGTTCTTGAAAATCTCCCACGACATCGAGTCGTGCGCCGTCAGCGATGGCTCCCCGATGGGCCGGGTGAAGTCCATCGGCGCCGAACCCGGCGGATTCAGGAGGCCCAGCGCCAGGCCATCGATCGCATTCCGAACGCACGAGGGAAGCGGCACGGCTGTCGTGATATTGCGGGACGAAGACATGGCGTCATTCTGTCAACCCGTCAAGCCGACGCTGTAGGACGCTGACGGCTCGATCCGCGTGGATGCCAGCACCGCAAGGCGGCTTCGCGCGTGGGCGCTGTTGTCGACGCGCCGGTGATGGCGTAGGCTGGTCGGAGACATGTCCGGAGATGACACCCGCGGACTTCAGGTGGTTCATGCGGCTGTCACTCATTGCGCCTACTGTCGGCCACATCAAACGAGGAGACCGTTCATGCGCCCATTGAAGAAAGCCTTTGTCGCTCTGCTTGGCACAGGGATGCTGATCGCAGCCACCGCTGTCGTTGCCCACGACGAGCACGGGCGCCGACGTGCGGACAACGCACCCTTGGTGATCGGCCACCGCGGCGGCGCCAACGGCTATCTGCCCGAACATACGCTGGAGGCCTATTCACTTGGTATCGCGCTTGGCGCCGACTACATCGAACCCGACCTGGTCGCAACCAAGGACGGTCAGCTGATCGCGCGCCACGAGCCCAACCTGATCGACACCACCAACGTCAAGAGCCTTCCACAGTTCGCGGACCGGCGGCGCACGGTCATGATCGACGGCGCTGCAACGGACGGTTTCTTTGCCAGCGACTTCACGCTCGCCGAAATCAAGCAGCTGCGGGCCGTCCAGTCCTTTCCCGACCGCGACCAGTCGTTCAATGGCAAGTTCCAGATCCCGACACTGGTCGAGGTGATCGAACTGGCGAAGCGAAAGTCGCGTGAAGAGGGCCGGCGCATCGGAATCTATCCGGAGACCAAGCATCCGACCTACCACCAGCAGATCGGGCTGCCCCTGGAAGACCGGCTGCTGGGCGTGTTGAGCGCTGCCGGCTGGAACAATCGCAACGCGCCGGTGTTCATCCAGTCCTTCGAGACCGCCAATCTGCGTTACCTGCGCGGCAAGACGAGCGTTCGGCTGATCCAGCTGGTCGATGCCAACGATGTGAAGCCCGACGGCTCGCTCGATTTCACAAAGCCTTACGACAAGCCGTACGACTGGGTGGTGTCGAACCGCGACGGGCTGTTCAAGGATCTGCTGACGCCGCGCGGCCTGCACGAGGTGAAGGGATACGCGGACGGCATCGGTCCGTGGAAGCCTTACCTGATTTCGAGCGCCTGCAAGTCGATACAGGGCGGCGCCTGTGTCGACGTGACGGGCGACGGCGTCGTGGACGATCGGGATCGGGTCCTGCTCCCGCCCACCGATGTGATTGCCAATGCACATCGTCTGGGCTTGCTGGTGCATCCGTACACGTTCCGCAGCGAGCAGAAGCGACTGACCGGCAGCTTTGAAGGCAATGCGATCAATGAGTACCTTGCGTTCTACGAAGCCGGGGTTGACGGCTTGTTCAGCGACTTCGCCGACACCGCCGTCGCCGCACGCGCGATGTTCCTGCTCAAGCACGATCCCGACTACGCTGCCTGCCTCGTCAATGCGCGCAAGTGCGAAAGAAACAATGACTGATTGCTCGGCTCAACGCCTTCGCTCGGGAGCGCGCGCCTGTCCGGCGGCACTGCGAACCTGATCTTTCACAGCGGCGCAGTCCGTGTTTTCGCCCGGCCCTGTCTCGATGAGCGGCAGCAGGGCCGCCAGTGGATTGATGGTCGCCAACGCGACGGCGCCGCCCGCGCGAGCAAGCAACGGCCCCT
>NZ_JASZYF010000045.1 GCF_030317115.1 Variovorax gracilis
ATGGCTTCAACACCCCGCTGGCCGTCTTCTCTCACATGCTGGCGATGGCTCAGCAGGCCCCTTCCTCAGTTCAATAACTCAACTGTTGCACTTCGCTCTTGAAACCGCCCTGGCTTACTATCCGAGCGGCGACACCCCGGTCACCCAAACGTGTGCCCAGAACAAGAAGGCTGCATAGACCAGCAGCCCACCGACGACCACGATCACGTCATTGAGGGCACCCGGAGGGGCCCCGGGCACACTGCGCGGCACAGCACGGCGTTTGACAGAAATCCTGTCCGCTACCGCCCAGACAAGGAAGGCCCCGAACAGGAGCACATCAGCCAGCGTGCCATTGGCGATCAGGTGTGCCAAGGCCCAGAGCTTCACGGCAAGCAACATCGGGTGTTTGGCCATCTGCTGTACGCGGCCGGGAAGGTAGGCCGCAAGCAGCAAGGGAAACACTGGAAGCATCAGCAGCAGCGCGACATGGCGCAACGCAGGCGGCGGCGTGTAAAGCACCATCGCACTCTGACGGGCCACGCCGTAGCCGTAGATCAGCAACAGCAGGCCGGCAAGCGAGGCGAGGGCGTAAAGGCCCTTCCAGAGTCGCTCCCCACGCCGGGCGATCTGCGCCTCCCGCCAGCCAGGGGCGAAGATGGAGACCGAATGGACGCCGAGGAACAGGATGAGGCCAGCGACAAGAAGTGGCATTGAAACTCCTTCGGCGGTGCCGGCGACGCAGGTCGTTGAACGGTGGGGACGATCGGACTGCGCGGATCCGCAGTTGCTGCTCCTGCCTGTATTCTGCGCTCTTGATGATCACCGTTAAGCCTGTCGCGACATTGGGCCGCTGCTTCACACACCAGGCTTTCGCGTCGATCAGGCGGCGTCGTTTCTGGGACGACCCGACTTCAATAGCATGTGCCACGCGGCGATGGCTCGGGCATCGGTCGATCACAACCGCCAGGACGGAGCCCGGCCCCGACGAGCGCCGCCTTTCAAGCGATCCGCGAACTCGACCGAAGCGCGATGCCCGCCCACGGCTCGCGCCACAATCACTCATTACTCGTCGGGGAACGACGCGCCACCCTGCGGCCAACCTCCAAATTGCGAGTCCGCTCTTTCCTTGCCGAGGACGCAGCGGAGTTGTCTGTTCAGAAAGCCCGCGCTGCGACAGTGTCTTGCCGAAGCCTCACAATCGCGCCCCCGATCCTTCGACAAGACACCTCCCATGCGACAACTCTCTCCGACCGGCCAACAGGCCATCAACGACATCGCGCAGCGCAACGGCTTCAGCGTGGACGCGACGCTCAGCATGCTGGATTCGGTGATCAATGGAAACGGCAGCCAGGCACAGTTCGATCACCCTGAATTCTCCGGCTCCGGCCAGTGGATGCGCGGCGGCATGATCATGCTGTCGGACATGTTCAACAACTACCTGAAGGGCCGCGTCGACAGCCTGTGCAACGACTTGTCGAACCTCGTCGCCAGCCAACCCGACCTGGTTCGCAGCGGCAGCTTCCAGTCGCAAAGCCAGGGCGGTGGCTACAACAACGGGCAAGCACAAAAGAGCTATGGCGGTGGCGGCCAGCAGCAAGGCAACGGCAACTTCGGCCAAACCAGCCTGTTCGTGCCCGGCACTACGAACGACTGGTGGCCTTCCGACCTTCGCTTTCCGAACAGCACTGGCGCGCAGAACGGCGTGCGCTATGCCTACTTCGCGCAGGCGCGGCGCTTGGCCATCGAGGTCAATGGACGCGTCACCGTGTACGACACGCTCGATCACCAGATCGGCGGCTTCGGGCAGCAACAGTCGTACGGCGGCACGCTGAGCTTCAACAGCCAGTACGGCTTGATCGACGTGGCAAGTCTGCCCGTGATCTCGGTAGATGGCGTCACGCCTAGTGTGGCGCCGCCTGCGCCGGCGTTCAATGAGCCGGTCGACCCGCTGGCCAGCGCGAGCAATGGCAATGGCTACAACAACGCTCCCTCTGGTAACCAGCAGGACGTGTTCAGCACCATCGAGAGGCTCGCCGACCTGCGCTCCAAGGGCATCATCAGCGATGACGAGTTCGCGAATAAGAAGGCGGAGTTGCTCAGCCGGATATGAGGCGGGACGGGAGGTCAGTGGGCGAGCGGTAGAGCGATTCAAGCGTCAAGATGCTCAGCCTGGGCGGCAAGTTTGAACTCGACTTCGAAAAAGGCGCGGCCGAGTTCTTCCCCAGGATGAAGATGAGAGGGCGTCCGCTGCCGAAAGTCGTGCAGGATGCGCGCAATTGCGCCCCAAGCAGCATCGCGATTTTTTTGCCCTGGATGAAGCCGAGGCCATGGCCCGCAAAAATTCCGTCTGTCGTCTCGCCAAGCGGTGGTCGGCTCGGGCCGCGCAGCGTGGCACGATGAGACCGTGGTGATGCTAGGGCAGATCGAGCTGCGCCTGATTGACGCCTTGCTGTGACTGATGCTACTGGCGCGCTCGGATGAGCCTGTCCGCGTCGCGACCTTCGTCCTGCGTCACTACCAACTGGCCATGTTCGTCGAGCGGGGTGCTCAGCCTCCTCATTGAGAAGATGCCTTGACGATCGTCTGGTTCAACCAGAGGATGGACGTCATTTCGTCGAAGCGATACTCGAACATGTTGCACCCGCGAAAGCCGTGTGCATCGGAGGATCGATTCGATGAGCCGCCGTATCAAAACTGTCGGCGTGGGCGCTCCGTCCCCAGTTGAGATCTTCGGGCGGGAGGTGAGCTCACGGTGGAGTCGCTTCCTTCATAGCCTTAGAGGTTCAATCATGAGCATGAACGACTATCTAACATTGACGCTCAGCACGTTGGCCCTGTTGGTGTCTTTAGTGTCGGCATTCATTGGAATACAACTCGAACGGAAGACAATGCGAACAGCAGTCCGTGAACAACTAACTACCGTCGTTCAAAATTTGATTGCTGCACAAGCAGAAATAGACATCGCCATGGCAGTCAACTCTGACGAAACATCAGTCGCAACGTTAGCAACGATGAATCATCGATTGACTGCCTTTGCACGGCAGGCATGCGAACTTGACAAAATTGATCCAACGATGGGATTTGACGTCGAGTACATCGCGATAGCCAACGCCCTAAAGACGAGCGGCGATGACATGCAAGCTGAGATCTACTACACAAAGGCGATCGAAAAGTCGCCTAGCAACTACTACAGGGCAATAAACAGCCGACTGTCTGCTCGCCATCTCTTTGAACAAGGGCGACAAGAAGCAGGCCGTGAAATGTACGCCAAGGCAGCTTCTCTCCTTGAAGCGACCACGGATTCAAATAAGGTGAATAACGCTTACACGTACCAGGACTGGATGCACAATGAAATCACCAGTTTCCCGCCGTCGATTGATCGTGCGGAGCGTTGTCGCACGAAGGTGGAGACTTTGCTTCAATCGATCAAAAATCCTGGAACCAGGGAGTATCAACTTGCACAATTCAGACGGATGTCAGATGCTCTGTTGATGACGCAGCCCTCGGATGTATCTGTGCCAAAGTCGAGCACGACCATTCCAACGAACGCGCCTTGACCCCAAGTGAACATTTCGTCGTTGGCCGCCCCGGGAAAGCACTCCAGACGGTGTGCCGACGCACCGAAACCCGCGACAGCAAGGGCTCTCGAAGCAAAGCGCATCTTTCTGCACAGAAAGGATGACTACCCCAACGTGCATTTCGCCCAGTTGTGGGCAGTTTGACACGGCGTACTCACCCAGCAGCAGCACCGCCTCGTCATAGACCTCCCGATGGCGATGCTCAGCGCGTTGGTGGGAGGGATCGCTAGTCGCGCTCGCTTGGTGGCTGCCACTGCTATCAACTTGGGTAGCGCGCCGGTAAACGAAGCTTAATGAGGACCATGCGGAACTCAGCAGTACCACGATTCCACGATTGTCAACCCGCCCCAACTGGCAAGCCGGCCGGACCGCTGATCAACGTCGTCGCGGGAAAGCCAGCCTTTTGCGGCAATACGTTCACAAACTCCTGGATTCGCTTAGACGCAAACAGGCCGTCCGCGTGCCGCACCGAACATATCAGTTCGGAGCGATCCCAGCCTGCTTGATCACCTTGCTCCATCGTCCCACTTCTTTGCCCACCAGGCTATCGAACTCCGCACCCGATTGCGGTGCCAGTTCCATGCCCAGCGTCGAGAACTTGTTCTTCACATCCGGCGTCGCAAGGATGTCGGCAACATCGGCGCCCAGTTTACTTCGCACTGTATCCGGCGTCTTGGCGGGGGCTACCAAGCCGAACCAGGTGCCTACCTGATAGTTGGGCAAGTGTGCGGATTCCGCGACTGTCGGAAGGTCCGGCACTGCGCTGGCTCGCTTCGCCGTCGTCACGGCCAGTGCGTGGAGCCTGCCTTCCTTGACGTAGGGCATCGCGATCGCGGCCGTCAGCGGCATCATGGACACGCGACCAGACAGCAGGTCATTCATCGCGTCCGGCTGCCCCTTGTAGGGAACGTGTGACAGCTGGATGCCGGCTTCTTGCGCAAGGAGTTCGCCGGAGAGATGATTCGAGGTTCCCAGCCCGGCCGAAGCATAGGTCAGGGGGGGATTGCTTTTCTTCGCCAGCTCCACGAATTCCGCCATTGTCTTCGCCGGGACGGACGGGTGCACCACGATCATGTTCGGCACGAAGCCGACACCCGCTACGCCTTTGAAGTCGCGTACCGGATCCCAGGACACCGACTTCTGGAGGCTGGGATTGACAGCATGGCTCGGGCTGACCAGCAGTAGCGTGTAACCGTCCGCGGGGGCCTTGGCTACGAAGTCGGTCCCGATCGCACCGCCGGCGCCGACTCGATTTTCCACGATCACCGGCTGACCGTATTTCGCGGACAACTTGTCTCCGATGACTCGCGCAACGGAATCGACGATGCCCCCGGCGGAAAACGGAACGATGATCCGGATGGGACGACTCGGGAAGTCCGATTGGGCCGCGGCGGGCACTGCAGCGACGAGGCCGGCCGCGAGCAGCAGGAAGGTGAGTTTCATGAGCGTTGTCTCCGGATTCGGGTGATGGGAAATAGGTAGAAGGCCGGCGGCCCTACGCGGCCGCCGCCAGCGTGCGCTTGGCGATGTTTGCGATATGGACTTGGGTGGTGCCCTCGTAGATCCGGAACACGCGCACGTCTCGATAGAAGCGCTCAGCTACATTGCCGGCCATGTAGCCCGTGCCGCCGAACAGCTGCACCGCACGATCGGCGACGCGGCCACACATCTCGGAGGCGAACATCTTGCACATCGAGGCCTCCATGGTGACGTCCACACCCGCATCGCGCTTGCGGGCCGTCTCCAACAGCAGCGCCCGCGCCGCGTGCACCTCGGTGTTGCTCTCGGCGATCATCTGCTGCACAAGCTGGAACTCCCCGATCGCCTGGCCAGACTGTTTGCGCGTGCGCGCGCGCTCGACCATCTCGTTGACCAGGCGGATCGCCGGCCCGATGCACAGGCCTGCCAAGTTGATGCGCTGCTTGTTCAACGCGCGCATCGCTGTGCGAAAGCCCTGGCCTTCCAGGCCCCCGACGATGGCGCTCTTGTGCACGCGCACCTGATCCAGGACGACTTCCCCTACCGGCGAGCCGTGCTGCCCCATCTTGCGGTTGGGACGTGAAGTACTCAGGCCGGGAGTGCCGCGTTCGACTAAGAAGGCGGTGACGCCATTGGCGCCGCGCGTCTGCACGTCGGTACGAGCGAACACGGTGAACAGGTCGGCGATGGGTGCATTCGTGATGAAGCACTTCGCCCCTGTGATGACAAAGTGATCGCCATCGCGCACTGCCATGGTTTTCTGCGCGGCAGCATCGGAGCCGGCCTCCGGTTCCGTTAAGGCGAAGCAGCCCGTCATCTTCCCGCTCGCCAGTTGGGGCAAGTACTTGCGTTTCTGTTCCGGCGTGCCATCCAGCACCAGCGACTCGGAGGCGATCCCCGTGTTGCCGCCGAACCGCGCACGGAAGGTGGTCGCCACCTGAGAGACCTCGATGTTCACCAGCGACAGTTCCTCGCTGGTCAAGCCGGCACCGCCGTAGTCCTGCGGAATGCTGTGCCCGAACAGGCCGACATCGCGCATGCGCTGCACCAGCGATTCGGGAATGTGGTCCTGCTCGTCGACCTGCTGCTCCAGCGGCAGGCATTCAGAATGGACGAAGTTGCGTACTTCGGCCAACAAGGAGGCGAAATTGTCGGGGTCGCGGATCATCATGGGTTCCTTCGGTTGTCGGGTCAGCGCAGGCCCTGCGCCGCTTCGAACTGGCGGGCCGCGTCCTTCAGCAGCGGCACGAACTCGCGGACCAGCTTGTCCTTCTGGTTGCGATAGGCGGCAAGCGTGCAGTTCATGGCCAAAGGCGGCTCGCCGTGGCCCTGGCGCAGCGGCACTGCCACGGCGTGGATGTCCTTTTGCCAGTCACCACGGGAGTGGCAGTAGCCGTCGGCGGCGAACAGCTTCTTGTCTGCTTCCCACGAGGAGCGGTAGCGGTCGAAAAGTTCGCGGTCCTGCACTTTCAAGTAGTTCAGGATGGCAGTGCGTTCCGTGGCCGGGCAGGCGAGGATGAGGGCGCGTCCAATCGACGCCTGAATCAGGGGTCGGGAGCTGCCGATGTCCGGCAGGTGCTGGTTGCCGGCGTCGGCACGGACCGAGTCGATATACACGACGTTTCCACGATCGCGCACTCCGAGATTGACGGTGCAGCCGGTTTCGCGCGCGAGTGCCTCCATCACGGGCTTGGCGACCTGCCGCACGTGCATGCTCGCCAAAAGGGGATGGCCCAGCGACAGCACACCCGGTCCCAACCTGAACTTTTGCAGCGCTTGGTCACGGCTCAGGTATCCGAGCAACACCAGGGTGTAAGTCAGCCGTGAAATGGTGGGTTTGGGCAGCCCGGTGCGATCCGCGATTTCCCGGTTGCCGAGCAGCGGCGCAGTCGCCGTGAAGGCCCGCAGCACCTCCAGCCCGCGCGCCAAGTTCATCGAAAACTGGCGGTCGGCCGAGAGGTCGTGCGGGTCGACGAGACCCGGGAGGGCGATGGTAGTCACGTTGCGTGGTTTGCGTTTGCTGCTGGTGGCCATGATTGGTTCGGGAAGGGATTGTGTGAAGCGGGTGTTTCGCTGTGCGAAACAGTCGGTTCACATGTTCGCAGCACCGTGGCAAAAACGCAGCCTCGGTTCCACGAAGAGGCTCCAGTGAACGCAACAACCATCCAACGCGGCGCCCTCGGCGGCGTGCGCATCCTCGACATGGCGACGGTGCTCGCAGGCCCAGCCGGCGCCACACTCTGCGCCGACCATGGGGCCGACGTGGTGAAGCTCGAACTGCCCGACGGCAGCGACGCACTGCGTCACATGCAACCGGTGAAGGAGAACATACCGCTGTGGTGGAAGGTCGCCAACCGTGGCAAGCGCGGTATCACGCTGGATGTGCGCAAGCCGAAAGGTCGCGAAATCTTTTTGGCGATGCTGCCGCAGTTCGACGTCCTGGTTGAAAACTTCCGCACCGGCACCATGGACCGCTGGGGCCTGGACATCGAGACCCTGCACCGCGCCAATCCGCGCCTCGTCGTCGTCCGCCTTACTGGGTTCGGCCAGACCGGCCCGTACCGTGGACGGCCCGGCTATGCGCGCATCTTCGAGGCCATGAGCGGCTTCACCAACCTCACCGGGACACCCGATGGCCCGCCCATGCACAGCAACTTCCCCATCGGCGATGCGGTCGCCGGGCTGTTCTGCGCATTCTCGATCGCCGCCGAAATCGCCCGATTGCGCGGCGATCCGCAAGCGGGCGGCGTGGAAGTAGACCTATCCGCCACCGAGGCGCTGTTCCGTTTGTTGGAACCACTCCCAGTCGAGCACGAGCAACTCGGGCAGGTGCGTCGCCGGGCTGGCAATAGCACGACCTACACCGCACCGTCCAACATGTACCGCAGCGTCGAGGGGATCTACTTCTCTCTGGTAGCGTCCTCGCAATCCGTCTATGTGCGCCTGTGCGAAGCGCTGGAGCGCACGGAGTGGATTGCCGACCCGCGTTTCGCCACCAATCCGAAGCGCGTACAGAACATGCAGGCACTGGACTTCGAGCTGGCAGCTTGGTTCGAAGCGCGGCCCTTCGAGGCGATCTCTGCGCGGCTGGAGCAGTACGACATTCCCTTCACCAAGGTGTACTCCATCGAGGACATCGAGGTCGATCCGCATTTCCAGGCGCGAGGCGCCATCATCCGCCTGCCGGACCCGGATTACGGCAGCGTGCCGGCGCCCTGCATCGTGCCGCGCGTGGCAGGCCGCGAGATGCCCGTTCCGCGCAGCGGCCCCGCGGTCGGCGAGCACAACGCCGAGGTCTATGCCGCTTTCGGAGTTGGCGAGCTGGAGCTCGAGGCTCTACGCGCCGAAGGCGTGGTGTAGCCCTGCCATGTCTTGCGTTCCCGCCGTCTTCCAGGCCTTGCGCACCCGCAGCGAGGCGGGTCGGACCGTGTCGCGCGTGGAGCGTACGAGCCCGGAGGAACTCTCGGGCGGCGACCTCGTCCTTCGCGCTCGATATGCAGGTGTCAACTACAAAGACTGCCTGGCCATTTGCGGCCGGGCAAAGATCATCACGGAATTTCCGCGCATCGCGGGAATTGAAGTGGTGGGCGAGGTGCTGGAATCCTCACGTGCGCTATTCCCGCTCGGGACGGAGGTGCTGGTCCACGGTTTCCAGACAGGCATCGACTTCGACGGAGGATTTTCGGAGATCGTGCGCGTCCCTGCAGAGCACGCGCAGCTCCTGCCGTCGGGCCTCACCGCATTCGAAGCGGCGGTCCTTGGGGTGCCCGGCTTCACGGCCGCCATGGCGTTGGAGCGCTTCGAACAGTGCGGCCTGGAGCCAGACTCAGGGCTGGTCGCCGTGTCAGGAGCCAGCGGAGCCGTGGGACTCATGTCAATCGCCATCCTGAGCAAGGCGGGCTATAGGGTCGCCGCGCTCACCCGCCGGATGGACCAGGAGCCAATCCTCCGCCAGGTCGGAGCGGTCGAAGTCATTGAGACCCGCATAACCTTGGAGTCACAGCGGCCACTGGAGAAGGCTCGCTTCGCTGCGGCTATCGACAACGTCGGCGGCCCCGTGCTGTCGTGGTTGCTGCGGTCCATGCATGACGAAGGCTACGTTGCCTCGGTAGGCAATGCCGGGAGCAACAGTTATGAAGGCAGCGTGCTGCCTTTCATCATGCGACGCGTGCAACTCTTCGGGGTGGAAGCCAATGCACTTTGGCCGCAGCGCGTGCGCCTTTGGGACCGGCTCGCGGGCGACCTCAAGCCGGACTTCACCACGCTGATGTCGCACGTACACCGCATGCGACTGGAGGACGTTATGGAACACGCAGCACTGCAACTACAGGGTGCCACAAGTGGACGCACGATTGTCACGTTTCCGGAGGTCTCATGAGCGGTCCGCTTGCGGGCCTGCGCGTGCTGGAGATGGAAGCCATCGGCCCCGTTCCCTGGGCGGGCATGATGCTGTCCGACATGGGGGCGGACGTGCTGCGCATCGACCGGCCCGAGGCGCCCCACATGGGGCTGCGCCGCGACGAGCGCTTCCAATTCAACGCACGCGGCAAGCGATCCGTGCTGGCCGACGTCAAGACACCGGAGGGACGCGATCTGGTGCTGGATCTGCTGCAGCGCGCCGACGTGCTGCTGGAGGGCCTGAGACCGGGCGTGATGGAGCGGCTCGGCCTGGGCCCAGATGCCTGCCTGGCGCGCAACCCGGCGCTGGTGTACGGCCGGATGACGGGCTGGGGCCAGACCGGCCCGCTGGCGCAAGCCGTGGGACACGACATCAACTACATCGCGGCCACCGGTGCACTGCATGCCATCGGTCCGGCCGAAGGTCCGCCCACGGTGCCCCTGAACCTGGTCGGTGATTTCGGTGGCGGCGGCATGCTTCTGCTCGTCGGTGTGCTCGCAGGCGTGATCGAGGCGAAGAGCAGCCGCAAGGGCCAGGTGGTCGACGCAGCCATGGTGGACGGCTCGCTTGCCCTGCTCGCGCCCATCCTGGGCCAGTGGCAGGCCGGTGAATGGACCGATCGGCGGCAGGCCAACTGGCTGGACGGTGGTGCGCCTTTCTATGGGACTTATGCGGCCTTGGACGGCAAGCACCTGGCGGTCGGCGCCATCGAACCGCGGTTTTATGCGGCCTTACTGAATGGCCTCGGCATCCACGGCGAGCAGCTGCCGCGCCAGCACGACAAGGAGGCCTGGCCCGCACTGCGGGAACGCTTCGCTTCCATCTTTCGCCAGCATCCGCGCGAGCATTGGATGGCCGTGTTCGAAGGCACCGAAGCTTGCGTGTCACCGATCCTCTCGCTCGCCGAGCTCGCCGTGCAGCCGCACCTGGCAGCCCGCGGCAACTTCGTTGAAGTCGCGGGCACCATGCATCCCGCCCCGGCGCCGCGCTTCTCGCGCACGCCGTCGCGCATTGCTGGCGGGCCTGTGGTGCGAGGTGCCGGCAGCGAAGCGGCGCTGGCCGACTGGGGGGTGCAGGCGCCCGCCAAAGGCGCCGTTCGTGTACCCGTGCGTGTCTACGGCAAGGAGCGGCCTCCGCGTGGCTAGCAGCATCGAGGACTGCACCGTGGACACCGCAGGCGCCATCGTGAGTGGCTGTCCGGTCGGTGCGGTCGGCGCGCGCTTGGTGCACGGTGGCGATCCGGAGCGGCCAACGCGGCTCTGGCTGCTGCGCTTTGACCGCAAGCTGGCCGGCCTGCAGGTGCCCTGAAGCTGAGGACGCACGCTAGCGGTCGTGCGAGGCGTCCCCTAGGGAAAACAGAGCTGGCCCCGTGCCAATGACACAGGCACCGCAAGGTGCCTCGTTGCCGCAGAAATCCCAATCACAAGCCGTAGTACTTGTCCACGTTCGTGCGATATCGTCGATGCAGGAATGAAGAGAGAAGCGCGGCATCGATGTTGATTGGACAGAGGTTCTGAATCGCTGACGCAAGGCCTACCGCGATCAGTTGGATGCCGTAATGGCTGGCACAATTCCATGGAGGTCCACGGATCGCATATATCGGTCCACGCTCGATCGCATCCTGGCCGACGTGGACCGGAAGAGTGCATTTTCGCCGGAGGATCGCGACGAACTGAGTGCCGCATGGTCGACTCTGAAACCATGGCCGGATACATTGCCCGGGCTCACGCGGCTTCGCGAGCGGTTCAGGTTGTCGACGCTGTCGAACGGTTCGATGGCCTCGATCATCAATATCGTCAAGACGCATGATCTCCCGTTCGACTACATTCTGACTGCGGAGTTGGTCAATTCGTCAAAGCCAGACCCCCGCGTCTATGCGTTGGCGCAGAAGTCACTGGGCGTGCGTGCCGACGAAATCCTCATGGTCGCATGCCACAAATACGATCTGGCGGCTGCAAAGAAATTCGGCTTCAAGGTCGCGTTCATTTCGCGGCCCCCGGAGTTTGGCGCCCGAGGCGAAGTGGATGTCGTGACAGAGGCCTACTTTGAGTCGGTAGCTCCAAGCTTGAGCGACTTGGCGAACTTGTTGACGACATGCGCCTATCGCAAGACCAGCGTTTGCGGAAAGGTCAGGGTCGGTTCGCCGAAATGAAGGAAGTTTGGGTAGGCGGAAAAGGCGGATGGACCAGCTCTCCCAACGCGGTGCGGGGACCCACGCGCAGTGACCGTGATCAGCGAGGAAGCGGGCGAGTTTGTCAAACCTCTGACTCTTTCGTCAGACTTGCGGTTTCGGGGGAGCACGCTCAGAATTCCCTCGCTTGATCCACGCGGGAACGGGACGCGACCATGCCAATGCGCCATCCATGCCCGGGCGCCCATTCGACGTTCCGGATGCGATCCATCGGATGGCTGCGATCCCTGATGGTTGCGGCCATCGCCTCAGCGTTGACGCTGGGCGCGGCCGAGGCGCAGGCGCCGGCCAATGTGCGTGTGGCACTTGTCATTGGAAATGCTGCCTATGCTGCTGCACCGCTGACCAACGCCGTCAACGATTCGAGGGCCATAGGTCGGGCGCTTCGGGACCTCGGCTTTCAGGTCATCGAGGTCAACGATGCGTCCAAGGATCAGATGGCTTCTGCCATTGAGGCGGCGAAGCACGCCCTAGACGGCAAGTACGGGATCGCCATGTTCTACTACGCGGGACATGGCATGCAGCTCGATTGGCGCAACTACCTGATCCCCGTCGATGCCAAGCTGCAAAAGCCGCAAGACGTGCTGCAGCAGACTGTCGATGTGGACGCTGTCATGGCCGCATTCAAGGCGGCAAAAACCCGGATGAGCATCCTGGTGCTAGATGCCTGCAGGGACAATCCGTTCGCGAGCACGTCCAGCGGCAAAGGCCTCGCGCCGGTGGACGCGCCGCCAGGCACATTTTTGGCCTACGCGACCGCGCCCGGCAATGTCGCCCTCGATGGCTCGGGCGCATCCGGTCATGGTCTGTACACCCAGTACCTGCTTGAAGAACTGAAAATGCCGAAGGCGAGGATCGAGGATGTGTTCAAGCGCGTGCGAATCAACGTGCGCAAGCAAAGTGGCGGCCTGCAAATTCCCTGGGAATCCACCAGCCTGGAGGAGGATTTTTCCTTTGGCAACGAGACCGCAACGATCGTCGCGCGGCCTGTGGTACCACCGGAAACTCTTGAAGGCCAGGAAAAACAGAAAATCGAGTTTGAGGCCGAGAAGGTAGATTGGAATCGCATCCGTGAGTCCGCCAATCCAAACGATTACTTTGCCTACATGACCGCTCATCCCAATGGCTACATGAGCGAGCAGGCGCAGTTCAGGCTCGACCAATTGCAGAAGCCGGTCGTCGCGGTGCAACCCAAGAAGGGTGAAGGAGCTGCGCTCAAGAGCGGGGCACGACGATTTGAGCTCGGGGACGAGCTCGAATATGAGCGCGATGACCGTATCGCGTTCAAGAAAATCAGCATCAAGATGAAGGTGACGGCGGCCGATGACAAATACGTGACCTTCAATACGGGCGTTGTTTGGGATCAGATGGGCTCGGTCATCAAGGACCGCTTCGGCACGAGGGATCCGGGCCTTCTGACGGCGCCTGCCGATCTCGAGGTAGGAAAGAAATGGAGATCGGCCTTTGAAATCGTTCTACCAGATGGCGGTAAGTGGCACAGTTTCTGGGACTCACGCGCAGTCGGTCTGGAGGAAATTGCGGTCCCGGCCGGTCGTTTTATGGCGTTCAAGGTAGAGCGAGCGGGCCTTGCTGTGAGGGTGTCGGGGCAAGGGTTCAGTCAAAGGGGAGGAACCTTGTGGATCGATCCGAAGACCATGTACGTGGTCAGGAACGACATGTGGTTCACGGACGGCGCCGGCCGGAGAACCCTCGATGAGACGACTTCGTTGGTCTCGTCCAAGCAGGTGGCGCGCTAGCCTAGGGCACCGATGGAAAAGGCCCTGGGCCCTTATTCCAGTAGTCACATCGCCCGAGATGCCTAGTTCATGCCGTTTCAGCGCGGCGGCACTCTTCCAAGAACGCGTCTGAGTCTGACGTTTAATCTCCAGCAGTTGGCCATACGGATTCCATTCAAATGCTTGCTCGCTTCCACTTGGGCGACGGCCTGGGCGACGCAACCGCCGACGGGATCGACCTCCGCGGAGCGTGCCTAGTTCTTCGGAGGTGTGCGCGTCAAGCACCTTGGTCAGCAGTCGATCGGCTTCGACCGGCTTCTGCTTTCACTATCTCTCGCAACATACGGACACGTCGGTCCTTAGAAACGAATTCTTGAGAACGGACTCCTCAGTATCGTGGAGCTGGCGTCTTGCGGTGGCAAAATCCCGCGTGTCCTGTCATCCCACAAAAGACCACCCGTATGAATGTTCATCTGCAAGAACTGTTTGAACACAATCGTCTGTGGGCGGCAGAGATGGAGCGAGATCGACCGGGCTTTTTCCGGCGGCTGACGGCGCAGCAGAACCCGCGCTACATGTGGATTGGATGTAGCGATTCCCGGGTTCCCGCCAACCAGATCACCGGGCTCGATCCAGGTGAGGTCTTCGTCCATCGCAATGTTGCGAACGTGGTGGTAGCGACGGACTTGAACTGCCTGTCAACCATTCAGTTCGCAGTGGACCAGTTGAAGGTCGACCACGTGATGGTGGTGGGGCACTACGGATGTGGGGGTGTGCTTGCTGCCTTAAACAACACGCGCGTCGGCTTGGCAGACAACTGGCTCAGTCACGTCAAGGATGTTGCTGCCAAGCACAAGCAGTTGCTTGAAAGCGCTGCGCTCGTGAGACGGCACGATCTGCTGTGCGAGCTCAATGTCATTGAACAGGTGGTAAACGTGGCGGAAACAACGGTGATACAAGACGCTTGGTCGCGTGGACAGGCTGTGACGTTGCACGGTTGGATATACGGTATATCGGACGGACTCTTGAAAGATCTGGGGATGACCATCACGGGGCCTGACCGAATCGAGTCGGTGTACCAAGGGGTCTTGCGCCAAGGCATATCGACAAGCTGACAGTCGACGAAGTACGTGGCGAGCGACGCCGCCTCCACGGACAAACGGCGGCTCGGACGACGAGCAAACCTCCGGACGATTACCCCGTCCCGGATTTCCTCAAGGATGTCGGCGAAGGGGCAAGCTCCGAGGTAGATGAGCCTGTCGTAAGAAAGGCGCGAAGGTCAGCTTTCAACGGTCGCCGTCGTTCACCCCGGAAATTCGATCGGCGGCAACCAGTCCATGAAGCCGACTTTTCCGCCGAGAGCAGTCCCACTCAGTCAGCGCCCTCAAGCACACGATCGCCCGGGCGAAACCCTCGAAGGCGTTCTGATCAGACGCGCGGGCACTCACTAACCAGTGATGATCGGTTTGAGCGCGTCGATCTCCGCGGCAATGAAGTCAAAGAAGACGCTGACGCGGGCGGTCTTCCGAATCTCCGGCATCGCGAGCAGCCGCCAGTCCCGCGACAGCGCCGGAATGGGACCGAGCACCCGGACCAGCTCCGTCTCGGAATCCCCGAGTGCTGTCGGCAGCGGCGCGATGCCTACACCGGCCTTCACTGACAGCAAGAGGCCGAGCACACTGCCGCTCCGGGCCACGATCGTCGCATCCGGTGCGACCTGGCGCAGCCACTGGCTCGCGCGGTGGCCTGCCATGCTTTCCTCAAACCCCGCCAGCGGATGCGCCTGGATTTCCTCGATGGACGAAGGCTTGCCATGCCGCGACACATAGTCCCGGCTCGCATAGACGGCCCACAGCGAGTCGCCCACCTTGCGACCGACCAGCACGGCATCGTCGGTGTCGCCTGAACGCAGGGCGACGTCGGCCTCGCCGCTGCGCAGGTCGACGTACTTATCGCTCATCACGAATTCCACGTGCAGGTCGGGGTGCAGCGCATGGAAGCGATCCAGCAACCCGGAACGCGTCAACCGGTTGACCAACGGCTCCGGGCAGGTGAGCCGGATCACACCCGCCGCATTGCGCCTCGAAACGACCAGCACCTGCTCGAACTCGCTCACGGCCCGCTCGACCTCACGCGCGGCTTGCAGCATCTCGGTGCCGAAATCGGTGAGCCTGTAGCCGGTGGTATGACGCTGAACCAGGGCACGGCCGATGTGCCGCTCCAGCGCGGTCAGCCGTCGCTGCACAGTCGACTGGTCGACTTCCAGAGCACGGCCTGCGGCCAACGTGCTGCCGTGCCGCGCCACAGCCACGAAGTATTTCAGGTCGTTCCAGTCGAGCATTGCCCGTTATGCACTATTGCGGCCCCGTTCCGCAAGTCTGCGCCTTGTGGCCCATGGAGCGCCGGCCTACGCTGGGGTTGCCACATCACTTCGAGGCCGCAATGACGACAAGCCCACTCACGAATGGCCACATGCCGCGGCGCCGGGTGCTGATTGCCGCTGCCACCGCAGCGGCTGCGGCAGTCTGCAGTTTCGCCGCCCTCGGTCAAACGGCGTCCTCAGCGAAGCAAGAACGCCTTCGCATCCTTTGCACCGGCCCCGCAGGCAGCGTGCCGGACATCATCGCGCGAAGTTTCGGCGAAGCGCTTGTCGGTGTCTTCGCGCAGCAAGTCGTCGTCGACAACCGGCCCGGTGCGGCGGGCCAGATCGCGGTACAGGCGCTGAAGTCGGCGCCGGCCGATGGCTCGACCTGGCTCTTGGGACAGGGTGCGATCGCCAGCCTCTACCCCACGTTGTACCGGAAGCTCGGTTACGACCCTGCGCGGGACCTCGTGCCCGTGTCGCTCGCGGCAGAGATGAATCTTGGTGTCGCCGTGGGCAATGCCGTGCCGGCGGAGGTCACCGACACGAGGATGCTGGTGGAGTGGATGCGGCGCCATCCCGGCGAGGCCAACGCCGCGTCGCCAGGCACCGGCACCCTGCCGCACATTCTTGAGGTCATGCTGTTCGACCAGGCAGGGCTGGACTGGCGCCATGTTCCCTATCCGGGCGGCCCGCCCGCTATGGCGGCGCTGCTCGGCGGCCAAGTCGCCGTGCTGGTGCTCCCGGAAGGCCTCCTGCTGCCACAACTCGCCACCGATCGCCTGAGGATGCTCGGCACGTCGGGACTCGAGCGCAGCCGCTTCTCGCCGGCGGTGCCCACGCTCGCCGAACAGGGCCACGCGCGATCGGTGATGCGCGAATGGTTCGCCTTCTTCGCACCGGCTGGCACCCCGGCCAGCGTCGCGGAACAGGCATCGGAGGCAGTGGGCAATGTCGTCGCTCGCGCCGGACTGGCACGTCGGTTCGGGGATGCAGCCATGGTGGTCGCACACAGTTCGCCCAAAGAGCTGACCGCGAAGGTAGAGGACGACCGCCGTGCCTGGGGGCCGCTGCTGGTCAACGCTGGCATCCGGGGGGACGCATGAAGGACGCGGTTGCGAGCGCCTGGGACCGCGCGGCCGAGGGCTGGTCCCGGAGCACGCCGATCGTTCATGCGTGGTTGCGTCAGGCAACCGCGGCGATGCTGACCGAGGCGCGACTCCACCCGGGTGCACGCGTGCTCGATTTGGCCGCCGGCGCGGGCGATCAGACGAAGGACATCGCGCTCGCCGTCGGGCCCACGGGTGACGTGTTGGCGACCGACATCTCGCCGAAGATCCTGGACTTCGCTCGCCGGAGCATCAAAGCGGCCGGCCTGACGAACGTGCGCTTCGCCGTCGCGGACGCGGAGCGGCCGGTTCATGCCGAGGCGTCTGTCGATGCGGTGATGTGCAGGCTCGGGCTCATGTTCTGCATGAACCCGGCCGCTGCGCTAGCTGCAGCGTTCCAAATGCTGCGCCCGGGCGGTCGCTTCGTCGCGCTGGTGTTCGGTGACC
Organism: Variovorax gracilis; assembly: GCF_030317115.1. Classification (GTDB taxonomy): domain Bacteria; phylum Pseudomonadota; class Gammaproteobacteria; order Burkholderiales; family Burkholderiaceae_C; genus Variovorax; species Variovorax gracilis. The sequence goes on from NZ_JASZYF010000045.1 coordinate 17,284, forward strand.
CCGCCAACAACCCTTGCATCACGACCATGATGAAAGTGGCCCGCAAGCACCGGGGGTTGAGCGGTAGCGTCTCGCCCTATGCCGATGGCGGCTTGTTCAGCCTCGCGGCACCGGGCAGACTTGCAAGCCTGCTGACGGCGGCAGGCTATGTCGACGTTGCGGCGGAGCCGCTTTCTGCGCCATTCGAACTCCCTGATGCCGCTGCCTACGTCGCCTTCGTTCGAAGCTCGGGTTCACCGATCGTGGAAGTCCTCGCGCCCCTGGGTGCAAAGGCCAGGGAGGCGGCCTGGCGAGAAATGGAGGAGGCGCTTCAGCAATTGCGCTGCGAGCAGGGCTGGCGGGGGCCGAACGAACTCTTGTTCGGCTCGGCGGCGCGAGCGGGTTGATGGCAGCGCGGGCAGCCGAGTCTTTCGAGTAGGCGGCGAGGTTCCCCCACTTCTTGCGAGGCAGGGGCAACTGTGCTCGAGGCTTCTGAAAAAGGATGGGCCCGTCGCACGCTCATCATGCGTTGCATTACATTTGTGATACAGTGGCTCCATGAAGTCCTCAACCCTGCCTGTGGTCCGCGTTGAGCCTGAGCTTCGCACTCAACTCGAAGCCTTGCTCAGAGAAGACGAAACGATCAGCACCTTCGTGGCGGACGCGGTCCGACAGGCGGTTGATTTTCGGCGTGTGGAAGCAGACTTTCATGCCCGTGGCGATGCCGCTTGGCAGCAGTACCAGCGCGACGGAATATCCCGCCCAGCGAATGAGGTCTTCGATCGGCTTCAGGACCGAATCAACGCGCGGCGCAGGAGCTTGCAAGGCCGCGACTTGTGATGGACCTGTTCGGAGTCGACATGACTCCGTCAGCCGAAGAAGACCTGTGGCGCCTCTTCGATTTTCTCGTTGATCGGGCGCAGACGCTGGAAGAGCTGGAACATGCCCAGCGGGTCTTGGATGAAGTCCGAAGCAACATCATGACGAGGCTTTCGGAGAATCCTTGGGCCTATCGCAAAGCCGGCGACCGACGTCGAACCACCCGCCGGGAATTGATCGTGGGAATCGGCGCATCAGGCTACGTCGCACTCTATGAGATCCTTCCCGGAAAGACCGTCAAAGTCCTGGCCGTCCGACATCAGCGCGAGGAAGACTATCACTGACCTGCGAAGAAGGCTTTGACCACCAATTGACTGATCCGGCAACGCCAGATCGACAAAGACTGATGCACGTACTGCGGTCAGGAGTCGGCTGCGATTTTCGTAGGGGCGGGTTATCGCAGGGCTGCGCAAGTGGCACTCATTCAAGGCAGCATCACGATGGCGCCCGTGATCGAACGCGCTTCAGCAGCGCGATGCGCATCTGCCGCTTGCGCGAGACTGAACCGCGCACCGATGTTGGCACGCACGGCACCGCTCGTCATGGCGTCGAAAACGTCGGCCGCATTGGCGCGGAAGGTCTCTGGGTCGGCGTTGCGCGGAAACACGGAAGGACGGGTGAGGAACAGGCATCCCTTCTTATTGAGCAGTTCGGGGTCGATGGACGGTGCCGGCCCGGAGGCGGCGCCGAAGAGCACGACCATGCCGAAGGGCGCGGCGCAATCGAGCGAGCCCATGAACGTGTGCATGGCTACCGAGTCGTACACGACGCGCGCCTTGCGCCCGTCCGTTGCGGCGATCACCTGGGCCACCCAGCCGGGCTGCGAGTAGTCGATGGCAGCGTCGCAGCCAGCGGCCCGCGCCACTTCGCACTTGGCCGCGGAGCCTGCGGTCACGGTCACGGTCGCGCCCAACGCCTTCGCCCAGCCACAGAGGATCTGCCCGACCCCCTCCCGCCGCCGCGTGAACCAGCACCACGCCGCCCGGCTGTACCCGATGCGTCTTCTTGACCAGGTACTGCGCGGTCATGGCCTTGAAGAACACCGCGGCGGCATCCTCGTCCTGGATGCCCGCAGGGATCTTCACCAGCTTGTCGGACGCAACGTTGCGGCGGTCGGCGTAGGCGCCGACCCCGGCGTTCATGTAGACGACCCGATCGCCGACCCGAAGATCCTCGACCTTGCTGCCCACGATCTCGACGACACCGGCCGCCTCATGTCCCAGCCCGGTCGGCGTCGGCAACGGATATTTGCCGGAGCGCTGGTACACGTCGATGTAGTTGAAACCGATCGCGGTCTGGCGCAGCCGGACTTCGCCCGCGGCCGGCGGCGGAAGGTCGATGGTCTCGAGGCGCATCACCTCGGGGTCACCGAATTCCATGAGCCGGATGGCTTTTGGAAGCTCAGCGAATGGTCGATCCAGACACGGCCATTCCTCAGACTCTTGCGCAGAGCCATCATGGTGCACGCTGAGAACGCATGCAGGCCGGAGCGCGGATCGACATCGCACGAGATCGTCCCGGGCGGGGCCGACATCGGGCAGGGCAAGGTCGCCGGGCAACTCAGACGCCTTCATCGCCTGCAGCTGACGCCACGCCGCCAGTTGCTCGAAGGCCGGATCTCTGGCGCGCCCACCGAATTCCAAGGACTGTAGACCGCCCAGGGTGATCGGTCGACAGGGCCTTGCGCACCTCGGACACAAAGCTCTTGGGGGGCGCGTCAAGGACCTTGGTCAGCATTCTATCGGCTTCGACGCGTCGCGTCTTGAACGGCTTGCCTTCATCGCGCAACACGTCCCGCGAAAGGCGTGCCTGGTCGCGTGCAACGCTGTCCCAACGCTCCCGTGTCGTCCTCACTTTTTGCGTGGCTTCGCGGAACAGCTGCTGGCTTCGGCGCAGGTTCTGCTGGACGGCGATGTCGGTGAGTTCCAGAAGTCTCACGCGCAGGAAGCACACCAACTCGATCGCCTGGCGGGTCTCTTCGAGTTCGCGGTTCTTCGCCGGACGTCGTGCCTGCACTTGCTGGGCGTAGGCATGCTGCTTGGGCAGGCTGACGCCGGCGAGTGCCCACTCGTGCACGCCGAGCGATTTGAGGTGGTTGATCTTCTCCAGCGTCTCGATGAGCGTATTTGGTCCGTGACGCTTGGAGGGGAGTCTTTATCGATTCGAGATGAGAGCAGCCGGCGCCAGGGTGAGAGCGGTCGTGCCGACCTTGAAGGCTCGATGCGAAGGCAAGAAATTAGGCGTGGACGCCAAAACCATCCACCCACCATCCCGCTGGATGGTTCTAGGATGGCGACATGCCTTCAAACACTGTCCTGCGTCTTCCTACCGCCAAGGTGGCCGAGTCTGAAAAGATCACGATCAACCTGGGCTTTGTCGACCTCGGTCACATCGACCTCCTGGTCGCCGAGAGCTTCTACGCGAATCGGACGGATTTCATCCGCACCGCCATTCGCAACCAACTGGCCGCACACGGCGATGCCCTCAAGCAGGCAGTTGCCCGAAAGCTGCTGGTGCTCGGCCTCCAACACTTCTCCGCGGCCGATCTCGAAGCCGCACGAGCTTCGGGGCAGAAGTTGCAGATCCGTGTGCTCGGTCTCGCGAGCTTCGGTCACGACGTGACCCCCGAATTGGCCTTGGCTGCCATCGAATCCATCACTGTGCTCGGAGCGCTGCAGGCAAGCAGCGCTGTCAAGACTGCGCTCGCCGGACGAATTCACTAAACCCACGAAAGAACCTCATGAACGATTTGCTCCAACAACTGATGATCAAGGCGACTGAACTGACCCGGAATGGGCAACTCCGGGAGGCGACGCAAGCGATCCAGCGCGCCCTGCGGGGAGGCGCTTCCGAAGTGTTCGGTGTCAGCGACCCTGCGACACCTCCGCCCGCTGCGCGCGCCTCGATGCCGTCGGGCGAAGCCTTGGTACTCGACGGTCTGACTCGAGTGATCGACCCGCCTCCCGAGATCGTGGAGGAGACCCAGCCCGACAGCCAGTCCGGCGGCGTGGTGGAAGAAAAGGTCGACCCGTATTCGGTCGAAGTTGATAGCCCTCGTGAAGAACGGTGGATCGACGGCAGCTTCACGCACCAAGGGCGCACGCTGGCGTACAAGCTCTATCTGCCGCCCGGCGCAACCGGCACAGTCGCGCCACGCCCCATGGTGCTGATGCTGCACGGCTGCACACAGGGCGCTGCTGACTTCGCAGCGGGCACGCAGATGAATGCCCTGGCTCGCGACCTGGGGGTCGTCGTGCTGTATCCCGAGCAAACCCAACATGCCAACGCACAGAAATGCTGGAACTGGTTCAAGCCGCAACATCAGCAGCGCGGACGCGGCGAGCCCGCCGTCCTGGCAGCCCTGGTCCAATCGATCACGGCTGAGCATCACGTTGACGCGGCGCGCGTCTTCGTAGCGGGACTGTCTGCCGGAGGGGCCATGGCGGACGTCGTCGGGCGCTGCTATCCGGACGTCTTCGCTGCAGTCGGGGTCCACTCAGGCTTGCCCAGCGGGTCAGCCACAGATGTCATGACCGCACTTTCCGCAATGCGCAGCGGCAGCGCCTCGGCGCTCGCGGGGAAAACAAGCGGCTCAGTGCCCCCCACCATTGTTTTCCATGGCGATGCAGATGCCACCGTGCACGTCAGCAATGGCGCCGCGATCATCGAATCGTCCCGCCAGGCGACCGGGCAGATAACTGGCAGGATGCCATCCGCGCGTACCGCGGAGGGGCATTCCGGCAAGGGGCAACGCTACACCCGCACGGTCTACTCCGACGAAGCCGGGCGAAGCACTGCCGAATATTGGCAGCTGCACGACGCGGGACACGCCTGGTCGGGCGGTAGCTCGCGAGGGAGCTACACCAACCCCGCCGGTGCTGATGCGAGCGCCGAGATGCTGCGGTTCTTTCTGGCGCATCCTCTGCGCGCCCGACAAACCAGCTGACCGCTGCAATCGCCGGGCTTCGATCGGCGCGCAGTCCCACAGTGCATGGGCATGGGATCGCGTCTATCAAGTTGGCCGACCTGCAGGTGCCCTGAATCTGAGGACGCACGCTCGCATCTGATGGGACGGTGTTGCCATCCCCGGAGTTAGCGGTCGTGCGAGGCGTCCCCGAGGCAGGTTGGAAACAGGGCTGGCCCCGTGCCAATGACACAGGCACCGCAAGGTGCCTCGTTGCCGCAGAAATCCCAATCACAAGCCGTAGTACTTGTCCACGTTCGTGCGATAGGTGTCGTCGTAATCCGGGACCTCTTCGTAACCATATCGAGGAGCCCCTTCCAGCTGGGACTTGTCCAACGGCACCACATAACCGTCCTGTGCGGTGTCGTATTTCAGCATGTTCCACGGCACAGGGTAGCGATCGGTTCCGAGGCCCAGAAAGCCGCCGAACTCCATGACGGCGTACCGGACTTGGCCGGACACTTTGTCGATCATCAAGTCATCGATCGTGCCGAGCTTGTCGCCGGCAGCGTTGTAGACGTTGGTTCCTTCGACGCGTTCGGACGAAATGACATCTGCCATGAGAAAAAACTCCTGGTGATCAACCGGCGCCGCTGGGGAGCGTCGGCCGCTTGTGCAAAGCCCAGCAATCTATTTATCGCTGGCCGGTGCACGCGGTCGGATCAGGCAAAGAAGGTACTTGCTGTAGGTCGTCGCGACAGCCTTCACGCGGGCAAACCCGCTCGCAGTTCATGGCAATGCCATGCGCTCGCTCCTGTGGCCCGCTAACCACCGCCCATCACGAGCTCGAGCAGGATGCGTCCAACTCTTGCCTGCTTGCGGCCACGGTCCGGCCGGTCGTTGCCAGCGGGCTCAGACGGCAGCCGCACTCACCACTTGCGCGCCCGATTGACCTAGCCGGCGTGCGCCATGTCTCGCGATCGACCTGCAAAAGGCGGACGGTTGGAGTATCTGAGAACTCCAGCGCAGCGCGCCTCCTCAAGCTCCAGACGAGAGAGCTCCTCACGGAGCTGCACCACGTCGGGATCCTGTTCGCCATAGCGCGCCTGCATGCGGACAAGCAGTCGCTTGAGTTGCTCTGACCTGTTGTTCATGACACGTCCTTTCGGAACGGCTTGATGTGCAGACGATGGCCGCACGGCAGCGCGGGGATCGATTTTCTCGAGCGTGCCGCATCCGAGGTGTCGGACGGCTTCGCGTACGTTTCGGGAACAGCGTACCAGTGTGGAGCGCCAACCAGGAAGAGGCCCCGAGTCCGTGGGAACTCGGGGGGAAATCCACCAATCTGGGTGGAGGAGACAAACGGCGCACCAAGACGGAACATGGAAGGGTGTCCTGCCTGCTGATCGGTTTTGATGATGCAAGGCTCATGCCCAACGGCCCGCACTTCAGGTTCAAAAGCGAGGTCCCGTCGGAGCGCTTCTGTCATGACGCTGCCACATTCCCTCCGAAGAATTTCGTCGTGGACGCAGACGACGAAGGGAGTGCGCATGAGCATGCGATGCAGCTTGGCTACCCTGGGACTGGCCGCCTTGGCATTCGCCCAGGTGGTGACAGCGCGTGCCCAGGACATCACGGGCGCGGGCGCCAGCTTTCCGGCGCCCCTCTACACGAAGTGGGCCTCCGAATTCAAGGAAGCCACAGGTGTCAACGTCACCTACCAGTCGGTCGGTTCAGGCGCCGGCCTCCAGCAGATCGAAGCCAAGACGGTCGACTTCGGCGCATCCGACATGCCGTTGACCGACGAGGAACTCCGGGCCAAAGGCCTGCTGCAGTTCCCGACCGTCATCGGCGGCGTGGTCCCCGTGGTCAATATCCCTTTCATCAAGCCTGGTGAGCTCAAGCTCAGTGGCCAGGTCCTCGGTGACATCTATCTCGGCAGGATCACCCGATGGAACGACCCAGCCATCAAAGGCCTCAACGGCTCGCTCGGACTCCCAGATGCTCCGATCGCGCTGGTGCGGCGTGCCGACAGCTCAGGCACCACGTTCCTCTTCACCCACTACCTGAGCAAGGTGAACCCGCAGTGGAAGGCCAAGGTGGGTGACGGCATGGTTGTCAACTGGCCGAGCGGTGCGGGTGGCAAGGGCAACGAGGGCGTTGCAACGTTCGTCAGTCGGCTGCCCAACTCGATCGGCTACATCGAATACGCCTTTGTCAAGCAGAACAGGATGGCGTACGTGAAGCTGCAGAACCGGGCCGGCCACTTCGTCTCGCCCAGTAACCACGCCTTCGAGGCCGCCGCTTCGGATGCGGAATGGTCAGAGAGCTTCCACCGGGTGCTGACCGACGCGCCGGGCCAGGATGCCTGGCCCATCACCGGTGCCACTTTCATCGTGATGAACAAGTCCCCCGACAGGCCGGTCCAGGCGGCGACCACGCTGAAGTTCTTCGATTGGGCCTATCGAGAGGGCGACAGGACCGCGAGCAAGCTCGACTACGTGCCGATGCCCGGCAAGGTCAAGAGTGCCATCGTGCACGCGTGGGGCGAGGTCAGGGACACCTCCGGCAACGTGATCAGGCCCAATTGATCCCCTCTGGAAGTGGCGCGTGGCGGCCGACAGGACGGAGGTGGCTGGGTGTCGAGCGCGGGAGTGCAGGCAAGCGAACACATGGTGATATACGGCGTCGTGAAGACGCATCCCAAGCCCCGAACGTCCTATGACGGCTTCGCAACGTGGGCCGGCACTTCTGAAGTGATTTGTTCTTTGGCGAAGAACCGCAACTCATCCTCTGTCGCGTCGTCTGTCGCCTGGGCGCCGGGGTTGAACAGCACATCGGCGACCGGCAGTTCGCCGCGTGCACATCGGGGCGGCGATCTCGACCGACTCACCACCGTCGAGCACCGAGTGGATTACCTGGCGAATGGATACTCCATCGCCCGATGCTGGGCGGGCTACGCGCGTCCCTCGGACAATGTTTGCTGGTGCCTGACGCTCGAGGTCCCATGCCAAGCGCTTAGGAACGAGACCAGGTGCCTTTCTCTCGACAATCCGGGCTGTGCCGATACCTGTCCTACAAGCCAAGCGGGCTTGTGCGACTACCGATGCGCGCTGCCTTCGTGCCTCCTTTGATCACCGGAGCGTCATCCTCGTTCGCGGTGATGCGGAAGTGGTCCTGGCACTTACCTGCCTCTTGTCGTCTGATCTTTTCCAGCCAGTCCATTGGATCAGGTTGCGACTTCGGCTCGTCGGCGGACAACTGTTAAATGAGTGGCAAACGATGCGGGGCGCCATGCACGAAAGGAATTTGCGCGTTCCGCTGAAAACCGAATTTGGCCTGTGGGCGTCATGAACCACTTACTCGACGATTGCCCCGCGCATGCTCTTGCACGATCGGCCCAGCGACAGCAGTTTGTCTCCGGCGGGCGGGACCTGGCACCCGAATCGAAACAACGAACTTCTTGTCGAAACTGGTAGATACCACGCAGTGCATTTGGAGAGTTCTCAACCGGCCGTGGCAAGCGCAAAGTTGCCGACGATTGACTTCAGGAGAGAACCGTGGAATCAGCGATCAACACCCTCGGCTCATTAGCGGTCCTGGTGGCGGCTGGCTGGGCCAGCGTGCATCGCGAGTCGCCGACGCGGATTCAGCGCCTTATGACGACGCAGTTCCGGCGTTCGAACACAACTACCGGCCTCGGCCAGGAAGCTTAAAAGCATCCGTTTGTTTGCGGTCTTCCTCAGCGTTTGGTGCGATGATCACACGGAAAGCAACTCTCCCGCGCTGAGCGGAAAGCTGTCCCCGGATTGCAGTTAAGCCACAACGCGGATTCGACAAAAGGAGGCGCGCTTGAAGAAGCGAAACTTCGTAGGCTGGCATTTGATGTTCGTCGCGTTGGGCATCTGTACGGTCGTGTGGCTGTGCGTCATCGCCTATGTCCGAATGTTCACGAATCTCCACCATGAATGGTCGGGAGGCCCAGCTGCTGTCGTTGCCATTCTGGGATTGGCGGTCTCTTTTCTTGGCCTATGCGTGACGACATTCTTCTCGATCCGGAAAGAGCGTCGCGACGTCAAGCAGGCGCTTGTCGACGGGAAGCTAAAAGACCTCCAGCTTCGTAAGTTGACCGAAGAGCTGGCGGAACTACGCGCAAGACGAGAAGATCCGAAGATTTAAACTTGGCGCGCTTGAAGCACCGGGACGCCGACCGAGGTGAAAGTGCTTTGCGAGCGTCGTCGGACGCCGGATCGACCATTCACTGAGCTTCCGCGGCGCGAACTGATCATCAGCAAGCGCTCACGGTACCGAGATCGGCCGCTCGAACGACCGCCCGGCACGAGCCGGGCAGAAACTTCCTCAACGCTTCTGGCCAGGCTGCTGTTGCGTGCCCTGACCTGGTTGTTGGCCGGTCTGCTGCTTGCCCGGGTCTTGCTGTTGTTGCCCCGGATTGCTCGGACTGCCTTGCCCCGGTTGTTGCTTTCCCGGATCCTGCTGCTGCTGGCCTGGGTTGCCGGGCTGGTTGCCTGTTTGATCGGGATTGTTTTGACCTGATTGATTAGCCATATGATTGCCTCTTAAGTCATCGGAGCGATGGCGCTCCACTAATCAAAGTAGGCACTCGTACAACTCGTATTGGTAGTCGTACACCCGCTTGGCTTGTAGGACAAATATCGGCGCGCTCGCGAAACATGCATTCGCCGGGAAACCCACTCGCTGCTCGTCGTTGGTGACCCGGCACAGCCGGTTGCAGCGGCAATCTACGCCGACAAGGTGGCATCCGAGCGCGGCCGGCGCGATGAGATCATGGCCATCTGCGGCTCGCGTTGCTTGCGCACATTGCACGCCAGCGCTGGTCCTTTCCCAGACCGGCAGGGTGGGTATTAACATCGGATTGACCTCCGCCCTGGTGGCCCCCCTTCGTTGGCGTGAAGCAGTCGAGCGTGGCCGAAAAGGCTCCCGGCATGGCACCGATGGCATTTCGCGCTCAAGTACGTCTGTCGTCAGCAACTGCTGAGCCTGCCAACGGACGATAGCACGTGGGCTGCTCGACTATCAGGTCTGCAGCATCTCTGATTTCACTTTAGATCGAACCTCAGGTCTGACGGTTTGGCACCCCTTAATATCTTGTCGACGTGCGGCTCGATGATTCAGCTCGAGGAGGTCTGGCCGTACGACATTAGACCGCCCGCCCACATCGCAGGAAGTCCTGCGCGCGCCTCCCCCCCGGGGGTGCCCTGCACACCGCGTGTGCATGGTGAGTAGTGCAACGCGTAGGCTGTGAGGACCGCGATGAGGTCGCGAACGAGTCGATCCAAGGTCCTGTTGCCGAGGAACTTGTCGCTCCGCTCCACGTAGAACGCGTTTAACAGGACTGGCACTTAGATGACCAATCCCAATGCCAGCACCGGAAACCCCGCGGACACGCCGGCAAACCGCTTCGTTAGCTTCTACTATCCCGAAACAAAGACCTGACGAAGCAAATGCTGATCCTCATCGCTGGAACTTTGGTCCTGACCGTGAGCTTGGCCGACAAGATCGTTCCTCTTGCGACAGCGACAGACGCGCAGAAGATCCTCAATGGCGTCGTGCTGGGCGACGCTTCTGCTCGCCTTCGTACTTGGAGGGGTGGGACTTACGCTATTCGAACCTGCGCGTCGGGCTAGGAACCTCGGGCAAAATTGTCCTTGGATTGTTGGCTTGGCTTTCGGATTCTCTGCATATCGCTCACGGCCTTTGGAGGTGGAAATGGATGCTCTCGAAGCTATTCACGGGCGACGCTCAATCCGCGCCTACAAGAAGCTGCCACTGCGTCGTGAGGTGATCGAAGAGTTGCTGTGGGCAGCGGTCCAGGCTCCGACGCCTCCGGTCAGCGGGGAAGCGCCCTGGAAGCTGTGTGTGCTTGAAGGTGCCGAGCGATTGGCCAGCTACGGCCAGCGAGCGAAAGAGTATGCCCGCACGCACCAACCCGAGGGACAGCACTGGACGTGGTCGGAGCGGCCCGAGTTCGACGTCTTCTGGGGCGCACCTGCGCTGCTCGTGATCTGCGCGATGAGGGGCAATCCTGAGACGCGATACGACTGTTGTCGAGCTGGCCAGAACCTGATTGTGGCGGCGCATGCGCTTTCTGTCGGTTCGTGCTGGGTCGGTGCCCCGATCCCTTGGCTGCGAAGCCCGGGCGTCAGCCAGGAGCTTGGTATTCCAGAAGGCTATGACCCGGAGGTCGCCATAGTGGTTGGACATCCAGCACAGGTTCCTCCCGGCCATCCGCGTCCAAGACCGGACATCACCTGGCTCGCTCCAAGGCCTGTTCCTTGAGGCCGCGGCACCAAGGGGGTAAATTTCTTCGACACATTGACACGGTAGCCCCAAAAAACGCCAATCACGTCAAGCCCTTGCAAAAGTGGAAAACGAGCGGACCCCGACGAGAGCCTGACACGCAACCGACGCCTCACCGAAAGGCGGGGCTGACACTGCATGCATCGCAACACACCAAGGGTTCTAGATGACCTCAGCGACCGAAGCGCTCAAGCGCCTGACCGCCGCACTCGCCGATGGCGAGGTCGAGCACAGCCTGCACGACGAGGGCGCCGACGGCGTGCGTGTGCGCATCCACACCAAGATGCCCGATGTGAGGCTCGCCATCATGGTGGGCACGTTCGGCGGCGAGCCGGCCCACTACTTCACCAACTATTCACATCCGTGCGGCGACTTCTCGTGCGCGGCCGGAACGCAGAGCCTGACCCGGGCGCTGATGAACCTCGGCGCTGCCCAGCACCACGCGGGCCGCACGCTCATGCGTCAGGAGGACGAGAAGCGTGGACTGCGCGAAGTCTGAGTGCGACCCGAAAAGCGGCGCAATGACGGTCATCTGATCCCGACCACTGTGCAGCGGCTTTCCCACAGAAGGCACGTCTCACGGTATGGTGTGCCTGTGGGAACCTCCGGCCGGGCCTGAGAAACCGGTGCCTTCATGGACGTCGAACCCTCCGGGGCTCGCCGTTCTTTTTTTCCGCGAGCGCGTCCAGGTCCGATCGGAGCTTGGCAATCTCGAGTTCCTTCTTTTCCGTGTCCAGGGTGTCGTGGGACGCGTCGCGGCGTTCCTTGCGCCAACCGACGATCGTGGTGAACATGAAGCCGAAAAAGGACAGGGCCGTGGTGAATACGGCGAGATCCACAGGGGACACGCGCGAAGGCTTTTCCGACTCGCGCATGCGCTCCATCTTCGCGCGCTGCTCCATGATGCGCGCGACTTCCTGACTTACTGTTTGCTGCGGCGCCTTGAGACGAGGGTCGGGACAGTCTTCCGTCCAGGCAGGCTCAACGCCGACGAGGGCCGCCCTCAGCATCTCCATGCAGGCAATATCTTTGAGCCGTCCGGAATACTGATGCTCTCGGCCCTCGAGTCGGGCTTCCTGGGCGACCTCGCCCTTCCAACTGAGCGAGCCAACAAGGACTACGAGCGAGACGACGAATAGGCCCACGAACCAACGCCTCAGTATGTAAACGCGGCGCAATTGCATGTCAGGCCCTTTCGCCATGGCTTCAAGGACGCCGAACCCTACGGGGCGCGGCATGCGCCTGCACGGCTTGCGTGGGCGCAATCGGTAGCGATGCTGCGGCTAGCGACGCCGCGAAGATGAGTTTCATGGACTGCGACCGATCAGGTCACAGTTCCTATCGCTGTACGCTTTGCTTGCGTACAGCCGCCATATCGCCGGGTCGTAGCTCACTTTGTCGAACGCGTCCCTGATCTTGAACTGATTCGCGGCGTTCTCATCTACCTGGTTGGTCAACTGACCGAGTGCGAAGTCGGTGCCTTGGCTGTAGTCCAGTGACACGCTGTAGTAGCTCGGAAGCTGGTTGTACGCGTCCGATTTGGTGACCTCCTTGATGCGGTCGATGAACGCCCGCCCGGTCTTCAGGCCGTAGGCCCGCAGGCGTGTGGCCTCCTCGGCATAGCTGGCGCCCTTGACTTTGTCGTGGATCATGTAGCGCGCCCACGCAGCACATGTGAGGGCTACGACTGCCTGCTGACCCATGCGAACAAGTGCGGGGTTGTCTGCGGGCTTTGTACCCTGTGCGTGGGCGCCTAGCGAAGCAATCGCCAGCGCCGCCAAAAGAATGAGTTTCTTCATGCAGTGCCCTTTGCCGATTTAAGCGACGCCCATCATATTGGAGGCCAAGGAGCCACGTCGCTCCCCGTGGGCATCCCCGATCAAGACGCAAAGACCCGACAGAGGTACCCGCGACAACCTCGACATTGCCTACCCCGAGGTCCATCAGGGCCAAGAGTGCTCCGGCTTGATAAGCGCCTTTGCCCCTCCACCCGCGAGCACCAAGGCAAGACGCTTCGCCGCAAGATATGCCTTGAACGACTCGAGCTCGCCGTCATAGACCTGCATCTTGCTGAAGATGCTCGGGTTCTCGGGTTTCTCCAGCCGCGTCAGCACCGGCAACTGCGCTATTGTCCGCAGCGTACGGGGCGCGCACGGCGCCTGTGACAGCGACGAGTTGCGCACCAGCTTCTCGTAGAACTTGATCTCCTCGGAGACCCACAGACAGTAGGGCACCTTGAGATGTAGATGCGATTGAGGAACGCCTCGTTGTTCTTGTTGTGGCGGAAGGCCTGCACTCGCTCTCGTTGCTGTGCGCTGGAACTATGCCGTCGAAGGGGACGGCGCTGAAGCCTTCGGTGGCCTTGAGGTTGCCTTCCTCGGTGGCCGTCAGCAGCGGATGCAGCACCTTGATCGGCGCCTGAACATCTCGACGAACTTCTGGGACCAGAGTGGTGATCAGATACCCAAGATGATTCGTGCCGCGTAAATGCACGAGATCGAGAGACTTCCGACGGCGAGCCAGCGGAGAATTTCTAGGTCTATTTTGTCCACCTCATTCTCAATCGATCGCAGCATCCTGGACACCAGCACTGCTTGGACTGCAAGCGCAGACATAAGCCCAATGTCGAGAAGAACGTGAAAAAGAAATTTGGCTTCGCCCTGGTGCGGGCCTGGGCCAGCTCGACCTTTATCTTGTCCTCGGCCGCGTTAAGCCCGGCGTCCTTCACCATCTTCTGATCTCGTCTTCGGACAGGCCCGAGTTCGCCTTGATGGTGATCTTGTTTTCCTTGCCGGTGCCCTTGTCCTTGGCGCCGACGTGCAGACGTGCAGGATGCCGTTGGCGTTGATGTCGACGCTCACATCGATCTGCGGCAGGCCGCGCGAGGCCGCGCGATTGCCCATGTCGGCCGAACTAAGGAGGTGTAGGACCCAAGGTCTGCGGCTAGTCCTGAGCGCCTCGGCGCCACCGCTTGACTGGAGATCGGCGCGTCCAGTTCTACCTGCCCTGACTCAACCGAAGCATTGCTTGATCTGTAATGCATTTCCCCGCCGTCTTCGTCCAGCGCTACCGGCCCGTGGGAAGTCAGTCGACGTGAAACTTCGGGCGACTCGACGGCGGTACTTTTGCTGTTCTCTCGGGACAGCCTTTGCAGCCTTACCCACTTGGCATCGACCTGCGCAGGTCGTACCGTCTTGGACAGATCCAGAAGTTGAGGGCGCGGTGCAGCAAAAGTCCGGTCAAGGTTGAGCGGGGGCGGACTGCCTGGACACGAAGTCCTACCCCTAAACATTTGTTGCACTGCACACCCGCAAGAAATGGGATGCTCTCCGGGTAGCGGTGTTCTACTCCATATTTGAAGGCTGCGAAGTCCGTTTAGGTTCACTCGCGCCGGGTCGTCCCAGCCCGTAGCAATGACAAACGGTTCGGGCGCCAATCACAGCCATAGCTGGGTCGAGGCAACCGCGGCGGCCGCCTCGACGTAGTTGCACACCTACTGCAGCTTGGCCTGTGCGCTGCGTGTGGGAAGGGGTGGCGCTTCGTTAGATTCTTGTGATGACCCCAAGAACCCGAAAAGGACAGGCGCCCGAAACGCTGCGCCGCGCCGAGTTCCACGATCGATTCATGCAGCCTTACCAAGACCCGGCCTTCAAGGCGGAGTCTGAGGCGCTCAAGCGCATAGAACTCATCGCGTGGGAGGCCTACGAGGAAGGGCGCAAAGCGCCCGTCACCCGCCAGGCGGGCGCCGGCTATGCGGACCCGCATTACGACCTCTCGGTGGACTGGATCGAAGCCAAGGGGCGTATCGATGCCGCGCAGGCACTGTGGGCCAAGCCGGAGACACGATCGCGCGTCTTGCTGGTCAACGGATCGCCGCGCAACGACGGTACCTGTCCCGGCGAAGTATCCAAGTCCTGGCGCCTCACTGAAATCGCGCGCGAGGTGCTTGTGGCCGCCGGCATCGAAGCGGACGTGTTGGACCTGAGTCTTGTCACCTCGGAGTATGGCAAGCAAATTCATCCTTGCAAGGGCTGCGTCTCGACCGCCATGCCGCTGTGCCACTGGCCCTGCAGCTGCTACCCCAATCATTCCCTGCGTCAGATCGGCGACTGGATGAACGAGATCTACGAGAGCTGGGTGGCGGCGCACGGTGTGATCCTGATTACGCCCACACACTGGTATCAGGCCACCAGTCCCCTGAAGCTCATGATCGACCGCCTCGTGTGCGCCGATGGCGGCAACCCCGATCCAACCAGCACGCACGGCAAGAAGGTTGGCGAGGCCAAAGCGCTTGAGCTGGACGGCGACGGCTGGAGCTTTCCCAAGCACCTTGCCGGCCGCGTCTACGGCGTGCTGGTACATGGCGATGTGGCGGGCGTCGAGAGTCTGCGCCGCAACCTCTGCGACTGGCTCGACTGGATGGGCCTTGTTGACGCCGGCTTCCAGGCGAGGCTGGATCGCTACATCGGTTACTACGAGCCCTACGCCACGAGCCACGACGCGCTCGACCAAGACACCAACATGCAGGAGGAAACCCGCAACGTGGCGCGCGCGGTCGCCCGCGCGGTCGGTGATCTCCGCACCGGCAAGCTCAGCGTGCCTGACCGCGCACTGACTCGGCCAAGGCCCAAATAGGCGACGTTCAAGCGCGAGCCGAGCGATTTGAGGTAGCTGATCTTCCCCAGCGTCTCGATGAGCGTATTTGGTCCGTGACGCTTGGAGGGAGTCTTTATCCATTCGAGATGAGAGCAGCCGGCGCCAGGGCGCGTCGCGCGACAATAGTCCGGCCATTGGAATGGTTCACTTGCGCATGGGCTCCGCTCCCGGACTCACGGCGGTAGCCAATCGATGACATTGCATATCCGCATGCGTTCCCAGGAGGAGCCAGTGTGCGAGCACCTATGCCAGCAGGCGCGTCGCTTCTCGCGACTAGGGCGGTCTCTTTCGTTAGCACACATATGCATGCATGCATCGACATCTGCATGCCAACTCATGAAGTCATCATTGGCGCGTCTCCTGGCGATCGCCAGACGCGTGGAATCCAAATCGCCGAGCCGAGGTCCGATGAATTCTCCAAGCCGCTCTAAGTCCCGTCGGAGAGCATCTGTCGCGCTTTTCGGCGGCTGTGAATCCTCGTGAAGCATAGCCAGTCGATTTTTCAGCACGCCCACGCAATAGACTGTCGTCAATTCCAGG
>NZ_JASZYF010000046.1 GCF_030317115.1 Variovorax gracilis
TACAACCGCGTGCGCATGCACACGGCCATCGGATACCTCGCCCCGGTCACAATGGAGCGCAGCCTCTTGGCTGCATGACTTGCTGTACGTGGAAACGAGGCAGGGTCACATGGCCTCGAGCAGACCCGTTCGCGGGCCTACAAGAAGAACGACCAGGCCTGGGTGGAGCAGAAGAACGGCGCTGTCGTGCGGCGGCCTACGGCCGCTTAACAGGTTGCTGAAATACCTCACCGGATGGTCCCCCGAAATTGGGCCTGAGGCGTTGTCTTTGCAGACCCACGAAACCTGCTCCGATGCGCGGACATGACACATTCACCGAAGGCTTGTTCACCATGAGACGGCTGGACGACTTCGTTCCTGCCGACCATCCGCTGCGCCGCATCCGGGTGATGGTCAGCGAGGCGCTGGCCAAGATGGACGAGTTGTTCTCTCGGATGTACGAGGCCGACGTCAAGGGCGGCCGCCCGAGCATCGCGCCGGAGAAGCTGCTGCGCGCGATGTTGCTGCAGATCCTGTTCAGTATCCGCTCGGAGCGCCAGCTCATGGAGCAGACGCAATACAACATGTTGTTTCGCTGGTTCATCGGCCTGGCGATGGACGACGCGGTTTGGGTGCCGACGGTGTTCAGCAAGAATCGCCAGCGCCTGATCGAGCACGAAGCAGTGGTCACCTTCTTCAACGAAGTGCTGGAGACGGCCGAGAACAAGGATTGGTTGTCGGGTGAGCACTTCAGCGTCGACGGCACGTTGATTCAGGCCTGGGCCGGACACAAGAGCTTCGTTCGCAAGGACGGTGACGACGGTGGCGGCAGTGGCGGGGACTTCAAGGGGCAGCGACGTAGCAACGAAACGCACGAGTCGAAGACGGATCCCGATTCGAAGCTGTACCGCAAGGGCAAGACGGCCAGCGAGCTGCGCTACATGGGTCACACGCTCACCGACAACCGTCACGGCCTGGTCGTCAACGCGATGGTCACCCAGGCCGACGGCTTTGCCGAACGGGAAGCGGCCAAGGTCATGATCAGGGACGCGCGCCAAGCCACCGAGAGTGCGGATACCGAGGTCACGCTCGGCGCCGACAAGGGCTACGACGCGGCCGAGTTCATCGAGGCGCTGCATTGCATGAAGGTGACGCCGCACGTCGCGCAGAACAAGGCGGGGCGTCGTTCGGCGGTGGCCGACGAGATCGCCCGGAGCGAGGGCTATGCGATCTCGCAGCGCAAGCGAAAGCTCATCGAGCAGGGCTTCGGCTGGGCCAAGTTCGTCGGCCCCATCCGGCAGGTGATGGTGCGCGGCATCAAGAAGGTCGACCAGTTGTTCGTGCTGACGATGGCCGCCTACAACCTCGTGCGCATGCGGACCTTGGCAGAAGTCCGTCCGGTGGCCTCGTAGAGGGGAAACGGGAGCCCAGAACGGGCCCGCGAAGCGCGATAACGGCGACGGCAGCGAGCCTAAAACCCCGAAATCCTGCAACCGCCCACTTCAGGACGCCGGATGACTGCCGCGCGACTGGTACTTCAGCGGCCTGTTAAGCGGCGCCGGGGCCACGAAGGCACTGGCGCAGTTGTACGCGTCGTCACGGCTATACATCAACTTCTTCCAGCCCTCGTTCAAGCTGAAGTCCAAGACGCGCGACGGAGCGCGGGTGCACAAGGTGTACTTGGCGCCGGCGACGTCGTGCGAGCGGCTTCTCTCGCATAGCAGCGTCGAGCCGGCGATCAAGGAGCAGCTGAACGCACAATTCATGCGCCTCGACCCTGTGCGGTTGCTGCAGGAGATCCGGTCGGTTCAGCAGACGCTGAGTGACCTGGCGGCTCATGGCGTGCACAACGAAGCGACGACCGAAGGCGCATCAGAGGTTTCCGTGTTCCTCGCCAGCCTGTCCCTGGCGTGGAAGGACGGCGAATCGCAGCCGACGCATCGCAAGCAGCCCAAGGCCAAACACTGGTGGAGAAACCGACCCGACCCGTTTGCCGATGCGTGGCCGGTCATTGAAGGCTGGTTGATCGCCGAGCCGTCGGTGCAGGCCAGCGTATTGATGGATCGGCTGGCTGCGATGGTTCCGGATGCGTATGCCTCAAAAGCACAGCTGCGGACGCTGCAACGCCGCGTCAAGGCTTGGCGCAGTGAACGCGTGAGGGAGATGGTCCTGGGCAGCCTCGGCAAGTCCAAGGCCGTGCCGGTCGAAGCCTGAGGCGGTCGCCGAAAAACATCCAGGCCGCGGGGGCCGGGCGCTGCACGCCCGGCAAGCCATGGACATGTGGACGATGCGCCTGCGGCGCACCGGCTGCGACCGTGGACAACGCGCCGCTGCGCGGCTGCGTTGCCCACCGCCGCAACCTTCGACCCCATGCCCACAGCCTCCATTGATCTGCTTCGGCGAAAGCAAGTTGACACGCGGCCCTTCGCGCCGCTTCACCGGCGCTTGGTGCCGATGCCGTGCTGCGGCGCAGCACGCCGCGGCGAGATCACATCCTACGTTCGCACCAGATCTTGATTGATTACCGCAGGTTTCTGCGCGTGAGCTACCGGGCCGTGACCCGGGACAGGACGTTCTTGGCCTTGGTGACCCCCCATGTCAGTGCAACCCGCGAAGAGTTTCGCCTGTTTAGGCAGCGTGTTTGTCGATTTCAGTTAGCAAGGAGCAGTGCAGCGCCGGCACTTTGGCAGCCGCCAACCGTCTTTCAACCAGGCACACAATCGCGCTGTAAAGGTGCCACGACATGGTTCGCCCTTCCAAGTAGGCGTCGACGAGAAAAGCAGCACTGGATTCGGATGTAGTCACGTCGGAAAAAGGGAGTCTAAGAAGGCGATGGGGCAACGGTATCGTTGAATAGCGCTTCCGCAGCGTGCGGCAGCCCACACATAAGGTCATTGCGACAAGCGTTACTGCTCAGGCACTAGAAAACAACAAACCGTGTCCTACCGCTTGAACCGCTCCGCCGGCACCGCGCTCTTCCGCTTCACCTTCACCCACTCGGCGGTGCGCGACCCGGGGAGGTAGCGGCTGTTCACGTGCTTGGCGACGACGCCTTCGAGCTTGAGCTGGTGCACTGCCATGTTGAACAGCACCTCACCGTCCTCCTCGAAGTAGCCGACCACGAAGATGCTCGGCCTCGGGGCCTTGAACAGCATGGCCAGGGCTTCCTTGCGGACCGACAGCGGCGAAGCTGTGATGTCGACGCCGTGATAGACCAGAAGATCGAAGACCGCGTAAACCACTGAGTCGGCGCCGTCGTACCAGCGGCGCTTGCGCGCGCGGTTCTGCAATCGGATGAAGTCTGACCGGCCCATCTCATCGAGCACGCAGACCTCGCCGTCAACCACGTAGGGACCGCCCTCGACGCGCCCGAGCGAGCGGGCGATCTCTGGGAACCACCGCGTTGCGTTCGTGCCGTTTTTCGTTTGAAGGACGCAGTCACCGTTCCCGAACTCGGCCAACAGGCGGTAGCCGTCAAACTTGATCTCGTAGACCCAGCCTGGCTCGCCAAAGGTGAAGGGCCGCTCGTCAAGCTGCATCGGCGAGAGGTCGTCGAGCAAGAGGGTGTTGGGCAGCTGGGTGCGGGGCATGCCCAAACCCTGCGCGTCGCGTCAGCATTCGGCTGTCAGCGGAATGCGCCAAATTGGCTATGCACGCGCGCAAGAAATGGTCTGAATCTTTAAGCAATCGCGCGGAGAGAGCCGCGCGTCGATCAACTTCAACTGGAGACCCTCATGTCAAACGATCCCAAAAAGACCGGCTTGGACCGCAAGCTCATTTCCCCGCCGCACGAGGTGCGCGGCTGGACACAATCACTTGAGTGCAGTGAGCAGGAGCTCAAGGCCGCGGTCAAGGCTGTCGGCAGCAGCGCGGAGAAGGTGCGCGAGTACCTGAGCAAAAAATGAGCGGCAAGGCGCCCTCAATGGGGCCCGGTAATGCGAAGTACGATGCCGACACGGCGCGGCTCGTCGAGTCGATTAGGAAGGAGCCCAGGAAACCCATGGCGCGCGTAACGGCGAAAAAGGTCGGTGCGAAGGCGCCGCGCAAGAGCAGCTAGGGCGCAGCCTCCGCGTGTGTGGGGTCCAGAACCAGTGGCGCGCGGTGGCTGGACGTCAGCTTGTACGTGATACGGATGCGCCCCTTCGTGGGCACCTCGATCTCGATTGCCTGCAGGGCTGGCTGGCCACGCGCGATGCCCCGTCACGTCTCTCGGCAGAAGACCCGCCTCCGGCACCTGAGCGAGCGCGGTGCTCCGGACCTGCGCACCTTGCTCATTCATGGCGCTCGTGCACTGATCACGCGCTACTCTTGGCGACCGATCTGAAACTGGTGCAGCGACCAGCCCCGGCGGATCTCGTGGAATTTTCCGAACTCGCAGCGCACCCGTATTGCCTGCATACAAGGCCCTTTTCCTGGTCGGCGCCGGTGCCGACTGCGCACTCGCCGCAACGACACAGTCGATCCCGAGAACATGTACTGCGGCGGAAGCCGAGGTGCTGCCCCTAAAGCGCACCGCCCTGATCAGCGTGCCGAGGCGGTTCCGGTACCACCTCGGCCGCGAGTGCCAGGCTCATGCCGTTCACGGCCGGTGCGATCCAGTAGCGCCAAAGATCATTCGACGCCACCCACAGGATCTGCGTCGTCGTCCTCACGGTTCATCGCCGCTCGCCAGCACACCGACCCGGCTTCAAAAGCGTCGTGCGCAGTCGGAAACGAGTGCTCGGAAGCGGAATGTTCCTCCACCCAATCTGCATCGCCTGTGGCCTGCAGCAGAAGCCAGTGGTACTGACCTTCGCGATTCGGATCCTCGATCACCGTCAAGGCGACGTGCGAAATCTTCATGGCGTCGCGCCTCGGTTGGGAATGTCCTCTTCCCGGAACATTTTTGCGACGGCTTCTGCAAAGGCGATCGATTCATCCGAGAGCGGCGCGCCAGGTGCCAAAGCTCCGAGACGCTCCGCGGGAGCGTGGTAGGCGGCGCGAGGGGACTGCTGGGAGTCGGGCATGGGAACGTCAGGGTCCTGGGGCATCCGTCAATCCTTTCTTTCCTTGCGAGCGGCCTGCTGATCCGGCCGGGGCTGGAGCGCGACTCAAAACTGCGCCTGTCCATCGCCGGTGTGGTCATGAACCCAGCGCATCGCCTGTTGCTCGGCGTGACGGATTGCTTCCGCCTCCGTCCCATACACGATTTCCTCGGTGTCGTCGGGCAGTTGCGTCTCTTCCTCTTCCGCAGGAGTTCGAACAAGTACGGCGATGGGCTGATAGCCGCCGCGCACGATCTCTGCGCGTAGCTCAAAGCGGAAGCCGCGATATTCAAGGGAGTGGCCGTCAGAAATTGGAATGCTGGGGTCTGTTTGCATGCTTGTGGCCTCTCGGATCTGTAATCGAGGGTGCGCAAGGCGTAGAGCACCGTCGTGCAGGCGCCCAGCCGCCCTGCTTGAAGGACAGCGCGCCGTTGGAGCACGGACAACTAAGCGCCGGGAGATCGACATCCTCGGCTGGACACCGGCCAATGTTCTGAAGAAGGCCGGGAAACCGGTGCTTCGGTTCGTGCTGAGCAAGTCCAAGAGCCAGATTGACATCGCCCTGGAGGCACGTCTGCCGACAAAGCGGCGGAGCTATTGGCGAGGTGCCTGTGCTGCGCGAGCCGATCGTGCACACCCTCAACGCGCCGCTTACACGACACCGGGTCTCGGCAATGCCGAAGCAGGCTCGGGACAAGGTCCGGGTGCCGGCGCTCGCGAACATTCCCCTCTTTCGGTTTTCGTGACCTTAAGGGCAAGGGCGCCACGGGACATGTGGTTGGCCCAGCAGCCGATCGAGCGCATCCAGCCGTGCGCGCGGTGCCCCCTGCCCTGCTTCGCACCGTGGCCGCGAACTGGACATTGCTCCGGCGACCGGATCTCGTTGCGTTGCGCTGTGTGATGTATGCCCGCGCACACATTGATGTGCTGGTGACCGCAGCCTCAGTCTTTTACCTGAGCGGGCGCAAGTATTTCGCAGCAGCCAACTCACCAACCTGTTTTCCCATGGCGGTTCCGACTTCAGTCGAATTTCGGTAGTGCACACCGTCATAGATGCGAGCTGTTGCCACCTCCTGCATGAAATCGTCGATCGTCGCCCAGCTGCGCGCCACACCCTTGGCTGTGGCGCTGGTTGTTGTCAGTGGCGGGACTGGTCCCGACCCGATTTCGGCTTTTAGCACAGTGCCGACAGTGGACGCGACAATGCAATGAGCGCACGGGTACTCGGGGTGCATGGGCGTGTCGATGAAGGGAGTCCACGACGAATCCCGCTCCGTCGCGTCGTTGCCGTCGATGTCGCCATTGCGGATCGCGGTGACTGGTCGCCAGAAACCGTAGTAGTACTTGGCTTCAAAGACGGCGATCAATGCATCGTCCGTGCCTTGCGTCACAGCTGCAAAGAGGCGCGCGTTTTGCGTGAGATCTCGTCCGGGCATGAGAGCGACCGAGCGCACGACCCCATGATAGATAGGCGGCATCGTATCTTCCCAGAAGCGGGCGATTTCTGTCTGTTCGGTGGTGCGTTGCGTGCTGGTCTTACCGCCCATCGCCTTGATTTCGGCATAGTCGCGCGCCCACAGGTCGCTCGTGAGTTTGGGGGGTGGGCCAGGACGGAACTGGCCCGCGCTGGTCATCAGCCAGGGCTTGCGCTGCGGCCACTGCGAGGCGGCCGGAACCACCGTCGGCACGTAGACACCGGCGGTAGCGCGAGGCCTGTACGCCTCCGCAACAGCCGCGCCGTCGTCCGCGCGGGACGCCAGGACCGCAGCCGCCGCTTGCTCCCCCACAGCGATGCCTTGGCTCTTCGCCGGGCCGTCGGCGATCGTCGCCAGCGCCGCATGGTAGGCACTGTCGATGGAGGCTTGTTGCGACGGCACGAGCTTCGTCAGCGTGGCCCGGTTGGCTGCCGCGATCGCAGCCTCTATCGAGGCCCCGGACGCCGTCTCCAGCTGCTGATCGGAAGTCGGATAGCGACCGGCAATGGCGTTCGCGGCCTCGTACACGGCTGTTTGGACAATGGCAAGCGTCCGGTTGGCTGCCGGTGGCCCCACTTTGGCCTCAACCACAATGGTGCCGGCCTTGATGTTCCAGTCGGTGACCACATCGGCTCTCGCCGTTAAACCGGCGAGCAGCACGACAGCTGCAACGAGCAAGGCCCTCGGCATGGGCTTGTTTACGTGCTTCATTGCAGTCTTCGATGTGGAGACAGGCAGCTTAGCGACGGTCGCAGTTTTTTTCATCATCCGTACGATGGAGCGATTACGGAACAACTTCGTTGGTGTAGATATATTTACTCCTGATGCCACCCTCGTGCCTTTGCTTGAGCCGGGGGAAAATGCTGACTCCGTCCGATCGCAGAGAGACGGCGTTGCTGCACGGCGTTTCCGGAGTGACGCCATTCGATCGCATCTGCCTCCGTAGGTTCAGCTGCCACGGTGCAGTCGACGGTGGTCGCGCGGAGCTCGTGCATCAACCGTTAGGCAACCGGGTCGCGCATTCGATGCGAGCGTCTCGCCACGTCGCTGCGCTGCTCGGCGA
The DNA here is from genome assembly GCF_030317115.1 of Variovorax gracilis. Taxonomy (GTDB): domain Bacteria; phylum Pseudomonadota; class Gammaproteobacteria; order Burkholderiales; family Burkholderiaceae_C; genus Variovorax; species Variovorax gracilis. The sequence goes on from NZ_JASZYF010000046.1 coordinate 7,542, forward strand.
CGGAGCTGGGAAGCGTGGCACGCCTCACGCAGTACTCGATGAATTCCTCCATCTGAGCCGCCACTGGTCGGAGAAGGCATCGGCGCCTGGCTTCAGGGCGTGCGCGGCCACGGGTTCGCGCACGTGCGCAATGGCGCAGGACCGCGAAGCCGCGGCCCTTGGCAAGGACAAGTCCACCAGGCGAGACCAGTCCTGCCGCTGGCGTTGGAGCCATGCGAGTGCTTCCCGCTGAGTGGCGCATTCATGACGATCTGCACCCCCATGGGTCGCATCCTCTGCGACAGTCGCGTCGCGATGCCCCGAGATCCGACAGCTTTTCATCGATCATCATCTCCCTAGAGACTTCAAGAGGCGCTCCCTATTTGCCCTCTCCCTTCCCGAATCTCGCGGCGCATGAACTCTGCCGCATCTGGCGACAGCGTCAAAGTCGCCAGACAAATAAGGTCGCCCACTTGAAAGCCTGGGATGGAGTAGTACTGCTCGTACTTCTTCAGCCCTGGGTCTGCGCCGACCATCTCCAGCGTGAGCATGCTTTCGGAAAGCATGTACTTCATCAACCGCGCAGGCGCGCAATTCCCTGCCGTGACAAACGTCTTGGAGGTGCGCTCAAGGTAGCCGATGGGCACCTTCTCATGTGCCTCAATGCGACTATCGGGGTATCGCTGCTTCAGATGTACGTAGCCTGAAGACGTGTGCAGCTTGATGTCAGGTCCGCCCCGCCTTTCGTGAACCACTCGGATGATTGCCGTGTCTTCGGCCGTTGCGTGCCAGTTCTTCTGCTCCAGCCGAGAGGCGTGAATCAGGCCATATGTGAGCGTGGCCGTCTCCTCAGCCAGCAGGGCGTGCAGCGCGGTCACAACCCGTTGGTCATCCGGATCGGCGCTGGCAAAAGCCGGCGTGCCCCATACACGCCTCGGATAGAAGAGGTCGTAGATCAGGTCGAGCGGATCCTCTTCATCGTCTTGCCTGCCTGGCTCTCGTGCGCTGTTCATCTGGCTCTCCGCGTTCGCGGTGTGATTCCGGACGTCCGGGATGGACTATCCCCCTTCCTCTGGCGTTCGTCCAATCTCGGCGGCTTGACTCTGCACGATGCGGCGCACGCGTGGTCGGGTGCAAGCCTGGCCGGGTCTTTTGCCGATCTCCTGGAGCCGGATGCCATCGACGAGATGCTGCGCTTCTTCGAGACCCAAGCACGCAGAAGTCTGCATCGAGCGAGGTTGCTGCCAGCACGCTCGCCCTTCACAGGGCAACAACCCGCTGCACTTTGCCGCTGCGACCTCGGCGCCCCGCCTGACCGCTTTTACAATGGATGTGGACGCCGTGCGCGCCCTGTTGCACCAGAAAGTCCGACAACGCTGCACGCGCGCGCCGCAAGCTCGAATCGGCCCCCTTGCCAAGCAGCCCCGTGCGCAGCAGCAGGCGGCAAGGCCCTTGTTGTTCCAGCTGGAAGTCGAATAGACCGGCGGCGTCCTCGAGCACCGTGCTCAGGGCAAGCGGCAAGATTTGAACCGTCGGCGCGCCTCGACCCAGTTGCAGCGTGTCGTCGTTGCGGCCCTGGACATCGATGACCGGATGATGTGAGCCGCACGCACAGACCGCAGCGTGCAAGGTCACGCGGTCTGCGAGGTCGTAGCGGATCAGTGGCTGCACATGGTTGGCGAGGTTGGTCAGCAGGGTGGTCGCACCGGCCTCCCCCGCCGGCACTTCGCGGCCACGGTCGTCGACGGCTTCGAGGATCGCCCAGTCGCTGTTCAAATGCAGGTTGCCGCAAAGGCATTCGAACGCAAGAGGAAGGAATTCCGAGGCGCCGCAGCTGTTGATCACGCGGCAGTTCAAAGCCTCTTGCACATGTTCGCGCGCCGCCGCCGAAAGGTCTTCACCGCCCGTCCACACTTCGCGCGGCACTGCGTCGAGACGTCCGGCAAGTCGCTCCTGCGCCAACAGCACAGCCACGCTGGGATAGGTGGCAATCACGGCGGGCGCCAACGCGTTGAGCTCTGCAACCAAGTCGTCTGCACGCTGCAGGAACGAGATGCTTTGCAGGCGGCCCTTGAGGGCCGGGTTCAAGCGACGCAAGCGCTCCATCGACACCCAGCTCGCGAAATGTCCGCCTGTCGCGCCGACGAAGGCAACGCGTTCGCCGACGGACCACGGATTCGCCGTGCGCCGCAGCGCGGGTCCGCGCCAGAATCCGAGCGCGTCGTACACCGCCATGGCCTTGGCATCCTGCGCGAAAACCGCTGGCTGGCCGCTGCTGCCCGAACTTTCCCACACCACGTAGCGGTCCAGGAACGGATCCGCGATGCAGGATCGGTCGGAGGCGAATCGGCGCAGCGCATCCAGCCGAAGCGTCGGATCGGTGACCCAATCGTCGAACCGGGACATCAATTCAGCCTTGCGTGCGATCGGAAGATCACCGAGACGCCAATGTGCCGGATCACGACCGGCCAAGAGCTTGCGATAAAGCGCTGAGCCGCGGGCCGCTGAAGCCAGCAGGCTCGACAAGCGCTGTGCCCGTAGGCCAGCAATTGCCTGCGCGCTTGCATGCGTTGCCCAGCCGACGTCAGCGAAGACGCAGCTTGTTAGCCAGGGATCGAAGGGCGGCAGCATAGTGAGGCAGGTAAGAGATATCGAAGATGTCGTGTCGGCGACCGTGGAACGCGGGAGGGCCGGCGTGCTGACCGCGTCGCAGCAAGGGGCGCTCTACGTGCATTTGGCGTGCCTGCTCAGGCAGTACTGAAAGAACGCCTCCAGCTCTGTGGACTTGTCAAACACCCGGTCTGCGCCGGCATCCCTGAATGCGATGCGCGTGGCTTGCGTGGGATAGTTGGTAAGAACGACCACGCGCTGGTTGGGCTCGCGACCGTCGCACCACCGCACGACGCCGACGCCGGTGCCTTCTTTCAGGAAGAAATCGACGACGGCCAGATCCCACATCCCCTTGTGATGAGACAGCCAACTGATCGCTTCATCCTCGGATTCGGCGGTGGCGATGACGTTTGCGGATCCCAGCTCTTCGAGGGCGGGGATCAGATTCGTTCTGATTTGGATGTTGTCTTCGACGAGAAAAACGGAGATGGTCATAGATGTCCCTGTAGAGTCCAAACTAAAGAGGCTCACGTCGGGCGCCCGTGGGCGCTTGGGCCCTATCGGCGTAGGCGCTTACGTCGTCGCGGAAATCCTCGAATGCCCTCGCGTCTGAGGACCGCCCGCGTAGATTCGATAGACAACACGAACCCTATGCTGCCGGTTTGACTCGCCGCTCCGCGGCGCCGCCCGGCTTCAAGCGTCGGCTTCCGCAATTCGAAGATGTCGACCTGCCTCTGGGGCCGTGCTGTTCGAACCCTGTGCCACGATCACAAACGTGTGGTTTTCCGACGACCATCCGACCATCGTTCTACAGATATGTCCCGATGTTGAGACGGCGGTCAGCGCAGAGATCGCAATGGTCGCGTTCGGCGTCCCTGCGGCGACGTTGGCACTCGCGGACTATGAGGAGCCGAGCAGAACTGCGCCATGACCGAGCCAGCCTGCCCCCGCGGGGGATGGTTCCTTACAGCCCCGTGCTGACCGACCGCGCAGGGTGTCCTTTTGAAAGGAACCCAAGCATGCCCGCTCCCAATCCCCCCGGAAACTATGGATCAGCCCCCGGCACGGCCGTTGAAGAGCTGTCGAAGGTGCACTCTGGTCCTGCCACCGCCAACAGCCGGCCGGTGGGGCCAAACTTTGGCCCCAGCTTGACCGATGCGCCCGAGCCTGAAGGAGACAAGGCCACGGCCGTCGTTACCACCGTTCGATCGTGGGCCCCGGAAGTCAATGGCGGGAGCACCGAAGGGCCTGCCGAGAGCAAGGCATCGCCATCGAAGGCCGCCGGCGCCCCGGCGCGACAAGCTGTGGAGAGGGCGCTGGACGCGACCCACGGGTTCGCCAAGAGCTCTGTTGATGCCATAGACCGCAAGGTGCGTGACGTCAAGAAACAGTTCGAAAGCGCTCAGACCAGGACGACCGAATACATCAACGATGACCCTGTACGCGCGGTGAAATTCGCTGCCATCGGAGGCGCTGTGCTTTCCGCGGCGTTTGTGATGTTCGCGCGCCGCGGGCGCTAAACGGGGCGCCATGCGTACGCTCCATGAACAGCGCGCTCTTTGGCGGAAGGTTGGCGACGCAATGGATCACCATGCCCAGCCCTGCAACCTCGTCACGAGGCGAATCCTCGGTCGCGCCGCTCGCAGTTGTCGCCACCACCGAGGCTGAGACGCGTGCGGCACTTTTAGAGGCGGAAGAAGCCAAACCAGGCGAGGCGCGTGCGACCGCGGTCGCGGTTTCAGTGGATGACTCTGCGGAGACAGCGCCCGCCGGCGCCTGCCCGGACCCACTGGCAGATGCCTACGCAGCTTGGAAGGAGGCCGTGGCCAGGCAGGCCGCAATGATGAGGGCGGTCATGTCCGGCGCAGTGTTCGATGTCGAAACGATGGAACTGCAACTCGGCGAGATCGACGTTCTCCAGGCGGTTTGGATGGAAATGGCCAGTGCGGTCGGTTGCGTCACGATGCGCGCTGATTCCGTGCCGGTTAGGAGCAAGGCAGAGGCGAATGGCCGTAACGAGCTACATCTAGGCGCGGCCCCGTTGTCCTGGTTAGGCATTCGTTCATGGCTGACAAAGGTGATCATGCAGGCCGGCGGCCGACGCGAACGCGGACACGGCGGCTTTCATAGCAGCCTCGCAGGTACCTTGGGTCGGGATGAAGTCGAATCGAGTCCTAAGTATTGAGACGTTACGCTGCTGGATAGCAGTGCGAAGCAAAACGAGAATGGGGCATCCGCACAGCGGAGGCACGTAACGGACCTGACGGGGACGACTCTGCATGCCATGCCTGGCCCGAACCAAGGCAGCAGCTCAGAGAGCTCCGATGAGCCGCATGTCACCAGGGCCCGCTCGCGCGCGCCACCTACGTCGGACTGTGAAGACAACCCACGCGGATAGATATGGCGCCGGCTAAGGTGAATCATGACAGTGACTAAACCGCCCTTCGACTTGCGTGCGCTGGCCTTCAACTGCAGCCTGAAGTCGCCCGAACAACCGTCTTCGACCGCCGTGATGCTTGGCCACGTGCGCGAGGCGCTGGCGCTGCACGGCGTTGATTGCGAGATCGTCAGCGCCGCGGGCTTCAACATCCTGCCCGGCGTGCGCTCGGATGAAGGTCTGGGCGACGACTGGCCGGCACTGCGCGCGAAGGTGATTGCATCGGACATCGTCATCATCGGATCGCCGATTTGGATCGGCCAGCCCAGCAGCGTGGCCAAGCGCGTGCTCGAACGCATGGATGCCTTCCTGTCCGAGGCCGGCGAAGATGGGCGCATGCCCTCTTATGGTCGCGTTGGCGCCGCCGCGGTGGTGGGCAACGAGGACGGCGCACACCACGTTGGCGCCGAGATCTACCAGGCGCTCAACGACCTGGGCTTCACGCTGGCTGCCAACGCGCTGACCTACTGGGTCGGCGAGGCGCGCACTGGCCGAGAGTACCGAGACCTAGCGCCGGTGCCAGAATCCACTGCCGACGCCACGCGGATGATGGTTCGCAATGCGGTGCACCTGGCCCGGCTGCTCAAGAATGCGCCCTATCCGGGCAAGGATGTGGGGGCGTGATCTCATCGGCGGGCACATCCTGAGCGTGTGAAGGCAACGCCCATTCGACGAGCGTGGATACGGTCAGGGACGGAACCCAAAATACGGCAACCACTTCGCCTGACCGCTCCGATCTTTTGGTCCATATTTACCCTGAATGCCGTGCTCTGCGTCTTCATCATTTCAGGGATCATCTACGCTCGCTTCGGCACATGGTGACCGGTCAGCGGCGTTTCGTCCTCCGTCGTTCCGATGAGGCTGAGGCGGGTGTCTTTCAGAAAGGCTCGCTGACGGGTTGGTGAATGTCCACCTCCGACTGCGGATTCAACCGGTCGATGCAACATGGGCGACCATTGTCGATTGCTATGGTGCTGGGATCCAATCTCACGATGACCGCACACGCGTCGCGAAGAAGGCGACATCCAGCGCATAAGAACACTGGTCGGGCCATTCGTTGCCGACGGCATCCGGGACGAGGTGTGAGCAATCCAGCGCTGAATGTTGCGGCGGGCAATTCCGCCGGACGCCCGTCCGGTGAGCGGACCCTCGCGTTCGACGAGTTTCGATTCGACCCGGCCCGTCAGGAGCTTGTCGCCAGCCTCGGTGAGAAAGTCGCCCTCACGCCCAAGGCGTTGACCCTGCTGCAGTACATGCTGGCCAACGCCGGTCGAGTGCTCTCCAAGGACGAGTTGATGCGCGTCCTCTGGGGCGAAGTCGTTGTCACCGACGACTCGCTCGTGCAGTGTGTCAAGGACCTGCGCACAGCTTTGGGCAGTAAGGGACAGCAACTGATCACCACGCTGCCGCGGCGCGGCTACATGTTCGACGTGGAGGTACGGGAGCCGGCCGCGAAGGATGCTCCCACGCCGCCGCCGCCGCCGGCGCCGGCTCTGCAGGCGCCTGCGCCTGCCGGCGGCACGAGGTCCTCGTGGGCTCGCGGGCTCCTCTTAGGTGTCGTCCTGCTTCTGGGCGTGTTGATCGGCGCCGGCGCGGTGTGGAAGCGCGAATCCGATGGGCGCGTCAGCATCGACGACGAAATTCGCAAGCGCCGCTCGGTGGCGGTTCTTGCCTTCATCGACAGCCAGGGAGGCGCCAACGGCTCGACGCTTGGCCTGGACCTGGCCGACGTGGTCGGCAGCCAATTGGTACGCGCCGGCATACGGGTCATCGGCCGGGCAGCGACCGTGCGGCAAGATCCGGCAGAACCGCAGTTCGAGCGCATCGGGCAAGAGCAAGGCGTGCGATACGTCCTGGCCGGCAGGATCAACCGAGCAGACGGCAAGACCTCGGTCGACACCTATCTGACCGAGATCGGCACGGGTGCGGTTTACCGGCTGACAGAGGGGGAATTCAATTCCGATGCGGACGCCACGCGCCCGCAGTTCGGCCGTCAAGTCCTCATTGCCCTGCAGTCGCGCTACTACGAGATCGAGGTATCCAAGGCGCGCGAGTCCCGGCGCAGCATCAGCCCGGTAGACCGGCTGGCGCTGGCCTGGCACGACCTGGATCGTGGAAGATCAAGGGCCGATCTGGAAAGCGCGCGGCGTCACCTCGAGGCGGCCACCCTGTCGGATCCGTACTCCGTGGAGGCCATGCTGGCGCTGGGCGTGAGCCACCTGAGCGAGTTCTATTCGTTCTACAGCGCCTCTCCGCAAGCGACGCTGGAGCAAGCCGAGCAGATTCTCAAGCGCGCCTTGGAACTGGCGCCTGACAACACGCAAGTGCTGTCGGCGTGGGCTGAAGTGCTGATGCTGCACGAGCGAGAGGACGAGGCGATGTGGGTTTGGAGGCGTGCCCTGGATGTCGAATCAGAGAACCCTGTCACCAGCTTGCGGATTGCCGGCGCGCTGGTGCGGCAGGGACGTGCCGAGGAGGCGCAGCGGCATCTGCAGAAAGTCACGGACCTGCGGCCGTTTCAGAACCGCCGCCAGCAGAGTTTGAATCAGATCTTGGCAGAAGCAGCACTCGCCACCGGGCGCGACGAGGAGGCCTATCGCATTCTCAAGCAATGGGCTGCGGAGTTCCCGAGTAGCGCGCGGCCTCATCTGCTGATGGCGGCAATCGACGCGCTGAAGGGTCGGGATCAATCCGCCCTCGATCACATGGCCATTTTTCGGGCGGCGCACCCGCTCGCAAGCCTTCGCCATGTGGCGCAGGTCTACCCGTCCACCGATCCGCAGTTCCTTGCCCAGCGCGAACGGCTGCTCGACGGGCTTCGAAAGGCGGGACTACCCGACGGAGGCAACTGAAGAACATGGCGAAAACCTACACCCGGCAGACGGCGCGCCTGATCCTCGCACTCCTGTGTGTCGCCGCGAGCGCTGAACTCCAGGCACAGCACGGGCCGCAGACCAGCGCCTGGTCGTACTTCACGCCCGAAGACATCCACATGCCGCCCAAGGGGGACAAGGTCGTCACCATCGTGTCCCCACTGCCTGGCAATGGCGACACCCCCGTGCCAGGGGTCTTCTTCTTGCCCGTGGGCACGCCGCGCGGTGCTGTTGTCATCGTCAACGCGCCGGGCGGATGGACCAACGCGCGTGAAGGTCACTTCGGCCGCTCGCTCAGTTCGGCCGGGTACATCGTGCTGGCCATCGACAGCAACGGCCCGCGGGGCGCCGGCAATACCCTGATCGACCACACTCGCATGAGCTTTTCCGCGCAACTGCGCGATGCCTACGCAGCCAGGCGACACCTCCTGGCCAATGGAATAGCCGCGGACCGTATCGCCATCATGGGAACAAGCCGCGGCGGCACCATCGCGCTGATGGCGGCCGACCGAACTTTTCTGCCGGAGGAAAGCGAACGCTTCGCCTTGGCCATCGCCGTCACACCGGTGTGCATCTTCCATCCGCGCACCCCCAAGCCGACGTACGAGATCTTCATCGGCGCAGGTGAAAAGGACGAATACGCCAGTACGCAAAGCTGCCAGGACTTGGCCAAGGCCTATGCGACGGCCGGCGGCGTGGCCAAGTTCAAGGTCTACGCCGGCGCCTCCAACGGGTTTGACGGGCATCCGGCCATGGTGCGAAGGATCCGGGAGCCTTTTGCCGAGACCTTCGTGGATTGCAAGGTAGTCGTCGAACCGGATGGCCTCTTCGCATTTGACGGCCGCTCGTTCACCGACGCGCAATACATCCCCATGCTCCAGGAGATGCGCAAGACATGCATGGGCAAGGGGGGCTCTGCGTGGACGAACCTCACTCAGAAGGCCAACGTCACGCTGGAGATCATCAACTTCCTCGACGGAAGCTTCCGCAAGTGAGGGCATAGAGAAGATCCGTAACGGCGCCGAAGGCTTGTCCTCGGCAAAAAGTCAGCGAGTTCGGCAAATCCTCAGCAAAACCTCGGCGGCAAGTCGTGGAGATGGATGCAAGGTTGGATAGCTTTGGCGCTCCGGCCCGCTTGGCGAGGCGTCAGGACCGGAAACCGCGCCACCACTGGAATGTTGGACGAGACCCAGGCCCAGACTGTATTTGCTTCGCTCGTCGCCTCATGACGGCGTTCGTCGCAAACCGCGCCCATGCTAGGAGGAGTCTTCGATGAACAGCAGGAACAATCATTGCGCCCTGGTTGCAGCAATCACCCTCTCGACGGCCGGCATGGTGGCATGCGGCGGCGGAGATGGCAGTGGCACCGGCAGCAGCGGCAGCAGCGTCAGTTCTGCCGGCCAGGAAAAGCAGGCTGTTGCCATCACGTCGTTCGGGACGAATGTCGTCGATGACTGGAACAGGGTTGGCGTCGCCACTGTGACGATAGCCGCCGCCCCGAGCGGAACACCCGAGGAGCGGCAGCCAACTCACGACGCCGACATGGCGACCATGCACGTGGCAATCTATGACGCCCTCGCCGCCATCACCAGGACTCACCAGCCGTTCATGGCGGTCATGCCGAACGATCCGGCAGTCGTCGCGATGTCGCAGGAGTACGCGGTCCATGGGGCCGCTTACACCGTGTTGTCCAGCCTGTTCCCGGCGCGATCGGACCAGTACAAGAGCCTCTACGACACGGCAATCGCCTCGGCGGACGCGGCGGCGCTGGCATCGGCGCAGTTCGGCGCCGATGTGGCCCGCAAGGTGCTGGCGCAACGCGAGAACGATGGGCGCTGGACTTCGCTGACGCCCTATGTCGCCGGCACAGCGCCGGGACAGTTTCGAGGCACGAACCCGGTCAACCGGATGCGAGCGTTTCTGCGCCCGTTCTCGCTCAAGTCGGCCGATCAGTTCCGCCCAGACGGCCCACCGGCGCTCGGGAGCCCCGAGTACGCCGCGGACCTCAACGAAACCAAGGCCATGGGCGGTGCAATCAGCACGCAGCGCACCGAGTCGCAAACCGAGAATGCGCGCTTCATGACCGAATCCCCGGTGTTGTTCTGGACACGCAATCTTCGCCAGTTCGCTACCAGCAAGCCCACGCTCATTGGCAATGCCCGGTTGATGGCCATGCTCATGGTCGCCCAGACGGATGCAAGCATTGGGTGCTTCGAGGCGAAGTACTTCTACAACGCCTGGCGCCCGACCAGCGCCATCCGGCTGGCCGACACCGATGGCAACGCCGCCACCGAGCCCGACACTCTACGGACGCCCGTGGTGCCCACGCCCAACCATCCGGAGTATCCCGGCGGGCACTCTTGCAACACGGGGGCGACCGCGGAGGTCCTTCGGCAGGAATTCGGAACGAAGAAGATCCAGTTCTCGCTCAACAGCACCGTGACCGGAGCCACGCTTGCGTTCGAGTCGGTGGATGAAATGAACGATGCCGTGCAACAGGGCCGCATCCACGGTGGCATGCACTTCCGGACCGCGACCGTGCATGGCCGTGTGCTGGGCGAGAAGGTCGGCCGGCAGTTGGTGCGGGAACACTTCAAGCCGGTGAGCCCGTAGATTGAGCTTTCCGCTCTTCGCCTGCTTCCCGCTCCATGCCCGGCCCCCTCCAAAAAAGGGGCCACATGTTGAGGGGCTTACCAATCTGGCGTGGTCGTACTTTCCGTGAAAATCAGTACGCTTGAGGTCGAAAAATCGTTGTGGGGCAGGGACTTGCGAACGCGGGCCGGTCCAAGCAGCTGGATTCCACGTAGGTCACTCATTTCAAATGAGTAATCGTGGCTCCGCGCACCGTTTTGCACAACAAGTACGACCACCCCTGGATGTGCTTCAGGATTTCGCGCGGCTGGTCGTAGCGCCTGCTTTTGACCACGCAATGCACGACGTAGGGACCGCGACTGTCGCCGCAGTCGTCGCTGGCAGACGGTGCGATGAAGGCATGCCCGGCGGGCAGGCCGGTGACGTAGGCGAGACGGCCCGTCGGCACTCCGGCCGCACGGTAGAAATCTCGTGTCGCCGCGGTGGCCGGCAGTCCGACGGTCGAATCCTTCGTGCCGTGGAAGAGGTAGACCTTCTGTCTGGCGATGCCCGACAGCGGATCGAGCTGGCCCGCCGACTCGAGCTGTTGCGCGGTCGTCCACGCCAGCGAGCCGGACTGGCTGCCCGTCATGCACATCTGCACGTTGCCGAACGCGGCGTTGGCGCAGTTGTACGGGCCTCCCGCGATGCTGGCGACGCCGATCACGCTGCCCGAGAACGCGACTGCGTACTGCACCGCCATGAAGGCGCCGGACGACAGGCCGGAGACCGATGTTCTCGCGCCATCCGCATGCAGCGCGGGCAACGCATCGGCGGCGCCGGCCGGCCCCGGAATGCCCGCGGCGAGCGACATGAACAGCGAACATAGAACTAACCGGAAGCGACGCATGAAACCTCCGTCGACGGTGACCACGGGCAATCAATTGTTGCGATGCAGCACGAGAAGCAGCTTATTGTTCCCGACACGGTTCGCATCACCCGGTTTAATGACGAAGATCGATCGAGGGATTGCCACCGCCGCGGCTCAGTCTCGGCACCCGTAGAAGAAAGTAAATCCGATACCGACCACGCGCCGTTTTCCTCTGGCGGCTGCTCTTGTATTCACAAGAGAAAGAAAATAAATCCGGTACTTCGCAATCGCGCAAAGCAGATCGATCGCAAGCTTCCGGCCCACCTGAGACGCTTCCCTCCAGGATGTCCGAACTCGATGTCCAGCAGTTCTTCAGCCTGAGCAAGGACGACATTTTCGCGATCTGCGAGCGCTTCCGCGACGACCGCCGCGTCGCTGCCGCCATCCAGTTGGTCTTTCTTCGGGCAAGCGGCCGCCCGATGGACCGATTTTCCACGGTACCGAAAGTTCTGCTGCGCTGTGTGCGAAGCGTTGGGGTTGCCCAGCGTGAGCATCGCCACCCTCCCCTGCGGCCTCAGGCAGCCATCTCGAGTGGCTTAAGACACCGCCCCAGCGCCACTCCGCGACCACGACCGCGCAGACCCTGGAGAAGATTCGCGCTCTCAAGGACTTGGGCGTGCATAACTGGGCGCTGGATTCCATTGGCCTGAGCAAACAGCATGCTTATGCGGCGCACGTCCTGATGCGCCGGCCGTCGATGACAGCTTGCATCGAACAGCACCGTCAGACTGTTGAGGTTGTCTGTTTTCTGCACGCCACGCTGATGGAGCTGACGGACATCGCGCTTCTTCAGGCATCGCGCCGCAGTCAGGAATTGTTCCGGCATGTCGCGCAGCGTGCCTACGAGAGTCGCGCCCGAAGCAACGGGGCCACGCTGCAGCAGGCCGTCAGAGCGAGGGCCGTGCTTCGTGACGAGACGAAGTCGTGGCGCGAACGTGTGCTCGAATCTCGACACTCCTGCAAGCACGGCTGGAATTCCGCGACCGCCGGCAACCGGCTTGCAACGGCGTTCGTTGCCCCCGGCGCTACTGCGGGCGGCGTATTGCAACCCAAGGGCCACTGGATGATCATCTGTGCCGGTCAGACAAGGCTTGGGGCAGGCAACATCTGCCTCACCGGCGGTGAGAGAAGGTCGCGTTGATTCGTGGGTGTGTACTCCTTGCTACTCATTTGTGCCCCGCCGTCATCCGAGAGGTCGTAACTATGGAACTGCAATTCGATGTCTACGTTCCTGGCGCCGACGCGGCGCGAATTGAAGTCATGGTCAGCAATTTGTTGGCTGAGATCCGTGAGCGCGACATTGGGTTTCGCGCTGAGCGCCTAACGCCAGAGCCCGCACCCGGAAGTAAGGCCGGAGGCGAATTCGGCGCGGCCCAACTAGCACTTACGCTGCTGGGCTCCGGCGGAGTGGCAGTCACCGTCCTCGGAGTGGTTAAGGATTGGCTCGCTCGGCAGCCACCCCAGACTCACTTGAAAATCAAAATAGGCGGGGAGGAACTTGAACTTTCGACAGCGAATCTGGAGTTCGCTAGCCAAGCATCGGAGGCGTTTTTGCAAAAGGCTGCGAATGTTCGAAAGGATTAGCTGTGACTGGGCGCTACGCGCTGCTGATAGCAGTAGATAGCTTTCTGGATCCTGGGTTTCAAGGGCTTCAGTCTCCCGAAATTGATGCCAAGGAACTTCGAGCGGTACTTGAAGATCCCAGTCTCGGAAATTTCAACGTCCAGACACTTCACAATTGCGTCTGTGGAGAGGCTCGAGAAAAGCTTGAGGAATTCTTCGGCGAGCGCACTCATGATGATTTGACCTTATTGTATTTTTCGGGCCACGGGTACCGGGACGACAGCGGGAGCCTGCATTTCATTGTGCATGATACACGGCGAAAGTATTTGCATGCCACTTCTCTGTCCGCTGAATACGTTAACGCCAGGGCAGACGCGTCCTTTGCAGGGCGAAAAGTTTTTATAATTGACTCTTGCTACTCTGGTGCCTTCTTGCGGCGCCACGGCAAGAGCGTCGATCAGGCGCCGACGCTAGTGCAAACAGATCTTGTGCCAACGGACAGGGGAAGCGGCCATGTTTATCTCACCGCTTCAAGGGAATTCGAAGTTTCCTTTGAAGGGGATGTGGCTATTGGTAGCCCGTCAACCTCGTCATTCACCAAGCATTTAATTGAAGGAATCAAAAGCGGCGATGCCGATCAAAATGCGGATGGAATTATCGATGTCGACGAAATTTTTAATTATATAAGAACTAAGATAAAAAATACCGAAAAGGGCAAGCGGCAAACACCTCAAAAATTTGCCGTTCGAACGGAAGGCCCTATCGAAATTTCAAAGAGTCCAAAAACACAAAATGTTTTTCCTCCAAAAATACTGGAACTTTTGCAGGAAGACGATAAATTTCACAACTTCTACGCGGTGGATCGACTAGAGCAGTTATTGCTGGACTCCGATTCGCGAAAAGTTCAGGCAGCTCGAAACATGCTGGAGGAAGTTTGGAGAACGCATAAATTTCCTTCGGTGCGAGCTTATGCGCTAGAGGCCCTAAACGCCGGTTCGCGCGTCCCCCATGTGAATGTAGGGCCGATTGCGACTTCGCTGTTATCACGATCGCCAACGCCTCAGAGGCAATTCACCGAGGTGCCTGCCGATGCGGAACGTCCTCCCCTTGACGATTTGGCCCCCGCATCAGCACTGTCATTGACGCGAGCCGCAACCGCCGTATCGGTGGAGACCGTGGTGTCGGAGAAAGTATTAAGCAATAAGGCCGAGCCATCCAAGCTGGCAGGGAGCCCTGTCACTGCGCAGGATACCGGCCCACAGTTGCCAACTCAAAGTCATTTTGATGATGAGGCTCGCAAGGCGCGCAAAGCGCAGATGCAAGTTGAGCGCATGGCCGCTGAGCAACGCCTTAAAGAAAAAATGAGCGCAATCGCCGCAAGCGCTCCCGAACCGAGCAACGCCCCCTTTCCCGGGGCGAACGCGCGCGCGCGCGCGCCGTCCACGTCCCCGACCCCGTCTCCGTCTGATCGGACCGTTTGGTTACTGCTTCTCGTCTTCTCAATTCTCTTGCTTACAGTATTGATATGGTTGGCGCGGCGGTAATGATGATGCTCTGTTCTCCTCGCAGGATTCAAGGCCGAAGGCGAAAGGCATATCGTGGTCGCGCGGGCTCTGGTGCAAAGATGGAGCGCGGCCGCGTGATGCTGCGGCAATGCGGCGTGAGTCAGGCCGAGAGCACCGCGGACCAGATCGCAGGCGCAGCTTGGCCGTTCAGGCGAAGACGGCCAAGATTAAATCGGTCTTTGCGGATGTGATGCAGCATGATGCCGGAGCTCTCGGCAGCGAGCATCCGCCAGGCGATGCGCTGGGCCGGCGACGAGCGTCGACTGGCACGGGCTTGCCAAGCGGTGTTGGAGTTCATGCAGAGTCACGCGATCGCCGCCACATGGGGCCGCTCGGACCTCGCCTCCTCGGACATGATGAGCATGGAGACCACCAAGCGAGTCTGGTAGGCCCGCATGGATCCCAGGCGCAGCACGCCATCGATCGGCATCTACTCCCATGTGCGCGATCGTTGGGGCATCTTCAACGCCCAGCCGTTCGTGCTCAACGAGCGACAGGCCGGGGTGGCCATCGAGGGCGTCGTGCGCCAGGAGCGCATCGAGACGTCGCAGCTCGCTGTAGACACGCACGGGCACACCGATTTCGCAATGGCCCTGGCTCGATTGCTCGGATTCGATCTGTGCCCGCGTCTGAAGGACCTGAAGCAGCGACATCTGTACGTGCCGCATGGCATGGCAATCCCGGCCGAGATTGCGTCGGTATGCATGGCCGAGGTTGACCTGCGGCCGATCGAGACCCATTGGGACACCCTCGTCCATCTCACGGCCTCCGTCATGTGCGGCCACGCCAGCGCCGTGGCGACCCTGGCGCGGTTTGGATCTGCCGCCCGGGGTGACCCGATCTACGAGGCCGGTGTGCAGCTCGGCCGGTTGCTGCGAACGGCGTTCCTGGCGGACTACTTCGTCAATGAAGCATTCCGGCGCGAACTGCGCCGGGTGCTCAATCGCGGCGAAGCGGTCAACGCCCTGAAGCGCGCTATCTACACCGGGCGTGTCAGTCCGGCGCAGGCCAAGCGCGCCGACGAGATGTAGGCGGTGGCCGACGCGTTGAGCCTTCTGGCCAACCCTGGAACACGACGCAGATGCAGGCAGTGCTCGATCGCTGGGCCAACCGGCGCCAAGTCATCCCGCCAGAACTCATCGGGCGGATCGCTCCCACGCGGCTGGAGGGCATCAACCTGCGCGGTGTTTTCCGCTTCCCGATCGAGCGCTACGCCAATCAGCTCCTACCGTCACATGCTGCATCGAAAACTAGCGCCGTGTGCTGATATCGACCTCGCATCGACGCCCCGAACCGCGATTTCCAGAGTGAACAGGAAATTCAACGAAATCAAGGACTTATCTGTTGCAAGCCGCAAGGTTGCGGGCTTCTCGAACCGTCAGTTATTACTGAGATGGAACCGGCGCCACCTCGGTAGCAAACTGAACGACCCATCAACCGCTTCTGGATTGGAGGTCTGCAATGGACATCGACATGCTGGGTATTGACTTGGCCAAGCGAGTGTTTCAGCTTCACGGTGCGAATCGGAGAGGTCATGCCGTGCATCGCTCCAAGGTCACGCGTGACAGCTTTGTGGAGGAGGTACGCTCGTTGCACCCGCGTGTCGTGGCCATGGAGGCGTGCAGCTCGGCCCACCACTGGGCCCGATGCTTCCAGTCCATGGGCATCGAAGTGCGGCTGATCAGCCCGCAGTACGTCTCGCCTTTCGTGAAGACCAACAAGAACGACCGCAACGATGCGCAGGCAATCGTCGAGGCCGCCAGTCGTCCAACGATGAACTTCGTGACAGTCAAGTCGGTGGAGCAGCAGGACATGCAAGCGGTGCATCGTGTCCGCGAACTTTTGGTCCATCAGCGCACGGCGCTGATCAACCAGGCCAGAGGCTTGTTGGGTGAAAGGGGCGTCACGATGGCACAGTCGCCCGAAGCGTTCAAGCGTGCGGTGCCGCAGGTGCTCAGTGCCTGCGAGGGCGAGGTGACCCAAATTTGCCAAGCGATGGTATTGGAGTTGGCCCAGCAGATCCAGACGCTCGAAGATCGCATCAAGCGCGCCGAAACGTGGATCAAGTCGTTCATGAAGAACTCGGCGCTTTGCAAGAGGATCGCCGTCGTCGGCGGCGTCGGGCCAATCACGGCAACCGCTGTGGTGGCCGCAGTTGGCGAGGCCAAGGAGTTTCGAAACGGCCGCCATTTGTCGGCTTGGCTCGGGCTGGTGCCGCGCCAGTACTCGTCGGGCGGTAGATCACAGCTCAAGGGCATCAGCAAGCGGGGCGACACCTATCTTCGAACTTTGCTGATTCATGGTGCCCGCGTCGTGCTGCGCTACGCGGTAGGAAAGACAGATGCCCAGAGCCGGTGGCTGCAGGATCTAACCGCCCGGCGCGGCTACAACCGCGCGGCTGTCGCGCTGGCCAACAAGAATGCCCGCGTGATTCAGGCGCTGCTGAGCAGCGACGCGCCCTATCGCCCGAGCGCTGCGCACTGAGCGCAACCGGCGACGGGCAACCCACTTTCGGTCAAGCAGGGAGAAATCACCCCCAGCACTGGTTTGCGAAGCTCTTGGAAGTGATGATAAAACTGGTTGGACCAACACCCTGAAGCCTGATTTCGGTGCCGGCTGCTCCTTCGGGCTCAAGCCGTCTTTTTGCTGAGGACAGGGTGTGCGGATCTCATCGAGGCTGCGGGCATGTTTCGACAAGCCCACCGGCAAGCCGAATACATGCATGCAGACCGTTTTGACGTCAACCAAAGAGAGCTTGCAATCGGCGCCGGTTCCATAGATGCACTGAAATCAAATCGACCCCGGTTCGCTCTTCTTTGGGGCCTTCTCGCAGTCGGTGAACGCAGAGCATGCCTTGCCGAGCAACGGTCTTGGTTGGGACGAAATGCATCTGAGGGCGGGATGCCGCCTCGCAGATCGCCGCGGCATCGTTCGCATCGTTCTTGCCGCCGCGACCTTGTAGGCGGTATGGCCCGACAAGCTGTGCCGGAATGATGCGAGCATCCAAGCCTATCGCAAGGAGCTTGCGGCTCCAAAAGTGCGCGCCCGAGCACGCATCCATTGCAACTAGGCAACCAGCCGGCAGATGCGCGCACCATTCGATGAACTGGCCTCGCGCCAACGCGCGATTCGCAACGACCTTTCCATCAAGATCCACTGCGTGCACCTGTAGTGCATGCTTCGCCAGATCGACACCTACCCGTGCGATGGTGTTCATAAGGGCTCCTTTCATGTTGACGGCCTGCTGCCGCCACATGATGGCGCAACGGTCGAACCTACCGGGAGGAGGTCCCTTCGTATTCATTGCATACCGATCGACCAACGCATCGCACGTTATGCTCGAGTTCGAAGGTGAGAGCTATCGGCTGAATGGTCCGCGTGTGCTCTGGTCCTGCTCTACAGTCCCAATAGTCATTATTGTGCCGCCTTACTGGCTGTATGTAAGACCAAAGTTCGTTGGTCAAGGTTCATGGCACGGCCAATCGCCTCGTATGTCTCGCCGAGCTGGCGGCGGCGTGTTGATCCGGCCTATGGAGCTCTGGTCAACGTCACGGTGAGCTTGGTTGGAACGATGTTGCCTGTAGAGTCAGTGATATTAATGTCCCACTGTCCCACAGGCAGATCGTGTTTCGCCAGGAACGTGCAGCTCAAGCTGGTCATGCTGGCGGCAACCTTGTCCGCCGTAAGCTCCCGGATGCCCTGTCTAAGGGAGACGCCCTTGACGCCTTCCAGATCGCGGCCTTCGATTGTGAGGTCGAACGCCTCACCGTCCTTGAGCGTCGCTTGTGGGGGCGTCACTTTGCCAAAGGCGGGGCGATTCTTGGGTGGAGTCGAGTCCTGCATTGGGGCCGGATTGCTTCGCGACGCGAAGTAGAAGCTGGTCACCGAGGTCATCAGGGTCCCCACCAAGATCAACAATTGCTTGGCGAGATCGGTTGTCTCCTGCCCCGGCGGGGTGCGAACCACAACGCTGAAGCGCTTATTGTCCGTAGCGCACTGGTCGGATGCAGAATTGACAATTGCATTGGCAGGAGCGCCGGCCGGCATGGACGGTTTGGTTTCGCCTCCAGTCGCGCCCGTTTCGCCGCCCGCGGGGGCTACAGGCGGCGGCTGCACAGCACAGTCCAGCGGGCGGATCGCCATGACGCGAGCCGAGAGTTCCTTCACCACCGTATCACGCGCTTCCTTCGTGAGCGGTGTTATCTCATAGGGTTGCGCCAGCGACTGGTAGAGCATGATTGAGATGATCGCAAAGAGGACTATCAGCGCCAGTGCTATGACTGCGCGTATCGAACCATCTGGCAGCGCGAGTGCCTGAGTTCGGTCGGAAAGACTGAGCTTTTGAAAGACCGCCGCTATCAGGGCCAGCGCCCCGAACAGGATCATGATGCCGAAGATGGCCAGTACGGGCAGGCCGACGATGCTATTGGTGGAGATGCGTTCCATCCCCATATAAAGGCCGATGCTCGGGAGCACAATCAGTACGAGGCCGGCGCCGAAAGCTCCACCAAAAACGTCTTTCGCCCACTTCATATCCATGACGTGTCCCCCAGCGTGATTGATGATGTGCGCTTCAAAGTTTACTATCGCGCTGGCGCAGCGCATCCTCAAACGATACTACGAAGCGGCCAAGATCGGAGGCTAGACTTGAGCGCTCAGTGAAGGTGTTGTTCGTTTCGCGGCCGATCTATTCGGCGGAATACCAGCGCATTGATGGATCTGACGTCTTGCTTGCGTTTGCTCCGACGCGAGTCCACCGCATGTGCCCGTTGCGTTTCATGCGTTGACCAATCACGCAGCCGACGACTGATTCAGCACCCCCGCTCGTGAACGGTTGTCCCTGCGCCCGGCGCTGCACGTAGTTGATTAGAAACCTTGGGCAAGGTTGGAGGTATCGAACCAGTCGACCGAGGGCATTGCTTGCGCTGACTCAGTCCGTCGCGCGGCCAATCGCCGTCAGGTGCCGCAAGCACCCGGCGCGCTGAAAGTGCCAGAGCATCCACTTGGCGCCCTCAACGCCTCGATTGATTGACGCCATCGTCTGCACGCTGGCGTTTCGAAGTCCTCCCTGCTTGAGGCGTGTACTCATGGTTCAATCCAACAGGCGGCCTCCTTCATTGCTGGCAGCGTCGCGAAGCAGGACTCGTCGGGCGCGCGCCTGTCCAGCGAAGAGTGCGGTCGCCAGGTGTTGTAGAAATTGATGCAGCACGCAATATCTGCCTTGGCCTGGGCGACAGCGTCGTAGAGAGTGGCGCGGGGAAATTGCACCCCCCGCGCGACGGGCTGCCCCGACGCCCGTCATTCGGTTTGGATATGGTTGCATTGCAATCCCCTCATCTGGGGATTGCACTTGGCGCCCATGCGGACTAAAACGCCAGAAGGACTCATTGAGAGTTTTCTGGAGGTGAATCATGTCGATGTCGATCAGAGTCATCACGCTTGTTGCGGTCGTTCTGGGTTTGGCTGCCAATGCGACAGCTCAATCGAACGGCAAGGAGACCCGGTATGTCGGGATGTGCGACGCTTCCACTGCCGTCGGCATTGGCAAGGATCACTTCGTGGTTGGCGACGATGAGCAGAGCGCCCTCTACATCTATCGTATAGCCAATCCTAAGCATGTTGCAAAGGTAGATCTTGAAGGTTACCTCGGTGTTAAGAAGGTCGATGGCAATCCAGAGGAAACCGACATTGAGGGTTCTGCCCGCATTGGCAATCGGATCTACTGGATCACATCTCATGGGGCCGATGGCAAGGGAGATCCTCAACCCGACCGTCGGCAATTCTTTGCGACTACGGTGGTGGATGGGGGCTCGATTCCAACCGTGCGCCCACTGAAGACCAAGCCATACACAAAACTTCTCGACAAGGTGATCGCTGACAAGCGCTTCGAAAAGGTTCTTGGAGATGCTTCCAAGCTCGCCCCTGAAAGCGCAGATGGCTTGGGGGTTGAGGGGCTTGCCCCCACACCCGACGGCAAAGGATTGCTCATTGGACTACGCAACCCACGTCCCGGAGGCAAGGCTCTGATCCTGCCCCTTGTAAATCCGGCCCAGGTAGTGGAATCAGACGCGGATCCAACTTTCAGAGACCTGATCCCTTTGGATCTCGGAACGCGCGGTATCCGAAGCCTCGAGTGGACTGGGAAGGACTATCTCATCGTGGCAGGCCCGCATGACGACAACAAAGATCTCGGCTTCAGGCTCTATCGTTGGGATGGCGATCCGAACAATAGCCGGCCGAAGCTCGTCGAGAAGCAAGTTTTTGTTGGCATCAACCCAGAGGCGATCTTCAAGGTGCGGACAGGCGGTCGCTACTACGTACTGAGCGATGACGGGGACATTCCTGTGGACGACAAGAAGTGCAAGAGCAAGAAGTTGCCATTGGAGAAGAAGGGATTTCGGGGAGCGTTTCTCGAATGAGCGAACTCACTTGACCGTCATTGGAATGGTCTTCAAGGAGACCTTGATCGCGGGAATGATCAAGTGCGAGACTGAGCGAAAAACCGAGCGTCTTGGAGATCTCACCAGATAGGGATATAGACGATCGGACCTCTCGCCGGCGTCAGATTAAAGGTGCTCTTCCTCGGTTCGATCTTGGCGTCGGTTCGGACTTGCACCGACCGGAACCGAGGGTGATCGCCCTGGGAATGGATCACTGCTGCCTGGGACGTTGAAATCCACTCGACCACGAGCACCGTGTCCTGCTGGACTCCGCCGGTGAGCCCCCGCCATTTGCCAGACCACTTGCCGGAGAGCGCACGGACGTCGGCTGGCACCGATGGATCGGGCGCGAGAACGGCTGTATCGGGCGGCAAAGGTGCTGTTCCGGGCTGACTGGCGCAGCCGGTGACCAGCAGCACTGCCAAGGCGATCCACTTGGGGCGGACGGCTTGCATATCTTCTCCTCGTTGGCTTGTGAAGTGACAACGGTGCCCCGGCCAAAAGGGCGGCTCAAGGTGAAAGTTGATGTTGACCATGAACCAATTTCGATGCATCTCGGCGGGCTGGCGCCTTTTCCCCCTCATAAATCCAGGGAATGCGTCCGCGCCTCTCGAACTCATAATCCGGGCGGACGCTCAGAACTTGAGACATCACACAGGAGATTCAAATGGCTCGCAATGTGCTCTCTGGACGCTGCATGTTCATCTGGAAACTGGCTCCCGTTGTCAAAGCGGAAGTTGACGTCCCAAGCATGGTGCGCAAGGCGAAAGCCGCGAAGCTCAGCGGCATCTGGATCAAGGTAGCAGATGGCACCTCAACGTACGAGAACGTTCAGCCAAAAAACATCGCGCTGTTCAAGGCACTTCGCAATGAATGTCGCGAGGCCGGAATATCAGTGTGGGGCTGGCAGGTTCCTCACGGCGGGACCTTGACTCACGCCAAGGCCGAGGGCGAGTTGCTGGTCAAGCTGGCCGTCGATCTGGATCTTGATGGTGTCCTGATGGACGCGGAAGCGGGTGAGGTCTTCTTCACCGGTACCGATGCTATGGCTTCGGCATACAGCAAGACAATTCTCGATGGCCTTAAGCCGACTTCGTGCGGGCTCGCCATGTGCGGCAACGACATCCCGACCCACTTTAAGGACTACCCATTCGAAGGCTTCGTCAAGAATGCTCAGTTCAATGCCCCACAGGTCTACTACGGCTCCAGCCCCAGCGTCGCTCATCGACTCAATCGGGCGATCGAGGCGAACAAGCGCTTTGACGTTCCTATGTTCCCCGTGGGCGCAGGCTGGGTGGGGGATGGAGGGGGCTGCGCCAGTGCATCTGCTTGCGCTGAGCGCGCCAGGGAGTTCATCAGGCTGACCCATGAGCACGGGTACGCCGGATACAGCTTCTGGCACTGGATGGGAGCACCGGCTGCCCTGTGGGAGGTGTTAATGGATGTGGCAGCTTGAGATTGCGGATTCAACCGGTCGATGCAACGGTTTGGCTGAACATTTGGATACGAGCATCCTTTGCTCCTACCGCCAATTCAAGATGGGTTCGCCGGACGTACATGGACGCCCCCTATGCCAGGTTCTCAATTCGTGCGGCTCGAAGGTAAAGATTGCACCCGTACATTCGGACTTTGATTGCAGCTTTTGGCTGCGGTCCCTGATGGGATGAGCTGGTTGACGCCTCGATCGCATACACGCACTCTGGGTGCCTCGTCCGGCGCGGGCTTTGCCAACCACGGTCTGACCTGTCTTGCCATCGCTTCATGATCGCCTGAGCAATCGGTGGTTCGTTCTCCCCTGGAGGTGTTGTTTTCGTTCGGATTCCCGGCCCTACCTTCCCGATATGGGGTTTGACATGAACAATGGCATGCCACCACGATGACGGAACCAGCGTGTGCCTACCGGCTGCGACACGCCAACGGCTTCGGCGGCCTTCTCACTCGTGATTCCGGTGGCAATCTGCTTCCAGAACTGCCGCTCCACCTCTCGCCGAAGCGAAGGGGCACCGGGCGATCGCATTGCCGCGCGCCCCGTTAACTTCTGCATCCACCCTGCAGGTCTTCCCATAGCACCCCCATGATTGAAGGTGTTGCGACGACCGGTTGAATCCGCCCAATACGTCAGCATCCGGTACACCGAGCGACTGGGCGAAGCTGGCATCGAGCCATCAGTAGGCAGCAAAGGCGACTCTTTTGACAACGCTCTGGCCGAGACGATCAACGGCCTCTACAAGGCCGAGTTGATCCATCGCCGTGCACCGTGGAAGACCAAGGAGGCGGTGGAGTTCGCAACGCTCTAATGGGTGTCCTGGTTCAACCACCATCGGCTGCTCGAACCCATCGGCTACATCCCGCCCGCAGAAGCTGAGGCAAACTACTACCGGCAACTCGCCAGTCAGGCCGCCACGGCGGCGGCATGACCTAAACCAACGGGCCTCCATGAAAGCCGGGGCGATTCAGTTGGCTTGAGCACGCCACCTCTTGGATGGACCCTCAACAGGAATGACCGCGCCCTGCTGTCATGCATGTCGACAACCGGTGCCCTACGCGCAAGGCTACTAGTGTCGTGAGTTAGAAGTTCGAAGACAAAACCTCTCGACGCTGGCGAGGATGTCATCTGCGGTTTTCGACCAGACAAAGGTGAGCGTCTTGCCGTCCCATCTTGACGGCGGTACCGATGGTTGGTCAGTCGGCGAATTCGCTGATGTCGTTGCCGGCCTGCCAGCGGTGCGGTAGCAACTCCTCGATCCGGCTGTTCAAGTGGGATGGCAGCCTCGCGAGAACGTCGCGCAGGTATTGCCAAGGATCGTGTCCATTGAGCTTGGCCGATTGAACCAGGCTCATCACCACTGCAGCGCGCTGGCCGGCCAATGCGCTGCCGGCGAAGAGCCAGTTCTTGCGACCCATCTGCCGGGGCTTGATCTGGCGCTCCAGGAAGTTGTTGTCCATCGGGACTTCGCCGTCGTCGAGATGACGGGTGAACTGTGCCCAGTGGTTCAGGCTGTAGTCGATCGCTGCGGCGATGCTGCTTCCATCGGGTACGCGGCGCCGCTCGAGTTCGAGCCACAGCTTGAACTCCTCCCACAGCGGCTTGGTCAATTCCTGCGTATGCGTCCGGCAAACCCATCTTGACGACGGGCTCGGAGATCAATGCGCGGCGGACTCTGCCTGCCAGCGATGCGGCAGCAAGTCATCGATCTGGCTTGCCGGATGGGTCGGCAGGCGTTCGAGGACATCCTTCAGGTACGCATAGGGATCGTGCCCGTTGATGCGTGCCGAGTGAACCAAGCTCATGATCGCCGCGGCGCGCTTGCCGGCACGCAGGGAGCCCGCGAACAGCCAGTTGGCTCTTCCGAGGGCAATGGGCCTGATCTGGTTCTCAACCCAGTTGTTCGAGATCGGCACGTCACCGTCCTCGATGTACCGCGTCAATGCCGGCCAGCGCTTTAGGCTGTAGTCAATCGCTTTGATCGTGGCCGAACCCGGCGGAATGACCCTGCCTCGTTTCCACGTACAGCAAGTCATGCAGCCAAGAGGCTGCGCTCCATTGTGACCGGGGCGAGGTATCCGATGGCCGTGTGCATGCGCACGCGGTTGTAGAA
>NZ_JASZYF010000047.1 GCF_030317115.1 Variovorax gracilis
GCCGCCGTGGTCGGCCGCCCCGACGACACGACGGGCGAGGCGATCTGCGCCTTCGTCGTGCTGAAGCGCTCCCGGCCGACGGGCGACGAGGCGAAGAAGATCGCCGCCGAATTGCGCAACTGGGTCGGCCGCGAGATCGGCCCGATCGCCAAGCCGAAGGACATCCGCTTCGGCGACAACCTGCCCAAGACGCGCAGCGGGAAAATCATGCGGCGCCTGCTGCGCTCGATCGCCAAGGACGAGTCGATCACCCAGGACACCTCCACACTGGAGAACCCAGCCGTGCTGGCGCAGTTGACGGAGAAGAA
Source organism: Variovorax gracilis (assembly GCF_030317115.1). Taxonomy (GTDB): domain Bacteria; phylum Pseudomonadota; class Gammaproteobacteria; order Burkholderiales; family Burkholderiaceae_C; genus Variovorax; species Variovorax gracilis. The sequence goes on from NZ_JASZYF010000047.1 coordinate 309, forward strand.
CTGACGGGGCCGCCCGGCGGCATCCGGACTCACTCCGCCGCGATACCCGCTTCCTTGACGACCTTGCCCCACTTGGCGAGGTCGGACTTGATCAGCGCGGCGTACTCCTGCGGCGTGCCGCCCTGGATCTCGATGCCAGCGGCTTCCAGCTTGGCGCGCACGTCGGGCATCTTCAGCGCCGCGTTGATATCGGCATTGAGCTTGGCGACGATCGCCTTGGGCGTGCCGGCCGGCGCGAGGAAGCCGCCGTTGGTGCTGGCGTCGTAGCCCTTGAGCCCTTGTTCGTCCGCGGTCGGCACATCCGGCAGGGAAGTCGACCGCTTGCGGCTCGACACCGCAATGGCGCGCGCGTTGCCGGCCTTCACCTGCGACTGGATGGCGCTGATGGTGTCGATGTAGAGCGCGGTGCGCCCCGCCAGCAGATCGGGGTGGGCGGCGGCGGAGCCCTTGTAGGGCACCAGCAGCATCTGCGTGCCGCTGGCCATGCGGAACATCTCTGCCGCCATTTCCTGCGCGCTGCCGCGGCCGGAGGTGGCGACCTTGGCCTGGTTCGGGTTGGCTTTCATCCAGGCCACGAACTCGGGTAGCGTCTTGGCGGGAATCTGCGGGTAGATGGCGAAGACCAGCGGAACCTCGTGCGTGTAGACGATGGGCTCGAAGCTCTTCTCCGGGTCCCAGCCCAGGTTCTTGAACAGGTACTTGTTGATGTTGTGGCTGCCGCCCACGATGCCGATCGTGTAGCCGTCCGGTGCCGACTTGGCGAGCACGTCCGTGCCGAGGTTGTTCGATGCGCCGGGCCTGTTGTCGACAACCACCGGCTGGCCCATCGACACCGCCAGCTTGTCGCCGACGACGCGGGCGATGGTGTCGATGGCGCCGCCCGGCGGGGCGGGCACGATGATCTTGATGGCGCGGGTCGGGTAGGCGGCCTGGGCCGATGCCAGGGTCGGCACGATGGCGAGCGATGCCGAGACGGCAAGGAACAGGGATCTGAATTTCATGGAAGTCTCCTCTGGCGGGTGGATCGGTCGGTGGGGTCTGGGGCCGCGCTATCCGCGCCCGGCGAAGGGCATGGCGCTGGCCATCACGGTCATGTTGAGCACGTTGGCGCTGAGTGGCATCGCGGCGATGTGGCGCACCGCATCGGCGACGTGCTTCGCGTCCATCATGGGTTCGGGCGCGACGGTGCCATTGGCCTGCAGCACGCCGCGTGTCATGCGCTCGGACAGTTCGGTCAGCGCATTGCCGATGTCGATCTGGCTCGCGACGATGTCGAATGCACGGCCGTCCAGCGCCAGCGCCTTGGTCAGGCCCGTCACCGCGTGCTTGCTGGCGGTGTAGGGCGCGGTGAAGGGGCGTGGCGTGTGCGCCGAGATCGAGCCGTTGTTGATGATGCGTCCGCCCTGCGGCGATTGGCGACGCATCAGGCCGAAGGCCGCACGGGCGCAGAGGAACACGCCCGTCACGTTGGTGTTCAGCACGCTGAACCATTTCTCCAGCGGCAGCTCGTCCATCGGCACCGCCGGCGCGTTCACGCCGGCGTTGTTGAAGAGGAGATCCAGCCGGCCGAAGCTGCGTTCGATGGTGTCGAAGAGCGCCTGCACGCTCTCGGGCCGGGTCACGTCGGTGGGCACCGCCATGGCGGCTTGGCCGCGCGCCTCGGCCTCGGCCGCGAGCGACTGCAGCGGCTCGGCACGGCGGCCGGCCAGCACGACGCTCCAGCCGTCGTCCAGCAGGCCGAGAGCCACGGCACGGCCGATGCCGCTGCCTGCGCCGGTGACGAGGGCGATCTTCCTGGGGGTGGTTGCGTTCAAGGGGAGTCTCCTGTGGGTGATATCGAATGGGTGTTCTTCACGGTCATGGAGAACTCGCCGATGCCGGCCACACCTCCGCTGACCACGTCGCCCGGTTGCAGTGGGCCCACCCCTGCGGGCGTGCCGGTGTAGATCAGGTCGCCGGGCGCGAGCGTCACCGACCTCGACAGCATCGCCACCAGTTCGGGCACCGGCCACATGAGGTCGGACAGGTCGGCGCGCTGCCGTTCGATGCCGTTGACGGCCAGCCACACGTCGCCCTCTCGGGGATGGCCGAACATCGCAGCCGGCAAGATGGGCGTGCAGGGCGCCGAGTGGTCGAAGGCCTTGGCGGCCTCCCAGGGACCACCTGCGCGCTTGGCTTGCGCCTGCAGGTCGCGCCGCGTGAGATCCAGTCCTGCCGCATAGCCCCAGACGTGATCGCGTTCCACGCGCGCCGGATCGATGTCCCGGCCGCCGCGACCGATGGCCACGACCAGTTCGATCTCATGGCAGAAATCGCTGGTGCCCGGGGGATAGGGCAGGACGCCGCGCGCCTGCATGACCGCGCTGGCCGGCTTCATGAACCAGGCCGGCATTTCGACCAGAGGCGTTCCGTGCTCGTCCTGGCTCCAACGGTAGTTGCGGCCGATGCAGTACACGCGTCCCACCGGGAACACGGCCGTGCGGCCCGCCACCGGCAAGGTGGTGGGCGCGGACGCGGGGAATACGAAGTCCGTCATGGCGCGCAGCGCTGCGGCGCTCAGGTGGTAAGGCTCATCGCCGGGCGTTCGCCCGCCAGGGCCTGGGCAACGCTGTCGAGCACCATCTCGGCCATGGCGGTGCGGGTCTCCCAGGTGGCACTCGCGCGGTGGGCCTGGAGCGTCACGCTGTCGGATTGGCGCAGCGTCAGCGGAACGCGGGGTTCGTCGACGAACACGTCCAGCCCCGCGCCGGCGATGCGGCCGGCGGCCAGCGCTTCCGTCAAGTCGGATTCATTGACCAGTCGGCCACGCGCGACGTTGACCAGGAAGCCGCGCGAGCCGAGCGCGTCCAGCACGGCCGCGTTGACGATGCCTTCTGCCTTGTCCGCCGCGGCGCACAGCACGAGCGCATCGGAGTGCCGCGCGAGGTCCACGAGATCGGACACGAAGCGGTGCGCAATGTCGTCCATGGGGCGCAGGTCGGTGTAGCTGATCGGACAGCCAAAGGCGGCTGCCCGCGCTGCGACGGCGCGGCCCACGCGCCCCATGCCGACGATGCCGACGCGCATGCCGCTGAACCGCCGGGCGAGCGGGATGGCGCTGGGCTGGGGGCGAAGCTCCCACTGGCCGTCGCGCACGAAGCGGTCGCCCGCACAAAGGTTCCGGCAAGCGGCGATGAGCAAGCCGATCGCCAGGTCGGCCACGTCTTCGGTCAATGCGCCCAGGGTCGCGGTGACGGGCAGGCCACGGTCGCGGCAGTAGGCCAGGTCGACCGCGTCGGTGCCGACGCCGTTGACGGCCACCACCTTGAGGCTGGGCAACTGCTGCAGCATCGCGCGCGAAATGCCGGTGTGCCCGCCCGTGATCACCGCGTCGATGGACTCGCCATGTTCACGCAGCCAGGCCTCCGGGTCGGTTGCCTCGAAGTACTTGTGGACCGTGTAGAGCGATGCGAGCTTGTCGTTGATCGCCGGGATCAGGATGGGATTGAGTTGCAGGACATGGGGCTTCATGCCTGGCATCGTAGTAAATAGTTGACGATCAAAGCAAGATTGACGCATAAAATCAATATAAATAACTTCCCGCGTCAGACCATGGCTTCCTGGATATCGATGGAAGAGGCGTGCCGCCTCCTCGGGGTGCAGCCCCAGACGATCTACGCCTACGTGAGCCGGGGCAAGCTCGAAGTCATGCCCGATCCGGCCCATGCGCGCCGCAGCCTCTACCGCGCCGAGGACGTTGCCGGTCTCGCCAAGCGCAAGCAGGCCGGCCGCAAGCACGAGACCCTGGCCGCCAACACGCTGTTCGGCTCGGAGCCCAGCATCCCGACGGCGCTGTGCGCGTTCTTTCGGGGGCGGCCGTACTACCGGGGGCAGGACGCCGTGAGCCTGGCCCGGTCAGCCACCGTCGAAGAAGTGGCGCAACTGCTGTGGGGCGCCGAGCAAGCCGTCGACTTCTCGTGCGCTGCGCCGATGCGCTCGGCCAAGCCCGGGCGGGATGCTGCCTTCACCGCCCTGGCCGGGCTGGCGGCCACCGGGCTCTCCACCCGTGGGCGCCTCACCCGGGTGCTGCACAACGAGAGCCAGGGCCTGGTGGGAGAGTTGGCCAACGCGTTCGGCGCCCTGCCGGGAAAGCAGGCGCTGCATCTGCGCTTTGCGCAAGGATGGAAGCAATCGAAGCAGGTGGGCGACCTGCTGCGAACGGCCATGGTGCTGCTGGTCGACCACGAGCTGACGAGTTCGGCCTTCGTCGCACGCATCGCGGCCTCGACAGGCGCCTCGTTGCCGGCCTCGCTGCTGGCGGGATTGACCACGCTCTCCGGCCCCCTGCACGGCGATGCCTCGGGCCGCGTCCAGGCGCTGTTCAGCGAAGTGGAGCGGCTGGGCGAGGACGCCGTGGTGGCCCACTACCTGTCGACCGGCCTGCCCCTGGCAGGGTTCGGTCACCACCTCTATCCCGACGGCGATCCGCGCGCGGCCGCGTTGCTGGCGCTGTTCGAGCCCCCAGAGGTCATCGCGCGCTTCATCGACAAGGTGACGGCGCTGACCGGCCTGCAGCCCAACATCGACGTGGCCTTGGCCGCCCTGGTTGCGCACCATCGGCTGCCCGCCGACGCGGCCTTCGGCCTGTTCGCCACGGCGCGCAGCGTGGGACTGTTGGCGCACAGCCTCGAACAACTGGGCGTGGCGCAGGTGATCCGGCCACGCGGGCGCTACGTGGGCCCGGTGCCCCCTCTGCCGCAGGCCAGCCGGGCGTAGGCGCCGGATGCGGGCTCTCCCTCAGACCCGAGTGCCCAGGTCGGACCGCCGCCGGTTCGTCCAGAGATTGACCAGCGCATCGAGCTCCGTCGCGTAGATCCCCACATGCGGCGGACCGAAGGAACCATCGCTGCGGGCCACGCTGCGCATGGTCGCGTGCCAGAGGCCATCCGAAAGCTGCCGGTACTGGCCCAGGAACTCGCAGCCCAGCGGCGCGGCCAGCGAGAAGACGCATCGGCGAAGCAGGATGCCATCGCTCTTCGAGCCTTCCACGCCCCGGGTCGACACGAGCATGTGCTCTCCGTCGTCCTGGAGGACGCTCTCTCTCGGGATCTGTGTCAGCACCCCCGGCGACTGGCTTGAATGTGGCTTGTCCATAGTCCGTGTATCGGCCGCCACGGCGCAAGTTGAAGGCACGATGTCATGAAAAATGTGTAAACGCCGCCGCGAAGTGCGCCGATACAGGACGGCGGCGTCCATTTGTGCGGTGCTACAGTCCGCCGCTCTTTCCATGACGGCTGTCTCCGCAGGCGCCGAGGCGCGATTCGGATTCCTCGAAGCGCTGGCACGCAGACCGGGGCTTCTCCAATGACTTCCCTCGATTTCGACGTTCTCATCGTTGGCAGCGGCCTGGCCGGTCTCAGCGCCGCGATGCACCTGGCCGGCACGCACCGTGTGGCCGTGCTTACCAAGCGCGCACTGGGCGACGGCGCGAGCCAGTGGGCCCAGGGCGGCATCGCCGCCGTGCTCGGCGAGACCGATTCCATCCAGTCGCATGTCGATGACACGCTGGTCGCCGGCGCCGGCCTGTGCGACCTGGCAGCGACGCGCTTCGTGGTGGAGCGCGCGCCGGACGCCATCGCCTGGCTGCGCGCGCTCGGCGTGCCGTTCTCGGAAGAAGACGGCGCCCTGCACCTGACGCGCGAAGGCGGCCACAGCCAGCGGCGCGTGGCGCACGTGACCGATGCGACCGGCGCGGCCGTGCAACGCTGCCTCATCGATGCCGTGCGGCGCACGCCCAACATCACGCTCTTCGAGGGCCATGCGTTGGTCGACCTCATCACCGGCTCGCGGCTAGGCCTGCCCGACGCCGGGTGCCAGGGCCTCTACGCGCTGGACATCGCGACGGACGAGGTGCGTACCTTCCGTGCGCCGCACGTCATCCTCGCGACGGGCGGCGCGGGCAAGGTCTATCTCTACACGACCAACCCCGACACGGCCACGGGCGATGGCATCGCCGCGGCATGGCGCGCGGGCTGCCGCGTCTCGAACATGGAGTTCATCCAGTTCCATCCGACCTGCCTCTACCATCCTTTCGCCAAGTCCTTCCTCATCAGCGAAGCCGTGCGTGGGGAAGGCGGCCAGCTCAAGCTGCCCGCATCGGCCGGCGGCACGCGGTTCATGCCCGCCCACGATGAACGTGCCGAGCTGGCGCCGCGCGACGTGGTGGCACGCGCCATCGATTTCGAAATGAAGAAGCACGGCCTGGACTGCGTGTACCTCGACATCTCGCACCAGCCGCCCGCGTTTCTCCACGCGCACTTCCCGAACATCCTGGCGCGCTGCGCCGAGTTGGGCATCGACATCACGCGCGAGCCCATTCCGGTGGTGCCCGCCGCGCACTACACCTGCGGCGGCGTGCTCACCGACCTGAGCGGCCGCACCGACATCGCGGGCCTCTACGCCATCGGCGAGACGGCGTGCACCGGCCTGCATGGCGCGAACCGCCTGGCCAGCAACTCGCTGGTCGAGTGCATGGTGTTCGCGCGCGCAGCGGCGGACGCCATCGGCGCCGCACCATCGCGCAGGCTGGCCGAGCTGCCGCAGTGGGACCCGAGCCGCGTCACCGATGCCGACGAGATCGTGGTCCTCTCGCACAACTGGGACGAGCTGCGGCGCTTCATGTGGGACTACGTCGGCATCGTGCGCACCGACAAGCGCCTGGAGCGCGCGGCGCACCGCATCGCCCTGTTGAGCAGCGAGATCGACGAGTTCTACGGACAGTTCCGCATCACGCCGGACCTGCTCGAACTGCGCAACCTCGTGCAGGTCGCGGCGCTGATCGTGCGGTCGGCGCAGTCGCGCCACGAGAGCCGCGGCCTGCACTTCAGCCGCGACCATCCCACGCTCGCCGCAACAGCGGTGCCGACGGTGCTGGTGCCCGGTTGAAGCGACCGCGCGGTCCATCTCGGCGCGAGATGGCAGGTTCTTCAATCGGTATGAATTTCGCGAGTTAACCCGATAAGGGCGGGAGCCTCCTGCGAAGACCATCGGTGCCGGGCAATCACAACGAGGCAACACGATGACCACCAGCACCCTGACGCCGCCACGTGGCGGCGTCGCTTCCCTTTCGGCCGCCGACGCGGTCTATCGCAAGGTCAGCTGGCGCTTGATACCGCTGCTGTTCCTCTGCTACATCGTGGCGTACCTGGACCGGGTCAACGTCGGCTTCGCCAAGCTGCAGATGCAGGAGGCGCTGCAGTTCAGCGAAGCGGTATACGGTCTCGGCGCCGGCATCTTCTTCATCGGCTACTTCATCTTCGAAGTGCCGAGCAACGTGATCCTGCACAAGGTGGGCGCGCGCCGCTGGATCGCGAGGATCATGATCACGTGGGGCCTCTTGTCGGCGGGCACGATGTTCGTGAATACGCCGATGGCCTTCTACGTGATCCGCTTCTTCCTCGGCGCGGCCGAGGCAGGCTTCTTCCCCGGCATCATCCTGTACCTCACCTACTGGTACCCGGCCGCACGCCGCGGCAAGGCGACCTCGCTGTTCCTTGCGGCGATTCCGTTCGCGGGCATCCTGGGCGGGCCGATCTCGGGCTGGATCCTGCAGAGCATGGCGGGCGTCAACGGCTGGCAGGGCTGGCAATGGCTGTTTCTCCTGCAGGGCCTGCCGACCGTGGCGCTCGGCGTGGTGGTCTGGCGCTACCTCGACGACCGCGTGAAGGACGCCGCCTGGCTGAGCACCGAAGAGCGCGAGCTGATCGCACGCGAGATCGCCGCCGATGGCAGCGGCAAGTCCGAGGCCAGCATCTGGCGCGTGATCTCCAACGGCCGCGTGTGGCTGCTGGCGCTGGTGTACTTCGCCTTCGTGTCGGGGCTCTACGGAATCTCGTTCTGGCTGCCCAGCATCATCAAGGCCGTCGGCGTGAAGGGGGCGCTCGACATCGGCTTGCTGAGCGCCATCCCCTGGACCTTCGGCGTGGTCGCGATGTACCTCACGGCACGCAGCGCGGATCGCCGGCTCGAACATCGCTGGCACTCGGCCATCGCCGGCGTGGTGGGCGCGGCGGGGCTGATCATGAGCGTGGCCATGCACGGCAGCACGACCTGGTCGCTGGTCGGACTGACCATCGCGACGATGGGCATCATGTCCACGCTCCCGGTGTTCTGGGGCATGCCCACCGGATTCCTCGGTGGCGCGGCGGCGGCGGCCGGCATTGCCTTCATCAACTCCTTCGGCAACCTCTCGGGCTTTGCGGCGCCTTTCATGATCGGCGTGATCAAGGACGCCACGAAGAGCACCGACGCGGGCCTGCACATGCTGGCCGCGCTGCTGGTGATCGGCGCGGCGCTGGTCCTGCTGGTCAAGCCCACGGCTGCTTCCATCAACGCTTCCCCGGCCTCGTCGCCGCGCTGAAGCGTTCCTCGCCGCAGGCGTCCCTGCCTGCGGCTTCACCCCCTTCGAGGAAAGACATCATGGATGCCCATGTGATCGACCCTGCGCGTCCGTCCGCCGTCGATGCCGACCGCCGCGCACCCTCTGCCGAACTCATCGCGACCTTGCGGCGTCGCTTCGGATCGCGGCTCTCCACCGCCGACAGCGTGCTGCTGCAGCACGGCAGCGACGAGTCGAGCTACCGGCCGCTGCCGCCCGACGTCGTGGTCTACGTGCACGGCACGGACGAGGCGGCCTTCGTGGTGCGCGCCTGCGCCCGCGAACGCGTGCCGGTCATCGCTTTCGGCGTGGGCTCGTCGATCGAGGGCCATCTCCTGGCCGTGGAAGGCGGCGTGTGCATCGACTTCTCGCAGATGAACCAGGTGCTGGCCATCCGCACGAGCGACCTCACGGCCACCGTGCAGGCGGGCGTCACGCGCAGCCAGCTCAATGCGGCGCTGTCGGGAACGGGCTTCTTCTTTTCGGTCGACCCGGGCGCCGACGCGACGGTCGGCGGCATGGTGGCGACGGCTGCGTCCGGGACCAACACGGTGCGCTACGGCACCATGCGCGACAACCTGTTGAGCCTGACCGTGGTGACGGCCGACGGCGAGGTGATCCGCACCGCGTCGCATGCACGCAAGAGCTCGGCTGGCTACAACCTGACGCAGCTCTTCTGCGGTTCCGAGGGCACGCTCGGGCTGATCACCGAGGCCACGGTGCGCATCCATCCGCACCCTGAAGTGGTGGCCGCGGCGGTGGTGCATTTCCCGACGGTCCGCGCCGCGGTGGATGGCGTGATCGAGTCGATCCAGCTCGGCGTGCCGCTCGCGCGCGCGGAGATGCTGGATGCGTTGACCATCAAGGCGGTCAATGCGCACAGCCGCACGACGCTCGCGGAGAAGCCGACCTTGTTCCTGGAGTTCGCCGGCAGCCAGGCGCAGATCGACGAGCAGGCTGCGGTGGTGCGCGAGATCGCAGCCGGCCACGGCGGCGGCGAGTTCCAGTGGGCCAGCCTGCAGGAGGAGCGATCGCGCCTGTGGACGCCGCGACACCACGCCTACTTCGCCTCGCTGCAACTCAAGCCCGGCAACCGCAGCATCACCACCGATGCCTGCGTGCCGCTTTCGGCACTGGCCACCTGCGTGGAAGAGACGCTGGCCGACATCGAGGCCCACGGCCTGCTGGCGCCGGTGTTCGGCCACGTGGGCGATGGCAACTTCCATTGCCTGGTGCTGGTCGATCCCGATTCGCCGAAGGAGGTCGAGGCGGCCGAGGCCTTCAGCCACCGCCTGGTCCAGCGCTCGCTGCGGCACGGCGGCACATCGACGGGCGAGCATGGCGTCGGCCTTCACAAGATGCAGTACCTCGTCGAGGAGCACGGGCCGCACGCGGTCGCGCTGATGCGCTCGATCAAGCGGGCGCTCGACCCGCACAACATCTTCAACCCCGGCAAGGTCGTCAGCTTCGCCTGAGCCGGTCCGGCACACGCACGACACGCACATCGATTCATCCAAGGAGACAAGACCATGCACTTCACACGCAGCGCCTCGTTGATTGCCATGCTGGCTGCGGCCGGATGCGGTGGCGGCGGGCACAACGGCTTCTTTGCCGCGACACCCGCGACGCCAGCGCCGGTCGTCACCACGCCCGCGCCCACCCTCGCCGAAAAATGCGCCACCTTCGCGGGCCAGGCCCTGGGCGGAGGCGCCACGGTGGAGGACGCGCAGGTCGTCGCCGCCGCCGGCGCGCAACCCGAATACTGCGTGGTGCATGCCAAGCTCGACGGCTCCACCCTGCGCTTCGAGGCGCGCATGCCCACCAGCGGATGGAACGGCAAGATCGCCTTCCTCGGCGGCGGCGGCTTCGACGGCGCGATGCCGGTCGCGACCGATCCGCAATTCAGCGAATCCATCCTCACCGAGCGCTACGCCACCCTGGGCACCAACGGCGGCTACGACTACCCGGGCGCGCGCGGTCTGGACTACTTCAAGGCGGCCTTCGCGCTCAACCCCGAGCAACTGGCGGACTTCACCTACCGGTCGGAGCACCGTGCACTGCCGCCGGGCAAGGCGCTGGTCGCCAGCTTCTTCGGCACGCCGGCCTCGCGTAGCTACTTCGAGGGCTGCTCGATGGGCGGGCACGATGCGCTGATGCAGGCGCAGCGCTACCCCGAGGACTTCGATGGCATCGTGGCGCGTGCGCCGGCCGGCAACATCATGGGCCTGTTCATGCAGTTCAACCGCATCTCGAAGCGGGTGCGCACGCCGGCGAACTCGCTCGATGCGGCCAAGCAGGCGCTGCTCGCGAATGCGGTGCTGGCCCAGTGCGACGGGCTGGACGGCGCGAGCGACGGCATCATCTCCAGGCCCGGCGCCTGCCACTACGACCCCGCGCCGCTGCGTTGCGCGGCCGGCGCGGACACGGGGGACGACTGTCTCTCCGATGCGCAGATCGGCACGGTCGACGCCGTGACGTCGAGCATTGCCTCGGCCGACGGAAAGTGGACGCATCCGGGCTACAACCCGGGCGCCGAGAACACGGCGAAGGGTTGGGGCGAATACATCTGGCCCAGCGCCGCCTTCGGCGGAAACTCGGTGCAGGGCCTGTTCTCGGACGGCTTCGTGCGTTCGTTCATCACGCAGGACCCGAACTACGACACGCTCACGTGGAACTACGACGACTGGCTGCCGCGCATGGGCGTGGTCGGCGGCATGTTCGAGGCCTTCGACCCCAACCTCGCGCCACTGAATGCGAGGGGCGCCAAGCTCATCCTGTGGAACGGCACCACCGACTCCTCGGTCAGTCCGCGCGACACCGAGCGCTACTACGACAACGTCGTCGGCGCGCTGGGGCAGGCCAAGGCCGACCAGACCGTCGAACTCTTCATGGCACCGGGCGTGGGCCACTGCTACGGCGGACCCGGGCCCGACAAGGTCGACCTGCTCAAGGCCATGGCGACCTGGGTGGAGCAGGGCACGCCGGCCTCGGCGCAATCGCTGGTGCATCGCAAGGTGGATGCGAGCGGCGCGACCACCGCCACGCGCCCGCTGTGCAAGTACCCCGCCTATCCGCGCTACAAGGGAAGCGGCGACATGAACGACGCCGCCAGCTTCGCCTGTTCCACGAGCTGAACCGCAGAGAGTCCAGAATCCGGGGATGGAACTGCGCCAGTTCAAGTACTTCCTCGCGATCGTCGACAACAAGAGCCTTTCGCGCGCGGCCGAGCACCTGCACGTGGCGCAATCGGCCTTGAGCAAGCAGATCGCCGAGCTCGAATCGGAGCTCGGCGTGCAGCTACTCTCGCGCAGCCGCAACGGCGTGGCGACGACCGAGGCGGGCAAGGTCTTCTACGAATATGCGCTGGGCATCACCAAGCAGATCAGCGATGCGCGCGCGGCGGTGCTGCGCTCGTCGGACACGGTGGTGGGCTCGGTGGTCGCGGCGCTGCCGCAAAGCGTGGCCGCCACGCTGGCGCTGCCCTTGATGCGTGCCGTGTCGCGGCGCTATCCCAACATCCTGCTGCATCTCAACGAGGAACTCACCGGCAACATGGCGGACCAGTTGCTCGCCGGCCGCGTCGACGTCGCGATCTTCACGGAAACCATGCCGCCGCGCGACATCGCGTTCACGCCGCTGGTCGAGGAAGCCTTCGTGCTCATGCACGCGCCACAGGATGCGAACGCGCCGCCGCCGGGCGACGTGACCTTGGAGCAATCGGTGGCGCGCCCGCTGGTGCTGCCCAGCCCGCAGCACGGCCACTGCACGCGATGGATCGTCGACGACGCGCTGGAGCGCGCCGGCCATCCGCCGCAACGCATCGCCGCCGAGATCAACTCGGTCTATGTGCTCAAGAGCGCCGTGGAGGCGGGCATCGGCCCGACCATCATGCCGCTGGGCCTCGCGCAACGCGAGGTGGAAGACGGGCGGCTCGTCGCGCACCGCATCGCATCGGGCGACATGGTGCGCGTGCTGGGCCTGTGCGTGTCGCGGCACCTGCCGGAGAGCAATGCCAAGCGCGCGATCTGCCACCTGATCAACGAGGTCGTGCGCGACCTTTGCGAGAGCGGGCAGTGGTCCGGCGCGCGCTACCTGGCCGGCGCCACGCCGTACGCCAAGGCTGGGAACTGACCGGCCGCCCGGCCATCCGAAGGACAGCCTGGCCGCTCAGAACGGCAGGGGAAGGATCGGCCCCAGCCAGGCCACCGCCGCGGCTTCGGGGGGCAGCTCTCGCAGGCGCTCGTCCTTCCACAGCTCGGCCGCCAGGTCATCGAGCTGCTCGGGGTCCACAGTGCGCCACTGTCGTTGCAGCCGGTGGGCACACACGGCAATCCATATTTCGCGGTCCATGTCAAATACTGTATGTCCATACAGTACGATTGTCACGCCCATGTTTGCAATCGTCTACCGCTGCCGCCGCGAAGGTGTTCTCCTGGACCGCCATGCGATCCAGGCCAGCCCCGTGCGCGGCGAACTGCGCGTGCAGCAGCGCGGATTCAACTCACGCATGGCTGTGCTGCTGAAGGCCGACGGCGAGCACTACGCGCTGCCGGTGCTCGACAAGGTGAGGCTGCTCGCCTTGAACGAGACCGGCGTGCTGCTTAAGGGCATGGAGGTGCATCCGCCGCGCGGCGCGAAGGGCAATGGGCCGATGTACCCGCAGACGTGGTGGTGCATCCTCCGAGGCGGGCCGGTGCGCACGCAGGGGTCGCCGGCCGAGGCGAGGGCCATGGAGCGCGAGCGCCAGGCACGCGAGTTCGGCGCTGCGCTCAACCGGTGGCCCACGCGGCGCGGCACCTTCACGCCGCCCAGCGCCTGATCATCGATAGATCGACGCCAATGCACACCAATCTGAAAGAATGGATGCCTGCCCCCAGCCAGTGCAGATCCAATTCCCAACCAGCAGATGACCGCCACCGCGTCACCATTGGTCGAGACACTCACCGAGCTCAACATCGTCGACCTGCTCGATTCGATGGGCCTGTTGCGCCTCCATGGCACGCCTTTGCGCCACCTGTTCCGGCCTGCGGCCCGCCGCTTCGCCCGGACTGCGCACGAGTTCGACAGCCGCGTCGGCGAGCATGGCCTTGCGCAGGGCAGCGCGTGGCTGATGAGCCAGATGACCGCTGGCATCGTCACCTCGGGCTTGGAGCACGTGCCGCCGCAAGGCCCTGTGATCATCCTGGCAAACCACCCCGGCATGACCGACACGGTCGCACTCTTCACCAGTCTCGCGTCCCGCCCCGACCTTCGCGTGATCGCCTCCGACCGCCCGTTCCTTCGCGCCTTGCCCAGCGTCGCGCGCCAACTGATCTTCCTGCCTGATGAAGAAGGAGGCGGGCGCATGGCCGTCATACGCGCAGCCTCCAGGCATTTGCAGGAAGGTGGCGCCCTGCTGACCTTCCCGGCGGGAGAGATCGAGCCCGACCCCGCCACCTTCGGTCCGCAGCGGGCGGCCGCGTCATTGCAGAACTGGTCCAGCAGCTATACCTTGTTCGCCCGGCTGGCCCCCCGTACGCAGTTCGTGCCGGCGCTGGTGAGTCACGTCATTTCGCCGGACGCGCAGAGGCATCCGCTCACCCTGTTGCGCCGCACGCCGCACCACAAGGAGAAGCTGGCAGCCGCGTTGCAGGTGGCGCTTCCGCGCTACCGCGACCTGGTCGCCAGGGTCACGTTCGGCATATCGGCGAACGTGGGACCCGACGGGGCGCCGGCGCTTGGCGCATCCATCGCGGCGCAGATGCGCCACCTGATCTTCGAGGACGGATCGGGTCGAGTTCAACTGAAGGAGGTCTTCCGATGATGCGACGCATCCTGGCTTCGAGCCGCTACATCATGATCATTCCGGTGATCGGAACGTTCCTGGGTTCGGTGGCGTTGATCGTCTACGAGACGATCGCCTTGTGCTCCACCTTCATGGAGGCGATCCGAGGCGGATCGGTGTCGGCCAAGGCGGTCAAGATCTTCGCGGTGGGCATCGTCGAGGCCGTGGACGTGTTCCTCATAGGCATTGCGGTCTATCTCATCAGCATCGGCCTCTATTCGCTGTTCATCGACGACAAGCTGCCGCTGCCGAAATGGCTCGAAGTCCACAACCTCGAGGACCTCAAGGGCAACCTGGTGAGCGTGGTCATTGCCGTTCTCGCGGTCCTGTTCCTGCGCGAGGTCGTCGCCTGGGAGGGCACGAGCGACATCGCCGCGTTCGGCGTGGGGCTGGCGCTCGTCGTGGCTGCGCTGACCTTCTTCCTCATGAAGAACAATGCGCGAAGGGGGGAATAGGCCAGAAGTCCTTGCACCTTGCGTGACCATCGCCGAAGGTGCACCCTCCGTCCCATGAAACGACGCACGGTCCTGGGCACGGCGTTCGCCCTTGCGGTGATGCAGAGCAGTTCGCGCATCCACGCCGCCGACAAGGTGCTGCGGCTCGGATGGGTCACCGCGCAGGAGGCCGCGAGCCTGACGCCGATGGTCGCCGCGTTGCGCGCCTCGCTGGCCCGCCTGGGCTACGTCGAGGGCAGCAACCTCGTCATCGAGTTCAGGTACGGCGACGGTTCGGCCCAGCGAGTCCCCGAGCTGGTGGCGGACCTTCAGCGTGTGCCGGTCGACATCCTGCTTGCCCAGGGAGGCCCGGCGGTCAACGTCGTCGCCGGCCTTCCGGTGGCCGTGCCGGTGGCCTATGTCTTCAGCGGCGATCCCGTTTCGGCGGGCTTCGCCAAGAGCCTCGCGCATCCCGAATCGAACATGACGGGCCTGACGCTGCTGGCCGCCGAGATGAACGGCAAGCTGCTGGAGATCCTGCGCGAGATGGTTCCGTCGGTGCGCGACGTGGCGATCGTCGTCAACCCCGAACACCCCGGCTCGCACATCGAGCGCGACTACACCGACCGCGCCGCAAGGCAGCTCGGCCTGCACGCGGAATACTTTCCCGCGCGAACCCGCGACGAGCTGGCGTCTTCGCTGGAGGCCATGGCCGCTTCGCCGGCACGTGCGGTGTCGATCTTCAGCGACAGCTTCGCGGTGGCCTACCGGCGGCAGATCCTCGACTTCGCCATCGCGCGCAAGATGCCCGTGATGTCTGGCTGGCCGATCTTCGCGGACAGCGGCGCGCTCTGCACCTATGGGCCGCGCCTCGTGGATTCGTATGCGCGTCTCGCTTCGTATGTCGATCGCATCGCCAAGGGAGCAAAGCCGGCCGAGCTGCCGATCGAGCGGCCCACCACCTTCGAGCTGGTGCTGAACCTGAAGACCGCCGACGCGATCGGGCTCAAGCTGCCGCAGTCGCTGCTGGTGCGCGCCAACCGGCTGATCGGCTAGCCCGGGTCGGGCACCCTCACCGCGCGAAGCGCCTCCGGTATTCCGTGACGCTCACACCCAGCCGCCGGGCGAACGCCCGCCGGAAGCCATCCACGTTCGCATAGCCCACCGCATCGGCCAGCCGCTTGGCCGGCAGGTCCGATTCCTCGGCCATGCGGCGCGCGGCGTCAATCCGCGCGTTCTCGACAAACTCCGCGGGCGTGGTCCCCGTCTCGCTGCGGAAGTTGCGTGCAAAGCTTCTTTCGCTCATGCCTGCGCGCGAGGCCAGAAGGGGCACGGACAGATCGTCCTTGAGATTCGCGAGCACATGGTCCTGCACCTCGCGCACGCTGGATCGCTCGGCCGTCTGCGCCGCCAGGTGGGCACTGAACTGGCTCTGGCCGCCGGGGCGCTTCAGGAACATCACCAGCTCGCGCGCCACGCGCAGCGCGAGTTCGCGGCCGTGGTCTTCTTCCACCATTGCGAGCGCGAGGTCCATGCCGGCGGTCACGCCGGCGGAGGTGAAGAGCTTGCCGTCCTTCACGTAGATGGCATCCGCCTCGACGCAGGTGAGGGGGTAGGCCGCCGCGAGGCGGGCGGTGGAATTCCAGTGCGTCGCCACCCGCTTGCCATCGAGGAGCCCGGCGGCCGCCAGCACGAAGGCGCCGCTGCAGACCGAGCCGAAGCGTCGCGCGGTGCGGGATTGACGTCGCAGCCAGGCCTGCAACTGCGCGTCGCTCACCATGTCCTCGAGGTCGGGGCTTCCCGCGACGAGCAAGGTGTCGATGGGCCCGCGATGCGTCGCGACCGTCGCGTCGACGGCCAGGCGCAAGCCGTTGCTGCTCTTGAGCATGCCTTCCACGGTGCTGATCACCTGCACCTGGTAGGCGCGGGGCTTGCCGAGCTGGCGCGATGCCTCGGCGAAAACGTCCGCTGGCCCTGCGACGTCCAGCAGCTGGACGCGGGGAAAGGCAAGGATGGCGACGCGCATGGCTGACAAGGTTCGATGATTGGCAGAAAACGCCGTGCGGCGGCACGGACGGTCACGCCAGTCTGGCAGAAACTACCAATACCCGCAAATTCTGCCAAAGGAGCCCGCCATGCAAGGCCAACCGATGAACCCGTCCTTCCCGGCCTTCCACAGGTCCGGTGAAGCTTCGATACGCAACCTGCCGGTCAACCTGTTCGGCTCGGTCATGGGCCTGTCGGGGCTGGCGCTCGCATGGCGGCTTGCGGCTGGCAGTCTCGGCGCGCCGGCCTTCGTCGGCGAGGCCATCGGGGCTTTCGCGTTCGGCGTGTTCGTGCTCGTCGCACTGGGCTATCTCACGAAACTCGCGAGGCATCCGGAGGCCGTGCACGCGGAGTTCCATCACCCGGTGGCCGGCAACTTCTTCGGCACGATCGTGATTTCTGTGCTGCTGCTGTCTGCCGTCGCCGAGCCGTACAGCGCGCCCGCCGCGCGCGCGATGTGGATGGTGGGCGTGCTGGCGACTTTTGCGCTCAGCTTCGTCGTCGTCTCCCGACTGCTCAAGGGCCAGGTGGACGCTTCGCATGCCGTGCCGGCCTGGCTGATCCCGGGCGTGGCCACGCTCGACATCGCAGTGACCGGCGGACACATGCCCATGGCCTGGGCCGGGGAGATCAACCTGTTTGCCGGCGCCGTCGGCGCGATGATGGCGCTGGTGCTCTTCGCGATGATCGTCAGCCGGCTCGTGCATCACGACCCGATGGCGTCCGCCATGACGCCCTCGCTGATGATCCTGGTGGCACCCTTTGCCGTGGGCTTCCTCGCGTACAGCAACATCGTCGGCAACGTCGATCGCTTCGCCGCGCTGCTCTTCTACTTTGCGCTGTTCATGTTCGCCGTGGTCGCGCCGAAGGTGTTCCGCCCCAGCATCGGCTTTTCTGCGGCCTGGTGGACGATCGGCTTTCCGATGGCCGCATTGGTCAACGCGGCGCTGAAGTACGCGGAGTTCCGTTCCAGCGCGCCGCTGTGGGTGTTGGCCGCGGGGCTCCTGGGTGCGCTGAGTCTGGCCCTGGCCGTTCTCACGGTGCGCACCGTGCGGATCGCTATCAACGGGAAGCTGTTCTCATGAGCCGGGGACTCGCCTGGGTCCTGGTGATCGCGGCAGGATTGCTGGAGATCCTCTTCGCCGTCGGGCTCAAGCAATCGAATGGCCTCGAGCGGCCGTGGATCGCGTTGGGAACAGGCGCCGCCCTGATCGGCAGCCTCGCCATGCTGTCGTTGGGGCTCCGCCAACTTCCGGTGGGGACCGCCTACGCTGTGTGGACCGGCATCGGGGCCTCGGGCACGGCGCTCATCGGCATTGCGTTGCTCGGCGATCCGGTCTCGGCGGCGAGGCTGGCGTCCATTGCCGCGATCGTCGGGGGTGTCGTGGGACTGCGGTTGGCGCAGTGATCAGTCTGGTGCCGAAACGCGCGAGTAGGGACTTCCTTACACACCGACCATTCGTCGTCTGATATTGGGTGTGTCGCTGCGCGACAAACTGAAGATTCCGAAGCCTCAAGGAGAGTTGCATGCCAACCCCGAGCAAGACGCTGGTCGATCTTGAAAAGAAGTTCTGGCAATCCATGATCGATCAGGACACGGACGCCGCATTGGCGCTTCTGAGCGAGCCCGCGCTGATGGTGAGTTCGCACGGAGCGATGAAGTTCGATCACGCCGGCTATCGAAAAATGGCGGAGCAGGGTTCGATGGTCGTGACCTCGTTCGAACTCAGCGATACGCAAGTGGTGTTTCCCACCGAAGACACCGCCATCCTGACCTACGGGGTGAAACAGGGCGTCGCGTCGCGGGGCCAAGCCGACAGTGCGACCCAGGAGATGTTCGACTCCTCGACCTGGATTCGCACCGATCAGGGCTGGCGCTGCGTCATGCACACCGAAACGCCGGTCGAGAAGAAGGACGCCAGGAAGCACTGACCGACTGACCGCAGCAGGCGGCCTTCAGCGCCTTACCCTGGCTTCCAGCAGGTCTCCCATTCCGATGCGCTTCGCGAAGTCGATGCGCACGCGTTCCGACACTTCGAATACCTCGCCCGCGCCGTCACCGACGAAGTCGATCAGCGAGCGCATCGGCCGGGTGCCGACGGGCAGGCCGACGATGCGCACGATCTCGTCCGCCACCGCCTGCGGGTCTGCATCGTCGGGCGTGAGCGCCGAGAGGCGCTCGCCGATCTGGTCCATCACGCCGTCGTAGCGGCTGTAGGCTGCGGCGGTGACGGCATCGGCCGGCTGGCCCGCGCTCGGGAAGTGATCGGTGCCTCGGGTGAACGCGCCCGGCACGACGATCGATGTCTCGATGCCGAAGCGGGCGATCTCGTAGGCCAGCGTGACGGCCAGCGAATCCATGGCCGCCTTGGCCGCGCCGTAGGGCCCCATGAATGGCGGAAAACCGCCTTTGGTGGTGGTGCTGCTGATCCACAGCATCAGGCCCGACTCCTGCCGGCGCAGGTAAGGCAGCACCGCGCGGTTCACGCGCTGGGCGCCGAGAACGTTGGTGTCGAACACCTTCGTGATCTCCTCGGGCGTGAACGCCTCCGTCGGCCCGACCACGAGGTGGCCCGCGTTCTGCACCACCACGTCGAGATGGCCCTGCTCGCGGATGATGGTGGCCGCCGCCGCATCGGCGGACGCCTGCGAGAGCACGTCGAGTTCGAGCGGGTGCAGCTGCAGCCCCTTGGCCGCGGCGAGCGAGCGCAACTCGGCGGCGCGGCCGTTGTTGCGCCCCGCGATGTCGCGCATCGATGCATAGACGATGTGGCCCGCCTCGGCGAGGGACTGGGCGCTGAGCTTGCCGATGCCGGTGCCGGCGCCCGTGACGAGGATGACGGATTGCATGATGGAACTCCTTGAATGAATGACCGGGTGAATGAGTTCAGGCCACGCCGCCGTTGGCGCGCAGGATCTGGCCGTTAACCCAGCCCGCATCCGGGCCGGCGAGGAAGGACACGACCGAGGCGATGTCCTCGGGCTGGCCGAGCCGCTGCAGCGGCGGCATCTTCGCGAAGGCCTGGATCTGTTCTTCGGTCTTGCCGTCGAGGAAGAGCGAGGTCGCGATCGGGCCGGGAGCCACGGCGTTCACCGTGATGTCGCGGCCGCGCAGTTCCTTGGCGAACACGTGCGTGAAAGCCTCGACCGCTGCCTTGGTGGCGTTGTAGATCGCATAGCCGGGCATGTTCAGCGCGAGCGTCGTGCTCGAGAAGTTGACGATGCGGCCGCCTTCGTTGAGTCGGGTGGCGGCTTCGCGCAGCGTGTTGAAGGTGCCGCGCACGTTGATGTCGAAGGTCTGGTCGTAGAGCGCGTCGGTGTGCTCGGCCAGCGGCACGGTCTTCAGCACGCCTGCGTTGTTGACCAGCACGTCGATCCGGCCGAGTTGCGCCTCGACGGTGTCGAACATGCGGCGCACCTCTTCGGCATTTGCCACGTCGGCCTGGACGGCGATGGCCCGGGCGCCGGCCGCCGTGAGTTCGGCGACCAGCGCGTCGGCCTGCGCAGAGCCCGAGGCGTAGTTGACGGCGACGGCAAAGCCGTCCCTGGCGAGCCGCTGCGCGACGGCGGCGCCAATGCCGCGCGAAGCGCCGGTGACGATGGCGACCTGGGGGTGACGAGGGGTGTTCATGTGCGATTCCTTCGGTGTGGTGGGTGGATGAACGAATGGTCGACCATTCACGCCAAAAGATAATCAGCTCAAAATAGGCATCACCATTCCGTTTAGTCAAACAATCGACCGGAGCACGCCATGGACCGCTTCCAGGAAATGCAGGCGTTCGTGCGCATCGCCGAGCGCCAGAGCTTCACGCAGGCTGCGGAAGACCTGCAGATTCCTCGCGCCACCATCACCACCCTGATCCAGCGCATGGAAGAGCGCATCGGCACGCGGCTGCTGGAGCGGACGACCCGCACCGTGCGCCTCACGCGGGACGGCGAGGTCCACTACCGCCGCTGCGTGCGGTTGCTGGCGGACGTGGAAGAAGCCGAAGGCTCGTTCAGGAACGCGGTGCCCAAGGGCGTGCTGCGGGTGAACCTGCAAGGGACGCTGGCGCGGCACTTCGTGGTGCCGGCGCTGCCCGGATTCCTCGCGCGCTATCCGGAACTCGAACTGCACATCGGTGAAGACGACCGGCTGGTCGACCTCGTGCGCGAGGGCGTGGATTGCGTGCTGCGCGCGGGCACGCTGCAGGACTCGTCGATGGTCGGCCGGCGCGTGGCGCTGCTGCCGCAGGTCACGGTCGCGAGCCCGGCCTACCTGGCACGGCACGGCGAGCCCGAAAGCATGGAGGCGCTCGGTGCGCACCGGGCCGTCAACTACATCTCCAGCGCCACGGGCAAGGCGGTGCCGCTCGAGTTCACGGTCGACGGGCGTGTCACGGCCGTCCAGCTCGGCGGCATCGTCTCGGTGACGGGCGCCGACCTGTACACAGGCTCGGCCGTCGCGGGGCTCGGGCTGGTGCAGGTGCCACGGTACCGCGTGGCGAGCGAGTTGGCGGATGGCCGCCTGAAGGTCGTGTTGCGCGGATTCGCACCACCGCCGATGCCGGTGTCGGTCCTCTATTCGCAGAACCGGCAGTTGTCGTCGCGCGTGCGCGTGTTCACGCAGTGGCTGCACGACATCTTCGAGGCTGCATCGGGCGCAGCGCAGGGCTATGCTTCGAACCTGAGTCGAGCGCCCAAGGAATGAACGAGCACCCCAAGATCCGCCAACGCCCGCCACGCGCCGAGCGCGAGGTCCGCGTCGACCTCGCCGCAGCCTACCGCATGGCCGCGCAGAACGGCTGGGATGACACCGTCTACACCCATCTGTCAGCCAGCGTCCCCGGCGAGCCGGGCCACTACCTGCTGAATCCGTTCGGTGCGACCTTCGACGAGATCACTGCATCGAGCCTGGTCAAGGTCAACGTGCGCGGCGAGGTGGTCGACGGTTCCGGCGCCCGCGTGAACCCGAGCGGCTTCGCGATCCATGGCGCGGTGCACGCCGCGCGACCGGAGGTCGAATGCGTGATCCACCTGCACACGCCATGGGGCGTGGCGTTGTCGATGCTGCCGAACGGCCTGCAGCCGACCTCGCAATACGCGATGCGCCTGCACCGGCGGCTCGGCCGCCATGCCTATGAAGGGCTCGCGCTCGGTATCGACGAGCAACGTCGGCTCGTCGCGGACCTCGGTGCACTCGATGGCCTGATCCTCGACAACCACGGCACGCTGGTCGTCGGTCGCACGGTGGCCGAAGCCTGGATGCTGATGCACCTGCTCGAACGCGCGGCGCAAGCGCAACTGCGCGCCATGGCGGCCACCGGCGGCGAGGTGCGCGTGGTCAGCGACGAACTCGCTGCACGCACTCATGGCGAATGGGTCGGCGACGGCAGCGAATGGGATGGCGACATCGAATGGCCCGCGCTGCTGCGGCGTCTCGATCGTGCCGCGCCCGGCTACCGGGAATGACTTACCAACGATTGATCTGGAGAACTCACATGCCCACCATCCGCGTCGAACTGTTCGAGGGTCGCACGATCGAGCAGAAGCGAGCCCTCGCGCAGGCCTTGACCGAGGCCACCGTGCGCACACTGGGCGGATCGCCCGAAGCCGTCGACATCCTCTTCTACGACATCGCGAAGCACGATTGGGCGACCGGCGGCAAGCTCTGGAGCGAGCCTCCGCCGCCGAGATGACACGGGCCGGCGTCGGTCCCCGGACTCAGACGCTGACCGAGCCCCTGAATCCTCGTGCGGCGTAGTAGGACTGTGCGCCGTTGTGATACACGAAGACCTTGCCGTAGCGCCTGTCGCCAAACAGCGCCCCGCCCAGCTTTCTGATGTCGGGCGGCGTTGCCACCCAACTGGACGTCTTCGTGTCGAACTCCCCGAACTCCTGAAGTCTGCGGTATTGCGCCTCCGTCAATAGCGAGACACCCATGGCAGCGGCCGTGTCGATGACATTGTTCTCCGGCTTGTTCTCTTTCCGGGAAGCCAGAGCTTCCGCGTCGTAGCACAGGCTCCTTCGCCCTTGCGGACTTTCGGCGGCGCAATCGCAGAAAAGGCAGGCGCCGCCATCATCCGGTGTTCCGATGACATCGGGTTCGCCTCCCGTTCTCTCCATCTCGAGAAGCGACTTCAGCTTGTCGGGACTGCCTTGCAAGCGACCATGGACGTCGACCCAGACGGCCCCGGCGTGCCGGTGCATGTTCTGCTCGAACCGCACCTTCAATGTGCGGATGAGCCATTCGCGTTGTTCCGCCTTCATCCGAGAACGTGCGGCAGTGACTGCGCGTCGCATCCAGATCGTGAGCGCGAGAGTGGTGACATGGCTGCTCCAGTTTTGAACGGGGAGTTTGCATTCTGCAGGCGCGGGCGCGAAGACCGCACGACCTCTCCAGGCCGATCGTTCCCGGCGAGTCGTTCGACCGGGCGTGCAATTCTTCACGGACGGCCGCTCTGCTTGCGCGGATCTCTCAACAACGAGCGGGATGTGTCAACCACGGGGGTGCGGGCACGATTGATGCTGAGTCGGCTCAGGAGAACACCATGTTGAAAGGTCCTTCCATGCACACCGCAACGGCGTTCGAGATCCGCTTTCAATCGCTGTTTCACGAGGGTCGCGCGCTGGCATTTCCCTGTGACAGCCACGGGGTGGTGAATCTCGATGAGATGGGCGAGAGGGCCCGCAACAACTACCTTTTCGCCAGGGGCATGATTGGCCGCGAGTTCGCGATGCCTTTCGTCCAGGAGCGCGCGAGGGATCTGTACGACCTGCAACACCGCTTCGAGCTGGAAGCAGCCTTGCAATCCTGACGCGCTGCGCGCGGGTCTCCCGCTAGAGGCGCGCCGACGAGTAGCTGTGAACCTGATCGGCGTCGAAATGCTCGGGTCTCGCGAAGGCCTGCAGTTGGCGCATCAGGCGCACCAATTGCGCGGCTTCGGGCGCCGCGGCCTTGATCGGCAAGAGCGCGGGATCGTGGTTCATCTTCCAGGAAGGAAGGTCGTTCCAGCAGCTTGCGATGAACGCGACGAGGTTGCGACCGCGCAGCACGCCCATCGAGCGCTTCAACGACCCGTCCATCCTCGACTGGCAGTGCATTGCAAGCAACGCGGTCTCGGCCAGCGCCTTGGGGCCGCCTTCGACAAGAATATGTCGACCCGCTTCGCGCAGTTCCCCCGGAGCACGGATGTTGCCTTCCCATGCAGATGCCGCAAGCAGCAATAGATCGTGGATGTGAATGGGCAACTGGTCGTCCATCGTGGCGCTCTCCTTGGAGCAAGTTGAATTCCTGATGAATTGTGTGGTGCGCATGGGGAGCCGCCAACTGATTCGTCGCGACCGCGCATCACGTTTGCGCGTAACAGTTGAGGTTTCGGAAACGCCGGCGCCCGAATGAATGCTTTGGCTCTAGGCGAGGGTCGACGGGAGGCGCGGGGCGCGAGGCGCGCACCGCAGACAACGCCGCCGTGCAAAATCCGTGGCATGCGAATCCTCGAACTCAAGCGGCGACTGCGGGACGCCGGAGCGGGTCCCCTGCACGAGCAGCGGGTCCTGCGGTTGTGGTCCCACGCGCTGCCTCGAGACAGCGGCAGGCGTCTGCCGGCGAGCTTTTTCCCATCGTCGCTGCTGGAGGCCCTGCCAGGGATTGAAGCGGATCTTGCCGGGCTGGCGCGCATCCACGCGGTTCATCCCGGCGCCGATGGTTCCGAGCGGCTGCTGGTCGCATTGGCCGATGGCCAGACTGTCGAAAGTGTCCTGCTGCCTCGGGACGGTCTTTGCGTCTCTTCGCAGGTCGGGTGTGCCGTCGGTTGCCAGTTCTGCATGACGGGTCGCGACGGCTTGCTGCGCCAGGTGGAAAGTGCCGAAATCGTCGCCCAGGTTGCCCTCGCGCGCATGCGCCGTCCGGTGCGCAAGGTAGTGTTCATGGGCATGGGCGAGCCGGCCCACAACCTGGACAACGTCATGGAGGCGATCGACCTGCTCGGCACCGCGGGCAACATCGGCCACAAGAACCTCGTGTTCTCCACCGTGGGCGATCCACGCGTGTTCGAGAGACTGCAGCAGGCACGTGTCAGGCCGGCGCTGGCACTTTCGTTGCACACGACCAGGGCCGACTTGCGCAGACGACTTCTCCCGCGCGCGCCGAACATGACTCCCGAGGAACTGGTCACCGCCTGCGAAGGCTACGCCCGGGCCACCGGCTACCCCATTCAATACCAGTGGACGTTGCTGGAAGGGGTCAACGACGGCCAGGAGGAGATCGAAGGCATCGTCAGGCTGCTCTCCGGCAAGTACGGTGTGCTGAACATCATCCCTTTCAACGCCGTGGACGGCGTGGGGTTCCGTCGGCCGTCGTGGGAGCGCTGCAAGCAGATGGCGCGCACGCTGCATGAGCGGGGCATCCTGACGAAGTTGCGCTATTCGGCCGGACAGGATGTGGACGGCGGTTGCGGCCAGTTGAGGGCCCGCGCCGCTGAAGTGCGCATCCCGCTTCGAAAGGCCGAAGACCGGCGCTAGCCTTCCGCCGAGTCGGCCTCGGTCCCGCGAGTCTCGGGCCGACTGCAGCAGGCCAGCATCAGAATCTGTACGAAGCGAAGATGCCGTAGGTGTTTTGCGACTTGTCTTCCGTGATCGGACTGCGCTCGGCGTCGCCTTGCAGCCAGGCGGCAGTGACGCTCGCGCCAATGCCCCACTGGGCATTCAATTGATATTGGGCGCCGACGGAGAAGCGGATCGAATTGACGCCGCTTCCGGCGTGGTACTCGGGGACTCCGGCAATCAGACTTTGTCGGGCGTCGATTCCATAGAAGGTCTGGGTGTACCTGCCGTTGGCCCAGGTGATGCCGGGTCCGGCGGACAGGACGAGTTTTTCATTGACGATGTACTTTCCCTCGATGTCGACCGCGAATCGAGTACCTTGATCGTTGCCCGCTATGTCGGAAACAAGGAAAGCTCGAACCGTCAGCCAATCGTGGGAGTACGAAGCGAACACGCTTCCCAGTGCCGTCTGGGAGATGTCGCCCCAGCCATTGAGGATCGGCGCATCCGACGCCTTCCGCGGCTTGCTCAGTTCGCCACCCAAGGCCACTCCGAAGCGCCAGGAGTCGTCTTGAATGAGGTTGAAGCCCACTCCGAATGGAAAGCCGGCCCCTGGAGTGCCCCCGATGAAATAGCGTCCGTAGTTGGCGGTGACGAGTGGCACCGCCACGACCTGGGCATCGCCACTGCCTGGATACTTGGGGCGACTGAAGACCCCGAGCCCCGCCGAGAAGCGCCAGGAGTCATCTGCGGCTTGTTCCAATCGCGCCTGGGCCAGCGCGTCCTGCCCAGTGAGCGTGGCGGCGAGCGTCGCCCCCAACAGAATGAAGTGAGCGCTGCTTTTGCGACTTTGGATCATTGCGTCTCTGAAGATGATGAGGAAATGTTGATGCACTTTTGAAGAGGGTAGGGTGCATTTCGATCTTTGTCACGCCGCGCTGACCGGGTCAGTCGCACGGCTGAAGGCGCTTGCATTCCGCGACGGCGGGACAGCATCAACCTCTTCCCAGCAGATCACGGCAGCCAAGGTCCTCGACGGCCAGGTGGACACGCTCGAAGTTGTTCCACCAGATCACCGGAGGAATGCCGTTCGCATGCTGCCAGACAGGCGTTGCGATCAGCCAGAGCACGGACAGCCGGTAGTCGTCCTGCAATGCGCGCCGGTCGTAGCCCTGCACGCCGCACGCCGTCAATTCATCATGGAAGCTGTCCAGCAGGCGTGCCTCGAAGCGATGCCGCAAATCGGGATACCACTGCAGGGCCATCATGCATGCCAAGTCGTCCGATCCCATGTCGACGCGCCAGGCATCCCAGTCGAACAATCTGCCGCCATCCTTGTCGCCATCGTGCGGCAGGAAGCAGTTCCAGACGTGCGCATCGCCCTGGGCGATGGTCATGTGGCGACGCGTTCGGTAGCGTGCCGCCAGGCGCGGCGCGGCTTCGAGCAGGTGCTCGTAGAGCGCACGCCGATCGTCGGAAAGCCGATCGCCCATTTCATCGGCGAAGCGCGCAAACTGCACCATCAGGTTCCTCGTCGCTTCATCGGCAGCGCTCGCATCCTGCCAGGAGCCGATGGTCACGCCGAGTCGCGGATCGTCCCACCACGCAGCCTGGAATCGGGCTCGCGTGCGAACGATGGCCTCGCATTGAGCAAATGTGGGAGGCAAGGGCCAGCGCGTCGCCACGGCGTGCGATTCCGTAAGGTCTTCGAGCAATAGATGCCAGGTGCCCGTGGCGTCATCGCATTGGGCATCGAAGCAACGCGGCACCATGCCCGCGGGCATCGCGGGCACGACGTCCCGATAGAACGCGACCTCGTGCCGGCCACCCGGCCATGGCCCGCCCGGGCGGTCCGCCAGGCCGGCTTTCAAGATGAGCGTCGCGGGCGCGGCGGCAGCCGCGTCGGCGTGAACGAGGCGCAACCTGAAGATGTGCGACAGCACGGTCGCGAACGATGCGACGACCGACACGTCGGTCACACGACCCCCGTCGAGCGCCCCTGCCTTGCGCAGCGCCCCGGTGAGGTAGACGGGCTCGGCGGCTTTCGGCAGCGAAGGATTCGTCATGGTCTTGATTGTGATCTGCGACAGGACCGCTGCGCCGCAGGCTCGGCCTACCGCGGTCTGCTGCCTCAGGTCCTCAACCTGCAGCGCCGTGGCCCGGAGCCGAGAGGTCCTGGCCAGGGTCGGGCGTTGACGGCGTCGTGAGCTGCTCCGTGACGCGAATGCGGCGAACGACAAGTTCGTCAATCTCCAGACGTCGGATTCGAACCCGGCCAACGAAGAGCCGACCGATGGACAAGGCACCAATGGCCAAGGCACCGACGGCGACGGCGGCCATCGCGATGGAGCCCAATGCGACGGTACCGATGGCTTGCGCGCCCGTCGCAGCCGCCGGTGTTCTCCGAGCGCTTGAGGATTTCGAGGACAGCAGTTTCATGGCAACTCCTGGAGGAAGCTTCGGCCCTGGGGGCGGTATCCGGACGACGATAGCTGGGGTTCGCAGGCACACCCGCTAGCTTGCACCATCCAGCTCCAGCGGCTTGCGGAACACGCAATTCCGCCGGGTCACGATGAAGCCGCATTCTTCGTAGACGCGGTTCGCGCCGTCCAGATTCTGGCTGTCGACGCCCAGACCCGATTCCTCCATGCCTGCAGCCTTCTGGGCTCGCAGGCTCAGAGAGATGAGCGCGCGAGCGACGCCCTGTCCTCGCCACCGCTCTCCAACGCTGATGAATTCCGTCCACCCTCGCTTTCGCCCGTTCGCGGTGTTCCAGACCTCGTCGATGTAGGTTCGCACCTGGCCTGCAACCTCGCCGGTCCGCACGTCCCACGCGATCTGCCACAGGTGCGGTTGAAAGACCTGGCTCACTTGCCATCGCCGGAAATCCGCCTCTCCCGAAGGCGAGAAGCCCCAGTGGGTCCGGAAGGCGCGTTGATGCGCATCCCAGATCGGGCGAAAGTGATCAGGCTGAACCGGCCTCACTTCCAGGCCCGGCGGCATGGAAAAGTCGGCGACATCGTCCAACGTGGGCCGCATCATGGTGAAGAAGTAGCGCTCGCGCCGATAGCCGGCCTTTTCCAGAAGCGCAGCGCGCGCGGTTTCGCCCTCGGTAACGAAGGCATGGTGCGCATGCCGCGGCGCGCTGCGGTGAAAGGCTGCCATTTCCCGCTGCCTCGACTCGAGCCAGGAATGCAGCGCGGCGCCGATTCCCCGCCGACGCCATGGAGGCGCGACCACTCCCAATTGCCCATAGAGCTGGACTCCATCTGCTTGAGTCCACTGCCAGGCACGCACATAGCCGGCGATCTCCGCGCCGGCTTCGGCAATCCAGACATCGCGTTGCGGCACGCAGTCGGTGAACGAGGCGTAGTCGCGAGCCACTTCGTCGACCGTACGGAAGAACCCGGTGTCGTCGGCCGCGAAGCTCGCATTCGCACAAGCCACCATGGCCTCGAAATCCTCCGGGCCAGCGAATGCCCGAAACCTGACGCACGGCTGTGGACTCTGCATCGATCTCCGCTCCTGGCGCATTGTTGCAGTGGTGGCGGTCAGTGCGCACGCGCTTCGAGCCGAGTGGGCTCGCGCCGCGCTCAGATGTGCATGGCCGCCAGAGCGCCGACGACCAAGCCGACTCCGGCAACTCCAAGCATGCCCCATTCCAACCACTTTCTCCTGGTCAGCAATGCCATGGCAGCCAGGGCGATGGAGACCTGCAGCGCCGTAGTCGCCTGTGCCCAGCGATGGTGCTGGTGCATCTGTGCCTCCGACTTCTGGTCCCAGTCGGTTGCGTCGGCCTCGAGCTTCTGTGCGACGAGCAGGATTTCGCCTTTTTCCTGCTCATACCGCGAAATCTTCTTCTGCCACTCTTGCCTGCGGTCCTCGGGCGACGTGTCCCGGGCGAATTCGGCCAGCGCCTGCTTCGTGCTCTTTGACTGAAAGTAGTTCCACTGGTTGGAGGCCTCGGTCTTCTTCATGCCGGCGTTGTTCTTGTAGAGCCCCGCGTTGGCTTGAGTCAGCCCTCCCATGTACGCGAAGATCGCTCCCACCGTGGCGATGACAGCGGTGCATACCGCGATCTGGCTGGTCATGCTCTTGCGACCAGACTCCCGGGAAGCAGAGGCTGGATCAGCGTGGCCGTGCGCACCTGCGTGCTCGAGTTCGTGATCGTGCGGGCCGTGCACGTGAAAACCGCCTGCTGACATGAATATCCTTGTTGTCGTGGGGAGGCAAGTATGCAGAAGCCGGCGGGCTTCGGCGCTCCCCGAAAACACGCAGGTGATCTTGCTGTCGTTTTATGGCAAGCACTTCGCCCGTTTCTCGTCCTGCCTGCCTCTCACATCAGCCGGGTATCGGCCGGTGGCCCATCGAGCCGGTCATGTGCGTTGTCGATGAAGTTCAATGGAGCGCTCACCAGCTGTTCCCTGTCCACATCGTCCACGGTGGGCACATGAATCGCATAGAAGCGCCCGCCCAGTTGCGCCAGTTCGCCGGTGGCGTAGAGGCGAATCCCGCAACGCGAACAGAAGCGGTACGTGAGACCGGACTCGTCCCGGCCGGGGGGCACCCACTGATACGTGCTGAGCATGTCGTCGCCCGCGAGCAGCTTGAATTTGTCGCCTCGCACGAAAAGAAACCATGCCCGTGCCTTGCTGCAAAGGGAGCAATTGCAGCGATTGCTCCCCGCGGCCACGTCGAACTCCGCTTCGTATTGCACTGCCTGGCAGTGGCAGCTGCCGTGGTATCGCCGATAGGTCATGGGGCAATACTGTTCGATTAGAGTAATGACGCCTACAATTGCTTCCGTGGCAACTCGATGGCGGACGGGATATGGCACGGACGAAGGCGGTGTTGGGCGAGGGAGCCAGGCTTAG
>NZ_JASZYF010000048.1 GCF_030317115.1 Variovorax gracilis
TCCCGCACGGGATACTGCCAATGGCGCGTGCGAGCGCCCAGCACGCGGGCCCTGGCAAACAAGGATCTGGATGCCAAGGTGCAGGCCGTACACCGCGACAGTCGAGGTAGTTATGGTCGACCGCGTATCACGCAGCAACTCCGCCAGCAGGGCGAGCTCGTGAGCACTGAGCGGGTGCGCCGAAGCCTCAAGCGTCAAGAGCTGCGTCCGATGTATCGGCGGCCTTGGGTGGCCACCACCGACTCGAGGCATCGCTTGCCGGTGGCACCCAACCTCCTGGATCGTCGCTTCGATGGCTGGCAGCCCAACCGGGCCTGGGTGGCCGACATCACGTACGTTGCAACCGACGAGGGCTGGCTGTACCTGGCCGTGGTGATGGACCTGGCGAGCCGCCGGATCGTGGGCTGGTCGATGTCCGATGCGATCGATGCGAAGCTGGTCTGTGCGGCACTGAGATCGGCCTACTGGCAGCGAAAGCCCGGTCCAGGACTGCTTGTACATACCGATCGTGGAAGTCAATACGCAAGCCACGAGTACCGCCGGCTGGCGGCGGACTTCGCCATCACGATGTCGATGAGCAGGAAGGCAGACTGCTGGGACAACGCGGCCATGGAGAGCTTCTTCAAGACGTTGAAGGTCGAGAGGATCTACCAGGTACGCTATGACACCCGGTCCCAGGCCCGGCTTGACATCGTCGACTGGATCGAGGGCTTCTACAACCGCGTGCGCATGCACACGGCCATCGGATACCTCGCCCCGGTCACAATGGAGCGCAGCCTCTTGGCTGCATGACTTGCTGTACGTGGAAACGAGGCAGGGTCACATCACGTTCGGTCTCACTCAGCACCAGTTGCGCCTTGGGTCGTCCGCTCATTGCAGCCTCGTCGAGTACACACGGTACACGACTGACCACGATGCTCGTGAATAGTTCAACGAACTTCTAACTCACGACACTAGGGACACGTTGATCTATGAGCCACATCGGGCATGCTGGCCGGTCCGCATCACGGCAACAACTTCGATGCGCTCAACGGCAGCCCAAAGGTCTGCGCTTGGGACGGAGTGCAGCCACCGGGGCGGTGCCCCGACCTTAAAGAAGAGCTCGTGAATCTGTGCGTCCACCCCGACATATGCGATGTGCTGCACGTTTTCCGGCGTCGTGTACCAGCTGGTGGGGCACGCCAGCCGCCGCGGCTTGAGGCCCAGAATCACTTTCTTCTACGAAACCGCCGCGGCCGTTTGACATCCGAGACTGCTTCCGAAATGATTCGTTGGCATCGCTCGCCCGTACGAAGCATCAAAGAATGGCGAGAGCAATTTGGGGGTACGCATGCTATTCCTCGCGCCATCCAGAACCGCTTGGCTCTACTGTTTCTTGGCCGTCGCAGGCTGGACCAGTACTGTACGCGCTGCCTCTTATGACTGGTGCGCACTTGGCGAGTCATTTGCGCGTGGGCGCGAATTCATCCAGACGCGGCGAGTCAAGGTGGAACTCGAAGGCGACTCGATTGCCGAATTTGCTGCGGCTTTGTCGGAGGAGGTGATCCGGCGCCAAGTTTGGCCGAAGCAAGCCGATCGAGTCTTCGTCACCGCCTATGTCGATGGGGAATGCGGTCCGAAGGACCGGACGCCCGACACCTTGTTGTTGAAGATCAGCGCAGAAGAAGCGGGACAACTGCGCAGTGAACTGCAGCGGCGCGGAGGCGGTGCTCCGACCCCGGCCGTCAACGTCGTCTCCGAGCGTGCTCAGCTCACGCCGGGTCAGGCCCCGTCAGGCCCGCCCGGGGCTTCTCGCATCAATTGGTTGCGCATTTTCTATGCAACCAATCGCAAGCCGACGGGCCAGACTGTGGCGGCCACCGCCTTTGGAACAGACGATGCGGAAACGATCTCCTGGGGCTCGGTAGATGTATCAATTCCGCATGAACACAAAATGGGGCAACTGGAAAGCCCGGCGATTTGGCGCCTAGAGTGGGAAGATCCCACCAAGCACATCGCTCTCGCTCCGCGTCTGAATCCGCTTTCGCCCGAGCGCTGGCGGCAGGAGGTGCTCTCGCGGGCTACTGCGATGGGACGACCCGGAGTATTGGTGTTTATACACGGCTACAACGTGAGTTTTGCCAACGCCGCACGGAGGACGGCGCAATTCGCATACGACACCGCCTTCAAGGGACCGACTGTCCTCTTTAGTTGGCCTTCCGACGGCAATCTCATACCGTACATGCGCGACGAAGCTGACGCGTTTGCGGCCAAGAGGTTCATGGCCGATGTTCTTAAGACAGTCACCACGCTTGCGCCCGGCGTTCCGGTGTATGTCGTCGCTCACAGCATGGGCAACCGCGTAATGCTGCACGGCTATGCCGAGCTTTTGCGCCGCAACCCGGATGCGCACCAAGCGATAAGGCAAGTCGTGATGGCTGCACCCGACGTAGGGCAGCGCGAGTTCAAGCAAGTATTCAAGGATTTCGCCGGCACGAAACCTCGCTACACCCTATACGCATCAGACCAAGATGTCCCGGTAAATGTCTCTGAGTGGTTGCACGGCGATCGGCGTTTGGGCAATGGGGGGGCGAACACCGCTGTTTTTGTTGGCGTGGACTCGATCGACGCCTCTGCCGTAACGCGAGAATTCTTTGGTCTTAGTCACTCGTATTTCGGCGAAAGCGACACGCTGCTGTCAGATCTGTTTGCCTTGATCCATCAGGGTCTGCCGCCGGATCAGCGACACCGATTGAAACCCACAGATGGGAAGCAAGGGCGTTTCTGGTCTTTTGCCCCATGAAACGACACATTGCCTGTCTCGCAGCGCTGTCTCAGTGCCTCTCGGCAGCACAGTGGATCTGGTTGCTCTTGGGGTTGCTCTTGTCGGGCGTTGGCTACGCGCAAGCGCGCCCAGACGCGACGATGGTGGAACCCGAGTGGAAACCCCCTCTCGACGCCTTGCACCGCGAAACAGTCAGGTTGCACCAGCAAGGGAAGTTTGAAGAGGCCGTCATGATTGCGAAACGGGCTCTGGAATTCGCCGAAAACGAAGCGGGTGCGGACGCTCCGTATACAGCTACCAGTATGAACAATTTAGCGGAGGCATATCGAGGAATGGGTCGCTATGAGGAAGCGATTCCATTGTGCCTGCAGGCGCTGAAGATCAACAAGAATGCATTCGGTCTGGACCATCCGTCTACGGCCACTAGCCTAAACAATCTTGCGGGGCTGTATGAAACTGTGGGCCGCTACGAGAGGGCGCTGCCGTTGTACGAGCAAGCACTGGCGATCCGTGAGAGCCTGCCCGGCCCCGAATATCCCGATACGGCAGCCAGCCTCAACAATCTGGCGCAGCTGTATCGATTGATGGGCCGCTATGAGCAAGCACTGCCGCTGTTCCAGCGGGCGCTGGAAATCAACGAGAGGGCACCCGATTCCGACCTTCCTACGGCTTCCAGCCTAAACAATCTCGCGCTGGTGTATAAATTGTTGAGCCGCTACGAGTTAGCGTTACCTCTGTACGAACGCGCCTTGGCGATCCATGAAAACCTCGGCCCCCACCATCCGTCTACGGCCATTAGCCTGAACAATCTGGCAGGGCTGTATCGATCGATGGGGCGCTACGAGCAGGCGCTGCCGCTGTACCAGCGAGCGCTGAACGTCAGCGAGAGAGCACTCGGCCCCGATCATCCGCAAGTGGCCGTGTTCGCCAACAATCTGGCCGAGCTAGATGTATCGATGGGCCAATACGAGCGGGCGCTACCGCTACTCCAGCAGGCGCTGCTGCTCAGCAGCAAGGTTTCCGTGACCGACTTGAGCCACGAGCACGGCGCTCTTGAGCTTGTCCAAGCCTCGGCCAGCAACCTGGGAAGTCTTCTGGACCACTGGCCTGGCGGTGCTCGCACGGACGAGGCGATCGTGTACTACAAGATTTCGGTCAACGCCAGCCAGAGAATGCGACGCGGAACTCAAGGGCTTGATCGAACGCTTCGCGATTCCTTCACCGCTAAGGTCTCCAACCCCTATCGCCGCCTTGCCAGTTTACTCGTTGCCCGCGGTCGCCTTGTGGAAGCCGAGCGCGTGCTGCTGTTGTTCAAGGAATCCGAGTTGCAGGAGTTTGTACAACGCAACGGCGATGGGACTGCAACGTATCAGCCCCTGCGCTGGACCCTAGACGAACAGGAGTTTGCCGACCACCTGCAATCTTTAGCCGTCGAGCTCTCGAAGCAGGTCGAAGTTATGGCCGATCTGCGTGAACGCATCAAGCGCGACGAATTGAAGGACGATGGTCCCGAGTGGAGGCGAGCTGAAAGCCAGCTGCAGCGCTTGAATGAGAGGCAGGTAGCGGCGCTCGCGGAGGTCTCGGCGCGCCTAGCGCGCAATGCGCAGGACGACAGATCCAAGGGGCAACAGACGGCTCTGGAGCGTCGCTCGGAGTTGGCGAGTCGCCAGGCTAATCTGCGCTCGCGCGACTTCGAGCCGCTGAATCTGCCGGCCACGGCCTCGCTCACTTGGCTGCCTGGTGCACGCGGCCTGACAATCTTGGTTTCAACTTCTGAAGCGACCCGCGCGGTGCAGGTGCCGGCGGCCGAGCAGGACATCAACAAGGCAGCTGCCGCGTTGCGCGCGGCGATCGGCACGCGTGGCGACTATCGCCCGCCGGCGCGTGAGCTATACCGTTGGCTGATCGCACCAGCGCTGCCTTTGCTCCCCCAATCCGGTACCACCGTGCAGCACCTGATGCTCAACGCGATTGGTGCCTTGTGCGACATTCCGTTTGCAGCCTTGGTCAACCCCGACGATGACAAACATCTGATCGAGGGCTATACGCTGTCGATGATCACGGCGCAAAGCGCCTCCAATCTGGATCGCGCACCGCAGATCGGCTGGCAAATAGCCGGCCTTGGGGCGAGCATCAGTGATCCAGATTTCGGCAATGTGGCCCTCCCCGCGGTTCGCGAGGAGTTATGCGGCATCGTGCGTGACGAAACGTGTGTGCAGGGGGCCATTGCCGGACGTCGCTACGAAGATCCGAAATTCGATCGCGGCGAACTCCGGCATCTGTTTGGGCCGGGAAACGAACACGTGACGGCAAATGTGGTGCATCTGGCCACCCACTACAGCGTGGAAAAGTCGCAGTTGCTGCTCGGAAGTGGCGGGGCGTTGCCCCTGGAAGATCTCGTGGCCATGGATTTGCGGTTGGGCAAGTACGATTTGCTCACCCTTTCGGCGTGCGATTCGGCTGTCGGTGGGGCGGGCGTCGAATCGCTGGCCGGCCTGCTGCAGAAGGACAACGGCGCCAAGGCGGTGCTGGCGACGCTTTGGGCGGTGCAGGACGAAGGAACCGCCAAGCTGATGGTGCAGTTTTATCGCAGCCGCGGCGAGCACCGAATGGTCACCAAGGCCGAGGCCCTGCGACAGGCACAGATCGTCCTGCTGCAAGGGAAGGTCAGATCGAACGACGCGAAGCTCGACTTGCGACATCCTTACTACTGGGCACCATTCGTACTGATGGGAAATTGGTTGTGAGCTGACGTTGTGAACTCGCCATATTCGATCAATACAAACTACACAAGGGCGATACTGGCGTTTTTACCATGAAACGA
The DNA here is from genome assembly GCF_030317115.1 of Variovorax gracilis. GTDB lineage: Bacteria > Pseudomonadota > Gammaproteobacteria > Burkholderiales > Burkholderiaceae_C > Variovorax > Variovorax gracilis. Next base: position 5,589 of record NZ_JASZYF010000048.1, read on the forward strand.
TGTGTCTTCGAGCGCTGCACTGCCTTTATTTCCAGGGTGCGACTGGATGCACTGTTTCTACAATGCTTGTTGTTAGTAAGTCTCCTTGCACCCATTCAACTCAGTGCCCAATCTCCTGTTGAGCCAAGTTCAGATTTGGGCGATCTCAGCCCCAGACTATCCGGAAATATTGCCACCATTCTACTCACTACTGGCACATTGTTTATACGTGAGGTGCCGCTAGAAAGTACACGGCCGCCGCCAACTGTCGGTGGGGATCCAAACGACGCTGCCGTAGCAACGGCGCCTGAATGGAGGCGTGACTTCGAGGCTCTTCGGAAGAAGACGAATGCTTTATATGAGAGCGCACGGCTGACTGAGGCGCGCGCGGTTGCCGAGGAAGCTGCGGAATTAGTTGCGCACGCAGCGGGGCCCAATGCTCCCGCAACTGCAGTAGCCCTAAACAACTTGGCGCTTCTTTATCAAGAGACCGGTCAATACGATCAAGCGTTTCCGCTGTATAAGAGAGCGCTGAAAATTGACGAAGATACCTTCGGCATTAGTCATCCATACGTCGCCCAAGTCTTGAGTAACCTGGCTGGATGGTATCAATCTGTGGCTCGATACGAGAGTGCAATACCACTCTATACGCGCGCACTTACGATACAGCAACAAGCGCTGGGCCCTACTCATCTCGCTACCGCGGCGAGTTTTGGAAATCTCTCGATGTTGTACTACTCCATGGGGAAGTACACGCGTGCACTCGAATTATCTCTGAAGGCGATGGCGATCAGAGAGCAAACGCTTGGAGCAGATCATGTGGATACCGCCAACAACCTCTGTAATCTTGGCGCGATCGTAAGATCGTTGGGCCGCTATGAGGAAGCACTGCGACTATCGGAAAAGGCTATGGCGCAACTGACTAATGCGTTGGGCACCAGCCACCCCAATACGTCTGAATGCATGAACAATGTGGCGATGTTGTACCAACAAATGGGCCTCTACGACAAAGCCCTGGGAATTCTAAAACGCGCACTCGAGCTTCGCGAGCAGTCTGTTGGATCAAATGATGCCGGCACCGCAACCCTCGTGGGAAATTTAGCTGAAATTTATCGATTCTATGGGCACAACGAAGAAGCGCTTACGCTTCATTTGCGGGCATTGTCAATCCGTGAAACCGTACTAGGTCCAAATCACCCTGATACGGCCGAAAGTTTGAACAACTTGGCGCTTCTATATTCAACAACTTCGCGCACCGAACAGGCTATTCCGTTGTATCGCCGAGCACTAGCAATCAATGAGCGAGTGTTCGGTCCCGAAAATCCTCGCGTAGCTATTAATCTTAGTAATCTGGGGTACCTGTACGGAACCACCGGCCACTCCGAGCCCGCGTTTGCATTGGCTCAGCGTGCTCTTGTGATCAACCAGAAAACGCTGGGGGTTGAACATCCTCACACCGCCACGGCACTGAATAATCTAGCGTCGATTCATCAATCCAATGGACAACATAAGAAGGCATTACAACTCTTTCAGCGTGCGTTGCTACTCAGCGACCCGGCGTCGGTGACGGAGACTGAACGCGCCAATGGCTCGTTGGAACTTGTGTATGTTACCGCTGGTAATCTAGGTTACGCATTAGAATATTGGCCGGGGGGCGGTCGCGTCAACGAAGCAATCGTCTTCTATAAGCTCTCCGTCAACGCTGCACAAAGAATGCGTCGAGGTACGCTAGGACTCAATCGAGAATTGCGCGACTCATTTACGGCTTCAGTCGCCGATCCTTATCGCCGACTTGCACGTTTGCTAATTAGCCGCGGGCGACTCACGGAGGCGGAGCAAGTGCTGTTGCTGCTCAAAGAGTCGGAAATGCATGATTTCGTACGACGTAGCGAAGGCATATCTGCCACCTATTCGCCTCTACGCTGGACACCCGATGAGCAGGAGTTTGCAGATAGCCTAGCAATTTTGGCCATCGATTTGTCCAAACAGGTTGACCTCATGGCTAGCTTGCGCGAGCGCATTTATAAAGGTGAATTGAAACACGATGGGGCTGAATGGAAGCAAGCCGAGAGCCGGCTACAACGACTGAACGAGAGGCAAATGGCTTCAGTCAGGGAACTGTCGGAACGCATAGCGCGCAATTCGCATGAGGCTAGGTCCAAGGCGCAGCAAATTGTTCTTGAGAGCCGATCAGAGTTGTCCAGTCGACAGGCTAATCTTCGCTCTCGTGATTTCGAGGCGCTGCGTCTGCCGGCGTCGGTGGCGCTCACCTGGCTGCCCGATGCCCGTGGCCTCACCATCATTGTGTCCAGCGCCCAAACGACCCGCGCGGTACAGGTTTTAGTGACCGAGGCGGACATTAATAGGGCGGCCGCCGCCATGCGCATAGCAATCGCTGAGCGGGGCGACTTTCGTCCGCCGGCTCGCGCGCTATACCGGTGGCTGATCGCGCCCGCGCTACCCTTAATTGGGCAATCAGGGCCACCTGTACAGCACTTAATGCTCAACGCCATCGACGCCTTGCGCGATGTTCCGTTCGCCGCTCTTCTTGACGAGACCACTGGCAAATATTTGATCGAGGGCTATGCACTATCGCTAATCACTGCGCAAAGCGCGCCCAACCTCGATCGCGCGCCCCAACTCGGATGGCAGATAGCCGGACTCGGAGCGAGCAAGGGCGCTCCCGATTTTGGGAATGTCTCCCTCCCTGCGATTCACGACGAGCTTTGTGGAATCGTTCGTGATGAAACGTGTGTGCAAGGGGCCATCACCGGACGTCGTTACGTAGACCCCCAGTTCGACCGCACCGAGTTGCGGCACCTCTTGGGGCAAGGCAATGAGCTCGTGCCAGCAAATGCGGTGCATCTTGCGACTCACTACAACGTGAAAAAGTCCGTGATGCTGCTCGGAAGCGGCGAGCCATTGGCCTTGGTCGATCTCGTGGCAATGGATCTGCGCTTGAGCAAGTTTGACTTGCTCACTCTTTCAGCATGCGAATCGGCGGTAGGTAGCGCCGGCGTCGAATCGCTGGCTGGTCAGCTACAGCATCACGGTGCGAAGGCAGTGCTGGCGACACTGTGGGCGGTGCAGGACGAGGGTACCGCCAAGTTGATGGTGGACTTCTACCGCCGTCGCGGCGAACAACGGCTGGTGACGAAAGCGGAAGCACTACGTCAGGCCCAGATCGCTTTTCTGCAAGGAAATATTCGATCCAGCGACGCAAAACTCGATCTGAAGCACCCGTACTTCTGGGCCCCGTTCGTGCTAATGGGAAATTGGCTATGAGGAGCTTTCTGTTGCCGATCCAACGAGCTCACTCCCATCGAAGATCGTGCCGTTGCCCGGGCCGTTGCCGACCATAAGTCCCACTTCTTCAGCGAGAAGGATGCCGAGGGCAAGGTCATCAACTACTTCGACGCGGTTGAAGGGGGCTTGCAGATCGTGCCCGACGGTGCGGCGCGAGAAGCACTCGCGACGGACTACGCCAAGATGCTCGAGTGCGTATTTCAGGGCATCGTGGACGCCCGTTTCAGCCGATCGTGGACGGCATTTCAGATGAACGTGGACGCTGTTTCAGGCTGATCGTGGACGACGTTTCAGCCTGATCGTGGACGATCCCGGGCGCGCGCGAGTGATCTTGACCGCGGGCATGCTGGCCGATTTTTCGGCCTGCCATGCCTACCACCAGGATCACGATGCGACAGATACGACAGGTCTTGCGCCTGCACCTCGAAGCCGACCTGAGCTACGCCCAGGTCGCCCGCGCCGTCGGTATCGGGGTCCCCTTGTTTCCCGTGCACTGAGTGACGTGGGTCCCAGCGCGTCTGCTGGGACTTGGACATTCTCTTGTCGATGAGCTGATTGACCGCGGACTCCACGAAGGCGCTCGAGATACGTTGACCCGCTCGATAGCGCCGTCCATAGTTGGGCAGCGAGTCCTCGTTGCTGCGCAGATAGCTGAGCGGTTCGGTGGTGAGCTTGCGAATCAGCGGCACTGGGCCCTTGCAACCCATGCCGGGCTTTCCCAAGAGAAACTTCATGGCTTCGAGTCGCCGTATCGCTGCTCGGGCTCGGCCATCGTTTGTTCGTGCAGAAAGATTCGGCTTTTTTGGAGAGCATTTGCTGGTGCGGGATTGGGCACCTCGACCCACGGTCGGGGGCGCTTCCCCAGGGGGCTATGGCAACGATGGGGCATCGCATACGGACACCGTGGCGGGAAAATTCCGGGCCTGTAACCCAGCAGGAGGCGCTTCGGTTTGGTATGGGGTGATCTGTGCATCCCCGCTGCTCAGTCGACTGGGAAGCCTCACACGAGCAATCGCACGAATGGACGGCGTTGTTGCAGCAAGGTGAAAGTCTTGTTCATCTCGGATTGCCCGAGGTATGGGACAGAAAACTCCTTCGTGGCGCCATCGGTCATGAACAATGCCTTCACTTTCATGCGGCCGTGGGTCGCGGGGTGGACGCGCTGGGACGGGAATTCCAGCACGACGCCCTGCCCGCTTACACCGAGATAGGGCTGGTCCTTCAGCAGTTCATCGGGAAAGTAGATCTTTGGCAGGGCAGAGACAAGCGGCAGCAGCGCGCCGAGCTTCGTATTGCTGATCTCGCTTCCGTTGCCAACGTGCAGCCCCGGGTCAATCGCGGTGAGTGCCTCTGCCAGCTTCACTCCGACAAGGAAAATTTGACAAGCATGAAAAGGCAGGTCCCGGTTGTACGAGAATGCCGAATTTTCATTGGAATGCACAGTTCCGACCGGGCCGATGCCGCCGCTGCGCGTGACACCTTCTACGTAGTAGCCGAGGGTCGAGATCGCATCCGTTGTCATGACGACGAGCCGAAGGCGACCTTGTGAATGCTTCATATAGTTGACGATGGTGGCCACGTGATCGCGGTACTCAAGTATTGATTTCTTGAATCGCGCGACGGCCTGTTCGGAACGCTTCCGTTCGTCCACGGGAAAAGAGCTTTGGATGATGCCGCCGCAGTCTTCGATGTGCTCGACCAAGGCATCGAGCATGTGATCCGTCGCGTCGAGTAGGTCTGCGCTCTTGGCCTCCGGCTCGTCATGCGCGAAGACACCGTCCTTTTGTCCTTCGTCGACCAACTGGGCGCCCTTAAGGAGTCGCCGGACGACGTTATCCACCGAGACGTTGTAGGCAGCTACTGGAGACCGGGCCCCTCTTGCAAGGCGGTAGGTGGGAAGGTGGCAGGCACCGCCCAACAGCGCCTGCGCAGCGGGAACTGCAAGGTCCAGTTGGAGAAGTGTTCACGATAGGCCATGGAAGGGGCGAGAGGAAACCTCAAGTGTGTAGTTCTTCAATTCTGGCCGTTGCTAGTCGAAGCGTCAGGCCCAGGAACCAAGCACAGCGGATTGATATCAAGCGCCCAGACCGCCGGTCTGGACGTGGGCGATGTGGCGATCTGACCGACCTCGTTTCTTGATCGTTACGCCGACCGTTCCGCGGCCAGCGCCAGCGCCTGCACCCGTCGGCGCGGGCTCGGGTTCCGTCGGTAGCGCCGGGATGCTCGGCGGCACCGACCGCGGCGCGTTGGACGCAAGCCGGCAGCCACTGTTGGCGACAGCGCCGGCCCGAGCGCGGCGCGGCATGTCCGAGGCGCCTGCGCTCACAGTGGTCATCTCGCAGGCCCGGTCTTCTGCATCGCATCATGATCGCCTCGCGCTCCATTTGGTCCATCCGATTCGTCAGAACTCCAGATGAACCTCTATGAGCGGCGTCTCCCATTCATCCGCATGCAATGAAGGCCAATACGTATCGGGCGTCTGAGAGCGTGTACGCACCATGACCGCCACTACTTTCGCGACCCCACCTTGTAGCGGCAATTCGTCGACGCTCGCGGCCAGCCTCCCCACAATTTGCCCGCTAAGCGAATGAACGAACCGTCCCTTCAGCTCGACCGGATCCCCGGGACGTAGGGCCGCGATCGCCTGATGGACCGGATGGGAAGGCGGGCTTCGCCCGGCAAACCCAATGTCCATGTTGGCGGCCCCGAGCATGACGTACCGACGTTCGAGGTCCGCGCGTTGCTGGGGCCGGGAGACCGGCAAGCAGTCCTGCACCCCGCCAACCGTTCCGAGATCGACCAGATAGGGATTACGCCCTCCTTCTGCCCGCATCAAGGTCAGCGTCTGCCGCGCGCGAGTCATGGCGACGTAGAGAAGCCGTCTCTCATCCTCATGGTCCCAGCGCCAATCGGCGCAGTCCATCACGATGATGTGGTCGAACTCCAGGCCCTTGGCGGCGTGTGCCGTCATCAGTTTGATGGCGCTTTCCCGGCCGTCGCGTCGCATCTCTCCCGCGGCCTCATAGAAGAGCTCCAGCACCTCGGCCGCCGGGACGATGTCCGCCTGGAGCGTCGAGGCAAAGTCCTCGACGATCTCCTGCAGGTCCTGCAGCGCGGCGTTTCGGGGTTGCGCGCGCCGCTGACGATCCAGTTTTCTGCGTAACGCGCCAAGCCTGACCATGCGCACCTGGCGCCGCCGAAGCGCTTGGGCAAGTGCCCAACCCTCGCGGGTCCGCATCAGCGAGATTTGCCCCTTGGCCGCCTCAGGCCCCGTGATCTCGCAGGGCAACCCCTCGACATCACAGATGGCCCGCATCTTCTCCAGCGGAGCATGCGTGCGACAGAGCACCGCAATCTCCGACAGCTTCACGGCAGGGTCGATGCGCCGAATGCGCTGGATCTCTGCATACACCAGTTGCGCCTGAAGGTTCGGGCTGGTCGGACTGGTGAGGAGCCGCACCGCACCGTGACTCTCTTCGTCCACCTCGGCCCATCGCCCCCCGTGCGGATCGTCCTTGCGCCGGGCGTCGATCCGGATCGGATGATCGACCTTCATCCGGTCGGCGCCGCGCTGGATCACATGGTTGGCCGCCGAGATGATGTTCTGGGTGGAGCGGAAGTTCTCGACCAGGTACGTGAGCTCCCCTTCGTAGTCGGCACGGAAGCGTCGGATGAATTCGACGTTCGCGCCCTTGAACGAGTAGATGTTCTGGTCGTCGTCCCCGACCGCCATGATGCTCAGCTTGCTGTCCGCATCGACGCGCCGACGGCCGGCCAAGGCGCTGACCAGGGCGTACTGCTGCTCGTCGATGTCCTGGTACTCGTCGACGAAGATGTACTCATACCCCTGCAGCAGCCGATCACGGATCTCGTCCGCATCGGTCAGCGCCGAACTCCTGCCTTCGAGCAGATCAATCGCATCCTGGAGCATCTGCTTGAAGTCGACCGCGCTGGCAGCGCGCTCGGACCCCGCCAGGCTTGTGCCGGTCAAGCGAAGCGCCATGGCGTGATAGGTCATCACCAGCACTCCCCTGCCGTCGTCGCCGGCCAAGGCCTGGAGGCGTCGGCGCAGCTGGACCGCAGCGCTCCGGTTGTAGGCCAGCGCGATGATGCGGCCCGGGCTGACGCGAAGTACCCGCAACAGGTAGGCGATGCGGTGCACGATCACCCGCGTCTTGCCTGAGCCGGGACCCGCCAGTACCAGGTGATTGCCCGATTTCGTTTGGGTGACGAGCGCCTCCTGCACCGGGTGCTGAAGATCGTCGACGATGCGCCGATAGGACTCATCGGTGGTTTTGCGCTCCAGCAGGTCCGTGCGGCCGCGGAAGAACTCCTTGATGAACTGCTTGTGCGGCAGCGTGAAATATGCCTTGACCAGGTCCTGCGCCTTGGCCGGATCCTCCGCGCCGAGCTTGGCGTACTCGTGCATGACATGGGTCTGCAGGGTCCGCTCCTTGTAGAACTCCTCCAGCGGCGCGAAGGCAGCCACGGTGAACTGCCTGGAGGTTTCGCCTTGCATCTGGATGGTCATCGCTGAGCGGAACACCGAGCGCCCCTTGTCCAGTTCGAGCACTCGGGTCTGGTGCAGGTACAAGAGCGCATTCTCGAGAGCGACCTCGGGTTCCCGCAGTTGGGCTTTCAGGACCAGGTCATCGTTCAGCGCGTCGATCAGCGCCTGGGCCTTGCATTCCACCATGCAGGCGCCCTTGACGCCCTCGGGCACCTCTGCAAGGAGGCGATCGAGCGTGACTTGCGCCACAGCGCGTCGCAGCTCGCAGATCCTGCGGATCTGGGCCCACGAGCGGCGCAAGGTCACGCGCAGGGTGTCGTCACCCAAGGGCTGCAGCTGGATCATGCTGCGCTTGTCAGTGCCCGAGCCGAACCCGTCGGCCATCGATCGCAGGCAGGCCCGCACCTGCGTCGGATCCACCTGGACAGTCTCGCCGCCCCCCGTGAGCCGCGTGCGCAGTTCGGTGCAGACCGCCCGCAGATTCAGGTGCTGGTGCGACTCGTCCTGATCTGCATCGGGTGCGTGCTCCGACATCAGGTCCAGGAGTTCTTTTTCCAGGGCGCACAGGAATTCCAGCCGAATGGGAGAGGCACCTCGAACGCCGCGCATCAGGCGCACCGTCAACCCGAGGTCGTTGACGAGAATCCCGAGCTTGGCCAGTTGGTGGACGATCCGAAAGCATTCTTCCGGTCGAATGCCGGCATCGAGCATGAGCTCGTCGGTGCTCAGGCCCTCCGGCGTGTCGGAGCGAAACAGCGCGATCGCGACGGCCAGGAACTTCTGCTGCTTGCTGGCCGGGAGGTTCGCCTTGTCGATCCGGTCCTTGGCTTCCTGCAGGGAGGCCACCCGCAGGCTCGCTGGAAACACCTTCGTCGCGTTCTCGTTGCGCTTGAGAAAGTCGTTTCGCTCGAGCCAGGCGATGGCGGTGGTCACCTTGGTGGAAGCGTCTGGCGCATCGACATCGATGGCGGTGCCGCTGCTCTGCGCCAGGAGCTCCTTGGCCGACACCACGATCTCGTCCTTGCCGAGCTTCTTCGCTTGGTCGCGCAGGGCGCGCAGCAGGCCGCTGAAATCCCGTTTCGAGAGCTGTGAGCTGGAGGAAAGCTTGAACTGGGTCTCCACATCCTGGGGGTCGAACAGCAGCACGCACCGAGCCTCGTCACCGTCGCGCCCTGCCCTGCCCGCCTCCTGCAGGTAGTTCTCCAGGGAGCCGGGAATGTCCGCGTGGATGACCAGGCGGACGTTTGGCTTGTCCACCCCCATGCCAAAGGCATTGGTGGCGGCGATCACCTGCAGCTCGCCGTCGAGGAACTGACGCTGGGCCTCCTTACGCAGATCGGCGCTGAGGCCCCCGTGGTAGCAGCCGCAGGAGATGCCCTGCTGCGCGACGATCTGGGCGAGGGTCTCGGCGTTCTTGCGAGTGGCGCAGAACACCACGGCCGCATCCTCCCGGCGCAGGCCATCGCGCAACAGCTCGACGATGCGCTGCGGCTTCTCTCCGCCCGAGGTCGGCACGACCGCATAGGACAGGTTGGTCCGCTCGTGGCCGCCCAGGAACGTCTTCAGCTCGATCTGAAGACTTTCCTGGAAGTGGCTGCAGAGGTCCTCGATGACGTCGGGCTTGGCGGTGGCGGTGAAGCACGCGACCGGTGCCTGACCCGGGAACTGCTCTCGGATGAAGCGGGAAACGTACAGGTAGTCCGTTCGGAAGTCGTGGCCCCATTTGGACAGGCAATGCGCTTCGTCGAACACCCAGGCGGCGATCTCCCGCATGCGGATCGCCTCGACGAAGGTTCGGCTTCGGAATTGCTCAGGCGAGACCAGCACGATGCCGATGTCGCCCAGGCGGATGCGATTCAGGACATCCCGTCGCTCCAAGGGGGTGAGCATGCCGTTGACCGTGGCCGCACACTGGATGTCGGCCTTCATGAGGTTGTCCACTTGGTCGCGCATCAACGACTGAAGCGGTGAGATGACCACGGTCAATCGACCCGAGCGGCGGTAGTGGACGAGCGCGGGGAGCTGGTAGCACATGGACTTGCCGCCGCCGGTCGGCAGAACGGCCAGCAGGCTCTCGCGCGCCAGGCCCGCGCTGACGATGGCGCGCTGCAGGGAGCTGCCATCAGGCGCCGCCGGCTGCGCCCGAAAGCTCGGCTTGCCGAACAGCATCGACAGGAGCGACTCGGGGTGGTGATTCAGGCGGCAGTACTGGCAGTCGGGCTGTCCGCAGTCGATCTCCCGCAGGTCGGCGATCAGCTGCCGGACAGCGGGCAGCTGATGAAAAACCCAATGAGGGAGGATGGAGTTGCCGCCGGAGACCCGGATCCAACCGAGGGCAAACGCAACCGACCAAGGATCATGGTTGTCGACCGCCCTTGTGACGTCATGCGCCAGTTCGCGCAAGCTTGTGACGCAACAGCGACCGGCGAAGCGGCTCGCGACAATGTGCCCGGCCGCTTCGATGGTCGGCGCCGTCTCCTCCCGGACTTGGGACAGCAGCGTGGCCATGCCCTCGTCGTCGCGGAGCAAGGAATGCAGGAGTGCCGGCCACCAGGGCTCCTGGTCGTTCGTCTCTAGAAGCGCCTCTACGGTTTCCTCGAGCACATTGAGCGACACCCTCGCATCCTTGGTCGGGTTGTTGCGCTCGTCGGAGAGCAGCTTGTGGCCTTTGACTAGCCGGTGGTAGGGATTGCTGGGAAAAGCGAGTGCCGACAGCTCCAGGGTGTCGAGCACGGGCCAGCTCAAGCAGTCGAGTTGAGGGAGTTGGTCTCGCAGCAAGGGAACGTCGTGGCGCCGGAGGTTGTGCCCCAACAGAACCCTGCCGTCGCGGGCAAAGCTGTTGAGCGAGGCGGCCACCGAGGGTGCCTTGGCTGGCGAGCAAGCGCTGCTGAAAGCGTTCGCGCTGTCTGATCGCACGGCGCCGATCGCGAAGATCCGGTCGCCCTTCTCCGGATGGGCTTCGACATCGACGGAAACGAATCGGCCGTCGGCGGCGATGCGCCTGGCACGTTCGCGCAAGGAATCGACGACGGGCGTTTCCAACGAAGGCGAGGCAGGCGGCCAAGAGTGGGGGAGCGGTCACTTGTAACCGAAAGTGACACTATTACGCAAGTATTCTTTTTCAGCTGCAACTCTTCCCCTACGGAACCGGGCAGATCCTCGCGGTCAGGTCAATGCGGCCGAGAACCCAATCGTACCGGCGCGCAATCATGACGAAAGTCACGCTCGAACTCACGCTGAGCCCGGGTGGCATATATCAACAGGCTGCGAAGGTGCAGGGCTCCCTTATCCTCCCTCGAACCAAAAAAATGGAAATCAAGATGAGACTCACCGCCGGCACGCGTCTTTCCGCCCTGCTTGCGATTCTTGCCCTCACCGGCTGTGCCGCGCAGACGGTCTGGAACAAGCCCGGTGGGACCCAGGAAGACTACAGCCGCACGCGCTACACCTGTATGCAGCAGTCGCAGCAGCGCGTCGCCGGCGCCACGGTCAATGCATTTGGCGGCTACTCGACGAACCAAATGGTGACCAACGAGAACATGCTCTACGCGTGCATGAACGCAAACGGCTGGTATCTGCAGGAGGTCGCCTCGGCGCCGCAGGCGCAGGCGTACCACGCACAGGCCGAGACCGCGCCGGTGCCAGCTGCCGCTGCCCCGCGCGTGCGCGCGCCTCGTGCGTCCGACAAGCCGAGCGCCGAGAAGCTGCGCGAACTCGTCTCCCAGCTTTCAGCCGAGCGGGACGCGATGTGCGCGAGCGTGGAGTTCGCGCTGATTGTCGAACGCATGCCGTGTCGCAACGACGCGCCTACGCCCGGGCAACTCGCCGACAAGACCAAGCTCTCGGAGGTTGACAAGCCCTCCCTTGTCAAGCTGCTGGATGCCCAAGAAGCGGCGAGACGCAAGATCATCTCTGCCACGCAGCTTTGGGGCGAGTCCATCAGCGTGCCCTGGACCGCGGCGATGGAGCGCGATGTCGCGAGTTCGATGGTGAATGCAGGCAACCTCGTGGCGGGAAAGATCACTTGGGGCGAGTACAACAAGCGTCGTATAGAAATCACGACCGCCTACCATGCAGAGTACGCAAAGATCGTGGCCTCGAAGTGACCAGGGGCCGGATCGCCCCTGAGGCCGGGGGCGGCAGCTTGGCCGGATCTCCGTCGCCTTGCGCACGAATTCGTCCTGACCTGCGACGTCATCTCATTGGCTTCACTCGCGATGACCTGCCTTCGTGGATCGGCGCGCAGGACCTCACTGCTCGCCTTCGCACGTCAAGGCCCGTCAACGAAAGAACGGGGCCCGAGCGACATGCGACTGATTCAGTCTGCATGCCGACTGCGATTGTGCGTTCGTGAAGTGCCATCGCCCAGAGCGGAAGAAAAACCTGATCTTGGCAACTAGAGCAGATCGACTCAATGAGGTCCAGCCAGCTAGGCGCGCTCAATGCTGTCGCGCAGGGCGGAACAGAATAGAAAAGCTAGGGAAATGCAAGCAATGAATCCAATGGAAGCGATGCAGTCGCATGTGCAGGACTGCGTTGGCAAGCTGCCCGTCATTGTGCTGGGCAGCGGCGCGTCCGCAGCGCACGGTATTCCAGGCATGGATCCGCTAGGCAAGCACTTGGCGGCTTCAAACTTGCCTACCACCTGCCAAGCCGACCCACATCTCACGGGATGGAAAGAATTCCTGGAAAAGGTCCAGAAGATGGACCTCGAGTCCGCCCTGACTGAGGTCAACGTGACGCCAGAAGTGCTCGGGCACATCGTGAACACCACCTGGAAGTTCCTGAACGCAGCGGACTTCGGGATCTTTGAGCAGGTCCTGGCTGACCGGCGCTTGCTGCCGCTTGGCCTGCTGTTCCAGCACCTGCTGCGCAGCACTGCCACGGAGCTCCAAGTCGTGACCCCCAACTATGACCGCCTTGCGGAGTACGCCGCTGAGGCTGCTGGCTATTGCGCCTACACCGGCTTTACCTTCGGTATGTTCGGCGCGCGTGCCGTCGATGTGCCGCAGATCCACATAGGGCGGCGACGGGCCAGGACGGTCAACGTCTGGAAGGTGCACGGCTCACTCGGCTGGTTCAGCGGGAAAGACGGATCAATCGTCTCGCTGCCACCCCTTGGGGCCGTCCCTGGCGGCTTCACGCCCGTTATCGTCACGCCGGGTACCGAGAAGTATCGGCGAACCCACGACGAGCCGTTCCGTACTGCCATGCACAGCGCCGACGTTGCAGTCGCCCGCGCGAGCGCCTTCCTGTGCATCGGGTACGGTTTCAATGACGACCACTTGCAGCCCCTGATGATGGAGCGCTGCACGCGACCAGAGGTCCCATTGGTCCTAATCACCAAGGCAATCAGCCCAACAGCCCACCGGTTCCTCAAGAGCGGACGATGCAGTCGCTACGTTGCACTCGAGGAATCCCCGAAGGGCACCCGCATGTTCAGCCACGAAGTGCCGGATGGTGTCGAGCTGGTTGGCCAATCCTTCTGGCGCCTTGACCGCTTCCTGTCCCTTGTCACTGAATGAGAACCTATGAGCATCCTCGAATACCAAGATAAAGATTCGCTGGGGCGCGTCCGCTCCGTTGACACCGCAACCGTGGTGATCGACGTGGACGATGTGGAGCGGCTACGCAAGCTGCAGGTCAATCGCTTGGCCGTACTGCAGAGCAGCCGGGCCGGTCAGCACTTGATCGGAATCATTCAAAAGATTACGCGCACGGCGGTCGACGCCAAGGGGAGCCCGGTCGACACCGAGGACACCTCAGACGGTGACCAGGCGGCGGAGCTAAACGTGGTCCGCATTGCACTCATCGGCACGTTGATGGACAAGGTCGGGAGCCGCAGCAACGTCTTCCTTCGCACGCTGGAAACGGTTCCGGAGATTGACGCCAATTGCTTCGCGCTTGAGGCCGAACGGCTGACGGCTTTCATGCGGGTCATTGCTAACATTTCGGGGGACGGGCAAAAGCTCACACTCGGGCACTACACGCTCGACGAGAGCGCCGATGCGTTCCTGAACGGCAACAAGTTCTTCCAGCGCCACGCGGTCATCGTCGGAAGCACGGGTTCGGGCAAGTCCTGGACCACGGCGCGGATCCTTGAACAGGTGGCGGCCCTCCCGAACGCGAATGCGATCGTCTTCGACATTCACGGCGAGTATGCACCGCTGGCCTCGAAGGGCTTCCAGCATTTTCGCATCGCAGGGCCGGCCGACCTGAGCGGCAAGGCTTCACTCGACAACGGCGTGATCTTTCTGCCTTACTGGCTGCTTGGCTACGAAGCCATGACGTCAATGTTCGTCGAGCGCAGCGATCAGAACGCGCCCAATCAGGCGATGGTGATGTCGCGTGCCATATTGGCGGCCAAGCAGAAGTACCTCCAGGTCCAAGGCCGCAAAGATGTACTCGACAACTTCACAATCGACAGCCCGGTCCCGTTTGACCTCACCGGGGTCATCGATGAACTAAGCAAGCTCAACGATGAAATGGTTCCGGGCGCGCGCGCCGGCTCGGAAAAGGCGGGCGAGTTCAACGGCAAACTGAGCCGAATGATCCAGCGGCTGGAGAACAAGCGCACAGACCGGAGGCTGGGCTTCCTATTCCAAGGCGCTGGTGAGACGCAGGCGTTTGACTGGCTCGATCGGTTGGTCAAGGCGCTTTTGGCTGGCTCGGTCGACCAGAAGGACGGCGCGGGCGGCGTGAAGGTCATCGACTTCTCGGAAGTTCCGTCCGATGTTCTCCCGCTGATGGTGAGCCTCGTCGCGAAGCTCGCCTTCTCGGTGCAGCAGTGGACCGAAGCCTCTATGCGCCATCCCATCGCGATCTTCTGCGACGAAGCTCACCTCTATATCCCCGAGCGCCAGCAGGCGGGCGGGGCGGGGGAGATCTCTGTGGAGATATTCGAGCGAATCGCCAAGGAAGGCCGCAAGTACGGCGTCGGGCTGGTAGTCATTAGCCAACGTCCATCCGAGGTCAACCGCACAGTCCTCAGCCAATGCAACAACTTGGTTGCCATGCGCCTAACCAATGGCGACGATCAGTCGGTGGTGCGTAGACTGCTGCCGGACAGCCTAGCGGGATTCGGCGACCTGCTGCCCGTACTCGACACCGGTGAGGCACTGGTTGTCGGGGACGCCAGCTTGCTGCCGACGCGGATCCGAATTTCAACGCCGCTGCATCGGCCCAACAGTGGCACCGTCGAATTCTGGGAACGCTGGGCCTCCGACAAGGCAGTCGGCGGCCTCGCAGTTGCCGTGGACGGTTGGAGGAAGCAGACTATGCAATCTCCAGCGGTTGTGGTCTGAGGGCTTGCAGCTCTGCGCAACCCGATCCCCAGTTCCAATTGCATTTCAAATAGGAAACGTAGCAACGGTAGTCCCATTGGACGGTCGAAGCTGTTGGCCGGCTGATGCAGAAGAATAGGCCCAGCCATCCTCTTGCGGCAGCGCGAGGATGCTCACGGAGGCGGGGGTCGTGAAGCGCTCATTGACCCGTCCCTCGGAAGATCGGGACGTCGGTCGGGCCCAGTCGGCATCTCGCGGAATGGACTTTCAATCGGGAACCGTCATAGCGCCGGCCATGCGCCCCGCCGGTTCCGAAGCGTCTTGGCTTGGCTACGTCGGGAGCGCCATGCGGATTCAGCCCGTGGCTTCACAGAACGGGCATGGAACAGAAGTAGGCGAGTGCGGGCAACTGGAATGCCACGTAGTGGGCTTCATCGTCCTCCAGAGGCCCGATGGCCGAAGGTTTCACGAAGATTGACTACGCCGCTAGACGAGTGAGCGGCAGCGTCGGCGCAGTACTTCGCCAAGATGAAGGCCGGTTCCGGCGCGCGCCGGGCAGTGCAGTTGCCCAAAGCGTGAACTAGTCGTCACGGATCGGAGGTTCCGCCGCCTAGACTTGCGGCCATGCTGAAACTTCATCACTTCCCAGAATGAAAACTGCTTCCGCCAAGGAATTGCTCGAAGGCATGGGCGCATTGCTCAACGCGGCTGCGCTCAACAAGATCCTGCTGATGATGGGATTGGCCGAGGAGATCGAATATCTCTCGAGCACGGGCAGCGGCGAGGTCAAGAGCTACACCCGCCTGACCGAGCGCGGACTCGCCTATGGTAAGAACAAGGAGAGCGGGTTCTCCGAAAAGACGACCATGGTTTTCTATGAGAGTGGCTTTCGTTCCCTCTACGTTGCGACCTGCCAAGCCGTTTCGGAACACGCGCATTCTTTGATCCCGGAAGCCCACGCATGAACGACATGGCGGAACTCGTCGCTGTTGCCGATTCGGCCCAGGCGCGCGAGGTGCAGATTGCCCCTTGCAAGCGGCGCAAGTCCCAGCAGCTGCCGGACCCCGCCGCACTCTTTGCTGGCTGGGCCTTTCGCATCGAACAGCATCATTGGGCGACGCTGGGAGTGACCAAGCGCACCTTCAAGCGCAACAAGATAGCGTACATGGCGTGGGCGATGGACGTGCCCCGCCAGTATTCATTCGAGCAGGGCTATCTCTTCTACTCGGTCGACCGCGCGCGCTATCTGCAGATCGCGGCGGTGACCGCGGAACAGCTCGAGGTGCACACCGGTCTGTTGGGCCAGGGCCAGCAGCGCCATGGATACAGGCTCGACGAGCAGGAAATGGTCCATTGGCTCGAGACCGGTCAGGGGCCGCCCGAGACGCGCCGCCTGTTCAAGGGCGAAGGCAAGGCAGGCCTCTTGGCTTGGAGGGTGGTCGGGCCCGATTCGGAAGCAATCCGCGAATGAGGCTTTTCACTTGAGCAAGCGCAAGGCCTCGTGCCGGCGCTCGAGCGGCGAGTCCGGCAAGGCCTCGTCGAACCCGAGCGTGCCGCTAATGACCTGCGGCGCCAGCGACGGCAGAGGCTCGTTCACCATGCGCGCCTCTTGCACACGCTCATCGACAACTGGCGAGCAGGATCGCCTCTGGCGCTTTGTCAGGTCGTGCCGATCGAGGTGCCGTGAAGGCAAGCCTGCGGGCAAACCAGTAGCGGCAGCGAGAGGACCGGCGGATAGGCTAGACCTCCAGCGGCTTGCCCGAGATGCTTGCGGCACCCCAGGCCGGCCTGACCGTCAACACTTTCAAGGAGTGGCAATGGCTTCGAGAACTTCACGGGCAGATGCTGCGCCCGCCCAGATGAGCGAACTGAGTTGCGCAATCGGCTGGACGTTGCTAGCGACGCCGCGACGCAGGCGTCGACGCTGTTGGAGGTACTCCTGCCCCTCGAAGACCTCGACGATCGCGACTTGGAAGATCGCGCGTGGACTGCCGCCATGCTGCTTGCGGGCATTGGCAAGCAGACCGCCGATTTCAAGATTTCGCTGAACGATCTCAATGGGCAGATCACCGGGCGATGATGCGCGACTCACAGCCGTACACCCGTCAGCACTACGTTCCGAAGTTCCTCCTCCGGCAGTGGCACACACCGCCCGATGACATGTTGTCGCTTCACCAGCGCGTGCGCGGTGAGTTCGTCGTCAAGCGAGCTACTGCCAACAATGTGGGGTTCGAGCGCCACCTCTATTCGATCATGATGCCGGGCGGGTTCATGGATACGACGATCGAACGCGAGTTCATGGGGCCCCATGTCGACGACCCTGCGGCCAAAGCCCACGTGATTCTTGAGAAGGGTGTCAGGGGCCTCGAGGAGGATCAGCATGGCGCATGGGCGCAATGCATCCTCTCGTTGATGATGCGCGTGCCCAGGATGATGGAAATGCTGCATACCAAGGCCAACGGCGTTCTGGGACAGATCCTTGACCACGACCCCACAGTAGGCCAGCGCCCCGACGCGCCCAACATGACCTCACGCGAATGGGTCGCCTCCAACTGGCCAGAGGCATACAGCGAACTCGCCGTGCGTGTATTGCCTCAGCTCATTCAGTCCGACCTCTTGCATTCGGGCATGAAAAAAGGGCACTGGGCGACCCGCACCATCGCAAGCAGTTGCCCGTTCGACCTGGTCATTGGGGATCACCCTTTGATGTACCACGGCACGTTGGAAAAGTCATTCCTCATCGCGCTCCCCTTGTCGCCGCGCTGCGTATACCTGCACTTCGACCATCCGAAGACGTGGGAGGACCTCCAAAATCTCGGCGACGCCGAATTCGCCAAGCGGATGAACCTGGAATCCGTATCGAGGGCCGAGCGCTTTGTCTTTGCGGCGGGCGGCCGACACGCGGCGTTCATCGAAAAGCACCTGAAAGCCGCGCCCGGATTGACCACAGAACGGGGTGCCCCATGAGCTTTCCGCTGTATGACGCTGCAGGCCCTTTCCACCTCGCGTCTATGACCTTGAGTCGTCGTTTCGAACGCGATGGCCACAGGCGAACCGAGCTGACTCGTCCGCTTTCTCGCGGAGATGGAAGAGCAGGCGATCGTGCGGCTGGCGCAATGGCCCAGAACTCTACGACCGGTTGGGAAGAATCCGAGCCGCCTCGCGCGCGCCTTCAGCGCGCCATTGGCTTGGCGATTGCCTAGGACCAGGAACCTCAACGTACCTCGCTTGGCTCACAGAGTTTTCTGCGACCCCTTCACTCCGCGTCAGAGAATCAACCATTCCCCCAAAGAATCAGAAAGACATTCCATGACGCGAGTATCCCATTCAGTAGATGAACCACTTCCGCCCCAAGCTACATGGGGCGAGCGATGGGAGGGCACGGACAGAGGGCTGATTTGTTGTTGGGCGAGAGGCATCGCAAAGGCCAAAGAGTCACCGACGATGCGGGAGGAAGCTCTTAGAGGGGAGTTCCGTCCTTTGGCTTGGAAAGGTGGTGCTGACAAGCCACTGAAGGCCGGCAAGTGCGTTGGCTCCTTGCACTACCTTGCGACATGGCAAGGACTTCGTGGCGAGAACCTCGACATTGACACAGACGCCTCCGTCATTCTCACCTGCACTCGCTTCCAAACGCAGGTGACGTTCAAGAGCGACGTTCAGGCACTGGCGCTGGCGCCGATCGAGGAGGGTTGACGGGATGGCACGATTCGTAGCAATCGACGTCGAAACAGCCAATTCCCGGCGCTCATCAATCTGCCAGATCGGCCTCGTGGTCTATGAGAACAGAAAGATCGTCGACGAGTGGACAACCCTGGTTAATCCCGAGGACGAGTTCAATGTTATCAACGTGGGGATACACGGCATTGGGCGCAAATCTATTCAATCAGCGCCCACGCTGCCAGAGGTTTTCATGGAGATGCAAAGGCGCTTCGCGGGTGCATGTGTCGCGAGCTACGGAGACTTCGACCGCAGCGCGTTGTCACAAGCGGCAACGCGATATGGCTTATCCACTTTCGAAGGCCAATGGCTTGATCTACAGCATGTGGTCAAAGGCGCTTGGCCCGCAGAGTTCAGTACGGGTGGCTGGGCACTAAAGAAGGTCTGCGCGCGGCTTGGAATTGAGCTGTTCAATCATCACGAGGCCCTCGCCGATGCGCGCGCCGCCGGGGACGTGTTCGTCAAGGCGCAGGAGACGACGAACACTTGGGCGCGCGACTGGCTCGGTATGGGAGGTGCCACGACGACCGGTGGCAGCAGGTTGAGACCCGAGAAGGTTGCGGCGGCGATCCCGAATTCCTCTGGTCCGCTAGCCGGCACTCGGATCGTCTTTACGGGAGAGCTCGCGATGCCGCGAGGAGTTGCGGAAGCAAAGGCCGCATCGCTGGGGTGCCGATGCACAAGCGGCGTCTCCAAGAAAACCGACTTTGTCGTGGTGGGAGACCAGGATCTTTCGCTGGTCGGCCCAGATGGAATGAGCACCAAGCAGCGCAAAGCCGCTCAACTGCAAGCGGCCGGCGCGCCGATCAAGATCCTGGACGCAGCGGAATTCGAGGCGCTCCTGCGGCAGTATGGCCATTCGTAGAGGTTTCGCGTCAGGTAGGGCGTTGCTTTGCGCAGGGCTTCTGCTGGTCGCCCATGGCGCGTATGCGAACTATCCCTGCTCAGGGAGCAAAGGTGGCGTTGCACATTGCGCTGGTTCCAAGTTCGCGTGCAACGACGGCTCGATCAGCGCTTCGAAGAAGATTTGCTCGGGCGCGTCGCCCAACGCCGGCTCGAGGTTGATGGAGCTGCCGCGATCCCATGCTGATGAATGTTCGTGCCGCGCTGGCAACATTTGCATTGGGCCGCGCGGGGGGCGGTACTGCCTGAGCGACAGTGGGACCAAGAGCTATGTCGGACGCTAGCCCGTCTCTCGGCGTTAGGCCATTCTGCCCTCCTCGCGCTAGGTTGGAATCGGTATGATGGACGTGCTGAATTCCCTACTCGCTCGGCGGCGCCCCATGCCCAGCAGCGTTTGACATAATTGTGATTGCTTAATTTTTAAGCAGCTAGTTTGGCGCTGCCTGGCATTTTCGGCCGACGGTCCAACCGCGATCCGTTTGAGGGCTGTCGCTGCCGCCACGCTGAGTTACCGTTCCAGAACTCGTCGCCGGCCTCCTCCTCAGCAACCATCTTGAATGACTAACTCAAGCAATGCCCGCAATCTCGTGGCTCCAAGGCGACTTGGTGCGAGCGATGGCGTTCAGGATGATCAGCAGCTTGTGCATACAGGCCACGAGGGCGACCTTCTTGGGTTTGCCGGCGGCCAGCAGCTTTGCGTAGAAGGCTTTGAGCACCGGATTGAAGCGCGTGCCGACGAGCGCAGCGACGTAGAGCACGCGACGCACATCGGCGCGCCCGCCGAAGATATGGCGGTGGCCGCGCAGAGTGCCCGAGTCTCGGTTCATTGGCGCCAGGCCTACCAGCGAGGTGATCTGCTTGCGGTTGAGGTGGCCGAGTTCGGGCAGTTGCGCCAGCAGCGTGCTGGCGGTCGTGGGGCCAACGCCTTTGACGGAGGTCAGCAGTTTGGCCAGGTCGGCGTGGGGAGCCTGTACATGTTCGCGCAGTTGCCCGTCCACGTCGTGGAGCTGGGCGGCGATCGCATCCATGATCGCCAGGATGCTGGCCTTGGCCTTCGGGTGGGCCAGCGCGAGGCGCTGGCGTTCGGCCACCAGCATGGCGACCAATTGGCGTCGACGCGTTACCAGCGCGGTAAGTTCGCGCTGCTGCTCATCGAGCAGTGCACGCGGCTCGTGACCCTGCGCGTCCAGCAAAGCAGCGAAGCCACGCAACACCTGCGCGTCGATGCGATCGGTCTTGGCCAACTTGCCCATGCAGCGCGCAAAGTCGCGTGCCTGGCGCGGGTTGATGACCGACACACGCAGGCCCGCCGCAGCCAGCGCGAGCGCCAGGAGCCGCTCATGGCCGCCCGTGGCCTCCAGCAGGATCAGGCGCGGCGCCAGCGGCACCAGCACCTGGCACAGCTCAGCGTGGCCCGCCTCGTCATTGCCCAGACTCAAGGTTTGCGCCTCGCCGCTGACAGCCACCTCGAAGCTGGCCTTGGCGACATCGATGCCCACGTAGACAGGTTCACTCATAGCGGTTCTCCGGCTCCCAGCCTTATGAATACGAAATGTGTTCGTTCAACCATTCGGGATGCAGCAGAACAAAGAGACCACCACCGCGCGCCCTGTGCTGAAGTTCGAGCTCGGGCTCGCAGGAGACCCAGGCTACGCGGTGGCGAGTCAACCCGTTCACTGATCGACGCGCTTGCCTGCTCATCGACCACTGAAGTTTGAATTATTTGAAAGATATAAGGAGACATGCGAGTTCAACGTCGAATGGACGCGGCCGCGGAAGACATGCCCAAAGCTCCTGCTGAAACCCTCGGCGCCTTCTTGCATCGTCAGGAAGTTGCGACGCTGGTCGACGTCCTTGTCGAACTTGCGGAGGTCGATGAAGCGGTCAAGGACCGCCTGCTCCGCCTTCAATTGTCCGATCGCCCGGAGAAGTTGGCTGCCGGTTTCAAGAAGACTCTTGCGGCGTGGCAACGATCGACGCGGTCCTACTCCTATCGCGAAGCGCCCGGTTATGGTCGGAAGCTCCAGACGTGGCTGGATCAGGTGGCACGCGAACTGGTGCCCAAGGACCCCGCAGCCGGCCTGGCCTTGTTTGAAGCCTTCATCGAGGCGGACGAGCAATGGTTCGAGCACGGCGACGATTCCGGAGCCGACATCGGCGACGCGGTACGTTCAGCCTGTAGGCATTGGCTTCAAGCGGCTGCGAAGTGCGAGACTCCGGCCGACGTCTGGCCCGATCGCCTGATGACGCTGTATCTAGAAGACAACTACGGCGCGCGAGAGGAATTGCTCCGAAGCGCCAACCTGCTGCTCGGGCAATCGGCGCTTCGCGTCTTGGCGGATCAGTTCGAATCCAGGATGGCCAACGTTCTCGCTGGTGCATCCAATTTGCAGAGGCTCCCGCATGAGGTGTTCCACCTTTCGGCCGCGCTCTCGTTGCTTTCCGAAGCGCTTGGCGATCCGGATGTCTCGGTGAGAGCGGTGTTGCAGTACAGCCCAGAGCCTAATGAGTTGCAGAAGCAGTCCTTCGTGGAGGCCTATTTCGACGCGGACCGCCCCGAGGGATGCGCTTCCATGGCTCGAGGGCGATTGGGATGACAAGGAAGAGATTCGCGAAGGCTTGCTGGCCGACGCGTTAGAGCGGCTGGATCGCTTCGAGGCAAGCGAACCGATTCGCCGGCACATGTTCGAAAAGCATCCTTCGGTATTCCACCTCCGGCAATGGCTGCAGCATCTCCCAGGAGCGAACCACACTGACGCGTTACAACGCGCGCGCCAACTGGCGCTTCGCCTGTCCGATCCAGTGACGGCAGCAAGTTTGCTCATCGAAGTCGGCGATATCGATAGTGCCGAAGCCGGGCTCGTCGCGGAAGCGGAGAATCTACGGCACAACGACTTCTACACGTTGGAAACCTTGGCAAAGGTTCTGCGCGCTCGGCAGCGCTGGCGCGGAGAGACGGTCATCTACCGCGCGCTGTTGCTTGATATCCTGGCGCGCGCATACGCCAAGGCTTACCGGCACGGTGCCCGCTACTTGGCGCGGCTCTGCGAGATCGCCGAATCCGGCGCCGTACTCGCCCCGCTGCGATCACATGAAGACTTTGTTGCTGAGGTGCGGCATCGGCACGGACGCAAGCCGGCTTTCTGGGCTCAGGTGAACGGAAGGCGCGCTGGGACTGTTGCTACGGAGAACGACGACGGAGATTTCGAACTCAACTAATTGCACCTTGACGTGTTTGAGGCTGCCAGGTTCGCCAACTGCAACGTCGGAGAGCTTCTCGGACGACTGCTTTCGAGCGGCTGCCGTGTCCGGTGTACAGCTGCAATGGGCCCGGTGCGGACTTCTCCAAGCCCACCGGGAACGGCAGGTCTCCCGCATCAAACGGACCTAGCCTCGATGTCGGCAAACGCTGGAGATGGCATGGACACCGCCCTCTTTTTGGTCACGTGGAGGACCTAAACGGCGGCGGGTGTGTGAGAGTGAGTGAGGATTCCATCCTTCTCACTTCCGACTGGAGGCCTGACATGAATGCTACGACCTATGGATTGGATGTCGCAAAGAGCGTGTTTCAGCTGCACTGGGTCGATGCGCAAACCGGCGAGATCGTAAATCGCCGATTTACCCGCGGAGAGCTCCTCAAGTTCTTGTCAGCTCGACTGCAGGGGCGCGTGGCGTTGGAAGCCTGCGGCAGCGGGCATTGGTGGGCGCGCAAGATCAGAACGATGGGCCACGAGGTTGTCTTACTGCATCCGAAGTTCATCCGCCCCTTCGTGCAAACAAACAAGACTGACGCTGCGGATGCGCGTGCGATCTGGACTGCCGTGCATCAGCCAGGGATGCGCACAGTCGCGGTGAAGTCGGAGGAACAGCAAGCGATGCTGAGTCTGCATCGAGTGCGCGCACTCTTACTCAAATTCCGCACGATGCAAGTGAACCAGTTGCGAGGGTTGCTTTACGAGTTCGGAGCGACATTCAGAGCAGGTCGTGTCGCCGGTCTGGCCGAGATCAGGGGGCGCATGGCCGAGTTCGAGAGCCAGCTACCAGGCTCGATGCTGTCCTGTCTGCAAGAGCAGCTTGGGCGTATCGATGGACTCCAGCAGGACATTGATCGACTTGAGGCGCGAATAGCCGCTTGGCAGAAGCAAGATCAGGCCTGCCGCGCGATCGCCGATGTACCCGGCATAGGTAAGCTGACCGCGACTGCTTTGGTGGCAACGATGGGTGACGCCGCGATGTTCAAGTCTGGGCGTGAGTTCGCCGCATTCCTCGGCCTGGTGCCTCGCCAAAGCGGAACGGGAGGCAAGGTTCGACTGGGCTCCATCTCAAAGCGAGGCGATCCGTATTTGCGAACGCTGTTGATTCACGGGGCGCGGTCGGTCATGTTTCACACCAAGGTACCGACGGCTTGGCAAAGGGAAATACTAGCGAGGCGACCAGCCAACGTCGTTGCGGTCGCACTCGCAAGCAAGATGGCTCGCACGGCGTGGGCGATTCTGGCGCGGGGTCAGTCCTACCAAAAGAACTTCGTTAGCGTGAAGCCAGCGTAGAAGGACAGAGAAAGCACGGAACATTGGTTGGTTGCTGAGGTCGATTCAAAGTGATGGCAAGACAGGTCGGACCGCGAGAACTCAAACCTGAACACAGGCTTGCGCTCAAAGGCGCGTGCTGGAGATGAGGACGTTCTTGGCGAATTCCATCAGGGCCCGCAGGCTTCGGCTTGCATGACAAGGCCGGATATAAGACTGCAGCCGATACCCGTCGAGACGGTCACATGAGAATCAGCTTGGCAAACCGGGCGGTGTCCATATAAGCCTGTGTGAGAACGGCCGCCATGGCGGTCACCCGCGCCAGTAGACGATCGCCGGCCATGGTGGTCGTCCAGTAGTACGGCGAGGTCGAGATGCTTACTTGAGGTGGA
>NZ_JASZYF010000049.1 GCF_030317115.1 Variovorax gracilis
GTCTTGCACGCCGCCTTGATGACCCATCATGTCGATGCACTCCTCGGTGAGATGCATCCAACATAGTCGAGACGGGTCAAATTTCTAGGGAGTTTTTCAACAGAATTGGCCCATTGTCGACCTCGGCAGTCGGCATCGACGTCCGCAAGGCGGGCATTCACCGCTCAAGACGAGCGACCGACGGAGTTGCATCCCCGAGCAGGTCCTACAGGCGGATCTGCACTGCATCGCGAGCATTTCCGGCGGCACTCAAGCAGTCGCGGCGATCGAGGCGAGCGAAGGGTCAGTCGAAGACCTGTGGCGAGTGCACCGCGAGGAAGCGGGCCGTTCACCAGCGTGCCGCGATGTGGACGCCGACGTAGCGGCGGCCGACCATCGGCATGACGACGACCTTGGACTCAGGCTCCACGAGCCACCACGCAGCCAACTCCGACACCAGGGCCGCGCCGGCGATATCGGTCCAGCTGTGCCGATCGGCTTCCACACGGGTGTACCCGACGTACAGCGCCGCGATGTCATCGGCCACGCCACGTCGAACCCGTGGCGCCGGCGCACGTAGGCGGCCGAGGAGAAGGCGCGCGCCGCATGGCCCGACGGAAACGACTGATCGTTCGATCGGTCGGGCCGCTCGACGTGGGTCGTCCGCTGGAGCACATCGGTGGCTGCGATGCTTGCGGCAAATGTCATGGTGAATTGCCAGGCGCCCTCCCGATCGCCCCGATACAACTCCGTGCCGAGCGTCGCGAGGGGCATGGCCGTCGCGAGGAAATCGCCGGCCTGCCGTTGCGAGTCGGCGCGGACCTCATGGGCGCCGAGCAGCACGCACAACAGGAAGACCAGCGCCGCGAGGCATGCATGCAGGCAGATGAGGACCGTCGAGCCCCCGTCAGAACGAGATCGAATACGCACCAGCATGGCGTCAACGTAGGTCGCGAGAATGAACGGAAGCTGAACTGCGATCGAGTTTCACCAAGCCGAACTGCAGCATCGATCAGGCCAGCCGTCCTTCCTTCCGCGCGCCGATGCGCCGGATCTCGACCTCGCCTTGGTCGAGCGCCGACGTCAGCCTAAAGGTCCGGGACATCTGCCACGGCGACCAGGTGGCAAGCAGCGCCGTGGTGATGCAGCACATGACCAGCGCCCTGTTCAGTTCGAGATCACCCAGGTGACACGCGAAGCTGTGCCGGAGTGGATCAAGCAAGCAGGGCTCAAATCCGACAGTTTCTTGTTCTCCAGCCGCGTTCACGACTCACCACATCTCGGGACGCGGCAGTACGCCCGCATTCTCGAGAACTGGGTCGAGGACCTTGGTATTGATCCCGCTGAATACGCACGCATTCCATGCGGCGAACCAATGCAACGTTGATCTACCGCCGCACCACGAACCTGAGCGCAGTGCAATTGCTTCTTTGGCACTCCAAGTTGGAGCCGACGGTGAGATACCTCGGCATCGAGATGGACGACGCCTTGGAGATCTCGGGGCAGACTGAGATCTGATCCGCGCGGCAAGCAATCGGGCATTGCGGCCGATCGCAGAGTTCGGTCGATGTGCCCGCCTCGCCGAGGGGCTGCCCGGCGGCCGAGCCGAACGGCAGCTTCCTGGAACCACCTTGGAATGGCGGGGTCGGCCACAAACGATCGCTCGCGAATGGCGGCTTTCGGAAAGTTCGATCAAGCTTGAATGCGTGGCGGCCTTTCAATGGACTCTGCTTCAGACCACCTGCCTCCCATCGCGTGGCTTTTTTCTTCTGCTGCGTCGCATGCAGGCGCACGGCAGCATGAACAGGTACAGACCGCTGAATAGAAGCAAAAAGAGCGGGACCGGCCGCGGCAGGTTACCCAGGGAAAGGTTCCCCCTGCGCCCGGACGATGAACTTGGCGATGACTGTGACCGTAAATGCAACGGACAGCCAGCGACGGGTCTGACGGACCCGGTGGTTCAGTTCAAGGTGGCTTACTCTAGCGGCGCGCCTGGATCATCTTCCACCCGTTCCCCGACGGATCGCGGAAGCCGGCGTCCACAGTACCGTAGCGATCCACGGGTTCCTGCGTGAATTCCACCCCCCGGGCGAGCATTCGGTCGTAGGCAACGCGGCAGTCGTCCACGGTCAGCACGAGCGGCGGCATGGCGCCTTTGGCCACGATCGCGCGCACTGTTTGCGCCGTCGCCGCATCAAGCACCGGCGGTCCGGGTGTGAACAGGCCGAGCTGGAACGACGGCTGATCCGGATGCTGCACCGTGAGCCAGCGATAGTCGCCGTTTGCCACGTCCGTGTGAACGCGGAACCCGAGCTGCTCGACATAGAACGCGAGTGCTTCGTCTTGATCGCGCACGTACAAACCGATCACTTCAACGCCTCGAATCATTGGATCTCCTGTTGTTCGGGTTCGTTTGTACCGCTTGTTGCCTGGCGTCGCTTCTCCGAAACTGCGGTCGTGAGGTCGGGTCGGTGCGCGGCGCTGACGATGCAGACGGGCACGCGGCCCAGCTCGCGCGTCGTCGCCCTCACGCGCGCCCGGACTGCGCTCGGACTATCGCCCGTGATATCGCGGAAGGTGCGCCCGAATGTGCCCAAGCTCGCCCATCCTGTATCAAAGGCAATGTCAGTGATGGACAAATCGGTTTCGCGGAGCAGCGTTATCGCCCGCTCAATGCGCCGCGTGAGCAAATACCGGTGAGGCGGGCTACCGAAGGCCTGCTTGAACGATCGCGCGAAGTGAGCCTCGGAGACGCCACTCACCTGCGCCAGCCGCCCGACAGGCCACTCCTCATGCGATGCGGCGTCTATCCGGTCCTTCGCGCGCAGCAGCCGGCGCAACAGTTCTGGATCTTGGTTCGCAGGGTCTCTATTCATGCCATCTCCGGAGCAATCGAGGAGCATTTGCGCCTCTTGGAGGTACAAATTGAGCATCGTTCATTTCGGAGCGATGCTGGGCGAGCGCCGTGACCGGCAAGGACGCCATTTTGAGTGGTAGCCGCGCAGTGCGTGCAGTGGACGAGCGGTCTGGGGTGAGCCGTTCGCTGAGACCGAAGGACTGGTCGGGGCCCCGAAGCCAGTTCGCTGTATCGAAGCGGTCGTTCAACTTGATTTCGTGTGCCGCTTTGCATGCGGCCTCCTATCGGGTCAGCTTCCGAAGTACACCGGTGCGCCCGCAAGGGGGCCAAAGGCAGCTTTCAGAACTCACTGCTATTCAGCTCGAACACTCGACCGACGGCAACTAGTCCGAAGCACGCATTCGGGCTCGGACGTCGAACCGGGCCACTCGCCAAAGGCGGGCCTTCGTGACTGCTTCAGAGTTCATCCGACGCCTTCCGAGCTTGCGCCCTTCATTGCAGGGTCTAAACCGGAAAAATGCCCTTGCGCTGTCTTAGCCGCTGCTTGGCATGCGGAGGGCGAAAGGCGTGGCATGTCGCGTTCGCCCACGATCTGTGGCGGAACTCGGCCGCCATTGAGGCAATTCGCCGCCCCTTGCCGATAGGATCACCGCCCCTCCTCCCGCGGCTTCCGTCTTCGGCCTTACCCGGCGCGGTCGATCAATGGATCTCGGCAACCGCCGAGCCCGCGAGCAGATACGCCCCTTGCTCAGCCTTCAGCGCAATGCGCCCTGCGCGATGGGCCGGCACCAGCATTTCCATCTTCATGGCTTCCATCGTCGCGATGGCGTCGCCCTGGGCGACAGTGTCGCCGTCGGCCACCTTCCACGATTGCAGCGTTCCGGCGATCGGTGCGGCAACCGACGCGGGGTCTGCGGCGACCGGTGTGTGCGCCGCGGCGGGCGATGCAGCACCGCCCGCCGCGGACTGCAAGCCGCGCAGGAGTTCGGTCGGGAGGCCAAGCGCCATGCGGCGCCCGTCGATCTCGATCACGGTGCGCACCAGGGCTGCATCGGGCGCGGGCAGTTCGCTGCGCACGGCGGCGGCCAAGGTGTTGGCGAACTCGGTCTCGATCCAGCGCGTATGCACCTTGAACGCATCGTCCGATGTGAAGTCCGGCTGCTCCATCACCGCCCGGTGGAACGGCAGCACCGAGGCCACACCCTCGATCCGGAACTCCTTGAGCGCCCGCCGCGCGCGGGCAATGGCCTGCGCGCGCGTTGCGCCGGTGACGATGAGCTTGGCCATCAGCGAGTCGAAAGTGCCGGGCACCACGGAACCCGACAGCACGCCGGTGTCCACGCGCACACCTGGGCCCGAAGGCGCCTCGAACAGGCGCACCGGGCCGGGCGTCGGCAGAAAGCCGCGGCCCACGTCTTCGGCGTTGATGCGAAACTCGAAGGCGTGGCCACGCGGCACCGGCGTGTCGGAAATCGACAGCGGCAGGCCATCGGCCACCCGAAGTTGCTCCACCACCAGGTCGATGCCCGAGGTCTCCTCGGTCACGGGGTGCTCAACCTGCAGGCGGGTGTTGACCTCGAGGAACGAGATCGCGCCCGTGCCGCTGAGCAGGAACTCCACGGTCCCGGCGCCGACATAGCCGGCCCTGGCGCACACGTCGCGCGCCGACTGGTGGATGCGCGCGTGCTGCTCGTCGGTCAGGAAGGGCGCAGGCGCCTCTTCGACCAGCTTCTGGTTGCGCCGCTGCAGCGAGCAGTCGCGCGTGCCGAGCACCACCACGTGGCCGTGGGTGTCGGCAATCACTTGCGCCTCGATGTGGCGCGGCCGGTCGAGGAACTGCTCAACAAAACACTCGCCGCGGCCGAAGGCGGTCACGGCCTCGCGCACCGCCGATTCGTAAAGGTCGGCCACCTCATCCATGCGCCAGGCCACCTTGAGACCGCGCCCTCCTCCGCCGAAGGCGGCCTTGATGGCGATGGGCAGACCGTGCTGTTCGGCGAAGGCGAGCACTTCCCGCGCGTCGCTCACCGGCCCGGGCGTGCCCGCGACCAGCGGCGCGCCGACCTCCAGGGCGATCTTGCGCGCCTGCACCTTGTCCCCCAGCGCGTCGATGGCCTCTGGCGGCGGGCCGATCCAGGCGAGACCGGCCGCGATGACGGCGCGCGCAAAGCCTGCGTTCTCCGACAGGAAGCCGTAGCCCGGGTGCACAGCATCGGCGCCGCTGCGCGCAGCCACGGCCAACAGCTTGTCGATGTTCAGGTAGGTGTCGGCGGGGCGCTGGCCGTCCAGGCCATAGGCCTCATCGGCCATTCGCACATGCAACGCGTCCAGGTCGGCGTCGGCATACACGGCGACCGACTTCACGCCGTAATCTGCGCAGGCGCGCACGATGCGCACGACAATCTCGCCGCGATTTGCGATCAGGACTTTTTTCATGGGGTACCGAATGGGTGGATGGGGTTGAAGCGCAGGCTCGCGCCGATGGGAACCTGCCCCGCGAGGTCGAGGTGGTAGCTGGCAACGGAGCCAATCACCGGGTAGCCGCCCGTGAGCGGGTGGTCTGCCATGAACAGCAGGGGCTGCCCGCTCGGCGGCACCTGCAAGGCGCCGAGCGCAGTCCCTTCGCTGGGCAACTCGGCTGCGTTGGCGCGGGTCAAGGGCTGTTCGCCGGCCAAGCGCAGGCCGACGCGGTTGGACTGCGGCGTGACCTTCCACACCTGGCTGGACAGCAGCGCCACCGCCTCGGGCGTGAACCAGTCCGTGCGCGGGCCCATCACCACGTCGAGGGTGACGGTCTGCTCCATCGTAGGCAGGTCGGCGGGAGGCTGCTCGTGCAGACCCACGATGGCGCCGCGCACCACCGAACGTACCGGCAACACATCACCGGCCGCGATCGGTGCGGGCCCGACGCGGGCCAGCGTGTCGGTCGAGCAGCTGCCGAGCACCGGCGCGATGGTGAAGCCGCCGCGCGCCGCGAGGTACGAGCGAATGCCCGCGCGCGGCGTGCCCAGCACGAGGCTGTCGCCGTCCGACAGGGCGATCGCGTGGTAGGCAGGCGCGGACCTGGACGTACCACCGACAGTGGTGACGACGATGGGTGCATCCGCGCCGGTGAAGGCCACCACGGCCTCGCCGCGGCAGACGAACTGGAAGCCGCCGTAGACGATCTCCACGCAGGCCTCATCACTGGTATTGCCGACCAGTCTGTTGGCCGCGCGCAATGCCCCCTGGTCCACCGCACCCGAAGCCGACACGCCCTGGCCCGTCTGACCATGGCGACCCGTGTCCTGGAACAGGGCCTGCAAACCGGTGCTGCGAATCTCCAACGCGGCGCCATGGGGATCGACGGCGATTGAAGCTGCGGCCGGCTGGCGCGCCATTGCGGGCGACGGCCATGCCGGTCGACCGGCCATGTCGATGAAGCGAACGCGGAATCCCGGTTGCAGCAAAGCCGGCACCTCGCGTCCCAGGTCCCACATCGGCACAGCCGTCACGCCGATGATCTGCCAGCCGCCCGGGCTGGCCTGCGGATAGACGCCGCTGAAGGGCCCTGCCAGCCCCACGGCACCGGCCGGGATGCGCGTACGCGGTGTGGCGCGGCGCGGCACGTTCAGCCCCGAGTCGCCGCCGCTCAGATAGGCAAAGCCCGGCGCAAAGCCGGTGAAGGCAACGGTGTACTCACTGCCCGTGTGACGACGGATCACCTCGTCACGCGACATGCCCAGCATCTGCGCGACCTCGTCGAGGTCTTCACCGGTGTAGTCGACGGGGATCTCGATCAGCGTGCCAGTGCGTTCGACCGGTGCCGTGAGGCTTCGCGCGCCGATGCGCTCGAGCAGTGCCGCGCGCGATAGCTTCGCGGGGCGATAGCGAACCAGCAACGTGCGCGCGGCCGGCACCATCTCTTCGATGCCGTCGATGGGGTCGGCCTGCAGTGAAGCAAGGAGCGCCAGGGTCTGCGGCAGATCATCGAGTTCGACCAGCACGGCATCGAGGTTGACCGGCAGAAATCGCATCATCGAAATGCCTCCGCGGGGACCGCATCGACAAAGGACCGCACGCTCACGCCCGAGCGCTCGAGCAGCGCGCGCACTTCCCGCGCCATCTGGACTGCGCCAGGGCTGTCCCCATGCACGCAGAGCGAATCGGCCTCGATGCGCACCGTGCTGCCGTCGATGGCCGTCACAACACCCTCCGTCGCCAGGCGCAGCATGCGCGCCGCCACCTCGTGCGCATCGTGCAGCACAGCGCCCTTCTCGCGCCGCGAGACCAGCGTGCCTTGCGGCGTGTAGGCACGATCGGCAAAAGCCTCCGCCACGGTGCGCAGGCCGCGGGCCTGCGCCCAGTCCAGCAACGGCGAGGCGGCGAGCCCGACGAGATACAGGCTGGGATCGATGGCATGGATCGCAGCGATCACGTCGCGCGCTTGCCGCTCGTCATGGGCGATCGTGTTGTAGAGCGCACCGTGCGGCTTGACGTAGCGCACCCTGGTACCCGCCGCGGCGGCCAGCCCCTGGAGCGCACCGATCTGGTAGATCACGTCGGCCACCAGGTCGGCACTGGCCACGTCCATGTTGCGACGGCCGAAGCCGGTCAGGTCGGGGTAGGACACATGTGCGCCGACGACCACGCCACGCTCGGCTGCGGTGCGCAAGGTCTGCAGGATGCCGGCGG
This sequence comes from Variovorax gracilis, assembly GCF_030317115.1. GTDB lineage: Bacteria > Pseudomonadota > Gammaproteobacteria > Burkholderiales > Burkholderiaceae_C > Variovorax > Variovorax gracilis. The sequence goes on from NZ_JASZYF010000049.1 coordinate 7,511, forward strand.
GATCGCCGGCATGGAAACCGCAGGCCACGTTGGCGCTGCTGACGATGCCCAGCATGGCGTCGTCGTCGCCCATGCGCCAGGCCCCCAGGCCCTCGCCGAGATCGCTGTTCAAATCCATGTTGGTGCTTGCCGGTGCCAGGAATCAGTCGACCTTGATGCCGGCGTCATCGATCACCTTCTTCCACTTCGCGGAATCGCTCTTGATGAGTTCGGTCACCTTTGCCGGCGGGCCCCCGACCACGTCGAGACTCATCTCGTCCAGCCGGGAACGAACCTCCTTCTCGGCCAGGACGGCGTCGATCGCCTGGTTCAGCGTGGTCACGATCTCGGCGGGCGTGGCGGCCGGTGCCATGAAGGCGTACCAGAAGGTCATGTCGAAGTCCTTGCCGCCCGACTCCGACACGGTCGGCAATTCGGGATAGGCGGCCAGGCGCTTGGTGGTCGTCACCGCCAGCGCGCGCATGCGGCCGCTCTTCACCATTGGCATCGCTTCGGGCACGAGCGCCATCATCAACTGCACCTGCCCGCCCATCACCTCCTGCAACGCCGGGGCGCCTCCCTTGTAGGGCACATGCACCGGGTCGAATCCGTTCGCCTTCTTGTAATACTCCATGCCGAGATGGCTGGGGGTCCCCGGGCCGGCGGAGGCATAGCTGACTGCGCCGGGCTTGCTCTTCAGGTAGGCGCCCAGCTCCGTCATGTTTTTCGCTGGCACCGACGGGTGCACAACCACTACGCTGGGCACGGTCGCCGCCAACACGATCGGCGTGAGGTCCTTCTGCGGGTTGTAGGGCAGCCGCGCTCCGTAAAGGCCGGGGTTGACCGCCAGCCCGCTGAGCGTGGACAGCAGGATCGTGTAGCCGTCGGGCGCGGCCTTGGTGACGCTGGCGATGGCGATCTGCTCGCTGGCGCCCGGCTTGTTCTCGACCACCACCGCCTGCCCGAGGCGCTTGCCCAGTCGCTCTGCGACCACTCGCGCCAGAGTATCGGTAGAGCCACCGGCCGCGTACGGCACCACGATCTTGATCGGCTTGGTCGGATAGTCGGCGGCCCAGGCCGGCTGGGCACCGGCGACCAGCAGCGCGACAGCGGCGAGAGCATTCAGGGAGGAAACAGTCATCGGGCGCTCCAGTTGGGTTGGGTGTATGACTCGACCAATCGGAACATTTGGTTGAATCATCGAACGCGAATTGTTGAACAATTCAAGCAAAGTTGAAAGGCATAACCGCCTTCACTTTCTAAGTGAATACCCGCGTTTTGTTGAACAATCATGAGGCCATGTGCAGCGGAATCTGATACAAACCCACCCCAATGAACCCGCCCGGTACCCCCTCCCCAGAAGCCCAGACCCTGAGCGAACGCATGGCCGAGCAGGTGCGGCAGAAGATCACGCAGGGCGAGTTCTTGCCCGGCCAGCGCCTGTCCGAGCAGGCCCTGAGCGAGAGCCTGGGCATTTCGCGCAACACGCTGCGCGAGGTGTTCCGCACGCTGACCAAGGACGGCCTGGTCAAGCACGCACCGAACCGGGGAGTGTTCGTGGCCATCCCGAGCATCGCGTCGATCATCGACATCTACCGAGTTCGCCGACTGATCGAATGCCAGGCACTTTCGCAGGCCTATCCCCGCCACCCGGCCAAGAAGAAGATGCGCGAGGCGGTGGAAGCCCAGCTTCGCTGCCGGGACAGCGGCAACTGGGTGGGCGTGGGCACCGCCAACATGGCATTTCACATGGCCATCGTCGAGCTGGCCGACAGCGAACGGCTCAACCTGTTGTTCGCCCCGGTGCTTGCCGAACTGCGACTGGCCTTCGGCTTCTTGCGCGACGCCGAGTTCTTGCACGCGCCCTACATCGACATGAATATGAAGATTCTCGAACTTGCTGAAGCCGGCAAGTTTCCCGATGCAGCTGCGGCGCTCAACGAATACCTGGTTCAATCCGAGCGCATCGTGCTGGCGGTCTATGCCAGGCACATTTCCGAGTCGGCGGCCACTCGCTCGTGAGTCGGGCGCCGGCCCCCGGCTCCGGCGGTGCGTCTGAGCGGAGCTGCACCGTCCTGGGTTGACGTTCATCTGCTGTTCCTCACCGTCGGCTGTTCTGTGGGTGAAGGAGACTGTTGCAAGGTCGAGCACCAAACCGTCGCGGGTTGCCCGAACTCAGCGGGAAGGAAGCGTGCTTGAGCGCGCGCTTGGTGTTCGACCACTCCTCCAGCATGTCCCACTTCACTGCACCAGCCGTCGGATCAACACTGTGATCGGCGTGGAACTGGCCGCGCGAGTAGCGCCGGCGCCACCAAGCAATCGGAAACGCGCCCCACCCCTCCGCTGTTCCGCCGGAACCGGCGGGGCACGTCGAGAGCGACGTCATGCTGGCAGCAGCGGTTGCTGTCCTGGGCAGCTCGCGGACTTCCACTGACGGCTCCATAGCTGCCTGCTGACCTTGAGTCCGGGTCAATTGGATTCAGCTTGCCCGCGTGCGCGATACGAGTCGAACCTGATCCGGGCGTTGGGACTTGCGTCACTGGTCGCCGACAAAGGGAGTGGCGGGTTCAAGAAACTCGAGAAGGCGCGGACGACGCGCGGTGAATAGCCCGACCACGACATCCAGGTTGGCCCATCCCCCCTGGCCCGATTCGGACTGCCTGTTGACGTGAGCGCCGAACGCGTTGACGAAGCTCGGGCAAGGATCTTCTCGCGAAACGCGAAGTCATGGCGAGAGCGGCGGCTTGTTCGCTGGGTAAATCCCTGCACGCCAACCTGGAGAAATGGCGTCATGACCCTACTGACCTTAGTCTGTTTCCTTCAGGATTTAATTGACAACCGCCTTGGGGGAACGACTATGTCCGGATCGAGCACGCCCAGCGCGCTCGGCAGATCGAGCGGCTTCGCTGGCCTGGGCCTGGCCCCGCTGGCTGTCTTGGGGGTGGTTGTCTGGGCTATGTTAGGAGGCGACTTTCGCCGTCGGGTAGGTGCTGCATTGATGGGCGCGGGCGTGGCGTGCTCGATGGGCTGCACCGTGGGGCATGGCCTGTATGCCCTTTCGGCCGCGAGCGCCATCGAGCTGCGACAAAGGGTCTCCAATTCCCAGCAGCGCGTCGCAGATGACCTGCGAAAAGCCAATGAGGACAATGTCCAGCTGCGTCGCAGCATGCTCGATCTTTCCAACCAGATGGAGCACTTGCGCAACGAAGTGGCGATCGTGCGCGGACAAAACGAGGAGCTGGCCCATGGCATGGCCGATATGCAGCGAAGCCGGACGGGCACGGAACAGCGCGCTGGCGAGCGCAATGTGGAGTCGACCATGGTCTTGGTGGATGGCCAGCGGTTTGTCGTCGGGTCCGCCGAGAAGCATGAGTTTGAAGCGGCGCTTGCCACCCTTCGCGAAGGCGACATTGCTCAAGCACAAGATGGCCTCGTGGCTTTCGTCAAGCACTACCCGCAAAGCAGATACAAGCCTTCTGCGCTGTTTTGGCTGGGCAGTGTCCAGTACGCCCTGCACAACTACTTGGATGCTGAAGTCAATTTCCGGGCGCTGGTGAAGGCCGAGCCCACCCATCTGCGCGCACCCGACGCGCTGTTGTCTGTGGCCGATTGCCAAGTCGAACTCATGAATGTCAAAGCGGCCCGCCGGACGCTTCAAGACGTTGTAGAGGCGTATCCAGATTCCGAAGCGGCGGACATGGCCGAGGAACGCCTTGCCAAGCTCCAATGAGACGGGTTTGGGCAGAGCCAAGGGCGAAGAACGAGGCGCCCGGGGCGGGCGTCGCAAGGCAGCTATCGTGAAGACGTCCGGCCGTGATGGAAACCCGCTGTGCGCCTTGGCCTCTTGTACGTGGATGTCCGACGGGCGTTTCGCGATGTTCCCCAGAAACCTTTTCGTCGCCGCCACGTGCATGGACCGAACGAGTGTTCAACGGACAGCGTTGGACCGAGCTTCCACACGGCGGACACTTCGGCCGCGCTGGGGCAACCTCATCTGCGGGTCGAGGGTCCGCGCGCCTGCTTCCGACCCTTGCGAACTGATGCTTGATCGCGAACAACGGGGCACGAGGTACGGCGCACCTGCAGCGGTTGCTGCCGCTCAGCACGCCCGCGCCAAACGTCGCCCCGATGGACGCCACTTTCTGCATCAATTCGATGGCGCTGAGTTCCGGCCCGCCGTGCGGATTTTCTTTGCCACAAAGCCTTATCGTGAATTGCGCCAACTTGGCGAAGCAACAGTTGGCGAAGTTTTGTGGCACGACGTGCTGGATAAACTGCTAGTTGGGCGACACAGGGGTGAGCACCTCGCGAATTGGGCTCGTGCCCTTGGAGCCAGGCGGCGAGCCGCTCGTCGCGTATCTCGATCGGAGGACACCATGGGTCTCTTGACGTTCAGTATCAACGTCACCCTCGACGGCTGCGTCGACCACCAGGAAGGGATCGCCGACGACGAGACGCACGCCTTCTTCACCCGCCTCATGGACGAGGGCGGGGCGATGCTGTGGGGCCGCGTCACCTACGAGATGATGGAGAGCTACTGGCCAGCGGTCGCCCGCGGCGACGCGGAGGCACCGCCGGCGATGCGCGCGTGGGCGGTCAAGCTGGAGGCCAAGCCGAAGTACGTGGTGTCCTCGACGCGAAAGGACTTCCCGTGGACCAACAGCCACCACATCGCCGGCGACCTGCGCACGGGCGTACAGAAGCTCAAGGACGCGACGCCGGACGGCGTGCTCCTCGGTAGCGGCCAGCTCGCGACCGAGCTGGACCGGCTGGATCTGATCGACGAGTACAAGTTGCTCGTCCACCCCAGGATTGCCGGCCACGGACCGACCCTGTACGAGAGCGGGCTGTCCAGCACTCGACGGCTCGAGCTGATCTCGGCGAAGGCGCTGCGCAGCGGCGCGGTCGCCATGCACTACCGGCGCGCGCGCTGACCTGGAGGTCAGCCATGCCGCCGAACAACGCACTGCACCCGGACGGTGTCGCTCAGCTCCATCATCGACCGTCATGTCGAGCGTGACGTCACCTCGACACGCAGCGCGTGATCGAGTTCTCGATCGATCTCCTTGCTGCGGTCGTTCGGGTCCGGCGAAGTTCGGGCAAAGCCGGTTCAGCATCGCTAATTGCTGCTCGGGGCCACGCCTCCGCAATCCCCTCGCGCCATCCACTGCGGGTCCTGAAAGCCAGCTCGCTGTATGCCGAGGCGGCCGGCCAACTCGGTCGTTGGCCGCATAGAACTGCTACCGACGTACAGCGGTGGAACATCGGGTGAGGTGGCGCGAGGTCAGCTTTGAGCTGCGGATTCAACCGGTCGATGCAACACATTCGCTTGATCGGGCCCTGCGGGTACCGCAGGCCATCTCGGTGTCCTTCGCTGCATGAAGCTCTCCAGCCGCCATACCCAGGCGCTGGCTACCAGCCGGGTCGTTGGCGGCGGGCGAGTGCCTCTCCGGCTAGGTATTCCGACTCCGGTGCGACCGGCGCGAGACAGACGATTCGCGCATTGCCGAGTCGATGGCAGCAAACCTCCGTGAGAGCCGCCTCGACTCTCGATGGGCTGCGCTCCGCTTCGCAGTAGGAATCCTCGGGGCGCGCAAATCTGGCAGAGGGCGTGAGGACATTGACGCCGACGATTGCGGAACAAGTTGAACTGCCTACACTACCCCCATGACCACCACCCTGATTTGCACCCACGTTGCCTTGGCTGCGCTGCTTCTAGCGGCGACCCATGCACGTGCGGCTGCAAAGAAGGCGCGTCGTCAGCTGACGCCAGCACATTCCTAAGCCCGGCGGCCCGCTCTCTCCTTTCAGCGCAACCATCCACCGCCGGGCATAAGCCCCGCGCGTTCGCGAATGCCTTTCTTAGACGGCGTTCGCCTCGATGGAGTGCAGCTATGCATGCAGTGGTTCACGGCGAGCGCACGCTCACCGACGTTGATTTCGCCCGTCTGACGAAGCTGCTGAGCCAGCAACTTCCGCCCACCCTTGCGGATTTGCTGGCAAGCGCGGAGGTTATGAGGTCCCGCGCAGTCAATGCGGATGTCATCACGATGTACTCGCGCGTTGAAGTCGTCGATGCGCACACGCGCCGACGCCAGGTGCTCACGATTTGCTACCCGGACGACGCCGAGCCCGCGGCCGGCTGCATTTCGGTGCTCTCGCCAGTTGGGATCAGCCTCCTGGGCCTGAAAGCAGGCGACGTCGCCAAGTGGCTCACCCCCACCGGCGAAGAGTGCGCAGCCGAAATCACCGCCATCCAGTACCAGCCCGAGGCGGCGGGCGACTATTCCCGGTAGTCCCACGTCCGCCACGACGTACCCATGGCTCTCGACGAGCCGCCCGTGTCAGCACCCGCATTCCCCTCGCCGCTGTCGCGTACTGGAAGGCTGGCGCTAGCCATTTCGAAAGGATCTGTCATGACCCCTCACTTCATCCTCGCCGTAACCGACTTCTCTCCGCGGGGGAACAACGCGTTGGATCGCGCAGCGCTTCTCAGCGCGGAGCACGGCGCAACGCTCAAGCTCGTCTATCTTGCCTACCCTGGCGAGACCCCACCTGCAGATGCCGCCACCAAACTTACGCACCACGCTCTGCAGCTCAGCCAGCGCCATGGCATCCGAGTCCGTGCAGTCAACCGGCTCGCCTTCACTGTCGAGGAGCTTCTCCCCGAAGTGGACTGCGCAGACCTGATCGTCTGGGGCACAGCCCCAGTGAAGAGCTTGCGGTCCTTCTTCATGGGCCAGCCGGTTGACGAGTTGCTGCGAACGGCCCGCCGGCCCGTCCTTGTTGTGCGACGCGAGGCCGAGCATGAATACCGCAGCCTGTTGGTTGCAGTCGACTTCTCGGAGGCGTCACGAGGACTCATCGAGCTTGGCTTTGCTCTTAGCACGTCGGCACAGGTTGAGCTCTTTCACGCGGTCAGCACGGCCAACGAGGGGAAGCTTCGCTACGCCGAGGTCTCGGACCGTGCTATCAAGGCCTACCGCAGCGAGTGCCGGCGCTACGCTCAGGACAGGATGTTCTGGCTGACGGATTCGTATGACACCAGGCGCAATCGTGTGCTGTCCGCCATCGGCCACGGTGACGCTGCCCGGCAGACCGTCGTGCAGCAGCAGAACAGCAACGCGGAGCTCATCGTTGTAGGGCGGCACCCTTCATCGCGACTGAGCGACCTCTTCTTTGAAAGCACGGCGAACCGCATTCTTGGCGACTCCAACACCGACGTGCTCGTGGTACCTCACAACCACGAGCCGGCTTCGAGCGCCGCCGCTGTGAAGCGGCTTTCAACGGAAGTGCCTGCGGTTCGCCGGGTGAGGGCAGGCGCGCCAAATCCACCGCACCTTCCCAATCCGGCCGCAGTGTTTGGTGGCGAATAAGAGGCTTCAGCCGAAATCGACCCGCCTCGGGTAGCTGCGACTTGCCGATTCGACACTCCCTTTGCCGTCGTTCGAAATGATCTGCGGCCATAGGCCTTCAGGAGAACAACACATGAACTTTCACTCTATTCTCGCCATCACCAACCTTTCGCCGCAGGGCAACCGAGCGGTGCTCCGTGCTGCAATGCTCGCTGCACGGCGGCGTGCCCTGTTAAAGATCATGTATGCGCCCTCGCATCTTGGTGCTTTCATCAGCACTGGTGTCGAACAGGACGTGAAGCGGCTCGCCGCAGAGATTTACAGGCGCTTCGACATTCTCGTAAAGAATGTTGCCGACACCAGCGGCCACTTGGAAGCGGTCGCCGAGGAAGCCCGATGGGCAGACCTCTTGGTTGTCGGCGAGCATTGGAATCCATCCTTCAAAGCCTTTTTCTGCGGCCAACCCATCGAGCGCCTGCAGCGCAACGCGCCTTGCCCGATTCTGTTGGCACGGCTGGAGGTAGTTGATCGCTACCGTCGGATTCTGGTAGCGATCGACTCCGCGCCCAACCCCAACAGGCTATTGAAACTGGCTCGCTCGCTGGATCGCAACGCTGAAGTCGAGCCGTTTCATGCGCTGAAGACCAAGCTGAGTGGCTTGGTCGACGAGGACTTGTCAGAGCAGGCCCTGGAGGCCTGTCAACATGAGAGCACGGGCAACGCACAAGAGCACCTTTTCCGGGCGACCGACTCGCCGACTGCTCGACCCAGCCGCGTGGCCACCATGACCGGCAGGAGCGATGGGGCGCGCCAGGCGGCAACTCAACAGCTGCATTCCAACGCCGACCTCATAGTGGTCGGCAAGCCCAGGCGTTCCGGTTTCTCCGATTTTGTCTTCGGAAACGTGGCACATCGCGTGCTGCGGTTGTCAAGTCGTGACGTTCTATTGGTACCTCTCGATCTGCGCATCGACCCCGCGGCTGAAACGATGACTTCATCCATGGATCGGCGCGACCAGCTGGCCACCCAGCACGCGGTCGGGAGCCGCGGATGAAGACTGTGCCCTGCTTCCGATCGACCAAGCGCGCTTTCCTGGTCTCCCGCTCATCGGCCACATAAATGGAGATGTCGCGTCCGTTTTCTGCTGGCGAACGCGCGCAACCACTGAAGTCGACTTATCCACCGATGCGCGAGTGGTTTGCCTTCATCGCGGCGGCGGGCACCCAGCCAGCGTCGCGGAACAGGCGTCGGAGGCAGTGGGCAACTCCGTCGGGCGCGCCGGACTGGCACGCCGGTTCGAGAATGCAGCCATGGTGGTCTTGCACTGGCGTGGGCCGAACGGACTCCTGCGCGGCTCGGCGGCGCGAGCGGGCTGAGGCGAGCGGGCAACTGAGTCTTGAAAGTGGTGTCAACGGTGCCGGCAGCTTCGCAGCGGGAACAGTCCAAGCCCGCAAAATGTTGGACTTCCCTAGTCGGCCATTTGCAGTCCTTCACCAGGGTCTTGCGATCGGGCGGCCCTTGCCTCGTCGACCTCCTGCCGCGTGGCGCCCCATACTACGGCGGCAATGTGCCAATTTCGGCCCAATCCTGCACCACCCCCCAGCGACCCTCGACGTGTTGCCCGGGCTCCAACTTAAAGAGGCCGATGCCTGAACGAAGAGCATTCGGCGGGCACGTCATTGGCTCGATCGCAATGGCGCGGCGTCGACGCGACACATTCTCGATGGTGTCGCCCGTGTACACCATCAGGCATCGGAACGACGAATCGGCCCAGAGGCTGACACGTCGGCCCTTGTCGGGTCGCGCCAGGGATGCACGCGCGAGGCCGTCGGCCCCTCGCACGAGCTCCGTGTAGCCAGTATCCAGCCGCATCGAGCCGACCGACCTCGGCTCGGTGAAATCCCGGTCCGATCCGGCGACCGGCTCGTCTCCGATCGGAAGCCCGCGGTCGTCCATCACAAAGCATCGGTTCGCTGGGACCCGCAGGACCGCGTCATCGATGGCCGCGCCCACCGTCAGGTAGGGATGGAAACCGATCCCGAAGGGCGCGGGGACGCTCGAGGCATTCCGCGCCCGGAAGGAGACCGTCAGGCCTGTCACATCGAGCCGATACCGGACTTCCAGGTCGAGCCGCCACGGATACCCCGGCTGTGGCTGGAGCGCGCAGGTCAACGCAACTTCATCGGCTGACTTCGATGCAGTCTTCCACGGGAGCCATCGCACCAGCCCATGGATCGCATTCTGCAACTCGGGCTCGTCGAGCGCCGCTTGGCAGGCCCGATCTTCGAACCGGTACTGCCCGTGGTCGAGGCGGTTCGGCCAGGGAGCCAGCACCTGACCGCGGCCGCTGGGCGACCACTCGTCCAACCCGAACCCGTCGATGACGTCCGCATCCTCCACCGAATAGTGGCGAAGGGTCGCGCCCACTTCGGTCACGATAGCCCGGTGCGAGCCATGACGGATCTCGTGTTGCACGCCTGACGGCGGTGAACTTGCAACGATCGAGTTCATCGGTCCAGGGCGGTGGACCCCCGCGCATCGGCAGCTTCCGAGAGAGCCATGGCGCTGGCGACGAACGTCAGGTGAGTGAACGCTTGAGGGAAGTTGCCGATCAGTCGCTGGTGCGCTTGGTCGTATTCCTCGGCGAAGAGTCCGAGGTCGTTTCGCAGCGAGAGCAGCCGGTCGAAAAGCGCCTGGGCCTCCTCGAGTCTCCCGAGCATGGCCAGGTCGTTGACGAGCCAGAAGCTGCAGGCGAGGAACGCGCCTTCGCCCGGGGGCAATCCGTCGGCCGCGTCCTTGTCCGGGATGTACCGCATCACGAACCCGTCATGCACAAGCTCACGTTGGATCGCCTCGACCGTGCCGGCCACGCGCGGATCGGTCGCCGGCAGAAATCCAACCTGCGGGATCAGCAGCAGCGCCGCATCGAGCTGCGTGGATCCGTAGTACTGCGTGAACGTGTTCCTCTCGGCGTCGAAGCCATTGCGGCACACCTCCTCGTGGATGTCGTCCCGCATCCGCAGCAGTTCGTCCATCGCGCCCCTGTAGCCCGACTCTTGCAACATCTTCACGACGCGATCGGCGGCGACCCAGGCCATCACCTTCGAGTGGACGAACTGACGTCGGGGCCCCCGAACCTCCCAAATGCCATCGTCGGGTTCGCGCCAATGGCGCTCGAGCCACAGAACGAAGCTTTGGGTGGGGTCCAGCGCTGCGGCGACGGGTGTCATGCCGAGCCGCCGCGCGCGATAGATCGCATCGGCCAACTCGCCATAGACGTCCAGCTGCAGTTGCCCCGAGGCAGCGTTTCCGACCCGCACAGGGGCGGACCCCTCGTAGCCCGCCAGCCAGCCGAGTTCGTACTCGTCGAGGCGGCGCTCTCCCGCGATCCCGTACATGATCTGCAGGTCTTCGGGGTCGCCCGCAACGGCACGGATCACCCAGTCGCGCCATTGCGTCGCTTCCTCGACATAGCCTGCAGACATGAGCGCGTCCAGCGCGAGCGCTGCGTCTCGGATCCAACAGTACCGGTAGTCCCAGTTGCGCACACCGCCGAGAAACTCGGGCAGCGACGTGGTGGGCGCAGCCACCAGCCCGCCAGTGGGTGCGTAGGTGAGCGCCTTGAGCGTGATAAGGGAGCGTTCGACCTCATCCTTCCACGCACCTTTGTACGTCGAACGACCCGACCAGGCGCGCCACCAGGCCTCAGTCTCGGCCACGGCATCGAGCGCATCGATCGGTGGCGGCGCGTCTTCCCAGGAGAGGTACCCTGTGAGAACAAAGCAAACGCGCTCGCCCGCGTTCACCGAGAAGTCGGCTTCGAGACAACGGTCCTGCGACGTGATCGGTACGTCGGCCCGCAACTCCACCGCCTCCGGTCCCGCGCCGGCACTCACCGCTTGCTCCTTGGCGAGGATCCACGGCGCGGTCTTGCCGTAATCGAACCGCGGGTTGAGCCGAACGGACATCGGTACAGTGCCGCGCACGCCCTCGACGATCCGCACGATCCGTGGGTTCGACGTGCGCAAGGCCATGCAGTCGATGAGCCGAACCACGCCGTCGGCCATCTCAAACTCGGTTTCGAGAACGAGCGTCGAAGGCCGATACCGCCGCGTCGTGGCGACAGGGTCTCCGGTCGGAGCGATGCGCCATCGACCGTTTTCCTCGGTGCCGAGCAGGTTGGCGAAACATGCGGAAGAGTCGAAGCGCGGCAGGCACAACCAGTCGATCGACCCATCCATCCCGACCAATGCTGCAGTGTGCATGTCGCCGATGAGTCCGTAGTCCTCGATGCGAAGAGCCATTCGACCTCCCGTGGGGCAGTCGGCGCCGTGGCGGGTTCAGACTTGAAACTGCGGTGGCGCTCCTGGGTCCGTCTAGCCGGGTGAGCAGCGAGTTGGAGCTAGCGCTGATTCTGGGGGCGAATGCCCGCGCCTGTGCTGCGCTGACATTGTCCCGTTACCAACGTAACGATTTCCGACCATATCGACCACGGAAGAGGTGCCCACTCCTGCAGTCAAGGCTTTACCTACGGGAAACCCTCATGTGCAGCGATGATCACTACGATTTCATCATCATCGGCAGCGGGGCCGGCGGCGGCACGCTCGCCCTCAAGCTGGCTCCTTCCGGCAAGCGAATTCTCATCCTCGAACGCGGCGACTATCTGCCGCGCGAGAAGCAGAACTGGGATCCGACCGAAGTCTTCGTGAAGAACCGCTACGTGTCGAAGGACACGTGGTATGACTCGGACGGCAAGCCGTTCCAGCCGGGCGTCCATTACTTCGTCGGCGGCGCGACCAAGATGTTCGGCGCTGCGATGTTTCGCTTGCGCGAGAGGGATTTCACGGCGCACCGCACTGCCGACGGCTCGACGCCCGACTGGCCGATTCGGTACGACGATTTCGAGCCGTTCTACACGCAGGCAGAAGCGCTCTACCACGTCCATGGTCAGCGCGGCGATGACCCCACCGATCCGCCAGCCAGTGCACCCTACGCATTTCCCCCCGTGAGCCACGAGCCGCGTGTGCAGGAGATCGCCGATGGCTTGAAGCGCGCGGGTTATCGGCCGGCGTACGCGCCGACGGGCATCCTGCTCGACGAGGCGGATCGTCCCCACAGCCAATGCATACGCTGCAATTCCTGCGACGGCTACCCGTGCCTCGTCCACGCGAAGGCGGACGCTGAAGTCATCGCCGTGCGGCCCGCGTTGCAGTACCCGAACGTGACGCTGAAGAGAGACGCTCATGTCCAACGCCTCGAAACGGACGCCAGCGGACGCACGGTTACCCAGGTGATCGTGCATCGTGCTGGGCAGCGCGAGGCGTACACCGGAAGCCTCATTGTCGTGTCCTGCGGCGCGGCCAACTCCGCACGGCTGTTGCTCATGTCGGCGAATCAAAAACATCCGCGCGGGCTGGCGAACGGTTCGGATATGGTGGGTCGCCACTTCATGTTTCACAACGCGGTCGCGCTGGTCGCCCTGTCCCGGAACGAGAACCTGACGCAGTTCCAGAAGACGCTCACGATCAATGACTTCTATTTCGGCGCGCCGGACTACGAGTTTCCGCTCGGCAACATCCAGATGCTCGGCAAGTCCCAGGGACCGATGTTCAAGGAAGACGCGCCACGGTTCGCGCCCGGCTTCACGTTGGATCAGATGGCCCGACACGCTGTGGATTTCTGGCTCACGAGCGAAGACTTGCCGCTTCCCCAGAATCGCGTGTCCCTGAATTCTGGAGGTGAAATCCAACTCCACTACGAGTTCACAAACGTGGAGCCGATCAATCGCCTGCAAAGGAAATTGCAGTCGATGCTCGAGCACATGGACATGCATCCTCACCTCATTCCGAACAACCTCTACATGGGAAAGCACATTCCCATCGCCGGCGTCGCTCACCAGGCCGGCACCTGCCGGTTCGGCATCGACCCGGCAACCTCCGTCCTCGACGTCAACTGCAAGGCGCACGAGCTCGACAACCTGTACGTCGTGGACACGAGCTTTTTTCCAAGCATCGGGGCGGTGAATCCGTCGTTGACCGCCATCGCGAACGCCTTGCGCGTCGGCGAGCACCTGCTGCACCGCGTCCAATGACAAATTACCCGCTCGCACGGCGCCGAGAAATCGCGGCCGTGTACGGTGCCGGCTTGATTCAGGGCGTGGCGTTGGTCACGTTTCCGGCGGCGAGCGTCGTCTTCACCAGCGCCACGGGCTACGGTTTGTCGAGAACGGAATACGGCGGCATGTTCGTGCCCCAGGCGGTGACGGCCATCGGATCCTCCCTGCTGGGCGCCGGCTTGGCACGACGCCTCGGCGCCAAGCGCATCTTCTTGATCGGCCTCGTTGCGAATCTGGCGTCGATGGCGATGCTCGTTCTGAGCCGGTTCGCGATGAGCGAGCACGCGGTGGCTTACGTCGTCCTGCTCGTCGCCACCGGCTGCCTCGGCGTCGGTTTCGGGTTCACGGTGCCGACGCTCAACACGTTCGCCGCCGCCTTCTTTCCACAGAAGGTGGACAAGGCCGTGTTGGCGCTGAACGCCCTGCTGGGGTCAGGCACTGCGCTGGCGCCGATTCTTGTCGCGGTGTTCGTCGGTCTGGGCATCTGGTGGGGACTGCCGGTGCTGGCTGGCGCGCTGATCCTGGGGCTGCTCCTGTTCAGTGCGCGCTTGCCGCTCAGTCCGGATGCGCAGGCGGACGGCGCCGGGGTCATGGGCGGGCGGACGAAGCTTCCTTCTCGGCTCTGGGTGTTCGCCGGATTCGCGCTCTTGTACGGTGTCTGCGAAACGATGAACGGCAACTGGGCTTCGCTCTACATGACGAAGGAACTGGGCGCAAGTGCGACGCAGGCCTCGCTCGCCCTCACCGTGTTCTGGGGCATGGTGACGGCTGGGCGCGTGCTCTTTGCCCTCGTCGGGAAATGGTTGCCCGAGCGCGCCGTCTTCCAGGTCCTGCCGTTGCTCGTGGCCGCTGGCTTTGTCGTCCTGGCCTTCCTGCAGCCGAGCCAGCCGCTCTTCGGCATCCCGGCCTTTGCCCTCGCAGGCTTCGGTTGTTCGGCGTTGCTGCCGCTGGTCATCAGCTTCGGTCAGGCGGAACTCAAGGCCATCGCCGCATCGATGGCCGGGGGATTGATCGCGTCCTACCAGATCGGGTACGGGATCGCGGCCTTTGGCGTCGGCCCTCTGGAGTCACGGTTGGGATTGAGTCTGGGCACGATCTATGGAGCGACCACCGGCGTCGCGCTGGCGCTCGTCGTGCTTGCTGCGCTCATCGCCCGCCGCCCAGCGCGACTGGTCACGGAAGTACCGTGCGCGCCGATTCAAAGTCCGAAGCGGACCTCAACCATCAATCATCCCGGAGATCAAGCATGAACTTGAAAGGCAAGGTGGCCATCGTCACCGGCGGCAACAGCGGCATCGGTCTCGCCATCGTGCTGGAACTCGCCAAGCAAGGGGCCAACGTCGTCATCGACTATGTCGTTCATCCCGAAGCGACCGAAGCGACGGAGCGGCAAGTCCTCGCATTGGGTGACCAGGCGATCGGGGTACAAGCCGATGTGAGCAAGGTCGCCGACCTGCAAAGGCTGATCGCCACTGCCGTCAAGAGGTTCCGCCGCGTCGATGTCATGGTCAACAACGCCGGGGTCGAGACACGCACCTCCGTGCTCGATACGAGCGAAGCGGATTACGACAAGGTGCTCGCCATCAATCTCAAGAGCGCATTCTTCGGCACCCAGTTCGCCGCGCAGCAAATGATCAAGCAGGGCGGCGGCGGGCGCATTCTTGAAGAGGACCGCCTTGCCCTCCATCACCGGCTTCGACGCCAATGCGCCGATGTCGCCGAGCCCGAGCACGGCCGTGCCGTTCGAGATGACCGCGACCAGGTTGCCACGTGCGGTGTACTTGAAGGCCGTGCTCGGGTCACGCACGATCTCCTCGCACGGCGCGGCGACGCCTGGCGAGTAGGCGAGCGAGAGGTCCCTTTGGTTGAAGAGAGGCTTCATTGCGGCGATGGCAAGCTTTCCCGCGGGCGCATGCGAGTGATAGTTGAGCGCAGCCTGGCGGAAATTTGAAGTTTGTAGGTGAGGACATGGCAGTAGAGAAAATCAGATGTGCAATGGGATGTTCATGAAGCGTCGATGACCACGGGCCCGGGCTTGGGCAGCCGAGCCTTCCCGCGCATCGGCGTCTTGTCGCCCGTCACCTCGCGCCACATCACCTCATCGAAGGCACCCTCCCATTTGGCGACAGCAATCGTTGCCAGGCCATTCCCGACCAGGTTGGTGATGGCCCGCGCCTCGTTGAGGAAGCGATCGACGCCCAGGAGCAGCACCAGTCCGGTGACGGGGATGGTGTGCATGCTGCCCAGCGTGGCGGCCAGCGTCACGAACCCCGCGCCGGCGACGCCTGCCGAACCCTTCGACGTCAGCATGAGAACACCCAGGATCACCAACTGCTGTGACCAGCTCAGGTCGATGTTGGTTGCTTGCGCCACGAAGAGCGCTCCGATGGTCAGATAGATCGCCGTGCCGTCGGGGTTGAAGGTGTAGCCTGCCGGCAGCACCATGCCGACCACAGTCTTTTCGCACCCGGCGCGTTCAAGCTTCTTCATCATCTGGGGGAGCACCGATTCCGTGGGTGCCGTCCCGAAGGTGATGAGCAGCTCCTCCCGGATGTAGCGCAGGTAGGAAAAGAGGGAGATGCGGCAGATTCGTGCAACCGTGCCGAGCACGACCACGATGAACAGTACGCAGGTTCCATACACCGCAAGAATGAGCATGCCGTAGGAGGCTAGCGAGCCCACGCCGTACTTGCCGATGGTGAAGGCGATGGCACCGAAGGCACCGATCGGCGCGAGGACCATCACCATCTTCACGATGCCGAACATGCCGTTCAGACCCAGGTCGAGCATGTCGATGAGAGGCTTCGCTCGGGCACCCATCTTCGACAAGGCGCAACCGAAGAGGACGGCAAAGAAGAGGATCTGGAGCACGTTGCCATTGGCGAAGGACCCGACGATCGTCCTCGGAATGACGTTCATGATGAAGTCGACGGCGCCGGCGTGCTGGGTTTCCGCGACGCTGGTGTAGGCCGAGATCGACTTGCCGTCGAGCGTCGCCGGGTCGACGTTCATGCCGGCGCCCGGCTTCAGGATGTTCACCACCAGCAGGCCCACGACCAAAGCGATCGACGAGAGAATCTCGAAGTAGAGAAGTGCCTTGGCGCCCACCTTGCCAACTTCCTTCAGGTCGCCCATGCGAGCGATTCCCACGACGATGGTGGCGAAGATGACTGGGGCCAGCAGCATCTTGATCAGCTTGATGAATCCGTCGCCGAGCGGCTTCATGTCGGCGCCCACTGTGGGGTAGAAATGCCCCAGTGCAACGCCGAGCAGAATGCCGATCAGAACCTGTTTATCGAGCCGGCGATACCAGGGCTCTTTCTTGGAACTCGTCGAACTGGTCATGATGTTGTCTCCTTGCCTGTAATGGCTTCCGACTGCCACGGTCGGATACGTTGGCTTGATGGCGGGGTTCTCGAAGGACATGTGGGCAGGGCCGCTGCATGGATGGCGTGACGAAATTTGGGCGCACGCCTGCTCGTCGTCGCGCCCACCGAGCCCGACGCTGTTGTCGCAGCAGGAGAAGGAAGGCGCGCGCTCTATCGGCCCGCTGCCCTCTTCACGTCAGTCGGCGTATTCGCCGGCGTCCTTGATCACTTTGGCCCAGCGCGTCTTCTCAGACTCGACGAACTTCCGGTGGCTGGCCGGATCGAGCCGCTCGTCAGTGACCACCGTGAGGCCAAGCGCTTCTTCACGCTTGATCAGTTCGGGATCCTTCAAGGCCACGCGCAACGCCGCGTTGAGCTTCGCGAGCACCGCCGGCGGCGTGCCCTTCGGCGCGTATAGCCCATGCCACACCTGAACGTTGAAGTCCTTCAACCCGGCCTCGGACAGCGTCGGCGCATCCTTCAGCGCGGGCAGCGGCAGCCGCTGCAGACTGGTGATGCCGTAGACCTTGACCTTCTTGCCCTCGATCTGCGGCACGGCATTGACCGCCTGCTCGCACATGAGGTCGACTTGCCCGCCGATCAGGTCGGTCATCGCCGGAGCGGTGCCCTTGTAGGGCACGGGCGTCATGGTGGTCTTCAACGCGCTCTGGAACATCAGTCCGCACAGATGCGAGGCTGAACCGAGCCCCGCGTTGGCGAGGTTCACCTTGGCGCCGTTGGCGGTGATCCACTGGCGGAGTTCAGCGAAGTTGTTGGCCGCAAGCCCTGGCTTGGCGATCAGCACCGAGGGCGCCTCGTTGATGAGGCCCAAGGTTTCGAAGTCCTCCGGCACCTTGTAGCTGAGCTTGCGGTAGAGCGCCGGCGCCGTCGCCATGCCGATGTGACTCACCAGCAGCGTGTAGCCATCGGGCGCCGCCCGGGCCACCTTGGCCGCGCCGATCGTGCCGCCAGCGCCGATGGTGTTGTCGATGATGACGGTCTGCCCGAGGGGCTTGCGCAGCGCCTCGGCCAGGTCGCGCGCAATCTTGTCGGTCGGACCGCCGGCCGCGAAGGGCACGACGATGGTGACGGGCTTGTCCGGGTAGTCCGCGCAAGCCAGGGTGGCGGACCCGGCCAGGGCCAGGCCGGCGACGCTGCGCCAAAAGTGTTTCATGTCTTGTCTCCGTTGTGGTTCGATGCTGCGTCAGGCTGAGAGCGCCTGCATCTCGCGATACAGGTCCGCCTTGCCTTCGAAGCCGATGCCGGGCAGGTCGGGCAGCGTGACGAAGCTGTTCTCGACCTTCACGCCATCGGGGAAGCCACCGAAGGGCTGGAACAGGTCCGGGTACGACTCGTTGCCGCCCAATCCGAGGCCGGCCGCGATGTTGAGCGACATCTGGTGGCCGCCGTGCGGGATGCAGCGGCTGGCCGACCAGCCGTGTTCCTTGAGCATGTCGAGGGTGCGCAGGTACTCCACCAGGCCGTAGCTCAGTGCACAGTCGAACTGCAGCCAGTCGCGGTCCGGGCGCATGCCGCCGTAGCGGATCAGGTTGCGCGCGTCTTGCATCGAGAACAGATCCTCGCCAGTGGCCATCGGGTTCTTGTAGAAGTTGCGCAGCGCGGCCTGCAGTTCGAAGTCCAGCGGGTCACCCGGCTCTTCGTACCAGAACAGGTCGTACTGTGACAGGGCCTTGGCGTAGGCGATCGCTGTTTCGAGATCGAAGCGGCCGTTGGCGTCGACGCAGAGCTTCTGGCCGTCCTGCAGCACTTCCATGATCGAATCGATGCGGCGCAAGTCCTCGTCGAGCGAGGCGCCACCGATTTTCTTCTTGACCACGGTGTAGCCGCGGTCGATGTAGCTGCGCATCTCGTCCTGCAGCTTCTTGTGGTCCTGCCCGGGGTAGTAGTAGCCGCCGGCCGCATAGACGAAGATCTTGCGGTTCGGCTTGCCGTCGCCATAGCGGTCGGCCAGCAGTTGAAATAAGGGTTTACCCTCGATCTTTGCGACCGCATCCCAGATCGCCATGTCGATCGTGCCGATCGCCACCGAGCGCTCACCGTGGCCGCCAGGCTTCTCGTTGGTGAACATGGTGTTCCAGATCTTGTGCGGGTCGAGGTTGTCGACGGTGGCGTCCACCAGCGAGACCGGGTCAGCTTCGAGGATGCGGGGGATGAAGCGCTCGCGCATGAGCTTGCCCTGGCCATAGCGGCCGTTCGAATTGAAACCATAGCCGACCACCGGCTTGCCGTCGCGAATCACGTCCGTGATCACAGCGACCAGGCTCAGGGTCATCTTGCTAAAGTCGATGTAGGCGTTGCGGATGGGCGAGCTGATGGGGATGGTCTTCTCGCGGATTTCGACGATCTTCATGGTTGTCTCCGGGTGGGTTTGAAGGGGAGACTGAATGGTCGGCCACGCCGACTTTTTCGGCCAATGTTCAATTTCTCAACTTCTATGCGCTGGACGAACCGCAATGAATCTGATCTGGCTGGATGACTTCCTTGCGCTGGCGGCCACGGGGAATTTCTCCCGTGCGGCAGATGATCGCCACAGCTCGCAACCGGCCTTCAGCCGGCGCATTCGCGCGCTGGAGGAATGGATCGGAGCTGACCTGTTCGACCGCAGTTCGCAGCCAGCCACGCTGACCGAAGTCGGTGAGTGGTTCGCCGGCGTGGCGCAGGAATTGAACGCCAGGGTGGCGCGCGTGCCGGGCGACGCCAAGAAGATCGCCGAGGCAAGCTCGGTCACTTTGCGCATCGCGTCCACGCACGCACTCTCTTTCACATTCCTGCCGCGGTGGTTGCGAAGCCTCGAATCGCACACGACGCTCGGGCCGGTGCAGCTCAGGTCCGATGTGCTCGAGCGTTGCGAAGCACTGATGCTGCAGAGCAAGGTTCAGTTCGTGCTGAGTCACGCGCACGACAAGGCACACGGCGCGCTGGACGCGGAGCCCTACATATCGGTTCGGATTGGCGAGGACGTGCTGGTCGCTGTGTCGGCGCCAAACGAAGGAGGCAGCGCCCGCCACCAACTCGGGATAGGCGGCGGCGCGGTTCCCGTGCTCCAGTACACGGAGGAATCTGGATTGGGACGCATCACCCGCGCCGTTCTGGGGCGCAGGCTGGAATCGCTATCGGTACAAGTCGTCTTCACCGCGCACCTCGCCTCGGTTCTGCGGACGATGGCGCTCGATGGCAGGGGCATCGCGTGGCTGCCGCAGACGCTTGTAGAGGATGACATTGGCCAAGGACGCCTGGTCGCTGCAGCCAGTAGCGAGTGGGCCGTCCCGCTGGAAATCAGGCTCTACCGCGACAGCGAGCTTTTGGGGAAGGCTGCTAACGCCTTCTGGAATACGGCTGTTCGTGGCTGATCGGCGTCGAGCGCGCCTCGACAACCGCCGCTTCGCCCCTGCGGATTCAACCGGTCGATGCAACACACTGAGAACTGCATAGGCAGAAGGAGTGTTGCAGATGAAGTACCGAACGCGAACCTACTACACCGACAATCAGAAAGCCTTG
>NZ_JASZYF010000005.1 GCF_030317115.1 Variovorax gracilis
TGATGGTCTTTCAGATGAATGGGGTTGAGCAGCTTGGGGTCGACGAGGGCGGGAGGAACGGCCTCAGCCGTTCATCGTCAGGCCGCCCGAGACGCTGAGCACCTGGCCGGTGATGAAGCCTGCGTCGTCGCCGGCAAAGAAAAGGATCGCGCCCGGCAGGTCGTCGGGCTGGCCGATGCGCCCGAGCGGAATGGAGCGCGTGAAGGCTTCCATCAGCTTCTCTGGGTTGCCGGCGCCTTCCTTGTAGTCGGCGAAGAGCGCCGTGTCGGTGGGCCCGGGGCACACCACGTTGACCGTGATGCCGTGGCGCGCATGCTCGCGGGCGATGGTCTTGGAGAAGGCCACCAGGCCGCCCTTGCATGCCGCGTATACCGCTTCGCCCGAGGAGCCGACCCGCGCCGCATCCGACGCGATGTTGACGATGCGCCCGGCCTTGCGCGCGGCCATCCCGGGCAGCACCGCGTGGTGCATGTGCAGGGCGCCGGTCAGGTTGACCGCGATCAGCTTGTCCCACTGCGCGGGCTCGGTCTTGGTGAAGGGCTTGAACACGTCCCAGCCGGCGTTGTTGACCAGCACGTCGATGAGGCCGAGGCTTCGCTGCACGGCCTCGACGGCGGTGTCGACGCTGGCGCGGTCGGTGATGTCGCAGCGGAAGGCCTGCGCCTGGCCGCCCGTATCGCGGATGTGCGCGGCGACTTTCTCGGCGGCGTCCACGTTCATGTCGAACACGGCCACCTTCGCGCCTTCTCCTGCGAAGCGGCGGCATGTCGCGCCGCCGATCCCGCCGCCACCGCCGGTGACCACCACTGTCTTGCCTTCGAATCTTTGCATGAGGTTCTCCATATCAGGTTTCGAGCTTGCTATCGTCTGGACACTGCGGCCTCGAAAAGCACCGCCAATGCGTCAATATATTGTCATATTCTACGGTGTCCGCCAATCTGCGTGTACGGCAATCCTGATGAGAAAAACCATGGTTATCCCTAATGAAAGTAGCGAAACAGCCCGTATGGAACTGGCCAATCGCGTGTTCTTCCGCCTGTATCAATGTGCCAATATGTTGCACAAAACAGGGACGCGCGCCGTCGAAGCCGAGGGGCTGACCACGCAGCAATGGGCCGTCCTCGGGGCGCTGTCGAGACCGACCGCGGAAGGCGGCATGAGCGTGGGCGACCTGGCCCGCTACCTGAAAGTGAGCCGGCAGAACCTCTCCGGGCTTCTCAGCCGGATGGAACGCGACGGCCATGTGAGTACGGCGCCCGATGGGCGCGACCGGCGCTCGCGGCTGGTGACGATGACCGCGTCGGGCCGGAAGGTGTGGCTGGTCGAGGCGCAGCCCAAGATCTACGCCTACTACGACCAGGTCCTCGACGGCTTTTCAGTCAATGACGTGACGCACACGCTTCACTACCTGCTCAAGATCCTGGAGAACATGCAGCGGGTGGACGACGCGCAGGGAGACGGAGCGCCGCTGGACGAGTAGCACCCGTCGGCCGGCAGCGCCCGGCTAAGCTCCACCCACCATGACCACCATTCAGTTCAGGCGCCGACTCATCGTCATCATCCTGTTGTGCGTCGCCGTCGGAGGCGCCGTCATGCGGCACTTCGCGGCGCCCGGGTCGACGCTGCGCGACATCGGCACGCTGCTGATGCTGCTGTGGGTGCCGATCATCGGCAACGTCATTTCCTGGCTCATCGCGCGGATGCGGCGGCCGGCCGCGCCGACGCCCTCGCCTTTCGACGAAAGAGTCGCCTTCGAAGCGCATGCGCTCGTCGAACTCACACTGCGCCAGCCGAAGCTGCCCTCCCACGACACGCCGATCGCCGAAGGCGAGCACCGCTGCGCTCTCGTGGTCGACAACGAAGCCTTCTCCGCCAGGTGGTGGGTGCGTCCCGGCGAAGCCTTTCGCCGCGGCACGGCTCAGACACTCGAAGTCGAATTCCTGGCGCCGGCACTGGCGCTGCCTCGATTTCCGGCCGACACCGCGTTCCGGATGCTGGTCGGCGAGTCATTCATCGGCGATGGCCGCGTGCTCCAGTTGATCGAACCGGCCTGAGGCCGGTCATTGGTCGCTACGCCGAGGGGGCAAGCAAGGCCTTGTCGATCGCCTCGTGCAGATGCTGCAGCCCGAACGAAACGTCGGTGGCACTGCCGTTGACATAGAACGCCGGCGTCGAGCGCACGCCCACGCGGCGGCCGCTGTCGACCTGCTCCTGCACGCGCTGCAGGTAGACGCGGTCTTCGATCTCGTTGCGAAACCGGGAGAGGTCCAGGCCGAGTTGCTCGGCATATCCGAACAGGTGCGGTTCGTCGAGATGCTGCTGATGGGCAAACAGAAGGTCGTGGTAAGGCCAGAACTTGTGTTGCGCCGCCGCCGCCTCGGACGCTTCCGCTGCCAATTCCGCATGCGGATGGACTTCACGCAAGGGGAAGTGGCGGAATACGTAGCACACCTTGTCGCCGAAGTGCGCCAGGACGATCTTCACCGCCGGATGCGCCTGCCGGCACGATGGGCATTCGAAGTCGCCGTACTCGACCACGGTGACCGGCGACATACCCGATCCCACGATGTGGTCAGTGCGCGTGTCGGGCAAGAGGAGCGGACTCGGCGCTGTGCGGGCGTTCATGATCTTCGGCCTGCGTGAAAGAAGAACAGGCCGTCAGTATCGACCAATGGCGCAAATAGCCAAGGCCGCTACCACTCACCATGAATGGGCAATGGCGAGCGAACTCGTCGACCGGGAAGCGGCTGCATTGCGCCGAAGCGCGCGAACTGAAACATAGCCGTGATGCGCACGGCGTGCGATGGCATGGGCCGACGCGGGCGCGATGCCCCAGGACTTGGCGGTCACGCCGATCACGCGCTGGGCCTGGTGAAGCGATTGGGAAAGCAAGCTCATGGTTCGTATCTTGGCGGGCATATCGATGTCGATGAACCCCGCATTCTGGGCAACGCACATGACAAGACAACGAAGCAATCTTCAGTTCGATATAGCCGGATCGAACAAGGCCGGCGACGGGCGGGGCCACCCGGCCGGTCTTCGACGGAAGCCTGCTGGCGCCGAACGCGCTCAGCGAACGTCGCGACGAGCCAGCAGCACGTTGCCGCCGGTCGTGTTGAACGAGATGGTCGGCGCGCTGAAATCGCTCAGCGGTGCGCCCAAGCCGATCTCGCCGCTGCCGTGCAGCACGCACTCGTCGCGCCTGAGCGCGATTTCGCCGCTGGCACCAGCGGTGCCGTGGAACCGGACCCAGGTGCCATAGGTGCTGACATCGACCAGCACGCAACTGCCGTGACGCGCCTCGATGCGCGCGTGCAGGCGCGACACCCGCGGATCGTTGACGACGAATTGCGCCTCGTCGACCCGCCCCAGGTGAATGGGCAACTCGGCGGCGCGGAACATCGAGCGCACGTCGAGCCATGCCAGCTCGATCTGCCCGAAGGATGAATCCGCGCCGCGCGCCGGCTGGATCAGCGCGGCAGGCATCGTCAGGAATTCGGAAACCTCGTCCTGCCAGTCGACCCTGTGGACGACGGGCATCTCGACCTTGCCGCGGATATTGATGGGTCCCAGGTTGCGATGGCGCACTTCGCCTTCGTGCAATTGCTCGATGACGGATTCGGTCGCCCAGATCTGGCCGGGACCGGCCAGGTCGCTGAGCCGCGATGCCAGGTTGACCGCGTCGCCGTAGCAGTCGCCGTCGACCTCGACGACTTCACCGCTGGCGACGCCGATCTGGAGTTCCATCCGCAAGGGCGCCGGCCAGGTCTGCAGCCGCTTCTGGTGGTTGCGCTGCATTTCCAGCACGGCCCGGGTCGCGTTCACGCCATTGGCGAAGATGGCAAAGACGCCATCGCCCAGCGATTTCACGACACGGCCGCCATGGGATTCGCACACGCCGCCGATCCACTGGGTCAGGCGCGTCACCGTTTCGGTCGCACGGGCATTCCCCATGGCCTCGAAAACCCTGGTGCTCCCCGTCAAGTCAGCAAATACGACAGTGGAAATGGCGCCCATGTTGTGCAATTTTTGGTAGCTCTCGCTGCTCGATTATGGCAAAGCAGCGCCGGAACCCTGTCTCAAACGCTCAAATCGCGCACGATGTGGACAAAGCTGTTGCTTTTTCATTTCGTCACAGCAGGAACACCAAGTTTCATTTTTAAAAGTAACACTTAGGTATCAGTTCTTCCACCGATACTCGAACTGATTCGTGAAGTATGTTGTTTTTAAACATGAATAATTGTTTCCACGCTTGTGCCGCAAGGAACGCAGCCTTAACGTAGCGGCCATCAAGGCTTTCGGCAACACGCCTTTATCTCCATGGTGTCCCTTCGCAGGCTCTTCCGCTTTCTGTCCCTTCCCGGGCTCGGCTTTCGCCGTTCCGCGGATCGTCAGATGGGCCAGATCCGTACCGCCATGTTGTCGCTGTTGCAGGTTCACGGCGGGCACTCGATCCAGCGGGTAGCGCAACGCGTCCGCTTCGCAGGCGACCTCGAAGCACTCTGGTATCTGCGTCAGGATGTGCTGACTGCGCTCAGCGCCGTCGACGGCGAAGTGGCCGCACGGCGCCAGATGCGCCAGATCAACCGCCTGTTCAAGGGCGGACTGCCCGGCACGATGGGTCCGAGAACCCACCAGCGCATCATCACCTGAGTTGGCGCGCGGCCCTCGCGGCCACTCGCCGGTTGGCACGCTCAATGGGCGTGCCGATGTCCCCACACCATGAAGACGTCGCGACCATCGGCCGCCAGCTCGACCTTGGCGCCGACCGGCAGGAGCACCTTCGTCGGCACGTGACCGAAAGGCAGCCCGGTGAGGACCGGCGGCTTGATCAGTGCGCGCAGGCGCGCCGTGACGGTTTGCATGCTGAAGCCACGGTCGTGCGGCACCTTCTTCGCGCCGGTAAAGGACCCGAGGATCACGGCCTTCTGACGTCCCAGCACACCCGCTTGGCGCAACTGGTCGAGCATGCGCTCGACACGGTAGGGATGCTCGTTGACGTCCTCCAGGAACAGCACGCCCTTGTCGATCGCCGGGAAGTAAGGCGTGCCGAGCAGGCTGGTCAGCACGCACAGATTGCCGCCCCACAGCACGGCATCGTGGATGCTGCGCAGCTTCGGCAGATCGGCGCTGTCGCGTGCCGGCATCCGCCAGCCAGTGCCCTCGCCCTGCCCGCTCAGCAGATCGTCGAAGCAGGCTTCCATGATGTCGTCGGCGCCGGCCTCGGCGCCGAAGTCCTCGCCGACCGCGGGGCCGGCCCAGGTCACGGCGCCGGTCTTGGCCAGCAACGCGCTCTGGAAGGCGGTGAAGTCGCTGAGTCCGATGAACTCGGTGCCTTGGTGGATGGCCTTGGCCACGGCCTTGTACGGAATAGCGTCGAGGATGCGCGTAAGGCCGTAGCCGCCGCGCGAGATGAGTGCCACGTTCGCGCCGCTGGCTGCTGCGCGCGAGATGGCAGCCAACCGCGTGGCGTCGTCGCCCGCGAAACGCTGGTGTGTTGCAAGAGCCGCTTCGTCGATCTCGACTTCATGCCCGAGCGCCTGGAGCCGTTTGACGCCACGCTTGAAGGCGGCCTTGTCGCGCACGGCGCTGGAGGGCGAATAGATGTAGATGTGTTTTTTCACGGGGCGAAGTATCCCATTGCGTCCCTGGCCAACCGGGCCGCCTGCGCGGCCGTGGGGCCGGAGACCCGCTTTGGAACAGGCCCCAGCGCGCGCAAGGCGGCCTCGTAGCCCCGATCGGGAAAGGGTGCGCGCCAGGCATCGGATGCGGATTCACCGCCGTCCGGCGCGACCATGACCAGAGGAAACCGTTCGGGCGCAGCCTCGGCCAGAAGCGACGCCAGTCCGGATGCATTCGCACTGTGTACCAGCGCGAGCGCCCCCGGCTGCAGGCGATCGAGCCACTCGATCAGCACGTCCCGATGCCACGCGAGTCGATGCACGGCTTCGCGCTTGGGCTTGTCGCTTTGCCCGAAGCCGATCAGGTCGGGCGCCAGCACATGCAGGCCCTGCACGACCGCGAGGTGCCTGAACAGGTAGCACCATTCCCCGGGCCCATGCAGGCACAGGCAGGCGAATGCCGCGTCCTGCGGCCCCTCGTCCAGATAGTGCATGCGCAAGCCTTGCAGGCTTGGCAGGTCGCTCACGTAGTGCGGCGCAAACGCGTAGTCGGCCAGCGTGCTGAAGCGATCCGCCGGCGTGCGCAACGCGTCGTCGCGCAAGGGCTCGGCCGTCTCGCGCGCCGCGCTGCGACGGTCGCGGAAGAAGTTCTGCAGGGGTGCCTGGCAATCGGCTGCCAGAACGCCGCCCTGCACTCGCGTGTGATGGTTCAACTGCGGCTGGCCGAGCACATCGATCACCGATCCCGCCGCGCCGGTCTTCGGGTCCGCAGCGCCGAACACCACGCGGGCGAGCCGCGCGTGCAGCATGGCGCCCGCACACATGGCGCAGGGCTCGAGTGTCACGAACAGTTCGCAGCCATCGAGACGGTAGTTGCCCAGCGCGGCACCCGCCGCCCGAAGCGCGTTGATCTCGGCATGCGCGCTCGGGTCGTGCAGCGCGACAGGAGCATTGCGGCCGCTGGCGATCAACACGCCATCCTTCACCAGCACGGCGCCGACAGGCACTTCACCGGCATCGGCTGCCTGCCTCGCCTCGGCCAGCGCGAGGCCCATCCAGTGCTCGTCAGTTGGCATCGTTGGCGGGACGTCGCTGCTGCATCGCGGCGTCGAGCGACTGCTTGAATTGCTGCTGAATCTGCTGGCTTTGTGCGCGGGCATCGCCGGCTGGCGCGTCGCCGGCCGGTGCCGGGCCGGTCGACAGAGCGGGCGCGGCCATGCCGCCGAGTTGCTTCTTGACCAGCAAGCCGACGATGGCGAGCGCCAGAACGAGACCGATCAATCCGATGACACGCACCTCAGCTCTCCGTCGCTTGCGCCGCGCTGGCGACGTCCATGCCCAGTCGCCCCATCCAAGCGGCCAGCGCCTGTTCGTCGGGCGATCCGACGCTGTATTGCGCATGCATGGCGGCGTGCGCCTCCTTGCGGTGCTGGTTGAGCTTGAGCTTGCATTGCAGCGCCGCGACGCGCAGTTCGAAGCCGACGATGCCGTTGAGCATCTTGAGCTGGAACTCCTCACCGAGATCGCGCCATTGCTGCGCGTAGGCCGGTTCATGCTCGCCGATCAGGCGCTTGAGCAACGCATCCTTCTCGGCGGGCGTTTCGATCAGCCGGGCTTCGACCGTGCAATTCACCGCGAGGTAGTTCCACGTGGGAACGCGCGCCACATCGGGGTAGACCGAAGGCGACATGTAGGCATGCGGGCCGAGAAAGCTCACGACCGCCGTGGGCCGAGCCCGCAGGTAGCGCCAGTGCGCATTGGGCTTGGCGCAGTGGCCCAGCAGCGCGAAGCCGTCCTCCCCGCGATCGTCCAGCACCAGCGGCAGGTGCGTGATGTAGGGCAGTCCGTCGTCGTCGTTCGAGATCAGCGTCGCGAAGGGATGCGCGCGCATCAGCTCCGCGGCGATCGCACGGTCCTTGGAGTTGAACTGGGGCGGTGTGTACATGGGGCGAGTCCTGCGAAAAGGATCACCCGATTGTCCCCGAGCCGCCCTACTTTGCGCCCGAGGCCTTGAGCTTTTCGACCATGGCGTTGTAGCCGCGCGCCTTGGCAAGCTGCAGCGGCGTGTTGCCCTGCCGGTCTGCGAGCTGCAGATTGGCGCCGCATCGACCAGTGCGATCAGCGTGCGCTGGTGGCGCGGCCCGCCGTCGCCGAGCACGATCGACTCGATCAGCGCGGTCCAGTGCAGGTTGTTGACGTGGTCCAGGGGCGCGCCGGCGGCGATCAGGCGGCGCACGACCTCATCGTGGCCGAGATGGGCCGCCGCGATCAGCGCGGTGCCGTCGTAGCGGCTCGTGGTCAGGCCGGCGCTGGCGCCGAGCGACAACAGCAACGCGAGCGTGGGCACGTCGTCCGCGACCGCGGCAATGGTGACCGCGTCATAACGGTCGTCCTCCAGGCGCTGGAGGCTGGCACCGGCCTTTGCCAGTGCAGAGATGGCCTCGCGCTGGCGCCCGTAGGTCGCCACGTGGAGGGGCGTGCGGCCGAGCCCGTCGCGTGCATCGAGGTCTGCACCGGCAGCGATCAGCGCCTTGAGCCGGTTCATGTCGCCCCGCCACGCCGCCTGGTGCAGGCCCTGGTAGGCCTGCACCTCGGCAGCCGTTGGCGGCACCTGGCCCAGCGACGCGCCGCCGGCCGACATCAGCAGCGCCGTCACGGCGGCGAGGCTCGAACGGTACAGCGCGGCCTTCATGCTGATCAGCCCAGTTGGCCCTTGACCTTGTCGAGCGCTGCGTTCGCACATTGCTCGTCCAGATGCCCGCCCGGCGCGCCGCCGACACCCACGGCGCCGATCACTTCATTGCCGACCTTGACGGGTACGCCGCCGCCGAGCAGCAGGAAGCCGGGGATGTTCACGAGGTTCGCCGCCGCGGGGTTCTTCTGCGCGTTCTCCATCATGGCGAGCGTCGGCGCCTTGGCCGATGCCGAGGTCCATGCCTTGCGCTCGCTGGCGCCCAGTGTGTGTGAGCCGGCGTTGTCGGCGCGCTGCACGGCGCGCACGGTGCCCGAACGGTCGACAACGGTCGCGGCGACGGCGTAGCCATTGGCGGCGCAGGCTGCAACGCTGGCGGCGGCGATCTGGTTCGCGAGTTCGAGCGACATGTTCTTTTCGGCGCGCACGGCCGGGCTGGGCGCCTGGGCTTGCGCCTGCGCGGTCATCGCGGAAGCGGCGAGCAGAACGGCGAGGCCGCCGAGGCGAAGGGTCGAATGCATGGAGTTCTCCAGAGGTGATGGGTTGCTTGCGCCGGCATATCGCCGACCGCATGGCAACTGTAGAAACTGACCGGCACGGAGACCATTCGTACGGCTACGCCCGCCGCTCCGTAGAACTACGGAGTGTCGACCAGCGCGGCGTAGCGCCGGATCAGTTGCGCCAGGGAGTCGCACTCCAACTTGCCAAACAGATTGGCGCGGTGCGTCTCGACCGTTCGCGGCGACAGTGCCAGCGCGCGGGCGATCTCCTTGTTGGTCAGTCCCGCCACGATGAATCCGAGCACTTCGCGCTCGCGCTCGGAAAGCTGCAGGAAGCGATCACGCGCTGCCTGGTCCGCCTGGGCTCGTTCGCGCGAGTTGACGTGCTGCCGCACCGCCTGCTGCAAGGCTTCGAGCAGTTGCTCGTCATCCACGGGCTTCTCCAGGAACTCCGCTGCCCCAGCCTTGAAGGCGCGGCGGCACATCTCCACCGTGCCGTGCCCGGTGAGCATGATCACCGGCTGGTCCACACCCTGCGCGATCAAGGTGTCGAGCACCGCCAGGCCGCTGATGCCGGGCATGCGCACGTCGAGGACGATCGCGCCGATGCTGCTGCGGTCGAAGCGGTCCATGAAGGCCTGCGGGTCCGCCCAGGCCTGCGTGCGAAGGCCCACCGTGCCGATCAGCAATGCGAGGCTCTCGCGCACCGCGAGGTCGTCATCGATCAGGTGGATCAGCGGTGACAGCGGTTCGTTCATGCGTGCCGCTCCGACGAGGCAGAGATCGCCAGCGGCAGCCGCAGCGTGAAGCGGGCGCCGCGCGGCGATGCGTGCTCGGCGGCGAGCGAGCCGCCCATGCCGACGGCCAGCGTCTCGCAGAGGCTGAGCCCGAGCCCGAGGCCGCCTTCCCGCGTGCTGAAGAAAGGCTCGAAGATGCGCGGCAAGGCTTCCGGCGCGATGCCGCGCCCGTTGTCGGTCACCGCCAGCACGCCGTGGTCGCCTTCGCGGCCGGTTGAGATTCGAAGGCCGCGCTCGTCCGCAGGCACTTCTTCCAATGCCTGGAGCGCGTTCATCAGCAGGTTGTGCACGATCTGTTCGAGTGCGACCGGGTCGGCCCGGACGGTGATCGGCGCATGGGCCGCGTCGTCGAAGGCCGGCGATACCGCGCGCCGTTCGAATTCGGGTGCGAGCAGATGCAGCGCGCCGCGCAGTGCCTCCTGCAGGACCACGGGCCGCGTCTCGGCCTGCCTGTCCGGCCGCGCGATCACGCGGCGCAGGCGGCCGATGACGTCCGCCGCGCGGCGTGCCTGTTCCGCGGCTTGCCGCATCGCGGTGCGTGCGGTCGCCAGCTCGGGCGGCTCCTCGTTCAGCAGGCGCTGGGCGGCCTGCGTGTTTGCCAGCACCGCGGTCAGTGGCTGATTGAGTTCATGCGCCATTCCCGCCGCGAGTTCACCCAGCGCGTTGAGTCTCGCCACCTGGCCGAGCCTCAACAACTCTTCCGCGCGCCGCCGCGCGATGCGCTGGCGCAGCAAGGTATAGGCACCCGTGAGCACCACGCCGGCCGCGACCGCCCATGCGGCCATCAGGCCCCAGGGCAATTCGCGCCAGGAGACGACGCGCTCAGCCACGAGATCGAAGGACTGGCTTTCGGATGCCAGCGCCTTGCGGAAATCGAAGCGCCAGCCGTTGCGCGCGCTCGGGCCGCCCGGCTGCACCACGAAGGACTGCCCCGCCCGTTCGAGTGTCACCCGCACCGGGCTGGTCTTCGGATCCATCGGCCAATCGCGCCAGGGCACGGCCGTGGCGAGGTCGATGTCCAACGCGTAGCTTGTCGGCACCGAGCCGATCACGAGCCGATAGCGGCCGCTGGCGAAATCACTCGTCGCGAGTTCAGGGCGCCGCAGTTCACGCGATCGGGATTCGGCCGGGGCCAACAGCGGGTCGGGCCAATCCGCGCCCGCCTCGCGCCGCTGCACGTCGAGGATGGAGGGATAGACCGACGGCAACCTGCGTTCGGGCTGGTTCGCGCCCGGCATCGGTTCGAGCAGCGCAAGCGTCGCCAGCACCGCGTCGTACTGCACGACCTGCTGGCTCATCAGACGGTGCGCAATGCGCCCGTTGACCTCGAAATCATCGTGGAGCTGCTGGATCTCGGCGCGCGCGATCCAGGCCGCACCGGCGCCGGTGACCAGCAGCCATGCGAGCCACCAGCCACCTTGCGTACGCAACCATTGCCTCATGGCGCGGATTGTGCCCGCGCCGCAGTCCGCCAGAATGGCGCTCATGAGCCTTCGTCGATTCCCTCTCCTCGCCCCGGGGCTGCTCATGCTCGCCTGCATGGCGGGCTGCACCACCGGCGTGCAGCAGTCGATGGCCGATGCGCGCATCGAGTCCCTCATCGGCCGCATGACCGTCGAAGAAAAGGTCGGCCAGTTGAGCCTGTACGCCCCGGCGGGCGTGGATATCGTCGCCAATCCACAGGCCGCGCAGCAAAGCATCGACCAGCAGATGGCCGACATCCGCGCCGGGCGGGTGACCGGCCTTTTCAACAACGAAGGCCTGGAAGGCAAGCGCCGCGCGCAGGAGGCAGCGGTCAAGGAATCGCGGCTCGGCATCCCGCTGATCTTCGGCGCGGACATCATCCACGGCTTTCGCACCGTCTTCCCGGTGCCGCTTGCGGAGGCAGCCAGCTGGGAGCCTGCGCTTGCCGAGCGCACCGCGCGCGCCTCGGCGCAGGAGGCCAGTGCCGACGGATTCCGCTGGACCTTTGCGCCGATGGTCGACATCGCGCGCGATGCCCGCTGGGGCCGTGGCGTCGAAGGCGCGGGCGAAGATGTCTACGTCGGCCGCCAGTTCGCCGCCGCCCGCGTGCGTGGCTTCCAGGGCAGCGACCTCTCGCGCGCCGACGCCATGTTGGCAACGCCCAAGCACTTTGCGGGCTATGGCGCCGCGGAAGGTGGCCTCGACTACAACACGGTCGACCTGTCGGAGCGCACCTTGCGCGAGGTCTACCTGCCGCCATTTCGCTCCGCGATCGATGCGGGCGCACTGTCCATCATGAGCGCGTTCAACGAGATCGGCGGCATTCCGTCGAACGCCAATGCAGCGCTGTTGACCGGCGTGCTGCGCAAGGAATGGCGCTTCCAGGGCTTCGTCGTCTCCGACTACACGGCCGACGAGGAACTCATCGCGCATGGCTTCGCCGCCGATGGCCGCGAGGCCGCACGGCGCGCCTTCATGGCGGGCACGGACGTCAGCATGCAGAGTGGCCTGTACATGAAGTACCTGCCCGGACTGGTCGCAGCCGGCGAGGTGCCGAAGTCGCGGCTCGACGATGCGGTGCGTCGCGTGCTGCGGGTCAAGGCCAGGCTGGGCCTGTTCGACCAGCCCTTCCGGGGCCTGGACAAGCAGGATGGTCCGCGCTTCGATGCGCCGGCCCATCAGGCGCTGGCGCGGGAAGCGGCGAGCCGCTCCATCGTGCTGCTCAAGAACGAAGGCGACTTGCTGCCGCTTCCCAGGTCGGGCAAGAAGATTGCGCTGATCGGCCCCTTCGCCGGCATTTCGGACCTCTTCGGCCCGTGGCGCATCTTTCCAGACCAGGCGCCGCCGATGGGCATCGAGGAAGCGATGCGCAGCCGGCTGGCCTCGCCTGACTTGCTGACTGTGGTGCGCGGCTCCGATGTCGATGCGCCGATCGCGGGTGGCATCGCCGCGGCGGTGGCTGCGGCGCGCGATGCCGATATCGTCGTACTGTCGATCGGCGAGAACGAACAAATGTCCGGCGAGGCGCGTTCGCGGTCCGACATCGAGATCCCGAAGGCGCAGCAGGACCTCGCCGATGCCGTGGCCGCGGCCGGCAAGCCGGTGGTCGTGCTGCTGCGCAATGGCCGTGCCCTCGCGCTCGAGGGCGGCGTTCGACAGGCCAGCGCGATCCTCGTCACCTGGTTCCTCGGCTCGCAGACCGGCCCCGCGATTGCCGACGTGCTGTACGGCGACGTGAATCCCTCCGGGCGGCTGCCGGTGAGCTTTCCGCAGACGCCGGGCCAGGTGCCCTACTACTACAGCCACAAGCGCACCGGCAGGCCGCAGCTCGCGGATGCGCCGGCGCAGATGTACAAGGCCCGCTACCTGGACGCAACCAACGATGCGCTCTACCCATTCGGCCACGGGCTGGGCTACGCGCGGGTGCGCTACGACGCGCTGGAGGTCCAGTCGGGCCGCATGGCGTGGGACGGCTCGCTGAAGATCCGTGCGCGCCTCAGCAACACCGGGCGGCGCGAGGCGGAGGAAGTGGCGCAGCTCTATATCGGCGCACGCTCGGCCAGCGTGACGCGGCCGGTGCGCGAGCTCAAGGGTTTTCGCAAGGTGCGCATCCCGCCGGGCGAGTCGACGGACGTGGATTTCACCCTCTCGCGCGCGGACCTGATGTTCATCGGCCAGAACCTGAAGCCAACCGTCGAGTCCGGGCCCTTCGACCTCTGGGTCGGCCCGTCTGCCACGCAGGGATTGAAGAGCAGTTTCGTTCTCGTTCCGGAATGACGGCCGCGCCCTCAACTCTGGCGCCGGGCTGCCGATATACGGGACAGCATGAAGCCCTACGCCCGAACCCTGCCCGCCTTTCTTTCCGCCCTGTCGATCGCCGGCTGCATGTCGCTGCCCTCCAACGCCGAAACCCGTGGCGCCGGCATTCCGCAGTCGTTCACGCCCCAGCCCGTTCGTGTGTTCGCGCACGATGACGGCGCCGAGAGTGACAAGGCCTACCTCGCCGCACGCGAAGCCGAGCGCGTCGCCCGCCTGCGCTCGTCCGCCATCGGTACCCGCGACTTCTGTTCCATCACGCGGTCGAGCAGCGACCCGGCGCCGCGCGACGACGAGAAGAAGGTGACCTGTCATTTCAATTTCGGCTCGACTTCCCTCGCGGAACTCGACGCCGCCGGCTGGAAGGTCGCGGCGCAAGCGCAGAGCGCGTACACCACACGCTGGGGCTTCCAGGTGGAGACGGTCGCGCTGACCATCGTCAAGGTCCGGTCGAACTGAAGGGGCCCGTCCGCCGTCGGCGCGCCGGTGCGGGGGCACGCGAGAATGTCGTGCCCTCTCGTCCCGCACCGATGCAAGACTCGCTTTTCGACGACCCCGATCCCCCTGCCCCGGCCCTCGCCCCGAGGCCGCAGAAGCAGGCCACGCAACGCCGCGCGAAGGTGCACGCGGCGGCGCCCGATGCATCGCAGCAGGCCTTGCGCGGCGAACTACCGCAAACGCTGCGCTTCGGCACATCCTCGTGGTCCTTCCCGGGATGGGCCGGCATGGTCTGGGATGGCGACTACGAGCCGTCGGTGCTGTCGAAGCACGGGCTCGCCGCGTATGCGCAACATCCACTCTTGAGGGTCGTGAGCATTGACCGCAGCTTCTACAAGCCCCTGTCCGCGAGCCAGTTCGCGGTCTATGCATCGCAAGTGCCTGAAGACTTCCGCTTCGTCGTGAAGGCACCGAGCCTCATCGCGGACGCCGTGGTGCGCGGTGAGAACGGTCGCGGCATGGAGCCGAATCCGGCCTTCCTGGACGCGGCGCTTGCCGCCGGCGAGTTTGTGCAACCGGCGCTCGACGGACTCGGCCGCAAGCTGGGCGCGCTGGTGTTCCAACTGAGTCCGTTGCCCGGCTATCTGCTCGCCCGAATGCCCGAAGTGCTCGATCGCCTGGGCGCGATGTTGCGCGCCCTGCCTGCCTTGCAGCCGGGCGCTCCGGACGGCGTGATCGCAGTCGAGGTGCGCAACCCCGAGTTCCTCACGCCGGCATTCGTCGACGTCTTGCGAGGCGCGGGCGCCACCTATTGCCTGGGCCTGCACTCGAAGCTGCCGCCGATTGCCGATCAGTTGCCGGTCTTGCGCGCGCTCTGGCCCGGGCCGCTGGTCTGCCGCTGGAATCTCAACCGCCTCCATGGCGCCTACGGCTACGACGAGGCGAAGACGCGGTACGAACCCTTCGACAAACTGGTCGACCCCGACCTCGACACGCGCGCGGCATTGGCGCGCGTCATTGCCGGCACGACGAGCGCCGGCCACAACGCCTTCATCACGATCAGCAACGAGGCCGAAGGCTCCGCGCCACTGACGGTGCTGGCGCTGGCCGAGGAAGTTCGCCGCCTGCGGCGCTGAAAGCCGAACCTGCTTTTGACGGAGTCCCCATGAAATATTTCCAGCCTGTCGCCCTCGAGCATGCGAGCCGACTCGTCAATCACGGCCCGACTGTCCTGGTGACCAGCGCGGACGGTCCGCGCCGCAATGCGATGGCCGCGGCCTGGTCCATGCCCGTGGAGTTCACGCCGCCACGCATCGCCGTCGTCATCGACAAGCGCACCTACACGCGCCAACTCGTGGCTGCGAGCGGCGCATTCGGCATCTGCATTCCCGGCACTTCGCTGACGGACCTGACCTATGCGCTGGGCAGCACGAGCGGACGCGACACCGACAAGTTCGAGCGCTACGGCATCGAGGCGCGGCCCGGCCCAGTACTGGGAATGCCGCTGCTGGAGGTGGGCTGCGCCGCGTGGCTCGAATGCCGGCTGATCAGCGAGCCGCACACCGAAGAGGCCTACGACACCTGCTTCGCGGAAGTCGTCGCCGCGGCTGCGGACGCACGCATCTTCGCCGGCGGCCGCTGGTCTTTCCGCGATGACAACGCCGACTTGCAGACGATCCACCATCTGGGCGGAGGGAACTTCGCGCGTTCCGGCGGCAACTTGCAGGCTCGTCCGCTGTAGCCTATGCCAGCGCGCAGCCCGCGCACTCAGGGGTGCCGCTGCCGCAGCGTCTCGAAGGACACGAGCTCGCCGGCGATCGCGCTGGCCGCCACGGTCGGCGGGCTCGCGAGCCAGACTTGCCCTGGCCCGCCGCGCCCGGGAAAGTTGCGGTTGATCGCGCTGACGGTGACCTGATCCCTGCTCGTCGAGCCGCCGGGCCCGCAGTTGCCGCAAGCGCCGCATGAGGGCTGCAGCATGCGCGCGCCGACTGCCTCGAAGGCGTCCATGTAACCCTGGGCGATGCAATGATCGCGCACGGCCGTGGTGCCGAACTGCAGGAACAGCTCCACGTTCGGCGCCACGCGGAGTCCCCGGTCGGCGGCCCAGCGCAGCACCGCGTGGTAGTGGTCGAAGTCCTCGCGCTTGCCGGCGGTGCAGGACCCGCCGTAGGCGATGTCGATGCGGATCGGCTCGTGGATCTCCGCCAGCGGCAGTCCGTTGCCCGGGTCACCGGGGCGGGCCACCATTGGAGGCACGCCGGCGCAATCGACGCGGAGGGTTCCCGCGTATCGGGCCCCCTCGTCGCTGTGCATCCAGGGCTCGAGTGCAAAGTCGATGCCGCGCCGCTCGCGCAGGAAGCGCACCGTTTCCGCGTCAGGCGCGACGATCCCGGTGAAGCCACCGAGTTCCGCCGTCATGTTGGTGAGCGTGGCACGCTCGTCGGTGGAAAGCCCCGCGATCGCTTCGCCGCAGAACTCGAACACCTTGCCCAGGCCGCCGCCGCTGCGGATGAACGGCTGCGACAGCAGATGCAGCACGATGTCCTTCGCCGTCACGCCGGCCGGCACACGTCCTTCCAGCACGATGCGCAGCGACTGCGGCACGGTCAGCCGCACCGCGCCGGTGACAAAGGCATTGGCCATGTCGGTCGTGCCGACACCGAAGGCGACGCAGCCCAGCGCGCCGCTGTGCGGCGTATGCGAATCGGTTCCGACGACGAGTTGCCCCGGCAGCGCATAGTGCTCGGCCACCATCGCGTGCGAGATGCCCGCGACGTTGCTGCCGTCGTCGGACGCCGCCTCGACCTCGCTCAGCGTGCGGTGCGAGCGCAGCGCGTAGGCGGCCGCGAACTCGCGCTGCGCCTCGACCATGCGGTGCACGTTGGGTACCAGCCCGCCGCGCACATGTGCGGGGCTTTCCTCGACATAGGAAGTGTGGTCCTCGAACACGATGATCGAGCCGGGTTCGTACAGCGCCAGCGGACGGCCGAAGGTGGCGTGCAGCATATGCGCCGCCATGCCGGTGTAGTACTCGTGGATGAAGCGCCAGTCCGCTCGCACGAAGGCGCCATCGCCCGGCGCGGGATGCGCCTCGGTCAGATCTGTGGCCAGCGCGTGGCGTGCCACGATCTTCTCGAAGAGCGTTCGTGGGCGCGTCTCAACCACCTCGGGCGCGACGGTAATGTCGCGCATGTGCTGCTGCCCGAAGCGGAGCAAGCCACCGCTGCGAAGGATTGCGGCCGCCAGTGCATCCCGCCCCGCGACGAGGTCAGCGAGAGCAATCGCTTCGCCCGCCTGGATTCGTTCGACGAGGCCGAAATCGGTCGAGGTGAAAAGTCCGATGTTGTCGGCGTTCTGGCGGTAGATACGCTCGAAGCTCTCGGCGATCACCAGCCGGACACCGGCGAGCTTTTCGGCCGCCGGACTGTGCTCGCGCGAGGAACCCTTGCCATAGCGCTTGCCCGCCACCACGACCTCGACGCCATGGGTGCCGATTGCGTCCGTGCCGATGGGCGTCGCATCGTCGCCCGACCTGAAGCCGGTGTAGGGGTAGCGCCCGAGCTTGTCGTCGTAATGCGTAAGGATCGGCAGCGGCGTGATCTCGTCGGTGGAGACATCGTCGCGCAAGGGACGGGCCTCGTCGAGCGAGAGCTGTTCGCCATGCAAGCTGCGGGTGACCGCGCCGGCCGACTGGCTCAGGAAAAGGATGGCTGGCGCAAACCGAAGCGCGTGCGGGGTGGCTGGCGAAGTGGCTGGCATGCCGGATTCTCGCCAAGAACCCGGCGCGGCCCTAGGCAACCCCGCCTAGAAGCTCACACGCGCCTTGCCCGGCGCGCGGTCGCGCACTAAGCTGAAGCGGGGCGGGCCTCTCCCGCCCGGGAGCGTCGCCATGTATGAACGCATCCTCGTCGCCACCGACGGATCAGAGCTGTCGGAACTGGCCGTTACCAGCGCCATCGACCTGGCTCTCCTGACGCAGGCCGAACTGATCGCCGTCAAGGTGGTCCACCACTACCCCGCCAGCTACTTCGAAGGCTCGATGCTGATGAGCCAGATGGAGGTCACGCGTCTTCGCGAGCAGGCCGACGTCGAAGCGCAGCGGGTCGTCGATGCCGTCAAGGCCAGCGCGGATGCAAAAGGCGTCAAGAGCACCCGCGGAATCATCATGCAATCGGAGCTGATTTCCGAAGCCATCATCGAAGCCGCGCGCGTTCACAAGTGCGACCTCATCGTGATGGCCTCGCACGGGCGCCGCGGCATCAAGCGCCTGCTGATGGGCAGCGAGACACTGCATGTACTGACGCACTCGCACACGCCGGTGCTGGTGCTGCGCTGAGCACTCAGCGCGCCGTTCCCGCGTCGCGCAGCCGGTCCTCGCGCTTGACCGCGAGATAGGTCGCGAGATCGATCTCGTGGAGTTGCGTCGGATACTTCTCGACCGCCTGGTACCAGCTGTTCAGGCGCTTGTCGGCCCGCCCGGGCGGCGGCACCGCAAAGCCGTCGAGATAGGCTTCTAGCGTGAGGAAATAGCGCATCGAATTGCGCTCCACCAATCCGCGCAGGCCGCGGATGTACTCAGGTGCGCCGGCCGACGTCTTGCCCACCACCGTGAAGCCAACCTTGTCGCTGCCGAAAGTCGCGAGATAGGCCATGGTCGCGAGCCGCGCCACCATGTTGTGGTCGTAGGCGTAGGCGAAGTGCAGGAATGTCTGGCGTTCGCCGAGCGGAACGGCTTCGAGCAGCACACGATAGTGGCTGGTGCCCATCGGCCCCGATTCAGCGGAAAGGTCCACCAGCAAGTAGTCGCGCGAGGCATGGGCAACGCGGTGGACGAAGCTCAGCTCGAAAGCCTGCTCGATCGGCTTGTCATAGCGCGGCACGACGCTGAGCGTCAGCTTCTCGCCGTCGGCGCCATGCTCCACGCGGCAACGCCGGTTGTTGATGTGCAGGGTCAGCATCTCGCACCACTGCGACGATCGCTCGAGCGCGCGGCGCACGTCGTCGATCGAGTGGTCGAAGACCGCGTAGACATCGCCTTGGAGTCCTCCGTCGGTCTCCGTGGAGTCGAGGACCACAGGCCGTTTCAAGGGGCTGTTGGCGAGCTGGTCGCCGAGCTTGCGGTGCAGCTCCCGCATGGCCGGTGCCGATCCGGCCTCCAGTGTCGCGGCCTGCGAGCCCAGCGCCATCACGCCGAGCGCCAGCCAAAGACAGATTCGGCACCAGCGCCGGGGCGCGACCAGGAGCTTTTTCATGCCGACACCATACACCGCGAGGCCAGGCCCATCGCGGTCTTCGGGCGGCTCAGCGAGCCTTGCGGATCGGCTTGCCGGCGGAAGGCCTGGCGCGGCCTGTCCCGGTGTCGCGCGGCGGCAGGCCGGTATGCTGCGTGAGGATTCGTCCCTTGGCGGGCTTGACCGGCGTGAGAGCGACGGTGGTGGAGTTCTTGCGGCGCGCGCTCTGGTAGCTGCCGTCGGTGAGCGGCTGCCAGGTCGGGATCAGGTGGTGCTTGCCGTTGCCGATCAGGTCCGCCCGGCCCATCGACTTGAGGGCCTCGCGCAGCAGCGGCCAGTTGTTGGCGTCGTGGTAGCGCAGGAAGGCCTTGTGCAGCCGGCGGCGCTTGTCGCCGCGAACGATGTCCACCGTCTCGCTCTCGCGCGTGATCTTGCGCAGCGGGTTCTTGTTGGTGTGGTACATCGTCGTGGCTGTGGCCATCGGCGAGGGATAGAAGGTCTGCACCTGGTCGGCGCGGAAGCCGTTCTTCTTGAGCCAGATCGCGAGGTTCATCATGTCCTCGTCGCTGGTGCCCGGATGCGCCGCGATGAAGTACGGGATCAGGTACTGCTTCTTGCCCGCCTCGGCGCTGAACTTCTCGAACATCTGCTTGAACTTGTCATAGCTGCCGATGCCGGGCTTCATCATCTTGGTGAGCGGGCCCTGCTCGGTGTGTTCGGGCGCGATCTTCAGGTACCCGCCGACGTGGTGCTGCACCAGCTCCTTCACGTACTCGGGCGACTGCACGGCCAGGTCGTAGCGCAGGCCGGAGCCGATCAGGATCTTCTTGATGCCCTTGAGCGCGCGCGCCCGGCGGTAGATCTTGATCAGCGGATCGTGGTTGGTGTTGAGGTTGGGGCAGATGCCCGGGTACACGCAGCTCGGCTTGCGGCAGGCCGATTCGATCTCGGGCGACTTGCAGCCGATGCGGTACATGTTGGCCGTCGGCCCGCCCAGATCGGAGATGGTGCCGGTGAAGCCCTTCACGCTGTCGCGGATGGCCTCGACCTCCTTGATGATCGATTCTTCCGAGCGGCTCTGGATGATGCGGCCCTCGTGCTCGGTGATGGAGCAGAAAGTGCACCCGCCGAAACAGCCGCGCATGATGTTCACGCTGAAGCGGATCATTTCCCAGGCAGGGATCTTGGTCGCGCCGTCGTGGCTCCCATGCTCGTCGCAGTAGCGCGGGTGGGGACTGCGCGCATACGGCAGGTCGAACACGTGGTCCATCTCAACCGTCGTCAGCGGGATCGGGGGCGGGTTGATCCAGACGTCGCGGGCAGTCGTGCCTTCGCCGTGGGCCTGCACCAGGGCACGCGCGTTGCCGGGGTTGGTCTCCAGGTGCAGCACGCGGTTGGCGTGCGCGTAAAGCACGGGGTCGGCGCGCACCTGCTCGTAGGAAGGCAGGCGGATCACCGAGCGGTCGCGCGGCGGCACCTTGATCCGGGCGCGGTTCTGCAGCGCCGGATTGGGAACGAAATTCAGCGGCTTGATCGCGAGGTTGACCGATCCGGCAGCCTCGGCTGCCTGTGCGACGGCCTGCGCCTCGTCTTCCTTGGCGCAGGTCGCGCCATTGGCCTTGGCCTGGTCCGACACCATCAGGTACGGATTGACGTGCGCCTCGACCCGGCCGGGCTCGTCGACGCTGGTCGAGTTGATCTCGAACCACCCTTCGGGCGTCTCGCGCCTCACGAAGGCCGTGCCGCGCACGTCGGTGATCTGTTGGACCGGTTCGCGCGCCGCCAGCCGGTGTGCGATCTCGACGATGGCGCGCTCGGCGTTGCCGTAGAGCAGCAGATCGCACTTGGCGTCCACCACGATCGAGCGGCGCACCTTGTCCTGCCAGTAGTCGTAGTGCGCAATGCGGCGCAGCGACCCTTCGATGCCGCCGAGCACGATCGGCACGTCGCTCCAGGCTTCCTTGCAGCGCTGCGAATAGACGATGGCCGCGCGGTCCGGCCTCCGGCCGCCGACGTCGCCGGGGGTGTACGCGTCGTCGCTGCGGATCTTCCGGTCCGCCGTGTAGCGGTTGATCATCGAATCCATGTTGCCGGCGGTCACGCCGAAGAACAGGTTCGGCTTGCCCAGCACCTTGAAGGGGTCGGCGCTGTGCCAGTCGGGCTGAGCGATGATGCCGACGCGAAAGCCCTGCGCTTCCAGCATGCGGCCGATCACGGCCATGCCGAAGCTCGGATGGTCCACATAGGCGTCGCCAGTGACGACGATGATGTCGCAGCTGTCCCACCCCAACGCATCCATCTCGGCCCTCGACGTCGGCAGGAATCTGGCCGTGCCGAAACGGGCCGCCCAGTACTTGCGGTAGCTGGTCAGCGGCTTGGCGGCGCGCGCGAAAAAGGAGACGTCGACGGGGGCGTTCATCGGGGATAGGACGGCAAAGGTGCCGCGCAGGCCTGCGGGCCGGGTGGGCCCGTGTCGGGCAACCTTGGATTCTAGGGTTTTCCACTGGTGCTGTCGCCCTAAAGGGCAAATTGCACCCGCCGAGCACCTTGGCATTTAGTTGCCTAAGTCAACCAATTACATGACAATGGCAATCATGTCGCCGGTTCCACCCTTCCCGCCCGAGGTCGCCGCCGTCAAGGCGATCCGGCAATTCAACCGCTTCTACACCCGCCGCATCGGCGTGCTCGACCCCTACCTGGACAGCGACATGTCGCTGACCGACGTGCGCGTCCTGTACGAACTGGCTCACCGCGAGACGCCAGTGGCCAGCGAGATCGGCAAGGATCTGCACCTTGACGGCGGCTATCTCAGCCGCATCCTGCGCCGCTTCGAAGCCAATGGCTGGCTGAGCCGCGAGCCCCATCCGCGCGATGCGCGGCAGAGCCTGTTGCGCCTGACGGAGGCGGGGCACCAGGCGTTCGCACCACTGCAGCAGAAATCGCGCGACGAGGCGGCCGCCCTCCTCGCGCCGCTCGCCGCGCCACAAAGGCAGCAATTGATCGACGCCATCCAGACTGTCCAAAACCTCCTGGACCCGGCCCCGGCAGCGCCGACGAAAACAAGGGCGGCCGTGCTGCGCGACCCGGCCCCGGGCGACATGGGCTGGGTCGTGCAACAGCACGGCGAGATCTATGCGCGCGAATACGGCTGGAACAGCGACTTCGAAGCGCTGGTGGCCGACA
Source organism: Variovorax gracilis (assembly GCF_030317115.1). Classification (GTDB taxonomy): domain Bacteria; phylum Pseudomonadota; class Gammaproteobacteria; order Burkholderiales; family Burkholderiaceae_C; genus Variovorax; species Variovorax gracilis. The sequence continues at coordinate 22,243 of NZ_JASZYF010000005.1, forward strand.
TCGCCAGCCAGTTCCTGCGCAAGTTCCAGCCCGGATGGGAGCGCTGCTGGATCGCCGAACTCGACGGCGAGCGGGTCGGAGCGGTGTTCGTGGTGCGCAAGTCGCCCACCACGGCGCAGTTGCGCATGCTGATCCTGAGCCCCAAGGCCCGTGGGCTGGGACTGGGTGCGCGACTCACGGACGAATGCATCGCCTTCGCGCGCGGCAAGGGCTACCGGAAGATGGTGCTGTGGACCAATAGCTGCCTCACGGCGGCGCGCGGCATCTATGCGGCGCGCGGCTTCAGGCTGGTGAAGTCTGAACCCTACGAGGGCTTCGGACAGCAACTGGTCGGCGAGACCTGGGAGCTGAAGTTTGCGCCAGCGGCAGCCTGATGCGCCGGCGCCCTCAGGCAACGTCGTTGAGCAGTTTCTCGCCGGCCAGCCAGCGCCGGAGGTTGTCGATGAAAAGCTCGATCACCCGCGACGCGTTGCCGTCGGAAAAGCCTGCGCTGTGAGGCGTGGCGATCACATTGTCCAAGCCCCACAGCGCAGATTCGGGTGGCAACGGTTCGTGCGCGAAGACGTCGAGATAGGCGCCGCCAAGCCTTCCACTGGCGAGCGCTTCGATCAGCGCCTGCTCGTCGATCAGTTCGCCGCGCGCGACGTTAACCAGATGCGCGCCTCGTGGCAACCGTGCGATCGCGCCGGCGTCCAGCAGCCCGCGCGTCCGCGACGTCAGCGGGCAGGCCAGCAACAGCCAGTCGGCGCGCGGCAGGACACGGCCGATATCCTCGAAAGCCAGCGTCTCGATGTCCGCTGCCGCCGGCTCGGCGCTGGCGCGAACCACGACGAGGCGAAGGCCCAGCAGGCGGAGGAAGGCCGCGATCTGCTGGCCGATCGGTCCCCAGCCGACGACTACCGCGGTCTGCCCCGCCAGGTCGCGCGGCAAGCCGGTGCCGATCAGCGGCGCCCAGGTGCGCTCGCGTTGGGCGCGCATGAGTTGAGGAAAGCGCCGTGCGAGCGCCAGCAACCCTGCCAGCGCGGTCTGCGCCACCACGGCCGCGTTGGCGCCCGATGAGGTGCTGATCGCCACGTCACGGGCACGCAGCTCCACGTAGACCGGCCGGTCCGCTCCCGCCGAGTGCACGTGCACCCAGCGCAGGCTCGGCGCGCCGAGCATGGCGTCGTAGAAGGCCTGTGTCTCAGGAAGCACGGCGTGCTTGGTCGACAAGCCCGTGACGTCGCGCGTCACGAGAGCGAGATCGGCATCGACGCCCGATCTCGGCGCGACGAAGCAGTGCGCGCGTGGTCCCATCGCCGACGAGATGACGGCCCCGACCCGCTCCCGGGCGGCATCCGACAGCAGGATGCGCAGCGCGGGCATCGCGCGGTCGTCGCTCATTCCGGCGTGGCGCCGGACTCGCGCACGATCACCTTCCACTTCTCGTACTCGCGCTGGGTGAACTGCCCGAACTGTGCCGCGGTGCCGCCGACCGGATCGGCGCCCTCGCGGATCATCTGCTCCTCCAGCGACGGCAGGACGTCATTGACCGACTTGTTGAGCAGAACGATGACCGACTCCGGCGTGCCCTTGGGTGCGAAGAAACCGAACCAAGACCCTGCGGCGAAGCCAGGGAAGCCTTTTTCCGCCACGGTAGGAACACCGGGCAGCGAACGCGAGGGCTTGTCGCTGGAGACAGCCAACGCCTTCAGCTTGCCGGCGCGGATGTGCTGGATCACCGACGGAATCGTGGCGAACATGAACTGCAGGCGCCCGGAAAGAAGATCGTTCAGCGCGTTCGCACCCTTGTAGGGGACGTGGGTCGTCTCGGTCCCGATACGCTGGCTCAGCATGAAGCTCGAGAGGTGCGACGAGGTGCCGGTGCCCGTGGAACCGTAGTTGAGCTTGCCGGGATTGGCCTTGGCGTAGGCGACGAACTCCTCGAAGGTGTTCGCGGGCACCGAGGGATGGACCACCAGCACGTTCGGCACGTCCGCAATCTGCACGATCGGCACGAGGTCCTTCAACGGGTCGTAGGGCAGGTTCTTGTAGAGGGTCTGGTTGACCGCGATCGGGCCCACGGAGTTGACGATCAGCGTGTAGCCATCGGGTGCCGAGCGCACCACCGCCTCGGTGCCGATGTTGCCGCCGCCACCCGGCTTGTTGTCGATCACGAAAGGCTGCTTCAACTGGTCGCCGAGCTTCTGCGCCACCGAGCGGGCCAGGATGTCGGTGGTACCGCCCGCCGAGAACGCGATGACGATGCGCACCGGCTTGGCCGGGTACGCCTGCGCGAACGTGGGCGGGGCGATCAACGACGCGGACAGCGCGACCATCGCCAGCGCCGCGGCACGGCGCTTCGGTTGCCACGCGGCGGTCGGTGGATCGGAGACGGTGGGAGGAAGGTTTCGGCTCATGGGGTTGTCTCCTTTTTCTTGTGATCGATGACTCAGTCGCGGAAGCTCGGGTCCGTCCGGTCCAGCTTGCGCAGCAAGGCAGGCCACTCCATGACGCCGTAGGGTCGGCGTGTGCCGGGCTGGTAGTTTTTCCAGGTCGCCTCCAGCACTTCCGGGGGCACCGGGCGGAAGGGGCTGTTGCAGGCCATGGCAGCGAGTTGCGACCGGCAGGCCAGTTCCAGGCGATGCATCCAGTTGAAGGCCTCCCCGACGGTGTTTCCGACGACGAGCGCACCGTGGTTGCGCAATATCAGCGCCTCGGACTGGCCGAGATCGGCAACCAGCGAGGCCTGCTCGGCGGTGCCGAGCACGACGCCCTCGTACTCGTGATAGCCGATCTTCAGGAAGCGCATGGCCGTCTGTGTCAGCGGCAGCAGTCCGCAGTCCAGCGACGACACCGCCATCGATGCCCAGCTGTGGGTGTGGATCACGCACGCCACTTCGGGCCGCGCGGCATGCACTGCGCTGTGGATCACGTAGCCGGCCTTGTTCACGCCGTAGCCCAGGTCGCCGAAGTCCGGCTTGCAAAGGATGTTGCCTTCGTGGTCGACCTTGATCAGGCTGGACGCCGTGATCTCCTCGTACATCATCCCGTAGGCATTGATGAGGAAGGCGCCGTCTTCTCCCGGCACCCGCGCCGAGATGTGGTTGGCGATCATGTCGGCCATGCCGTAGAACTCGATCAGCCGATAACAGGCAGCCAGATCGACACGGGCTTGCCATTCGGCGGGCGAGCACCGGTTCTTCATGGAAGGAATGGCCAGGATGCCGGGCGTCGTCATGCTTTGTCTCCTCGTGAGAGGAGCCACTTTAGGCAGCCCGAGGCACGCGCGCCAGTGCGCGCGGGGGCAAGAGGTCTTCAGTGTTCGTGAAGACGGAGCCAGCGCGTCTGCTGGCCGGGTGACGGCTTCAGCGGGCGGTCAACGGTTCGAGGCCCGTCTTGGCGATGGTCGCCGCGGCTTCCGGTGAATTCAGGTAGCGGATCAGCGCGCGGGCCGTGTCGGGCTGCTTCGAAGCGCTCGCAACTCCAGCGGAGAACACCGTGACGCGCTGCACTTCCGCCGGCAAGGGTCCGACGTAGTCGATGCCCTCGATGGGCAGAAGTTCGCTGACCTGCTGCAGGCCGAGCGCCGCATCGCCGCGCGCGACCACGGTGCCCACGCGCTCGCTCAGGATGCGCTTGCTCTTCGGCTTGACCTGCGCTTCGATGCCCAGCTTCTTCAGCAATTCGGTCTCGTAGTAGGTGCCGCTGGCGCTCGCCGAGTAGGCGATGGAAGGCGCGGCGATGAGGGTGCGCTTGAGCGCATCGACCGTGCTGATGTCGGGCTTGGGCGCGCCTTTCTTGACGGCAAAGCCGATGCTGGAGCGCACCAGGTCGACCTGGCTGCCGGGCAGGACCTTGCCCTGTTCCACCAGTGCGTCGAGCGCCGGCCGCGCCAGGATCACGACGTCCGCCGGCTCGCCGCGCGCCAGCCGGCTCGGGATCGAGTCTTCGGCGTTGCCCATCGAGGCGCCGTAGGCGGTCTTCACCGTGCGGCCGCTCGCTTTCTCGAAACCGGGGCGCAGGTCGTTGTAGGCCGCCGTGAAGCCGCCCGAGGTCATCACGTGGACATCGGTCGTCGCGGGCTGGGTGCCGACACCGCTGCAAGCGGCCAACAGCAACGCCGTGGCCGCGATGGCCGCGCGCCTGCCGATGAAATGAAGTCGAGTCGTCATGGCCTGGGGTCTCCGTGTTCTGAGCGCACCCATCGCGCCCGTTGACGGAATCCTAGGCCGCCAAGCTGTCATTCAGCCGGCATGAAATACAGGGTTACCACCCTGTACGGTCACTGCATGAACCAGCCGTGGCTCACGACCAGCGATTGACCCGTCAGGGCATTCGTCGGGAAGGCCGCGAACATCAACGCAACACGCGCCACGTCATCGGTGGTGGTGAACTCGCCATCCACCGTCTCCTTGAGCATGACGTTCTTGATCACCTGCTCCTCGGTAATGCCCAGCGTCTTCGCCTGCTCGGGGATCTGCTTCTCGACCAGCGGCGTGCGCACGAAGCCGGGGCAGATCACGTTGGCGCGAACGCCGTACTTGGCACCCTCCTTCGCCACCGTCTTGGCCAGCCCGATCAGGCCATGCTTGGCAGTGACGTAGGGCGCCTTGAGCAGTGATGCCTCCTTGGAGTGCACGGAGCCCATGTAGATCACGCTGCCGCCACGGCCCTGCGCATACATGTGCTTCAGACAGGCCTTGGTGGTGAGAAAGGCGCCGTCGAGGTGGATCGCCAGCATCTTCTTCCAGTCGGCGAAGCTGAACTCCTCCACCGGGTGCACGATCTGGATGCCCGCGTTGCTGATCAGGATGTCGATGCCGCCAAAGGCCTTGGCGGCTTCCTCGACGGAGGCGTCGACCTGCTCTTCGCTGGTGACGTCGACGCCGACCCCGATGGCCTGCGCGCCCGCTGCCTTGAGTTCGGCGGCGGTCGCGTCGGCGGCTTCCTTGTTGAGGTCGGCGATGACGATCTTCGCGCCTTCCTTGGCGAAGACGATGGCGATTTCCTTGCCGATGCCGCTGGCCGAGCCGGTAATGAAGGCGACCTTGTCCTTGAGTTGCATGGGGATTCCTTTGCGTGACGGTGGTTGGAAGATGCGTGCAATCTGCGTGCCCATGGCGGCAGAATGGCGCCCGAGACTTAGACGAACCTGATCTGCCCGGCTAATTGCCGGCCGGAATGTGCGGCAGCTTCATCGGCCGGCGGACGCGATGGGCGTTCGGCTCGGTCAGATCGAAGGTAGTGACGCCGTTGATCTGCGACGCGCTCTCCAGCCATTCGGGGTGATCCAGCGTGTTGCAGATGTCGCGCCAGCCCGCTTCCCAATGCTCGTCGACCGAGGCGCGCGAGAACTCGTAATCCTTCGATTCGAGTTCGTAGGGCTTGTCGCGGTAGATCAGGTGAACGATCTCGATCGGCTTGTGCGAGAGTTGGTCGCACACGGCCTGCACGCTGGCGTCCTTGCGCAACGGTGCGGGCAGCTTCTTGATCAGGTCTGCGATCGCCTGCTGGAGATTCATGTTCGAGGCCAGCGCGTCGGTGTTCATGCGGGTGCGGCTCGAATAGGTGATGTCCTTCTGCCGCTCCATCGTCTCGGAGATCGTCCGCGGCATCGCACCGCGAGCGCTGAACAGATCGACCTGCAGCACCAAAAGCGGTTCGCTGCGCGGATGCATGTCGAGCACGTACTGCAACGGAGTGTTCGAGACGATGCCGCCATCCCAGTAGTCCTCGCCGTCGATGTGCACGGGCGCAAAGCCCGGCGGCAGCGCACCGCTGGCCATGATGTGCTCGGGGCCGATGCGCTGGACGGTGTTGTCGAAGTAGATGGAATTGCCAGTCCGCACATTCACGGCACCAACGCTGAAGCGGATCTCGGGATGGTTGAGGCGATCGAAGTCCACCAACCGCTCCAGCGTGGACTTCAACGGCGCCGTGTCGTAGTAGCTCAGCACGGGTGCCGCGCCGCCGAGCAGCAGCGTCGGGCTGCGACGCGGCTCGAAGAAGCCGGGCACGCCGAACACCGCAGCCGACGTGGCGCTCCACTGGTTGAACATCACCCTGTCGCTCCACCACGCCGGCACGCGCTGGGCCGGGCCCGAAGAAACGAGGTTCCAGAATTCGCGAAGCCGCTGCACGCGCACTTCGGGCGCGTTGCCGGCGATGAGCGCAGCATTGATGGCGCCGATCGAAACGCCGGCCACCCAGTCGAGCGCCTTGTGCTTCTCGAAAACGCCCGCGTAGACGCCGGCCTGGTACGCGCCCAGTGCGCCGCCTCCCTGAAGCACCAGCGCCTTGCGGGCGCTGGTGATATCGACACGGGGGCCGGACCGGCGAGGGGAGGAAGATGTGGCATTGGCTGTGGTTCCCATGGTGACCATTGGACACCATGCACCACCGCTTTCGCCTCTCTCGGGAGGACTACATCTTGGGCAGCATCTGCCCGCGAATCTCCCCGCCGGGATTGGCCGCCGTGTGAATGTTGGCGTACCACTTGCCTGCCATCAGGTCGGCAGCCTGAGCCGGAGTGAGCGTCGCCTGCCCTTCGATCGGGCTCGCCGCATTGGCGAAGGGGAGTACCACCCCTGCATTGGCCCCGGCCGCGGCCGGTCCGTGGAAGTGCGCCGCCGTGGCCGGTCCGCTCAAGCCGTCATAGGTGATCTTGTACTTGAGGACGTTCGTTTCCTTGTTGAGCGTCGCCTCGGCGAGACCGCTGCCGCGCGTCATGTTGGGCGGCACTTCGCTCGCCGCGTTCATGCTGCCGCTGAAGCTCGCTGTGTTGGACTTGGACATCATTCCGCAACCCACGAGAGTCGCGGTTGCAACGCCGGCCACGAGGGCCATGCGCAAGGTCGTGCCATATCGGTTCATGAGGCATCTCCTGTAGTTGGCAATCCCGCAGGATAAAAAGCATTGCGAGGCGGCGCTGTCGGCCATCAACCCGACTTGCGGGACGCAATGGCATGATCCTGCCCCCATGAATACCCTTCCCTCCGCCCAGGACGTCGCCCGTTTCTGGCGCGATGCCGGCCCCGACCGCTGGTTCGCCAAAAACGACGCCTTCGACGCCGAGTTCAAGTCGCGCTTCGAGGCCGCCCACCATGCCGCCGCGACCGGTGTGCTCGACCTCTGGGCAGCCGATGCCGAAGGGGTGCTCGCGTTGCTGGTGCTGCTGGACCAGTTTCCGCGCAATGCCTGGCGCGGCAGCGGCCACATGTTCGCCACCGACGGCAAGGCACTGGCCATCGCGAGCGCCGCCGTCGATGCCGGCCTGGACCGGCAGGTCGAGCCGGCGCTGCGGCCCTTCTTCTATTTGCCCTTCATGCATTCGGAATCGCTGGCGGACCAGGAGCGTTCCATTGCGCTCAATGCCGCGCTGGATGCCAACACGCAGCGCTTCGCCGTGCTGCACCGCGACATCGTTGCTCGCTTCGGGCGCTTTCCGCATCGCAACGAGGTGCTCGGCCGCCGCACGACAGCCGAAGAGCAGAAGTTCCTCGACGAAGGCGGCTTCTCCGGCTGATCAGGCGGACGGCTCCGCGCGCGTCGGCGATGCCCTGGCCGCCGGCCGCGGCCGCCCCTTGAACGAGCCGTAGGCGTGCGCGTAGACCCAGGTGAACTCCACGCCCAGCAGGAAGATCTGCGCCGAGTAGTACACCCACACCAGCAGCACCACCAGCGAGCCAGCCGCACCGTAGCCCGAGGCGATGCCGGTCTTGCCGATGTACAGGCCGATCAGGTACTTGCCGATGGTGAAGAGCACCGCGGTGACGATCGCGCCGATCCACACATCGCGCCATTGCACGCTCACGCGCGGCATGACCTTGAAGATCATCGCGAAGCCCACTGTCACGATCACGAAGCCGAACACCGAGTTGACGTTCTGCGCCAACACGGCCCAGCCGCCGAAGACCGGCGCCCACCACTCGCCCAGCGCCGCCAGCGCCGCGTTGACCACCAGCGAAACGATCAACAGGAAACCGATGCCCATGATCATGCTGAAGGACAGCAGCCGCACGCGCATGAGGTCGAGCAGGCCGTTGACTTCTTCGCGCGCGGGCGCGCGCCAGATGCGGTCGAATGCGTCCTGCAGTTCGCCGAAGACCGTGGTCGCACCGACCAGCAGCAAAGCGATGCCGATCACCGTTGCAACGATTCCCTGCCTCGGCTTGTTGAGTGCTTCGAGCATGATCTGGATCGCCCGCGCGCCCTCCGCGCCCATCAGCCCCGACAGCTGCTCGAAGATCTCGCCGCGCGCCTCGTCGCGCCCGAAGACCAGGCCGACGACCGAGATCACGATCAGCAGCAACGGCGCCACCGAGAACACCGTGTAGTAGGCCAGCGCCGCCCCCATGCTCGGGGCGTAGTCCGCTCGCCAGGATGCGAAGGACTGCTTGCAGAGATCGAAGAGCGCGCGTGCATTCATGGATGCAGTGTCGCAGCAAGGCCCCGCCGCGCAAACCGGATGCAGCGCGCCAACGCAGCCGCGCCTTGCCTACGATAATCGCCCGCAATGCACCCGCCTCTTCCCAGCGCGGCATCGGCGCCCGACCGACCGCAACCCCAGTCCCCGCGCGACCTGTTCGTTTCATTCACGTGGCTTGCGTTGCAAGGCTTCGGCGGCGTGCTCGCCGTCGTGCAGCGCGAGATGGTCGAGAAGAAGCGCTGGCTGACGCCCGACCAGTTCCTGGAGGACTGGGCCGTGGCCCAGGTGCTGCCGGGGCCGAACGTGGTCAATCTCGCCCTGATGATCGGCGACCGCTACTTCGGCCTTCGTGGCGCGATTTGCGCGGTGGCTGGCATGCTGGTCGTGCCGCTCGGCGTGATCCTGACGCTGGCGGTGCTCTACGCGCACTACGCCGGCAATCCGCAAGTGGCCGGCGCGCTGCGCGGCATGGGCGCGGTGGCCGGTGGCCTGATCGCCGCCACCGGCATCAAGCTGATCCCGGCGCTGCGCAGGCATCCGCTGGGCTTCGGCGTGTGCCTCGGCCTGGTGGCACTGGTGTTTGCCGCGATCGCTTTCGCACGCATGCCGCTGGGTTGGGTGTTGCTCGTCGTCGGCGGCGTGACCTGCGTCTGGACCTGGCGAAAGATCGGGCCATGACGATCGTGATGCACTGGCATGACTGGCTGGCGCTCTTCGGCCAGTACCTCATGCTTTCCCTGCTGTCGATCAGCGGCGCCATCACGACGGTGCCCGACATGCAGCGCTACCTGGTGGCGCAGCACGGGTGGCTGACGGACGCGCAGTTCAGCTCGTCGGTCGCCATCGCCCAGGCCGCTCCTGGGCCCAACGTGCTGTTCGTCGCGCTGATGGGTTGGAACGTCGGGCTCAACGCGGGCGGTGGCATCGGCGCCGGTCCGCATGCGTGGCTGCTCGGCCTGCTCGGCCTGGCCATCACCATGATCGGCATCATGCTGCCCAGCACCACGCTGACCTATTTCGCGACACGCTGGGGGCACCGCAACCGCGAGCGGCGCGGGGTACGGGCGTTCAAGCAAGGCATGGCGCCGGTGGTGGTCGGCCTGCTGATCGCGACCGGCTGGGTACTGGCCTCGGGTAACCATTCCGGCGACGCGCCCGCCTGGCACCTCTGGCTGCTGACGGGCGTCTCGGCGTTTATCGTGTGGCGCACCCGCATCCATCTGTTGTGGCTGCTCGGCGCCGGCGCCGTGCTCGGTGCCCTGGCCTTCGTCTGATCCAACCCTTTCAGGAATCGACCCATGCAGTTTCGTCCGCTCGGCCGCTCCGGCCTGCAAGTCTCTCCCCTCGCCTTCGGCGGCAATGTCTTCGGCTGGACCGTCGATGAGGCGCTCTCTTTCCGGCTGCTCGACGCCTGGCTCGACGCCGGATTCAACTTCGTCGATACGGCGGACGTGTATTCGAGTTGGGCGCCGGGCCACAGCGGTGGCGAATCCGAAACCATCATCGGCAAGTGGCTGCGGCAGACTGGCAAGCGCAATCGCGTCGTCCTCGCGACCAAGGTCGGCAAGCCGATGGGCGAAGGAAAGAAGGGGCTCTCGCCCGCTTACATCCGTGAGGCTGTCGATGCGTCGCTCAAGCGCCTCAGGACCGATCACATCGACCTGTACCAATCGCACGACGACGACCCGGAGACGCCGTTTTCGGACACGGCCGAGGCCTTTGCCGCGCTGATCAAGGCCGGCAAGGTGCGGACGATCGGTGCGTCGAACTTCAGCGCGCCCCGCCTGGCCGAAGCGCTGGACGTCGCCGAGAAGCAGGGCCTGCCGCGCTACGAGAGCCTGCAGCCGCTCTACAACCTGTACGACCGCGCCGTCTTCGAGAAGGAACTGGAGCCGCTGTGCGTCGAACGCGGTATCGGCGTGATCAATTTCTATGCGCTCGCAGCCGGCTTTCTCACGGGCAAATACCGCAACGAGGCGGACGCGGCGAAGAGCGCGCGCGGCGTGAACACGACGAAGAAGTACCTGAACCCGCGCGGCCTTCGCATCCTGCAGGCGTTGGACGCCGCCGGCCACGCCTACGGCGCGACCCCGGGCCAGGTGGCGATCGCGTGGCAGATCGCGCGCCCCTCCATCACGGCGCCCATTGCGAGCGCCACATCGGTGAAGCAGCTCGACGAGCTGATCGCCGCGGCCAGCCTCCGGTTGGAGCCCGAAACCATTGCCGCGCTCGACGCGGCCAGCGAAGAGACTGCCGCTCAACGGTAGGCACGCTCCGACACGGTTTGGCGGCACAGACCGCCGCGACGGCGACCGGTGTCATGCAGACTGCCTCGATTCACAATTCCGGAGAGAGAACATGTCTTTTGCCCTCTACATGGTTGGCTTCCTGATCTTCCTGGCCGGCTTGATCTGGGGTGCGTCGGTAGCCGGCGTACCGACGCTCTATATAGGCATCGGTACGCTGATCGTGCTTGGCATCGGAATCTTCAGCGCGGTGGGCCGCACCCGGGGCAAGGACCCTTCCTGATTTCAAATCTCCCCAACGGCGCTACGCTCGGCGGATGAACCCGACCGATCCGCTCGCTCCGCCATCCCTCGACTATTTCGCCGATCTCCAGGTCGAGGTCGGCGTACCGCAGGTGCTGAGCCAGGGGCCTCGCGGGATGCGGCGGCTCGTGCCGATCACCGGGGGCTCGGCGCAAGGCAACGGGTGGACGGCCCGGGTCATTCCGGGCGGCACCGATTTTCAATTGATCGTCAGCGACAGCCTGTCCGAACTCGACGCCCGCTATGGACTCGAGACCGATGCGGGTGACCTGATCTACGTCCAGAATCATGCGGTTCGGGCTGCGCCGCCGGAAGCGATGGCGAAACTCCTGCGGGGTGAGCCCGTGGATCCTGCGCAGATCTACTTCCGCTGCAACCCGCGCTTCGAAACCGCTTCACCTTCCCTTCGCTGGATCGGCGAACGCATGTTCATCGGCGTCGGCATCCGGCATCCGGCGCAAGTGGTGATGCGCTTCTTCACGCTTCTCTAGATTCCCCAGAGGCACCTTCCGAAGTGCCAATCGCGTGCTCACCCGGATTCCGGGCCGACCTCGCGCGTATCCGGCCCTTTCGCGTCAACGACCGCCGAAGCGATAGAAGTCCTGCGGGTTGCGCACCAGCAGGCGCTCCCGCACGTCGGGTTCTGGCGCGATGCGCGAGAGCGCGTCGACGAGCACGCCGTCGTCCGGCACATGGTCGTGAAGCGGATGCGGCCAGTCGGTCCCCCAGAAACAGCGCTCCGGGAAGTCGCGGACCAGCCTTTGGGCGATGGCCACGCCATCGGCGTAGTCGGTCGCGCGTGAAATCCGGTCCACCCCGCTCACCTTGACGCGGAACAGCGGGTCTTGCATCAGCGCATGCAGCGCGATGAAGTCAGGATCCGCGGCGCCTGCCGAGGCGTCCACGCGCGCCATGTGATCGATCACCACCGGCACTGCACTGCGCGCGATCGGCGATGCGAGTTCCCGGATCAGGCCTCGCTCGAAGTGCAACTGCAGGTGCATGCCGAACGGTTCGAGACGCCGGCTGAACGCAACGACGCCTTCCACGTCGAAATCCGCGGCCGGATTCCTCGCGAAATTGAAGCGCACGCCCCTGAAGCCAACCGACGCAAGCCGCGCCAGTTCCTCATCGGCCACGTCGAGTGGCAGCAATGCCACTCCTAGATAGTTGCCACCGCCGGCCGCGATGGCGTCTTCCACCACGCGGTTGTCATGGCCATGGCAGAGCGACTGCACGATCACGCAGCGCTCGATACCCAAGTGCCTGTGCAGCGCGAACAGGGCCTCCTTGGGGGCATCCGCCGGCGTGAAGCTGCGGCCGTCGGCAAAAGGGAAACGCGCTGCGGGGCCGAACACGTGGACGTGCGCGTCACAGGCGCCGGGCGGCAGCCGAAGCTGCGGCGCCGAAGGATGCGGGTCGTAGGTGAGCGTCGGCTGCATCGAAACCACCCGGAGCGATCTCAGCCCAGCCGCTGGCGCATCGCCTCGTAGAGGCACACCCCACTCGCCACCGACACGTTGAGGCTTTCGACCGCGCCCGCCATCGGGATGCTCACCAGCTCGTCGCAGGTCTTTCTCGTGAGTTGCCGCATGCCCTCGCCTTCGGCGCCGAGCACCATCGCCAGCGGACGCTTCAAGTCGCACTGGTAAAGCGTGCCGGGCGCGTCGTCGCTGGTGCCCACGCACCAGATGTTTCGTTCCTTGAGCTCGCCGAGCGTGCGCGCAAGATTGGTCACCATGAAATAAGGCACCGTCTCGGCAGCTCCGCTGGCCACCTTGGCCACGGTGGCGTTGATGCCGGCGGCATGGTCCTTGGGGGCGACCACGGCATGGGCGCCCGCACCGTCGGCCACGCGCAAGCAGGCGCCGAGGTTGTGCGGATCGGTCACGCCGTCGAGCACCAGCAGCAGCGGCACGGTGCCGGCGGCCTCGAGGCCTTCGAGCAGTTCGTCAAGAGAATGGGTCTGGGGAACGGGCTCCACGCGCGCGGCCACGCCCTGGTGGCCGTGGCTGCCGGCGAGCTTGGCCAGACGCAAGCCGTCGGCCTCGATCAGCCGGACGCCGGCCTCCTGCGCACGGGCGACGAACTGCCGCATCCGGGCATCGCGCCGGCTGGCGTCGAAGAGCACCTCGATCACCGATTTCGGCGCGGTCTTGATACGCACGCCCACGGCGTGGAAGCCGAAGATCACTTTGGGGGAAGACATCGGGGGATTATCGAGCCCCCGGCCGGCGACACCGGATTCAGGGCCGATTGCCGACGTACAGCACGATCAGCAGGACCACGACCACGGCGACGATCGCAGCCACCCATTTGCCGGCGGTACCGTTGCGGGTCGGACGAACCTCGGTGCGTGGCCCGCTGCGTGGCGCCAGCCCACCGAATGCCGTGTCGTCTTCTTCGTTGCTACCGGGTCGCGGCTTCTGCATGGCAATATCCCTTGCGATGCGTGGAGGCCACCCGTGCGGCCCGCCGTTCAAAAGCGCTCAGGCGCCGTGACCGTCGAGCGCCACGCGGCCGGCCTCGATCGTGATCCGCCGCTCGCACCGCTCGGCAATGCCCCGGTCGTGCGTGACAAGGACGAGCGTCGTGCCCAGTTCGCGGTTCAGATCGAACATCAGTTTCATCACCTGCTCGCCGGTTGCAAAGTCGAGACTGCCTGTCGGCTCGTCAGCCAGCAGCAAAGCGGGCTGTACGACAAAGGCTCGCGCCAGCGCCACCCGCTGTTGCTCGCCGCCCGAGAGTACCTTGGGGTAGTGTCCAAGCCGCTGGCCCAGGCCGACCCGGCCGAGCATCTCGGTCGCGGCCTTGCGGGCGTCCTTGCGGTCGGCCAGTTCGAGTGGCAGCATCACGTTCTCGAGCGCGCTCAGGTTGCCGAGCAGCTGGAAACTCTGGAACACGAAGCCGACCTTCTGCGCGCGCAGGGCCGCGCGCTCGTCTTCGTCGATGGCGAACAGGTCCTCTCCAGCGAGCTTCACCGTGCCGCGCGTGGGTGTGTCCAGGCCGGCGACGATCGACAGCAGAGTGCTCTTGCCCGAACCCGAAGCGCCGACGATGGCGGCGGTTTCCTTCGCGCCCAGCGTGAAATCGATGTCCTGCAGAATGTCCAGCGTTCCGGTGGAGTCGGTGACGGACTTGAAGACATGCTCGACGGCAACAATGGGTTCGGAGCGGCCATCGGTTTGGATTGAGGACATTGAAAGGTTTGTCGTGGTGAATCGACGTCACTTTATCTTGAGCGGCGCACTCGCCGGCAGCGGGGGGTCATGGATCGCCGCTCGGGCCCAGGCCGCGACCGCCAAAAGGCCGGTGATTCTGATCCTCGGGGATTCGCTTTCGGCCGAATACGGCCTCAAGCGCGGGGACGGCTGGGTGCCGCTGCTGGAAAAGCGCCTGACTGACCAAAAGGTCCCGTCGACGGTGATCAACGCCAGCATCAGCGGCGACACCACGTCCGGCGGTCGGGCACGGCTGCCCAACCTGCTCGCACAGCACCAGCCGACGCACGTGGTGCTCGAACTGGGCGCCAACGACGCGCTGCGCGGCCTGCCGCTGGCGAGCACCGAGGACAACCTGCTGCAGATGACCAAGGCTGCGCAGGCCGCGGGCGCGCAGGTGCTGATCGTGGGCATCCAGGTGCCACCCAACTACGGCAGCGACTACACACGGCGCTTCGAGGCGATCTTCGCCAAGGTGGCGGGCGCGACCAAGGCACCGCTCGTGCCCTTCCTGCTCAAGGGAGTGGCGGACAGCCCGGATGCGGCGATGCTCTTCCAAGCTGACCGGATCCATCCGACGGCGGCCGCGCAACCTCGCATGCTCGACAACGTGTGGCCGACGCTGCGCAAGCTGCTGCCCAAGTGAAGGCCCACGGGGCCAAACAAAAAGCCGCCGCAGGCCCGGGCCGCGGCGGCTTCTTTCTGATCGTTGCTGGAGACGGCCTGCTCAGCCGTTCTTCGTGGGAAGTTCCGGAACGGTTGGCGGATCGCGTTCCAGCGAGGCCACATCGGTTTCCGGATCGCCCGGGGCGAGCCCATCGCTGCTGGGCATGAGCTTGCGGTTGGCTTTTTCCCTCAGCTTGTCTTCCTTCTTCTTCTTCTTTGCCAGTTCCTTCTGGCGCTTTTCATAGCCGTAATTTGGTGTTGCCACTGCTTCTCCTTCGGGCGAGGCAGTCAGGGTGACTGCGCGTGGTCAGACTGTACGCGATATCCGCCGGCTCTCAGAGTGCCGCGAGGGCCTGTTCGAGGTCGACGCGCAGGTCTTCGACGTCCTCCAGGCCGATCGAAAACCGCACCAGCGTCCCCTTGTGCGGCCACTTGGCAACGCTCGCGTCGCGCATGAGGCCGATGTCGTACGGCACGACCAGGCTGATCGGCCCGCCCCACGAGTAGCCGAGCCGGAAAAGTTCCAGGCTGTCGCAAAAGCGGTCGACTTGCTCGGTGCCGTATTGCTCGTCGAACACCACCGAGAACAGGCCGGCAGCCAGGTCGGTGGCGCCGCAGAGCCGAAGCCAGTGCGCGTGGCCCGGTGAGCTTTCGAGCGCGGGGTGCAGCACCTGCGCGATTTCCGCGCGATCCTCAAGCCAGCGGGCAAGCTCGCGTGCGCTCCGGTCGTGCGCCTGGTAGCGCAGCGCAATGCTGGGCAGCGAACGCAAGAGCGTCTCCACATCGCCGACGCCGATGCCGAACCCCATGCGCATGTGCGTGAGCTTGATCGCGCGATGCAGGCGCTCGTCGCGTGTGACGACGCTGCCCATCAGTACGTCGCCGCCGCCGCTCGGGTACTTGGTGAGCGCCTGGACGGAGATATCGACGCCCTGTCCGCCGCCGTTGAAGTCGAAGGGCGCGAACGCCAGCCCTGCCCCCCAGGTGTTGTCGAGCGCGGTGATGACGCCGCGCGCGCGGCACACGCCGACGAGCGCGGGCAGGTCCGGGAATTCCATCGTGACGGAGCCGGCAGCTTCCACCCAGACCAGCTTGGTGCGACTCGACAGCTTGGCGGCGAGGTCCGCCGGATTCATCGCGTCGTAAAGCTGGTGGGTGATGCCGAAGTTCGCCAGCTCGCCGTTCGCCAGTGCCTTGTTGGGGCCGTAGGCGTTGTCGGGGATCAGCACCTCGTCGCCGGCCTTGAGCAGTGCAAAGGACACCAACGCGATGGCCGCCAGCCCGCTGGGCACCAACAGGCACTCCGTGCCACCCTCCAGCGTGGCGAGGCGCTCCTCGAGTGTGAAGGTGGTCGGTGTGCCATGCAGGCCGTAGGTGTAGCCGGCCTTGGTCTTCCAGTCTCTCGCGCGCATCGCTGCGACGTCGGCGAAGAACACGGTGGAGGCCTTGTACACGCCGCGCTGGGGCGCCGCGAAGTTCGCAGGGGGGGTGTACGGATGGTGGATCAGGTCGGTGATGGGCTTTCGCATGCCTCCATGCTAGTCGACCGGATCGGCCGGTCGGCAGACAATGCGCGGATGCTGTTGACGCGCGCACCCAGCCCTTCGCTGCGACCGTTCGTCCGGTCGATGTGGGCGGCCGATCCCACGGTCGGCCTGCCCGCATGCGGGGCGTTCGTGCGGGAACACGTGTTGCCGACGGGTGACATGCACCTGGTATTCCGGCTTTCGGGCCCGCCGTTGCGGCTCTTCGCCGATGGAGCGGATTCGCTCGGACACACGGTGGGCCATGCGATCGTGGGCGGTGCCCGGTCCGCCTACTATGCGCGCGATGTTTCTGTTGCAACCCGATCGGTCGGCGTGCAACTTCGGCCTGGCGCCGCACGCGCATTGTTCGGCGTGCCCGCAGATGAACTGGCCGAGCGCCACACGCCGCTGGACGCGCTCTGGGGCATCCAGGCGTCCGAGGCACTCGAGCGGCTGTACTCGGCGGTTTCGCCTCGAGCCCAGCTCGCCCTACTCGAAGACTTGCTGAACGAGCGACTGAAGCGGCAGCCGCGCGCGATGCACCCTGCGGTCGCGCAGGCTCTGCTCCGGCTTGGAAGCGGCGCCACTGTGAGCGACCTGGTGAATGCCAGCGGCTACAGCCACCGTCGCTTCATCGCCTTGTTCAAGGACGCCGCCGGGCTGCCGCCCAAGCGGCTCGAACGCGTCCTGCGCTTCCAACGCGTCATGGCGGCGGCACCCGGCTCGGGTGCCCTGCCCTGGGTCGATCTCGCCCTCCAGTCGGGCTACAGCGACCAGCCACATTTCAATCGCGACTTTCTGGAGATCACCGGAATGACGCCGCAGGCCTATCGCCGGGCTTCGCCCCTTGCGCCGAACCACGTGCGCGTCTGAGGTCAAATTCGTTCAAGACGCCCGGTCCCGGGGAGGCCAGAATCGCCTGCAGACCTTTGATGAGGACGCTTCGATGACCATCCATGAGCTCTTCCCCTACCTCTGCGTACACGACACGGCTGCGGCCATCGCGTTCTATGGCGAGGTATTCGGCGCGAAGGAGAAATTCCGGCTCACCGAGCCCAGCGGCCGCATCGGGCATGCGGAACTGGAGTTCGGCAGCACGACGCTGATGCTGTGCGATGAGTTTCCGGAATACGGCATCCGCGGCGCCAGGACGATCGGCGCCACGCCTGTCACCCTGCATCTGCACGTCGACGATGCGGACGCGGTGGTCGAACGTGCGCTGAAAGCCGGTGCCACGCTGCACATGGCACCTCAGGACCAGTTCTACGGCGAGCGCTCGGGGTCGTTCTTCGACCCCTTCGGTCACCGCTGGAACGTCGGCCACAGCATCGAGGACGTGGCGACCGACGAAATGCAGCGGCGCTACACCGAAATGCTCAAGTGAGCGCGAAGGGCGCGCCCTTCAGACCGACCACTTCTCCATCAGCTTCTCGGCGCCGAGCGAGTCGTAGCCCTCGAAGGGCTGGTGGATCCACGGATTGGTCTGCAGGAACTCGACCGAATAGTCGGGCGTGAAGGTCGACAGCGCCTTGGTCCAGATCACTGCGCTTCGCAGCTCGGTGATGGGCTTGTAGCTGCTCTTGAGGTTCTCGACCACGGCATGGAGCGTATGGCCGGAATCTGCGAGATCGTCCACCAGCAGGACCTTGCCTGCGATCTCGCCCTTGGGCGTGGTGATGTAGCGCGCGATATCGAGATGGCCCTGGATCGTCCCCGCGTCGGCGCGGTACGAACTGGTCGACATGATCGCCAGGGGCTTGTCGAAGATGCGCGAGAGCACGTCGCCAGGGCGCATGCCGCCGCGCGCCAGGCACAGGATGGTGTCGAACTGCCAGCCTGACTGGTACACCTTGATCGCGAGCTTCTCGATCAGGTTGTGGTACTCGTCGTAGCTGACGTAAAGGTGCTTGCCGTCTTCGGTCAACATGAGAAATCGTCTCCTGCGGATGGGTTCAGTCTGCGAGATAGGGGTGGCGCATCATGATCGTGTGATCACGATCGGGACTGGTCGAGACCATATGGATCGGCACGCCCGTGACCTGCTCGATGCGCTGTAGATAGAGGCGCGCATTGATGGGCAGCTTGTCGTATTGCGTGACGCCCACCGTGCTCTCGGTCCAGCCTTCGAGCTTCTCGTAGACAGGCGTGCAGCGCTCGATCTCGTCGGCGCCCATGGGCAGGATGTCGGTGTATTCGCCGTCGAGCTGATAGCCGGTGCAAAGCTGCAGTTCCTCGAGGCCGTCGAGCACGTCGAGCTTCGTGATGCACAAGCCGCTCAGGCCATTGACCTGGGCCGAGCGCTTCAGCAGCGCTGCGTCGAACCATCCGCAGCGACGGCTGCGACCCGTGGTCACGCCCTTCTCCGCACCGACGGTGCTCAGGTGGTAGCCCACGCTACCCGGCTTTTCCCAGTCGAGCTCGGTCGGGAACGGACCGCCGCCGACGCGCGTGCAGTAGGCCTTGGTGATGCCGAGGACGTAGTGCAGCATGCCCGGCCCGACACCCGACCCCGCTGCCGCATTGCCGGCCACGCAGTTGCTGGACGTCACGTAGGGATAGGTGCCGTGGTCCACATCGAGCAAGGTGCCCTGCGCGCCTTCGAACAGCAGGTTTGCGCCGGCACGGTTCGCGTCATTCAGCTCGCGCGAGACGTCGGCCATCATGGGCTTGAGCAGTTCGGCGTGGCGCATCGCCTCGTCGTAGACGGTGTCGAAGTCGATGGCCGGCGCGCTCAGCACCTGCGTCAGCACGTGGTTGTGCAGGTCGAGCAACACGCGCAGCTTGGTCGCGAAGCGCTCGGGGTGCTTCAAGTCCTGCACGCGGAGCGCCCGGCGGGCGATCTTGTCCTCGTAGGCCGGGCCGATGCCGCGGCCGGTCGTGCCGATCTTCTCGATGCCGCCCTTTTCGCGGTAGGCCTCGCGCGCAATGTCGAGTGCCGCATGGAACGGCAGGATCAACGGGCAGGCCTCGCTGATGCGCAGCCGCGAGCGGACCTCGACGCCGGCCTTCTCCAGCCCTTCGATTTCCTCGAACAGCTTGCCAGCCGACAGCACCACGCCGTTGCCGATGTAGCACTTGACGCCGGGCCGCATGATGCCGCTCGGGATCAGGTGCAGCGCCGTCTTGACGCCGTTGATGACCAGAGTGTGGCCGGCGTTGTGGCCGCCCTGGAAGCGCACGACGCCCTGCGCGCTTTCCGTCAGCCAGTCGACCAACTTGCCCTTGCCTTCGTCGCCCCACTGGGTTCCGACGACGACCACGTTTCTTCCGGTGGTTACGCTCATGATTTTTCGCTTTTCAGGATTCAGATGGCTTGCACGCGCCATTGGCCGTCGCGCTCGACGAGCTCGCGGTCGCAATGGAATTCGTCGATTTCGCTGTCGTGGCCCGGCAGGACGCACACGACGGTTTCGCCTTCGCCACGCAGGGCGGCGATGGTCTTGTTGAGGGCCGCCGCGTCGCTCCACGGCGCGCGGATCGCGGCACGCAGCGGCCTTGCGGGCAGGACGCCGACCAGTTCTCGGACGTCGAGGCTGAAGCCCACCGCCGGACGGTTGCGGCCGAACACGGCCCCCACCTCGTCGTAGCGGCCGCCACGCACCAGGGCGTCGCTGGCGCCCTCGGTGTAGATGCCGAAACGCATGCCGCTGTAGTACGCATAGCCACGCAAGTCGGCCAGATCGAAACTGACGCTGGCGCCTTCGAGCTGGGCGGCCAGTTGCTTCAGGTCGGACAGCGCGGCGCGCACGCCGGCCAGATCCGGCAGGGCCTTGACCGCTTCGTCGAGCACCGACACGTCGCCGTACAACTGCACGAGCGCCAGGAGTCCTTGACGCGACGGCGCAGGAAAGTGGGCCGTCAGCTCGCGCAGCGCGCTGGCGTCCTTGGCCGCCAGGGCTGCATGGACACGTGCAATGGCGGCGGCATCGACCGGCACGCCGGCAAACAGTGAGCTCACGATGCGCGCGTCGGCCAGGTCGACGATAACCGGGCTCTGCGCAGGTCCGGTGACGCCGGCAGCGCGCAGGCAATCGAGTGCCAGGCGCAGGACTTCGGTATCGGCTTCGAGCCCAGCGTGCCCGTAGATCTCGGCGCCGAACTGGAGCGGCTCACGCGTCGCATGGGGGCGATCCGGGCGGGTGTGCAAGACGGGGCCGCAATAGCAGAGACGGGTCACACCCTCGCGATTGAGAAGATGGGCATCGATGCGCGCGACCTGCGGCGTGGTGTCGGCGCGCAAGCCCATGCTGCGCCCAGACAACTGGTCGACCAGCTTGAAGGTTTGCAGGCCGAGCGCCTCGCCCGTGCCGGAGAGCAGGGATTCCAGGTGCTCGAGCAGCGGCGGCATGACCAGCTCGTAGCCATAGCCACGGGCGGTATCGAGCAGTTCGCGTCGAAGTTCTTCGATGTGGCGCGCCTCGGAAGGCAGCACATCGGCAATGTGATCCGGAAGGACCCAGGCGGACATGGGGATCGGGGGCGTGGTTAAACCGGGATTCTACCGGGACCGCGTCACCCCAATACCCAGAGGAGCGCCAAGCCCAGAAGAATGCTGCAAAGACCGAAGAAGCGCAGTTGCCCGTCGCGCAACTGCATGAGCTGGCCGAAGCCGCGCCGCCAACCGCCGGGAGAGAGGAAAGGCAGCACCCCCTCGATCACCAGGACAAGCGCCAGCGCGCTCCAGAAGGTATCGGCATCCACGACGATCCGATCCTCAGCAGGCGACAGGACAGCGCGCTGTCATCCTCAGCGACGGGGCGCGTTGCTCGTCGAACCGGAGCTTTGCATCGACTTGAAGAAATCCGACGATGGATCCAGGACCATCACGTCGCTCTTCTTGTTGAAGCTTTGCTTGTAGGCGTCGAGGCTACGATAGAACAGCGCGAACTGCGGGTCGCGGCCAAAGGAATCGGCGTAGATGCTGGCGGCACGGCCATCGCCCTCGCCCTTGATCTTCTGGGCATCGCGATAGGCATTGGCCACGATCACCTCGCGCTGGCGATCGGCGTCCGCGCGGATCTTCTCGCCCTCGGCGAAACCGGTCGAACGCAGTTCGTTGGCGACGCGCTTGCGCTCGGCCTCCATGCGGCGGTAGACCGACTCGGTGATGGCCTCGACATAGTCGACGCGCGTGATGCGCACATCGACAACGTCGACGCCCCACGGCTTGGCACCCTTGACCACCGCCAGCACCTCGCGCTGCACGTCGGACATGACGGCCTCGCGGCGCACGGAGATCAGGTCGCGCACGGTGCGCTTGTTGATGTTTTCCTGGAACGCATTGCGAACCACGCGGTTGAGCTGCACGGCACCGGCGTTTTCGTCGAGGCCGACATTGCGGATGTATTCCGACGGGTTGGTGATGCGCCAGCGCACGTACCAGTCGATCACCACGCGCTGCTTTTCCGCAGTCAGCATGGGCTCGGGGTCGAGGCTCGACAGTGTCAGCAAGCGCTTGTCGATATACGACACGTTCTGGAACGGCGGCGGGAGCTTGAAGTTGAGGCCCGGCTCGGTGATCACTTCCTTGATTTGCCCGAGCGCGTACACCACGCCGAACTGGCGCTGGTCGACCACGAAAAGGGTCGAGCTCAGGAGCGCGAGCGCCACCAGGATCGACGAGACGATGAATCCGATTCTGTTCATATTCTTGTGTCCTCAGCGCACGTCGCGGTCGCGCGAGCGGCCATCGCGGGCACGGGCGTCGCCTGCGGATGGAGCGACCGGAATCACCGACGACTGTGGTGCGGCCGTGCCGGCGACATTGGGATTGGCGGCGTCCACCGGCGTGCCGGCTGCGTTCTGGCCTGACAACTGCATCAGCTTGTCGAGCGGCAAATAGAGCAGGTTCGAGTTCTGCTTGGAGTCGATGAGCACCTTGGTCGTGCTGCTGTAGATCTGCTGCATCGCATCGGTGTACATGCGGTCGCGCGTCACCTGCGGCGCCTTCTGGTATTCGGAGAGCACCGAACTGAAGCGCTGCGCATCACCCTGCGCCTGCGCAACGATCCGCGCCTTGTAGGCCTCGGACTCTTCCTTGAGGCGCGAGCCGGTACCGGTGGCGCGCGGAACCACGTCATTGGCGTAGGCCTGCGCTTCGTTCTTGGTGCGCTCGCGCTCCTGGCCGGCCTTGAGCACGTCGTCGAATGCCGCCTGCACCTGCTCCGGCGGACGCACCCCGCCCTGCTGCAGGTTGATGCCGACGACTTCAACGCCGACCTTGTAGCGGTCGAGGATGGTCTGCATCAGCGCGCGCACGCGCGGCGCAATCTGGTCGCGCTCGTCGGCGAGCGCGGCGTCCATGCGCATCTTGCCGACAACCTCGCGGACGGCGGTCTCGGCGACCTGCACCACGGTATCGGCTGGCGACTTGCTCTCGTAGAGGAAGGCACGCGCGTCGCTCAAGCGGTACTGCACGGCGAACTTGATCTCGACGATGTTCTCGTCCTCGGTCAGCATGGCGGACTCGCGCAGGCCGGTGGAGCGCACGATGGTGTCGCGCCCGACGTCGACCGAACGGATCTGCGTGGTGACGACGATCTCATGGCGCTGGATCGGGTACGGCAGACGCCAGTTGAAGCCGGCGCCCACGGTTGCCTTGTAGCGGCCGAACTGCGTGATCACGGCCTGCTGGCCTTCGTTCACGATGAAGAAGCCGGTGCCCAGCCAGATCAGGACCGCGACCGCGGCGACCAGGCCCAGGCCGAAGCCAGCATTCTTCATGTCGGGCTTCAGACCGCCGCCATTGCCGCCGTTCGGGCGGTTGTTGTCGCCGCCGCGCCCGCCGCCGAAAAGGCCGCCGAGCTTGCGATTGAAGTCTCGCCAGAGTTCGTCGAGGTCGGGCGGTCCCTGATTCGGGCCCTGGCCCCGCGGACGATTGTTGTTGCCCGATGGAGGCGGAGCGGGAGGCTCGCCGTCGGGACGGTTGGCGGCGGGACGATCGCCGTTCGATGAAGAGTCGTCACCCCGGCCCCACCGGCCATCGTTCAGGTTGAACATGCCGGAAAACCGTCTCCACACTGGCTTTGCATTCATTCGATTCTGTTCTTGAGTCAGTGACGGGGATTGTGCCCAATCAGTTGGCGGCATCATGCAATTCGGCGCTGGCTTCTGGGGTCATGTCCTCAGTCAGCAGGCGCGATCGTTGCGCAAGTTCGGCGCGCAACGCCGGAACGCCTTCGCCGGTGTGGGCGCTCAGGAAGATGCGGGGCACCTGCACACCGTCGACGTCGATCTCGTCCTGGAGATGCAGGGGGTGCTGCGTGCTTTCAAGTGCGTCGAGCTTGTTGAACACCAGCAGTTGCGGCACCGTGTCCGCGCCGATGTCCTTGAGCACGGCCTGCACTTCGGCCATCTGTTCGGGATGATGGGGATTGGATGCATCCACCACGTGCAGCAACAGGTCCGCATCGACGGCCTCCTGCAGGGTGGCCTTGAAGGCGTCGATCAAGCCGTGCGGCAGCTCGCGGATGAAGCCGACGGTGTCGGAGATCGACACCTTCCGGCGCGCGTCGCCGAGGTACAGGTGGCGCGTCGTGGTGTCCAGCGTCGCGAAAAGCTGATCCGCGGCATAGGCGCGCGCCTTGACCAGTGCATTGAACAACGAGGACTTGCCGGCGTTGGTATAGCCGACCAGCGAGATGTTGAAGGTGTCGCGACGCTCACGCTGGCGTCGCTGGGTGCCGCGCTGGCGCTGCACCTTGGCGAGCCGCTCGCGCGTGCGCTTGATGGCTTCGCCGATCATTCGGCGGTCGAGTTCGATCTGCGTTTCGCCGGGGCCGCCACGCGTCCCGATGCCCCCTCGCTGGCGCTCCAGGTGGGACCAACGGCGCACGAGGCGCGTGCTCAGGTATTGCAGCCTGGCCAGTTCGACCTGCAGCTTGCCTTCATGCGAGCGCGCACGCTGGGCGAAGATTTCGAGGATGAGGAAAGTGCGGTCATACACCGCGACGCCGAGTTGGCGCTCGAGGTTGCGTTGCTGCGCCGGGCTCAAGGCCTGGTCGAAGACGACTTCGCTCGCGCGGTGAAGTTCGGCGAGTTCGCGGATTTCGTCGGCCTTGCCGCTTCCGACGAACAATGCCGCATCCGGCGCCTTGCGTTTGCACACGAGGCGAGCGACTGGCTCCAGGCCCGCGGTCTGCGCAAGCAGTCCGAGTTCCTCGAGTTCGCCGTCGAAATGGGGCAGCCCGAAATCCACGCCGACAAGAACGACGGCGCCTTCCTTGCGGGGAATCAGTTCAGACAAGCGGAATCAAAATTGAAAAAGCGCGGCGGAAGAACCGCCGCGCTCCGTGCCGTTCAGGCGGCAGTGTCGTCGTTCTCGGCAGCCGAGAAATTGACGGCCCGACCCGGCACGATGGTGGAGATGGCATGCTTGTAGACCATCTGGGTCACCGTATTGCGAAGCAACACGACGTATTGGTCAAACGACTCGATCTGACCTTGCAGCTTGATGCCGTTGACCAGATAGATCGAAACCGGCACGTGCTCTCGACGCAAGGTGTTCAGGAAGGGGTCTTGTAGAAGTTGCCCTTTATTGCTCACGATATTCTCCGTGTTCAAGAGTAGTTGTTGGACTGGTCACCTTAACACAGCGATTCCGCGCTGCAGCAAGAAAGTCCAATGGCCTTGTAAAAAAACGGCAGTTAAAAGCCGGAACTTCGCCCGCCGCTGCCGCCCATCTGAGGCTATTGGCGACCAAACCCCGAGACCCGCCTTCACTCGCCCTTGTCGGCGTAGGGATTGTGCGAGGTCTTGAGTTCGATGCGCAAGGGCGTGCCGACCAGGTCGAATTCCTTTCGGAAACGACCCTCGAGAAAGCGCTTGTAGGCGTCGGTGACGTGTTCCAGCGAGTTGCCGTGTATGACGATCACCGGCGGATTCATGCCGCCCTGGTGCGCGTAGCGCATTTTCGGCCGGTACATTCCCGAGCGCTTGGGAGCCTGGAACTGCACGGCTTCCAGCAGCAGGCGCGTCAGAACCGGCGTGGACATCTTGCGCGTCGCGGATTTGTGGGCCTGTACGATCGCCTGCCAGACCGGGCCGAGCCCCTGGCGCTTGACGGCTGAAATGAAGTGCAGCGCGGCGAACTTCAGGAACGGCAGGCGCGTCTCGATCTGGCGCTGGATCTGCTCGCGCTGGTAGCTGTCCACCGCGTCCCACTTGTTGATGGCGATCACGACCGCGCGGCCGCTTTCGAGGATGTAGCCGGCAATATGGGCATCCTGGTCGGTCACGCCCTGCGTCGCGTCGAGCAGCAGCAGGACCACGTTCGCCGATTCGATGGCCTGCAGCGTCTTGACCACCGAGAACTTCTCGATCGCCTCGAACACCTTGCCCTTGCGCCGCAGCCCGGCCGTATCGATCAGCTCGAAGCGCTGGCCGTTGCGCTCGAACGGCACCATGATGGCGTCGCGCGTGGTGCCCGGCAGGTCGAAGGCGACCAGCCGTTCTTCGCCGAGCCAGGTGTTGATCAGCGTCGACTTGCCGACGTTGGGACGGCCGGCGACGGCGAGCTTGATCGCCTTGTTGGCCTCTTCCTCCTCGTCCTCGTCCTCCTCGGGGAGGTTGAGCGGCGCGAGCGCCAGTTCGACGAGGCCGCGAATCCCCTGCCCGTGCGCCGCGGAAATGCCGTGCACCTCGCCAAAGCCCAGTTCGTAGAAGTCGACCAGCTTGGTGCCGTCGTGCATGCCCTCGGCCTTGTTGGCCACGAGCACGCAAGGCTTGCCGAGCCGGCGGAGTTCGTTCGCGATGTCGTGATCCTGGGCCGAGAGGCCTTCGCGCGCGTCCACCACGAAGATGACCACGTCCGCTTCGGCCACGGCCTGGCGCGTCTGCTTGGCCATCTCCTTGAAGATTCCGCTTCCCGCGTCCGGCTCGAAGCCACCCGTGTCGATCACGATGAATTCGCGCTTGCCCTGCCGGCCATTGCCGTAGTGGCGGTCGCGTGTCAGGCCGGCAAAGTCGGCGACGATGGCGTCGCGCGTCTGTGTCAGGCGATTGAAAAGGGTCGACTTGCCGACGTTGGGACGCCCGACCAGTGCAATGACCGGCTTCATTGAAGGCGTCCTTTCACGTGACTACTCAGGCCGATAGCCGAACACACCGCCATTGCGGGTGACGACCACGACCGTATTGCCCGCCAGAACCGGCGTTGCGACGATGGCAGATCCATCGGGGGTGAGGCGATTCAGCGGCGAACCGTCCTCGCGAGAAAGCACGTGCACCAGGCCGGTGCTGTCGCCGATGATCAACGAACGGCCGACCGCGAGCGGAGCGGTCAGCATGCGGTACTTGAGCAGGTCGGCTTGCTGCCAGGCGCGCTCACCGTCGGAACGGCGCCATGCGATGACCGTGCCGTTTTCCTCGGTACCGAACACGTAGCGGTCGTCGCCACCCAGGCCATCGGCGCCCACCGCCGGCTTGGTCCAGAGGAGCGCACCGCGGGAGGCATCGACGCAGCCCACATTGGCGTAGTAGGCGCGAACGCAGACGACCTCGCCCACGCGGCTCACGGAGCCTGTCAGATCGACCAGCCGCTCGACGTCGTTGGTGCCGCGTGGAGCGGCAATCGGCGACTCCCAGCGCGAGGTGCCGTTGGCAGGGTTGAGGCCGACCAGCCGGCCTCCCACGCCGGTCACCAGCGTGTCACCCACGGCGAGGAGCACGCCAGGCTTCTTCAAGACCAGGTTTTCTGCCGGGCGCTGCTGCGCCCAGAGGCGGCGCCCGCTCTGCCCGTCCCAGGCACTGGTCGTGCGATCGGCGGCCTGCACGAAGACGCGGCGGCCAGCCACCAGCGGCGGCGTATAGGCCTGGGCCGTCAGGCGCTGCTTCCAGAGCACCTTGCCGCCTTGCAGGGCGATGAGTTCGCTGTTGGCCGTCACGACCGCGACCATCGATCCGTCGCTACCCACGCCGGCTGCGAGCGGCTCGCCGACTTTGGCGCGCCACACTTCCTGGCCGGCGCGCGCATCGATCACGGCCACCGTGCCGTCGCTGCCGGCGACCGCGATGAGGTCGCCACTGACGTTGGTCGACAAGGGGAATTCCACCGCCGGAATGCGCACGCTCCAGGCCTGGCGCACGCCCATCAGCGCCGGATTGGCGGGGAGTTCGGTGGGCTTGGGCCTCGATGTACCGGAGCAGGCCGCCAACGTGGCAATCAATACCGCTGCAGCGCCCGTGCGCAGGACGGGCGCAGAAGGCAGGTAACGCTTGAAATTCATGGTTTGTTCTTGGCTGGGGAAGCAGCGCCGGCAGCCGCCAGGCTCTTTGGGTCGACGCCGACGGCGTTGAGCTTGATCTCGACGAGACGACGATAGTCGGTACGCGGCTCGAAGGCGGCCCAGGCCTTCTGGTACTCGGCCTTCGCCTCGTCGCGCTTGCCTTGGACAAGATAGATGTCGCCCTTTCGGTCCGCAACCAATGCTTCGAATTCCTTGGGCACATTGCCCGAAAGCTGCTTGAGCGCCTCGTCGTACGACTTGGCCTCGAGCAGTTCTGCCGCAAGGCGCAACCTGGCGACCGCCTGGTAGCCGGGATCGACCGCATGGTCCGACACCCACGCCAGTGCGGCGCGCGACCCGTCCGTGTTGCCCTTCTCGTACAAGGTCTTCGCGGCGAGCAGGCCGGCCTGCTGCGCATAGGCCGTGCCGGCGAACTTGTCCTTCATGTCCGCAAGCGCGCGTTCGATGCGGGCGGTGTCGCCGGCCTGTGCGCTGCGTTCGACCTCGTCATACAGAGCGGACGCTTGCGCGGCCTTGGTGCGCTGGAAATACTGCCAGCCGTTCCACGCCACGAAGGCGCCGGCCGCAAGCAGCACGACCCAGGTGATCAGGGTGCCGTAGGTGTTCCAGAAATGCTTGAGCTGGTCGAGCTGTTCCTGTTCTTCGAGGTCGAGATGGGTGGCCATGCGCTGTCAGTTGTTGGAAGCCGAGGATTGTAGGGTGGCGGCCCAGGTGGGCACGTCGGCGAGCGCTCGGGTGCTTTGCGCTCCGCTGCCGTCGCGAAGCGACTTGACGGTGACCTCGCCGCGCGCGAGTTCGTCGGCGCCGAAGATCAGTGCGTACGCCGCACCGCTCGCATCGGCCTTCTTGAACTGCGATTTGAAGCTGCCCAGTCCATCGGCGGTGGCGGCATGCATCTGCGCCCGCACGCCGGCATCGCGCAACTGCTGCAAGGTGCGGAGCGCGACGGGCATCGCGGCGGTGTCGGGCACCACGGCGTAGACGTCGGGCACCGGCAGCGGGACCTGCGTGCCCTGTTCTTTCACGAGTTCGAGCACGCGCTCCACGCCGAGCGCCCAGCCGACCGCCGGAGCGGCCTTGCCGCCGATCTGCACGATCAGGTCGTCGTAGCGGCCGCCGGCGCACACCGTGCCCTGCGCGCCGAGCCGATCGGTCACGAACTCGAAGACCGAGAGGTTGTAGTAGTCGAGGCCGCGCACCAGGCGCGGATTGATGGTGTAGCCGATGCCGTTGGCGTCCAGGATCGCGCGCAGGCCGTCGAAGTGCGCCATCGACTCGGAACCGAGAAAGTCGATCAGCTTCGGCGCCGATTCGACGATGTCCTTCATCGCCGGATTCTTGGTGTCCAGGATGCGCAGCGGATTGCTATGCAGGCGACGCTTGGCATCGTCGTCCAACTGATCGGCGTGCTTCTCGAAATGGGCGATCAATTGGGCGCGGTGCAGGGCCCGTTCGGCAGGCTGGCCCAGGCTGTTGAGTTCGAGGCGCACGTCGGTCAGGCCCAGTGCCTTCCAGAGGGCATTCGCCAACAGGATCAGTTCGGCATCGACGTCCGGGCCGGCAAAGCCCAGGGCTTCCGCACCAATCTGGTGGAACTGCCGGTAGCGGCCGCGCTGCGGACGCTCGTGGCGGAACATTGGCCCCATGTACCAGAGCCGCTTGCCGCCGTCGTACAGGAGCGAATGCTCGGTGACGGCGCGCACCACACTCGCAGTGTTCTCGGGTCGCAGGGTCAGGGCTTCGCCGTTGAGCTTGTCCTCGAAGGAGTACATCTCTTTTTCGACGATGTCCGTCACCTCGCCGATGCCGCGCACGAACAGGGCCGTGTGCTCGAGGATCGGGGTGCGGATGTTGCGATAGGCATATCGCGCCATCAGTTCTCGCACGGTGGCCTCGAGCCATTCCCAGCGTGCCGATTCGGGCGGCAATATGTCGTTCATGCCTTTGACGGCATTGAGTTTGTCAGCCATGGATGAGATCAGGCGACTTGCGCAGCGGACTCGCTGCCAAAGCGCTTTTCAATATAGTTTTCGACCAGTTGGTGGAACTCGCCGGCGATGTTGTCGCCGCGCAGCGTGAGTGCCTTCTCGCCGTCGATGAACACCGGCGCCGCAGGCGCTTCGCCGGTTCCGGGCAGGCTGATGCCGATGTCGGCATGCTTGCTCTCGCCCGGGCCGTTGACGATGCAGCCCATCACCGCGACCTTCATGGTCTCGACGCCCGGGTACTTCGTTCGCCAGACCGGCATCTGCATGCGCAGGTAGTCGTCGATCTGCTTGGCGAGTTCCTGGAAAGTGGTACTGGTCGTACGGCCGCAGCCCGGGCAAGCGGTGACGCTCGGCACGAACACCCGCAAGCCCAGCGCTTGCAGGATCTCGTTGGCGATCAGCACTTCCTGGGTACGCGATTCCCCCGGCTGCGGCGTGAGCGACACACGGATCGTGTCGCCAATGCCCTCCTGCAGCAGGATCGAGAGCGCCGTGGCCGAGGCCACCGTGCCCTTGGTGCCCATGCCGGCCTCGGTCAGGCCGAGGTGCAGCGTGTAGTCGCAGCGCTTCGCAAGTTCGCGGTAGACCGAGATCAAGTCCTGCACGCCGCTCACCTTGCAGCTCAGGATGATCTGGTTGCCGTTCATGCCCATGGATTCGGCGAGCTTCGCGGAATCGATGGCCGAGGTCACGAGCGCCTCGTACATCACCTGCTTCGCGTCCCAGGGTTCGGCACGCCGGCTGTTGGTGTCCATCAGGCTGGCAAGCAACTCCTGGTCGAGGCTGCCCCAGTTGACGCCGATGCGCACCGGCTTGTTCCAGCGCATCGCCGCGTCGATCATCTGGCCGAACTGGCGGTCGCGCTTGTCGCCCTTGCCGACGTTGCCCGGATTGATGCGGTACTTGCTGAGCGCCTCGGCGCAGGCCGGGTAGTCGGTGAGGAGTCGGTGGCCGTTGTAGTGGAAGTCGCCGATCAGCGGGACGTCGACGCCCATGCGGTCGAGCTGTTCGCGGATATACGGCACCTGCGCTGCTGCTTCGGGCGTGTTCACCGTGATGCGCACCATCTCGGACCCGGCAAGCGCAAGCTCCTTGACCTGGATGGCGGTGCCGATGGCGTCCACCGTGTCGGTGTTCGTCATCGACTGGACACGCACGGGCGCATCGCCACCCACGGTGACGGTGCGGGGCCCCCAGACCACGCTCGCCTGGCGGCTGCGGCGTGCCTTGGGCGCGGCGGGCTCGATCGGGAGGCAGCCGATGGTGTCGATGATGTCGGTCATGGTGAAAGCCTCAGGATTTGATCTCGAAGCGTGCCACACCGCCGGAACGCGTGAGGGGCGCAAGGTCGAAGGCCTTGCCGCGCACGCGAACGTCGACGGCCGAAGCCCGGCCCACGACCACCTGGAATGGCAAGTTGCCGCTCAATCCGACGGTTTCGCCCGCCTTGACGGTGCGCCGCAGCAATTGCTTGCCGCCCAATTCGGTCACGGTGATCCACGAGTCCTCGCGCGCGACAAACACGATCAGGTCAACGCTGGCGGTTGCGTCCGGAGCCGCGGCCGCTGGCTCCGCGGGCGCGGTTTCCACGGGCGGCGGCACCGGGGCGGCAGCGGGTGCGACGGCCTCGGTCGTCGTACCTGCCGGACCGGACGGAGCCTTGGACGACTTGGACGCCTGGTCGCCCGACTCCGTCGCAGTCAATTGCGCGATCGATTCGCCGACCCGGTCGAAGACCGACTGCGGCAACCAGAACAGGACGGCAGCGCCGATCAACAACAGCAGCACCACGACCAACAAGGGCCGCGAGGGCAGCCAGTTCGAACCCGCGCCCGAACGCGGTGCAGCTGAGCGCAGGTTCCGGCTGATGGTCTGATCGGCGTCGGCGAGCCCTGGGCGCTGGGCACCCGGCAGCTTGGCCAGCACGGGTGCCGGGTCGATCCGCAAGGCACGGCACACGCTCGCGGCAAGCGCCCGCGCAAACACCGGATCCGGCAGGGACTCGATGTCATCGGCTTCCAACGCCGCGAGCTTCTGCGGCGATACCTTCAGTGCGGCGGCCACCATCTCGATGTGGAGGCCGTGCGCCTCCCGCGCTTCGCGCAGCATGTCGCCCGCCGTCATGTGAGTGCTGTCACCGCCGACAAGTGGCACCGCAGCAGAGGCTCCGAATTCGCTCGCCCGCTCAATCATTGAAATTCCCGCGCTCGTACGCAATCGCCTCCCGCGACTGGGGGAAGCGCCGCTGCAACTGGCCCGCCAGCTGCGCAATCGCCTCACGGTTGTTGAGCTGGCGTTCGATCTTGATGCCGAGCCACAAGGTCTCGGCGGTGGCCGAGGGGCTGTTGTTGACTCGGCGAATGTAGAACTGCGCGCGCGACCATTCCTCGCGCTGCGCGAGGACGGACGCCAGGTTGTAGCCGACCACCGGGTTGGCCGCATCGATCTCGTAGGCCTGCGTGAGACTGCGCTCGGCTTCCACGCGCTGCCCTGCCCTCAACTGGCAGACCCCTTGGGTCATGAGCGTCTTGGCGCGATCGGTGTAGCTGGACACCGAGAGCGCGGCGGTGAACTGCTGCTGCGCGTCGGCATAGCGGTTCTGCTGGCACAGGAGCCACCCGTAGTTGTGGAGAACATTCGGCTCGCGCGGGTTCAAGGCGATCGCGCGGCGAAAGCTGTCCTCGGCGGCGGGTGCATCGTCGAGGCGCATGTAGACGAGGCCGCGCAGGTTGTAGGCGTCGGCAAAGGTCGGATCCGCAGCAAGGGCCAGCTTGATCTCGTCCAGCGCGACCGTCGTCTGGCCCTGCTGGAAGTAGCCGATCGCCAATTCGATCCGCAACTTGGCGCGCTTGCGGGCGTTCGTTTCGTCCGAGTCCGTCACGATGGCAGCGGCGTTGGGAGCGTTGCTCGGCGAAGCACCATCCTTCGTGGCGCAGGAGGCCAGCAGGAACACGGCCGCCACGCCACAGAGCGCCTGCATCACCAGCGTTTGCGCAGTCGGAAAGGCCTTGCTCATCGGATCATTGCTCCTCGGGGGTGGATGTGGCGGCCTTCTTGCGGGCCGGATGCAAAACGACGGTTCGCCGCTGGGCCATGCGCTCGGCTGCGTGGGTGCGGTCCTTGACGTCGCCCGCCAATTGGCCGCACGCGGCGTCGATGTCATCGCCACGCGTCTTTCGAACCGTGGTGACGATGCCTGCTTCGCTCAACACCTTGGCGAAGGACAACACCCGGGGTTGCGGCGAACGCAACAGGCCGGACGCGGGAAATGGATTGAAGGGGATCAGGTTGAACTTGCAGGAGACGCCCTGCGAGCGAACCAGGTCCACCAGTTGTCGCGCATGCTCCGGCTGGTCGTTGACGCCATCCAGCATGCAGTACTCGAAAGTGATGAAGTCGCGAGGCGCATGCGCGAGGTAGCGCTTGCAGGCTTCCAGCAGCTCGGCGATCGGGTACTTCCGATTGAGAGGCACCAGGTCGTCGCGCAACGCGTCGTTCGGCGCGTGCAGCGAGACCGCCAGCGCGACCGGGCAGTCGCCGCCGAGCCGGTCGATCATCGGGACCACGCCGGAAGTCGACACCGTCACCCGCCGGCGAGACAGCCCGTAGGCGTTGTCGTCGAGCATGGTGCGCAGCGCCGGCACGAGTGCCGAGTAATTCTGCAGGGGCTCGCCCATGCCCATCATCACGACGTTGGAAATGATCCGCTCGTAGCGCTTCAGGTGCTTGCGCAGGAAATGCTCGGCAAACCACAACTGGGCGACGATCTCGCCGGTCGTGAGATTGCGGCTGAAGCCCTGGTGCCCCGTCGAGCAGAAACGGCAGCCGACGGCGCAGCCGGCCTGGGACGACACGCACAGCGTACCGCGATCGTCTTCGGGAATGAACACGGCCTCGACCGCGTTGCCGTCGCCGACGTCGAACAGCCACTTGATGGTGCCGTCGGCGGATTCGTGCTGCGTGATCACGCGCAGCGCCTCGACACGCGCCGTGGTGGCGAGCTTCTCGCGCAGCGACTTCGCCAGATCGGTCATGTGCGCGAAATCGCTTGCCCCCCGCTGGTGAATCCAGCGGAAGAGTTGCGTCGCGCGGAAACGCTTTTCGCCCAGCCGTTCGCAGAACGCGGCCAGTCCTTCCAGATCGAAGTCGAGCAGGTTGGCCGTGGTCATTGCGTCAGGCGGGCTAAACCTCAGCGTGCGTAGACGTTGAGGCCGGCAAAGAAGAAGGCGACTTCGTTCTTCGCGGTTTCAGGAGCATCCGAACCATGCACTGCGTTGGCATCGATGCTGTCGGCGAAGTCGGCGCGGATGGTGCCGGCGGCTGCCTTCTTGGGGTCGGTCGCGCCCATCAGGTCGCGGTTCTTGGCGATGGCGTCTTCACCTTCGAGCACTTGCACGAACACCGGACCGGAAATCATGAACTCGACCAGGTCCTTGAAGAAGGGGCGCTCCTTGTGGACGGCGTAGAACTGCTCGGCTTCGCTGCGCGACAGGTGCACCAGCTTGGCCGCCACGATCTTGAGGCCGGCAGCCTCGAAGCGGGAGACGATCTTGCCGATGACATTCTTCGCCACTGCGTCGGGCTTGATGATGGAGAGGGTGCGTTCGATGGCCATGGAAGTGCTTTCTTGAGAGCTTGAATCTGGATGGGGTTTTGTCACTGGCGCAACTCTGCTGTCGCAGCCTTTGACAAAGCCTTTGATTTTAACCGGCGCGACAGGGCCAACCCGCAAGAAGCGAGCGAAAGACCGCAGTTCGCGCGGACTTTCAGCGACCTCGGCGGCGGCCGCCGCCTTGTCCGCCAAAGTTGCCGCCACCGGGGGATCCGCCGCGACGCGGGCCCTGGCGCTGTTCCTTGCGCTGGCGCGAGAAGCTGTCGGCACCGATATAGCCGAGCGACGTCTTCATCGGGTCCGGTTGGTTGGCGCCGCTCGGCGGACGATCTTCGCCTTGCCGGTTGCGGCCCTGCTGGCCACCCTGGCCTTGGCCTTGGCGGTCGCCGCGATTGTTCCGGCGCCCCTGCGGCGGCCCCTTGCCGCCGCCCATGCCGCGGTCGGTCCGGGCACCCGGACCGTGGGCCAGCGGATTCGGGATCGGCGCTTCGCGCTCATCGCCTTGCGCGCCGCCGCCAGCGCCGTTTCGGTTTCCGCGTCGCTTGCGGTTGCGGTTGTTGCGTCCGCCGCCGTCCTGGTTCTGGCCCTGGCCTCTCGGGCCTGCGCCGGGCCGGGCCTGCCGTTCGCCGGAACCGCCCGCCGCCTGGAACAGCGCCCGGATGTCACGCTCGTCGAGCTCCATCCATGCGCCGCGCTTGAGACCACGCGGCAACACCATCGCGCCGTAGCGAATGCGAATCAGCCGGCTGACCGCGTGCCCCACCGACTCGAAGAGCCGGCGAACTTCGCGGTTGCGGCCTTCGGAGATGGTGACGCGGTACCAGCAGTTGGAACCTTCGCCGCCGCCCTCTTCGATGGTGCCGAAATGCGCCATCCCGTCGTCGAGCCGGACGCCTTCGAGCAGGCGTTGCTTTTCCTCGCTGCTGAGGGCGCCGAGCACCCGGACTGCGTATTCGCGCTCCAGTCCAAAACGGGGGTGCATCAGCTGGTTGGCCAGTTCGCCGGAACTCGTGAAGAGCAACAGACCCTCGGTGTTCAGGTCGAGGCGGCCGACGGACTGCCACTTGCCCTGCTGCAGGCGCGGCAGCTTGCGGAACACGGTCGGACGGTTCTGTGGGTCGTCGTGCGTGACCACTTCGCCAACCGGCTTGTGGTACGCGATGACGCGCGCCGGCGGCGGCGCGATGCGGTAGCGAATCGGCTTGCCGTTGATCTTGACCTGGTCGCCGTACTGGATGCGCTGTCCGATATGGGCCGGCTCGTTGTTGACAGAGATCCGGCCCTGCAGGATGAGCTGCTCCATCTCGAGGCGCGAACCCAGGCCCGCTTGCGCCAGCACCTTGTGCAACTTGGGCGAATCGGCCTCGGGCAACAGCACTCGCTTGAGCGGCGGGACTTCGGGGCTTTCCTCGTCGGCGTCGAACTGGCCCGAGATGACGTCGGCAAATCGGATCGGCTCGGGCGGGGGGGCGTTGCGCTGTTCGCGCTCGGCGGCGCGGCGCGCACGGTCGAGGTCGTCTTCCTCTTCGTCCGGCTCTTCTTCCTCTTCGTCCTCGTCGACCTCGGAGGCACCCACCTCCGAGGCTCTGTCCGGTACTGGCGCAGGTCGGTCTTCGGCGGCTGGCGCCTGAGGCTCGGGGGACTCGACCGTGTCATCTGCCGGCGCCTCGGCCGACACGTCGGTCGCGGCGGGCTTGCGCCGACGCGGACGACGCTTGCGCGGCGCGTCGGACGCATCTTCGGCTACGGGAGCGGCGGCGCCGTCTTCAGGCTGCGCCGCCGCATCCGCGACGCGCTCCTCGGGGAGGGCTTCGGCCGGCAGCGTGGCTGCGTCATCGGGATCTTTGGGGCTCATGGTCGGGTTCCGGAAGGGACAGCGGTAGTGTCGGCCTCATCGGACGGTGCGTCCGCATCTGCGTCGACGGGAGAGGAGGATGGGATATCAGTTGCAGCCGGCGAGTCGTTTTCAGGGTCGATCGCCACTTCGGCTCCAGTGCTTTCGGCTATGACCACGACGGTCTCGACGGCTTCGACAGCGTTGTCGGGCTCGGCGGCTTCATCGGCCACGGCGCCGGCTTCGGCAGGCACCGCCTCGGGTTCGGCCGCGATGTCTTCGATCGGCAGCGCCGGCTGGTCCGCGCCTGCGGCACGATCGAGCGCGTCGATCAAGGCGCCCTGCTGCGACGGCGATTCGATCACCGGCAACTGGTCGAGCGAAGCCAGGCCCAGATCGTCGAGAAACTGGCGGGTGGTCGCGTACAGCGCCGGGCGGCCGACCGTTTCGCGGTGGCCAATGACCTCCACCCAGTTGCGGTCTTCGAGCTGCTTGAGGATCAGCGAATTGATGGTGACTCCACGGATGTCCTCCATGTCGCCCCGCGTGACCGGTTGCCGATAGGCAATGATCGCCAGCGTTTCAAGGGCTGCGCGCGTGTAGCGCGGCGGCTTCTCGGGGTGCAGGCGGTCCAGATGGTCGCGAAGCTCGGGACGGCTCTGGAAACGCCAGCCGGACCCCACGCTCACGAGCTCCAGGCCGCGCTGCGACCAGTCTTCCTGCAATTCGAGCAACAGCGACTTGATCGTGTCCGCGCCCAGTTCGTCGTCGAACAGCACGCGCAGTTCGCGCACCGGCAAAGGCTGGGTCGAACAGATCAACGCGGTTTCGAGAATGCGCTTGGCATCCGCCGTATTCATGGTTCGCGTTATCCCGGAAAAGGCGTCTCGGGGACGCTTGATCAGATGGATGAAAGGAGGGCGCTGCAGGCACGCGGCGAATGCAACGCGAGGCCGGCATCGGATGGCCGGCGCGGCCCTCGGGACCGTCAGGCGCGATTGTAATCCAGCCCCCACTCGGAAAAACCCTGAGCGAGATCGGCCGGCGGCGGCGACTGGAACGCCATCGGCTGCCCAGTGATCGGATGCGCGAATCCGAGCCTGAAAGCGTGCAGCGCCTGACGCGTGAGGCCGGCCGCGTTGGCGCCTCCGTAGAGGGCATCGCCGACCAGAGGGTGGCCGATCGACGCCATGTGCACCCGAATCTGATGGGTCCGCCCCGTTTCCAGCGTGCAGCGGACTGCGCAGCCCAGGTCGTTGGTGTCGAGCGCCTCGACCAGCGTGCGCGCCGGCTTGCCGGAATGGCGCTCCAGATCGACCACCGCCATGCGCAGGCGATTGCGTGGATCGCGGCCGATCGCCGTGTCCACATGCCGCGCGATGGCGCCTTGCCAGGTGCGGTGGGCGAGCGCGAGGTACTGGCGCTTGACTTCGCGCGCCGCGATCAGTGCCACGAGCGCGTCCATCGCTGCACGGCTTCGTGCCACGACCATCAGGCCGCTGGTGTCGCGGTCGAGCCGATGCACGATGCCGGCGCGCGGCAGCAGCGCCGCCCGCGGGTCGAGCGCAAGCAGCCCGTTCAGCAAGGTTCCGCTCCAGTTGCCCGGTGCTGGATGCACGACCAGGCCCACCGGCTTGTCGATGACGCGCAGATGTTCGTCTTCGTGCAGCACGTTGATTGCCATCGTCTCCGGCCGGAATGCCTGGCTCTGCGGCGTCGGCCGAAGCTCGATGCGCCCGGCTTGGCCAGCGTGAACCGTGGCCGAGGTCTTGGTGACCACCCTTCCCTGCAGTTCGACGGTGCCGGCATCGATGAGTTGCTGAAGGTAACTGCGCGAGAACTCGGGCACCAATGCGGCGAGCGCCCGGTCCAAGCGCTGGCCGTGTTGGGCTTCGCCGATCAGGAAGGTGCGAATTTCGCTGGCATCGGACAGCTCCGCACCCTCGTCGTGGTCAGCCGCCTCCGGGGTATTGCCCGAGGGGTCGGCCGATATAATTGAGGGCAACTGTTTCACGAAAGCCTTATCTGATGTTTCGCGCCAAATTATCGGTTGTCCCCGGCTGGCTGGCCCTTTGCGCGGCAGCATGGCTGGTGGCTGGCTGCTCGACCCCGACCGACAAGACCGCGAACTGGAGTCCCAACCGCATCTACTCGGAAGCCAAGGACGAAGTGGACTCTGGCGCCTTCGACAAGGCCGTGCCGCTGTACGAAAAGCTGGAAGGCCGCGCCGCCGGCACGCCGCTCGCGCAACAGGCGCAACTCGACAAGGCCTATGCCCAGTTCAAGGCAGGCGACAAGGTTCCGGCCGTCGCGACGCTCGATCGCTTCATGAAGCTGCACCCGGCCAGTCCGGCGATCGACTACGCGCTCTATCTCAAGGGCGTGATCAATTTCAACGACGACCTCGGCATGTTC
Organism: Variovorax gracilis; assembly: GCF_030317115.1. Lineage (GTDB taxonomy): Bacteria > Pseudomonadota > Gammaproteobacteria > Burkholderiales > Burkholderiaceae_C > Variovorax > Variovorax gracilis. The sequence continues at coordinate 60,710 of NZ_JASZYF010000005.1, forward strand.
GCGTTCATGACGCGCCAGGACCTGTCGGAGCGTGACCAGAAGGCCGCGAAGGAATCCTTCGAGGCGTTCAAGGAACTGGTGACCCGCTTCCCCGAATCGCGCTACACCCCCGATGCCCGCCAGCGGATGAACTACATCGTCAACTCGTTGGCGCAGTACGAAGTTCACGTGGCCCGCTACTACTACAACCGTGGCGCCTACCTGGCTGCCATCAACCGTGCGCAGCAGGCCCTGGCGGACTACCGCGAAGTTCCGGCGCTCGAAGAGGCGCTCTACATCATGTACATGTCCTACGACAAGCTGGGCCTCAACGACCTGCGCGACGACACCCAGCGTGTGCTGACCACCAACTACCCGAAGAGCGAGTATCTGACGCGCGGCTTCCGGGCCAAGGACGATCCTTGGTGGAAGCTCTGGTAGCAGGCACTCCCCCGCTTTTCACTTCACTTTGCCTTGGGGCGGCCCGATGGCGGCCGCCTACTCCTCGTCTGATGACCGCGCGCCTTCACCCAGTTCGGCGACAGCGGCATCGAACTCTGTTTCAGTCTCGATCCTGCGCATGGGCGGCAATGCGGCGAGCAGGCGGCGGCCGTAGCCCATGGCGACGAGGCGCGTGTCGCAGATCACCAGCACGCCCATGTCGCTCTCCCGCCGGATCAGCCGGCCAGCGCCCTGCTTGAGCGCCACGGCGGCCTCGGGCAACGAATAGTCGCTGAAGGAACTGCGCCCCTGCGATTCGAGGCGCTGGGAGCGCGCTTCCACCAACGGATCGTTGGGCGGCGGAAAGGGCAGCTTGTCGATCACGACCAATTGCAATGCATCTCCGGGCGCATCGAAGCCCTCCCAGAATGAGGCGGATGCGACCAGGACACAGCCGGCACGCCCTTCGACTGCGCCCTCGCGAAAGCGATCCATCAGGACGCGCTTGGGCAATTCGCCCTGTACCAGCACTTCCGGGCGCTGAACGGGTTCCAGGCGATCGAATTCCTGCCGCATGGCATCACCGATCGTCCGCAGCGCGCGCAGCGTCGTCGTGAGGACGAGCGTGCGGCCACCGAGGACACCGGCACCGCGGGCGGCGAGCTGTGCCACCCGCTGGCTGTGCGCCGGGTCGTTGGGCTTGGGGAACACGCGCGGTACGTAGAGCGCCGCCTGGCGTGCGTAGTCGAACGGACTCTGTACACGCAACACCTCGGCATCGTCGAGGCCACAGGGCTCCGTGAACCAACGCAGCCGGGGATCGTCCCCGAGGGTGGCCGACGTGAAGACCCAAGCCCGCCCCTCCTCTTCCTCGTTGTCAGCGTCGGACTTGAGGACCCGTGTCCGCACCGCCTCGGCGATGTCGAGTGGCGACTCGATCAATCTCAGCTGCGTGCCCACGTCCACCCAGCGCACCGATCCGGTGGGACAGGCCTCGGCAAAGCGCCTTGCACGATCCGACAGCTGCTGCGCACGATCATGAAGGCGAACGAAATCGGGCGACAGCTCACTCACGGTGTCGAGCCCCCTCGCGGCTTCCGCGAAAGCCTGCTGCAGTTCATCGAGCGCGACCTGCCAGGCATCCGGTGCGACGCCTTCCGGTGACGCACCGGCCCAGCGCAACTTTGCGCCTGGGTATTGCTTGCCCACCGACAACCTCAGTTCGCGTGCACCGCGCTCGACCCCTGCCACCAGTTGCTGCCAGTCCACCAGGCCCCGCGCATGCTGCAGTCCCGCTGCCAGCAGGTCGCGGGCAAAGTCCAAGGCTTGTCCGCTGCCAAGCTGGACGCCGAGGAACTGCACACCGGTCTCGTTGAGTTGATGCGCTTCGTCGAATACCACGACCCGCACGGTCGGCAGCAGCTCTGCCATGCCGGATTCGCGCACCGCAAGGTCGGCGAAGAACAGGTGGTGATTGATGACCACCACGTCCGCTGCCATCGCTTCGCGTCGCGCGAGGTTGACGTGGCATGGCTTGAACTGCGGGCACTGCGCTCCAAGGCAGTTCTCGCGCGTGGAGGTCACCAGGGGGATGAGCGGCGAGCGCTCGTCCAATCCGGGCAACTCGGCCAGATCGCCCGTGCGCGTCGCCTTGGACCATTGCTCGATCTTCGCAAGCGTGCGCAGCGTGCCCCGTTCGGGCAGAGAGGCGTCGTGCCGCGCCTGATCGAGGCGGTGCAGGCATACGTAGCTGGCCCGCCCCTTGAGCAATGCGGTCCGCACGGGCAATCCCAGTGCAGTGACCAGCCGGGGCAGGTCGCGGCCGAAGAGCTGGTCCTGCAGCGTCTTGGTCGCGGTCGACAACAGCACGCGCTCCCCGCTCAGCAGGGCCGGCACGAGGTAGGAAAAGGTCTTTCCGACGCCGGTCCCGGCCTCGACCACGAGCACGCCGCCCTGGTCGATGGTGCGCGCGACTGCCAGGGCCATCTGCGTCTGGCCTTCGCGTTCGCGGAACTGCTCGGCGGCATGGGAAAGCACACCGTCCTGCGCGAAGGCCTCGCGCACCTCTTGTTCGATGGACATCAGGCGGGCTCTTGCGGGTCGAGCAGGCGTTCGAGGCGTGCGATCTCGTCGCGCAGTCCGAGGCGCCGCTTTTTCAGCCGCCGCAGAAGCAGTTCATCGACCGGGACGACGTCGCCCAGCCGGTCGATCGTGGCGTCGAGGTCCGCATGCTGGATCCGGAGCTCGATCAGCTGGCGAGAAATGGAGTGAAGATTGGAGTCCAACGGGGGCAGTGTGAAATTCGACGCAACGCTGCTTCGGCCGCAGCTTGTTGTTCACTCGATAATACGTCTTCGTCTACCTTTCACGACACTCATGAAAGACCGCGCCATCGGCGCATCTGCGCCCACATGACCCGAGGCTTTCGACTCGCCGCTGCGACCGGTCTCCACAAGGGAGACCGCCCCTACCAGCAGGACCAGGTCCTGATCATGTCCCACCCTCGCGCGCCGGGGTGCGTGCTTGGCGTCGTCGCCGACGGCATGGGCGGGCGCAGTGGCGGTCGCAAGGCGTCCGACCAGGTCCTGATGACGGCACGCCAGCTTTTCTCGCGCTACAAGCCGGGTCGCGATGAGGCCGTGGCCATGCTCCGGCACCTGCTGGAAGACGCCCACACCGTAATCAAGCTCACGGCGGTCTCCAGCGAGCAGGAACCGCACAGCACGCTGGCCGCCTTCCTCATGAACCCCGAGGGCGACTGCGCCTGGATTCACGCCGGCGACTCGCGGATCTATCACTTCCACAACGGCAGCCTCGTCAAGCGCACCAAGGATCACTCCTACGTGCAGGTGCTGGTCGATCGCGGCGAAATCAACGACGAGGAAGCCAATCTGCACCCCCAGAGCAACATCCTGCTGGGCTGCCTTGGCATGAAGTCGACGCCGCCACCCGTCGACATCCACTTCGTCCCTCGCCTGCAGACAGGCGACGTGCTGATGGCCTGCAGCGACGGTCTATGGCACTACTTCAAGCCCGAGGAGATGGGCGGGTTGCTGGCGGAGCAATCGCCGCGCGCAGCCGTCGAATTGCTCGTCGCGGAAGCGCGACGACGCGCGCACGGGACCGGCGACAACATCTCGATCGTCGTCGTGAAGCTCGAACCGCTGCCCGCGGACTGAAGCGCAATCCCGTCAGGGGGTTGCCGGAGCTGCCGGACTTGCGGGTGCCGGCGCAGACGGCTCGCCAGGCGTCGGCAGAGGCGCCGAGCGAGGCTTGGTTCTCGCGGCATTGCGCTTCTCGAGCTCCGCGCGATGCTCTTCCGCTTTCTTCAGCCTTTGCTCATATTCCGCGCGCGCTGCGGGCGCCTCGGCACGCCGCTGGGCGGCCTTGGCCTGTTCTTCGGCATGGGCGCGCTGCTTGTCATCGAACTGGCGCTGGCGCTGAGCTGCTTCGGATGCCGTTTGCGCACGGCTGGCCGCGTGGTCGGCCGCGCGCTGCTCTCGGTCCTGTTGCGACTTCATCGCATCGTCCCGTTTCGCCTGAGCATCCTGCGCGCGCTGGTCCGCCTTCTGCTGTTCGAGCTTGTCGAGCTCTGCGGCTGCCCGCCGCTTGCGCTCGAAGTCATTCATCGACGCCTCCTGGCGCTTGATGTTGTCGGTGGCCGTGCGGCGACGGCGGCGGCTGTCCTGCAGGCAGTCTTCGACCGCGAACTTCTTGTAGCAAGCCGCCTGCTCGGTCGCAAAGCGGGAGTCGACGTCTTTCCGCTCCTGCGCCAGGCGAGCCCGTTCGACTTCGAAATTCGTGCCGCCGGTCGTGGCGTCGGACTGCGCCCAAAGAGGCAGCGCGGCCAGTCCGGTCAGCAAGGCAAAAACGATGTTCTTCATGTAAGGCGGGTATCGACGACACGGCGTTCGAGCGCGAGGAATTCGGCGGACTGCATCTCGTTGAGCCGGGACACGGTTCGCGGAAACTCGTGAGCCAAAGGCCCCTCGGTGTACAACGCCTCGGGCGGAACTTCGGCAGACATGATCAGTTTCACGCGTCGATCGTAGAACACGTCGACCAGCCATGTGAAACGGCGTGCTTCCGACGCCATGCGCACAGGCATGTAGGGCACGTCGGACAGCAGCACGGTGTGGAACTGCGTCGCGATCTCCAGGTAGTCGTTCTGCGAGCGAGGCCCGCCGCACAGCGTCTTGAAATCGAACCAGACCACGCCCCCGGCCTTGCGCCGCGCATGGATTTCGCGCGACTCGATGTGCAGGACTGGGTTCTCGTCCGCGCTTTCGGCCAGGCGCTCGAAGGCCTTGCGCATTTCCTTGTCCGCAGCAGCGCCATTGGGGGTGAGATAGAGCCGCACCTGTTCCAGCGTGCGGCGACGGTAGTCGGTGCCGTTGTCGACACTGATCACTTCGAGCCGCTCGTTCAAGAGCGCGATCGCGGGAAGGATGCGGTCGCGGTGGAGCCCCCCCGGATACAGATCGTCCGGCTTGAAGTTCGACGTCGTGACGAAGCCAACGCCGTTCTCGAAGAGCGCCACCAGCAGCCGGTGCAGGATCATCGCGTCGGTGATGTCCGCGACATGAAATTCGTCGAAGCAAATCAGCCGATACCGCTTGGCGATGCGTCGCCCGAGTTCGTCCAGCGGATTGACCGTGCCTTGCAGGTCGGCCAGTTCGCGGTGCACCTCGCGCATGAATTCGTGGAAGTGCAGACGTGTCTTGCGCCGCAGCGGGACTGCGTTGTAGAAGCAGTCCATCAGGAAGCTCTTGCCTCGCCCGACGCCGCCATACATGTAGACGCCGCGAGGTATGTCGGGCCGGTTGATCAGCTTCTTGAAGGCGTTGGAACGCTGGGCCTTGAAATCGGCCCATTCGCTCGCGCAACGGTCCAGCGCCTCCACGGCGCGCAACTGCGCGGGATCGCTCTGGAACCCGCGCGCCTTCAGCTCAGCCTCGTAAGCAGCCTTGACGGACATATCGGTGCATTAGTTGAAGATGGTGCACGCGTCCTCGAGGCGAGCGAAGCGCCGCCCGTTCGAGAAACACCGCGAGCCGGCATGGCCGGTCCGCTGGTGTTGCCCCCTGAAGGGGGAGGCGGCTACACGGAGTGAGCAAGCAAAGGGGATGGTCAAAAATTCAGGGTGCGCTTGTCGACGGCCAAGGCAGCTTCCTTGGTCGCCTCCGACAGCGACGGATGGGCGTGGCAGATGCGTGCGATGTCTTCGGCGCTGGCCTTGAATTCCATCGCCACCACGGCTTCGGAGATCAGCTCGCTGACCATCGGTCCGACCATGTGCACACCGAGGATTTCGTCCGTGACCGCGTCGGCCACGAACTTGACCATGCCCGTCGTGTCGCCCAGAGCACGGGCTCGCCCGTTCGCCAGGAACGGGAAGCTGCCGGCCTTGTAGGCACGGCCGCTCGCCTTGAGTTGCTGTTCGGTCTGGCCGACCCACGCGATCTCGGGCGAGGTGTAGATGACCCAGGGAACGGTGTTGAAGTTGACATGCCCGTGCTGGCCCGCGATACGCTCCGCCACCGCCACGCCTTCTTCCTCGGCCTTGTGCGCGAGCATCGGTCCGCGCACCACGTCGCCGATCGCCCACACGTTTGGCAGGCTGGTCTTGCATTCGTCGTCGACCACGATCGCGCCGCGCTCGTCGAGTTGCAGCCCCACCGCGTCGGCGTTCAGGCCGATGGTGTTCGGCACGCGCCCGATCGAGACGATCAGCTTGTCGACGTCGAGCGACTGTGCGCCGCCCTTGGCATCGGTGTAGGCGATGCTGACGCCCTTCTTGCCCGACTTGACCTCGCCGACCGTGACGCCGAGTTCGATCTTCAGGCCCTGCTTGTCGAAGGCCTTCTTCGCTTCCTTGGCGATCTGCTCGTCCACCGCGCCGAGGAAGGTCGGGAGTGCTTCGAGCACCGTCACCTCGGAACCGAGGCGGCGCCACACCGAGCCCATTTCGAGGCCGATCACGCCGGAGCCGATCAATGCGAGCTTCTTGGGCACGCCGCCGATGCGCAAGGCGCCGTCGTTCGAGAGGATGTTCTCTTCGTCGAACGGAGCGCCCGGCAAGGCGCGCGCGTTCGAGCCGGTCGCGATGATGATCTGCTTGCCGGTGATGCTTTCCTCAGCGGCACCGGCCACCTTGATCTCGTAGCCGCCGTCAGCGGCCTTCACGAATGAGCCGCGGCCGTGGAAGAACGCAACCTTGTTCTTCTTGAAAAGGTAGACGATGCCGTCGTTGTTCTGCTTCACGACGGTGTCCTTGCGCGCCAGCATCTTCTGGACGTCGAGGCCCAGGCCCTCGATCTTGATGCCGTGGTCGGCAAAGCTGTGCGCCGCGTGTTCGTAGTGCTCGGACGATTGCAGCAGCGCCTTCGAAGGGATGCAGCCGATGTTGGTGCAGGTGCCGCCCAGCGCCGGGCCGCCCTTGGCGTTCTTCCACTCGTCGATGCAGGCGACGTTGAAGCCGAGTTGCGCCGCGCGGATGGCCGCGACATAGCCGCCAGGACCGCCGCCGATGACGATGACGTCGAATTGTTTGCTCATGGGATGTTCCGTTTCAATTTTTCAGGTGCGACGTCACTGAGGTCCGTTCGCGAAACACCGCGGAACCGGCTCGGCCGGTCCGCCGGTGTTGCCCCCGGCAGGGGGTAGGCGAAGCGACACGAAGTGCGCGCAGCCTGGGGGCGAGCTCAGATATCAAACAGGAGGCGCGCAGGATCTTCCAGCGCTTCCTTCATGGCCACCAGGCCCAGGACGGCTTCGCGGCCGTCGATGATGCGGTGGTCGTAGCTCATCGCGAGATAGTTCATCGGGCGAACGACGATCTGGCCGTTCTCCACCACCGCGCGGTCCTTGGTCGCGTGCACACCCAGGATGGCCGACTGCGGCGGGTTGATGATCGGCGTCGACAGCATCGAACCGAACACGCCGCCGTTGGAGATCGAGAAGGTGCCGCCGGTCATCTCCTCGATGCCCAGCTTGCCGTCGCGCGCCTTGGCGCCGTACTCGGCGATCTTCTTCTCGATGTCCGCAAAGCTCATCTGGTCGGCATTGCGCAGGATCGGCACCACCAGGCCACGCGGCGAACCGACCGCGATGCCGATGTCGAAGTAGCCGTGGTAGACGACGTCGTTGCCGTCCACAGACGCGTTGAGCACCGGGTACTTCTTGAGCGCGTGCACTGCAGCCTTCACGAAGAAGCTCATGAAACCGATCTTGACGCCGTGCTCCTTCTCGAACTTCTCCTGGAAGCGCTTGCGCATTTCCATCACCGGCGCCATGTTCACCTCGTTGAAGGTGGTCAGGATCGCGTTGGTGGATTGCGATTGCAGCAGGCGCTCGGCGATGCGCGCGCGCAGGCGGCTCATCGGCACGCGCTCTTCCGGACGGTCGCCGAGGTCGGGCGAACCGGCTGGCGAAGCGACTTGCGGCAACGCGGCCTTCGGCGCTCCCGTCGGCACGGGCACGGGCGCCGCGACCTTGGCGGTCGCACCGGATGCGACGGCGCCAAGCACGTCGCCCTTGGTCACGCGGCCGTCCTTGCCGGTGCCGGCGACATCGCCGGTGCTCAACTTGTTGTCGGCCAGCAGCTTGGCCGCGGCGGGCATGGCCACGTCGGACTTCGAGCCGCCGGTGGCAGCCGCCGCAGGGGCCGCCGCCTGAGCAGCAGCGGGTGCTGCAGCCGGTGCGGCGGCGGGCGCGGCCGCGCCCGCCTTGCCTTCGGTGTCGATCTTCGCGATGAGTTGGTCGGCCACGACGGTCGCACCGTCGCCGGCCACGATCTCGGCCAGCACGCCGGCGGCCGGCGCCGGCACTTCGAGCACGACCTTGTCGGTTTCGATCTCGATCAGGATTTCATCGATGGCGACGGCTTCGCCGGGCTTCTTCTTCCATTGGAGCATGGTGGCTTCGGCCACGGACTCGGACAACTGGGGGACTTTGACTTCAACGATGGACATGTTGGATGTGCTCCGCTTCGTGTTTCTTATGCAGGTGAATGTGAGTTCTTCTTACTTGGTCAGCACGAAGCCTTTGAGCTTGCCGAACGCGCCGTCGACCAGCGCCTTCTGCTGTTCCTGGTGCAGGTGCGAGTAGCCGACCGCGGGCGATGCCGAGGCGGCACGGCCGGAGTAGCCGAGCTTCTGGCCTTCCTGCATGTTCTCGTGGATGTAGTGCTGCACGAAGAACCAGGCGCCCTGGTTCTGCGGTTCGTCCTGGCACCACACCACGTCGACGAGATTGGGGTACTTCTTCAGTTCCGCGCCGAAGGCCTTGTGCGGGAAGGGATAGAGCTGTTCGACGCGGATGATCGCCACGTCGTCGCTGTCCTTTTCCTCGCGCTTCTTCGCCAGGTCGTAGTAGACCTTGCCGGAGCAGGCGATGACGCGCTTGACCTTCTCGGCCTTGAGATCCTTGTTGTCCGGAATGACCGTCTGGAAGCTGCCCTTGGTGAACTCGGACAGCGGCGAAGTCGCATCCTTGTTTCGCAGCAGCGACTTCGGCGTCATGATCACCAGCGGCTTGCGCAGGTTGCGCACCATCTGGCGGCGCAGCACATGGAAGATCTGGCTCGCCGTCGTCGGCTGAACCACCTGGATGTTGGTGTCGGCCGACAACTGCATGAAGCGTTCGAGGCGCGCCGAGCTGTGCTCGGGACCCTGGCCTTCGTAGCCGTGCGGCAGCATCAGCGTGATGCCGTTGACGCGGCCCCACTTGACCTCGCCCGAGGCGATGAACTGGTCGATCACGACCTGCGCGCCGTTGACGAAGTCGCCGAACTGCGCTTCCCAGATCACGAGCGTGTTCGGATCGTTGGAGGCGTAGCCGTATTCAAAGGCGAGCACGGCTTCTTCGGACAGGATCGAGTCGATCACGACGAAAGGCGCCTGGTTGTCCGCGACGTTCTGCAGCGGCACATAGATGCCCTCGTCGAACTTCTCGCGGTTCTGGTCGTGCAGCACGGCGTGGCGGTGCGTGAAGGTACCGCGGCCGCTGTCCTCGCCCGACAGGCGCACCGGGTAGCCGCTGGCCACGAGCGAGGCGAAAGCCATGTGCTCGCCCATGCCCCAGTCGACGTTGACGTCGCCGCGGCCCATCGCGGCACGATCGTCCAGCACCTTCTTGACCAGCGGATGCACCGTGAAGTTGCTCGGTGCCGTGGTGATGCGCTCAGCCAGGCGCTTCCACTCGGCGGTGGGGATCGCGGTGTCGCCGGCATCGGTCCACTTCTTGTTCAGGAAGGGGTTCCAGTCGACCGCGTACTTGCTCTTGAAGTTGGTCAGCACCGGGTCCGAGGTGTTCTTGCCGGCGTCGAAGGCCGCACGCTGCGCCTTGACCATGTCGTCGCCGAGCGTGGCGCCCAGGCCCTGCGCGGCGAGCTTGTCGGCGTAGAGCTTGCGCGTGCCGGGGTGTTGCGCGATCTTCTTGTACATCAGCGGCTGCGTGAGCGCCGGGGTGTCCTGCTCGTTGTGGCCGAGCTTGCGGAAACAGATGATGTCGACCACCACGTCCTTCTGGAACTCCATGCGGAATTCGAGGGCGAGCTGGGTCGCGAGCACCACGGCCTCGGGGTCGTCGCCGTTCACATGCACCACGGGCGCCTCGATCATCTTGACGATGTCGGTGCAATACAGCGTCGAGCGGCTGTCGCGCGGGTCGCTGGTGGTGAAGCCGATCTGGTTGTTGATCACGATGTGGACCGTGCCGCCGGTGGAATAGCCGCGCGTTTCCGCCAGCGCCAGCGTCTCCATCACGACGCCCTGCCCTGCGAAGGCAGCGTCGCCGTGCACGATGACCGGCAGCACCTGCTTGCCGAGCGGGTCGGCGCGGCGGTCCATGCGGGCGCGCACGGAGCCTTCGACCACCGGGTTCACGATTTCAAGGTGCGAGGGGTTGAATGCCAGGCTCAGGTGCACCGGGCCGCCAGGGGTCGACACGTCCGAGCTGAAGCCCTGGTGGTACTTGACGTCGCCGCTGGGCAGGTCTTCGGGCGCCGTGTGGTCGAACTCCGCGAAGAGGTCCGCCGGCATCTTGCCGAGCGAATTGACCAGCACGTTCAGGCGGCCGCGGTGGGCCATGCCGATCACGATTTCCTGCACGCCCTTGATGCCGGCCTGCCTGATCACCTCGTCCATCGCGACGATGAAGCTTTCGCCGCCTTCGAGCGAGAAGCGCTTCTGGCCGACATACTTGGTGTGCAGGAAGCGCTCGAGGCCTTCGGCGGCGGTCAGGCGTTCGAGGACACGCTTCTTCTGCTCGGCGCTGAGCTGCGGATTGGTGCGGGCGCTTTCGAGCCGTTGCTGCCACCAGCGCTTCTGCGCCTGGTCGGTCATGTACATGTACTCGGCGCCGATGGTGCCGCAGTACGTTTCGCGCAGCGCGTTGAGCAGGTCGCGCAGCGACATCGTTTCCTTGCCGAAGAAGGTGTTGCTCGTGTTGAACACCGTTTCGAGGTCGGCATCGGCGAAGCCGTAGAACGAGGGCTCGAGTTCGGGAATCGCGGGACGCTCGGTGCGCTTGAGCGGGTCGAGGTCGGCCCAGCGGGCGCCGACGTTGCGGTAGGCGGCGATCAGTTGCTGGACAGCGGTGCGCTTGCGGCCGAGTTCGGAATCGGCGCCGCTCGCCACGACCACCTTCGTGGTGCCCTGCTTCGCGCGCTCCGCAAAGGCGTTGACAACCGGCAGGTGCGGCACGTCCTTGGCGTTGGTTCCGTCCGTCGCGGGGACGTTCTGGAGCGCGTCGAAGTAGGAGCGCCAGTTGTCGGGCACGCTGCCCGGATTGGAGAGGTAGTTTTCGTACATCTCCTCGACATAAGGCGCATTGCCGCCGAAGAGATAGGTATTGCCTTGATAGGCGCTGTAGACGGACGAAGACGTCGACGAGGAATCGCTCATATTCCGCTGACCTTCGCTTCCCTGGAGGAAGCACTAGTTGGTTAGAAACCTTCCGCGACACGGCTGAACCGATTGGCGGATGCGACTGTGGCTGGGGAAGGGCCTGAGTACGGGGCGGATTGTACCCCCCAGCCTTACCCGCTATGTGTGGCCGCCCGCCCCCTCTGCAAGGGGGCGATGCGTGCGGACCGGCGTCACCGGTTCCGGGCAGTGCCCGAGTCAGAACAGATTCTTGATTTGCTGGAGGGTGGACGGGTCGTCGATGGTCGTCAGGTCGCCGGGATCGCGTTGCTCGCACACAGCCTGGATGGCGCGGCGCAGGAGCTTGCCGCTCCGGGTCTTGGGCAAGGCGGTCACGAAGCGCACACGCGCGGGCCGGGCCAGCGCGCCGAGGTCGTCGGAAACACGCTTCATGATTTCCCCTTCCAGTTGAAGGGCCGCTTGCTCGTCGGCGACGGCCGCCCCGTCCTTGGCGACCACGAACGCCAAGGCCACCTGGCCCTTGAGCGCATCGGCGACACCGACCACGGCGACTTCGGCCACGTTCGCGTGGCCGGAGATGCTCTCCTCGATCTCGCGCGTGCCCAGTCGATGGCCGGCCACGTTGATCACGTCGTCGGTGCGGCCGAGGATGTAGAAGTAGCCGTCCGCGTCGCGGATGCCCCAGTCGAAGGTCGAATACACCAGCTTGCCCGGAACGCTCTTCCAGTAGGTGTTCACGAAGCGCTCGTCGTCCCTCCAGACCGTCTGCATGAAACCCGGCGGCGTCGGGCCCTCGATGACGACGACGCCCTTCTCGTCGGGCCCCGCAAGCTCCTCGCCGGTCGACTCGTGGAGGATCTTGACCTTGAAGCCGTACATCGGGACGCCCGGGCTGCCGAACTTGCTCGGCGTGCGCTCCACGCCATTCGCGACCGTCAGGATCGGCCAGCCCGACTCGGTCTGCCAGTAGTTGTCGATGATCGGCACGCCCAGGCCTTCGCTGATCCAGCGCCCCGTCGGCTCGTCCAGCGGTTCGCCGGCCAGGAAGAGCGCACGCAGGCTCGAGAGGTCGTACTTCTTGAGCAGCGCAGGGTCCTGCTTCTTGAGCACGCGCACCGCGGTCGGCGCACTGAACATGACCGTCACCTTGTACTTCTCGACCAGGCGCCACCAGATGCCGCCGTCGGGCTGCTGGTCGATGCCTTGCGTAGGCAGGCCCTCGTACATGATGGTCGCCATGCCCGCGATGAGCGGGCCGTAGACGATGTAGCTGTGGCCGACCACCCACCCGATGTCGCTGGTCGAGAAATAGGTTTCGCCGGCTCGGCCATCGAAGATGTGCTGCATGCTGGCGGCGAGTGCGACGGCGTAGCCGCCGGTGTCGCGCTGCACGCCCTTGGGCTTGCCGGTCGTGCCGCTCGTATAGATGGTGTAGCTGATGTCCGTCGCATCCAGCCAGGTGCACGGCACTTCGGCATCGCGATGCTTTTCGAGCAGCACACTCGCGAGGTGGTCGCGGCCCTCGCTCAGTTCCATCGGCGCCAGCTCGCGATCGAACAGCAGCACCGCATCGGGCTTGTGCGAGGACAGGCGGATCGCCTCGTCGAGCAAGGGTTTGTACGCCAGGATCTTGTTGCCGCGCGATCCGGCATCCGCGCTCACGATGACCTTCGGCGTGGCGTCCTCGATGCGCGAGGCCAGCGAGCCGCTCGCGAATCCGCCGAACACCACGCAGTGAATGGCCCCGATGCGCGCGCACGCGAGCATGGCGAATGCCGCCTCGGGAATCATCGGCATGTAGATCAGGACGCGATCGCCTTTGCCGACGCCCAGTTCCATCAGGCTGGCCGCGACGCGCTGCACTTCGGCGTGGAGTTCCTTGAAGCTGTAGCTTTTCTCGACGCCGGTCTCGGTCGACACGAAGATCAAGGCGCGCTGCTCGCCCCGGCTGGCCAGGTGGCGATCGACCGCGTTGTGGCAGAGGTTGGTCGTGCCGCCCACGAACCAGCGTGCGAAAGGCGGCCGGCTGGCGTCCAGGATCAGCTGCGGCGGTGTCTTCCAGTCGATGAGCCTGGCCTGTTCGGACCAGAAGCCTTCGGGTTCGTCGACGGACCGACGGTAGAACTCTGCGTAGCGGCTCATGGGCTTGTCTCCTTGTCTTGCAGATGCACTTCCGGCGCTTGCCGAAACTGAATTCATAATTATGGAGACTGTGCTTTCTGCAAGCTGACAGAACCGCGGCAGCACTTCATCGCAACGGAAGGTGCGTCGCACGCTGGCCGAGCGAGGCATCCGCCAGCGAGGGGTCGGGATGGCCCAGGTAGAACTTGAACACCAGGCGCTGTACCGCATTGCCATAGGGCGGATAGAACAGGCCCATCGGAAACCAGGGCGCGCGCTTGAAGGTTCCTTTCGCATGCGACAACTCGCGAAAGCCTTCCTCGCCATGGTAGGTGCCCATTCCCGAGTTGCCGGTGCCCCCGAAAGGCAAGTCGTGGTTGAAGGCGTGCCACCCCCAGTCGTCGACGCACAGGCCGCCGGAATGCGTCAAGTTCGTCAGGCGCTCCAGTTCCGCGCCCTTGCATCCGAATACATAGAGCGCCAATGGCCGCGGCCTGGCTGCGATGTATTCGATGGCCTGGTCCAGCGTGTCGTAGCCCACCACCGGGAGGATCGGCCCGAACAGTTCCTCGTTGGCGATGCGCATGTCATCCCGCACGCCGGTAACGACATGCAGCGGAATGCGCCGCCCCGGCCCGTCGTCGCCACAGGCGATGACCTTCCCGCCCTTCGCGGCGGCATCGGCCAGCAGATCGCGGATGCGTTGCGCATGCGGCTCGCAAGCCATGCTGGTGTAGTCGTGATTGCCCTGCACCGTGGGGTACAAGCGCCGGAAGGACCGTTCCACCGCGCCGGCAAAGGCGTCGACCCGGGGGCGCGGCACCAGTGCGTAGTCGGGCGCAAGGCAGACTTGGCCGCTGCTGAAGGCTTTGCCGTGGGCGACGCGTTCGGCGGCCGTCTCCAGCGCGTCGTCGCTCGCCACGAGCGACGGCGACTTGCCGCCCAGTTCCAGTGTGACTGGCGTGAGGTGTTGCGCCGCCGCGCGCATGATGTGATGGCCCACCGCCGGCGACCCGGTGAACACCAGGTGGTTGAAGGCCAGGTGCGAAAACACCTGCGCCTCGGCAACCTCGCCGCCGAAGACCGCGACCTCGTCCACTGCGAAGCGCTCGGCAAGCATCTGGGCCAGCAGTTCAGTGGTGCGGGGGGACAGTTCCGACATCTTGATCATCACGCGGTTGCCTGCTGCCAGCGCGGCAACCAGCGGCCCCAGCGACAGGTACAGCGGAAAGTTCCACGGCGTGATCACGCCGACCACGCCCTTGGGCTGGTAGTTGACCAGCGCGCTGTTGGTCAGGAACAGCAGTTCGGTCGCGCGACGCTGCGGCGCCATCCATCGACGCAGGCGGTGCAGCGCGTGGTTGATCTCCAGGATCGGGCCGAGCACCTCGATCAGCTTCGTCTCGGCCGGTGAACGCCCGCCGAAATCGGCGCTCACCGCCGCGGCGATGCGATCCTGATAGCGCTGGAGCAGGCTCTTCAGCGCCTTCAAATTGGCTTTGCGCTCGGAAAGGCTGGGATACGGTTTCGCCAGGAACGCCACGCGTTGCTGCTCGAAGGTGTCTTGCATGCGCTGAACGATGGTGTCCATGGTTCACTCCTCGGAGGGCGCCGCGATCGACTGCGCGGTCGCGGTCGTCGCAGACTGCGGCTCCGGGCCGCAGTACTCTGCGATGAAGCTGCCGATCTCGTCGAGCGACTGCTTCGACTGCGGCAGCATCCTGATCAGTTGAAAGACGTGCGGCATGCCCGGCCAGACCTTGACCCGGGCATCGATGCCGCAGGCGCGCGCACGCTCCGCGGCGCGCAGCGAATCGTCGAGCAGCATCTCGCTGCCCGAGACATGGAACAGCAGCGGTGGCAGCCCGGCCCAGTCTCCGAACAGGGGCGACACGGCGGGATCGTCCGCGGATGCGCCGTCGAGGTAGGTAGACAGCACCAGCGTGAGCGCATGCCGGTTGAAAAGAACATCGCTGCCTTCGTTGACCTGCACCGAGGGGCTGCCGCCCGTGAGGTCGGTGACGGGCGACATCATCGCTGCGCAAGTGGGCAGCGGCGCGCCTTCATCACGCAAGCGCATCAGCAAGGCCAAGGCGAGATTTCCGCCGGCCGAATCGCCGGCGATGGCCATGCGGCGAGGCGAAATCCCCTGCCCGACCAGCCAACCGTAGACCGCAACGCAATCGTCGAGCCCCGCCGGGAAACGGTGCTCCGGCGCAAGCCGATACGCCGGCAGCAGCACACGCAGCCCTGTCTTCAGCGCCAACTGCGATGCCATTTGCCGATAGCTGTTGGGCAGGTGGAGGCTGAAGGCCCCGCCGTGGAGGTAGAGCAGCACCCCACGCTGCGCCGCGCCCTCCTCGCCGATCCATTCCGACGGCACGCCGCGGGCGTCGACACCGACGACGTCGATCTTGTCGCCCACGAGCTTGAGCCCGGCATCGGCGAGCCAGGCCTTCTTGCGCAACTGGCCGATGGTGACGCCCCTGCTCCACAGGCGCTTGACACCGAAGCGCAGCGCCGCGTTGATGGCCGACATGGGGATCATGGGTGCTGCGACTGTGCTTCGGGGATGTGGCTCATCGCGTTCTCGGCAATGGCCGCGATCGTCAGCGACGGGTTGACGCCGGGGTTCGCCGGCATGGCGGCACCGTCGCAGACAAGAAGATTGCGGTAGCCGAAGACGCAGTTGTGCCGATCGACGACGCCGCTGCCAGCGTCCTTGCCGATGACCGCGCCACCAAGGATGTGCGCCGTCGACGGGACGTTGGCCAAGGCTTCGAGCACCATGCTCTGGGCGATGCCGCCCGTCTGCTGCGCCAGCCATTCCGCGGCCTCGTTGGCCACCGGGATGAAAGTCGGGTTGGGCTTTTCCTTGTCCTGCTCGGTGCTCAGGCCGATACCACCCCACCACCCTCGCCTGGCGCGAAACGCAATGGCGTTGTCAAGGCTCTGCATGACCAGGAAGATGACGGTGCGACGCCCCCAGCCAAAGGGCCACAGCACCTTGGCAAAGCGCAGCGGGTGGCGCGCGATGCTGCCGAGCAGCCGCAGTGGACGGGTCACGCGCGTGCCCTCGCCGGTGATCATGGTGAACTGGGTCGACATGAAGTCGCCCTTCGCACCATAGGTGACGAATTCGATGTGTGTGTCCGGGCGCGGGTGGATGCTGGCGCTGATGGCCACGTCCCTGCTCGGATGGAGCTTCTCGTCAGGCAAGGTCACGGCGAGTATCGATTCGCTGTTGGTGCGCACCAGTTCGCCCAGCCGGTCGCTGATCGCGGGCAGCGAGCCGCCGTGCTTGCACCTGGCGAGTAATCGGTTGGTGCCCAGCGCACCTGCGGACACGACCACGCCGCGCGCGTCGAAGCTGCGCCGCTGCTTGTTGAACCACGCACCGGGCCGCTGCGTGGTGACGCGGTAGCCGTCACTGCCGTCGGGCGCGCCGAGCGGCCGAATATCGACGACTTCATGTTCCGGCAGGATCTGCGCGCCCGCCTTCTCGGCGAACCACAGGTAGTTCTTCACCAGCGTGTTCTTGGCACCGATGCGGCAACCCACCATGCAGGCGCCGCAGCGCGTGCAGCCGGTTCGTGCCGGCCCCTTGCCGCCGAAGTACGGGTCGGGCACTGTCTCGCCCGGCTCTCCGAAGAAGATGCCCACGGGTGTGCGCCTGAACGTCTGCTCCACGCCGAAGTGCCGGGCCACGTCCATCAGCAGCTTCTGCCCGTCGCTTTCGAAAGGCACGGTATTGACACCGAGCATGTGTTCGGCGGTGTCGTAGTGCGGTCGGAGCGTGGCGGCCCAGTCGTCCAGCCCAGCCCACTGGGGATTGACGAAGAACTCCGGTGCGCCGCGGTACAGGGTGCAGGCATAGACCACGCTGCCGCCCCCGACCGCCGCACCGCTCGCAATGAACACGTCCTTGAACGGCGTCAGGCGCAGGATGCCGCGCAGGCCGAGCGCGGGCGCCCACAGGAAATCGCGCAGGTTCCAGGTCGTGGCCGCGTAGTCCTCGTCGCGATAGCGCCGGCCGCATTCGAGCACCGCCACCTTGTAGCCCTTCTCGGACAGGCGAAGCCCCGACACGCTGCCGCCGAAGCCCGATCCGATGATCAGCCAGTCATAGTCGAAGTTCGTCATGCCACGTTGCGCAGTTCGCGGCGCAGGATCTTGCCGACGGCCGATTTCGGCAGCGCATCGACGAAGCGGACGATGCGCGGCACCTTGTAGGCGGTGAGTTCGTTGCGACAGAACGCCGCCACGTCATCTTCACTCAGCGTCGTGTCCGCGGCCTTGACGATGAACAGCTTGACCGCCTCGCCCGTCTTCTCGTCGGGCACGCCGATGCAGGCGCATTCGACGACGCCGGGGCAGCCCGTGGCCACTGCCTCGATCTCGTTCGGAAAGACGTTGAAGCCGGAGACGATGATCATGTCCTTCTTGCGATCGACGATCCTGAGGAAGCCCTTGGCGTCGAACACGCCGACGTCGCCGGTCCGGAAATAGCCGTCGGCGGTGAACGTGGTCGCCTGGGTCTCGGGCTTCTGCCAGTAGCCGCTCATCACCTGCGGGCCACGGACGCAGATCTCGCCCGGCTCGCCGATGCCGACCTCGCGGTTCTCCTCGTCGAGCAGCTTGACGTCGGTCGACGGCAGCGGAAGCCCCGTCGTGCCGGTAAAGGCTTGCACCGAGGCCGGATTGAAGCTCACGATCGGACTCGTCTCCGAAAGGCCGAAACCCTCGCGGATGAAGGTGCCGGTGAGCGCGAGCCATTTGTCCGACACCGCGCCGATCACCGCCGCGCCGCCCCCGCCCGCCAGGCGCAGGTTGGACCAGTCGATCTCCTTGCTCTTCGGGTGCGCGCACAGGCCCGCATAGAGCGTGTTCACCCCCATGAACACGGTGGGGCGCGCCTTCTTCATCGTGTCGAGGAAGCTGTCGAAGTCGCGTGGGTTGGGCACGAGCCAGTTGTCGGCGCCGACCGAGAAGTAGGTGATGAAGTTCACCATCAACGCGAAGATGTGATACAGCGGGATCGCCGTGACGACGACCTCCGCGCCCGGGCGCAGGTTGTCAGGCATGAAGGCCTTGAACTGCTCGGTATTGGCGATCAGGTTGCGGTGCGACAGCGATGCGCCCTTCGACAAGCCCGTGGTACCGCCCGTGTACTGCAGGAACAGCAGGTCGTCGCCGTTGAGCTCCACCGACTCGAACGGCAGGTCGGCCCCTTCTTCGAGTGCCTGGGCCAGCGAGGTGGCCGAACCCAGTCGCGCGTCCACGGCAGGGCTCGGAATCTGCACGCCGCTGCCGTCGCCCACGCCGGTGGTGAGCACGGTCTTCAGCCGTGTCCGCCCCATCACTTCGGCCACCGTGCCCGATACGCCGCTGTAGACGATGATCGTCTCTACCCCGGCATCATTGAGCTGGTGTTCGAGCTCGCGCGGCGTATAGAGCGGGTTGACGTTCACCTGCGCCGCTCCGGCGCGGATGATGCCCAGGAAGGCGATCGGGAACGCGAGCAGGTTCGGCGCCATCACGGCGATGCGGTCGCCGCGCCGAACGCCCAGCCTGGCTTGCAGGTACGCCGCGAAGTTGCGTGACAGCGTGTCCAGCTGTCCATAGGTGAGTGTCTGTCCCGCGCAGCGGAACGCCGGCTTGTCAGCGAAGCGTTTCATCGCCTGCTCCAGCATCTCGGTGACCGACCGATAGGCGTCGGCGTTGATTTCCTTCGGAATGTCGCCATAGCTGGCGTGCCAGAGTCTTTCGGTCATGTCTTGCTCCTGGATGGAAGACTTGGGGGGTCAGGGGGTGACGATGTTGAAGATCGGATCGAACTCGACGATGTTCGACACCACGGCAGCGAAGCCCTTCGGGTCTCCTTCGACCTTGAGCAGACCGGCCTGCACCAGTTCAGGCACCTTCTTGCCTTGCAGCAACATGGCGAGGAAGGCGGGCCGAGTCAGCGTCAACGTGACGTCGGGGTTCTTCAGCACGCGACCCTTGGTGTTGTTGAGCACCGAGTTCGACAGCTCCAGCGCCCAGACTTCGTTCGTGTCGCTGAACACCATGCTGATCGCGGACTTCAGGCCGTCGGTCTTCTGGTGGTCCAGGCGCAGCGCGATGTAGTCGAACAGCAACTCGTTGGTCATGCCGCGCACCGTGTCCGGCCCGCTCGAACTGGCTCCGGATGTTCGGGGGCCGGCGCGCAACTCCATCGCACCCATGAGGTAGGCATTGCGCCAGGTGGCCGACTCGGCCTGGTAGCCGAGCTGTTCGAGCGCATCGGCCTGCAGCGCGCGTGCCTCCGCATTGTTCGGGTTGGCGAAGACCACGTGGTTCACCATCTCGGCGACCCAGCGATAGTCACCTTCGTCGAAGGCCTTCTTGCCATTGGCGACGACCGCGGCTTCGCCTCCCATCGCCGCCACGTAACGCTTGGCGGCGTCCGCCGGCGGCAGGCGATGCAGCGTGGCCGGGTTGGCATCGTAGTAGCCGAGGTAGAAGTTGTAGACGCCGCGCAAGTTGTGGCTGAGCGTGCCGTAGTAGCCGTGCGAGCTGGCGTCCTTGGCCAGTTCCTTCGGGAAGAAAGGTTCGTTGCCGATCTCATCCATCACCTGCCCCTTGTTGGCAAGGTGCAGCGCCCGATCGTGAAGGAAGCGGTAGGTGTCGCGCTGATTCGCCAGGTATTGGCGCACGTTGGCGCTGCCCCAGGTCGGCCAGTGGTGGCTCGCGAACGCGACCTCGGCATCGGGGTACAGGTCGAGCGTCTCATTGACGTACTTGCTCCACGACAACGCATCGCGCACCTTCGCACCACGGATCGTGTAGACGTTGTGCATCAGCTTGTTGGCCACTTCCGACAGGCACAGCGCCTTCTTGTCGGGGAGATAGATCATGAATTCCGACGGCGCTTCCGAATCCTGTGCCATCTGGAACTGGAAGCGCACGCCGTCGACCGTCATCTCCTCGCCTGTCTTCCTGATGAGGTGCGTCGGCGGCACCAGCCCCGGCGCGCCGTTGCTCAGCGCCAGCCCCAGGCCGGTGCCTACCGAGCCCTTGTCGTTGGCCGGCAGCGTGATGCCGTACATGTAGTTGGCGCGGCGCGACATGGCATTGCCGGCGAGCACGTTCTCGGCCACCGCGTTGTCCATGAATCCCTCGGGCGCGATGACCTTGACCTTGCCCGAGCGCACGTCCGCCTCGTCGAGCACGCCGCGCACGCCGCCGAAATGATCGACATGGCTGTGGGTGTAGATCACCGCCACTACCGGCTTGGTGCTGCGCAGGTGCTCCATGGCCAGCTTCAGGCCGGCGCGGGCCATCTCCTCGGTGAACAGCGTGTCGATGACGATCCAGCCGCTGGCGCCTTCGACCAGCGTCATGTTGGCCATGTCGTAGCCGCGAATCTGGTAGATGCCGTCGGCCACCTTGAACAGGCCCTGCGCGGTGTTGAGCTTCTGCTCGCGCCACAGGCTGGGATTGACCGTCGCGGGAGCGTCGCCCTTGACGAAATCGTATCGCTGGGTGTTCCACACGAGCCGCCCGTCCGGAGCCTTGACCAGCGGGTCCTTCAGCTCGGCCAGCTTGCCTCGCGTGGCATCCTCGAAGTCCTGCTTGTCGGCCATCGCCATCGCCTTGCGAACTGCTTCGTTGGCGCGCTCCGTGGCGGCGGTGGCGGGCTTGGAAACCGGAGCCGCCGCCGTGGGCGCCTGCTGAGCAAAAGCGGCGGAGCCGGCCACCAGAGCGACGCCGACGTACGTCGCGACGAATGGGTTTTTCATTGATCCTTCTCCTGGGGTTGGTGGGGTCGTTGGAGGTGAGCGCGATCAGGCCGATGCCGGGCGCGAGTTGCGCTTGGCCGGCGTGGCCCGCTTCCGCGCCGCAGGGGCCTGCACCACGGGCTTGCGCTGCGCCTTGCGCGACGCTCCGGCGGATGTCTTCCGCGGTGCGGGGGCAAGAGCGGGTTCGGCGGCCGGCACACCCTCGCCCAGCACGGCCCTCAATTCCTCATAGGCCTGTTCGGTGAGGCGCGCCAGCTCCTCGATGTGCGGCACCGCCTCGGGCATGGCCAGGAAGCCCAGCTGCAGCCGCTCGCCCAGAGAGACCGCCGTCACGTTGAGCTTGTGCCCGGCGGCCACCACCGATACGGGCAGGATCAACTCGACCGCGGCTCCCATCAGGTACGGCTGGCCGGCCAGGCCGAAGGGGTTCGACACCATCAGATTCGACAAGCGCGGAGCCGCCTGGGCCGCAACCATTTCCATCAGCAGCGGCACCGCATGCACGAGGGTGGTGTAGAGCATCACCGTGTCGCTGCTGAGTGTCTTCAGCGACTCCTTCAGTTGACCGGTCTCGGCGCGAATCGCCGCCAGGCGCTCGGCCACCGACGCGCCGGCCTTGCCCAGCGGAAACTGCAGCACCGCGATCTGGTTCCCGCCCTTGGCGTCCTCGGCCAGCGCCACCGGCATGTCGGCCACCAGCGGCTCCTTGTGCGCGCCGCCGCGCTTGCGCAGGTATTGCTGCATGGCCATGTCGAGCGCAGTCAGCAGCAGATCGTTGACCGTGGCGCCGCGTGCCTTGCCCAGGCTCTTCATCTCGGTCAGCGGCAGCGTGCAGTACGCATAGCTGCGCTTCGGCGACAGCGCGCCGTCGAAGGCCGCGGACACCTTGAGGTAAGGCAGGGGCAGGTCCTTGCCCAGGCTCAACGCTCGCAATCCTTGCTGGGCCAGCATGCCGTAAAGACTTGCCGCCGAGAGCAAGGCGCCCGTGACCTGGCTCCCCGCGCTCATGAGTTGCTGGACCATGTCGGCCCGTTCCCTGCCGGCGCTGCTCGATCGCGGCACGCCGTCCCACAGGGCGCGCACGACCTTGTCCTTCGGATCGTCGGACAGCCACAGCGTGACCGCCTTGACGAAAGTGCGTCCGTCGATGATGCCGTGGTGCGCCTTGCCGTACAGTGCCACGCGGCCGTCGGCGAGCCCGTCGATGACATGGAACTGCCAGAGCAGCCCGGATCGGTCGAGTTGCGTCTCGTGCAGCGCGCAGACTTCTTTCAGCAGCGCGTCCATCGTCGCGTTCTCGAGCGTCATCCGGTGCACGTGCCCGCGGATGTCGGGGTCGGTCATCGGCTCGACCGAGGGCAGGCGGGTCAAGGACTGCTTGAAACGGTAGTTGAAGGGCGGGCCGGGCGGCCGCTTCAGCAATTTGGCGTGCAACTTGTCGGCGAAGTTGCCCTTGAAGCCCTCCGGCGGCTGCAACAGCACCAGCGGACCGATGTTGAACGGCCGGGCAGGCGTTTCGAGCAGGAACATGGCCAAGTCAATCGCCGAAAGTGCGGGCATCGTCGTCTCCTGTCTGTTCGACCGGTCTTGCGCCGGTGCGCGAATCGCGGCGGCTGCCCGGATGGGGTTGCGACGCAGGGCGACCGGCTGCCGTGGCACCGGACACGAGCGAAGGTTCGCCGTCAGTACACAGGGAGACTTCCTGCTGCGGTGTCGAGTGCCGGCCACACGTCCGTGTCGCCGCTTCGGGAGACTAGCGCTCCATCAGCGCG
Organism: Variovorax gracilis; assembly: GCF_030317115.1. Lineage (GTDB taxonomy): Bacteria > Pseudomonadota > Gammaproteobacteria > Burkholderiales > Burkholderiaceae_C > Variovorax > Variovorax gracilis. Next base: position 83,696 of record NZ_JASZYF010000005.1, read on the forward strand.
CCAGAAATCGTGGCGCGCACGTGCTCGAAGGCCGTGTTCGCCCATGCCAGCCGTAGGTGCTGCCACGTACTACCAGACTCCGCTTGACTTTCGCGCAAGCGCGGCGCGAAGCGGTCGCGCGGAGCTCACTTGAAAAGCGACGAGGTCAGCTGGCTCGCGGCGTGACCCGGCGGCAGATGGCGCAAGGTGATCACGGTCCAGCGAACCTCCTGCTCCTCTTCGCCCAACTGGATGAGCTGGAGTGCGCGCAGTCCTCGAAGCAGTTTGCGGACTTTGTCGTCGTCCTCACCTGCTGGCGTGCTCCGTGGACCGGCCTCCCGAAAGCTGTGAAGCGCGGACTCCCGCGCCGAGCCGCGCCGGCCCGCACCTGTCTTGAAGTAGAGCTGGATCAGCAAACGCGAGTGTTCGCCCGTGAGTCGCCCTTTCTTCGGTCCGAGCACGGTAGCCAGCGCGGCAGTGAACGGCAGCAGGACCGCTTCCGAGCGCTTCGGCGTGGCGCGAAGGGCTTCGAGCAGCGTTCCGACGAGCGCCCAACTGGGCAAGCGCTCCTGCCGCGGCTCGCGGTCGCTCGTGACATCCAGGGCCGCCATGCGGACCGCCGCGACGAGGTTCCCCGTCAGGTAGTCGGCCACGCCCAGGACCGAAGGCCAGACGTAGATCTCGTTGCAGAACTCCACGATCTCGCTCAAGCGCTCCCGGCCGGTCGCGAGCGCCTCCAGGACCGCACGAAATACCAGCTGCTCGTTCTCCGTCGGCTCGGGCTGCCAGGTCCGGGACAGGACGCTCTCGACGGTGGGCGCCAGGTCGTCCAGCACACCGCGCCGGAGCACCCACAGCGTTCGTTTGCCGCTGGAAGGCAGGAATGTGTCCGGGTGAAAGGCGTTCCAGAGATCGACCTGGATCGACGGGGGCAACTCGCTCATCGCCGAGTCAAAGGCCGCTTGGCATGAAGCCACCAGCCCGACGTATTCGGGGACAGTCAGGCGGCGCTCGCCTCGCAAGAAGGCGTGCTCGGGAGCAGGCACTCCGCTGGCCATTCTTCAGTTTCCGGGTGATGCAAGGTCCTACAGTTTCGCACCGGAAACATAAAATTGGGAACTTTTGTTTTCACTTGCTCTTCGCCTGCCGCACACCACTCAAGCGGTCATAGCCGCTCAGCTCCAGAAAGCCCTGTCCCTCCATGCTGCCGGTCGCTTTCACCGCGCCCTCCCAATAGACATTTCCGCTCGTCGCGCTGGAGTCGAATTCGCTGTCGGCCAGGAAGGGCTTGATGTTCAGGACGCCCGAAGGAAGCCTGATCTTCCATTCGACAACATAGGGGATGCCCGTCTTCGGGCTTGTCCAGGTGTTGCCGGGCACGAGTTCGACTTCGCCTGGCTTGAGCGGTACGGCCCCCTTGGCGTTCGAGAGCGTACCGGCGGTCATGACGCGCCGGCGGTCCATGTCGAACAGCTCGTAGAGCATCAGGTCCGAGCCGTCCGCGAGGTGCAGCGCGAACCAGTTCCAGCCCAGCGTGAGCACGTCGAATTCGCCCCATTGGTGGTCGAACCAGATGTCTCCATTCACCTGCAGCGTCTTCCCCCCGACGGCGATGCTGCCTTGCGTGGGGAGGCGCGGGCGCGAGTAGTAGTAGCTGATGCCGCTCTTGCCGAAATCCAGGATGCCCGGCGTCTCGGAGCCTGGAGCGGCATGCGCGACGGCCATGCCTGTCGCACCCAGGTCCAGCGCGATGGAAGCGCTGTCGAAGGACGCGCGCAGCACATGGGACGACGGCGATGCGGTGGCCTGCCATTTCTCCTGCCGGAAGTCGTAGCCGTTGGCGATCTTGGTCGAGGGAATCCCGGCGGTGCGGGTCTGGCTGACGAAGCGCTTGCCCGATTGAAGGTCGGCCAAGGCCGCGTGCATGACGGTGTGCTTGACCAGCCCGTTGGCCACGAAGACGACCATGTGAAACGCGTAGCGCTCGCCCGTCTGCGTACCGAGGATGCCGTTGTAGTACCACCATTCCATCGCCGACCCATGGGGGCCGTCGTCGGCGGGCAGGTTGAGCGGCGGGAGCGCAGCCGTTCGCTCCGATGACTTGATGGCCGGCGCTGCGGCGGGCGCCGTCGGCCGCTCGGACGACGCCTCGTAGTACAGGGCCGCCCCGATGCCCACCGCGACGACGACCACGGTAGCGAAGAAGATCGCCAGACTTTTTCGTGCCCGAGCCCGGCGAGAGCGCGAACTCCCGAAGGCGGAACGCCTTTGGCCCTTTCGAGCGGGGTCTTCAGCATTCATCTTCGGGAGTCCTTTCGTCCTGAGGCCTGCACACGATGGGCGGCCATCTTAGCGGCGAGTCAGGGCAGCCGGCGTGCTGGAATCTACCTGGGAGGCGCCACCAGGCTCCGCCCTGCTTCCCCTAGTCTCCGAGAATGCTCTCGAGATCAGCCTCGTCGCTTCCCGCGTCGAGCTTGAGGCTTTCCTGGATGTGATCCAGGTGATGAAGCATGAGCGTCTCGGCCCGCTTGGCGTCGCCCCGCTTGATCGCGTCGACGATCTCTTCATGCTCGTCCGCACGGCAGCTGGTCGCCGTGGGCGCGTCGTACAGCGAGATGATCAGGCAGGTCAGCGTCGAGAGCTCGCGCATGGTTCGCGCCAGCGCCGAATTGCCGGCCAGCTCGGCCAGCAGCAAATGGAACTCGCCGGAGAGGCGCACCACGGCGCGCGCATCGCTGCGCTGACGCGCATCGGCCTCGAGTTCGAGATGCCGGCGCAAACGCTGCATCTTGAAATCATCGATCGTGCCGATCAGCCTGCGCAGCACGCCGGGCTCGATCAGGCGGCGCGCCTCGAAGACGTCGCGCGCCTGCTCGATGGTCGGCTTGGCGACGTGCGCCCCGCGCTGCGGAACCAGTTCGACGATCTGTTCGTGGGCCAGGCGGGCCAGCACCTCGCGCACCTTGGCACGGCTGGTGCCGAAGATGGTGGCAAGGCGGTCTTCGCCGAGCTTGGTCCCCGGCGCCAGCCGGTGTTCGAGGATCGCTGTGGAGATCTTCTCGGCGATGGCATCGACGCTCTGCTCGCGGCCCGTGCCGATCGCTTCCTGGGGGGAACTTAGTTTCTTTGGCATGCGCTTCGATCTTAGCGACGGCGCTTCACCTCTGCATGCGGTCGCGCGCGAGCAGCCGTGCGATGCCCTCGGGCAGGCCGTGGTTCGGCTTGACCGGCGGCGGCGCAAAGCTGCCCTGCCGGGCCGGCAGCGTTCCAAGCGACACCAGCGTCTGCGCATGGCACACGGCGCTCGACACGCCATCGACCACGGGCACGGGGATGCGGTCCCGGATGGATCGCGCCAATCCCGCCAGTGGAGCGCCGGCAATGATGATGACATCCGCACCGTCGTCCCGGACGGCCGACAGGCACAGCGCTTCCAGGCGGGTGGTGTGATCCTCCTGCACGCGACCTATGTCCTTCAGCGGATTGTCCAGGTTGCGGATGCTGGCCAACCGGTCGCTCAGCCCGTTGGCCGCGACGCATTCGCGATACCAGGCGGTGATGCGGTGCGAGATCGCCACGATGGAGAAACGCTTGCCGAGCAGGCAGGCGCTCATCAGCGCCGCTTCCGTGAGTCCGACCACAGGGATGTCCAGCACTTCGCGCAGCCCATCGATGCCAGGATCGCCGAAAGCCGCCACCACGATGGCGTCGTGCTCGTCGCAATGCTCGGCTGCAAGCGTTGCGGTCGCGTACGCGCCGATGAGCGACTCGAACCGCGTCTCGATGTACGCGACGCCGAACGGCGCCGTGAGCACGCTCACCTGCGTGCCCGGCGCGGCGGCGCGGCGGGCCTCGGCCTCGATGAGGTCGGAAACACTCTGGGACGTGTTGGGATTGATCAGCAGGATCTTCATGGCGTGCCTCGCTGTCTCGCTGCGGGCAGCAGCGTGGGCCGGCCGCGACGCAGGAATTCTCCGCGGCCGGCGCGCGGATGGAATGTCTGGCCGTCCCATACGACTTCGCCGCGAGCGATCGTCAATGCCGGCCATGCCTTCACATCGATGCCCTCGTAGGGCGTGTAGTCCACGGCGTGGTGCAGGTCGGCGTTGCGCACCTGCCGCGGAGTCGCTCCCCAGACCACCAGATCGGCGTCAGCGCCGATGGCGATGGTCCCCTTGCGCGGATGCAATCCATAGGCCTTGGCAGGGTTGGTCGACGTGAGTTCGACAAAGCGGTTGATCGTGATGCGCCCGTCGAGCACGCCGTGCGAGAACAGCAACGGCAGGCGCGTCTCGATACCGGGAATCCCGTTCGGGATGTGGCGGAACTCAACCTCCTTGCCACCGGGCTTCTTGCCTTCGGGCGCGTCGTAGCGAAACGGCGCATGGTCGGACGAGAAGATCGTGAAAAGGCCGTCGGCCAGTCCGTTCCAGATGACTTGCTGGTTGTCCTTGTTGCGTGGCGGCGGGCTGCACACGCAGCGAGCGCCACCGTAGCTGTCGTCGATGCCAAGGTCCTCCGCCGTCAGGAACAGGTACTGCGGACAGGTCTCCGCAAACACGTGCAAGCCATGCGAGCGCGCCCAGCGAATCTGCTCGACGGCCTCCTTGCCCGACACGTGCACGATCATGATCGGCACGTCGACCAGTTCCGAGAGCGCAATGGCGCGATGCGTTGCCTCGCGCTCGACCAGCATCGGCCGCGAATGCGCGTGAAAGCGCGGCGCCGTGCGCCCGCTGGCTTCCAGCCGCCGGGTCAGCCACTCGATGCAGTCGGCGTTCTCGGCATGGATCATTGCCATCGCATCATGGCTGCGCGCGACGTCGAGCACGTCCAGGATCTGGCCATCGTTGAGCTTGAGGTCGTCGTAGGTCATGTAGATCTTGAACGACGTGTAGCCCTCGGCGATCAGTTGGGGCAACTCATGCTTCAGCACCTCCTCGGTGGGGTCGCTGACGATCAGGTGGAAGGCATGGTCCACGTGGGCGCGTCCTTCGGCGCGCTCGTGATAGTCGCGCACCGCGGCGCGCAGCGACTGGCCCTTCTGCTGCGCGGCAAAGGGGATCACCGTGGTCGTGCCGCCGCACGCGGCCGCCCGCGTGCCCGTATCGAAGTCGTCCGCCATGCGCACGGGCGCCTCCATGGGCTGGTCGAGGTGACAGTGGGCATCGACGCCGCCCGGCGTGACGAAGGCGCCGGCGGCGTCGATCTCGCGACGACCCGGGGGCAGGCCCATGCCCAGTTGCACGATCCGGCCGCCGGTGATGCCGATGTCGGCATCGAAGGTATCGCTCGCCGTGGCCACGCGCGCATTGCGCACGACAAGGTCGAAGGCACTCGTGCTCATGCGAACAGCCCTCCCCAGCCCTGGACCTTGCGCGGGTCGGCACCGGTGATCTTCAGCGCCTTCCAGACCACGGTCGCCACCGAGTCGTAGATCGGGATGCCGAGCTCGCGCTCCATCTCGTCGACCAGCGGGGCGCCATGGAGGTTCGTGCACATCACCGTGATCGCATCGGGCTTCTCCTGCGCAACCTCGCGGATCATCGTGCGCAAGGTATCGGCGGCGACTTCGGCGAACGAGAAGTTCACCGTCAGGTCGAGGTGGCGTTCCGCGACGCACTCCACGTCGAGCGCCGCATAGTTGGCGACGATGCGGCGCTGCACGTCCTCTATGTAGGGCGATACCAGGCCCAGCGTGCGAGCGCCCTGCGCGGCGAGCAGCTCATTGAGCGCCAGCACCGACGTGGTCGCCGGAATGCCGGTGGCTTCGGTGATACGGGCGCACAGCGCGCGGTCGCGCTCGAAGCCCAGCCAGCTCGCGGAAGTGCCGCTCCAGCAGATCACGTCGACTTTCGCATCGGCCAGCAGACGTGCGGCGTCGAGGATGGTGCGCTCGTCGAACTGGTTCTGCGACTTGTCACCCATCGAGATCTCGGTCACCCGAAACCGCGAGAAGTGCGCGGAGACGCCCGGCACGCCGGCGACCATCGCGCTGGTCAGCGGCTCGAGCGCCGTGTTGGAGGATGGCGTCAACACGCCGATGCGGTGGGGCTGGGACATTTCGCGAAACCTGGAAAGTGGACTAGACGGGCAGCTTCTTGCTGTAGTCGATCAACAGCGTGGAGCAGATGAACAAGCCTGCGCCTGCCGCGGCGAAGAGCATCAGGGCCATGAAGTAGGAACCGGTGGCCTGCACGATCAGGCCGACCACGATCGGCACGCCGATGCCCGCGACATTACCGCCCAGGTTCATCGTGCCGCCAAGAAAGCCGACATGCACCCTACGGCCGAGGATCGACGGCACGCACCAGAAGAGGCCGCACCAGCGCAGGAAGAACAGCGTGATCGACAGGAGCACGACCACGGCGACGGGGCTCGTGATCTGCGACACCATGTAGATCGCGATCGTCGCGATGACCGACGAAACGCCGAACAGCGTGCGCAGCACCTTCGAGGTCGACGCTCCCGCGGCCTTCCACTTGTCGGCCAGCCAGCCGCCGAACATCTCGCCGACAAAGCCGGCGAAGAACATGCAGAACACCGCGCCGCCCATCTGCTTGATGTCGAAGCCATGCACCTTGGAGAGGTAGTTGGGCATCCAGGTGAGCAGGCCGTAGAAGAGCGCGTTGAAGCACATCCAGCCGAAGAACATGCCCCAGACCGAACGGAAGCGCAGGAAGTCGAGCAGGCGGCCGCTGGACCCTTGCGGTTCGCTGGCGGCGTCCTCCGCGTGGCTGGCTTCGATATATTTCGCCTCGGCCTCGTTCACGCCGGGATGCTCGCGCGGATGGTTGCGGATGTAGCTCCAGGCAAACAGGCCGGCGATCACGGTGCCCACACCGGCGATGACAAAGGCCATGCGCCACGAACCGAGCAAGGCGATGAGCCCGGAGATCAGGATCGCGCCCAGCGCGGCGCCGAGCGGCGCGCCGCCGTCGAGCAGGGTCGCGCCGCGGCCGCGTTCGTTCTGTGTCATCCAGATGCCGTTGAGCTTGCCGCCGGCCGGATAGATCGGCGCTTCCGCCGCACCCAGACCCAGGCGCGTCAGCAGCAACGGGATCCAGCCGGTGCAGAACGCCGCGATGGCCTGGAAGAAGCCCCAGCCCAGCGTCGCGCCCGCAATGACCACGCGCGGGCCGAAACGGTCGGCCAGCATGCCGCCCGGAATCTGCATGAGCGCATAGGTCCAGAAGAAGGAGCTGAGCAGGAGGCCCTGCACGGCCGGCCCGATGTCGAACTCCTTCGCGATCAGCGGCATGGCCACGGACAGCGACGCCCGGTCGATGTAATTGATCGAGATGAGGAACAACATCATCAGGAAGATCTTCCAGCGGACCTTGGTCGGCTGGAGCGTGGTATCGGGCGCTGCGGCGGTCGCTGTCGCGCCGGCCGTCATGGTGGTTTGCATCGATTGGTCTCCTTGCGGTGGCACCGGGCGCCAACCGCAGGGACGGACCCGGCGTGTCGGCGAACTTGTCAGTCTCGGAGCGGGCTGGGCTGGCCAGCATCCCACCGAGACTGTCAGGGCGAATTTAGATTCTGTCGAAATTCATGTCAACAACTATGTTGACAATAACGTCGACGTTAGTGAAAACACCTAAGACCCCACTGCCGCAAGGCAAGAATGACTTCAGCAGCCCCATCGATTTTCCCGTGGACCGGCTTCCAGATGCTCAGAAGAACACGCTCAGAGGGGCAAGACCCGAGACCTTCACGTGCACCGGCGTCCCTTGCGAGGCGAACAGCATTCCGGTGCACGAGCCGGTCGTGATGATCTGGCCGGCCTGGAGGCTCGCACCGCGCGCCACGCAATGGTTGGCCAGCCACGCCAGCAGTCCGCCGACATCGGGGTGCGTGTTCTCGCCGATGGTGTGCGCGACAACCTGATCACCGAAGCGCATCACGACTTCGGTTCTTTGCAGATCGAACCAGGCGGCATTGAAAGGCGCGGCCTCGCCAAGCACCAGCCCGCCATGGCACAGCAGATCGGCGAGGAGCGCCGCCGGGTCCGCATCGAGCCAATCGGCCAGGCGGGATTCGGCCACCTCGATCACCGGCAGGACGGATGCGATCGCCAGGGCCACCTCGTCGCGCGTGTAAGGCGATGGGCGTGGCGGCAGGTCGGACCCGAGCCGGAATGCGACTTCCGCTTCGGTGCCGCGCAGGTGCCACGCCGTGCCTTGGAGCGCCGACCCGCCGGACACCAGCCCTGCAGCCGGCAGCGGTGCGCAGATCGGCTCCCGCGATGGGGCGGTGGCGCCGACCTTCCACCCGCCAATCGGCCCGATCGCAGCAAGCGTCGCATCCTGGATCGCGTAGGCCTCGTCGCGGCTGCGCACATGGAGCAGCGCCGATGGGACGCGCCGTCCGTCGCGCCGGGCGCGACTCAAGGCCAACGCAGCAGCCTGGGGCATATCCCCGGCCGCCACCGGGGCCGAAGCCGTCAGGGCTCGGGAAAGCGCTGCCATGGATGGGCTTGCTCGATCGAGCGGGCCAGCGCGAGCAGCGCGTCGTCCGCGCCTTCACGCGCAACCAGTTGCATGCCGACCGGCATTCCGCCTGCGAAACCGCAGGGCACGGCGATGGCAGGCAGGCCCACGGCGTTGGCGAAACCCGCGAACACCGCATGGCCCCGCGGGCCCACCTCGCGTCCCGCGATGCGCGACGGGTGCGTTTCGTTGGCCGGCCATGGAAGCGCGGCCGCCGCCGGCGTCAACAGGAAGTCGTAACGGTCGAACAGGGGCGACAGCCGGATGCGCAGTCGCTCCGCCTCGAACAGCAGGTCGAACAAGTCCGCCGCGGATGCCGTCCGGCCGGTTTCGGCATTGGCTTGCATCACGGGGCCGAAAAGCGCCGGATCGAAGGGCCGGCCCGACAACTCCTGCGGATGCGCGACGAGCCACGCCAGCCCCACCTGCGCAAGCAGCGACCAGCGTTCATTGACTGCCTCGGCCATGTCGAAGTCCTTTGCCGTCGTGACCTCGTGCCCCATCTCGACCAGCTTGCGCGAGGCCGTCTCGGTCAGCGCCGCGATCTGCGGATCGACCGGGTGATCGCCGAAGCGCGGGATGAAAAGGATGCGCGCGCGCGGCGCACTCCCCTCCTCCACCGGCCCACGCCCGATCACACGCATGACCGCCGCCACGTCGGCCACGCTGCGCGCAATCGGCCCAGCCACTTCGAAGTCGAGAAAGATGGGCGGCAGCCCGTCGCCGCGCGGCACGCGTCCGCGCGAAGGCTTGAAGCCGACCAGATTGGTGTGCGATGCAGGCCTGCGGATCGAACCACCACCATCGGTGCCCAGCGCAATCGGGCATCCGCCCGCGGCCACCAGTGCCACTGCCCCTCCCGACGAGCCGCCCGGCGTGAGCGCCGGATTCCACGGATTGCCGGTGGCGCCGAACACCGGGTTGCCGGTGTAGCCCTGCATCGTGAACTCGGGCACGTTGGTCTTGCCGAAGATCACCGCGCCGGCATCGCGCAGTTTCGCCACCGGGGACTCGTCGCGCCCGGCCACGAAGCCGGCCAGCGCACGACTGCCCCATCGGGTCGGCAGGCCGCGCACCTGCAGGTTGTCCTTGATCGTGACCGGCACGCCGTCAAGCGCACCGAGCGCACGCCCTTCTCGCCACCGCAGACTGCTCTGCTCCGCAGCATGCGCGGCGCCTTCCGCGTCGAGCGCGACCAGCGCGTTCAGCCGGGGGTTGACGGCTTCGCTACGCGCCAGGCACGCGCGCAGCGCGTCGCTCGGCGTGAACGCGGCGTTGCGAAAACCTGCGGCGAGTTCCGTCGCGGTGAGTTGCCAGAGCGCTTGCATCTCGTGCTACTTGAGGCCGACCACCGGGCCGACAACCTGCTTCCATGTTGCCGAGCACTTGTCATAGGACTTGTCGCACAACTCGCTCCACGTCGGGAAGGACACGGTCGTCAGCGCGTCGCGAATCATCTGCTCGTCGGCCGCCTTGACGGGGACGTCCTTCATCGCGAACTTCTTGACTGTCTTGCAGGGTTCCTTGCCGACGTTGCAGCGCGACGCATCGTCGAACAGCTCCTTCGAGTAGCCCCACACCTCGGTCTCGAACTTCCTGAACGCAGCCGTCAACTTCGCCTGCTGGTCGGGCGTCATCGCATTCCATTTCGACAGGTTGATCGCATAGGCATTCAACGCGATCTGGAAGCCGATCGGCATGAAATGCGTCGTCACTTCGGGCCAGCCCGCGGAGTTGGCCGAACTGGGGCCAGTGATGGCGCAATCGGTCACACCGCGCTCCAGCGCCTGCTGCGTCTCGCCGAAGGGAATCGTCACCGGAATGCCGCCGAGCTTCTCGATGAACTTGGCGAGCGACTGGTCGTACACGCGTACCTTGCGCCCCTTCAGGTCCGCCAGGCCGTTGATCTGCACCTTGCAGAACACGACCTGCGGCCCGAAGGGATAGATGCCGAGCAGCTTGCCTCCATGGCGCTCCTGCAGACGCTTGTCGAAGGCGTCCCGGTATGCATCGACGACCTTGCGCGCCACTTCGTAGTCGGTCGACAGGCCCACGATGTCGGGCCCGAGGAAGAACGGCTCGTCGCGCGACACCTGGGCCAGGCGCAGCGTGACCACGTCGAATAGGCCCGACTTCAACACGCGCAGGCCATCCGCATCCTTGACACCCAGCACGTCCATGGGCTTGTAGTCGGCATCGATGGGAAGGCCGGTGTTCTTCGCGAAGTTCTCGAAGAAGGGCTGCTCCTTGTTCTGCTGGATGAGGCCGGTGGCAACCAGGTTGCCCGCAACGCGCAGCCTGGCGTTGTCCGCAAGAGCCGGCAAGGCCAGCGAGAGGGTCGCTGCAAGCAGCGGGAGAACGAACTTCAGTTTCATGCCTGACTCCTTCAAAAGAAAGCCGGAAAAAGCACGCCCTCACTTGCCGAACATCAGGTTGGGCAGATAGGTGGCGATGGAGGGGTTGTGGATCAGGATCGCGGTCATCACGATCATTGCGGCGAAGAAGGGCAAGGTGCCCTGGAACACGTCGTTGATGGAACCCTCGCCGCGCACGCCCTGGATCACGTAGAGCGTCATGCCGATGGGTGGGCTGATCAGCGAGATCTCGCACATCAGCACCATGAACACGCCGAAGAAGACCGGGTCGATGCCCGCGGCCTGGATGATGGGGAACACCACCGGCAGCGTGCCGACCAGCATCGGCATCGTCTCGAGCGCGATGCCGAGCACGAGATACAGCACTGCGAGCATCCACAGCAGCATGACCGGCGACACATCGGCCGACTTGATGAGGCTGGCCAGGGCCTGCGGCACGCCGAGCATCGACAGCACGAAGTTCAGGTAAAGCGCTGCCACCAGGATCAACGCGGTCATCGCGGTGAGCCGCATGGTCGAGCGGAAGCACTCGTGCAGCATGGGGATGTTCAACTTGCCGTAGCCCGCGGCGATGGGCAAGCAGACGATCACGCCCAGCGCGGCGCTTTCAGTGACGGTGGCCCAGCCGGTGTAGATGCCGCCCATCACCACCGCGAACACGGCCAAGGGGCCCAGCAGGTGCACGGAGTGGCGCAGCTTCTCCATCAATGCCGTGCTGCCCTCGCGCGCGCCGGCGACCGAAGGCCGCCAGACGCAGATCGCCAGGATGGTGAGGAGGAACAGCACCGTCATGATCGCGCCAGGCAGGATGCCGGCCATGTACAGCCGCGCCGCCGAGGTGTTCGTCATCGAGCCGTAGATGATGAAAGCCACGCCCGGCGGAATCAGGTTGCCCAGGCTGGCGCCGGCCGCGATCGTGCCGAGCACCATGCGCTGGTCGTACTTGCGGTTCTTGAAGGCCGGCAACGCCACCGTCGAGATCGTTGCCGCAGTCGCCACCGACGATCCCGACACGGCAGAGAACAGGGCCGATGCACCGATGTTCGTGTGCAGAAGCCCACCCGGCATGCGATTGAGCCACTGGCCGAGCGACTGGTACATCTTGTCGGTCGCGCCACCGCGCATCAGGATCTCGCCGAGCAGGATGTACAGCGGGATGGACAGCAGCAGGTAGTCCTCGCCCGCCGCCCACAACTGCTCGCCCACGGCGTTGATGGCCGGCATGCCGAAATGCATCATGGCGCCGAGCAGGCCGACCACCAGCATCGTCGTCGCGACGTGGAAGCCGATGAACATCAGGCCCAGCATGATCGCCAGACCGACGAGGATTTCGAAGGGTCCGATCATGATGCGGCTCCGGTGGCGGGCATGGGGGTCGTGGGCGACGTCGCCGCCGGCGTCTTGAGCTGGACTTCGGTTTCGGCCTCGATCTCTTCCTCGATCGTCTGCGGACCGAAGCGCTCGTTGAGCTCCTGCGTGCGGCCGCCGAAGAACAGGCGCAGCGCATCCAGCGCGGCCCAGGCCGCGACCAGCGCGAACATCAGGTAGCCGCCGAGCCAGATCGATTGGGGAATCCACATCGGCGTGGCCAGCGGCGTGGCGGCCGTGCTTCGCAGCTCGATGCTCTCGACCACCACGTTGCAGCCGCGCCAGAGGCAAAGCACTGCGAGCGCCGCCAGGCTCACCATGGCCAGCATGTTCAATGTCGCGCGCGTCCTGACCGAGAAGCGCGACAGCAGGAAGTCCACTCGCGTGTGGCTGCGCGTGATGAGCGTGTAGGCGAAGCCGAAAGCACCGACGATGCCGTAGGTGTACGAGCCGATCTCGTCGATGCCTTGCAGGCTGAACGAGAACACCTTGCGGCCGAGCATCTCGACGCAGGTCATGACCGACAGCGCGATCAGCCACCAGCCGCAGGCGATCACGGTCCAGTCGCAAACCCGCGTCAGCGCTCGGCTCACGCCATGCTGTGGGAGCAATGTTTTCATGGTTATGTTTGCCAGGAGATGCGGTTGAAGTGCAGGTCATTGGAGCCTGCAAGTGCCGCGGGTTGCGGACTATTCCGCTGCGCGGGACAGTCGCGGAAAGTGCTTACGAATCAAGCACTTGGCGCTATCCGCCCGTGGAAGAACGCCTCAGCGCACGCGGCCGCCGTAAGCGGCGGTGATCTCGTCGGCAGCGGCGCGCACCACCGCGCCGAGTTGCGCGAAGTCGGCGCTCCTGATGCGTTGCGTCGGCCCCACGAGCGAGATCGCGCCGAAGGGCTGGCCATGCTCGTCGCGGATCGCCGCGGCTATGCACCGCAGGCCCACCGCGTTCTGCTCGTCGTCGATCGCATGGCCCGCACGGCGAACTTCGCCGAGCGTTTCGTGCAGTCGCGATGCACGTGCGATCGTGTTGTTGGTGAGCTTCGGAAGGCCATAGGTGCGCAGGTACTGCAGCACGTCTTCCTCCGCCATGGCCGCCAGGATCGACTGCCCCATCGCGGTGCCGTGCAGCGGTGCACGAAAGCCGGGCTTGCCGATCGCGCGCATCGTTTCGCGGCTTTCGACTTGCGTCACGAAGACGATGTCGCCGAGATCGGCGATGCCTAGATTGATGCTCTCGCCGGTGCTGTCGCGCAGCCTGCGCATCACCGGCAGCGCGAGGTGCGCGATGCGGCGACGTCGCGCGAACGCGGCACCGACCGAAAAGCACCGCACGCCGACATACCAGAGGCTGGTTTCGCGATCGAACTGGACGAACTGCCGCTGTTCCAGCGTCGTGAGGAGACGGTGCGCCGTGGAGGACGACAGCCCGCTGTGCGCCGCGATGTCGACCAGGCGATAGCCTTCGTCATCCTCGGCAAGGAGTTCGAGCAACTGCATGGCGCGCGTGAGCGACTGCACCGTGCTGTCGCTGTCACGGTCGATTCGAGTGATTTGGGTGGACTTGCTGGGCGTGCGCGTCGAACTGGCTGTCATGGCGTGCCTTCTGCAATATGCGCGCCACCGGCCTGGCCGTATGGAGCGCGCTGCGGAGGTAGATGGTCCGTGACAAGTCGCGTGTCAATCAGAGTGTTTACACCGATGTCAACATAAATTCCGCCGATCGAGCAATGAGACATGAGGCGGATCGGAAAAGTCATCTTGCTGCCTTGGTATGCAATTTGGATGCCCGGTTGCGCCCGGCGACGCTGCAGCGGGAGATCGGTGTTCTTGTCCCCGCGCCCCGTGGACAGACTTGTGGACAACCGCCTGCACAACGCAAGGGATCGACTCCAGACTTGGCTTCCAACGCGGTGCCTCGAAAACAGGCAGCCCGCCCATTCCGGGCGATGAGGCACAACTCCACCTATGTGGGCGTACGTGGTTCCACTTACACCCACGTACGCCGTCACGTGGCAGCACATGAAGTCGCCTCGATTGCCGTGGATCGCGGTCGCTCCTAGGATCGGCGTGCCTGTCTGCAGTCGCAACGAGGGAAACGAAAATGTCCACTATCGCCAGGTTCTGCGGTCTTGCATGCACCATCGTCGCCTTGCCGGCTTGGGCCCAATCCTCGGATCTGGGGCCCGCCTGGGACTTCGAGGTGACCCCGTATTTCTGGGCGACAGCCGTCCGCGCGGATGTCGATACCCGCTTCATCGGGACGCAGCGGCTCCATGTGCCCTTCTCGGACCTCGCCTCCGCGCTCGACTTCGGCGCCATGGGCGCCATCGAGGCGCGCAAGGGACGGTGGGGCGGGCTGATGGATGTCCAGTACGTGAAGCTGGGGACCAGCAAGACCCCTTTCTTCGCCCCGTTGACGAACCTCGACATCGATTACGAGCAGCAGATCTGGACGATGGTGGGCTTCTACCGTGTCATGGAAGGGCCGGCGCTGGTCGACGTGGTGGGCGGCGCCCGCTACCTCTACACGAAGACGGAAGCGAGCCTCACCAGCATCTTCGCGCCCATCGGCCCCCACCATGAGAGGAGCCAGGGCTGGTGGGACGGCGTCGTCGGCGCGCGCGTGCTGTATCCGATCGACGGGAAGTGGTCGCTACTGGCCTACGCCGATGTCGGCGCCGGCGGCTCCGACCTGAGCTGGCAGGCGCTCGCCGGCGCGAGCTACCGCTTCTCCGAGAAGACGACGGTGAAGTTCGGCTACCGCTACTTCAGTTTCGACCGCGACGACGCGCCGGTGACCAAGGCGAGCCTGGGCGGGCCCTACGTAGGCGTGGGCTTCAAGTTCTGACATTGCTCGGTCCCAGGCGGCCGCGTCGAAACCTTTTGTGGCACTTGAAACCTGGGGAATCGCGCCAAGCCACCGATGGATGGAGACGCGCACGAGGCAAATGCTTAGAGTCTGATCGTTGGGTTTCCTGTGCGCCTCTCACGTAGGCAGACGCAGCCTCTCGCAGGCAAATGCAGCACGAAGCGGAAGCCCAGGGCCCAGCGACTAAACCCCGCTGGGCCTCTTTGTTTGCGCACCCAGTTCGGTCGCCAGCCATTCGAGCGCGACTTGCGCTGTCGGCGCGAGCCGGACCGACCGCGCCAGCATGAGGTTGAGCGGCTGGCCGAGGCCTTCGACCATCG
The DNA here is from genome assembly GCF_030317115.1 of Variovorax gracilis. Taxonomy (GTDB): domain Bacteria; phylum Pseudomonadota; class Gammaproteobacteria; order Burkholderiales; family Burkholderiaceae_C; genus Variovorax; species Variovorax gracilis. The sequence goes on from NZ_JASZYF010000005.1 coordinate 99,101, forward strand.
CGCCGGTTTCGACCTCCCGGACCTCCCCCACCGCATCCGCGCTGCACGCGATCGCCGCACCGACCCGGTCGGCGTAGCTGCCCTCCGGGACGCCGTAGCCGACCACGGGCTTCCCGAGCGCGATGGCGAAGCCCACTTCGAACACCGTGCCCGAATCGGGCTCCTGGCCGCGGAAGCTCATCAGGTTGGCGATCACGCCGTCCGACTGGCGGATCATTTCGACGTTGCCTTGATAGATGGCTTGCGCCAGGTCATCGGGCTGGGGGTGAGTCGCTGGCGACAAGTCAGTGTCTGTCGGCGCGAGCCCCTCCATGCCCAACTGCGCGCACTGCGCCTTCAGGGTCAGGAAGATGTCCTCCTGACCGGGAAAAAAGACATCCGGGCCCGCCAGATAGATGCGCGGGCCACGGGGACTGGAAATGCGGGCTGGACTCAAACTCATTGCAGGCATCGTACCCCCCGCCTCCCCGCGTCAGCAGGCCCGCTGCCTCTATTCCGCAGTGAACCTACAACCTCCGCGATATTGGCCCTCCGCAGCTCGACTCGACAGAATGCCGCGCATGGAACAGTTCCACTTCTCCGGCCGTCCTGCGCCGTCATCCACCGGGCTCTTCGGACCGCGCAGGGTGCGCGTCCCCGTGAATGAAGCGCGCAGGCCGCTCGCCAGCGAGGCGCCTCTTCCTCCGATGAGCCTGGAGGAGATCCGCATGGTGGCCAGCAGGTGGCGCCGCGGCGAGGACGTGGACGAGCGATGCGCCAGGGTCGCCGATGCGCTCGACGCACTGGCGGACCACCGCATGGGCGCGTTGGGACCGAAGCCGCCCAAGAAGACCGTGACCCAGAGAATCTCCGAGTTGATGGGCCTCTAGGCGAGCGGGCTGACGCTACTGCGGCTCGATGCCCGCCTTCTTGACGAGCGCCGCGTACTTCGCCAGTTCGCTCTTGAACGCTGCCTGCGCCTGTTCCGGCGTGCTGACGGCAATCGTGTTGCCTTGCTTGGCCATCGATTCCTTGACGGCCGGGTCATCGAATGCGGTGACCACCGCGTCATGGACCTTCTTGACGTTGGCCGCACTCAGGCCCTTCGGGCCGATGACGGCGAACCACGCATCCACCACGAAGTTCGGCAGCCCTTGCTCGACAAAGGTCGGGATCTCCGGCGCGGCCGGCACGCGCTGCGCCGTGAGGACACCGATCGCCCGCAGCGCGCCGCTCTTGATGTGCGCCTGAACGCTCGGCAGGGCAGCCGTGCCGAACTCGACCTGTCCGCCGATCAGGTCGGTCACCATCGGGCCGACGCCCTTGTAGGGAATGTGCTTGGCAGTCACGCCGGCTTGCTCGAGAAACAGTTCGGTCGCCAAGTGCAGGATCGTGCCGTTGCCACCGGATGCGAAATTCAGCGCCCCCGGCTTGCTCTTCAGCACCGCGATCAGTTCCTTGCTGTTGTGCGCCGGCACCTTCGGGTTGACCACCAGCACCATGGGCGTCGCACCCACGATCGCGATCGGCGTGAAGTCGCCCGGCATGTCGAATGGCAGCGACTTGAGCACGCTCGGAAAGATCACCACGTTGTTCGACACGACCGACAGCGTGTTGCCGTCGGGCGCCGAACGCGCCAGTGCCTGAAGGCCCACCACGCCACCGGCCCCGGGCTGGTTGTCCACCACCACCGACGCGTTGAGCGCCTTCGACAATGCGGGCTGTGCCGCCCGCGTGATCGCGTCCACGCCCGAGCCCGTGGCATTGGGCAGGATGAACCGGATCGTGCCGGACTGCGCGCGCGCGACAAGGGGCAGCGCCCCCATCGCGACGGCTGCCAGCGAGGCGCCCAGCACAGCGCGGCGAGAGAAATCCTGTTGTCCTTCGATCATGCTTGTCTCCTTCTGATCCTGGCGCGCGGCTGTCCGCGCGCCCGGTGCCAGTGTGAACGGAAACAGGGTCGTCTTTACGATCTGCCCCGTCTTCCGCGATCGCTGCTGTATCAGTTCGTCTCAGTGCTCTCGCCATGTGACGGTCGGGATCGGCAGCGCCTATGCCGTCTTACCATCAAGCCACAAGGGGGGACTCGAACGATGCCGACTCTGATCGTGACGAAAAACGGTGTTGCACTGCGCAACGTGCGACTTCTCGAAGGGGAGCTCAGGATCGGTCGCAGCGCAAGCAACCACCTCGTGCTCGCGAGCGCTACCGTCAGCAAGGCCCATGTCGTCCTCACGCGGCACGGGCATTTCGTCACCCTCCACGACCTGCATAGCACCAACGGCACGCTGGTCAACGGCGACGACGTGTCGGTGCGACCGTTACTGGACCGGGACATCATCCAGATCAGCAACTTCGAAATGATGTATCTCGACAGGGACCTTGCTTCGGCCGAAATCCTCGAAGATCCACCGCCCGAACCCGTCGTGGAAGCCGTGGAAACCGAGCGGGCGCCGCTCGAACCCGCCATGGGCGTCGATGCAAGCGGCCATCGGATCGGCGGCTCGCGCGGCGCGCATTGGGTGGGCAATGGCGTGGCCTTTGCCCTGCCCGCACAAGGCCGCGAGATTCAAGCCCTCATCACCGATGACGCGCTCGCGTCCCATTTCGGTGCCTACGTGCACGCCTCGGACGGCGCCAGTCGCGCGGTAAGCGCGTACGAAGAGAACTACGTGGCGATCAACGTGGCCGCGTGGTCGCGCTATGACGCCACGCACCGTGAACCGATCATCGTCCGGTCTTCCGATTTTTGAGTTGCCTCGAGGCGGGGTGAACCAGCCCGCCCGCCGATCCGTAGAAGGTGCAGCCCATCCACCTTCTCAGGAGCGACTCATGGATTCCCTGCTGCAACGACGTTCGATCATCTCGCTGTGCTTCGGCAGCCTCGCGGCCTTCGGGGCACAGGCCTTCCAGGGCGAGCAGAACCCCCTGCCTCCGCAACCTTTCCAGTCGACTCTGTCGCGCGCCGAGGTCCGCGAACAGGCGCGCACACCCGTGCAGATCAGCAACGGCGGTACCGGCGTGCAGCCGCGCACCTTCATTGCAGATCGCGCCACGGTCCGTGCGGGCGCGCGGGCGATTGCGGCGGAAGGCGCCGCCACCTACGGCGAGAACTAGGGTTCAGGGCGCGCGCATCGCGCGCAGCGCCCGCTTGTCGCCTGGCAGGCCGATCCGCTTCGCGAGGCGGGCGAGGTTGCCGCGGTCCATGCGGAGCGCGCGGCCGGCGGCGGCCCAGCTGTAGTCGTTCTGCGCCAGTGCGGACGCCACGAGTTCGCGCTCGAGCCTCGCCACGGCATCGCGAAGACCCTCGCCGTCGCGCATGCGCGACGGGGATGGCGGCCCGTCTGCTGTTGCGCTCGTGCCCGCGGGCTCGATCGCCAGACGCGCCCCCGGCAGATCGAGGTCGACTGCCGTCAGGCTCAGGATGCGCGGTCGCCGCGGATGGCGGCCGAGCGCCTTCAGCACGCTCCGGCCGAGCAGATGTTCCAGTTCTCGCACGTTGCCCGGCCAGTCATAGGCAAGCAACGCGGCCTGCGCGCCGGCGTCCAGGCGCAGGCCACCGAGGCCGAGACGGGAACGGTTCTCTTCGAGGAAGAAGCCGCTGAGCAGAAGCACGTCGCGGCCGCGCTCACGCAAGGGCGGCACCTGCAACGGGTAGACGCTCAGCCGGTGATAGAAGTCCGCACGCAAGCGCCCTGCCCGCACCTCGTCGGCCAGGTTGCGGTTGCTTGCGGCAATGAGCCGGACATCGACCCGATGCTCGCGGTCCGACCCGAGCCTTTGCAACTGGCCGCTCTGCAGCACGCGCAACAGCTTGGCCTGCACCGGCAGCGAGAGTTCGCCGACCTCGTCCAGAAAGAGCGTTCCGCCGTCGGCCAGCTCGAACTTGCCCGGACGTTCGCCCACGGCGCCGGTGAACGCACCTTTCACGTGGCCGAACAACTCGCTCTCAACCAGCGTCTCGGGCAATGCGGCGCAGTTCAGGCTGATCAGGGGACGCGCGGCGCGCGAGGAGCCCGCATGCAGCGCCTCGGCGACCAGTTCCTTGCCGACGCCGGTCTCCCCTTGGATCAGCACCGACAGTTCGCTTCCGCCGACGAGGTCGATTTCCTTCTGGAGTTGCCGCATTGCCGGGCTGCGGCCGATGAGTGCGCGTGCGCGCGGCGCCGCTGCCAGCCGATAGCCCTCGGCGCGAAGGCTTTCGTCGCGAACTCTCGACTTGAGTTGCTCGATGTGGCCCGCGACGCTGACCGTCGCAGCGGCCAGGCTGCCGAAAGACTGCAACACCTTCAGGTCGATGCGGGAGAAGCGTTCCGGGGCCAGGTCGTCGAGCGTCAGTAGGCCCCACGGCTTTTCATCGACGCGTACGACGCAGCCCACGCAGTCATGCACGGGCAGATGCCCCTTCACACCCTCGACCAATCCGTCATAGGGATCAGGCAGGGCGCTATCGGCCGGGAATCGCAAGGGCCCGTCCGCCTCGAGCAAGGCCGCGAAGCGCGGATGCTCTTCGACACGGAACCGGCGGCCCAGCGTGTCGCTGCTCAGGCCATCCACGGCCAGCGGCAGCAGCGAGCCGTCTTCGAGGCGCAGCAGTGCCGCGGCATCGCAAGGGAGCAGCACCCGCAAGGCCTCCAGCAATCGGCGATAGCGTTCGGTGCTGGGCAACTCGCGCGCGATATCTGCCACCAGCGGAATGATGGCCTGGAGCAATGGGTGTGTTGTCATATTGACACGATTTGAGTCGACATGACGCCATCCTAGGCGTGTCAGCAAGACATCATCGCCCACCAAGTCTTTGATTCACAAGGCGGGACAGGCTGGAACGGCGATTGCAATGAACAAGCAATCACCCCTCTACTTTCGAAAGGCTCTCTTCATGCTGTCCGTCTCCCAAAAGGCCATCATCACCGCAACCGTGCCCCTGCTCGAAACGGGCGGTGAGGCACTCACGACGCACTTCTATTCCATCCTCCTGGGCGAGCACCCCGAAGTCCGCCCCCTCTTCAACCAGGCCAACCAGGCGAGTGGCGATCAGCCCCGGGCGCTGGCGAACGGCGTGCTCATGTACGCGCGCAACATCGACCGGCTCGAAGCGCTGGGCGAGCTGGCGGGCCAGATCGTCAACAAGCACGTCGCCCTGCAAGTGCAGCCCGAGCACTATCCGATCGTCGGCGCCTGCCTGCTGCGCGCGATCCGCGAGGTACTGGGCCCGCAGATCGCGACGGACGAAGTCATCGAGGCCTGGGCCGCGGCCTACGGGCAACTCGCCGACCTCCTGATCGGCGCCGAGAAGCAGGCCTACGACAGCAAGGCCGCAGCGCCGGGCGGTTGGCGCGGCGGGCGGGACTTCAAGGTGGTGCGCAAGGAAGCCGAAAGCGACGAGATCACTTCCTTCTATTTCGCGCCAGTCGACGGCAAGCCCGTGGTCGACTTCCAGCCGGGCCAGTACATCAGCCTGCGCTTGCTCTTCGACGGCCAGGACATACGCCGCAACTATTCGCTCTCGGCCGCACCGAACGGCCAGACCTACCGCATCAGCGTGAAGCGGGAGCAAGGCGGACTCGCTTCGAATCACCTGCACGATCACGTGCGAGTAGGCAGCAAGATCGAATTGTTCCCGCCCTCGGGCGCGTTCACGCTCGCCGAGAGCGACCGGCCGCTCGTGCTGATCAGCGGTGGCGTGGGCATCACGCCGACGCTGGCAATGCTCGAAGCCGCCCTGAAGACCTCGCGCGTCGTGCACTTCATCCATTGCGCGCGCACCCGCGGCGTCCATGCCTTCCGCCATGCCATCGACGCGCTGGCGCAGAAGCATCCCCAGCTCGAGCGCTTCTACTGCTACGACGAGGCGCCCGAAGCGCCGGGCGCCGCCGACGCACCGCACGCGGTCGGCCGGCTCGATGCCCAGAAGCTCGCCCAATGGCTGCCGACCGCGACGCGCGATGTCGATGCGTACTTCCTCGGCCCGAAGCCGTTCATGCAGCAGGTGAAGACGGCGCTGCGGACGCTCGGTGTGCCGGACCGGCAGGTTCGCTACGAGTTCTTCGGGCCCGCGTCTGCGCTGGAGTGAGCTCCGCGGCAGCGCTCAGTCGGTGCGGCGGAAGAACGAATTCAATTCGTCGCCCCGCGCCGCTTCGGCGAATCCGAAACGGCCGTTCTCCGCGATCTCGCGCGCGGCGCGCATGAAGCCGCCCCATGCGGAACGTGCCAGCGCGCCGCCGACGCTGATCCGCCGGACGCCCATCGCCGCGACATCCTGCAGGGTGAATTCGCTGGCCGAGCCGATCAGCAGATTGACCGGCTTCGGCGCAACCGCGGCCACCACGGCGGTGATCTGCTCCCGCGTGCGAATGCCCGGCGCATAGAGGCAGTCCGCCCCGGCTTCGGCGTAGGCCTTGAGCCGGGCAATGGTGTCGTCGAGGTCGGTGCGACCGTACAGGAAGTTCTCGGCACGCCCGACCAGCAAGGTGTCGCCGCCGGCTTCGTCGATCGCCGCGCGGGCAGCGCGGAGCCTGGCGACGGCTTCGCCAATGCTGCGCACCGGGTCGCTGGCGTTGCCTGTCGCATCCTCGATCGACAGGCCGGCCACGCCCGTTTCGATCGCCATGCGGACGCTGACAGCGACGCCTTCCGCGTTCTCCGCGTAGCCGCTTTCGAAATCGGCGTTCACAGGCAGATCGGTGGCATCGACGAGGGTGCGCAAGTGGGCCAGCACAGCCTCGCGAGAAGCCCCGCCGTCAGGAAGGCCCTGCGACCAGGCATAGCCGGAGCTGGTGGATGCGAGGGCCTTGAATCCCATGCCCTGGAGCATCCTGGCACTTCCAACATCCCACGGATTGGGCAACACGAAGCAGTCTTGGGTGTGAAGCGCCCGGAAGGCGGCACGCTTCTCTTGGACGGTGCGAGTCATGGGGGTCTCCTGCGGCGTGATGGTCGGCGGGCCGCGATGATGTCAGATGCCGGCCCATGCCGCCACCGCCGGCCCCTGCACCTGTCGTCGTGGCTCAAGTTTTCGGCAGTCGTGCCGATAACCGATCCGAAGCACGTATCCGGACAGGAGATTTCCAGACATGGCACTTGACCAAGGCTTGGCCGCAGTTATAGGCGCAGGCGTGGGCGCCCTCGCCGGCATCGTCGGATTCGCGTTCGCCGGCTGGCGCCAATCGAAGCTCGAGACCGAGAAGTGGTCCCGCGCGCGCGAAGACAAGGCCCGTTCGGACACGCGCAATGCCGTGGCCGACCTGGCGAAGACACTGGCTTCGACCGCGCACTCGATGATGTGGGTGTCGTTCAAGGTGATCACCGCGGGCAAGGCCAGCCACGAGACACTCGCGTCTTTCGAGGTCGAGTTTCACGCGGAAGTGTCCGACCTGGTCGGTGCGCAAATGACCCTCGCCGCGCTGGACTTCTCCCTCTATGAAAAGGTCACGCCGCTCGTCGGCCGGGCCATCGACATGGGCGCCAACACCTATGCGGCGCTCAAGGCCGCGATGGAGAAAGCGCCGGATGCCGAAGATCAATTGAAGGCGTGCAACCAGGACGCACTGAACCTTATCAAGGAGATCCCGAAGAAGGTCGCCGGGCTGCTGAGCGTTCCGTAGCCTGCGGCCTGAAGGGGGCAGCCGGGTTCGAAGATGGTGCGTACGGCCGCAGCGTCTTTCCGTCAATGAAACGTAGTGTGTCGGCGCCATGGGCCGGATACACAGCCGTACGCGAAGCGCGCGCACGAGCCGTGTCGCGGCGGAAGATCCGTCCGTTCGACACCCGGCCACTCGCTCCCTGGAAGGAATCCCCATGAACATCCGAGTCAGCGCTCTTCTCTTCGGCACGGCCCTCGCGACCTCGCTTGCAGCCTTGACCTTCGCAGCGCCTCCGAACGGCGGCGATACGCCCGTCGCCGAGCAGCGGGCCGCGCCCGAATTCCAGGGCATCGACACGTGGCTCAACTCGCAGCCGCTGAAGCTGGACGCCTTGCGCGGCAAGGTCGTTCTCGTCGACTTCTGGACCTACACCTGCATCAATTGCCTGAACCACCTGCCGTACGTGAAGGACTGGCACGCGAAGTACAAGGACCAGGGCCTGGTCGTCGTGGGCGTGCACACACCGGAGTTCGCCTACGAGAAGTCGACCAGGAACGTGCAGGAGGCCATCAAGCGATTGCAGATCGAGCACGCCGTGGCCCAGGACAACAGCTACGCAACCTGGAGGGCGTTCAGGAACCAGTACTGGCCTGCGGTCTACCTGATCGACAAGCAAGGGCGCGTCGTGTACTCGCACTTCGGCGAGGGCCGCTACGCCGAGACGGAGAAGAAGATCCAGTCACTCCTGGCCCAGCCTCAATCGCTGGCCTCGACCGCCGACGCGAACACGTAGCCCTCGCTCCGCACGGTCTTGATGTAGCGCGGCTCGCGCGCGTCGTCGCCCAGCCGCTGTCGCAGCCTGCTGACGAGCAGGTCGATGGAGCGCTCGAAGAGTTCCGCCTCGCGGCCCTGCGTCAGGCTCAGCAACTGGTCGCGGCTCAGGACCTTCTGCGGATGGTCCAGGAAGATGCGCAGAAGCCGGTACTCCGCGCCGCTCAGCGCGACCATCGTGCCGCTGTCGTCGATCAGGTGCCGCGCAACGGTATCGACCCGCCAGCTGCCGAAGGCCAGGGTCCGGGCGGTCTCGGTCGCATGCATGTTGGGCGGCAGCATGCGGGTGCGGCGCATGACGGCGCGAATTCGCGCGAGCAATTCGCGGGCGGAAAAGGGCTTCGCCAGGTAATCGTCGGCGCCCATTTCGAGGCCGAGGATGCGATCGGCTTCTTCGCTGCGCGCCGTCAGCATCAGGATGGGGATGGCCTTGTGCTTGCCTGCGCGCAAGTCGCGGCACAGCGTCAGCCCGTCCTCGCCGGGCAGCATGAGGTCGAGGATGATCAGGTCGAAAGGGCCTGACTCTTCCAATGCCGCGCGCATGTGACGCCCGGTGGGCACGGCGGCCACGCGCAGGCCGTTCTTGACCAGGTAGGTGGTCAGGAGTTCGCGGATCTCACGGTCGTCGTCGACGATGAGGACATGGTCTGCAGGTCTTGTTTGCATGGCAATGGGGTTCCGGCGCAGGCGCTGCTTCGCAATGTAGTGGGCCTTCCGGATTTGCGCGGTTTCATCCGCATCAGCAGAATGGGCGGCTCTTCGAAGGAGACGCCATGCTGGCTGGACTGGACGAGACCGTACTGTTCATCATTGTTTTGGTTACCTTCTTTGCGGCCCTGGAGATCGCGTTCCAACTCGGTCGTCGCCATGTTCACCGGAGTGACGACGCCTCCAGATCGCATATCAGCGCCCTGCAAGCCGCCTTGCTCGGACTTCTGGCATTGCTGCTCGGCTTCAATTTCGCGATGGCTGCCTCGCGCTTCGACGCGCGCAAGACGCTGATCCAGGAAGAGGTCAATGCCATCCGCACAACCTATCTGCGGGCCCAGTTGCTGCCGCCATCGCAGCGGGAGCAGGTGTCGGACCTGCTCAAGCGCTATGTCGCGGCGCGCGTCGACTTCATGCGGGCCGGCGTCGATCGGACGCAACTCGAAACGACCAGCGCCGCCACGACGGACATCGAGTCCCAGCTCTGGGCGCTGGCAGGCACATCCCCGACGGTCGGCCAGGCCTCGCCGGAGAGAGTGCTGGTCATCCAGTCGTTGAACGAGATGTTCAACACCAACGAGAAACGCCACGCCGCGCTGGACAACCATGTGCCGCAGATCGTGATCGGTCTCCTGGTCGCGGTCGCTCTGGGTGCCCTGAGCTTCATCGCCTACGGCTATGGCCTGACAAGCCGGCGACGCCACATATCCACGGCGCTTTTCGCGCTGCTGATTGCGATGGTCTTCACGATCATCATCGACATGGACCAGCCGCGCAGCGGCCTCATCCGGGTCGGCGAGGAGAGTTTGGTTCGGCTCCAGCAGAGCATGGACCTCAACCTCGCGCGATAGCGCGGGCTCTGCATTCCTCCCCCCGAATGGGGAGAGATGCCTTCGCCCTACGCGTCTTCCCTTAGTAGCACCTGCATATACCACGTAATACATTGGAACTACTTTTTACAAATACCGGGTAGGAGGGGTCCGATGCCAGAAGCCAGCGAAAGGGGCGGCAAGGCGGTCGCTCTGCGTCGTGCCTTGGAGGCCATCCGCCACCTGTCGGATCCGGCGCCGCCCTGGCTGGACATCCTCCAGAGTGCACGCGACGTCGTCGGCAGCGACACCGCGTCCTTTCTGGTGGTCGAGGGCACACGCCTCGTCGATGGCCTGACGCTCGATGTCGACTCGGTGGCCGAGCGCGAATACTTCGCCCACTTCCACGCGAAGGACATTCTCCTGAACCCCACCCTGCCCTGGAATGCCGGCACCTGGTTCGACAGCGAGTGGTGCCTGACGCCCGAAGTCCGGAGTCAGAGCGAGTACTACAACGATTTCATGCTCAAGCACCGGATGCGGCACATGCTGTCCTTCCAGATCGAGGCAGGCGCTCAGAGTGCCGCGATCAGCTTTCATCGCGCGAGCAAGACCGAGGGTTGCGACGATTTCCTTTCGACTGGACCGGTCGGGGAGCTGACCACCGCCCTGCTCTCGGCCATGGCCGATCGCAAGGCGGCGGCCGATCGGGTCCTGACCACCATCGACCTCATCGACAGCTCCTTCGATGAAGCGACCTTTCTCGTCGATGCGGAGGGCCGGGTGATCCATGCTTGCGAAGCGGCGCGCGCCCGGCTCGATCGGATGTCTTCGGTAGGGGTGCGCGCCGGCCGGCTGTGGCACTCGTCTCCCAAGCTGCGCAAGCACCTGGAAGCGTCCCTCAGGCGCGCGTCCCTGGCGTCCGGACCCCTGCGGGTCGCTCTGCCGGGAAGCCGGACGGGCGGCTGCATCATGGACCTTGCGCGTGCGGACGGCCGGTTGCGCTACGACCGCCATCCCTTGCTGCTCGCGCGCGTGAGCCCGCCGCGCGCCCGGGCCGAGATCGTGCTGGATGTGCTGTGCGCGGCGCTGGACATCACGGCGGCCGAAGGAGAGGTGCTGGCGGAACTGGTGCACGGCGCCACCGCGGAGGAGATTGCCGCAGCGACCGCGGTGTCGATCCACACCGTGCGCAAGCACATTGCCCACCTGATGGAGAAGACAGGCTGCGTGCGGCAGGTGGACCTGGTTCGACTCGCGCTGGGCGCTGTCGGCGTCGATTGAACTGCGCCAGGTGCCGCGCGTCCGCGATCGGCACTTGTTGCATGGCTGTGTACCTGTGTACGTCACCGTCCCCGGGCAGACACACTGGAATACACACGAGGGGGCTGGAGGGTGGTTCGGGGCCTATAAACCCACCCATGCCTCTTCCCCAAAGCCACCAAGTGTCCTCGCGCCCCATCGCGGGCTGGCGCCGGCTGGTCCCCCGCTCCCTCTTCGCACGCGTGACGCTGATCATCGTGGTGGGGCTGGCGATTGCGCAGGCGCTCACCTTCGCATCGATCCGATACGAGCGCGGCATCGCGCTTCGCGAGCTGATGATGAGCGGCATCGAGCGCGACATCGCAAGTTCGATCGCGATCCTGAATCGCTTGCCTGCCGAAGAACGCGCCGGTTGGCTCGACCGTCTGGAGCGGCGCAACTACCGGTTCATGCTGGGTGGCAGCGTGGAGGGGCCGCCGCCCGAGTCGCCCGTCGCACGAGAGTTCGGCGAGGCCATCGTGACTGCGCTGCGTCCGTTCGAGGTCGTCAAGGTGGCGCAGGCGGCCGAGGTGCAAGATGGTCTGCAGATCCAGGTGCGGCTTGCGGACGGAAGCTCGGTGATCGTGCGTGCGCGGCGAGTCGGCATCCCCGTGTCCGACTGGGTCATGTGGGTGCTCTGGGTCCAGTTGGCGGTGCTCGCCATCTGCGCCTGGTTCGCCGTGCGCCTGGTCACGCGGCCTCTCGCCCGGCTCGCCGCAGCGGCGGATGAACTCGGCCCCGACCTGAAGGCGCACGAACTGGACGAAGAAGGGCCGACCGAAGTCGCGCATGCGGCTCGCGCTTTCAACGCCATGCAGCGGCGGATCGCCGGCTACTTGGCCGAGCGCGTGGAGATCCTCTCGGCCATTTCGCACGACCTGCAGACGCCCATCACGCGGATGCGGTTGCGCACCGACCTGATGGACAACGAAAAGGACCAGGTCAAGTTCCGGCAGGATCTCGATGCCATGAACACGCTGGTGCGGGAAGGCGTCACCTATGCGCGCACGCTGCACGGCGCCACGGAACCGCCCTGCCGCATCGATGCCGATGCGCTGCTCGAAAGCATGGTGGCCGACTACGGGGACTCCGGCCAGCCGGTGCTGCTGGAGGGACGGATCGACGCGCCGATCGTGACGCGCCCGAATGCCCTGCGGCGGATCCTCGTGAATCTCATCGACAACGCGCTGAAGTTCGGAAGCGATGTGCGCGTCCGCGTGCGCGTCGAAGCGGATCGGTGGGTGGTCGCCGTCGTCGACAACGGGCCGGGCATTCCATCCGATCAGTTGGAGGCCGTACTCAAGCCTTTCTACCGCCTGGAAGGCTCGCGCAACCGCAGCACCGGCGGTACGGGCCTGGGCCTTGCCATCGCACAGCAGCTTGCGGTGGCAATGGGCGCGGAACTGAAGCTGCACAACCGTGCCGAAGGTGGCCTCGAGGCTCGGCTCACCATGACCACGGCTCAACCCATCGCGCACTGATCGCAGCGCGCCACCACCTCTCGACATCATGCTCATCCTGATCATTGCCTACGTGGGCGGCGTGCTCACCATCCTGAGCCCCTGCATCCTGCCGGTGCTGCCTTTCGTCTTTGCGCGTGCCGATCGCCCGTTCCGCTCGCACGGCCTGCCGATGCTGCTGGGCATGGCGGTAGCTTTCGCCGCCATCGCCACACTGGCTGCAGTCGGCGGTGGCTGGGTGGTTGCGCTCAACGAGTACGGGCGGTACGTGGCGATGGCAATGCTGGCATTGTTCGGCATCACGTTGATGTTCCCGGGCATTGCCGACCGGTTGACGAGACCGCTGGTGGCTCTGGGCATCCGGTTGGCGGAGCCGCAGCCGGACGGCGCGGGAGCCCGCATCTCCGTTGGGTCGTCGATCTTGCTGGGCATGGGGACAGGCCTGCTCTGGGCACCTTGCGCGGGGCCGATCCTTGGCCTCATCCTTACGGCAGCGGCTCTCAATGGCGCGAGCGTCGGCACGTCGCTGTTGCTGCTCGCCTATGCCGCCGGCGCGTGCACTTCACTGGCAGCGGCGCTGCTCCTGGGTGGGCGCATGCTGGCTGCGATGAAGCGCTCGCTCCATGCCGGCGAATGGGTCCGGCGTGCGGCCGGAGCTTTGGTGCTGGTCGGTGTCGGCGCGATTGCACTCGGCCTGGACACCGGCGCGCTCAGCCGCCTGTCGGTCGGGACCACGTCGACGCTGGAGCAGGCACTGCTGGATCGCACGGGACATCGGACGCCGCAGCCCCCTCAAACCGACGCCCGCGCCGCATTCGAAGACGCAGGTTTGACGCTGACGGCAGCGGGCCGCGAACCGGCGCCTCCGCGAACATTGCCGAGGGAAGGCGTTCTACCTGCGTTCACCGGCGCGACCGAATGGATCAACTCGGAGCCGCTGACCCCTGAGAGCCTTCGCGGCAAGGTGGTGCTGGTCGACTTCTGGACTTACTCGTGCATCAATTGCCTGCGGACCTTGCCCTACCTCCGCGCATGGGCCGAGAAGTACAAGGATGCAGGGCTGGTGGTGGTTGGCGTTCATTCGCCCGAATTCGCGTTCGAGAAGCGCTCGTCCAACGTTCACCGGGCGGTCAAGGATCTTGGCATCGGCTTTCCTGTCGCGGTCGACAGCGACTTCGCCATCTGGCGCGCCTTCGACAACCAATACTGGCCCGCGTTCTACTTCGTCGATGCGCAGGGGCGCATCCGCCATCACCAGTTCGGAGAGAACCAGTACGAAGCATCGGAACAGGTCATCCAGCAACTTCTCGCGGAGGCGGGGCAGACCAACATTCCATCGGCGCTGGTTTCGCCAACGGCCTCGGGCGTCCACGCCGCACCGGACCCCTCGCCTGCGCTGTCGCAAGAGACCTACCTCGGCCACGAGCGCACACGCAACTTCGCCTCCCCAGGAGGCATCGCCAGCGATCGCACCAATTCCTACCAACGCCCGGTCTCATTGCGAACGGACCAATGGGCGCTCGACGGCGACTGGACCGTGGAGCGTGAGCGCGCAATATCGAACCGCGCCCATGGCCGCCTCGCCTACCGCTTTCATGCGCGGGATCTGCACCTGGTGCTGGGCCCATCGGCGGAGGGGAAACCCGTGCGCTTCAGGGTCCTGGTGGACGGCAAGCCGCCGCTGGCGGACCACGGGTCCGACATCGATTCGCAAGGGAACGGAACGATCGACGCACAACGGCTCTATCAGTTGATCCGCCAGACAGTGAGTACGAAAGATCGCATATTTGAGATCGAGTTTCTCGATGCGGGTGCACAGGCCTACGTATTCACCTTTGGCTAGGCAACCGCCCGTATCCTCAGGCTTCCGTGTTCAACGCGACCTGCCCATGCACCAAGAAAGAAACGACAACGGGGAGCTGAACTTCTATTTGCTGAAGTGCCTGGTGGCGCTCGTCGATCACTCGCACGTCTCGCGGGCCGCTGAGGCGATGTCGATCAGCCAGCCCGCAATGAGCCGTGCCATGGGCCAATTGCGCAACGTCACCGGTGACCCGATCCTCGTGAAGGGCGGCAACGGCCTGATCCCCACTGCCAAGGCGCTCCAGTTGCGCGAATTCGCCGAGCGCATCCTGCAGGAGATGGGCGAGTTGCTCGGCAATGCAGTGGCTTTCGATCCTCAGGTCACGCGCTACCTGTTCCGCATGGTCGCCACCGACTATCTGGAGTGCCTTTTCGTCGACCACCTGGTGCAGCATCTCGGCACGGGGTTTCCGGGTATTTCGATTTCGGTGCGGCACCCGGTGCATCCGTCGCAGTTCAACAAGGTGCTCGAAGCTGGCGATGTCGACTTCTGCGTCGGCATCCTGCCGCCCAGCTTGCGCGAGCTCCGGCACCGCCTGCTTTTTCGCGATCGCATCGTGTGCGCGGCACGCTCCGGCCACTGGGCCATCGGCAAGACGCTCACGCCAACGGAATTCGCCGGCCTCGAACACGTGGTCATCATGCCGAATACGGTGAACTGTTTCGGGGAATCAGTCGATCAGGCGCTGGCCGCGCAGGGGCTGCAGCGGCAGCGCCGGTACGTCACGCCAAACTACCTCACGGCACCTCACCTGCTGGAGAAATCGGACATGGTGGCGCTCCTGCCCCTTTCGCTGGCCTCTCGCTTCCGTGATCGCTTCGGCCTGGCCGAACTGGCATTGCCGGTGGTGGTGCCAGCCTTCGACGTCTATATTTCCTGGCACGACCGCACGCACCGCCACGCGGCTCACATCTGGTTTCGCGACCAAGTGATGCAAAGCCTCGAACTCCATGTGAACAACGGACATTCACTACGCGCATAGCGCCCATTCGGGCACAGCATGGACTTCCTGCGACGGACTCTCAATACTTAGGGCGTCGCCGTCGAATCGGCAAGCAAGAGCAAGCAGGCATGCGGATTTCGGAGTTCCCGTTCAAGGTTTCGCGACACGTCGTACTTCGGTTTCACCGGGCAAGTGCTTTTCCGATCGGCATCAGACGGCGGCGAAGGCCGGAGCTTCACGTTGATTGCCCCTGAGGTGTCCCGCACCTCGAGCCCCACCTCCCTTTTTCCCGCGTTCAAGAAGTGGCGTGCAGCCACGTCCGACGGCGCACGAATTTGATTGAGTTCCAGGTATGTCTTGCATGATCCAAACCGTCGATGACCTCGCGCAATTGCCCGACGATGAGTTGCTCCCCTGCCTGGGGGCCCTCCGGAGCGCCATTCACGAAGCCAAGCGCCAGCACGCCGAGGCACTGCGCGAACGCCTGATTCCCGAGAGCTCGACCTTCGCCTTCCATTCCTTCAACTGGCGCCCCAGGGGCGCACAGCGATTCAACATTCCGATCCAGTTGAGCCCGGAGACGCCCATCGACGAGCTCTCCGTGCGCGCCAGCGCGCGGGATGCGCTCAAGGAACTCAGCATCTTCTGCATCGAGGATCTCTCCGCCATCAGCGAGCAGGAGTTGCTGAAGGAGGTCGCCATCGGCCCGAAGACGCTAGGCCGCCTGCGCGAAGTGCTGTCGCGCGTCGGGCTCGACTTCCTACCCAACCCGAATCCTCAGGTATCGCAGACATGACATCCGCCAATGCCATCAAGAAGGGCGTGATGTGAGTGATGAACGAGAAAGCATGGACTGGAAGTCGTTGTACGCCTATCCGTCTCGCCTGCTGAAGTTGCGGCCGGGCGACGCCGGCGTCTTCGTCTGCCCGCCGGCGTGGAGGGGGCGGCTGGGCACGGTGTGCGGGGTCTGGGTCAAGGCGAACACCGACTGGGCTGCCGCGTTTCCGAGCGGCACACCTTGGAAACAGGTGTTCTGGACGGAGGCACATGCCGACGGCCTGAAGATCGTACGGGCGCCGTTGCCCGACCGGCCGGACGGCGACAGTCCGCCCACGGAATTCACTTTCAGGCCCCTCGTGGCCTCGTCGGTGCCCGAAAAAGGCCTGCCCAGACTGGATCAGCTGGTGTCGCTCTGGAGAGCTTGAGCAACCGGCACGCGGCCAACGGGCCATGCCGCCCCTCTGGCCGTTCGTTCAGGAAAGTGGCATTCTCCGCCCGGGAGGTGCCCATTGCCTCCTTGGAGGTTTCATGGCTGCACGTTCGATCGCCTCGTTGTCGCTCAGCTTCGGATTGGTCTCGATCCCGGTCAAGCTGTACTCCGCGACCGAAAGTTCTGGAACCGTCAAATTCAATCTCCTGACCAAGGACGGCTCGCGCGTGAAGCAACAGTACGTGTCGGAGAAGGATCCATCGGTCGTCGTGCCCCGCACCGAAATGGTCAAGGGCTACGAATTCGAGAAGGACCGCTACGTTCTCTTCACCCCCGACGAGCTGAAGGCCGTCGAGGAAAGCGCGACCCATACGATCGACATCGTCGCCTTCATCCCGGAAAAGGCCGTCGACCCGATCTTCTATGACAAGGCGTACTTCATCGCACCCGACAAGCGCGGCGCCAAGCCCTACACCCTGCTGCGCGCCGCCATGCGCAAGAGCGGCCGGTGTGCGCTCGCGAAGTGGGCCTGGAAAGGCAAGCAGTACGTCGTGCAGGTCCGCGCCGCAGAGGACGGCCTGGTACTGCAGCAGTTGCTCTATGCCGACGAGGTCCGTTCGCTGAAGGACCTGGACATCGAGGAAATCAAGCCGTCGGATGCCGAAGTGCAACTCGCGCTGCAACTCATCGACCAGATTTCCCAGGACAGCTACGACCCCACGCAGTTCGTCGACGAGGAGAAGAAGCGAATCCTGGAAGCCATTGACGCGAAGATCACCGGAAAGCAGGTGGTTGCGGTGGAAGAGCGGGAAACAGCGCAGGGCAGCGGCCAGATCATCGACCTCACCGAAATGCTGCGTGCCAGCCTGGCGCGCGCGGGTGCCGGCGGCGCGAAGCGTCCGACGACGCCGCGTGCGCCGGCCGATGAAGTCGTGACCCCGCTCGCTTCCAAGGAGCGCAAGGGCGTGAAGCGCGCTGCCGCCAAGACGACGACCGCGGCCCCGGCGGCCACGCGCCTGAGGAAGTGACCGACGTCCAGGTGCAGGCACCCCACACCCTGCGCAGCCTTCAGGAGATGCTCGGTATTTCCCGGAGCGCGATTTCAGGGTTGATCGCGAACGGTTTCGTCCAGCCGGCGCGCGGACCGCGTAATGAGTACCGGTTTTCGTTCCGCGATGTGGTCCTGCTGCGGACCGCACACGAGTTGCAGGCCGCCGACATCCCGACGCGCAAGATCCTGCGCGCGCTGCAGCGGCTGAAGGCCACGCTGCCGGCGGAGTTGCCGCTGACCGGCTTGCGGATCACTGCCGTGGGCAGCACCATCGCCGTGCGCGAGCGCGACAGCCAGTGGGAAGCGGAGTCGGGCCAGTTGTTGATGGACTTCGAGGTCGCGGCCGCGCGTGGGTCGGTGGCGTTCGTCGAGCATGTGCCGAGCGACGATGCGAACCCGCCGCCATCGACGCAAACATCCGCCGACGCGTGGTTCGCGCAGGGTGAAGAACTCGAAACGCGGGACCTGCAGGCCGCCGAGGCGGCGTACCGAAAGGCGCTTGGCGTCGCACCGGACTATTCAGATGCGTATCTGAACCTGGGCGCGATCTTGTGCGAGTCAGGGCGTCAGGCCGAGGCCGCGGCCCTTTATGACGTTGCATTGAGCCATCGACCGGATGTGGCGCTGCTGCATTTCAATCGCGCGGTGGCACTGGAAGACCTGGGACGCCTCCCTGAAGCTCTCGAGAGTTACGAGCGATGCCTTCGGATCGATTCAACGGTCGGCGATGCGCATTTCAACGCCGCCCGGTTGCATGACCACCTGGGTCATCGGCGCGAGGCGATTCGTCACTTCAGCGCCTACCGCCGGCTGCAGAAATAGGCCGACGGGCCTCTTCTCACGCACCGCAGCGGCTACTTGATCAAGGACAGCACTTCGGCGAAGCGCGCATGCTCCGCCGTGCGCAGCCATTCGAAACCCACCATCTCGGTGGTCACGAGTTCCGCACCGGCGCCGGCCAGCCGGTCGAAGGCCGCATCCCGGTTGCGCTCGGTGCGCGAGCTGCAGGCATCGGTGACGACCCAGACTTCGAACTCATCCTCGAGCAGGTCGAGCGCGGTCTGCATCAGGCACACGTGTGTCTCGCACCCGGCGATGACGATCGAGTTTCGCTCTTCGGCCGCTGCCGGCTTCTGCAGGTGCTTGGGGAGACTGCGGGCATTGCCCTGAGGCGCCTTGGCCGGCGCGCGCAGCCATTCGCCCAGGCCTTCTTCCGCAGCGCTGAAATGCATCTTGGCGAGCGTGCGCTGGCACAGGGCGCGGATGTCGGGCAGGTTCTCGCCCAGCTTCGAAGGGTTTTCCTCAGTGCCCCAGATCGGCACCTGCATCAATTTGGCGATCTTGCCGAGGCGCACCGCGTTCTTCGCCACGGTGTCGGCCTCGAAGATCGAGGGGATCAGGCGTGCCTGATAGTCGACCAGAACCAATTGGGATTGCGATGCATCGAGCAGCATGGGAAAGCGTCTTTCGCGAAAAACAAAGAGAGAGATGAGGGCAGACCGTACCACCGATAAGACGCCGGCCGCAAAGGAGGGTCCGGACGTGAAACGCCCGGACGCTTCGCCGTCAGTCGGGGTTGCCCTCAGGTCGAGGCCGGGCGGCTACACGAAGTGAGCGAGCCCCCGGGAGATCTTCATTCAGGCAAGAGACGAAGCAGCTTGCCGTTGGACTCGTCCGTCAGCACATACAGCAGACCGTCCGGCCCCTGCTTCACGTCGCGGATGCGCGCACGGCCGTCTTCCAGCAGCTTGTGCTCAGCCACGACCTTGCCGTCCTTGAGCTCGATCCGGTCGAGATAGCCGAACTTGAGCGACCCCACGAACAGGTTGCCCTTCCAACCAGCACCGTAGCGATCGCTCGTCAGGAAGACCATCCCCGACGGCGCGATCGAAGGCACCCAGTAGTGCAGAGGCTGCTCCATGCCTTCCTTTTGCGTGATGCCATCGCCGATCTTGCCGCCACCGTAGTTCTCACCGTAGGTGATGACTGGCCAGCCATAGTTGTGACCAGCCTGCGGGATGTTGATCTCGTCACCACCTTGCGGGCCGTGCTCGTGCATCCATAGCTTGCCGTCCGGCGCCAGCGTGGCGCCCTGGCCGTTGCGATGCCCGTAGCTCCAGATTTCGGGCAGCGCACCTTCCTTGCCGACGAAGGGGTTGTCCTGCGGGACCGAGCCATCCTTGCCGATCCGCACGATCTTGCCGAGGTGGTTGTCGAGTTTCTGGGCATCCTCCTTGCGGCTGAAGCGGTCGCCCAGCGTGAGGAACAGAGTGCCGTCATTGGCCTCGACGATGCGGCAGCCGAAATGGTTGCGGCTCGCCACCTTCGGCCTCTGGCTGAAAATCACCTTCAGGCCTTCGACGCGGCTGCCATCTGCCGACAATCGGGCACGCGCCAACGCAGTGCCGTTGCCCATCCCGACCGCATCGGGTTCGGAGTAGCAGAAATAGAAGGTGCGATTGGCCTCGAAGGCAGGATCTGCCATCACGTCCAGCAAACCGCCCTGACCGCTCGCGGCAACGGCGGGCAGGCCGGCCACGGGCGCCCCCACCTTGCCATCGGCCTCGACGACTCGCATCCGACCGGCCTTTTCAGTCACCAGGAAGCGGCCGCCCGGAAGAAAGCTGACGCCCCACGGGTTTTCAAGGCCGGAAGCAACGACCTCCGGCCGCGGCGCCGCCGTTGCGATTCCGGCGCCTGCAAGCGCCAGACACAGCAAACGTCGGCGAGTAGTTACAGACAGTGTCATTCGTTTCCTTCAATGGCCCAGGATTTGCAATCGTTTGGTCATTCAACCGAAATTCAAAGACTTTTGCATTACATGAACGAAAGAACTTATTGCCAATAATCGAAACCTTTACATTTTTGATTATGAGAAGATGAGAAAAATCCAGCAATGACAAGCAGTTACGTGCAAAATCCCGAACTCGCTTGAAGTTGACACATCTTTGTGTCGTCCATATCCTACGCGCCATGCGATTTTTGATGCTCACCGCCGCCCTCCTGCTTGCGACCGCCGCCCATGCCGCGCCGCAACTCGATCGGGCCGACGACCATGGCGAGATGCTGGTTGTCGAAAAGGGCCTGAAGGGCCAACTCCAGCAAGTCCGGCAGACCGTGGTGGACCGTACCTCCAACCTCGTTGTCACGGCGATCGGCTTCCTGGGCGTTCCGTACCGCCGCGGGGGCAACACTGCCGAGACCGGCTTCGACTGCAGTGGCTTCGTCCGCGCGATGTACGACCAGACGATCGGCCACCTGCTCCCCCGACGGGCCGAGGAACAAGCCGCCGCCACGCAGAAGATCGACCGCAACGATCTGAAGCCCGGCGATCTCGTGTTCTTCAATACCATGCGCCGCGCGTTCAGCCACGTCGGCATCTACGTCGGCGAAGGCAAGTTCATCCACTCCCCCAAGCCCGGCGCTCAAGTGCGCGTGGAAGACATGAGCGGCAGCTACTGGCAGCGTCGCTTCAGCGGCGCACGCCGCGTGGTCTCGACCCAGGACGACCTCCTCAAGACCTCCGGCGACTGATTCGGCCGACCCATTGAAAAATCCCGCCGCCGGCGGGATTTTTTTCGTTCTTGGCCTCAGCGCTTCTTGACTGGCGGCAAGTCCGTGCAGCTGCCGTGGGCCGCTTCCGCCGCGAGGCCGATGCTCTCGCCCAAGGTCGGGTGCGGATGGATCGTCTTGCCGATGTCGATGGCGTCGGCCCCCATCTCGATGGCGAGCGCGATCTCACCGATCATGTCGCCCGCGTGCGTGCCGACAATGCCGCCGCCGACGATGCGATGCGTGGCCTCGTCGAACAGGAGCTTGGTGAAGCCCTCGTCGCGGCCGTTCGCAATGGCGCGGCCCGAAGCCGTCCACGGGAACAGGCCCTTGTGGATCTTCACGCCCTCGGCCTTGGCCTGGTCCTCCGTGAGGCCGACCCATGCCACTTCCGGGTCGGTGTAGGCCACGCTTGGAATCACGCGGGCATTGAAGGCCGCGCTGGCGAGTTCCTTGTCGCCCTTCTGCTCGCCGGCAATCACCTCGGCGGCCACGTGCGCCTCGTGCACGGCCTTGTGCTCCAGCATCGGCTGGCCGACGATGTCGCCGACCGCGAAGATGTGCGGCACATTGGTGCGCATCTGGATGTCGACGGGAATGAAGCCGCGATCGCTCACGTTCACACCCGCCTTCTCGGCGCCGATCTTCTTGCCGTTGGGGCTGCGGCCAACCGCCTGCAGCACCAGGTCGTAGACCTGGGGTTCCTTGGGCGCCTGCTCGCCTTCGAAGGTCACGCGGATGCCTTCCTTCGTGGCTTCGGCGCCGACGGTCTTGGTCTTCAGCATGATGTTGTCGAAGCGCGGCGCGTTGAGCTTCTGCCAGACCTTGACGAGGTCGCGGTCCGCCCCCTGCATCAGTCCGTCGAGCATCTCGACCACGTCCAGCCTCGCGCCCAGCGTCGAATACACCGAGCCCATTTCGAGCCCGATGATGCCGCCGCCGAGAATCAGCATGCGCTTCGGGTCGACGCCGAGTTCCAGCGCGCCGGTGGAATCGACCACGCGAGGATCATCCTTCGGCATGAAGGGCAGATGCACCGCCTGCGAACCGGCCGCGATCACGCAGTGGCGGAACTTGACGGTCTGCGCCTTGCCCGTCACATCCTTGCCGTCGCCGGTGGTCTCCTGCACCTTGACGTGGTACGGATCGACGAACTCGCCGACGCCGCGGACCGTCGTCACCTTGCGCATCTTCGCCATGGCGGCCAGCCCCCCCGTCAGCTTGCCGACCACCTTGTTCTTGCGGCCGAGCAGCTTGGCACGGTCCACTTGCGGCTCGCCGTAGCTGACCCCGAGGTCGGCGAAGTGCTTGACCTCGTCGATCACCGCCGCGACGTGCAGCAGCGCCTTCGAGGGAATGCACCCGACGTTGAGGCAGACGCCGCCCAGCGTCGCGTAGCGCTCGACGAGCACGACGTTGAGCCCCAGGTCGGCCGCGCGGAAGGCGGCGGAGTAGCCGCCAGGGCCGGCGCCGAGCACGAGCAAATCGCATTCGACGTCTACTGACCCCGAGTAGGTCGACGCCACGGCGGGCACCGGTGCCGGTGCAGCCGGCGCCGAGGCTTGTTGGGGTGCCGGTGCGGCAGATGGAGCAGCGGCCGGCGCCGGGGCTGGTGCAGCGGCGGTGCCTTCGGCTGCATCCAGCGTCAGCACCACTGAACCTTCGCTGACCTTGTCGCCGACCTTCACGGCCACCGACTTGACCACGCCCGCATGCGATGAAGGAATCTCCATCGATGCCTTGTCCGATTCCACCGTGATCAGCGACTGCTCCGCCTTCACCGTGTCGCCGGGCTTCACCAGGACCTCGATCACCGCGACTTCATCGAAATCGCCGATGTCCGGCACTTTGACTTGTACTTCGCTCATTTGGACACCTTCAGTTTGAGTGTGAGAACGTCGACCGGTCCGGCCGAGTTTCGATCGAATTCGCAGGCCGCGGCCACGCCGGCTTCGGCCACGTCGCGCGCCGAGCGTGCCTTGTCGTACGCCGCATGCATCGCGCCGAGGGCAAAGCTGCGGCCGGAGCCGATGCTCCAGAACTGCTTGAACTCGAAGACTTCGCGGTAGCTGTAGATGCCATAGATGCCGCTCGCGTTGGCCAGCAGCATCGTGAACTGGCTCGACTCGTAGGGCTCATGCTCGTCTTCCTTGGTCTGCAGGAAGAACGAGTCCTTCAGCACCGGATGCAGCAGCGTGAAAGTGCGAAAGATCTCGTCCTTGCTGCCGAAGCGCAGGGCCTCGGCCGGCTGCGCCGCCAGCGCGTGCTGCAGCACCAGGAAGTGCGCCGCCGCGCCGGCTACGGCAAAGATGCTCTGGCCCGCTGCGTCGTTGACCATGAACAGCTTCTGGTTGTTCTCGGCACGATGCGACAAGCGCGTGTCGCCGAACGTCACCAGGGAATCAGCTGCCATCACGACTTGGCCGCCTTTTCGGACGGCCACGACGGTTGTCATAGAAGAACGCGGCGGAAGTCGGCGAGGACCTGACCCAGGTAGGCATTGAACCGGGCCGCGGACGCGCCGTCGATCACACGATGGTCGTATGACAGCGACAGCGGCAGCATCAGGCGCGGCTGGAAGGCCTTGCCGTCCCACACGGGCTTCGTCGCACCCTTGGACAGACCCAGGATCGCCACCTCGGGCGCGTTGATGATCGGCGTGAAGTGCGTGCCGCCGATGCCGCCGAGCGAACTGATCGAGAAGCAGCCGCCCTGCATGTCCGCCGATCCCAGCTTGCCGTCGCGCGCCTTCTTGGCGAGCTCTCCCATTTCCTGGCTGATCTGGAGCACGCCCTTCTTGTCGGCATCCTTCAGGACCGGGACCACGAGCCCATTGGGCGTGTCGGCCGCGAAGCCGATGTGGAAGTACTGCTTGTAGACGAGCTGGTCGCCGTCCAGGCTGGTGTTGAACTCGGGGAACTTCTTGAGCGCCGAGACCACCGCCTTGATCACGAAAGCCAGCATCGTGACCTTGATGCCCGACTTCTCGTTCTCCTTGTTGGTGGACACGCGGAAGGCTTCGAGCTCGGTGATGTCCGCTTCGTCGTTGTTCGTGACGTGCGGGATCATCACCCAGTTGCGATGCAGGTTCGCACCGCTGATCTTCTTGATGCGCGAGAGGTCCTTGCGCTCGACCGTACCGAACTTCGTGAAGTCGACCTTCGGCCATGGCAAAAGCCCCAGCGCCTCGCCGCCGCCACCGCCTGCGGGTGCCTTGGCGCCCGAAGCCTTGGTGCTGGCCGCGCCGCTCATCACGGCCTTGGTGAAGTTCTGGACGTCTTCCTGCGTGATGCGGCCCTTGGGGCCGCTGCCCTTCACTTCCTCGAGCGGCACGCCGAGATCACGAGCGAACTTGCGCACCGAAGGCGACGCATGCGGCAGCTTGCCCGAGGGGGCAACCGTCGGGTCGTGCGCGGGCACCGCCGCAGCCGGTGCGGAGGCCTGGGCGGGCGCAGCGGCGCTAGCCGATGCGGGAGCCGCGGCGGCCTGAGCCGGTGCCGGCGCAGCGGCGGGTGCCGCGGCGCCGCCGCCGACCCCTTCGATCACCGCGATCAAATCTCCGATGTTGACCGTGTCACCGACCTTGACCTTGAGTTCCTTGAGCACGCCGGCAGCGGACGACGGGATCTCCATCGATGCCTTGTCCGACTCGACGGTGATCAGCGACTGCTCCTGCTTGATCGTGTCGCCGGGTTTCACGAGCACCTCGATCACCGCGACGTCCTTGAAGTCTCCGATGTCCGGCACCTTGACTTCGATCGGGCCGGCAGCTGCGGCGGGTGCGGCAGCTGCGGCCGCCGGCGCAGGTGCCGCTGCGGGCGCCGCCGCTGCGGGGGCCGGAGCCGCCGCCGGTGCTGCTGCGGCGGCCGCGCCCTCACCCTCCAGCACCAGCACGACCGAACCTTCCTTGACCTTGCTGCCGACCTCGACCTT
Organism: Variovorax gracilis; assembly: GCF_030317115.1. GTDB lineage: Bacteria > Pseudomonadota > Gammaproteobacteria > Burkholderiales > Burkholderiaceae_C > Variovorax > Variovorax gracilis. The sequence continues at coordinate 124,326 of NZ_JASZYF010000005.1, forward strand.
GAGTTCCTTCACGACGCCGGCCTGGCTCGACGGAATCTCCATCGAGGCCTTGTCCGACTCCACCGTGATCAGCGACTGCTCGGCCTTCACCGTGTCGCCCACCTTCACCAGAACTTCGATCACCGCGACTTCGTCGAAGTCGCCGATGTCCGGCACCTTGATTTCCACTGTTGCCATATCGTGTCTCCCGCCCTTGAGGCGCAGTTGATTGTTTTATGCGTAGAGCGGGTTGATCTTGTCAGCGTTGATGCCGTACTTCTTGATCGCGTCAGCCACCTTCTGCGCAGGCAGGGTGCCATCCTCGGCCAGCGCCTTGAGCGCCGCGACGACGATGTAGTGACGGTTGATCTCGAAATGCTCCCGTAGCTTGTTGCGGAAGTCGCTGCGGCCGAAGCCGTCGGTGCCAAGCACCTTGTAATTGCGGCCCTTCGGGATGAAGGGACGAATCTGCTCGGCGTAGGCCTTCATGTAGTCAGTCGAAGCCACCACCGGACCCGTCGACGCGCCGAGCTGTTTCGCTACGAAGGAGACGCGAGGCTCGTCCGTCGGATGCAGCAGGTTCCAGCGTTCCGCCTCCTGGCCGTCGCGGGTCAGTTCGTTGAAGCTCGGGCAGCTCCAGACCGAGGCGCTCACGCCCCAGTCCTTCTCCAGCAGTTCCTGCGCGGCGATGCTTTCGCGCAGGATGGTTCCGCTGCCCAGCAACTGCACGGTGGGTGCCTTGGCCTTGAGGGCCGGACCCTGCTTGCACAGGTACATGCCCTTGATGATCTGCTCCTCGGTGCCGGGCTGGAGGCCGGGCATCGGGTAGTTCTCGTTGAGCAGCGTCAGGTAGTAGTACACGTTGTCCTGCTTCTCCACCATGCGCTTCAGGCCATGGTGCAGGATGACGCCGACTTCGTGCGCGAAGGTCGGGTCGTAGCTCACGCAGTTCGGGATGGTGTTCGCCAGGATGTGGCTGTGGCCGTCCTCGTGCTGCAGGCCTTCGCCGTTCAGCGTGGTGCGCCCCGAGGTACCGCCCAGCAGGAAGCCGCGGGCCTGCATGTCGCCGGCCGCCCAGGCCAGGTCGCCAATGCGCTGGAATCCGAACATCGAGTAGTACACGTAGAACGGCACCATGATCCGGTTGTTCGTGCTGTACGACGTGGCCGCGGCAATCCAGCTCGACATGCCGCCGGCCTCGTTGATGCCTTCCTGCAGGATCTGGCCGGACTTGTCTTCCTTGTAGTACATGACCTGGTCCTTGTCGACCGGCGTGTACTGCTGACCCGCGGGGTTGTAGATGCCGACCTGGCGGAAGAGGCCTTCCATGCCGAAGGTGCGCGCCTCGTCGACCAGGATCGGCACCACGCGCGGGCCCAGCGCCTGGTCGCGCAGCAACTGCGTCAGAAAGCGCACATAGGCTTGCGTGGTCGAGATCTCGCGCCCTTCGGCAGTCGGCTCCAGCACGGCCTTGAAGGTTTCGAGCGATGGCACGGTGAAGCTCTCGTCGGCCTTCACGCGGCGATGCGGCAAGTAGCCGCCGAGGGCCTTGCGGCGCTCGTGCAGGTACTTCATCTCTGGCGTGTCGTCGGCCGGCTTGTAGAAAGGCAGGTCGGCGAGTTGGCTGTCCGGGATCGGGATGTTGAAGCGGTCGCGGAAGGCCTTGATGTCCTCTTCGCCCAGCTTCTTGGTCTGGTGGACGGTGTTCTTGCCTTCACCGATCTTGCCCATGCCGAAGCCCTTGACAGTCTTGATCAGCAGCACGGTGGGCTGGCCCTTGTGTTGCACCGCCGAATGGAAGGCCGCGTAGACCTTCTGCGAATCATGGCCGCCCCGGCGCAGGTTCCAGATTTCGTCGTCGCTCATCTTGGCGACCATCTCCAGCGTGCGCGGATCGCGGCCGAAGAACTGCTTGCGCACGTAGGCGCCGTCGTTGGCCTTGAACGACTGGTAGTCGCCGTCGTTCGTCTCCATCATGATCTTGCGCAGCGCGCCTTCCTTGTCGCGCGCCAGCAGCGGATCCCAGTTGCTGCCCCAGATCAGCTTGATGACGTTCCAGCCCGAGCCGCGGAATTCACCTTCCAGCTCCTGGATGATCTTGCCGTTGCCGCGCACCGGGCCGTCGAGGCGCTGCAGGTTGCAATTGATGACGAAGATCAGGTTGTCGAGGTTCTCGCGCGCCGCGAGGCTGATGGCGCCGAGCGACTCCACCTCGTCCATTTCGCCGTCGCCGCAGAAGACCCAGACTTTCCGGTTCTCGGTGTTGGCGATGCCGCGCGCATGCAGGTACTTGAGGAATCGGGCCTGATAGATCGCCATCAGGGGGCCGAGGCCCATCGAGACAGTCGGGAACTGCCAGAACTCGGGCATCAGCTTGGGGTGCGGATAGCTCGACAGCCCCTTGCCGTCGACTTCCTGGCGGAAGTTGAGCAGTTGCTCTTCGGTCAGGCGCCCTTCCAGGTAGGCGCGGGCGTAGATGCCGGGCGAAACGTGGCCCTGGATGTAGAGGCAATCGCCACCGTGGTTTTCGCTTTCGGCGTGCCAGAAGTGGTTGAAGCCCGCGCCGAACATGCTGGCCAGCGATGCGAAGGAACCGATGTGGCCGCCCAGGTCGCCGCCTTCGGGCGGGTGGTGGCGGTTGGCCTTCACGACCATCGCCATCGCGTTCCAGCGCATGTAGGAACGCAAGCGTTCTTCGATCTCGAGGTTGCCGGGGGAGCGTTCTTCCTGGTCAGCCTCGATGGTGTTTACGTAGGCGGTGTTGGCCGAGAACGGCTTGTCGATGCTGTTCTGCCGAGCGTGCTCGAGCAACTGTTCGAGCAGGAAGTGCGCTCGCTCGCGCCCCTCGGTTTCGATGACCGCTGAAAGAGCGTCCATCCACTCACGCGTCTCCTGCGAGTCAGGGTCATTCGCGGCCGAGCCGAACTGGCTCTCGGGATTTGCCGACATGCTTGTCTCCTTTTGAGGGGGGTGGGCTGTAATTTAGTGCCGTAACCGGCAGCGCGCGGAGTTTCTCACAGAAATATCGAAATTTCAAATAGTGCGTAGTGATTTCTTATTGTGAAATTACCTCTGAAAAGCATGACGAGACGGCGTCAGCGCGGCCGTGCCCATGCAAGAGCCTTCACCTAAACTTGCCCGATGCCCCTTTCCTCCCCGATCGCCGTCGCCCGCAACGCGGTGCATGGGTCGCCCCTGTCATGGTGGCGCCGCTGGTGGCGCCGCCAGACGCCCATGCTGCAGGACGCTGTCGCGATGCTTGCGCCTTTGGCTGCCGTGCTGCTGTTTCTCGCGGCCATCGTCTCGGCGTTCTGGTACCTGCGTGCGGAGGAAATGGAGCGCGTCCAGGAGTCGGTGAAGCGCGATGTGGAATATGCGCAGCAGCGCGTGCGGCTTCGGCTTCTGGAGCGGCAGGAGCAGCTCATGCGTCTGGCGCGCGATGCGTCCAATCGCGAGATCGACGCCACTGAGTTCACCAGCCGCGCCGAGTCGCTGGTGAGCCAGTTCCCCGAACTGCAGGCAGTCAGTTGGATCGACGATCGCCGTCGCTTCAAGGCGGGATACGCGGCACCCAGCGTCCACCCGGCCCAGCAGCACGCGATCGGCGACGTGCTTCGGCCCGGCGATACGGAGAGCAACTACGCCCTCGCGCGCGAACTGCGGCAACCGGTGTTCTCGCAACCCCTCGCCGGCGGTGAGCCGCAACCCATGCTGCAACTCCATATTCCCCTGTTCGACCAGGGCCTGTTCGCGGGGATGCTGCTGGGAGAGTTCTCCATCGACGGGCTCTTGCGCTACGGCATGCCCGCGGAAGTCTCGGCGCGCTACGCCGTTTCGCTGCTCGACGCGAAAGGCGGTCTCCTCGCCGGCAATACCGTCGCGAGCCCGCGCGGGGCCGGCACGCGGCTGCTGCCCTGGACGGTGCGGACCAACGAATACGAAGTGCCGGTCTCGCCAGTCGGCAACGCCCTGGTGTTGCGGGCGCAGGCATATCGCACCTCGCAGGGCGTCGTCGGCAATGGGCTTTTCTGGTTGGTCGGCGCGCTCAGCGTGCTGACGAGCTGGATGCTGATTGGCACCTGGCGCCACACGCGGCGCCGACTGCAGGCACAACAGGCGCTGGTGGCCGAAACCAATTTCCGTCGCGCAATGGAAAACTCGATGCTCACCGGCATGCGGGTGCTCGACCTGGAAGGCCGCATCACCTACGTGAACGCCGCCTTCTGCGCGATGACGGGGTGGAGCGAAAACGAACTCGTCGGCCAGACGCCGCCCTTCCCGTACTGGCTCGAATCCGACCGAGAGGTCATGAACGAGCGGCTCGAGGAAGAACTCCACGGCCGCGCCTTGCCGGGAGGTTTCCAGGTACGGGTGAAGCGCAAGAACGGCAGCGTGTTCAACGCACGTCTCTATGTGTCGCCGCTGATCGACGCCCGCGGGCATCAGACCGGCTGGATGACCTCGATGACCGACATCACGGAGCCGACGCGGATCCGCGAGCAACTGTCGGCCTCGTACGAGCGCTTCACCACCGTGCTCGAGGCACTGGATGCCTCGGTGTCGGTCGCACCGCTGGGCAGCGAAGAGCTGCTGTTCGCCAACAAGCTCTACCGCCTCTGGTTCGGCTCCAACACCGTGGGGCACCTGGGCATGGTGGCGCAGGCCGGCGTGCCCGCTTCGCATGCGCACGACGATGCCCTCGACGACGTCGACCCGTTCGCCGGCCTGCCGGTCGACCAGTTGACCGCGGCGCAGCCGGCCAACAACGAGATCTTCGTTCCCGAACTCGGCAAGTGGCTCGAAGTGCGTTCGCGCTACCTCACCTGGGTGGACGGCCGGCTCGCGCAGTTGGTCATCGCGACCGACATCACACCACGACGCGACGCCGAAGACCTGTCTGCGGCACAAGCGGATCGGGCGCAGGCCGCCAGCCGGCTGATCACCATGGGCGAGATGGCGTCCAGTGTCGCGCACGAACTCAACCAGCCGCTCACCGCCATCACCAACTACTGCAACGGGATGATGTCGCGCATCAAGGGCCAGCAGATCGATTCCGACGCCCTGCTCGCGGCGCTCGACAAGACGTCGAAGCAGGCGCAACGCGCGGGCCAGATCATCCAGCGCATCCGCTCTTTCGTGAAGCGCAGCGAGCCGAACCGCACACCGGCCGAGGTCTCGACCATGGTGAGCGAGGCGGTCGAACTGGCCGGAATCGAGTTGCGGCGACGCAACGTGCGCCTCAACCACTATGTGGCGGCGCGCCTGCCGATCCTGCGCGTCGACCCCATCCTGATCGAGCAGGTGATGGTCAACCTGCTGAAGAACGCCGCCGAATCCATCGACCTGGCGAACCGGCCGCTGGCGCGGCGCAGCGTGGAACTGCGCGTGCTGCCAAAGATCATCGACGGGCACAACGCCGTCGAGTTCTCGGTGCAGGACACCGGCATGGGCTTGGCCCCCGAGGTGATGGACCGGCTGTACGAAGCCTTCTTCTCCACCAAGCCCGAAGGCATGGGCATCGGGCTCAATCTCTGCCGCACCATCGTCGAGTCGCATCGCGGCCGGATGCAGGCGGAGAACATCTACAATGGGCCGGATGTGGTCGGATGCCGTTTTTCCTTCTGGTTACCGGTGTTAGACGCTATCGATTCCGTAGCAAGCAACGAGGCGAAAGTACCTGCATGAGTTTGATTCCGAAGAAGGGCACCGTCTATGTCGTCGACGACGACGAAGCGGTTCGCGATTCGCTGCAATGGCTGCTCGAAGGCAAGGACTACCGGGTCCGCTGCTTCGACTCCGCCGAGTCGTTTCTCTCCCGCTATGACCCGCGCGAAGTCGCCTGCCTGATCGTCGACATCCGCATGGGCGGCATGTCGGGCATCGAGTTGCAGGACCGCCTGATCGAGCGCCGATCGCCCCTGCCGATCGTCGTGATCACCGGGCACGGCGACGTGCCGATGGCCGTCGACAGCATGAAGAAGGGTGCCATGGATTTCATCCAGAAGCCCTTCAACGACGAGGCCCTCGTGGCGCTGGTCGAACGCATGCTCGAGCACGCGCGCGGCGCTTTTGCGCAGCACCAGCAGTCCGCCAGCCGCGACGCGCTGCTGTCGAAGCTCACCGGCCGCGAGGCACAGGTGCTCGAACGCATCGTGGCCGGGCGACTGAACAAGCAGATCGCCGACGACCTCGGCATCAGCATCAAGACCGTGGAGGCGCACCGCGCCAACATCATGGAGAAGCTCAACGCCAACACGGTGGCTGACCTGCTCAAGATCGCGCTCGGGCAGGCAGCCCCGGCCAAGGCCTAGCTGCCGTTCGAGCGACAAGACACCACCAGCCTTCCACGCCTGCGCAAGCGGGCGTTTTTACTTGGAAATCCAAAAGACCGATGACCGCCCAACTGATCGACGGCAATGCGCTGTCCCGAAAAATCCGCGCCGAAGTGTCGGGCCGCATTGACGCACTCAAGGCCCTGGGAATCGAGCCGACGCTCGCGATCGTCCTGGTCGGCGACGATCCTGCCAGCCAGGTCTACGTCAAGCACAAGGTCAACGACAGCGGCGAGACCGGTCTGACCGCCAATCTCGAGCGCTACCCCGCCTCCATGACCGAGGCCGATCTGCTGGCGCGCATTCACGCCCTGAACGAGGACCCCAAGGTTCACGGCATCCTGGTACAGCTTCCGCTCCCACCGCACATGGACAGCCACCGGGTCATCGAGGCGATTTCACCGGCCAAGGACGTGGACGGCTTCCATGTCGCCAGCGCAGGCGCGTTGATGGTCGGGCAACCGGGCTTCTGGCCCTGCACGCCGCACGGCTGCATGAAGATGCTCGATTGGATCGGCTACGACCTGCGCGGCAAGCATGCGGTGGTGATCGGCCGGAGCAACATCGTCGGCAAGCCGATGGCCATGATGCTGCTGGCGAAGAACGCCACCGTGACCATCTGCCACAGCGCGACGAAGGATCTCGCCGCCCTGACCCGCCAGGCCGACGTGGTCGTCGCCGCGGTCGGCAAGCGAAACATCCTGACCGCGGATATGGTGAAGCCCGGCGCCGTGGTCATCGACGTCGGCATGAACCGCAAGGACGACGGCAAGCTCGCCGGCGACGTGGACTTCGACGGCGTGAAGGAAGTCGCGGGCTGGATCACCCCCGTCCCCGGCGGCGTCGGCCCGATGACCCGTGCCATGCTGCTCGCCAATACCCTTGAAGCGGCCGAACACGCCGCAAACTAGGAATCACCCCGCTGCTTGCTTACTTCGTGTAGCCGCCTCCCCCTCGAGGAGCTTCGCGATGCTCGCCCTGGAAACATTTCATATGACCAATCCGCTCCTCGACTTCACCGACCTCCCGCTGTTTGACCGCATCACGCCCGAGCATGTCGCGCCCGCAGTCGACACCTTGCTCGCCGACGCCGAGATCGCGCTGCAGACCGTGACGGCGCCGGAGTTTCCGGCTGACTGGATGGCCATCTCCAAGGTGCTCGACGTGGCCTCGGAGCGCTTCAGCCGGGCGTGGGGTGCCGTGGGCCATCTCAATGCCGTCGCCGACACGCCTGAATTGCGCGCCGCCTACAACGAGGCGATGCCGCGCGTCACGGCCTTCTGGACGCGGCTCGGGTCCGACGAGCGGCTCTATGCCAAGTACAAGGCCATCGATCCCGCCACGCTCAACACCGAGCAGCGCCAGGCCCACCGCAATGCGGTTCGCAACTTCGTGCTCGGTGGCGCGGAGTTGCAAGGCGCCGCCAAGTCGCGTTTCGCGGAAATCCAGGAGCGCCAGGCGGAACTGAGCCAGAAGTTCAGCGAAAACGCACTCGACGCGACGGACGCCTTTGCCTGGTACGCACAGGCCGATGAACTCGAAGGCTTGCCCGAAGACGTCATCAGCGCAGCCCGTGCGGCCGCTGAAGCCGAAGGCAAGGACGGTTACAAGCTCACGCTGAAGATGCCCTCGTACCTGCCGGTCATGCAGTTCGCCAAGAGCAGCGCGCTGCGCGAGAGGCTTTACCGCGCCTACGTGACGCGCGCCAGCGAGTTCGGCGATCCGGCCTTTGACAACACCGACCTGATCCGCGAGATCCTCGCGTTGCGGCAGGAAGAAGCGAAGCTGCTGGGCTATCCCAATTTTGGCGAACTCTCGATCGTGCCCAAGATGGCCGAATCGGGCGACCAGGTCATCAAGTTCCTGCGCGATCTGGCCACCAAGGCCAAGCCCTATGGCGAACGCGACCTCGCCGACCTGCGCGCCTTCGCGGACGAGCAACTCGGCATCCTCGATCCGCAGCCCTGGGACTGGAGCTATATCGGCGAGAAGCTCAAGGAAGCCCGCTACGCCTTCAGCGAACAGGAGGTCAAGCAGTACTTCACGGCGCCGAAGGTCATGGCGGGCCTCTTCAAGATCGTCGAGACGCTGTTCGAAGTGTCGATCCGCCGGGACAGCGCGCCCGTGTGGCATCCAAGCGTCGAGTTCTACCGCATCGAACGCGCCGGGGAGAAGGTCGGCCAGTTCTACCTCGACCCATCGGCCCGCGCCGCCAAGCGCGGCGGTGCCTGGATGGACGACGTGCGGGCCCGCTGGCTGCGCCCGGATACCGGCACTCTGCAGACGCCGGTCGCGCAACTGGTGTGCAACTTCGCCGAAGGCGTCGACGGCAAGCCGCCTCTGCTCACGCACGACGACGTGACCACGCTCTTCCACGAGTTCGGCCACGGTCTGCATCACATGCTCACGCAGATCAACGAGCGCGACGTGTCGGGCATCAGCGGGGTGGAGTGGGATGCGGTCGAACTGCCGAGCCAGTTCATGGAGAACTTCTGCTGGGAGTGGGACGTTCTGGCCCACATGACCTCGCACGTCGACACCGGCAATCCCCTGCCGCGCGCCCTCTTCGACAAGATGACGGCGGCCAAGAACTTCCAGAGCGGCCTGCAGACGCTGCGCCAGATCGAGTTCTCGCTGTTCGACATGCTCCTGCACACCGAATACGACGCCGCCACGGCCAAGCCGGGTGATGTGCTGGCGCTGCTCGGCAAGGTGCGCAGCGAGGTCGCGGTAATGCCTGCGCCACCGTTCAGCCGTACGCCCAACACTTTCAGCCACATCTTCTCGGGCGGCTATGCGGCCGGCTACTACAGCTACAAATGGGCAGAGGTCCTGAGCGCCGACGCCTACGCCGCCTTCGAGGAAACCGCCGGCGCCAATGGCGAGCCGAGCATCGAGACCGGGCGAAAGTACCGCCAGGCCATCCTTGAGGCAGGCGGCAGCCGAACCGCAATGGAATCCTTCAAGGCTTTCCGAGGCCGCGAACCCCAACTCGATGCGTTGTTGCGACACCAGGGGATGGCAGAGACCCAGGCCGCTTGAGAATCGACGGCGTTGCCGGCAGACCCTGAGATACTTCGTTACATCCGATTTCGGGAGTAGTCATCGATGAAGCTCAACGCCGCCCTCTCAGGGCTTACCTTGCTGGTGGTTTCCTGCGCCACCCTCGCGCAGGCGGTCTACCGCAATGTCGACAAGAACGGCAAGGTCACCTTTTCCGACCAGCCCCCGGCGGCCAACGCGCAGCCTGCGGCGCCTCGCTCCGGTAGCACGGTCGGCACGAATTCGGGGCTGCCTTACGAATTGCGGCAAGTCGTGCAGCGCTATCCGGTCACGCTCTACACGGGGGACGAATGCGGCCCATGTGGCGCGGGCCGTTCGCTGCTGATCACGCGCGGCGTGCCCTTCGAGGAGCGCACCGTCAGAACCAATGAGGACATCAGCGCCCTGCAACGCCTGAGCAGCCAGAATTCCCTGCCCGTGCTTACGATCGGCACGCAGCAGCTCAAGGGCTTTTCGGATGCCGAATGGTCGCAATACCTTGATGCGGCGGGCTATCCCAAGGCGGCACAGTTGCCGGCGGGCTACCGTAATTCACCAGCGCAACCCTTGGTCGCCCTGCAACCTGCGGCGCAGCCTGCCGAAGCGACGCCCGCACCGGCAGCACGGCCCGCACCGGCACCTGCCGCGGCCAACGGGCCGACGCCGAGCAACCCCGCCGGCATCAAGTTCTGACGCCGGTGCAGGCCCGCGCTCAGTTGAAGCGCATCGTCCTAACGCCCGTCGATGTGCCCAGCAGGCACACGCTGGCGCGCTGGTGCGCGAAGACCCCCACCGTCACCACGCCCGGCCACTGATTCACCTCGCTCTCGAAGCCGAGCGGATCGGGGATCCTGAGGCCGGTCACGTCGATGATGTGCTGGCCGTTGTCGGTGACGAGCGGCACGCCGTCCTTCTTGCGGACCTGCGCCAGGCCGCCCAGCCGCGTGAACTGGCGAATCAGGCGCTGCGCCGCCATCGGGATGACTTCGACCGGCAGCGGGAAGGCGCCCAGCGTGTTCACCAGCTTGGATGCATCGGCGATGCACACGAAGCGCTTGGACTGGGCGGCGACGATCTTCTCCCGCGTGAGCGCGGCGCCTCCGCCCTTGATCATGTAGCCGCGACCGTCGATCTCGTCCGCACCGTCGATATAGACGGCGAGTTCCTCGACCTCGTTGCAGTCGAACACCGGAATGCCCAAGGCGCGCAGGCGCTCGGTCGACGCCACCGAACTCGACACCGCGCCCCGGATATCCCCTTTGATCGTCGCAAGGGCGTCGATGAACTTGTTGACCGTCGAGCCCGTGCCGACGCCGACGATGTCGCCCTTCACCACGTAATCCAGCGCGGCACGGCCGACTTGGGCCTTGAGTTCGTCCTGGGTCAAGGCGGAAGCGGGGGCGGGTGAGGTCATCGGGGAGAATCCTTGGCTGATTGAAGTCGAGAATTATCCGATGCCCCTGCTGTTGCCCTCTTCGCTTTACGGGCTTGCCCGACCCTTCCTCTTTGGTTTCGACCCCGAGCATGCCCATGAGTTGACGCTCGACGCGCTGGCGCGCACGCAGAACACGCCCCTGGCCTGCGCCTATGCGGCGCCGCGCGTGGACGACCGGATCACCGTCGCCGGGTTGCAGTTTCCGAACCGCATCGGACTCGCGGCGGGCCTCGACAAGAACGCCCGCTGCATCGATGCCTTTGCCGCGATGGGCTTCGGTTTCGTGGAGGTAGGGACCGTCACACCCAAGCCTCAGCCGGGCAATCCGAAACCGCGCATGTTCCGTCTGCCGCAACGCGATGCGCTGATCAACCGGCTCGGCTTCAACAACGACGGGCTCGAAGCATTCATCGCGAACGTCCAGCGCGCGCGTTTTCGCCGTGGCACAGCCAAGGCGCCGATGCTTCTCGGCCTCAACATCGGCAAGAACGCGGCCACCCCGATCGAGCACGCGGTGGACGACTACCTGATCTGCCTGGACGGTGTCTACCCCCACGCCGACTACGTGGCCATCAACATCTCGAGCCCCAACACGGCCAACCTGCGCTCACTCCAGGGCGACGAGGCGCTCGACGCGCTGCTGGGCGCCGTCGCGGACAAGCGCGAGGCGTTGGCCGCACGGCAAGGCAAGCGTGTCCCACTCTTCGTGAAGATCGCACCGGACCTCGAGGAGGCGCAGGTCAAGGTGATCGCGGCCACGCTTCGGCGCCATGGGATGGACGGCGTGATCGCCACCAACACCACGCTCGCACGGGACGCCGTGGCAGGACTGCCGCATGCCAATGAAACCGGTGGCCTTTCGGGTGCGCCGGTCATGGAAGCGAGCAACCGCGTGATCACCCAGTTGCGGACCGAACTGGGCTCCAGGTATCCGATCATCGGCGTGGGCGGCGTCCTGAGCGCTTCGGATGCACAAGCCAAGATCGAAGCCGGTGCCGACCTCGTGCAGATCTACACGGGACTGATCTATCGCGGGCCGGCGCTGGTGCGCGAGTCGGCACAGGCACTGCGCAAGCGCCGCGCCTGAACCCGCGATCAGCGCATCCGCCAGATCACCGGGACGATCACGGCCGCCCAGCGAACGAGGCGACGCGGCCCCACGACGGCTACGACGGTTGCAGCCGCCACGCCGGTCGCGATGGGATGCTCGCGCGCCAGACGCATGGCCGTGGCGCTCGCCGATTCGTCCGCTCGGGGCGGCGGCGCCGGCTCTCCGGCTCCGGCGGCAGCATCCTGGAGCGTCGCGACGCGTTCGCGCTGGCGTTCGATGCGCGCGAGCAGTTCTTCGCGGGTGGCGGGTCGCCGTTGGCGTGTCGCCTCGTCGCTGGGGTGACGACCGAGACTCTCCTGGACCCATGCCAGGTCGCGCTCGAACGCCTCGCGCGCCGGATCGAAGGCCTCCGAAGACTTGCCCAGCGTGGACATCAGCGCGATCACCGCCGCCAGCCAGAGTCCAACCCAAACCGCGGCCACCAGCCAGGCCGCAGTGATGCGGTGCGGCGTATCCCAGAAGTGCACGACGACCGCCACGGACAGCAACGCGATGGCAATCGTCGTGAGCCCGATGACCGCGATCACCAGTCCCAGGATTCTTTGGAGACGCTTTTTCTCGTCCTGCCACGCGAACCGCAGAAGCTGTGCCCGGTCTTCGGCAGCCAGTGCACCTTCACCCGCCAGGATGCGTAGCCGGCGTAGGTAACCCTTGAACCCGAAGAGAGCCGACAGCCTCATCGGCCGCCTCCGCAGGCGCCGGATGCGCGGCGCTCAGCGGCGGCCAAGCAGCAGGCCCACCAACACGCCCACCGCCAGCGCGGCGCCGGCGATCTGCCACGGCTCATCGTGAGCGTAGGCGTTGGCCGTATTGGCTGCTTCGCGGGCCTTCTTCGCGGCAACGCGGCTCTTCTCCGCCGCGAGTTCACGCGCGATCGCCAGCTTGCTGTCGATGCGCTGACGCAGTGCCTTGATGTGGGGCACGGAATCGAGATCCTTGCTGGCGAGCACGCCGCGGACGTCGCTCGCGATATCTTCAGCCACGGCGTTCGCCGCTGCTTCGAGATTGGTGGATGCAGTCATTGAAAAAGGTCCTCCTCGTCGCGCCGGCACCGCGCCGGCGACTTCACGCCGACAGCGGCGTGCCGTTCCATGGTACATGCCCTCGCACATCTACGACAGCAGTTCGGCCACATGGCGGCCAATGGCAAGGCTGCTGGTCAACCCCGGTGACTCGATCCCGAACAGGTTGACCAGCCCCGGCACGCCGTGTGTGGAAGGCCCTTCGATCCTGAAGTCGGCCGCTGCGTCGCCCGGCCCGGAAATCTTGGGGCGAATGCCTGCGTAGCCCGAAATGAGCGCGCCATCGGGCAATGCGGGCCAGTACCTGCGCACCTCGGCGTAGAACCCGTCGCCGCGCGCCGGATCCACGACCAGATCGTCGGGCGACGCCACCCATTGCACGTCCGGACCGAATTTCGCCTGCCCCCCGAGATCGAGCGTCAGATGCACACCGAGGCCTGCGGCCTCCGGCACTGGATAGATGAGGCGGCTGAAAGGTGCCCGACCGGCCAAGGTGAAATAGTTGCCCTTGGCGAAGAAGGCCGGCGGTACCGCATCAGCGGGCAAGCCCTGAAACCGGCGGGCCAGCGCAGGTGCCGCCAGGCCGGCGGAATTCACGACCATGTTGCATCGAAGCGCGGTCCCATCCTGCGTCAACAGGACGGTCGCGCCAGCGCCGCATTCGGCGCGCTCGACTTTGGACTTCAGCGCCACGAGGCCACCGGCGTTCTCGAGATCGCCTTGCAGGCTCAACATGAGCGCGTGGCTGTCGACGATGCCGGTGCCCGGCGAATGCAGTGCGGCATGGCACTCGAGCTGGGGTTCCATCGCCCGCGCCTGCTCGCGCGTCAACATCGCCATGTCATCCACGCCGTTGCCGCGCGCCTTGGCCATGATGCCGTCCAGCTGCGCCACCTGCGCCTCGGCCGTGGCGACGATGAGCTTGCCGCAGCGCCGATGAGGCACGCCACGCTCACCCGCGTATTCATAGAGGAGATGCTTGCCCTCGACGCACAGCCGCGCCTTCAGCGAGCCCTGGGGATAGTAGATGCCGGCGTGGATCACCTCGCTGTTGCGAGAACTCGTGCCGGTACCAATTGCGCCTTCGGCCTCCAGCACGATGACCTCGCGCCCCTGCAATGCGAGCGCTCGCGCGACGGCGAGCCCGACCACTCCGGCGCCGATGACAGCGCAATCAAATTCGTCCATCCCGCGAGCTTAGCGGGATGGTGGACGCCCGTGCTCGATCATTCCGGCTGCACCGTGAAGGGGCTTTCCGGGTCTGTCGGGCTTCCCGGAGGTGTTGCGGGCCCCTTGTCGGGCTCCACAGGGAGTTCCGGCAGGTCCGGAGGATCGGACGTGATCGGCGTCGGTAGATCAGGACTGGTGGCCATGGGGTGCTCCTTCCTGCGCCGTTATATGCGCCCAGGAGAAACGGGTGGACGGCGCACGGAAGCATTTTGCGTCGGCGTGGGCCGACACGTTCTTCGAATGGAATCGCAAGACGGCGAATCGTCTTGGCTCTCGGGAGAATCTGCCGGTAGATCGCACGAAGAATCGACCACTGAACCGAAATCCCCCTGCCCTCAGCGAAAGCTTCCTGCCCCAGGCGACTCAGTTTCGGACAAGTTTCAGTGAGTTTTCGCAGTGATTTGAAGACTCCCATTCCCGAGGGGAACTGTAGAGTCGAAGATTCGAAAACGCTTCGACCAAGACAGCCGTTCCACTCGATCGCGGCATGCGAGAGCGCCATTTCCTTCAGCCTCTACCCATCGCCCCTGGTCCGGCTGCTCTCCCTCGATAGACGACATCGCGTGGTCCGGTTCGCAACCTTTGCGAAGGCCCGTCCCAGCAATGGGTGAATCACGTCAAACCGAATTACTGAGCCATGAACCCCAAGGACGAGATCTCCATCCCGTTCGCCCATCCGGTCTACGTTCGAAGAATTCTGGACTGCTTGAACAGCCGTGGCGTACGCCCCTCGACCGTGCTTGCGAACGCAGGCTTGGCTTGGCAGGATCTCCATGAGGATCGGCAGATGGTGGACTTCGCTGTCTTTCGCCGATTTGTTGCCCATGCCATTCACTGCAGTGGGGAGCCGGCACTGGGTTTGATGGCGGGATCCATGCTCCAGCCGTACCACAGCCCCGTCGGAATAGCGGCTGTGACCAGCAACAGCTTGGACCAGGGCCTCCAGGTCATGACCCGCCACGCCAAGTTGATTTTCGGAAGCCTGGAGTTCCAGGTAGAAAACGGCCCTCGATGGAGCACCCTCAAGGTCAAGCCACTACTGCCTCTTGGCGAGACGCACGTGTTCGTCATGCAGTCGATTCTTGGCGCGCACGTGCGCCTGCTGGAGGCCATCGTGGGACGGCCTGTCGACGAACTCACGGTGGGATTGCCATACGCCCGTCCCGCGGACAACGACGTGCCTTGTCTGCGTTACGTGCGGAGCGTGGCGTTCGACCAGGAATACCTGACCTTCGAACTGCCGGCAGAACTACTCCGCGCGCCTTCGGCCTCCGCCGATGCCAAGGCGTTTGCGGACGCTTCGCAGGCGTGCCAGAAGATGGAGTCCGAACTCGGGCATGGCGACTTCGTGCAACGCGTCCGGCGCGCACTCTTCGAGAGACTGACGAGCAATCCGGATACCAGCGCTCTGGCCTCGGACCTGGGTATCTCGCCACGAACGCTGGTTCGGCGGCTCGCGGCAGCGGACATCAGCTACTCCGACATCAAGGATGAACTGCGCAAGGCGCATGCAGCCTGGTATTTACAGCACACCGACTTGTCGATGGAATCCATCGCATCGCAGCTTGGGTACTCGGACCCGACAAGCTTCAGTCGCAAGTTCAAGGTCTGGTACCGGATGGCTCCAAGCAAGATGCGACAGGACCTGCAAAGCGGCATGCACTGACGGTGGCGGGGACCCATGCGTCGGCAGCGCGGTCTCCATTTCAGGAAGCCCGCTGCACAGGCGGGCTCTCATTCGCTAGTGTTGAAACCGGACGTCGTTGGCAAGTGAAGACTTCAGCAGTTCCACGAACTTCCTGACCGCCGGCGAAGCCGATCGCTTGCTGGGAAAAGCAACCTTGACGGCGAGCGGCGCGACCGCAAGCTCCGGAAGCAGTTCGATCAAGCGTCCGGCCTTGATGTCGTCAGCACAGAGATGCCCCAGGAGACAGCCGATTCCGACACCGGCAACCACCAGTTCGTGCACCGCCGACGGGTCGTTGGCGCTCAGGCGCGGACGCATCTCAGACAAGAGCGACGACTCGACGGCACTGCCGAGCGCGAAGCCAGCAACATCCTCGCCATCGCTCACGATGATGTCATGGTTCGCCAGATCCAAGGCATCGGCTGGCATGCCTCGCCGCTGAAGATATTCAGGTGCCGCGCACACATGGCGCTTGATCGCGCCCAATTGGATGTTCACCGGCTGCGGGGCCAGCGAACCCGTGTAAACAGCAATGTCCACGTCCTCCGCCCGCATGTCGGACCTGCTGCTCACGTAGCGAATCGCCACCTGCACGTTGCGATGGTGCGCCAGGAACTGCGGCAACGAATGGCTCTGGAGCCGATTCGCCAGTGCGATCTCCGTGCCGATGCAGACTGTGAGACGCCCCCGTGGCTCCACATCGATACCGCCTACATACCCAATCGTCTCGTTGATACGCGAAAGGATTTCGGAACAGCGCTCTTTCAGTGCATTGCCGCGCCGAGTGAGGCGAACCTTTCGCGTCGTCCGCTGTAGCAAGGGCGCTTCGAGCATCGTTTCTAGTCGCGCAACACTTCGACTCACACTCGATTTGTGAATGTTCAATGCATCAGCTGCCAATGAAAAGCTGGCGAATGACGCGACGTACGAGAAAACGCGGAGATCATTGAGATCCAGCATCTTCTCTGCAGTTTGAGTCGACAGGACACTGTTGGTCGTCATTTTTATACTCTCCCTGGGCTAGCCCGTGAGTTCGCCCAAACAATCTACTCGCGACTAACGCGAAAAAAGGCCGGCAGACTTTCGCCGGCCAGCCTGCTGGAACTATCTAGCGGCGTTGAATGCCGCCAGATATCCGATTAGAACGAGTGACGCATGCCGATGTCGTAGCCGGTAGAGGTCTTGGCAGTCAATGGAATGTTGCCAATACCGGTGATGAAGCCCGGGCCACCCACCGCAAGCTCAGCTCCGTTCTTGTTATTCACGCGAGCCACCGTCGTATACAAGGCAGTGCGCTTGGAGAGGTTGTGCACATAGCCGATAGCGAGCTTGTCGGCCTTTGGCTCGTAGCCTGAATCAACCGTGTTCCGATACCTGACTGCCGAGTAGGAAGCGCGAATCAGACCTGGACCGACGGGGACGCTCACGCCGAGCAATCCGCCCCGGAAACCGGGCTCCGGCAAGTTGAGGTCAAACGCCGGATTGCTCGAGTTCGACTTGACCTTGTTGTCGGAGTACTCGCCAAAGAGCTTCACCACATTCAAGTCGTACGAAGCGCCAAGGTTCCACGTGTTGAGCGTGGTGTTCAAGCCTGCACTGAAGTCAGAGGCAATCGTGCTTTCACCGTAGGCCAGTGCGACATCGACGGGGCCAGTCGCATAGCCGATGCGGCCGCCGATGTAGCGACCCGTACGTTGGTACCGCGGCTCGTTCGGCGTGAACGCGGCCGGAGCGTACTTGTGCTTCTCGTTGAACACGTACATGACCTGACCGTAAAAGCCACCCAGGTTCGGCGGCAGGAAGTAGCCGATCGAGTTGCTCGCGCGAGTGTAGTTGTCATTGGCCCAGTCGCCGCTCTTGCTGGCAGTCGAGATCAGGTTGGTGCCCACGCCATTGGTGCCGAATGGATCGAACACGGTGTCGTTCCAGTAGGTCGGGGTGTAGTCGCGACCGGCACGCAACTCACCAAATGCGCCCGACAGGCTGATCGTCGAACGACGGTTGAACTGGAGTCCACCACCGGTCGCAGTGCCAGTGCCCTCGTCATTGTTCAGGCCAGCTTCGAGCCAGAAGCTGGCCGCCAGACCACCACCGAGGTCTTCCGCACCACGGAAGCCCAGACGACTGGCGTTGTAGCCCGAATTGTTGAGGGCAGTCTGGCTGAGAGTGGCGCTTTGACCGGTAAGCTCTTCCGACTTGTTCGAGTAGCCACTGACGGCGCCGTCAACCACACCAAACAGCGTGACAGACGACTGAGCCGAGGCGGCGCCGGCGACAGCCAGAGCAGCCAAGGCAACCAGAGATTTTTTCATTGCAGGTTTCTCCAAGTTAAACATAGGGCTCCGGTTCGAAGGGCTCACCGTGACTGGCACTTTTGTGCTCCCACTGGACCCCGGGCCAACCTCCTTGCGGGAAGTTGTCGCTATTGCATCAGGGGGGGTTCTCTTGGGCGTGGACAGTCATGCCGACTCATCCAGTAACCATGCAGAGTCAACCCTCGTGTTTGGAGAATCCGTTGTGGGAGTACGACAAGACTGCGTAGCGATAGAGCATGTCTGCGAAGTCGCTCCGTTCAGCAGTGCGCGTGTGAGTGAAGCTATGCCGAATCATTTACGGCGAACTTTCTCTTGATCCAGTGATTCGATAGGCGCGCGATCCACGACAGTGAAAGCCCTTCAATTCGACGCGTGAACTGAATGCCATTTCCGATGCCGAGTCACGCCGATGCCATCCGACATCAATTCGACAGGCGCCGTGGCGTGACGCGCAAGGCAATGGGACCGGGTGCCGCCGAGCAGTGCTCGGCCTCGCTCACCCGGACGATCGCCTCCCGCATCAGGCCGCAGTGCGACGGCAACCATCGGGCACACAGGCACGGTGCATTGCCGCGAACCTTGACGCACCTGCAACCAGTGGCACAAGGGACGCTACCGATCGATCGACCCTCCGGGCCGAGCCATTCCGAGGGAAGCGCCGAGAAGCGGCCCGCATCCAGTATCCGGGTGTTCATCGGCTCTTCGTCGAGAGCAGTTGCTGCAAGATGTTGTTTCCGTCGGGACGACGCGCCAGATGGCCTGATGGCAGCGCTGCGTGCATGAGTACTCCCTTGCCACCGGGGAATCCCACGATCCTTCACGGAAAGCGATCCGCAATGCATCGGACGCGACCGCGCGTCACGTCGATGCAGTTCGACGCAACAACTTGACGAAGGGGAATTTGGTGGGCGGTGGAGGCTTCGAACCTCCGACCCCAGCAGTGTGAATGCTGTGCTCTACCCCTGAGCTAACCGCCCGCGGCGCACATGCAGGTGACATGCGCCTTTTGGAATTCTTCGCGCCGTATGGTGCGAAGCCTGCGATTATGCCACAGCTTTTTCAGCGATCTGGCGAAAAAGCGTCCTACCGTTGCTCGACTTGTCGAGTTGCGCCAGCACTTCCTCGTGCGCCGAAAGTTCGTGCTCGGTCGCGACGAGCACCGGCAACTGGAACGTGCTCAGGTCCACCGTGATGACGATGCCTTGCGTCGGCTCGTTCGTCGCCACGTCGATCAGGAGTGCGTCCTGTCCGCGCGTCAGATTGATGTAGACGTCGGCCAGCAGTTGCGCGTCGAGCTTCGCGCCGTGAAAGGTGCGGTTCGAGCGGTCGACGCCGAAGCGGTCGCACAGCGCATCCAGCGAGTTCCTCTTGCCGGGGTACACCGTCTTCGCCATCGCGAGCGTGTCCGTCACCTCGCCAACGAAACTCCGCAGCGGCGGCAGGCCGGCGAGCTCGAATTCCTTGTTGAGGAAGCCGACGTCGAAGGCCGCGTTGTGAATGATCAGTTCGGCGTCACGCAGGTACTCGACGATGTCGTTGCCGAGCGTCGCGAACTTGGGCTTGTCTCGCAGGAAATCCGTCGTCAGGCCGTGCACCTTGAGCGCGTCCTCATGACTTTCGCGCTCGGGGTTGAAGTAGATGTGCAGGTCGTTTCCGGTGAGTTTCCGGTTGTATAGCTCCACGCATCCCAGTTCGATGATGCGGTCGCCGTTCTCCGCCGAGAGGCCTGTGGTTTCGGTGTCGAGAACGATCTGCCGGGTCATCAGTGATTTTCTTTCGCGTGATTGATCGAGTATTTGGGAATCTCGACGGTCAGGTCCGTCTGCGCCAGGATGGCCTGGCAGCTCAGGCGCGACTGCGGCTCGAGGCCCCAGGCGCGGTCCAGCAGGTCCTCCTCGCCCTCTTCGGCTTCATTGAGCGAGCTGAGGCCCTGCCGCACGATGACGTGGCAGGTGGTGCAGGCACAGCTCATCTCGCATGCGTGCTCGATGTTGATGTGGTTCTCGAGCATGGCCTCGCAGATAGAGGTGCCGGCAGGCGCGCTGATCTCTGCGCCTTGCGGACAGTACTCTGGGTGGGGAAGAATCTTGATCGTGGGCATGGAGGGTTCTACAGGGATTCGATCTGTCGGCCGGCGAGCGCACGCGCAATGCCGGCGTTCATGCGCTGGGCAGCGAAAGCCTCCGTGCCGTCCGCCAGCGCCTTCGTCGCGGCTTCGACCACGGCAGCGTCGCTGGCGGATCGCGCACTGCGCAGCCCTTCCATCAACGCCCCGATCGCGCCGCGCTCTTCAGGCGTCAAGAGCGAGCCATCGGCGTCGAGCGCGCTTTGCGTGGCCAGCAACATGCGATCGGCGTCCACGCGCGCCTCGACCAGCGCACGCGCCTGCATGTCCTGCTGGGCGGTCGAGAAGCTCTCCTGAAGCATGGCCGCGATCTGGTCATCGGAAAGGCCGTAGGACGGCTTGACCGTGACACTCGCTTCCACGCCGCTGCCCTGCTCCTTGGCGCCCACGCTGAGGAGGCCGTCGGCATCGACGGTAAAGGTGACGCGGATCCGCGCAGCGCCGGCGGCCATCGGCGGAATGCCGCGCAGCTCGAATCGCGCCAGGCTGCGGCAATCCGCGACGAGGTCACGCTCGCCCTGCACCACGTGCAGGGCCAGGGCGGTCTGGCCGTCCTTGTATGTCGTGAAGTCCTGGGCCATCGCCGTCGGAATGGTCTGATTGCGCGGCACGATGCGCTCGACCAAGCCACCCATCGTCTCGATACCGAGGGAGAGCGGAATCACGTCGAGCAGCAGCAGGTCATCGGCGCCGCCGTTGCCGGCCAACTGATTGGCCTGGATCGCCGCGCCGAGCGCGACGACTTCATCGGGATTGAGATTGGTCAGCGGATCGCGCCCGAAGAAATCACCGACGGCGTGGCGAATCTGCGGCATGCGCGTGGCGCCGCCGACCAGCACGATGCCCTGCAAATCCGCGGGCTGAAGGCGTGCATCGCGCAACGCCTTGCGTACCGCCGTGATCGTGCGTGCCGTGAGGCTCGCCGTGGCGGCATCGAATTGAGCGCGCCGGACCTCGAAACGGAGTTCCCCCGCCACCAGCCTTGCAACGAACTCGGCCGACTCGGCGGAAGACAACGCCTCCTTGGCGGCCCGCGCCGCCACCAGCAGTGCGGCCCTGTCGGCATCGCCTTGCGCCTTGCGGCCGGTCTGCGAGAGAGCGAACTCGGCCAACGCGTGGTCATAGTCGTCGCCGCCGAGCGCCGAGTCGCCGCCCGTGGCGATGACTTCGAAGACGCCCTGGGTGAGTCGGAGGATCGAGATGTCGAAGGTGCCACCGCCAAGGTCATAGACGGCGTAGACGCCTTCGCTTGCGTTGTCCAGCCCGTACGCGATCGCCGCCGCCGTCGGTTCGCTGATCAGCCGCAGCACGTTGAGGCCGGCGAGCTGAGCAGAATCCTTCGTGGCTTGGCGCTGGCCTTCGTCGAAGTAGGCGGGCACCGTGATCACGGCGCCGTAGAGTTCGTCGTCGAAGGTGTCTTCGGCGCGGTATCGCAAGGTCGCGAGGATCTCGGCGCTCACTTCGATCGGCGACTTCTCGCCCGCCACGGTCTGCACCTTGACTTCGCCGTCATCGCCGCTCAGGTGATAGGCCATCGCGTCGCGATTGGCGATGTCTCGGATGCCCCGCCCCATCAGGCGCTTGACGGAGGTGATCACATTGGCTGGATCGGCGGCACGCGCGGCCAGCGCGTCGAATCCGATCTGGCGCCGCTCCTTGTCGAGATAGCGCACCGCTGAAGGCAGCACCACGCGGCCTTCCGCATCGGGAAGGCATTCCGCGACACCGTTGCGCACCGCGGCCACCAGCGAGTGGGTCGTGCCGAGGTCGATGCCGACGGCGATGCGGCGTTGGTGCGGATCGGGCGCCTGGCCGGGTTCTGAAATCTGAAGCAATGCCATGGCGCTATTGTCCCCACTGATCGGACTTGGTTTCGATATCTTCGGCAAAGCGCTCTATGAACATGAGGGCTCTCACCTGACGCGCTGCCGCGGGGTAGTCGCCTTTTTCATCGATGAGCCAATCCAGCGACGACAGCGCCCGGGCCCGACCGGCTTCCACTTCGGCCCGAAGCTTGTCGAGCGCGTCGACGTCGCTCGCCTCGTCCAGCTCTTCCCGCCATGCCATCTGCTGCATCAGAAAATCCGACGGCATCGCGGTGTTGTGCTCCGCGTTGATGGGGGAGCCGTTCAACTCGCACAGGTATGTGGCGCGCCTGATCGGGTTCTTGAGCCGCTGGTACGCCTCGTTGATGCGCACCGACCACTGCATGGCCACTCGCTGCGCCGCGGCACCCTGTGCGGCAAAACGGTCGGGATGGGCCTCTCGCTGCAATTCCTTCCAGCGTGCGTCCAGCGCAGCGCGATCCTGCGCGAAAGTCGCCGGGACGGCGAAAAGTTCGAAGTCGGTGTCGTTCAGATTCATGGCGTTAAAAAGCCGCCAGCACATGACATGGTGGCGGCTCGGGCGCAAGGCCGGCGGGGATCAGATGCGAAAGCTTTCGCCGCAGCCGCAACGGTCGCGTTCGTTCGGATTGTTGAACTTGAAGCCCTCGTTGAGGCCCTCGCGAACGAAGTCCAACTGCGTGCCGTCGATATAGGCCAGGCTCTTCGGGTCGACCAGGACCTTCACGCCATGATCCTCGAACACCACGTCTTCGGGCGCGAATTCGTCCACGTACTCGAGCTTGTAGGCCAGGCCCGAGCAGCCCGTGGTCTTGACGCCCAGCCGCACGCCCACGCCCTTGCCTCGTTTGCCGAGGTAGCGTGTGACGTGGCGCGCGGCCGATTCGGTCAGGGTCACAGCCATGTCAGTGAACGGCTTCCGTCGTCGTGGCGCCCGCGCCATGCTTGGCCTTGTAGTCGCTGACGGCCGCCTTGATCGCGTCTTCCGCAAGGATCGAACAATGGATCTTGACGGGCGGCAGCGCGAGCTCTTCGGCGATCTGCGCGTTCTTGAGCGCAGCCGCCTCGTCGAGCGTCTTGCCCTTGACCCATTCGGTCACGAGCGAGGACGAGGCGATCGCCGAGCCGCAACCGTAGGTCTTGAAGCGCGCGTCTTCGATCACGCCTGTTTCCGGGTTGACCTTGATCTGCAGCTTCATGACGTCGCCGCAGGCCGGAGCGCCGACCATGCCGGTGCCCACCGAGTCGTCGCCCTTTTCGAACGAGCCGACGTTGCGGGGATTTTCGTAGTGGTCAATGACCTTGGATGAGTAAGCCATGGGGTACCTCTTTGAGCTTTAGTGAGCCGACCACTGGATCGTGCTGATATCGATGCCGTCCTTGAACATCTCCCACAGCGGGCTCAGTTCACGGAGCTTGGCGACGTTGTGCTTGATGGTGGAAATCGCATAGTCGATTTCTTCCTCGGTCGTGAATCGGCCGATCGTCATGCGCAGGCTGCTGTGCGCAAGCTCGTCGCTGCGGCCCAAGGCGCGCAGCACGTAGCTGGGCTCGAGGCTGGCCGAGGTGCACGCGGAGCCGCTGGAAACGGCCAGGCCCTTGATGCCCATGATCAGGGACTCGCCCTCGACGTAGTTGAAGCTCATGTTCAGGTTGTGCGGAACACGGCGCTCGAGATCTCCGTTGATGAAGACCTGCTCCACATCCTTCAAACCGTTGAGAAGACGCTGCTGCAGGGCGTGGGCCTTGGCGATGTCTTCCTTCATTTCGAGCTTGGCGAGACGGAAGGCCTCGCCCATGCCGACGATCTGGTGCGTGGGCAGAGTGCCCGAGCGCATGCCGCGCTCGTGACCACCGCCGTGCATCTGGGCCTCCAGCCGGACACGGGGCTTGCGGCGAACGTACAACGCACCGATGCCCTTGGGGCCATAGGTCTTGTGCGAAGCCAGGCTCATCAGGTCGATCGGCAGGTTCTTGACGTCGATGTCGACCTTGCCGGTGGCCTGGGCAGCGTCGACATGGAAAATCACGCCCTTTTCACGGCAGATCGTGCCCAACGCGACGACATCCTGGATCACGCCGATTTCGTTGTTCACGAACATCACGCTCGCCAGGATGGTGTCCGGGCGAATGGCGCCCTTGAACGCCTCCAGATCGAGCAACCCGTCCTCCCGGACGTCCAGGTAGGTCACTTCGAAACCTTGGCGTTCGAGTTCACGCATGGTGTCGAGCACCGCCTTGTGCTCGGTCTTCACGGTGATCAGGTGCTTGCCCTTGCCCTTGTAAAAGTGGGCCGCGCCCTTGAGAGCGAGGTTGTTGGATTCGGTGGCACCGGACGTCCAGACGATTTCGCGCGGATCGGCACCGATCAGTTCGGCCACGTCGACGCGAGCCTTTTCCACGGCCTCTTCCGCTTCCCACCCCCACGCATGGCTGCGCGACGCCGGGTTGCCGAAATGCTCGCGCAACCAGGGAATCATCGCGTCGACGACGCGCGGATCAACGGGCGTTGTCGCGCCGTAATCGAGGTAGATCGGGAAATGAGGAGTGACGTCCATGGCTGGCTCAGGCTGGCGTGGGGTTTATCTTTTTCGAAGCAGTTCGATTGGCGCCCGAAGGCGCCGCTGGATCACGATTTGGCGAAGGCGTTGCCCAGCGCAAAAACGGAATTCGGCGCATTGACGCGGATCGGCTTGACCACCGGCTGGCTGGAGATCGCACGCTTCACGGCCGGCTTGTTCTCGATCTGCACGCCCTTGGCGATCTGGTCGTCGACCAGCTTCTGCAGTGTGACGGAATCGAGAAACTCCACCATGCGCTGGTTGAGCGAGGCCCAAAGCTCGTGGGTCATGCAACGGCCCGCTTCGCCGAGGCAGTTTTCCTTGCCGCCGCACTGGGTGGCGTCGATGGGCTCATCGACGGAAACAATGATGTCTGCCACGGTGATATCCGCAGCCTTGCGGCCCAGCGAATAGCCGCCGCCGGGGCCGCGGGTCGACTCGACCAGTTCATGGCGACGCAGCTTGCCAAACAACTGCTCGAGATACGACAACGAAATCTGCTGCCGCTGGCTGATTGCGGCCAGCGTGACCGGACCGGTGTTCTGGCGCAGTGCCAGGTCGATCATGGCTGTAACCGCAAAGCGGCCTTTGGTAGTGAGACGCATCGCAAGCTCCTTGTGTGCTTACCGTTGAAATGACACCTCGGCGCGGGGCCTCGGTGACGTCGTCTCCGCCCTGCCCGACTCCGGCCTTACTGGTGAACCAGTTATTAGGAGTCGGCCCTTCATCGCGAAGTTTCTTTGTTGTTGAGTATTTCGCTCAAGTATAACAGAAGGCCCTCCGGCCTGCTGGGGTAAACCCGATTGCAGCCCGGCAGCCACTTGGGCGGTCGCGTCAGGCGGGCGGGATGACGACGTTGTCGTGGCCGGGCCCGCCGAAAGCCTGTTCGCGCAAAGACGCAAGCTGGTCGCGCACACGGGCCGCTTTCTCGAACTCGAGGTTGCGCGCGTGCTCGAGCATGGTCTTCTCGAGCCGCTTGATTTCTCGGGCAATGTCCTTTTCGGACATGTCCTCGACCTTGGCGCGTTCGAGGTCGCGCTTGGCGGCCTCCTTGCCCGACTTCTCGCTGTAGACGCCGTCGATCAGGTCGCGAACCTGTTTCACGATGCTGCGCGGCGTGATGCCGTGGGCCTCGTTGTGAGCAACCTGCCTTGCGCGGCGGCGCTCGGTCTCGTCGATGGCCTTCTTCATCGAGTCCGTCATGCGATCGGCGTAAAGGATGGCCTTGCCGTTCAGATTTCGCGCCGCCCGGCCGATGGTCTGGATGAGCGAGCGCTCGGCACGCAGGAAACCTTCCTTGTCGGCGTCGAGGATCGCCACCAGCGAAACCTCGGGAATGTCCAGCCCCTCGCGCAGCAGGTTGATGCCGACCAGCACGTCGAAGGTGCCAAGCCGCAGATCGCGCAGGATCTCGACGCGCTCCACGGTATCGACGTCGCTGTGCAGATAGCGCACCCTGACACCGTTGTCGCCCAGGTAGTCCGTCAGCTGCTCGGCCATGCGCTTGGTGAGCGTGGTGATCAGCACGCGCTCGTTCTTGTCGACCCGAAGCCGTATCTCCTGCAGGACATCGTCGACCTGATGGGTGGCGGGCCGAACCTCGACCTCGGGGTCGATCAGGCCGGTCGGCCGCACGAGTTGTTCCACCACGTTGCCGGCGTTGTCTTTCTCGTACTGTGCCGGCGTGGCCGAGACGAAGATGCACTGGCGCATGCGCGTCTCGAACTCCTCGAACTTCAGCGGCCGGTTGTCGAGCGCCGACGGCAGGCGGAAGCCGTACTCGACCAACGTGGTCTTGCGCGCGCGGTCGCCGTTGTACATGCCGCCGAGCTGGCCGATCATCTGGTGGCTCTCGTCGAGGAACATCAGCGCGTCCTTCGGCAGGTAGTCGGTCAGCGTGGCCGGCGGCTCGCCCGGCGCTGCGCCCGACAGGTGGCGCGTGTAGTTCTCGATGCCCTTGCAGTGGCCGATTTCGGCAAGCATCTCGAGGTCGAAGCGGGTGCGCTGCTCGATGCGCTGCGCCTCGACCAGCTTGCCTTCCCCGACAAAGAACTTGAGCCGCTCGTCGAGCTCGAGCTTGATGGTTTCGACCGCGCTAAGCACCTTGTCGCGCGGTGTGACGTAGTGGCTGGAGGGATAGACCGTGAAACGGGGGATCTTCTGCCGAATGCGCCCCGTGAGCGGATCGAACAACTGCAGCGTCTCGATCTCGTCGTCAAAGAGTTCGATGCGGATCGCCAGCTCGCTGTGCTCGGCCGGAAACACGTCGATCGTGTCACCGCGCACGCGAAAGGTGCCGCGCGAGAAGTCCTGTTCGTTGCGCGTGTACTGCATGCGGATCAAGCGCCCGATGACGTCGCGCTGGCCGATCTTGTCGCCCACCCGCATGATGAAGCGCATCTGCGTGTAGTCCTCCGGCGTGCCGATGCCGTAGATCGCGCTCACGGTCGCCACGATCACCGTATCACGCCGCTCCAGCACGCTCTTGGTGGCCGACAGGCGCATCTGCTCGATGTGCTCATTGATCGAACTGTCCTTCTCGATGAACAGGTCGCGTTGGGGCACGTAGGCCTCGGGCTGGTAATAGTCGTAATAGCTGACGAAATACTCGACCGCGTTCTTGGGGAAGAACTCGCGGAACTCGCTGTAGAGCTGCGCCGCCAGGGTCTTGTTGGGAGCGAACACGATCGCCGGCCGGCCGAGACGCGCGATCACGTTGGCCATGGTGAAGGTCTTGCCCGAACCGGTGACGCCCAGCAGCGTCTGGAACACTTCGCCGTCCTGTACCCCCTCGACCAGCCCGGCGATCGCCGCCGGTTGATCGCCGGCGGGCGGATAGGGCTGGAACAGCTCGAACGGCGACCCCGGAAACGTGATGAACTCGCCCTGCTTTGCGGGGCCCACGGGGTCGGCGTGTTGCCGCTCTGGAATGACTTCGGAGGTTTCTGGCATGGCGTGACTCTGGGAGGTGATGGCGCGGCCGGTAAAATTCAAGCGAACCGGGCAGCGTAACGCAGGTCCGGCGTCCACGCGAACCGATCACCCCCAAAGGACTTTTCCAATGTCAATGTTCACCGCCGTCGAGATGGCGCCACGCGACCCGATCCTGGGACTCAACGAGCAATATGCCGCCGATAGCAATCCGAATAAGGTCAACCTCGGCGTGGGCGTGTACTACGACGACAACGGCAAGCTGCCCCTGCTCTCGTGCGTGCAGGCCGCGGAAGCCGACATGATGAAGGCGCCCAGCGCACGCGGCTACCTGCCCATCGACGGCATCGCCGCCTACGACAACGCGGTGAAGGGCCTTGTCTTCGGCGCCGACAGCGAGCCTGTGAATTCCGGCCGCGTCGCGACCATCCAGGCCATCGGCGGCACGGGCGGCCTCAAGGTCGGCGCGGACTTCCTGAAGAAGCTCAACCCGTCCGCCACGGTGCTGATCAGCGATCCGAGCTGGGAAAACCACCGCGCGCTGTTCACCAACGCCGGTTTTGAAGTCGAAAGCTACCCGTATTACGACGCGGCCAAGCGCGGCATCGACTTCGAAGGCATGCTCGGCGCGCTCAAGGCGGCACCAGCCGGCACCATCGTCGTGCTGCATGCCTGTTGCCACAACCCGACGGGTTACGACATCACCGCTGCCCAGTGGGATCAGGTCATCGCAACCGTCAAGGCCGGCAACCTGACCCCCTTCCTCGACATGGCCTACCAGGGATTCGGCCATGGCATCGCCGAGGACGGCGCGGTGATCGGCAAGTTCGTCGAAGCCGGCCTGACCTTCTTCGTGTCGACCTCGTTTTCCAAGAGCTTCAGCTTGTACGGCGAACGCGTGGGTGCCCTCTCTGTCCTGTGCGAAAGCAAGGAAGAAGCGGCGCGCGTGCTGTCGCAGCTCAAGATCGCCATCCGTACCAACTACAGCAACCCGCCGATTCACGGCGGTGCGGTGGTGGCCGCGGTGCTCAACGACCCGGCGCGCCGTGCCGTCTGGGAAAAGGAACTCGCCGAGATGCGCGTGCGCATCAAGGCCATGCGCCAGAAGCTTGTCGACGGCCTCAAGTCGGCCGGCGTGAAGCAGGACATGAGCTTCATCACCACCCAGATCGGCATGTTCAGCTACTCGGGCCTGACCAAGGACCAGATGGTGCGCCTGCGCGAGGAATTCGGCGTCTACGGCACCGATACCGGCCGCATGTGCGTGGCGGCGCTCAACAGTAAGAACATCGACTACGTCTGCCAGAGCATCGCCAAAGTGCTCTAAACCATGACGGCGGCGCGGGCAACCGCGTCGCCGCTTTCGGGCGGTTTCGTGGAGAACTCACGAATGTCGCGGCCGCGTCAGTTTCGTGGGGCGGTTCCCCTATTTCGAGCACCGAGCTACTGATATATTGCATTGCAATAACTATCTGGCCCCTCCGATGCTCTACCAACTTTACGAAGCACAGCGCTCCCTCATGGAGCCGTTTGCAGACTTCGCGCAGGCCGCCTCCAAGCTTTACGGCCAAGGCGCCGTCTTCGGGCAGACACCGATCGCCCAGCGCATGGCCGCCGGGTACGACCTGCTCTACCGACTGGGCAAGGACTACGAAAAACCGGAATTCGGCATCAAGACGGTCAAGGTGGACGGCCACGACGTCGTGATCCACGAAAGCGTCGAGATCGAGAAGCCCTTCTGCCAGTTGCGCCGCTTCAAGCGCTTCACGGACGAGCCGCACATTCTCCATAAGCTGAAGAGCCAGCCCGTCGTCCTGATCGTGGCGCCGCTTTCAGGCCACTACGCGACGCTGCTGCGCGACACCGTGCGCACGATGCTGCAAGGGCACAAGGTCTACATCACCGACTGGGTCAATGCGCGCCTGGTGCCGCTGTCCGAGGGCGAATTTCACCTCGACGACTACATCAACTACGTCGAAGACTTCATTCGCTACCTGCAGGCCGAATACGGCAACTGCCACGTGATCAGCGTCTGCCAGCCCACCGTCCCCGTACTGGCGGCCGTGTCCCTGATGGCCAGCCGCGGCGAGAAGACGCCGCTGTCGATGACCATGATGGGTGGCCCCATCGACGCGCGCAAGTCGCCGACCGCCGTCAACAACCTGGCGATGAACAAGAGCTTCGAGTGGTTCGAGAACAACGTGATCTACCGGGTGCCTGACGGGTTCCCGGGTGCAGGTCGCCGCGTGTATCCCGGCTTCCTGCAGCACACCGGCTTCGTCGCGATGAACCCGGACCGCCACGCGAGCAGCCATTACGACTACTTCAAGAACCTGATCAAGGGCGACGACGCAAGCGCGGAGGCGCACCGCACCTTCTACGACGAGTACAACGCCGTGCTCGACATGGACGCGGACTACTACCTCGACACGATCCGCACCGTGTTCCAGGATTTCGACTTGGTGAACGGCACCTGGGAAGTCAAGAGCCCCGAGGGCGTGCGCGAGCCCGTGCGTCCGCAGGACATTCGCTCCACCGGCCTGCTGACCGTCGAAGGCGAGCTCGACGACATTTCCGGCTCCGGCCAGACCCGCGCTGCGCACGAACTGTGCACCGGCGTCTCTGCGGATGAACAGCGCCACTACGAGGTGAAGGGCGCAGGCCATTACGGCATCTTCAGCGGGCGCCGTTGGCGCGAACAGGTCTACCCTGAAGTGAAGGCCTTCATCGAAGCGCACGACAAACCGCAGAAGCGCGCCGACAAATCGACCGTGCTGACGGCGGAAGACACCATCAGGCCATCCGCAGCGCCGAAGAAGCGTGCTGCCGCTGCGCGGAAGACGGCGCCGGCGCGCCAGTCGCGTTCGACCGCACGCAAGTCCCCATGAGATCGTGAACACGCTGGCCGCGCGCCTCCTGGAGGCGCTGCCGCAAACGCAGTGCACACGCTGCGGCTATCCGGATTGCGCGGGTTACGCACAAGCAATCGCAGCCGGCGAGGCGAGCATCCTTCAATGCCCGCCGGGCGGCGCCGAAGGGGTGGCACGACTTTCACGCATCACCGGCAAGCCGGTCCAGCCGATCGATGCCCAGTTCGGCGTCGAAGGGCCGCGGGCCATGGCGGTGATCGACGAAGCCTGGTGCATCGGCTGCACCTTGTGCCTCGATGCATGCCCGACCGACGCGATCCTGGGGATCCACAAGCGCATGCACACCGTGATCGAGGCGCATTGCACGGGGTGTGAACTCTGCATCCCGGTCTGTCCCGTCGACTGCATTTCGCTCGAAGTGGCGACGCCCGGCCGAAGCGGATGGCACGCCTGGTCGCAAGCGCAGGCGGACCATGCACGAAGCCGCTATGAAGCGCACGACCGGCGGCGCAAGAAAACCGAAGGGCCCGTCAAGGCACCGGAGAGTCCATCGGAAACGCCGCCCCCGACAGACCGCAAGCGCGCCATCGTCGAGGCCGCGCTAGCCCGTGCACGTGCCGCCAGCGCGGCCAGGACAGGAATCAAATAGCCGGCGTCACCGGGGCGGCAAACGGCGCCTGTCGCTGCCCTAGCCCGCCGCGAGCGCCGAAAAGGCCTTGATCACTTCCGGCGGCGCCTGTACCAGTTCGATCAGCACGCCCTCGCCCGCGATCGGGAACTCCTCGTTGGCCTTCGGGTGCAGAAAGCAGATGTCGAAGCCTGCGGCCCCTTGACGGATCCCGCCGGGCGCAAAGCGCACTCCCTGCGCGGCAAGCCATTCGACCGCCTTCGGGAGATCGTCGATCCAAAGGCCGACATGATTCAACGGCGTGGCGTGAACCGCGGGCTTCTTCTCGGGGTCCAGCGGCTGCATCAGATCGACTTCGACCTTGAACGGCCCGCTGCCGATCGCGCAGATGTCCTCGTCGACGTTTTCACGCTCGCTCTTGAACGTGCCGGTGACCTCAAGCCCCAGCATCTCGACCCAGAGTTTCTGCAGCCGGCCCTTGTCCGGGCCGCCGATCGCGATCTGCTGGATGCCCAGCACCTTGAATGGGCGGCTCATGCAAACTCCATGATCACCTGGTCAACGGACAGCGACTCGCCCTTGGCCGCATCGATGCTGGCGACCACGCCATCCTGCGTCGCGAACAACACGTTCTCCATCTTCATCGCCTCGATCACCGCCAGCTTCTCGCCGGCTTGCACCTGCTGACCCGGCTTCACGGACACCTCTACGAGGAGGCCCGGCATGGGCGACATCAGGAACTTGCTCAGGTCCGGCGGCGCCTTGTAGGGCATCAGCTTCAGCAGCCGCGCGCCAAGAGGCGACAGCACCAGCCCCTCGATCTGCGTACCGTTGTGCGACACGCGCAGTGACAGCGGGTTCTTGCCCGCGCCCCGTTCCACCTGCGCGACGAACGCGCGCCCGTTGACGTTGCCTTCCACCCGGACGCTGCCGAGCGACGCCTTGCTGTCGATCTTGTAGTTGCGGTCGCCCACGGCCACGGCGCTGGAGCCTGACTGTCCATGGAAATCAGTGACCGACACCGGCTTGTGCGCGTGCTCGCCCTTGTCATCCATCACGACCACGACGAACTGCTCACCCACCTTGACGCCGTGTCCTTCAAGCTGCCCGCTGATACCCGATGCGCGCGCGCGATACCGGCGATGCATGAAGGCGGCCAGCGCAACAAGGAAATCGGGATCGTCGTGCGGGACGTCTTCCGCGTGGAAGCCCTTGCCATAGTGTTCGGCGATGAAGCCCGTATTGAACTCGCCGCTCACGAACTTCGGATGCGCAAGCAGCGCGGCCTGGAACGGGATGTTGCTGCTGATGCCGCGAATCACGAAGCCATTGAGGGCCTCGCGCATCAAGGCAATGGCGTGCGCGCGATCACGCCCGTGGACGATCAGCTTGGCGATCATCGAGTCATAGAACATCGGAATCTCGCCGCCGTCGTACACGCCCGTGTCCACCCGGACACCGTAGAGATGCTTGGTATCCGCCGAGAACATGGTCTCCTTCGGCGGCTGGAAGCGCACCAGTCGGCCGGTCGAAGGCAGGAAGTTGCGGAACGGGTCTTCGGCGTTGATCCGGCACTCGATGGCCCATCCGTCGCGTTTCACGTCCTGCTGCGCCAATGGCAGCTTCTCGCCCGCCGCGACCCGGATCATCAGTTCGACCAGGTCGAGCCCCGTGATGGCCTCGGTCACCGGATGCTCTACCTGCAGCCGCGTGTTCATCTCGAGGAAGTAGAAGCTCTGGTCCTTGCCGACGACGAACTCCACCGTGCCGGCGCTCTGGTACTTCACGGCCTTCGCGAGCGCCACGGCCTGCTCGCCCATGGCCCTGCGCGTGCCCTCGCTGATGAAGGGAGACGGCGCTTCCTCGATCACCTTCTGGTGCCGGCGCTGGATCGAGCACTCACGCTCGTTCAGGTAGATCACGTTGCCGTGCGCATCGCCGAGCACCTGAATCTCGATGTGACGCGGCTCCTCGACGAACTTCTCGATGAATACCCGGTCGTCGCCGAAGCTGTTTCGCGCCTCGTTGCGGCAGGAGGTGAAGCCGTCGAAGGCGTCCTTGTCGTTGTAGGCCACACGCAGGCCCTTGCCGCCCCCGCCGGCCGATGCCTTGATCATCACGGGGTAGCCGACGTCCCTGGCGATCTCGACCGCCCGCTCGGCTGTCTCGATGGCGTCGTTCCAGCCCGGAATGGTGTTGACCTTGGCCTCGTTCGCGAGCTTCTTCGAGGCGATCTTGTCGCCCATTGCGGCAATTGAGTAGTGCTTGGGGCCGATGAAGATGATGCCCTCTTCTTCGACCTTCCTGGCGAACGCCTCGTTCTCCGACAAGAAGCCGTAGCCGGGGTGCACCGCCTCGGCGCCTGTCTGCTTGCAGGCCGCGATGATGCGGTCCGCCTGCAGGTAGCTCTCGCGGCTCGGCGAGGCGCCGATATGCACCGCCTCGTCGGCGAGTTCGACATGGCGCGCGTCCTTGTCGGCATCGGAATAGACGGCGACCGTGAGGATGCCCATCTTCTTGGCGGTCTTGATGACGCGGCAGGCGATTTCGCCGCGGTTGGCGATCAGGATTTTCTTGAACATGTTCTTCTTTCCGTGCTCAGAGCGGGATGTTGCCGTGTTTGCGCCACGGGTTCTCGAGCTTCTTCTCGCGCAGCATCACCAGACTGCGGCAGATGCGCTTGCGGGTCTCGCTCGGCAGGATCACATCGTCGATATAGCCACGCGTTCCGGCCACATAGGGGTTCGCAAAGCGCGCCTTGTACTCGGCCTCGCGCGCCGCGAGTTTCTCCGGATCATTCTTGTCCTCACGGAAGATGATCTCCACCGCGCCCTTGGCGCCCATCACCGCGATCTCGGCGCGCGGCCAGGCGAGGTTGACGTCGCCGCGCAGGTGCTTCGAGGCCATCACGTCGTACGCGCCGCCGTAGGCCTTGCGCGTGATGACCGTGATCTTCGGCACCGTGCATTCGGCATAGGCATAGAGCAGCTTGGCGCCGTGCTTGATGATGCCGCCGTACTCCTGGCTGGTGCCGGGCATGAATCCGGGAACGTCGACGAAGGTCACGACCGGAATGTTGAACGCATCGCAGAAGCGCACGAAACGCGCCGCCTTGATCGACGACTTGATATCCAGGCAGCCGGCGAGCACCAGCGGCTGGTTCGCCACGATGCCGACGCTCTGACCTTCCATGCGTGCGAAGCCGATCACGATGTTCTTCGCGTAGTCGGGCTGCAGTTCGAAGAAGTCGCCGTCGTCGACCACCTTCACGATCAGCTCCTTCATGTCGTAGGGCTTGTTCGGGTTGTCGGGCACGAGCGTGTCGAGCGAGAGGTCGGCGCGGTCCGCCGGATCGCCGCTGGGGCGCACAGGAGGCTTCTCGCGGTTGTTGAGCGGCAGGTAGTTGTAGAGCCGGCGCAGCATCATCAGCGCCTCGACGTCGTTCTCGAAGGCCATATCGGCCACGCCGCTCTTGGTGGTGTGCGTCAGCGCGCCGCCCAGTTCCTCGGCGGTCACGTCCTCGTGCGTCACTGTCTTCACGACTTCGGGGCCGGTGACGAACATGTACGAGCTGTCGCGCACCATGAAGATGAAGTCGGTCATGGCGGGCGAATACACCGCGCCGCCCGCGCAGGGTCCCATGATCATGCTGATCTGCGGCACCACGCCCGAGGCCATCACGTTGCGCTGGAACACGTCGGCATAGCCACCGAGCGATGCCACGCCCTCCTGGATGCGGGCGCCGCCCGAATCGTTGAGGCCGATGACCGGCGCGCCGACCTTCATGGCCTGGTCCATCACCTTGCAGATCTTCTCGGCATGGGCCTCGCTGAGCGCGCCGCCGAAGACGGTGAAGTCCTGGCTGAAGATGAAGACCAGGCGGCCGTTGATCATCCCGTAGCCGGTGACCACGCCATCGCCCGGGATCTTGTTGTCGGCCATGCCGAAATCGCTCGATCGATGTTCGACGAACATGTCCCATTCTTCGAAGGTGTTGTCGTCGAGCAGCAGTTCGATGCGTTCGCGCGCCGTCAGCTTGCCCTTGGCATGCTGCGCGTCGATGCGCTTCTGGCCGCCACCAAGCCTCGCCTGTTCGCGGCGTTTTTCAAGTTGTTCGAGGATTTCTTTCATGACGTTCCGTCGGGAGAGTTGATCTTTTGGGGGTGACAGGCGACAGGCTACGCCCGTCCCGCCTGGGCGGCGAGCAGATTGCGCGCGGCGGTCGATGCAGGCAGCGCGCCGGCCGCGACCTGGGCGATCGCTTGGGGCAACAGCTCTCGCACCTGCGGGTGATGGCGGAACGCCTGCTTCAGGCCGGCGTCGATGCGCTCCCACATCCATGAGAGCGCCTGCTTTTCGCGGCGCGTGGCGAGTTTGCCGTTCGCGGACTGCAGCGCCTTGAACTGCAGCACAGCATCCCAGAAGGCATCGATGCCGGTGCCTGCCAATGCGCTGAGCTGAATCACCTTGGGCAGCCAGAAGCGCACTTCCGATTCCGGCGAACCCGGCGCGGCGTGCGCCGCATGCATCACCTGCGCGTGCGCCGGGTTGCCGTGGTGCCCGAAGAGGCGCAGCGCAGAGGTGATCTGCGCTTGCGCGCGGGTCGCGGCATCCTTGTCGATGTCGGCCTTGTTGATGACGACGAGATCGGCCAGTTCCATCACGCCCTTCTTGATGGCCTGCAGGTCGTCGCCGGCGTTCGGTAGCTGGAGCAGCACGAACATGTCGGTCATGCCAGAAACCGCAGTCTCGCTCTGGCCCACCCCGACGGTCTCGACGATCACGATGTCATAGCCAGCCGCTTCGCACACCAGCATCGCCTCTCGCGTCTTCTCGGCGACGCCCCCCAGCGTGCCCGACGACGGGCTCGGCCGGATATAGGCGCGCTCGTGCACCGAGAGCTTCTCCATGCGGGTCTTGTCGCCGAGGATCGAGCCGCCCGAGACGGTGGATGAAGGGTCGACGGTGAGCACCGCCACGCGGTGGCCGCGCTCGATCAGGAACAGCCCCAGCGCCTCGATGAAGGTCGACTTGCCGACGCCGGGTACGCCCGAAATCCCCAGCCGGAATGACTTCCCCGTGTGCGGCAGCAGTCCTGTGAGGAGCTCGTCGGCCAGCGCACGGTGGTCGTCGCGGGTGGATTCGAGCAGCGTGATCGCCTTTGCAATCGCGCGGCGTTGCACAGCACCATCCGAGGTCGCCAGCGCTTCAGCGGTGACCGGTGTTCTAACCGGCATGTTCAAGCCGCTACTGCCGCGCGAATCTGTTCCAGCACGTCCTTGGCGCTGGCCGGGATCGGAGTGCCCGGGCCGTAGATGCCCTTCACGCCAGCCTCGTACAGGAAGTCGTAGTCCTGGCGCGGAATCACTCCGCCCACGAACACGATGATGTCGTCGGCGCCCTGCTTCCTGAGCTCCTCGATGATGGCAGGCACCAGCGTCTTGTGTCCGGCGGCAAGCGTGCTGACGCCCACGGCGTGCACGTCGTTCTCGATCGCCTGGCGCGCGCATTCCTCGGGCGTCTGGAACAGGGGCCCCATGTCGACGTCGAAGCCCAGGTCGGCGAATGCCGTCGCAACAACTTTCGCGCCGCGATCGTGGCCGTCCTGCCCCAGCTTGGAAATCATCACGCGCGGGCGCCGACCCTGCTCTTCGGCGAAGGCGGCGATTTCGTGCTGCAGCGCTTCCCAGCCTTCCGCGGAGTCGTAGGCGGCGGCGTAGACGCCGGTCACTTTCTGCGTGTCGGCGCGGTGACGGCCGTAGACTTTTTCAAGTGCGTCGCTGATCTCGCCGACGGTGGCGCGCAGGCGCACGCCCTGAATGCTCAGCTCGAGCAGATTGCCCTCGCCGCTCTCCGCAGCGGCAGTAAGCGCATCGAGGGCGGCCTGCACGGCAGCGCTGTCGCGCTTCTCGCGAATCGCCCTGAGCTTGGCGATCTGGCCGTCGCGCACCTTGACGTTGTCGATCTGCAGGATGTCGTGCGTTTCCTCTTCCTTGAGCTTGTACTTGTTGACGCCCACGATCACGTCCCTGCCCGAGTCGATCCGGGCCTGCTTGTCGGCGGCGGCGGCCTCGATCTTGAGCTTGGCCCAGCCGCTGTCGACAGCCTTTGTCATGCCACCCATGGCCTCGACCTCCTCGATGATGGCCCAGGCCGCATCGGCCATGTCCTGCGTGAGCTTCTCCATCATGTAGCTGCCGGCCCAGGGGTCGATCACGTTGGTGATGTGCGTCTCCTCCTGGATGATGAGCTGCGTATTGCGCGCGATGCGGGCGCTGAACTCGGTCGGCAGCGCGATGGCCTCGTCGAGTGCATTGGTGTGCAGGCTCTGCGTGCCGCCGAACACCGCGGCCATGGCCTCGATGGTGGTGCGCACGACGTTGTTGTACGGGTCCTGCTCCGTCAGCGACCAGCCCGAGGTCTGGCAGTGTGTGCGCAGCATGAGGCTCTTGGGGTTCTTCGGGTCGAACTCCTTCATGATCCGGCACCACAGCAGGCGCGCGGCGCGCATCTTGGCGACTTCGAGGTAGAAGTTCATGCCGATCGCCCAGAAGAAGCTCAGCCGGCCCGCGAAGACGTCGACGTCGAGCCCCTTGGCAAGCGCGGTCTTTACGTATTCCTTGCCGTCGGCCAGCGTGAAGGCCAGTTCGAGCGCCTGGTTGGCGCCGGCCTCCTGCATGTGATAGCCGCTGATCGAGATCGAGTTGAACTTCGGCATCTTCTGCGCCGTGTACTCGATGATGTCGCCGATGATCCGCATCGACGGCTGGGGCGGGAAGATGTAGGTGTTGCGGACCATGAACTCCTTGAGGATGTCGTTCTGGATGGTCCCGCTCAGCTGGTCCTGCGCGACGCCCTGCTCCTCGGCCGCGACCACGTAGCCTGCCAGCACCGGCAGCACCGCGCCGTTCATCGTCATCGAGACGCTCACCTTGTCCAGCGGGATCTGATCGAACAGGATCTTCATGTCCTCGACCGAATCGATCGCGACGCCCGCCTTGCCGACGTCGCCGGTCACGCGCGGGTGGTCGCTGTCGTAGCCGCGATGGGTCGCGAGGTCGAAGGCCACGCTGACGCCCTGCCCCCCCGCCGCAAGCGCCTTGCGATAGAAGGCATTGGATTCTTCCGCCGTCGAGAAGCCCGCGTATTGGCGGATGGTCCACGGACGCACCGAGTACATCGTGGCTTGCGGGCCGCGCAGGTAGGGCTCGAAGCCCGGCAGCGTGTCGGTGTACTTCAGGCCCTGGAGGTCGGCCGCGGTATAGAGCGGCTTGACGGTGATGCCGTCGGGGGTGATCCAGTTCAGTGCCTTGAGATCCCCGGCGGGGGCCGATTTGGCGGCGGCCTTGGTCCAGGCTTCGAGGCTGGCGGTGGAGAAAGTAATGTCGGATTTGCTCATGAGCGCCGCTTTGCAAGTCGTGCGAGTGTGTCGGAGTGTCCGCGCAGGAGCGGCACAGTTCAAATTCGATCGCTAGTCTAACCGATCTGTAATTATTAATTCAAAGATCGAACTTGCGGTACATTCCACCCATGTCTGCTGTCACCCTTACACCGCGCGCCCTCTATGAAGAAGTGGCCGAACTGCTGCGCCAGCGCATCTTCAGCCGCGAGCTTGAACCCGGGAGCTGGATCGACGAACTCAAGCTGGCCGACGAGTACGGCATCAGCCGCACACCCTTGCGCGAGGCGCTGAAGGTGCTTGCGGCCGAAGGCCTGGTCACGATGAAGGTGCGGCGCGGCGCTTACGTGACCGAGGTGTCAGAGAAGGATCTGGCGGACGTCTACCACCTGCTGAGCCTGCTGGAGAGCGACGCCGCTGGCGTGGTTGCCGAACATGCGTCGGAAGCCGAGCTGGCCGAGCTCGATGCCCTCCATGCCGAGCTCGAGGCCGCGGCCGCGCCAGGTCACGTGAATCGGGTGCATTTCTTCGCGATCAACGAGCGCTTCCACATGCGGCTGCTCGCCATTGCGAACAACCGCTGGCGGGACCAGATGGTGGCCGACCTGCGCAAGGTGATGAAGCTCAATCGCCACAACTCGCTGCTCAAGTCTGGCCGCATCGGCGAGTCGCTGAAAGAGCATCGGGCCGTCATGGCCGCGATCAAGTCGCGCGATGCGGCCGAGGCGATGGCGCGCATGCAGCAGCACTTCAGCAACGGCCTGGAAGCAGCGAACTAGGCTCGCCCCCACGGCTTGCCACGGCTTGCCCTCTTCGGGTGGCCGCTCAACCCTGCCAGGGGCAATACCTGCGGCCCGCGAAGCCGATATTGCGGTATTTCTGGAACTGGCTGGCTTGCTGTCGCCTCAGGCAGCCTGCTCTGCCGGCTCGTGTGCGATCGCCATGACCTCGTGCGGGGGGCGGGACTTGAGGCGGTGGTCGCTCCAGACCTGGCGCCAGCGGCGGGCACCGGGGAGGCCATTGCGCAGGCCCAGCATGTGACGTGCGATGTTCGACCATGGCGTGCCGTGCTCGGCCGCCTCGCGCGCCATGTAGTCGCACATCTGGCGCTCGACCTCTTCCCGCGTCAGCGTCGAGGGGGCATCGCCGTAGAAGACGGCATCCCATTCGGACAGCCACCAGGGGTTGTGATAGGCCTCGCGGCCGACCATCACGCCGTCGAGCAGGCGCAGGTGCGCATGCATCTGCGCGTTGTCGCTGAAGCCGCCGTTGATGGAGAAGCGCAGCGCCGGGAAGTCATGCTTGAGCCGATGCACCAGCTCGTAACGCAGCGGCGGCACTTCTCGGTTTTGCTTGGGGGACAGGCCCTTGAGCCAGGCGTTGCGCGCGTGCACGATGAATGTGCCGCAGCCCGCTTCGCTCACCTTGCCGACGAAGTCGCGCACGAACTCATAGCTCTCGATCTTGTCGATGCCGATGCGATGCTTGACCGTGACGGGCACATTCACCACATCGACCATCGCCTTGACGCAGTCGGCCACGAGCTGCGGCTCGTTCATCAGACAGGCGCCGAAGGCACCGCGTTGTACGCGCTCGCTCGGGCAGCCGCAGTTGATGTTGATCTCGTCGTAGCCCCACTCCTCGCCCAGCTTCGCGCAATGCGCCAGATCGACGGGCTCGCTGCCGCCGAGTTGGAGCGCAACGGGATGCTCCTCGCCATGGAATCGCAGATGACGGGGCACGTCCCCGTGGATGAGCGCGCCAGTCGTCACCATCTCGGTGTAGAGCAGCGTGCGCCGCGTGAGAAGGCGATGGAAATACCGGCAGTGGCGATCCGTCCAGTCCATCATGGGTGCGACGGAAAGCACCCTGTCGCCGTGGTTCGTTGTCAGCATTGAATAAGCGCTTGGTCTTTCGGGGGAGCAAGGCATTTTCCACCAAGGCACTTGCAGGGCGGCGCACCAAGCCTCGGAGCGGCTCCGGCACGTTCGTGAGAGACATGCTAAGGTCCCGGCCCTCCATCCAGGGCAAGCCCTGGAGCCCCTTGCGAGACTTCTCCGTGCCCCATCCCCAAGACTCCGCTCCCAGCGGGACGCCCGGCGTAGCGCCTGCCGGGCTGTCCGCCGCGTTGACCATCCTGTTCGCCATCGCGTGCGGGCTCTGCGTCGCCAACATCTACTTCGCACAGCCACTGATCGGGCCGATCGCCGTCACGCTCCAGTTGCATGCAGGCCTGGCCGGACTGATCATGACGCTGACCCAACTCGGCTACGGCGCTGGCCTGCTGATGCTGGTGCCGCTGGCCGACGTGGTGGAAAACCGGCGGCTGATCACCTGCCTGATGGCGGGTGCGGTCATCGGCCTCGTCGGCATCGCGCTGTCGAATTCGGCGGCGACCTTCCTCGCGGCTTCGTTCGTCGTCGGGACTTGTGCGGTGGCGGCCCAGGTGCTGGTGCCCCTGGCGTCGCACCTCGTGCCGGAAGCGACGCGCGGCAAGGTCGTGGGCAACATCATGGCAGGGCTGTTGGCCGGGATCATGCTGGCCCGGCCGTTTTCGAGCCTGATCGCGGCGGCCTTCGGATGGCGCGCCGTGTTCGCCATTTCCGCGGCCTTGATGGCGACGCTGGCCGTGGTGCTGTGGCGCGCGTTGCCGCGGCGCCGGCCGCATGCGTCGACCGGCTATGCGCGCACCATGGCGTCGCTGCCCGGCATCGTGTGGCGCACGCCGCTGCTGCGTCGCCGCGCCTTCTACCAGGGGATGATGTTCGCGGGCTTCCAGGCGTTCTGGACTGCGGTGCCACTCGCACTGGCCCATGAATTCGGGCTGGGCCAGGGCGGGATCGCGCTGTTTGCGCTGGCCGGTGCAGCCGGGGCGCTGGCGGCACCATGGGCCGGCCGCCTGGCGGACCGCGGGCTCACGCGGCCGGCAACCGGCATGGCGATCGTCGCCGCCTTGCTGTCCTTCGGGCTGGGCGCCGTGGCAGTCCATTTCCGTTCGCTGGCGGGCCTGGTCGCCGCCGGCATCCTGCTCGACGGCGCGGTCCAGTTGTGCAACGTGCTCAGCCTCCGTAGCCTTTATGTCCTGGCGCCCGAGCTGCGCGGCCGGCTGAACGGGCTGTTCCTGACCTTCATCTTCATGTGTGCGGCCCT
Source organism: Variovorax gracilis (assembly GCF_030317115.1). GTDB lineage: Bacteria > Pseudomonadota > Gammaproteobacteria > Burkholderiales > Burkholderiaceae_C > Variovorax > Variovorax gracilis. The sequence continues at coordinate 165,987 of NZ_JASZYF010000005.1, forward strand.
GGCTTCCGGCCTTGCCGCGGCGATCTATGCGTTCCACGGCTGGGGTGGCTTGTGCCTCCTCGGCGGCGCTTTTGCAGTCGTCGCACTGTTGTTTTATGCGACGGAGTTCCGCCGAAATTCCCTTTTGCCAGCCGCTTGAGACGAGACGTCCGGGATAATAGGGTTAACCCTAATATTCCAATGACCACCTCGAACGATTCGCCACTCCCAGCGCCGGCGCGCATGCCTGTCGCCTTGTTGGCCCTCGCGGCCGCCGCGTTCGCCATCGGCACCAGCGAATTCGTCGTGATGGGGCTGCTGCCTGACATGGCGCTCGACCTCGGCGTCACACTCTCCCAGGCAGGATTGCTGGTCACCGGCTACGCCATGGGCGTGGTGGTCGGCGCACCGGTGTTCGCCGTGGCAACGGCGCGGCTGCCGCGCAAGGCCACGCTGATCGCCCTGGCCTCGCTTTTCGTGCTCGGCAACCTGCTGTGCGCATTGGCGCCCAACTACGGTTTGCTGATGGCGGCCCGTGTGATCACCGCACTCGCGCACGGCACCTTCTTCGGCATCGGCTCGGTCGTCGCCGCGGGACTGGTGGCACCCAACAGGCGCTCGCAGGCGATTGCGCTCATGTTCACCGGCCTCACGCTGGCCAATGTGCTCGGCGTGCCGCTCGGCCGCATCGTCGGCGAGCACTACGGCTGGCGCATGACCTTTGCATCCATCGTGGTGATCGCGCTGGCAGCGGTCGCGTCGCTGGTGGTGCTGCTGCCGCGGCACATCGAGATGCAGAAAGGGAACATCCTGCGCGAATTCACCGTACTGGCGGATCGCCGGGTGCTGCTGGCGCTGGCAACCAGCGCGCTGACGTCGGCAAGCCTGTTCTGCGTGTTCACCTACATCGCGCCGCTGCTCACGCAGGTGAGCGGCTTCTCGGACGCAGCGGTCGCGCCCATCCTGCTCCTGCTGGGCGTGGGCCTGACCATTGGCAGCACGGTCGGCGGGCGCCTCGGCGACCGGCGCCTGGTGCCGTCGATGCTGCTGGTGCTCGGGCTCAACGCGCTGGTCCTGGCGCTCATGCATTTCGTGCTGCCGGTGAAGGCCGCCACCGTCGTGCTGATGCTGCTGTGGACCACCCTTTCCTTCGCGCTCGTGCCCCTGCTGCAGACGCTCATCGTGCAGCACGCCGATGCCGCGCCCAACCTGGCATCGACGCTGAACCAGGGCGCGTTCAACCTCGGCAATGCGACCGGCGCGTGGATTGGCAGCGGCATGCTGGCTGCGGGCGCCCCGCTCGCCGACCTGCCGTGGGCCGGTGCCGCCATCACGCTCGGCGCACTGGCGCTGGCGGCGTTGAGCAGCCGCCTCGGCGAACGCGGGACATCGCTGCAAGCTGCCTGAACGCTTGCTGCCATCGCCCCCAGTTCCAGGCAGCGCGGCCCGTGCAATGGCGTGAGATTCGAGCGATGCTCTACAGAACGTCGCCGGACGAAAGCGATGGCGTCTGCACGATTCGCTCCGAGATCACCCGGCATGCTTCGAGCAGCGGCGCCACGTAGGCCTGCTCCGGGTCTTCCTTCTGGCGAAACATCAAGGTGCTGACGCTGATGGCCGCCACGGGCTCGCCGCCCGCTCCGCGGATCGCGGCGCCGAAGCAGAAGATGCCCGCCTCGTTCTCCTCGTTGTCCACCGACCAGCCCCGCTCGCGCGTTTGTTCGATCTGGGCGCGCAGCGCCGCGGGCTCGACCATCGTCTTGTCGGTGTACCGAGGCATGGGCAGGCCCTTGACCAGGCCCTTGCAGGTCTTGTCATCGAGAGCGGCCAGATAGGCCTTGCCCACTGCCGTCGAGTGCAACGAGACGCTCGTGCCGATTCGCGAGGCCATGCGCACGGCGCTCGGGCTTTCGAGCTTCTCGATGTAGACCATGCTCGTGCCGTTGGGCACGGCGAGGTGCACGGTTTCGCCGGTCAGGTCGCGCAGCCGCTTGAGTTCGTCGACGGCGGCCAGGCGCAATTCCGACCGGCCCCAACTGCGGCTCGCGAGCTGGATCAGGCGTGGGCCGAGCGCCACGGTCGCGCTGCTCTGGTTCTCGACCAGCAGGCGCTCGGCGATCAGCGCCGCAACGATGCGATGCACCGTCGGGCGCGGATAACCGCTCGCGCGCATCAGCGCGCCGACATTCAGTGGCTCGTCGGCATCCGCCACCAATTGCAGCACGCGCATGAATTTCGAGAACGCCGCGGTGCCGGCGACCTTCGCCTGGACGGACTCCTCGACGGGCGTTGGGGTGATGGGAGAAGACCGGGGAGCAGGCATGGAACGAACGCTGAGACCAGCGAGTGAGGGAAGGAGCGAAGCGGCCCGGTCATTATCCTCGTGCGATTCACGCCGCTCGTCTTGCACCATCGTCCTCAGGCCACCATGTAGCCACCATCCACCGGCAGGATCACGCCCGTCATGAACGATGCCGCGGGCGTGCACAGGAACATCGCCGCGCGCGCCACGTCGTCCGGCGTGCCCCAGCGCCCAAGCGGCGTACGTGCCAGGATCGGGCCGGCGCGCGAAGGGTCGTCCTGCAGCGGCTTGGTCAACGGCGTGGCGATCCAGCCCGGCGCCACTGCATTGACCCGGATGCCGTCCGCCGCGTAGCTGATGGCGAGCGACTTGGTGAGCTGCGCCACACCGCCCTTGCTGGCCGCGTAGCCGGGCACCAGCCCGCCGCCGAAGAAGCTGAGCATCGATGCGGTATTGACGATGCAGCCCCGGCTCGCCTTCAGCCGCTCGCGTGTCATCGTGCAAACGCGCATGGTGCCCGTGAGGTTCACGTTCAGCACTTTCTGGAAGACCTCCAGGTCGTGCTCTGCGCCGCGCTGGATGATGCCCGCGCAGTTGAAGACGATGTCGAGCCGTTCGATGCCGGACAGTGCCGCCTCGAGGCTGTCGACCGACGTCACGTCGGCCTGCCGGACCTCGACCGCCGCGTCCAGCGTGCCGTCGCCGGCACCCAGTCCGAGGGCCGTCACTTCAGCGCCGAGCGCGGCAAGGTGGTTGGCGATGACCGCACCGATGCCCTGCGTGGCCCCCGCCACCAGCGCCCGCTTTCCCTTGAAAAGTTCTGCCTGATAAGTCATGTCGCGAATGATCAGTTCTTGATGTCGAGCTTGCCCATCAGCGACTTGAAGTAGGCACTGTCCTTGGCCATGACGGCCTTGAAGGCGACGTCGTCCGCGTAGGCGAAGCCCAGGTTCTGCTTCTCCAGTACTTCGCGGAAAGCGGCTTCGTCCGAGGCCTTCTTGCTCAGGTCTTTCAGGTACGCGACGACTTCCGGCGGCGTGTTCTTCGGCGCCGCAATGCCGCGCCAGGTGCCGATGGTCAGGTCGATGCCGCGCTCCTTCAGCGTCGGCACCTTGTCGAAGCCCTTCACGCGCTGGTCGGCCATCACGGCCAGCGTCTTCAGCTTGCCGGCCTGCACATAGGTCGTGACCTCGGCCGGGCTGACAGCCACGGCATCGATGTGGCCACCGAGCAAGGCGAGCACCGCCGGGCCCGCACCCTGGAACGGCGTGTGGTTGAACTTCACGCTGGTCTTGTCTTCGAGGGCGGCCGCTGCCAGGTGCCAGATCGATCCGTTGCCGGCGTTGCCCATGCTGAGCTTGCCGCTGTCCTTCTTGGCTGCTGCAAGGAACTCCTCGATGGTGTTCCATGGTGCATCGGCGCGCACGGTGATCGCGGCCTGGTCGGCATTGAGACGCGCGATGGGCGTGAGGTCATCGTAGGTGAACTTCGCGAGGCCCATGTGCGGCAGCGTGGTCAGCTCGACCGTGACGACCGCGAGGCGATAGCCGTCCGGCTTGGCGTTGATCACGTCCTGCCAGCCGATGGCGCCGCTCGCGCCCGGCTTGTTCACGATGATCATGCTTTGAGGCATGTGCTTGCGCGTGGCATCGGCGAAGGCGCGCGCCAGCGCATCGGTGCCGCCGCCCGGCTGGAAAGGCACGACCAATTCGATCGGCTTGCTGGGAAAGTCGCGCGCCTGCGCCGAGGCCTGGCCGGCAGTGAGCAGTGCAGCGGCGGGCAGCATGGACAGGACCGCGAGGCGGCGCAGATTTTGAGCGAATCGAATCATGGGATGTCTCTGGTGGTGTTGGAAAAAGGGATGACGTTGCACACAGGGGCGCGACGCCGCGAATCAGTAGGTTGCGCGTCCGCCTGAAAGATCAAAGACAGATGCGGTGTTGAAGGTGCATGAGCCCGAGCAGAGCCACGCCACCATCTCGGCCACTTCGACGCTTTCCCCGAGACGCTGCATGGGGCTCTTGTCGATCATGGTCCGTACGTGCGCGGGCGACATCTGCGCCAGGATCGGCGTGCGCACTGCGGCCGGTGCGATGGCATTGACGAGGATCCCGGTCGTCGCGAGTTCCTTGCCGAGCGACTTGGTCAACGCGAGCACGCCCGCCTTGGCCGCGCTGTAGGCCGAGGCGTCGGGCGTGCCCTCCTTGCCGGCCAGCGATGCGATGTTGACGATGCGCCCTGCCCCCGCTGCGCGCAGATGCGGCACCACGGCCCGGCAGACGTTGAAGGTGCCGACGAGATTGACGTCGACGATGCGCCGCCACATCAGCGGGTCGTAGGCATCGACCGGCATCGTCGGCCCCGCGAAGCCCGCGCTGTTGACGACGAAGTCGATGCGTCCGAATCGCCTCACGACTTCCTGCGCGGCGCGCTCGACGCTCTCGAGGGCGGTCACATCGACCTGCCACGCATCATCGTCGGCGAGCTCCGCCATGTCCCAGACGGCGACACGCGCGCCGCAACGCCGCAGGTGCGTGACGACCTCGGCGCCGATGCCGCTCGCCCCGCCCGTGACGACCGCCACGGCGCTGGCGAAGTCGTAGCTTGCACGGCCGTAGTTCCCGCTCATCGAATGAACTGCTTGGTGAAGTCGTCGCCCAGGCCCACCGCCTCGAAGTGCTTGCGGCACATGTCGATCTTGGTGAACACGTCCTCGTAGCCCATGCCCTTTCCCCAAGGGTCGGTGTAGTACATGACACCGTTCACCTGGAAGTACGTGATCATTTCCTCCACATCCTCCGGCACGTACAGCGTGTGGGTTTCACCCGGCGGTTCGAACACATAGCTGCCTTCGGTGGCTTCCCAGTCGTGCTCGAGATAGCGCCAGCGCCCCTTCAGCACGAACCCGTGCACCGCCTGCGGATGACGGTGGCGGCTGAGCACGCCGGACTTGCGCACGCGCAGCAGGTTCATCCAGTAGCCCTGGCTGGCGTTCAGGCACAGCGGGCGAAACCACACGTTCTCCGCCTGCGGCACCCACAGCCGTTCGTCCGTCGGGATCGCATGAGGCACCACGATCTCCGGCAGCGCGTCGGGCGGGTTCGGGTACTGGTAGGGGGTCTTCGGGTTGGGGTCGGAGTCATCGAGGGGCATTTTGCGATTTGTCCATATTGTGGATGAATGTCCATATTGTAGATTTTTTGGACTTGCTGCCTACCTGCGTAAACCCTGATTGGAGTCGCCTTCCCCCACATCCCTGCTTTCCGAAACTAGGGAAGTCACCGATCAACCAGTGCATTGAAGTATTGGAAATGGCGAAACCAGTACCAAACCCGCAATCAGGAGTCTCCAGAATCCGGCCCACGGCGACCGCCTGTCGCTGACCACAAGGAGACAACTCATGAAGCGTTTTCTGAAGGCGGGCCTGGTGCTCGCGATCGCAGGCACCGGCCTCGCGCACGCCGCGACCGAACTGGTCATCGCCACCGTGAACAACGGCCACATGATCGAAATGCAGAAGCTCACCAAGTTCTTCGAACAGGCGAATCCCGACATCAAGCTCAAGTGGGTGACGCTCGAGGAAGGCACGCTGCGCCAGCGCGTGACGACGGACATCGCGACCAAGGGCGGCCAGTTCGATGTAATGACCATCGGCATGTACGAGACGCCGATCTGGGCCAAGAAGGGATGGCTGCTGCCGATCGCGACCGACGCCGCCTTCGACGTCGACGACTTGCTGCCCGCGATGCGCAACGGGCTCTCGGCCGACGGGAAGCTGTATGCCTCGCCCTTCTACGGCGAGAGTTCGATGCTCATGTACCGCAAGGACCTTGCGGACAAGGTGGGCTTCAAGATGCCCGACCAGCCGACCTGGACGCAGGTGAAGGAGTTGGCCGGCAAGATCCACGATCCGAAGGCCGGCATCTACGGAATGTGCCTGCGCGGAAAGCCCGGCTGGGGCGACAACATGGCGCTACTCACGACCATGGTCAATACCAACGGCGGCCAGTGGTTCGACATGAGCTGGAAGCCGCAGATCGACAGCAAGCCCTGGCATGACGCGATCAACTTCTACGTCGACCTGATGAAGGCATACGGTCCGCCCGGCGCCTCGGCCAACAGCTTCAACGAGAACCTCGCGCTCTTCAACGAAGGCAAGTGCGGCATGTGGGTCGACGCGACCATCGCGGCTTCCTTCGTGAGCGATCCCAAGCAGTCGAAGGTGGCTGACAAGGTGGCCTTCGCGCAGGCGCCGGTGGCCGTCACGCCCAAGGGCGCGAACTGGCTGTGGGCGGGCGTGGGCATTGGCGATCCCGGCGAGTTCGCAGAAGGTCGATGCGGCGCAGACCTTCGTCAAGTGGGCGACCTCTAAAGACTACGTCAAGCTCGTCGCCAAGGAGCACGGCTGGGGCACGGTGCCGACCGGCACACGCAAGTCCACCTACGCATCGCCGGAGTTCATGAAGGCGGCGCGCTTCGCCGAAGCCGAGAAGAAGGCCATCGACACTGCGAACGCGAACGACAGCACTTTGCCCAAGTCGCCCTACGTCGGCGTGCAGTACGCGGCCATCCCCGAATTCCAGGCCATCGGCGTGGCAGTGGGACAGCAGATGAGCGCGGCCCTCTCGGGGAAGGTCACGGTCGACCAGGCCTTGAAGACTTCCCAGACTGCCGCCGAACGCGAGATGAAGAAGGGTGGCTATTACAAGTAGCCCAGGCAGCGCGCACTGCGTGTTGCTTCGCCCGCCCCCCGAGGGGGGCGCTGCCGGCGGACCGGCACGGCCGGATCCGCGGCAGCTCCTGACCAAGCATGGGGAACCATCTATGAACCGCTTGTTGCCTCGCGCGCTGATGGCGCCGGCCGTGGTCACGCTCCTCCTGTGGATGCTCGTGCCGCTGGCGATGACGCTCTACTTTTCGTTCGTCAACTACAACCTCATGCAGCCTGGCGAACGTACGTTCAACGGGCTGGAGAACTTCCACTACTTCGTCACGGACCCGGACTTCTGGCCCGCCGTGTGGAACACGCTGGTGCTGATCGGCAGCGTCATCATCATCACCGTGGTACTGGGCGTGCTGCTGGCCCTGCTGGTCAACGAGCCCTTCCCCGGACGCGGAATCGTGCGCGTGCTGCTCATCTCGCCCTTCTTCGTCATGCCGACGGTCAACGCGCTGCTGTGGAAGCACATGATGATGAACCCCATCTACGGCATCCTCGCCGACATCTGGCGCAGCTTCGGCGCGGAGCCGGTCGATTGGCTGACGGACGTGCCGTTGTTCTCGGTGATCATCATGGTGGCCTGGCAGTGGCTGCCCTTCGCCTGCCTGATCTTCATCACCTCGCTGCAATCGCTCGATCGCGAGCAGATGGAGGCCGCACGCATGGACGGCGCCACCGCCTTCCAACGCTTCGGCTACCTCACCCTGCCCCACCTGGGCCGTCCGATGGCGGTGGTGATCATGATCGAGATGATCTTCCTGCTCTCCGTGTTCGCGGAGATTGCGGTGACGACCAATGGCGGACCGGGCAACGAGAGCACCAACCTCACCTACCTGATCTTCAAGCAGTCGCTGATGAATTTCGACGTCGGCGTGGCTTCGGCGGGCGCGCTCTTCGCCGTGGTGCTGGCCAACATCGTGGCCGCCTTCCTGATCCGGATCATCGGCAAGAACCTCGACTGAGGGCACCGGCATGCAAACCGAAAACATCCTCTCCCTGGGCCTGCGCACCGTGGGCGCATGGGTCGCGTCGCTGCTGCTCTTCTTTCCGCTGGGCTGGCTCGTGCTGACCTCGTTCAAGACCGAGCTGCAGGCCATCCACGTGCCACCACTCTTCATCTTCGAGCCGACGCTGGAGAACTTCACGGAAGTGCAGCGACGCAGCGATTACCTGCTCTTCGCGAAGAACTCGCTGATCACGAGCGTGGGCTCGACCGTCATCGGCCTGCTCATCGCCGCGCCGGCCGCGTACTCGATGGCCTTCTTCCGCACGAAGCGCACGCGCGACATCCTGATGTGGATGCTCTCGACCAAGATGATGCCGGCTGTCGGCGCGCTGGTGCCGATCTACGTCATCGCGCAGACCGCGGGCCTGCTCGATACGCGCACGGCGCTGACCGTCGTCTTCACGCTGTCCAACCTGCCGATCATGGTGTGGATGCTCTACACGAGCTACAAGGACATCCCGCCCGAGATCCTCGAAGCAGCGCGCATGGACGGCGCCAGCCTGTGGACCGAGTTCCGTCACGTGGTGCTGCCACTGTCCGTCGGCGGGCTCGCCTCCACCGGCCTGCTGTGCCTGGTGCTGAGCTGGAACGAAGCCTTCTGGGCACTCAACCTCAGTTCCGCCAAGGCCGGCACGCTCGCGACGCTGATCGCCTCGTACTCCAGCCCCGAGGGCCTGTTCTGGGCCAAGCTTTCCGCCGCCTCGCTCATGGCCATCGCGCCCATCGTGGTGTTCGGATGGTTCAGCCAGAAGCAACTGGTGCAGGGCCTCACCTTCGGCGCCGTCAAGTAATCGAACACGCAAGACAGGGGACATTCCATGGCCTATCTCCAACTCGACAACATCCAGAAAAGCTTCGGCGACACGCATGTCATCAAAGGCGTAAACCTGGAGATCGACAAGGGCGAGTTCATCGTGTTCGTCGGTCCCTCGGGCTGCGGCAAGTCGACGCTGCTGCGGCTGATCGCCGGCCTCGAGCCGATCACCAGCGGCAAGCTCTCGCTCGACGGCAAGGACATCACGCACACGCCCTCGGGCAAGCGCGACCTTGCAATGGTGTTCCAGAGCTATGCGCTGTACCCGCACATGAGCGTGTACGACAACATGTCCTTTGCGCTCAAGCTGGCGAAGGTGTCGAAGGAGGTGATCAAGACCAAGGTCGACCACGCCGCGAAGACGCTGAACCTCACGCAGTATCTGAGCCGGACGCCGAAGGAACTCTCCGGCGGCCAGCGGCAGCGCGTCGCGATCGGTCGAGCGATCGTGCGGGCCCCCAAGGTGTTCCTCTTCGACGAACCTCTCTCGAACCTCGATGCGGCGCTGCGCGGCAATACGCGCGTGGAGATCCACAAGCTGCACCGCGCACTCGGCGCGACCAGCATCTACGTGACTCATGACCAGGTCGAGGCCATGACGCTCGCCGACCGCGTCGTCGTGCTGCGCGACGGGCTGATCGAGCAGGTCGGCACGCCGATGGAGCTGTACGACCGACCGGCCAACCAGTTTGTCGCGCAGTTCATCGGGATGCCATCGATGAACATGGTCGAGGCGAAGGCGATACCGAGCTTCTCGGCGCTGACGGGCGGCAGGCTGCCGACCGACGGTTTCCTCGGCGTCCGGCCGGAGGGCCTGCGCGTGCACCACGGACAAGGGACCGGCGCGCCCGCCCGCGTCGAGCTGATCGAGGCATTGGGCGCCGACACCCTGATCCACATCGACGTCGGCGGCGTGGCGCTGGTCGCGCGCCAGAACGATCGCACGGACCTGCAGGCGGGCGACGCCGTGTACGTCGAGCTCGACCCTTCGGTGCTCCACTTCTTCAACCGCGAAGGCCGCACCGTCGCCGCCTGACACTGCCATGGCCGATTCCACTTCTTCCGGCTTCGTGGTGCTGCACCTCGGACTGGGCTCCTTCCATCGCGCGCACCAGGCGGTGTACTTGCAAGCGCTGATCGATACCGGCGACCAGCGCTGGTCGCTGGTCGGCGCCAACCTGCGGCCCAACATGGCCGACGTCGAAAACGCACTGCGGGCACAGGGCGGACGCTACACGCTGGAGACGGTTTCGCCCGCCGGCGCCTACCGTTACCAACGCATCGAAGCCATCCGCGAAGTGCTCCCCTACGACGAGAAGCTGACCGAAGTCGTCGCCCAGGGCGCCGACCCGCACACCCGGGTGATCTCGTTCACGGTGACGGAGGCCGGCTACTACCTCGATTCGAACGATCGCCTCGATTTCAGCGTCGCCGATCTCGCGAACGACCTCGACCGGGCGCGAACGGGTCATGCCGGGAGCACGATCTACGGCGCGGTCTGCGCGATCCTGGGCGCGCGCCGCGCGGCGAATGCCGGTCCCGTCACATTGCTGAACTGCGACAACCTGCGCCACAACGGTGACCGCTTCCGAAAGGGACTGCTGGAGTTCATCGAGCGCGCCGGGCCATCCGGGCTGCTCGACTGGGTGCGCGCGCAGACGACCAGCCCCAACGCCATGGTCGACCGCATCACGCCCAGACCGCCACCCGAACTGCGCCAGCGCGTGTTCGAGGCCACGGGCTGGGACGACGCCGCGCCGGTGACCGGCGAGAGCTTCATCCAGTGGGTGATCGAGGACGATTTCGTCAACGGGCGGCCGGACTGGGGCCGCGTCGGAGTTCAACTGGTGGATTCGGTCTCGCCCTACGAGGAAGCGAAGATCCGCATCCTCAACGCGAGCCACAGTTGCATCGCGTGGGCTGGCACGCTGGTGGGCCTGCAATACATCCACGAAGGGACGCACATGGCATCGATCCACCGCATGGCCTTCGACTATGTGACGGATGACGTCATTCCCTGCCTGAACTCACCCGAGCGACCCAGCCCGGTCGACCTGCCCGCCTACCGCGACGTCGTGCTCGAACGCTTCGGCAACCCCGCGATTCGCGATACCAACCAGCGGGTGGCGATGGATGGCTTCTCGAAGATCCCGGGCTTCATCGCGCCCACCGTCCGCGAACGGCTGGCGCGCGGCGAAAGCATCGACAGCGTGGCGATGTTGCCGGCCCTGTTCCTGGCCTTCCTGCAGCGCTGGCACAGGGGGGCGCTACCCTATGTCTACCACGACCAGGGCATGGACGAATCCGCAGCGCATGCCATCTGCGACGCAGCCGACCCCGTCGCTGCGATGAGCGCGGACCGGACCTTGTGGGGCGGCACGGCCGGTGACGCGCGACTCGTCGAAGCGATCCGCAAGGCGGACGCGCGCGTTCAGGCATTCATCCAGCGGAGCGGCAAATGACAGGCCGTCTCGCAGAACGGCACGTCCTGATCACCGGTGCAGGCGGAGGCATCGGGCTCGCCATTGCTGAAGCCTGTCTGGCAGAAGGCGCTCGCTGCACGCTGGCTGACCTGTCGGAGGATCCGTCCGACGGCGTGCAGGCCCTGCGGCGCAGGCACCCGAATGCATTGGCCTACGTGGCGGCAGACGTCACCAGCATGCCCTCGGTCGGCGGCATGCTCTTCGCCGCGCAAGCATCGCACGGCGCCATCCACACGCTGGTCAACAACGCCGCCCTCTTCGACATGGCGCCGCTGCTGGAAAGCAGCGAGGCTTCGTACGACCGCCTGTTCGCCGTCAACGTGAAGGGCATGTTCTTCGTCATGCAGCGCGTGCTGCAGCACATGGTGGATGCCGGTGTGCAGGACGGCTCGGTCATCAACATGGCCTCGCAGGCCGGCCGTCGCGGCGAAGCGCTGGTGTCGCACTATTGCGCGACCAAGGCGGCGGTCATCAGCTACACCCAGAGCGCCGCGCTCGCCATGGCGCCGCGCGGCATTCGAGTGAACGCCATTTCTCCAGGCGTGGTCGATACACCGATGTGGGATCACGTCGATTCGCTGTTTGCCAGATACGTGCACCTCGCACCGGGCGAGAAGAAGCGCCGGGTGGGTCTCGAAGTCCCCCTTGGCCGAATGGGCACCCCCGGCGACATCGCCGGCGCCGTCGTGTTCCTGGCGAGCGACGCAGCGCGATACATCACGGCGCAAACACTCAATGTCGACGGTGGTAATGTCATGAGCTGAAGGTGCATGAGAAGGATCCTTTCATGACATCGTTACGCCAAAGACATCTGCCCCGGCACCGCGAGCCCGAGCTCGAACGCGACATCACGCGCTCTCCTTCGCTCGGCTATGAGGCGCCCGAGGAAACGGGCCTCGTGCGCTGCCTGGCACACGGCTTTCCGAGCCCGCTGGTGCGCTGGCACTTCCACGAGGAGTACGAGCTGCATCTCATCACCGAGACCTCGGGCAAGGCTTTCGTCGGCGACTGGATCGGCCCCTTTCAACCCGGCCATCTGGTTCTGTGCGGACCGCGACTGCCGCACAACTGGATCTCGCTCGACGCACCCGAAGGCGGCGCGGCCGGCCGCGACCGCGTGATCCAGTTCCGGCACGATCCCATCGAGCGCGCAGCGGCAGAGATTCCCGAACTGCGCGAAGCGCTCCAGTTGCTCGAACGCTCGCGTCACGGCATCGAGTTCTTCGGCTTCGCGGATCGCGCCATGACGCACTGGAATGCCGTGAAGGCCGCGCACGGCCTGCAGCGGCTCGCACGCTTCCTCGAATACCTGGCCGACCTTGCCCAGTGCACCGACTACCGCCTGCTCTCCAACGTGCAGATGCAGGGCGTGGAAGGCGACGCCGAGGTCGACCAGATCAACGTCATCGTCAACCGCATCACGGCCAACCTCGCCGAACCGATCGTGATGGCGGACATCGCCGCCGAGCTCGGCATGAGCGAAAGCCGCTTCAGCCGCTTCTTCAAGCGCTCGACCGGCAACAGCTTCACCGACTTCGTGAACCGCGTGCGGATCAACAGCGCCTGCCATCTCCTGATGCAGACGGACCACTACGTGACCGACATCTGCTATCAGGTCGGCTTCAACAACGTCGCGAATTTCAACCGGCGCTTTCTCGAGATCAAGGGCATGACGCCGACGGAGTTCCGGCGCCAGAGCGACAGCCGCTTCGGCAGCCTCGCCTGAAGGACCGCCGTGTATCTCGGACTCGATCTCGGCACTTCAGAGCTGAAGGCGCTGCTGCTGGACAAGGACCATCGGATCGTCGCGCTGGCCCGCGCCGCGCTTTCCGTCAGCCGGCCCGCGCCGTTGTGGTCGGAGCAGGCGCCCGCGCAATGGTGGGAAGCACTCGAAACCGTCATGGCGGCGCTCCATCGAAGCAGTGCGCACGCGTTGTCGGCCGTCCGGGCCATCGGGCTCTCGGGGCAGATGCATGGTGCCGTGGCCATCGACGCGGCCGGCGAGGTGTTGCGCCCCGCCATCCTCTGGAACGACGGCCGAAGCGCCGCGCAATGCGAGGCCCTCGAGGCGCGCGTGCCACGGCTCAGGGCGATCGCCGGCAACCTCGCCATGCCGGGCTTCACCGCGCCCAAGCTGTTGTGGATGCAGGAGAACGAGCCCGATCTGTTCGCGCGAACGGCCTGCGTGCTGTTGCCGAAGGACTGGCTGCGCTACAGGCTGAGTGGCACGCTTGCGAGCGACATGTCGGACGCCTCGGGCACCCTGTGGCTCGACGTGGGCGCGCGGGACTGGTCGGACGAACTGCTCGCGGCCTGCGGGCTCCGTCGCCAGCAGATGCCCGGACTCGTCGAAGGCAGCGCCGTGGCCGGCAGGCTGAAGCCGGAACTGGCGGCCCGGTGGGGCCTGCGAGCCGACATACCGATCGCGGGCGGCGGCGGCGACAACGCGGCGAGCGCCGTCGGGATGGGCCTCGTGAGGGCCGGTCAAGGCTTCGTCTCTCTCGGCACTTCGGGGGTGATTTTTGTCTGCGGTGATCGCTTCGCGCCCGATCCCGGCCGCGCGGTGCACGCTTTCTGCCACGCGCTGCCGGGACGCTGGCACCAGATGTCGGTGATGCTATCGGCGTCGAGTTCGGTGAGTTGGGCCGCGCGCAGCTTCGGCCTCGGCAACGAGGCCTCGTTGCTGGCCGCCGCGGCGACGTTGGACGCCGAAGCGCGCCGCCAGTCCCCGCTGTTCCTTCCCTATCTTTCGGGCGAACGGTCGCCGCACAACGATGCGAATGCGCAAGGCGTGCTCTTCGGACTGACGCACGCGCATGGACCGCCCGAGGTCGCGTATACCGTGGTGGAAGGCGTGAGCTTCGGGCTTCGCGACGGGCTGGACACGCTCGTCAAGCCAAGCGGCGACCTGGTTCTCGTAGGCGGCGGCGCGCGCAGTTCGTGGTGGGCGCAGTTGCTGGCCGACATCCTCGAAACGCCGCTCGCGGTGTGCGAAGGCGGCGAGGCGGGAGGCGCGATGGGCGCGGCGCGGCTTGCCTGGCTGGCAGATGGAGGGTCGGAAGCGGATGTCTGTCGGCAGCCGGAGGTGCGGCAGCGCTTCGAGCCGAACCCGGCGCATACAGCCATGTACGCAGCGCGCCATGAACGCTTCATTGCGCTGTACGCCGCCTTGCGCCAGACCCAGGTCTGGGGTTGATCTACCCGAAGGACGTGCGCAGACCTGCGTAGTCGGTCGGGCCGCTGCTCTCGGGTGGATTGCCCGTGGCCGACATCCAGGCAGAAATGCTGGGCAGCCGGCGATCGAAGTAGTTGTGCAGGCGACCCCAGTTGCCGTCCTCCCCATGCCCTTCGGTCATTTCGAGTGCCTCCACCGCGATGGTGCGAAGGCTGCTCACCATGGCCAGCGACCGCCCATCGAGCAACTGCAGCGTCACTTCGCGCCCCTGCGCAAGAACCTCGTGGAGGATGCGCCGGTGCACCGTGTAGTCGTCCCAGCTCCGCTTGCCGCAGGCGTCGTTCAGTTCGCGGAAAACCCAGTGCATGTTGTTCGCGAACATGGCGGCGACCTGCCCGGCCTGCAGCAGGCTTTGCTTCGAACTCGCCATCTGCAGCCGGACCGCCCACAGGATGGCCGCCAGCACGCCCAGGGTCTGGACCCACGCGGCCCACTCGCCCGACGTGGAAGGCCGATAGAACCAGCCTGCGACAACCAACGCCACGGTGCCCGCGGCAATGGCCGCTCCTAATTTCCGCATGGTTTCCCCAGAATCAAGGTCCGCGCATCTCAGTCGTGCGCGGACCGTCCTTGCCAAACATCTTCCGGATCGCCGCAACACCCGCGACCAAGGCATTGGCGTAGGTGCGATGAGGATCGCTCGCCGCTTCGATCGGCAGGTAGGGAAGCGCATCCTCCATGTCGTAGTCGGTGGCTTCCATCAATACCCAATAGAACTCGCCCTCTTCGAGTTCCTGGACGGTGAGCGCGATATTTCGCAATTGCGACATGGAGTTAGCGGGGGGAGCCATGGATAGTGATAAGACAAAACGATCCTATTCACCCCTGCGGATAACGCCTAGCGACAATTTCACGAATCGTCACAAATGTGACCAGTCGTAATTAAATACGCAAATCCGGAAATTCCGCAAGCCCCCCTTTCGGGCAATTTCGATCGCGCCAACCAGCTTCCCCTAGCGCTGCGTCGGTGCCAGGCCTAAGCTAGCCATATCGTCCAATCCACCGCGAGGAGGAGACATGAAGCACTTCACGCTAGACAAGCACATGACCGCGACCCTCGGCGGCGCCTTCTATCCCACAGGCCATTCCGTGGTGATGTTTCCGGACGCGCAGGATGCCAACCGTGTCGGACACCTGTTGATCGACGACGGCTTCAGCGGCGACGAGGTCTACCTGATCCCGCCGCATATCCTGCTCGAACAGATCACGCCCACCATCCACGAATCGGACAGTCCCCTGCCCTCTGCCGGGACCGATGCCGCGACGGTCCGCGCCTACACCGAGCTTGCCCGGGAGGGCCATACGGCCCTGATGGTCAGGACCAAGGACGAGGCGACGGCGGAGCGCCTGATGGTGCACGTGCGCAAGGTGCCCTATTCGATCGCGCAGCGATATCGGACGCTGGTGATCGAAGACCTCTGATCAAACTCCGTCAGACGCTGGCTGCGCGCAACAGCACCGCACGAGCCATGGCCTGGGCCAGTTCGTGCTCGCCGAGAAACACCGTCGCTGCCGCTTCCTGGGTGAGCAGGCGGGCCTCGTCCTCGTTGTGGCTGCGGATGACGGTCTCGATCGACGGATTGAGCGTGCGCGCCGTCTCGATCATCTGGCGCACGTTCATGGCATCGGCCGTGGCGACCACGAGCACGCGCGCGCGGGCAACGTGTGCCTGGATGAGCACCGCGGGGTCCGCCGCATCGCCCCAGACCGCCGCCATGCCTTCACTGCGCAGCTTCTCCACGAGCTCGCGGTTCTGCTCGGCCACCACGAAAGGAATGTCGTGCGCCTTGAGCGCGGCGGCGATCCGTCGCCCGACGCGGCCGTAGCCGACCAGCACCACCTGCCGTGACAGGTACTTCGCCTCGGTGCTCATCGGAAGTTCGGCCAGCGGATCGTCCCGGGCTTCCAGCCCGCGCGCGAAGGACGAATGGGCGTGCAGCCATTTCTGCAGCGGCTCGATGAGGCTGAACCACAGCGGGTTGCTGGCGATGGAGATGAGCGCCCCGGCCAGCAACAGGCTCTGGCCCTCGGGCGGCAGCAGACCCAGCCCGGCACCCAGCGCGGCCAGGATGAAAGAGAACTCGCCGATTTGCGCCAGGCTCGCGCTCACCGTGAGCGCGGTGCCGAGCGGATAGCGAAACAGCAGCACGAGCGCACAGGCCGCCACGGACTTACCGACGACGATCACCAGCACCACGGCCAGCACCTGCAGCGGGCGCTCGATCAGCACCGACGGGTCGAACAGCATGCCGACCGAGACGAAGAACAGCACGGCGAAAGCGTCGCGCAGCGGCAGCGATTCCTGCGCCGCCCGGTGACTGAACTCGGACTCGCGCATGACCATCCCGGCAAAGAAAGCGCCCAGCGCGAAGGACACGCCGAAGAGCGCCGCCGACGCGAACGCGATGCTCACCGCCGCAGCCACCACGCACAAGGTGAACAGCTCGCGCGAGCCCGTGCGAGTGACCTGCCAGAGAATCCAGGGGAACACGCGACGCCCCACCACCAGCATCAACGCGACGAAGCCGCCGACCTGCAGCAGAGTGAGCCCCAGGGTCTGCCAGAGGGGCGCACCGTCACCTGCACTCTCGGTGCCGCCCAGCGCCGCACCCAAGGGCGGCAGCAGCACCAGCACGAGCACCATCGCGAGGTCTTCCACGACCAGCCAGCCGACCGCGATACGGCCGGTGAACGACTCCAGGATGCCCAGGCTTTCGAGCGCGCGCAGCAGCACCACCGTGCTTGCCACCGACAAGGCCAGCCCGAACACCAGCGCCCCGCCCGGGCTCCAGCCCCACCACGTGGCGAGCGCGCCGCCGAGCAGCGTGGCGACGGCGATCTGAACCAGGGCCCCGGGCAGCGCGATCTTTCGCACCGCGAGCAGATCGTCGAGCGAGAAGTGCAGCCCGACGCCGAACATGAGCAGCATCACGCCGATTTCCGCGAGCTGCGCGGCAATGCCCGCATCCGCGACGAAGCCGGGGGTGAAGGGGCCGATGATCACGCCGGCCAGCAGATAGCCCACAAGCGCCGGCAATCGCAATCGCGCCGCAAGAAAGCCGAGGACGAGCGCGAGGCCGAGGCCAGCCGCGATGGTGTTAATCAGTGAAACGCTATGGGGCATCGTCTTGCATTCTGCAAGAACGACGCCCGTCGCAGGGTCAGGATGCCATCTTTTCCGTACGGGCGTTGATCAGTTCCTCGGGCTCCTGCGCCTCGATCCATGTCTCGTTGTTCAGCCCGGCCTGCAGTCTTTCGACGTCGAGCTCGTCCGTCCACTTGGCAACGACGATGGTTGCGACACCGTTGCCGATCAGGTTGGTCAGCGCCCGTGCCTCGGACATGAAGCGGTCGATGCCGAGGATCAGCGCCAGACCCGCCACCGGCACGTGCCCGACCGCCGACAACGTCGCCGCCAGCACGATGAAGCCGCTGCCGGTGACGCCAGCCGCGCCCTTCGATGTCAGCAGCAGCACCGCCAGCAGCGTGAGTTCCTGCATGAGGGTCATGGGCGTGTTGGTGGCCTGCGCGATGAACACCGCCGCCATCGTGAGATAGATCGAGGTGCCGTCGAGATTGAAGGAATAGCCCGTCGGAATCACCAGGCCCACGACCGTCTTCCGCGCGCCGAGGTTCTCCATCTTCTCCATCATGCGCGGCAGCACCGACTCGGAAGAGGAGGTGCCCAGCACGATCAGCAGTTCCTCCTTGATGTACTTGATGAACTTCCAGATGCTGAACCCGTGGAACCGCGCGATGCCCCCCAGCACCACGAAGATGAAGAGCAGGCACGTCAGGTAGAAGGTGCCCATCAGCTTGCCGAGCTGGAACAGGGAGCCGACGCCGTACTTACCGATCGTGAAGGCCATCGCGCCGAAGGCGCCGATGGGCGCCAGCTTCATGATGTAGCCGATGATCACGAAAAGCACGTGAGAGCCTTTCTCGATCATGTCGAACACCAGCGTGCCGCGGCCGCCGAAGCGGTGCAGAGCAAAGCCGAAGAGCACCGCGATCAGAAGCACCTGCAGGATCTCGCCCTTGGCGAAGGCGTCGACCACCGTGTTCGGAATGATGTGCATCAGGAAGTCGACCGTGCCTTCCATCTTGCCCGGGCCGGTGTAGGCCGCCAGCGCCCGCGTGTCGAGCGACGCCGGGTCGACGTTCATGCCCGCCCCGGGCTGCAGCAGGTTGACCAGCACCAGCCCGACCACCAGCGCGATGCTGCTCACGACCTCGAAGTACAGCAGCGCCAGGCCCCCGGTCTTGCCGACCTTCTTCATGTCCTCCATGCCCGCGATGCCGACCACGACCGTGCAGAAGATGATCGGCGCGATCATCATCTTGATCAGCTTGATGAAGGCATCGCCCAGCGGCTTCATCGTCTCGCCGACCGAGGGAAAGAAGTGCCCGAGCAGCACCCCGATGACCACCGCGGTGATCACCTGCACATAAAGCGACTTGTAGATCGCGGGCTTCTTTCCGGGTGCTGCGGGCACTGCTGCTGCGGCTGAGGTCATGGAAACACTCCTTGAAAACAAAAAAAGACCCGCGAGGGCGGGTCTTTTCTGTGGTGCTGCGCAGCGGGCCCTCAGTGCATGTGCAGCCCGCCGTTGACCGAGAAGTCGGCCCCCGTGGAGTAGCCGCCTTCATCGGTCGCGAGCCACGCGATGATCGATGCGATCTCGCTCGGTTCGCCCAGGCGCTTGACGGGAATGGTGGCGACGATCTTGTCGAGCACTTCCTGGCGGATCGCCTTGACCATGTCGGTGCCGATGTAGCCCGGGCTCACGGTGTTCACCGTCACGCCCTTGTTGGCGAGTTCCTGCGCCAGCGCCATGGTGAAGCCGTGCATCCCGGCCTTGGCGGCCGAGTAGTTGGTTTGGCCGGCCTGTCCCTTGGCGCCATTGACCGAACTGATGTTGATGATGCGGCCCCAGCCCTTTTCCACCATGTCGCCCACCACCTGCTTGGTGACGTTGAACATGCTGTTGAGGTTGGTTTCGATCACCGAGCTCCAGTCCTCCGGCGTCATCTTGAGGAACATGCGGTCCCGTGTGATGCCCGCGTTGTTGACCAGCACGTCGATGCTGCCGTGCTCCGCCTTGGCCTTGGTGAAAGCCTCGACGGTGGATTCCCAGTCGCCCACATTGCCGACCGACGCGTGGAACTCGAAGCCTTCCGCTTTCTGTTCCGCCAGCCATTTGGCGTGATCCCGCGTGGGGCCGCAACCAGCGATGACGGTGAACCCGTCCTTGTGAAGGCGTTGGCAAATGGCCGTTCCGATGCCCCCCATGCCCCCGGTGACGTATGCGACTTTCTTGCTCATATGTGTTCCTTGGTGTGTGCAAGCCCTAACAGGCGCTGTTCACTGTAGCGAAGTTTCTCACCAACACCCGATCAGGAAAACACTGACCCTTCTTTGCAACCGGGTGTCACAAGCGCTCCATATACTGGATTGATGTCCTCCATTGCGTTGATCGATATCGCCAAGTCCTGGGGCGAAAGTACTGCCTTGCACGCGGTCAACCTCCGCATCGAACCTGGATCCTTCTGCGTTTTACTCGGCCCTTCCGGTTGCGGCAAGTCGACGACGTTGCGCATCGTTGCAGGTCTGGAGACCGCAAGCAGCGGAAAAGTGCTGATCGACGGGCGCGACGTGACGACCTTGCCGCCTGCCCAGCGCGGCATTGCCATGGTGTTCCAGAACTACGCGCTCTTTCCGCACTTGAGCGTGGCCGACAACATCACCTTCGGCCTGTCCGTGCGCAAGACGCCAGCGGCCGAATCGGCCAAGCGGCTGAGCGATGCCGCAGCCCTGCTGGGACTGGGGGCACTGCTGGACCGCAAGCCGTCGCAGCTCTCCGGCGGCCAGCAGCAAAGAGTCGCTCTCGGCCGCGCCTTGGTCGCGCAAGCCAAGGTTTGTCTCATGGATGAACCACTGTCCAACCTGGACGCGCAATTGCGGCAGGACATGCGGCGTGAATTGCGCGATCTCCAGCGCCAACTCGGGCTCACCGTGGTCTACGTCACGCACGACCAGGCCGAGGCGATGAGCATGGCAGACCAGGTCATCCTGCTGAACCAGGGGCGGGTCGAACAGGCCGGCATGCCGCGCGATCTCTATGCGCGGCCCGCCACCACTTTCGCGGGACGCTTCATCGGCACGCCGCCGATGAACCTTGTCGCACTCGACGACCACGGGCGCATCGCCGCCAGCGACATCGCGACCGGCGTGCAAGCCGCCATGCTCGGCGTGCGACCCGAGGCGATCGCGCTCGATCCGCAAGGCATCCCCGCGACCGTGCAGAGCGTGGAATACCTCGGCGCCGACCTGGTGCTGCGCTGCGGCATCGGATCGCAGACGCTGCTGGTGCGCACTGCCGGCCAGCACCGCGCCGAGCCGGGCGACCGCGTCGGCCTGCGCTGGGCGCCCGAGGACTCGCACGGCTTCGACGCCGGCGGACAACGGATCGATTGATTCTTCACCCCAAAGGAAAAAAAAGACCATGCAACGCAAGACTTTCATCCGGACGCTCGCCGTCCAACTGATGGCCGCCGGCGGCCTCTTCGCCGGCGCCGCGACAGTGCTGCACGCACAGACGCCGGTGGAACTGCAGTTCTATTACCCGGTGGCAGTCGGCGGCCCGATCGCGAAGACCATCGACGGATTCGCAGCCGGTTTCATGAAAGAGAACCCCAACGTCAAGGTCACCCCGATCTATGCGGGCACCTACCAGGAAACCATCGTCAAGGCGCTGACCGCGCACAAGTCGGGGACGCCGCCGGTCACCTCCGTGCTGCTGTCGACCGACATGTTCACGCTGATCGACGAAGACGCGATCGTTCCCTTCGACGACTTCGTGAAGACAGCCGAGGACAAGGCCTGGCTGAACGGTTTCTACAAGGCCTTCATGATGAACAGCCAGACCGGCGGCAAGACCTGGGGAATTCCGTTCCAGCGCTCGACCGTCGTCATGTACTGGAACAAGGAGTTGTTCAAGGAAGCCGGTCTCGATCCCAACAAGCCGCCGACGACCTGGGCCGAACTCAAGGACGCCGCCACCAAGCTGACCAGGAAGGATGCGAGTGGCAAGGTCACGCAGTGGGGCGTGCAGATTCCGTCGAGCGGCTTCCCCTACTGGTTGTTCCAGACGCTGACCACGCCCAATGACACCATCCTCGCGAACGAGGCCGGCACCGCCGTCCGGTTCGACGATCCGAAGGTGATCGAGGCGCTGCAATACTGGGTCGACCTCGGCAAGGCCGGCATCCACCCGCCGGGCGTGGTCGAGTGGGGCACCACGCCCAAGGACTTCTTCGAGAAAAAGGCCGCGATCATCTACACCACCACCGGCAACCTGACCAACATCAAGGCGAACGCGAAGTTCGACTTTGGCGTCGGCATGATCCCCGGCAACAAGCGCAAGGGCTCGCCGACCGGCGGCGGCAACTTCTACATCTTCAAGAAGTCGACGCCGGCCCAGCAGGAAGCCGCCTTCAAGTTCGCCAAGTGGGTCACCCAGCCCGAGCGCGCCGCGCAGTGGAGCATGGACACCGGCTACGTGGCCGTCTCGCCGGCCGCCTACGAGACCGACACGCTGCGGAAGTACGGTCGCGACTTTCCCGCCGCGCTCGTCGCGCGCGACCAGTTGCCGGTGTCGGTCGCCGAGTTTTCCACGCACGACAACCAGCGCGTGACCAAGGCGCTGAACGACGGCCTTCAGGCCGCGCTGACCGGCAGCAAGACGCCCGCGCAAGCCATGCAGGACGCGCAACGCGAGGCGGACCGCATCCTGCGCACGTTCAAGTAGGGACCGGCCAGACCATGCGCAGTCACGGCATTGCCGCAGGGAGCACCGCGTCGCGCAACGCGGTGCACGCGTGGCTGATGCTGCTGCCTGCGCTGGCGCTGCTGGTCGCGTTCACGCACTGGCCCGCGGTCTCGACGCTGGTCGACAGCTTCTTCTCCACGCCCAAGGGCAAGCGCCCAGGCGTGTGGGTCGGACTCGAGAACTACGCGGTGATGACCAGCGACCCGGTGTTCTGGAAGGCCGTGCGCAACAACCTCTGGTTCGCTGGCGCGACCATTCCACTGTCGATCGCGCTGGCGCTCGTCATGGCGCTGTGGGTCAACGAGCGCATCGCGGGGCGAGCTTTCCTGCGCATGGCCTACTTCACGCCGACGGTGCTGCCGATGATCGCGGTGGCGAACATCTGGCTCTTCTTCTACACGCCTCAATACGGGCTGCTCGAGCAGATCACCGGCGCGCTCGGCCTGCCTTCGCACAACTGGCTGGGCAGCCCTTCCACCGCGCTGGGCGCCATCACGCTCGTCGCCATATGGAAGGAAGCCGGCTTCTTCATGATCTTCTACCTGGCCGCGCTGCAGACGCTCAATCCAAGCCTGCGCGAGGCCGCGGCGATCGAGGGTGCATCCCGGTGGTACTTCTTCCGGCGCGTGCAGTGGCCGCTGCTGATGCCGACCACGCTCTTCGTGCTGGTCAACGCCTTCATCAATGCCTTCCGCATGGTCGACCACCTGTTCGTGCTGACGCGCGGCGGGCCCGACAACGCTTCGATCCTGCTGCTCTACCACCTCTACGAGGTCGGATTCAGCTTCTGGGACACGGCCTATGCATCGGCGATCACGGTGGTGCTGGTGGTCGTCCTCGCTGGCATCGCGCTCTTCCAGTTCTTCGTGCTCGACAAGAAAGTGCACTACAAATGAACGCTGCCGTTCCAGCACAACGGCTGGCCTTCAACGATCCCACCTGGCTCGATATGTTGGCCGCATGGGCGCTGGCGCTGCTGTGGATCCTGCCGCTGGCCTATGCGGTCTGGACGGCGTTTCATCCGGCCGAGTATTCGACGCGCTTCGCGCTGGCCGCGCCGCTGACGCTGGACAACTTCAAGCGCGCCTGGGAGGCCGCGCCCTTCGCGCGCTACTTCCTCAACACCACCCTGCTCGTCGGGATGGTCCTCGTCGTGCAACTCGTGCTTGGTACGCTTGCGGCCTACGCCTTTGCGCGCTATGAATTCAAGGGCCGCGGCATCGCCTTCGCCCTCGTGCTGGTACAGCTCATGATCATGCCGGACATCCTGCTGGTCGAGAACTACAAGACCATGGCCCGGCTCGGCCTGGTCGACACCCTGGTCGCGATCGGACTGCCCTACTTCGCTTCTGCCTTCGCGATCTTCCTGCTGCGACAGACCTTCATGGGCATCCCCAGGGAGCTTGACGAGGCCGCCCGCGTCGAAGGCGCGAGCGCCATGCAGACGCTGTGGCGCGTCTACGTGCCGCTCGCGAAGCCCGTCTACACTGCCTTCGCGCTGGTGTCGGTCAGCTTTCACTGGAACAATTTCCTCTGGCCGCTGATCATCACCAACAGCGTCAACGCGCGGCCGCTGACGGTCGGGCTGCAGGTGTTCTCGTCGGTCGACCAGGGCGTCGACTGGTCGGTGATCACCGCCGCGACCCTGATGACCTCGGCGCCGCTGCTGATCGCGTTCCTTCTCTTTCAGCGTCAGTTCGTGCAGAGCTTCATGAGGGCCGGCATCAAATGAAACTCGTGACCTGGAACACCCAATGGTGCTGCGGCCTCGACGGAGTCGTCAGCGCCGAACGCATCGTCGAGGGCGCCCGCGCCATGGCCGATTTCGACGTGTTGTGCCTGCAGGAGATCGCTGCCGGATTCGACGCGATGCCGGGACGTCCGGGCGACCAGCCGGCCGAACTGCAAGCGCTGTTGCCCGGATTCCAGCTCTTCTTCGGCGCAGCCGTGGATGAATTCGACGCCGACGGTCGCCGCCAACGCTTCGGCAACCTGATCGCCACGCGGCTTCCCGTGTCGCGCGTCCAGCATCACCTGCTGCCCTGGCCCGCCGACCCGAGCGTAAGCAGCATGCCGCGCATGTGCACCGTCGTCACGCTGACAAGCCCCGAGTTGGGCTCGCTGCGCGTGATGACCACGCACCTGGAGTACTACTCGTCCACCCAGCGCCTGGCCCAGGCCCGGGCTGTGCGCGCCCTGCACGTCGAGGCGTGCGAGCAAGCCGCGACGCCCCCGGTCCCCGAACTCCGCGGATCGCCCTTCCAACCCAAGCTGCACACGCCCCAGGCCATCCTCTGCGGCGACTTCAACATGGCGACGTCCGACCCGGCCTTCGACGAAATCCAGCAGCCCTTTACCGACCCGGCGCTCCCCGTCGGAGGCACTCCCGACAAGCGCCTGCAGGACGCCTGGCCCCTCGCCCATCCCGACCGCCCCCACGACCCCACCTTCCGCCTCTTCGACCGCAAGTACGGCCCCGACCCGATCGCCTGCGACTTCGTTTTCGTGAGCAATGCCCTGGCGCCGAGGGTGCGAAAGGTCGAAGTCGACCCGCAAACCCGTGCGTCCGACCACCAACCCGTGCTTGTCGAACTCGGCGATTGATCGCCACCGCCCTTCCGGAAACACCACGAAACCGGCTTTGCCGGGCCGCGGGTGTTTCCCCGGCAGGGGGTGGCGGCTGCACAAGGTGAGCAAGCCTGGGGGCGAGCCCTTACTCGCCTTGGATGCCGGCCGCGCGGATCACCTTGCCCCACTTGGCAATCTCGGACGTCAGATGAGTGCGCAGCGCTTCGGGCGTGACCTTGTCCATGGGCACGATCTCGGAACTCAGATCAGCCAGACGCTGCTTGACCACATCGTCCTGCAGCGCCGCACGCAACGCCACATTGATCTTCTCGATCACCGCAGCCGGGGTGCCCTTCGGCGCATAGACCCCATGCCACACCCGCACGTCGAAGCCCTTGAGCCCCTGCTCGTCGAGCGTCGGAGTGTTCGGCATGCTCGACAGGCGCTTCGGCGTGGTCACGCCGAAGACCTTGACGCGGTTGCCTTCCTTGATGACCGGCGCGGTCTGCGTGGTCTGGTCGCATAGCAGGTCGACCTGACCACCCATGAGGTCGTTGAGCGCCGGGCCCGCGCCCTTGTAGGGCACGGTCGTGAGATCGACGCCGATCTGGCTCATGAACAACAGGCCGCAGAGCTGCGAAACCGCACCCACGCCGGCGTTGGCGAGCGACACCTTGTCCTTGTTGGCCTTCACGTAGCTGAGCAGCTCCGGGAAGGTGCTGGCCGGAAAGTCCTTTCGCGACAGCAGGGTCATCGGCACGTCCAGCACCTGTCCGACGTATTCGAAGTCCTTGAGCGGGTCGTACGACAGCTTCTTGTAGAGCGCCGGCGCGGTCGCCATGCCCATGTGGTGGATCAGGATGGTGTAGCCGTTGGGCGGCGCCTTGGCGACTCGTGCCGGCGCAATCGTGCCGCCAGCGCCCACCGTGTTCTCGACGATCACGGTCTGCCCGAGTGACTTGCCCATGGGGATCGCCAGCATGCGCGCCACCACGTCCGTGGGACCACCTGCCGAATAAGGCACCACCAGCGTGACGGGCTTCTCGGGCCATGCGCCCTGCGCGGTGGCGTTGGCCTGCATGCCCAGGAGGCTTGCGCCCAGGGATGCCCAGGCGATCGCCTTCCATGTCGATTTCATTCTCAAGATGTCTCCTTGTTGGCCGATAGGGAACGCTCATGGTCGCCGCAGGCCAGCGGAGGCGCAATCAGCGTTTACAGAAGGTGGCCTTCTGATTTCCCTAAGCCGCAGGAACTACATCACGCCGAAGGTCTCCAGCGCCTGGCAGGCGCTCATGCCGCCACGGATCGCGTCGGCCACCTTGTTCTCGGTGCGCACCTTGTCCAATGCCTTCGCCACCGCCTCGGCCTCGACCGCTCGCGGGATCACGAGCACGCCCTCCCGATCGCCGAAAAGCAGATCGCCCGGCGCGATGCGGACGCCCTCGATCTCGATCGTGCAGCGATAGTCGATCACCTGCCCGCGAACACCCTGATCCTGCGCGTAGGTGCCGCGGCAGAAGACATTGAATGCGAGGCGCTCGATCTCGTCGGCGTCGCGCACGTAGCCGTCCAGGATCGCGCCAGCCGCCTTGAGATGTCGGGCCCGCGTCGACATCAGGCCACCCCAGAGTGCATAGCGCAGCGAGGCGCCGGTGGCGATGTAGATTTCGCCGGGCTTCAGGTCGTCCAGCGCCTCCAGCATCAACCCGAACGGCTTGCCCGACAACGGGCCGGCCGATCGATTGCCGTCGTTGATCACGTCGGCTTCGAGCACCGGCATGGCGCGGCCGACGATGCGCATCGACTTCTCCAGGGGCGCGATGCCCGGCGGAAGAAACTGGTGCTGGTAGCCCATCGTGTCGAGTACGTCGCCGACGGCCGCCACGAAGAGTTCGTCGCGGATTTGCTGGAACAGGGTGAGGTCGTTGTCGTTCATCGCGTCTCCATCAGGGTTTCAAGTTCGATCCGGAAACTAAAAAGCCGCGTCCGGGGACGCGGCTTTCGCGTGACAGCAATTGCGCTCAACGTTCGATCGTCAGCGCCACGCCCATACCGCCGCCGATGCACAGCGAGGCAATGCCCTTCTTGGCGTTCTGCCGCTGCATCTCGTGCAGCAGCGTCACCAGGATCCGGCAGCCGGACGCGCCGATCGGATGGCCGATCGCGATGGCGCCGCCGTTCACATTGACCTTGTTCACGTCCCAGCCCATCTCGCGATTCACGGCACAGGCCTGTGCGGCAAAGGCTTCATTGATTTCGAGAACGTCGAGATCCTGCGGCTTCCAGCCCGCGCGCTGCAGAGCCTTCTGCGAAGCCGGCACCGGGCCCATGCCCATGAAGGCCGGGTCGAGGCCGGTGCTCGCGTAGCTGGCGATGCGGCCGAGCGGCTTGAGCCCCAGGGCAGCCGCTTTCTTGGCGGTCATCACCAGCACGGCGGCGGCACCGTCGTTCAGGCCCGAGGCATTGCCCGCCGTCACGCCACCGGCCTTGTCGAAGGCCGGACGCAAGCCGGCCAGGCCTTCGGCGTTGGTCTTGCGATTGATGAACTCGTCCTTGTCGAAGACGACCGGATCGCCCTTCTTCTGCGGAATGTTGACCGCGACGATCTCGTCCTTGAACTTGCCGGCGTCTTGCGCAGCAGCGGCCTTGGTCTGGCTGCCCAGCGCCAGTTCATCCTGAGAAGCACGGCTGATGTCGTACTTCTTCGCCACATTCTCGGCGGTGATGCCCATGTGGTATTGGTTGTAGACGTCCCACAGGCCGTCGACGATCATCGAGTCGATCAGCTTCCAGTCGCCCATGCGCTGGCCGTTGCGCGAGTTCGGCAGCACGTGCGGCGCGAGGCTCATGCTCTCCTGGCCGCCGGCAACCACGATCTCGCTGTCGCCCGTTGCCACGGCCTGCGCGGCCAGCATGACGGCCTTCAGGCCCGAGCCGCACACGGCATTGATCGTGAGCGCCGGAGTCGAGTTGACGATGCCGCTCTTCAGCAGTGCCTGCCGTGCCGGGTTCTGTCCGCTGCCCGCGGTCAGCACCTGGCCCATGATGACTTCGCCGATCTGGTCGTTGCCGACCTTGGCGCGCTCGAGCACCTCCTTGATCACGATGGCGCCCAACTCGGTTGCCGGGATATTGGCCAGTGATCCGCCGAACTTGCCCACGGCGGTGCGTGCGGCTGAAACGATGACGATGTCTTCCATGGTGTGCTCTCCGATGCGTGGATTGAAATGACAGGGAAAAAGGGTCAGGCTCGCGCCTTGACGAAACGTCCCGGCGCGGGCTCGCTCGCCTTGTAGGC
The DNA here is from genome assembly GCF_030317115.1 of Variovorax gracilis. Lineage (GTDB taxonomy): Bacteria > Pseudomonadota > Gammaproteobacteria > Burkholderiales > Burkholderiaceae_C > Variovorax > Variovorax gracilis. Next base: position 194,224 of record NZ_JASZYF010000005.1, read on the forward strand.
GCTGCCTTTGCCGTAGGTCTTGGGCGCAGCAATCTGCTTGCCTGCGTGCATCTTGAGCCAATTGGACCAGTCGGTCCACCAGCTTCCCGGGTGCTCGGTCGCCCCGTCAAGCCACTCCTCCTGCGTCTTCGGCAGCTTGCCGTCGTCGCGAATCCAGTGGCTGCGCTTTTTCTTGACGGGCGGATTGATCACACCGGCGATGTGGCCGGATGCGCCCATCACGAAGCGCTTCTTGCCGGTCAGGAGTTGCGTCGATGCGTAGGCGCCGCCGATGGGCACGATGTGGTCTTCGCGCGAGCCGTAGATATAGACCGGTGCCTCGATCTTGCGGAGGTCTACCTGTTCGCCGGCGACCGTCAGCGCGCCGGGCTCGGCGAGCTTGTTTTCATGGTACGTGTTGCGCAGATACCAGCAGTACATCGGACCGGGCAGGTTCGTCGCGTCGCTGTTCCAGTACAGCAGGTCGAAGGGCGGCGGCGTCTCGCCCTTCAGGTAGTTGCCGACCACGTAGTTCCAGACAAGATCATTGGGGCGCAGGAAGCTGAAGGTCGACGCGAGTTCGCCGCCCTTCAGCAAGCCGCCCTTGCCCATCTGCATCTCGCGGAACTGCACGAAGGCTTCGTCGATGAAGATGTCGAGCACGCCGGTGTCGGTGAAGTCGAGCAAGGTGGTCAGCAGGGTCACCGAAGAAGCGGGTTGCTCGCCTCGTGCCGCCAGAACGGCCAGAGCAGTGGTCAGGATGGTGCCGCCGACGCAGAAGCCGAGCGTGTCGATCTTGCCGCCCTTCGTGTTCTGGCCGGAGATTTCCTGCGTGACGTGGATCGCCTTGATCGCTGCATCCTCGATGTACTGGTCCCAGGTGTACTGGGCCATGGACGAATCCGGATTGCGCCAACTCACCACGAAGACGCGGTGCCCCTGCTCCACCGCGTACCGGATCAGCGAGTTCTCGGGTTGCAGGTCGAGGATGTAGAACTTGTTGATGCACGGCGGCACCAGCAGCAGCGGACGCTCGTAGACCTTGGCGGTGAGCGGCTTGTATTCGAGCAGTTGGAAGAGATCGTTCTCGAAGACCACGGCGCCTTCGGTAGTCCCGACGTTGCGTCCCACCTCGAAGGCGCTCTCGTCGGTCATGCTCAGGTGGCCTTGCTGCACATCGTGAAGCAGGTTCTGGATGCCCTTGGCGATGCTTTCGCCCTGTGTCTCGAGCGCCTTCTTCTGGGCTTCGGCATTGAAGGCCAGGTAATTGCTGGGCGAAGACGCCGCCATCCACTGCTCGACGGCAAAGCGAAGGCGGGAGCGTGTCTTCTCGTCGGCCTCGACCGCCTCCGCCATGCCCAGCAGCGTGCGGGCATTGAGCAGATAGACGGCCGCCGCGAAGGACGATACGGGGTTGTTGCTCCAGGCGTCGCCAGCGAAGCGCTTGTCGCCGATCGCCCTGTGGGCCACGTCCTGGCGCCAGAGTTCGGTGGCCTCGCTGAGGTACTGCTGCTGCAGCTCCTGCAATTTCTCGGTGGAGAGCGAGAACTTGGGCATTTCCCAGGACTTGTCGTGTCTGTTGCCCTTGCCCAGCGACTGGAATGATTCGAGCGCCTTGCTCCATCCCTGCGTGAGCGCCTCCTGGAACGGCGCGAAGGTATCGGCCGCCGTGGCGTGTTCTTGTTTCATGGTGTCTCCTGGTGCCTCGCCTCGTCAATACGGGATTTGAGTATGCTGCATTCACGGAAGCCCCACCAGCGCGGCTCCCGATACCTTCCTGAAAACATCGTCTATGCACCTCGTCGTGATTGCCTGGCTTTATGTTGCCCTGATGATGGCGGTCGCAGAGGCCACCAACACCAACGGCACGGTGCTGGGTGCGGTCTTCACCTTTCTACTCTACGGCTTGGCGCCGGTGGCACTGGTGGTTTACCTGATGGCAACACCGGCCCGTCGCCGCGCCATCAAGGAGCGCGAGGCAGCCGAACGCGACGCCGCCATTCGAGCCGCCGCCGTGCATTCAGTCGCGCCAGATGCAGGCGGCAAAGCGCCCGCTGACCCGGTCGCGCCGGTGCGAGAAAAAACGTAACGGGTTGTGCACGGTGCACCACGCTTCGCTGCTGTCGTTGCCGTGAAGCCGCATCAATCCCGCCGCGCGCAGGCGCTGGCGTGCCAGGCCCGGCAAATCGGCCATCCACTTGCCCGGTGAGCCGGCGGGTTTGAAACAGTCGCGAGCCTCCGGCGCAGAGGCCTCGAACGCGGCCCGAACTTCGTCGCCGACTTCGAAGGCGTCCGGTCCGATGCAGGGGCCGAGCCAGGCCAAGGTTCGGCGGGCGCCGCCCTCGGCGTCGAAGGATTCGAGCGTCCGCTCCAGAACGCCCGAGACAAGCCCTCGCCATCCGGCATGCGCGGCAGCGACGCGGCTGCCCGTTTCATTGGTGAACAGCACGGGCAGGCAGTCGGCAACCATGATCGTACAGGCGACGCCACTTTCGACAGACGTGCAGGCGTCTGCCGCGGCGCCGTCGGCGCTCGACGGGTCCAGCGGCGCCACCAGCGTGCCATGCACCTGCTTGAGAAAGACCGGGCGAACGCCAATAGCCTCGCGCAGCAGGGACCGATTGGCGCGAACATGGTCAGGCTCGTCGCCGACGTGGTCACCAAGGTTCAGGCCCTGGTAGTTGCGGGCCGACACCCCACCCGCTCGCGTGGTGCACAGCGCGTGGACGCCGGGCGGCGTCGGCCAGTCGGGGAGGAGCCAGTCCGGGTTGATCACGCTTCGGCGTCAGGACAGCGCGAGGGCTGCGCCCGCTGGAAGGCGTCGAGCTGCATGCAGGCCTCGAACGCCGCCATGGTGCGCGGCAGGCCGCTGAAGTCGCAATCGAAGCGCTGGCCGTTGAAGACCTGCGGGACCAGGCAGCAGTCGGCCATGGTCGGCGTGTCGCCATAGCAGTAGGTGCCCTCGGGGTATTGCGCGAGCTGGCGCTCGAAGGACAGCATGCCTTCGCGCACCCAGTGGCGGTACCAGGTGTTCTTGGCGTCGTCGTCGAGCTTGAGTTCGCGCACCAGGTACTTGAGCACGCGAAGGTTGTTCAACGGATGGATCTCGCAGGCAATGGATTCCGACAGCGCGCGCACGTGCGCGCGGCCCACCGGGTCGTGCGGCAAGAGAGCCGGCTCGGGGTAGAGCTCGTCGAGGTACTCGATGATCGCCATCGACTGCGTGAGGCGCTCGCCATCGTCCTCCAGCAGGGGCACCAGCTTGTCGGGCGAAATGGCGGCGAACGGGCCGGTCTTGTGGTCGCCGCGCGCGATGTGCACGGGGACGTATTCGTAGTCGAGCCCCTTGAGATTGAGCGCGATGCGCACGCGGAAGGAGGCGGAGGATCGGAAATAGTTGTGCAGCTTCATCATCCGGCAAGCATAGCCTCGCACGGCGGCTGAGGCCATTCCCCGGGGCGTCCGGCCCTGCCCTCTGGCACACTGCCGTTTTCGCTGAAAAGGACGGTTTTCCCATGGCTTCCGAGTACGTTTTCACCCCCCACCCTGTCGTGTCGATTCCCGTGGTCGGCCAAACCACGCGTTTTCCGGTGCACCGCATCTATTGCGTGGGCCGGAACTACGAGGAACACGCCAAGGAAATGGGCTTCACCGGCCGCGAGCCGCCCTTCTTCTTCATGAAGCCGGCCGATGCCGTGGTGGTGGTGGATGCCGGCACGACAGGCACCATGGCCTACCCGACCCTCACCAAGAACCTGCATCACGAGATCGAACTCGTGGCGGCCATCGGAACGGGCGGCAAGAACATCCTGGCTGCCGACGCGCACAAGCACATCTACGGCTACGCCGTCGGTCTGGACATGACGCGCCGCGACCTGCAGAACGACATGAAGAAGCAAGGCCGCCCCTGGGATATCGGCAAGAGCTTCGAGCAAAGTGCGCCGATCGGCCCGATCGTCCCGGTGGCGCAGGCCGGCGATGTCGAGAAGGCCGAGATCTCCGTGCAGGTTGGAGGCACAGACCGCCAGCGCAGTAACGTGAGCAAGCTGATCTGGAACATCGGCGAGACGATCGAGCACCTGTCGGCGGCTTGGGAATTGCAGCCGGGCGACCTGATCTTCACCGGCACCCCCGAGGGCGTCGCCGCGGTGGTGGCCGGCGACACGCTGGTCGGCGAGATCACCGGCCTGCCGACGCTCACCGTCAAGGTCATCTGAACACCTCATGTTTTTGCGCGTCCCGATCAAGCATTGCAAGAACTGCGGCACCGCGGTCGTCTATCGCCTTCCGGATGATGGCGACACCAAGGAACGCGCAGTCTGCCCGGCCTGCAACACGATCCACTACGAGAATCCGCTGAACGTGGTCGGCACCATTCCCGTGCTCGGGGATCGCGTGCTGCTGTGCAAGAGAAACATCGAGCCCCGCTGGGGCAAGTGGACCTTGCCGGCCGGCTTCATGGAACTCAACGAGACGACCGAGCAAGGCGCGGCGCGCGAGACCGACGAAGAAGCCGGCGCCGAGTACGAAATGGAGGGCCTCTTCGCAGTGATGAGCGTGGTGCGCGTGGGGCAGGTGCACCTGTTCTATCGGGCGCGACTGCTCAGCGACAAGTTCGATCCGGGCCATGAAACCATCGAGGCCCGGCTCTTCACCGAGGGGGAGATTCCCTGGGAAGAGATCGCGTTCCGCACGGTCAAGGAAGCGTTGCAGCGCTATTTCGAGGACCGTCGTCGTGGCAGCTTCGACCGCGTTCACACGGTGGATATTGCATGAAGTGCCTCCGCCCCTTTCCGTTGCTCCCGGCGCTCCTCGTCTTCGGGGCAACCGCGGCGCTCGCGCGCGCCGAACCGGTCGGCGAAGTGGACACGGCCTTCAAGTTCATCGGACCCGACCACAAGATCGTGGTCGAGGCCTATGACGATCCCAAGGTCAACGGCGTCACCTGCTATGTCTCGCGCGCGAAGACGGGCGGCGTCTCGGGCGCGCTCGGCCTGGCCGAGGACAAGGCCGAGGCCTCGATCGCCTGCCGGCAGGTCGGACCGGTCAGCGTGACGCAGCCCTTGCCGAAGCGCGAGGAGGTCTACAGCGAACGCCTCTCGATCCTCTTCAAGCGGCTGCGCGTCGTGCGCATGGTCGACGCGAAGCGCAATACGCTGGTCTATCTGACCTACTCCGACCTCCTCATCGACGGCTCTCCCAAGAACAGCGTGACAGCGGTTCCCATCGATCGCGCGACGCCGATTCCGCAGAAATAGAGCAGGCGGCCAGGTATGAGCAGCAGCACACCCGGCAACGCGGTCCGTGAGCTCTACGTGGCGCTCTGGCACTACGCCGAGGGCGCACGGCCGCAAATGCTCTCCGCGACCGCGCTGCTGACCGGGTCGCAGCTCTTGCGCCTCACCATGCCGTGGCTCGCGGCGCAAGCCATCAATGCACTGCAGACCAGCGACGTCGAGAGCTCCGGAAAATGGATCGCGGCACTTGCGGGCATCTACGTCTTTTCCTGGGTGATTCACGGGCCGGGCCGCATCCTCGAGCGCAACGTGGGTCTGCGCGTCCGCGAGAGGCTGGCCGATGCGCTCTATGCCCGCATCGCGGCCGCGCCGCTGGTCTGGCACGACGGCCACCACTCCGGCGAGCTGCAGCACCGGGTGCATCAAGCGAGCCGCGCGCTGTCGGACTTCGCGCAGAACCAGTTCATCTATCTGACGAACATCGTCAACTTCATCGGGCCCCTGGTGGCATTGACGCTCCTGTCACGTGCCAGCGGTGCAATAGCCATCATCGGCTATGTCGTGATCGCGATCATCATCGTGCGCTTCGATCGCGCGCTGATGCGCCTCGCGCGCGCCGAAAACGATGCCGACCGGCGCTATGTCGCGGCGCTGCTCGACTTCCTGGGCAATGCCTCGACGGTGATCGGCCTGCGTCTGTCGCGCGCCTCGAGAGGGCTGCTGGGGCGGCGCATGGAAGCGATCTCGGAGCCGCTCAAGCGCACCGTCGTGCTGAACGAGGGCAAATGGTTCGCCGTCGACCTGATGGGGCTGGTGCTGACCTGGGGACTGGTCGTGGTCTACGTCTGGCAATCGCGTGCGCCAGGGCAGGCGGTGCTGCTGGGCTCCGTCTTCATGATCTACCAGTACGCCCAGCAGGCCGCGAGCGTGGTGTCGTCGATGGCGGCCAACTTTCAGTTCTTCGCGCGCATGCACACGGACTACGGCAGCGCGGCGCCAATCTGGCAGGCACCGGCGCGCGCGGCCAACCTTGAGGACGAGCACATCGATCGCGATGCCCGCTGGAGCACCGCCCAGGTCGAAGGCCTGGTGTGGAAATACGACCCCCGCGGCACACAGCCTCCCGGCGTGACCGCACGCAGTGGCTTGCACGAGGTGTCGCTCACGCTGCGACGGGGCGAGCGCATCGCATTGGTCGGCCCCAGCGGCGGGGGCAAGAGCACTTTGTTGCGTGTGCTGGCAGGCCTCTATGCGCCACATGGCGGCACAGTGGCCATCGATGGCCAGGCGCAACCCTGGTCACGGCTGCGCGCAATCGCAACACTGATACCCCAGGAAACCGAAGTCTTCGAAGCGAGCGTCCGCGAGAACCTCAGTTTCGGCCAGCCCTTCGAGGACGAGCAGCTCCGCGCCGCCATGCACGTCAGCACTTTCGACGAAGTGCTGAAGGCAACGCATGGGGAACTGGACACGCCGCTGTCCGAGCGCGGGTTCAACCTCTCGGGCGGACAGCGACAGCGGCTGTGCCTGGCGCGCGGCGTGCTCGCCGCCCAGGGCAGTTCGCTGCTCCTGCTCGACGAACCCACGAGCGCGCTGGATGCCGCCACCGAGGGGCGTGTGCTCGAACGCATCGGCGCGGCATTTCCGGACGCCTGCGTGATTGCTTCGATTCATCGGCTGAGCCTGCTCGATCGATTCGATACCGTCGTGCTGATGGAAGCCGGCAAGATCGTGGACGCCGGCGCCCGCAGCGCGGTGCTCGCGCGCCAGCCGTCGCTGCAGAAGATGATGACGCCTGTACGCACGGCGCCGTGCTAAAAATACGGCCCGGTTGCGAGACCGCGGGAACCCTTTTTGCCGAATTCGTTTCAAAAAGACCCATGCAAGACCAGAACTTCCTTCTACGCGCCGGTGTCACGGTATTTGCCGCTGTCGTCCTCGCCGCCTGCACCACCCCGCCGCGTCAGCAAGCACAAGGGCCGACTCAGCCTTTCTATCCCTTGCCGCCCGCGGGGCAGCTCACGCCGCCGCCGGCGACACCCCCCGCACCGAAACCGCAAGCGACCTTCATTCGCCCTGCGAACGGCCGCACGCTCTCGACCTTCGACGGCAGCCGAAACAAAGGTCTGGACATCGCCGGCAACCTGGGCGACCCGATCGTCGCGTCGGCCGACGGTCGCGTCGTCTATGTCGGTGGCGAACTGCGCGGTTACGGCAACATGGTCATCGTCAAGCACAACGACACCTTCCTGACCGCCTACGCGCATGCGCAAACCATCCTCGTGAAAGAAAAGGACGTGGTGCGGCAGGGCCAGAAGATTGCCGAAATGGGCAACAGCGACGCCGAACGCGTCAAGCTGCATTTCGAGATCCGCAAGCAAGGCGTTCCCGTCGACCCGGAACCCTATCTCAACGGACAGTTGAACTAGCCGATCAAGGACAAGGTCAGCGGATCGGACCGGCCTGCGAAATACTTGTCCAGGCACGACCGAAAGATCGCCGCCGTCGGGTCCGCCACCGCGAACAGCGTCATGGACGACCAGAATTTCTGATCGTCCGGCGCGCCGAAGATCTCGTGCACCGTGCGACCGTCCACCGCAAGGACCTGTTCGCTGCACTCGCGCAACCTCTGCCCCAACACCTGATGCGCGAGGTAGGCGTGCGCCTCGTCGAGCGAATCGATGGCGTAGCGCCGCGCCATCTCACTGCGCCCCAGTCCCTGCAGTTGAGGGAAGACGAACCACATCCAATGGCTGCGCTTCCTGCCCGCGCGCAACTCCGCCAGGGCGCTGTCGATCACGCCAGCCTGGGCGTCCACGAACCGTTGCAGATCGAAGGGGTCACTCATGCGTAGATGACTTTCTGTAGGCGTCTTCTGTCTGCGCATTGCGAGTATGACCCGCACCAAAGCGATCGCGAAAGCGTGAAATCCATGAGCCAAGAAAAAAGGAGCTCACCATGAACTGCGAAGCGATCCATTGTCTCGAGACGGAGACTGTGCGGTTCGCGATCTATCCCGACGGCTTCGACGGACCTCGCATCATGGCCCACATCGCCGACGATGCACTGCGCACCCTCTTCGGCGCGAGCAACGACGAAATCAGCCTGCTCGACGCGTGCGAAGCCCATTTCGATGTGATTGAGCCGAAGGCGCTGGAACGTTACAGTGCGTCGCCTCGCAGCGCTGTCACGCTGGCTATCGGCGATTTCAGCCAAGCCATACCGCTCGCCGAACTCGCCTGCACCTGACGGGCGGGCCTGCGGTCCTGCTTCCGCTGCGCAGGCAGCGTGCCGAGGTAGTTGAATGGCGCTGCCAAGCTGCGACACTTGGCGCGATGCGACCCAATCTGACACCCACCCCACCCGGCGGAGCGGAATCCGATGCCGCGTGGAGTGCGTCGATCAGATTCCTTCATTGGGTAGTCGCGACGCTGATATTCACCCAGTTCGCGCTAGGCTGGCTGGCGGTCGGCTGGCGGCTGTCGCCGACAAAGATCAATCTCTTCGTCTGGCACAAGTCCGTCGGCATCCTGATCCTCGCTCTTGTTCTCATCCGACTGCTGAACCGGCTGACAAAGCCGACGCCTGCGCTTCCGCCAGACACGCCAGCTTGGGAGCGCATCGCGGCGCGATGGAGCCACGCCTTGCTCTACGTCCTGATGATCGCGATGCCGCTCACTGGCTGGGTCATCAATTCGGCGGCCGGGATTCCGTTCCGCATTTTCTGGCAGGTGCCGCTGCCGGCGTTGATGGCACCCGACAAGCACACGGCAGACATCGCGGCGCTGGTGCACTTCGCGCTTGGCGTGGCTCTCGCCGGATTGCTGATGCTTCACATCGGTGCGGCGCTGCGACATCACTTTGTCAAACGCAATAGCGTGCTGATCCGCATGCTGCGAGCAAGGAGAACCGGCTCATGAAAAATCTCGCGTGTGTGTTTGCGCTGCTGGCCTGTGCCGCGCCGCAGTTCGCCGGCGCTGCCGAATGGAGGATGGATCCCGCGAACAGCCGGCTCGATTTCGCCGCCACCTTCGAGAAGACACCGGCTCCAGGTGTCTTCAAGGAGTTCGACACGCGGTTGGACTTCGACCCGGCGAAGCCTGCCGGTGGACGCCTGGACGTCACGATCCGGGTCGCGAGCGCAGACATGGCCAGTGCAGATATCAACAAGGCCATTGCGGGCGCCGAATGGTTCGACTTTGCTCGCCACCAGCAGGCGGAGTTCCACTCGACCGAGATCCGGCCGAGCACTGGGCAGGCCGGCAGCTACGTCGCCCGCGGTGTGCTCACCTTGAAGGGGGTGCAGCAGTCGGTAGAGGTGCCATTCAGATGGAGTGAAGTGCCCGACGGCGCGACCATGCAGGGCGAGTTCACCCTCAAGCGGATGCCGTTCGGTATCGGCACCGGCGAGTGGACTGCCACGGATGTGATCGGGCCCGAAGTCGCGGTGAAATTCCGCGTGCGACTGCGCAAGGCCTCGTGAATGCTGCGATCTGGCTATGCCATAGCACTCGTGATGTCGATCGCGGCATGCGCGCCGCCCATGCGGGCGACAGCGCCGATGCCGACGCCCGCGACCCAAGGCGCGCCAGCGGGATTTCCCGGCAAGCGCTACGAAGAGGCAGCGGCGCAGGGCAAGCCGGTCTATCGCGTGGAGCCCGAGCGATCCCTCGTTTCCATCCTGGTGCGTCGCGGAGGATCGCTGGCGCACCTGGGACACGATCACGTCGTTGCGAGCCGTGGCGTCCGGGGCTATGTCTCGCCGGACGACGGCACCGCCGATCTGTACGTCACCTTGGCCGGGCTGTCGGTCGACGAGCCGGTGCTCCGCGCTGAAAGCAGGCTGGATACGCAACCCACCGAATCGGACATCGCCGGCACGCGTTCGAACATGCTCGACAAGGTGCTCGAGGCGCAGCGCTTTCCTTTCGCGCTCATTCACGTCAGCACGATGGAGAAGACGCCGACCGGTTCTCGGCTCGACGTCGCCATCACGCTGCATGGGGTCAGCCGTCGCTTCGAAGTGCCGGCGCAAGTGGAAACCATGCAGGGCGAGATGAGCGTTGCGGGAACGCTGGAGTTCAAGCAGTCCGACTTCGGCATCGTGCCCTTCTCGATTCTCGGCGGCGCTATGCAAGTGCAGGACGGGCTGAGCCTGCGCTTCATGATTCGGGCGCGGCCTCTCGATGTCCGATCATGACCTCGCGCAGGTCGTTGTAGCGAGAGACGAAATTGACGAGCACGCTGGCCGTCCAGGCGAAGGCGAAGATGCCCGACATCCCGATGATCGGCGGCACGATGCGCCATTCCCGAGGCAACGAAAACGGCTCACCCAGCGCGGTGTAGCAGTTGGCCGCGAAGTACGCGGCCGCCGACCAGTTCTCGACGATGTCTCCAAACATCAGGGCCGCCGACCAGACCACCACCTCGGCCAGGTGCAGCGCGAGCAGCATCATGATCGTCACGATGAACAGCAGGTCGGCACGCCACAACGAAGCGCGCGACTTCAGCGATTTCGATCGCTTGAGATAGGAACTGGTGATGATGCGGATCCAGAAGGCATGGAACATGATCACCGCCACAAGTACCGCGCCGCCGAACATGATGTCGGGCAAAGGCAGCGCCTCCGTCAGGGCGTTCTCGACGAGGCTGGGCCGCAAGCTCGACAGATCTGAAGCGGCTGTCGAAACGACGCCCGGAAGCGAATCGGAATCAAACTTCGCGTCAGCCATAAGAGCATCCTTGGGTTGGACAGGACCGAAAATCGCCTGCCCATCGTAGCGGCCCGTTGCACCTATGGCTCGCTGCGGGATCGCATCAACGCCTGGTGGAGCTTGTCCAGTCCCCGGACGAGCACACGCACTTCCGCCAGCGACAAGGCGGCCGTCCATTGCGCGACCTCCGCATGATCGTCCTGGTTGCGGCGCTTCCAGAACTGATGATGCTGCTGCGTCAGGCGCAACCGGCGCACGCGACCGTCGCGCTCGTCAGGGACGATTTCAAGAAAGCCCTTGCGCTCCAGGGCGCTGGCAATCTGCTTGAGGTTCTGGTGGCTCATCGCCAGCGTCGTGGCCAGTTGCTTGAGCGTGGGTTCTTCCGGTTGCCCTTGCAGCACCTGCAGCAACATCGCCTGCTGGGTCGTGAGGCCGCTGTCTGAAAGCTGTCGATCCATGCGAGTGCGCAGTTCCATGCCGTTGGCGACGAGGAGACGGAAAAGCATCACCCGTTCAGCCTGCGCAGCACCCCTCTTGCCCTCCAGGCCAAGACAGAGAATTTGACGACGCGAGTCCATAAGTAATATATTACCTTTAAGGCGATCGAGCGACGACCGCCCGAGCGACGGAGGCACCATGATCGCCCTGTTCCCCCACTGCGGCTTTCTCTCCGAAACATCGCGCATGCTGGCGATCGCCCGCGCGCTGATGGCGCGTGGCGAGCCCGTGGTGATCGCCACGCACGGCGGCCCGTACGCACGCGTCCTCGAAGACGCAGGCATGCCCTACACCTTGCTGGAACCCGTCATGGACGACCGGCGATGCGAGGAATACCTCGCTGGCGTCGTCGCGCTCGGAAGACCAGGCACCCGGCTCCAGCCTGCCGAGGAGATCCGCGCCGGCGTGCGCAGCGAGGTCGAATTCCTGCGCGCGCACGCGGCCGGGATGGTCGTGATCGGGTTCACGCTGACGGCCTACCTGTCTTCACGCATCGTCGGCATTCCGCTGGCCGCTTCGCACGGCGGTTCGTACGTGCCGCCCGTGTTCGAGCACGGTCTTGCGCCTGTTCCGTCGCAGTCAGCCGTTCCGCCGCTCGATTGGCTGCCTGGTTCGATGCAGAAATTCATGGCCAACCTCGGCCCTCCTCGCATGCGGGCGCCGGTCGCTTTCCTGAACGAGATGGCGGCCGAATACGGTGTCGAACCCGTACCCAGCCTCGCGGCGCTGATGCTCGGCGACCTGACCCTGGTCACTGACGTTCCGCAGGTGCTCGGCATTTCCGACGCGGACATGACCGGCTGGAGGCCCAATGGCAGCGGGGCCTATCGGCCTGCCACGCGCTTGCGCTACGTCGGGCCGATCTACGCGCGCCTCGACCTGCCGCTTCCCGCGCGCGTGGAGGCGTTCCTCGACGACACGCAGCCCACTGCCTATGTCGCGCTGTCATCAAGCACGCCGGCGTTCTATCGCCGCGTCGTGGCGGGCGTCCGGGATGCGGGCCTGCGGGCGCTCGTCGGCGCAACGATCCACGAGTTGCGCGATCTGGAGAGCTCGGACGTCCTGGTGGAAGGCATCCTGCCGAGCCATCTCGTGATGCCCCGCGTGGCCGTTGCGCTGATCATGGGCGGACAGGGCAGCGTCCAGACGGCGATGGTCAGCGGCACACCCTTCGTCGGATTTCCACTGCATCCGGAACAGGAACTCAACGTGGCCCTGGCGATACGTCAAGGCATGGCGATCGCCATCGGTCCACGGCGGCTGAACGAAGCGAAGGTTGCGCAAGCCGTGCGTGAAATCGTCTCACGCCCTGAGTACGCGACCGCAGCGGCGCGCGCACGACAGCACTACGCCGACATCGATGGTCCCGGCCGCGCAGCGGATGCCCTGATCGAGCACGTGCGCAGGCCTGCGGCTCAAGCCGTCATTTCGCCGGCGCAGGCTGGACGCGCAGCGCCACACTTTCAGTGACGTTCGCGACGACCTGATCCCCGGCCTTCACGTCCTGCAAGATCTTCGGATCGCGTACCTTCACATCCACGAAATTGCCGCTCGGCCCCCTGAGCGTGGCAACGCCTCGCTTGGCATCGACGCTCTCGACGTTGGCGACGATGGTGGTTCTCTTCATGACCATGCCGCCCGGCTTCGCGCCACGTGCGGCGACCGCGGCCGAGTCGGTCTCCACCCTCTCGCGGATGCCGTCCCCGCCCTTCATCAATGCGAGTGCGACGCCGACCCTGTAGCTGAGTCGAACGCGATCGCCGACCTTGACCTGTTCCAGGTTCTTGACGGCCGGATCGACCCTCATCTCACCGATGTTGCCCTTGGGTCCCTTGATCGAGACGATGCGATTGGCGAGATCGATCGCCGTGACCTCCCCAACCACCGACACCACGGTCGAACCGCCTCGCGCGTCTTCGAGTTCCACCCTCTTGTGGGCCGGTGTCTCCGCGCCGGCCATTCCGGCACTCGATCCGAGCACGAGGGCCGCGCATGCGGCGATCAGGACTTGTCTTTGAGAGGTCATCGTAAAGCTCCATTGCGTGACAGAGAAAACGTTCGTCGACCCTAGGTCGCTTCAGCGACGATCCGGCAAAGCCAATGCGTTCACGACCCGATGCGGGATCGTGCTTTCAACGCGTGGGGGCTGGAGGAAGGATGACTGCAGTTTCGCCCTGCCTTGCGGGCGTGTCAATGAACGCGAGGCTTACAGCGGCCCGCGCTGGCTGCGCGGCACGTCCGGCGCCGTGGGTGCGTCCGCAGACGCCCTGCCCTGGTCGAGATTCACCAGCAGCCCGTGCATGGTCAGCATACGCAAGGCTTCGACCTGGGTGAATTCCTGATCGGTTGCAATGAACCGCATCTCGTACGAGCCGAGGCGGATGGAATCACCATGGACCAGCACCTGGCTCTCGATGCGGACGTCATTGACGAAAGTCCCGTTGCGGCTGCCTAGATCCGTGATCGTCACGAATGCCTGCTCGACATCGATGACCGCGTGGTCCCGGCTTGCCTGGCTCGAGTCCACGATGACGTCGTTGGTCGGGCCACGGCCGATCTTGTTGTCGTGGGGCTGCAGCAGGACCTGCCGCGTCTCGCCGGTCGAGGTCATCATGAGGAGAGTCGGCATATCGGACTCTTCAAACGATGCGGCAGCAATCGCCGGCGAGGGATGGGGACGTGCTGCGCATCATGGTGTTCGACGCCGATGATAGGCATCGACGCAAGCAGAGTGAACTAGAGGGACTTGCGAATACCTACGCGCTACACGAATCAGTGACGAGAAGGCTCACGCCTCTTCTTATCGGCACGCGAAGACATTCTTGAAGTCCGACGGCGGGGCTACCGTGGCGCCGATTTCTCAAACCCAAAGAAAAACGGCCTACGCCTTGTGAGCGTAAGCCGTTGATCCATCTAATGATTTTGGTCGGTGTGAAAGGATTCGAACCTTCGACCCCTTGCACCCCATGCAAGTGCGCTACCAGGCTGCGCCACACACCGAAGCCCTCGATTATAGCCGCGGGAACTCAGTGAGTTGTGGTGAGCAGCTCACGAATTTCTTTCAGTTCGCGCCGGAGGTGGAGCAATTGCGACAGATCGACGGCCCGGACCGCCTGCTGTGGCGGTGTTTCCATGTCATCCTGAAGCGCGGCATCGAACTCTTCCTGGTCGATCTCGATGGCCTCCAGCCCTTCGAGCGGCACATCGCCTGCCTTGCGGCGATCGCGTTCGGACTGAACCAACTCCTGCAGCTTGTTGCGCGCGCCACTGATGGTGAACCCCTGGTCATACAGCAGGTCGCGGATGCGGCGGATCATGAGCACCTCGTGGTGCTGGTAGTAGCGCCGGTTGCCGCGTCGCTTCATGGGGCGAAGTTGCGTGAACTCCTGCTCCCAGTAGCGCAACACGTGCGGCTTGACACCGCACAGCTCCCCGACCTCACCGATCGTGAAGTAGCGTTTGACAGGGATCGGCGGGAGGGTTTTCTCCATTGAAATCAATACAGTGCAAGCGAAACCTCAGAGGTTACTCCACCCTCGCCTGCAGCACCAAGCACTTATTCGGAGCCAAGGCTCCATTCGACCTCTTGCGGGGCCTCTTCCGCGATGCTTCCGTGGATTTGTTCCTTGAGCTTGGCGCTCGCGTGGAAAGTCGCCACGCGGCGCTCGCCGATCGGGATGGCCTCGCCGGTCCGGGGATTGCGCCCCGGACGAGGGGCCTTGACGCGGATCTGGAAGTTGCCGAAGCCGGAGATCTTCACATCCGTGCCCTCGATCAGGCTGTTGGCGATCAGGTCGAAGAAGGCCTCGACCATGTCCTTGGACTCGCGCTTGTTCAGGCCGATCTGCTCGAACAGCAAATCGGCCAGATGCGCCTTGGTGAGCGCCGGCGTTTCGAGGGCTTCGAGCGTGAATTCCATGGCGTTCATGCCCGCATACGCGCGCCGAGCCGCGTACCAAGCTGTTCGACGATCGCGCGCACGGCTGCTTCGACCTGCTCGTCGGTCAGCGTCGCGGCGTCGCTGTTGAAGCTGAGGCGCACGGCCATGCTTTTTTCGCCTTGCGCGAGGCCACCTGCCGTCACTGCCCCATCGCGGCCGACTGTCGGCCTGTAGATGTCGAACAGCCCGATTTCGCGCAGCAAGCTCGCGTCCGAAGCGGCCCGGATGGCCTGCATGAGTGCGTCGTGCGTGACAGCTTCGCCAACCACCACCGCAATGTCGCGTTCGACCGCCTGATGCTTGGGAACCGGCTGCGCAACCGGCACCGGCCGGGCGGTGACGGCATCAACCTCGAGCTCGAACAGCACCGGCGCATGGGCGAAGTCCCACTTCTGGCGCCAGCGCGGATGAAGTTCGCCAACGACACCGACAACGCGACCATCGAGCAGCACGCGCGCGGCGCGCCCCGGATGCAATGCCGGGTGCTCCACGGGCTCGAAAGTTGCCATGCGCGGCGCCAGTAACGCCTCGACATCGCCCTTGATGTCGAAGAAATCGGTGCGCTGCGCCTTGCCTTCCCAGCGTGCCTCGTCCGCGTCGCCCGAGGCCAGCCCGGCCACGCGCATGGGCTGGTGGATGCCCTTGACCGTGCTGTCGGTGGTGACGACCGAGTCGTCGCGAAAAAAGACACGGCCGAGCTCGAACACGCGGGCGCGCGGCGCCTTGCGGTCCAGGTTGAACTTAAGCACCTGCAGCAGCGAGCCGATCAGCGACGAACGCATCACGCTCATCTGGCTCGCGATCGGGTTCAGCAGCTTGATCGGATTCGCGTTGCCGGCAAGATCCTGTTCCCAATGGGCTTCGACGAAGCTGAAGTTGATCGTTTCCTGGTAGCCCAACGCAGCGAGGCGGTGGCGCACCGCAGCGTTGCCGCGCTGTGCCTCGGGCCGCACGCGCGCGGTGATCGGCGCCAGCGGCGGGGTGGTCGGCAGGTTGTTGTAGCCAATGAGCCTTGCGACCTCTTCGATGAGGTCCTCTTCGATCAGCAGATCGAAGCGATGCGGCGGCGGCGTCACGATCAGCATCCCGTCGCCCTCCACGACCGGCAGAGCAAGACGGCGCAACGCGTCGGCACACTGGTCCTGCGTGAGCGGCATGCCGATCACACGCGCCGCGCGTGCGACGCGCAAGGTGACGGGCCTGGCTTCCGGCAGTCGCAGCATCTGGTCATCGATGGCCCCCGCCTCTCCGCCGCAGATGTCGATGACCAACTGGGTGATGCGCTCGATGATCGCCACAGTACGGCTCGGGTCGACGCCACGCTCGAAACGGTGCCCGGCGTCGGTCGAGAAATCGAAGCGGCGCGAACGCCCCTGGATGCTCTCGGGCCACCAGAAGGCGGCCTCGACATAGATGTTGCGCGTGTCGTCGGACACCGCCGTCGCGTCGCCACCCATGATGCCGGCGAGCGATTCGACTTCGCGATCGTCGGCGATCACGCCGACCTTCTCGTCGACCGTGACCGTGTTGCCGTTGAGCAGCTTCAGTTGCTCGCCCGGCCTGCCCCAGCGCACCGCAAGTCCGCCATGGATCTTGTCGAGATCGAAGATGTGCGACGGCTGTCCGTATTCGAACATCACGTAGTTCGAGATGTCGACCAGCGGGGACACGCTGCGCTGCCCGCAACGGGCGAGGCGATCGACCATCCATGCAGGTGTCGCGACCTTGGTGTCGACACCGCGCACGACGCGACCCGAAAAGCGGCCGCACAGCTCGGGCGCTTCAACCTTGACGGGCAGCTTGTCTTTCAGGATGGCTTCCACAGGCCTGTTCGCAGGCGTCTTGAGCGGTGCGCCTGTCAGCGCGGCCAGCTCGCGCGCGATGCCGTAGACGCTCAGTCCATGTGCCAGATTGGGCGTGAGCTTGAGCGTCAGCAAGGAATCGTCGAGCTTGAGCACCTCGCGAATGTCGGTGCCAATCGGCGCATCAGCCGCGAGTTCGAGCAAGCCGCCGTGGTCCTCGCTGAGCTTGAGCTCCCGCGCCGAGCACAGCATGCCCTGGCTTTCGACGCCGCGAAGCTTGCCAAGCTTGATCAAGAATGGCTTGCCGTCTTCGCCCGGCGGCAGTTCGGCGCCGACCAGCGCGACCGGAACCTTGATGCCGACACGCGCGTTGGGCGCGCCGCACACAATGTTCAGCAGGGCGCCCTGCCCCGCATCGACCTGGCACACGCGCAGGCGATCGGCGTTGGGGTGCTGCTGGGCCTCCTTGATCTCGCCGACCACCACCTTGGCGAAAGGCGGCGCGACTGGCCGACGCTCTTCGACCTCGAAACCGCCCATCGTGAGCGTTTCGGCCAGTTCGGCGCTACTGAGCTGCGGATCGCAGAATTCGCGCAACCAGGACTCGGGAAATTGCATCTCGTCGTTCTCGTTCTATTTACTGGAATTGGCTCAGGAAACGCAGGTCGCCGTCGAAGAACAGGCGCAGGTCGTTCACGCCGTAACGCAGCATGGTGAGCCGATCTGGCCCCATGCCGAAGGCGAAGCCGATGTAGCGTTCAGGGTCCAGGCCCATGTTGCGCACCACGTTCGGGTGCACCTGCCCGGAGCCCGCAACTTCGAGCCAGCGGCCGGCCAATGGGCCGCTCTGGAACTGGATGTCGATTTCGGCGCTGGGTTCGGTAAACGGGAAGAAGCTGGGACGGAAACGCAGCACCAGGTCATCGCTCTCGAAGAAGGTCCGGCAGAAGTCGGTGAAGACGACCTTCAGGTCCTTGAAGCTCACGTTCTCGCCGAGCCACAGGCCTTCGCACTGATGGAACATCGGCGAATGCGTCGCGTCGCTGTCGACGCGGTAGGTGCGGCCGGGCGCGATCACGCGGATCTCGGGCGCCTTGACCGTGCCGGTGGGGTCTGCCGCCGCGGCTTCAAACTGCGCGGCGTATTTCTTGATGTGCTGATGCGCATAGCGCACCTGCATCGGGCTGGTGTGTGGACGCAGGTTGTAGGGAATGCCGTCTTCGCCGTCGATGTCGACATAGAAGGTGTCCTGCATCGACCGCGCAGGATGATTCGGCGGATTGTTGAGCGAGGTGAAGCTGTGCCAATCGGTCTCAATCTCGGGACCATCGGCCACATCGAAGCCCATGCTCGAGAAGATCGCCTCGATGCGCTCCATCGTGCGGCTCACCGGGTGCAATCCGCCCGGCACGCGCTGGCGGCCAGGGAGCGTGACGTCGAGCGCTTCGGCCCGCAATTGAACCGCGAGTTCGTCGTCGGCGAGTTGCTGCCGGCGCTCGGTGAGCGCGGCTTCGATGGCCTGCTTGGCAACGTTGATGGCAGCGCCGCGAGACTTCTTCTCTTCGACACTCAGCGCGGCCATGCCCTTCATCAGTTCCGTGATGCGACCAGCCTTGCCGAGAAACTGAGCCTTGGCGTTCTCGAGGTCGGCCGGCGCCGAGGCTGCGGCAAAGGCTGCGCGTGCGGTGTCGACCAGGGAGTCCAACTCGTTCATGGGGAAATTCTTCGAGGTGAAAAGGAAAGCGGGCTGCCGCCGGGATGAAAAAAGGGCTGGAGCCCTTTCAAGCGCCAGCCCTTGTGCCGTGGGCGCAGGCAACCATCCGGAGGACGGCAACCTGCTGTGCAGAATCAAGCAGCCAGCTTGGCCTTGACCTGCTCCACGATGCCGGCAAAAGCGGCCTTGTCGTGCACGGCGATATCGGCGAGGACCTTGCGGTCGATTTCGATACCGGCCTTGCGGATGCCGTTGGCGAACTGGCTGTAGGTCAGGCCCAGTTCACGCGAGGCGGCGTTGATACGCGCAATCCACAGTTGGCGGAACACGCGCTTCTTGGTACGGCGGTCACGGTAGGCGTATTGGCCTGCCTTCATCACCGCCTGCTTGGCGATGCGGAAGACATTGCCGCGACGACCGCGGAAACCCTTGGCGAGTGCGAGAACCTTCTTGTGGCGGGCGCGAGCCGTTACACCACGTTTGACGCGAGGCATGTGTGTACTCCTTGTTCGTCTGGGTTAGATGCCGCTACCGGGCAACATGGCAGCCATCGAAACCATGTTGGTCTCGTGCACTGCCGTTGCACCACGCAGGTGACGCTTGTTCTTGGTGGTCTTCTTCGTCAGGATGTGACGCTTGAAGGCTTGACCGCGCTTGACGGTGCCACCGGGACGAACGCGGAAACGCTTTTTCGCGCTGCTCTTGGTCTTCATTTTGGGCATGTGAATGCTCCTTTAGTTTGTGCTCGTGAGGCGCCGCGGATGCTCCACGGACTTGTTGGCCCCGAGACACTTCTTTATCCCGCCCTTGCGTGCACCATGAAGTGCGCGCAGGAGCGAAATCCCTTCAAAACTCTCGACGACTTACGCTGCCGCCGGCGCTGCCGAGGCTTCTGCCGCCGGCTTTGCAGCTCCGCCCGCCTTCTTGCGGCCTGGAGCGATCATCATGATCATCTGGCGGCCTTCCAGCTTCGGGAACTGCTCGACGATGATCAGGTCGCCAAGCTCGTCGCGAATACGCTGCAGCAAGGCCAGACCCAGTTCCTGGTGCGTGATTTCGCGACCGCGGAAGCGGAGCGTGATCTTGCACTTGTCGCCCTCTTCCAAGAAACGCCGGATGTTGCGCATCTTGATGTTGTAGTCACCGTCGTCGGTGCCCGGGCGGAACTTGATTTCCTTGACTTCGATGACCTTCTGCTTCGATTTCGCTTCGGCCGCCTTCTTCTGCTCGTGGTACTTGAACTTGCCGTACTCGATCAGGCGGCAGACCGGCGGATTGGCCGCCGCGACAACTTCCACCAGATCCACGTCTTGTTCACCAGCCAGACGCAAGGCCTCGGCAAGACTCACTACACCCAAAGGCTCGTTATCGGGCCCGATCAGGCGGACTTCCGGGGCCATGATTTCCCGGTTCAGGCGGTGTTGGCGTTCCTCGCGGTGGCGGCGGTCGCGAAATGCAGTAGCGATGGTCAGGATCCTTCAAACAATTTGCTACAAAAACTGTAGCTAACACCGTAGAGTCCACGCCCACAAGCAGCCTGATCGACAAATCGGCCTTTGAACTTGTTCAAATTCAAAGCTTGTGTTGGATGTCGTGGGCGACCTTTTGAGAGAACGCCTCCACCGACATGGAACCGAGGTCAAGATTGCCTCGGGCGCGCACTGCGACGGCACCGGCTTCCCTCTCCTTGTCACCTACAACCAGGATGTAGGGAAGCTTTTGCAACGAATGCTTCCGTATTTTATACGTAATCTTTTCGTTGTGCAGATCGAGCGAGACTCTAAGCCCTTGATTCTGCAGCGTTTTGGCAACCTGGGCCGCGTAGTCGGCCTGGCCTTCGCTGATATTCAGCACCACCACCTGCACGGGCGCGAGCCACGCGGGCAGCGCACCTGCATGGTGCTCGATCAGCATGCCGATGAATCGCTCGAGGCTGCCGACGATCGCGCGGTGGAGCATGACCGGGTAGGACCGCCCGCTCGTTTCCGTCACGTACTCGCCGCCGAGGCGTTCGGCCGTGTTGAAGTCGACCTGCATCGTGCCGCACTGCCACTGGCGGCCGATCGCGTCCTTCAGCGTGTACTCGATCTTCGGGCCGTAGAAGGCGCCCTCGCCCGGCGAAATGACGAAGTCCACGCCGGAACGGCGCAGCGCTTCCATGACCGCGAATTCGGCCTTGTCCCACAATTCGTCGGACCCGACCCGGTTGTCCGGCCGCGTGGCCACCTTGTAGAGGATGTCCGTGAAGCCGAAGTCGGCGTAGACCTTTTGCAGTTGCGCCGTGTACGCGACGCATTCCTCGAGGATCTGGTCCTCGGTACAGAAGACGTGGCCGTCATCCTGCGTAAAGCCGCGCACGCGCATGATGCCGTGCAACGCGCCACTGGGCTCGTTGCGGTGGCACTGCCCGAACTCGCCATAGCGCAGGGGCAGGTCGCGGTAGCTGCGCAGATCCGACTTGAAGATCAGCACGTGGCCGGGACAGTTCATCGGCTTGAGGGCGTATTCGCGCTTCTCCGACTCCGTCGTGAACATGTTTTCGCGGTAGTTCTGCCAGTGGCCTGTCTTCTCCCACAGGCTCTTGTCCAGGATCTGCGGACCCTTGACCTCCTGGTAGCCCGTGTCGCGATAGACGCGGCGCATGTACTGCTCGACCTGCTGCCAGATCGCCCAGCCCTTGGGATGCCAGAACACCACGCCCGGTGCGGCCTCGTCGATGTGGAACAGGTCGAGTTCCTTGCCAAGCCGTCGGTGATCGCGCTTCTCGGCCTCCTCGATGCGGCGGATGTAGTCGTCCAGTTGTTTCTTGTCGGCCCACGCCGTGCCGTAGATGCGCTGCAGTTGCTCGTTCTTGGCGTCACCGCGCCAGTAGGCGCCGGCCAGCTTCGTGAGTTTGAAAACCTTGAGGAAACGCGTGTTGGGCACGTGCGGCCCGCGGCACATGTCCACGTACTCCTGGTGGTAGTACAGGCCCATGGCCTTCTCGTCGGGCATGTCCTCCACGAGGCGCAGCTTGTAGTCCTCGCCGCGGGACTTGAACACGCTGATGACTTCGTCGCGCGGCGTCATCTTCTTGATCACGTCGTAGTCCTGCGCGATCAGTTCGCGCATGCGCGCCTCGATGGCCGCCATGTCCTCTGGCGTGAAGGGGCGCTCGTACGAGATGTCGTAATAGAAGCCCTCGTCGATCACGGGGCCGATCACCATCTTGGCCGTCGGGTAGAGCTGCTTCACCGCATGCCCCACCAGGTGGGCGGTGGAATGGCGAATGATCTCCAGCCCCTCGTCATCCTTCGGCGTGATGATCTGCAGCTTCGCGTCGTGGTCTATCACGTCGCCGGCATCGACCAGCCGGCCATCGACCTTGCCGGCGACGGTCATCTTCGCCAGGCCAGGGCCGATGGACTTGGCGACATCGGCCACCGAAACCGGGCCGGGAAACTCGCGGCGCGAGTTGTCGGGAAGAGTGATCTGGATCATGAAAAAACCTCGACGAGAAAACAAAAAAGCGCGGTCTGTTGCCGCGCTTTGCTTTGGTTCGTGTGCTGAAGATTCCAGCGTGCGCGGCCTACCGGCCTTTTCCTTCGGGGAAAAGACCGCTGAATCCTTGCGGCGTAGTTCGCGGTGTCATAACCAAAGTGCCTTTCTCGCCCTTGTTGCTGCTGAGTCGGAACTGGCGATTCTATCCGCTGCGGCTCAGGACGCGGGCGCAGCGTTCTTGAGGCCCAACACCTCAATCGGCTCGATGGCCGGCGGCTTGGCAAACAGGTCCGGCGCCTTCGCCATGAGGGCCTGCGCGATCGGGCCGGTGAGATGGGCCTGGCGGCCCGCTTCATCCTCGAACGCATCGAAGATTCCGAAGGTGCTGGGCGACAGGCGCAGGGCGAACCAGATTGGCGTGGTTTTTTCGTCGCGCGCCATCTCAAGGCCCGCTTTGAGGAACTGCTGGACTTCGGCTTCCTTGCCCGGCCTGGCTTCGAGGCGAGCGAACAATGCGTACTTGATCATGAGAGTCTCCGGTGAACACGGTGCGCGAAATTGCGCTGACCAGAACTGACTCTATGCCCCGCTCTCGAATCGACCTATTGGCATTTTTGACATCTTTGTTATCGTTATTGCCATGAAGGTCAGCATCCTCGCGCTCGATGGCGTATTCGACACCGGTCTTGCCACCGTGCAGGACGTGTTCAGCACGGCCAACGAACTGGCCGGCATGCTGGATCTCGACGTGGCCCGGTTCGACGTATCCGTCGTCGGCATGCGGAGGAAGGTGCATACCTCCCAGGGGCTTCGGGTTCCCGTCGTCTCGGCCGATGAAGGCGGCGCAGCGGACTGGATGGTCGTGCCCGCCATCGGAGACAAGATGCCGGATGCGTTGCAGACCGCACTGAAAAGACGCGACGTGGCGGATGCCGCCCAAGCTCTGCGACAGCACGCGAGCCGGGGAGGCAGGGTCGCGGCGGCCTGCATAGGCACCTTCGTGCTCGCCGAATCCGCCCTGCTCGACGACCAGAAAGCGACCACCACCTGGTGGCTGGCCTCTCTTTTTCGCCAGCGCTACCCGGAGGTACGGCTTGACGAGTCGCGCATGCTGGTCAGTTCAGGAGCCTTCGTCACGGCCGGAGCCGCGTTGAGCCATATCGACATGGCCCTGCTCCTGGTGCGCCAGGCCAGTCCGGAACTCGCTGCCCTCGTGGCGAAATACCTGATCGTCGATTCGAGGCCTTCGCAGTCCGCCTACGTGATCACGGACCATCTGAGCCATTCCGACCCGACCGTCGAGCGCTTCGAACGTTGGGCACGCGGTCGGCTCACAGATGGTTTCTCGCTGGACGAGGCCGCCGCGGCAGCAGGCACGAGCAAGCGCACCCTGGCGCGGCGCATGCACCAAGTCCTGGGCAAGAGTCCGTTGTCGTACTTTCAGGATCTGAGGGTCGAGCGGGCTGTCCACATGCTCAAGACCAGCGACAGGAGCCTCGAGCAGATCGCCGAACTGGTCGGCTATGCAGATGGCGTCACGCTGCGCTCACTACTGCGCCAGCGCATCGGCCGCAGCGTGCGCGATTTGCGAGCGAGCACCTGATCGGAGCGGCAACAAGAAAAAAAGCGCCCTCGCGGGCGCTCTTTGATCTCTCATGCCGGCAAGCCGGCATGCGGAAATCAGTGGAACTGCTCTTCTTCCGTCGAGCCGGTGAGGGCCGTCACGCTCGACTTGCCCCCCTGGATCACGGTGGTCACTTCGTCGAAGTAGCCGGTGCCGACTTCCTGCTGGTGCGACACGAAGGTGTAGCCGCGATCGCGCGCAGCGAATTCGGGCTCCTGGACCTTCTCGACGTATGCCGACATGCCGCGGGCCACGTAGTCCTGGGCCAGGTCGAACATGTTGAACCACATCGAATGGATGCCGGCCAGCGTGATGAACTGGTACTTGTAGCCCATCGCGCCCAGCTCGCGCTGGAACTTGGCGATGGTTGCGTCATCAAGGTTCTTCTTCCAGTTGAAGGACGGCGAGCAGTTGTAAGCCAGCATCTTGCCGGGGTGAACCTTGTGTACGGCCTCGGCGAACTTGCGGGCGAATTCCAGGTCGGGCGTGCCGGTCTCGCACCACACCAGGTCGGCGTAGTGGGCGTAGGCGATGGCGCGCGAGATGGCCTGGTCGATGCCCTTCTTGGTCTTGTAGAAGCCTTCGGCCGTGCGTTCGCCGGTCAGGAAGGGCTTGTCGTTCTCGTCGTAGTCGCTGGTCAGCAGGTCGGCAGCTTCGGCATCGGTGCGAGCGATGACGAGCGTCGGCGTGCCGCAGACGTCGGCAGCCATGCGGGCGGCAATCAGCTTCTGCACCGCTTCGGTGGTCGGGACCAGCACCTTGCCACCCATGTGGCCGCACTTCTTGACCGAGGCGAGTTGGTCTTCGAAGTGCACGCCGCCGGCGCCGGCGCGGATCATGGCCTTCATCAACTCGAAGCCGTTGAGCACACCGCCGAAGCCTGCTTCAGCGTCGGCCACGATCGGAGCGAAGTAGTCGACGTAGCCCTCGTCGCCAGGGTTCGTGCCCTTGGACCACTGGATCTCGTCCGCGCGGCGGAAGGTATTGTTGATGCGCTCGACCACGGTCGGCACGGAGTCGACCGGGTACAGCGACTGGTCGGGGTACATCGAGGCGTAGCTGTTGTTGTCGGCGGCAACTTGCCAGCCCGACAGGTAGATCGCCTTGACGCCGGCCTTGACCTGCTGCATGGCTTGGCCGCCGGTCAGGGCGCCGAGGCAGTTGACGTAGGGCTCGTTGTTCACGAGGTCCCAGAGCTTCTCGGCACCGCGACGGGCGAGCGTGTGCTCGATCGGGAAGGAGCCGCGCAGGCGCACGACGTCGGCCGCGCTGTAGCCGCGCTTGATGCCCTTCCAGCGAGGATTGGTCGCCCATTCCTTTTCGAGGGCGGCAATCTGTTGTTCGCGGCTCAGTTGTTCTGTGATGGTCTGGGGCATGGTCACTCCGAGGGTTGATTGAAAGGTGGGCGCTGTCGCGTCGTGGGAGTAACTGTAAGGCAGCGTCGCGACTCTTATGTCTTATAGAAGACATATTTTTGCTTGAGCAAAATCAACGGGTTACAACACTTTTTCTCAATGCGAAATAAATTTTCTTGTATTGAGAAAAAATATTGCGGCGCAGCACTCGCGAATTTCGTAATGCGCAATAGCCTTTTCGTGCGTGAAAATCGCGGCCGGCCGATCGTCAACGCGCGCCCAGCCAGTCGCCGCCCGAGATGACGCTGCGACCACGGACGCGATCAGGGTGGATTTCATAGACAAGGCAAGCCAGCCGTTCGCCGCCTGCGTCCGATTCGACCAGCACTTCCCGCTTGATGTACTCGCCCGAGTCGTCCGGCTTGACCTCTTCCAACTCATCGAGCTGCTTCTCGAGCTCAGGCGCAATGCGGTAGATCTCGCCGAACACCTCGCTAGGTCCGCCCAGCACCGCTCCGGGGTAGGCGCCCAGATCGTACAGAGTGCCGGCGATGCGCGCGTCGGCCACGTGCTCCGGCTTCGGATGGAACCGAGCGATGTCGTTGCGGCCGCCGCGGCGCAGCGTGCCGTAAACAAACACATAGCGAGACGTGGCGGCGTATTGGGGCATCATCGAAACAGTCCTCTCAACGCTCCCAGTCTATTGAACACCGCACACCCCGCACCGGGCCGCCTGGTGGCCTACGGTTGCCTCGCCCTGAGCATGTCGCTCGTCGGCAGCTACGTCGCTCTTTCCAAGCCACTGGTCGCGGCGTTTCCCGTTCTGCTGCTTGCCTGGCTGCGCTTCGGCATCGCGGCACTGGCGATGCCGCACTGGCTTCGACGGCCAGCAGACGAGCCCTTGATGACCTCGCGCACACGCGGACTGGTCTTCCTGGAGTCCTTTCTCGGCAACTTCATGTTCTCGATCTGCATGCTCTTCGGCGTGAGCCTGACGAGCGCGGTGTCGGCCGGCGTGATCATGGCGTCGATCCCCGCCGTCGTGGCCATCGGCAGTTGGATGTTCCTGCGCGAACGGATCACACCGCGTGTCGGCTTGGCGATCGCGTGCGCCGCGCTGGGCATCGGACTCCTTGCGCTCGCACCAGGACAAGCCACTGCGCACGCAGGCAATGCAACGTCGGGGCAAATGCCGTGGCTCGGCAACCTGCTGGTCTTCTGCGCCGTGGTCTGCGAGGCCTCGTACGCGGTCATTGGCAAGTCGCTCACGGGACGGCTCGGACCGAAGCGCATCTCGTCGCTCATCAACCTGTGGGGCTTCGTGCTGTCGACGCCCTTCGGCATCTGGTTCGCGCTGCACTTCGACTTCGGTGCGGTGTCCTTCGGCCTCTGGAGCCTGCTCGTGGTCTACGCACTGGCAGCGAGCATCTGGACCGTCTGGCTCTGGATGACCGGCCTGAAGGGCGTGCCCGCTTCGCAGGCCGGCGTCTTCACGGTGATGCTGCCGGTGAGCGCCGCGGCCGTCGGCGTGCTCGTTCTGGACGAGCGCCTGTCGACCCCGCAAGTGCTTGCATTCGCGCTCGCGCTGGTCGGCGTGGTGCTTGCGACGTGGCCCTCGCGCAGAGCCTGATGCCATCGAAGCGCACTCCCTAGGGAAAACGAGCCTCTTCTCCCCTCTGAAAAAACAACAACTCCCAATGAAAAAACCGCTTTTTCCCTTGGAAACGCGTTTCTTCTCCTTTAGCATCCGCAATGCCGATGGAGACACTGCTTTTCATTGGTGAAAGTGTCCAACCAAAAAAGGAAATCAACCATGGCAACTGCAAAGAAGGCTCCGGCCAAGAAAGCTCCCGCAAAGAAAGCCGCTCCGGCCAAGAAGGCTGCAGCACCGGCAAAGAAGGCAGCTCCTGCAAAGAAGGCAGCACCCGCCAAGAAGGCCGCTCCGGCTAAGAAGGCTGCTGCGAAGAAGGCGGCTCCCGCAAAGAAGCGCACTCCCAACGCTGCGTTCATGAAGGCACTGACCCCCAGCCCGGCGCTCGCCGCCGTGGTCGGCTCGACGCCTCTGCCGCGCACCGCTGTCGTGAGCAAGCTGTGGGACTACATCAAGAAGAACAACCTGCAAGACAAGGCCAACAAGCGCAACATCAACGCCGACGCCAAGCTGAAGGAAATCTTCGGCAAGCCGCAAGTGTCGATGTTCGAACTGGCCTCGCTGATCGGCAAGCACGTCAAGTGAGCCCTTGGGCGCCTCGCGCGCTCGAATCGAAAAAGCCGGCTGCTGCCGGCTTTTTTTTGCCCACGACGGGCGAGGCTCAGCCCCGGGCTTGTGCCGCCTTGGTGATCGTGCTGAGCGTGCCGCGCGTGGTGATCACCTCGGGATCCAGCGGAATCTCGATCAGGGTGCCCGTTTCGGCCGCCAGCGCGCGCAGCAGCGCGGCCTCGAACTGGGCGGTCTCGGTCACGCGCTCGGCGGCGTAGCCGTAGGCCTGGGCCAAGGCGCAGAAGTCCGGATTCCGCAAGGCGGTGCCGCTCACCTTGGTCGGGTACTCCCGCTCCTGGTGCATGCGGATCGTGCCGAACATGCCGTTGTTGAGCAGCACGATGATGCTCTTGCCGCCATGCTGCGAAGCCGTCGCCAGTTCCTGCCCGTTCATCAGGAAGTCGCCATCGCCGGCAATGGTGAAGGCGATGCGACCCGTCGCGATGTTGGCCGCGATGCCTGCAGGTACGCCATAGCCCATCGCGCCGCTGGTGGGCGCGAGTTGCGTCTTGTGTCCTTTCGCCAGGCCGTGATACCGGAAGTAGCGATGCACCCAACTCGCAAAATTGCCCGCACCATTGGTGATGGCCGCGTCCGCCGGCAGGTGCTTCTGCAGCAACCCGACGACTTCGACCATATCGACCGCGCCTCGCGGGCTCTCCGGCGGGAGCCCGGCCAGCGCCTGTGGCTCCAGGTTGGCGAGATAGTCGGCATGGGCCGCCGCGCTCCAGGCTTCCCACGGCAGCTCGGTCGGTGCACTCAGCACTTCGAGACTGCGCGCCGCCGAACTCATGCCGGCGTTGATGGCAAGGTCCGCCTGGTAGACGCGGTTGAGTTCTTCCGCGCTCGCATGGATGTGCACGAGGGCCTGCTTCGGCCTCGGCGCCTCGAGCAGCGTGTAGCCGCTGGTCGTCATCTCGCCGAGACGCGGGCCGATCGCGAGGATCAGGTCGCTTTGCCTGACGCGCTCGGCCAGCTTCGGATTGATCGCGATGCCGACATCGCCAGCGTAGAGCGGATGGTGGTTGTCGAAGGTGTCCTGAAAGCGAAAGGCATTCGCGACCGGCAGTTTCCAGTTCTCCGCAAAACGCTGCAGGGCTTGCGCAGCCTGCGGCGTCCATCCACCGCCGCCCGCGATGACCAGAGGGCGCTGCGACTTCAGCAGCAGTTCACGCAAGGTGCGCAGCGCGCCGGGATCGCTCCACGGCTCCACCGCCTCTACGCGGCGCAGCGGCCGCGCCGTGGTCGTGGCGCGCAGCATGTCCTCGGGCAGCACCACGACGACCGGACCCGGGCGGCCGTTCATCGCCGTCGCGAATGCGCGAGCGATGTATTCGGGAATCCGGTTCGCGTCATCGATGCGCTCGACCCGCTTGGCAAATCCCTTGGTGCTCGGGCCGAAGAAGCTGCCATAGTCGACTTCCTGGAAAGCCTCGCGATCGCGGAAGTCGCTGCCGACGTCCCCGACGAACAACACCATCGGCGTCGAATCCTGGAAGGCGTTGTGCACGCCGATCGATGCGTTGGTCGCGCCGGGCCCGCGCGTGACGAAGCAGACACCGGGCCGACCCGTCAGCTTGCCGTGCGCCTCGGCCATGAACGCCGCGCCGCCCTCCTGGCGATTGACGACGAAACGGATGCGCTCGCCGTAGGCGTGAAAGCCGTCGAGCACCGCGAGGAAACTTTCCCCCGGCACCCCGAAGGCCAGTTCGACACCTTGTTCGACCAGGCATTCGACGATCAAGTGGCCTGCGGGTTGTGATGTGCTCATGTGCGTTGCGCCTCTCTGCTGCAATTGGGGTTGCGCGGATTATCCGCGCGCCTCACGGCCGCTTGCCTTAATTCCCCAATTGGTTAAATTCGCCCCCATGAAAGCCCAACCCACGGCGCCCGCCGAGCCGCGATCGCGCGATGCCGACCGCTCGCAACTCGCGATCCTCGCCTCGGCTCGCGACGAATTCGCGCAGCGCGGCCTGGCCGGTGCCCGCATGGACAGCATTGCCGAGCGCGCGGGCTTGAACAAGCGCTTGATCTACTACTATTTCGGCAGCAAGGACGATCTCTTCCTTGCCGTGCTCGAGGGCACCTACGCCGACATCCGCCAAGCCGAGCAACGCCTGCATTTGGATGAGGTCGAACCGGTCGAGGCCATTCGCCGGCTGATCTCCTTCACCTGGCACTACTACCTCGAGCACCCGGAATTCATCACGCTCCTCAATAGCGAGAACCTGCATCGCGCCGCTCACCTCAAGCGCTCCGAGCGGATCCAGGAGATGAACTCACCGCTGGTCCAGCTGCTCGACAACGTGCTGGAGCGCGGCAAGCGTCTCGACCTCTTTCGCGCCGGCGTGGACCCGGTGCAGCTCTACATCTCGATCGCCTCGCTCTGCTACTTCTATTTGTCGAACAACGACACACTGTCAGCCGTCTTCGGCCGCAACCTGCGCGCACCCAAGGCCATGGCGCAGCGCCTGTCGCACATGACCGACCTGGTGCTCGGCTACGTGCTGCGCTGATACGGGTATCTCCTAAGGACCCGCCCGTTGACGGACCCGGTGGAGTTCCTAGAATCGTTAATTCACTTTCCGGTGAATTGAAAGCGCGGCGCCGCCGCCCAAGCCGCCGGCTCACGGTTCAACAAAGTCCAGTCGATGCTTCGCAACGTCCTGCTGTCGCCTGCATTGCGGCCCTTCCTGCTCATCCTGATGCTGCTGGTGCTGTGGGACATCGCGATCCGGCTCTTCAGGATCCCGGCCTATCTCATTCCGCCGCCCCTGCAGGTCGTGCATCAACTGATCGCAGAGTGGCCCCGCCTCCTGTCCGAAAGCTGGAAGACCACGCTCGCCACCCTTGGCGGCTTCGGCCTCACGATCGTCATCGGCATCCCGATGGCGATGGTGATCGCGTACTCGCGCGTGGTGGAGTCCTTCGTCTATCCGCTCCTCGTGTTCTCGCAGAGCATTCCGAAGGTCGCGATCGCGCCGCTCTTCGTGGTGTGGTTCGGCTTCGGCATCTTCCCGAAGGTGATCTCGGCCTTCCTGCTCGGGTTCTTCCCGGTGGTGGTGTCGACCGTGATGGGTTTCAAGTCGGTCGAGCCCGACATGCTGGACCTCGCACGGTCCATGGGCGCGAGCCGCCTGCAGACTTTCTTCAAGATCAGCCTGCCGCAGGCCATGCCCGCGATCTTCAGCGGCCTCAAGGTGTCGGTCACCCTGGCCGTCGTCGGCGCGGTGGTCGGCGAATTCGTCGGCTCCAACTCGGGCATCGGCTACGTGCTGCAAGTGGCCAACGGCAATTTCGACCTCCCTCTGATGTTTGCCGCCCTGGTGGTGCTCTCCAGCATCGGCGTGATCCTCTTCGTGGCCGTCGACCTGGTCGAGCGGCTGATGATTCCGTGGCACGCCTCGCAGCGCCACGCCCAGTGAGTCCCGTCGCAACAACTTCCAACCAGGAGACAACCATGAAGAAACTGCTTCCTTCGCTGCTGGCGGCAGCCGCTACGGCACTGACGCTCGCCATGACGCCCGCGCACGCGCAGAACAAGCCGCAGGACAAGGTCACGCTGATGCTCAACTGGTATCTCTACAGCGAGCATGCGCCCTTCTTCCTCGGCAAGGAACGCGGCTACTACGCGGAAGAAGGCATCGACCTCGACATCCAGGAAGGCCGGGGCTCCGCCGTTACGGCGCAGGCCGTCGCCGCCAAGTCGGCCACCTTCGGCTACATCGACGTCACGACCATGATCAAGGCCGCCGCCAAGGGCGCGCCGCTGAAATCGACGGGCGTCCTGTTCCAGGTCAGCCCGATGTCCGTGATGGGCTTCACCGAGAAGAACATCAAGACGCCGAAGGACATCATCGGCAAGACGGTGGCGACGACGCCCGGCGACTCGATGTCGCAGATGTGGCCGCTGTTCCTGAAGGCCAACAACATCCAGGCCGACCAGGTGAAGATCGTATCGGGCGATGCCCAGACCAAGCTGAACGCCGTAACCAACGGCCAGGCCGACCTGCTGCTTGGCTACGTGATGGACCAGGCGATCAAGCTGCAGGACGCCACCGGCAAGTCCGTCACGCCGATCCGGTTTGCCGACTCCGGCGTCAACCAGATCAGCTCCGGGATCATCACCAACAAGAACCTGCTGACCGAGAACCCCGACCTCGTGAAGCGCTTCATGCGCGCCTCCACGCGCGCCGCAGAAGCCGCCGAGAAAGACCCCGCCGCGGCCGTCGACGCGATGCTGAAGGCCAACCCCAAGGCCGGTGTGCGCGACACGCTCATCGTCGGCATGAAGCAGAGCGTGGCCCTCTATCACACAAAGGACACGGCCAACCAGCGTCCGTTCCGCGTGGCGATGAAGAACGTCAACGATTCGCTGGATCTGCTCGTGCAGTACGGCGGCATGGACGCGGCCACGCGCGGCAAGCCCGAAGACTACGTGACCCTCGACTTCCTTCCAGCCAACTGAGCCTGCAGCCGCGCGCTTCACCTTCCACGCTTTCCATGGCCCATGAAAAACTGATCGAAGCGCGCGGCGTCTCGAAGACCTACCAAAGCAAGGATGGCCCGGTCGAATCGCTGAAGCCCCTGGATTTTTCGATTCGCGAAGGCGAGTTCGTCTCTGTGGTCGGCCCCTCGGGTTGCGGCAAGAGCACGCTGCTGAAGATGGTCGCCGGTCTGCTGCCCATCACCGGCGGCACGCTGAACCTGGCCGGCCAGCCGATCAAGGGGCCCCAGAAGGACGTGGGCATCGTGTTCCAGAGCGCGGTGCTGCTGGCGTGGCGAAGCGTGGAAGACAACATCCTGCTGCAGGCCGAGATTCGCCATCTGCCCAAGGCCGCGGCGCGCGAACGCGCTCGCGAGCTGATGAAGATGGCGGGCCTCACGGGCTTCGAAAACAAGTACCCATGGCAGCTCTCCGGCGGCATGCAGCAGCGTGCATCGATCTGCCGCGCCCTCTTGCACGACCCCTCGGTGCTGCTGATGGACGAGCCCTTCGGCGCGCTCGACGCGATGACACGCGAGAAGATGAACCTCGAACTGCAGCGCATCTGGTCGGCATCGAAGAAGACCGTGCTGCTCATCACCCACAGCATCCCGGAGGCAATCTTCCTCTCGGACCGCGTGATCGTCATGACCGAGCGCCCCGGTTCGATCGCCGCCGTCTACGACATCGACCTGCCGCGCCCCCGGCCGCTCGACGTGATGGGCACAGAGCGTTTCTCCTTCTATGCCCGCACCCTGCGCGCGCATTTTTTCGCGCAGGGCAACCTCGACGCGCACTGAGGCTCCCGCTGTGCCCGTGACCTCATCCTCCGCGCCCCCCGTGCGAGTGCTGGCCGTCGAATTCGGCGTACGGCCGATGACGCTGCGCTTGCCGTTCAAGTTCGGCGCCGTCACGCTCACGCGCTGTCCGCAGGTGTTCGTGCATGCAACCGTCGATTGCGGGACGCACGGCGCCGCCGAGGGCTGGGCGGCGGAACTGATGGTGCCGCGCTGGTTCGACAAGCGCGACGGCTTCAGCCAGGCCGACAACGTGCGCCATCTCCAGCAGGCATTGGAAGCCGTGGCGGACGCATACAGGACTGGTGCGCCGCTGCCGGCCTTTGCATTGTTTGCACGTCACTACGAGGCGTTGATGGCGCACGGTGCATCGCTGGGAATGACCGCACTCTCCACCGCCTTTGGACAGGCGGTGCTGGACCGTGCGGTATTGGATGCACTGTGCCGCGCGATGCAGATCCCCGTCCACGCGGCATTCCAGCGCAATCTGGTCGGCATCGGCGACACGCCGTTGGCCAACGACCTGGCCGGATGGGACTGGAACGCCTGGCTCGCCACGCTCACGCCTTCCTCCCACCTGTACGCACGCCACACGGTGGGCATGCTCGATGTACTCGAAGGTGATGTCGCGGACGCCGCAGGGTTGCCCGCCAGCCTGCCGGCCGTCGTGCGCCGCTATGGCCACCGCTTCTTCAAGGTCAAACTCGGCGGCCATCCTGAAGCCGACCTCGCGCGGGTCGATGCGGTGCTCGCAACGCTTGACGCGGTGGCGCCCGGCCATCAGTTCACGCTCGACGGAAACGAGCAATACGCCAATTCGCATGCGCTGCGCGCGCTGTGCGATGGCTTGCGCTCGCTTCCCCGGCTGGCCGCACGGCCCGAAGCGCTGCTCTATCTCGAACAACCCCTGCCGCGCGATGCGAGCATGGATTCATCGCTCACCGCGCTGGATGCACCCGCGCCGCTGCTGCTCGATGAGGCGGACGGCACGCTCGAAGCATTCGCCATCGGCCGCCTGCACGGCTGGCGGGGCGTATCGAGCAAGGCCTGCAAGGGCCTCTACAAGGCCGTCATCAACCGCGCGCGCTGCGATCATTGGAATCTCTCCGGCGGCACCAATGGCAGCCGTTTCTTCATGTCCGCCGAGGACCTGACCTGCCAGGCCGGGCTCGCAGTACAGCAGGACCTGGCGCTCGCATCGCTGCTCGGCCTCTCGCACTGCGAGCGCAACGGCCATCACTATGTCGACGGGTTCGGCGATGCGCCATCCGCCGAGCAGGCCGGCTTTGCGGCGGTGCACAGCGACCTCTACGAAACAAGCGCGGGCCGGCCGCGCCTGTCCATTCGCGATGGTCGCTTGGCCATCGCCTCGCTCGGGCGGCCTGGCTTCGCGCACTGCGCTGACCCCGACTTCGACAGCCTGCAGCCTCTCTCGCACGCACCGGCCCTGGTGTAGCCGCCCCGCTTTCCTTCAACTCAAAAAGAGAGACATCCATGCAAACCACTCGACGCGCCGCCCTCCTGGCCAGCCTCGCCCTCACCGCCTCGTTCGGCGCAGCCGCGCAGAACGGCTACCCCAACAAGCCGATCCGCGTGATCGTCCCGTTCGCAGCTGGAAGCACCACCGACATCATTGCGCGCGCCATAGCCGACAAGATGGGCGCGAGCATGGGCCAGACGCTGGTGATCGACAACCGCGGCGGGGCCAGCGGCACCATCGGCCAGCAGGCCGTGGCGACCGCTGCGCCCGATGGCTACACGATCATGATCCACTCGTCGTCGCACACGGTGAGCCCGTCGACCTTCGCGAAACTGCCCTTCGACACCGTGAGCGACTTCGCCGGCGTCACACCGATTTCAACGCTGCCGAATGCGCTGGTGATCTCGCCGGCCAAGAACATCAAGACGCTGAAGGAACTGGTCGCCGCCGCCAAGGCCAAGCCCGGCGCGGTCAACTTCGCGTCCGCCGGCCAGGGCAGCGCCACCCATCTCAACGCAGAGAAGTTCAAGCTGGCCGCGAAGATCGATGCGACCAACATTCCGTTCAAAGGATCGGCCGATGCGGTGACCGAAGTGCTCTCTGGGCGTGTCGACTACTACTTCTCGCCCATTGCCCCGGTCATCGGCCAGATCAAGGAAGGCCACCTGCTCGCCCTGGCCGTCGGCTCGCCGCAGCGCGCGGCTGCCCTGCCCGACGTGCCGACCACCGCCGAGGCGGGCGTGCCCGGCTCCGAGTTCAACTTCTGGATCGGGATGATGGCGCCGGCCAAGACGCCGCGCGACGTCGTCAACCGGCTGCACGACGAGGTTGCGAAGGCACTGGCCAGCCCCGAAGTCAAGGAACGCTTCCTGAAGCTCGGCGCGGACGCCTGGACGCTCAAGCCCGAGCAGTTCGACGCCTACATCAAGGACGAAATCGCAAGCAATGCCACCCTGGTGAAGGCCGCCGGTCTCTCGCCAGTCAACTGAACACCACCGGACCTACAGCGGAGAACCCCATGGCACAACAACGACTCGGAATCATCATGCACGGCGTCACCGGACGCATGGGCATGAACCAACACCTGATCCGCTCCATCGTCGCGATTCGCGCACAAGGCGGCGTGACGCTCTCGAACGGAGACAAGGTCATGCCCGACCCGATCCTCATCGGCCGCAATGCCGAGAAGATCGAGGCGCTGGCCAAGGCCCATGGCATCACTCGCTGGGGCACCGACCTCGACCTCGCGCTGGAGAACAAGGACGACACGATCTTCTTCGACGCCGGCACCACGCAAATGCGCCCCACCCTTCTGGCCAAGGCCATCCGCGCCGGCAAGCACGTCTACTGCGAAAAGCCGATCGCGACCAACCTCAACGAAGCCGTCGAGATCGCCCGTCTCGCGGAAGGTTCGGGCCTCAAGCACGGCGCGGTGCAGGACAAGCTCTTCCTGCCAGGCTTGCGCAAACTCGACATGCTGCGCCGCGCGGGCTTCTTCGGCCGCATGCTCTCGGTGCGCCTGGAGTTCGGCTACTGGGTGTTCGAAGGCGACCTGCAGCCGATCCAGCGGCCCTCGTGGAACTATCGCAAGGAAGACGGCGGCGGCATGATCCTGGACATGATGTGCCACTGGCGCTATGTGCTGGACAACCTCTTCGGCGAAGTGCAGTCGGTGTCCTGCATCGGCGCGACGCATATCCCCAAGCGCTGGGACGAGGAAGGCAAGCCCTACGAGGCCACGGCCGACGACGCGGCCTACGCCACCTGCGAACTCAAAGGCCACAACGGCGAGCCGGTCATTGCGCAGATCAACATGAGTTGGGTCACCCGGGTGCGCCGTGACGACCTCGTCACCTTCCATGTGGACGGCACCGACGGCTCCGCCGTGGCGGGCCTGTCGTCGTGCCGGGCGCAATCTCGCGTCGCCACGCCGCGGCCGGTCTGGAATCCGGACGAGAAGCAGACCATGAACTTCTTCGACCAGTGGCAGGAGATTCCGGATTCGCAGGTCTACGACAACGGCTTCAAGATTCAATGGGAGCACTTCATCCGGCACGTGGTCGAGAACGCACCGTACAAGTGGACCTTGCCTGAAGGCGCCAAGGGCGTGCAACTGGTCGAGACCGCGCTCGAGAGCTGGAAGGACCGTCGCTGGGTCGACGTGCCGCAACTGAAGATCTGAGTCGTCCCATGGCCATCGCACTCACCCTCCCCACAGCGAGCGGCGCGCTCGCGCCCTACCCGCTGCGCGGCACCACACCTGTGAAGCCGGCTGCGGGCGTCAAGTTCAATCGCGTCGCCTACTCGGCCGCGCACGTCGTCGCCGATCCGCTGGCGGCCATCGATCCCTGGCTGCAGTGCGCGGTCGACTGGGACGCCACGATCGGCTATCGCCGCCACCTCTGGTCGCTGGGTCTCGGTGTTGCCGAGGCCATGGACACTGCCCAGCGCGGCATGGGCCTGGACTGGTCAACCTCGCTCGAACTCATCCGGCGCTCGCTCGACGCCGCGAAGGACATGCCCGGTGCACTGGTCGCCTCCGGTTGCGGCACGGACCACCTGAATCTCGACGGCGTCAAGAGCGTCGACGACGTGATCCGCGGCTACGAAGAGCAGATGGAGGCGATCGAAGCGCTCGGTGGCAAGCTGATCGTGATGGCGAGCCGTGCGCTCGCCCGCGTCGCGAAGAGTCCTGCCGACTACGAGCGCGTGTACGACCGCATCCTGAGCCAGGCGAAACAGCCTGTGGTGCTGCACTGGCTTGGTGACATGTTCGACCCGGCGCTGGCCGGCTACTGGGGCACGGCCGACATCGACCGCGCCATGGATACGGCGCTCGGCATCATCGCGGCGCATCCGGACAAGGTCGACGGCATCAAGATCTCGCTGCTCGACAAGGACAAGGAGATCGCAATGCGCCGTCGTCTCCCGGACGGCGTTCGCATGTACACCGGCGATGACTTCAACTATGCCGAACTGATCGCCGGCGACGGCCATGGCAGCGAGCCGACGCACGGCAAGAGCGATGCGCTGCTGGGAATTTTCGATGCGATCGCGCCGGCGGCGAGTGCCGCCCTGGGCGAACTGGCGCAAGGCCACATCGAGCAGTTCCACGCCATCCTCGGCCCGACGGTGCCGCTATCGCGCCACATCTTCGAGGCGCCGACGCGCTTCTACAAGACGGGCGTGGTCTTCATGGCCTGGCTCAACGGCCACCAGAGCCACTTCACGATGGTCGGCGGCCAGCAGAGCACGCGCTCGCTGCAGCACTTGGCAGAGCTGTTCCGGCTGGCCGATGCGGCCAACCTGCTGGAGCAACCCGAGCTCGCGGTCAAGCGCATGAAGACACTGCTCGCGCTCCACGGCGTCGGAGGTTGATCAATGAGCCCCCACCACGTTCACTTCGCCCACTGCCCCCCAAGGGGGCCCCTATCCCCCTCCCGGCGGCCGGGCGGGCACTGACCATGCGCGACTTCTCACGGAACCACGACTGGCTGTCGATCAACACCGCGACGATCCGCAAGCAACTCGGCGCGGAGGTGCCACTCGATCGCATCATCGACCAGTGCGCCGAACGCGGCATCCGCGCCATCAGCCCATGGCGTGATCAGGTCGCGGCCGTCGGGCTCGACAAGATCGCGAAGCAGCTCAAGGCGCACGGGATCGGGCTGTCGGGCTACTGCCGCGGCGGCTTCTTTCCTGCAACCGATGCGGCTGGGCTGAAAGCGGCGCTGGACGACAACCGCCGTGCCATCGACGAGGCGAAGACGCTCGGCGCGCCCTGCCTCGTGCTCGTCGTCGGCGCCTTGCCGGGTGCGCTGGAAGGCAAGGCGCTCTACAAGGACATCGGCCGTGCACGCGGTGAGGTGCGCGACGGCATCGCGGCCTCGCTCGACCACGCGCGCAAGGTCGGCATGCCGCTCGCCATCGAACCCCTGCACCCGATGCAGGCCGCGGACCGCGCCTGCGTCAATACGCTGGAGCACGCGCTCGACCTGTGCGACGAGCTCGACCCGGCGCGCTCCGGCGTTCTCGGCGTCGCGCTCGACGTCTATCACGTGTGGTGGGATCCGAAACTGGAACAGCAGATCGCCCGCGCCGGCAAGGAACGCCTGCTCGCCTACCACGTGTGCGACTGGCTCACGCCCACGCGCGACCTGCTGTCCGACCGAGGGATGATGGGCGACGGCGTCGTCGAACTGAAGAAGATCCGCGGCTGGGTCGAGTCTGCGGGTTTCGAGGGATTCAGCGAGGTCGAGATCTTTTCCGTGCTCGATTGGTGGAAGCGCTCGGGCGCGGAAACGCTGGACACCTGCATCGAGCGGCATCGCAGCGCGGTCTGAACCGAGCGCGCCAGCGGGCCGGATTTTTCCACTCGCTTACAAGTTGTTTCTGCCAGCATAAAAAGCAATCCGCGCGGGCCAATTCCATACCATGCAACGGCGCGAGAAATTCGTTCTCGCGTCGAATGCAATCTTGCGTTCATGGAAACGGGGAAAACGCCCTTGGGCAATCCCCCTCTTCGTCCGGTCTCGATGATTTGCAATTCGCCGTACAAGGCCGAACTGCCTATTCATTGAGCCGAGTCAAATCAGGGAGCAGAAACATGGCTAACGAAAACATCTCGATGGGCGCCGGAAACGACGTCATCACGACGGGGGCAGGGAACGACACCATCCACGCCGGCGACGGCAACAACCGTGTGAAAGCGGGCGGTGGTTCCAATCAGATCTATACCGGCAGCGGCAATGACACGATCACTGCCTACGGAACCGCACGGGACTCCAATTACATCGACGCCGGCGCAGGCAACGACTGCATCGATCTCGGCGCTGCGTGCGACACCGTATTGATCGGTTCCGGCAACAACACGCTGCACGCGGGCGCCGGCGACGACAGGGGCATCGTGAAGTTCGGCGAAGCCGTGGGCGCCCGGAATTTCATGTGCGGCGGCGCCGGCTGCGACACGCTGGTGCTGCAATTCACCCAAGCCGAACTGGCGCGCTCCGACGTACAGGCGGATCTGAAGCGCTTTCAGGCCGCACTGGCGTCGGGCGAGGGCTGCAAATCGTTCCAGTTCAGCTCGATGGACCTCAAGGTCATCGACTGGGAAAGGCTCGAGATCCAGATCATCAACAAGGACCCCGTACTGGCTGG
Organism: Variovorax gracilis; assembly: GCF_030317115.1. Classification (GTDB taxonomy): domain Bacteria; phylum Pseudomonadota; class Gammaproteobacteria; order Burkholderiales; family Burkholderiaceae_C; genus Variovorax; species Variovorax gracilis. The sequence goes on from NZ_JASZYF010000005.1 coordinate 233,747, forward strand.
GCAACTGAAGTTCGAGGGCACGGAAGACCAGGCGTTGAATCTGAACCTGCTCACGAACGCCACCGATCCCGACGGAGACACGATGAAGGTGACCTCCGTGGACGGTGCGAAGAACGGCACTGCGGTAATCGATGCCGACGGCACCGTCACGTACACGCCCAACTCGAACTGGTCAGGCACCGAGACCATTACCTACGCGGTGGATGATGGCAAGGGCGGCGTCGTCAAGGGCACCGCGACCATCACCATTGCCCCCGTAGCCGACGAGCCCACGCTGAGCGCAAGCTTCCCGACCTTGGAGACGCTTTTCCTGAACGCGGCCCTGACCGACACGGATGGTTCCGAGACGCTTTCGGTAACGATCGGACTGCCTCCGGGTGTCAGCCTTGCTCCAGCGGATGGCACCCTGGATCCCGACACCAAGCTCTGGACCTTCAGCCAGGCCGCGCTGGACCGTGGCCAAGTGACCTTCGTCACGGAAGGAGCCGCAGTCGTTCCACCCACGCTGGAACTGATCGCCACCGTGCGCGATGGTGACAGCGAACTCAAGAAAACACTTGTGGTCGAAGTCGACAACCGCTCCCCATCCATCGTGGAGCAAGAATTCACCGGCACGGAAGACGAGGCGTTGATCCTCAACCTGCTTGCGACTGCCACCGATCCGGACGGAGATCCACTGACTCTGGCATCCGTGACTGTGGATGGCGGCATGCCCCACGGCACATTGAATGTCAACCCTGACGGCACGGTCACGTACACGCCCGACCCGAACTGGTCCGGCACCGAGACGGTGAAGTACGTCGTGGAGGATGGCAAGGGTGGCCGCGCGGAAGGCCTCGCCACCGTCACCATTGCACCGGTGGTCGACGTACCGGACTTGAACCTGGCGCGCGTAGGCTTGTCGACGGTTTTCGTGGACGCGCGCCCGGCCGACAGGGACGGTTCCGAGACGCTGTCGCTGTCGATCGAACTGCCTCAAGGCCTCAAGCTCGCGCCTGCGGACGGCACGCAGGATCCGGCCACCGGACGCTGGTACTTCAGCCAGGATGTGCTGGACAACCCTCGCGCGGTGACGTTCGTTTCGGAGTTCGGCGCGGAACCCACGTCTGAGCTGGTCTTGACGGCGGTCGTGCGCGAATCCAACGGCGATGAGCTCACGAGGACCTACCATCTCTGGCACAACGCCGGCACCCGAATTGACTTCAACGCCCTGCCCGAGCCCGATCAGATCATCGACGGCGCAGGCGGCATCGACACCCTGGTGTTCAGCGGCGTGGCCGAACTCGACCTGACGGCACTCGCAACGGGGGCGCTGCGCAACTTCGAAAAGGTCGACATCGCCGACGGCGCCACCACGAAGCTCACGCTGTCGGGCGACGTGGTTTCGGGCATGTCGTCGACCCAGTCGTTGCAGGTCACTGGCGACGCGAACGACTCGGTGACCCTCACCGACGAGTGGACCTTGGTGCGGACCGAAGGCGAATTCGCCGTCTATCAGAACGACCTTCTGGCCGACGTGACGCTGCTCGTGCAAAGCAGCTTGACAGTGCACTGAGCCCCGTCCTGCGCTGGCGGGATGACGAAGCCTCCGGCTGGCCGACGGCCACCGGGGGCTTTTTTCTGCAACCAACCCGTTGGCGATCGAGGTCTGCGGAAGTACCGAAGGCGGCTGCCGCGACGCTGTGCTGCAATCCGGCGAATGCACGAGCCTACGATCGACGCGTTGCGCCGCTATGCGGTGGCACGCACCTTGTTTCCGCCCGCCACCCTGATGGGCGCGATTCGGCGCCTGGGCTTCGTGCAGGCGGACCCCATACGCTCCCCGGCGCGCGCTCAGGACTTGACACTGCGTCATCGCGTCAAGGACTACCGCGCCGGCGATCTGGAGAGCCGCTACGCCCGGCTGGCGGTTGAGGAGGACTGCCTGGTCAACTACGGCTTCCTGCCTCGCGAGCATCTGGCACTGATGCATCCGCGCGAAGCCTCCCGAGCCTGGGACGCGGAGACCCGGCGAAAGGCGGCCGACGTACTGGCCTACGTGCGCGAGCACGGTCTCGTGCATCCGAGGCAGGTGGAGCAGCATTTCGCGCATGGACGGGTGAACAACTACTGGGGTGGCTCGAGCAACGCAAGTACCCAATTGCTCGATGGATTGCACTACCGTGGCATGCTGCGCGTGAAGCGGCGTGAGGGCGGTACGCGGATCTACGAAGCGGTGACGCATCCCGTCGCTGACGACAGCCCTGACGGCCGCGCGCAACGCGCTGCCGCGTTGGTAGCCTTGGTGGTGGGCAAGTACGCTCCCCTGCCGTCCGCAAGCCTGACCTATCTGGTGCGACTGCTGGGCTACGGCGCACCGCATCTGGCCGCGCAAACACAGGCGGCGCTGCGTCTCGCTCGCGAAGAACTCGCCAGTTGCCGCATCGACGGCACCACATGGCATTGGCCCGCCGACGAAAACCCCGCGTCGCGACGTCACGCGCCCGACGATGCGCTTCGCCTGCTGGCGCCCTTCGACCCCGTGGTATGGGATCGCCGGCGCTTCGAACTCCTGTGGAACTGGACATACAAGTTCGAGGCCTACACACCGGCGCCGAAACGGCGATTCGGGTACTACGCCTTGCCGCTGATGCTGCACGACCGCGTCATCGGATGGGCGAATGTGTCGATCCACCAGGGGCAACTGCAGCCGGTCCTCGGCTTTGCCGGCAAGAAGCCGAGCGGCCCCGCATTCCGTGCGGCACTCGACGATGAGATGCAGCGCATGACGCTGTTCCTGTCCGGCCGGCTCGATCCCCGCCCGACTGCCAGGGACTTGCCGCTTGCGTGACAGCGCCAGCGGCACGTGTTGCATAGAATCTGCGACGTTCCGGCCGCGGCCGGAGCAAGCGTTCTCAGGGCGGGGTGCAACTCCCCACCGGCGGTGATGGCGGCGAGAGCCGCACGAGCCCGCGAGCGCCTGCGGCGCGCCATGCGCCGGAGGGTCAGCAGACCTGGTGAGATCCCGGGGCCGACGGTCATAGTCCGGATGAAAGAGAGCGCGATCCCGTTGCCGGGCGGGCGTGTTCGTGCGCATGCCCGGCCTCGGGTTCGTGCGCCCTGATTCAGGAAATCCTTCAAAAGGCACACCATGAGTCAGATCAACGACCTTCCCCTTTCCGCCATTCCTGCATCGGACGCGCCGCGCGGCCAGCGCATCGCCTTCGTTCAGGCGCAATGGCATTCGGACATCGTCCACCAGGCGCGCGACGCCTTCCTCGCCGAGATGAAGCGGCAGGGCGTGCCGCTCGACACCATCGACGTGTTCGACGTGCCCGGCGCATTCGAGATCCCGTTGCATGCCAAGCGGCTCGCCACCTCGGGCCGCTACGCCGCCATCGTCGGCTGCGCGCTGGTGGTCGACGGCGGCATCTACCGCCATGAATTCGTCGCCAGCACGGTGGTGAATTCGCTGATGACGGTACAGCTCGAGACCAACGTGCCGATCCTCTCGGCCGTGCTCACGCCGCACCACTTCCACGAGCACGTGGAGCACCGCAAGTATTTTCACGCCCATTTCGCGGTCAAGGGCACCGAGGCGGCCGAAGCCTGCGTCAAGACCATCGAAGGACTTCGGCGCGTGGAGGCGCTGATCGCCGCTTGAGTTCCGTGTAGAGCGGAGTAGGCTTTTGGCGATGGACGCCAGCGCCAAGCCCTACACCCTCTACGGTGCGCCCGGATCGGGCGCGACACCCGTGCATGCTGCACTCACGCTGATCGGCGCACCGGTTGACACCGTCGACATAGCGCCGTGGAAGAGCGAAGCGGAGCGCGACAAGCTCTTGCCCGTGAACCCGATGCGGCAGGCACCCGTGCTGGTGCTTCCCTCGGGCGAGGTGATGACCGAGAGCGCGGCGATCCTGGTCTGGCTCGGCGACTGTCATCCGGAGGCTTGCCTCGCCCCCGGGGTCGACCATCCCCTGCGCGCGCAGTACCTGCGGTGGATGGCCTACGTTTCTGCCGCGATCTATTCGATGTATTGGCTCCGGGACGTGCCGTCGCGGCTCGCCGCCGATGCAAAGGCCGAAGCCGTCGTCCTCGCACGCACCGCCGAGCGCATTTCCGAATGCTGGCGCCTGATGGATGCCGGGGTGCCGCAAGGCTCGCCCTATCTGCTGGGCGACAGGGTCAGCGTCCTCGATCTCTACGTGACGGTGGTGTCGCGGTGGACGCCACGGCGCATGCGTTTCTACCGGGACGCCCCGCGCCTGGCCGACATGGTTCGCCGGGTAGACGCGGAGCCGCGCCTGGGGGACTTCTGGGCTGCGCGCTTCCCGTTCACACCAGGTTGGGAAGGCACTGAGTCTGCGACTTGAGCAACGAAGAGAATGGCGCGATGCAATCCAAATCTCCCTCGATCACCATCTTTCACAACCCTGCGTGCGGCACCTCGCGCAACACGCTGGCCTTGATCCGCGACAACGGCTTCGAGCCCGAAGTGGTCCAGTACCTCAAGACGCCGCCCACCAAGGCGCAATTGCGCGAACTTGTGAAGGCGATGGATGTCCCGGTGCGCGACATCCTGCGCCAGAAGGGAACGCCCTACGACGAGCTCGGTCTCGGCGACCCGAAGTGGACCGATGACCAGTTGCTGGAGTTCATCGTCGAGCACCCGATTCTCATGAACCGCCCGATCGTCGCCACGCCGATCGGCACGCGCTTGTGCCGGCCTGCCGAGCAGGTGCTCGAGATTCTTCCGAAGCCCTAGCGCATTTCGCCGGGCCTCAACCCGTGCGAGCCAACAGCACGGGCAGCGAAGACACCAGAAGCGCCACGCCGGACAAGGTGAGCAGCCCGAGCACGATCTGCCGGAAAGCCGCCTCGCTGAGGCCGGCATAGAGTCTTGCGCCGACCAGCACGGGCACCAGCACGGCCAGCGCGACGATGCCAAGCAGAGGCACCATCGCGACGCTCACCATGCCTGCGCCCAGGTACAGCGCGAACGCGACGGCCAGCATCGATAGATTGAAATTCTGGATCACGGCACGCTGCACGTCCTTGTCCAGATTGCGCAGCGTGCACCAGAGGGTCGGAATCGCACCGGTGAAGCCACCCAGTCCGCCGCACACGCCGCCAAGCAGGCCCACAACTGCGTCGGTCAATCGCCCACCCAGCGTGATCCGCGGCAGGTTGCGCGCCATCAGCATCGCAGGGCACCAGATCACCAGCAAGCCGCCGAGACAGGCCTTGAACAGAGGCACGTCGAGTCGTGGCAGCAGCCAGACGCCGACCGGGAGGCCGGCCAGCCCGCCGAGGATGAAAGGCAGCAGCAGCGCCCTGTCGAAACCGCGCCGCGTCGTCACAGCCGCGATGACTTGCCCGGTGAGCCCGCCGAAGGTCGCCAGCACGGCCGCGAGCTTGGGGTCCACCGTCCAGGCCCAGATCGACATCGAGACCATGGAAAACGCAAAGCCCGACAGGCCCTGCACGAAGCCGGCCACCACCGCGCCCAGCGCGACGATCAGATAGAGAGACAAAACCGAAAGCGCTTCAGGCGGACGCTGGCACCAGCGCTTCGCGACGGACACGCCTCACATTGAACGCACTGGCAATCAGCACGCCTTGCACCACGGCCAGGCCGACGATCACGCTCCCGTACAGGCCATGGTCCATCAGCCGCCCGAAGATCAGCGGCGCAATGGCCTGCCCGATGTCCAGGCCCGCATAGACCACGCCATAGACACGCCCCGAGGCATTCGCGGGCGTCGAGCGCTTGACCAGCAGGTCGCGCGACGGCCCCGCGATGCCGGTCGCAAAACCCATCGCACCGAACATGACCGGGACCAGGAAGGGCGCGAAGTCAGCCAGCGCGAGCACGAGCGCGATGGCTGCCGCCACGCCGAATCCCGCGCCGACGACGCGCTCGCAGCGCGACGGGTCGGACGCCAGGAAACCGCCGACCACCATGCCCGCCGCACTGGCGACCATGTAGACGGTCAGACAGATGGCGATCAGCGTCACCGGCACCGCGTGCAAACGACCCGCGGCAGCGGGCGCGAAAGTCTGCACGACACTCAGCGCCATGGCGTAGAAGAAGAAAAAGCCGAAGCACATCCAGACTGCAGGGATCTTCAGGAACGCGAACTCGCTGCCCGTGGCCACGTCGGCGCCGGTCGCCTTGTGGACCGCCTTCACATCCAGCGACAGCACGCTGCGGTTGGCCCAGAGGATGAGCAGCACGACCACGGCCACCACGCCCGCAGAGGCCAGCGCCACGCGCCACGAGAAGGCCATTGCCAACGGCACCACGAAGGCCGGAGCCAGCGCCCAGCCGAGGCTGCCTGTGATGCCGTGCACGCTGTAGGCATGCCCGAGCCGCGTCGGTGCGACCTTGCGATTGAACAGCGTGTAGTCGACGGGATGGAACACGCCGTTGCCCACGCCCGCCACGACGGCACAGCCAAGCAGCATCCAGTAGCTCTGCGCCATCGCGTAGCCGAAGGCCGCAAGACCGAGCATCCCGAGCCCGACGAACAGCACGGGCCGCGGGCCCAGCTTGTCGACGATGAAACCCGAGGCCGCCTGCACGATGCACGACACGACGAAGAACACGGTGAGCACCGCACCGAGTTCGGTGTAGCTCACATTGAACGCGTCCTTGAGCCACGGAAACAACGGCGGAAGCACGAGCTGGGCGAAATGGCTGACGGCGTGCGCCAGGCCGACGAGGCCAATCAACCTGGCATCGGAGCCCAAGCTGGTCGTGGCGGTGGTCGCGTTGGAGGAAGACATGGATTGCAACAACAAACTGGATGGACATCGATCCTAAGCCAGCGTGTCGCGGCAGAATGGCGATACAGAGACAACATTTGTCGAAATCATGCCGTCTACTGCCGCCCCGCCTTTGGCCCCCGTCGACACGGGCACCAGGCGCTCCATCCTCCCCCACTCCGAAGTCACGACGAGCGTGGGACCCCTCACGCCTCATCTGTACGAGCCGAACGCGCTGCGCCCGCTGCGCGCCAAGGAGCACTTTCTCAAGGCCGACACGCTGGTCGACCTGCATAAACATCCGTGGCCCCAGCTGACTTTCTCGACGCGTGGCGTGATCCGCCTCAGCACGGAGGACGGCAGCTACATCGTGCCGCCGTCGCGGGCCCTGTGGGTACCGGCCGACATGGCGCACAGCGTCACGCTGATCGAGGATGCCGAACTGCGGACCGTGTATCTCCATAGCTGGCTCGGGCCGACATGGGAGAAGTGCGAGGTGCTGGAAATCAGCCCCCTGCTGCGGGCGCTGATGCTGGCGCTCGACACGACGCCGGACGGCATGCCGCCGGCCGATCCTCACGCCGCGCAGCGCGAACGCTGGATCGCACCGCTCCTGGTCGACGAACTCGAACGTGCGACCCAAATCCGCATCGACGTGCCGCTGCCTTCCGACAAGCGGCTGCGCCAGCTGTGCGAGGCGTTGCTGCGCAATCCGGCCAACCGCGCCACGCTGGCCGAACGGGCCGAGGCCATCGGCGCCAGCGAGCGTACCGTGGCACGCCTGTTTCGCGACCAACTCGGCATGAGCTGGCAACAGTGGCGCCAACAGGCCGTGCTCGCGCATGCACTGCCCCTGCTGGCGCGCGGCATGGCGGTCAGCCAGGTCGCGTCGGCCAGCGGCTATGCAACCGACAGCGCTTTCTGCGCCATGTTCAAGGCGGCGACAGGGCAATCGCCGACGGCTTTCCAGCACAAGCGACGGTCCTGACCTGCCGCGGCGCAAGGCGCTTCCGTATCATCGCCGGGTGCATTTCCCACCCTTTCGCGCGCCAAGGCCATGGCCTTGAATCGCCACCAGCTCGAGCGCTGGTTCCCCTTCCTTTCCTGGCCGCGCCCCGACCGGGCCCTGCTCGTCAACGAGGCCGCGGCCGGCCTCACGGTGGCGCTGATGGTCATCCCGCAAGGCGTGGCCTACGCGGCGCTGGCCGGAATGCCATTGGTGACCGGCGTGTACGCTGCGCTGCTGCCGGCGCTGGTCGCACTGCTCTTCAGCTCCTCGGCGCGGCTGTCGGTCGGGCCCACCGCGTTGACGAGCCTCCTGGTCGGCGCTTCGCTCGCGCCGCTGGCCATTCCGGGCAGCAGCGAATGGGTTGCCTTCGCCGTCTGGCTCACCCTGCTGTCGGGAGTGATGCAAGTGGTGCTGGGCGCAGCGCGCTTCGGCTGGTTGCTGCGCATGGTCAATTCGCCGGTGCTGATGGGCTTTACGCAAGGCGCGGCGGTGTTGATCACGCTGTCGCAACTGCCGGCGTTGCTGGGTTTCACGGGACGCTCGTTCGCCCAGGTGTTGCACGGGCCGCCGCCCGACTACATCGCGATCGCGTTCGGCCTGGGCGGCATGGCCATGCTGTGGCTTGGCAAGAGGATGATGCCGCGCTTCCCGACGACCATGGCGCTCGTCGCGGTCGCTGCGGCTGCGAGCGCTGCGATCGGCTATGCGCTGAAGGGCGGCGCGGTGATCGGCAAGCTGCCCTCCGGACTGCCCTCGTTCTACTGGCCCGGCGGGATCACACTGAACGAATTGGGCACGCTATTGCTGCCGGCCTTCCTGATCACGCTCGTGAGCTTTCTGGAAACAGCATCGAGCGCCAAGGTGGACAACGCGCGCGCCGGCAAGCTGTGGAACGAGAACCAGGATCTGATCGGCCAGGGGCTGGGCAAGATCGCTTCGGGCCTCACGGGCTCGTTCCCGACCAGCTCGTCGTTCTCGCGCTCGGCGATCACGCTTTATGCGGGCGCCAAGACACAGTGGGCGACGCTCTTCAGCGTCGCCGTGGTCGCGGCGGCATTGCTCTGGGCCATGCCGCTGCTCTATCACGTGCCGCAGGCGGTGCTTGCGTCGATCGTGGCCACGGCGACCATCGGCCTGCTGCGGCCATCGGCTTTCGTCGCCCTGTGGCGCATCTCCCGCATCGAGACGGCCATCGCACTCGGCACCTTTGCACTGACCATCGCCACTGCACCTTCCATCTATTGGGGGGTGCTGGGCGGCCTGCTCGCGGCGCTGGCGCACTACATGTACCGCCACCTGCATCCGCGAATCATCGAAGTCGGCCTGCACCCCGACGGCAGCCTGCGCGACCGTCACCTGTGGCATCTGCCACCGCTTGCGCCCGACCTCTACGCGCTGCGCATGGACGCGGAACTCGACTTCGCATCCGGCAGCACGTTGGAGCGCGCCGTCACCGTCGCGCTGGCGCAGCGGCCGGGCCTGACCGACGTGTGCCTCTTCGCGCAGCCGATCAACCGCGTCGACATCACGGGCGCCGAAGTCTTCGGCAGCATTCGCCGCCTGCTCGAATCGCAGGGCGTTCGCTTTCACATCTCGGGCCTCAAGCTGCCCGCGCAGCAGGTGCTCGACCGCGCCGGATTGCTGGCGCCCGGCCCGATGCTCTTCAGCTACCGGACCGACGCCGAGGCGTTGGCGGCACTCTCCAATGCGTGCGGCGCGGCGGGCCCGCGCGAGAACGTCAATCCTTCACCGGCCCACGCAGGCTCTTGATGGCCGAGCGCTGGCTCTTGCCCTCGAGCCGGCGCTGCCGCGCGCCGTAGCTCGGCTTGGTGGCGCGGCGCACGCGCGGCGGTGCGGCAACGCTGTCAACCAATTCCTGCAGGCGCGCGAGCGCATCGCCGCGATTCATGTCCTGGCTGCGGTGCTTTTGCGCCTTCAGTACGAGCACGCCTTCCTGCGTGATGCGGCTGTCGCGCAAGGCGAGCAGGCGCTCCTTGACATCGTCAGGGAGCGAGCTGGCCGGAATGTCGTAGCGCAGATGCACTGCGCTGGAAACCTTGTTGACGTTCTGTCCGCCCGCGCCCTGCGCGCGGATCGCGCTGAACTCGACCTCCAACGGATCGATCAGCACAGGTGGGCGCGGCGAAGTCATCCGCTATTTTGACTTGCGTGTCGCCGCCTTCTTCGCCGGCGTCGGCCGCTGGCGCACGCCCGCCATCAGCAGCGCGATGCTCTCGTCGGCAATCTGCTCGGGCGTCATGTCGCCATCGGGGCGATACCATCGACCGATCCAGCTCAAGGCACCGGCGAGCACGAAAGCAGCCATCTTCGGATCGCACGGCGCGAGCGAGCCCTCGGCGATGCCGTCAGCGATGAGACGCCGGAACTCCAGGTCGATGCCGGCCTTGAGGCGCCTCAGTTCCTTGCGCCGCGGCGCCGGCAGCGGGTCCTCGCCGATGCGGATGACGCACATGCCGAAGTCCATGGTGACGATGCGTGAATAGATCCGCATGCATTCCACGAGCTGGTCGATCGCACTGCCGCCGGCGCGCCGGACCTCGTCGATGCCCTCCTTCATCATGCCGAGCGCGGTGCGAACACATTCGAGCAGGATGTCGTCCTTGCTCTTCACATAGTAGTAGAGCGTCGGCTTGGTGACGTGCAGCCGTTCGGCGATGTCGTCCAGCGAGGTGGCATGGAAGCCGCGCTCGTTGAAGAGCTGTGCGGCCGTCTGCAGCACGGCGTTGCGCTTGGCCTCGCGCTGTTGCGCGCGTGCGCCGGCCGGCTTCCAGGGCGATATGCCGGCGGCTTTTCGGGGTGTTCTGGTGGCCATGGATCGGGTGCCCGGGAAAGTCCCGATGCTTCCAGCAGGTGGCGCATCGGACATTACCGGTGAGTAGAAATTCTACGCACCGGTAGGCTCCATTCAGCCCATGCAAACCCTGATCGATCCGCGGCCCTTCTTTCCGAAACGCACCCGCCCCCATGCCTGACGCTTCGCCGAGTTCCGACGTCGCCGTGCCATCCGGCCCAGTGCTACAGGTCGATGCCCTCACGCTCGCCTTCGGCGGCGTGCGTGCGCTGAGCGGCGTGGGCTTCGAGGTCGAGCCGGGCTCCATCACTGCGGTGATCGGCCCCAATGGTGCAGGCAAGACATCGCTGTTCAACACCATCTCCGGTTTCTATCGTCCCGCGACCGGGCGCGTGCTGTTCGAAGGGCGTGACATCACCACCCTGCCCGCGCCGAAGCGAGCCCGCCTGGGCCTGGCGCGGAGTTTCCAGAACATCGCACTGTTCCGCGGCATGACGGTGCTCGACAACATCAAGCTCGGACGTCATGCGCACCTCGAGTCGAACGTGTTCGACGCCCTGCTCTATCTAGGGCGCGCACGACGCGAAGAGGCAGAGTTGCGCCGCGACGTCGAGGAACGCATCATCGATTTCCTGGAGATCGACCACATCCGCCACGCGCCCGTCTCCGCCCTGCCCTACGGCCTGCAGAAGCGCGTCGAGATGGCCCGCGCCCTCGCGATGCAGCCGCGCGTGCTGATGCTCGACGAGCCGGTGGCCGGCATGAACCGCGAAGAGACCGAGGACATGGCGCGCTTCATCCTCGACGTTCGCGACGAATGGGGCGTGACGGTACTGATGGTCGAGCACGACATGGGCATGGTGATGGACCTGTCCGATCACGTCGTGGTGCTCAACTTCGGCCAGGTGATTGCCCAGGGCGCGCCGGCGCATGTGCAGGCGGACCCCGAAGTGATTCGCGCCTACCTCGGCGCAGGCGATGTCGGTGCGCTGCGCCAGAAGTTGCGCGGCGGGGCCGCCGCGGAGGCTGCCTGATGGATTGGGCCTACCTCTTCGAGATCGCGCTCAACGGCGTGGCTAGCGGCGGCTTGTACGCACTCGCCGCGCTCGCTTTCGTGCTGGTCTACAAGGCAACACGCGTCGTCAACATCGCGATCGGTGAGATGCTGATGATCGGCGCCTACCTGTTCTTCGCCTTCGCGGCGAGTTTCTCGCTGCCGATCTGGCTGGCGGTGCTCGGCGCGGTTCTGGGCACCGGCCTGCTCGGCGCGGTGGTCGAACGCACCATGATCCGGCCGCTGCTCGGCGAGCCGCCGATCTCGGTCTTCATGGTGACCGTCGGGCTTGCATCGATCCTCGTCGGGCTGGTCGAGATCATCTGGACCGCCGACCAGCGCCGCCTGCCCGAATTCCTTCCGAAGACGCCGGTGATGATCGGAGATGCCTTCCTCGCGCCCAAGGTGGCGTACGGCTCGCTGGTGGCCCTGGTGCTGATCGTGCTCGTGCTGCTGGTGTTCCGATTCTGGCGCGGCGGGGTCGCGCTGCGGGCCACCGCCTCCGACCAGGCGGCCGCCTACTCGATGGGCATCAACGTGCCGCGCGTGTTCTCGCTGGCGTGGGTGGCGTCGGCCATGATCGCGGCGGTCGCCGGCATCATCGTCGGCTCGATCGGCGGCATCTCGTCGTCGATGGGCGTGTTCGGCCTGTCGGTGCTGGTGGTGGTGATCGTGGGCGGTCTCGACAGTGTGCTCGGCGCACTGGTCGGCGGCGTCTTCATCGGGCTGATCGAGGCGCTGGCGGGCTCCTACCTCGGCGGCGAATACAGGCTGCTCGCGACCTTCGTCGTGCTGGTCGGCGTGCTGATGATCCGGCCCTACGGGCTCTTCGGCACCCACGAGATCGAGAGACTCTGATGCGCATCGGCACACTGAAGCAGAGCTACATCGCCGACGCCGCGCTGTTCGATTCGCGCACGCAAAAGGCATGGCTCGGCATCGGTGCCGCACTGCTCCTGCTTTTCCCCTTCATGGCCAGCGACTACTGGCTGTACCTGGCCTGCCTGGTCGCGATCAACGTGGCGAGCGCCACCGGGCTCAACATCCTCACCGGCTACACCGGGCTGGTCAGCCTCGGCCAGGCCGCATTCATGGGCCTGGGCGCTTACACCGTCGCCATCATGCAGACGCGGCTGGGCACGCCCTTTCTACTCAACCTGATCGCGGGCGGCGTCGTGGCGATGCTCGGTGGCCTGGTGGTCGGCATTCCCTCGCTGCGCGTGAAGGGCCTGTACCTCGCGATCGCGACGATCGCGGCCTCGTTCATCGCGCACTTCCTGTTCGCCAACCTCAAGCTCACGGGCGGCACCTCCGGCCTTTCGCTGCCGCCCGCGCAGCTGTTCGGGCTCGCGCTCGACACTTCCTTCCGGCTGTACTGGGTGATCGTGCCGGTCACCTTGTCGATGGTGCTGGGGGCAGCCAACCTGTTCCGCACGCGCATCGGCCGCGCCTTCATCGCGATTCGCGACCGCGACATCTCGGCCGAGGTTCTCGGCATTCCCCTGCTTCGCTACAAGCTTCTGTCTTTCGGTCTCTCGTCCTTCTACGCGGGCGTGGCAGGTGGGCTCTGGGCTTACTTCTTCCGCGTCGTCACGCCTGAGAGCTTTCCGCTGCTGATGTCGATCTTCTTCCTGGCCGCAATCATCGTCGGCGGCATGGGCACGATTCTCGGCGGCATCCTCGGCGCGCTTTTCATGACGATGGTGCCGGAGCTGCTCAAGCTGGTGTTCGACCTGTTGCCGGGCGGCACGGAAATGACGGTGTTCCTCTCGCCCGTTCGAACCCTGGTCTTCGGCCTGTTGATCGTCGGCTTCCTCGTGTTCGAGCCGCATGGCCTCGCGGAAGTGTGGCGGCGCATGCGTCGCTTCTTCCACCTCTGGCCTTTCAGGTCATGAATCCCGCCAGTCACATTCACAACCGGAGACATCCATGAATGCACAGAAGAAGTCATCCCCCTCTCTGCGCCGTCGCAGCCTGGTATTGGCCGCCGGCGCCGCGCTTGCCGCGCCGCTGTCCGTCCATGCCCAGGCCGGCGAGGACATCGTGATCGGCGGATCGATCCCCATGACGGGGGTCTTCGCATTCGCCGGCATCGGCATCAATGCCGGCATTGCCGACTACGTGAAGATCGTCAACGACGCCGGCGGCATCAAGGGCCGCAAGCTGCGCTACGTGCCGGAGGACACCGGCTACAAGGTCGACGCATCCGTGGCCGCATTCAAGAAGATCACGAGCCAGAACAAGGTCAACCTCTACTACGGCGACTCCACAGGCTTCTCGAAGACCATCAACCCCGAGCTTGACCGCAGCGGACAGATCCTGATGGCGGGTGCATCCTTTGCGACCGAACTCAACGACCCGGCAAAGTACCCGAACCAGTTCCTGGTCGGCCCCGACTACACCGAGATGTTCGGCATCCTGCTGAAGCACATCGCAAAGGAAAAGCCGGGTGCCAAGGTAGCCTTCGTCTATTCCGACTCCGAATTCGGTCGCGATCCGATCGAAGCCAGCGAAGCGGCAGCCAAGAAGCTGGGCCTTACGGTGGCGGTCAAGCTCATGACGCCGCCCGGCAGCGTCGATGTGTCGACGGAGGTCATCAAGCTGCGCCGCGCCAATCCCGACTACACGATCTTTCACGGCTACGTGCTCGCGCCGATTCCGGAGTTCGTACAGCAGGGCAAGCAGATGGGAATGACCAGCAAGTGGATGGGCACCTTCTGGACCATGGACAGTTCGACCGTCATGAAGATGGGGGAGGCAGGCGACGGTTTCATGGGGGTGATGCCCTACCGCTACTACTACGACACCTCCGCCAAGTCGCCAATGCTCGACAAGATCCGGCAGATGCGCCCCGAGTACCAGAGCACCGCATACACGCAGGGCTTCCTGACGGCGATGCTGTTCACCGAAGCAGCCAAGCGAACGCTCGATGCGGGCAAGCCGCTGGACGGCAAGAACCTGAAGGCGGCGCTCAACACCATCAAGGACTTCGACACGGGCGGCCTGATCGGGGTGCCGATCACCATCAAGGGCAACTCGATCCCGGTCGGGCGCGTCTACACCGCCGACATGAAGGCACAGAAGATGGTGCCCTCATCGGACTGGATCAAGCTGGATTGACGCATCGATGAGCAACGCGGCGGCCAAGGACCTGGTGCTGGAGGTCAACAACATCGAGGTGGTCTACAACAAGGTCGTGCAGGTGCTGCGCGGTTTGTCGTTGGCCGTGCCGCGTGGGCAGATCGTGGCGCTGCTGGGAAGCAACGGCGCTGGCAAGTCGACGACGCTCAAGGCCGTGTCGGGCCTGCTCGCGCTGGAGGATGGCGAGTTGCAGGCTGGCCGCATCGTGTTCAACGGCGTGTCGACCGACCGGATAGCGCCACAGCAGCTGGTGCGACGCGGCCTGAGCCATGTGATGGAGGGCCGCCGCGTCTTCGAGGACCTCACGGTCGAGGAAAACCTCGTTGCCGCCACCTATGCGCGCACCGGCCGCGGCGCGCCGCCGCGCAGCTTCGACAGCGTCTATGCCTACTTCCCTCGCCTGCATGAGCGGCGCAAGGGCTTGGCCGGTTACCTCTCGGGAGGGGAGCAGCAGATGCTCGCGATCGGCCGCGCCCTGGTAGCCGAGCCCGAGTTGATCCTGCTCGACGAGCCCTCGCTCGGCCTCTCGCCCAAGCTGGTGGAGGACATCTTCACCATCATCGCGAGAATCAATGCCGAGCGCGGCGTCTCGATGCTGTTGGTGGAGCAGAACGCAAGCGTCGCGCTGGCCGTCGCGCACAGCGGCTACATCATGGAGAACGGAAAGGTCGTGATCAACGGCAGCGCCGAGCGGCTCGCGGCCGACCCCGACGTGCGCGAGTTCTACCTCGGCGTGGGCGGCGGTGGCGAGGCGCGCAGCTTCCGCGGTCTCAAGCACTACAAGCGCCGCAAGCGCTGGTTGTCATGAGCAGTGTGCTACCCGCCTCGACCCTGCCGCAGATGCTGCGCGAGCAGGCGCGTACGCGGCCCGACGTCATCGCGATCCGGCAGAAGGACTTCGGCATCTGGCATCCGGTGAGCTGGGCGGACTACTACCGACGCGCGAGTCACTTCGGGCTCGGCCTCCGCGCATTGGGACTGCCCGCGGGCGGCCACCTCGGCATCATTTCCGAGAACCGCATCGAGTGGGTGCTGGCGCAGATGGGCGCGGGGCTGGTCGGTGCGGTGACGGTCGGCGTCTATCCGACCAGCCCGAGCAACGAGATCGCGTACGTGGTGGCCCACGCGGACATCGAAGTGATCGTCTGCGAGGACCAGGAACAGACCGACAAGATCATCGAAGCGCTGGATCGGTTGCCACGCCTGCTGAAGATCATCGTCATGGAAACGAAAGGCCTGCGCAGCCTCGACATCTCCTTGCACGACCGCGTCGTGCGCTTCGCCGACGTCGAGCGGGCCGGTGCGGAAGCAGCGAGCCGGGGCGGCGACGCGCAGATCGACGCCGCACTGCAGGCGCAGACTCTGGCCGACACCGGGCTGATGATCTACACCTCGGGCTCCACCGGCAAGCCCAAGGGCGCAATGATCTCCTATCGAAACATCCGCGGCATCGTGCCCGGCATCATCGAGCGCCTCGGCCTGGACAGCGACGCCACCCATCTCTCGTACCTGCCGCTGTGCCATGTGGCCGAGCAGATGCTCTCGACCTTCGTGCCGCTATACCTCGGCTCGCAGGTCAACTTCGGCGAGTCGATCCGGACTGTGCAGGAAGACCTGCGCGAGGTGGCTCCCACCATGTTCCTCGGCGTGCCTCGCATCTGGGAAAAGCTGCATGCCGGCATCACCATCAAGATGCAGGAAGCCGGCAGGCTGCAGAAAGCCTTGTACCAACGCGCAATGGCAGCTTGCGCCACTCTGGCAGAGAAGCCGCGAAGGGAATGGACCATCGGCGAGCGTGCGCGCTTCGCCCTCTCCTACTGGACCGTGCTGCGCGCTTTGCAGAACTTCATCGGCCTGCGCCGCGCCAAGGTCGCGCTGACCGGCGCGGCACCGATCCCGCCCGACATCGTGCGCTTCTTCCGCACGCTGGGAGTTCCTCTGGTGGAAGTCTATGGCCTGACCGAATCGACCGGCATGATCACCGGCCATGATCGAGACGATGTCACGGTCGGCACCGTCGGTCCGCCGATCGAAGGCGCGTCGCACCGCATCGGCGACCACGGCGAACTGCTGGTGCAGGGCGACATGGTGTTCGAGGGCTACTACAAGAACGCGGAAGCCACGGCGGCTTCCATCCGTGACGGCTGGCTGCACACAGGCGATGTCGTGCGTGAGGAGCACGGCCACCTGCGCATCGTCGACCGGCTCAAGGACATCATGATCACGGCCGGCGGCAAGAACCTCACACCCTCGGAGATCGAGAACACCATGAAGGGCAGTCCTTTCATCAAGGAGTGCATCGTGGTGGCGGACGGCCGAAAGTTCGTCAGCGCGCTGGTCCAGATCGACTACGAGACAGTGGGCAAATGGGCGGAAGCGCAGCGCATCCCGTTCACCCATTTCCGCTCGCTGGTGGAGCAACCGCGCGTGCGCGAACTCATCGACGCTGAGATCCTGCGCGGAAACGCCCAGCTGGCCCAGGTGTCCCAGGTGCGGCGATTCCATCTGCTGGGCAAGGAACTCGACCATGACGATGGCGAGGTGACCGCGACCATGAAGGTGCGACGGGCCAGCATCTACGCCGCCTATGCGGCCGACATCGAAGCCCTCTACAGGGCTTGAGGAAGAGATCAGTCGTCGCGCGATACCGGACGGGCCTGAACATCGGTGACCTGGCCCGGATCGCGCAAGCGTACCGGGCTGTCGGCCTCCTGGCCCCGTGCGCGGGCGGCCACGACATCTGCGGCCGTCGGCTCGGCGGGGCGCCCCGCAGCCCGAAAGCGATCGAAGCCGCCTCGCGGGTCGAAGCGCATGACCCACGGCTTCACGGGCTGCCCCGTGAGGCGCGCCCATCCGTAGCGCAGCCCCCAGACCATTGCCAGCAGGAGCACGGCAACGGTCAGGCTGGCCGCCACGATGAGACCGAGGAAGAAAAGGACCAGGCGCAGAAAGAAGTTCAGCATCGGGTTTAGGCCACGGCCTCGGCGCTTTGTTCCCCGGCCCTGCGGAACGCGAACTGCCCGGGCGCCTGGATCGGGTCGGTGGTCACGACGATCGTGTCCTTCGGGCCGAAGCTTCCATCAAGCAGCAGCTTCGACAACGGGTTCTCGATGCGCTGTTGGATCGCTCGCTTGAGCGGCCGCGCACCGAACACCGGATCGAAGCCGACCTTGGCGATCTCCGCCAGCGCCGCCTGCGACACATCGAGACCCAAGTCCATCTTCGCCAGTCGCTCCTGCAGCACCTTGAGCTGGATCGCCGCGATGGCCTCGATGTTCTTCGCGTCCAGCGCGTGGAACACGACGGTCTCGTCGATGCGGTTCAGGAACTCGGGCCTGAAGTAGTTCTTCAACTCATCCCAGACTGCGTCCTTGATCTCTTCGCTCGGCCTGCCGACCATCGACTGGATGATCGGCGAGCCGATGTTGCTGGTCATGACGATCACCGTGTTCTTGAAGTTCACGGTACGGCCCTGTCCATCGGTCAGGCGGCCGTCGTCGAGCACTTGCAGCAGCACGTTGAAGACATCCGGATGCGCCTTTTCGACCTCGTCGAGCAGCAGCACGCTGTAGGGCTTGCGGCGAACGGCTTCGGTGAGGTAGCCGCCCTCCTCGTAGCCCACGTAACCGGGCGGCGCACCGATCAGGCGTGCGACGGAATGCTTTTCCATGAACTCGCTCATGTCGACGCGGATCAAGTGATCCTCGCTGTCGAACAGGAAGCCCGCGAGCGCCTTGCACAGCTCGGTCTTGCCCACGCCCGTGGGGCCGAGGAACAGGAACGAGCCGGTCGGGCGATTCGGGTCCGACAGGCCCGAGCGCGAGCGGCGAATCGCGTTCGCAACTGCGCCGATGGCCTCATCCTGGCCAACCACGCGCTCGTGCAGCTTCTCTTCCATCATGAGCAACTTGTCGCGCTCGCCCTGCATCAGCTTCGAGACCGGGATGCCGGTGGCGCGCGCCACAACCTCGGCGATCTCCTCGGCGCCGACCTGCGTGCGCAGCAAGGTGGGTGCGCTGGACCTGCCCTTGTTGGCTTCAGTCTCCTGCGCTTCCTTCAGGCGCTTCTCGAGGCCCGGCAGCTTGCCGTACTGCAGCTCGGCCACTTTGTTGAAATCGCCCTTGGTAGTGAACTCCGCGATCTGGAACTTGATCTTGTCGATCTCCTCGCGGATCTGCGCGCTGCCCTGGGCCTGCGCCTTCTCGGCTTGCCAGATCTCGTCGAGGTCTGCGATTTCCTTCTGCAGCCTGGCGATCTCTTCCTCGATGAGCGCAAAGCGCTTCTGCGAGGATTCGTCCTTTTCGCGGCGCACGGCTTCGCGCTCGATCTGCAGCTGGATCAGGCGACGGTCCAGGCGGTCCATGACCTCGGGCTTGGAGTCCATCTCGATCTTGATCTTGGCCGCGGCCTCGTCGATCAGGTCGATCGCCTTGTCGGGCAGGAAGCGGTCGGTGATATAGCGGTCGGACAGCTCGGCTGCGGCGACGATCGCCGGGTCGGTGATGTCCACGCCATGGTGGACCTCGTACTTCTCCTGAAGTCCGCGGAGGATGGCGATGGTCGCCTCCACGCTCGGCTCGCCGACGAGGATCTTCTGGAAGCGGCGCTCCAGCGCGGCGTCCTTCTCGATGTACTTGCGGTACTCGTCGAGCGTGGTCGCGCCGACGCAATGCAGTTCGCCGCGCGCCAGCGCCGGCTTGAGCATGTTGCCCGCGTCCATCGCGCCCTCGGCCTTGCCGGCACCGACCATGGTGTGCAACTCGTCAATGAAGACGATGGTCTGGCCTTCGTCCTTCGCGAGTTCGTTGAGCACGGTCTTCAGGCGCTCTTCGAACTCGCCGCGGTACTTGGCACCAGCGAGCAGCGCCGCCATGTCGAGCGACAGCACCCGCTTGCCCTTGAGTGATTCGGGCACTTCGCCCGCGACGATGCGCTGCGCGAGGCCTTCGACGATCGCGGTCTTGCCGACGCCGGGTTCGCCGATGAGCACGGGGTTGTTCTTGGTACGGCGTTGCAGCACCTGGATGGCGCGGCGGATTTCCTCGTCACGGCCGATCACAGGGTCGAGCTTGCCCAGGCGCGCACGCTCGGTGAGGTCGAGGCAGTATTTCTTGAGGGCTTCGCGCTGGCCTTCGGCATCGGCACTGTTCACGCCCTGGCCGCCGCGAACCGCATCGATCGCGGCTTCGAGCGACTTGCGCGTGACGCCATTGCTGCGCGCCAGGTTGCCAATGTCGGCCTTGCTGTCCGCCAGCGCGAGCAGGAACAGTTCGCTGGCAATGAACTGATCATTGCGCTTGATGGATTCCTTCTCGGTTGCCTGCAGCAGCTTGCCGAGTTCAGGGCCGACCTGCACCTGGTCATGGCCGTGCACCTGCGGCAGCTTCTTGATGGCCGCTTCGGCAGCTTGCAGCAGGCCGGGCACATTGGCACCGGCACGCTCCAGCAGCGCCCGCGGACCGTCGTCCTGGCGCAGCATGGCGACCAGGAGGTGGACGGGTTCGATGTAAGCGTTGTCATTGCCCAAGGCGAGCGACTGGGCGTCGGCGAGGGCTTCCTGGAATTTGGTGGTGAGTTTGTCTTGACGCATGGCTTGATTCCTGCATTCAAAATAGGGCCGTTCCGAGGCGATATCAAGACCGCCCGGACTTTTTTCCACAAGCAATCATTGGAGTCGATAGATGCTCAAGTCAACATGGGGTGGCGTGACGCGCCTGATGCGCGGTGTTTTCGCGGCAGGCCTGCTGGCCGCCGGGGGAATGGCGCTCGCGCAGCCCGCCGGCGCGCCGATCCGGCTATTGGTCGGGTTCCCGGCCGGCGGGGGCACCGACGTCATCGCCCGCACGCTGGCCGAGAAGCTCAAGGACCAGCTGGGCACCCCCGTCGTGGTCGAGAATCGCGCAGGCGCGGGCGGCCAGATCGCCGCCCAGGCGCTCAAGGCCTCGCCGGCCGACGGCCACACGCTGTTCCTGACGCATGACCACTCGATCTCCATCCTGCCGCTGGTGGTGAAGAATCCGGGCTTCGATCCGGCGCGCGATTTCGTGCCCGTCGCCGGCTTCGCGACCTTTGCCAACGCGCTCGCCGTGTCAGGCGGAACGCCAGCCAAGTCGGTCAACGAGTACGTGGCGTGGGTCAGGAACCAGCGCGGCGGCAAGGACACCATCGGCGTGCCCGCGCCGGCCTCGATCCCCGAGTTCCTGGTCAAGTTGATCGGCACCAAGTACAAGCTCGATCTGCAGGCCGCCCCTTACCGCGGCAGCGCGCCGATGATGGCGGACATGCTGGGCAACCAGATCAGCGCGGGCATCGGCTCCGTTCCCGACTTCATCGAAAACCAGAAGGCCGGCAAGATTCGCGTTGTCGCCGTGATCGGCGCCAAGCGCCAGGCCGTGCTGCCGCAGGTGCCTACCTTTGCCGAACTGGGTTTGTCGGGACTGGAAGACCTTCCCTACTACGGCATCTTCGCGCCGGTAGGCACGCCGCAGCCGGTGATCGATCGCTTCGGTGAGGCGCTGTCGAAGGTGCTTGCCATGCCCGATGTGCGCGAGCGCCTGGTGGCGATGGGCTTGTCTGTCGGCTTCATGCCACAGGGCCAATTCGCCGGCCGCGTGCGCAGCTACACCCAGACCTGGGAACAGATCATCAAGGCCAGCGGCTTCCAGCCCCAATAGGAGCGGTTCAGGCGTTGCCGGTGGTGATGCCCCAGCGAGCCAGTGCCGTGTCGTCGTCGACGCGGGCGTCGACCCAGCGCGCACCCTCGGGCGTCTGTTCCTTCTTCCAGAACGGCGCCTGGGTCTTCAGGTAGTCCATCAGGAATTCGCAGGCCTGGAAGCTCTCGCCGCGATGCGCCGATACGACGGCCACCATCATGATCTGGTCCAGGGGCTGCAACAGCCCCACACGATGGATCACGCGGGCGCCGAGGATGTCGAAGCGGCGATGCGCTTCGTCGATCATGGCCTCGATCGCCTTCTCGGTCATGCCGGGGTAGTGCTCTAGTTCCATCGAGGCGATCGCGCTTCCGTCGTTGCGGTCACGCACCGTGCCGATGAAACTGCAGACCGCACCCACGCGCGCGTCGCCAGCGCGCAACGCGGCGACCTCTTCCTGCAGGTCGAAGTCTTCAGTTTGGATCGAAACGCGTGCACCAGTCATTCCGGGATTGTGGCACTGCGATAGACTGCGCCGATGCCTGCCAGTGCCCTGCAACGCCCACTTTCTTCTCGCGAAGAATCGGCCTGCCCGCGCCTGCTGGGCAAGGCCAAAAAACCCAAGCTCGTCTGACCGGAGCTTCGGTTCCGTCGTCGGATGAGCGACGGAACTGCAAGGCCCGGGTCGAAGCTGGTTGCGCGCGCATGCGACGGTGGTACTTCCATCGGTCGATTCCTGAAAGGAAATCCGCGTGCAAGACACACACTCCCCCTCCCCCGACTTCTCGGGCCTCTGGATTCCGCTCGTGACGCCCTTTCGTGACGGAGCGGTCGACCATCCTGCCCTCGCCCGGCTGGTCGAGCGACTCGCGCCTACCGGCATCACAGGCTTCGTCGCCTGCGGTTCGACGGGCGAAGCAGCCGCGCTCGACAGCGACGAGCAATTGGCGGTGCTCGATACCGTCGCCAGGGCCGCGCCGTCGTTGCCGCGCATCCTGGGCATCTCGGGCTATCACCTCGGCAAGACGCTCGAGTGGGTGCGCGTGCTGGGCAATCACGAGTTGGCCGCGCTGCTCGTGCCCGCACCCAGCTACATTCGGCCGTCGCAGGCGGGGCTCGTCGATTGGTTCCGCGAGATCGCCGACGCCAGCGCAGTGCCGCTGCTGATCTACGACATTCCCTACCGCACCGGCAGTTCCATGGCGCGCGAAACACTGCTCGCGCTCGCAGGCCACCCGCGCATCCGCGCCATCAAGGACTGCGGCGGCGACATGGCCAAGACCCGAGCGCTGATCACAGACGGTCGACTCCAGGTGCTGGCAGGCGAAGACGCGCAGATGTTCAGCACGGTGGCCGAAGGCGGCGCCGGCGCCATCGCGGCCAGTGCGCACCTGCAGACCGAGCGATTCGTGACCATCCTGCGGTTGCTTCAGGAAGGCAGGCTGGGGGAGGCCCGTGCGCAGTGGCAACCCTTGCTGCCTCTGATCGAAGCGCTTTTTGGCGACGCCAACCCCGGTCCACTGAAGGCCGTTCTTGCCAATGACGGCTTGATGCAGGACGAATTGCGAGCGCCGATGACGCGCGCCTCAGATGAGCTCCGCGAGCGCTTGCTGCGAATCCAGGCCGGGCTCAGCCGCCCGTGACGGGCGGAAAGAAGGCGACCTCGCTGCCATCGCGCAGCACGGCGCCTTCGCTGCTCATCACCTGGTCGAGCGCCATGCGCACGGCCCGGCCGCGCGCCAGCACGCTGGCGTGCGGTTCGCCACGTGCGATCAATTCATCGCGCAGTGCGCCGAGGTCGGCGGCGGCGGTTTCCACCGCTTCACCGCCCGTCCCGAGGGCTTCGCGCACCGAGGCAAAGTAGCGGACGTTGATCTTCATGCTCAGGCCAGCAGCAAGGCAAAAGGAATGAACTGCACGGTGTCGCCGGCCTTGAACGGCTGGCCGGCGGGCGTGTCGATCACACCATCGCCCCAGACCGTGGACGTCAACACGCCGGAGCTTTGGTTGGCGAACACATCGAGCCCGCCCGCCGCATTGCGCCGTGCGCGCAGGAACTCGCGACGGCGATCGGCGCGCGGCCAGTCGAAATCGGCGCGCATCGGTATCGCTTGCGGCGCCACGCGCGCTGCGCCCTGCAAAGTGAGCAGGAACGGTCGCACGAGCAGCAGGAAGGTCAGGAAGCTCGACACGGGGTTCCCGGGCAGGCCGGTGAGATGCGCGTCGCCGATCCGGCCGTAGGCAAAGGGCTTGCCCGGCTTCATCGACAGAGACCACAAATCGAGTTGCCCCAGGTGCTCGACGGCAGCCTTGATGTGGTCTTCCTCGCCGACCGAAACTCCGCCCGTGGTGATGATCAGGTCGTTGCTCAGGGAGGCGGCGCGCAATGCCTCGATCGTGGCGTCGCGCCGGTCCGGCACGATGCCGAGATCGTTGACCTCGCATCCGAGCCGCTGGAGCAATGCGCGCATGAAGAAGCGGTTGGAGTTGTAGATCGAGCCCGGCTTCATCGCCTCCGGCGCCACTTCGCCGGGCATCACGAGCTCGTCGCCGGTCGACAGCAGTGCAACGCGAGGCCGCTTCGAAACCTGAAGCTGGGCCAGGCCGACACTGGCAGCCAGGCCCAACCCGGCGGGAGTGAGACGCTCGCCCGTCGACAGCACGATGTCGCCAGCGGCAACGTCTTCGCCGGCACGGCGAATCCACTGGCCCATGGCGGGCGCGATGTCGATGCGCACGCTGCCCAGGTTGCCTTCCTCGGGCAGTGCGCTCGTGTCTTCCTGCATCACGACCGCATCGGCGCCTTCGGGGATTTGCGCGCCGGTAAAGATGCGGGCTGCAGTGCCGGCTGCGAGCGGCGTGCCCACGGTGCCGGCCGGGATGCGCTGCGTCACCCGGAGCACCGCGCCCGGCGCGCCACAATCGGCGACCCGGACTGCATAGCCATCCATCGAGCTGTTGTCGCGCGGCGGCACGGTGAGCACCGACACGACGTCCTGGGCCAGCACGCGGCCGTCCGCCTCGAAAGTGGATACGCTTTCGACGCCAACCTTCGGCGTTGCGGCGGCGAGCAATCGAGACAACGCCTCATCGAGAGCCATCAGGGGAGGACGCGGGGAAGTGCTAGCCATGGTGCTTCACCTTGTAGTCGAAACGTTCGGCATTCAGCAGCAGCCAGGCGACGATGCCATCGACGTCGTCGAGGTCAAAGATCGGCAGGTCGGTCGGCAACGGCAGGCTGCGCGGTTCGTCTGTTGCGATGGCATCGATGAATTTGTCGTCGACATAGCGCGCAGGTCGGGGCGCCTCGCCTTCCGCGGCCGCACGCCAGATCTCGATCTTGCGCAAATCGCTGTGCTTGAAGCCCTCGACCAGGACCCAGTCGACGCCGGCATCGAGTTCGGCGACGAGTTGGTGCACGTCGAGGTGCGTCGGCCGCTCGAACTCGCGGATCAGCGCGAGCCGTTTGTCCGATGCGACCACCACTTCGAAGGCGCCTGCCTCGCGGTGGCGGTAGGTGTCCTTGCCGGGATGGTCGATGTCGAACTTGTGGTGCGCGTGCTTGACCACCGAGACGCGCAGCCCGTGAAGCTTGAGCGCGGGAATCAGCCGCTCGACCAGCGTCGTCTTTCCCGCACCCGAGTAACCGGCGAAGCCGATGACTTTCATGCGCCGCCTACCGTATCAGTCGCAGTGCTGCGCAATGTAGGCCTTGACCGCTTCGGCATCGGCCGGCAGCTTGACGACGCGCTTGGGGAGCGCTTCGATGCCCTCGAAGCGCGCGGGACGTTCCGGCTCGTGGCCCAGCGCCTCGACGATCGTCTCGGCGAACTTGATGGGCAGCGCGGTTTCCAGGACGATCATGGGCACGCCCGACACCAGATGCTCGCGTGCGGCCTTCAGGCCGTCGGCGGTGTGGGTATCGATCAAGGTCGCAAAACGCTTGTCGGTATCCCGGATGGTGGCGAGCCGGTCGGCATGCGTGCTGCTGCTGCTGGCGAAGCCGAAGTGCGTCGCAGCCTGCACGAAGACCGGATCCTTGCTCAGGTCGAATCGGCCCTCGCGGCCGAGTTCATCCTCGAACAGTCCACGCGCCTTCGCGGCGTCGCGGCCGACCAGGTCGAACACGAAGCGTTCGAAATTGCTCGCCTTGGAAATGTCCATTGACGGGCTCGACGTCTCGTGCGTGTCGGCCGAGGAGCGCACCCGGTAGACGCCAGTGCGAAAGAACTCATCGAGCACGTCGTTCTCGTTGGTGGCGACCACCAGCGTGCGAATCGGCAGGCCCATCATGCGCGCCACATGGCCGGCGCAGACGTTGCCGAAATTGCCGGAAGGCACGGTGAAGCTCACCTGCTTGTCGTCGCTGCCGGTGGCTTGAAAGTAGCCGGCGAAGTAGTAGACGACCTGCGCCAGCAGGCGCGCCCAGTTGATCGAGTTGACCGTGCCGATCTTGTACTTGCGCTTGAAGGTCAGGTCGTTCGACACCGCCTTCACGATGTCCTGGCAATCGTCGAACACACCGGCGATCGCGATGTTGTGGATATTCGCGTCCTGCAGGCTGAACATCTGCGCCTGCTGGAACGGGCTCATGCGTCCGTCCGGCGAGGTCATGAAGACGCGCACGCCCTTTTTGCCGCGCATCGCGTACTCGGCGGCGCTGCCGGTGTCGCCGCTGGTCGCGCCGAGGATGTTGAGTTCTTCGCCACGGCGGGCCAGTTCGTACTCGAACAGGTTGCCGAGCAACTGCATCGCCATGTCCTTGAAAGCGAGCGTCGGGCCGTTGGACAGCGCTTGAAGATAGACACCATCTTCCAGCTCGCGCAGCGGCACGATCTCGGAAGTGCCGAACACCTCGGCGGTGTACGTCTTGGCGCAGATTGCCTTCAGGTCGGCAGGCGGGATGTCGTCGATGTAGAGCGAGAGGATCTCGAACGCCAACTCGGCGTAGGAAAGCCCGCGCCACTTCGCCAGCGTGGCCGCGTCGATCTGGGGGTATTGCACGGGCAGGTACAGGCCGCCGTCGGGCGCAAGGCCTTCCAGCAGGATCTCGCAGAAGCGGCGGCGGTCCGGGTGGCCGCGCGTGGAAAGGTAGCGCATCAGGACAGCTCTTCCTTGCGAAGACGCACGATCGGCGCCAGCACCGTGGGCAAAGCCTGCAGTTGGGCGAGCGCGTCGTCCAGCGTGCCTTCGCGCGTGTCGTGCGTGAGGATGATCAGGTCGGTCTGCGTCGAGCCTTCGCCGCCCACTTCGTCGGCTTCGCGCTGCAGCACTGCATCGATGCTGATGCCGGCGCTGGCGAGCAGGCCCGTCACCTTGGCCAGCACCCCGGCCTCGTCGGCCACGCGCAGGCGCAGGTAATAGCTGGTCACCACCTCGGCCATCGGCAGGACCTTCAGGTCGCTCATGGCGTCGGGATGGAAGGCCAGGTGCGGAACGCGGTGCGCCGCATCGGCGGTGTGCAGGCGGGCGATATCGACCAGGTCGGCGATCACCGCGCTGGCGGTCGGCTCGCTTCCGGCGCCCTTGCCGTAGTACAGCGTGGTGCCAACGGCATCGCCATTGACCACCACTGCGTTCATCGCGCCTTCGACATTCGCGAGCAACCGCTTGGACGGGACCAGCGAGGGATGCACGCGCAGCTCGATACCCTGCGCCTTGCGCTTGGTCACGCCCAGCAGCTTGATGCGGTAGCCGAGTTGCTCGGCATACTTGATGTCCTGCGCCGCGAGCTTGGTGATGCCCTCGACATGCGCCTTGTCGAACTGCACCGGGATGCCGAATGCGATGGCGCTCATCAGCGTGACCTTGTGCGCGGCGTCGACGCCTTCGATGTCGAAGGTCGGGTCGGCTTCGGCGTAGCCCAGGCGTTGCGCTTCTTTCAGCACGGTGTCGAAATCCAGGCCCTTGTCCCGCATCTCCGACAGGATGAAGTTGGTGGTGCCGTTGATGATGCCCGCGATCCACTGGATGCTGTTGGCCGTGAGGCCTTCGCGCAGCGCCTTGATGATCGGGATGCCACCTGCGACTGCGGCCTCGAACGCCACCATCACGCCTTTGGCATGCGCGGCCGCGAAGATTTCGGTGCCATGCACCGCAAGCAGCGCCTTGTTGGCGGTGACCACGTGCTTGCCGGCCGCAATAGCCTCGAGCACCAGTTGCTTGGCGATGCCATAGCCGCCGATCAGTTCGACCACGATGTCGATGTCCGGATTGGCGATGACGGCGCGTGCGTCGTCGACGACCTGGACGCCGTCGCCGACCACTTCCCTCGCGCGCGCCGTATCGAGGTCGGCGACCATCGTGATCTCGATGCCGCGGCCCGCGCGGCGCTTGATTTCTTCCTGGTTGCGCTGGAGCACCTTGAAAGTGCCGCTACCGACCGTGCCGATGCCGAGCAGGCCAACTTGGATGGGTTTCATGGGATTCGTCTTCTAGAGCAATGGATCCTGAAGGCCACGCGGGCTCAGGCGATACGGTTTCGGTAGCGTTCGAGGAAGCCGGCGATGCGCGCAACCGCCTCGCGCAGGTCTTCTTCATGGGGAAGGAACACGATGCGGAAGTGGTCCGGCGTCGCCCAGTTGAAGCCGGTGCCCTGCACCAGCATCACCTTCGTCTCCTTGAGCAATTCGAGGAAGAACTGACGGTCGTCGTCGATGGGGTAGACCTTGGGGTCGAGCTTCGGGAACATGTAGAGCGCTGCACTGGGCTTGACGCAGCTCACGCCCGGAATCGCGGTGATGAGTTCGTAGGCCAGGTCACGCTGCCTGCGCAGGCGACCGCCAGGCCCCACAAGGTCATTGATGCTCTGGTAGCCGCCCAGCGCGGTCTGGATCGCCCACTGGCCCGGCACGTTGGCGCACAGGCGCATGTTCGAGAGCATGTTCAGACCCTCGATGTAGTCCCGCGCCATCTTCTTGTCGCCCGACACGACGAGCCAGCCGGCGCGATAGCCGCACGAGCGGTAGCTCTTCGACAGCGAGTTGAAGGTGAGCGTGAGCACGTCCTTCGAGAGGCTGGCGATCGCGGTGTGCCTGACGCCGTCGTACAGCACCTTGTCATAGACCTCGTCGGCGAAGATCACCAGTCCGTGCTCGCGTGCGATCGCAACGATGCCCTTCAGCAGTTCGTCCGAATACAGCGCGCCCGTCGGGTTGTTGGGATTGATGACGACGATGCCCTTGGTGCGGGGAGAGATCTTGGAGCGAATGTCGTCGAGGTTCGGCATCCATCCGTTGTCCTCGTCGCACAGGTAGTGCACCGGCCTGCCGCCGGAGAGGCTCGCCACCGCCGTCCACAGCGGGTAGTCGGGTGCTGGCAGCAGCAGTTCGTCGCCGTCGTTGAGCAGCGCGTTCGTGGCCATCGCGATCAGTTCGCTGGCGCCGTTGCCGAGGTAGATGTCGTCGAGCGTGACACCCGCGATGCCCTGCTTCTGGGTCTCGTGCATCACCGCCTTCCGTGCCGCGAAGATGCCCTTGCTGTCCGAATAGCCCGCCGACGCCGGCAAGTTGCGGATCATGTCCTGCTGGACCTCTTCCGGTGCATCGAAGCCGAACACGGCGAGATTGCCGATGTTGAGCTTGATGATCTTCTGGCCCTCTTCCTCCATCTGCTTCGCGGCGTCCATGATCGGGCCGCGGATGTCGTAGAGCACGTTGGCCAGCTTGGCCGATTTCTTGAGCGGTTTCAAAGTCCCTCCAAGGGGGTCTGCGCAGGGGGAAAACCTATAATTTGACCACAGTTCCCACCCCCTCCAGATGAAGCTCCAGCCCGACAAATCCGACGTCCAGACACTCACTGCACACGGCCCCGGCTGGGTGGCCATCAACAACGAACGGGTCGAATCGAGCGTGGTGGTCGGCTCGCGCGGCGAGCGCTTCGAGTGGAATTGCTCCCGCTTCGACGACATCGGCGCCGAGCATTTCGCGCGACTCGCCTCGCTGGGGGCCGAACTGATCATCTTCGGCAGCGGCGCGCGCATCCGTTTTCCGCAACCGGCCTGGCTTCAGCTTTTGATGGCGCAACGCACCGGTGTCGAGACGATGGACACGCCCGCGGCGTGCCGCACCTACAACATCCTCGCGAGCGAAGGCCGTCACGTGGTGGCCGCGCTTCTCATCGAGAGCCCGGTTGCTGGGCAGTAAGAGTCATTTCGGGGTAAAATCGCGGGTTGCAAACCGGCGGCCCGCCCTCAGTTAGCAACGACCAATCCTTCATGAACCCGACCGGATCGGGCATGGAATCAAACGGAGAAAACAAGTTTCATGGCGATCGTTGTCAACAAACCCATTCCCGAATTCGACGCCAATGCCACCGGCGGTCTCAAGGTTTCGAACACCTCGCATCTTGGCCACGTGCTGGTCATGTACTTCTACCCCAAGGACAACACGCCAGGTTGCACCACGGAAGCGATGCAGTTTCGAGACCGCTACAAGGACTTCGAAAAGGCTGGCGCCACCGTCTTCGGCGTTTCTCGCGACAACATGAAGTCGCACGATGAATTCAAGGCCAAGCTCGAACTCCCCTTCGAACTGATCGCCGACACCGAAGAAAAGATGTGCCACATGTTCGGCGTGGTCAAGAACAAGATCATGTACGGCAAGAAGGTCAAGGGCATCGAGCGCAGCACCTTCCTGATCGGCGCCGATGGCGTGCTGAAGGCTGAATGGCGCGGCCTGAAGGTGCCCGGCCATGTGGACGACGTGCTGAAGGCAGTCAAGGCGCTCAAGAAAGCCGCTTGAACTGTGAAGTGTGTGAGGTTTTGCGCAATCCCGTTGGTGACGCGCAACGAACACCGGATGCGACACACCTGATGTGCATAATGGCCCAATGCCGTTGAGCTCCACGACCGCATCCACCGAACAAAGCCGCCCTGGTCTTCAGGCGGCTTTTTCGCTTTCTGGCCCCTTTCTTTTTGCGAGCGAACCGATCCATGCCCTTGCCTCCCGCCCCCACGAAACGCGCCGCATTGCTTTCGCCGGACGCGCACGACGCGCCCGCCCGTTCTTCGCACGGAAGAAGCGGCCGACGCTCGTCTGATCGCAGAACCGAAGACGCCGGGTCGAACGGGACCCGACCGCTCGAATTGTTCGACCGCCATGCCGCGGAAGCCGGCGGCGCTGTCGAGGCGCCGGTTGCGCCGAAGGCAAAAGCACCGGCGCCAGCGGTGCCCGAGGCGCCGCCCGTCCGTCGCGAGGCCCGCGTGAGCGCTCCGGCAGCAGCGCCGCAAAGCCAGCCGCGCGCCAAACGCAGCAAATCCAACGGCCCGGCCAAGCTTTTCGTCCTTGACACGAACGTGCTGCTGCACGACCCGATGTGCCTGTTCCGCTTCGAGGAGCACGACATCTTCCTGCCGATGATCGTGCTGGAAGAACTCGATGGCCACAAAAAGGGCACGACGGAAGTCGCGCGAAACGGCCGCCAGACCAGCCGAACGCTCGATGCACTCGCAGCGGCCCAAGGCGCCGACATCGGCAAGGGGCTGAAGCTCGATACCACCGGTCATCGCGAGGCCGGCGGCAAGTTGTTCTTCCAGACTGCGCCGCTGGACTACACGCTGCCCACCAGCCTGCCGCAAGGCAAGGCCGACAACCAGATCCTGGGCGTCGTCCAGGCCCTGCGAGATCTCTACGCGACGGACGCGCCCGGCCGCGCGAAGCAGGAAGTGGTGCTGGTGTCGAAAGACATCAACATGCGCGTCAAGGCGCGCGCACTGGGCCTGGCCGCCGACGACTACCAGAACGACAAGACGCTCGAGGATGGCGACCTCCTCTACTCTGGCTCGCTCGCCCTGCCCGCCGACTTCTGGACGCGCCAGAGCAAGACGGTCGAAAGCTGGCAGAGCGGCAGCAGCACCTTCTACCGGATCAGCGGTCCGATCGTGCCCAACCTCTACATCAATCAATTCGTCTATTTCGAGGCACCCGGCGAGCCGAGCATGTATGCACGCGTGACCGAAATCCGCGACAAGACGGCCGTTCTCAAGACGCTGAAGGACTACGGCTCGGTGAAGAATGCCGTGTGGGGTGTGAACACCCGCAACCGGGAGCAGAACTTTGCGATGAACCTGCTCATGGATCCGGATGTCGACTTCGTCACCTTGACTGGGACCGCCGGCACCGGCAAGACGCTGATGGCGCTGGCTTCCGGCCTGACGCAGGTGCTCGACGACCGTCGCTACACCGAAATCATCATGACCCGCGCCACCGTGAGCGTGGGTGAGGACATCGGGTTCCTGCCCGGCACGGAAGAGGAAAAAATGGGCCCGTGGATGGGCGCTCTCGACGACAACCTCGAGTTCCTCGCCAAGGGCGACAGCGGCGGCGCAGGCGAATGGGGGCGCGCGGCGACCAACGAGCTGATCCGCAGCAAGATCAAGATCAAGAGCATGAACTTCATGCGCGGGCGTACCTTCCTTAACAAGTACGTGATCATCGACGAAGCGCAGAACCTGACGCCCAAGCAAATGAAGACGCTGGTCACCCGCGCAGGTCCGGGCACCAAGATCATCTGCATGGGCAACCTGGCACAGATCGATACGCCCTACCTGACGGAAGGCTCTTCCGGCCTCACTTTCGCGGTCGACAAGTTCAAGGGTTGGCCGCACAGCGGTCACATCACGCTGGCGCGCGGCGAACGCTCACGCCTGGCGGACTTCGCCAGCGAAGTGCTTTAGCCTCCCCGCGAGGTTTTTCCGCGGCAGCTCACGAACGGACGTTCGCTGCGCTTTGCCGCGCCATTTCGGGATCAGCCGCAGGCTGCTGACAGGACGTTGTCAGTAGGCCTCGCGCAGCATGCGGGCATGAACCGCAGAAATTGGATCGCAGTCGCCAGCGCCGAACATGCCCGTCGTGGGCGTGACAACCCGGAGGGTGGCTTCATGCAGGTCGGCCACGGCAAGCCCGCACCCTTGAAGCGGATTGCCGAGGGCGACCGCGTGGCTTACTACGCACCCGCCACTGCACTGGGCGGGCGGGACAAACTCCAAAGCTTCGTCTCGATCGGCGTCGTGCACGGCGACGAGCCTTACGAAGCGGACATGGGCAATGGCTTTGTCCCATGGCGCCGCGATGTGCGCTATGCGGTCGCGACCGAGGCGCCGATCCTTCCCCTGATCGACCGATTCGACTTCGTCGAGGACCCCAAGCGGTGGGGCTACAAGTTCCGATTCGGCTTGTTCGAAGTCAACGAGCACGACATCCGCCTGATCGCTGGCGCGATGAATGCCGATTCCCAGGCCCTCGCCCTCTGATTTCAAATGGAGCGAAACATGCAAACTGAATCACAGCCCCAGCTTCGACGCCTCGATGCCTTCAACGTCTCCGGCGTCACCGCGCGGACGACCCAGCGCCACGAGAGCGATCCGGATGCTGCACAGATCGGGGCGCTGTGGGATCGCTTTTTCGACGAGCGCGTCTATGAAAAAACGCCGCATAGGATCAACGACATGCGGCTCTTTGGTGTGTACTCCGCCTACGAGGCAGACGCGCACGGCGCATTCGATATCACGACCGGCGTCGCGGTATCGGACGGGCCGTCGGCCATCAGGATCGAGGGCGGCGACTACCTGGTCTTCACCGGGCAAGGCGAAATGCCGCAGATGGTGCTCGCCGTGTGGAAGGCGATCTGGCAGTATTTCGAGGCGCGCCCCGACATCAAGCGCCGCTACCGGAGCGACTTCGAGGCCTACAGCGGTCCGGAGCAGGTCGCCATCCACATCGGAGTCGAATTGGACTGACATGGGTTCGGCTATCGCGAAGAATGCCAAAAGCTGGCGAGAGAGGCTCGCTGGCTATCCGAGGCTGCCCGAGATCAAGCAGATTCCGGAGCGCATGCGGCAGCGCCACGGTCCGGGAACGATCGTGACGCCCTCCCCTCGCGAAGTCGACGAAGCCATGAAGCGCGTGCCGGAGGGACGGCTGGTCACGGTCTTCGGCATCGGACAGCAACTGGCCCGACAGCACGGCACCACGATCGGCTGCACGGTGACCACGGCCATCTTCGCGAGCATGGCAGCCCAAGCCGCCGCCGAAGATCGGCAGGCCGGCCACTCGAACATCACGCCTTACTGGCGCACCCTGAAGGCCGATGGCGAGCTCAACCTCAAGTACCCAGGCGGCCTCGATGAACTCATGCAACGGCTCGAATCCGAAGGGCACACCGTGGTCCAACGCGGACGGCGCTTTTTCGTCGAGGACTTCGAGAAGAAGCTCATTGGGCGCTAATCTCCCCTCATGCGCCGCGCAGACCGCTTGTTCCAGATCGTCCAGCTCATTCGCGGGAGGCGGCTCACGACCGCCACTTTCCTGGCGCAGCGCCTGGAGGTATCGGATCGAACGGTGTACCGCGACGTGGCGGACCTCCAGCGCCAGGGCGTGCCCATCGAGGGCGAGGCCGGCGTGGGCTATCGAATCGGCGCGGGCTTTGACGTACCGCCACTGATGTTCACGCAGGATGAGGCGGCGGCGTTGGTGGCGTCGGCGCGCATGGCGCAAAGCTGGGTCGATCCCGCGATGGCGCGGGACATCGAGACTGCGCTGTGCAAGATCCTGTCGGTGCTGTCGCCAGCGGCTCGGGTTTCGGCGGAGAGCCTGGCGCTCTACGCTCCGGCCTACGCGCTCGACGACGGAACGCGCGCCCGCCTGCAGACCTTGCGCGAAGCCGTGCAATCACGCCAGAAGCTGCGCATGGACTATCGCGACGTCAACGGCGCCCAGAGCCGGCGCGTCGTCCGGCCGCTCGGCTGCTTCTATTGGGGAAAGGTCTGGACCTTTTCCGCGTGGTGCGAACTGCGGCAGGACTTTCGCGGCTTCAGGATCGACCGCGTCGACCAGATCGAAGTCCTGCCCGAGCGCTTCCGGGACGAACCCGGCAAGACGCTGGCCGAGCTGCTTCGGCGCTTGCAGGAAGAATCGCGGCAATACGATTCTCCGCAGAAGTCATAGGTCAGAAATCGGAGCCGCCACCAGCGAGATTCTCGAACTTGGTGAGCGGCTTGAGAAACGCCAGCTTGACCGTGCCCGTCGGGCCATTGCGATGCTTGCTGATGATCACTTCAGCCACGCCCGGTTCCTTGCTGTTCTTGTCGTAGTAGTCGTCGCGGTAGATGAACATGATGATGTCGGCATCCTGCTCGATGGCGCCGGATTCGCGCAAGTCGCTCATCATGGGGCGCTTGTCGGTGCGGCTTTCCACTCCACGGCTGAGCTGCGACAGCGCGATCACCGGGCACTTGAGTTCCTTGGCGAGCATCTTCAATCCGCGAGAGATTTCGCCCACGGCCGTGGCGCGGTTCTCGTCGTTCATGCTGGACGACGTGCTCATCAGCTGGAGATAGTCGACCACGATCAGGCCGAGTTTCCCGTACTGCCGGGCCAAACGTCGGGAATTCGCACGCAGCTCGCTCGTGGTGAGGCCGGGCGTCTCGTCGATGTGCAGCGACACGTTGCGCAACTTCTCGATCGCCTCGGTCAGGCGCGGCCATTCCTCGTCGGTCAGCTTGCCGGTCCGCAGATGCCCCTGGTCGATGCGCCCGATCGAGCCCACGATACGCACCGCAAGTTGCGACGCACCCATTTCCATCGAGAACACGGCGACCGGCAAACCTTCGTTGAGGGCGACGTGCTCGGCGATATTGATCGCCAGCGAGGTCTTTCCCATCGACGGACGCGCAGCCAGCACGATCATGTCGCCCGGCTGCAGGCCCGAAGTCATCTTGTCGAATTCGTAGAAGCCCGTGCGCACCCCGGTGATGTCGTTGGGGTTCTCCGCCATCTCCGTCACCCGGTCCAGCAATTCCACCACCAGGGAATCCATGCCCTGGAAGCCCTGCTTCATCCGGGTGCCTTCTTCACCGATGTTGAAGATCTTCTGCTCTGCCTCGTCGAGGATCTTGTCGACCGCCTTGCCCTGCGTATTGAAGGCATTGGTGGCGATCTCGTCGCTCGCACTCACGAGCTTGCGCAGGATCGAACGTTCGCGCACGATTTCCGCGTAGCGCCGGATATTGCTCGCGCTCGGCACGTACTGCGCCAGCGAGTTCAGATAGGCGAGGCCGCCGATCTCCTCGGCTTTGCCGAGGTTCTGCAATTGCTCGTACACCGTGATCACGTCCGCGGGCTTGCTGGCGTTGACCAGCGTGCCGATAGCCGCATAGATCAGCTTGTGTTCGTGGCGATAGAAATCGCTGTCCACCACCACATCGCCCATGCGGTCCCAGGCACCGTTGTCGAGCAGAAGACCGCCGAGAACGCTCGATTCGGCTTCGATCGAATGTGGGGGGATGCGCAACTGCGCGATCTGGCGATCAGCGGACGGGTCGTTATCGGCGTAGGAAAAGACGGCGGACATGAAGCTCCTTGCAACCTTGCATGCTAAGCCGCGCGACGTGCGACGTCACGTGGACAAGGCTGTGAATAAACGGTGATCTTCCGGTGCATCACGCGGGACAACCGGCTGGCCAAAAAAACAAAAGCCGCCCGAAGGCGGCTTTTCTGACGCGCACGAAGCGCGCTGGGTGATCAGGCGCTTTCGCCGTACACCGTCACGGTGATTTCAACCACCACGTCGGTGTGCAGTGCAACGCTGACGGTGCTGTCGCCGACGACCTTGATCGGGCCGTTGGGCATGCGCACCTGAGACTTCGCAACCTTGTAGCCTTGCTTGTTCAGCTCTTCGGCGATGTCGTGGTTGGTAACCGAGCCGAACAGACGGCCATCGACGCCGGCCTTCTGCGTCAGCTTGACGGTCGTGCCGCCGAGCTTTTCGCCCTGGGCTTGCGATTCGGCCAGCTTGGCGGCCGCAGCCTTTTCGAGTTCGACGCGCTTGGCTTCGAATTCGGCCTTGTTGGCTTCGGTGGCGCGGCGTGCGCGACCCGACGGAATCAGGAAATTGCGTGCGTAGCCGTCTTTGACCTTGACGATCTCGCCGAGCACGCCGAGGTTGACGACTTTGTCCAGAAGAATGACTTGCATGGTGTCTGGCTCCTTAGACGCGGTGTTGGTCGCTGTACGGCACCATCGCGAGGAAGCGTGCACGCTTGATCGCGGTGTTGAGCTGGCGCTGATAGATCGCGCGCGTGCCGGTCAGGCGTGCGGGAATGATCTTGCCGTTTTCGCTGATGAAATCGCGCAGGGTGTCGATGTCCTTGTAGTCGATTTCTTCGACGCCGGCGACGGTGAAGCGGCAGAAGCGCTTGCGCTTGAACAGCAGCGACTGGGTATTGCGCTTCGGGCGCTTGTCTTTGTTGAATTTCTTGAACGTGGCCATTGGGGGACCTCTTGTCGAAAATTAATCTTGCTGAAAATCCTGGATGTGCAGAACCGGATGCTTGCCGTTGCCCGGGGTGGCAAGGAATCCCTGGAAACGCCAGAGACTTCCCAACGCCTGCCTTGCGAGTCGCTCGGCCACTGCGCCGAACGCCACGGCCTTGACGGCCGCCTTGATCTGCCTGGGCTGTCCCGCCTCGGAGACTGTCGACTCGTGTTCGAGTCTCAGGTCGACGGCGGGCAATCCGGCAGGTGTGAAACGCAGGGCTCCGAGTTCGGCGACGCAGGCAGTCAGCACGAGCTGATTGGCTGCGGCAGCACTCACACCATCAGTTGTTGTTGGCGGCGTATTCGGCCTGCTGAGCCTTGCGGGCCTCTTCGCGCTCGACCGTCTTCATCATCGACGAAGGACCGGTGTCAGCCTTCTTCTTGACCACGGTGAGGTGGCGCAGAACGGCGTCGTTGAACTTGAAGGCATGCTCGAGCTCGGCCATCACGGCTTGTTCAGCCTCGATGTTCACGCACAGGTAGTGCGCCTTGTTGAGCTTGTTGATCTGGTAAGCCAGTTGACGGCGACCCCAGTCTTCGACACGGTGGACCTTGCCGCCGCCGGCCGTGATCAGGCCCTTGTAGCGCTCCAGCATGGCCGGAACTTGCTCGCTCTGATCCGGGTGGATCAGCAAAATGATTTCGTAGTGACGCATGGCACTCCTTGTGGATCTTCCGTGGAAGGGATAAGCCACCCGCAGCGTCGGCGCGGTGTGGCAAGGCAAAGCCGGAAATTATAGCAGGCAGAAGGCGAATGTTCGCGCGCTGCGGATCAGCCGAGCAGGGCGAGTTCCAGGGCGGCCACCTTCTCCGGACCAACCGCAGCCCGAATCTTGGGGAGGAGTTCGACGAGTTCCTCGTATGTCGAGGTTCCTTCGACCGACAGATTGAGCCTGAAGCCCCGCAATCCGAGGCCCCCGGTCAGTTGCGTGGCTAGCGGGTAGGCGTCCTTGTAGCGCTGCTGGCTCGGACGCCCTGAATTCAATGGCTGGGAAACGGGTTGTGGCGGCGTAGGCGCCGTTGACGGCGCATTCACGGGCGTGTCCGGCGCGGGCGGCCTTGCGACCGCCGCCGCGTTGGCTGCGTCGGCCGATCCGCCCACTTGCCCGAGCAAACCAAGCTCGACCATCTGCTCGATGTCCTCGCGCGCAATGCCCATGCCGGCTTCAAGCACGTCGTGTACCGAGCGTTTTCCGTCGAACAGGATGAATGCCGAGCGTTGCCGCGGCGTCAACCGCACGGATCGCTCCTTGAGGGCCAGATGCCCTGCTTCTGTCTTGACAAGAATCATGTGTTCCTCGACGCGGACGTCCAGAGCGCCTTCGAGGCTGGCGTGCGACCAATGTGCACGCTCTCGAGGTTGCGTCCCCCTGTAGTTGGCGAGTTTGACACCAAAGATTCATTTGGTTGCAAATACACCAAGCTGACACGGGGATTACGGCCTCGGGCGTGAACAAAGTCGTTGCGCGGCGGTGACAAGGCTCCGCCGCGCCCCTCGCATCATCGCTTCGCGAGCTGCTGCCAGGTGTCGATCACGCTGTCCGGATTGAGGGAGATTGATTCGATGCCCTGCTCGGCCAGCCAGAGTGCGAAGTCCGGATGATCGCTGGGACCCTGCCCGCAAATGCCCACGTATTTGCCTTGCTCCTTGCAGGCCTTGATCACGCGCGCAAGAAGCGCCTTGACGGCCGGATCGCGCTCGTCGAAATCCGCGGCGAGCAGTTCAAGGCCGGAATCGCGGTCCAGTCCCAGCGTGAGCTGGGTCAGGTCGTTGGAGCCGATCGAGAAGCCGTCGAAGTACTTCAGGAACTCCTCGGGCAGGATCGCGTTGCTCGGCACCTCGCACATCATGATCAGCTTGAGCTCGTTTTCGCCGCGCTTCAGGCCGTGCTCGCCGAGCAGGCTCGTCACGCGCTCGGCTTGCCCCAGCGTGCGCACGAAAGGCACCATGATCTGCACGTTGGTCAGGCCCATCTCGTTGCGTACGCGCTTGAGCGCTTCGCACTCCATGGCAAACGCCTCGCCGAAATCCTTGCTGAGGTAGCGCGCCGCACCGCGGAAGCCGAGCATCGGGTTTTCTTCCTCGGGCTCGTAGCGGCTGCCGCCGATCAGCTTGCGGTACTCATTCGACTTGAAGTCGGACAGGCGCACGATCACCGCCTTGGGCCAGAAGGCCGCACCGATCGTCGCGATGCCCTCGGCCACCTTGTCGACATAGAACGCTCTCGGGGACGCGTGGCCGCGCGCAACCGACTCCACTGCCTTCTTCAGGTCCGCGTCGACATTGGGGTAGTCGAGGATCGCCTTCGGGTGGACGCCGATGTTGTTGTTGATGATGAACTCCAGGCGCGCGAGACCCACGCCGTGGTTCGGTAGCTGGGCAAAGTCGAAGGCGAGCTGGGGGTTGCCCACGTTCATCATGACCTTGAGGTCGATCTCGGGCATCTCGCCTCGCGTGACTTCCGTCACTTCCGTCTCGAGCAAGCCGTCGTAGATGAAGCCGGTGTCGCCTTCGGCGCAGCTCACGGTCACGAGCGTGCCGTCCTTGAGCAGATCCGTCGCATCCCCGCAGCCCACGACCGCCGGAATGCCCAGCTCGCGGGCGATGATCGCCGCGTGGCAGGTGCGCCCGCCGCGGTTGGTGACGATGGCTGCTGCGCGCTTCATTACCGGCTCCCAGTTCGGGTCGGTCATGTCGGTCACAAGCACGTCGCCTGCCTGCACCTTGTCCATTTCGCTGATGCTGTGGACGAGGCGCACGGGTCCGGTCCCGATCTTCTGCCCGATCGCACGGCCCTCTGCCAGCACTGCGCCCTTGCCGAGCAGCTTGTAGCGCTGCTCGGCCTTGCCCTGCTGCTGGCTCTTCACCGTTTCGGGGCGCGCCTGCAGGATGTAGAGCTGACCGTCGGTGCCGTCCTTGCCCCATTCGATGTCCATCGGACGGCCGTAGTGCTCCTCGATCACGAGCGCGTACTTGGCAAGCTGCTCGACATCGGCGTCGCTCAGCGAATAGCGGTTGCGGTGTTCGGTCGGAACGTCGGTGGTCTTGACGAGCTTGCCGCTCGCAGCCTTTTCCTCGGCCGTCGCGAACTCCATCTGGATCAGCTTGGAGCCGAGATTGCGGCGGATCACGGCGCGCTTGCCGGCCTTGAGCGTCGGCTTGTGCACGTAGAACTCGTCGGGGTTCACCGCGCCCTGGACCACCGTTTCGCCCAGGCCGTAGCTCGACGTGATGAAAACCACGTCCTCGAAACCCGACTCGGTGTCGATGGTGAACATCACGCCGGCTGCGCCGAGGTCACTGCGCACCATGCGCTGGACGCCGGCCGACAGAGCCACCACGTCGTGCGCGAAGCCCTTGTGGACGCGGTAGCTGATGGCGCGGTCGTTATAGAGCGAGGCGAACACCTCTTTCATCTTGTGCAGCACGTCGTCGATACCGACGACGTTGAGGAAGGTTTCCTGCTGCCCTGCGAAGGATGCGTCCGGCAAGTCCTCCGCAGTGGCCGAAGAACGAACCGCAAAGCTGGCCTGGGGATTGCCTGCCGAAAGCGTTGCAAAGGCGCGCTGGATCGCCTTTTGGAGATCGTCCGGGAAGGGCTGCGCCTCGACCATCGCGCGAATCTCGGCGCCAGCGGCTGCGAGGGCTCGAACGTCCTCCGTGTCGAGCTTCGCGAGCCTGGCGCTGATCTTGTCGGCCAGACCGTCATGGGCGAGGAACTGCCGGAACGCGTGGGCCGTGGTCGCGAATCCCGTGGGAACGCGTACGCCCTCGGGCAACTGGGAAATCATCTCGCCGAGGCTGGCGTTCTTGCCGCCGACCGACTCGACGTCGGTCATCCTCAGGTTTTCGAACGGTACGACCAGGGCGGTCGCTTCGAAGAGTGCAGACATGGGAAAGCTCCAGAAGTTGAAACCGATGCTTCATGCAGGCGGCGCAACGCGATCATTCTTCTTGTTCTGGGCGTTGGCGGGAGGTGCATGGAAAGATTGGGGCGGGATATGGCGGATGGCATTCCCGATAATGGGCCGAATTGTAGGCGCGCCCCGGTTCGGCGTGCCGCAGGACAAGGCCGCCACATCATGCACACGCGCACTGTTTTCTTCGTCTCCGACGGAACGGGTATCACCGCCGAAACCTTCGGTAACGCCGTTCTCGCCCAATTCGAAATGAAGCCCCGCCACGTACGGCTGCCTTTCACCGACACGGTCGACAAGGCCCACCAGGCGGTCCGACGGATCAATCACACGGCAGAAATCGAGGGGCTGCGCCCTATCGTCTTCACGACGCTGGCGAACATGGAAGTCCTGGAGGTGATCGAAACCGGCTGCAAGGGCATGCTGCTGGACATGTTCGGCACTTTCGTGCGACCGCTGGAAATCGAGCTGGCGATGAAGTCCAACCATCGCATCGGCCGTTTCAGCGATGTCAGCAAGAGCAAGGAATACAACGCCCGGATCCAGGCCATCGATTTCAGCCTGGCGCACGACGATGGCCAGAGCAATCGCGATCTCGATGGCGCGGACGTGATCCTGGTCGGCGTGAGCCGCAGCGGGAAGACGCCGACCTCGCTGTACCTCGCGATGCAACACGGCCTGAAGGCGGCGAACTATCCGTTGATTCCCGAGGATTTCGACCGCCGCCAACTGCCGCCGGCGCTGATGCCGCATCGCAAGAAGATCTTCGGACTCACGATCCAGCCGGAGCGCCTGAGCGAAATCCGTAACGAACGGCGGCCGGACTCGCGCTACGCGAGCCTCGAAAACTGCCGCCACGAGGTCAGCGAAGCCGAGGCGATGATGCGTCGCGCCGGCATCCGCTGGCTGTCGACGACGACCAAGTCGATC
This sequence comes from Variovorax gracilis, assembly GCF_030317115.1. Lineage (GTDB taxonomy): Bacteria > Pseudomonadota > Gammaproteobacteria > Burkholderiales > Burkholderiaceae_C > Variovorax > Variovorax gracilis. Next base: position 275,328 of record NZ_JASZYF010000005.1, read on the forward strand.
GAGGAGATTGCGACGACGATCCTGCAGGAGCTTCGGCCCGAAAGGCTGACGTATTGAGCTCGCCCCCAGGCTTGCTCACTGCGTGTAGCCGCCCACCCCCTGCCGGGGGCAACACCGGCGGCCCGGCGAAGCCGGTTCCGCGGTGTTTCTGAGCTCGCCCCCAGGCTTGCTCACTGCGTGTAGCCGCTTCCCCGTGCCGGGGGCAACACCGGCGGGCCGGCGAAGCGGTTCCGCGGTGTTTTGCGAAAGGGCCTGACTGCGCCGCACTGGTGGCTCGACTATGCGAAGAGGTATTGGGTTGTGCCGTCGGCTGCTGTCACGGGCTGGCAGGGCATGGATCAGACGCGCTCGATCAATGCTGGCTGCAGGACCTGCGCCGACGAGCCCTGGTGGACTGCTCCGCCGCCGCACAGCACCACCACGTCGTCGGCGTAACGGCGCGCCAGGTTGAGGTCGTGCAGCACCGCGATCACGCCAACGCCCTGCCCTGCCCAGTCTCGCAACAGACGCATCGCGGCGTGTCGGTGCGCCAGGTCGAGCGCGGCGGTCGGCTCGTCCAGCAGGAGCCGACGGGCGCTGCCATCGGGCCTGGCCTCCCACAGTTGCGCCTGTGCGCGCGCCATCTGCACGCGCGACTTCTCGCCACCCGACAGGGTGTTGAGCACGCGCGGCGCTAGCGCCGACACGTCGGTCAGCGCCATGGCGGCTTCGATGATCGCGTCTTCGTTGCGGCTCGGCGTCCATCGATGCGGAAAACGGCCCAGCGCGACGATTTCCTGCGCGGTGAAGTCGAAGGCCACCGCGCTCTCGTGCGGCATCAGTGCGCGACGCTGGGCCAGCGCCTCGATGATCAAGGCCAACAAAATTCAAGGACTGGCAGACCGCAGACCCCCACCCCCCCCCCGTAGAACCGGCTCCGCCGGTCCGCAAGGGTTGGGGGCGATCAACAATCAGGCGGTCTCTTCCGCCGGCGCCGAGGTGCGGATCAGATGATCGAAGGCGCTCAGCGCGGCCTTCGCGCCGTCGCCGGCCGCGATGATGATCTGCTTGAACGGCGCCGTCGTCGCGTCGCCAGCCGCGAACACGCCGGGCACCGAGGTCTGCCCCTTCGCATCGACCATGATCTCGCCGTGCTTCGACAACTCGACCGTGCCCTTGAGCCAGTCGGTGTTGGGCACCAGGCCGATCTGCACGAACACGCCTTCGAGCGGAACCGTCTGGCTCTCGCCGCTTGCGCGGTCCTTGTAGACCAGGCCGTTGACCTTCTGCTTGTCCCCGGTGATCTCCGTTGTCTGCGCATTGGTGATGACCTTGACGTTCGACAAGCTGTGCAGCTTGCGCTGCAGCACGGCGTCCGCGCGCAGTTGCGTGTCGTACTCGATCAGGGTCACGTGGCCCACGATGCCTGCCAGATCGATCGCGGCCTCCACGCCGGAGTTGCCGCCGCCGATGACCGCCACGCGCTTGCCCTTGAACAGCGGACCATCGCAATGCGGGCAATAGGCCACGCCCTTGTTCTTGTACTCGTGCTCGCCGGGCACGTTGATGTTGCGCCAGCGTGCGCCAGTGGAGATCACCACCGAACGGCTCTTCAGCGAGGCGCCGCTTTCCAGCTTGATCTCGATGAACTCCTTGCCCGGCACGAGCGCGGCGGCGCGTTGCAGATTCATGATGTCGACCTCGTAGTCGCGCACATGCTCCTCGAGCGCAAGCGCGAACTTGGGTCCTTCGGTTTCCTTGATCGAGATGAAGTTCTCGATGCCCAAGGTGTCGAGCACCTGGCCGCCGAAGCGCTCCGATGCGACGCCGGTGCGGATGCCCTTGCGCGCGGCATACACGGCAGCCGCCGCACCCGCAGGTCCGCCGCCCACGATGAGCACGTCGAACGGATCCTTGCCGGCGATCTTCCTGGCCTCACGCTCGACTCCGCTGGTATCGATCTTCGCGAGGATTTCCTCCAGGCTCATGCGGCCTTGGCCGAACTCGGTTCCGTTCAGAAACACGGTGGGCACGGCCATGATCTGGCGTTCCTTGATTTCGTCCTGGAACAGCGAACCATCGATCATGGTCGTCTTGATGCGCGGGTTCTGCACCGCCATCAGGTTCAGCGCCTGGACGACGTCCGGGCAGTTGTGGCAGGTCAGGGAGATGTAGATCTCGAACTCGAAATCGCCATCGAGCGAGCGGATCTGCTGCAGCACCGCCTCGTCGACCTTGGGCGGGTAGCCACCGACCTGCAAGAGCGCCAGCACCAGCGAGGTGAACTCGTGACCCATCGGCAGGCCCGCGAAGCGCGGGCCATGGTTTTCGCTCGGGCGATTGATCGAAAACGACGGCTTGCGATGGTTGTCGCCGCGGCTCTCGGTGACTTTGACCAGCGTCGACGTTTCGGCCACATCCTTCAGCAGCGCCTGCAACTCGCCCGACGCCTTGCTGTCGTCGAGCGACGCGACGATCTCGATCGGCTGCGTGATGCGGTCGAGATAGCTTTTGAGTTGTGTCTTGGTGCCAGCGTCGAGCATGGTGAACTCTCTTCTTGAATGCGATGGAAATAAAAAAGCCCGGGAGCTCACGGCGCCCGGGCTGTGGCGCGAACGAGGCGGCTTAGATCTTGCCGACCAGGTCGAACGAAGGCTTCAGCGTTTCAGCGCCTTCGGTCCACTTGGCGGGGCAGACTTCGCCCGGGTGCGCAGCCACGTACTGGGCAGCCTTCACGCGGCGGAGCAGTTCGGCGGCATCGCGGCCGATGCCGTTGTCGTGCACTTCGATGGTCTTGATCTTGCCTTCGGGGTCGATCACGAAGGTGCCGCGGTAAGCGAGGCCTGCATCTTCACCTTCTTCGATCAGGACCTGGAACGCGCGTGCCAGTTGTTGGCTCGGGTCGCCGATCAGCGGGTACTTGACCTTGCCGATGGTGTCCGAGGTGTCGTGCCATGCCTTGTGCGTGAAGTGGGTGTCGGTCGACACGCCATACACCTCGACACCCAGCTTCTGGAATTCTGCGTAGTGGTCGGCAAGGTCGCCGAGTTCGGTCGGGCACACGAAAGTGAAGTCAGCCGGGTAGAACACGACGACAGACCACTTGCCCTTGAAGCTCTCGTTGCTGACAGGCACGAACTTGCCATTGTGATAAGCGGTGGCCTTGAACGGGATGATTTCGGTATTGATCAGGGACATGTGTTGGATTCCTAGGTGGCTGATGAAAAAAGCGAGTCATTAGTATAACTACCAATTAACGCTTTTTAATAGTCGCGAACTATTAAATGCATTGCCCACCCCTATGAATGCGAACGCCTATCACCCTCACACGCATGCAGAGCGCGAAAGCATGGGTTTACTTGCAACGCCGCACGAGTGGCTCTCACAATCGACCATTTAAGAACAAGGAAAAACCATGAAGGGCGACCCACAAGTCATCGATCATTTGCAGGCGCAGCTCAAGAACGAGCTCACTGCCATCAACCAATACTTCCTCCACTACCGGATGCTCAAGCACTGGGGTTTGGACAAGCTCGCGAAAAAGGAATATGACGAGTCGATCGGCGAAATGAAGCATGCCGACAAGCTCATGGACCGCATCTTCATGCTGGATGGCCTGCCCAACCTCCAGGATCTGGCCAAGCTCAACGTCGGAGAGGACGTGCCGGAGATACTCGAATGCGACCTGAAGGCCGAGACTGGCGCGCAAGCCACCATCAAGGCCGGCATCGCTCACTGCGAATCGGTACGCGACTACGTCTCGCGTGACCTGCTCCAGGGAATCCTCGACGACACCGAGGAGCACATCGACTTCCTCGAGACGCAGATCGACCTGATCGGCAGGGTCGGCCTGCAGAACTACCTGCAGTCGCAGATGGGCGAGATCGAATAGACGCGTAGCGCGCCACATCCAAGCGGGGCTCGGCCCCGCTTTTTTTTGCCTTTACGAAACTTCACCGCTATGGATTTCGGAGCGTTCGACGTCGCGGCGACGCGGTGTTCAAGCGCCCTCGCCCCCTCTCCGTCCATGCGCCCTCCATCACGCAAATAACATTCATTCGCATCTGTAAGGCTAGAATCGTCGCCTTCGATGAACGCCGCTTCCACCGACAACCGCCGACGCGCCTACTGGCTCAAAACCTTGCACGAATGGCATTGGGTGAGTTCAGCGCTCTGCCTGATCGGCCTGCTGCTGTTTGGCATCACGGGCTTCACGCTCAACCACGCGGCCAGCATCGAAGCCAAGCCCAAGGTGACGAGCCGGACCGCCACGGTCGACGATGTCCTGCGCGCAGCACTGCTGAAGCACCTGCCCGAGGCCAAGGCGCACAAGGGCAAGGCAGAGCTGCCTGCCGACCTGCAGCAGTGGATCCGGAAGCAGTGGTCGGTCGACACTGCGGGACGCGAGGCCGAATGGTCTGACGACGAGATCTACCTCTCCCTGCCACGTCCTGGCGGCGATGCCTGGCTGCGGGTCAACCTGGCTGACGGCGAGGCCGAGTACGAGCGCACGGACCGGGGATGGCTGTCCTACTTCAATGACCTGCACAAGGGCCGCAACAGCGGCGCGGCCTGGAGCTGGTTCATCGACATCTTCGCCGCGGCCACGCTGGTGTTCTCGATCACCGGACTTTTCATTCTCAAGATGCACGCCGGCAACCGGCCTTTCACCTGGCCGATGGTCGGGATGGGCCTGGTGGTCCCGGTGCTGCTCGCGCTGCTGTTCATCCACTGATCCAGGAAAGAGGTTTTCGTGCAAGTTCGCTATTCCCTCGCACTCGCCGCGCTGTTCGGCGCGCCAGCCTTCGCTGCGGGGCTCACGGTCAACATCGAAGTGCCGCGGCTCAATGTGTCCGAGTACCACCGTCCCTACGTGGCCGCCTGGATCGAGCGGCCCGACAAGTCGGTGGCCAGTACGCTGGCGGTCTGGTACGACGTCAAGAACAAGGGCGGCAATGCCGAAGGCGAAGGCACCAAGTGGCTCAAGGACATGCGCCAGTGGTGGCGGCGTACCGGCCGCGAACTGGATATGCCGGTCGACGGCGTAAGCAGCGCCACCCGCCCCGCCGGCAAGCACCAGATCGCGTTTTCCGAAGGCTCGGTGGCGCTGCCGAAGCTGGTGCCGGGGGCCTACAAGCTGTACGTGGAGGCCGCGCGCGAGGTCGGCGGCCGCGAGATCGTGAGCATTCCTTTCCAGTGGCCACCGACGAAGGCCGAGCAATCGCAAGCCGCGGGCAACAGCGAACTCGGCGCAATCTCGCTCGAGCTCAAGCCCTGAGTTCTTCTTCCTTCCCTCTCACAGGAACCTCATCATGAAGCTCTCTCTTCGCACCTTTGCTCTCGGGCTGGCCCTCTGCGCCGGCACCGCCGCGGTCCAGGCCCACAACGCCTGGCTGATGCCTTCGAGCACCGTGCTGTCGAAGGCCGATTGGGTCACGATCGACGCGGCGGTGTCGAACGACCTTTTCTTCTTCAATCACAACCCGCTGAACCTGGACAGCCTGGCCGTCACCGCGCCCGACGGCAGCACGGTCAAGCCTGAGAACATGTTCAAGGGCAAGCTGCGCAGCGTGTTCGACCTGAACCTCACGCAGCCCGGCACCTACCGAGTGGCACTCGTCAATGACGGCATCTTCGCGCGCTGGAAGGACAAGGCGACCGGCCAGGCCAAGCGTGCGCGCGGGACCGCCGAGAACATCGCGAGCCAGATTCCGCCCGATGCGCAAGAGGTCGAGATCACCCAATCAGCAGGTCGCAACGAAACCTTCATCACCGTCGGCAAGCCCAGTGCGCTGCGCCCGACTGGCAAGGGTCTCGAACTGATCTCGGCCAACCCGACTGACCTCGTCAAGGGGGAGAAGTCGAGCTTCACGCTGCAGCTGGACGGCCAGCCGACCAAGGATCTGGAAGTCACGGTCACGCTGGGCAACACGCGCTACCGCGACAAGCTCGACGAACTCAAGATCAAGACCGATGCCAAGGGCCAGTTCAGCGTGACTTGGCCGGAAGCGGGCATGTACTGGCTCGACGTCAACACGACGGACCAGAAGACCTCGGTGCCGAAAGCCAAGGAACGACGCCTGAGCTACGCCGCCACCCTGGAAGTGATGCCCTGAGTCCCAGCCACCATCCGGCCGCGCAACGCCCCTCGTTCGCGACCTGGCGCGCTGGCGGCTACGCCAACACGCCGCAGCCGCGCCGAGCCGATCCTCCGACGCTGCAGTCCCTCGCGGGCCGCAGCATGGGTACGACCTGGTCGCTCCGCGTCGACAACCCGCGCATGATCGGGCTCGATGAAGTGCGCGACAGCGTACAAGGCGCGCTCGACCGCGTGGTCGCGCAGATGAGCACGTGGGAGCCCGAATCCGACATCAGCCGCTTCAACCGTTCCGAGGCCGGCACTCGGCACGTGCTCGAACCGGAATTCGCCGAAGTGCTGGCCTGCGCTCTCGACTGGGCGGCGGCCAGCGGTGGCGCGATCGACCCGAGTATCGGCCCGTTGGTGGCACTGTGGGGATTCGGCGCGCACGCCGGCGCCTCAACCATCGCCCCACCCTCCCCGACCGCACTGGCGCAAGCCCGCGCCCAATCAGGCTGGCAGCGCCTGGCGTTCGACGTTGCCACGCGGAGCCTCGTGCAGCCCGGCGGCGTCTCGCTCGACCTGTCGGGCATCGCCAAGGGCTTCGCGGTCGACCACGGCGCCGCCGGACTGCGGGCCCTCGGGCTGTCCGACTTCCTGCTCGAAGTGGGTGGTGAATTGCGTGCCGCAGGGCGGCGGCCGGGCGGTCAACCCTGGCAGGTGCTGGTCGAGGCGTCATCGGGGGCTGCCCTTCGGATGCCACTCCAAGACATGGCGATCGCGACCTCCGGCGACCGCTGGCATGTGCGCGAGCACCAGGGCCGGCGCTGGTCGCACACGCTCGATCCACGTACGGGCGAACCGAGCAGTCCTGACCTGTCCTCGGTGACGGTGCTGCACCAGGCCTGCATGCAGGCCGACGCGCTGGCGACGGCACTGACTGTGCTCGGTCCGCAAGAGGGCCTCGACTTCGCCCAGCGGCACGGAATTGCCGCGCTGTTCGTCTGCCGCGGCGTCGACGGGCCGCAGCGATTCGCCAGCGACCGCTGGCCCCGATCTGCACCATGACCGAGCCCACACTGCGAGCGTTGGCCGCGAGCCTCATCGCGCTCGCCTACATCTCGCTGTGCGCAGCCATCTACTGGCGCCAGCAGCAACTGCGCGACGCCACCGCGCGTCAGGCAGCGACGTTGGCCGGCAACCAGCCCAGCGCCGCCACCTTGGTACTTTTTGCCAGCCAGACCGGTCAGGCCGAGGCCCTGGCCTGGCAGACCGGCCGCTGGCTGCACGAGGCCGGCACGCCCGCCCGCGTGCTGTCGCTCAACGATGTCGACACGTCCATGCTTCGCAGCGCGCCGAGGGCATTGTTCATCGCCAGCACGTACGGCGAAGGCGACGCGCCTGACGGTGCCAGCGTATTCGCAGAGCGGGTGATGGGTGTCAAGGCGGAGCTGTCATCGCTGCGCTATGCGGTGCTGGCGCTCGGCGACCGGCAATACGCCAATTTCTGCCGCTTCGGGCGCCAACTCGACGATTGGCTGCATGCAGCCGGCGCGACGCGCGCATTCGAGCGCATAGAGGTCGACAACGCAGACCCAACCACACTGGCTGCATGGCAGGCGCAATTCGGCGGCAGACCCGCCAACAACTCCACGGCCGAGGCACCGGAGACGCGCGAAACATCCTGGCGCCTCGCCTCGCGCCGCCTGCTGAACGGCGGCAGCGCGGGCGCCCCCGTCTATTTGCTGGCATTCGCCCCGACGGCCGCACCGGCACCCGAGTGGCAATCCGGCGACATCGCGCAACTGGCGCTCGCGAGCGATCCGGGTCGGCCACGCGACTACTCGATCGCCTCCATCGCGGCCGATGGCGAACTGCAGTTCCTGGTGCGCCAGGAGCAACATCAGGACGGCACCCTCGGGGCGGCCTCCGGGTTGCTGACCTCGTCGCTGAGCCTGGGCGACACGATCCAGTTGCGCCTGCGCACGCACCGCAGTTTTCGCCTCGGCGAGAACGCGCGCCGGCCCCTGCTCCTGATCGGCAACGGCACCGGCCTGGCCGGTCTCCGGAGCCATCTGCGCGCCCGTGCGGCCATGGGTCAGCACGACAACTGGCTTGTGTTCGGCGAGCGCAACGCGCAGCACGACTTCCTCTGCCGCGATGAAATCGAAGCCTGGCAGCGCAGCGGGGTTCTTCAGCGCGTCGACATGGTGTTCTCGCGCGATCAGCCCGAGCGGCTCTACGTGCAGCATCGGGTGCTGCAACTCCACGAGGAGGTGCGTGCCTGGATGGAGCGCGATGCTGCAATCTATGTGTGCGGCAGCCTGCAAGGCATGGCAGGCGGTGTCGATGCGGCGCTGCGCCAGATCGTCGGGGACACCGCCATGGGCGAGCTCTTGTCCAGCGGAAGGTATTGCCGCGACGTTTACTGACTCACGAAGTCGCCACCGCGGTCCACTGTCGCCTACCCGCGGTGCGACACTCGACCACGGCCCCATGGCCGGTGATTTTTCCTTGAGGAATCCGCAAGATGATGCTGCATGTGCCCGAAGTTCTCAGCGCGGAACAGGTCCGCGAGATTCGCGCCAGCCTGGACGCCACCGACTGGGTGGATGGCCGCGAGACGGTTGGCGACCAGGGAGCGCGTGTCAAGCGCAACCGCCAGTTGCCCGAGCAATCCCCGGTCGGCCGCGAGCTGGGCAGGACGATTCTGGGCGCCTTGGCCCGTCATGCCCTGTTCTTCGCTGCGGCCCTGCCCCTGCGCTTCGTGCCGCCGTTGTTCAATCGCTATGAGGGCGGCGAGCACTACGGCCTGCACGTCGACGGCTCGGTACGCTCGGTACCAGGCAGCGGCGAGCAATTGCGTACCGACCTGTCGTGCACGCTGTTCCTGTGCGACCCGGAGGAATACGAGGGCGGAGAGCTCGAAGTGGTCGACACCTATGGCACGCACGAAGTCAAGCTGCCGGCGGGTGATCTGATCCTGTACCCGTCCAGCAGCTTGCACCGCGTCCACCCGGTCACCGCCGGAGCGCGTGTCTGCTCGTTTTTCTGGCTGCAAAGCATGGTGCGCGACGAGCGCCAGCGCGCCATGCTCTTCGAAATGGACCAGGTGATCCAGAAACTCCGCGCCCGCCTCGGGGAATGCGAGGAATCCATTGCCCTCACCGGCCAGTACCACAACCTGCTGCGCATGTGGTCTGAAATCTGAGGGGCCGGTTTTCGACCGACCCTGCGGACACGATAGTTATTGCAAATGCGAAGAATTCGTATTTATAATCGAGTCCTCTTCAAACAGCCAGCCAACAGTCGCTCTCACCGCCATGATCGTTTGCGTATGTCGCCGAGTCTCCGACCGAGAAATCGCACGCCACGTGCGGGCCGGCATGACTTTCGACGAAGTGCAGTTTGAACTCGGCGTGGCCACCCAGTGCGGCCAGTGCGAAGGTTGCGCGCGCGAAGTGGTCGCGCAGTGCAGCATCTCGCATCCGGTCGCCGCGCTCCATCGCGAAACGGGGCCGGTGGCGATCCAGCTTGCCAATTCCATCAAGGAAAGCAACGCATGGAACTCTTCGCGGCCCTCGGCGGCAGCCTGATCTTCGTCGCCAGCTCGGTCTGGTGGATTTTCCGCAAGTAGTAATTGGCGTTAGCGGTTCTGCTGCACCAGGGCACCTTTGACGGTGCCCGAACTCGAATGGTTGATTGTGTCTAGCCGCTTTTCTCCGCCCCCTCCAACGGCCCTTGGCCTCTCTCGCAATGCCGTCATCGCAGGCAGCGTGGTGCTCTTTCACGTCGCCGCGCTCTGGGCGCTGCAAAGCGGGCTGCTGCGCCGCGCCGCCGAGGTCGTCATACCGGTCGCGATCCTGAGCGAGTTCGTGGAGCCGCCCAAGCCGGTCGAGCCGCCGCCCCCCCCTCCTCCGCCGCCACCCGAACCCAAGCGGCAGATAACCAAGACACCGCCTCCGCCGCGGCCGCAGGCGATTCGCGAACCGAAGCCGACACCAGCGCCGAACGCGCCGACCGGCAGCATCGAACCGCCGCCCCCGCCGGCGCCCATTGCACCGCCGGCGCCGCCCGAGCCGCCGGCCCCCCCGCCCGCTGCGCCGGCACCACCTTCGGTGCAGTTGCCGTCCAGCAATGCCGACTATCTGCAGAACCCGAAGCCGGTCTACCCGGCCATGAGCAAGCGCCTCGGCGAGCAAGGCAAGACGATCGTGCGCGTACTGATCGGCGTCGACGGCCTTCCCAAGCAGGCGAGCATTCGAACGTCGAGCGGCTACGAACGGCTGGACGAGGCCGCACTCGCCGCCGTGAAGAGCTGGCGCTACGTACCGGGCAAACGCAATGGGGTCGTTGAACCGATGGAGTTCAACGTGCCGATCAACTGGGTTCTCAATTAATTTTTCTGGAGTAGCTTCGTATGGATTCCCAATTTGGCCTGATGAACGTGTGGCATCAGGGCGACTTCGTCACCAAGGCCGTCGCGCTGCTCTTGATCGGCATGTCGCTTGCATCATGGATCGTGATCCTGATCAAGGCGATCGACGTCATCAAGTACAAGCGTCAGGCGTCCCATTCGCAAGACTTCTGGCATAGCGAAGATTTCGCCACGGCACTCAACAAGCTGGGCAAGGACGACAGCAACCCTTTCCGAGCACTCGCACTCGAAGGTCGTGAAGCGGCCGCCCACCATCGCAACACCAAGGCCCATCTGCATGACGCGCTCGACGTCAGCGACTGGATCACGCGTGCGTTGCGCAACGGGATCGACGAGTTCACGGCGCGGCTGCAAACCGGTCTCGCCATCCTGGCCTCCGTCGGATCGACCGCGCCGTTCATCGGACTGTTCGGCACCGTGTGGGGCATCTATCACGCGCTGATGAGCATCGGCACGGCCGGTCAGGCAACCATTGACAAGGTCGCCGGCCCGATCGGCGAGGCACTGATCATGACGGCGCTGGGCCTCGCGGTCGCCATTCCCGCCGTGCTTGGCTACAACGCCCTCGTGCGCGGCAACAAGTTCGTGCTGACCAAGCTCAACAGTTTTGCGCACGATCTGCACGCCTACTTCGTGACCGGTGCACGCGTTCAAAGCGGCGGGGTCGAGGCCACCGTCGTTCCGCTGAAGAAAGGCTGAGCGCCATGGCTTTCGGTACCCAGGACGAACCTGATGAGGTGATGAACGAGATCAACATGACGCCGCTGGTCGACGTCATGCTGGTGCTGCTCATCATCTTCATCATCACGGTGCCCGTGATGAAGCACGCGGTGAACATCGACCTTCCCCGCGCCAGCAGCGAGCCGGAGCAGACCAAGCCGCAGAACATCCTGTTCACGGTGGCCGCCGATGGCAGCTACTACTGGAACGAGCAGAAGATCGAGGACGCAGACCTCAAATCGCGGCTGGCAACAGAAGCTGCGAAGGAGCCGCAGCCCGAACTGCACATCCGCGGCGACAAGGCGGTCCGCTATGAGCGCGTCGCGCAAGCCATGTCGGCTGCACGTGAAGCCGGCGTGCGCAAGATCGGCTTCATCACTGAACCCGATCCCAAGTAAAGCAGCCTCGCAAGGCAAAAAAATCGATGGCGGCGATTGACTTTTTATTGAGAATCATTATCATTTGCTCATCGCTTCGATAAGGGGATTTCCAATGCAAGCCACGCCCAGCGCCTTCACCGTCTTGAGCCATCCCTCGCTTGATCATTCAGGCGGCGGACGCGTTTCCAGCGAGCCTGCCCGGCCGGCACCGCTGCTCGAAAGCGCTGAACTCCTGAAGGGCAGCAAGACAGTCGGCATCCTGCACAACGGTTCCCTCTATCGGTTGCAAGCCACCAAACTCGGCAAGCTGATCCTGACCAAATAAGGTTCAGCCCGCCCCTCGCGCAAGTTTCATCGTGGGGCGACTCGAGGAGATTCATCTCCAAAGGGTCGTTTTTTGCTAGCCAACGGTTCGCCGACTAGCCAAGCTTTTTTTCCCACCTTGGACCGCCATGAAAAACGCCGACCTCGCAGTCGGCGTTCTGCTTTTTAGAGGAGAGCGCTCAGAGACCGATGGCCGCGATGCCCGCCTTGGCGATCTGGGCGTCCTCGTTCGACTTGACGCCGCTGACGCCCACCGCGCCGATCACATGGCCGTCCTTGACGATCGGCACTCCGCCTTCGAGCAAGCCCATCACGCCGGGCGCCGTCAGGAACGAAGTGCGACCGCCATTGATCATGTCTTCGTAAGTCTTGCTCTCGCGGCGCCCCATCGCAGCCGTATGGGCCTTGGCAGGTGCGATGTGGGACGACAGCGCGGCGGCGCCATCCAGGCGCTGCAGCCACAACAAGTTGCCCGCGTCGTCGGCGATGGCGATGGTGACGGCCCAGTTGTTCTTGAGGGCCTCGGCTTCGGCTGCCGCGGCGATGGCCTTGACATCGGCGAGTTCGAGAAATGACTTGGTCTTCATGGTCTTCAAGGAAAGTTGCGTAACCCTCGAGCATAGCGTTGGCCCCGGAAGAGCCCTTGTTGGCGGTAGGAATATCCGAACTCAGGTCTTTCTGAACGCTGGCCCTTGCAGGGTCCTAGAATGCGCCCCAACTGCAGTTTTGCAGCAAACCCCTGGAGTTTCAGCAATGAACGACCGCGTCAACACCCTCGACACTTCCGTCGGCTACGGCCAGACGCTGCCGCAGGCAGACCGTCAGCGCGTCCTGCGCAATACCTACTGGCTGCTCGCCCTGAGCCTGCTGCCCACCGTGCTCGGCGCGTGGTTTGGCGTCGCCACGGGCATCACCCGGTCTCTCGGCGGCGGGCTCGGACTCATCGTGTTCCTGGGCGGTGCGTTCGGCTTCATGTTCGCGATCGAGAAGACCAAGAATTCCGCGGCGGGCGTGCCCGTGCTGCTGGCCTTCACCTTCTTCATGGGCCTGATGCTGTCGCGACTGATCGCGATGGTGCTGGGCTTCAAGAACGGCTCGGAACTGATCATGACCGCCTTTGGCGGCACGGCCGGCGTGTTCTTCGTGATGGCGTCGTTGGCCACGGTGATCAAGCGCGACCTCTCCGGCATGGGCAAGTGGCTTTTCGTCGGTGCGATGGTCTTGATGGTCGGTGCCATCATCAACGTCTTCGTGGGTTCGAGCGCCGGCATGATGGCGATCTCGGTCGCCGCGATCGGCATCTTCTCGGCCTTCATGCTGTACGACCTGAAGCAGATCATGGACGGTGGCGAAACCAACTACATCAGCGCAACGCTGGCGCTGTACCTCGATCTGTTCAACGTCTTCCAGAGCCTCCTGGCCTTGCTCGGCATCTTCGGCGGCGAGCGCGACTGAGAGAGTTCTTCACCTCGGCGAGAAAGGGCCTCTTGGGGCCCTTTTTTCATGCCAGATCGAACACGGCGATCGACTCCACGTGCGCGGTGTGGGGGAACATGTTGACCACCCCCGCGAAGGTGCATCGGTAGCCCGCCTGATGAACCAGCAGGCCCGCATCGCGCGCCAGCGTCGAGGGGTTGCAGCTCACATAGACGATCCGCCTGGGCGGAGCCCAGCCACCACGGTGCAGTTCGACCTGCTGGTGGAGGTCGGCGAGCGCCTTGGCCAGCGCAAACGCGCCTTCGCGAGGCGGATCGACCAGCCATTTCTCCGCAGCGCCGTCCGCCACGAGCATCGCCGGCGTCATCTCGAACAGATTGCGCGCAACGAAGCTCGTCGTGGCGAGCGCGCGCCGCCCCGGCACCGCGGGACGATTGCGCTCGTAGTTGTCCGTGGCGCGCGCCACCAGCGTATCGCTGCCTTCGATGCCCAACACCTCGCGCGCCCGGCTCGCCAATGGCAACGTGAAGTTGCCCAGTCCGCAGAACCAGTCGATCACCCGCTCATCGGACTGCACATCGAGCAGCCGCAACGCGCGGCCGACCAGCACGCGATTGATGTGCGGGTTGACCTGCGTGAAATCGGTCGGTTTGAAGGGCATCGTCACGCCGAACTCGGGGAGCCCGTAAGCCAGCGGCTCTCCACCCTCCTCCAGCAACTTGACGGTCTCCGGCCCCTTGGCCTGCAACCACCACTGGACCCCTTCGTTCCTTGATGCGAAAGCCTTGAGCCGAGCCACGTCGGCATCGGACAGCGGCTCCAGGTGCCTCAGCACCAGGGCAATAACGCCCAAGCGTCCCGTGCCATCGGGCGAATCGCCGCAGGCCAGTTCGATCTGGGGACAGGTCTCGCGCGCGTCCATCGAGCCGATCAGTTCGCGCAAAGGCATGAGCATGTCGCTGACCTGCGCCGGCAGGACGGGGCACACCTTCATGTCCGCCAGATAGCGGCTCTTGCGTTCATGAAAGCCGATGAGGACCGTGCCCTTCTTCACCACGTGGCGCACGGAAAGCCGCGCACGATAGCGATAGTGCCAGGCGGGTCCTTCGAGCGGCCGCAGCACGTTCTCGGGCCGCACCTTGCCGAGGTGCCAGAGGTTGTCCTCGAGCGAGCGCTGCTTCACCGCGACCTGTGCAGCCGCGTCGAGGTGCTGCATCTTGCAGCCGCCGCAGGCACCGGCATGCAGCCCGAAGTGAGGGCACCCCGGTCGCACGCGCTGCGACGACTCTCGTGCGATCGCCGTCAACGTACCCTGCTCCCAGTTGTTCTTCTTCCGATGCACGTTGAACTGGACCTCTTCGAAAGGCAATGCACCTTCGATGAACACCACCATGCCGTCGGCCTTGTGCGCCACGCCCTGCGCGTCGAGATCGAGCGACTCCACCTGCAGCCATTCGTCGCGGGGGCGCTGCGCTTCCTTCTTTTCTTTCGTTTCCGTCATGCCCGGATTGTCTCAGGCCGCACGAAGCGCGATCCCTGCGACTACAGGAGCGCGTCGCGCTGCACGCCTGCGCGCGCCAGTTGGCGGCGCATCTTGGCCAGCGCCTCGTTCTGGATCTGCCGGACACGCTCGCGGGTCAATCCGAGCCGAACGCTCAAGACTTCCAGCGTCTCCGGGTCGCGGTCATGCAGGCCATAGCGGCCTTCGAGCACTTCGCGTTCACGCTCGGTCAAAACCAGGATCCATTGATCGAGCAGCTTCTCGACTTCGTGGGTCTGTGTGACGCCCGTTGGGTCGGCGCCTTCGTCATCCGACGCCACGGTATCTGCCAAGGTGAAGCTTTCGTCGCCGCGCTCACCGCCGGCGTCGAGTGAACGCGGCGCTTCGGCAAGCGCCATCAGGTCCGCCACTTCCTGCACTTCGCGGCCGAGCAGCGCCGCGACATCTTCGACGCGCACACCGTCTGGCCGACGGGCGATGAATTCGGGGTCGCCTTCCAATGCGCGACGTGCACGCATCACCTGCTGCAACTCGCGCACCACATGCACCGGCAAGCGGATGGCGCGCGCCTGCATCATCGCCGCGCGTTCGATCGATTGCCGGATCCACCAGGTCGCATAGGTCGAGAAACGGAAGCCCCGCTCCGGTTCGAACTTGTTGATCGCATGCATGAGACCGAGGTTGCCTTCTTCGATCAGGTCCGCCATCGGCACGCCGCGCCCGAGGTAGGACTTGGCAATGTTGACGACCAGCCGCAGGTTGTGCTCGATCATCGATTGCCGCGCTGCGAAGTCACCGCCGCGCGCGGCGCAGGCGGTTCGGTATTCTTCTTCAGGCGTGAACAACTGCGTGCGCCGGATCTCGCGCAGGTAGATCGTCAACGAATCACCGCCGTCAGCGCCATCGCCGCCGAGATCGGTCGACAGGGCTTCACGGGGATTCTCTATCAGGCCCTCGCCCGCAACGCGGTCCATGGCACCGCGCAGCGGGATGGAAGGCTCCGGAGCGCGCGGCGCCTCGATGTCCGAAGTGCCGCCGTTGCCCGCCACTCGTCGCACGACCGGGGTGCGATGAAGGCGAGAGGCGGCCATGACGCTAGCGCGCTGGCAGGTACCGCGCCGGATCGACCGGCTTGCCCTGACGGCGAATTTCGAAGTGCAGCTTGACGCGGTCTGCATCGCTGTTGCCCATCTCGGCAATCTTCTGCCCCTTCTGCACCGACTGGTCTTCCTTGACCAACAGCGTACGGTTGTGCGCGTATGCGGTCAGGTAGGTGTTGTTGTGCTTCAGGATGATGAGGTTGCCATAGCCGCGAAGTCCCGCGCCTGCGTAGACGACGCGACCATCGGCAGCCGCGAGGACTGAGTCACCCGCCTTGCCGCTGATGTCGAGTCCCTTGTTCTTGGCTTCGTCAAAGCCCGCGATCAACGAGCCCTGGGCGGGCCAGATCCAGCCCACGTCTTCATCTCCCGATGCCGAGGCAGCCGGAGGCGTCGGCGAAGCGGTAACCGGCGGAGTCGGCTTGGTTGCAGCGCTCGGCGCCGCACCAGGAGATGCAGCAGTTGCAGCCGCAGCCGTAGCCGCTGTGGCGGCAGTGGCGGGTGCGACGATCGGTTGCGTCACCGGTCGAGTGGTGACACCGGACGCGTCGGTGGTCGCGGGCGCAGTCGATGCCGTGGCCGTTGCAGTTCCGCCAACGGGCGGAATCACGCGCAGCACCTGGCCCACTTCGATGAGGTCAGGATTGTCGAGATTGTTCCAGCGCGCAATGTTCTGCCAGCTCTGACCGGTTTCCGTGCCGATGCGACGGATCGTGTCGCCCGGACGCACCGCGTAGTAACCTGGCTTGCCGTAGTTCTCGATGCCAGCCAGCGGCTTGCCGTTGGCATCGACGGTGATCGGCGGCACCCCGGGAACAGCGGTTCCGTTGGTGGGTGCAGCCGGCGTACGAGTCATGGTGCCGCGATCCTCGACCGGCACCGGGCCACGCGGTGCACCACAACCCGCAATCACGAGCGAAACCACCAGCGTCACGCCGGCAAGCCAGCCCCGATTGCCAATACCCTGCATGTGTTCTTCCTTCAAGCAATTCCCGATTTTAGGGGGACAAAGTGAACCGCCTCAAGAATGCGACGCTCGACGCCGCGTGCGGTTTTATCAATGACAACCAAGGCTTGTCCGCCCATTGCCGACTGCGTCGGCGCGACGATTCTTCCGCCCACCGCGAGTTGCGCGATCCACGCTTCCGGCACGGCCTCGCCGCCCGCCGCGGCGATGATTCCGGCATAGGGCGCCCCCTTCGCATAGCCGATCATGCCGTCACCAAGCAGCAGGTGAACCGTCGCCAATCTGAAGGGGCGAAGGTTCGAACGCGCGCGCTCATGCAACCCTCTCAAGCGCTCGATGCTGTAGACCTCTGCCGCAACGTGGCTGAGAACCGCGGCCTGATAGCCGCAGCCCGTACCGATCTCGAGCACGCGCCCCAAGCGATCGCCGGGCTTGCCCGCCAATGCGGGCGCTCCGAGCAGCAGTTCGATCATGCGGGCGACCACATTGGGCTTGGAGATGGTCTGGCCCAGTCCGATCGGCAGGCTGGTGTCTTCATACGCCTGGTTGACGAGCGCGCTGTCGACGAACAGGTGACGCTCGACCGTGCCCATCGCGCGCAGTACGCGCGCATCGGCAATGCCTTGCGCGGCCAGACGCTGGACCATTCGCGCACGCACCGCATCCGACGCCATCGACGGAGTGCTGTGGACCGTCGGCTTGGCGGGGACCGCGGGCAGACGCCCACGCGTCGCCGCAGAAGCCGTAGGCGTCAGCCGCACGGGAAATCCCGGGCGTTGGCTTGCCATGTCAGGCGCGCTCGCCGAGGCGAGCCACCGTGTCGCGCCATTGCCCCAGGTTGGCGTGATCGGTCAGGTCGATCTGCAACGGAGTCAGCGCAACGTGGCCGCCAGCGGTCGCGTGGAAGTCGGTGCCCTCGCCGCTGTCTTTCGCTCCGCCCGCACCGGCAATCCAGTACATCGTTTCGCCCCGAGGGCTGTCCTGCGTGATGACTTTCTCGGCGGCATGGCGGCGCCCCAACCGGCACACCTGAACGGACTTCAATTCATCGAAGGGAAGGTTCGGCACATTGACGTTCAGCAGGAATGCACTGCCGCCGAGCATCTGTTCCCGCTCGATCTGCTCGACCAGTCGCCGCGCCGCACGGGCCGCCGCGTCGATGTGGGCCCAGCCCTTTTCGATCTGGGAGAAGGCGATCGCCGGTATGCCGAACAGGTAGGCCTCCATCGCGGCCCCGACAGTGCCTGAATAGATCGTGTCGTCGCCCATGTTGGCGCCGTTGTTGATGCCGGACACGACGAGGTCGGGCCGGTAGTCGAGCAAGCCCTTCAGCGCGATGTGAACGCAATCAGCCGGCGTTCCGGTGACGTAGCGGAACCCGTTGTGGGCGGTGTGCACGTAGAGCGGCGCGGCCAGCGTGAGCGCGTTCGACTTGGCGCTGTTGTTGTGCTCCGGAGCGACCACCTCGACCTCGGCTATGTCCTTCAGCGCGTCGTGCAGCGCGACGATGCCCGGAGCCTGGAAACCGTCGTCGTTCGAAATAAGTATCTTCATGGCGTCTATCAGTGCGCGCGATTGTAGGCGGCGGGTGCGTCACGGCTGGGACAACACGTGCGGCGCACCCCACCTATCATGGCCCGCATTCATTGCCCCCAGACTCATAGATAGGAGACACGAGCATGCACGCATGGCTTTGCGAAAACCCCACCGGCGTCGACGCGCTCACGTGGAAAGAACTGCCAACGCCGACCCCCGGCGCCGGACAGGTGCTGGTCGAGATCAAGGCGGCGAGCCTGAATTTTCCCGATCTGCTGATCGTGCAGAACAAATACCAGATCAAACCGCCATTGCCTTTCGTGCCGGGCTCCGAATATGCCGGCGTTATCACCGCCGTTGGCGAAGGCGTCACGCATCTCAAGGTCGGGCAGAACGTTGCATGCCTGTCCGGCACGGGCGGCTTCGGAACGCATACGCTCGCGCCTGCGGCGCTTTGCATGCCGCTTCCAGAAGGCTTTGGCTATGTCGACGCCGCCGCGTTCATCATGATTTATGCGACGTCCTGGCACGCATTGATGGACCGAGCGCAATTGAAGGCCGGCGATACGGTGCTGGTGCTCGGCGCGGCCGGTGGTGTCGGGACCGCGGCGATTCAGATTGCAAAAGCCGCGGGAGCCAAGGTCATCGCAGCCGCGTCGACCGACGAAAAATGCGAGCTGTGCAAATCCATCGGCGCGGACATCACGATCAACTACACGACGCATGCGCTTCCCAATGGTTTTCGCGATGCAGTCAAAGCGGCAACGGACGGCAAGGGACCCGACGTCATTTACGACCCGGTCGGCGGCGAATTTGCCGAACCGGCGTTCCGTTCCATTGGCTGGCGTGGCCGCTATCTGGTCGTGGGTTTCGCCGCAGGCCCCATTCCTTCGCTGCCGTTGAATTTGATGCTGCTCAAAGGCGCATCGCTGGTCGGCGTGTTCTGGGGCGATTTTGCGAAGCGCGAGCCCAAGGCCAACGCGCAGATGATGGCCGAATTGGCGAAGTGGTACGGCCAGGGCAAGATCAAGCCCGTGATCGATCGCGCCATGCCCATGGCGGAACTCAAGGCCGCCTACGCCCACATGGGCTCGCGCGGGGTCAAGGGCAAGCTTGTCCTGGTCAACTGAGCACTCTCACGAAGCCCATAAAAAAAGCCCGCATGAGCGGGCTTTTTACCTTGACCGAGACGAAGGCCTTACTTGATCTCGAAGTCCGACAGCGATTTACCGGCTGCAAGTGCCTCAGTGATCCAGCGCGGCTTGCGGCCACGGCCGCCAGACCAGGTCTCGCCGGTGGGGCTGCGATACTTTGCAGCGGTTTTGGTCGCAGCAACCCCTGCGCTGCGCTTGCCAACGCGTGCCGTGAGTTTGAGATCGGCTGCGGTCAAACCGTATTCAGCGATCTTCTTGCGCAGCTCCTCGATCACTCCAGAGCGCTCCTGATTTCTCAGCTCTTCGGCTTGCTTGCGCAATTGCGCAATCTGCTCGTCGTGCTTCTTGATCTGGGAATTGATGTCGGCAAGGGATGAGGCCATCGGTGCTAATCCTCGAATTAGAAAGCGAAAATTTTAATTCAAAAGTCAATTACCGCAAGTACAGAACGCACAAAAAAAAGCGCCGACCATTGGGTCGGCGCTTTTTCTATTGAAGTTTGGGGTGGCTGATGGGACTCGAACCCACGACGACCAGAATCACAATCTGGGACTCTACCAGCTGAGCTACAGCCACCGCAGCCTGCGATTGTAGCGTGAAAAAACTAGCGTTCGACGCCCGGCGTCGAATCCTGGGGCCTTGGAACCGAAATTTCAGCCTTGAAGCGGCTCTTCAGCAGGTCATAGTAGGCGGCGTTCTCCGCCGAGCCCACCGCCTGCGCGAACTGCTCGTTCTCCTGTTTCGCCAGCTCCGCAGCGGGCGGCGTGCGGGGCACGGCCTTGATGACCCGCACGACCGCAAAGCCCTGCGCGCCAAGATCCGTTCCGACGAGCGCCGGCAGCTTGCTGGTATTGGCCCGCAAAGCGGCCTCGATGACTGTCGGCGGCTGCGACTGCGTTTCCAGCCGCGAAACTGTCACAGGCGCACCGAAAGTTGCTCCCGCGGGATCGGCCTGCCAGGCGGCCAGCTTGGCTTCGCCCTCGGCCTTGGCAAGGGCGGCCGCACGTTCGGCAATGAGTTGGGTGCGAACCTTGTCCTTGACCTCTTCGAACGGCAGCGCGCGCGCCGGGCTGTGCTGCGTGACGCGGCCCGATGCGAGCTGGTTGGGCCCGATCTCGATGGCTTCGGTGTTGTGCTTGCGCTCAAGCGTATCGGGAGCAAAAAGCGCGTTCAGGAAATTGCGGCTGGCCAACGCGCCGGCAGCACCCGGCGCTGGCGTGCGCCCGATGTTGCTGGCCGTCTGGATCGTCAGCTTCAGCTTCTCCGCGGCCGGCTTCAGGCTGTCGGGCTGTTGGTAGACGATGTCGGTAAAGATCTCGGCGGCCTTCGCGAACTCCTGCGTGGCCTGCTGGCTGCGCACTTCGTTCTCGATGGTGGCGCGCACTTTGTCGAAGGTTGGCACCACGGCGGGCTTGATGTCGTTGAGCTGGACGATGTGATAGCCGAACTCGGTCTCGACGACGTTGCTGATCTCGCCCTTCTTGAGCGCGAACATCACATCCTCGAAAGGCTTGACCATCGCGCCGCGCGTCACGAAATCGAGATCACCGCCCTTCTCCGCCGAGCCGGGGTCCTGCGAATTCTTGCGTGCCACATCGGCAAAAGTGTTGGGCGCCTTCCTGAGATCGGCCAGCAATTGCTCGGCCTTGGCGCGCGCCTTCTCGCGGTCGGCGGCCGGTGCGCTTGCCGGCGCGGCAATCAGGATGTGACTTGCACGACGTTCTTCCTTGCTGCCGAAGCGCGCGCTGTTCTGGTCGTAGTAGCTCCGCAGATCAGCTTCGCTGACCGAAATGTTCTTCTTCGCGGCTTCGAGGTCCAGGACCAGGTATTCGACGCTGGCCTGTTCGGGCACCTGGAACTGCGCCGTGTGGTCCTTGTAGAAAGCCTGGAGATCAGCATCGCTGACGCTGACCTTCGACGCGAAGTCGGCAGGCTTGAACAGTGCCACCTGAATTTCGCGGCGAGCGTAGAAGGCGTTCAGCGCCGCGGCGGCTTGCGCGGCGGTCGCGAAGGTCGTGCCCGAAACGCCCAGAGACACCTGTTGCGTCGCCAGGTCCGCGCGGACCGAGGCTTCGTACTGCTCCGGCGTGCGGCCCGTTGCGCGCATGAAGCTCTCGCGGTCGAATTTGCCATCGGCCGTGCGGAACGACGCGAGGCCGGGGTCCGCGGCAAACAGCCGTGCGAGCCGCTCCTCGGACACGGTCATGTTCGACTTGGACGCCGCTGCTGCGAGGACGCGATCACGCACCATGCGCTCCAGGGTGGCGTAACGCGCCGCATCGGAGTCGAGCAGGGCCGGCTCGATGTTGGGCGCCTGCCGGCGGATCCGGTCGACCTCGTTGCGGTGCTGCGCATCCCATTCGGGGCGGGTGATGTCATGGCCAGCAACTCGCGCCACTTTTTCGCCTTGGCCATCTCCCTGATACCGATCGACGCCGAAGAGCACGAACGAAGGAATGATCAGCAAGAACAAGAACACCATGATGATCTTGTTGTACTTGCGGAAGGAATCAAACATGCTGGGGCACTCTCTGTGACGAATTGCGGGACGGCAACAAAAAAGGCGAACACACTGTTCGCCTTTGCTTCGGGTGGTGGGTGCTGAGGGGTTCGAACCCCCGACCTACGCCTTGTAAGGGCGCCGCTCTACCAGCTGAGCTAAGCACCCCACCTGAAAACAGTGTCTCAGTTCAGCGCGTCTTTCAGCGCCTTGCCGGGACGGAACTTCGGAATCTTGGCGGCCTTGATTTTAATCGCGTCGCCGGTACGTGGATTACGGCCGGTCCGGGCGGCGCGCTTGCCTACTGCAAATGTCCCGAAACCGACGAGCGAAACGGAGCCGCCCTTCTTGAGCGTGGTACGAATGGCGCCGATGGTGGATTCGAGTGCGCGGGTGGCAGCAGCTTTGGAAATATCGGCGTTCTTTGCGATGTGCTCAATGAGTTCGGTTTTGTTCACAAGGGCCCCTTGCAGGAAAATTGTTGATCAGTCGTCAGAAGCGATGCCAGCCCCGTGACGATGGCCACGGGGGCGAAGTGCAGGAAAAAGGGTGGCAGTTCTGACGCGCCGGCAGCGCGCTGCCGACAAGGATTACAACCACTGGTCTACAGGGTGTCAATACGACACTCCCCGCTAGAACCCAGCGAGGAGCGCGATTTTAGTGGCGTTTTGACAAGTCTTTTTCAAAGTGCCTCGGCGATGGCCTTGCCGAGGTCACTCGTGCTTGCGGTTCCGCCGATGTCGGGCGTGCGCGGCGCGCCGCTTCCTGGCGCCAGAACCTTCTCGATCGTCGACAGGATCGCGTCGTGCGCGGACTTGTGGCCGAGAAACTCCAGCATCATCGCGCCGCACCAGATCTGGCCGATCGGGTTGGCAATGCCCTTGCCGGCGATGTCCGGCGCGGAACCGTGCACGGGCTCGAACAGCGATGGCATGGTCCGCTCGGGGTTCAGGTTGGCACTGGGCGCGATACCGATCGTGCCGGTGCAGGCAGGCCCCAGGTCCGACAGGATGTCGCCGAAGAGGTTGCTCGCCACCACCACATCGAAGAAGTCCGGGCGCTGTACGAAATGCGCGGTCAGGATATCGATGTGGAACTTGTCGAGCTTGATGTCCGGGTAGCTTTGCGCCATCGCAGCCACACGCTCGTCCCAGTAGGGCATGGTGATCGAGATGCCATTGGACTTGGTGGCACTGGTGAGATGCTTCTTCGGGCGCGACTGCGCCAGGTCGAACGCGAATTTCAGCACGCGGTCGACGCCGACGCGCGACATCACGGTCTCCTGGACGACGATCTCGCGCGAGGTGCCTTCGTACATGCGGCCGCCGATGCTCGAGTATTCGCCCTCGGTGTTCTCGCGCACGATGTACATGTCGATCTCGCCCGGCTGCCGCGGCGTGCCGTCGCGGCGAACCACGGGCGCCACGATGCCCGGCATCAGCCGCGCGGGGCGCAGGTTGACGTACTGGTCGAACTCGCGGCGAAAGAGCAGCAACGAGCCCCAGAGCGAGACGTGGTCCGCGATCTTCTCGGGCCAGCCGACCGCGCCGAAATAGATGGCGTCATGCCCACCGATCTGATCCTTCCAGTTGTCGGGCAGCATCTTGCCGTGCTTCTCGTAGTAGTCCCAGCTCGAAAAGTCGAAATGGTCGAATTTCAGGTCGATACCGAACTTGCGCGCTGCGGCATCGAGCACCCGCAGGCCCTCGGGCATCGTTTCCTTGCCGATGCCGTCGCCGGCGATGACTGCAATTCGTTGGGTGCTCATGTCTCAATCCTTGTGGGTCGCGTTGAAAAAGGGAAGCGCCTGCGCCAGCAAATCTCGGGGCGCTTCTTCGGGAATGTAGTGGCCGCAGGACAGGGCTTCGCCCGACACGTCGTCGGCGCGCTCGCGCCACAGCGCCAACACATCGAAGCAGCGTCCGACGGCACCGTGCTCGCCCCACAGCACGCGCAGCGGCTGCGTGAGCTTGCGCCCAGCTGCGATGTCGGCGCGATCGTGTTCCAGGTCGATGGTCGCCGAGGCCCGATAGTCCTCGCAGATGGCTTTCGCAGTGCCGTCGATCGACGCGCAGCGTTCGTACTCGGCGAGCGCTTCCCGCGCAAAGGGCGCAAGACCCGCGTGGCGGCTGCCCATGACGCTGCGCACATAGCGCACCGGATCCGATTCGATGAGCGCTTCGGGCAACGGCGGCGGCTGGATCAGGAAGAACCAGTGCCAATAGGCCTTCGCAAAAGCTTCGGACGTTTCCTCGTACATCCCGAGCGTCGGAGCGATGTCGAGCAGCATGAGGCGCTCCACCGTCCCCGGATGGTCTGCCGCAAGCCGATGGGCCACGCGCGCACCCCGGTCATGCGCCAGCACGCCGAAGCGCTCGAAGCCGTGATGCCGCATGGCGGCCAGCGCGTCAAGCGCCATCTCGCGCTTGCTGTAGCGCGAATGGGCCGCATCGGCCACCGGACGGCCGGAATCTCCGTAGCCGCGCAGATCGAGCATGACCAAGGTGAAGTGCTCGGCCAGCACAGGCGCGATGCGATGCCAGATGACATGCGTCTGCGGATGTCCATGGAGCAGCAGCAGAGGCGCGCCGCTGCCCCCAACACGGCCGTGCAGCCGAACCCCGTCGCGGGACAGATCGAAGGTGGAGAACGAAGCCAACATGCGATGAATTGTGCGTTGCGCACCTCTCGCCATCAAGCAACAATAAGCCAATTGATACTTTCCGAAACGGCAAGAATGGAACGCAGCGATCTGGAACTCGTGATGGCGATCCGCGCGCGCGGCAGCCTTGCCGGCGCCGCGCTCGCGCTGAACGTCGTGCCCTCCGTCGTGACCAAGCGGCTCGGCGCGCTGGAGGCGCGACTGGGCCAGCGGCTGTTCGACCGAACCACGCGCAGACTCAGCGCCACGGTGGAGGGTGAGGCAGTGTGCCTGCATGCCAAGGCCCTGCTCGACGGCTTCGCCGCGCTCGAGAACGAACTCGGCGAACGCCAGAGCGAACTGAGCGGAACGATCCGGCTCGTCGCCACCTTCGGCTTCGGCAGGCACTGGCTCGGGCCGGCGCTCGCGGTGTTCAACGAGCAACATCCCGGGCTGCAGATCCAGCTCACGCTGGCTGAGAAACTGCCGGACCTGGGCGCTGAGGGGCACGACGGCGCGGTCTGGTTGTGGCAGCCGGAACATCGCCGAGCGGGCGACTGGGTTACACGCCGTATTGCCCGCAACCAGCGCGTGCTGGCGGCCGCGCCCGCCTATCTCGAGCAACATGGGGTCCCCACCGACGCTGCCGCGCTCGCGGCGCACGACTGCCTCGTGGCGCGCGAGAACAGTGAAGCCAGCGAGCGCGAATTCGCGCTTTGGACGCTGCGTCACGTCAAGGACGGCACGACGGTTCGCGTCCATGTGCGTGGTCCGCTGTCGAGCAATTCGGGCGAGATGGTGCGCGATTGGTGCCTGGCCGGGCGCGGCATCATGCTGCGCAGCCTCTGGGACATCGCACCCCTCCTCGCAACAGGCGAACTGGTGCGCGTACTGCCGCAGTTCGCGATGCCGGACGCGGATATTCAATGGGTCGCGCCATGGCGACCCAAGACGCCTCGACGCGTACGGGTGCTCATCGACTTCCTGGTGGAGCGCTTTCGCGGCGAGCCGTGGAGGGTCGACCACGCGCGGCCGCGCTGAGCAGGCTCAGCGCTCGCCGCGGACCACCAGGCTCACGCCGATGGCCGTCGTTGCGATGCCTGCCAGCGTTACCACGGTGATCGGCTCCGCAAATAGCAACCACGCCATCACCGCGGTGCACGGCGGCACGAGATAGAGCAGGCTCGTGACGGCCGTGGCGGTACCGCGCTGGATCAGTATGTAGAGAAGCGAGCTGCCTCCCAGCGAGAGGGCCAGGACGGACCAGGCCATCGCGCCACCCGACGCCAGGTTCCACTGGATGCCGTCGCTCTCCAGCGCAGCGAAGGGCAAGGTGACCAGCAGCGCCGCCGCAAGCTGGACCGCGTTCGCGCTGCGCACGTCGCAAGGGGCGACAAAGCGCTTCTGGTACAGCGTACCGGCGGTGATCGACAGGAGCGCCATCAATGCCAGCCCCATGCTCAGCCCACTGACTTCCCCACCCTGCCCAAGCTTGCGTGACACGACCATCACCAGCCCCAGGAATCCGAGGAACAACCCGGCCCATTGACGACGCGTGATCGTGCCGCCGCTCATCGACATCCAGACGGCGGTCAAGACGGGCTGGATTCCGACCAGCAACGCAATGAGCCCGGACCACATTCCGGCCCTGACGGCCGCCCAGACACCCCCCAGGTAGCCCGCCTGCATCAGCACGCCGGTGACGGCGAGGTGGCCCCACTGCACCCGGTCTCGCGGCCAGGCGACGCGCGCCACCCTGACCCAGACGAGGAAGCAGACCACAGAGAGTGCATAGCGAACCGCGAGGAACTTGAGCGGCGGTGCGTAGGGCATGCCAAACCGCGCCACGATGAAGCCGGTGCTCCAGATCAGCACGAAGACCGCCGGCATCGCGCGCAGCCAGCCCGCAGAGCGGGCCGTGTCCGTCATTTCGCCCGGGCCCGAATCTCGGGTATGGCCTTCTGGAGGTAATAGACCATCGACCACACGGTGAGAACCGCGGAGATCCAGATCAGCCAATGTCCCCAAGCGCCAGTGTCGATCACGCCGAAAAGCACGCCGTTGAAGAGCAGGAAGGGGATGGCCACCATCTGCACCACGGTCTTGACCTTGCCGACCATGTGGACCGCGACGCTCTTTCCGGCGCCGATCTGCGCCATCCATTCGCGCAACGCGGAGATCGCGATCTCGCGGCCGATGATGATCAGCGCCACGAACACGTCGGCACGATTGAGGTGAACCAGCACGAGCAGCGAAGCGCACACGAGGAACTTGTCGGCAACCGGATCGAGGAAGGCGCCGAACGCCGAAGTCTGGTTGAGCCGGCGTGCCAGGAAGCCATCGAGCCAGTCGGTCGCCGCGAAGACGATGAACATCACCGTCGCGATGAGATTGCGCATCGGTTCCGACAGCGGCAGGTAGAACACACCCACGATCAAGGGAATCGCGACGATGCGCGTCCAGGTCATGATCGTAGGCAGGGTCCAGAACATTCGAACGAGTATATGGCCCGACCCGGGGCCTGCCGATCTCACCCTAGTGCAACGCGCGGTAGATTTCTTCGGCGAGGTCGAAAGCAATGCCCTCGACTGACGCAATGTCTTCGACGCTGGCCGCCGCGACACCCCGAATTCCGCCGAATCGCTGCAACAGGCGCGCGCGGCGCTTCGGTCCGATCCCCGGAATATCTTCGAGTTGGCTGCCCCCGACGCGGATCTTTGCCCGCTTGGCGCGCATGCCGGTGATCGCGAATCGGTGCGCCTCGTCGCGAATCTGCGCGACCAGCATCAATGCTGCCGAATCGCGGCCGAGGTATACCTTCTCGCGTCCGTCGGCGAACACGAGTTCCTCCAGGCCGACCTTGCGCCCTTCACCCTTTTCCACGCCGACGATCAACGACAGGGGGAGCCCCAGCTCGCTGAACACTTCGCGCGCCATCGACACCTGCCCCTTGCCGCCATCGACCAACACCAGGTCCGGCATGCGCGCGGTACGCGTGCCAGGCCGCGCATCGGTCCCCGCGCCTGCGGCATCGCCGGCCGGGGGCGCATCGGTTTCCGCCGCCATGGCCTCGGCCAACTTGCCATAGCGGCGATGCAGCACCTGCCGCATCGCGGCGTAGTCGTCGCCCGGCGTGATGCCTTCGATGTTGTAGCGCCGGTATTCGCGGTTCTGCATGGCGTGATGCTCGAACACGACGCACGAAGCCTGGGTCGCTTCGCCCGCCGTGTGCGAGATGTCGAAACACTCGACGCGGAAATTGTCGAGATCGTCCGGCGCCAGTTCGAGCGAATCGACCAGCGCGCGCGTGCGTGCCTGCTGGGAGCCCTCCTCGGCGAGCAGGCGCGCGAGCTGGAGCGATGCGTTCTTGCACGCCATTTCAAGCCAGTGACGACGCTGCTCGCGCGGCTGGAATACGGCCGTCACCCGCGTGCCCGCCTGCTGCGAGATCGCCTCGATCAGTTCGCGGCCCACCAGTTCGCTCAGCACCAGCGTCGCCGGCACGGGCACGTCGATGTAGTGCTGCGCAATGAACGCCTCGAGCACCTGCACCTCGACCGCGTCGGACGCAGGCGGTTCGTCGTCGCCCTCGATGTCCCGTTCACCGTGCTGGATCTGGGTGGCATCTTCCACATGCACCGGGAAGTAGGCGCGGTCGCCCAGGTGCCGCCCGCCGCGCACCATCGCGAGGTTCACGCAGGCCTTGCCGCCCTGGACCTTGACGGCGAGGATGTCCACGTCCTTGTCGGATGCGATCTCGACCGACTGCTGGTGCAGCACGCGCGACAGCGCCGACATCTGGTTGCGCAGTTCGGCCGCCTGCTCGAACTCCAGCTTCTCGGCGTGGGACATCATCCGCGCCTCGAGCTGCGTGAGGACAGCTTGCGTGTCACCCATGAGGAAGGCCTCCGCATTGGCCACGTCCTGCGCGTAGTCCTCCGGTGCGATGTAGCCCACGCAGGGGCCGCTGCAGCGCTTGATCTGGTAGAGCAGGCAGGGCCGCGTGCGATTTCCGTAGACAGTGTCTTCGCAGGTGCGGAGCTTGAACACCTTCTGCAGCAACTGGATCGATTCCTTGACCGCCCACGCGCTGGGATATGGCCCGAAATAACGGTGCTTGCGATCGACCGATCCGCGGTAGTACGCCAGCCGGGGGAAGGCGTGCGAGGCGATCTTGAGGTACGGGTAGCTCTTGTCGTCGCGAAACAGGATGTTGTAGCGCGGCTTGAGCGTCTTGATCAGGTTGTTCTCGAGCAGCAGCGCCTCGGCCTCGGAGCGCACCACCGTGGTCTCCATGCGGGCGATCTTGGAGATCATGTGGCCGATGCGCGTGCCGGCGTGGTTCTTCTGGAAGTAGTTCGCCACGCGCCTCTTGAGATTGCGCGCCTTGCCCACGTACAGCACCGCGCCTGCCGCGTCGAAATAGCGATAGACGCCCGGCAGTTGCGGCAATGCCGCCACTTCGCTGAGCAATTGATCGGAATGCGTGTCAGCCATTGACCTTACCGCGGGGCCCCGTCTTCCATCACCGGTTCGCAGCGGACGTCCGCGCGGACCGAATTGGCGATGAAGCACTCTTCGTGTGCCGCGTGATGCATGGCTTCGATCTGCTCGCGCGTTGGCAGGCGCTCGCCCGAGAACTGCACCTGCGGCCGCAGCGTGACGACGGTCATCGCCGTCTTGCCGGCAGCGTTGCGCCCCATCCGCCCGCTCGCGCTGTCGGCGTAGCGCTCCACGCAAAAACCGCGTGACGCCGCGATCGAAAGGAACCACAGCATGTGACAGCTCGACAGCGAGGCGACAAAGAGTTCTTCCGGGTCCACGGCCGTGGCGTCCGACATCGGCAGCGGCACGACATGCGGCGAGGACGAGCCGGACCATTCCGCTCCGCCGTCGAAGCGGATCGTGTGGCGGCGGCTGTAGCGATTGCCGACGAAGTCCTGGCCATCGCGTTGCCAGAGGATGTCGGCGGAGTGTTGTGACATGGAAGTTGTCTCCGGTGTCTCCATGAGAGGGCTGTAGAGTATCCCGCGATGCGCTGGGACATTTTCTGCAAGGTCATAGACAACCATGGCGATGCCGGCGTCTGCTGGCGGCTGGCCGCCGCGCTTGCAGGCCACGGCGAGACGGTGCGCTTGTGGATCGACGATCCCTCCGCGCTGGCCTGGATGGCGCCCGGGGGGTGCAAAGGGGTTTCCGTCATCGCCTGGACAAAAGACACGGCGGCGATCCAGGCCGCGAACGCGCCTTCGCCCGACGTGCTGGTCGAGGCCTTCGGCTGCGATCCCGCGCCCGAAATCGTCGCAGTGTTCGCGCAGCAGGCGCCCAGAAGCGGGTCCAGTCACCGGTGGATCAACCTGGAGTACCTGTCGGCCGAGCCCTATGTCGAGCGCCTGCACGGCCTGCCCTCCCCGGTTTTCAGGGAACCGGGCGCCG
This sequence comes from Variovorax gracilis, assembly GCF_030317115.1. Classification (GTDB taxonomy): domain Bacteria; phylum Pseudomonadota; class Gammaproteobacteria; order Burkholderiales; family Burkholderiaceae_C; genus Variovorax; species Variovorax gracilis. The sequence goes on from NZ_JASZYF010000005.1 coordinate 305,520, forward strand.
GGCTGACCAAGCACTTCTTCTACCCAGGATTCACCACCGCGACAGGCGGCCTCTTGCGCGAGCCCGACCTGATGGCGCGGCGCGAGCGCTTCGATCGGGGCTCCTGGCTCTCGCGACACGGCATCCCCTGGCAAGGCGAGCTGCTCGTTTCGCTGTTTTGCTACGAACCGCCGGCGCTCGAAGCCCTGCTCGCCCAGTTCGAACGCGCCGGCCAACCGACGCGGCTGCTGGTCACCGCGGGACGCGCCACTGCCGCCTTGCCACCCGGCCCCGCACAGCGCGGCGCGCTTTCGATCTCGTGGCTGCCCTATCTGCAGCAAGCGGAGTTCGATCACCTCCTGTGGGCTTGCGATCTGAATTTCGTCCGCGGCGAAGATTCCCTGGTTCGGGCGATCTGGGCCGGCGCCCCGTTCATCTGGCAGATCTACCCTCAGGATGACGACGCTCACCACACCAAGCTGGAAGCCTTGCTGGACTGGTTGACTGCCCCGCCCTCCTTGCGCAGCTTCCACCACCTCTGGAACGGCATGGCACGGAACGCACTGCCGGATCTGACCCCGGCGACGCTCGAATCCTGGGGTTCGACCGCGCTCGCGGCACGTGCATGCCTGCTCGGACAGGACGACCTTTTGACGCGCCTTCGACGTTGCGTCGTCCAAAAAAGCTAAAATTGCGGGCTTTGCGGATTTCCGGCCGGGGCCTGTCCCGATTGCCGCAGCATCCGCTGAACCCGCCGCGGTGAATGCGTCAGAGGGCCACAGGGCCCGACGACGCACCGAGCGGCCAACATCCAGAGACTCTGTTTATGAAAATCGCTCAAGAAATCCGCGCTGGCAACGTGATCATGCACGGCAAGGACCCCATGGTCGTCCTCAAGACCGAATACAGCCGTGGCGGCCGCAATTCCGCCACCGTGCGCATGAAGCTCAAGAGCCTGATTGCCAACTTCAACACCGAAGTGGTCTTCAAGGCCGACGACAAGATGGAGCAGATCGTGCTCGACAAGAAGGAATGCACCTATTCCTACTTCGCCGACCCAATGTACGTCTGCATGGACACCGAATACAACCAGTATGAGGTCGAAGCCGAGAACATGGGCGACTCGCTCAACTACCTCGAAGACGGCATGCCGGTCGAAGTCGTGTTCTACGACGGCAAGGCCATCTCGGTCGAACTGCCGACCAGCGTCGAGCGCGAAATCACCTGGACCGAGCCGGCCGTCAAGGGCGACACCTCGGGCAAGGTCATGAAGCCGGCCAAGATTTCCACCGGTTTCGAAATTGGCGTGCCGCTCTTCGTTGCGCAAGGCGACCGCATCGAAATCGACACCCGCACCGGCGAATACCGCAAACGCGTCTAAGCGCCCGCTCACCTCGAAAAAGGCTCCCTCGGGAGCCTTTTTTGCGTGCGCTCCGACCGAACGGGCCCGAAATCTGCAAGGCGCACAATTCAGCTTCGCTTTCCTCGCAAGACCATGCCCAACAGCACACACGACCTCCACGACAAACGCCTCGCCGACGCCTGGGCCACACTGCAGGCCCATGCGGACAAGGGACTTCCGCTGCATACGGATCCCTCCCGCCTGGCTTTCGCCGACCCGGAATTCCTGCTGCGCCGCGAAACGCGCGGACTGCGGATGCAACTCGAACTCATGAAGCCCGACCTCGAGATGCGCGCCCACGGCATCGAGAACACGGTGGTGGTTTTCGGCAGCGCGCGATTTCGAAGCGAAGAGGAATCGGGCGCATTGATCGCCCAGGCCGAGGCATCGGGCGACACCATCGCAGCCGACCGCTGGCGCAAGCTCGCGCGCAGCTCCCACTATTACGAGAAGGCGCGTGCCTTCGGCAAGCTCGTCGCGCAATACAGCAACGACAAGGAGCCTCAGGACAAGCTCTTCGTGTGCACCGGCGGCGGCCCTGGCATCATGCAGGCGGCCAACCGCGGCGCCTATGAAGGCGGCGGCCTGTCGGTGGGCCTGGCGATCGCGCTGCCGATGGAAGAAGAAGCCAACCCCTACGTCACGCCGGCGCTGAGCTTCAAGTTCCACTATTTCGCGATCCGCAAGATGCATTTCATGATGCGGGCGAAGGCGCTGGTGGCCTTTCCGGGCGGCTTCGGCACCCTGGACGAGCTGTTCGAGGTCATCACGCTGGTCCAGACCCGCAAGGCCAAGCCCGTGCCAATCGTACTGTTCGGCTCGGACTACTGGAAGCAGCTCATCAACTTCGAGTTCCTGGCCGAGGAAGGCGTCATCTCGCCCAACGACGTGAAGCTGATCGAGTACGTGGACGCGCCGCAGGACGCCTGGGACTACATCAAGACCTTTTACAAGCTCTAGCTTGCCCTCAGGCTCGGGCTTCGCGAGCCCTACTCGTGGGAGGCGGCGGCAGGGGCCTGGAGGCCCCAGACCGAGCGGGTGCCCAGCGCCACGACACCACCTACGATCCAGAACACGCCTGCGACTCCGATCAGGGCCCCGGCTGCGCCGAAGAGCATGGGCATGGCGACACTGGAGGCGTTGAGCGTCATCACGCGCAGGCCGAGCGCTTCGCCGTGCCGCGCGTGCGGCGTGATCTGGTGCAGCATGCTCATCACCATGGGCTGCACCGCGCCGAGCGCCACGCCGAGCACCACAGAGCAGGCGCCCATGCCCAGCGCCGAAGTCATGAACGGATAGGCCGCGAAGACCAGGGCCGTAACCACGTTCGACGCGGTGATCACGCCGCGTTCGCTGAAGCGGGACGCCACCAGCGGCAAAACGACGCGAATGCCGGCCGCCGCCACCGCGAAGGCGCCAAGGATCGAGCCGATCATCGAAGCGCTCAGCCCGCGCTCGTGGCCCAGGATCGGCAATACGAAGGTGTGCACGTCCCATGACGCGGATTGCAACCAGTTCACGAACAGGAGACGCCGGAACATGGGCTGACTCAGCAGATCCCAGGCGCGCGGCTTGGGCGCTCCTGGCGGCAGGCGCACCGGGGGGAGTTCGGCCGTTCCGCGCGCGAGCATCCAGCAGGCGACCGGCAGCAGCGCGAGCAAGGCGAATGCCACCCGATAGCCAAGCAAATCGCCCGGCGTGGGACCGGCGTGGTCAATCAGCAAGCCCGTGACAAACGGCCCGACGAAGTTGGCGGCGGCCGGCGCGATCGCAAGCCAGCTGAACACCTGCTTGAGCTGGGTCGGATTGCTCGCCGCGCGGCCGACGTGACGCTGCAACGCGATCACAGCGATGCCGGTGGCGCCGCCCGTCAGCAACGCCGCGAGGCAGAGCACTGGAAATACGGGCAGCACCGCGGCCATGGCGGCCCCGGCTGAGGCTGAAACGACGGCGATGGTCAACGGCCGCCGCAAACCATGCCGATCCGCGAAGCGCCCGGCAGGCAGCGCCAGGAACACCTGCGTCAGCGCGAACAGGGCCAGCAGGACCCCGACGGCAGCCGCGCTGTAACCCTCTCGCAGCGCCAGCAGCGGGGCCGCCAGCCGGGTGCCCGTCATCGCCGCATGCAGGCAGACCTGCGCGAGGATCAGGCGAAGCAGGCCGGCATTCACGTCTGGAGATCGTCCTCGCCGTCGGCGGACGGCAACAGCGCCTGGGATTGCGCCTCGGGCAGCGCCTCCACCTTGCGCAACGCGAGCCGCATCTGCTTGGCGCGCGTGTCAGCCTTGTCGAGGGTGTCGGAAGCCTTCGCCACCTGTTCCTTGATGCGCGAAACCCATTCGCCGTAGCGCTCGAACTCCGTCTTGACCGCACCCAGCACCTTCCACACTTCGGAAGCCTGTTGCTCCAACGCCAGCGTGCGAAAGCCCATGTGCAGGCTGTTGAGCATCGCCAGCAACGTCGTCGGCCCGGCGAGAGTCACGCGATGCTGACGCTGGATCGCATCCATCAGGCCGGGGCGGCGCAGCACTTCGGCATAGAGGCTTTCGACCGGCAGGAAGAGGATCGCGAAATCCGTGGTGTGCGGCGCGGCCAGGTAGTTTTCGGAGATCGACTTGGCTTCGGTGCGAATGCGCGTTTCCAAGGCCTTGGCGGCAGTTTCGGCAGCGCCGGGATCGGCACGCTCGTGCGCGTCGAGCAGACGCTCGTAGTCATCGCGCGGAAACTTGGCGTCGATGGGCAACCAGACCGGCGCCCCGTCGCCACCCCGTCCCGGGAAACGGATCGCGAAGTCGACGCGCTGGCCGCTGCGAGGCTTGGTCTCGACCTGCTTGGCGTACTGGTCGGTCGTCAGCACCTGTTCAAGCAGCGCCTCGAGTTGCACTTCGCCGAAGACGCCGCGGGTCTTCACGTTGGTCAGCACGCGCTGCAGGCTGCCCACGCCGACGGCGAGCGTCTGCATCTCGCCCAGGCCCTTGTGCACCTGCTCCAGCCGGTCCGCCACCTGCTTGAAGCTTTCGCCCAGCCGGGCTTCGAGCGTGCTCTGAAGCTTCTCGTCGACCGTCTTGCGCATCTCGTCCAGCTTGGCGCTGTTGTTCTGCTGGAGCTGTGCGAGCTGGGTTTCCATCGTGGCGCGCACTTCGGCGAGCCGGCGCGCGTTGGATTCGCTCAGCCCCTGGAGTTGGGTGTTGAGCGTGTCGCCCAGCGTCTTCTGCAGCAGCGTGAGCTGCTGCGCAAAGGCGTCGATCTGCGCGTTCTGCGTCCGCGTGGCCTCCGCACCCTGCTGCACCAGCGCCTGCTGGAAGCTGGCAAAGGCCTGCGCGGTTTCCTGCCGGGCGCCGCGCGAGGACTCGCCGATCTCGTGGCGCAGTTCGCGCTCGATGCGCTCGTTGCCGGCGCCCAGTGTCGCCACCAGCGCCGAATGGTCGGGCGCGGGCTGCTTGCGCAGCAGCAACCACAGGATGAGGATGAAATTCAGGGCCGCGAGGGCCAGCAGGATCCAGGTTTCGATCACGGGGGTCGTTGTCTTCTTACTTGGCCGCAAGCACTGCGGGATTGAGGGGCGTGACCGGCTTGTTGCTCACGAGGTAGCCGACGAGGTTGTCGACCGCCAGGTCGGCCATGGCGCGGCGAGTGGGCACCGTGGCGCTCGCAATGTGGGGCGTGAGCACGACGTTGGGCACGGTGAGCAGGTCCGGATGCACCTTCGGTTCGCCTTCGAACACGTCGAGGCCCGCCGCTGCGATGCGCTTGTCGCGCAGCGCCGCCGCGAGCGCCGCGTCGTCGACGATGCCGCCGCGTGCGATGTTGACGAGCGTGGCGGTCGGCTTCATCAGCGCCAGTTCCGCCGCGCCGATGGTGTGATGGGACGCCGGCGTATAGGGCACCACGAGCACGACGTGATCGGCGGTCTTCAGCAACTCGTCCTTGCCGGCGTAGCTGGCCTTGCATTCGGCTTCGAGCGCCGCATCGAGCCGGGAACGGTTGTGATAGATCACTTTCATGCCGAACCCGTGTGCGCCCCGCTTCGCGATGCCCTGCCCGATGCGGCCCATGCCGATGATGCCGAGCGTGGACCCGTGGATGTCCGAGCCCGAGAACATGTCGTAGCTCCACTTTTCCCACTTGCCTGCGCGCAGGAAATGTTCGCTCTCGGCGATGCGCCGCGCCGTCGCCATCAGCAACGCAAAACCGAAGTCGGCTGTGGTTTCGGTCAGCACGTCCGGCGCATTGGTGCCGAGCACGCCGTGCGCCGTCATCGCGTCGATGTCGAAGTTGTTGTAGCCCACGGCCATGTTGGCGCAGATCTTCAGGTCGGGGCAGGCATCGAGCAGTTCGGCGTCGATGCGCTCGCTGCCGGTGGTGAAGACGCCCTGCCTGCCCTGGAGTTTTTCGATCAGCCTGGCTTTGCTCCAGCTTTCGTCGTTCGGGTTGGATTCGACTTCGAAATGTTCTTCAAGACGGGCTATGGTCTCGGGAAAGATCGAACGGGCAACGAGGATTTTGGGTTTGCTCATGATCAGCGGAAGAAGATGAAAGTGGCAATGATGAACAGCGGCATCAGGATGACGCCCGACCACAGCATGAAGCCGAAGAAGCTCGGCATGCGCACGCCGCGGCTTTCAGCGATGGCCTTGACCATCAGGTTGGGCGCGTTGCCGATGTAGGTGTTCGCGCCCATGAACACGGCGCCGGCCGAAATTGCCGCCAGCGTCGTCGCGTAGGTGGTCATCAACGCCTTCGGGTCGCCGCCGGCGGTATTGAAGAACACCAGGTAGGTCGGTGCATTGTCAAGGAAGGAGCTCAGGATTCCGGTGGCCCAGAAGTACATGGCCGGATCGGGCTGGCCGTCGGGGCGCGTCACCGCCGAGACGACGACGCCGAACGGCCCCTGCTCGCCCGCCTTGAGCATGGCGATCACCGGAACGATGGTCAGGAAGATGCCCGCAAACAGCTTGGCAACCTCCTCCATCGGCGCCCAGCCGAACTGGTTGGCTTCGTGGACCTTGGGCGATGTGATCCTGAGCGAGACGAGCGTGATCACGACCAGCGCCACGTCGCGCACGATGCCAGGCAAGCCGACCCTGGTGCCGTGGATGTCGAAGCTCACCGGCGAATGCCAGATGCCGCTCATCAGCACGAAGAACAGGATGCCGCCCAGCAGCCAGAAGTTGACGGCGCCATCGAAGCCGATCGTGCCGGTATCGGGCGTCGGATCGAAGCGCTGCACGCCCTCGTTGCGATAGTAGAAGGCATCGAGCGCGTAGAAAAGGGCCAGCAGCACGCCGACGATGAACAGGGTCTCGGGCAGGATGTGCTTCGCAGTCCAGAAGAACTCGACGCCTTTCAGGAAGCCCAGAAAGAGCGGCGGATCGCCCAGCGGCGTGAGCGACCCGCCGACGTTGGACACGATGAAGATGAAGAACACGACCACGTGCACCTTGTGCTTGCGGTTGTCGTTCGCCCGGATCAGCGGCCGGATGAGCAGCATCGACGCGCCCGTCGTCCCCATGAGGCTCGCGAGCACGGCGCCGATCGCCAGGAGCGCGGTGTTGAGCCTGGGCGACCCGCGCAGGTTGCCGCGAATATGGATGCCCCCAGCCACCGCGAAGAGAGCCCCCAGCAGAACGATGAAAGGAATGAATTCCGCCACCAGCGCATGCACGAGCTGGGCGCCCGCCAGCGGGACGCCGTGGATCACCCCAAAGGGCAGCAGGAAGGCCAGCGCCCAGGCGGCGGCAACCTTGCCGAAATGGTGGTGCCAGAAGGACGGCGCGAGCAGCGGCATCAGCGCGATCGACAGCAGGAGGCCTGCAAATGGCACGCCCCACAGGGGCGAAAGGCGGCTCCCGTCGATATCGGCCGCCACGGACATCTCCGGCGCCGCCATCGCCAACGCGCCGGCCGCCAGCGCGCGCGCGGTCTTGCTCATCGAAAGCCCGACCGTCATGCGACAGGCTGGGCGATCTCGAACACCTGGCGCAGGTAGGCCAGATACCTTTCGTCTTCACACATGTTCTTGGAGGGTGTGTCCGACAGCTTGGCTACCGGCTGGTCATTGCAGCGGATCATCTTGATCACGATCTGCAGCGGCTCGTAACCCAGGTCGTTCGTGAGGTTGGTTCCGATGCCGAACGCCAGCTGGCAGCGTCCGCGGAACTGCTGGTAGAGCTCGATGGTGCGGGGCACGGTGAGACTGTCGCTGAAGATCAGCGTCTTGGTCCTGGGATCGACCCGGTTCGCAATGTAATGGGCCAGCATCCGCTCGCCCCACTGGAAAGGGTCGCCACTGTCATGGCGCGCTCCGTCGAACAGCTTGCAGAAGTACAGGTCGAAGTCGCGCAGGAAGGCCGTCATGCCGTAGACGTCCGACAGGGCGATGCCGAGGTCGCCTCGGTATTCCCTCGCCCATGACTCGAAGCCGAAGATCTGGCTGTCGCGCAGCCGCGGGCCCAGCGCCTGGCAGGCCTGGAGGTACTCGTGTGCCATGGTGCCCAGCGGGATCAATCCGAGCTTCATGGCATACAGCACGTTGCTGGTGCCCGCGAATTGCGGCAGCTTTCCCGACACATTCGGCTGGTTGGGCGCGGCCACCGCGCCAAGGCGCGTGGCGAGCGTGCGCAGCACCTCTTCGTGCCAGTCCTTGGAGAAGCGGCGGCGCGTGCCGTAGTCGGCGATCTTGAGGTCGGCGAGACCCCCGTCCTGCAACTGCACGATCTTGGTGTCAAGCCGTCGGCGGCCTTCGGCGAGATCCGGATTCGGCTGGGTGTTGCGAAAGTAGACCTCGTTGACGATCGCCAGCACCGGGATCTCGAACAGGATGGTGTGCAGCCACGGCCCCTCGATGCGGATCTCGAGTTCGCCGGAGGCTTTCGGGATGATGTTGATGTACTTCTCGTTGAGGCGGAACAGGCCGAGGAAATCGACGAAGTCGCTCTTGATGAAACGCATCGTGCGCAGGTAGCTCAGCTCCGGGTCCTTGAATTGCAACGAGCAGAGATGGCGCACCTCTTCGCGGATCTGGCCGGCAAACTGCGCCAGGTCGATACCGGGATTGCGGCACTTGAAGCGGTACTCGACGCGCGCGCCCGGAAAGTGATGCAGCACCACCTGCATCATCGTGAACTTGTAGAGGTCGGTATCGAGCAGGCTGTGAATGATCATGGTGCGGGACGCTGTCTCCGGGTTCGATGTGCGTTCGATTATCACGGGCTGCGTCGGCATGTGCCTACGACCCGTTCCCTGGGCGTCCTACCGTGTGGCCAATGCCTTGACGCGACAGTGTGTCCACGCCGGCCAGCACAAGTTCAGGCCGGCGACGAAACCTGATCTGAAGGAGATACGTCATGAACAAGGACACCGTCGAAGGCAACTGGAAACAGTTCAAGGGCAAGATCAAGGAGCAATGGGGCAAGCTCACCGACGACGACTTCGACGTCATCGCCGGCAAGCGCGACCAGCTTCTCGGCCGCATCCAGGAACGCCACGGCATCAGCCGCGACGAAGCGGAGAAGCAGGTCGCCGACTGGGAAACCCGCGACGGCCGCACGCCTGCCGCCATCTGGATGGAACGCGTTTGATCCGACGTCGAAACGATTCATCCACCCGAACAACCGATTTCATAACTCCAGAGGGAAAAGCCATGAAAAAACATCTGCTCATGATCGCCATCGCGTCCACCTGCCTGATCGCGGGCCAGGCCAGTGCGATGACCAGTGACGAGTACAAGGTCGCCAAGGAAAAGATCGAGGCCGACTACAAGGTCGACAAGGCGAAGTGCGACACGTTGAAGGACAACGCCAAGGACGTCTGCGACAAGGAAGCCAAGGGCAAGGAAAACGTTGCCAAGGCCGAACTCGAACAGCAATACAAGCCCAGCGAAAGCCACGCTCGCAACGTGAAGGAAGAACAGGTGAAGGCCGCCTACGAGGTCGCCAAGGAAAAGTGCGACGACCTGAAGGGCGATGCCAAGAACGCCTGCGAGAAGCAAGCCAAGGCCGACGAAGCCAAGGGCAAGGCCGAAATCAAGGCGATGAAGACCAAGGGCTGATGGGTCCCGTCGGCCCCCGGGGCCGGCCAGCCATTGCCAACGGCGCCTTCGGGCGCCTTTTTCATGCGCGCCGGCCACCCAGGTCGTCGACCACGGCCTGCAGAGCGGCCGGCAATTTCACCGGCCGCTGCGTCGCCCTGTCGACATAGACATGGACGAAATGACCTTGCGCCGCAGCCGTCTCGGCGCCCTCGGCAAACAGGGCGATCTCATAGCGCACGCTGGAACTGCCGGCATGCGCCACCCGGATGCCCGCCTCCACGGTCTGCGGGAACGCCAGAGGCGCGAAGTAGTTGCACTGTGTCTCCACGACGAAACCGATCGTCGTGCCGTGATGGATGTCCAACGCGCCGCGCTCGATCAGCAGCGCGTTCACCGCGGTGTCGAACCAACCGTAGTAGACGACGTTGTTGACATGCCCGTACATGTCGTTGTCCGCCCAGCGCGTGGGAATGCTGCGAAAGGCGCGGTAGCTGCTGCGGAGTTCGGGGGATGGTCGGGCGCTCATGGCGCGGCATTTTGCCAGCGCCGCCAGTATTCGACGGCGACCTTGAAGGTGCCCAATTGGACCTGCACCGTCTCGGCAATGTCGCTCGCATAGCCACCGGCCATGGCGAAGGCCAAGGGAATGCGCCTTTGCCAAGCGAAATCAAAAACGCGCCGGTCACGTGCTTCCAGCCCGTCGAAGCTCAGTTTGAGGCGGCCCAGACGATCGCGCTCGAAGGGGTCGGCGCCCGCGAGATAGATCACCAGGCCAGGGGTGAACCGCCGGTCCAATTCGTCGAGCGCTTGTTCGAGAGCGGCCAGGTAGTCGTCGTCGCCGCAGCCGTCGGGCAACTCGACGTCAAGGTCACTGGCTTCCTTGCGGAACGGGAAGTTCTTCTGGCCGTGCATCGACAGCGTGAACACGCTGGGATCGTTGCGGAAGATGCTGGCGGTGCCATTGCCCTGGTGTACGTCCAGGTCGATCACGGCGACGCCCAGGGGAGTGCGCCCTCGCCGGCCCTGTTCGGCCTGCATCAACCTGGCGGCGACCGCGGCGTCATTGAAGACGCAGAAGCCGCCTCCCTTCCCGGCGCTGGCGTGGTGGGTGCCGCCGGCCATGTTGGCCGATACGCCTTCCATCAGTGCCGTGCGGCAGGCAGCAATGGTGGCGCCCGTGGACCGGCGCGAGCGCTCGACCATTGCCTCGCTCCATGGAAAGCCGATCTCGCGCATGGCCTCGGGGCTCACGCTGCCGTCGCTGATGCACGCGATCCATTGCGGGGTATGCGCCAGCGCCAATTCGCCATCGCTGGCCCGCGGGGCCTCGAACATATGGACTTGAGGCAAGTGCCGTTCGAGCTGATCGCGGAGCAAGACGTAGCGTCCCGTGGGGAAACGATGACCCGTCGGGAGAGGCAGAACGAATTGGCCGGAATAAAACGCACGCATCGGAAACATTGTCAGGGCCCATTTAGAAAGCACGTTCTAAATTGCTGCACTGCACCAGAAAATTCTTGTTTTGAAAATGAAGCTGCCTATACTTGAGGCCATGCTGCACCGCAACAAAAGTTCAGGGGCAGCTCAATGTGAATCCCCCTTTCTTTCAACTGGAGTTCCCTCATGGCCCTGACCGCCGACCAACTGATTTCTGCTCAAAAAGCCAACCTCGAAACCCTGTTCGGCCTGACGACCAAGGCTTTCGAAGGCGTTGAAAAGCTCGTCGAACTGAACGTGACCGCCTCCAAGGCCGCACTGACCGAAGCCGCCGGCACGACGCAAGCCCTGCTGAGCGTCAAGGACGCACAAGAACTGCTCGCGCTGCAAGCCAGCCTGTACCAGCCCCTGGCCGAAAAGACCGCTGCCTACAGCCGTCACCTGTATGACATCGCCCAAGGCACCGGTGCCGAATTCACCAAGGCTTTCGAAGTCAAGGCCGCTGAAGCCCAGCAAGCCTTCGTCGGCCTGGTCGACAGCGCCGCCAAGAACGCACCCGCCGGTTCGGAAACCGCCGTTGCCGTGATGAAGAGCGCAGTGGCTGCCGCCAACAACGCTTTCGAATCGGTGCAAAAGGCCGTCAAGCAAGCTTCCGACGTCGCCGAAGCCAACTTCCAGGCTGTGTCGACCACGGCTGTGAACGCTGCCAAGAGCACCGCTCAAACCGCCACGCGCAAGCGCTGATCCAACTTCAAGCCCGCATTCAGCGGGCGATGATTGTCTCCTTGGGTCCTTCGGGATCCAATTCCAGGGGCCCAGTCTTTCAGACTGGGCCTTTTTTTTGGGCTCCCGCCCAGGCTGCGCTCACTTCGTTCGTGTCACTTCGCCGGGTCCCTGACCGGGGACAACACGGGCGGACTGGCGGAGCCGGAGCAGCAGTGTTCCGCGAACTGGCCTGGCTTCGCCGGCCGGTGGACGGATGCCGGGAATAATCCGGTGTTTACATCGTTCAGGAGACTATTCATGCAGATCGACGGCAAGGTTTTCATCGTCACCGGCGGCGCTTCAGGGCTCGGTGAGGGGACGGCGCGGATGCTCGCGGCGAATGGCGGCAAGGTGGTCGTTGCCGACATGCAGGCCGACAAGGGCGAGGCAGTCGCCAAGGAGATTGGCGGCGTTTTCGTCAAGTGCGACGTGAGCCAGGAGGCGGATGGTCAAGCTGCCGTGGCCGCAGCGCTGAAACTGGGGAAGTTGGTGGGGCTGGTCAATTGCGCAGGCATCGCGCCGGCCGAGAAGACGGTCGGGAAGACGGGGCCGCATGCGCTGGCGGCGTTCAGCAAGACGGTCACCGTGAATCTGATTGGCAGCTTCAACATGATTCGTCTCGCGGCAGACGCGATGAGCAAGAACGAGCCCGAGGCGACCGGGGAGCGCGGGGTGCTGATCTCGACCGCTTCGGTGGCGGCCTATGACGGCCAGATCGGGCAGGCCGCGTACAGCGCCTCGAAGGGTGGCGTCGTCGGGATGACGCTGCCGATCGCACGCGACCTGGCGCGTAGCGGCATTCGAAACATGACGATCGCGCCGGGCATCTTCGGCACGCCGATGCTGTTCGGCATGCCCCAGGAGGTGCAGGATGCGCTGGCCGCGAGCGTGCCTTTTCCGTCGCGCCTCGGCACGCCGGAGGACTACGCCAAGCTGGCAAGGCACATCATCGAGAACGACATGCTCAACGGCGAGGTGATCCGACTCGACGGCGCGATTCGGCTGGCGCCACGCTGACGCTTCCGAGGGCCCCCTCGGTGTCGTCCAGCGGGGTCACGCTGCCGGTTCGCTCCAGGCGCTCGTACTGGGCGATCACCTGGGCACCGAACAGCACGAGCGTGGCGGCGATCTCCAGGCTGAGCAGCACGACGATGGCAGTCGTCAGCGACCCGTAGACCACGTTGACCTGCGACAGCGTCGCAAAGTAGAGCACCAGCACCCGGCGCGTGACTTCCCACAGCAGCGCCGCGGTCACCCCTCCCAGCAGCGCATGGCGCAGGCGGAGCCGCCCGACGGGCATCACCAAATAGAGCGAGGTCAGCATGAAGATCTCGCCGGCCAGTCCGAGCAGGTACAGCAGGACGCCCGATACACCGGACAGCGACCAACTGCGGCCGAGGAGGTCGATGCTTTCCTCCCCGATCACCTGTAGCGCACCCGACACCAGCGTGACCAGCAACAGGCCGATGCACAGGCACAGGATGTAGATGTACGGCATCACCACGGAAATCAGGAAATGGCGCGAGTGATCCGCCTTGCGGTGGTGAAAGATCACCGCCATCGCGCTTTCGAGAACCGTGAAGGCGAGCGAGCTGAAGAAGATCATCGTGACCAGCAGCACCGGGCCCAGCACGTCCGCATGGGTGAGGAAGTTCGAAAGCTCGGCGATGATCGCCCGCGACTGCCCCGGCAGCAGCCATTCCAGATAGCGGCCAACCGCGCGCAGGAGCGCCGCCTGCTCGATGAAGCGCGAGAGCGCGATCACGCTCACGATCAGCAGCGGCACGATCGACAGCAGCGCGTAATAGGCGACCGCGCCGGCGAGCAGCAGGCCCTGATTGGCCCTGAAGCCCTTGAGCGCCTCCCACATGAATCTCAGCGGATGGCGCAGAAGAGGCACTGCGTGTGTGATGTTTCGGCGAATCATGCGTCCGTTTCGGGAAGGCGAGTATGCCGCCGGCCGGCGGTGTGTTGATGGCTTGCGTATCATCTGCCGCTCTCCGCCTCCATGACCATCCCCGCTTCATTCATCCAGGAACTGATCGCACGTGCCGACGTGGTGGAAATCGTCGGCCGCTACGTTCAGCTCAAGAAAGCGGGCGCCAATTTCATGGGCCTGTGCCCATTCCATGGGGAGAAGTCACCCTCGTTCTCGGTCAGCCCGACCAAGCAGTTCTATCACTGCTTCGGCTGCGGCGTGCATGGGAATGCGATCGGCTTCCTGATGGAGCACGCCGGCATGGGCTTTGTCGAGGCCGTGCACGACCTGGCCGGCCAGTACGGCATGCAGGTGCCCGAGGACGACGCCTCGCCCGAGGAACGCGCCCGCGCGGCCGGCCAGCGCCAGAAGCAGGCCACGCTTTCCGAGGTTCTGGAAAAGGCCGGCGAGGCCTACCGGAAGCACCTTCGCCAGTCGCAGGGCGCCATCGGCTACCTGAAGCGACGTGGCGTCTCGGGTGAAATTGCCCGCCAGTTCGGCATTGGCTACGCTCCTGCGGGCTGGCGCGCGCTGGCAAGCGTGTTTCCCGACTACGACGATCCCCTGCTGGCGGAAAGCGGGCTGGTGATCGTCGGCGAGGCCGACGACAACGGGGACGGCAAGCGCTACGACCGCTTCCGGGACCGGGTGATGTTTCCGATTCGCAACGTCAAGGGCGAGTGCATCGGCTTCGGCGGACGGGTGCTGGGGGATGAGAAACCCAAGTACCTCAACTCGCCCGAGACCCCGGTCTTCAGCAAGGGGCGCGAACTCTACGGACTCTACGAGGCGCGAGCCGCCTTTCGCGATCGCGGCTATGCCCTGGTGACCGAGGGCTACATGGACGTGGTGGCGCTGGCGCAGCTGGGCTTCCCGAACGCCGTTGCGACGCTGGGCACCGCCTGCACGCCGGAGCACGTCCAGAAGCTGTTCCGCTTCACCGAATCCGTCGTCTTCAGCTTCGACGGCGACGCCGCCGGCCGGCGCGCCGCGCGCAAGGCGCTCGACGGCGCCCTGCCCTATGCCACCGACGTACGAAGCATCAAGTTCCTGTTCCTGCCGTCCGAGCACGACCCGGACAGCTTCATCCGCGAATTCGGAGCCGACGCGTTCGCGCGCTTCGTCAACGAGGCGACGCCGCTCAGCCGCTTCATGATCGAGGCGGCCCGCGACGGCTGCGACCTCGGCGCCGCGGAAGGCCGCGCCCACATGGCCAGCAACGCTCGCCCGCTGTGGAGCGCCCTGCCGGAGGGCGCGCTCAAGCGGCAGCTCCTGAGCGAAATCGCCACCCTGGTCCAGCTGAGCAGCCAGGAACTGGGCGAGCTATGGGCCCCGGCCGCGCCCCGCGCCCCGGCGCCTCCTCCTTCGGCCCCATCGCGCTCCGAGAGTGACTGGAACGACTGGAATGACCGGAGCGAGCGGGTCGAATGGGTCGACGAATTTCCTCGCCCTTCCTCTTCGTCTTCGTCCGAGAAGCGGCGTTTCAAGTCCTGGCGCAAACCTTCCCCTCCGCTCCCGCCACCCGGTGGCCGGAAGCTGCCGACCAGCCGCCCCGACGTGGCTGTGAGGCTGATCCTGTCGAACATGGCGGAATGGGAACGCCTCTCCCACGAACTGCACGCCCTGCTGTGCGACCTGCCCGGCGAACACGGCCAGTTCTTCGCCTGGCTCGACAGCCAATCGCACGAGCACGGGGTGCAACCCTGGGCTGCCCTGCGCGAAGGCCTGCGGGGCATGCCCTTCGAGGCGCTGGCCCTGCGCGTGATGACAGGACCCGACGGCGGCCCCATCGGCGACGCCGAAGGCGATCAGGCGGCGGACTCGGCCCGGGAACTGCGCAACCTGCTCGACTACATGCTGGACGACCTGCTCAAGGTCCAGCAGAGCGAGGCGATCGCGGCCGTGGGGAGCGATCCGCGCGCCCTGGAGCGCTACAAGGCACTCGAAGCTCGGCGCCTGGAGTTGCGTAATCGCCTCAATCCCAGCTCAAACCCTGCTTGAAAAATACGCAGCGCGCTATAATGTAAGGCTTCGCTAGACGCGAAAACAGGCAAGAGCGACAGCAGCACCTCCGGGCCGACCCCATGCGCAATGCACTTCCCAAAGGGAAACGGGTCAATACACCGCAAGGACTGCACACCAAATGTTCGCCCGACATCTTGCCTTTTGACGGCTCTTCGAGGACTTGTGTCCTCTTGGCCTCAGTGTTTGTGCTCCTGCCTGCGCCGGGTTTGTGGCGCGTGTGATTCCGCTTGGTCCATCTTGTTGTATTGAGGTCGTATGCCCAGTTCAAAGAAGCCTGCCGTGTCCGCTGCCAAGAAGCCTGCTGCAGTCAAGAAACCGTCCAAGGTCGCCGCCCTGCCGGCAACCAAGACGGGTGCCGCCGCGTCCAAGGCGTCCGCCGCAACGAAAGTGAAAACCGTGCCCACGAAATCGACCACCGCCGACGAAACCCTGAAACCCGCCGCCAAGAAGGTAGGCCGTCCTCCCAAAGCAGCCGGTGCGCCCGCCGCAGCCGGAGGCGCCAAGCGCGGCCGCAAACCCAAGGCCGGCAACGAGGCCGCTTCGAGCGACGTCGACCTGTCGGACATCGAAGACGAACTGGTCGGTGATGAACCGGCCGCGACGACGACCGAGGAAAAGGTCAAGCCGCTGCGCATGAAGATCAGCAAGGCGAAGGAACGCGCCTTGATGAAGGAATTCGGCCTGGACGAGACCGTCCTCTCCGAAGAAGACCTGGCAAAGCGCCGCTCGCGCCTGAAGACCCTGATCACGCTGGGCAAGACCCGCGGCTACCTGACGCACGGCGAAATTTCCGATCACTTGCCCGACAAGCTGGTCGATGCCGAGACCATGGAAGTCGTGGTCACCATGCTCAACGACATGGGCGTGGCCGTCTACGAGCAGACCCCGGACGCGGAAACTCTGCTGCTGAACAACACCGCCCCGACCGCCACCACGGTCGAGGAAGCCGAGGAAGAAGCGGAAGCCGCACTCTCCACGGTGGACAGCGAATTCGGCCGCACCACCGACCCCGTGCGCATGTACATGCGCGAAATGGGCACGGTCGAGTTGCTGACGCGCGAAGGCGAAATCGAAATCGCCAAACGCATCGAAGGCGGCCTGATGGCCATGATGGAAGCCATCTCGGCTTCGCCGGCCACCATCGCCGAGATCCTGCGCCTCGGCCAGGAAATCCGTGAAGGCAAGGTCGTGATCTCGACCATCGTCGACGGCTTCTCGAACCCGAACGAGGCCGACGACTACGTGGCCGAGGAAGACTTCGACGAATTCGACGAGGAAGACGACGACGACGGCAAGGGCGGCTCCAAGGCGCTGACCAAGAAGCTCGAGGAACTCAAGCGCGACGCGCTCGAGCGCTTCGACCGCATCGCCGTGATGTTCGAGAAGGTCCACAAGATCTACGACAAGGAAGGCTACGGCACGCCGGGCTACCAGAAGGCCCAGCACTCCCTTTCCGAAGAGCTGATGACCATCCGCTTCACGGCCCGCACGATCGAGAAGCTGTGCGACCTGGTGCGCACGCAGGTCGACGACGTCCGCAAGAAGGAGCGCGAGCTGCGCCGCATCATCGTGGACAAGTGCGGCTTCCCGCAGGAAGAGTTCATCCGCGACTTCAGCGGCTACGACAAGAACGGCAACCGCGTCGCGTCCAACCTGCTCAACCTCAAGTGGGTCGAGAAGCAGGCCGCCGCCGGCAAGCCCTGGAGCGCCGTGCTCGCCCGCAACATTCCGCCGGTGCAGGAACTGCAGCAGCGCCTTGCCGACATCCAGTCGCGCGTGGTGGTGCCGCTCGCCGAGCTCAAGGACATCAACAAGCGCATGAACGAAGGCGAATCGTCTTCGCGTGACGCCAAGAAGGAAATGATCGAGGCCAACCTGCGCCTCGTGATCTCCATCGCCAAGAAGTACACCAACCGCGGCCTGCAGTTCCTCGACCTGATCCAGGAAGGCAACATCGGCCTGATGAAGGCGGTCGACAAGTTCGAATACCGCCGCGGCTACAAGTTCTCGACCTACGCGACGTGGTGGATCCGCCAGGCGATCACCCGCTCGATCGCCGACCAGGCGCGCACCATCCGCATCCCGGTGCACATGATCGAGACCATCAACAAGATGAACCGCATCAGCCGCCAGCATCTGCAGGAGTTCGGTTTCGAGCCCGACGCCGGCATCCTGGCCGCGAAGATGGAGATCCCGGAAGACAAGATCCGCAAGATCATGAAGATCGCGAAGGAGCCGATCTCGATGGAAACCCCCATCGGCGACGACGACGATTCGCACCTGGGCGACTTCATCGAGGACAGCAGCAACACGGCCCCGATCGAGGCCGCGATGCAGGCCGGCCTGCGCGACGTGGTCAAGGACATCCTCGACAGCCTCACGCCGCGCGAAGCCAAGGTGCTGCGCATGCGCTTCGGTATCGAGATGTCGACCGACCACACGCTGGAAGAAGTCGGCAAGCAGTTCGACGTGACGCGTGAGCGCATCCGCCAGATCGAAGCGAAGGCGCTGCGCAAGCTGAAGCACCCGAGCCGGTCTGACAAGCTGCGCAGCTTCATCGATACACTGTAAGCACACCCCAGCCTCGCCCACTTCGTGTGGCTCGGGCACCCCCTTGCAGGGGGCAACATCTGCGGACCGGCGAAGCCGGATCCGCGGTGTTTCCCGCAAGGGGAAAAAACACAAAGGGCGCCCGAGAGGCGCTCTTTTTATTGGAGACAGGAGAAGCTGCATGAACCCGGATGCCGACAAACTCTGGCTGGCCCCGCGCTGGGCGCTGGCCGTGCTGCTGGCGGTGCTGGGCATGCTCGGGCCCTTCTCCATCGACACCTATATCCCGGCGTTTTCCGGAATCGCGCAGTCGATCGGCGCCACGCCGGTCGAGATGCAGCAGACGCTCTCGGCCTACCTGTTCGGGTTTGCCTTCATGAACCTGTTCCACGGCGCACTGTCGGACAGCTTCGGCCGCAGGCCCGTCGTGCTGTGGGGCCTCGCGGTTTTCACCATCGCCTCCCTGGGCTGCGCGCTGTCGCAGACCATCGGGCAACTCGTGCTCTTCCGCGCGCTGCAAGGCCTGTCGACCGGCGCCGGCATCGTGGTCTCTCGTGCCGTGATCCGCGACATGTTCCCGCCGGCCGAGGCGCAGAAGGTGATGAGCCAGGTCACGATCTACTTCGGCATTGCACCTGCGATCGCACCGATCGTGGGCGGCTTTCTCTTCGTGCATCTGGGCTGGCACAGCATCTTCTGGTTTCTCGTGGCGGTGGGTGTGGTGCTGTTCGCGGCCAACTACAAGCTTCTGCCCGAGACGCTGCACCGCGACCAGCGCCAACCCTTCGAGGTGCGGCACCTGATGCGCGGTTACTGGGACCTGTGCTCCGACCCGCGCTTTCTGCTGCTCGCACTGGCGAGCGGCGTGCCCTTCAACGGAATGTTCCTCTACGTGCTGGCCGCGCCCGCCTTTCTGGGTGAGCACCTCGCGCTGGCGCCGACTCAGTTCTTCTGGTTCTTCCTGCTGACCATCGGCGGCATCATGGCCGGCGCCTGGGCGAGCGGGCGCATGGCTGGCAAGGTCGCGCCGAAGCGGCAGATTCGAGACGGCTTCGTGATCATGCTGGCGACCTCGCTCGTCAACGTGGTAGCTAACGCCCTCTTCACGCCTCACGCCGCGTGGGCGCTGTGGCCGCTGGCCGTGTTCGCCTTCGGCTGGGCGCTGATGGTGCCGGTGGTGACCTTGCTCGTGCTCGACCTGCATCCCGAGCGTCGCGGCATGGCCTCGTCGCTGCAGGCGGTGATCGGCTCGACGGCCAACGGCGTCGTCGCCGGCGTGATCGCGCCGCTGGTGATGCATTCGACGCTGGCGCTGGCGGCCACCTCCATCCTGATGCTGAGCATCGGCCTGGTCGCCTGGGTCTGGCTCCACGGGCGCTGGCCCGAGATCGGGCGCCTGGTCGCCGGCGAAGCGGCCTGACGACGATGCGGTTCGACACTCTCACGACCTTCGCGCGCGCCTGGATTCCCGGCCCCACCGTCGTCGACGGCCGGGAACGCCTGCGCGCTGTTGCCGGTGCCGCCGTGGGCCTGCTTTTCACGGCATTGATCTGCGAGCTCCTGGCGGGCCCATCGGTCAGCGGCAACTGGCTGATCGCGCCGCTGGGCGCCAGCGCGGTCCTGGTGTTCGCGCTGCCGGCGAGCCCGCTGGCGCAACCCTGGCCAGTGATCGGCGGCAATACGCTCGCTGCCCTGGTCGGGGTGGCATGCGCCCGGTGGCTACCTGATGCGTGGTGGCTCGGCGCGGTTGCGACCGCGTTGGCCATCGGGCTCATGTTTTCCCTGCGTTGCCTGCACCCGCCAGGGGGCGCGGTGGCGTTGCTGACCGTGCTGACGCACGCCCGGGAGTTCCCCTTCGCCATCTCCCCGGTGCTGACCGATTCACTTCTGCTGGTGATCGCCGGGGTGCTCTACAACAGCCTCACGGGCCGGCGCTACCCGCACGTCCAGATCGCGCAGCGCCAGCCCGCAGGAGACGCACGATTCAGTTCGGCCGATATCGATGCAGTGCTGGCGCGCTACAACCAGGTGCTCGACATCAGCCGCGACGACCTGGAGTCGCTGATCCGGCAGACCGAGATGGAGTCATGGCACCGCCGACTGGGCACGGTGCGGTGCGTCGACATCATGTCGGGCGATCCGGTGACGGTCGAATTCGGTACGCCGCTGCAGGAAGCCTGGGCCCTCATGCACGACCGGCGCATCAAGGCGCTGCCTGTGACCGATCGAACCCGGCGCGTGGTCGGCATCGTCACCCAGGCCGACTTCTTCCGGCACATCGACCTGCAGCATCACGAGGGCCTGGGCGGCCGGCTGCGCGACTTCATCCGCGCGACGCGCACCGTGATGTCGAGCAAGCCCGAGGTCGTCGGCCAGATCATGACGCGCCAGGTGCGGGTGGCCAGCGAAGACCGGCCCATGGTCGACCTGGTGCCGCTCTTTTCCGAGGGCGGGCACCACCACATCCCCATCATCGATGGCGAGCGGCGGCTCACGGGAATGATCACGCAGTCCGATTTCGTGCGCGCGCTCTATCGCGCGGCCGAGCCGGAGACTTGAGGCCCTTCGCTGCGGCAACGCCGTCCGGCCAGTGCCGCGCATCGGCAAATCGCTCCACCAGGAAGTCGAGCAGCACGCGCAGGGACGCCGGCATCTGCCTCCGCGAGCCGTAGAGCCCGTACACGCCCAGTCCCAGCGGCACGACCCCGGGCAACAGCGCCACAAGGCGACCGTCCGCGATCGGCGCGCCCGCCGAATAGGCCGGCTGCATCGCGATGCCAGCGCCCTCGATGGCGGCTGCCAGCAACACCTGCGATTCGTTGGCGCTGAGAGTGCCGCTGACTGGGACCGCAATGCGCTCGCCCTCCCGGTCGAACTGCCACAGGCTCTTGCCGAAGTACGAATAGGTCAGGCAGTTGTGCGTCGCGAGGTCGTGCACGCTCCGCGGCGTGCCGTGGGCCTGCAGGTAGGCCGGCGAAGCGCAGACAACCGACGCGCAATGGCCCAGCGGCCGCGCGATCAGGTTCGGGTCGAGGTCGTTCGTGATGCGGATGGCGAGGTCGATCCGCTCCTCGACGAGGTTCACGGGCCGCGAGTCGATATGCAGGTCGATCGCCGCCAGCGGGTGGCGCCGGAGGTATTCCGCAACTGCCGGGGCCAGTACGTCCTGCGCGAGCGACTGCGCGCAAGCCACGCGCAGCAGGCCGCGCGGCACATCCGCTTCGCCACCGATCGTCACGGCCATGTCCCCGGCCACTTCGAGCATGCGTCGACACCGGGCCAGCGTCTCCTCGCCCGCCTCGGTCAGGCTCAGGCGCCGCGTCGTTCGGTGCAGCAGCCTCGCCCCGGCCCATTGCTCCATCTGCGCGAGGTAGCGCGTGACCATGGCGCGCGACATATCGAGGGCTTCGGCGGCGCTCGTCATGCTCGCACGCTCAGCGATACAGACGAACACTTCGGCGGCGGTGATACGGTCCATATTCGATCGATTCAAGCAACAAACATTTGCATGCTACGGTGTTTTTCGATCGGATCAAGAAACATACGATCACCGACCTGACGAC
Source organism: Variovorax gracilis (assembly GCF_030317115.1). Classification (GTDB taxonomy): domain Bacteria; phylum Pseudomonadota; class Gammaproteobacteria; order Burkholderiales; family Burkholderiaceae_C; genus Variovorax; species Variovorax gracilis. Next base: position 327,251 of record NZ_JASZYF010000005.1, read on the forward strand.
ATCGAATCTCGCCTCGCAGCGCGGCGCGCTTCATTCACACACTCATCGCAAGGAAAACTCCATGAGCAAGATCGCCATCCTCGGTATCACCGGCCGCGCCGGATCCCGCATCGCCAATGAACTGCTGCAGCGCGGCCACACCATCACGGGCATCGCACGCAAGATCGAAGGCGCCGAATCGCGCCCCGGCCTGACGCTGGAAACCGCCGACTCGACGTCCGTCGACGCATTGGCTCCGGTACTTCGCGGCCACGACGCCGTGATCAGCGCGACCCGCTTCGCTGGTGGAGCGAACGCCGACACCCTTGTCACGGCTGCCAAGCAGGCCGGAGTGCCGCGACTGCTGATCGTCGGCGGTGCCGGGAGTCTCGAAATCGCGCCGGGCAAGGCCCTGCTCGACACGCCCGAATTCCCCGAAGCCTACAAGCCGGAAGCGCAGGCCGGTCGCGAGATGCTCAAGGCGCTGCGCGCCGAGAAAGAACTCGACTGGACCTTCCTCTCGCCTTCCGCCCTCTTCGTACCCGGCGAGCGCACCGGCAAGTTCCGGGTCGGCGGCGACAGCCTGCTCAGCGACGCGAACGGCAAGAGCTGGATCTCGATGGAGGACTATGCAATCGCGCTGGCCGACGAGATCGAAGCGCCGAAGCACCCGCGTCAGCGCTTCACAGTCGGGTATTGAAGCATCCCAGGCTGCCCACTTCGTGGGCGCCCACCCCCTCGAGGGGGCAATGCTGCTGACCGGCCAAGCCGGTTGCACGGAATCTCCGGACTCCCAGCGCCCGTGGCCTATTTTTCCAGGGTCTTCTTCATCGCGAGCATGCCCTGCTCGATCATGGCGCTGATGGGCTGCTTCATATGGTTGGGCAGCAGATCGGCGATCCAGACGAGTTGGCTGTGGCCAGCGTCTTCGGCAAACACCTGCAGCGACGCGTTGTGATGCGCTAGCCGCTCGCCGGTCGCAGACCACGCCACGCGCCGCGCCTCATCGTCGACATCGACGATGACCTCGCGCGCCACCAGGCCGTTGGCAAAGGTGACGATGCGCGCGTCGCCTTCGAGCTTGCAGTCGGTCACGAAGCCGGGCACCAGCCGGTGGTGGATCTCGCCGACATCGCGAACAGCATCCCAGATGTGCTCGGCGCTTGCCGCCACCCGGATTTCCTGTCGAATGGACGCCATGGTCTTCACTCCTTTCAGGCCAGCGGGCCAGTTTAGGCGTGAACAAGTCCTGGGGGTAGCCTCAGCGCTTGACGCCCAGCAGACGCTCCAGCACTTCCGGCTGCGCGCCCAGCTTCGCCGCCCGGTCGGCATGCACGACGGTGCCGTGGTCCAGCACGACGGCTTCGTCCGAGATCGCGAGGATCGCTTGCGGGTGCTGCTCGACGACGATGGCAGCGAGCCCTTCGTCACGAGTGATGCGCCGGATGGCGCGCAGCAGTTCTTCGACGATGATCGGCGCCAGGCCTTCGAGCGGCTCGTCCAGCAGCAGCAGGGTCGGATTCACCACCAACGCGCGCCCGACGGCCAGCATCTGCTGTTCCCCGCCCGACAACTGCGTGCCCAGGTTGCCCTTGCGCTCCGCAAGTCGCGGGAACATCTCGTAGACCCTCTGCGGATTCCATTTGCCGGGGCGTTCCACCGCCGTGAGGTTCTCGTGCACGGTGAGCGACTTGAAGATATTGCGCTCCTGCGGCACCCAGCCGATGCCCGCCGCGGCGCGCTGGTGCGGCGACAGCCTGTGCAGCGCCAAGCCACCCAGCGTGATGGTGCCGCCGTGCTGGCGCGTCGCGCCGGCCAGCGTGTTGATGAGGGTCGTCTTGCCGGTGCCGTTACGGCCCAGCAGCGCCAGGGTCTGACCCTGCCCGAGCGCGAGCGAGATGTCGTGCAGAACCACAGCCTCGCCATAGCCGGCACTCAGGTGTTCGATGCGCAACAGTTCAGGCATGCGCGGCTCCATGGCCCAGGTAGACCTCTCTCACTTTCGGGTCGTTGGCGATCGTGTCGGGGTCGCCCTCGGTCAGCAGCGTGCCGTTGACCAGCACGGTCATGCGGTCGGCAAAGCTGAACACCAGGTCCATGTCGTGTTCGATCAGGAGCACGGACACGTCGGCCGGCAGTGCGGCGACGGTCTCCAGCAACTCCTCGCGCTCGCCGGCCGGCACGCCTGCGACGGGTTCGTCGAGCAGCAGCACGCGCGGCTCGCAGGCCAGCGCGATGGCGATCTCCAGCAGGCGGCGCTTGCCGTAGGCGAGCTGCCGTGTCTGCTGTTGCGCGACGTCCGCGAGCCGGAACTGTTCGAGCAACTGCCCCGCGCGCTCGGCGACCTGCCTGGACGAACCGAGCGGCTTCCACCACTGCCCGCCCAGGCCCGTGTGCTGCGAGACGACCAGCGTCAGGGTTTCCAGCGGCGTCATCGAATCGAAGAGCTGATTGATCTGGAAGGTACGGACCATGCCGCGCGACACCCGCCGATGTGGCGCGAGGCGGGTGATGTCCTCGCCTTCGAGCACGATGCGGCCTTCGGAGGGTGTGAGCACGCCCGTCAACAGATTGATCAGCGTGGTCTTGCCGGCGCCGTTCGGACCAATCAGCGCATGGCGCGCGCCGCGCCGCAGGTTCAGCGAGACGTTGTTGGTGGCCGCGATGCCGCCGAAGCGCATCACGAGGCCGGCCGCCGACAGGACGATGTCGTTCACGGTATCGCTCACGGCTTGGCGCTCCCACGCTGGCCGAACCAGGTCCAGGGTCGAAGCAGCCGATCGCGCCCGACCAGTACCAGCAGCACCAGGATCAGGCCGATCCAGAACATCCAGTATTGCGGAGTGACGGTCGAGAGCGTGTCCTGCAGCAGCTTGAACACGATGGCGCCCGCAATGCCGCCATAGAGCCAACCCACCCCGCCGATGACCAGCATCAGCAGCACGTCGGCCGAACGGTCGAATGCCAGCACATCGAGCGATGCAAAACCGGTGGTCTGCGCGAGCAGCGCGCCCGCCGCGCCGGCGATCGCAGCGGCCACCGTGTAGATCACGGCCAGCCTCGACACGACCGGAATGCCGATCGCCATCGCGCGCAGGCGGTTGTCACGCACTGCCTTGAGCGTCGCGCCGAAAGGCGAGTGCACCAGTCGCCGCATCAGCAGGAACAGCAGCAGCACCACGGAGAGCGAATACCAGGCCGCCGTGCGCCCGTACAGGTCGAAGTCGAAGAGACCGAGCACCGGCCCCATCACCACACCTTGCAGGCCATCCGCGCCGCCGGTGAGCCAATCGATCTTGTTCGCCAGTTCAAGCAGCAGCAGCGCCGTCCCGAGCGTGACCATGAGCCGTGTCAGGTCCGTGCCGCGCAGGATCGTGACGCTCGCAATCGCGCCCAGCACGGCACACAGCACGATGGCCACCACGAGGCCGACCGTCGGGTCCGGCATCACCAGCTTCGCGAAGAGCGCCGCCGTGTAGGCGCCGAAACCGAAGAAGGCCGCATGCCCGAGGGAGACGATGCCCGTGTAGCCGAGGATGAGGTCGAGCGACATCGCGAACAGCGCGACGATCGCGATCTCGTTGATCATCAAGGCGTGCGACGGCATCAGGAGCGGCAGCACGAAAGCCACCGCCCAGACGCCGAACTCCCACGGACGCCAGCGCGCCTTGCGCAGCAAAGGTTGCTGAAAGTCCATCACTTCCCTCCCTTGCGCGTGAACAGCCCTTGCGGCCGCCACATCAGGATCAGGATCATCAGCAAGTACACCGTGAACGCGCCCATCTTCGGAATGAAGTATTTGCCAGCCACGTCGGCGATGCCGAGCAGCAGCGCGGCCAGGAGCGGCCCGGTGATCGACGAGGTGCCTCCAACGGACACCACGATGAGGAAATAGATCATGTACTTCAGCGGGAAGGTCGGATCGAGCCCCAGGATTTCGGCGCCCAGCGCGCCGCCCAGGCCCGCGAGTCCCGAGCCGACCGCGAAGGTCAGCAGGAACACAACGTTCACGTTGATGCCCAGCCCCGCCGCCACGCGCGGATCGTCGACCGCCGCGCGCAGCCGGCTGCCGAAACGCGTCTTCGACAGAATGAGTTGCAGCACCACCGTCAGCAGGGCGCACAGCACGATGATGAAGATCCGGTAGTGCCCCATGCCCAGCAGGAACGCACCGTCGCCGATCTCGGTGCGCCCGCGCAGCCATTCAGGCAAATGGATGTTCTGCTGCGACGATCCGACGAAGTAGTCGACGCCGGCCACCGCCATGAACGCCAGCCCGATCGAGAACAGCACCTGGTCCAGATGGGGCTTGCCGTACATCGGCCGGTACAAGGTGCGTTCGAGCAGCGCCCCCAGCAGACCGACCAGGATGAACGCGAGCGGCAGGCAGACGAGGAACGGCACGCCGAGCTTCTGCATCGCGAACACCGTCAGGTAGCCGCCCGCCATCGCGAACGCGCCATGCGCGAGGTTGATGAAATTCATCAGCCCCAGCGTCACGGCCAGCCCCACCGCCAGCACGAACAGCAGCATGCCGTAGGCAATGCCGTCAAAAAGGATCGTCAACATAGTTCTGGCTCGCGCCCAGGTTGCCCGCACTTCGTGTCGGGCGCCCACCGCCTGCCGGGGGCAACACCAGCGGCCCGGCGAAGCCGGTTCCGCGGTGTTCCCCGACGGGCGCAGGGCGGGTACATGGGTGCAGAGGTTTCGTCAGCTATTGGGTCAGGGCTTTGCCTTGCCCGGGTCTTTCACGGCCTTGATGACGTCGAACTCGACGTTGTAGAGCTGGCCGTCCTTCTTCTCGACCTTTCGGAGGTACACGTCCTGCGTGATGTCGCGCGTCTGCGCATCGATCAGCACCTCACCGCGCGGGCTTTCGAAGACTTGGCCCTTCATCGCCGCAAGCAAAGCGTCGCCGCCGCCCTGGCCCTTGGTGGCCTTGAGGGCTTCGTAGATCACGCGCATGCCGTCGTATCCGCCGACGGCCATGAAGTTCGGGCGCATGCCCTTGTTGGCCTTCTGGAAGGCTTCCACGAACTTCTTGTTCGCCGCCGACGGATGCGCTGCCGAGTAGTGGTGCGAAGTCACCACGCCGAGCGCGCCGTCGCCCATGTCGTTGAGCTGGTCGTCATCCGTCACATCGCCGGTGGCGATCATCTTGATGCCGGCCTTGTCCATGCCGCGCTCCAGGAACTGCTTCATCACCGCAGCGCCCGCGCCGGAGGGCACGAAGACGAACAACGCATCAGGCTTGGCGTCTCGCACCTTCTGCAGGAAAGGTGCGAAGTCCGGATTGCGCAGCGGCACGCGCAGCGACTCGATGACCTTGCCGCCGTTGAGTTCGAAGCGCTCCTTGAAGAACTTTTCCGCATCGTTGCCGGGGCCGTAGTCGCTGACCAGCGTCACGACCGACTTGATGCCGTTCTTCGGCGCCCAGTCGCCCATCGCGACCGACACCTGTGGCAACGTGAAGCTGGAGCGGACGATGTACGGCGAGGCCTGCGTGATGCTCGAAGTGGCTGCGGCCATCACGACCAGCGGCGTCTTCGACTGCGTGGCGATCGGTGCGGCCGCCAGCGCAGCCGGCGTCACGCCGAAGCCGGCGAGCACATTGACCTTGTCGTTGACCACGAGTTCTTGCGCCAGGCGCTTGGTGACGTCGGGCAGTGCGGTGTCGTCCTTGACGATCAGCTCAATCTTCTTGCCTGCAACGGTGTCGCCGTTCTGCGCCATGTAGAGGCGTGCCGCCGCTTCGATCTGGCGTCCGGTGGAAGCCTGCTGACCGGTCATTGGCAGGATCAGGCCGATCTTGAACGTGTCGGCGGCGTGAGCCAGGGGAATGGCCAGCGCAATGGCGGTCAGGCTGGCAGCCTGGACGAGATGGCGACGAAGCATAAAGCTCTCCTTCTTGGATGGATGCTGGAACGGGGGATATTGTGACCAGATGCAAGCGAGCCTGGACGTCGGCAAACACCTAGCGTCCCGATCGCGCAGAGGATTTCTGCGCGATCAGCAAATTCGCTGCGCGATCATCGCGCAATGCTTGCAACAGCTCATGGACTTTCGGGTCGCCACGCCGAATCGAGGGTGAGGGTGCCGACCGCGCGCGAGACGCAGGCGCAGATCTTGTGGCACGACTGCTTCTCGTGCTCGCTCAGGAAGACGTCGCGGTGATCGATCTCGCCGTCGACGGCCAGGACGTCCATGGCACACAGCCCACACTCGCCGCGGCGGCAGTCCCAGAGCGTCTGCACACCGGCGCCTTCGAGCGCTTCGAGCAGCGTGCTGCCGGCGGGGACGGTGATCGCCAGGTCATGACGCGGGATACGCACTTCGAAGGCCTGCGCCGCGAGACGGCCGCTGCTGCCGAAGGTCTCGAAGCGGAGGTCCGCCTGCGGCCGGTTCGCCGCCGCCCACGCGCGCTTGACGGCTTCGAGCATCGGCACCGGTCCACAGGTGTAAAGCTGTCCCGCGGGCGGCAGATTCGCGATCTCCGAGGCGAAGTCGATGGGCGCGCTCCCGGCAAAGGCCTGGACGCTGGTCTTCGCGGACTGGCCCAGCGCTTCCTGGAGGACCGCCAGATACGCGAGTTCCTCTTCGCTGCGAGCGCCGTAAAGCATGCGCACGCCTACGCCACGGCGCTGCGCCAGGTCCGCCAGCCGCTGCGCCATGTAGACCAGCGGCGTGATGCCGATCCCGCCCGCCACCAGCAGATAGCCCGGCGCGGTGAGATCAAGGCCGAAGTGGCTCTGCGGCTCGCTCACCAGCAGGCGGTCGCCGGGTGCCAGGCGCCACATCGCGAGCGATCCGCCGCGGCCGTCGTCCAGCCGCTTCACGGCGATGCGCCAGGCACGCCCGTCAGGGGCGCCCACCACTGAGTACGAGCGGGTCTGCATGCGCCCGGAACCTGGCTCGCCGACCAGCACCTGGACCTGGAGGTGGGCGCCGGGTTCGTGGCCGGCGGCAATGCCCGACTCGGGCGTGATCTCGAACTCGCGCACCGTTGCAGTGAGGTCGCGGCAGGCCGTGATGCGCGCAGGCATCCAGTGGATATCGCTTTTCATCTTGGGGTGTCTTCAGGCCCGGCGGCGAATGAGTTGCACGCCGGGCAAGGGGTGGTTCGGCGCACCATGCAGCGCCTCGCGCAGATTGCGCTGTGCGATGCGGCTGTGCTCGCGCATCAGCGCCTCGGCGCGCGAGCCTTCACGGTTCTCGATCGCGTCGAGCACCTGTCCGTGCTGGTCCTGCGCAATGAGGAGCATGTCGCGCGCAGCAGGCGAGTTGGCCTGCACGACGACGAAGCCCGAGGGCGACGCGAACGGCAGGTTGATCACGCGTTCCAACTGCTGCGCGATCAGCGGGCTCCCTGCCATTTCGGACAGCAGCCGGTGGAACTCTTCGTTGAAGGCGACGTAGCGCGAGAACGCCGCATCGTCGAGCGCAGGGTCGCGCAGCAGTTCATCGATGCGCTTGAGACATGCGCGCGCCTCGCGCAGCACCACCGGCGGCGCGCCCCGCTCGGCCGCGAGCCGGGCCGACAGGCCTTCGAGCGTGCCGCGCAGTTCGATCGCATCGGCCACATCGCGTTCGGAAAAGGTGCGAACGGCATAGCCGCCATTGGGCAAGGCTTCGAGCAGCCCTTCCTGCTCGAGCCGCATGAGCGCGCTGCGAACCGGCGTTCGGGAGACGCCCAGCAACTCGGAGATCGCGACCTCGGCAATGCGCGCGCCGCCGGGCAGCTCGCCGGCCAGCACCATCTCGCGCAGCCGAAGTTGAGCCTTGACCGACTGGGAGCCCCCCGACTCGACGGGCTCGCTCGCGGTAGGCGTCGTGACCGTGCTCATCGACCAACCTCCGTGCTTCGCACGCCGATGCGAGCGCCTTTGCGCGGCCGGGCGGCGCTCACGTCCGCTCCGTCACGGCGGCGGGCTGGATCGGGATGGTCGGCGAGCGCGGCCTCTCACGCGCAACCATCTGATCGATGAGCCGACGAGCCCACATCGCGCCCGCGTCGATGTTGAGGTTGTAGAAGCTGTAGTCGGGTCGCTCGTCGATGGCGCGCTGCTGAGCTTCGAGTACCACCTCGTCCTCGCGGAAGATGCCGGCAACGCCCTCGCGCAACTCGTGGGTGAGGCGCTGCTCGCCAATGCAGTAGTTGCGCGCGAAGGCCCAGAAATAGAGGCAGGTCTTGTCGGTTTCCGGCGTGATCGTGTTGAGCACGAAGCCGTTGACGCCCTTGCTGCGATCGCCCGCCGAACCGTTCCGTGGCACCGCGCCGCTGCCCGCCTCCGCCACGCCGACGTCGATGTTGACCGTGCCTGGCCCCTCGAAGCGGATGATCTGCCAGCGATCGACCTTGCCCCGATAGCCATGCGCGTGGTGGATCTGCGCAGCCCAGAACGGCGGTGGATCGATGTCTTCCATCCAGCGCGTGACGGTGGCCGAGCGGTCGCCGTGCGTCGCGACGAAGGGCGCCTCGGCCACGGCACGGTTGCCGATCGACGAACCGTGCACGAAGGTCTCGTGCGTCAGGTCCATCAGATTGTCGACAACCAGCCGATAGTCGCAGGCCACGCGGATCATCTTTCCATCGCCGGCCCATTCGGGGTCGTCGTTCCAGTGCATGTCGGGCACCAGCGCCGGGTCGGCCTTGGCAGGATCGCCTGGCCACACCCAGACGAAGCGGTGCTTCTCGACCACCGGGTAGGAGCGCACGCAGGCCGAAGGGTTCAGCGTCTCCTGGCTCGGCATGAAAGTGCAGCGGCCCTGGCTGTTGTAGACGAGGCCGTGGTAGCCACAGACGAGTTCATCGCCTTCCAGCCGACCGAGCGACAAGGGCATCAGGCGGTGCCAGCAGGCGTCTTCCAGTGCCGCAACCTCTCCATCCGTACGTCGGTAGAGCACCAGTTTCTGGTTGCAGATCGTGCGCGCCAGGAGTGCGTGCTTGACTTCGACGTCGTACGCGGCCGCGTACCAGGCGTTCAGCGGAAAGGGGCTCGTGGAAGCATTCATGGATACGCAATGTATACATAAACTCCATAAAATCCAGTCTTTCTGCCTATATTCAGGGTAAACACCAGCTTCTCTGTATCCACTTCAGGGGCATCCTGAACGGATACGATCGACCGTTCTTTTCCAGATTCGACGGAGCCATCCCATGTCCCAGCACGCCGCCCTGCCTGCCCGCTACGACCACGTCGGCAGCTTTTTGCGTCCCAAGTACCTGCTCGAAGCCCGCGAGCAACAGTCCAAGGGCGAGATCACGCCCGAGCAGCTTCGCAAGGTCGAAGACACGGCCATCACCGAGATCGTCAAGTTCCAGGAAGACGTGGGGCTGAAGAGCATCACCGACGGCGAATTCCGCCGCACCTACTTCCACATCGACTTCCTCGAGCAGCTCGGGGGCGTGAAGACCGACATCCCGGTCACCATCCGCAAGCCCGACGGCACCGAAGAGCTGGCGCCGCCCGTCATGCGCGTGATCGACAAGGTGCGCCACGCGAAGAACATCCAGCTCGCCGATTTCCAGTACCTCAAGAGCCAGGTGTCGGCAGGCAATACGCCCAAGGTCACCATCCCCTCGCCCACGATGCTGCACTTCCGCGGCGGCCGCGCGGGCATCAGCAAGGAGGCGTACCCCGAGCTCGACCCGACCTTCTACGACGACGTCGCCAAGGCCTACGGGGACGAGCTTCGCTCGCTGGCAGAAGCCGGGTGCACCTACGTCCAGATGGATGACACCAACCTCGCCTACCTCTGCGACGAGAGGATGCGCGAAGCCGCCCGCCAGCGTGGCGACGACCCCAACGAGCTGCCGCACCGCTACGCCGCCTTCATCAACAAGGTGGTGGCGCAGAAGCCCGCCGGCATGACGCTCGCGATGCACCTGTGCCGCGGCAACTTCAAGAGCACCCACGCCGCGGCCGGCAACTATGAGCCGGTGGCCGAGGCGTTGCTCAAGGAGATGGACCTCGACGCCTACTTCCTCGAGTACGACGATGCCCGCTCCGGCGACTTCCGCCCCCTGCGTTTCCTGCCCAAGGGCAAGACGGTGGTGCTGGGCCTGGTGACCACCAAGTTCGGGGAGATGGAAGACAAGGACGAACTCAAGAGCCGCATCGAAGCCGCCGCCAAGTACGTGTCGCTCGATCAACTCGCGCTGTCTCCGCAGTGCGGATTCTCCAGCACGGTGCACGGCAACAACATCGCCGTCGAAGCACAGCGCGCCAAGCTGCGCCTCGTGGTGGAAGTCGCACAGGAAGTCTGGGGGAGCTGAAGCTCGCCCCCAGGCTTCGCGCACTTCGTGTCGCTTCGCCACCCCCCTGCCGGGGGCAACACCGGCGGCCCGGCAAAGCCGGTTCCGCGGTGTTCCGTGAAGGGACCTGCGGGAAAGGACCCGCGCGAAGGCGCCTGCTTCGTTGGACGGTTTGTATTCGCCCTGCGTTGAAGTAGGCTCCGGGCATGAAGCTCTTCACCGGTCCCCTCAGCATGTTCGGCGCCAAGGCGCAGATCGCATTGCTCGAAAAAGGGCTCGCGTCCGAATGCGTCATGGTGCCCTTCGACCGCGACGACAACTACGAGCCCAGGCACCCCGAGGTGCTGCGGGTCAACCCGAAGCGGCAGGTGCCGGTGCTGATCGACGGTGAAGTCGAGCTGTTCGACTCGACGCAGATCTTCGAATACCTCGAAGACCGCGCGCCCACTCCCCCGCTCTGGCCCGCGGGCGCCGCGGCGCGGGCGCGTGCCCGGCAGCTGGAGCTCAAGTCGGACGAGGTCTACTTCCCCCAGGTCGTGAAGCTCTTCGGGCTCCAGCACGACATGCAAAACCCGGCGGCGCTTGCTGCCTGCGGTGCCTGCGCCCGCTTTCATGAAGACCTGGATCGCCTGCTGAGCGATCGGGACTACCTCGCGGGCTCCTATTCCTACGCCGACATCGCCTTCTATATGGCGCACGTGTTCGCCGACCGCAAGGGCGCAGGCATGACCGAGGCCACCCCGCGGCTGGTGGCATGGCGAGATCGCATCGGCGCACGGGATGCCGTGCGCGAAGTGGTCGGCGCGATGATGGGTTTCCTTGCCTCGGAGGGCCGACCGGTGCCTGCCTTCCTGCAGCAGCACCTCCGCACGTGAACCGGCTCGACGACCTGCTCGACTGGCTGCCATCGCCGTCGCAGCATTTGCTGGTCGTCACCTTCGCGCTGCTGGTCTACGTGTTGAGCACGCGCGCACGGCGCGAGCAGCGCGCGCCCACCACGGCCATCGCGTGGGTCATGGGCCTCGTGCTCGTGCCGTACGTCATCCTCCCGATGTACTTGATGTTCGGCCAGCGAAAGCTGCGGCCGACCGGCTCGCCCCGCCCGCCGAGATCCTCGCCCGCGGGGCACTGGGCGGCAGACCTGATCGAGAGCTTCGGCCTTGCTTCGCCCGGCCGTTGCTCGCCGCGCTTTCATTCAGACGGCGGCGGCGCGCGCGACGCGCTCTTCGAGGTGATCGAGGGCGCACGCCGCCGCATCGACGTGTGCACCTTCATCATCGGCGACGACGCGCTCGGGCATGAGGTCATCAACCGCTTGTCGCGCCGCGCGCGCGAAGGCGTCAAGGTGCGGGTGCTGCTCGACGGCTTTGGCGCCCTCTCGCTGCCGCGCTCGCATTTCGATTCGCTGCGCGAAGCCGGGGCCGAAGTGGCAGTGTTCCGCCCCATCTTCAGCCTGCGACGCACCGGCCCGCGCAACCTTCGCAACCACCGCAAACTGACGATCGCGGACGACGGCTGGCTCTGGTCCGGCGGCCGCAATCTGGCGGGCGAATACTTCACCGGCAACGACGACCATCCCGTGCCCTGGCACGATTTGTCCTTCGACCTCCGGGGTAGCGTGGCGGCCGCCGCGGCCCGGCAGTTCGACCACGACTGGTCGTCGGTGCGCAAACGCAAGCCGCGCGCGATCTCGGCCGAAGACAGGCCTTCCGGCGACGGCCTCGCCCAGTTCCTGCCCAGCGGCCCTGACCAGACCGAGGACACCGCGCATGCGCTGCTGATCGACGCATGCTTCCGCGCCGAGCACCGCCTGCTGGCGATCACCCCCTACTTCGTGCCCGGCGACGGCCTGCGCGATGCATTGCGGCTCGCCGCACGGCGCGGAGTGCAGGTCACGATCGCGATGCCCGCGCAGTCGAACCACCGGCTGGCCGACTTCGTCCGTGCCCGCGCCATGCGCGACCTCGCACGCGCCGGCGTCATCTTTCGCATGCTGCCATTCATGGCCCACGCGAAAGCGGTGGTGGTGGACGACAACCTGGCCCTCTGCGGCTCGATCAACCTCGACATGCGCAGCCTGCTGCTGAATCACGAAGCAGCCGTGGTGTTCTACGGCCAAGGCGAAGTCGAGTGGCTCGCCCAGTGGATCGAGACGGCCGCCTCAGCCGGCGAAACCTATCGCGCGCGCCGACCGGGGCTGGTGCGCGATGTCGCCGAAGGGCTGCTGCTCACGATTGCGTTTCAGCTCTGAGCGTGGCCGGCACCGAGGTATTTCGGAGCGACCGTGTCGAGCGCGGCAGCGCGAATGCCCAGATCCTCCAGCGACGGAAGCGTGCCGCTGGCCACGTTCGGCGTCTTCATGGACTGCAGGTTGTCGCCCGACATCAGCGTCTCGCCCGGCATGCGCTCCATCACGGCCGCCTGCAGCATTCCGAGAGCAGGTGGGAGCGCAATCACGGATCGCTCATGGCCCGACCACCGACCCGCAAGCTTGACAAGCTCCCTCAGCGTGAAGATCTCCGGCCCCGTGCATTCGAAGATCTGGCCTGCAGTTCCCGGTCGCTCGAGGCAGACAAGGATCGCGCGGGCGACATCTTCGACCCACACGGGCTGGAAACGGGCATCCGCGGAGGCCAATGGAAGCACTGGGGCGAACCTCGACAGGCGCGCGAACAAATTCATGAAGCGATCGTGCCGGCCGTAGATCACGGACGGGCGAAGGAGGGTCACATCGAGATCCGCGCCCTGCAACACCGCCTCGCCTTCTGCCTTGGACCGCAAATAGCAGCTCGGCTGTGCGCTGTCGACACCGAGCGCGCTGACATGCACGATCCGCCGGACGCCTTTCGAACGGCAGGCACCGACCAGCGTTCGGGGCAAGGCGACGTGCGTTCGGACGAAATCGGCGTCGCTCCCGTGCAGGATCGCAATGAGATTGACCACGGCGTCCTGGCCATCGACCAGGCCGGCGAGTTGTGCCGCGTCGTGGACGTCTGCACCCACGATCCTCGCGGACGGCGGCAACCCCCATTGCCTTGCCTGCACCGGCCGGCGGCTGGGTACCGTGATCTCGGTTGCGCTGTCCGAGCCGGCGATCAGCGCACACAGGCTGCGTCCCACGAAGCCCGTTCCCCCCAGGATCAGGACCTTGTTCATCCGGCTTCCACCTGCTTGTTGGTGTAGCTCGCATTCCCCAACCCCGTGCCGATGGTCAGGATGGCCCAGCGCGTCACGTCCTGCATGAAAGGCAGCTCGCTCAAGCCTTGCACGACCGCGTCGTTGTGCATCAACGCCATGGTGGGTGCGCCGTGGATGGTCGGAATCCGCTTGCACAGCTCACTGGGCAGGTGAAAGTTGTCGCTTTCCCAGTGGCCAGGCAGGTTCTGCGCGCCGCGCGAAATCGAGCCGTCCTTGGCGATCAGCCCCGGACACGCGATGCCTATGTACGGCGCGAGCCGGATGCCCTTCTTCTTGCAATAGCGGATCTGCGCTTCGAGCATCTCGGCCAGGCGGTCGATCAGCGCCTTGCGGTTGGGTTTGTCGTCCTTGTGCCTCCACTTTTCGCGGCGCAGCACCTTCGCTTTGGACATGTCCTTGGCGCGCTTCATCCGCATCTTGACGATGCCACAGCGCACGTTGGTGCCGCCGATGTCGAGCGCGAGGATGGCGTCGTGGTGTGCGAGCAGCGGCGGCGGCACCAGGTGCACCCAGCCCAACAGTCCGGCATCGTCGGTCTCGTGGCAAATGCGGGCGAGCTCCACCGATACCTTCATGTCCTGGAGGATCGCCGCGGCCTGCAGGATGGCACGTTCGCCGACATCGCTTTCCGGAAAGCCGCCGCCGATCACGATGCGTTCGACGCCCTTCCAGGACGGCTGCCGCATGAAGCGTTCGATGACCCAGGCGAGTTCCTCGGCGAACTCCTCGATCGCTGCGTGCACCACGTCGCCTGCTTCGGACGCCTCCTTGGCCCCAAGCGCCTCGTCCAGCGCCGCCTTGCTGAGGTCCTTGGAATGGCGGCCGCCAAGCGGATCCTTGCCCTTGCGGCGGCGTTTCTGGCGCCAGCGCTCCAGCAGCGTCCTGAACGCGGTCTGGCTGGCCTGGTCGCCGATGAAGCCATCCTTGTCGCGCAACTGAAGGCTGTAGCCATCGACGATGACCGAAGGCAGTTCACGTGCGCCGTGCACATCGGGGAGGGGGTGGGATTCTTTCTTCTCGGATGCCATTGCGTCTTTCGTGAAGGAGGTCAGTCGGCGGTGGTCTCCAGGATCAGGCGTGCAGTTTCCTCCGGCGCATCCCAGTGCGGGAAGTGGCCGCAGCGCTCGAACCAGTGCAGGCGTGCATCCGGAAAAAGCTGCTGCGCGCGCACCGCCTGCCGCGGAAGACACACGCGGTCGAGTCGCCCCCAGCCGATCACCAGCGGTTTGGCCATCCTGCCAATGGCCAGCCCTTCCTGAGGCGGGCCGCGTACCAGATCGCGAAGGATCAGGCTGAAGGATTCCGCCGAAGCGTAGCTGCGCATCTCCTCCAGCACCAGCGATGGCGATAGCCGCGCCGCCTGTGCGGAGAACTGCGCCAGCAACAGTTTTCGTGACCATTCGTGTCCGGTGATGGCAGGCATTGCAAATTGCAGGCTCCGCACCACCCTTCGTGAGAAGCAGATCGAACTTTGGTAGAGGTATCGCTCCCAGCCGCCCCAGAAGCCGCCCGGCCCCAGTGAGACGACCGAGCCCAGGACGCCGCCCCGCCGTGCCAACTCGAGGACCAGTCTGGCGCCCAGGGAACTGCCGACCGCATCTGTCCCGAGAAGGTCGTGTTCCCGCAGGAATTGCGCGACCGCGTTGGACAGGGTCCGCAAGGACACCTCTCCCGCCAGCGGCGGGCTCTTGCCGAAGCCCGGAAGGTCGATCGCCACCACGGCGCGCTCGGCAGCCAGCGGGTTCAGGACGGTGTGCCACGAGCGCCAGTTGCTGCCAAGTCCATGTACGAGCAACAAGGGCTTCCCTTCACCGCGTCGGACATAGTTGATCAGCACGCGTTCACTTTGCGTTCACATAGTGCGCTGCAGCATCAGCCTGCCGCACGATCGGCTGTAGGAGAACGAGCCTGCCCGCCCCTCGCCCGCGCCGATACACTGGATCGATGCTTTCGTTGCGCCGACCGTGGCTCATCGCCCTGACCTGCCTGGGACTCCTCTGCGCCGCCGCGTTCTGGCACGCATCGCACGCACAGGAACAGGGCCTGCGCATCGGGTCCAAACGCTTCACGGAGTCCTACATCCTGGCGGAGGTCATGGCGCAGACGGCTTCGCCGCAGACGGCGACGCCGCCGGTGATCCGCCAAGGCCTGGGCAACACCGCGATCGTCTACGAAGCCCTGCGCTCCGGCGGCATCGATCTCTATGCCGAGTACACCGGCACGATCGCGCTGGAGATCCTCAAGGGATCCCAGTCGATGACGCGAGAAGCCATGAACGCGGCCCTTGCGCCGCTCGGGCTGGGCGTCGCGGTCCCACTGGGATTCAACGATGGCTATGCACTGGCGATGCGCGCAGCCGATGCGGATCGTCTCGGCGTAAGCAACCTGAGCGACCTGGCGAGCCACCCCGAACTGAAGCTGGGCCTGTCGAACGAGTTCATCGGCCGTGCCGATGGCTGGCAGGGTCTCGCCGCGCGCTACCGATTCAGGCAGTCGCCGACCGGGCTGGACCACGGCCTTGCCTACGACGCCATCGCGGCGAAGCAGATCGACGTGATCGACATCTACACCACCGACGCCAAGATCGACCATCTCGGCCTCCGCGTGCTCCAGGATGACCGCGCCTACTTCCCGCGCTACGACGCCGTGGTGCTGTACCGGCTCGACGTACCCACGCGCTGGCCGAAGGCATGGGCGGCGCTGCAGAAGCTCGAGGGCCGCATCGACGAGCGCGCCATGATCGCCATGAACGCGCGCGCCGAGTTGCAGGGTGTGGCCTTCGACGTGATCGCCCGCGACTTCCTGGCGCAAAAAGGCCAGCCCGGCGTGCAGGCGGGCTCGGCCGGCTCCTCGGATTCGGCATCGCGCGGTTTCGTCGCCAAGCTCCTCGGCCCCGACCTGGGCCGGCTGGCGCGGCAGCACCTGATGCTCGTCGCGGTGTCCGTCGGGCTTGCGATCCTCGTCGCGGTGCCGCTCGGGATCCTGGTGTTTCCGCATCTGCGGATGCGCGCGCTGGTGCTCGGCCTGACGGGCCTGTTGCAGACCATTCCCTCGCTGGCGATGCTCGCGGTGTTGATCTCGCTCATCGGCGCGATCGGCACGCTGCCTGCGCTGGTCGCGCTCACGCTTTACTCGCTGCTGCCGATCATGCGCAACACGGTCACCGGACTGGCCGAGGTTCCCGCAGGCTTGCGACAGGCGGGCACCGCGCTCGGCATGACCGGCGCGCAAAGCCTGCGGGTGGTGACGCTCCCGCTGGCACTGCCCACCCTGCTGGCCGGTGTGCGAACTGCAACGACCATCGCCATCGGCACCGCGACCATCGCGGCCTTCATCGGCGCCGGCGGCTTCGGCGAACGCATCGTGACCGGGCTCGCCCTCAACGACCGCGAATTGCTGGTCGCCGGCGCCGTCCCGGCCGCCGTGCTGGCCCTCATGAGCGAGGCACTGTTCGAAACCATCGAGTTCGTCATGCGCCGGCGTCGGGGGTGAAGACTGGCATCACCCGATTGCGACGACGAACCAGCCGGACTAGGCTCATCAGTCGCTGCCGCGCCAACGCGCGGCTTCGGAGGAGCCAACGATGAATCGATGCGAGCTGCCCACGCGCCTGTCGCTGGCGGATGGGGCAGAGCTGCACTACACAGAGCACGGACGCGGATCGCCGCTCATCCTGTTGCACGGCGGTTTGGGCGATTGCCATTCGTGGGCGCCGCAGATGCAAGCCTTTGCGGCACGATTTCGCGTGATCGCCTACAGCCGGCGATTCAGCAGCCCGAGCAGAAGCCCCTCCGCGCCTGCAGGCTACACACCGCAGACCGACGTGGACGACCTCGGGGCACTTCAAGCGCACTTGGGCTGCGAACCTGCGCATCTGGTCGGAACGTCCTTCGGCGCATTGATTGCACTGATGTTCGCGCTTCAGCATCCCGACCAGGTGCTGAGCCTGACCTTGAACGAACCGCCTTTGCATCCATGGGCATGTCGCACGCCCGAGGGGCGAGCGCTGTTCGAGGCATTCGAGGCGGATGTCTGGCGCCCCGCCACCCTGGCCTTCGAACGAGGTGACGACCGCGCGGCGTTGCGCCTGCTGGTCGACGGTATCTGCGGCGAGCCTCTGTTCGACAGGTTGCCGCCCGAACGGATGCATGCCGTGACGCGCAACGTGGGCACGATGAAAGCGCTCACACGGTCGGCGGAGCCGTTTCCTGACCTGCCGCGCTCGGAAGTGGCGGCGCTGAAGATGCCCATCCTCCTCTTGAACGGCGATCGGGCCAGCGATCTGCATCGAACAGTGATGCACGAGTTGGCGCTGGCATTGCCCCATTCGCAACAGGAAGTGATCGCGGGCGCGGGACACGGCGCGCCCGTCGAGAATCCCGTCGGTTTCAACCGGGTGGTCTTCTGGAGTTTGGTGCGCAGTGGACGAACATAGACTCGCCTCTTCCGGGGACACAAGGACACCTTGCACATGAACATCGTGATTACCGGCGGTGCCGGCTTCGTCGGCGCGCGGCTCGCCCGCACCCTCCTTGCGCGTCAACAACTCTCCCTGGCGGGCGAAGCGCCAGCATTGATCGACACCATCACCCTCGTCGACCGCGTGCCGCCACCGAGCGATCTCGCGCAGGACCCGCGCGTGAGCGCCGTCGTGGGAGATCTCAACGAGCGGCTCGCCAACGAACCCGCGCGGGTCGTGCTCCCGAAGACCTCACTGGTCTTCCACCTCGCCGCCGCGGTCAGTGGCGAATGCGAGGCCGACTTCGACCTTGGCATGCGTAGCAACTTCGCCGCCACCAACGCGCTGCTCGAAGCCTGCCGAAAGCTCGGTACGGTGCCGACACTCGTGTTCTCGAGTTCGCTGGCCGTGTTCGGCAACTCGCCCGAGCAACCGTTGCCCGAAGTGATCACCGACAACACGCTGCCCACCCCGCAGACCAGCTACGGCATCCAGAAGTTCATCGCAGAGCAACTCGTGGCCGACTACACACGCAAGGGCTTCATCAATGGCCGCAGCGTGCGGCTCATGACGGTGAGCGTGCGCCCGGGCCGACCCAACGGCGCAGCGTCGGGCTTCTTCAGCGGCATGATCCGCGAGCCGCTCGCGGGCGTTCGCGCCGCCTGCCCGGTCGCGGACGAAACGCCGGTTGCGATCTCGTCGCCAACACGCACCATCGAAGGGCTGATCCGCGCCGCCGAAGCGAGCGATGCGCAATGGGGGCCGCGCACTGCGCTCAATCTGCCCTCGCTGTCCACCACCGTCGGGGAAATGGCCGCGGCGCTCGGCCGCGTCGCCGGCACCGCCGCCACGGAACTGCTCGACCGCACGCCCGATCCGATGATCCGCCGCATCGTGAAGAGCTGGCCGGGGCGCTTCGAAACGGTGCGCGCCCGCGCGCTGGGCCTGGAGTCGGATGCGAGCTTCGAAGAAGTGGTACGCGAATACGTCCGTGAAAATCCCGACGAGGTCAAGCTCCGTCTTCAGGCATAGTCGGTTGCGCATCCTTCCCGCAACCTCCCCGGAGACAACATGAAACTCGGCACCCTCGCCGCCTGCCTTTCGCTCGCCCTCGGCGCCAGCGCCTTCGCACAGACCACCACGCTCAAGATCGGCTACGCCACGACGAAGGAATCGCACTATGGCGTCGGCTCCACTGTGTTCTGCGACGAGGTCGAGAAGGGTACGCAAGGCCGCTACAAGTGCCAGCATTTCCCCAACTCCGCGCTCGGCGGCGAGCGTGAGCAGATCGAGGCGGTGCAGCTCGGCACGCAGGACCTGGTCAACACGTCCACGGGCCCGGTCGGCAACTTCGTTCCTGAAGTCAAGATCGTCGACATCCCCTTCCTCTTCCGCGACTACGACCACGCGCGCAAGGTGATGGATGGCCCGATCGGCCAGGACATCCTCGCCAAGTTCCCGAGCAAGGGCATCATCGCGCTCGCCTGGACCGAGAACGGCTTCCGGCACATGACGAACAGCAAGCGCGACATCGTCAAGCCCTCCGACGCCGCCGGCCTGAAGATGCGCACGATGGAAAACAAGGTGCACATGGATGGCTACCGTACCTTCGGCATCCTGCCGACGCCGATGGCTTTCCCCGAGCTGTTCGGCGCCCTCCAGCAAGGCACCGTGGACGGCCAGGAGAACCCGATCCCCGTGATCCTGTCCGCCAAGTTCGCGCAAGTGCAGAACCACCTCTCGCTGACGGCCCACGTCTACTCGCCGGCGCTGCTGCTGCTGTCGCCCCGGGTCTGGAACAAGCTGTCGGATGCCGACAAGAAAGTGTTCGTCGAAGCCGCCCGGAAGGCCGGCGCCGCCCAGCGCAAGAAGGTGAACGAAGACGAGAACAACGGCATCGCCCAACTCGAGAAGGACGGCATGAAGGTGATCCGCAAGGTCGACGGCGCCGCCTTCCGCGACGCGCTCAAGCCTGCCTACGCCGGCTACGCCAAGGAATTCGGCGCCGACAACATCAAGAAGATCTCGGACGTCCAGTAAGCGCGGCCACGCGCCGCCTCCGGCACCGCCGCCCGGTGAGCCAGCCATGGCACCGGGCGGTTCTCTTTGCACAGATCCCACAACAACAGTCGTCGTGAAAACCTTCGAACACTACTTCCTGGCCGCGAATCGGTGGGTACTGATTCTTCTGCTCGCCTCGATGTCGGTCATCATCTTCATCAACGTGGCGATGCGCTACCTGACGAGCAACTCGCTCGAATGGGCCGAAGAGGTCTCGCGCCACATGATGATCTGGCTCACCTTCCTCGGGGCGGGCCCGGTGCTGCGCTACGGCGGGCACATCGCGGTCGAGAACCTGCAGGACGCGCTGCCGCCCAAGGCCGCCATCGCGATGCGCGCGATGGTCGCTGCGCTGCTCTTCGCCTTCTTCGGCTTCATGGTCTGGTATGGCTGGCTCTACATGGAACGCACGATGTTCCAGCTGACCGCTGTCACGCAGATTCCCTTTGCCTATATCTACAGCGCCATGATGTTCGGCGGGCTGCTTCTGATCGTGCACTGGCTGCTGATCGTGCGCGGCTACGTGCTGCGGCGCGAGTTTGCTTCCGACGCGCATTTCGATGCGGCTGCGAGCGCTTCGCTATGAACGCCAGCCTCGTCCTCATCTTTTCGGTGTGCGTGTTTCTCGCGATCGGCGTGCCGGTCGCATTCGCGCTGGGCCTTGCCACCGCCGCCACGCTGATCCTCGCCGAGTCCTATCCGCTGATGGTGCTGCTGAAGGAGACCTTCACCGGCATCGACAGCTTCCCGCTGATGGCGGTGCCCTTCTTCATCCTTGCAGCAGAGCTCATGAGCGGCGGCTCGCTGACCGAGGTGCTGCTGCGCTTTGCAGGGCAGTTCGTCGGCCACCGGCGCGGTGGGCTGGGCTACACCAACGTGGTGTCGCTGACCTTCTTCTCGGGCATCTCGGGTTCGGCACTGGCCGACGCGGCCGGGCCGGGTTCCATGCTCATCAAGATGATGGACAAGGCCGGCTACGACCGCTCGTATGCCGCCGCGCTCACCGCCTCGACCGCCATTGTCGGGCCGATCATCCCGCCTTCGATCATCATGATCATCTACGCGCTGCAGGACGACAACGTGTCGGTCGGCAGCCTGTTCGTGGCGGGCCTCATTCCGGGCCTGTTGATCGCGGTGGCGATGTGCGTGGTCAACTTCTACGTCTCGAAGAAGCGCAATTACAAGGGCGACGGCGGCATGCCGCCCTGGCGCGAAGTGCTGCTGACGACGTGGAAGGCGATCCCGGCGATCCTGCTGCCGGTGGTCATCCTTGGGGGCATGCGCGCTGGCTGGTTCACGCCGACCGAGGCATCGGTGGTCGCGGTGTTCTATGCGCTGGTGTGCGGCAAGTTCGTCTACCGCACGCTCGAGTGGAAGGCGCTGCCCGACATCCTCTCCCGCTCCGCCCTGCTGTCGGCCTCGGTGCTCATCATCATCGGCCTGTCGGCCTCGTTCGCGTGGATCCTGACCATCGAGAACGTGCCTCAGACGCTGGCTGAATGGCTGGCGGGGATGAACCTGTCGCCGTGGATGTTCCTCATCATCGTGAACGTCTTCCTGCTGCTCTTCGGCATCTTCATCGAGCCGCTTCCGGGCGTGATGGTGCTGGCGCCGATCCTCGCGCCGGTGGCGGTCAAGCTGGGCATCGACCCCATCCACTTCGCGATGATCGTGATCTACAACCTCACGCTCGGCATGATCACGCCGCCGGTGGGTGGCCTGCTCTTCGTGACCTGCAACGTGTCGCGTGTGCCGATGTCGCAACTGGTGCGCGAGTTGGCGCCCTTCCTGTGGGCGCATGGCGCGGTGCTGCTGTTGCTCACCTTCATGCCGGCGATCAGCACGTGGCTGCCGCGCCTGTGGGGCTTCAAGTAGCGCCAGCGCTTTTCACGAAAGTGTCACGCTGATCCGCGATGCTGCGGCGCTCGCCCAAGAACGCCGCAGCATCTTCCATGTTCCTCATCAAGACCGACAAGGCGCGCCACGAACTCCAGCCCGGCCGCCGCACGCTGGGCCAACGCGAACGCGCCCTGCTGCTGATGGCCGACGGCCGGCGCTCGGTGACCGATTTCGGCCAACTCTTCAGCAGCCGCGACGAAGCCGGGAAGGTGGCACTGCACCTGGTGCGGCAGGGTTACCTGCTGGACGCCCACACGCAGCAGCGCCAGCCGCCCGTCGACGCCGCGCCGGGTCCTGCCGAGATCGCGCCGGCCGCTGCCGACGCCTTCGACGGCAAGCGCTCCCTCGCCACCACGCGCATGTTTCTTTTTGACCTCTGCGAACGCATGTTCGTGCGGCGCAACCCGATCCTGGCCGAGCAGTTCCGAGAGAAGCTGCGCGAATCCCGCGACCGGGACGGCATGCTGGCCGTGGCCGGCGCCATGCTCGACGAGATCGCCAAGTCCGCAGGCGCGGAGCGTGCCGATTCGATCCGCGAGCGCATCGACAAGTTGCTGCCGGCACCGCTCGTGCACTGAATTCGCCGGCCGGCGATCCGCCAATCCCTTACACTCGCCCGGTCAGGAGAGAGCTCCGCAGCAGCGGGGCCGCCGAAGGCGCAGGTCCCCTCGAAACAAGGGCCCGAACGCTCAGGCAAAAGGACTGACGAGGCGCCCTTCACGGGCGTTTCCTTGCTGGAGAGAGACGGCCGTTACCACGTCGGAAGGCCGTCCACCGAAGGAGCAAACCCCGATCGTGGGGTGAATCTCTCAGGTAAAGCGGACAGCAGGGGTGGCCCATGGCTTTGGTCATGGATCTGGACTGCCCCTTTGGAGAGTGCCTTGGCCTCCACATCGACCGACGATCTTCTGAAGACCCCGCTTCACGCCCTGCATGTGGAGTTGGGCGCCCGCATGGTTCCCTTCGCGGGCTACTCGATGCCGGTGCAGTACCCCGCCGGCCTGATGGCCGAGCACAAGCACACGCGCGAAGCCGCGGGCCTGTTCGACATTTCCCATATGGGTCAATTGCGGCTGGTCGGCCCGGATGCGGCGGCGGCTTTCGAGACCCTCATGCCCGTCGACGTGATCGGCCTGGCGCCGGGCAAGCAGCGCTACGGCCTGCTGCTCAACGACGAGGGAGGCATCCTCGACGACTTGATGTTCTTCAACGAAGGCCACGATTCGATCTTCGTGATCGTGAACGGCGCCTGCAAGCAGGCGGACATCGCTCACATCACGGCGAAGATCGGCCAGCGTTGCCAGGTCCTGCCCATGCCCGACCATGCGCTGCTGGCGCTCCAGGGGCCGCAAGCGGCGGCGACGCTCGCGCGCCTCTCGCCAGGCGTCGAGCGCTTCGTCTTCATGACGGGTGGCGTCGTGCAGATCGGCGGCCTGCCGGCCCTTGTCACGCGCAGCGGCTACACGGGCGAGGACGGCTTCGAGATCTCGGTCGCCACCAAAGACGCCGAGGCGCTGGCCCGCCTGCTTCTCGCCCAGCCGGAGGTCAAGCCCATCGGCCTGGGCGCGCGCAATTCGCTGCGGCTCGAAGCCGGGCTCTGCCTCTACGGCAACGACATCGACGAAACCACCACGCCAGTCGAGGCGTCGCTCGGCTGGGCGATGCAGAAGGTGCGGCGCACCGGCGGCGAACGCGAAGGCGGATTTCCCGGCGCGGCCCGGATCCTGGCGCAACTCACGGCGGCCAGCGGCACCGCGGGCCACCTCGACCACGACACGCTGAAGCGCAAGCGCGTCGGCCTTGTGGCACTGGAACGGGTGCCCGTGCGCGATGGCACGCTCCTTGAATCCTTCGAAGGCCATGCCATCGGCCACGTCACCAGCGGATTGCTCGGCCCCACGGTCGACCGGCCGGTCGCCATGGGCTACGTCGCGCTGGCCTACGGTGAACCGGGCACGCGCATCCAGGCCATCGTGCGCGGCAAGCCCGTCCCGATGGAAGTGAGCACCATGCCTTTCGTGCCCGCCCGCTACTACCGGGGTTGAGGACATGAGCACACCCCCAGGCTTGCCCACTTCGTGTGGCCGCACACCCCCTTGCAGGGGGCAATACCTGCGGCCCGGCAAAGCCGGTTCCGCGGTATTCCCCGAATTCCCCGAATCGGCTGCACTGTTCAACGTTTCTTTTTCCAGGAGTTTTCCATGACCATCAAATACACCAAGGACCACGAGTGGGTTCAGCAGCACTCAGACGCCACGCTCGTGACCGTCGGTATCACGGTGCATGCCCAGGACGCGCTGGGCGACGTGGTGTTCGTCGACCTGCCTGAAGTCGGCAAGACTTTCAACCAGGGCGAGGTCGCGGGTGTGGTCGAGTCGGTCAAGGCCGCGGCCGATGTGTTCATGCCGGTCTCGGGGGAAATCACCGAAGTCAACGAGGCGTTGCGCGCCGATCCTTCGCTTGCCAACAGCGCGCCGATGGATGCGGGCTGGTTCTTCAAGGTCCGCATCAGCGATGCGACCCAACTCGAAGCACTGCTCGACGAGACAGCCTACGAGAAGTTCTCTTCCGAATGATGTCCGCCCCCCGGCTTGTCGCTTCGCGTACTTCGCCACCCCCCGAGGGAGTGGCACGGCCCGTCTTGGGGCGGCCCGGCGGCGGTCGTGATCCTTTCCTTTCCTTTCTCCAGACCTGACCTCCATGTCGACGCCCGTCCTGCCCACTCTCCCCACGCTCGGCCAACTCGAGAACGCCGACGAATTCATCGCGCGCCACATCGGCATCGAAACGGAAGACGAGACGCGCATGCTGTCCGCCATCGGCTCGACGACGCGCGCCGAGCTGATCGACGGCATCGTGCCGCCAGCCATCCGCCGCAGCCGGCCGATGCGTCTCCCTGCGCCGACCACGGAGGCAGACGCGCTGGCCGAGCTGAAGGCCATCGCAGCAAAGAACAAGGTGGCGCGCAGCTTCATCGGCCAGGGCTACTACGGCACGCTCACGCCGGGTGTGATTCTGCGCAACGTGCTCGAGAACCCCGCCTGGTACACGGCCTACACGCCCTACCAGGCCGAGATTTCTCAGGGGCGCATGGAGGCCCTGGTGAACTTCCAGACCATGGTCTGCGATCTCACGGGCATGGCGATCGCCAATGCGTCGATGCTCGACGAGGCCACGGCCGCCGCCGAGGCAATGACGCTGGCCAAGCGCGGCGTCAAGAGCAAAAGCAACGTCTTCCTGGTGTCGGGTGATTGCCACCCACAGACCATCGAGGTGATCAAGACGCGCGCCGCACCGCTGGGCATCGAAGTCAAGGTCAGCACCGTGTCCGAAACCCTGCCGCACCTGATGGCAAGCAGCGAGTTCTTCGGCGTGCTGGCACAGTACCCGGCCACGACCGGGCATGTGCACGACCTGCGCCCCCTCGCCGGCCACGCCCATCAGTTCGGCGCCGCCTTCTGCGTGGCGGCCGACCTGCTGGCGCTCACGCTGCTGGCGCCTCCGGGGGAATGGGACGCGGACATCGTCTGCGGCACCACGCAGCGCTTCGGCATGCCGATGTGCAACGGCGGGCCGCACGCCGCCTACCTGGCATGCCGTGACGAATACAAGCGCTCGCTGCCTGGACGCATCGTCGGCGTGAGCGTTGACACGCAGGGCGCACCCGCCTACCGCCTGGCGCTGCAGACGCGCGAGCAGCACATCCGCCGCGAGAAGGCCACGTCCAACATCTGTACGGCACAGGTGCTGCCGGCGGTGGTGGCAAGCATGTATGCGGTCTATCACGGGCCGCAGGGGCTGCGCCGCATTGCGCAGCGTGTCGCCGGCCTCACGGCGGTGCTGGCGCAAGGCCTGGAGCAGATGGGCCGCGAGCTGGTCAACGCCACCGCCTTCGACTCCATCACCGTCAAGACCGGCGACGACACGGCGAAGATCCTGGAACGCGCCGAGGCCGCCAGCTTCAACCTGCGCCAAGGCGTTCAGAACCACCTGGGTGTCTCGCTCGACGAGACCACGACGCGTGCCGACATCGAGACGCTCTGGGCCTTGTTCGTGCCCGCGGGCAAGCCGATGCCGCGCTTCGAGGATCTGACCCACCGCATCACGCCTCGCATTCCCGAGGACCTGCGCCGCACCAGCGATTTCCTCACGCACCCGGTGTTCAACACCCACAAGAGCGAAACCGCGATGCTGCGCTACATCCGCAGCCTGAGCGACAAGGACCTGGCGCTCGATCGCAGCATGATCCCGCTCGGCAGCTGCACGATGAAGCTGAACGCGACGAGCGAGATGATCCCGATCACCTGGCCCGAGTTCGCGAACATCCATCCCTTCGCGCCGGCCGAGCAACTGCAAGGCTATGCCCAGCTCGACAAGCAGTTGCGCGCCTGGCTCTGCGAGGCGACGGGCTATGCCGGCATCAGCCTGCAACCCAACGCCGGCTCGCAGGGCGAGTACGCGGGCCTGCTGGCGATCAAGGCCTTCCACGAGGCCAAGGGCGAGGGCCATCGCAATGTGTGCCTGATTCCGTCCTCGGCGCATGGCACCAATCCGGCCAGCGCGCAGATGGTGGGCATGCAGGTGGTGGTGACGGCCTGCGATGCCGACGGCAACGTCGACATCGACGACCTCAAGCGCGCCTGCGGAACGCACGGCGACAAGCTCGCGGCGGTGATGATCACCTACCCCAGCACGCATGGCGTATTCGAGACCCGCGTGAAGGAACTCTGCGAGATCGTGCACGCCTACGGCGGCCGCGTGTACGTGGACGGCGCCAACATGAATGCGCTGGTCGGCGTGGCCGCACCGGGCGAATTCGGCGGCGACGTGAGCCACCTGAATCTGCACAAGACCTTCTGCATCCCGCACGGCGGCGGCGGCCCGGGTGTGGGGCCGGTGTGCGTCGTCGAGGACCTCGTTCCCTACCTGCCCGGACATGCGACCGGCGGCATCGCATCCCACGGCGTGGGTGCCGTGTCGGCGGCACCTCTAGGCAACGCGGCCGTGCTCCCGATCAGCTGGATGTATTGCCGGATGATGGGAGCGACGGGCCTGAAGGCCGCGACCGAGATCGCCATCCTCAGCGCCAACTACATCAGCGCCCGGCTGAAGGAGCACTACCCCACGCTGTACGCAAGCCCGAATGGCCACGTCGCGCACGAATGCATCCTCGACCTGCGCCCCCTCAAGGACGCCAGCGGCGTGACCGCCGAGGACGTCGCCAAGCGGCTGATCGACTACGGCTTCCATGCACCGACGCTGAGCTTCCCGGTCCCCGGCACACTGATGGTCGAGCCGACCGAGAGCGAGCCGCTGGCCGAACTCGACCGCTTCATCGACGCCATGATCGCGATCCGTGGCGAGATCCGCCGGATCGAGGAAGGCGTCTGGCCGAAGGACGACAACCCGCTCAAGAACGCACCCCACACCGCGGCCAGCCTGCTCGGCAGCGAGTGGACCCGGCCCTACTCGCGCGAGCTCGGCGCCTTTCCGCTCGCCACGCTCAAGCAGGCGAAGTACTGGCCGCCGATCGGTCGCGTCGACAACGTCTACGGCGACCGCAACCTGTTCTGCAGTTGCGTGCCAGTGGGCGAGTACGCGAAGGGTTGAGGTTCGTTAACATTTTTTTACAACGACGGCGCCGACCCTGTCGATTTCGCCAGGCCTGCTTCGACGTTGAAGTAGAGCCCCGGGAATGGCCCGGTCCCGCAGACCGGATTCCGGGCTCCCAACCGAAGGAGCAACGACATGCGATTCATGGTGATAGTCAAGGCCAGCAAGGACTCCGAGGCCGGCGTCATGCCCAGCGAGGCCATGCTGACCGCAATGGGCAAGTACAACGAAGAGCTGGTCAAGGCCGGCGTCATGCTGGCGGGCGAAGGCCTGCAGGCCAGTTCGAAGGGCGCGCGGATTCGCTTTTCAGGCAAGCAGCGGACGGTGATCGACGGGCCTTTCAGCGAGACCAAGGAACTGGTCGCTGGCTTCTGGCTCTGGCAGGTGCGCTCGAAGGAAGAAGCCATCGAATGGCTCAAGCGCGCGCCTTTCGACGACGGCGAAGAGGTCGAGTTGCGCCAGGTCTTCGAGATGGAGGACTTCGGCGCCGAACTCACGCCGGAACTCCGGGAGCAGGAAAAGCGGCTGGCGGCCGAAATTGCCGCCAGGAAGGCCTGACCGAATAGACGAAGGAGGCATGATGAGATTCATGATCATTCGCAAGGCCGACAAGGACACCGAGGCCGGCATGATGCCCACCGAGCAACTCGTGACCGACATGCTCAAGTACAACGAAGAAATGATCAAGGCGGGCGTGATGTTCGACGGCATGGGCCTGCAGCCCAGCGCGAAGGGTGCGCGCATCCGGTTCAGGGACGGCAAGCCGTCGGTGATCGACGGCCCCTTCGCCGAGGCGAAGGAGCTGATCGCCGGTATCACCCTGATCCAGGTCAAGTCCCGGGAAGAGGCGCTCGAATGGGTCAAGCGCTGGCCCGCTATCGACGGCGACGGCAACGTCGAGCTCGAACTCCGGCAGATCTACGAGGCCGAGGATTTCGGCGCCGAGTTCACACCCGAGATCCGCAAGCAGGAAGAGCTCCTGCGCGGCAGCGCGACGGCGCGCGACACCAATGCATCGGGCTGAGGAACCGACATGGAAACCACCCTCCAACGCGCGCAAGCCCCTGCTGCGGCGGCCTGGACCGGCCGCGTCCTCGCGCGGGACTGAGGCCCTGCCGCCGCCTGTCGGGGGATTGTCGTGACGGCAGGCGACACGCACCGCACCATCAATGCTGTCTGGCGCATCGAATCCGCCAGGATCATCGGTGCGGTGGCGCGAATGGTGCGCGACGTCGGCGTTGCGGAAGAACTCGCGCAGGACGCCCTGGTCGCCGCGCTCGAACGATGGCCGCGCGAGGGCATTCCTGGCAACCCCGGCGCCTGGCTCACTACCGCCGCGAAGCACCGCGCGGTCGACCTGCTTCGCAAGAGAACGCTGCACGCCAGCAAGGCAGAAGAGGTCGGCCGTGAACTGGATGCCCAGCACGCCATGGCCGCGGCAGACTTCTCCGAAGCGGTGGACGCCGCGCTCGACGACGAAGTGGGCGACGACATCCTTCGCCTGGTGTTCACGGCCTGCCATCCGGTGCTTTCGCCCGACGGCCGGGTCGCGCTGACCTTGCGCCTGCTCGGAGGCCTGACCACCGACGAGATCGCGCGCTCCTTCCTCGTGCCCGAACCGACGATCGCGCAGCGCATCGTGCGCGCCAAGCGAACACTGGCGGCTGCACGCGTACCCTTCGAGGCGCCGCGCGCGAACGAACTGGCCGCGCGTCTCGCGTCGGTGCTGGAAGTTATCTACCTGGTCTTCAACGAAGGTTATTCGGCCACCGCCGGCCATGACTGGATGCGGCCCGCACTGTGCGAGGAAGCGTTGCGGCTCGGTCGTATCCTGGCAGAACTCATGCCTGGCGAGCCGGAAGTCCATGGCTTGGTCGCGCTGATGGAGATCCAGGCTTCGCGCGCCGCGGCACGTGTGGATGCCAACGGCGACCCGATCCTGTTGCTCGAGCAGAACCGCGGACGCTGGAACCAGATCCTGATCCGGCGCGGCCTCACCGCGCTGGAGCGCGCTGAAAAGCTCGGCGGCGCGCTGGGGCCCTATGCCCTGCAGGCCGCGATCGCCGCATGCCACGCGCGCGCTCGCACCGGAGCGGACACCGACTGGCAGCGGATCGCCGCACTCTATGAAGCACTCGCGCAACTCGCGCCCTCGCCCATCGTGGAACTGAATCGCGCGGTCGCGCTTTCGATGGCCTTCGGGCCCGCGGTGGGCCTCGAACTCGTCGATGCGCTGCGCTCGGAACCGCTATTGCAGGGCTATCACCTGCTGCCCAGCGTACGCGGCGACCTGCTCGCCAAGCTGGGCCGCAAGAGCGAGGCCTACTTGGAATTCAAGCGCGCCGCCGAACTCACGCGCAACGCGCGAGAGCGCAAGCTGCTCCTGATGCGCGCCCTTGCATGCGCGGGCAGCGCGGCCGGGCCGGGCGTCGATTGAGCGAGGTTCGCGCTATTTCTTCGCCATTGCGCCAGTCGCGATCTGGCGGCGCAACTCGGCCAGCTTCGCCTTCATCCTCCGCTCGTTGACCGGCCCCATGCGCACCAGGATCTTCTGGCCGGCCGACAGCGATTCGAGCTCCGGATCGACGAATTCGTAGCGCACCCAAGGGCGTTCCGACTGCATCTCGCCCTTGACCTCCGTGAGCTTCACTTGCACCGGCCCCGCAGGAACGGGCGCCTGCAGCAAATGGTCGATGACCGCCACCAGGCGGTCGTTGAAGTAGCGCCCCGGGTAGCCGAGCTCCTCGTACGCCTGCTGGAACAGGGGATACAGCTTTGCGTAAAGCGCCACCGCGCGGGCGCTGTCGACCGACTCCGCAAAAAGCACCAAGGGGGTGTAGCGGCTGCCGTTGTCCGCGCTGATCGTCTTCACCTCGCCGTTGCCCTGCACGGTGAAGCGCTGCGGTGCGGGATGCGTCGGCCACATGCGCGAGGTCGCTTGCGCGCGCGGCAGGTTGTCGACGGTCGCGACCACACGCCGCACGAAGCCATCGACCTGGAGGAAGGAAACGACAGACTTCCTGCCGAGCAATTCATTGAGCGCAGCGGTGACACGGCCGTCGGCATCGTTCAGAGCGGGCAATGCGGGGTCGGGCTCGGCCAGGGCATCGACCGGGTTCTGCGGACCCTGCGCCACGGGCGCGGGCGGCGCGTCGGGGGGTGTGGGCTGGGGCGCGGTCGCGGCGGGCGGCTCCTGCGGCGGCGCCTCCTTCTGCAGCGACCAGCGCCACCACGCGAATGCGGCCGCGAGGATCACCACGACGACAATCACCAGGGTCCACACCGAAGATTCGCGTGCTGGCCTGAATTCTGCTGAGTCCCGTTCGGGCATGGTGGAATCGTCCTTTTCATCTGCGGGCGGATGCGCCCGATCCATTTGAAACCACGCGGCGCTTCCTGCCGTAACGCCCTGTGACCGCCCTGGAACCCCTATGAACATCGACTTCGCCGCCCTGACCGAGCACCAGCGCTACAAGCTCATGGCCAGCCTGATCGTGCCTCGTCCGATCGCGCTCGTCACCACCCTCGGCCCCGACGGCATCGTCAACGCCGCGCCCTTCAGCATGTTCAACATGCTCGGCGAGGAGCCACCGATCGTGATGATCAGCGTCAACCGCCTGCAGGACGGCGTACTCAAGGATACGGCGGCCAATATCGTGCGGACCGGCGAATTCGTCGTGCACCTGGCAGACGAGGACATTGCCGAGCAGATGCACCGCTGCGGCGACCGCCACCCACCGCACGTGAGCGAACTCGACATCGTCGGTTTCACAGCCTTGCCCAGCAGCGCGGTCAAGCCGCCCCGCATCGCCGAAGCACCCGTCGCATTCGAATGCACCCTGTGGGAGACGCTCGAAACCGAAAGCCGGCAGATTTTCATTGGGCAGGTGCGCTGGATGCATGCACGGGACGAGCTGATCGACACCGAAACCTGGCGCGTCCGGCTGCAACACTACTTTCCGGTCGGGCGCTTCGGCGCGAGCTTCTATGTGAAGACGCGCGAACGCTACTCCCTGGCGGCCCAGGGTGAGACCCGGAGCACGTCGATCGATGAAATGTAGACCCCGCGATTCGTCGCGCTCGAGCCACGATCGCGGCAACTCGGCAATCTACTGCGTTGCGCTGCCCAGGGTGATCGGCCGTGCGGTCTATTCCTAAGGTAGGCGCTGCCTTACAAGCACTGCGCCTCGATTGAAGTTAAAACACAGATCTATCAGCGGCGACCCCGATGGAGGATCTGATGTTCAGTTTTTTCCAACCCAATCGAAACGGCCATTTGCGACGCGTCATGACGCTGCTCGAAGAGGCCCATCTGGCGCGCATCGAGCACCAGGCGGCCGCAGAGCACCATGGTGCTCTTGCCCGCATGTACGCCGAACGCGCCAAGCGGCTCGAGCGCGAGGTCTACGGATCGTCGCACCTTCCCTTGGGCGAAGGCGCGGCGGCTTCGCACAAGAGCGCGGATGAGAAGCCCGTCGTCTACGCGCTGGACGCCAATCGACGGCTGGAAGGACAAGCCAAAGGCTGAATCGCCCGAGGTGCCTGCGCGAACCCGCCTGCGCATCCTCATTCCGGGGGAGGAGCACCCCGCGACACTCCAGCCAGAATCAAGGATTGCGCGCCGCGTCAGAGCGTCGGCGCGTGCGTGAGGAGATCCCGAAACGATGGCTGATGAATTCGTCGATGTCCTGATCGTGGGGGCGGGCCTCTCCGGCATCGGCGCCGCATCCCATTTGCAGCGGCTTTGCCCCGGTCGGAGCGTAGCGATCCTGGAAGCGCGCCAGTCGCTGGGCGGCACCTGGGATCTTTTCCGCTATCCCGGAATCCGCTCCGACTCGGACATGTACACGCTGGGCTACTCGTTCCGGCCGTGGACGGGGACGAAGTCCATTGCCGACGGCCCCTCCATCCTCCAGTACCTGCGTGACACCGCGCGCGAACAAGGCATCGAAAGACTGATCCGCTTCGGGCATCGCGTTCGGCGCGCCATGTGGTCGTCCGACGAGGCGCAATGGACCGTCGACTTCGAGCGCGACTCCGGCGAGGCCGCATCCATCCGCTGCAACTTCCTGCTGGCATGCAGCGGCTACTACGACTACACCGAGGGCTACACCCCAGCCTTTCCGGGCCGCGAGCAATTTGCCGGTCGCATCGTCCATCCGCAGCAATGGACCGAAGACATCGACTACACCGGAAAGCGCGTTGTCGTGATCGGCAGCGGTGCGACGGCGGTCACGCTGGTGCCGGAACTGGCCAAGCATGCAGCGCACGTGACGATGCTGCAACGCTCGCCCAGTTACGTGCTCACGGTGCCGTCCGTCGACCGCATGGCCGGCTGGCTGCTGCGCCACATGGGTCCTTCGTCCGCCCATGGCATCACCCGCTGGCGGAATCTGATGCTGGCCATGGGCGTCTTCGCGCTCTGCCGTCGCAAGCCCAAATTCGCGCGAGACACCATGCTCAAGCTGGTCCGACGGCAAGTCGGGCCGGATTTCGACGTCGATACCCATTTCACTCCCAAGTACAACCCTTGGGAACAACGCCTGTGCTTCGTGCCCGATGGCGACCTTTTCAAGGCCATCCGCGAAAAGCGCGTGAGCGTGGTGACCGACCGGATCGAGTCCTTCACCGAAGGCGGCCTGAAGCTCGCGAGCGGCGCGGAGTTGCCTGCGGACCTCGTGGTCACCGCCACCGGCCTGAAGCTGAAGCTGATCGGCGGCATGGAACTCGGCGTCGACGGCCGCCTCCTCCAGTCCTCCGAACTCGTCAACTACAAGGGCATCATGTTCAGTGGCGTGCCGAACTTCGCATCGGTCTTCGGCTACACGAACGCTTCATGGACCCTGAAGGCCGACCTCGCCAGCCTCTTCGTCTGCCGCTTGCTCAACCACATGCAACAAGCCGGCGTGCGCCAATGCGTGCCGCGGGCGGACGACGGGTCGATGTCGCTCCAGCCCTGGGTCGATTTTTCTTCGGGCTACTTCCAGCGCGCGATGGACCAGTTGCCGAAGCAGGGCCTGAAGAAGCCTTGGAAACTGAACCAGAACTACCTCGCCGACCTGATGACCTTGCGGTTCGGCGCGGTGGACGATGGGGTGATGCGCTTCTCGGCATGAGCCTGCCGACAACCCGAAAAAAGGAACAATTTCACGGCCGGCGCGGATAGCAACACATGCTATTTGGCCGATTCCCAAACAGAGTCGAGCGCATCAAAGTGCAAGGTGTCAAAGGTCCGGGAGATCGTCATGGATTCTGAGATTTTCACCATGGTTGCACTGGCATTGCTGGTCGCAGGCGGCTGGGTGATCGACGTGCTCCACCAACGCGGCACCTCGCGCATTCACCGCGACATGGCCGACCAGCTCAAGAAGTCTGCGGACACGATTCGAGGCGCGCCGCTGCGCTGATCCCCCTACTGCAACTGCAGCTCTGCAAGCTGCCTGCGCAGTGCATCGTTCTCCGCCGTCAGTTCGGCCACGCGTCGACGCAGTGCCTGCAGCTCATCAGGCGCCGCGGCCTCTTCGGATGATTCCGACACAGCCGATCCATCGCGATCATCGCGCTCGTCACGAGGTTTTCGCTTCGCTTCGCGAACTCGCTTGGCGGCCTGCTTCAGTTCATCCTTTCCGGCATTGGCTGCAGCGATCTGCTCCTCTGCAGGCAGGGTCGCCACGGCCGCCGCCGCATTGAGCGAGATCGTTCCGGACTTGACCGCAGCGACCAGTTCGGGCGCCGCCTGCTTCCTGATTTTCTCGATCATCACGACTTGGCTGCTGCTCAGGCGTGCGGCCTTGGCGATGGCCTCGCGGCTGTTGAGCGGAGGGCCCGCAGGCAGGTCGCCAACGGCTTGCGCAGTCGGGCCATCTGCAGGTGCGTCGGCAACCGTTGCCGGGCCTGGCGCAGCGGCGGTGCGAGAGCGACGTTCGGCCACGATCTCTCGCTTGCGCAATGCCAGCACCCCGCGCTGAAAGTCGGAGATGCTGCGGCGACCCAGGTGCTGGTCGATCATCCACAGGTGCACGTCCTCCATCGAATGGAAGCGAGTGTGCTGCACAGTCTGAAAGGGCAGCCCATGCTTCTGGCAGATGCGATAACGGTTGTGGCCATCGACGAGCACGTCGCCCCACAGCACGAGCGCGTCGCGGCAGCCTTCGGCCAGGATGCTGCGTTCGAGCGCCTCGTCTTCCTCCGCGGTGAGCGGGTCGATATAGGCTTTGAGTTCTTCGTTGACGACGATGTCCATGGGCGTTTGACTGGAGATGAGTCGCCCTGAAGATCTGCGCGAGGAACCCGCGCTACGTACCGGCTGAAGAGTTGCCGGTACGGATGCCCTGTGACGGCGATGGATCCGCAAGGGCGAAACTGGAGCGGGAAAAGAGTCTCGAACTCTCGACCTCAACCTTGGCAAGGTTGCGCTCTACCAACTGAGCTATTCCCGCATTTTTCGAGCTTCGAATTATAGAGGCATGAACGGGCCTCTTTGGCCGAGCCTCAAAGATTTTCGTCCTCAGGCGCCAGTCGTCAGAACCGCCGGCTGTACATGAACATGAGACCGGCCGTGCCGAGCATGCCGACCTCCACTGCATCCTTGGGCGTAATGCGATAGCCGACCGCGGGAATGATCGCGAGGCCCCAACCGTTGTGGTTGACCGGTATCTTGTCTTCGTACGGCTCCTTGTATCCATAGAGGATGCCGCCGGAAATCTTGGCGTAGACGCCCGCATACCCGAACACATCGTCCCATCGGTAACCGTAGTACGCATAGGCGCAAGCCTGGCCGAACGAATTCTGGAAGGCCGCGACGCCCCACAGCGTGCCGTCGGGCTGGCCGCGCTCCAGCCCCAGGAGAAAGACGTTCTTGTGCGCTTCGTCGCGGCTCCAGTGCACTGCAAAGGGACCCACCAGGAGTTCCCAGTAGCCCTTGTCGGATAGATCCTGCGACTGCGCCTGGTCAGCGAAGGTGGGCAGGGATGGCAAGGTCATCACGACGCTGGTCATCAAGGCACGGATGCAAGGTTTCATCACCGTTTCCTCCCATTCGGACAGCGCGCTCGGGCCCTAGGTGTCGAACTCGATGCCCGGTGGCGCCCGGGTGTCCAGCGCGTGAAGGGTCCCGATGCGCGCTGCCTGCTCGAAGCCGGCAGCACCGAAGGCCGCAAGCACGGCATTCACGGCATCGGCGTGGCAACTGACGAGCAGTCCACCGCTGGTCTGTGGGTCGGCGACCAGTGCGCGCTGCCACGCCTGCGCATGCGAAGGCCAGTCGACCTGCGAGCCGTAGCCATTCCAGTTGCGTCCGGAGGCACCTGTCACGATACCGTCCTTGGCGAACATGACCGCGGCATCGATCGTCGGCAATGCGCCGAGTCGCACGCGCGCACGCAGCTTCGCACCCCGGCACATTTCAAGCAGGTGACCCGCGAGCCCGAAGCCCGTGACATCGGTCATCGCATGCACGCCGTCGAGCGCGGCGAGTTGGATGCCCACGCGATTGAGCTGCGTCGTATGGCGCAGCATCTGCGCGTAGCCGGCTTCGTCGAGCAATCCCTTCTTGAGCGCCGCCGACAGGATGCCCACACCCAGCGGCTTGCCGAGCACGAGGACGTCACCCGGCAGCGCATCTGCGTTGCGGCGCACGCGGTCGGGGTGGACCAGGCCTAAGCCCACGAGGCCGTAGATCGGCTCGAGCACATCGATGCTGTGGCCGCCCGCGATCGGTATGCCAGCTTCGCGGCAGATGCTCGCGCCGCCTTCCAGCACGCGGCCGATGACCTCCGGTGGCAGCTTGTCGATGGGCATGCCGACGAGCGCCAGCGCCATGATCGGCGTGCCGCCCATCGCGTAGATGTCCGATAGCGCATTGGTCGCGGCAATGCGGCCGAAGTCGTAGGGGTCGTCCACGATCGGCGTGAAGAAATCGGTGGTCGCGACCAGGGCCTGCGTGTCGTTGAGGCGGTAGACCGCGGCATCGTCGCTGGTCTCGATGCCGACCAGCAACTCGGGTGGCAGGATGCCTTGAGGGGCGCGTGCCAGAATCTCCGCCAGAAGGCCCGGGGCGATCTTGCAGCCGCACCCGCCGCCGTGTGAAAACCGTGTGAGAGCAATCGGTTCCATGATGAAGACATCAAAGCTGAGAGAGTCGATCGGCATTGTGCCAGCCACGAGCGCCCCGACGCGCTCCTGAAGCGATCATGCAACGCAATCCAATCCGGGCGTCCGACCTGCACGCCTTCGACACCCTGATCGACGCACGCTCGCCTTCCGAGTTCGCGCTGGACCACATCCCCGGCGCCATCAATTGCCCGGTGCTCGACGACGAGGAGCGTCGAATCGTCGGCACGCTCTACAAGCAGCGCGGTGCATTCGAGGCCAGACGCGTCGGCGGCGCCATGGTGGCTGCCAATCTCGCCAGGCACTTGCGCGAGCGGTTTGCCGATCAGCCCGCCGACTGGAAGCCGCTCGTCTATTGCTGGCGCGGCGGCTTGCGCAGCGGCTCGATGGTCACCTGGCTGCGGCTGGTCGGTTGGGACGCCCAGCAACTGGCCGGCGGCTACAAGAGCTTTCGCCATCATGTGATCGAACGGCTGGAGGCGCTGTGCCCCCGGTTGCCCTTGCGCATCCTCTGCGGTGCAACGGGCAGTGCGAAGACCCGGGTGCTTCAGGCGCTGGCCCTGCGAGGCGCGCAGGTGCTCGATCTGGAAGACTGCGCGAAGCACAAGGGCTCGCTGCTCGGTGCACTGCCGGGCGTGTCCCAGCCGTCGCAGAAGCACTTCGAGACGCGCATCACTCAGGTGCTCGAAGCCGTCGATCTGCGCCAGCCCTTGTACGTCGAGGGTGAAAGCCCCCGCATCGGCCGCATCGCACTGCCCGTGTCGCTGGTCACGCGAATGCGTGCCAGCCCCTGCATCGAGATCGTTGCAACCCCGCAAGCGCGACTGGACTACCTGCTGCGCGACTATGCCTACCTGGGCGACGACGGCGAGGCGCTCGCCACGCAGCTGGGATTGCTCAAGGAACTGCAGGGCAAGGAAACGGTGCAGCGTTGGCAAGCCTGGGCACGCGCGCGAGAACTGAGGCCGCTGTTCGCCGAACTGATGACGCAGCACTACGACCCGCACTACGCCCGCTCGCAGGCGCGTCACTTCATGGCCTGGTCCGATCGCTCGCGCATCGAGGCAAACGACCTGACGGAGCAGGGTATCGAGGCCTTGGCCGACGCTGTGCTTGAGTTGGATGCCGGTACCGGCGCAGTTACTCGTGGCCCCGTGGCTCCTGGCTCTCGTCGTCGCCCGCCGGCAAATGAATGAGGCCAGTGCGCAGGTCGTACTCGAACACTTCGCCGTAGCGGCCCCACTCGATCGCCGTGCGCAGCACCCGCTCGGCCGTCGGTTCGTCCAGGCTTTCCTTCAGGAGCTCCAGGAAGGGCTCCTGAGGCAGTTC
The DNA here is from genome assembly GCF_030317115.1 of Variovorax gracilis. GTDB lineage: Bacteria > Pseudomonadota > Gammaproteobacteria > Burkholderiales > Burkholderiaceae_C > Variovorax > Variovorax gracilis. The sequence goes on from NZ_JASZYF010000005.1 coordinate 365,155, forward strand.
GCCCGCCGGCGCCTGTTCCAGGCTGTGGCGCATGTGCGCGGCGAGCGGCACGCGCGCCAGCAACTGCTGGCCGAGCAACTGCTGGCGCAGGGTATGCGCGCCCGCAACATAGTGACGACCCAGTTCGGTGAGATGCAAGTCGGCATCCACCAGTTGCGCAAGGCCCAGCAGCGCAAGCGCCTGCGCCAGCGGCAACAGATCGTGGTCGGTCAGCTCGGCCTCTTCCGCGAGCTGGGGCAAGTCCGCGCGGCCTTCCCGTCCGTCGTCGACCAGCATCTCCAGCAGGGCTTCCATGCGGCCGATGTCGGCGTCCGGCAGACGGTCACCGAGGTGCATGCGCACCGGCTCCTCCGGCGTGCGGCCGGTCGCCGCTGCGCCGGCGGTCATGAGTGCGTAGGCTTCGTCGATCAACGCCCTCACCTCCAGGCTGTCGACGTCCCGCGGACGCGGCAAGCGGATCGGCAGTTCGGCACGCACGCGGCCTGGGTCGGCAGCGAAGATCAACACGCGATCCGCCATGAGCACCGCTTCCTCGATGTTGTGCGAGACGATGAGCATCGCCTTCGTCGGCATCGCCCCGCCGCCCCACAGCTGGAGGATGTCGTCACGCAACCGCTCGCCGGTCAGCACGTCGAGCGCCGAGAAGGCTTCGTCCATCAGCAGCACTTCCGGCTCGACCACCAGCGCACGCGCGATGCCCACGCGCTGCCGCATGCCGCCCGACAGCTCGCGCGGCAAGGCGCCTTCGAAGCCCGCGAGGCCGATGAGCTCGATGGCGGCACCGGCACGTCGCGCACGCTCGGGCGGGGCAACGCCACGCGCTTCCAGACCGAGCTCGACGTTCTGCTGGACCGTGAGCCACGGGAAAAGCGCAAAGGACTGGAAGACCATCGCAATGCCGCGCACCGGCCCATAGAGAGGCTGGCCGCGATATCCCACGCTCCCGGCGTCGGCGCTGATCAACCCTGCAAGGATGCGCAGCAGCGTCGACTTGCCGGAGCCCGACGGCCCGAGCAGTGCCACGATCTCGCCTTCGGCAAGGCGGAAGTCCACGCCTTCCAGAACCGAGCGCGCGGTGCCGTCGGCGGAGCGGAAGGACTTGCCCACGCCCTTGAGTTCAACGATGGCTTCGGCCATGGCGCTCCTTCGCGCGTTCATCAGAAATGCATCCTGTTCTCGGCCAGCTCATAGAGCCGGCGCCAGACGAATTGGTTCATGGCCATCACGAACACGCACATCACGCCGATACCCAGCGCAATACGCGGGAAGTCGCCGATGGCCGTCATGTGTGCGATGTAGCTGCCCAGCCCCGCGGCCTGCAGCGTCGTGTCGCCCCAGGTCACGTATTCGGCGACGATGCTCGCGTTCCACGAACCGCCGCTGGCCGTGATCGCACCCGTGACAAAGCTCGGGAACACGGCCGGCAGCAGGTAGCGCCGCCAACGCAGCCAACCGGCGAGGCCGAGATTCCGCGCGGCAAGGCGCAGCTCGGTCGGTACGCTGGATGCGCCGGCAATCACGTTGAAGAGCAGATACCACTGCGTGCCCAGCACCATGAGTGGCGCCAGCCAGATGTTCGGATCGAGACGCCAGCGCACGATGAACAACACCGCCACCGGGAACATCAGGTTCGCAGGGAAAGCCGCCATGAACTGCGCCACGCCTTGCAGTCTCCCGGCCCAGCGCGGATTCATTCCGATCCATACGCCGACCGGCACCCAGACCAGGGCGGCAAGTGCGATCAGCACCAGCACGCGCAGCATCGTGTAGAGGCCCAGGACGAAGACGTGGCCGACCTCCCCCCAGCCGACTTCCGTGTGGATGAATCGCGCCAGCCATGCAACGGCGAGAAACACGGACGCCGCCAGGACCGCATCCCACACGCGCGCCACCGCCGGGTTGGACTGGCGCGGTCGCGCCTTGATCGAGGTGCCGTCGTGATCGCGGCGAAACAGCACCAGTGATCGCTCGAGCAGCCTGGCCGCGCCGACCACGAAGCGCTTGAGTCGATCGGTGCGGCGCAACCAGGTGAGCAGCCACGAGCGTGGGGCATCTTCGCTGCTGCCCTCTTCGAAGCGGAACTTGTCGGCCCAGGCGATCAGAGGCCTGAAGAACAACTGGTCATAGAGCGTGATGCCGATGAGCATCCCGCCGATGGCCCAGCCAATCGCACCGAGGTCGCGCGCCTCGATGGCCGTCGCGATGTACGAGCCGACACCAGGCAATTTGATGTTCTGGTTGGACACCGAGATCGCTTCGGAAGCAACCACGAAGAACCAGCCGCCGGACATCGACATCATCATGTTCCACAGCAGGCCCGGCATCGCGAAGGGCAACTCCAGCCGCCAGAATCGATGCCAAGCCGAAAGCTGGAACACCGACGCCGCCTCACGCAACTCCGAGGGCACGGTGCGCAGGGATTGATACAGGCTGAACGCCATGTTCCACGCCTGCGAAGTGAAGATGGCGAAGATCGCCGCGCACTCGACGCCGAGCGAGTTGCCCGGAAACAAGGCGATGAAGCCCGTGACGGTGATCGACAGGAAGCCCAGGATCGGGATCGACTGCAGCACGTCGAGCATCGGCACCAGCACCTTCTCGGCCGCCCGGTAGCGTGTCGCCAGCACTGCGAAAATGCAGCTGAACACCAATGAGGCACCCAGCGCCAGAAACATTCGAAGGGTGGTGCGCAGGAGGTAGTACGGCAGCATCCACGGGTCGAGGCTGATCGGCATCGGTTGGCCGAGTTCGTACGGCCGTGCCATCTGCGCGCCGCCATAGGCGAGCGCGAACAGCGTCGCCAGCACCAGCGGCAACAAGGCCCAGTCCCAACGATTGCCGCCGGACGCGACGGCCAGGCGGGGGAAGAAGCGTTTGTCGAGCATCGGCGGAAGCAAAGGGTCGGTTCACGGACCCTGTCCGCGGCGCGCCATTCTGCCTGCGCCAACGGACCTCTACCTGACCTGCCGCCCCATCCGGGCGGCGTGCTACAGCGGGAACGCTTCGAGCCCGCGCTGCCCCTCTGCCCCTTGCACCGGCGTGTGCGCCACGTTCATGACCCAGCAGACCATCGTGAAGTAACCGACGAGCGCGCTGAGCTCGACCACGGTGCTCGCTCCAAGGCGCGCCACGGCGGCGGCGTAGGTCGGCTCGCTCACGCCGTGGTGCTGCAGGAGTTCGAGCGCGAAGTCGAGCGCGAGCTGCTCGTCGTCGACCAGCGGTGCAGCGCGGCGTCCGAGCCGCAGGGCTTCGATCGCCTCGGCGCTGACGCCGGCCTTAACCGCTGCCGCCGCATGCAGCACCCATTCGAATTGATTGCCGACATGGCGCGCGACCGCGCAGGTGACGAGTTCACGCACGCGTGCGTCGAGCTTGCTGTCGAAGCGCAGGTACTCGCCGAGGCTGCCGATGCGCTCCATCAGCACCGGGCTCTGCAGCAGTGGAATGAACGGACCGAAGACCGCCTTGCGCGGCCCGTCGATCAGCGCTTGCGCCGCGGCGCGCTGCGCGTCCGACATCGCCTCGGCGGCGGGCATCGGCAGGCGCTCGGACCACGGGGCGGTATGACCTTGTTGAAACATGATGGGATTCCTTTCGTTGATTCAGCTTCGGGACGGCTCGCGGGCCAGCCACGCGGCACTGCCCAACAGCGCCACTGCACCGATGACCAGGGCGGCAAAGAGACCGCCGAAGCCCTGCGCAGTCCCGCTCAATGCGGAGGACAGCACGGGCCCGGCCATCTGGCCGATGGCAAAGGCGGCGGTCATGCGACCGAGCGCTCGCGTCGGGTCTCCGATGGCAGTCGCCTTGGCCTCCTGCATGCCTGCCATGGTCGCGACCATGAAGGTTCCGCCGACCAGCAGAGCCGCAGCGAGCACGGTCGAGGCGGACAAATGGAGCACCGGCAACAGGCAGCCGAGCGCCATCAGCACATGGCTTCCCGCCAGCACCCGGCGCCGGGAGACATGCCCCAGCACCGCGCCGGCAACCAGCGTGGATGCCGCTGCCGCTGCGCCGAACACGGGCCAGGCGGCGCCGAAGACGGAAGGATCGTCGACCACCGCACGGGCCAGCACGGGGAGAAAGGTCGCAGGCAAGATGTAGCCGAAGCCGAGCACGCCGTAGCAGAGCACCAGGCTCCACGGTGCGCCACCGGACGACGCCTGGCGGGTCGTCGTCGCGGTTTCGCGGCCGGCTGCCTGGGACGCGCCCGCGTCCCGCGGCATCAGCGCCGCGACAACGACCAGGCCGAGCAACGCCAGCGCGCCGAGTTGCAACCACAGCTTGTCGGGCTGCACGCCGGCCGCACCGGCACGCCAGCAATACAGCCCGGCCAGCGCGATGCCGACCCCGACACCGGCATACAGGATGCCGGCACCGGCCGGTCGCCCCAGGCGCGCCAGCCAAGCCAGGCACCAGACGCTCGTGCTCACGAGCGCCCAGGCACTCGCCACGCCCGCCACGAAGCGCAGCACCAACCAGATGGCCACTGATCCGGTCCAGCCCATTGCCGTGGTCGAAACCACGATGGCCAGAAGCGACACCAGCCCGATGCGCTGCGGCGTGAGCCGAATGCGCGCCGCCGTGATCGCACCCAGCAGATAGCCCGCGTAGTTGGCCGCTGCCAGCCAACCTCCAGCAGCGACGTCGGCACTGCCGGCACGGATCATCAGCGGCAGCATCGGCGTGAAGGCAAAACGCCCGATACCCATCGCGATGGCCAGGGCCAGCAAGCCCGCTGCGCAAACGGCGAAGAAGGAAGGACGCGCTATGGCGATGGAAGGGTTCGACATGGGCAGTCATTAGACGCAAAATGCGGATGCGCCACAAATGAATTATTCAGAACAATCATTCGCTTTATGAGAACCATTGATCTGGATTCCCTCGAGATTTTCCGCACCGTCGTGGCGGAGGGGGGAGTGATCCGCGCGGCGGACAAGCTCAACCGCGTGCAGTCGAACGTCACGACCCGCATCCAGCAGTTGGAGGAGCGACTGGGCCAGAAGCTATTCCATCGGCAAGGCCGGACGCTGGCGCTGGCGCCGGCCGGGCACAAGTTGCTGCCCTACGCTGACCGCCTGCTGCGTTTGGCGGACGAAGCCGAAAGTGAATTGCGTAGCGATCTCCCGCTCGGCACGTTCCGGCTCGGTTCGCTCGAAAGCACGGCGGGCAGCCGCTTGGCACCGGTGCTGTCGCGCTTTCACAAGCTCTATCCGGGGGTGATCGTCGAGTTGGTGACGGGCACGACCGGTGCGCTGTTGAAGCGGGTGAGCGCGTTCGAAATCGAAGCGGCCTTTGTGTCGGAGCCCTTCACCGCATCCGGCCTCGAAACGATGGCCGTGTTCGAAGAAGAACTGGTGCTGATCACGGCGCGCAGCATTGCTTCTGTCACCAAGCCGGGCGATCTGACGAACGCGACGCTCATCGCCTTCGCCCAAGGGTGCTCTTATCGAAGGCTGCTTGAACAATGGCTGGGCAAGGGTGGCGTGGCGCCATCGCGATCGCTGGAATTCTCTTCCTACCAGGCCATGATCGCTTGCGTTGCCGCAGGCACCGGTTTCGCGATCGTGCCCGTGTCGGTCCTCAAGGCGTTGCGTGCTACCGCGGATGTTTGCCAGCATGCGTTGCCGGAGCGCATGCGTGCCAATCGGACGCACCTGGTGTGGCAGGGGACGCCTTCGGTGGCGCTTGCTCGATTGATCGAGATGCTGGGGAAGGGTTGAGTTTTTCCTGCCGGCCCCAACCCCGACGCGTTGCGTCTACGAAATCAAGCCACGGCCACACCAGATGGCGCAGCACCGGCAATCTGCCGCAAGGCGCGCTCAAAGATTTCCACCGGCTGGCCGCCCGAAATCAGGTGTTGGTTGTTGATGATGATGGCCGGCACGGAATGGATGCCGGCATCGGTGTAGAGCCGCTCGCGTTCACGGGTCGCGGCCGCGAATTCGTCGCTTTCGAGGATGGCCCGTGCCCTTTGCGCATCGAGGCCGGATTCAGTCGCGAGGCGCACCAGCACCTCCGGGTCCGACGGGTTCTCGCCGTCGGTGTGGCAGGCCTTGAGCAGCGCCTTCTTCAACGCGACCTGCTTCGCCGCGTCTTCCAGTTCGGCCCAGTGCAAGAGGCGATGCGCATCGAACGTGTTGTAGACGCGGGCACGCCCTTCCCGCCTGAACTCGAAGCCGACGGCCGCGCCACGCGCGCGGATCGCTTCGCGCGCCTGCGCCTGCTGCTCTCGCGAGGTGCCGTACTTCTGGTTCAAGTGCTCGAAAGCATCCTGCCCTTCACGGGGCATCTGCGGGTTCAGTTCGAAGGGTTGAAAGCGCAATTCGGCGGTCACGTCCGGAGCGACGTTCTGGAGGGCGGCTTCAAGCGCGCCCAGGCCGACGGCGCACCATGGGCAAGAGATGTCGGAGACGAAATCGATGTGGAGTTGGGTAGGCATGGCACGGATGATGAGGCCGCCCGCGCCACTTTCAACGACCCGGGCGCCGATCACCCCACTGGCTTTGCGTCTTCGCGCGCCACCAGTTCGCGCCCGAACTGCGCCACGAGGCCTCTCAACCAGCGATGCGCCGGCGAATGGTGCACCCGGTCGTGCCAGAGCTGGTAGAAGCGCATGCGCGGAAACCCCTCCGGCGCCTTCAACAGCGCCAGCGGCAACAAGCGCGCGTGGTATTCGGCGAAATGGCGCGCGGTGGTGAAGATCAATTGCGTGCTGGCCGCGATCGATGGCGCAAGGCCGAAATACGGTACCTGCACCCGCGCATCGCGCCCCAGGCGGCGCTCGCCCAGGTAGGTCTCGACCACGCCGCGCTGCGCCATGGCATAGGGCACCGGTACGACATGACCCGCAGCCAGGTAGTCGGCCTCGCTGATCTGCGAGGCGCCCTGTGCCAAAGGATGTTCGCGCGCCATCAGGCAAACCAGATCATCCTCGAGCAGCAGCGAGATGTGCAGGTGCTCGGGCGGCGCGGGCCAGTTGCCGATGACGAGGTCGAGTTCGTCGTCCCCCAGCGCGCGTTCGAAGTCGAAGGTAGGGCCCAGCGCACGAAGCTCGATGCGGCAGTGCGGCGCCTCGATGCTGACGTGCTGCGCCAACCGGGCGATCCATGAGGGCGAGATGTAGTCGGGCGAGGCGATCCGGAAGCGCTGCTCTGCGTCCGCGGCGACGAACTCATCGGGCTCGACCAGCAGCGCCTCCAGTTCGCCCAGCGCCCGCCGCGCCTGGCTGGCCAGGCCCGCGGCGCGGGCGGTCGGCACCATCGCAGTGCCGTCGCGCACCAGCAGTGCGTCCCCGAAGATCTCACGCAGGCGCTTGAGCGAGCCGCTCACGGCCGGCTGCGTCTGGTGCAGCCGCGCAGCGGCCCGCGACACGCTGCGCTCCTCCACGACCGTGGCAAGCACCCGCAGCAGGTGACCGTCGAGCAGATCGACGCCGCGTTGCATGGCTGTTGGGACCCTCGTCTATCGATATGTCCGATGCAGTCTATAGCGATTCGCATGCCGCCGCGGTATCGACAGGTCGGGGTGTCGGCTGGCCCAATCCGCAGACCCCATTCGATGTCCTCATTGATCCGCCAAGGAGTTTGTTCATGACCACCCTGGAAGTCCCGCAACACGCAGCGCCCACGGCGCCGCCCAGCGCGCTCGACGCGGCATACAGCCGCATCACCTGGCGCATCATTCCCTTCATCTTCGCGCTCTGGGTGCTGGCGTGGATCGACCGCGTCAACGTCGGCTTCGTCAAGCTCACCATGCTCGACGAACTGGGCTGGAGCGAAGCGGTCTACGGCCTGGGCGCCGGCATCTTCTTCCTCGGCTACTTCTTCTTCGAAGTGCCGTCGAATCTGCTGCTGCAGAAGATCGGCGCACGCAAGACCATCATGCGCATCACCATCGGCTGGGGCATCGTCTGTGTAGCGACGATGTTCGTGAAGACGCCGGCGATGTTCTATTTCCTGCGCTTCCTCATGGGCGTGTTCGAGGCCGGCTTCTATCCCGGCATCATCTTGTACCTGACCTACTGGTACCCGAGCGAGCGGCGCGCCAAGGCCTTCGGCATCTTCATGTCGGCGTCGGCCATCGCGGGCGTTCTCGGCGGGCCGCTGGCCGGCAGCATCATGAACAACCTGCACGGCCTGAACGGCTGGTCGGGCTGGCAGTGGGTGTTCCTCATCGAAGGCGTGCCCTCCGTCATCGCCGGCTTCGTGACCTGGTTCTACCTGACCGATCGCCCCGAGCAGGCAAAGTGGCTCACGGCCGAACAGCGCCGCCTGGTGCACGAGGATCTGGCGCGCGACGGCAAGGCGCTCGGCCATCGTGAAGAGAGCCTCATCGCATCGCTGAAGGATGGCCGCATGTGGCTGCTCATTCTGATCTTCTTCTGCATCATCGCGGCCAACTCCTCGCTGACCTTCTTCGGCCCGTCGGTGGTCAAGGAAGTGGGCTTCACCAACCCCGCCACCGTGGGCTGGATCATGGCCTTCTCCTACCTCTGCGGCGCGGCCGGCATGATCTACAACGGCCTGCATTCCGACCGCCACCAGGAAAGCCGCCTGCACTGCGCCTTCGCGGCAGCGCTCGGCGCGGTCGGCCTCGCTCTCACGGCCCTCTTCATGAAGCAGAGCCCGATGCTCGCGCTGGCAGCACAGACCCTCGCCATCGTCGGCACCATGAGCGCGATTCCAGTCTTCTGGCAGTTGCCGGGCCGCTTCCTCGCCGGGGCCGCCGCGGCGGGCGGCGTGGCGCTGATCAACTCCATCGCCAATCTCGCCGGCTTCGGCGCACCGTCGATGCTGGGCGCGATCAAAGCCTCGACCGGCCTGCTCTCGCCGGGCCTCTACATCGTGGCTGCAGTCGAGATCTGCGCCGCGATTCTCATCATCGCGTTCGTCCCGCGCTTCGTGAAGAAGGCGGTGGCTGCATGAGCGCGGTACTCGCTTTCGAATCGCCGGACTTGACGCTGGCGGGCATCAACCAACTCGACCGCGTGCGCTTCGTCGCTGCACTGGGCGGCGTATTCGAGCACTCGCCATGGGTGGCGACCGGCGCCTGGGCCGAGCGCCCGTTCGCGAGCATCGACCACCTGCACCGGACCATGATGGACGTGGTCCGCGCAACGTCCCGCGAGGTGCGCATCGACTTCCTGCGCATGCACCCGGAGCTGGCGGGCAAGGAAGCCCAGGCAGGCACCATGACCGGCCATTCGACCACCGAACAGGCCGGCCTCAATGCCCTCAGCCGGGATCAGTTGCAGACGCTGCGCGGACTCAACGCGGCCTACGCCGCGAAGCACGGATTTCCCTTCGTGATCGCCGTGCTCGCCAACACCCGGGCCCAGATCTTCGAGGCGCTACGCGCCCGCACTGCCCGCGACACCGACACCGAACTCGAAGCCGCACTGGAGCAGATCGCCATCATCACGCGGCTGCGGCTTGGGCGGCTGCTCGCGTCGCCCGTGATGTAGCCGCCGAGAACAAGCAGAGACAGGAGACAAGACAGCATGGCCTCCCCCACCCTCACCCGCCGCGCCTTCCTGCCCGCAGGGCTCGCCCTCGGCAGCCTGGCCGCCGGCACGGCAGTCGCGCAGAACGCGCCGGCCGGCCTGACGACGGCGCCGGTCTCGCAGCTCAATCTGAGCCCGCGCCTCACCATGCATGCAATCGACACCCACCACGGATCGCCCGGCGCTGGAATGAAGGTGCAGCTCTCGATGCATGACGGCACCGACTACCGCGTGTTGCGCCGCTTCGAGACCAACCGCGGCGGTCGCACCGACGAGCCGCTGCTGGTCGACCAAAGCTACCAGCCGGGCCGCTACGAACTGCTGCTCCAGGTCGAAGACTATTTCGCGGCGCGCGGCACGGTGCTGCCGACGCCGAATTTCCTCGCCCAGGTGCCCGTGCGCTTCCTGATCGCCAATCCGGATGAGCGCATCCACCTCGCGATCCTGTTCACGCCGTGGGGCTACTCGTACTACCGCGGCTCATGACCCGCACAAGGAGACAACAAACATGGCCGGTATTTCCACCCACGTACTCAACAGCGGCACCGGGCGTCCCGGCGCAGGCATGCGCATTGACTTCTCGGTACGCGACGGCGACAGCTGGAAGCTCATCAAGCGCATCACCACCAACGCCGACGGCCGCACCGACCAGCCGGTGCTGGCGCCCGACGCAGCCCGCACGGGGCAGTACGAACTGCTGTTTCACGTCGGTGACTACTTCCGGCGACAGCCGGGCGCCGGAAACGACACGCCCTTCCTCGACACGGTGCCGGTGCGCTTCGCGATCTTCGACACGCAACAGCACTACCACGTGCCGATGCTGTGCACGCCGTGGAGCTGCTCGACCTATCGCGGCAGCTGAGCGGCCTGGCTGCGATGCCTCACAGGCTGCGCCAGAAATCCACGAGCAGTTGAGTGAACTCGACCGGCCGTTCGACCGCGCTCAGGTGGGCGGCTTCGATGGTGACAAGACGCGAGCCCGGAATGGCCGCCACCATCGTCTCTGACATCGAGGGGGGCGTGGCCTCGTCGCGGGTGCCGGCGATCACCAGCGTGGGAACGGCGATGCGGCGGTTGCTCTCGCGGAAATCGATCGCGGCCACGGCGTCGCAGCTTGCGATGTAGCCGGCCGCATCGGTGCTCACCAGGGTGTCGTGCAGCGAGCGTGCGGCGGCGGCGCCTTCCGGGGTGGCGACGTATTCCGGCGTGAGCCAGCGCGCCACGGCGCCCTGAGCGATCGCCGCCACGCCTTGCGCCTGCACCGTCTCCACGCGCGTGCGCCACGGCGCGGCGTCGGGATAGTGCGCCGACGAATTGGCGATCACCACGCTCTTGAGCAGCTTCGGATGCTTGGGCGCCAGCGCCTGCGCGGTCATGCCGCCCATCGACAGGCCGACGAAATGCACCGGCTCGCCCTGCGCCTCGCGATCGATCAGTTCGGCCGCATCATCGGCCAGCATCTGCAGCGTCAGCGGGCCGGCGATCGTTTCGGATGCGCCGTGGTTGCGGTGGTCGTAGCGCAGCACCGTGTGCGCGCGCGCCAGCAAGGCGGCGACACCGTCCCACATGTGGAGGTCGCAGCCCAGCGCGTGGCTCAGCACGACGATCGGGCCATTGCCCTCGCGCACAACGTTCAAACGGATCATGGTGTTTCCTTTCGTGGATGGGAGAGTGGCAGGTGCGGCAGCCAGAAATAAGCGATCAGCACCAGCGTGACACCGGCCAGCGCCATCGGCACCACCATGGGCCAGGCGCCGTTGCTGAATTGTGGATTGACGAAGATCGCTGCGATCTGCCCGACGACGAACGCAACCGCCATCATCGCAAAGCCCGACCATGAAACGGCACGCCCCGCGAGATGCGGCAGGTCGCCCACGGCGCCGGCTTGCCCGCAAGGCTGGTGAATGCCGTGGCCGATGCAGTAGATCGCATGCCCCAGCAGCAGCGGCCAGGCCGACATCGGCAGCAGCCAGCAGCCCACCGCCTGCACCAGCGGGCCTGAGAGGCTCACCACCGAGCCCATCTGCACCGTGCGGACCGCGCCGTGGCGGGTAAGGAGGCGCCGGCACAGCGTGGTGCTGAAAATGTAGACCAGCGATCCGCCCGCCGGAATCCAGCCGTACCAGCCCGGCGAGAGCCCAAGATAGCTGATGTAGACCATCGGAGAGAACAGCAGGAAGCAGAACAGGCCGCCGTAAGTCACCGCGGAGACTGAGGCCCAGGCGCGAAAACTCTGGGTGGCAAACACCTCGCGAACGCTGCCCTTCGACGCCGACGGATCGGAGGCCTTGATCCGCGTTTCGCTGAACCCTCGAAAGCACAACGCCCAAAGCACGAGGGCATACACGGCCATGCCGCCGAGCACCCAGCGCCAGTCCGTGGCGTGCACGGCATAGGCGCCCAGCACCGGAGCGACGAGCGCCACCACGCCGAGCCCGGTCAGGCCGCGAGCCATGACGTGCGGCCCCTCGTGCGCCGGGTAGAGATCACGAACCGCAGCCCTCGCGCAGACCAGGATCGCGGCCATCGAGAAGCCCTGCAAGGCGCGGCAAGTCACCAGCATGGGGATGCCCGTCGCCAGCGCACAGCCCAGCGCGGCCAGCGCGTAGCAGGCAAGACCGGTCAGGAGCACGGGGCGGCGTCCGAAGCGGTCCGACAGCGGACCACAGGGCAATTGCCCAATTCCGAACGCGAGCACGAAGACCGTGAGGCTGGCGCTGGCGGACCCCAGGTCCCGGGCAATGGCCGGCAGCGCCGGGAGGTAGCTGTCGGTCGCCACCGGCTGTGCGGCGAGCAGCAGCGGCAGCAGCAAAGCGAAGGAGGCGCCGCTGCGCGCGGCAGCCCCGGTCACTTCGGTGCGTCCGCGAGCAGGCCCTTCTCGCGCAGGATGCCTGTCGCGATGCCGAACGCATGGTTGGCGACCGGCACGCCGCAGTAGATCGCGGCCATCATGATCACTTCCTTGATGTCGTCGGGCGTGAGGCGCGATTCCGGCGGACCGTCGAGCGCGGCGCGCACGTGCATCGCGAACTCCTCGTATGCGTGGATGCCGAGCATCATCGACAGCACCATGAAGCGGCGCGTCTTGTCGCCAAGCGCGGGTCGGCCCCAGATGTCGTTCCACGCATGGCGCGTGATGAGTTCCTGGAACTCGCTGTTGAAGGCGTTGCGGTTGGCGAGGGATCGGTCGACCCAGGCATCTCCGAGCACTCGGCGGCGGTTGACGAGGCCGCTTTCGTACGTATCCGGGGAGGCGTTGGGCGGGGTTTCGGGGGAAGTCATCGTGCGGAATCCGGTGTGTTGAGTTGAGCCTGCAGAGTCAATGCCTGAGCCAGCGCGATCGCCCCGGCCGGCTCGGCCAATGCCGGATCGAACCATTCGTCCGCGGCATCGCGCGGCAGTTCGGCGCGCAGGCGGTCGATATTGGAACGCATCCGTACAGCGTCCACCTGCAGGCCCGGCAACGCTGCCGCCAGCGCGCGCACGCTGCCGTGCGCGGACATCAGAAGTTGCGGCCACTCGGCCAGCTCGGCCTGCCAGGCGCCGAGCGCGCGCTCATGCTCCTGCGGCATCGCGGCCAGCAATGCCGCCACGCGCTGGGGCGCGCGCTGCGCAGCGGCCAGCGCGACCATGGACGCCACCGGATTGCGCTTGTGAGGCATCGCCGACGAGCCGCCACGCCCCGGCTCGCTGGGCTCGGCCAGTTCGCCGACTTCGTACTGGCCCATCAGCGCGATGTCCTTCGCGATCTTTCCGAGGCTGCCGACCATGAGACCCAGTTCACAGCCGAGCGCGATCCATTCGTCGCGCTGCGTGTGCCAGGTCGCGCCGGGGTCTCCCAGGCCCAGCGCCTGAGCCATGTGGCGACGAACCTCGGGCCCCTGCCCTTTCATTTGCGAAAGCGTGCCGACGGCACCGCCGAGCTGCACATTGAGGGCACGCCTGGCTGCCTCGGCGAGCCGCACCTTGCTGCGCACGAGCGGTGCCGCCCAGCCCGTGCACTTGAATCCGAAGCTGGTCACCGACGCAGGCTGCATCAGCGTGCGAGCCAGGATCGGCGTGGTGGCGTACCGCTGCGCGTGCTGCAGCAGCGCCTGCGCGGCCTTGGAAAGATCCGCCTCGACCAGCGCGACAGCCTCGCGCGTGACGAGGGCCATCGCCGTATCAATCACGTCCTGACTGGTGCTGCCGAAATGCACGAATCGCACCGCCTCGGCGTTGAACAGGCCCACCGCTTCCTTCAGGCCCTTGACCAGCGGAATCGCGACACTGCCCGCCCGGCCGCTCTCCCGCACGATCTTGGCGACATCGAACAGCTCGACCTTGCAGCTTCCGACGATGGAATGCGCGGCAGATTCGGGAATCAGGCCGACCTGCGCCTGCGCACGCGCGAGCGCGGCCTCGAAACGCAGCATGGCGTCGACGAAATTGCGGTCGCTGAACGCGGCCAGCGTTTCGGACGTGGAGAGGAAGCCTTCGAAAATACTCATGGGGATGATCGTCAGTAGGCGAGCGTTGCCACGGCCCGCAACTCTTCCGGCGTGGCAGTGCCATAGCCGAAGAATTCAAGATAGGCCGGGATCATCTCGAACAGCATGTCGGTGCCGACCTGCACCATGCAGCCCTTGTCGCGCGCGGCGCGCAGGAGCGGCGTGTACTCGCTCTTCATCACGACTTCGCCCACGAAGGTGGACGGCGCGATGCGGCCGACGTCGAAGGGCAGCGGATCGTCCTCCTTCATGCCGAGCGGCGTGGCGTTCACGATCACGTCGTAGCCGGCCGGATCGCTGGAGCCGGTGGTGACCTTGAGCTTGGGGTAGTGCGTGCGCAGCCGCCCCGCGAGCGCTTCGGACGAAGCGGTATTGGCGTCGAAAAGCGCCATCTCGGCGACGCCGGCCGCAGCCAGGGATGCCGCGATGGCCGAGCCCACGCCGCCGCTGCCCGAGACCAGCACGCGCGCGCCTTCAAGCACGCGCCCCTTGCGCAGCACGCCGCGCACGAAGCCCGCGCCGTCGAACTGGTCGCCCAGCAGCGTGCCGTCGGGCCGCTTGAGGATCGCGTTGCAGGCGCCGGCGATCGTCGCGGTGGGCGTGACCTCGTTGACCAGCGACATCGTCGTGATCTTGTGCGGCATCGTCACCAGCGCGCCCCGGATGTTGGTGAGGCGGAACACCGAGGCCAGCACCTCGGGGTAATCCTCGGCCTTGACGCCCATTGGCATGACGACTGCGTCGATGCCCTGCTTGTCGAACCAGGGGTTGTAGATCATGGGAGCCTTGAAGCTCTCGGTGGGGTAGCCCAGGTGGGCGATGAGGGTGGTTTTGCCGGAGATCATGAGCTTCCTTGGTTGGCGCACGCCAGCACACCGCCGGCCACATGCGATTCGCTGATCCAGCGCGCGCTCTTCATGGCACGCTGGCCGATGACCACGGGATCGGAGTTCACGTAGTCGTCATTGAACACCTCGAAGGTGTAATAGCCGCGATAACCCTTGTCCTCGAGCAGTTGCACCATGTCGCGCACATCGTGCAGGCCTTCGCCCGGAAACAGGCGCTGGTGGCGCGCGAGTTCGATCATGTCCGCCTGGCGGTCACTGTATTCGAAGAAGTAGTCGGCCAGTTGCACCAGGAAGATCTTTTCCACCGGCACGTCGGCCAGTTGCGAGAGCGTCTCGGCCGTGTCGTCGCCGTGCACCGACATGTGGAAGAAGTCGAGGTTGAGACCGACGTTCTCGCGGTCGCACCGGCGCACGATGTCCCAGGCCTGGTGCCAGCGGTTGGTGTGGCGGCCCCACGAGAGCGCCTCGTAGCAGATGCGGATGCCGAGCGGCGTGGCCAGGGTGGCCAGCGTGCGCAGGTCTTCGGCTGCACGGTCGGGATCGTCGATGGCGAGCGGCGACGTGGTCGAGCAGCACAGCAGCATGTCGGTGCCGACCAGCGCCATCTGCCGCAATTGTTCGCGCGCCATTTCGAGCCGGTGCGGTCGCATGGCGTCGGGCGCACATTCGAAGTCGCGCAGCGGCTGGAAGTCGGTGACCTTCAGGCCGCTCTGCTTCACCAGCTGCGCGGCCTTCTCGACGCCGGTCGGGTGATTGATCAGGTCCCGCGCCCACAACTCGACACCGGCGAAGCCGGCCGCCTTCATGCACTCCAGCTTGTGGCCGAGTTCTCCGCCCATGGTGACGGTGTTGAAGCCGAAGCGGTCGAGGGCGATGGCCATGAGGGGTGTTCTTTGTCGTGAAGGGCAGTGTTGCAGGGATGCGTCAGGCCACGCTGGCCGAGTGGTATCGCAACGGATGGTGGATTTCATCGGCCATCGCGGCCGGATAGATGAGTTCGCGCAGGAAGTTCGCATCGTGGCGCACGCCATTCGCCGCGTCCTTGTGGCCGAAGAAATCGAGGTAGTGCGGCATCTGCTGGATCAGCATCTCGAACCCGGCCTGCGCGTTGAGCCCTCGCTCGCGCGCGGCGCGTACCAGTGGCGTGGGCTGGTTGCGCAGCAGGATGTCGAACAGCGCGGCGTGCGGCTCCATGCGGGCCACGTCGACGGGCAGCACGTCGTCGGGCGACAGGCCCAGCGACGTCGCATTGACGACCAGGTCGAAGCCCGCCGGGTCGTTGCTGTCAACGGCCACCGTGTTCGCATCGAAGAAGGAGTCGAGCTTGGCCGCGACACCTGCCGCCTTGCCGGCCGCCGTGTCGTAGAAGGCGATGTGGTCGGCACCGTTGACAGTGCCGCCTTCGGCCAGCGCGACGCCGATGGCCGCCGCGCTGACTCCGGCGCCGAGGATGAGCACGCGCTTGCCGCGGAAGGGAATGTTGTAGCGGTCCAGCGCGCCGAGCAAGCCCTCGCCGTCGAACAGGTCGCCCTCGAGTTCGCCGTTGTCGATGCGGCGCACCACGTTGACCGAGCCCGCCACACGGCCGAAGAGGCCGCAGCCGTCGAGCAGGTCGACCAGAAGGGGCTTGTGCGGCGGCGCGATCGCCATGCCGTGCACGTTCTTCGCGAGAAAGGCTGCCTTGACGAACACCGCCAGATCACGGCGCGGCACCTGCACCGGCGCCATCACTGCGTCGATGCCGAAGCGCTCGAACACGGCGTTGAACATGCGCGGCAGGCGCACATTCTTCACTGGATCACCAGGGAGCAGATAGAGAGCAGTGCTGCCGACGATGGGAGGGAACATGGATCGTGCCTCGCTTGAAGTTTTGTTCGACTATCGCGCGATTCCGGAAGAAGCGCAGCTAATGTAGTAGCTGGCGAGTCTAGCCATCGCCCCGAGAGGCGTAAAAAATGCGATCATCGAACTCATTGGTTCGACAATCGGACGATTTCAGGGTTTCTCCCCAATCACCTTCATGAGCACAGACCTGTCCCCTGTCCCACCCGGCCTCGACAAGCGCGACTGGATCGCAGGCCTGGAACGCGGCGTATCGATCATCGAAGCTTTCGATGACGCGCACCCCCGCATGACCGCCAGCGAGGCAGGCCAGCGCACGGGAATGACGCGCACCGCCGCGCGCCGTTATCTGCTCACCTTGCAGCACATGGGCTATGTGGCGAGCGACGGCAAGCTCTTCTGGCTCACTCCGCGCGTGCTCCGCCTGGGACAGTCGTACCTGGAATCGGCGCGCCTGCCGCGCATCGTGCAGCCCTTCCTGCAGCGCGTGGCGGCCGGCACGCACGAGATCGCCTACCTCAGCGTGATGGACGGCGACGAGGTGGTCTACATCGCACGCAACGGGCCGAATCGAAGCATGAGCACCGGCTACGTCCTGGGAGCGCGCGTTCCGGCGCAGGTGACGGCGGCCGGCATGCTGATGCTCGCAATGCGCAGCGACGAAGAGCGAACGGCATGGCTCGCCGCGCGCGAACTGGCCGTCTTCACGTCGCACACCATTTCGAGCAAGGAGCGCATGAAACTGGAACTTGCCCGCATCCAGGCTCAAGGCTGGGCGCTGTCGGAGCAGCAGTTGGACTTGAACTCCCGCGGTATCGCGGTACCCCTGCGCGACCGGCATGGCGACCTGGTGGGTGCGCTCAATGTGACCATGCCAATGGGTCATGAAAGCAGCGAAGACGCGGTTGCCCGCGTCTTGCCCGTGTTGCGCGAAACCGCGCAGGCCATGAGGAATCTGATCTAGCTCGCCCCCAGGCTTGCCCACTTCGCGGGGTCGCCGCCCTCCTGCCGGAGACATCCCCCGTGGCCCGGCCGAGCCGGTTCCGCGGGGATCCTGGACTTTGGCACAGCAGCTTTGCACTGGAGCGCGGCGGCTGTTGGAGTGCTTGAACTTACGCGACTGCCTTCACCATCCTCGCATCGGCGAGGGTCTGCTCGCGCAAGCGCTCGTACTCCTGCTTGGGCACCGGCACCGCGTTCGGGTTGCCGAGGTCCTTCATGTGGATGCGATAGGTTTCGCGTGCGCTCAGCACGGCCAGGGCGGAGATGATGGTGATACCGAAGGTGAGCGCGCCGATCATGAGCGGGATGTTGGTCGCGCCGGGAGGCGCCACGGCGACGAAGAGCGCGGGCAACAGGGCCGTGACGGCAGTGCCGAGGTTCTGCGAGATGGCCATGGCCGAGCAGCGCGAACGCGTCGGGAACAGTTCCGGATAGAAGCTCGGGAACACGGCGTTGTAGCCCTGGTACACGATGCCCCACATGAGCAGCGACATGACGATCGCCATCGGCACGTTGTGGATGCTGATCGCATAGAGATAGCCGAAGGACAGCAGCCCCGAACCGAGCGCGCCGATGATGATGGGCGGCTTGCGGCCGATCTTGTCGGACAGGTTGCCAACGTAGGGAATGACGAGCACGGCGAGGATATTGCCAAGCACCGGGATCCAGAGGTAGATGTCCTTCTCGAAGCCGATCCCGTAGGCGGGCTGCACGGCGTACGCAGCGCCGAAGACGGTCGCGACGACGGGAATCACGTTCATCAAAGCAGCGCAAATCACGCGGAGCATGTCGCGCCAGTTGTTCGTCAGTGCCTCGACGATCGGCGCCTTCTGCACTTCGCCCTGGCGTACTTCCTCGGCGAACGCAGGCGTCTCATCCACTTCGCGGCGAATGATGTAGCCCGCGATGATCACTACGAAGCTCAGCAGGAAAGGAATGCGCCAGCCCCATGAGAGGAACGCCTCCTGGGGCATGTAGTGCGCCAGCGGCAGGAACACTGCGGCGGCCAGGATCTGGCCGGCCTGCACGCCCTGCAGGCTGAAGCTGGCGAAGAAGCCGCGGCGGCCGAAAGGCGCATGCTCGAGGATCATCGAGCTCGCACCGGAGATCTCGCCGGCCACGGCAAAGCCCTGGATCAGGCGCAGCGCGACCAGCAAGGCCGGAGCGAGCAGGCCGACCTGGCTGTAGGTCGGTAGCAGGCCGACCGCGATGGTCGAGAAGCCCATCAGGAACATGCACACGATCAGCACGTGCTTGCGGCCGCGGGTGTCCCCCCAGTGGCCGAGCACGAATGCACCGATGGGTCGCGCGATGTAGCCGACACCATAAGTGGCCAGCGACGCGATGATGGCGATCTTCGGGTTGCCTGAGGGAAAGAAGATCTGCGGGAAGATCAGCGACGCCGCGGTGGCGTAGATGAAGAAGTCGTAGTACTCCAGCGCGGAGCCGATCCAGCCGCTGGCGGCTGCCTTCTTCGACTGGTGTCGGCCTTGCGGCTCATGATCCGTGGCGGTGCTCATTTGTCTCTCCGATAGGGTGGGTTTCGAATGGGTCTGCAAGCAATCGGGGCAGGGTTCAGTCGATTGGCGATACCTTGGACTGAGGACGCGACTGTGAGGCGCCGCCGTCATCTGCACAACGCGGCGGCATCATCCGCCGATCGATCATCGATCGCGACTGTTCACTGTTCGCACACAGTCAGGGTTTGTCCCAGGCCTGCGGGATCCTGGCGGCATCCGGGGGGCCAGCGCCGGTCAGGCCCAGACGGCAGTCACCACCGCAGCAGCGCCCGAGGCAATCAGCGCCACTGCCCAGACCGCATCGAAATCGAGCCATGCCGTGCGGAGCGCACGCAGGCCGAGGTAGCGATAGACCACCCAGGCGATCCCCAGCCCCGAGACGATCATCGCGATGCTGTGGACCAGCGAAACCGTGATTGCCGTCCCCACGCTTGAACGCATCAGCGACATCATGGATTCATGGTCGAGGCTGCTGAAGGACGCTGCAGCCTCCGTCCTGCCTGCAGGAAGCGGCTCGCACAGCCCGAGGAGAATTGGCAGCAGCATCAGCGCGGCGCCGTGCGCCGTCGCCATGAGGAAGGACCATAGCGCCAGTTGCGTCGGCCGGATGCGTCCGGACCAGCGATGACGATGCGGCAACACCAGCCGCGACACGCCGAACAGCATCACCAGGGCACCAACGCCGATGCGGATCTCCTGGCCCCACTGCAGCATCCACGTGAGCATCGCGAAGGGCACCAGCACGAGCGTCATCGCCAGCAGATGGCCGATGCCCAAGGGGACCCAGGTGGCGAACACCGCGGTATTGCGCTTCTCGCCCAAGCCATTGGCCACCGCGAGCGGCCAACCCATGGCGGGGTTCAGGCCGTGGTAGACCCCGATCGCCACCACGCCGGCCCAGAGGGACGCCGTTGCCGCCGCGTTCACGATGGACCCGGCATCGGCTCGGCCGCCTCAGGCCGACGGATAGCAGAACGAATCGGTCGAGCAGTCGCCGCCCTGCAGGCGGATCTGGTGCGCGCCGTAGTCCGGCCCGAAATCGACCATGAAACGCTTGTCCAGTTCCATGCCGCCGTCCTTGCCGACATTGCACATCACTTGCCGCCCCGGTATGCCTTCGGGATAGAACTGCGCGTCCCAGCGGCTGTAGAGCGAGTTGGTGAAATAGACGCGCTTGCCGTCCCGGCTGATCTCGGTCATTTGCGGCCCGCCGCCAAAGGCCGAGCCATTCGGATGCGCGGTGTGCTTGGCGATGCCGCCGATGCGGACACTGCCTGCCAGGCGCGGATTCATCGGGTCGGTCACGTCGTACTGGCGCAACTCGCCGGTACCCCAGCACGCCACGTAGAGGAACCGATCGTCCAGTGAGAGATCGATGTCGCTGATCAGAGGCGGCACGGCACCGAATCCCTTGAGGAGGTCCGGCAGCAGCGATGCATCGGCGGGCTCTGGCGGAATGACCGCCGTCTTCTTCGCGTGGAACTTGCCGCCCTCGCGCCACCAGGTCCAGATCGAGCCTTCGAGGTTGGTGGTGTCGACCACCACGCCGACGAAGCCGTATTCGCGCGTCGGATCATGCGCAGGACGAATCTCCAGCGCCATCTGATGGTTGGCGCCCAGGTCGATGGCCTGCACGTGTCGACGAGCGCGCAAGTCCCAGAAATGGAGCTGGTGACCATAGCGATTGCCCAACAGGTCTTCGGCCACGATGCCGTTCTCGAACTGCGGAGGCAGGCCCCATTCGCTCGACACCATGTAGTCGCGCGGCAGGTTCCACCAGAAGTCGTAGTGGAGCTTCTGCGGGCCGCGTTCGATTTCCCACTTGCCAAGGATCTCGAAGCTCTCGCAATCCATCAGGAACACGCCGGGCGGCCCCTCCGTGCCATCCGCGCCGGCACCACCGAGCGTGCTGATGTAGAGACCCTCCGGCCCGCAATGCACCGTATGCGGACGCGAGTAGCCCGTCTTGCGAACGACCTCCTCGGGCTCGATCACGCGCACGATCGTCGGGCGCGTCGGATCGGGCTGCGTGTCGACGACATAGACCCGCGACGAGCGTATGCCCGGGATGATCAGGTAGCGCCGCTTCAGGAAGGCGTGGCCTGACATCGGCGACAGCGCCGAGCTGCAGGCGTTCCAGCCGAAGTGATGGAACTCGTCACCCCGATTCGGCATGTCGAGGCGATGCAGCACCGTGCCGTAGGTCTTGGAGGAAGGATCGACATCCACGACCGCCAAGGCATCGGGACGGGACGCGTCCGGCGAGAGCAGTGCGGTGTACGCAATGCGCTCGGGCTCGGCTTCCATCGCGAGGCGCGGCGAGGGGTGGAAAGTGGGGTCGGTTCGCAGAGATTCGAGCATGGCGGGCTCCTCCAGAATTTTCGACGTGACCGCTCGGCCGCAGCCTGGTCGCGCGACAGTATGCGCGCCGCGCGTCACTGGCGGTAGCCCTTCGGTGCATCACGAAGTGAGCACCGATACCGTGATGACGCGGAGCCGCCGCTCGGAGGACGTGGCAGGCCCAGATACATACTTTCTTGCATTTTTCCGGGTTAACCCCCAAGGCCTCTCACCGCCTCGCTTCTACCATTTATTCAACTTGAATTAATTAATGGCACACCGGTATTGCCGGGGTGGCAAGGAGACACTCAGTGAAATCAGCCGGTCCCGGGCGTGGCACGAATTCGGTCAACCTGCGCCTCTACAACGAGCGCACGCTGCTGCAGCGGCTGCGCCGTGCGGGCGAGGCATCGAAGGCCGACCTGGCGCGCTGGGCTCAACTCACGAACACGGCCGTCGGCAGCATCGTGCAGTCCCTCGAGGAGTCGAGGCTGATCGAGCCCGCGGGCCGGCGGCAGGAAGGCCAGCGCGGCCAGCCCGCCGGGCTGTACCGCATCAACCCCGAAGGTGCCTATGGCATCGGCGTGCGCCTCGACCGCACGAGCATCGAGACGGTGTTGATCGATCTGGGCGGCAAGATCCTGGCGCGCGAGGCGCACGACTTGCTGCTCCCCCACCCCGATCAGGCGCTCGCGCTGGTGCGCAAGGACGTCGGCCGGATGCTGACGGTGCTCGACCCCGCGCAACGCCGCCGTTTCATGGGTGTCGGCCTGGCCCAACCCTACAACCTCGGGAGCTGGCTGCGCGAACTCGACTTGAAGGCCGACTTCCGCATATGGGACGAAGTGGACTTCGGCGCCCTGCTCGCCCAAGCCGTCGAACAGCCTGTCTTCAAGGAAAACGACGGCAACGCGGCAGCGATCGCCGAGATGTTCTTCGGCGTCGGGCGCGAGGAAAGCGACTTCCTCTATGTCTTCATCGGCGCAGCGCTCGGCGCCGGCGCGGTGATCGGCGGCGAGAGCCTTCGTGGAAGCAGCGGCAACGCGGCCGACCTTGGCCTCATGCCGGTGCCGCCCAGCAAGCTGGCTTCGGCGCCGGCGGCGGACCGACGCTGGGACATCCTGCTCTCGCGCGCATCGCTCAATTCGCTCGCACGCCATCTGCGGCACCACGGCATCGCGGTGCGGGACCATGCGGACCTGGAAACCTGCGTGCAGTCCAGCAGCGCCGAAGTGCGCGAGTGGCTCGACGACTGCGTGGATGCGCTGGTGCCCTCGATCCGCGCATCGCTCGCCGTGCTCGACCTGCCCGCGGTGGTGATCGACTGCGACATCGACAACGGCATCGTCAGCGAATTGATGAAACGCGTCGACGCCGGCTTGCGGCTGATCGCCCCCGAGTCGCGCCAGACCCCTCGCATCTTGCGCGGCACTTTCCGCGCGGACGCCGGCGCCATCGGCGCGGCGAGCCTGCCCATGTTCTTCAACTTCTCGCCACGCGCCGACGTGCTGCGTGGTCGTCCTCACCCCGCCAACCTGGAGATTGCCAATGCATGACTCTCTGATCGGCATCTGCAACCGCGTGATCGTGATGCGCGAAGGCCATCTCGCCGGCGAGGTCGGCGGCGGCAGCGGACAGGCCATCACCGAGGAAAACATCGTCGCGCTCGCCACGGGCGCAGTTCCCACCCACACACCGACGCTTCACTGAGACGCCCCCAGGAGACATGCAATGAACAAGCAAGCATCGCCCGCCATCCCGACGACGGAGAACCCCGCCCTGCCCTCCGCGCTGCGCGGCGCAACGGGCAAGGAAATCATTCGCGCACTCGGCATGTTGCCGGTGCTCATCCTGCTATGCATCGGCTTCAGCTTCGCGAGCGAGAACTTCTTCAGCCTGCAGAACCTCTCGATCATGACGCAGCAGGCCTCGATCAACATCGTGCTCGCGGCCGGGATGACTTTCGTCATCCTCACGGGGGGCATCGACCTGTCGGTCGGCTCCATCCTCGCCGCCTCGGCCGTCGTGGCGATGCTGGTGTCGAACTTTCCCCAGTTCGGCATGCTCGGCATCGCCGGCGGGCTGGCATGCGGACTGCTGTTCGGGCTGATCAACGGCATCCTGATCGCCTTCGTCAAGCTGCCTCCCTTCATCGTCACGCTCGGTTCGCTCACTGCGGTGCGAGGCATCGCGCGGCTGATCGGCAACGACACGACGGTGTTCAACCCGCAACTGCCCTTCGCCTTCATCGGCAACGGCGACGTCCTGGGTGTGCCTTGGCTCGTGATCATCGCTTTCGCGGTGATCGCGCTGTCGTGGTTCATCCTGCGGCGCACGGTGCTCGGCCTGAACATCTACTCGGTCGGCGGCAACCCGGAGGCCGCGCGGCTCGCGGGCATCAAGGTGTGGGCGGTGCTGCTGTTCGTGTACTGCACCTCGGGGCTGCTCTCAGGGCTCGGCGGCGTGATGGCATCGGCACGGCTCTATGCGGCGAACGGATTGCAGCTCGGCGCCTCCTATGAACTCGACGCCATCGCGGCCGTGATCCTGGGCGGAACCAGCTTCGTCGGCGGCACCGGATCGATCCTCGGCACGCTGATCGGCGCGCTGATCATCGCGGTGCTCACCAATGGCCTGATCCTGATGGGTGTCTCCGACATCTGGCAGTACATCGTCAAGGGCCTGGTGATCATCGGCGCCGTGGCACTCGACCGCTATCGCCGCAAAGACTCGGCAAGAACCTGACTCACCCTGCTCGTCAACCCCACCACCCGGAGACTCTCTCATGCGCACCAAGCAACTCTTCACCCTCGCCGCCATTGCCGCTGCCCTCACCCTGCCCGTGGCGCACGCCCAGCAGAAGGAGTTCAAGAACGTGGGCATCACGCTCGGCTCGATGGGCAATCCCTTCTTCGTCTCGCTCGCCAAGGGTGCGGAGGCCAAGGCCAAGCAGTACAACCCCAATGCCAAGGTCACGGCGCTGTCGGCCGACTACGACCTGAACAAGCAGTTCTCGCAGATCGACGGCTTCATCTCCGCGGGA
>NZ_JASZYF010000050.1 GCF_030317115.1 Variovorax gracilis
GACCTGAGTTCGGTCCTCTCCTTCGATGAATCGCCTCATGTGACCCCTCTCGACGAGTTGCCATAACTTAGGCGAGTTGTGTGAGTCCTTCAACCGTTTTCACACAGCCTCGCTGCGAGCCGGCCAGACGGTCCCGGCTGCTTTTGCCTTGAGCGAACCTCGTGAGTGTGAAGTCACCCAAGGATGTCAAGCTGTCAAGGCTTAGCACTGGCCGGCTAGGGGGCCTTCTTCGCGTTGGTGGAGGGCGCATTGCCAATGTTGAGCAGCCGGGCGTCGGTGATCGAGATGCCGGGTCCCGTCACGACGGCGAAGAACACGGTCTGACCGGTCACGATGTCGATCTCCTTCCGGTCGACCTTGCCGTCCTGGATCATGACCAGCTCGCCGTCGCCGAGCGTGCGCTTCCATTTGGCGAACGCCTGAGGGTCGTCGGACTTGGGATCACCGACGCGCACGACGCCGCCGATGTGGCTACCGTATGCGTCGATCCACCGATACTCGCCGGCCGTGCCGAAGGCGTGGCTGTAGCCGCACTCATTCATCATCCGGGCGCTGTTGAAGAAGCCCTGCTCGCCGACAACAGAAAAGACGGCCGTAGTGCGCCCGGCGCCGCTCCACAGCACTAGGTCGCCTGTGTTTATCCGGACTTCCTGGGGGTCGACGTCGAAGCCGCGCTTGGCGTCCTTCACCAGCACATCGTGCTGCGTCATCTCGCGCCCTTTCTCCTCGTCGACAACGACGCGGAACGGATACTCAGCCGCGAGCGCATGGCCGTGGCCAGGCACGACGGCGTAGTCGTACACACCAGACCGCATGAAGCGCTGGGCGAAGCAACTCGCCCGGCCGATCGCGCGGCTGTCGAACACGTTAAGGCCGGCGGCACGCGATGGGGTGTTGGAATCTGGCTCGCAGCAGCCGGTCTTGGGGGACATGCGGAGGGAGGCGGGCTCAAGCATTTCGTTGCTCCTTCAGGCGGAGATGTCGGCGGTGAGGACAAGTTCGTCCTCGTCGCTCGTACGGACTTCGGCAGCGATTGCGTCGATCTTGACGGTGACACGCGGATCGACGGGGCCCTCGACCGGCAGCACTTCGAAGACTTGCGACAATTCGTGGATCGGTATTCGCAGGCCGCTGATGAACGGGGATAGGATCGGGCCAAGGAGACCCGTCACGCCGGCAATGCCGATCGCGAGCAGGATTGCGTTGACTGCGATCGCCAGGAACGGCCCGATGAACGGGATCGGAGCGAGGGCCAGAGCTGCGGCCGCGCCGATCGCGAGCAGCAGCGCTCCCGTCGCGAGGCCGAACCGCAGGCTGGGCAGGCCCACGATCTCGGCTTCGACCTTCCATACGCCGCCGTTCAGCGTCGTGACCAATCGGAAGTCGCCATCGGCCTCGACGAAGTCGGCGAACGAGACGGGGATCTCAATGGTCGGCCAGTCGATGCAAATCCGCGGCGTACATACCCGACCGACGCAAGGGATGCGGACGCAGACTTGCGGCAAGCAGAAGTCGGGCAGGATCGTGCTCAGATCAAAGCCGAAGCTGAAGTTGAGCGTGAAATTCATGCGCACGTCGCGCAGTCCGATGATGTCGGGCGCTTGCAGGTCGACATTGCCGTTTACCAGCGTTGCACTCGCGCCATAGGTGATCACGAACGGGCCGAGGCTGCTCGACCCGCTTGCCGACTGGGGCGGGATCGCTCCGATCGCGGTGTCGATTAGGCTGTTGGCGGTGATCTCGTCCACTGCTGCAATGATTTCGGGCATAACTGCTCTCCGATAGTGCGTGGGATCAGAGGGTTCCGCGTGCCTTGATCTGATCGTCTTCGATCAGTGGACCGACGGTAAGCGCAAGCGGGAATGCGTCGGCTCGGAGCGCATCGAGCGGCAGGCGAATGCCGGCCAAGACGGCCTGCAGGATCATGAACAGAAGGCATTCGAGGAAGCTTTCGAGCTCGGGCGGCTGGATGTCGACGATCTCGATCAAGTCGACGGCAAAGGCAATCGCATCCTCGCCGGTCGTGGTAACGACTTGCTCCAGATGCCCGATCGCAAAGACGCGAAGACGGAAGCACGTGAGTTCGGCGATCGGGTGCTGCCGGCCGTCGTGCGGCGGCTCATTGGGATTGTCTTTGCCGCGCGGCGGGCGCGGCGGCTTAGGGTCGATGCGGATCTTGCGGCACTCGATGCAGAGCTCCGCATCGATTTCAGCGCTGAACTGGCCGGGGCCGAGGACCAGCTCGGGGGGAAGAGGATCGGTCTGCTTGAAAAGGTCGATCTTCGGAATGCTGAGCCGCAACCGCCACTGGATGCCGCCGGCCACGCCCGGAAAGGCGATCGCGTCCATCCTTGTTTCGGCAACGGTGGTGACGGGCGTGAAGGCCGGCGAACCGTAGTTCAGGTAGCGGGGCCGCGCTCTGCAAAAGGCGGTCAGGAAGTCGTTGATCGCGGTCTCATGTACGCTGGCAAAGACCGCCTGGGATTCGGTCAAGCTCATGAGCGCCCTCCTACGAAGAAGATCAGATGGGACAGATACCGCGCCCATCCTAGATGCCTACTCTCCCTTGCGCATCACACAAATTGAGGACAAGCACACGCCTCGGTCGTCCACCACTCTCACTTACCGAACGCACTCTGCCGGTGTCCGGCGCTCTCGTCGGACGGCGCCAATTTGAAGGCTCGATTCAGGCGAACTTCAAGAAGGAGCTGGGGTATCGCAACGTCGCGCACTCCTCGAGCTTCAGGACCGTTCTCCATGAGGAGGCACGGCCTGAACGAGCCGACCGCCACCGGACGCCTGACAGCGATGCTTCCCATCAAGTGATCTTGCCCCCGTATCTCAGGACACGGCCTATACGCAATGTAGCGCCGGCTGTTCAAGTTGAGCGCGGCGTGTCTGCTCAACCCGTTGCCGCCTGAACTCGCGCGGCGATTTCATCTTCAAGCTCGAGTGCGGGTGAATCTCGTTGAAGTGCTCGAACGCAGCTGGCAATTGCGCCAGTACGGTCGGGGCGTCGCTGAGGTCCATGCGTCCCACGTAATCACGCTTGAAGGTGTTGACGAAGCTTTCGGCCATGCCATTGCTCTGTGGACTGCACACTGGCGTATTGACCGGCGTCAGCCCGAGCGACTTGGCGATGCGTCGAGTCTCGTGGGCGATGTAGGCGCTGCCGTTGTCAGTCAGGAATTGCAGCGAGTAGCCCGCAGGAAGGGCCTCTACCGTGCCGAAGCGCTTTTCCACCGCCTCGATGAGCATCTCGCGCACCGGCTCGCCCGGCAGCCCTTTGCCCTCCCATGCTCGGAAGGCCACGATCTCGCGATCACAGCAGTCCTTGGCGAACGTGGCGGTGACGGTTTGTCCCGAGTCGCACTTGATCTCGAAGCCGTCCGAGCACCAGCGGGTGTCGCTGGCCTCAACAGACACGGTGCCAGTGTGCCTGCGGCTGGACTGCGGACGCCGCGGCGCCTTGGGCAACAGCAAAGCGTTGGCTGCCATGACGCGATAGACGCGCTTGGGATTCACACGCGGGGCGTCCACCCCCGCGCGTTGGCGATTGACCAGCGCGCAGGCTCGCCGATAGCCGTAGCTCGGCAGGTCCGTGATCTGCTCGCGGATGTCTGACAGAAGTTGTTCGTCACTGCGTGGCGTGCGTTGTGTGCGGCCATCGATCCACGAGGCCGATCGGTTGCGCAGCAGATGGACATTCGAGCGCGCCAACCCCAATGCCTGGCAGACGGTCATCATTGACCGTCCCCGGGCAACAAGGGCGAGCGCGCAATCCACTTTTTTTCGGCGGCGTACTCCACTGCCTCTTTGAGGATTTCGTTTTCCAGCGTTTTCTTGCCCAGCACGCGCTGCAACTTGGCAATCTCGGCGCGCGCCGCTGCGAGTTCAGAAGCTGGCACTACCGCCTCGCCAGCGGACACGGCCATCAGGGCGCCTTGGCGTTCGAGCTTGCGCCACTGGAACAGCAGGCTGGCGGCGACACCTTCCTGGCGAGCCACCAGCGACACGCTCATGCCCGGCTCGTAGGTACGCTTGACGAGCGCAGACTTCTCAGCGAGGGACCAGCGCCTGCGGCGCTGGTCCTTCATGATCGCTTCGACGGTATCCGTATTCCTATTCGTACTCACAGTCCTACTCCAATCTTCAAAGATAAGCGATGGACCGTGTCCTGTCATTCAAGGGGCCAGCTCACAAGTCAAGAAACAACCTCTTGACGCTTCGCATCTAGACCGACGTACTACGAATTCCAGTGGGCAGCGCATCATCACATTTGATGCTGCACGCAAGTTTGTCTGGCGTATAAGCGGGGACTTGTGCAGACCGCTATTTGAGGGGAGGAGCGACGATGACTGAGCAATCGATACGCGAGGGTGCAGATATCCGACGCAATTCCCGTACTGGCCGACCGAGCAAGGTCATGGGCGAGTTCGACATGCCGGTTGGCGACTCCATGGAGGATGCGGTCCGCGAATTCCTCCAAGCCCACGACGAGCGTCTTCAGCTTGGAGGCATCGCCGCCAACCTCGACGTCATCAAGAGCGTCAGTACGCCAGCCCGCCGAATCGTTACCATGCAGCAGAAGCACCAAGGTCTGCCCGTTCTTGACCACACGGTGACGGTCCAAGTCGACACTTCAAACCGCGTCCGGCAAGTCGATCTTGCTGTTGAGGTCAGGTAATGCCGCTGGGAGCGAACAAAATCGGGGGTGACTCCTTCTGCTCTACGAGGCCGTCGCGAGCGGCCGCTGCGTCGGATACCAACGCTTGAAGTTGCGCACGTCTTGGCCATTCAATACGGCGCAACGCACTTGGAGAAGGTGGTTCGCGCCACGGCGAGTCCAGCGCGCGTGCCCGTTGCGCTTCATGCGCTGGCCGACCACGTGATCGACAGCCGACTCGGCGCCCGCTGATGAGATCGGCAGACCTCGCGCGCGCCGCGCTGCGTAGTTGGTGAGGCAGGCCTTGCCGTTCTCGAGATTGGCTGCGAGGGCGCCCAGTGCGTTTCGCTTGCCAACCCAGCCCGTGTCGCGCCGCAACTCCTGGAGTCGCGCAAGGCAGGATTCCGCCCTTCCGTGCCACAGCAACCACTTCGCTCCCTCGGCCCTTCTCAACAGACGTTCACGCTCAGCGTCATCGACGCCGGGCAGCCCTTTCAGTGCGAGCTGCAGGTGCCTGAAGCGCATGCCGATATGGAACCAGTCCAGAATCCGCAGGCTCCGATTTCCTAGGCGGGCAACGCCGACGTCTTCGCCACCGTCGCATAGCAGCACGACAGGCACATCGCCACCAATGCCAACGGACGCGAGAAACGCCTCCTGGCGATCTCCTCGCCATAGAGTGCCACCACCAGCGTACGCGTGGGCATGGGTGCGTTGGCTCTCTGGTCGGACGACCTTGGACGCGATCACGGAGATCCAGCTGGCGCCCTCGGTCTGCGGGACGCTGCGGACGTAGCCAGCGTCGATCTGGAGCGCATGCACCGCAGCTCGAGCATCAATGGCCGCGTCGTCGTGATGCAGGGTCCAGAACGCCTCGGCGCGTTGCTGCATCTCTTTCTCGAGCCGAGCGCCGATGCGCTGTGCGCTCGAACGGATGCTCGAAGCCCGCAGATCCATCGCGCCAGCGAAGCCGGTGGCCAGGAAGCTGCGCGCCAGCTTATAAGACATGACGCTGGCGTAGCGTGTCTGCAGCCAGACCCATTGCGGGTGGCTTCGTTCAGGCAATGCCAGTGCCAACGGGCTGCAGGACATTGATGCGGCGACCCGCGCGCCACACGCCGAGCAGCGGCTATACAGACGCGGCGCTTCAAGCGTCACCTTGCCAAACGCCGTCCGATACACGATGCCGGCGCTGCCCTTGACGGCCAAACGCTGTGAGCAGCGTCGACATTGCCTCGCCGCCGCGACGATCTCGTCGGCCTGCTCTCGAAGAACCACGCGTTGCAGGTTGCCCAGCAGGTCGCGTGACTCCGACAGCAGAACGCCGATGCCGCAGCGCGGGGCCGGATCTGGCGCGCGCTCGAGGCAGAAAATCTCGACAGTCTGTCGCGACCCATCAGCTCGCTCGATCTTGGCTTCGACGGTGATTCGCATGCTCGTTCTCCAGCAGCCCATAGGGAGCATCTTGCGCCTGTCGCCCGTCAGTACACCGCCCCCGATTTTGTTCGCTCCCTGTGCTGCTCCACCGATTTCACGGCCACGAAGTTCATCGTTTTGCGCCGGCTGGCGGCTTCGCCGTCGCGTGCACGTGGGGCATCATTCGCCCTGAGGATGCACCCGCCGCCGGCGCATCCGACGCGGCTCCTCATACCTTTTGGACTTGCGTGAATTGTCTGCGATCCCCCAAACTTGGCGACGAGGAGGGAAATGGCTATGGCAATTCGTCCCAAAGCCGAGGGCCCGGTTCTTCAGCGCCTTCGCGCGAAACGCGACGCTGAGGCGGTCGCGGAAGCGGCCCGGCTCGAGTCGCTTCGCAAGGAGTACGGCGAAGTCGCCAGTAACTTCCGAACCCTAACCGACATTCGATTCAGGTTGCTCGCGCTTCTTCCGATCGCTGCCGCCGCAACCGCCGCCCTCACGAGCAAGAATATTCTCCAAACTTCCGGCTTCTTGCTGGCGCTCTTTGGCCTCGTCGCGACGATCGGCGTGGCCACATACAACGAGAGAAACAATCAACTGTACAACGAGCTGGTCGGGCGTGCAGCGGCAATCGAGCGAGCGATCGGCGTTCCGGATGGGGCGTTTGCCCATCGGCCGAAGGCATGGCTCACGCTATCGACTCCAATTTCATGGAAGGTCGAGCATGACAATGGAATCGCCCTCATCTATGGCGCGACCATCTGCCTGTGGCTGACCCTTCTGTTCGCTCCAGTGCTTGAGGTCTGCCGAGTCTTCCTTGGTAAGACGTGGCCTCAGCACTTCGGATTCTTGGCAGGCGTGGAGCCCAGGCCTTTCGTGTACTTTGGCGCACTTTTCCTTGCGGTGCTCTCTACTTCATTATTCGCCTGGCGCTTCTCCCGCCAAATGGAAGTGCGCAGGGCCGGGATGAGAGAACTTGCCAAGCGGATCGTTGACCAGGCCAAAGACATCGACTTGGCAGATCGACCCGACAATCAGAAATTGATGGAGCTATGCGCCGATCTTTTCGGGGGGCGGTCCTTGATCGATGGCGAACAAAGTGCAAAGGAGACGGCCAAAAAACAAAAACGCAAAAACGATGGCACCGAGGAGAAGATGCGCAGGCGAGCCAAAGCCTACAGGGCTCTCGATCCAGTCGAGTTGAGAACCTACATTCCTGCCGGGTCTCCAGACAAAGAGGCGGCTCATTGGGCATCGCTGCTCTGCGACCTGCCGCCGATGTGGATCCATGACTGCTACACCGGGCGTCGAAGTTAGACTGGGCAGCGAGAAGGCAACCCAGAGTGGCCCACGCATGGGTCGCGCTTTAACATGGCGGTGCGGCTTCGCCTTGAAGTCGCAGCCAACGAAGCTTGAACTGGCCCTTGCGAGCCTGTCCGGGATTTTGGTGCGCCGGTCAAAAAACCGGCGGATATCGCGAATGAAAGGGTCATTTACGTCGAAGGCCCAACCAGCCACGGCCGTGGCTTCGCGTTGGCGTTGCTCCAGTCGGGCGCGCGCTGCGGCGATCGCGTCGACCCGGTCTTAGCGCCGCGCGATCTCGGGGTCGATTTGTTTTCGGTGTTAAAAGTGACGGTTCGCATCTCCAGCAACGGCGCGGGGTCATTTCGCTAAGTCTTTGATTTCGCGAGCATTGCTGTTCACTTCTTTGCGGCGTATCGTCTGCCGCCTTGAGGATGAAGAGCACTCCTGCCGCCGCTTGAGATGGAGCCGCCATGAAACACACCGGAGCACCGCCGCCGGAGCCCAGACTCGCAGCCAGCGTGACGTTATGGCTACTGCTCGCAGGCGTCCTATTTTTGTTTGCGCTTGTCGCGATTGTGATCGCCGACGCGATCAGGTTGTGGAACCTGAGCGTCCAACTCCTGCCCCACTTCATCGACGTCTTCAAGTTCGTCCTCAGCGGCGTGATCGTCGCCATCCTCGTTGTGGCGCTTCCGAAGGCCATCGACGAGTCCGCGCAACGCTTCGACCGCTTCCGCGAGTCGCGACGTTCGTACAGCAAGGCCAAGACGGCGGTGCTGTACTTGCCCGATCAGGTGAAGCACTGCAGCGCCGCCGCTGCGTTCGCCAAGGTGAGCGACGCCCATCGGGAACTGCATCTTGCCGAAACCTTCGAGGACATCATTTCGGCGCAGTATCTCGCCTGGTTCGGTCGTGGCGACTTGTGGGTACCCTACAACTATTGGCGGATTTTCGCGGTCGCCGAGGCGCTGCGTTCGTGCGAAGACCTGAGTTCGGGCGCAATTGATCAACATAGACTCACCGGTCATCTCGATGCCGCGCTCAACGTTGTCGAGAGTTACTTCAAACCCCATGGAGCCACTGACGACGTTCAACCGTGGCCAACTGACGTCGCAATCCAGGATCGGCTATCCAAGGAGGCGGAGATCGCGGCGGCGATCAGGAAAGTCGTTGGTCGCGAGGCGCCGGTTGCTTTCGAAGCCACCCAAGTGCCGACCTCGGCCGCCGGTTCCCAAGAGCGCCCAGCCAGGAATATCGTTATCTGCGCCGACGGTACTGGCAACTCGTTTACCCGCAGAAAATCGAACGTCGCCCGTATTGCCGAGCTGCTCGACGCAGGTGACTCTGATGTGCAGGTCGTCGCCTACGACCAAGGCATTGGCACCGATGCACGCCGGTGGGAAGAACTCGAGCGACTCAAGCTCGAGAGGCATTCATTGAAAGAGCTTGTCGTGCTGCCGGGCCCTCATGAGTCGGTCATGCCGCCAATCGAGTTGTGGACCCTGCTGCGCGGGCTTGCGTTCGGCGCCGGCTTGCGCGCTAACGTCAAGCAGATGTACCGCTGCCTTGCACAATCGCATGACCGCAAGAGCGACCGGGTGTTCATGTTCGGTTTCAGCCGCGGTGCCTTCACCGTCCGCGTTCTCGCTGGACTGTTGCACCGATGCGGGCTGCCGCCGATTGGATGCAGGAACGTCGACGCGGTCTTCAGTCTCGCTTGGCGCTTGTACGAACCGATGGTGCCTGACCAAGCCGCGGTGCAGCGGTTCTGGGCGGAGCAGCGCCAGCGAAGGTGCGAAGTCTGGTTCTTGGGACTGTGGGACACCGTCAAGTCCTATGGCGGCCTCCGGCCCGTACTGCTGCCGCATCTGCGGCACAACCCCTCGGTCAGGACGGTACGCCATGCCCTGGCGCTGGACGAACGCCGGGGCTGGTTCGATGCGACAACCTGGGGATGGCTCGACATCGACCGCCGTCCCGGCGGCGCTGCCTCTCGACTGAGTGCCGACGATCGGGCGGCAGTGGAACGTCAGTGCATTCAGGAGGTGTGGTTCACGGGCTCCCACTCGGACGTTGGCGGCGGCAACGACGGCGACGACACGCCGGCCGGCAACATCGCGTTAACCTGGATGCTCACGGAGGCGGTCTTGGCTGGCATCAGGATCAGTTCGGACGGAAAGTCATATCTGGAGAAGTTCGGCGGGTTGGCCGACGCGAAGGTCACGCCGTCGCACACGCGCCTGTGGCGGCTGATTGAAAAAGTTCCGAGGCAGACGCCGGTGAATTCCGGCCTGTGGCCGAGGAGGGAGTGGGCTCGTTCGGGAAGTGCCGTTCGAGATCCCTCGGTTCTGACGCGGGACGGCGTGGTCTGGATCCACGACACCGCCGGTAAACAGCTTACGGGTACGCCGAACAGGCTCGTCCGCTCTGCGGTTGTTGATGCACTCCGGGCTTCAGGGAGTACGACGGTGTAGGCAGCGGGTTCTGTCACTACAAGGGCTTCCCCGATAAGTCAAGCAAAGTTCGGCCAAGATGACTCAGGCGTAGAAGAAAGTAAATCCGGGTCTTCCGCACTTTGTGTGAAGCCCAAGTGGGAGGGCTTGATTGCGTCTCCGGTCGACCTCATCTCTGGGCAACATGGCCAGTGGTATCGGTGTAATCGATCGCGTTTTCGCTCGGGTGGGCAAGCGCGTCGTCGGCTGCATCAATCGGCGAGGGAATCTGGTGGTGCAGGCGCGCAGTACCGTGCGCGCCGCACCATGTCCGACCTGCCGATGTTGGAGCGGTCGTCTGCACGGAAGCTACTGTCGCCAACTCGCGGAGCGCCCCGTCCTTGACGAGCAGGTCGTGCTCTCTGTCGAAACGCGGCGCTTCAAGTGCCTGAACAATGACTGTCCCCGTCGAACATTCGCCGAGGATATCCACGCGTTGGCGGGCCGGCATCAACGTCGCACCCGATCACATGCTCGGGCCTTGCATGCACTGGGTCATGCCCTGGGTGGTGAGGCGGCCAGGCGGCTCGCCGCCGAGTTGGGTTTGAGCACCAGTGCCGACACCGTGTTGCGGGAGCTGCGCCGATCGGCTGTGACCCGACGCAAGCACCTCCCTCGAATCGTGGGCATCGACGACTGGGCGATTGCCAAGGGTCACCACTACGGGACCATCGTCGTCGATCTGGAACGTCGCGAGCCGATCGAGGTATTCGCCGGGCGTGAAGCGACCGCGGTGGCGGCCTGGATGCGTGCCAATCCCTCCATACGGGTCGTCGCCCGGGATCGGACCGGGGCCTACTCCGAGGCCGCAGACATTGCACTCCCCGCAGCCACGCAGGTCTCTGACCGCTGGCATCTACTGAGCAACCTGCGCGACAACGTCGAAAGAATGCTGCATCGACTGGGGCCGCAACTGCGCCACGCCGCGCAGCAGGTCACCGTTGGCGGTGTGACACTGGGGCGTCCGGGGTTGCCGCGAGGCGCTGGACTTCGCGGATGGCAGCGCCTGAGTGATGACCGGCGTGCCGCACGTCTGGCGTTGTACGAGAAGGTGATGACGCTGCGCACCCAGGGCGGCACCGTGAAAGGCATCGCGCGCGAACTATCGATCGACTATCGAACGTGCGCAAGTTCGTCACCAGCAGCGCTTTTCCGGAGCGCGCACTCAAGGCGCGGGGTCCAACGCCGTTGGATGCCCACCGGCGCTATATCGAGGAGAGGGTCGCCCAAGGCTGCTACTGTCCGAGGCGGATCTGGCAGGAGATCCGGCAGCGGGGCTATACCGGCTGTCGCGCCACTGTGCGCGACTGCGTGGCGCGCTTGCTGTCTCCGCAGGGCAAGCCCGCGTCGGCGGTCGCTCCTGTGCGCACCCTGCCGTGTCCGTCGGCCCGGCGCGCATTCGGCTGGCTGGTGGGATGGAGGAAGCTGGCATTCAAAGAGCCCAAGCATGCTGATCACGAGCGGTTCGTACAGGCGCTGTGCAAGATCGAACCGGTGGTCGCCGAGGTCCGCAGCCTTGCACGTGAGTTCCTTGGACTCATGCACCGGCGCCGTCCTCGGGAGTTCGATCGTTGGCTTGAGCGTTTGTCGAAGTGCAGCGCGCCCGAGATGCGAAGTTTCGCGAAGAGTTTGCGCAACGACCTGGCCGCCGTGCGGGCGGCCTTCACGCTGCCGTGGAGCAATGGCCAGACGGAGGGCCATGTCAACCGCTTGAAGTTCCTCAAGCGCCAGATGTACGGACGGGCAAGCGTCGAGTTGCTACGGCTGCGAGTTCTGGGCCAGAACTGACGCACAAACGCGCGCATCGATATTGCCGACCGCGGCCCATCGATGAGGCCGGCGACTGTGACCGCCTGCGAACAGGCTAGTCCGATCCGAGCTGAGGACCTCTGGCAAGAACGTCGGAACCGTGCACGACTGCAGTTTGCTCAAGAGACGACCTTCTGTGTTAGTCGACTCCAACAAGCCGCAGGCCTGGCGGTTGATGCCTCCCGATCCATTCACATCCTGCGCCGAGATCCGCAGCCTGAAGGGACTCGAAGTTCACCAGTGGGAGCTCGATGCCATCGCCTTGGCGAAACAGCAGGCCTATGCCGCCCATGTCCAACTGCGGCGCCCGTCGATGACCCTGCGCATCGAGCGGAACCGGCAGGACTTAGAGATCGTCCAAGAACAGTCATCGCGCCATCAGAAAGCTCTCGATCAGTTGGGCACCGCCTGCGCCGCCGAGCGGCACGAGCAACGCTTTGAACAGCGGCTGATCAAAGAATCGCGCGAAGGCACCTGTTTGATTAGTCTTGACGGCTTCGATCAGGGACTTGAACGGCTCGATGAGCGCGGCATGCGCCGGCGAGCCCGTCATCCAGCGCAGGTCTTCTTCCATGCGTTGCAGCGCACATGTGCGGGTCTGCTCCGCTGCCCTTTTGAGCAGGATGGCAATCACGATCAGCCATAGCAGGTAGGCACCGGCAGCGGCGGCAATCGGAAGGCTTACCGAGCAGTTGTCGGGGTGGTCGTACTTTCCGTGAAAATCGGTGCGCTTGAGATTGAAAAATCGTTATGCGACAGGCACTTGCGAATGCGGGACAGGCGTGCAATCGGATTTCACGCAAGTCATTGATTTCAAATGAGAACTCGTAGCTCTGCGCACTGTTTTGCAACATAAGTACGACCACCCCTATTGCGCGCGCCTTGTTAATGTCGCCGAAGAAGCTGCTCGTTGGCGCCTTTGCCAGCCGCCGTACATGGCCAAGCCGCTGCCGAAGTCGTACGCCCACGGCCGCAAATCGCAATAGCACAGAAGCGGGACTACCGAGGTCGTCAGGGCGTCTCGCATCGGTTACGTCGGCAACGCCCCTAGATGCGCCATCTCGCGAAGGATGCTCCTCGTAAATGCGCGCCCGCCACATGGCGACGGCCGCGCTGTCTGTGCTCGGAGTCTCCGCCTATGCGGGTATTTGTTACTTACAACTATTGCATTCACCCAGAGGTAAACCCACTTTGGTTGGCCTAACAATCCTTAGATGAATGGCGACTCAAACACCAAAGTGGCGGTAAAGCGGACGCCGGATGGAGACTATCGGTGGGAACTCTTTCAACGATGTTCCGTATTTCGTCGCATCATATTTGCAGCGTCAGATCATCAGTTTCTAACTCGCGAAGGCGCGTATTCAGAGGGTTCAATGGCGCTCCGCAAGCTGATCGATGGGCGAAACGTCCGCCGCGCGCAGCGCCAACTGCAGCTCGTCGATCGTGACGGTATGTGCGACACCCGAACCAGCTTGTTTGTCAGGTCGTCACCTTGAACGCACTAAACGCGGTGCGGCCCCGAGTGCCCACGATGGACCTCTGAGTCGCACGGAAAAGATGAAGACCTCCCCTCTCTTGCTCGCCCGTTTAGAGTAGAGTTGAGGGGCGGGCGGCTCTACCGCAACTCGAGGACGAGGCCGCCTCACGCCCGGCATCCGGTCATCCCGGGGATGCACGGTATCCGCATCTTGACCTTCGAGGTCGTGCACGCCGTCGCGTGCGACGCCGGGCGCCGAAGTAACACTTTCGCGAAGCTGCGGATTCTTCATGCTCGCCCGGTACAGTCGCGCATGAACCATTTGCCTCCCGTCGACCAGAGCCACCGCAGGAAAGCGATGCAGAGACTTTGGAGGAGCATGCTTTTGCGAACGGATGGATTCTCTTCATCGGCTTGTTCCTGATCGTGCTAGGCATCCTTTGGGCCATCAACGTGTCCTTCGGCTGACGTTCCCGCGATCCTTGTTCGCAATTTCGTGCTCAGGGTGACCGGCCGAGCCTATGAGCCTGGCGGCTCTTCAGGCGAGCTGCATGGCCGCGGCGTTGCGACTTCCAGCTTCGATCGACCAAGGCCTCGGCACCTTCAAGGAAAAGGGCCATGACGTATCTTCCTAGCTCCAATGGGCATAGACCTCCACGGCGAGCACATCGCTCGTGAGGCGTGCCAAATTCACCGGACAGGCCGAAGTCTGATCAATCGGCATCTTCTGGTGCAAACGCCAGTTCTAGCTCGTCGAGGGCCTTGCGCGCGAGGCGCAGCGCTTCCACGACCTGCTCGGGCGTCGCTGGTGGCATGTGCGGGGCCGCGTGCAGTGCGTTCTTAAGGCGCTCGCAAGAAGCCTCCCACATCAGAATCCCGCGCCGCCGCTCCATGCTCAGTTCCGTCATGCGACGTTCCATGCCCGGCAAGGCCGAGAGCGACCAGTGTGCGCGCTTTAAAGGCGTCCGTCGATCGGCGAGCGGGCGGCCCCACTCGCCTATCCGCCGCAGCCTTCAAAGTGCTCACGGGCCTCTGCCAATCGAGACCGTCTTCGGGCGGGAGCCCGTCGCGCCACTAACGCGCCGAGACCTCGCCGAGTTGAATTTGGGACAGCCGCTGGCATCGAGCAGCCGCCCGCGCGCTAAGTTGCCAAACGCACGGGAAGGAGCCTGTCGTACTCGTTCTTGACGACCGCGTAGCACTCGCAGGAGCGCCGCTCCAGCCCTTTCCGGTCCAGCACCGAGACGTGACCGCGCGCATAGCTGATCAGACCGGCCCGCTGCAGCTTGAGCGCGCCTTCGGTGACGCCTTCGCGGCGCACACCGAGCATGTTGGCGATCAGTTCCTGCGTCATCACCAGTTCATTGCCCTGCAGCCGGTCCAGGCTCAACAGCAGCCAGTGGCACAGTTGCTGGTCCAATGAATGGTGCCGATTGCATACGGCCGTTTGCGCCATCTGCGTGATCAGCGCCTGGGTGTAGCGCAGCAGCAAGTGCAGCACAGGGCCGGCCCGGTTGAACTCGTCCTTCATTACCTGCGCCTTCAACCGAAAGCCCTGGCCCGCGCTTTGCACCACCGCAGGCTGGGCGCCCCATGAAGAGAGAGATGCCGACAAGGCCCTCATTGCCGACGACGGCGATCTCGGCCGAGGCGCCGTTCTCCATCACGTACAACAGAGAGACGATGGAGGTAGTCGGAAAGAAGACGTGCGTCAGCGTGATGCCCGACTCATACAGCACCTGGCCCGCGGCATCTCGATCCATTCAAGCTCTGGCCTCCAACGTTGCCACTCGCCGTCTGGCAGCGTTGCAAGCAGTTGGTTCAATTTCGGCTCGGACGCAGCGGCCATTAGATCCTCCTGGGGTGCTTCGAGGACGACCCTGTGCGCGCTCCACATGGCACACTTTTAGTATAGGCAGGGATGTGAGTTTTGCCAGTGTTGGTGCGCTTGCTGCCGGGCATGGCGGCTGCGGTCGTTACTTTGGAAATCACCTCGAAGGCTCTTGATTCCAGAGGATCGCTACCTCAGCGTGACCGGATCGAATTTCGAAGCCGCTTCTCAATCCGGGTGGTGGTCCGTGAGCTCTTGGACGACCGCGTCGCGACCGAAGCGCTCGCCAGCCGCTACCTCTGGATTGATCCACTCTGGCAGCTGCAGTAACAAATACGCGGCCAGGCCCTCAAGTCGTGGCTCATAGGTTCGCCGCAAGCGTCGGATGGCCTCCAGGGCGGGCTCGTCGTCGCGCCAGTCCGGCAATATCCGGCGAATGGTGGGGGTGAGAAGGCGCAGCGCCTCCGGATCCAAGAGGCGGGTCGACACTGGCCGGGCCGGCGCCACCCGCAGAGACTCACTCGCTTCGTCGAGAACGCGTCTGAGCGCGCAGAAAGTGGCGGTGGCCTGAAGGCGTCGCATGTCATCGGCGCCAGCAATCAGCAGCGTGCACACGTCCAGTACCACCGCCAGCGAACCCAGCCACGAATGGCCCTCGTGCTGCGACCGGTAAAACGCCAACATCGGGTAGACGGCCTGACTCTCGACCAGGTCGCTCGCCCAAATCTCCCAGTCCCTGAGCCAGCGTTCGAGTGCTGCCGAGGTGCCATGCATATGCCAACCGAGCAGAGCCGCAGCGGTTGGCGGCGTACCCGCGCGCGCGGAAAACTCGATCAACTGAAGGTCTCGGCGCGTGAAGTGCTGATAGAGCACTGGCAGATATCCGATGGTCAGCGCGATGAAACCGAATCCGGTGCCCGCCTCCACTATCACCAGCAGGCGCGCGAGCGAATGGTGTGGCACGTTGTCGCCGTAGCCGAGCGTGAAGAATGCATCCCCACTGACAATGATCTGATCGACCAGCCCAACGGAGCCGGAGTCGGGGACGAGACCTTGCAGCCCCCATTGCATCAATCCAAAGCCGACGATGAGGCTGGCGGCCCACAGCGCGAAGAGCATGACCATCGACAGCGGTCCAAAGACCCCGATGAAGTCCTCGCGGCGTCTGCCACTGGGCCAAAGATCGGCGCACCAGACCCAAGCCGCCCAAGTGCACTTGAAGAAGTAACGGTTGAGACGCAGCCGGCGGCGTACAGGGCGCGGTAGCAGAACCACTTCGAAGGCATCGATCAAGGTCGCCAGCGCCAGGACGACGCCGACAAGTATGGCGATCAGGGTCATCGAGGGTCGTCCCAGGAAGAAAGATTCATCATGCCTTGTTCGGATTCAGCCTAGCCAGCCTTTCGGCGAGTTCATCGATGAAAGGCCGGTCCGCTTGAACCGTTGTCCGATGACCCGCGTCCAATTCTTCATGCGGTCCACGCGGCACTCGCCCCGGGGCGGATGAGTTGACCCCGGTCTTGCTCATCCAAGAGCAATTTGGCGCTTCTTACATCGGTCACCTTCGGACGACGCGGCATAGAGCGCCACCGGGCACAGACCGACTTGTGGGCGAACCAACGCGTCGTCTAGAGAAGGGTGGCATGCGGGGTCGCGCCCGCGGTCTGCGATACGGTCGACTTGCTTTCCGTGCAGGTCTGGAAGTGCTCTACCGCGTATTGCAGAGCCGCGGCACGCAGAAAGCGATCTCACCCAACGGCTGCGGGAACTTCCGGTCGAACATTTTTGGCGACTTGCCAGCCATGGTGAAGTGGTCCGAGCATCACTGCCAGAGCGGCCCGGCGCGCCGCTCGCCGACGGATCTGGATCGCGCGCAACTGGACTCAGTTCATCGACTATTGCGCTTGACCTATGCTGGCCGCAAGCCTTCAAAGACGGTCTGCGCTGGCTGCCGGCCACCAGCGGCTTGGATTCCGCAAATGTCTGCCTCGCTGACTTATCGCTCCGTGGGCACAACGCGCGACATAAGCTAGCCGCATTCCCGGATTACACAACATGCTAAGTGTGGCGGATGGGGCGATAAAGCGTTCGCGCGGCGGCGTCGCTACAGTCTTGTCGGACATGACGCCGAGCGCGTGTAGGCCGTTGGTTTGGTTGCAATGCCTACGGACTACATACCAAATGCGACACCTAGAATTTGTTCTCGCTCCACTCCTTGGCGCGTATAAAACCCACTGTGGAGCAACCTCGAATGAGCAGTCAGCATGCGCCGCTTCGGCAGGCACTGAGCGATCATGAGCCCGTAGTGGACGCCTGGCTTGCCGAGCTGGGCATCAAGGATCCGGCACAGCTTCGATCGATGCGGATTGAGGGCAGCGACATCGTTCGCGCATTGGGCCAAGGCGTCGAGAGCGGCGCCGATCCCTCCAATCTGCAGGCACCGGCGTGGGCTGGACTTCGGGACACGCTCGAGAACCTGTCACGCTCCCGCGCCGCCAAGGGCGAGAGCGCCGGCGACACGAGCGAGTTCGTGCTCGCGCTTAAAAAGCCGCTGTTCGATGCGCTGCAGCGGCCGGACCTAACGCCTGAACAGTTGATTGCCGGAGTCTGGTCGGCCAGCACCGTGGTGGACCGCCTTGCGCAGCACACGGCCTCAACCTTCCAGAAATCGCGCGAAGAGATTATTCGCCGGCAGCAGGACGACCTGCTCGAACTATCGACCCCCGTGATCAAGCTGTGGGAAGGCGTGCTGGCGGTGCCGATGATCGGAGTGCTCGATAGCAACCGCACGCAGATCGTGATGGAAGCGCTGCTGCAACAGATCGTCGACAGCGGCTCCGGCCTCGCGATCATCGACATCACCGGCGTCCCCACGGTCGACACCCTGGTAGCACAGCACCTGCTGAAGACCGTGACCGCGATCCACCTGATGGGCGCAGATTGCATCATCAGTGGAATTCGCCCGCAGATCGCGCAGACCATCATGCACCTGGGCATCGACCTCCAGGGCATCACGACCAAGGCGACGCTGGCCGATGCGCTCGCGGTCGCGCTGCAGCGGAACGGCTGGCGCGTGAGCCGCGAGAAGTAGGCGATGGACCCGCATCCCCATCTTGCGCATGGGCGAGACCCTGCTGGTCACGATCCAGGTCGACATGCAGGACCAGACCGCGCTCGCGCTGCAGGACGATCTGGCAGAGCGGATCACGAAGACTGGTGCCATGATCGACATCTCAGCACTCGAAATCGTCGACTCTTTCGTCGGCCGCATGCTCAGCAGCATCTCGGGCATTGCCCGGATCCTGTCAGCCACGACCGTAGTGGTCGGCATGCAGCCGGCCGTGGCGATCACGCTCGTCGAACTCGGACTTTCGTTAGAAGGCGTCAGAACCGCGTTGGACGTGGAGCGTGGCTATGCACGCGGGCGTACGCGCGGAGCAGCGCCATGGCGACTGATAACCAAGGCGTTCTGCCGCTCGGTTCGGAACACGACATCGTCGCGAGCCGCCAGCACGTGCGTGGCCTGTGCCAGGCGCTTAAGTTCTCGCTGGTCGACCAGACGAAAATGGTCACGGCGACCAGCGAGTTGTCGCGCAACACGCTCATCCATGGTCACGGCGGCCGGATGCACTGGATCCTGCGGGAGCAAAACGGCTGGCGCGGTCTGGAGTTGGTGTTTGAGGACGAGGGCCCCGGCATCGCCGACCTCAAGCTTGCGCTGTCGGACGGTTGGACCAGCGGCAGCGGCATGGGCCTCGGCCTGCCGGGCAGCAAGAGACTGGTGAACGAGTTAGACATCCAGCCCGCGCCTGGTCGCGGCGCTCGCGTGGGCATTGTCAAATGGAAGTAGTCCGTGGCTGGACGCATCGGCAGTTTCCGCTCACCGAAACCAGTGGCGTCGGCGAAGTGCGTCGTTATGCGGCGCGCCTCGCCACCGAGATGGAATGGAGCGAACTCGAAGTGGGCCGACTCGCCATCGTGGTCACCGAGCTGGGCTCCAACCTCCACAAGCACGCGCACAACGGCCGGCTGCTGGTAGGGGCCAGCGCCGAGCGCGCGCAGGTTGAGATCGTCGCCATCGACGACGGACCCGGCATCGCCAATGTGGCCAGCTCGATGCGCGACGGTTATTCGACCGGCGGAACTCCGGGCACCGGTCTCGGCGCCGCACGGCGACTGGCGGACGATTTCGATCTGCATTCCGCGTCACCCGGCGGCACGGTTTGCGTCGCGCGTCTGCGCAAGCCGGGTGCGACGCCACAGCTGGGCAACTTCCGCATCGGCGCGATCTGCCTGCCCGCGCCAGGCGAGGATGTCTGTGGCGACGCCTGGGCCGCGGCCCTGGATGCCTCCGGCGTCACGCTGCTGGTGGCCGACGGCTTAGGGCACGGCCCTGGCGCCGCCGAGGCGAGCCAGGCGGCGATCGATCTCTTTGCGGAATCGCCCACCCTGCCACTGCCGGCCCAGGTCGAACAACTTCACCGCGGCCTGCGAAAGACCCGCGGCGCCGCGCTGTGCTGCGCCCGTCTCGACACCGAGGCCGCTTCGGTGCGTTTCTCGGGCGCTGGAAACATCTCGGGTCGGATCATCTCCGGCACCCATGATCGCAGCTTCGTCACGGCGAACGGCACGGCGGGTCTGCAGATTCGAAACCCGAGCGTCAACACGGTCGAGCGCCCGGCACACGCCTTGATGGTGCTCCACAGCGACGGTATCGTGACTCGTTGGGACAGCACGGCTCTGCTGCCGTTGCTGGGACGCGACCCGACCTTGATTGCCGCGCTGCTTCTGCGCGACCATTCTCGATTGCGCGACGATGCGACCGTCGTCGTGATCCAGCCGAGGGACTAGCCCATGTCATCCACAGCGCCGGACCGAAGCCCCAGCGACGCGACCCTGGTCGCCGAGCTGGCTGCGAGCCGCGCGGAGGTGCACGGCCTACGGGCGGCACTTGAGGAAACCAACCGCGGCGTGGTCGCGCTGTATGCGGATCTCGACGATCAGGCCGAACAGCTCCGCCGGGCAACCGACCTCAAGAGCCGTTTTGTCCGAGTCGATAGACGCCAAGAAGCTCGACGTGCGCCTCGATCAGCAGGGCGACCAGGCGCTGGCATGGCTGGATTTGACGCGCTTTCAGCAAATAGTCTGGAACCTGCTCACGAACGCAATTAAGTTCTCGCACGATGAGGGCACTGTGCAAGTAACGCTGGCTTGGGAAGCGCAGAAACTCACACTGGTCGTCGAGGAGCATGGTAAGGGCGTTGCCCCGGAGTTTCTCCCCCGCTTGTTCGACCGCTTCAGCCAAAGCGACGCGCCTGGCTATCGCTTGTACGGCGGCCTGGGACTTGGCCAAGTCGATCGTGCAGCACCTGGCGGAACTGCGCGGGGGCCAGGTTCGCGCATTCG
The DNA here is from genome assembly GCF_030317115.1 of Variovorax gracilis. Taxonomy (GTDB): domain Bacteria; phylum Pseudomonadota; class Gammaproteobacteria; order Burkholderiales; family Burkholderiaceae_C; genus Variovorax; species Variovorax gracilis. The sequence goes on from NZ_JASZYF010000050.1 coordinate 20,406, forward strand.
GCGATGGAGTAGGTAGGGGCACCCATGTGCAGGTCGACCTTCCCTTGTGCGAAGCCGGCGACCCCGTTGAAGGAACGGCGGCTCACGCATCCACACCGCCGCCCGGAGCCACTCCGTTGTCAGAAGTCGACATCGTGGTGGTGGAAGACAATGCGGACGCCGCCGAGATGCTGGCAGTCGCGCTCACGGGCGCCGCAGGCGGAGACGCAGATGCCCTGTCCGAGATGGGCCTGAGCGCGGCTGCGCATGGCAAGGCACTCTTGGGGCTCGGATTTTCCGTAGACCAAGTCGTGCACGACTACGGCGACCTTTGCCAAGCCATCACGGACCTCGCGGTCGAGCGCAATGCCCCCTTCTCCGTCGATGAGTTCCGCACGTTGAATCGTTGTCTCGACAACGCCATTGCGGATGCAGTCACCGAGTTTGGCGTCTGGCGTGACGCGAACGTCGCTTTGCAGCAGTCCGTTGATGAGAACGAGCGTCTCGGCGTGCTGGTTCACGAGTTCCGAAATTACCTGCACACCGCGACGCTTGCGTTTACGGCACTCGAATCGGGCAAGGTTCCAATCGGTGGCGCGACCGGCGCCGTCTTGAAGAGGAGTCTGGCTTCTCTGGCCGCCTTGCTCGACATGTCCCTTTCGAAGGTCAGAGGCGCAGTTGCAACGCCGCACGCGGAGGCTTTCTCGCTCGCATCGTTTGTGGCAGACGCCAAGAATGCCGCCTCGCTGGACGCGAGCGTCAAGGGCTGCAAGTTTTCGGTGGCCGACGTGGACGTCCAACTGGGCATTTCCGGGAATCGGGACCATCTATTGGCGGCCTTGGTCAACCTGCTCCACAACGCATTCAAGTTCACCCATGCTCATACGGAGGTCACCCTGAGCGCGTACGCCAGCGGCGACCGTATTCTGATCGACGTCAAGGACAACTGCGGAGGGCTCCCGCCAGGAGCTACCGCAAGCATCTTTCGGCCGTTCATGCAGGTCGGCGACGACAAGAGCGGCTTGGGGCTTGGTCTTTCCATCGCCCGGCGGCATGTGGAGGCGGACGGCGGTGTCTTGAGCGTCCGGGACTTGCCCGGTGTCGGGTGCGTCTTCACCATTGAATTTCCTCTCCGAATGCTTCACTAGAGAACGGCATTGCGGCTTGGGCGGCCGGCTCCCGTCTAGGCGATTCGCAAAGCTCATAGTCCGCCCTGGCCCGCCGGGCTGCGTTGGGGCCGCGAGGTCACGTCAGGGAGCTTGCCAAGTGGCGCAAGGTCTGACGCGGGTCGCGTTCGATCAGCGAACCGTGCGAAACGAGGATGCGGTTGAGCGTTTGGATCTCGGCTCATGCGCGCCAGAGCGGGGCTTTGCTGGTGAGGTTATGGTCGACCTCAGGGCAGCAATTCCGCGTAGGCCTGCCGATCGGCGGCATAGCAACTGCACGCCATCGATTCGAGGCCATTGCGATCGAGCACCGTCAGGTCACCTCGGTGGTATTCGATCAGCCCGCTGCGTTGCAAGGCACTGGCGGCCGTGGTGATGCCGACCCGGCGCACACCGAGCATGAGGGCAAGAAACTCGTGCGTCACACGAAAGGTGTCGGAGTGAGCACGGTCCTGGCTCATCAACAGCCAGCGAGCCAGGCGCGGACCGATCAGATGAAAGCGCAGACATGCGGCCGAAGCCGCCAATTGGGACATCAAGACGTAGATGTAGCGGTTCAGGCCGCGTTCCAGCGCCGGGCTGCGCGCAAGTTCTCGGCGAAAGTCAGCGGCGGTTACGCGCCATGCTGCTCCGGGGCCTTGCACCAGCGCGTGCAAGGGTACAGTGGCCACGCCCAGGGCCAACTGCGCGCCAAGCATCCCTTCACGACCCACCATGCCGACTTCGAGGCCTGGATGGCTGCCGTTGCGAGCCACCAGCGAGATGAAGCCGTCGACCGGAAAGTAGACATGTCGAGTCGATTTGCCGGGCTCGCACAGGATCTCGGCCAGCGCCAGTTGGATCGGCTCGCAGACGGCAAGCAGGCGCCGACGATCGTTGCGCGGAAGCAGTTCGATAAGGTGGTTCTCGACCGTGGTCAATTGGCGCTCCGATGCTTGCTGCCAGCCGAAGACCGGAAAGCGGGCGTCGATGTGCAACTGCGATCAGTCTGCACGAGGAGAGACGCGTCGACCGTCTGCTAGCGCACAGAACAGCAGATGAGATGCCGCGTCAAGCTGACACGCACGTCCGCGGCACTCCCCACCGAAGGTCTACGTTGCCAGTTTTCCGGGAAGCAGACGGTCATACTCCCTCTTGACAACGGCGTCGCACTCGCAAGTGCGTTGCTCCAGCCCTTGGCGGTCCAGCACCGAGATGCGGCCACGCGCGTAGCGGATCAATCCGGCTTGCTGCAACTTGAGCGCACCCTCGGTCACTCCTTCGCGGCGCACGCCGAGCATGTTGGCGATCAGCTCCTGCGTCATCAGGAGCTCGTTGCCCTGCAGACGGTCCAGGCTCAGCAGCAGCCAGCGGCATAGCTGCTGGTCCAGAGAATGGTGCCGGTTGCACACCGCCGTCTGCGCCATCTGCGTGATCAGCGCCTGGGTGTAACGCAGCAGCAAGTGCAGCACCGGGCCGGCCCGGTTGAACTCGTCCTTCATCATCTGCGCCTTCAACCGCCAGCCATGGCCCGCGCTCTGCACCACCGCGCGGCTGGGCGTGGACTCGCCGCCCATGAATAGGGATATGCCGACGATGCCCTCGTTGCCGACGACCGCGATCTCGGCCGAGGCGCCGTTTTCCATGACATAGAGCAGCGAGACGATGGCGGTGGATGGAAAGTACACGTGGCTGAGCGTGCCGCCCGACTCGTACAGGACCTGGCCCAGCGGCATCTCGACCCGTTCAAGTTGCGGCAGCCAGCGCTGCCACTCGGCCTGCGGCAGCGCGGCGAGCAGGCGGTTCTTTCTTGGGTCGGGCGGAGAGGCCATCACGGAGTTTCAGGGAGGGGGGCGGCTTCGAGGACTACGTGGTGGTGGTCTTCTACAGCACACGCAGGAGCTTAGGCAGCCGAACCCGCCTTGTATGTTCGCGAATGCACAGACGAGTGCCATCGGCTGGATTTGACCCACGGGCGCCGATTTCTATCGCCTGACATCCAGGGACCCGCAACGCTCGAAAAGTACGGCCGTGAAACCCGACGACTGGATCGAGCGCAACCTGCGCGCGAGGCACATCCGACTCGGTATTGGCGTCATGCTGGTGATCGACCCTGTGCCACGGTCGATGGAAGACGCAACGGGCGGCGCGCATGTTCGATGGCGCACAGACAAGATGAACTCGACCTTCTACAAGTGTTGCAGCAAAGCGGGTATCGAGCGCTTTGCGGGGCGCTCAAGCAAGGGCGCAGTGAAAGCCTTTGCGACTTCCAATTCTGATGGCGAAGAGAGGTTCGTATGAACACGCATTTCAATCTCAAGGCTTCGATTCTTGTTGTCGCCATGCTGGTGCTGCCACTGGCGCAGGCCGCGACGATGACAAAGGCCGAGTACCAAGCCGGCAAGACCCGCATCAGCGCGGACGTCAAGGCTGATAAGGCGGCGTGCGCTGCGCTTGCTGCCAATGCCAAGGACATCTGTGTAGAAGAAGCCAAGGGCAAGGAGAAGGTCGCGCGCGCCGAACTGGAATACGGCTACACCACCAAGTTCAGCGACCGGAACAAGGTGCTGGTGGCGAAGGCTGAGGCGGCCTATGAGGTCGCCAAGGAAAAGTGCGATGACCAGTCGGGCAATGCCAAGGACGTGTGCATCCAGGAGGCCAAGGCACTCAAGACCAAGGCGCTGGCCAACGCCAAGATGGGCAAGGAGATCGGCGAGGCCAAGCACGACGCCATCCAGGAAAAGCTCGACGCCGACTACAAGGTCGCTACCCAGAAGTGCGACGGCATGTCGGGTGATGCCAAGGCAAGTTGCCTGGGCGTCGCCAAGACGAAGTTCGGAAAGAACTAAATCTTGGGGATGCGCTGAAGGATTCTTCACCATGGAAGTCAGCAAGCCCAGTGGTCTCTGGTCGACCACGGATGACTTGGTCGAGACCGACATCGCCAGACTCGCGCAACACATGAAGCAGTGCGAGCGCGCACTCGGTCGTGTCCCACGACTGCAGTCGGCGGTGGAAACTGTGCGAACCCAGATGGGTTCGCACATCGTGACTTCGGCGTGCCTGGGGGGCGCCGTTGGAACTTCCCTGGTGCTAGCGTTCGCCCACTTGAGATTGCTCTAGATCCCTATTTCTCGCTTTTGCTTGGTGGTCGATGTCGGTGCGCAAAGTCTCGTTGAGTACGGGCCTCTCTCCGCTTTCCAACCGCGTTGCAGCAACCCATACGACGGCGGCATGCAGGATCCTTGGAAGCCGACGTCCGTTCAAGTAGGCTCGGACCAATGCGTCGGCGGCAAGCTCGGAAGATGTCATCGCGCGGTTCATAGATTCGCTCCCCATAGAAGGCTGGAAGTCGAAACGGTAGCGCTGGAAGGGGTTTAGTACCGTGCGGCCGCGCACAAAGCGCCCAAGAGTTGGCTATCGCTTTCGTTTGTACGATAGCGCACGTCCGGGTTCCGTTTGGTACAGAATTTGATGAACTTCGCGGCAGCGGGTCTTCATGTCATCGACGCTACCTTCGCCGCGCTTCGCTGCGGCGCGCAATGACCTTTTGGAGGAGATGCCCCCAGAGGTCCGGGCTGGCCTCACGCCGCTTCTCCAGCATGTTTCGCTCGACCTGGGAGAGGTTCTGTACGAGTCGGGCGCCGCGCAGCAGTATGTGTATTTCCCGACCGATGCCATCGTCTCGTTGTTGTACGTACTCGAGAACGGGCAATCCGCGGAGATTGCGGTCGTGGGATTCGAGGGGATGGTGGGCGTATCGCTCCTGATGGGTGGAGGCAGTACGCCGAATCGCGCCGTGGTGCAAAGCGCCGGCCATGCGTTCCGGCTGGGCGCGAGCCACATCAAGCAGTTCGTCGAAAACGGCGGTCCTTTGCTCCACCTGCTTTTGCGCTACACCCAGTCGCTCATCACCCAGATGTCGCAGACGGCAGTGTGCAACCGGCACCATTCACTGGAACAGCAGCTGTGCCGCTGGCTCTTGCTGAGTCTCGACAGGTTGCCGAGCAACGAACTGTCGATGACGCAGGAACTCATTGCCAACATGCTGGGCGTACGGCGCGAGGGCGTGACCGAGGCGGCCGGGAAGTTGCAACGGCTGAACCTCATCAAGTACGCTCGCGGGCACATCACCGTGCTTGACCGCCCAGGACTTGAACGGCACGTGTGTGAATGCTATGAGGTTGTGAAGCGCGAGACAGACCGCCTATTGCCTCACGAAATCGCGACCTGACAGAGATGGAGTGCGCTCGGAGAACGAAGCCGCAGGGCCGTTCGCGCTCGTCGATCCATCGACGTCAACAAACTGCACGCTTGGTAGGCAACCGTCGCATGAGTATGGAGGTTGCACTTATGTGCGGTAGCGCACAGACTCGGTGCACCCGACTCCCTACAAGGAGCTTCAACGCGATAGCGCGGGCAGGCTTTCTGAATCGCCCCGGCTTTCGAGGAGGCCTATTGGCTTGAGTCCGACCGGGATGGTCTGACTTCTCTTCTGGCTGTTCTGACTTTCATTGTTCCAGCCCCCGCAGGGGCCGCCGGAGGCGCCCCCCGGTTGGGCCATGTACTCATGGTTCAACCCCCGCAGCACTGCCGACTGGGCAGGCTTGCTTGTGGTCACAGCCTGAGCCTGCAGGCGCCAGTAGTTTGCCTCTGCTTCGGCCGGCGGGATGTAGCCGATGGGCTCAAGCAAGCGGTGATGGTTGAACCAGGAGACCCACTCGAGGGTAGCGAGTTCGACCGCCTCGCGCGTCTTCCAGGGGCCGCGGGGGTGGATGATCTCCGCCTTGTACAGCCCGTTGATGGTCTCGGCCAGCGCGTTGTCGTAGCTGTCGCCGGTGCTGCCTACCGAGGACTTTGCCGGCCTCGGCCAGCCTCTCGCTGTAGCGAATCGACACGTATTGGGCGGATTCAATCGGTCGTCGCAACACCTCAATCATGAAGGTGTTCGACGGGGCGACCTGCAGCGCGCGGCAGATCGGCTCGACCCCGCAACGAGCGCGATGCTCGTCGATGAAGGCGTTCACTTCTTGAGTTGGCGGTCGAACTCCGCCTGGGCGAAATACGCGCTGGCCAACTTCAGGATCTCGTTGGTCTTGCGCAGTTCGCGAACCTCGCGCTCGAGGTCCTTGATGCGCTGCTGCTCGACGGTGCTCGGGCCTGGCCGTACGCCGCTGTCGCGCTCACCCTGGCGCACCCACTTGCGCAGCGTCTCGCCCGTGCAGCCGATCTTGCCGGCGATCGATTCGATCGCCGCCCACTGCGACGGGTACTGGTCCTTGGCGTCAAAGACCATGCGCACCGCGCGCTCCATGACCTCGGGGGAAAACTTCGGTGACTTTCTCATCTTGGCTCCATTCTCAATCGAAGGAGCCTCCTCAAAATCCGGGGCGGTTCAAGGTGACTTGGCATTCGAGCAATGGCAGGCCTGGACGAAGCTTCGTATGCGCTCAATAAACCACGTCCTTGATCCGCAGGCTTTGACCTGACAGGCTACGTTCCCACATAGATCAACGTGGGAACGTAGATGACAGACGATTTGGAAGCCCTCA
>NZ_JASZYF010000051.1 GCF_030317115.1 Variovorax gracilis
ATGACAGGTCATGCCGTTTGCCCCAAATCGACAAGCTCACGCAGATGTCGGCATTGGGCAGCACGAAGGAGCAGTTCCGCTCTGCCCTCCCCTTCGGCTGCTCTCGCTGCACTCCCGTGGCTCAGTTCGGCCAAAAGCCGACATGTGAGGAGCCGATGAAAATTCAAGTCGAGCCGCCGTTGGCTGAAATAGCCTCAGACCTGAGCCTTAAGAATGGACTTACCGTTCAGTTTCCAATTGGTGGCGAGTCGTTCGTGATCCGGCGGGACCGCGTGCGTCTGTCTGTCAGTCCACCACAGCGTCAGCCCGTCGCAGCAAGGATGGCGGGATGGCGACCCCGAGATTGGTAGCGGCCCTGCGATTGATCACCAACTCGAAACGGGTCGGCTGCTCGATGGGCAAATCTCCAGCCTTTTCGCCCCGGAGAATCCGCGCGATCTGCTTGGCCGACTGGCGCCACATCCCGGAAATGTTCGGCCCGTACGACATGAGTCCACCGGCGTCTGGCACCTCGCGGAATGCGAAGATCGCCGGCAGCCGCCGCTCACCAGCCAGCTTGGCGATGCGAGCAGCAAAGGCGTAGGCAATCACATCGCTAAACATCATGAGCGCGTCCGGGCGCTCAGCGGCGATAGCGTCCATAACCGGCTCAAGGTCGTCGACCGTGCGAAACTCGAACGGCACGAGTGTTACACCAAGCACGCGCGCCGCGCCGCGCAACTCGCGCCAGTCGGCCTTGAATTCTGAGTACCCCGGGTTCCACAGAACGGCGATACGCTTCGCCCCTGGGGCCGCCTGCAGCAGGAGCTCGAGACGTTTGGTTGCTAGTTGAGGTGTCAGCTTCGACATACCCGTGATGTTGCCGCCGGGGTGCTTGAAGCTCTTGACAATCCCCAGCTCGACCAGGTCGTCGTTGCAGGTCGGCACAACAATCGGGATCGTCTCGGTCGCGCGCCGCGCCGCGTCGAGCGGCGCGCCACAGACCCCTGCGACGATCAAATCGACCTGAGACTTGACCAAGTCCTGCGTCAGTTGCTCGAATAGCTCCGGACGCCCAGCGACAAAGCGCAGATCGAGCTTGAAGTCTCGCCCTTCGGCCATGCCCTGGTCCCCTAGGCCGGCCAGAAGCGACTTCCAAGCGGAGTTACTGCGAAATTGCGCCTCATCAAAGCTACTAACGACAGCTCCGATCCTCGGGAGTCGCGAGGGAGTCTGCGCCAGTGCATCGGTCGCGACCGCCGCCGCGAACATCATCGACACGATGACGCCTGGCCGTCGCAGCTTGACTCTGGTCCAGCGTCCGATGGTGTCCGCATCGATCACAATGCCCTCCAGTGCGAAGCTGGCAAATGGTGCGCCTACAAGGGCGGCCTTGCAAGCCGTCCCTCATAGGCTGTGGCGCCAGGCGCCCCCCAGTTCGACGAATTCGCCCCCTTCATCGCCTATCCTCAAGCATGGACACCGTCTTGCTCCTTCGTGACTCGACCGGGGACACGCCGCTCGAAGTGGTCGCATAGCGATGAACGGCCTGGAAGCGTTCATTCCGGATGGCGACTGGACGAAGGTAGATTGGTCTCCGTCTGGGACGACCTATGGTTTGTAGGCCATCCGCCACAAACGGCCGGTTGCTCCAGTTAAACAAGCTCACGCAGATGTCTGTATTGGGCCAATTCTGTTGAAAAACTCGTCTCGAACGCTGGGCGCTCGCGATACGTGGCACTAGCTTTTTGGGGTTTCGAGTTGGTCAGCAGGATCGAATCGTTCGCGAAGCTCCTGCGGGCGTTTTCACGCCGTCCTGAAGTGCATTGCTTGTACGCTTGGCATCAGTCGCTTCGCCATGCGTCTGAGGTTCTGAGCGGTTGCCGCCAACAAGAATTCGTCATGTGCACCGCTCAATCCTCGTAGACGCAGCCGATCGAGTATGAGAATGCGCTTGAGGTGCGCAAAGAGCATCTCGACTTTCTTTCGATCGCGCCGTGACTGCTTGTACTGCGGCGTGTCGGCGAGCTCCCGAGCGACATCCCGTGATCGCTCATGCACGCTGCGGGTGATCCTTCGGCTGAGCATGTTGGGGCAGCACTGTTGCTTCATTGGGCATGCCATACAGTCATGCTGACTCGCGCTGTAGCGGACCGTTCCTGCCTTGGTGATATGCGTGCGCGGCTTGGTGAACTGGCGGCGATCACTTAGGAGTGCGTGGCCTTGCGGGCAGCGATATTCGTTGGCTTGCTCATCCCAGCGGAACTCACTGCTCGACAACGTCCCGTCTTTGCGCTCGCTCCTGTCCCACACCGGTACATGCGGCGTGATGCCCTTGTACTCGACCATCCACCCGAGCATCGGGCCTGTTCCATACGCTGTATCGCCAACCAGGCGATGGGGCTTCATGCCGAAGCGTTCCTCCACGCGATCGATCATCGTCTTGGTTGATTCCACTTCGGATGTGCGGTGCGCAGGCGTTGCCTCGACGTCCACGATGATTCCTGCCTGCAAGTCGACCAGGTAGTTTGTTGAGTAGGCGTAGAAGGCAGGGCCGCCTGGAGCGGCCGTCCATTGCGCTGCAGGGTCGGTCAGCGAAATGTTCTTCTCAGAGGTCGAAGGTCCCGGCGGGTCATTGGAATCGTCGACCGTCGGATTGCTCTCTTCCAAGGCGGCAAGGTATTCGCGTACAGCGCGGCTTGGCCCATCGCCCTTGCTCCACTCGGTGGTGTCGGCTCCCACGCCACCGCGACCGCGTTTGGCGTCCGCCTTGATGATGCTGGCATCCACCGCAAACCCTTCACCACGTACAAGGCCTTCGCTCATGCAGCGCCGCAGCACACTCTCGAAGACGTTGCGCAATGCGTCGCTATCGCGAAAGCGCCCGTGCCGATTCTTGGAGAAGGTCGAATGGTCGGGGACTGCGTCCTCCAGGCCAAGCCGACAGAACCATCGATAGGCCAGGTTCAAGTGAATCTCTTCGCAGAGCCGACGCTCGGAACGAATTCCGAAGCAGTAGCCCACGACCAGCATGCGCATCATCAATTCGGGATCGATTGATGGCCGTCCAGTGTGACTATAGAAAGGCGCGAGATGGTGGCGCAAATCGCTGAGATCAAAGACCCGATCGATGCCCCTTAGCAGGTGACTTCGCGGAACATGATCGTCAAGGTTGAACGAGTAGAAGAGCTTGTCTTGCACGCCCCCTTGATGACCCATCATGTCGATGCACTCCTCGGTGAGATGCCTCCAACATAGTCGAGACGAAGCAAATTTCCAGGGAGTTTTTCAACAGAATTGGCCGGTTGCTCCAGTTCGACAAGCCCACGCCGATGTCTGCAACGGGCACGAAGTAGCGGTTCCGCCCTGCCCTCCTCTTCGGCTGCTCTCGCTGCAGAACGGCATTCCCCGGTCTGCCTTTCGACGGCAATTCCGGGCCCGATCCCGTCCTTCGATCTAGTGCGTGTACTTCCGCTTCCGCCTGAAGCGGCCTTTGAGCGCGATCTGTGCGGAACTCCCTGCAGATTCTCGTTGCGCGTATGCGCACTTCCGAAGCGAAACAGGAACGCTAGTCGACGGGGCGGCCGTTCCAACTCCGTGTTGTGCTTTCCGGCTCGTGCGTCGGCGGGACCAGCGATTTGATTTCAAAGACCGGCGAGTTGACCGAACGCTCAACAGAATGAGCCATCAGGTTTCCGAAGGGTCAACTCGTGCAGCGTCTGCACATGGCGCCGCCTCTGGCGGCCTGATTGCAAAAAAGATCCGGGCCGCTCCCGATCCCCTTGGAGCGGGGCGAATCCCGATGTCGAAAAAAACCTTCTGAAGAGACATTCCTTTGCTCAATCCTCCTTCGATCAGTTCCGTCGCCACTTTCCGCCGCACTGCTGTCGCCATTGCTGCCTTTGCCTTGTTCGCCATCGTCCCGGCTTCCCATGCCATGGAGATCGACACCGGCAACCCGGACGTCGTCCTGCGCTGGGACAACACGCTGCGCTACAACCTCGGCCAGCGCACGCAGAGCCAGGACAAGGCGATCCTGGGCAATCCGAACTTCGATGACGGCGACCGCAACTTCGACAACCACTCGTTGATCGCGAACCGTCTGGACCTGCTCAGCGAGATGGACCTGGTGGTCGACAAGAAGTACGGTTTTCGCGTGAGCGGCACGGCCTGGGCCGACCCGGCCTACAACAACCTCGACAACCGCAACAACGCCACTGCCAACACCTTGTCCTTCGGCGTGCCGACGGCCGGCATCCTGTCGCCCTACACCAGCCGCTACGCGAAGGGCCCCTCGGGCGAGCTGCTCGATGCCTTCGTCTTCGGCAACACCGACATCGGCGACACCAACGTGGGCCTGCGCCTTGGCAAGCACACGGTGTACTGGGGCGAGAGCCTGCTGGGCGGCGGTGCCGTCAACGGCATCTCCTACGGCCAGTATTCGCTGGACCTGTGGAAGGCGCTGGCCACGCCCGGCATCGAGGCCAAGGAACTCTACCGGCCGCGCAACTCCGCCACCTTGCAAGTGCAGCCCACGGCCGAACTGTCGCTGTCCGCGCAGACCTTCTTCGACTGGGAGAGCGCGCGCTACCCGGAGTCGGGCAGCTACCTGACCGTCAACGATGCCTTGCTGCACGGCGGCGAATCGCTCATCGCCGGACCCGGCCAGCGCCTGCTGCAAGCCACCAATTCCGAGCCCAACAAGACCGGCGACTTCGGCCTGGCGGCACGCTGGAGCCCGGAGTGGCTGGACGGCACGGCCGGCCTCTATGGCCGCCGCACCGCCGACATCCAGCCGCAGTTGGCGCTGATGCCCGCAGTGGCCGCCGGTGTGCCCGCCGCCGCCTGCTCGCGCGCCGGACTGCGCCCGGTCGGGCCCAGCACCTGCTACATCAATCCGGGCGCGGCCACGCTGCCGATGATCCAGACCGGGTACGTCGGCCAGTACCAGGCCTTCTACGGGCGCGACATCGACATCTATGGCGTGAGCCTCGCGAAGAACGTTGCGGGCCTGAGCCTCGGTGCCGAACTGAGCTACCGCCGAAACATGCCGCTGCAGAGCGTGCCGGTGCAGGTGCTGCCCGCGCCGCTGGTCAATCCGGCCACGGGGGCGATCTCGCTGGCGCAACTCAGCCAGCTCGGCGGCGACACGCCCGGCGCACGCGGCGACACGATGCACGGCGTGTTCAACCTGCTGGGCACCGTCGCCAAGACGCCGCTGTTCGACAGCGCGACCTGGAACGCCGAACTGGTGTGGAGCCACTGGCTCAGCGTCTCGCAGAACCCCGGCGCCTTCAAGGGCAGCGACGCCTACCGCGCCAACCCGGCCAACGTCGATGCGGTCAGCAAGAATTTCTTCGGCCTCGGCCTGAACTTCACGCCGACCTGGTACCAGGTGTACCCGGGCGTGGACCTGTCGATGCCGCTGAGCTGGTCGGGTGGGATCTCGGGCAACTCGGCCGTGCTGACCGGCGGCAACAAGAATGCCGGCTCCTACGGCATCGGCATCGCCGCCGACGTCCAGTCCAAATACAACTTCGCGCTGCGCTACGTGGGCTTCTACGGCGACTACAGCACGACGCCGGCCGGGGCCATGAACGTCCCGAACGGCACCTACGCCAGCCTGGCGGACCGCGGCCATGTGCTGCTCACCTTCAAGACGACCTTCTGAGTCGTCCTCACCTCAACCTCACGGAGACATTCAATGAAGACAACACGCCCCCTGTGGGCCGGCGCGCTGCTCGCGCTCGCCGCCCAAGCCTCGCTGGCCGCCGTCGGCGCCGACGAAGCCAAGAAGCTCGGCACCACCCTCACGCAGACCGGCGCCGAGCGCGCGGGCAACGCCGACAAGAGCATCCCCGAGTACACCGGCGGCCTCACCACGCCTCCGGCGGGCTACGAGAAGGGCTCGGGCATCCGCCCCGACCCCTTCGCCGCCGACAAGCCGCTCTACGCCATCACCGCGCAGAATATGGCGCAGTACGAAGGCAAGCTGACCGCCGGCACCAAGGAGCTGCTGAAGAAGTACCCGACCATGCGCGTGGACGTGTACCCCTCGCACCGCTCGATGGCCTTCCCGAAGTACGTGCTGGACAACACGGTGAAGAACGCCACCGCCGTGAAGACCACCGATGACGGCCTGGGCCTCGAAGGCACCTTCGCGGGCATCCCGTTCCCGATCCCCAAGACCGGCAACGAGGTGATGTGGAACCACCTGCTGCGCTACACGGGCCAGAGCTACTACACGCAGTACGACTCCATCAACGTCGACTCGTCGGGCAAGGCGGTGCTCGCCACCACGGGCCAGATCTACATGGACTACCCGTACTACGACCCCAAGCGCAGCAGCGCATCGGCGGACAACGACATCTACTTCCGCACCAAGATCGCCTACACGGCGCCGGCACGCCGCGCGGGCGAAGCACTGCTCGCGCAGGACTACATCAACCCGATGAAGAACGGCCGTCGCGCCTGGCAGTACCTGCCCGGCCAGCGCCGCGTGAAGCTCGCACCGGACATCGCCTATGACACCCCGAACCCCGGCGCAGCGGGTGCATCGACCTATGACGACGCCTGGGTCTTCAACGGCGCGATGGACCGCTACGACTTCAAGCTCGTGGGCAAGCAGGAAATGCTGGTCCCCTACAACACCTTCAAGCTGGTCTATGCCAAGGACCCGTATGCGGTGACGACACCGAACCACCTGAACCCGGACTACGTGCGCTGGGAAGCCCATCGCGTGTGGGTGGTGGAGGCGACGCTGAAGGCCGACAAGCGCCACATCTATGCCAAGCGCACCTTCTACGTCGACGAGGACAGCTGGATCGCCGTGGCGTCGGACCAGTACGACGCGCGCGGGCAGCTCTATCGCGCGGGCTTCGTCTACACGAACCCTTCGTATGAAGTGCCGGCGCCGGCGAGCATGGGGCAGTCGTTCCATGACTTCACCACCGGCGGCTACAACATGACGGGCCTGATGGGCGCGTACGGCGTCGGGTTGAAGTACACGGACCCGATGTCGGCCACCGCCTGGTCGGCCGACGCGCTGGCCGGCTCCGGCGTGCGTTGACCGGAGTCGGCGTGCAACGCAGAAGCATGCTGCTGGCGGCGCTCGGCTCGCTGGCGGCTTCCGGCACGGCGACGGCGGCCAGCGAAGTGCTGGACCGTCCGGCGGGCATGAGCCCGTTGGCCGCCCAGCGGCTCATCACGGGCATCGCGCGGGCCGGCGAGCGCCTGGTCGCCGTCGGCCAGCGCGGCCACATCGTGCATTCCGAAGACGGCGGCCGCGTGTGGGTGCAAGCCCTGGTGCCCGTCAGCTCGGACCTCACGGCCGTGAGCTTCGTGGATGCGAAGGTGGGCTATGCGACCGGCCACGACGGCGTCGTGCTCGGCACGCGCGATGGCGGCCACGGCTGGACACGGCTGATCGAGGGGCGCCAGGTCAACAGGCTGGTGCTCGAACACATGCAGCGCCGCGCCGCCGCGTCGGATGCGAGCGAACAGGACAAGAAGCTGTTGGCCGAGGCTCAGCGCAATGCCGAGGCGGGCCCCGACAAGCCCTTCCTCGACCTGTGCTTCACCAGCGCCAACGAAGGCTTCGTGGTGGGCGCCTACGGCCTGATCTTGCGCACCGCCGATGGCGGCAAGACCTGGGAGCCGTGGTTCGATCGCGCGGACAACCCGGGGCTGCTCAATCTCTACGCGATCCGCGCCCATCGCGGCTCGATCTACATCGCCGGTGAAGGAGGGCTATTGCTCAAGCTCGACCGCGATGCGCAGCGACTCCGGGAACTGACCTCGCCCTACAAGGGCAGCTACTTCGGGCTGGCAGCGACCAAGGCGGGCGTGCTGGCTTTCGGGATGCGGGGCAACGCCTTCATCAGCACCGACGAAGGTGCTACCTGGAATGCGGTCCACACCGGTCTGGACGCGAGCATCGTCGGCGGCGCCGTCGCAACCAATGGCACCGTGGCGCTGGTCGACCAGAGCGGCGGCATCGCCCTCAGCATCGATGGCGGGCTCAGCTTCGCACGCTCGTCCTTGCGCTCGCAAGTGCCGCTGGCCGCAGTCGCCTTCGCCAGCACTTCGTCTCTCGTGCTCGGCGGCCCGCGCGGCCTGCGCCCGATCGACCTGACCTCCAAGGACAAGTAATGGCCCCCTCTTCAGGACTCGACCGCATGCCGGTCGTGCGCGAGCTTCCCGATTTCCCGCGTGACTCGGGCAACTGGCTCGAGCGCGCGGTCTTCAATCACCGCCTGTTCGTCACGCTGGCCTGCCTGGTCGCCACCCTGGTGCTCGGCTTCTTCGCCACCCGCGTCTCGCTCAACGCCAGCTTCGAGAAGATGATCCCCGTGGGTCATCCCTACATCCAGAACTACCTGCAGAACCGCAGCGAACTGCGCGGCATGGGCAACACGCTGCGCGTGGTGGTGGAGAACGAGAACGGCGACATCTTCGACGCCCGCTACCTCGAAGCCTTGAAGCACATCAACGACGACCTGTTCCTTACGCAGGGCGTGGACCGCGCCTGGGTCAAGTCGCTGTGGACCCCGGCTACGCGCTGGACCGAGGTGACCGAGGAAGGCTTCCAGGGTGGCCCCGTGATGCCCGACAACTTCGACGGCAAAAGCGCCAGTGTCGAGAAGTTGCGCACGAACGTCGCGCGCGCGGGCCTGGTCGGCAGCATCGTGGCCAACGACTTCAAGTCCAGCGCCATCGTCGCGCCGCTGCTCGACGGCGGCAAGGACGGACGGCTCGACTACTGGCGGCTCTCGCGCGAGATCGAGAGCCAGATC
Organism: Variovorax gracilis; assembly: GCF_030317115.1. Taxonomy (GTDB): domain Bacteria; phylum Pseudomonadota; class Gammaproteobacteria; order Burkholderiales; family Burkholderiaceae_C; genus Variovorax; species Variovorax gracilis. The sequence continues at coordinate 8,775 of NZ_JASZYF010000051.1, forward strand.
CGCGACAAGTACGAGCGCGGCCTCGCCCCCGACGGCAAGCCCTGGGGCGTGAAGGTGCACGTGATCGGCTTCGCCAAGATCATCGGCGACCTGCTCGATGGCCTCTTGCAGGTGATGATGTACTTCGGCGCGGCTACCGTCATCGCCGGGCTGCTGCTGTACGGCTACACGCGCTGCGTGCGCAGCACGGCGATGGTGCTCGCTTGCTCGCTGGTCGCGGTGCTGTGGCAAGTGGGGCTTGTGCGACTCGTCAGGCTGGAGCTCGATCCCTACTCGATGCTCGTTCCGTTCCTGGTGTTCGCCATCGGCGTGAGTCATGGCGCGCAGAAGATGAACGGGATCATGCAGGACATCGGCCGCGGCACGCACCGGCTGGTGGCTGCGCGCTACACCTTCCGGCGGCTCTTCCTGGCCGGGGTCACGGCGCTCATGGCGGACGCGGTCGGCTTCGCGGTGCTGATGCTGATCCCGATCCCCGTGATCCGTGAACTTGCGCTCACCGCGAGCATCGGTGTGGCGGTGCTGATCTTCACGAACCTGCTGTTGCTGCCGGTGCTGCTGTCCTATGTCGGTGTGAGCCCGGCTGCGGCCGAGCGCAGCCTGAAGGTGGAGCGGGAGCAGGCCGCAGGTCAGGGAGGGCGCTTCTGGAGCTTGCTCGACAACTTCGCGGCCAAGCGCAGCTGGGCGCTCGCCGCGGTCCTGGGTTCGCTGGCGCTCGCTGTCGGTGGTTTTGCGGTGAGCCTGCAGCTGCAGGTGGGCGATCTCGACCCCGGCGCGCCGGAGCTTCGGCCCGACTCGCGCTACAACCGCGACAACGCCTTCGTCACGAAGAACTATTCGCTGTCCAGCGATCTCTTCGCCGTGATCGTGAAGACGCCGAAGGAAGGCTGCCTCAAGTACGACACCCTGGCGCACGTCGACCGGCTCGCGTGGGAATTGCAACAGTTGCCCGAGGTGCGCGCGACGCAGGGCCTGCAGGACGTGGTGCGCCAGATCACCGCCGGTTCCTTCGAGGGCAACCCCAAGTGGCTGACCATCAGCCGCAACCAGGACGTGCTGAACTACGGCGCGCAGCAGGCCACCGTGAACAACCCGGAACTCTTTAACACCGAGTGCTCGGTAATGCCCCTGGTGGCCTACCTGTCGGACCACAAGGCCGAGACGCTGCAGAAGGTGCTCGCGGTGGTGGAGAACTTCGTCAAGGACCATCCGACCGATCCGGCCGTGGTGCAGATCCTGCCGGCGGCCGGTTCGGCGGGGATCGAGGCCGCGACCAACATCGTGGTGCATCAGGCCAATCGCACGATGCTGCTCTACGTCTACGCGGCGGTCATTGCGCTGTGCTTCCTGACCTTCCGCTCATGGCGCGCGGTGCTGGTGGCGGTGATCCCGCTGGTGGTGACCTCCATCCTCTGTGAAGCGCTGATGGTGTGGCTGGGCATCGGCGTGAAGGTCGCCACCTTGCCGGTGATCGCGCTCGGGGTGGGCATCGGCGTGGACTACGCGCTGTACCTGCTGTCCGTGCAACTCGCGGGCCAGCGGCGAGGACTGACCTTGGCGCGCGCCTACGGCGATGCTGTGATGTTCACCGGCCGCGTCGTCGCGCTCGTCGGCGTCACGCTGGCCGCCGGGGTCATCACCTGGGCCTTCTCGCCCATCAAGTTCCAGGCCGACATGGGCATCCTGCTGACCTTCATGTTCGTCTGGAACATGGTCGGCGCGCTCGTGCTCATCCCGGCGCTGTCGCACTTCCTGTTGAACGACAGGCACTTTCAGCGTGCGGCGATCGCCGAGTCTTCAGGCGCTGACCGCTTTCTCGCCGTCGCGGAACGAGGTGGGTGAGACACCCTGCCAGCGCTTGAACGCGCGCGTGAAGTTGCTCGTGTCGCTGAAGCCCAGCAGGAAGGTGATCTCGGTGATCGACAGCGAAGACTGCTGGACGTAGCCCGAAGCCAGCTCTTTGCGCGTCGCATCCAGCAACTCGTGGAAGCTGGTGCCGCGTTCCGACAGCTTGAACTGCAGCGTGGTCGGGCTGATCGCCAGGGCACTGGCCACCTTGTCGCGGGTGCAACTGCCGTTCGGGAGGAACTCGATGATCTTCTGCCGCACGCGGGTCACGACGTCGTCCTTCTCGAGCCGAGCCAGGTAGGTGTTCGAAAGGTTGTCGTTGAGCTGCGCCAGTTCGGCGCAGGCACCGATGAGCGGGTTGTGAATATCGGCACGAGGCAGCACCAGCATCGGGTCCGACTGCCCGAAGCTGACCGGCGCGCGGAAGAGCGCTTCATACGGCGCGATGTCTTCGCGCGGCGGTGGATGCGAGAGCGCCACGCGCAGCGGATTGAACTCGGGCTTGTAGAGTTGGCGCATCGCGAGTACGACGAAGCCGAGGAAGGCGTCCTCCGTTTCGGCGGACACGTCGACCAGCAGCCTGATGCGAAGTTCGAGCTCGTCCTTTGACTCGACCACCTTGATCTCGCAGGTCTGGGAGGCGAGCCTGAAGTAGCGTTCGAGCCGCTGGCAGAACTCCATCAGGTTGGCACTGGCCGCCAGCGCGTAGCCCAGCGCATGCAGGTTCGAGATGTGAATGAAGCGCGCCACCGTCAGCCCGAAGTACGGATTGCCCGTGACATCGGTGCAGGCGCGAAAGAGCCGGGTGAGCGTGCTGACGGGCAGCCGGCTCATCGGGTCGTTGGTCATCGTCAATGGAATGCCGACCGCCTTCAGCACCCGGGTGCTGTCGACCCCGCTGGCCTGGAGCGCCTTGGAGATGGCCAGCACGTAGCCACCGATCGTCGTGGGTTCTTGCAGTGGCGGGCCTGGCGCACGCTGGGGGACGTTCATGACCCGATGGTCGCCGCCCGTGCGTCTTTTGACAATGACGTTTGCCCGGATTTCGGCGCCGCAGGGACCACCGATTTGACGTCAAAGACCGGCGTCGTGCAGCACCCATTCCTAGACTGGACCTCCAGCATCGCAGCCAAGAAAACCGGAGACCTCGGATGACTCAAGATTCCCGCGACCACGCGGACAAGGCGAACGAATCGCCAAAGGGCGCATGGCCCGACGCACCCCTGCCACAACACCTTCCTCTCGCTCAGACGCCGACAGCCAGCGTGGCTGGTCGCACGCTTGCGCAGTCGACGCATCAGTGGCGCACCAGGTCGTCGCCTGTGCGTGCTGATGCGCCCAATGTGCTGATCATCATGCTCGACGACGTCGGATTCGCCCATGCCGACACGGTCGGCGGCGCGATCCACACGCCCACGCTGAGCCGCATCGCCGACACCGGGCTGCGCTACAACGCGTTCCACACCACAGCGATCTGCTCGGCCACCCGCGCATCGCTGCTGACCGGGCGTAACCACCACCGGGTTGAGTCCGGCACGATCACCGAATTCGCGAGTGACTTCGACGGCTACACCGGCGAGATACCGAAGAGCTCGGCCACCATCGCCGAGGTGCTCAAGCATTACGGCTACAGCACCGCCGCGTTCGGCAAGTGGCACAACACGCCCGCCCTTCAGACTTCCGCGGCCGGGCCCTTCGACCGCTGGCCCACGGGCTGCGGCTTCGATCATTTCTATGGTTTCATCGCCGCGGAAACCTCGCAGTACCAGCCCAGCCTCTATCGCAACACCACGCCGATCGAAGCACCGAGCGACCCCACCTACCACCTCAGCGAAGACCTTGCCGCACAGGCCCGAAGGTGGCTGCGCGAACAGCATGCGCTCACGCCCGACAAACCCTTCTTCATGTACTGGGCGCCAGGTGCGGTTCATGGTCCGCATCAGGTCTTCAGCGAATGGTCAGACAAGTACAAGGGCAAGTTCGATGCGGGCTGGGACGCCTACCGCGAGCAGGCATTCCGGCGCCAGGTCGAGATGGGCTGGATCCCGGCGGACAGCCAGCTGACGCCGCGCCCGGACACGCTCGCCGCATGGGAGAGCCTGCCCGAGGCTGAGCGCAAGTACCAGGCGCGGCTGATGGAGGTCTACGCCGGCTTCCTGGAGCACGCTGACGTGCAGGCAGGCAAGGTCATCGACGAACTCGAACGCCTGGGCCTGCGCGACAACACGCTGGTCTTCTACGTGCTGTCCGACAACGGCGCATCGGCCGAAGGAGCGGGCGGCACCATCAACGAGATCCTGTCGATCAGCGGCGTGCCCGTGCCGTTCGCACAGCAGATGAAGATCCTCGAAGAGGAATACGGCGGCCTGCAGGCATTGGGTGGCCCGAAGGTCGCGAACATGTACCACGCCGGCTGGGCCTGGGCGGGCGAGAGCCCGTTCCAGGGTACGAAGCTGGTCGCCGGCTACTTCGGCGGCACGCGCGTTCCGATGGCGGTGTCGTGGCCCAAGGGCATTGCGGCCGACGCGGCAGTGCGCGGCCAGTTCCACCATGTCAACGACATCGCGCCCACGATCTACGAACTCATCGGCATCGCGCCGCCCGCGACGGTCAACGGCGTGACGCAGGATCCACTGGACGGCCTCAGCCTCGCCTACAGCTTCGCGGATGCGTCGGCACCGACGCGCAAGGCGCAGCAGTACTTCGAGATCTTCGGCAGCCGCGGCATCTACGCCGATGGATGGATGGCGTCGGTCTTCGGGCCGCGCCTGCCGTGGCTCTCGGCCACTGCCGCGGCGTACGCGAACTGGCATCCCAACGAGGACGTCTGGAAGTTGTACCGGCTCGGCAGCGACTATTCGCAAGCGACGGACGTGGCGGGTCAGCATCCCGAGAAGCTGGCCGAATTGCAGCGCAAGTTCGACGAAGAGGCTCGCGCCAATCACGTCTACCCGATTGGCGCCGGCCTTGGCCCGCTGTTGAATCCCTCGGCACGCATCGGAACGACGCAGACTGAATGGCACTTTAATCTGGAAGTCACGCGATTGCCTGAGTTCTGCGCGCCCAATCTGCGCGCGCGCAGCAACAAGGTGTCGCTCGACGTGGAGGTTCCTGCGATGGGCGAAGGCGTGCTGTACGCGCTCGGCGGCGTGGCCGGTGGCCTCGTGCTCTACATGGACGCCGGACATCTGCACTACGAATACAACAGCCTGAGCGTGATGCGTACCAAGCTTCGGAGCGCAGGGCCCATCGCGGCCGGACCGCATCGGTTCGAGCTGCAGACCCTTCTCGCCGGCCCCGCGCCCGGTGCACCCGCCACCCTCGTCATGCGCGTCGACGGCATTGAAGTGGCCCGCGGCACGGTCCCGTTCACCGCACCCCTGTGCTTCACGGCCAGTGAAACGCTTGACATCGGCACCAACCTCGGCTCGCCGGTCTCGCTGGACTACTACGACCGCGCGCCGTTCCGCTTCAACGGATGCATCGGCGACGTGCACATCGTCTACACCCCATGACAAAACGACCAGGAACTTTCAAGCCGGTGCAGCTCGACCCGCAGGCGGCCGACTACATCGTCATCGGCGGCGGCTCCGCCGGCTGCGTTCTCGCGGCCCGGCTCAGCGAGGACCCGGCGGTGACGGTGTGCCTGCTCGAGGCCGGCGCGGCGGACACCAGCGCGCTGATCCAGTGCCCCTCGGGCCTGCCGATCGTGCTGCCGTACCCGATCTTCAACTGGGCGTTCAAGACGCTGCCCAACAAAGGCTTGAATGGACGCATCGGCTACCAGCCGCGCGGCAAGGCACTGGGCGGATCGAGCTCGATCAACGGGATGATGTACATCCGCGGCGACCGCAGTGACTACGACCGCTGGGCCGCGGCCGGCAATACCGGCTGGAGCTACGCCGACGTGTTGCCGTACTTCAGGAAGTCCGAGAACAACGAGTTCTGGGGCGCTTCCGAATACCACGGCGCCGGAGGTCCGCTGAACGTGGCGGACGTGATGGAGCCCAGCATGTATGCGCGGGCCTTCGTCGAGGCCGCCGTTCAGGCGGGGCATCCGCGCAATCCGGACTTCAACGGCGCACATCTGCTGGGTGTGGGCCTGACGCAGCTCACGCAAGAGAACGGCGAGCGCTGCAGCGCGGCGAAAGGCTTCCTGACGCCGAACCTTGCGCGGCCGAACCTGCGGGTCGTCACGAAGGCTCGAACCACGCGCATCGTGATGGAAGACAAGCGCGCGGTGGGCGTCGAATACCGGGACGCCAACGGTGCCGTTCGATTGCTCGCGGCGCGGCGCGAGGTCTTGCTGTGCGCGGGTGCCTTGCAGTCGCCGCAGGTGTTGATGCTGTCGGGCATCGGCCCGGCCGCGACCCTGAAGCGCCACGGCATTCCGGTCGTCCACGACGCGCCGGGCGTCGGGCAGAACCTGCAGGACCACATCGACGTGGTTCACAGCTATGAAGCCGGCGCATCTCGCGGGCTGCTCGGGCTTTCGTTCAGCGGTGCGTGGGCGGTGCTCAAAGGCCTGTTCGACTGGCGCCGCTACCGGCGTGGCGTGCTAACCTCCAACTTCGCAGAAGGCAACGGCTTCATGAAGACACGGCCCGAAGAGACTGTGCCGGACCTGCAGATGGTCTTCGTCGTCGCCAAGATCATGGACCACGGTCGCAAGATCCTGTTCGGCAACGGCTACTCGCTGCATGCCTGCATGCTGCGTCCGAAATCCCGCGGCAGCGTGTCGCTGGCGAGTGCGGACCCGATGGCGCCACCGCTGATCGACACCAACTTCCTGTCCGAACAAAGCGATGTCGATTGCCTCGTGCGTGGCTTCAAGCGCCTGCGCGACATCACGCGCCAGTCCGCCTTGGCCCGCTTCGGCGGCAGAGAGTCGAAGAACTCGGCGTGGGCGCAGACCGACGCGCAGATCGAGAAGTTCGTGCGCGACCACGCCGACTGCGCCTACCACCCCGTCGGCACATGCCGCATGGGCAGCGGGCCTGACGACGTGGTCGATGCGCAATTGCGCGTGAAGGGCGTGGAGGGCCTGCGCGTGGTCGACGCGTCGATCATGCCGGACCTGGTCTCGGGCAACACCAACGCGCCGACCATCATGATTGCCGAGAAAGCGGCCGACATGATCAAGGCCACCGCACGCAGGATGCGTACCGGCGCACCGGCTGCACCGGTGCAGGCGACCACGGTGCCCACGGCGAGTCTGTCCGCCGTGGCGGCGTGAGCCTCGACGCCGTGGTGACGGCCTTCCTGAAGACGGTATGCCTCGTGGTCTATGCCGTCGCTCTGGCCGGCCTCGCCGGATGGCTGCGGGACGGGTTAGCCAGCGCGATGCAACTGATCGCGCTCGTCTTCCTGTCCTTTCATGCGCTGGAACTTCCGTTCGTCTTCGGGTACGTGCGCCGGTACCGGGGCCCCTTGGCCGTCAGTGTCCTGTTGACGTTCTTGTTCGGACTGCTGCACTGGATGCCGCTGAGGAGGAAGTAGGCGCGTCGACGCGCGGCTTCAATTCAAAAAGACATCGGAGACACCATGAGAACCAACGACACCATCGAGGCATTGAACGCCACGCTGGCGAAGCAGCGCAAGGCCGCTCTGGCAGTGCCGTATCCCGAGGTCGGGTACCGCACCCGTCATCTCAAGGCGCTGCGCCTCGCCCTGCAGCGCTACCAGGACGAACTCTCCCGCGCGATGAGCGACGACTTCGGCCGCCGCTCGGAGTTCGAATGCAAGATGCTGGACGTACTGGGCCCGGCCGTGCAGATCGACCACGCGCTGTCGCATCTGAAACGCTGGATGAAGCCGCAGCGTCGTGCTGTCGACTGGATGTTCCTCACCAACAGGGCCAAGGTCGTCTACCAGCCCAAGGGCGTCGTCGGGGTGATCGCTGCGTGGAACTTCCCCGTGATCGAATCCATCGGGCCGCTGGTGACAGCGCTCGCCGCGGGCAACCGGGTGATGATCAAGATGTCGGAGTTCTCGCCGCGCAGCACGGCGGTCCTGCGGCGGATGCTGGCGGAGATTTTTCCCGAGGACCAGGTTGCGGTCTTCGGCGGGGGCGTCGAGATCGGTCGGGCTTTCGCGAGCCTGCCGCTGGACCACATCGTCTTCACAGGCTCGCCGGAGATCGGCCGGCACATCATGCGCGCCGCATCCGCAAACCTGACGCCGGTCACGCTGGAGCTCGGCGGCAAGTCTCCCGCGATCGTCGGGCGTTCCGCCTCGATGGCCGTGGTCGCGCGGTCGATTGCGCACGGAAAGGCCTTCAACAGCGGACAGGCCTGCGTGGCCCCTGACTACGCGCTGGTGCCGCGCGAGCGCTTCGATGAATTCGTCGCCGCCACGGCGCGCGCGTTCGAGCGCATGTACGCCGATCCGGTCTCGGACCCGAACTACACCAGCATGGCGTCGGACCGCCATGCGGACCGCACCCGGGAACTGCTGGCCGATGCCGTGGCCAAGGGTGCCACTGTGACTTCGTGCGGCGCGGGCGACGGCGCACGCATCATCCCGCTGCAGATCGTGACCGGTGTGACGCCTGACATGCGCATCATGCAGGAGGAGCTCTTCAACCCGATCCTCCCCGTGGTCGCGTGCGATTCAATGGAGCAGGCGGTCTCGTTCGTCGCCTCGCGGCCGCGTCCGCTGGCGCTCTACTACTTCGGCACCGAACCCGCCGAGCTGCAGCGATTGACGCGCGACGTGCATGCAGGCGGCATGACAGTCAATGACTGGGCGTGGCATGTCTTCCAATGCGACCTGCCCTTCGGCGGCACCGGCAATTCCGGTATCGGGAGCTGGCGCGGCCCCGAGGGATTCCGCTCGCTCTCGCATGCAAAGTCCGTCTTCACGGTGCATCGGTTCTTTCCGATTCATCTGTTCCATCCGCCTTACGGGTCATGGGTGCACCGGCTGACCCTGAAGCTGTTTCTCGGCAAGCGAGAGAGCGGCTCGATCTCCGCCGAGGGCACCCCGACTGCGGGGAGTGCCACGACATGATCGAGCCAGGCAACAGTGCGGCGGCCTCCGGCGAGGCGACACCGCCGGTCGGCGCCTATGCGTGGACCGTCTTCGCGCTGACCTTCGGGCTGATGCTGTCGGACTATCTCTCGCGCCAGGTCATCGGTGCCGTGTTCCCGTTCCTGAAATCGGACTGGGGCGTGTCGGACTCCCAACTCGGTGCGCTGGTCAGCGTCGTCTCGGTGGTGGTCGGCGTCCTGACCATCCCGATGTCGATGATGGCCGATCGGTGGGGCAGGGTGAAGAGCATCACGCTCATGGCCTTCGTATGGTGCCTGGCGACCATCGCTTGCGGGCTGGCCACCAGCTATACGCAATTGCTGGTCGCTCGCGCCCTGGTCGGCGTCGGCGAGGCTGCGTATGCGGCAGCAGGCGCTGCGCTTCTCGCGCACACCTTTCCGATCGGCAGGCGCGCGGCCATCCAGGGCGCATTCCAGTCGGCGGGTCTGTTCGGATCGGTCCTCGGTGTGGTGATCGGAGGCGCCGTCGCGAGCCAGTTCGGCTGGCGGACCGCGTTCTTCGTGGTCGGAGCACCGGGCCTGCTGCTGGCGCTGGCGTACCCCTTCGTGGTGCGCGACTACCAAACACCCAGGCTCGTGGCGGGCGATCACGGCAACGCGGTAGTGCCGCTATGCCAACTCGTGCGGCAGGTGTTCGTCGCTCGCTCGGGCAACCTGACCTTCCTGGCATTCGGCCTGCAGATGGCGATCCCATCCATTCTGATCGCGTGGATGCCGACCTTCCTCATTCGGTCCTATGCGTTCGAACCGCACAAGGCGGCGCTCATGGCGGCAGTGGTCGTGCTCGTCGCGGGCGTCGGCGTGCTCTTCGGCGGCGGCGTTGCGGATCGGTTGAGCAAAGGCCGTCCGCGCTACCGAGCCATCGTCCCAGCCGCCTACACGCTGATTTGCGGCGTGATGCTGACATCGGGCTTCTCCATGTCACCGGGTCCGGTGGCGTTGGGGCTGATCGTGGTGGGCGCGGTGTTCGCCGTTGCGCACGGCGGGTGTGCGGTGGCGATCGTCATGGACGTCACGCATCCGGCGGTGCGTGCCACGGTGACCGCGACCGCGGTGCTGGGCGCGAGCCTGCTGGGCTTGGCGCCTGGCCCCTTCGTCGCGGGCCTGATCTCCGACATGAGTGATCTGAAGACGGCGCTCACGATCGCTCCGCTGATCTCCCTGGTTGCGACCGGGCTGTTTCTTCTCGCGTCGCGTGCCTACGAAGGCGATGCCGCGCGGTTTCGCAACGTCGCGCCGCCCGAGCCAGATCGACTGCTTCGTCCGTCGCCCCTGCCGCGACTTGGCCCCGTTCCATCGTCCGGACAGGCGAATCCTCTGCAATGACCTGTGGCCGAGAGGCGCCACTTTTAGCATCCCTCCATCGACTTCAGAACCACATTGCAGTGTGTTTCTGACCCCTGCTGGAAGTGGAAAAAGAGAGACATCATGAATGACGACATCCTGCTGTTCGAAGCGCTTGGCCCGGTTGCACGCATCACGCTGAACCGCCCCAGGGCCATGAACGCCCTGAACCTGGCGACCCTCGCCGAACTGGAGCGCGGCCTCGCCGACATCGCAAGAAACGACGAGATCCGCGTGCTGGTGATTACCGGTAACGGTCCCGCGTTCTGCGCCGGAGCCGATCTGAAGGAAGTGCTTGCGGGTGCGGATCTCGCCCCCGGTGAAGCCGACTTCCTGGACCGCGCCAACGTCGTGTTCGGCGCGCTGCGCGCCTTCCCCAAGCCTGTCATCGCGGCGCTCAACGGCGTGACGATGGCCGGCGGGCTCGAACTCGCGATGTGCGCCGACATCGTGGTGGCTGCGGAGAGCGCCACCATCGCCGACGCGCACGCCAACTTCGGCGTCTTCCCAGGTGCCGGCGGTGCCGCCATCCTTCCGCGGCTGATCCCGCTGAACATGGCGATGTACCTGCTCATGACCGGCAAGTCGCTCTCGGCGGCCGAGATGAAGGCCTGCGGCCTGGTGTGCGAAGTCCATCCCGACGCCAGCCTCGCGGAAGCCACGCTCGTGCTGGCCCGCCACATCGCGCAGAAAAGCCCGATCGCCCTGCGTCGCATGAAGCAAGTGGCGCGTGCATCGGCCGACAAGACAGGCACCGACGCGCTACTGCACGAGCAGGTGATGCTGCGCCAGCACATGCGAACCGCCGACTTCCACGAAGGCCTGACGGCCTTCGCCGAGAAGCGCGCACCGAATTTCCCGGGCCGCTGAGTGGCTCGATCACACAAGGACTGAATCAATGAACGACATCTACGTGGTCGGCGTGGGCATGACGCCCTTTGGCCGCCTCCTGGACCGCACGGTCTACGACATGGTGGAAGAGGCCGTATTGCTGGCCGTAACGGATGCAGGGTGCACGGTCGAGGACATCGGCTCGGCTTTCTACGCCACGCTGACCAACGGCCAGTTCCAGGGCCAGACCGCCATCCCCGGACCGATCGCCATGCGTCGGCTGGGACTGGAGGGCGTTCCCGTGTTCAGCGTCGAGAACGCCTGCGCTTCGGGTTCGTCTGCCTTCAATCTCGCGACCATGGCCTTGCGCTCGGGCAGCTGCGACATCGCACTGGCCGTCGGTGCCGAGAAGATGAACATTCCCGACAAGGCCAAGATGTTCAGCGCCTTCGACGGCGGTTGGGATGTCTCGACGGTGGACCAGAACAAGGCGACGCTGCTCGCGATGGGGCATCGCGTGGTGCCTCCGGCCGGCACGATGTCCGAGAAGCCCTACAGCGTCTTCATGGATGTCTACGCCGCGCTGTGCCGGCAGCACATGCAGACCTACGGCACCACACAGCGCCAGATTGCCGCCGTCGCGGCCAAGAACCACCAGCACTCTGTGCATAACCCGCTCGCGCAATACCGCGAGGCTTGCAGCATCGAGCAGGTGCTGGCGGCACCCCCGATCACCTATCCGCTGACGCTTCCGATGTGCTCGCCGATCAGCGACGGCGCCGCAGCGGTCATCCTGTGCAACGCCGAAGGGCTGAAGCGCATCAACGGGGCCGCCGGCCGAGCGGTGCGCGTACTGGCCAGCGTGGTGCAGACCGGCAGCTCGCGCGGCATCGACGAGCCGCACAAGATCGTGGCGCACCTCGGCGCGAAGAAGGCCTACGAGCAGGCCAGCGTGTCGCCCGAGGACGTCGACGTGGCGGAAGTGCACGACGCGACGGCCATGGGCGAGATCCTGAATGCGGAGTCGCTGATGCTGGCCGGCTTCGGCGAAGGCGGCCCGGCTGCCGAGCGCGGCGACTTCACGATCGGCGGACGCATTCCGATCAACCCGTCGGGTGGCCTGGAGTCCAAGGGCCATCCGATCGGCGCCACCGGCCTGGGCCAACTGCACGAGCTGGTCATGCAATTGCGCGGCGAGGCCGGCAAGCGCCAGGTCAGCGATGCCCGCATCGCTATCCAGGAAAACGGCGGTGGCCTCTATGGCATCGAGGAAGCCGTGGCGGCGATCACGATCCTGGCCAAGCAATAACCCGACTAGACAGATACGGAGCAATCAATGGGACATGTCATCAGAACCGAAGAGCAACTGGCAGCGATCGACGGCCTGAAGCGCTTTCTCGACGCCGAGATCGAGCCGATCTTCAGCAAGGAATACCGCGACAAGTTCGTGCCGAAGGAACAGATGGGCGCGATCATGCGCCAGCTTTCCCGCTTCGGCCTGATCTCGGGCACGGTCGACGAAGCCCACGGCGGCATGGGCCTCGACTGGCTGACGATGATCATGCTGTTCGAGGAAGTCGCCACCACCTCTGCCGACCTGTCGGTGCCGGTGCTGATCAATTCCTTTGGCGCCTACATGGTCCAGCAGCTCGCCCCGGCGCACCTGCGCGAGCGCTACCTGCCGGGCCTGGTCAGCGGCGAGCTCTTCTGCAGCATTGGCATCTCGGAGCCTGATGTCGGCTCCAACGTGCTCGAGATCAAGACGCGTGCACGCCGGGACGGCGACCACTTCATCCTCAACGGCGAGAAGACCTGGATCAGCAATGGCTCGTACTCCGACTTCCTGATCTGCACCTGCCGCACCGGCGACGATCCGCGCCGGGGCCTGACGCACTTCCTGCTGGATCGCAAGGAGCATCCCTATGAGGTGCGAGACATCCACAAGATCGCGTGGAACAGCCAGTCGACCGCGCAGATCTTCCTGAACGACGTGCGCGTGCCAGCGTCGAACATGATCGGCAACGAAGGCGAGGCACTGAAGAACACGCTGTCGATGTTCGAGCGCTCGCGCGTGTTCGTGGCGGCGCAGGGGCTGGGCATCGGCCGGCGCGCGCTCGAAGAGTCGGTGCGCTACGCCACTGACCGCAAGCAGCATGGCAAGGTCATCGCCGGCCATCAGCTGATTGCCGCAATGCTGGCCGAGATGGCGACCCAGGTCGATGCTTCGCGTCTGCTGGTCTATCGCGCCGCTTCGATGATCGAAGCCGGCGTGCCCGCCGAGATGGAAGCCGCGATGGCCAAGTATTTCGCTTGCGAGGCCGCCGTCACCATCGCCCGCCAGGCCGTGCAGATCCACGGCGGCAACGGCGTGACTCGGGAATTCCTGGTCGAGAAGCTGGCCCGCGAGGCCATCGTCGCGCCGATCCCCGAGGGCACGACGCAGATCCAGCAACTCCTTATTGCGCGCGCGCTCACCGGCGTCAACGCTTTCTAAGCCTTCCAAGGACACATCATGCGAATCAAGGACAAAGTCATCGTCATCACCGGCGGTGCATCGGGCCTCGGCCTGGCCACGGCCACCTACATGGTCAAGGAAAAGGGCGCGCGCGTCGCCATCTTCGATGTGAACGTCGAAGCGGGCGAGTCGGCCGTGGCGGACCTCGGCGCCGACAGCGCAATGTTCGTGCAGACCGACGTTAGCGACGAGGCATCGGTGCAGAGGGCCGTCGACGCGGTGATGGACCGCTACGGCGCCATCCACGTCTGCATCAATGGCGCTGCCATTCCGACCGGCTTCAAGGTACTGGGCAAGGAAGGCAAGGCGGCGCCACTGGCCCGCTTCGCGCAGATCACCGCGGTCAACATCAACGGCGTCTTCAACGTGATGTCCAAATGCGCGGAGCAGATGGCGAAGAACGAGGCGGAGGTCGGCGAAGAGCGTGGCGTCGTCATCAACGTGTCCTCCGGTGCGGCCTACGAAGGCCAGATCGGCCAGGCCGCCTATGCCGCGTCCAAGGCCGCGATCATCGGCATGAACATGCCGGCCGCCCGCGAACTCGGCGCCATCGGCGTGCGCGTCAACGCCATCGCCCCCGGGCTCTTCCTGACCACGATGGTCGCCGGTCTCGACGAGAAGGTGCTCGCGTCGCTCAAGGAGCAGATGGAAGCGCCCCGCCGCCTGGGCGACATGCGCGAGTTCGCGCATTGCTGCGCCTTCATCGTCGAGAACGCCTACGTCAACGCCGAAACGATTCGCCTGGACGGCGCTGCCCGCCTGCGTTCGAAGTAAGGCGCCATCGCTTCGACGACGGCAGACCCTTCCATCCACAAAGAGAGACATACACCATGAGAATCGCTGACTACTTCGACGGCGCGGCTGCGCAGTACCCCGCCAACCTCGCTTTCGTCGATGGCGACACGCGAATGGACTTTGCGCAAGCGCAGAAGACCGTGCATGCCATCGCGAACGCGCTGACGCGCGAGAAGCAGGCGGGCACAGGTCCCCACGTGGCGATCTACAGCCCCAACGACTACCGGGTCACGCTACTGCACCTGGGCATCAACCTCGCGGACATGGCGTGGCTGTCGGTGCACATCAAGAACACGGTCGAGACCAATGCCGAGGTGCTGGAGTATTTCGACGCCGACGTCGTGTTCTTCCACAGCCACTTCGAAAGCAGCGTGCCGCAACTGAAGGCCAGGCTGTCGAAGGCCAGGCTCTACGTCTGCATCGATCGCGCATCCGAGCATGGCCCGTCGATGGAGGAGTGGATGGCGGATTGCTGGCGTCCGTTTCGCAACGAGCAGGAGAACCCCGAGACGGTGTCCTTCCTCCAGCCCACCGGCGGCACCACCGGCCCGTCCAAGGGCGCGGTGCACACGCATCGAACGCTCGAGATGATGGGCCTGGCAGTGTCGACGGAATTCGACGTCACTGCCGAGTCGAGGCACCTGGTGATCGCTCCCTTGACGCATGCCGCCGGTTTGATCGTTCTCGGACTGGCCGTCAGGGGATGCGCGACCATCGTCCTGCCTGGATTCGACGCCGAGGCCGTTCTCGGAACGATCGAGAAGGAGCGGGTGACGCATCTGTTCCTGCCGCCGACCGCGGTCTATGCGCTCATGGCCCATCCCAGGTCGAAGACGACGGACTTTTCCTCGCTGAAGTGCTTCATCGTGGGTGCGGCGCCCATTGCGCCCGAGAAGTTCAAGGAGGCCGTGCGCATGTTCGGCCCGGTGATGTACGAAGGCTTCGGCCAGACCGAAACCCTGATCCCCATCCTGGTGAAGCGTCCTTCGGACTACCTCCGCAGCGACGGCAGCTTCGACGAAGACGCAGTGCGCGCGGCGGGCAAGCCGGTCCGCGTCGTGCGCGTCGGCATCATGGATGCAGAAGGCAAGCTCCTGCCCGCCGGCGAACGCGGCGAGATCGTGGTGCGTTCGTCGATGACCATGCAGGGTTACTACAAGAAGCCCGAGGACACCGCGGCGGCTTCCACCTTCGGCTGGCACCATACGAGCGACGTGGGCGTCGTCGACGAGCGGGGCTTCGTCACCATCGTCGATCGAATGAAGGACATGATCGTCTCTGGCGGCTTCAATATCTTCCCCGTCGAGATCGAGAAGTTGATCCAGGGCCACCCTGCGGTGCTCGACTGCATCGTCGTCGGCGTGCCCGACGAGAAGTGGGGCGAGGCGGTCAAGGCGGTCGTGCAACTCAAGCCCGAGCAAACGCTCGACGAGGCCGAGCTGATCGCACTCTGCAAGGATCAACTGGGCAGCGTCAAGGCGCCGAAGACGGTGGAGTTCTGGGACACGTTGCCGCGCAGCGCGGTCGGCAAGCTGCTCAAGAAGGACGTCCGGGCCAAATTCTGGGGTGACCAGTGGCGAGCGGTCTGATGCAGGATTGCGCCGTGAGTGCGGTCGATGCAGTCGACGGGGCCATGCGAGGGCGTCGATCGGTTCGCGCCTTCGCGGCGACACCGGTTTCGCAGCGGACGGTGACCGAGATCCTGGACGTCGCGGCTTCCGCACCCAGCGGCACCAATACCCAGCCGTGGCACGTCATCGCGCTGGCGGGTGCCGCCAGGCACGCACTCTGCGAGCGCGTGCTGCACGCGTTCCACCACGAGCCGGGCCAGCACGAGCCAGAGTACGACATCTATCCGCCCGAGTTCGTCGAGCCCTACCTCGGAAGGCGTCGCAGGAACGGTTTCGAGCTCTATGCACTGCTTGGCATTGCCAAGGGCGACAAGGCCGCGATGCAACGACAGCACGCCCGCAACTTCAGCTTCTTCGATGCACCGGTCGGCCTGATCTTCACGGTCGATCGGCGGATGGCCCGCAGCAGCTGGGTCGACTACGGAATGTTCCTGCAGAACGTCATGCTCGCGGCCCGTGCCCGCGGCCTCGACACCTGTCCCCAGATGGCGTGGGCCATGTATCCCCGCATCGTCGGCGAAGTCCTGGAATTGCCGGAGCACCAGATGGTGGTGTGCGGCATGGCGCTCGGCCATGCCGACACGGGCGCTGCGGAGAACCGGCTGCGTGCCGAGCGGGAACCTGTGGAGAACTTCAGCCGCTTCAGCGGGTTCTAGACGGGCGACAGCTACGGCCGGTTGGCTGCCGAGATGACGATCTCGACGCGGCGGTTCTTCGCCTTGCCCTGCGGCGTGGTGTTGCTCGCCACGGGGCGCGCGTCGCCGAAGCCCTGCGCAGAGATCGAGTTCTGCGGCACGCCCTTCGAGGTGAGGAAGCGCGCGACGTTGTCCGCGCGCGCCGACGAGAGTTCGAGATTGGACGGGAACCGGCCCCGCAGGGCCGGCCCGATGGGCTCGTTGTCGGTGAAGCCCTGGACGATGATCTGCTGGCCAGGCAGGTTGGACAGCGTCGGTGCGATCTTGGCGAGCGTCGCTTCACCCTTGGGGCTGAGTGTCCAGCCGCCTTCGGGGAACAGGATCTCGTTGACCATCGTCACCTTGAGTTCGTTCTGCAACTGCGTGATCTGTGCCTGGTCGCTGCTCAGCTCGCTCGACAGCGTCTGGTTGAGCGCGGCGTAGGTATTGGCCTTCTGCACTTCGGTGTTGTAGGTCTTGTCGGTCACGCAACCTGCGGCCATCAAGGCGGCGCAGAGCACCAGGCTGAGCTTGATTGATTGCATGCTTTCTCTCCACGGTGGTTGAACAAACACGATGCGGCACTGTCTTGCGCTCGGTATCGTCATCACGATCTTCACCCGACCGGAGGTCACTGAGAATGGGGTCCGGGGGCAATGCGCTTGCCCGAAAGGGAAGGTCCCCACGCGATTCTTTCTGCATTCGCACCGTTCCGGTGCGAGCCTTTGGGCAAGGCGATTGCCCTAAAGGGCAGTGGACTTGCGGGTGCGTAGCGTGGATCATCCATGTCCCGACACTTGCAATGTGATCGAACGATGGGTATTCACGGTGGACGCTGGCCTGGGTGGCTCGTCGCGATCTGCTGCATGCTGCTCGCCCCTGCGGGCATGGCCGCCGACGCCCGGAACGTGCTGGTGCTCTATTCCAATGGCCGCCTCGTGCCGGCCAACGTCGACGTCGAGCGCGGCTTGAGGGGCGCGATCCGAGACACCGCCGCCAGACCGGTGGAGGTCTTCACCGAGTTCCTCGACTATCCCGAGTTCGTCGGCGAGGATTACGAAGACACCGTCGCGACCTATCTGCAGCGCAAGTACGCCGCAAGGCCGCCCGATGTCGTCATTGCCGTGGCAAGGCAGTCGCTCGACTTCCTTCTGCGCCAGCGCGCGCGCCTGTTCCCAGGGGCTCCCATCGTCCACACGGCCGCGTTCAGGGCGTACCCCCAGCCGTTTCCCGCGCTCCCCGCCGACGTGGTCGGCGTACCGGTCGAGTACGACCCCGCCGGCACCATCGAGCAGGCGC
>NZ_JASZYF010000052.1 GCF_030317115.1 Variovorax gracilis
GATGGTGAACCTGCCGACGGCGGGGGTGGACTACCACGTGCCCTTCGGCGGCCGCAAGGGATCGAGCTACGGCCCGCGCGAGCAGGGCAGGTACGCCCAGGAGTTCTTCACCGTGGTGAAGACGGCCTACACGCTGGCTTGAGTGCCTGTTTCCCCCTCCCGGAAAGGCAGGGGGTCGATCACCGGGTGCGGATCGCGGCCTTGGGGCGGAACGCCTTGCAGACCGCGTCGTCTGTTTCCAGATAGGGTCCGCCAATCAGGTCGATGCAATAGGGGACCGCGGCAAAGATGCCCGGCACTGCCTGGGTCCCGTCCGCGTTCTTCAGCCCCTCGAGCGTTTCGGCGATCGACTTGGGCTGGCCTGGCAGATTGATGATCAGGCTCTGGTTCCGGATCACCGCAACCTGGCGCGACAGGATGGCGGTGGGCACGAAGCGCAGGCTGATCTGCCGCATCTGCTCGCCGAAGCCCGGCATTTCCTTGTGCGCCACGGCGAGCGTCGCCTCCGGCGTCACGTCGCGCAGCGCCGGCCCGGTGCCGCCGGTCGTCAGCACCAGCGAACAGCCCGCATCGACCAGCTCGATCAGCGCAGCGCTGATACCGGCTTGTTCGTCGGGAATCAGCCGCGACTCGAAGGTGAGCGGATTGCGGAGCGCGCGCTGAAGCCATTCCTGCAGCGCAGGCAGGCCCTTGTCTTCATAGACTCCGCTCGACGCACGATCGCTGATCGACACGATCCCAATGCGAACGGGATCGATCGGCGAAGGTCCGCTCATGCGTCCTCCTCGCGCGACTGGGCGGCGGCTTCGGCCGCATGGTCGTCCGTGCCGTGCACGCTCAGTTGCGCACGGACGAGCTGGAACACCTCACGGTAGGCCTTGCCCTGGCGCGGCGCTTCGCCGGGCGGGCCAGCCTTGATGTCCTTGCGCGCCTGGCGGATCAGGGCGCGCAGCTGCTGGGCGTCGGTGCCAGGATGGGTTTCGATCCAGCCGCCCAACGCATCGTCGTCGGCGATCAGGCGGTCGCGCCAGCGCTCGGCATCGTGCAGCACGGCGGTTTCCTGCGCGGGACCGCGGTTCTGCTCATCGAGCGCCGAGCGCACCGTGTCGAGCGTGGCGGCGTCGAGGCCGCGCATCAGCTTGCCGATGAACTGCATCTGGCGGCGCTTGCCCTCGAAGTTGGTGATGCGCTTGGCTTCCTCGATGGCGTCCTTCAGCTTGTCGCCGAGGTCGAGCTTGTCGAAGAGGCCGGCGCGCAGCGTGAGCAGCGCTTCGCCGAGCGCCTGGAGTTCGGCGCTTTCGCGTTTGAGGTCGGTCTTGCTTGCCGCGTCGGTGCCTTTGAGCTCACGTTTGAGCTCAAGGTCGAGTTCGCTGCCTTCGGCGACGAACTGGCCGCGGACGAAGTAGCCTTTTTTGGGTTTGCGGGACATAGAGGCAATCGTTGGCCGCACCATCGGGAACAGGGGGCGCAAGTATCATAGCCAACACATGACCACATCTTCCTCGCGCGCCGATTCCGGCTTCGCCTACAGCCGTCCCTTCTTCGAAAACCTGGTCGATTCGGCCTTGGCCCACGCCAAGAAGCTCGGAGCGACCGATGCCGGCGCCGAGGCGTCCGAGGGCTGCGGCCTGAGCGTCTCCGTGCGCAAGGGCGAGCTCGAGAACGTCGAGCGCAACCGCGACAAGTCGCTTGGCGTCACGGTGTACGTCGGCCACCGCCGCGGCAATGCCAGCACCTCCGACTTCTCCGAGGCCGCCGTGGCGCAGACCGTGCAGGCGGCCTACGACATCGCGCGGTTCACGGCCGAGGACCCGGTCAGCGGCCTGCCCGACGAAGCCGACATCGCCAAGGAGCAGCCCGATCTGGACCTGTTCCACCCCTGGGACGTCACGAGCGAGCAGGCGGCCAAGCTGGCGCTCGAATGCGAGGCCGCCGCGCTGTCCACCGACAAGCGCATCACCAACAGCGAAGGCGCGGGCGTCTCGGCGCAGCAGAGCCACTTCTTCAGCGCCCACACGCGCGGCTTCCGCGGCGGCTACGCCAGCTCGCGGCACTCGATCTCGGTGGCGCCGATCGCCGGCAAGGGTGACGACATGCAGCGCGATGCCTGGTACAGCTCCATGCGCTCGGCCGATGAGTTGGCCAGCGCGCAGGCCGTCGGCCGCTATGCGGCGGAGCGCGCTCTGAGCCGGCTCAAGTCACGCAAGATCAAGACGACCGAGTGCCCGGTGCTGTTCGAGTCGCCGCTGGCCGCCGGCCTGCTGGGTGGGCTGGTGCAGGCCACGAGCGGCGGCGCGCTGTATCGCAAGAGCACCTTCTTGCTCGATTCGCTGGGCAAGCCGGTGCTGCCGAAGCATATCGATGTGGTCGAGGATCCGCACGTGCCGCGCGGCAAGGGCAGCTCGCCCTTCGACGACGAAGGCGTGGTCACGCGCAAGCGCAAGGTGGTCGACGGGGGGCGGCTCGAGGGCTATTTCCTGAGCACCTATTCGGCGCGCAAGCTGGGCATGAAGACCACCGGCAATGCCGGCGGATCGCACAACCTGACGCTGACCTCGCGGCTCACGAAGAAGGGCGACGACCTCGATGCGATGCTCGCCAAGCTCGGGACCGGCCTGCTGGTGATCGAACTGATGGGGCAGGGCGTCAACTACGTGACGGGCGACTACTCGCGCGGCGCGAGCGGCTTCTGGGTCGAGAAGGGCCGGATCGCGTTCCCGGTGCAGGAAATCACCATCGCGGGCAACCTCAAGGACATGCTGATGGGGATCGAGGCGGTTGGGGCCGATGCCTACAACTATGGGGCCAAGACGACAGGGTCGCTGCTTGTCAATCGCATGAAGGTCGCTGGGAGCTAGGCTCGCCCCCAGGCTTGCCCACTTCGTGTGGCCGCCCACCCCCTGCCGGGGGCAACACCTGCGGCCCGGCTAAGCCGGTTCCGCGGTGTTTCCCGCGCTGAGGGCGTCGCGGACCCTGATGATGACTTTGACGTAGGGCGCTGCGAAGTTGTCCAGGGGGGCGTCGGCCGTCAGCCAGCTGAAGCTGAATACGAGTCCGTCTTCCTCCGGGCTGCCCATGGCTACGTGGTCGAAAGTCTCGGGCAAGGGGGCCTCGTGGCGCATCAGGAACAGGTGCCAGAGCTGGGGATGGCGGTGCTTGTTGCCTTCGACGCCCGCTTCGCAGTAGCGGTCGATGGTGCCGAGCGCCACCAGGTCGCTGGTGAAGTGAATGCCGGATTCCTCCAGCAGCTCGCGGCGCACCGCGTCTTCAGGGGCTTCACCGGGCTCGATGGTTCCCTTGGGCAACTGCATGCTCTTGTCCTCGGGGTGGTGGAACACGAGGAGTCGACCTTGGGCGTCCACCAGGCAGGCGCAGGCCTTGAGGACGGGGCTTGCCGCCATGCGCGTCAAGCGCCCGAGAGCGCGGCCTTCACCGCGGAGCTGACCTGGCCCATGTCGGCCTTGCCGGCCAGGCGCGTCTTGACGACACCCATGACCTTGCCCATGTCGCCCGGGCCCTTGGCGCCGAGCTCTGCGACGATGGCCTTGACCTCGACAGCCACCTCGTCGGCGCTCATGCGCTGCGGCAGGTAGGCCTCCAGCACCTTGATCTCGGCGGCTTCCTTGTCGGCCAGGTCGGTACGGCCGCCCTGGGTGAACGCGGCGACAGAGTCCTTGCGCTGCTTGACCATCTTGTCGAGAACGGCCACCACCGCTGCGTCGTCGAGCTCGATGCGCTCATCGACCTCTTTCTGCTTGAGGGCGGCGAGCAGCAGGCGAATGGTGCCCAGGCGCTCCGAGTCCTTGGCGCGCATCGCGGTCTTCATGTCTTCGGTGATCTGGTCCTTGAGACTCATGGCTGGCTTTCTTTGGCGGTCAAAAAACAAAAGCCGCGGCAGGTATTCCTGGCGCGGCTCGGAAGCTGCTGAACCGGGCGTCGGCCTGAAGCCAACGCGGCGGGTGCTTAGTACAGCTTCTTGGGGAGCTGCATGCTGCGCACGCGCTTGTAGTGGCGCTTGACGGCTGCTGCCTTCTTGCGCTTGCGCTCGGCGGTCGGCTTTTCGTAGAACTCGCGGGCACGCAGGTCGGTCAGCAGGCCGAGCTTTTCGATGGTGCGCTTGAAGCGGCGCAGCGCGACGTCGAACGGCTCGTTTTCTTTTACGCGGATGGTGGTCATTTAAGAATCGGTTGGTTGAATTTGGCCTGGGGAAGATCGGGCCCCGGGCCGGGGTTCCTCAACTGAAAATGGGGTAGGCCGTTGAGGGGAGGCCAAAGTTAGCCAGACATTATAGCGTCAGCTTGGGCGTCGAGTGCCAGTGCCTGGGCGCAAGCGTGGGCGCTGGCCCAGGCCCACTGGAAGTTGTAGCCGCCCAGCCAGCCGGTAACGTCCACCACCTCGCCGATGAAGTACAGGCCGGGCTGCTTCGATTCCATGGTTTGCGACGACAGGTCGCGCGTGTCGACGCCGCCCGCCGTGACTTCGGCCTTTTTGTAACCTTCAGTACCGCTGGGTGTGATCTGCCAGCGCGTGATGCGCTCTGCCAACGCTGCCAGCGAGCGATCTGCAGCTTCGTTGATCGGTCGCTGAAGGGCGGCGTCTTGCCCGACCCAGGCGTCGGCGAGGCGCGAGGGCACCAGCGCCGCGAGTTCGTTGCCGATCCGCTTGCGCGAACGCTGCTTGGCCTCGCCAAGCGATGCGGCGACGTCGGTCCCGGGCGCGAAGTCGATGGTGAGGGGGGCGCCCGGGCGCCAATAGCTGGAGATCTGCAGCACAGCCGGGCCCGAGAGGCCGCGGTGCGTGAAAAGCAGATCTTCGAGAAAGCTCATCCGCTCCTTCTTGGTGCCTGTCTCGATCTGCACCGGCAGGGCCAGACCGGCCAGCCCCGCGTACGGTTCCCAGGCCTCGCCGCCGAAAGTCATTGGCACGAGCGCCGGGCGTGGCGTGACGACGCGCACCCCGAACTGGGTGGCGATCCGGTAGCCGAAGTCGCTGGCGCCGATCTGCGGAATGGAGAGTCCGCCGGTCGCAATGACCAGGCGCGGCACCTTGACGCTGCCGCGACCAGTCTCGACCTGGTAGCCGTCCTGCTCAGAGAACGAGATGCCGGCCACGCTGCACGGCTGCCAATGCGTGACATTCCCGGTCGCGCATTCGGCCAGCAACATGTCGATGATCTGCTGCGAGGGGCCGTCGCAGAACAATTGGCCCTTGTGCTTTTCATGGAAGGCGATGCCGTGGCGCTGGACCAGCTCGATGAATTGCTGCGGCGTGTAGCGCGAGAGGGCCGAGCGGCAGAAATTCGGGTTGTCGCCGATGAAGTGCCGCTGCGGCGCGCGAACGTCCAGGTCGCGATTGGTGAAATTGGCTCGCCCGCCGCCGGAGATGCGGATCTTCTCGGCGATGCGCTCGTTGTGGTCGAGCAGCAGCACCTTCAGCCCGCGTTGGCCGGCGAGGGCCGCGCAATACAGGCCTGCGGCACCCGCGCCGATGACGACGACGTCGAAGCTGCTCAACGTGCCGCGTCCATCTGCCGCATCAGGTGCCGAAGCGCGTGGCCGGCATGCCGGCCGCCGCCAGACCGCGAAGCACGTCGCCCACGACGATCACCGAAGGGCTGGCCAGCCCCGCCGCGTCAATGTCGGCGCGCAGTCGGGAGAGCGTGGTCGCGACGTGCCGCTGCTGCGGCAGGGTCGCGTGCTGGATGACGGCCACCGGCGTCTCGCCGGGCAAGCCGTGGAGCAACTGGTCCTGGATGTGCGCGACGCCGGAGACGCCCATATAGATCACGAGCGTGAGCCGCGCGTCGCGTGCCGTGGCGGCGAGCTTTTGCCAATCGGTCGGATGCTCCTCGGCCGAATGGCCCGTCTTGGCGTGGCCGGTGACGAACACGACGCCCTGCGCATGTTCGCGGTGCGTCAGCGGCACGCCCAGCGCCGTGACGGCAGCCAGCCCGGCCGTGATGCCATTCACGACGCGCACTTCGATGCCCGCCTCGCGCAGGTGCTCGACCTCTTCGCCGCCGCGGCCGAAGATGAACGGGTCGCCGCCCTTCAGGCGCACGACGGTCTCGCCCTCGTGCACCGCGGTGATCATCAGGCGCTCGATGAAGGCCTGCGGCGTGCTGCGGCAGCCGCCGCGCTTGCCCACGTGCACGATGCGCGCACCGGGGCGGGCATAGGCCAGGATCTCTTCGCTGACGAGGTCGTCGACCAGCAGCACCGTCGCTGCCTGGATGGCCTTGACGGCCTTGATGGTGAGCAGTTCCGGGTCGCCGGGGCCAGCCCCGACGAGGGTGCAACTGCCGTGATGTGAAAGGGTACTCATTCGGTTTCCACCTGTTGCCGTTCTTCCGCTGCTTGCGCCAGTTGCGCCAGCTGCAGGATCTGCGCCACCTGCTGGGCAATCGCATCGGGCACCGGCGTCTCGCCCGCCAGCACGCGCCGCGTGTAGTCGGCGGTCGTCTCGATGTCGATTGCGTCGGGAAGGCCCGGAACTTCGACCTGGGTGCCGGGCTGCCGGGCCTGCAGTTCCACGCGCCGGCCGTTCACAAAACCGTCGACCTGCGCGACGCGGCGCGGATCGGCCGCGCTTTCGCCTTCGAGGCCGCGCGAGAGCAGGGCCGTCGTGCCCATCAACTCGAAGGTCGCCGCCATCGACTCGGCATAGGCTGGATGCGTGTAGCTGCCGATGACCACGCAGGTGCCCGCGCCTGGCTGCATCAGCTTCACGACGCTGTGCCCCGGGTTGCGCAAGCCGACCACGCGGCGCACGTCCAGCAGGCGCTTGAGGCCGGGGCTCAGCAGTTCCGTGGGCGCAAAGACGACTTCGCCGTTCCGGATGGGCCGGACGGCGGTGAGCGCAGGCACACCCAGCACCGCAAGCACGTTGGACGCCAGCACCCGTGTCGACTCAGTGGCCGCGCCATGAACGAGCACCGGCAGCCCTTCGCGGGCGAGCAGAAGCGCCAGCAGCGGCGTGAGCACCGGGAGCCGGCGCGCCCCGTTGTAGCTGGGCACCACGATCAAAGGGCGATCGGTGGCGGGAAAACGGTCCAGCCGCTCATGCGTCGCATCGAGAAAGCCAGCCATCTCCTCGGGCGTTTCGCCCTTGATGCGCATGGCCAGGCAAAAGGCGCCGGTCTCCAGGTCGGTGACGGTGCCGTCCAGCACCTGGCCGAACAGGTCGAGCGCCTGCGCGCGATTGAGCGGCTTCGCGCCGCGCGCGCCGCGGCCGATTTCCTTGATGTACTGGCTGATTCCCATGGGTGGATGGATTGTCCTGCATGACTTATTACGCAAACCGGGCCTGCTTATGCCCCGAAGCGCGGGAGGGTCTGTAGCCATCACGGCGCCTCCGCCAATGCCGGTGAGGCGCCGGCGCGCACCATTCGCTTGAGTTCGGGAAGACAGGAGCCGCAATTGGTGCCGCACTTCAGCGCGCCCTGAAGCTTCGCGAGCCGCTGATCGTCCGGTCCGGAAATCACGGAGAGCTGCTCGCTGATCGCCGTCTGCGTCACTCCGAAGCAACTGCAGATCACCTTGCCGCGCGTGACCACGCCGCCGGGCGCCGCAGCGCCGGGCCGCAAGAGTTGACGACCGTAGGCCTGGGCGGGCAGACGGTCTTGCAGCAGTGCCTTGATCCAGGCTTCAGCGCGGGTGTCGCCCCCCAGCAGGAAGCCTTCCAGGCGAGCGTCCGCGCCGTCGCGTACCAGCCTGACCGCCCGACGCTGTCCGCGCTTGATGTCGGCATAGCGCAGTGTCTCGGCGCCGCCCAGCGCGAGCAAACCCTCGATCTGCGCGAGCAAGGCGTCCGGCGGCGCCTCGTGCGCGGCCGCGCGAAAGAGGATGCCCGTGCGTTCTCCTCCGCTGCCCTCCAGCGCACCGCCGGTGCCAAAAGGCACGCAGCTCGCGAAAGGGAAGCCCTGCATCAGGCCGCGAAGCGTCGCGAGGGTGTGCAAGACCGCGTCCTGGGGCAGCCAGGCAGCGGCGAGCAGCGACCAGGGCAGTTCGGCCTTCAGGATCTTCACCGCGGCGTGCTTGAGCTCGGGTTGCTTCGAATCGGGGCAGAAGCTCGGCGTCGTCAGCGCGTTGACGCCGGCAAGCCGTTTGCCCGTGCTGGACGAACCGCTCAGGTACTCGCCGCCCCAGTGCATCGCGATGAAGGCCTGGCTCAAGCCCACCTCGGCGCTGGCCGCGACCGGCACCACGATCGAGCCTCGGCGCGAGGTCACGTGCACGAGGTCGCCCTCGGCGATCTGGCGGCGCGCCATGTCCTGCGGATGCATCTGTACCGTCGGCTCCGCCGCATGGCCGAACAGCCGTCCCAGCGTCCCAGTGCGGCTCATGCCGTGCCATTGGTCGCGCAGTCGGCCGGTGTTGAGCGAGAAGGGGTAACGGGCCTCGCGCGCCTCCGTCACCGCCTTGTAGGGCGTGTCCGCGAAGCGGGCGCGGCCATCCGGTGTCGGGAACACGCCGTCTTCGTAGAGCCGCGCGCGGCCTGTCGTCTCGCCTTCGCGCAAGGGCCATTGCTGCGGCCCGGTTTCGAGCATGGCGTAGCTCATGCCGGTGATGTCGAGGTCGCGGCCGCGGGTGGATTCGCGGTGCTCGTTCCAGACCGACTCGGCGTCGGCATACGGGAAGAGCGTCCCCGCGCGGCCCAGCCTTTCCTCGAGCCGGCGCGCAAAAGTCACGCCGATCGACCAGTCGTCGCGCGCTTCGCCCGGCGCGGGCACGGCCGGCCGCACGCGCGAAATGCGCCGCTCGCTGTTGGTCACGGTGCCTTGCTTTTCGCCCCAGGTGCTGGCCGGCAGCAGCAGGTCGGCATAGTCGCAGGTGGCGGTGGTCGAAAAGGCTTCCTGCACCACCACGAACTCGCAGCGTTCGAGCGCGCGCCGAACGGTCGCCTGGTCGGGCATCGATTGCGCCGGGTTGGTGCAGGCGATCCACAACGCGCGGATTTCGCCATCGGCCGCGGCCTGGAACATCTCGACCGCCGTCTTGCCGGCGCGCTGCGGAACGTCCGGCAGGCCCCACAAGGCCGCAACCTCGGCGCGGTGCTGCGGATTCGCAAGATCGCGGTGTGCCGAGAGCAGGTTGGCGAGGCCGCCCACTTCGCGGCCCCCCATCGCGTTGGGCTGCCCGGTGAGCGAGAAGGGGCCGGCACCGGGCTTGCCGATCTGCGCGGTCGCCAGGTGCAGGTTGATCAGCGCCGCATTCTTGGCCGTGCCGGACGAGGACTGGTTGAGACCCTGGCAGTAGAGGCTCAGAGTCGCTGCCGAGGTCGCGAAGAGGCGGGCTGCCTCCAGCAGGTCTTCCTTGGAGATGCCGCAGACCTGCGCCACGCGGTCGGGGGTGCAGTCGCGCACCGTGGTCTTCAGCGCATCGAAGCCGCTGGTGTGCTGGGTGATGTAGCGCGCATCGGTCCAGCCTTCCCACAGCATCAGGTGAAGCATGCCGTTGAACAGCATCACGTCGGTGCCCGGCTGGATCGGCAGGAAGAGGTCCGCGATCTCCGCCGTGTCGGTGCGACGCGGGTCCGCCACGATGATCTTCATGGCCGGGTTCGCCGCCTTCGCATCCTCGATGCGCCGGAACAGGATCGGATGCGCCCAGGCGGTGTTGCTGCCCACGATGAAGAGGCACTGCGCATGCTTCAGGTCGTCGTAGCAGGCGGGCGGGGCGTCGGCGCCGAGGGTCTTCTTGTAGCCCGCGACCGCGCTGCTCATGCACAGGCGCGAATTCGTGTCGATGTTGTTGGTGCCGACCAGACCCTTGGCGAGCTTGTTGAAGACGTAGTAGTCCTCGGTGAGCAACTGGCCGGAGACGTAGAAGCCGACCGCGTCCGGGCCATGGTCGCGGATGACCTGGGAGAACTTTTCGACGGCCACATCCAGCGCGCCGTCCCAACTGATCGCTTCGGGCGCGGAACCGCGCGTGGCCCGCTGCATCGGCCGCAGCAAGCGCGTCTGCATCGTGACCGCCGCGCTGGCCGTCAGGTGCAGCGTCGACCCCTTGGTGCACAGGCGGCCGAAGTTCGCCGGGTGTTCAGGATCGCCGCGCACGCCGGTGATTTGCGCGCCATCGGACTCGATGATCACGCCGCAGCCCACGCCGCAGTAGGGGCAAGTCGAGCGTGTTTCCTTCATGGCGCGTCCTCAGGCTTCGATGGCGCGCCGGGGTCCGGCGATCGGGCGCTCGAGATCGGTGGCATGCGATGCCAACTCGTCCGCATCCAGGTGCACCACGCCATCCGCGACCTTCACCGCGAAGCGCGGCGTGCAGCCTTCGTCCGGCGATTTGGCGCATCCGTCGTCGAGGCCGATGGCCCAGTTGTGCAGCGGACAGGCCACGCTCGTGCCGAAGACGATGCCCTGGCTCAGCGGTCCGCCCTTGTGCGGGCAGCGGTCGAGCAGTGCGAAGACATGGTTCTCGGCATTGCGGAACAGCGCCACGTCGACACCCGCAGCCCGGCTCACGCGGCGCGCGCCCAGCACCGGGATGTCGTCGACGCGGCAGATGACTTTCCATTCACTCATGGTGCTTCCTTTCAGGCAGCCTGCGCGGAGGCGCTTGCAGCATCGACCGTGGCGACGGGCCTGAACTGCCGCACGTCCACCGAGGCCTGGCTCGACTCGAACCAGGGATCGGGCTCGCCGTCCAGCGCGAACTGGAGGCGCTCCCAGAGGGCCTTGCGTCCTTCGGCGTCGTCGAGAATCCTCTTCTTCACGTGATCGAGGCCGACGCGCCCGATGTAGTGCACCGTGCGCTCCAGGTACCAGCCTTCCTCGCGGTAGAGCTGCAGGAAGGCGCCGGCGTACTCCATCACTTCCGCGGAGGTCTTCACCTTCACGAGGAACTGCGCCACCTCGGTCTTGATGCCGCCATTGCCCCCCACGTAGAGCTCCCAGCCCGAGTCGACGCCGATCACGCCGACGTCCTTGATGCCCGCCTCGGCGCAATTGCGCGGGCAGCCGGAGACCGCGAGCTTGACCTTGTGCGGCGAGTACATCGCCCACAGGGCGCGCTCGAGGTCCTTGCCCATCTGCGTCGAGTCCTGCGTTCCGAACCGGCACCATTCGCTGCCCACGCAGGTCTTCACCGTGCGTAGCGACTTCGCGTAGGCAAAGCCCGAAGGCATGCCGATGTCCTTCCAGACGCCTTCCAGGTCTTCCTTCTTCACGCCCAGCAGGTCGATGCGCTGGCCGCCGGTGACCTTGACCGTCGGGATCTTGTACTTGTCTGCCGCGTCCGCGATGCGGCGCAGTTCATCGGGCGTGGTGTGGCCGCCCCACATGCGCGGGATCACCGAATAGGTGCCGTCCTTCTGGATGTTGGCGTGGCTGCGCTCGTTGATGAAGCGGCTCTGCGGATCGTCCTTCGCCTCCTTGGGCCAGGTCGAGATCAGGTAGAAGTTGACGGCCGGACGGCAGGTCGCGCAGCCGTTGGGCGTGCGCCAGCCCAGATTGCGATACACCGCGTCGTGCGTGAGGTAGTGCTCCTTGCGGATGGCGTCGCGCACGTCCTGATGGCTCACGTCGGTGCAGCCGCAGACGGCTTTCTTCTTCGGCGTGGCCGAGTAGTCGCCGCCTGCCGTGAACATCAGGATCTGCTCGACCAGCCCGGTGCAGGAGCCGCACGACGCGCTGGCCTTGGTGTGCTTCTTGACCTCTTCGAGCGTGAACAAGCCCTTGTCCTTGATCGCCTTGCAGATGGTGCCCTTGTTGACGCCGTTGCAGCCGCAGACCTCGGCCTCGTCGGGCATCGAGGCGGCCTTGCTGTGGCCCTCGTGCCCGGTGTCGCCGATATTGGATTCGCCGAACATCAGCTTGTCGCGGATGTCGTGGACGCTGCGGCCGTCGCGCAGCAGCTTGAAGTACCAGCTGCCGTCGACCGTGTCGCCGTACAGGCAGGCGCCCACCAGCTTGTCGTCCTTGATCACCAGCTTCTTGTAGACGCCGCCGAAGGGGTCGCTCATCACGATCTCCTCGGTGCCTTCGCCGCCCATGAACTCCCCGGCCGAGAAGAGATCGATGCCGGTGACCTTGAGCTTCGTCGAGGTCAGCGAGCCCATGTAGCGGCCGATCCCGAACTGCGCCAGGTGATTGGCCGCGACCTTGGCCTGCTCGAAGAGCGGCGCGACCAGCCCGTAGGCGATGCCGCGGTGCGCCGCGCACTCGCCGACCGAATAGATGCGCGCATCGGTCACGGTCTGCATCGTGTCCGTGACGACGATGCCGCGGTTCACGTGCAGGCGCATCTTCTCGGCCAGCCCGGTGTTGGGGCGAATGCCGACGGCCATCACCACCAGATCGGCCGCCACTTCGGTGCCGTCCTTGAAGCGGATGGCCTTCACCCGGCCGTCTTCACCGCCGACCAGGTCCTGCGTCTGCGCGCCCATGAGGAACTTGAGGCCCCGGTCCTCGAGCGACTTCTGCAGCAGCTTGCCGGCCACGTCGTCGAGCTGGCGCTCCATCAGCCAGGGCATGACGTGCACCACGGTGACGTTCATCCCTCGCAGCATCAGGCCGTTGGCAGCTTCGAGGCCCAGCAGGCCGCCGCCGATGACCACCGCGTTCTTGTGCGTGCGCGCGGTCTCGATCATGTAGTCGGTGTCGGCGATGTCGCGGTAGGCAATCACCCCCTTCAGGTCCTTGCCGGGGACGGGAAGGATGAAGGGATTGGAGCCGGTGCACATCAGCAGGCGGTCATAGGCTGCTTCGGTGCCGTCCTCGGCACGCACGATGCGCTTGACGCGGTCGACCTCCACCACCTTCTTGCCGGCGTGCAGGGTGATGTGGTTCTCGGCATACCACTCCCAGCTGTTGAGCACGATCTCGTCGACGGTCTGCTCGCCGGCGAGCACCGGCGACAGCAGGATGCGGTTGTAGTTGGGGTGCGGCTCGGCACCGAACACGGTGATGTCGTAGAGGTCGGGCTCGATCTTGAGCAGTTCCTCGATCGTGCGCACGCCGGCCATGCCGTTGCCGACCATCACGAGTTTCATCTTCTTCATGGCGTGGGACCTTTCGTCGATTCAATCAGCGAGTTGCCCAGGGCGCACGTGGAGAATCGCGCCATGAGCTTTGAAGTGGACATCGGGTACAGCAGCCAGCGCGGGCCGCGCGAGGTCAACGAGGACTTCGCCGGCGCGGTGCATGCGCCGCGGGGGGAGGAAGCGCGCGGACTGATCGCGGCCATTGCCGATGGCGTATCGACCGGCGGGCGCGGCCTGGAGGCCGCACAGACCACCGTGATGGGGCTGCTGGGCGACTACTTCGCCACGCCCGACACCTGGGAGCCGACCGTGGCACTCGATCGCCTGATCAGCGCGCAGAACGCCTGGCTGGCCGACCACAACCGTCGGCGCCAGGGTGGAGGCACTGCGCTCACCACGCTGACCGCGCTGGCGTTGCATGGGCAGAGCTACACGCTCGCGCACGTCGGCGACACGCGCGCCTGGCGCGTGCGCGCGGATGGCGAGGACGCCACGCCGCTGACCCACGACCATGCCTTCGAGCATCCCGACCTGCGCAGCCGCCTGACACGCGCCGTCGGCCTGGACGACCAGGTGCGCATCGACTACGTCCAGGGGGATGTGCGCATCGGCGACTGCTTCGTGCTCAGCTCCGACGGGGTGCATGGAGTGCTCAAGGCGCGCCAGCTCGCTTCGATCGCGCTGAAGGGCAGCGCGGGCGAAGCCAGCGATGCGCTGGTGCATGCGGCGCTGGCCGCCGGAACCCGCGACAACGCGACAGCGCTGGTGATTCGCGTCATCGGACTGGATGCGCGGCAACTCGACGATGAACTGGGCGACGTGCGACGCCTGGCTCCGCCGCCCCCCCTCAAGGTGGGCGACGAGATCGACGGCTACGTCATCACAGCGCGGGTGGCCGACACCGGTGTGCACCTGCTCTACCAGGCGCGTCAGCTGGCGACGCGTGACCTGGTAGCTCTCAAGACCTTGCACCCGTCGCGCGCCGGCGATCCGCAGGAGCGCGCGATGCTGGCGCACGAAGCCTGGCTGGGCCTGCGCGTGAGCGCCCGTGCCGACAGTGGCTTCGTGCGCGTTCACGAACGCGCCGGGGATGCGAGCGCCCTGTACACCGTGTTCGATTGGCATGGCGGCCGGACGCTCGAGCAGATGCAGAAATCCGGCCGACGCGGCGCTGTCGCCGAAGTCGTGGCCGCGGCGATCGAAGTGACCCGCGCGCTCGGACGCCTGCATCGCCACGGCGTGGTGCATCGCGACATCAAGCCGGGCAACCTCCACCTCGGCGACGACGGACGCTGGCGCATCCTGGACCTGGGCGTCGCGCTGTCCGGACGCGAAGGCGCAGCCCAGCGGGAACTGCATGCCGGTACGCCGAGCTACATCAATCCGGAGCAGTGGCAGGGCGGGGTCGCCGACGGGGCGAGCGATCTGTTCGCACTGGGCGTCACGCTCTACCAGTGGCTTGCCGGGCGCTTGCCCTACGGCGAGATCGAGCCCTACCAGGTAGCGCGCTACCGGCGCGATCCCGCCGCGCTGTCGCGCATACGGCCCGATGTGCCGATGTGGCTCGACCACCTGGTGCGCAAGGCGGTCGCGCGCGATCCGCGGGAGCGCTTCGAGACTGCCGAGGAATTGCTGCTGGCGCTGGAGCGGGGTGCTTCGCGACCCGTCAACGCCCCGAGCGCCACGCCGCTCGTTCGCCGCGATCCGGCGGCGCTTTACAAGATCGCGCTCGCCGTGTCGTTGCTGCTCAATGCGCTGCTGGTGTTCTGGTTGCTCTTCCTGCCCCGGACCTGAGCACACCCCCAGGCTCGCGCATTTCGTGTCGCTCTCCACCCCCTTGCAGGGGGCCATGCCGGCGGACCGGCGGAGCCGGGTCCGCGGCATTCCTCGCAGGGGGGGTGTCGAGGAGGTCATGCGTTGCGGGCTTTGGTGAACTTGGCGGGGGCAGGCTGGTGCGTCGTGGTGCGGGCGCGGCCGCCTTTTTCGGCCCAGGTGCGGGTCCAGCGGATCTGCATCACGCGCATGACGCCGAGCATGACGAGGG
This sequence comes from Variovorax gracilis, assembly GCF_030317115.1. Lineage (GTDB taxonomy): Bacteria > Pseudomonadota > Gammaproteobacteria > Burkholderiales > Burkholderiaceae_C > Variovorax > Variovorax gracilis. The sequence continues at coordinate 15,038 of NZ_JASZYF010000052.1, forward strand.
AGAGTGCGGCGAAGAAGACGAAGCCCCAGAGGTAGCTGCCGAGGTATTGCTTCGAAAGGCCCATGGCATTGGGTACGAGGCCGCCGCCGAGCGCGCCGATCTCGCCGATCATGGAGCCGGCCACCGCCGTGCTGGCCGGCCAGCGCAAGGGGACGAGCTGGAAAAGTGCACCGTTGCCCGCGCCCAGCGCGGCGAAACAGGTGATCAGCAGCAGCGTGGTGAGCGCCAGGGATGCCGACGACATGCCCACCAGCACCAGGCTGACCGCCACCACCAGCAGGACCAGCGTCAAGGTGTTGACGCCCCCCCAGCGGTCGGAAATCCACCCGCCGATCACGCGCACGGCGGCTCCCATGAAGGCCGCCAGCATGGTGAGTTGGCCGGCTTGCACCTTGCTCACGCCGAACTGGTCGTAGTAGTAGGAGGGCAGGAAGGTCGTGAGGCCGATGAAGCCGCCGAAGGTCACGCCGTAGATCAGGCTGAACACCCAGCCGTCCTTCTCGAACAGGCAGGCGATGTGCTCGCGGAAGCTCGCGTGGCTGTCGACGTCCGGCGGCTCCTTGGCGTAGACGATCATCACGACCATCGGCAGCAGGATCGCAATGGCCGCGACGCCGTAGACGCTCTGCCAGCCCAGCCATTGCGCGAGCGGCGGCGCCACCAGCACCGACACCGCCGTACCGACATTGCCTGCACCCACCAGGCCCATCGCGAGCCCCTTGTGCTGCGGCGGGAACCAGCCCGAGCCGAGCGAAAGCGCCACGCCGAAGCTCGCGCCAGCGATGCCCAGCAGCACGCCCATGGCGATCAGGTCGTTGAAGCTCTTGACGAAGAAGAAGCCGAACAGCATCGCGACGGCGATGAGGCCCATCTCGACCAGCGTTGCCTTCTTGCGTCCGATGTATTGGGACAGGATGCCCAGCGGGAAGCGCATCAGCGCGCCGGCAATGATCGGCACCGACAGCATCAGCCCCTTCTGGGCCGGAGACAGGTTGAACGTTTCGCCGATGAAGGGCGCCATGGCGCCGTTGAGCACCCAGATGCAGCACGAGAAGGCGAAGTACAGGAAGGCCGCGAACAAGGTCGGGCTGTGGCCTGATTGCAAGAAGGACTTGAAGCTGGACATGGCTCTCAGTGCGAAATGCCGCGGCGCGGCCGTTGGCGGGCCGTGTCTTCGGACGAGGTGGGGGCGGTGTGCCGACAGCAGGCGCTGGCGGCGCGAGGGGTGTGTCCGGCCATTGCCTCGCCGGACTGCGTGCAGATGCCTGCCGCTTCACCAAAGCGGTGCTTCGTTACACCGCGCGTCGTTTTACGCAAGAGACGTGCCAATGCGCATCCGCCCGCGTGACCTATGCTTCCGAGTCCAGATCGATCCCTGCCGTGAATCCCCTTCTTGTCGTCCTGCCCCACGAAGCCACGGATCTCCCCGAGGTGCTGCAGCTGGCCTTGCGCGGCCCCGAGGCTTCGGCGATCGAGCTTGCGACCAGCCGCACGGTGGTCGTTCGGGCCGAAATGCTTTCGCCTGGCGAAATCCTGATCTGCGTGCCTGAGCCGACGCAGGATCTCCTCGATGCGCTGCAAGCCTGGTCGGGCGTGCCGCCTTGCGCGCTGTGCCTCGTCTGCGGACCGATGGGTCGCGAGGCGCACGAGAAACTGGCGGCGCTCGGCGTGCACGCCTGGGAGTCGATCGAAGCCCTGGAGGCGCAATCCCTCGATGCGGTGCGGGGCCGCGCACGCGCACGCTGGCAGCGGGAGGCCGCCTTGCGCACCGAGTTGGAATCGCTGCGCACCCGCCTGGACGAGCGCAAATGGATTGATCGCGCCAAGGGTTTGCTGATGTCGGCGCGAGGCATCGGCGAGGACGAGGCTTTCGGCCTGCTGCGCGGTGCGGCCATGCATGCCAATCTGCGCCTGGGCGAAGTCTCGCGCTCCGTGGTCGAGGCCTCGCGCTGGGCGGAAGCGATCAATCGCGCCGGGCAATTGCGCATGCTGTCGCAGCGACTGGTGCGCGTGGCGGCGCAGGCGCTGCTCGGAATCGACACGCGGCGAGCGCGCGTCCAGCGAACGCAATCGGCGGAGCGGGTGCAGGACAACCTCGATCATCTCGCCGCCCTCGAACTCGAAGACGCCGGCGCGCGGGCGCTGACCGATGCCCGTGTGGCGTGGCACGGCCTGGAGACTGCGCTCGCAGTGCGCCTCGGACCCCGGACGCTGGCCGATGTCGATGAAAGGGCCGATGTCTTGCTATCGGCCGCAGAGGCGCTGACGGACGCGCTGGAAGCCTCCGGTGCGCGGCGGGCGCTGCGCATTGTCAATATCTGCGGGCGCCAGCGCATGCGGGCGCAGCGTCTGGCCAAGGATGCGCTGCTGGCGTCCACCATGTCAGGTGACGCCTCGCGCGAACAGTTGTCGACGACGATGGACGAGTTCGAGTCCGCCTTGCTCGAACTGGAACGGGCTCCCTTGAGTTCTCCCGAGATCCGCACCGCGCTGGCGGCCGCCCGCGACGAGTGGCGGCAACTGGTGCACGGCGTGCGAGAGGTCGACAGCGCCGCGGGACGCGCCGCACTGGTGCGTTCCAGCGATGCGCTGGTCGACACCTTCGACCGTCTCACCGCGTCGTACGAACACAGTCTGCAGGTCATCATGTCCTGACTCCGGTCGCGCGTCGCCCGGCGCGCAGCGCCGCCTCAGGCGGCGGCCTTCTCCACGTGCGCCTGGCGTGTGTAGAGGAAGTCGATCACGGCCTTGCGTGCGTGCACGTAGACCGGGTCTTCGGCGAGTTCGACGCGGTTGCGCGGGCGCGGGATGTCGATGGCCAGCACCTCGCCGATCGTGGCGGCGGGGCCGTTGGTCAGCATCACGATACGGTCCGACAGAAGCACGGCCTCGTCGACATCGTGCGTCACCATGACGACCGTGCTGTGCGTCTTCTGCACGATGGCGAGCAGTTCGTCCTGCAGCTTGGCACGCGTAAGGGCATCGAGGGCGCCGAAGGGTTCGTCCATCAGCAGGACCTTGGGTTCCATCGACAGCGCGCGCGCGATGCCCACGCGCTGCTTCATGCCGCCCGAAATCTCGCCGGGGCGCTTTTGTGCGGCAGCGGTGAGGCCGACCAATGCCAGCGCCGCTTCGGTGCGCGACTTGAGTTGCGCCTTGCTTTCGGTCGATGCGAATACGCGTTCGACGGCGAGGTATACGTTCTCGTGGCAGGTGAGCCAGGGCAGCAGCGAATGGTTCTGGAACACCACGGCGCGCTCCGGGCCGGGGCCCTTGATCTCGCGGTTGGCGCAGAGCAGGACGCCCTGTGTCGGCGTGGCGAGTCCGGCGACCAGGTTCAGCAGCGTCGACTTGCCGCAGCCCGAATGGCCGATGAGCGTGATGAACTCGCCCTTCGCCACACTGAGGGTCACGTCGCGCAGCGCGAGGAAGCTGCCCTTGGCCGTTTTGAAGCGCTGCTCCACACCCTGGATCTGGATGTACTTGCTGTCGTCGTTCATGCTTTCACCTCTTCGAACGTGAATGCGGTGGCGATCCTGATCAGCGCGAACTCGAGCACGAGGCCGACGATGCCGATGACGAAGATCGCGATGATGATGTTGGCGACGTTGAGGTTGTTCCATTCGTCCCACACCCAGAAGCCGATGCCCACGCCGCCGGTCAGCATCTCGGCCGCGACGATCACGAGCCAGGCGGTGCCGACGGCGAGGCGCACGCCGGTCAGCATGTAGGGCAGCACGGCGGGAAAGAGGATCTTGGTGAAGATCTTCCATTCGCTGAGGTTCAGCACCTTGGCGACGTTCATGTAGTCGCTCGGCACGCGCTGCACGCCGACGGCTGTGTTGATGATCATCGGCCAGATCGAGCAGATGAAGATGGTCCAGATGGCCGCCGGATTGGCACCCTTGAACACCAGCAGCCCGATCGGCAGCCAGGCCAGCGGCGAGACCGGGCGCAACAGGCTGATCAGCGGGTTGAACATGCGCGAGAGGAATTCGAAGCGCCCGATCGAGAACCCCGCCGGAATGCCTACGGCGGCTGCGAGTCCGAAGCCCAGGCCCACGCGCTGCAGCGACGAAAGCACGTTCCAGCCCACGCCCTGGTCATTGGGCCCCTTGCTGTAGAACGGGTCGCTGAACACCGTCAGGGCCTGCTGCCAGGTCGCCAGCGGCGAGGGGAAGCCGGTGGTGCTTTTCATCGCGACCAGTTCCCAGATCAGAATCAGGAGCGCGAAGCCCAGAACGGGCGGCAGCACGCGCAGCCACAGAGCGCTGAAATCGCGCGGTGGGCGCGGCTCGGGTTCAGCGTGCTTGGCCGGAGCCATTGGCCTTGCGGCGGCAACGGCCTTCGCAGCGGCCGGCATGGCCGGGGTCGCGTCGAGAGGGGAATGAAAGACGGCACTGACCATGGCGTGCTCCTCAGACGTGGACCTTGAACGATTCGGCGTACTGCTTCGGGTTCTTGCCGTCCCAGACGACGCCGTCGAAGAGCTTGCTGCTGCGCATCGTTTCCTTGGGCACGGAAGTCTTCGTGGCCGCGGCGGCCTGCTTGTAGATGTCGATCTGATTGATCTGAGTCGCCACCTGCAGGTAGTCCGGATGCTCCTTGAGCAGTCCCCAGCGCTTGTGCTGCGTGAGGAACCACATGCCGTCCGACAAGTACGGAAAATTCACCGCGCCGTCGTTGAAGAACTTCATGTAGTTGGGGTCGTCCCAGTTCTTGCCGAGGCCGTTGGTGTAGCGGCCGAGGATGCGCTGGTTGATCGCGTCGACGCTGGTGTTGACATAGCTCTTGTCGGCGATGGTCTCGGCCATCTTGTTCTTGTTCTGCAGGCCGGCGTCGATCCATTTGCCGGCTTCGAGGATGGCTGCCGTCACCGCACGAGCGGTGTTCGGGTACTTCTTGACGAAATCGCCGGTGGTGCCGAGCACCTTTTCAGGATGGTCCTTCCAGATGTCCTGCGTCGTGATGGCGGTGATGCCGATGCCATCCATGATCGCGCGCTGGCCCCAGGGTTCACCCACGCAATAGCCATCCATGTTGCCGACGCGCATGTTCGCGACCATCTGCGGCGGCGGCACGGTGATGACCTTCGCGTCCTTCAGCGGATCGATGCCGTTGGCGGCCATCCAGTAGTAGAGCCACATCGCGTGGGTTCCGGTGGGAAAGGTCTGCGCGAAGGTGTATTCCGCCTTGTTGGCTGCCATCACCTTGGCCAGCGACGCGCCGTCCACCGCGCCCTTGTCGGCGAGCTTCTTCGACAGCGTGATCGCCTGGCCGTTGTTGTTGAGCGTCATCAGCACGGCCATGTCCTTCTTGGGGCCACCGATGCCGAGGTGCACGCCGTAGACCAGGCCGTAGAGCACGTGCGCGAAGTCGAGCTCGCCGTTGACGAGCTTGTCGCGCACGCCGGCCCAACTCGCTTCCTTGCTGGGCACGATCTTCACGCCGTACTTCTTGTCGATGCCGAGCACCGACGCCATGACGACGCTCGCGCAGTCGGTGAGCGGAATGAAGCCGATCTTGACTTCCTCCTTCTCGGGCTTGTCCGAGCCCTGGGCCCAGACGGCGGCGCGCAGCGCGGGGTCGAGCCCCACGACGCCGGCGGCAGCGGCCTGCAGCACGCGTCTGCGACTGAGTTTGGATGTCAGCGAATCGGTCATGGGGCGAACTCCGAAGTGGAAAAAGGGCAAAGCAGAAAACAAAAAAGGCGTCCTCACCGCGCAGGGCTGCTCGAGAACGAGCCCTTGCGGGTGGGGACGCCTTTGTCCGGTTCGGTGGGCCGCACCCGCCGTTGGATGCCGCCTGCCTACAGACCTCCGTTGGTCTATGGGCAGGTTGATTGCAAGCTACGTGCCAGCGCTCTCGAAGCTTTGATTGCTATAAAAACGATAGCTTCAAGTCGTTGCCAGAATTGGCTTTGATGGCAATCGGCGTCTCAGGCCGACGCAGGCGCATTTGTTGTGCGGCGCACCATTCCGGACCGGTGGCCAGCTCAGGACGATGCATCCTTGGGCAGGTATTCGGCCATGGCGAGCACCGACTCGGCGACATCGATCAGCCGACGATTCTGGTTCATGGCGGTTTGCCGCAGCATCTTGTGCGCCTCCTGTTCGCTGATCCGCCGATGCGCCATCAGCAGCCCTTTGGCGCGCTCGACCAGCTTGCGTTCGTTGAGCGCGGCGCGCACGGTGCCGAGTTCGTCGCTCATCGCCTGGAGGCGGTGCGATTGTTCCTGGACCATGTCGAGGATCGATCGCTCCAGCTGCCGGCCGTACGGCGCAGGATCCACCGTCGACGGCCCGTCGAAAAACGCGGCGGCCGCCGCGTCCGGCTGGCCGCTGACCTTGGCCAGCAGGGCCTGGTGAGCCAGCAACTCGGTGTGCGCTTGGGCGGTCTTCTGCTGGCAGATCCGGTGGAGGTCGTCGGCGAGGCGTTCCTCGATGGAGCGCATGGTGTCGATCCGACGGGTGCAGCAATCGAACCACGCCTGGCTCAACTCGGTGTCGAGCGCCACTCCTGCCGGCGCCGCACAGGCGATGCGGCGAAGCCGCTCCAGTTCAGCCGTCTGCGTGGTGGGCAGGCTTGCACGCCAGATGTCGACCAGGTCCCGGGCCGAGAACTCGGTGAACACCTGGAAGCAGCGCTCCTGCGAGTCGATGAGATGCAGCCATTGCTGCTGTCGGGTGCTGTCGTTGTGTCCCGACGCGAAGGCCGCGGCTCCGCAGGCGCGTTCCTGCCCCGCGAACTCCTTGCCCTGCATGAAATTGAAGAGCGCCACGAGCACGCGCGAGACCTCCGGGTCCGTAGCGCCGTCGGCCGCTTCGAACACCACGGCGAGCAGGCCCGCGATCAGCTTGACGAAGGCGGCGGTCGATTCCGCCGCATCCACCTCCAGCGCGCCGATGCGGCGTCGCAGTTCCGGCAGAGCGTTCAGCCCCGGCAACACCCAGGCGATGCGGCTGAACAGCCGCGCGCCGTTGCCGATGCGGGCGGTTTCCGCCTCCAATTGCTCGAAACCCAGCCGCGTCGCTTCTTCCATCCGCAGGCACTCGGCGATCTGCTCGTCACGTTGCGTGCCGAAGCGCTGGCCTTGCGACGCCAGCAGCACGTTCGAGATTCCCCGCTCGCGCTGCAGGGCATGCACCAGGCGGCTGATCGTCCCGACCAGTTGACTGGTCCGGTCGAGCTGCTCCAACCCGTCGATCTCGCATCGCAGGGCGGCAACCAAAAAGCTCAAGCCAGATTTCATCGTTGTGTTCGAGTCTCTATCTATATACCTGGGGGTGAGCCCATTCCAGCAACATCCGTGCCCCGAAAACGGGCGCGACCTACACTCGCTGCATGTTTGTATTGGGAATCGAATCGTCTTGCGACGAAACCGGGGTCGCCCTCGTCGAGGCCGGGGAGAGCGGTTTGCCGCGCCTGGCCGCGCACGCGCTTCACAGCCAGATCGCCATGCACCAGGCCTATGGCGGCGTGGTGCCCGAGCTGGCGAGCCGCGACCACATCCGCCGCGTTCTCCCGTTGGCGCAAGCCGTGTTCGACGAGGCCGGCCAGAAGCTCGCGGACGTGGACGTGGTGGCGTACACCCGCGGTCCGGGGCTCGCCGGCGCCTTGCTGGTCGGTGCCGGCGTGGCTTGTGCGCTGGGAGCGGCGCTCGGCAAGCCCGTGCTTGGCGTGCACCATCTGGAAGGGCATCTGCTGTCGCCATTCCTGAGCGAGGACCCGCCGGAGTTTCCATTCGTGGCCTTGCTGGTGTCCGGCGGGCATACGCAACTGATGCGGGTCGACGGGGTCGGGCGCTACGAGTTGATGGGCGAGACCATCGATGACGCCGCGGGCGAAGCCTTCGATAAAAGCGCCAAGCTGATGGGCCTGCCTTATCCGGGCGGTCCCTGGCTCGCCAAGCTGGCGGAAGGTGGCGATGCGTCGGCATTCAAGCTGCCACGTCCCCTGCTGCACAGCGGCGACCTCGACTTCTCGTTCGCCGGGCTCAAGACGGCGGTGCTTACGCAGGCCAAGAAGCTGGGCGGCGAGCTGGAGGCGCGCAAGGCCGATCTGGCGGCATCGACCCAGGCCGCGATCGTGGAAGTCCTGCTGAAGAAATCTCTGGGCGCCATCGAGCAATCGGGCCTGAAGCGGCTGGTGGTCGCCGGCGGCGTGGGCGCCAACCGGGCATTGCGAGAGCAACTGAACGCGGCATGCGCGAAACGCGGGGTGCGCGTGCACTACCCCGAGCTGCACCTGTGCACCGACAACGGCGCGATGATTGCCATGGCTGCCGCCATGCGCCTTCAGGCCGGCATGCAGTCGCCAACCGAGCGCTATGCCTTCGACGTCAAGCCGCGATGGCCGCTGGCGTCGCTGACAGAGACGTCGCAGTCCGCGTAGATCCGCTCCTGGCCAGCGATGGCAGAGGAAGCACGTCGAGCACCTTGCGCCAGAGCTTCGACCATTGGGGCCAATCGTGCCCACCCTCCGTGGTGAACACGCGGCCGGCCGGCAGCGCATCCGCCAGCAATTGATGATTGGCTGCGAAACGGTCGCTGAGCCCGAAGCCCAGGTACAGCGGCGGCAGGTTCTCCGCACGCTGTGGCGATGCATATTGCTGCAGCCAGGGCCAGAGCTTGCGATCGACTTCTTCGTCCGGTGGCGGTCCTTCGGGCGCCTTCCAGGCACGCAGGCCACCGGCCTTGTTGATTTCCGCGCCGATGGGACGACGTCCAAGGTAGGGCGCCAGCGCCACGATGCCGTCGACGGCGCCAGGCTTTGCCAGTTCGTGGATCAGCGCTCCGAATCCGCCGATTGAAATGCCCACCAGCCAGATCGCCTTGTAGCCCAGCGCGCGCTGAGGCTGGATGACGTCATGGTGCAGCCGCTCGATGAAGGTCTGGTCGTAGTAGTACGACACGTCGGCATCGACCAGCAGGGCGTCGGCGGCCAGTTCGCGCTCCCTGACGGCATGAACGAAGCCTTCGCGCTCGAATTCTTCAGGCTTGAGGAATGCCCCCGGCAGGAACACCAGGAGGGTGTCCGAACGGGCTTCGTCTTCTGCAACCTTCAAGTGCGTCTTCATGGTGCTTCGTCGGGCGCCTCGCGTCTGCTGCCATCACAGTCCCGGACGCTTCCAGCGCAAGTTAAGAGGAAAGCATTGAAAAAAACGTCACAGAACGTGACGAAATACGCACCGATTGTGAGTCAAAAACACATCGGGCCGGCAACTGAAAGTTACCGGCCCGTGTATTGCCTTTTTGGAATTCGAGGAGGCGACTCTTCAGTTGATGGCGAGCTGGGCGACGTTGCTGACCGGAACCAGCTTGCCCAGCTTGATCGTCAGCACGCCGTTTTCGAGCTTGGCTTCACTCGCGGCGACATCGATGTCCTGGGGCAGCTCGTAGGCCGCCTTGAACTTGCGCTTGGCTTCTGCCTTGCTTTCGATACGAACGACGGCACCTTCGATGCCGATCGTGAGGTCGTCACGCGACAGGCCCGGGACGTCGAGCGTCAAGGTCCAGGTCTTGTCGTCCTGTTCGACATTGAGGGAGCGTTGCGCGCCGGAAAATGCCTCGTTGACGAAGCGCTCCAGGCTGCGGTCATACGAACGCGGAACGAAGCGGGCGGTGCGAATGGCGGGTGCGAAAAACATGGCGAGAACTCCTGAGCGATGAGGATGGGGACAAGAAATGTGTGTCCCGTACACTGCGCGGCGTTTCAACAAGACCAGTGCCGCATGCCTCCTCAACTAGGAGCGGCCTCAGGGACTTTCAAGCAATGAATCCAAGCTTTATTTGCCGTCGTGCCGCCTTGAAATTCGGCGTCTCGGCACTATGCGCATCGGCGTTCGGTCTGGCCCAAGCGCAGTCCGCCCCCCCCATCCGTATCGCGCTCGTCGAGAGCATGAGCGGCCCTTTCGCCAACACCGGCGAGGCGGTGTTCCGCAACATCCTGTGGGCGGTCGAGAGAGTCAATGCGCGCGGCGGCGTCAAGCTGCCG
>NZ_JASZYF010000053.1 GCF_030317115.1 Variovorax gracilis
CGCCGCGCTGTGCTCCGCGGTTTCCTCCCTCGAGGCTTGAGGGACACCTGCCCTCAGGTCATGGTCGATCTATGCGCTGCGCGTCTGCCGGGCAGCTGTCCCACAACCCTTAACGAAAGCGGCCGAAGGGGAGGGCAGGGCGGATCTACCGGTTCGTGCCCAATGCAGCCTTACCGTGGTTGCGGTGCCGTCGTATCGCGGGCCAGGATTTCCCCTTCGTCGGCGTCGCGCCATCCGTTCGACAGCAGCCAGTCACTAGACTCAATCTCGTGGCGCTGGTCTGAAGGCTGGTCAGGAACTCGCACGTTCGGGCAGAAGCGTCACAGGCCGCTGCGTGAGGCGGGACGATGAGGCCTCGTGTGCTGTGGGCGAAGTGCAGGAATGCGTGGGGGCGGTCGCTGTCTTCATCGAAGCCCAACCGGGCGCGCAACGCTGCGAAATGAACATGAGTCCGGCGAATAGGACGGGGAAGGAGACGACGCGAGAAAGATTCCGCTGACCCTGCGGGGAATGCTTAACAGCCGCGCCGCGATCTCATATGGGGGTTACGCCAAGCATGTCTGCCCGAAGCGATGCAGAAACGCTGGGGCCGCGTCGCGCCTGCTTCCCTCGGGGTCGCGCGCCGCGCGGCCCTTCGCATTTCTGAAATGGTGTTTTTCACCGCGGGACCTTAGTCCGAACGCCGTCGAATCGCACACTTGCTTCGTCAGAAACGACGTCCCACAAGCAAGGAAGCGAATCATGAGTTCCACCCCTCCCGCCAGTGAATGCGCGCAGAAGAGCACGCCCGCACATCCCCCACCACCGGTATCGACCGAGTGGGACGAATGGAAGCCGGTGCGCGATCTGAGCTGAGGTCGCGCCATGACCACCACCCCCTACGAGACCTTGCGCCTTCGCATTGACGACGGCATCGCGACGATCACGCTCGCGCGTCCCGAGAGCCTGAATGCCTTCACCCAGCAGTCGCTGGTCGAGCTGCGTTCCGCATTGAAAGCCGTGATCGCGTCGCCGGCACGTTGCCTGGTGCTGACGGGCGAGGGCCGCGCCTTCAGCAGCGGCGCCGACCTTGCGGCGCCGCGCGACGGGCTGGATGAAAATGACCCGGACGAGTTCCTGCGCGACTACTTCGTGCCACCGTTCCGGATGCTTGCCGGGATGGAAATCCCGACGATCGCCGCGGTGAACGGGCCTTGCGCGGGCTCGGGCATGAGCCTGGCGCTGAGCTGCGACATCGTCATCGCCTCGGAGTCGGCCTTCTTCCTTCAGCCCTTCGTCAATATCGGCCTGGTGCCGGACCTGGGCTCCAGCTGGCTGCTGCCGCAGGCCTTGGGGCGGGCCCGTGCCACCGGACTGATGCTGCTGGGAGAAAAGCTGCCCGCCGCCGATGCGGCCGCCTGGGGAATGATCTGGAAGACCGTCCCGCCCGATCAACTCGAGCACGCCGTGCTGGAGACGGCGCGCAAGTTGAAGGATGGTCCGAGCCGGGGGCCGGCCATGATCAAGCAATTGATTGCGCGCGGCCTGCGCAACGGGCTTGCAGAGCAGATGCAGGCCGAACTGGAGTTCCAGCGTGTCGCGCTGCGCAGCGCCGATCACATCGAGGCCCGGGCCGCGTTCAAGGAGAAGCGTGCGCCGGTGTTCGTTCGATAGCCATGGCGCAAGAATCCACCCCCTTGCCGGTCGCCAACGCGGAAACCGTCGGCACGGCATCTGAAACCGATCCGCGCGCGAACGGGCTGATGCGCGGCTCGCCGCCTCCCGAGGACAAGCGCGTCGTGCTTTCCAACGCGCTCGAATTTCCCTAACTGCGCTGGAGCGCCAGCCACTGGCGGGAACTCGCGCCCACCCAGCGCGTCTCCCGCGGTACGGGCGCGGCGGCGCCGCTGCCTCGAAACGAACGCGATCTTTCCGGCGTCCGAATCAGGACGTTGACCGGCGCGGACATGCGTTTCCCCGAGGCCCTCGAAGCAACGTATCTGGACGGACTCGTCGTGCTGCACAACGGTTCGATCGTGTTCGAGGAATATCGGGGCGAGGGCGGCCCGGACCAGCCCCACCTGTGCTTCTCCGTCACGAAATCGATGGTCGGCATGCTGGCGGTCGATCTCATCGTGCAAGGCCTGATCGACGACAGGGCCAGGGTCACCCGCTACGTACCGGAGCTGGACTGCGAGACCTTCGGCGACGCGACCGTGCGCAACATCCTCGACATGACGATCGCCGCCAGGTGGTCCGAGAACTATGCGGACCCTGCGGCCGAGATCCGGTCCTACGGGGTGCCGTCCGGCCTGCGCGAACGTTCGGCCGACTACACCGGGCCGACGCACCTGGCCGACTACCTTCCCAATGCCATGCAGCGCAACGGCGAGCATGGCAAGGCCTTCGTGTACATCACGCCGCTGTCGGACGTGCTGGCCTGGATTGTGGTGCGCGCCAGTGGCAAGCCGCTGTCGCAGCTCTTGAGCGAGCGTGTCTGGGTGCCCATGGGTGCGGAGCACGATGCCTATTTCAACGTGGACAGCGTGGGCGCTGCAGTCGCCGGCGTGGGCTTCAGTTGCGCCCTGCGGGACATGGCCCGGGTGGGAGAGCTGCTGCGCTGTCGCGGCAGCCTGATGGGACAAAGGGTGTTCGACCCGCAGGTGTGCGATGCCCTGTTCCAGCCTGCCAGCGCACAAGAGAAGGCGGTCTTTGCCGCGGGTGCGTTCGCTTCCCTGAAGGAGTGGTCCTATCGCAACCAGTGGTGGATGACGAACAACGCCAGCGGTGCCATCACGGCGCGCGGCATCTACGGACAGGCGCTCTACATCGACCCCAAGGCCGAAGTCGTGATTGCGCGATTTGCATCGATGCCGACCGCTTCCAACCTGGCAAACGATCACATCTCGCTGCCGCTTTACCAAGCCATTGCGGACGCCCTGGCTTGATGGGCGCCAAGCGCACGCGGCTCCCCATGCTCAGGAAAAAGGCGTGCGAGTGCGCGGCAGCGCGTGCACGCGCGCCGGCGAGATGGCGCACACCTCGATCCATCCGTCGTCCTCGGCCACATAGGCCTCGCCTTCGAAGAGCACAGAGCGATTGGTGAAGACCGTGTCGCCGAACCAGGTGGGCGGCGACACCACGCTCACCGTGCCTTGCTCGGCCACCAGTGAAAAGCCCTTGTCGATGGACAGGCGCAGTTTCTGGCCCGGCAGCAGCCGGGTCGGACCGTAGAGATCGCTGGTCATGCTGAAGCACCTCGAAAGATGACGATCCCGCGCTACTGCGCCGGGTAGTCCCAGACATCGGGCGGCAGCTTGTCCTTGAGCGATGCGTACATGGCATCGCGGAACAGCTTCACTGCGGGATACGGTCGCATGGCAATGGTTCGTTCCACGATCAGCCCTTGCTCGTTGTCCACGATGACTTCCAGGCTCTCGAGCTTGCGGCCCTCGATGCTCCCTTCCCAGCGCAGGAAGGTGGTTCGCTCATCGATCTTGAGCTCGGAGGTGTAGGTGCCGCTGCCGCGCGTGGAGCTGGACTGGGCGAAGATGGCCGACACGGCTTCACGCCCCGCGATCGAGCGGGCCAGGATGGGGCTGCTGAAGACGACGTTGTCGGCAAGCAGTGCGCTTACCTGGGCGGGTGTCGAGCTGCCGGCTTCGCGCAGCTTGCGTAGTGGATGCATGGTGGTTCTCCGTCTAGTGGGCGGCGGGCTGCGTCTTGCAGGCCCGTGGATCCACTTTAGGTGGGGGACCGCGATAGAAAAAGCCGCATTTGCGCAAACCGCCTTTCCCGCTTCTGGAATAGTCGCGAACACCTTGTGCGACTTCGGTTCGAGAGATCCGTGCGGCTCCAGTCGGACGACGCCAGGCCTTCGGCTGTCCAGACTTCGTCCATCGACTGGCGGTGGGCGTTGGTCGGTTCATGTTCCAACCGAAGGAGAGTTCCATGTTGTTCAACATTGCCTGGCGAACCCTGCCACGGCGCACCCTGGCCAGCACCACGCTGGCATTCGCAAGCCTTGCCGCAACCCTGCCGCTGCTGGCGGCGCCGACGGACGCCGCTCCCGACCTCAGCGTGCGCCCCTTCCAGGCGCAGGTTCCAGAAGCCGAACTGGCCGCGCTGCGACAGCGCCTGGCGAGGATCCGATGGCCGCACAAGGAGACGGTCTCGGACCGCTCGCAGGGCGTGCAGCTGGACAAGCTGCAGGAACTGGTGGGCTACTGGAGCACCATTTACGACTGGCGAATGGCCGAGGCGCGGCTGAACGCGCAGCCGCAGTTCGTCACGCGCATCGACGGGCTGGACATCCACTTCATCCACGTGCGCTCCAGGCATCCCAATGCCATGCCACTGATCATCACGCACGGCTGGCCGGGCTCGGTGTTTGAGCTGCTCAAGGTGATCGGTCCTCTGACCGATCCCACCGCGTTCGGCGGCCGCGCGGAAGACGCCTTCGACGTGGTCATTCCGTCCATGCCGGGCTATGGCTTTTCCGAGCAGCCCACCGACACCGGCTGGGGACCCGAGCGCATGGCCCGCGCGTGGGACGTACTGATGCGACGCCTGGGCTACACGCAGTACGTGGCGCAGGGCGGCGACTGGGGGTCGGTGGTGGCGCAGGCGCAGGGCAGGCAGGCGCCCAAGGGCCTGCTGGGCATTCACGTCAACATGCCCGCCACGGTGCCTGCAGACGTGGCCGCCGCACTCAAGACGGGCGGGCCGGCGCCGGCTGGATTGTCCGCAAAGGAAAAGGCGGCCTACGACTCGATGAACCGCCTGTACACCCGAGGCGGCGGCTACGCCGGCGTGATGGTCACGCGCCCGCAGACCCTGGGCTACAGCCTGGCGGATTCGCCGGTGGGCCAGGCCGCGTGGTTCTATGACAAGTTCGCCGACTGGACCTTCAGCGGCGGCGTGCCCGAGCGTTCGCTCAGCCGCGACGACATGCTGGACGACATCACGCTGTACTGGCTCACCAACAGCGCGACCTCGTCGGCGCAGCTCTACTGGGAGAACAACAACAACAATTTCAATGTGGTGGAGCAGAGAACGCGGGAGATCAAGGTGCCGGTGGGCGTGACCGTGTTCCCCGGCGAGATCTATCGGGCGCCCAGGAGCTGGGCACAGCGCGCCTACCCGAATCTCAGCTACTTCCACGAGGTGGAGAAGGGCGGCCACTTCGCTGCCTGGGAAGAGCCGCAGCTGTTCGCGCAAGAACTGCGCGCTGCGTTCCGGCCGCTGCGCGCGCAGCACTAGCCGCACGCGTCGCCGGGCCGCGCCGGGCAGTCCCTTGTCAGAAGGTGTGGTCGCCAATCACGCGTGCCACCGTCTGCAGGGACTGCCTGAGCTTGTCCAGGTCGACGGAGCCAAGCGCCAGGCGGATGGCGTGGGGCACCTGGGCGGCTGTGGAGAAGGGGGCCGCCGTCGATACCGAGATGCCCTCGCGCAGCAGCGCCTTCGCGACGGCATCGGCCCGCACCTCATGGGCCAGTGGCAGCCAGAGGAAGTAGGAATTGGGATAGCCGACCTTCTTCAGGCGGCCCAGCGCCTGGTCGGCGACGCCCTGGCGCGCTGCCGCGTCGCGCCGCTTCTCGTCTTCGAGGCGGGCCACGGTGCCATCCTCCAGCCAGCCGCAGGCGATGGCCGTCATGGCCGCTGGCGTGTTCCAGGTCGTCGCGCGGATAGCGCCCCGGATCTTGTGAACCCATTCCTGCGGGGCGCAGACAAAGCCCACGCGAAGGCCGGTGGCCACGCTCTTGGACAAGCCGCTGACGTAGACCGTGCACTCGGGCGCCAGGGCGGCCAGGGGCGGCGGCGCTTCCGTGGCGAGGAAGGCATAGGCCGCATCCTCGATCAGGATCAAGCCGTGCTGCCGCGCGATGGCGACCAGTTCCCGCCGTCGTGCCGCGCCCATGACCCAGCCGAGCGGGTTGTGCAGCGTGGGCATGGTGTAGACGCCGCGCACGCGCCGCCGCTTGCACAGGCCTGCCAGCGCCTGCAGGTCCGGGCCATTTCCGGCCGAGGGAATGGGCACGAGTTCCAGCCGCTGGGTTTCTGCCACCAGCTTGAAGCCCGGATAGGTCAGTGCGTCGGCGGCAATCACGTCGCCAGGCTCGAACAGGGCCATGGCGGTGGTCGCCAGCCCATGGGTCGCGCCGCTCACCAGCAGCACCGTGTCGGGCGAGGCCGGGATGCGGCAGCTGGCCAGGTGCCGTGCCACCGTCGCGCGCTCATGCTCGCGCCCGCCGTGGGGCTGGTAGCGCAGCAGCGACTCGAGGTCGCCCGTGGCCGCCAGTTGCCGCAAAGCCGCCCTGAGCAGGCCTGCCTGGTCGGGCAGGGCGGGGTAGTTGAAACTCAGGTCCACCATGTCCGCGCTCACGGCGTGCAGGTCGATGCCTTCGCCCCGAGGCAAGGCCTCCTTGACGAAGGTGCCGCGCCCGGTTTCTCCGCTGACCAGGCCCATGGCCTGCAGTTCCGCATAGACGCGGGTGGCGGTGACCAGCGCAATGCCTTCGCGCGCCGCGAGCTTGCGATGGGTCGGCAGCGCAGTTCCCGCCCGCAAGCGGCCCGCGCGAATGTCGCCCGCGAGCCGGTCGACCAGTTCCTTGTAGCGCGCCTGGGGCATGGGCTATGTATCCATGACAATTATTTGAGTGTATTGATTGTCGACCCTACCATGGCAGCACACAACGCTTTCACCCCCGCGAGGACGCCATGCACATCTCCATCCTGACCTTCGACGGCTTCAATGAACTCGATTCCCTGATCGCGTTCAACATCCTGAACCGGATCAAGCGGCCCGACTGGCGGGTATCGATTGCCGGCCCCACGCCCAGGCTGCGTTCGATGAACGGGCTGGTCATCGACACCCATGCCTCGCTACAGGATGCGTGCGAGGCCGACGCGGTGCTGGTGGGCAGCGGCATCAAGACCCGGGACGTGGTGGCCGACCGCTCGCTGATGTCGCAACTGCAGTTCGACCCCACGCGGCAACTGCTGGGCGCGCAATGCTCGGGCGCGCTGATCCTCGCCAAGCTGGGCTGGCTGGCCGATGTACCGGCCTGCACCGATGTCACGACCAAGCCCTGGGTGGAAGAAGCCGGGGTGCCGGTGCTGAACCAGCCCTTCTTCGCCAAAGAGAACATCGCCACCGCCGGCGGTTGCCTCTCGGCGCACTACATGGCGGCGTGGTTCATCGCTCGCCTGGCGGGCGTGGAGGCGGCACGCTACGCCATCGACTACGTGGCCCCGGTGGGAGAGAAGGAAGCGTACGTGGCGCGCGCCATGGCGAACATCTCGCCGTACCTCGAGGAAGAACGAGTGGCGCGCCTGGCCTGAGCGCGCTCAATGGACGAGCTCGGGCGCGGCGTTCAGATCCATCGTGAGCTCGGTGATGATCGCCGAGCCTGCCTGCCGGCGGGGGCGAAAGCCCAGGCGGCGCGCCAGGTTCAGCATCTTGCGGTTTTCGGAGAGGGTTGTGCCCACCAGGCGCCTGACACCGGAAAGCCTGGCAAGGTCGACCAGCGCCAACAGCAGGTGCGCCCCCAGTCCCTTGCCCTGCCACGCGTCGGTGATGACCATGGCGAAATCCGCTTGGCCGTCCGGTCCGTCGATGACATAGCGCGCCACGGCGATCTGCTGCTCGCGGTCGTCGACGATGGCTGTGGCCACCACCGCGCCTTCATGTTCCCGATCGATCGCGGTCCAGCGTTGCAGTTCCGCGAGGGTGGGCTTCCTGGCGGACATGAGCCGCTGGTAGCCGGTGCGCGGCGACAGGCCCGCGACGAACTCGATTTCGCGTTCCAGGTCACCCGGCTCGATCAGTCGCAGGTGGACGGGCATGCCATCGACGAGCAGATGCAGGTCGTGCCAGGGCGTCGTTGCCGCCGGATCGGCAGGCAGTGACAGGAGCTGGAGTGCCACGTTCGATGCGAGGCTGGGCGAATGGGGCATGACGGTCTCCTGGCTTCGGATTTAGGTGGCGCTCACGCTGGGCTGCGCGAACTCGCGCCCCACCATGGCCCGTGCCAACAGGTAGTTGTTGCGCCCACGTTCCGACAGGGTGGACATATCCACCAAGCCATGCGCATCGCAGGGGAAGGCAAATCCCCGTCCGAGGTGAAACAGGGACTGGAAGCGGAGCTCGAAGGCTCCGCGGGAATCGATGTCGCTGGTGGGACTCATGGTGGCGACTCCAATGGCTGCGATGCCTTCAATCTAGTCCTGGGGCCGCCTTGGAAAAAGGCGATCCACGACAAGGCGCCATTGCGGCGATTGCAAGAATCGGCCGGGATGGCGGAACGCGTTGTTGACGAAACTGCAATGCGCTTTTGCGCCTGGCCGCCTTTGCGCTTCGCCCGAAGCTTCCTAAAGTTGTACCGTTCCCCGGCAGCTTTTCAGCTTCAACAAGGATGGGCGTATGAGCCAGCAACCTCTCTTCTTCGACGACCTCCACATCGGTGACCAGTTCCGCAGCGGCACCCATGAGCTGAAGGCCGAGGACATCAAGCGTTTTGCTAGCAAGTTCGACCCGCAGCCTTTCCACCTCGACGACGAGGCGGCACGCGCAACGATCTTTGGCGGGCTGGCCGCCAGCGGCTGGCACACGGCCGCCATCACCATGCGTCTGCTGGTGACCGGCGGCCCCCGCCTGGCTAACGGCATCATCGGTGCGGGCGGAGAGGTCGAATGGAAGACACCCGCCCGTCCCGGAGACGTGCTGCATGTCGAGAGCGAGATCGTGGAATTGATTCCCTCCCGCTCCCGCCTGGACCGCGGCGTTGCGGTGCTGCGTTCCAAGACGCTCAATCAACGCGGCGAGGTGGTGCAGATCACGACCGCCAAGTTGATGGCCACTCGGCGCACTTCGGCTCAAGCCTGACCCGCGCGCCGGCTCTATCATGGCCCTCCGCATCACACCGGAGGAGCCGCCAGCATGGACCGCATCACCGCGATGAATGCCTTCGTCCGCGTAGTGGAGGCTGGGACCTTCACCAAGGCAGCCGACACGCTGGACGTGCCCAACGCCACGGTCACCCGGCTGATCCAGGGGCTGGAGGAAGACCTGAAGGTGCGGCTGCTGCACCGCACCACGCGCTCGGTCACCGTCACGCCCGAAGGTGCCAGCTACTACGAGCGGGTGGTGCGCCTGCTGGCCGACCTGGCGGACATCGAATCGTCCACGCGCATGTCCCAGGGCAAGCCCGTGGGCAAGGTGCGCGTCGAGGCGCCGGCGGCCATCGGCTCGATGGTTATCGTCCCCGCCCTGGCCGACTTCTATCGGCAGTATCCGGATGTGGAGGTCGAGCTGGGCGTGAGCAACCGGCGCACGGATGTGGTGGCCGAAGGCGTGGACTGCGCCATTCGCGCCGGCGAGGTGGTCGAGCAGCAGATGGTGACCCGGCGGATCGGCCTGTTTCGCTTCACCACCTGCACCTCCCCCGCCTTCTTGAAGGCATGCAGGGCACCGGCGACACCGGAGGAGCTGCGCACTTGCCCGACAGTCGGCATGGTTTCGGCGCGCACGGGACGAGCGATGGACTTCCGCTTTTCGAACGGCGATGGCTCAGCAGCCGATATCACGCTGGAACACAGGCTGGTGGTGAACGACACCAACTCCTATGTCGCGGCCGGCGTGGCGGGCCTGGGCTTCATCCAGGCGCCCAGCTACGCCGTGAGCGATGCCCTGAAGGCGGGTACGCTCGTTTCGCTGCTGGAAGAGTGGAAGACGCCGGACATTGCGGTGAACGTGCTGTACGCGCCCAACCGCTACCTGAGCGCCAAGGTCCGCGTGTTCATCGACTGGACCATTGCGCTGTTCGACCGGCATGAAAGCCTGCGCCTGAGTTGAGCGCCCCGGTGCGGGCCAGCTCGACGCGCAGGCGTTCCATGCCGGCATCGCGGATGCCGAAGCGCGAGAGCGCGTCGATGGTCGCATCGAAGTAAGCCAGCGAAGTGCCCAAAGAGCCGTGGCCCGTGCGGATCAGCCGGGCGACTTCAGCCACCGGATGCCTGCCGATGTAGCGCTCGTGGCGCCGGTTCACCACGAAGGTGAGGGCGCGGTGGGCACCGGGTGCGCCACGCACCTGGATCCACCGGGCGTCGTAGGCGCCGGGGAACATCTCGCGGCGCCACAGCAGCTTCAGTTCCGCCGGAACCTTGGCGGCTTCGATGCGGAACAACAGCCCGCGGCATGCGCCGCCGTTGTCCAGCCCGAGCATGGCACCCGGGGCCTGCGGCGAGCCGCGCCCCAGAAAGCTGCGCAGGCAGAAGCTGCGATGCCAACCCTGCACGTGTACCAGACTGGCGTGGGCCGCGTCCATCGCAGGGTTCCACATGAGCGAGCCGTAGCCGAACACATGCAGGTCCTGCGAAGGATCGTGGTCGCGCAGGATGGCCTGCAGCGATTCCTCCATCTCCGCGTCGGTGCGAAAGCGCACGCCAGACGGCGGGTCGGCGCGCATTTCCTCGATGAGCGAGCCCGCGGCCAGGCGCTGGCGCGTCAGCTCATGCTCGGCGCCGCGGGGAAACTGGATGTCGTCCATGTGGATCCTGGTTGCTCTTACTCGGCAGCACCCGCGGCAGCCGCGGCGATCGCGTTGGCGACCTGTGCCGGCCTGGCCAGCTGGGGAACATGCGACGTCGGCACGCTGACGATGTGGGCCGAGATCTTCTCCGCCATGGCCTTCTGCAGGCCCGGGTCGATCATGTGGTCGTGCTCCGTCAGCACGTACCACGAGGGCCTGGTCCGCCAGGCGGCGGTGACGACCTTCTCGTTGAAGCTGCCGGCGCTGATCGGACCCTGGGACAGCGTCATGGAACGAACGGTGCCGGGGGGCAGATCCTGGGCAAAGTGCTTGCGCATGCCCTCGGCGTTCAGGCGCAGGTAGCCGGCGTTGTCCTTCGTGATGAAGTCCGCGCCGGGCGGCTGGGGATAGCCCTTGCCTAGGTCAGCCACCGATTGGCCTTCCGAGGGCGCAAAGGCCGCCACATAGACCAGTGACTTCACGCGGGCATCGCCGCCCACCTCTGAGATGACGGCGCCGCCCCAGGAGTGGCCCACCAGCACCACCGGTCCCGGCACATCGTCCAGGGCGCGCCAGGTGGCTGCCACGTCGTCGACCAGGGAGGTGAGCGGGTTCTGCACCGACACCACCTTCAGGCCCTTGGCCTGCAGCAGGGCCGTGACCTTGTTCCACGACGAGCCGTCGTCGAAGGCGCCATGGACCACCACGACCGTTGGCGCTTGGGGACGGGGCTCGGCGGCGTGCGCCTTCACGCCGACGTTGATCGCCAGGGCGGCGAGCATGGCGCTGTAGATCATGGTTCTCATGGCATTTCACCTTCGGGGTCGGAGTGCTCAGGCGGCCTGATAGCGCTGCGCCGCGCTGGCCCGCGAGAGGTTGGGGCCCAGGGCCTGGCGCGCCGCTTCGAGGCGGTCCCAGTCGCCAGCGTCCGGCAGGGCTGGAATGGTCACCAGTTCCTTCCGGTCGAAGCCGACCAGGGCGGCGTCGACCATGTCCTCGGCGCTCATCACGATCTCGCCGGGCAGCTCGTCCACCGGCTTGCCGGAGACTTCCCAGAAATCGGTGCGGGTGGCGCCCGGCAACACGGCCTGCACCTGGATGCCTTGCGGCGCCAGTTCATGCTGGAGCGACTGGGTGAAGGCCAGGACGAAGGCCTTGGTGCCACCGTAGACGCCGTTGAGCAGCTCCGGTGCCAGCGCCACGACGGAGGCGATGTTGATGATGGCGCCCTTGCCGCGGCGTGCCAGGCCGGGAGCGACCGCCCGGGTCAAGCGCGTGAGGGAGGTCACGTTCAGCTGGATCATGTCTTCCAGGCTGTCGGCGTCGGAGTCGACCAGGGGGCGGGTGGCGCCGATGCCGGCGTTGTTCACCAGCAGTTCGATGCGCTCGTCGGACGCCAACTGCTTCTCCACGCGCAGCACGCCTTCCTTGGCCGTCAGGTCGGCCGCCAGCACTTCAATGCTGCGGCCGGTTTCGGCCTGCAGGCGAGCAGCCAGCGTCTTGAGCTTGGCTTCGCTGCGCGCCACCAGGATCAGGTCGAAGCCGCGACGGGCCAGCCTGTCGGCGTAGATGGCACCGATGCCGCTGGACGCACCCGTGACCAAGGCAACAGGACGGGACTTGTCGATCGTTTGCATGTGAGTTCTCCTGCAGATGTGAGGGTCGGACCCGGCGCGCGCGTGTCAGAACGGATCCTGGGGCGAACGGGCGGCGGTGCGCGCGTCGGCACGCGCCGAGGCGCGATCGACGAAGCCGCGCGAGACAGCGACCACGCCTTGGCCGTAGCTGTCGGAGTAGTGGTCCGGGCCATGGGCCGCCGCCACTGCCGTGCGACGCACCTCGCTGCGGTCAGCCGATGAGGAGGGCAAGGCCGTGACGTGCGACGAGGCACCTTCGGCATAGGGGTTGTCGCTGTACGCGGCAATCACGGCCTCTGCACGCACGGCGGCGCGCGAGTTGGCCGACACCGGGGGCGTCACGCCTTCATACGATTCGGCATGGGCACCCACCGCGGCGAGAAGCGAGAGGGCGGCGGCGGCGATGAATTTCGAGCTTTGCATTTCGGTTTCCTTCAATGGTGTGAGTGAGTGAGTGGTTGAGTCGAGTAACGGGTTCAAGACAGAGCAATGAATGAATGACTACCCTGTGCGATGAAGTTTGTGGCGGCGACCCGTAAAGAAAAACCGTCTATCCGTCAGTACCTCATTGCTGCGATCGCAACAATCACGGCGCGGCCAAGCTACGCGGGCTGCGCACTGGCCCATCCGCCGCCCAGCGCGAGGAACAGGTTGACCTGGTCGGCGGCGACGCGGCTTTCCGCGGCCGCCAGGCTCTGCTCCACCTGGCTCAGAGTGCGAAGCGCATCGAGCACCGGCAGGTAGCCCACGCGGCCCGCATCGAAGAGGCGCTGGGTGTCCTTGGCAGCCGCTTGGGCCTGCGCCCGGGCGGCCTGCAAGATCGCGCGCCGCTCCTGGTCGCGTGCATAGACCTCCAGTGCGCTTTCCGTTTCCTTCAATGCAGCCAGCACGATGCCGTCGAAACGCGCCAGCGCGGCCTCGCGGTCGGCCTCGGCCGAGCGGATGCGGGAATGCGCCCGTGCCCGATCCGGGAACTCCCAGGTGATGAGCGGGCCCAGCGAGAACTTGAGGCTGTCGTCGCGGAAGGCATGCGCCACCGTGCCGACGGATGACACCGAAGCGCCCAGCGCCACCTTGGGGTACAGGTCGGCCTTGGCCACGCCGATGCGGTCGGCGGCCGACAGGACCTCGAACTCGGCGCGCCGGATGTCCGGCCGGCGCTTGAGCAGGCTGGCGCCGTCGCCCACGGGAAGGGGCTGGCGCAGCAGCGGCTCCTGCGCGCAGTCTTCCAACTGCCTGGGCAGTTCCTGCGGCGCCCTGCCGGTGAGCGTGGCCAGGCGCACCCAGGCCACCCGCCGTTGTGCCTGCAGCGTGGGAATGCTGGCGCGCACCTGCTCCTCCTGCGTTTTGGAGCGTTCCACGTCCACCGAAGCGGCGCGCCCGTTGGCGGCGAGCCGGCGGGTCAGCTGCGTGCTCTGGGCCTGCAGGTCCACCTGGCCTTGCGCGATGCGGATCTCGCGGCCGGCGGAGCACATCTCCAGGTAGGCGCGCGTGGTTTCGGCCACCACGGTCACCCGCACCGAGTCGCGTGCGCCCGTGGCGGCCCCCACGTCGGCCTGCGCCGCCTCGACGCTGCGCTGGATCTGCCCGAACAGGTCGAGTTGGTAGGACACGCCGAAGCCCGCGCCATAGACCCACTTGCTGGGCAGCGGGTTGCCGGGATGCAGCTCTTCCTGTGCGGAGCGCCGCCCGAAGCCCACATTGCTGCTGAGGGTGGTGGTGGGCTCCTGGGCGGCGCCTGCCAGGTCGAGCGCCGCGTTGGCCTTGCGCAGGTTCGCCACGGCCACGCGCAGGTCCGTGTTCGCCGCCAGGGCTTGCTGCACCAGGCTGTCGAGGGTGGGGCTGTCGTACAGCCGCCACCAATCGTTGGGCACGGGGTCTTGCGCGACGTTCGCGTGATCCGCATCGATGAAGCCGGCCTGCGCGGCCGGCTTGTTGACGGCGGCGTCGGCAGGCAGGGGCGCCACCGGCGGCACCAGGCTGGCACACGCGGCCAGCAGTGCGGCAGCGGCCATCCCAAGCCAGAGGCGGGCTTTCATGGCTGCACTCCTTCGCGCACGCTCGCGTGGCCCCGGCCAGCGTCCACCACGTCAACCGTCGCGGTGCGGCCCATGATCAGGCGCCGGTCGTCGGGCAGCGTGTCCAGCCGCACGCGGACGGGAATGCGCTGTGCCAGCCGTACCCAGTTGAAGGTGGGGTTCACGTTGGCCAGCAGGTTCGAGCTCGGGCTGCGTTCGCGGTCTTCTATGCCGGCCGCAATGCCCTCGACATGGCCGGTCAGCGTTTTGGGCTCGCCGATGAGCCGTACGCGCACCGGGTCGCCCGCGTGGACGCGGGCAATCTTGGTCTCTTCGAAGTAGCCCACGACGTGGATCGAATCCTTGTCGATCAAGGCCAGCGCAGGGCGCCCGGTGGTGGCATACGTGCCGGGGCGCAAGTCGAGGTTGGTGACCCAGCCGTCCACAGGCGCCACGACCTGCGTGCGCGCGACGTTGACCCGCGCGTTGTCGACGGCGGCCGCGGCCTGCGCGAGGGATGCGTTGAGCTGTTCGAGCTTTTGCGCGCTCTGCTCGCTGGCTTCGGCCGGCACCAGCTCGCCCAGGTCGCGGTTGCGGCGGTTCTCGCGCTGTGCCTGCGCAATCTGAGACTTCAGGCCCCGGACCATTGCCTCGGCCTGGGCCAAGGCGATCTTCGGGCGAACCGGATCGACCGAGAAAAGCAGGTCGCCCTTGTGCACTTCCTGGTTGTCACGCACGGCGATGCGCTCGACGATGCCCGACACGTCAGGCGCGACTTGCACTACCTCGGCCCGCACCCGACCATCGCGCGTCCAGGGTGCTTCACGGTAGTGCTGCCACAGCGCGTGGCTCGCCCAGGCGCCGGCCGCGACAACCGCGGCTGTGACGCCCATTCTCAGAATCTTCTTTGCAGGTATTGCCATGATGTTCATCCCAACAGAAAGGCCAGGTCGTTCTGGAAGTGCGCGGCGACCATGGCCAATGCCAGCCAGAGCACGCCGAAGAGCGCGAGGTTGAAAAGCGGCGGGTGCCACACCCACCGGTACGCACCCGTGGCGGCCATCACGCGAGCCACGACGGCCAGGGCGGATGCCGCGAGCAGCGCGGTCGCCAGGCCCGCGCTGATAAACAGGCCGAAGAGGTTGAGGTCGGTGATCATGAGTTGTCTCCGTGGGCGCCAGCGGCGGCAGCGGCCGGCGCGAGCAAGGCCAGCCTTAGGCCCGTGGCTGCGGCAAGCCCCTGCGAGCGATGAGGGCCTGGGTCGATGTCGTTCAGATCGGCGATCACCTGGTTGATCGACCGGGCTATGGCCGCGCCCGGCGCGGCGTCGGGTTGGGCCAGCCGTTGGCGGAAGTGCGCCGCAAGCTGCAGCAGGGCCGCGTCGATGGCTGCGCGCGGCTGGGGTGCCACCTGCAGCGCCGTCTCGCGCAGATCCAACATGTTCACGCCCAGGCGCAGGTCGTCCAGCGCATGTTCGGCCCGGGCGCGCATGGGCCCCTGGGCCGCGGCCATGCGCGGCAGCAACAAGCCCATGCGATCCATCATGCGGCTGGCCCATGCCGCGCGCGTCACGCTGCGCTGGCCGTCCGCGATGTCGGCCAGGTCGTGCCACACCGCATGCATCAGTCGGCGGACTCCGGCGGCTGCGGCGATCACCCGGACGAGCGAGGTGACCGTCAGCGCAATGGTGGTGCCGAGCAGCGACCCCATGGCGGTCGCAATGAAGCTCGAGAAGTCGCCTGCCTGGACCGGCTGCACCGAGATCAACGTGACGACCACCAGTGTGAAGCCCAGCGCCGGGACCGTCCACTTGGGAATGGAAAGAAAGAAGGCGCTGGTGAACAGCAGGGGCGCCAGCACCATGGCGAGCGCCAGGTAGCCGTCGACCGCGGGAAGGATCGCGAACACGTACAGCGCAGCCACCGGCACGGCCAGCCCGGTGGCCATCATCATCAGGCGCAGGAAGGGGCGCGGATCGTCCAGGAAGGCGAACAGGCAACTGCCCACCGCGGCCAGGCCCACGGTGATGGCGCCCTGGTCCCAACCCAGCGCCCAGCACAGCGCGCCGGCACAGAGCACGGCCACAGCGGCTGACAGGCCGGACAGGGCCGCCAGCCCGTGGTCGATGTGCAGCACGCGGGGCGAGGCGACGGCCATCAGGCGCTGGATGGTTGCGTCGGGCGCCTTCGCGGGATTTTCCAGCTGGTGCATGAGGGCCAAGCATTCGTCCCAGGTCCGCAGCAGTTCGGCCAGGCGTTCCATGGCGCCCAGGGCCAGCAGCTCGCTGTCCGGCAGGTGGGTGCGCCCGATGTCGACGAGGGTGCGCCCGCTGTCGGCCAGTCGGGCGGCGTCGCCGTTGTCGCGCGGCTGTTCGAGATGGCGCCGCACGGCATCCAGGTGTTGGTCGATCTTCACGGCCAACGCGGGGTCTGCGGAGCGGGTGGCGGCGAGCCGTTCTTCTACGCCGGCCAAGAGCGGCAGCAAGGCGAGCGCGCGTTCCTCCAGCGAAATCACCACGCCCATGTCCCGCGCGCCGATACCGGGCTCGAAGCGCAATACGGCGGCCAGGGTGCGCGCTTCGGTCAGGTCGGCGGCCAAGCGTGCGCGTGCCTGTTGCGCGCGGTCGTCCGTGGGCGTGGCACCCAGGCCTTGCAGGATCCAGTGCTTGGCGTCGGCGAGCGTGGCACTCAGCCTCGCGACCATCAGCGGCTTGACTTCGCGCGGCCCGAAGACGGTGTGCACCGCGACCGACACGGCAGCACCCAGGGCGACTTCCTCGACGCGCCACAGCGCCGTATCGAAAGCCGACAACGGCGAGCTGGCAGACGACAGCCCGATGAGCGGCAAGGTATAGGCGGCCAGCAGGAACACATAGCTGCTTGGGCTGCGGTCCAGCAGCGAGACATAGAGCAGCAGCGCGACCCAGGTCGCAATGCCCGCCAGGAGCATTTCCGGCGCCGCATTGATGATGGGGATGAACAGGAGAATGCCGGCCGCCGCCAGCGCGGTGCCCACTACCCGGTACACGGAACGCGAGACGACGGAGCCGGACACGGCCCCCAGTTGTTGGCTGGTGAGAAACACCGTCAGGCCCGCCCAGCCGGGATGCGGCAGGTTCAGCCAGAGCGCCGACAGCATGGCGGCCAGCGTGGCCGCCGCGATCTTGCTCGCATAGATGACGCTGCGCTTGTGGATGGGACTCATGGCTTGCCTCGTGGGTGCTGCTGAAGGAAATGCAGGCACTCTAGGAGGCCGGGGCGCGGCGAGTTAGAGGGCTGGATGAAATGATGTTTTGCAGCGCGCGGGCTGGTTGATTCGAGCCAGCGCGACTACCTTCTGGCCGTCACCCAATTCGAAAGGACGCGCCATGAACAAGCTGTTGCAGGACGTGCTGGAAGCCCACGGCGGCCTCGATCGCTGGAACCGCTTCAGCACCGCGCGTGCGCAAATCGTCTCCGGCGGCGGCTTGTGGCCGCTCAAGGGCTTGATCCAGGACGCCGCCCCACGTCAGATGCGCATCTCGACGCACGAAGAATTCGCCTCGGTCGCGCCCTTCGAGCAGGCCAACTGGCGCACCAGCTTCCGGCCCGACCGCGTGGCCATCGAGACGCTGGAAGGCGAGGTGGTCAAGGAACTGGCCGACCCGCGCGAATCCTTCGCCCGCCACACGTTGACCACGCCGTGGAACCCGTTGCACCGCGCCTATTTCAACGGCTACGCCATGTGGACCTATCTCACCACCCCCTTCTTCATGGCCATGCCTGGCTTCGAAGTGCGCGAGATCGACCCGGTGGAAGAGAGCGGTGAGCGCTGGCGAGGCCTGCGCGCGACCTTCCCCGCGCATATCGCGAGCCACTCGCGCGAACAGGACTTCTACTTCGACGAGAAGGACCTGCTGCTGCGCCGCCACGACTACCAGGTGGACGTGGCCGGCGCCTTCCCGGCCGCGCAGTACGTCGACCGCGTGGTGGACGTGCAGGGCCTGAAGATGCCCAGCCGCCGTGCCTATGTGCGCGGACCGGACCTGAAGCCGGTGCGCGACCTGCTCATGGTCGCCATCGACCTGAGCGATTTCGAGTTTTCCTGAACCGACACGGAGCTTGCATGAACCACCAGAACTCGCGCTCGAACATCCTGATCCATCACCCGGATCCGATCCTGTCTGCCGGACTCGTGGCGGCACTGCGGCAGCACGGCATGTTCGAGGTCTTTGTGCATGGCGTCGACCACCTGGGGCCCGATGGGCCCCGCATCGATGCGGTGGTGGCCGACTATGACGGCGCGCTGCGGCTGGTGGACCCGGCCACTCGGCGCGTGGGCGGCATCTGGGGCGAGTCGCGGGTGCTGGCGCTGACGGCGAACGAGCGCGAGAACGACATCCGCCGCGCCATCGAGGCGGGCGTGCACGGCTACTTGCTCGTCGGCGGCGCGCTCGGCGAACTGATCGACGCGGTAACCGCGGTGGCCCAAGGCGTTCGCTACCTGAGTGCGGCCGTCGCCCAGCGCATGGCGGACAGCCTGACGCGGGCCACACTGACGGCGCGCGAAGTCGAGGTGCTCAAGCTGGTCGCATCGGGGCAGCCCAACAAACACATCGCACGCGCACTCAACATCGAGCTTGCCACGGTCAAGTCGCACATGAGCGCCATCATGAGCAAGCTGGGCGCCAGCACCCGCACCCACGCGGCGCGCATCGGTGCCTCACGCGGGCTGGTGGCCGAGGACGCATTTCTCGCGCGACGCGGCGATGCGGTGGTGCCTCTGCTCGAAGGCTGAGTAACGCCCCGGTCGCGCGAGCTCTCCGACTTCGGTTGTAGATGCCGGCCCGACATCGGTGGGTACCTCGAAATCATCGCCACACCTAACCTGAAGGTGGATCCGAAAGTCTCGGTCCGAGTCTATTCCTTCCCACATTTCAGGAGTCACCATGATCACGCTAGTCAACAAGAAGGTGCTGTACACCGCGCGCGTCCACACCGCCGGCAACCGCGATGGCGGTTTTTCTCGCAGCGATGACGACCGCCTTCGCATCACGCACACCGTGCCCGGCAAGAGCGGCAACGGTACCAACCCGGAACAGCTGCTGGCCGCCGGCTGGTCCGCCTGCTTCCAGGGCGCCATGGCGCTGGCCGGCGCGCAGCTGAAGGTGGCGCTGCCGCCGCAGACGGCGGTCGATGCCGAGATCGACCTGGTGCTGGGCGACGACGGCTACAGCCTTCAGGCCCGCCTGAACGTGAAGCTACCCGGCCTGGCCCGCGATGTCGCCCAGGGCCTGATCGATGCCGCGCAGAGGACCTGCCCGTACTCGAAGGCGCTGCGCGGCAACGTGGACGTGAAGTACACGCTGGCCTGATGCGACCCAGGCGCGCGTCCTGGGTGCCCCTCTTGCATCCGGGACACTCGCCTGGCCACGTCGCATTCAACAGCGCAATGGAGATGATTCCAATGAACACGCAACAAAGCGCCCCGGCGATCAACGCCCCTCGCCGCGGCTTTCTGGGCAGCGCCGTCCTTGCGGCGGCGGCAGCCAGTTGGGGGCTCGGCAAGCCCGCGTTCGCGCAGGCGGGCAAGGCGTCCTCTGCCAGCACGGCCGGCGCGAAGCCGGACACGCACACGTCATTTGCATCACTGAAGCAGATCGATGCAGGCGCACTCAATGTCGGCTATGCAGAGGTCGGCCCGGCCACCGGGCCTGCGGTCCTGCTGCTGCACGGCTGGCCCTATGACATTCACGCCTTCGTCGACGTGGCCCCGATCCTCGCGGCCCAGGGCTTGCGAGTCATCGTGCCTTACCTGCGCGGCTACGGCTCGACGCGCTTCCTTTCCAATGACACGCCGCGCAACGGCCAGCAATCGGTGCTGGCGAGCGATGCGATCGCGTTGATGGATGCCCTGCGCATCGACTCGGCCATCGTCGGTGCCTTCGACTGGGGCGCACGGTCCGCCAACATCATGGCCGCGCTGTGGCCGGGGCGCACCAAGGGGCTGGTATCGGTCAGCGGCTACCTCATCGGCAACCGCGACGCGGGCCGCAAACCGCTGCCGCCGGAGGCGGAGCTGCAGTGGTGGTACCAGTTCTACTTCGCCACGGAGCGCGGCCGCGACGGCTACGAGAAGTACCGACGCGAGTTCAACCGCCTGATCTGGAAGCTGGCTTCGCCCAAGTGGCAGTTCGACGATGCCACCTTCGAGCGCAGTGCGGCATCCTTCGACAACCCGGACCATGTGGCCATCGCCATCCACAACTACCGGTGGCGCCTGGGCCTGGCAGAGGGCGAGCCCCAGTACGACGCGCTCGAGGCCAGGCTGGCGAAGGCGCCGGACATCCGGGTGCCCACCATCACGATGGAAGGCGACGCCAATGGCGCTCCCCATCCGGAGCCGGGCGCCTATGCGAAGAAGTTCTCGGGCCCGTATGAGCACCGGCTGATCACGGGCGGCATTGGCCACAACCTTCCCCAGGAAGCGCCCGCGGCGTTTGCCCAGGCCATCCTGGACGTCGGCCAACTCTGAGTCACCACTCATCACCCCAACACCACATCAAGATCATCGGACGCCGTCCAATCGGCATGCATCGAGAACCAGGAGAAAGACCATGAAAGCCGTCATCAGTGCCTATGCACGTTCCCCATTCCACTTTGCCCGCAAGGGACGCCTGGCCGAGGTGCGGCCCGACACGCTGGCGGCCAATGTCGTCCAGGGCCTGCTCAAGCGCACCGATCTCGACCCCGCGCTGATCGAGGACGTGATCATGGGCTGCGCCTACCCTGAAGCCGCGCAGGGCAACAACATCGCGCGCATCGTCGGCTTGCTGGCGGGCCTGCCACACGCGGTGGGCGGCATGACGGTGAACCGCTTTTGCGGCTCCTCGATGCAGGCGGTGCACATCGCCGCGGCGCAGATCGAGGCGGGCATGGGCGACGCATTCCTGTGCGTCGGCGTGGAGTCGATGAGCATGGTGCCGCAGGGCGGCTTCAACTTTTCGCCCAATCCGGAGCTCAAGGAGAACACGGACGCCTACGTCTCCATGGGCCAGACCGCGGAGAACGTGGCGCAACGCTGGAACGTGAGCCGGCTAGATCAGGAACTGCTGGCCTTGCAGTCGCACCAGAAAGCTGCCGCGGCCCGCGAGCAGGGGCGCCTGGCCGCCGAGATCGTGCCGATTGCATTGCCCGGCGGCGAGTTGGTCGACGTGGACGGCTGCATCCGGCCCGCCACATCACTGGAGGCGCTGGCCGCGCTGAAGCCAGCGTACCGGCCCGATGGCGTGGTGACGGCGGGCACCTCGTCGCCCCTGACGGATGGTGCTGCCGCAGTGCTCGTCACCAGTGATGCATTTGCCGCGCGCTACGGCCTGCAGCCCTTGGCACGCGTGCGCAGTTTCGCGACCGTGGGCGTGGACCCGGCCATCATGGGCATCGGCCCGATTCCGGCCACCCGCAAGGCGCTCCAGCGAGCCGGCCTGACGGTCGACGACCTGGACGTGGTCGAGATCAACGAAGCTTTTTCATCGCAGGCGCTGGCCTGCATCCGCGACCTGGGCCTGGACATGGCCACGGTGAACCTGGACGGCGGCGGGCTGGCCATCGGTCATCCGCTCGGCGCCACCGGCGCGCGCATCACCGGGAAGGCAGCGGCGCTGCTGGTGAGAGAGAACGGGCGCTACGCGCTGTCCACGCAATGCATCGGCGGAGGGCAAGGCATTGCCACCGTCCTGGAGCGCGTCTAGCGACTCGGCCCCGCCCAGTAGTCCTCGATGCGCTGAACCAGGCTGTCCGGGAGCGGCACGTAGTTCAGTGCGCGCGCGTCGGACTTGCCTTGCTCCAGTGACCATTTGAAGAAGCGCAGCGCCTCGGCGGTCTGCGCCTTCGCCTGGAATCATGCAAATCCGGCACGTGCCTCTGTAAGACAGGTCGGCATGCGCCGGAATCTGGCTCGCGACGGTGCCGATGGCACCAGACTCGGCGAGCATTTCGAAGGCGGTATAGGTCTCTTGCTGGATTTCAATACCGACGCCACGCTCCAGACGCTGGCAGGCCGCTGGTCAGATCGAATCGTGTACGTCGCACTTTCCGTAACTGATCCCCTTGGCCTGACCGCGCTGCTCCTGACACCCGACGGTTTCGTCGCTTGGGCCAGCGATACAAAACCTGGAGCTGGAGAAGCCGCGCAGGCAGCAGCGAGATGGTTCGGCGAGGCCTGACGAAAGACTGTACGCGTCGAGTGCAGGTGACGGCAAGGTCTGCTTTGGGCTGCCCCGGAATGGCTATCGAAAGGCCGACGTTGGAATTCCGTTGTGCAGCGAAGAACGAAACCGCTCTCGCGGTAGGCGCTTCGCGCACCCCCATGGACATGTTGTGACCCGGTTGCCGCCACCGTTGGCGGCGAGGCAATTTCGCCTCGCCATCAACGGAGCAGCCACCATGGACACGATCACTTCGGGGGTCACCCCACTGCGTCAACGCATGCTCGAGGACATGCGCATGCGCAAGCTGGAGCGCCGCACGCAGGAGGCTTACATTCGCGCCGTGCGCCGGCTCGCCGCCTACCTGCATCGCTCGCCTGACACTGCCTCCGAGCAGGACCTGCGCGGCTTCCAACTGCACTTGGTCGACACGGGCACCTCGCCCGCGACGTTGAACGTCACGCTCACCGCCCTGCGCTTCTTCTTCGAGGTCACCGTGGGTCGACCAGAGATCATGGTCAGGATGCACCCGGTGAAGCTTCCTCGCAGACTGCCCGTTGTGCTCAGCCCGCAGGAAGTCTCGCGGCTCATCGCCGCCGCGAGCAACGTCAAGCACCAGGTGGCCTTGTCGGTTGCCTACGGCACGGGCCTTCGCGCCAGCGAGGTCGTGAACCTGAAGGTCACCGACGTGGACAGTCAGCGCATGACGCTGCGGGTGGAACAAGGCAAGGGCCACAAGGACCGCTACGCCATGCTCAGCCCGGTCCTGCTGCAGCGCCTTCGGACTTGGTGGCGCATCGCCCACGCCCAGGGCCGGATGTTGCCCGGTGGCTGGCTGTTCCCGGGTATGAACCCGACCGACGCGCTCACCCCGCGCCAGCTCAACCGCGCCGTGCACGATGCGGCCGATACGGCCGGCATTCACAAGCGCGTTTCCATGCACACGCTGCGCCACAGCTTCGCCACGCACCTGCTGGAGAACAAGGTGGACATCCGCGTCATCCAGGTTCTGCTGGGGCACAAGCGCCTGGAGACCACCACCGTGTACACCCACGTGGCCACCGATCTGCTGCACGAGGTGCTCAGCCCGCTGGAGGCATTGCCACCGGCGTGACAGGCTGGCCGTGGG
>NZ_JASZYF010000054.1 GCF_030317115.1 Variovorax gracilis
GCTCCGTTGATGGCGAGGCGAAATTGCCTCGCCGCCAACGGTGGCGGCAACCGGGTCACAACATGTCCATGGGGGTGCGCGAAGCGCCTACCGCGAGAGCGGTTTCGTTCTCTCGCTGCGCAGCGGTCGTATGACGGTTGGCTGCCGTAGGGCACGGGAGGGCCCATCTCTCTGTCAGTATCGACCGCCGTCGGGCGGCTTCACAGCAGTTGCTGCCGCACTCAGCCGCTCGGCGAACGCACGCTGTGACGCCGAGCGCGGTCATTCAGGAGCCGCGACTCGGGGCGCAGCCAATTTCGTTCGATGCGGCCGACTGCAAACACGCTGTTGACGCTGGACGAGCGGAGCAACAGAAGTGGTGTGAAGCTCCTACCTTGGAGTCGGAACTTCTCGCAGACTGTGCTTTGGGTCCGACCCTTCGGCGGGTGGCCTGTAGCGTCGAACCGGTAACGTGTGCCCTGGCGACGCACCCGGCCAAGGGTGCGCGGCAGCGCCCTGTCAGGGTGGGCTGAAGCGGTCCAGCGAGAGACCGTCCAAGCTCCGGCTGTACCTCGAAACATCCCCGCCGAAAGCAAGTGTCGCCTCGCGGGCGGCTTCGATGACCTGTCGACATGCCGCGAACATCGCCTCCGCCGCGGTGAGCCGTTCTCGGGGGGCCGACAACGCGAGGGCGCCGGTCAGTTCTCTAGTTACCCCGAACACAGGCGCCGCGACCGAGGCTGTCTCAGGATCTCGCTCACCGTACGAGGTTGCCCAAAACTGATCACGAATACCGCTGAGATCCGCTGCATAAGGTTGCGCGAACGCCAACAAGATCTTTCCCGAGGCGCCCTGCTCGATGGCGTATTCCTGGCCGACCCGCACGGACGCACGCACAGAACGGGAAGGCTCCACCCGAAACACCGCGATGCGCATGTTCCCGCTTCGCACGTAGAAGGACGCAGTTTCTCCGCTCGCCGCGCTCAATTGCTTGAGCAACGGCTCGATTACATCGCCCACCTGGAACGAGCGCTGGTAGATCGCCGCGAGCCGCAACGGCTGGGGACCGATCGAGTATTGCCCCTCCGGCAGTTTGCGGATGAAGCCCCCGTGCTCCAGGGCTGCCAGCAAGCGCAGCACCGTGCTCTTGTAGAGGCCTGTGCGATTGGATAGCTCCGTCAGCGAGAGGCGGTCATCGGTGGCGCCGAACGCTGCGAGCAGCGCGAAAGCCCGGTCCAGGACGGCCACGCCACTCGAATCGTTTGTCGCTGGCTGGGAGAGATTCGTATCGGTCATCGAAGGCATTTGGAAAGAGGTCTGCTTCACCGGTGGCGCAGGCGCTCCCCCAAGTTTGACACGCGGTGTTCCCTGCGAATTTGGTAACGAAGACGCGTCGAACAAAAGGGTTTACCCGCATACGGAGAAGGCCAATCGATCTCTATAGTTCTATCCAGCAGATCGTAGTTCTGTGCAACAGAACAAGCAAGCAAACTTGAGTTACCGCTTCGGACCTTGGAGACATCCTCATGCATTCCTTTTCTTCGTCAGTTGCCTGTTCATGAAGGACGAGTGATGAGCACGAGCAACTACCTTCCCGTCAGGGACGACTGGCTAGCCAGCCACAAGGAAGAAATCCTTGAGCCCGACCTACCGATCATCGACGCCCATCACCACTTCTACGACCGTGCGGACTGGGTTTACC
This sequence comes from Variovorax gracilis, assembly GCF_030317115.1. Lineage (GTDB taxonomy): Bacteria > Pseudomonadota > Gammaproteobacteria > Burkholderiales > Burkholderiaceae_C > Variovorax > Variovorax gracilis. The sequence goes on from NZ_JASZYF010000054.1 coordinate 1,682, forward strand.
TCGCGGACGACTACTTGGCGGATGCGCGTTCAGGCCACAACGTCGAGGCCTCGGTCTATATGCAGGCGCTGACGCGCTACCGCATCGACGGATCCGCTGAAATGAAACCCGTGGGCGAAACCGACTACGTCGTGGCGGCCACTTCACAAGACGACGGGCTGCTTCCACAAATCGCCAAGGGGATCATCGGATACGCCAATCTTCGCTGCGGCGCGGAGGTGGGCGATGTACTACGAAGCCACATCGAAGCCGGCATGGGGCGCTTCCGCGGCATTCGCCACCTGACCACCTGGGATGCGCATCCTTCATTGGTCAACCCGCTCACGGCCGCTCCGAAGGGGCTGCTGTTGGACCGGACCTACCGCCAGGGCGTCGCCCAGCTTCAGCCGTTGGGCCTGAGCTACGACGCATGGCTTTTCTTCCCGCAGCTGCCGGAACTCCTCGATCTCGCCAGGGAGTTCCCAGAGACGAAGGTCATCATCAATCACTGTGGCGGCATCGTGCGCATTGGCGCGTACCAGGCTCGCCGCTCCGAGATCTTCGACACCTGGTCGAAGTCCATGCGCGAGCTCGCGGCGTTGCCTAACGTATTCGTCAAGCTCGGAGGCCTCGGGATGAGGATCAACGGGTTCGATTTCGAGAAGGGCGTGAAGCCCCCGAGCTCCCAGCAGCTTGCGGATACCTGGACGCCCTGGATGCACTCATGCATCGAAGCTTTCGGTGCGCAACGCTGCATGTTCGAGAGCAATTTCCCGGTCGACAAAGGCTCCTACAGCTATGCCACCTGCTGGAACGCCTTCAAGCGTCTCACCTCCGGCGCGACCTCGGCTGAGCGCCACGCACTGTTCAAAGGCACCGCGAGCCAGGTCTATCGCCTCGCCTGATCCAAGCACCCCAGTCCTGCCATTCAATTTCCCACTCGGAGACACCCTATGAAAGCTCAAAAATCTGCTTCTCGCGTCGCCATGGTTCTCGGCCTCGCGCTCTGCTCGGCCTTCGCCGGCGCGCAAACCAATTTTCCGTCTCAACCCATCAAGGTCATCGTGCCGTTCCCACCGGCCGGTGGCACCGACGTGCTAACGCGCCTCGTCGCCAACGAAGTGACTCTGAAGGACAACAAGTGGACCTTCATCGTCGACAACAAGCCCGGCGCCGGCGGCAACATCGGCCTTGATGCAGTCGCGAAGGCGAAGAAGGACGGCTACACCGTCGGCACGGGCCAGACCGCCAACCTCGCGATCAACCCGACCCTCTACACCAAGGTCCCGTTCGACGCGCTGAAGGATTTCGCACCGGTCGTGCTGCTGGCATCGCAGCCCCTGGTGCTGGTGGTGCGCGCCGATTCACCCATCAAGAGCGTCGCCGATCTCAAGACCCAGTCCGAGAAGAAGCAGCTCGGGATGGCATCGGCCGGCACGGGCACGGTCGGTCACGTTGGCGGGGAGATGTTCGCGCGGCGTGCGGGCATCAAGGTGATGCACGTGCCGTACAAGGGGGCCGGCCCCGCTACCACCGATCTGCTGGGCGGCCAGACCGACATCTACTTCGCCACACCGCCCAGCGTGATCTCGATGATCAAGGCTGGCAAGCTGCGCGCGGTCGCCGTGACTTCGCTGAAGCGCATCGACGTCCTGCCGAACGTGCCGACGGTTGCCGAGTCGGGCTACCCCGGCTTTGTCGCGGAAGACTGGAAGGCGGTCGTCGCGCCGGTCGATACGCCGCCCGAAGCCATCGCGAAGATCAACCAGGCCATGAACACCGCGCTCGCCCGCCCCGAAGTCGTGGCACGGCTCAAAGACGAAGGCAGCGTGGCGCGCGGCGGCACGCCTGCCGAGCTCGGGGCCTTCTTGAAGAGCGAGCACACCCGATGGGGCGCCGCCGTCCGCGAATCGGGCGCCAAGCTCGACTAACAGCCTATCCAAACTCAGGAGACTTCCATGCAATACAACCGTATCCGTCGTGCCGTTCTTGTCGCCGGCGTCGCCACCCTTCTGAGCACACCGGTGCTCGCGCAGAACAAACCCATCACGATCATCGTGCCCTACGCACCGGGAGGCAGCGCAGACCTGGTGACACGCGTCATTGCCCAGTTCGCCGCGCCCGGCGTCGGCGCACCTTTGATCGTCGACAACCGCACGGGCGGTGGCGGCGTCGTCGGCTGGGGCGCCGCCGCCCGTGCTGCTCCAGACGGCAACACACTGCTGACAGTCGAGCTCTCGTACGCGATCGCCGCGGGCCTGATCCCCACGCTGCCGTTCGATCCGCTGAAGGCCTTCACCCAGGTCACGACCGCCGTCAAGGTCCCACACGTCTTGGTGGTCAATCCGGCAGTGCCCGCGAAGACCGTGCAGGAGTTCATCGCACTGGCCAAGGCGCAGCCTGGAAAGCTCAACTACGGCTCCGGCGGCAACGGCACCAACACGCATCTGGCTGGCGAGCTGTTCAAGACCACGACTGGAACGAACATCGTGCACGTGCCGTACAAGGGCGCCGGCGCCGTCCTCACTGACCTGATGGGCAACCAGGTGCAGGCACTCATCACGTCCGTGCCCACTGCCTTGCCACACATCAAGAGCGGGAAGCTGCGGGCGCTGATGGTCACCGGTTCCGAACGCAATGCCATGCTGCCCGACGTTCCGACGGCCAAGGAAGCTGGTATCCCGAAGATGGACATCGACTACTGGATTGGCATCGGCGCGCCAGCTGGCACACCCCCTGCCGTGATTGACAAGCTCAACAAGGAATTCAACGCAGCGCTGGCGCAGCCCGACGCCAAGAAGAAGATCGCGGAGATGGGCCTCACCGTGGTCGCCAACACGCCGGCGCAGGCGAACCAACTGGTCGCCAGCGAGATCCAGCGCTGGAGTGCAGTCATCAAGCAAGCCGGCATCAAGGCCGACTGAAGGAGATAGAAGTGACTCGACCACTCCAAGGCATTCGCGTTCTCGATCTGACCAACGTTTTGGCTGGCCCCTTCGCTTGCCACCAACTCGCGCACATGGGCGCTGACGTGATCAAGGTGGAGACGCGCAACGGGGGAGATCTGGCGCGACAGCTCGGCGCCGATGCTGAGCTGAACAAGCGCTTCATGGGCGTCTCGTTCCTCGCTCAGAACCCCGGCAAACGCTCCATCACCATCGACCTCAAGCACCCGACCGGCAAGGAAGTGTTTCGCAAGCTCGTGCGTACGGCCGATGTCGTGATCGAGAACTTTCGCCCCGGCGTCATGAAGCGGCTGGGTCTCGGGTACGAAGAGCTGCTGCAAGAAAATCCGAGCTTGATCTACTGCGCCATCTCCGGCTTCGGGCAGGATGGCCCGCTTCGTGACCTGCCCGCCTACGACCAGATCATCCAGGGCATGTCCGGCGTGATGAGCATCACCGGAGCCCCCGAAAACGCACCTTACCGCGTGGGCTACCCCATGGCCGACACGATCGGCGGAATTACGGCGGCATTCGCGGTTGCTGCCGCGCTTGCGGAGCGCAACCGCGAAGGCGGTGTGTTCATCGACGTGTCGATGCTCGAGGCGGTCATGGCCACCATGGGATGGGCTGTCTCCAACCACCTGATCGCAGATCGCGAGCCCAAGCCGATGGGCAACGAAAACGTCACGGCCAGTCCCTCGGGCACTTTCCGAACCGGGGATGGCCTTCTCAACATCGCTGCCAACAAGCAGGAGCAGTTCGAGGCGGTCTGCCGCGTGATCGGCAGGCCCGAACTGATCGAAGACGAGCGCTTTATCGAGCGCCAGAGCCGGCTGCAGCATCGCTTCGAACTGAAGGCCGCCCTCGAGGAAGCCATGGCGGCAAAGTCCACCGACGAATGGTGGAAGCTCTTCAACCAGGCCGGTGTCCCTGCCGGGCCGGTGTACAGCGTGCCGCAGGCGCTCGACCATCCGCAGGTGGCTGACCGCGGAATGGTGGGCACCTTCGAGAATGCGCCGGGCGTTGGCCGAGACATTCGACTCGTTCGCACCGGATTCAAGGTCAACGGGCAAGCACCTCGTGTCGAGACGCCGCCGCCGACTCTGGGCCAGCATTCAGAGGAAATTCTTGAGAGGCTCGGCTACTCGGCTACCGAAATTGAGGAACTCCGGGTGGAGAAGGCAATATGAGCACGAAGACTGTCGAGAGTGTCGAGCAAGGCGTACGTGATTGGTGGCGCACATCAATCATCGATATGGCGCCGGGCGAGATCCGTTACCGCGGCTATCCGATCGAGGAACTTACGGGCCGTGTCAGCTTCGCGCAGATGATCTGGCTGATGACGCGCGGCGACCTGCCGAGCGAAGGCCAGGGACGGCTTCTGGACGCTGCCTTGGTATCCGCTGTCGATCATGGACCGCAAGCGCCGAGCATCGGAATCGCCCGAATGGCTGCCACCTGCGGTGTGGGGCTCAACAACGCCATGGCGTCCGCTCTCAACGTGCTGGGCGACATCCATGGCGGCGCGGGGGAGCAGGCGGTGGAGATGTACCAGAACATCGCGGCCCGGATCGACGGCGGTGAGGAATTCGTCGCCGCGGTCGGTGCCGGCCTGGACGATGCCATCTCGGTCCACGGGAAGTTCGTGTCGGGCTTCGGACATCGGTTCCATCCGATCGATCCTCGCGCTCCCCGGCTCCTGGAACTGGTTGACCGTGCTGCCGAAGCAGGCGATGTCGACGGCAGGTTCGCGAAGATCGCTCGGGGAGTGGAGGACGAACTCGCTGCTCGCAAGAACGGCAAGCGGATTCCCATGAACATTGATGGCGCGACGGCTGTGATCTATGCCGAGTTGGGATTTCCGGCACCGCTCGCCCGGGGGCTCTTCTGCCTGTCGCGCTCGGTCGGCATCCTGGCGCATGCGTGGGAACAGACGCAACAGGGAGGGCGCAACAAGGGCCCCATTCCGCGCGAGTACATCTGGCAATACGACGGCCCTCCGCAAAGGCCATTGCCTAGCGCGGCCTAGTCGCAGCGCCGGCGTCAACAGCGCCTAGCAGGCGCCGCGCCCCATCTCACACCAAGCCGCTGCGGACATCCGCAGCATGGCGGATGTTCCGTCGGGGTCGCTGCGCCCGCAAGCAGCGAGTGCTGTCTGCCCGTCGTCGGGCAAGGAGACTTTGATGTTGCTGTTACTCGGCTATGGCATGGTGGCCACCTTCATGGTGCTCATCATGACCAAGCGCATGTCGGCGCTTGTTGCGCTGGCACTGGTTCCCATCGCGTTCGGGCTTGTTGCGGCGTCACCCGATGCGGTCGGCAAGATGATGATGGAAGGCATCACCAAGCTGGCACCCACTGGCGTGATGCTCACGTTCGGCATCCTGTATTTCAGCATCATGACCGATGCGGGGCTGTTCGACCCGCTGATCAGGCTTGTCGTCAGATTTGTCGGGCACGATCCGCTCAAGCTGCTGGTGGGTACAGCCGTGATGGGCACCGCGGTGGCGCTCGATGGTGACGGGGCAACGACCTACGTGATTTGCGTGACGGCCCTGTTGCCTCTCTATCAACGGCTGGGTGTGCGTCTTCAGTATCTGGCAACGGTGCTGCTCATGTCGATCGGGATCATGAATATCGTTCCTTGGGGAGGGCCCACCGCGCGAGCCGCCGCTGCCATGCACGTCGACGTCGCGGACGTGTTCTTGCCGCTCATCCCTGTCATGCTGATGGGCTTCGCCTACCAGGTTGGCGTCGCTGCCTACCTCGGCATGCGCGAACGCCGCAGGATTGGCGCACTGACGATGCCGGACATGGAGAATGCCGTTCTTGCAGACATCGATGGTTCCTCGGACATCCGGCGGCCAGCCATGATGATCCCGAACCTGCTGCTGACGCTGGCCCTTCTCTACGCACTGATTAAGGGAATCCTGCCTCTGCCCGCCCTGTTCCTGGTGGCGACGACGATCGCGTTGCTCCTCAATTACCCCAAGCTGAAAGATCAGCACGCGCGGCTGGCGACTCACGCTTCGAATGTTCTCGCCGTGGTTTCCTTGATCTTTGCGGCGGGGATATTTACGGGCATTCTCTCCGGCACGGGCATGCTGAAGGCCATGTCCGACGGCTTGTTGAACGTGATGCCCGGCTGGCTGGGTCCGTACATGGCGCCCGCAACCGCCTTGCTCAGCGCCCCGGCCACCTATGTGTTGTCGAATGACGCCTTCTATTTTGGGGTGCTGCCGATTCTGGCCGAAACCGCTGCAACGTACGGTATCTCGGCCGCCGAGATGGCCCGCGCCTCGCTGCTCGGGCAGCCTCTGCATCTGCTGAGTCCGCTCGTGGCATCGACCTATCTGCTCGTGGCGCTGTTGGACATCGAATACGGGGACAACCAGCGATCTTCGTTGTTGTGGGTGCTCGGGCTGGTCGTGGTCATGGTGATCGGCGCGTTGGTAATTGGTGTTATTCCGCTCGTCTCGAAGGCGTGACGCCGTTGTGGTTTTGAAGCGGCGGTCCACCCACCTGCCGCTTGCCCTGTCAGATTGAACAACCAGGAGATTTATGTGAAAGCCGCTCAACTCTTCGTCAAGGCGCTCGAGAACGAAGGTGTGGAATACATCTTCGGCATCCCGGGTGAGGAGAACATCGATGTGATGGACGCGCTGCTCGACAGCCCCATCAAGTTCGTCACTTGTCACCACGAACAGGGCGCGGCATTCATGGCCGACGTCTACGGCCGACTTACCGGTCGGGCCGGCGTGTGCATGTCCACGCTCGGTCCCGGTGCCACCAACCTAATCACCGGCGTCGCCGACGCCAACATGGATCGCGCGCCAGTCGTGGCGATCGCCGGCCAAGGTGCGACCACCCGTCTCCACAAGGAGAGCCACCAGATCCTGGACCAGGTCAGCCTGTTCAAGCCCATCACCAAGTACGCCGCCCAGATCCTGGCGCCCGAAATAGTGCCGGAGGTGGTGCGCAAGGCGTTCAAGGTCGCACAGACCGAGAAGCCGGGGGCTGCCTTCATCGACTTCCCCGAGAACGTGGCCGAGATGGAAGTCGACAAGGAGCCCATCAAGGTCCAGACGGCGTACACCCCCGAGGCGCCCGCCCACAAGATCGAACAGGCCGCCAAGCTGATCGGTGCAGCCAAGGCGCCGGTGATCCTCGCCGGCAACGGCGTGATCCGCCAGGGCGCCGCAGAGGCACTCGTCACCTTTGCCGAGGTGCTGCGTATTCCCGTCGCGAACACCTTCATGGCCAAGGGCGTCGTTCCGTTTACGAACGAACTGTCGCTAGGCACCATCGGGCTCAAGGCCACCGACCTCCCGTGGTTCGCCCTCGAGAAAGCCGATGTGGTCATCTGTGTCGGTTACGACATGGTCGAGTACCACCCGGACATGTGGAACCCCAATGGAGACAAGACGATCATCCATATCGACGGCCTTGCCGCGGAGGTCGACGAGCGTTACATCGTGGCCGTCGGCGCCCTGGGGGACATCCAGTCGTCGCTGCGGGCCATCGCACTGCGGGCGAAACCTCAGCCGTCGGTGCCCTTCACGGCGGTTCGCCGTGCGATCGTGGAAGACCGTGCCGAGCATGCGAATGACATGGCATTTCCGATCAAGCCCCAGAAAATCGTCTGGGACCTGCGGGAGGCTCTTGCCCCCGACGACATCGCGATCTCCGACGTCGGCGCTCACAAGATGTGGATGAGCCGCATGTACAAGGCGGAGCGCCCGAACACCTGCATCATCTCCAACGGCTTCGCTGCCATGGGCATCGCAGTTCCCGGTGCCATTGCCGCGAAGCTCGCCTACCCGGAGCGGAAGGTCGTGGCGGTGACCGGTGACGCCGGCTTCATGATGAATTCGCAGGAGATCGAGACGGCCCTGCGCATGAATACGCCGATCGTCGTGTTGATCTGGAACGATTCGGAATATGGCCTGATCACCTGGCACCAGTTGCGCCATTTCGGCCGCCCCAGCCACATCACTTTCAACAATCCAGACTTCGTCAAATACGCCGAAAGCTTCGGTGCCAAGGGCTATCGCGTCGAGCGCGCTGAGGATCTGCTTCCCACGCTGAGGCAGGCAATCGCCGACGACACTGTGGTGGTGATCGACTGCCAGGTTGACTATGGCGAAAACATGAAGCTAACACATCGCCTGAAGGCACTGAAGTCACCCTTGTGAGGCCACCAATGGAAGTTCGTTCACCTTTCGACGGTAGTTTGATTGCGACCCTGGCCGTGGCTGGCGAGACCGAGATCGAGCGAGCCTTGTCCACGGCGCATGCCCTTTTTCGCGACCGCTCTGCCTGGCTACCCCCCGCTCGCCGTATCGAGATCCTGCGCAAGGCGGCCCGACTCATGGAAGAGCGCGCGGAATCACTGGCTCTGGAAGCCGCGCGCGAGGGGGGCAAGCCGTTGCTGGACTCGCGCGTCGAAGTTGCGCGGGCCATCGACGGCGTTCAGCTATGCGTCGACGCGCTGCGGACCGAGGGCGGCCACGTGGTGCCGATGGACATCAACGCCGCATCGGCGCGGCGCGTTGCGTTCACCCACCGGGAACCCATTGGCGTGGTGGTGGCGGTCAGCGCCTTCAACCACCCGCTGAACCTGATCGTGCATCAGGTCGGTCCCGCAATCGCCGCTGGCTGCCCGAGCATCGTCAAGCCGGCTGGCGACACACCGCTCTCCTGTCTCCGCTTTGTCGAGATCCTGCACGAGGCGGGGCTGCCGCAAGCCTGGTGCCAGGCGCTAGTCATCGATGACACCGCCTTGGCGACCCGGCTCGTCGCGGATCGGCGCGTCGGATTCCTGAGCTTCATCGGCAGCGCACGTATCGGCTGGATGCTTCGCTCGAAGCTGGCACCCGGCGCGCGCTGCGCGCTCGAGCACGGTGGCGTCGCGCCGGTTCTTGTTGCCGAGGATGCCGACCTCGACGCGGCACTGCCGAAACTCGTGAAAGGCGGCTTCTACCATTCCGGACAGGTGTGCGTGTCGGTCCAGCGCGTCTATACGCACCGTTCGATCTGCGACAACCTAGCGCGCCGCTTGGCGGACGGTGCCCGCAAACTCAAGGTCGGCGATCCGTTGTTGGCGGAAACCGAGGTGGGCCCCTTGATCCGCCATCAGGAGGTCGAGCGGGTGCATGCCTGGGTGCGCGAGGCCGTCGACGGCGGCGCTACGCTGCTTTGCGGGGGCAAGCCGATCTCGAGTTCCTGCTATGAGCCAACGGTGCTGCTCGAACCACCGCCGGACAGCAAGGTCTCGACCGAAGAGGTGTTCGGGCCGGTCATCTGCGTCTACGCCTACGACGACCTGGACGAGGCAATCGCGCGTGCCAACGCGCTCCCGGTCGCCTTCCAGGCTGCCGTGTTCACGCGCAGTCTCTCAACTGCAATGCACGCCTACGAGCGTTTGGATGCCTCGGCAGTGATGGTCAACGACCACACGGCATTCCGCGTCGATTGGATGCCTTTCGCCGGACTGCGCGAGTCGGGGCTCGGCGTGGGCGGCATCCCCCATACCTTTCGCGACATGCAGACGGAGAAGTTATTCGTCGGACCTTTGCCGTAGCGGGACTGTCACTTCGAATCTCCGCTGAGCGACTGAGGCTGCCAAGCGGTTGCTCCGGTTAAACAAGCTCACGCAGAAGTCTGCAACGGGCACGAAGCTGAAGACCGGCCTGCCCCCCCTTCGGCCGCTTTCGCTGCACAGCTGCAGTACGAGGGTCGCTCGCGGACGGCAGGGTAGGGCCGTTGCCGCACTTCGAATTCTTGACCTTAGTGTCGGCAAAGTGCGAGGAGGTGTCATTGGAGGCAGATCGTGGCTGCGCGCGAGCCTACTGCGGCTCGATCCCTGCCTTCTTTACTAAGCTCGCATACTTCGCTAGCTCGCTCTTGAATTCAGACTGGGCTTGCGCGGACGTGCCGATGCGGATGGTGTTCCCCTGTTTGGCCATGGCATCCATGACCGCCGGATCCGAGAACGCCGCCGCCACGGCGTCGTGAGCCTTCTTGACGTTGTCCGCCGACATGCCCTTGGGTCCGATCACAGCGAACCAGGCGTCCACCACGAGATTGGGCAACCCCTGCTCGACGAAAGTCGGTATGTCCGGCGCGGCTGGAGTGCGCTGAGCCCCGAGAGTGCCGATAGCTCGAAGCGCGCCGCTCTTGATGTGCGACTGGACACTCGGCAATGCAGCGGTGCCGAACTCGACCTGCCCGCCGATCAAGTCCGTGACCATCGGGCCGACGCCCTTGTAGGGAATGTGCTTGGCCGTGACGCCGGCTTGCTCGAAGAAGAGTTCAGTCGCCAGATGCAGGATTGTCCCGTTGCCGCCGGACGCGAAGTTCAAAGCGCCCGGCTTGCTCTTGAGCAGCGCGATGAACTCCTTGCTGTACGTCGCCGACACCTTGGCCGGGTTGACCACCAACACCATCGGTGTCGCGCCTATGACTGCGATGGGCGTGAAATCGCCCGGCATGTCGAAGAGCACCGACTTCAGCACACTCGGAAGGATGACCACGTTGTTGGACACGATGGACAGCGTGTTGCCGTCGGGAGCCGAACGCGCCAGTGTCTGCAGACCCACCACCCCGCCTGCACCGGGCTGGTTCTCGACCACCACGGCCGCGTTGAGCGCTTTCGACAATGCCGGCTGGGCAGCGCGCGTGATGGCGTCGACACCGGAACCCGTGGCGTTCGGTAGGATGAAGCGGACAGTGCCGGACTGCGCGCTGGCGGTCACGGGCCACGCGCCGGCCGCGATCGCTGCTGCTGAGGCGGCAAGAATCGAGCGGCGCGAGAAGCTTTGCGTTGAGATCATCGGTTGTCTCCATGAATCTTGGGAATGACGTGTGTGGCTCTATGCGACCACGTTTCGAGACCGCATGCCCTCCATTTCGTCCGGGCCGAAGCCCAGTTGTCCGAGCAGTTCCGTAGTGTGCTCCCCCAGCCTCGGCGGACTCAACCGTACGCCGAGCCGTTGACCTTCCAGCGTGATCGGGAACAGCGCGGTCTTGACGGTTTCACCGGCTCGCGGGCCGTCGGACAGGCGCATGTCCGCGAGTCCGCCCGTGGCAAGCAGGTGCTCATCGTCGTACAGGTCTTCGGGCTTGCGAATTGGGGCGAACGGCAATCCGGCCTTTTCCATCACCTGCGCAAGCTCACCGGCGGTTCGATGCGCGATGCGTTCGCCGATCGCCTTCAACAAGCGCGGCCGGTGCGCGACCCTCTCGTTGTTGGTGGCCAGTGCGGGCTCGGCCTTGAGATCCTCGAAGCCCAAGGCTTCGCAGAACGTTGACCATTGCGCATCGCTCACCGCGGCCAGGAAGATCTGTTCGCCGTCCTTGACCGTGAAGACGTCATATACCGACCAGGGGTTGTCTCGCGCAGGCATTGGTGCCGGATGCTTGCCGGTCACCGCGAACTGCAGCATGTGCTGCCCCATGAGGAACACGTTGTTCTCGTAAAGCGCGGATTGCACTTCCATTCCCCGGCCCGTGATTCCGCGCTGGATCAATGCGCCGAGGACGGCGATGGCGCCGAACAGCCCGCCCATGATGTCGTTCACGCTGGTGCCCGCGCGCAGCGGATCGCCTGGCCGACCGGTCATGTAGGCTAAGCCGCCCATCATCTGCACCACTTCATCCAGCGCTGTTCGATGATCGTAGGGGCCCGGCAGGAAGCCCTTGTGGCTTGCATAAATGATGCGTGGATTGACTTTTGAAAGCGATGCGTAGTCCAGGCCGTACTTCGCCATCGTGCCTGGCTTGAAGTTCTCCGCCACCACGTCGGCGGTTGCGGCAAGGCGCCGCGCGGTCTCCGCGCCTTCCTCGGTATGCAAGTCGATGCCAATGCTTTTCTTGTTCCGGTTGAACATCGGGAAGAAACCCGCGCCGGCGCCCAGGAGGCGACGGCTGTGGTCCCCGGCGACTGGCTCGATCTTGATCACTTCCGCGCCGAGGTCGGCCAGCACCATGCCGCACGTGGGCCCCATCACCATGTGAGTGAACTCGATGACTCGCAAGCCCTTCAACGGCTGCGCGATTTGGGTTGCTTCGCTCATGCGTGCTGCTCCTGTCTCATAGTCTTCGGAAGCCCGGCGCGCCAGAGCGTGCCGTGAAAGGTCTCACCCTGCAGCCAGTGTTCTACCTTGCGGCGAAGGGCCAGCAGGGCGTCGAAGTCCTGACCAGTCTCGATGCCCATGCTGGCGAGCATGTACGCGACATCTTCAGTCGCCACGTTGCCGCTGGCTCCAGGCGCGTGCGGGCAGCCGCCGATGCCCGCAATGCAGGCATCGAAACGCGTGATACCCAACTCCAGCGCCGCATAGACATTGGCCAAGCCAAGGCCGCGCGTGTCATGGAAGTGACCGCAGTTGAGCTTGTCGCCAGCGACCGGTAGCACGGCCTCGAACAACGAGCGCACCATCCCTGGATCGGCATAACCCACCGTGTCGGCGAGACCCACGGCATCGGCGCCAACATCGATGGCCGCCTTGACCAGTCGCACCACCTCGTCAGGCTCCACCCGTCCCTGAATCGTGCAGCCAAAGGCCGTGCTGATGCCCACCTCGATCTGCGCGCGGGATCCTTTGGCATCCCGCGCATCCACGATGCGCGCGATGTCTTCGACCACTTCGTCGGGTGTCTTGCGCAGATTGGCCAGGCTGTGCGCGTGGCTGGCTGACAGAGGCAACAGCATGAACTCCGCTTCGCATTCCATGGCCCGCTCGGCCCCTTTGAGGTTGGGCACCAGCACCGACGCCCTGAGGCCGGGCAAGGTCTTGGCAAAGGCGAGCACCTCGGCCGTGTCGGCCAGTTGCGGCAACAGTCGCGGCGGGACGAAGGAGCCGACCTCGATCTCGCGCTGGCCCGCTGCGTAGGCGTCGCGTATCCATTCGAGCTTGGCGGCCGTTGGCACCACGCGGGCGATGCTTTGCAGGCCGTCGCGCAGGCCAACCTCCCGGATCACGGCGCGCCGCGGCAGTTTGGCAGAGGGAATCATCGCTGTCTCCTGTTCGCCGGGCGCGGCTTGCGTCTGGCGGTTGTCGAAGTCTAGAATTTCCCATTCGATAAATCTTCGACATTTTGGAACCCTACAGTTCCTAACCGGAATACCTTGCGCGACTTCGACCTCACCACTCTGCGCCTGTTCGTCGCAGTCTGCGAAACGGGCAACATGGCCCGGGCCGGCGATCGTGCCAACATCGTCGGCTCCGCCATCAGCAAGCGATTGGCACAACTGGAAGACCAAGTGGGCACGCCGCTCCTGCTGCGCAAGCGCCATGGTGTGATCCCCACGCCAGCTGGGAACACCGTCCTGGAGCACGCCCGCGGCATGCTCGACGGCGCGGCGCGCATTGCGCGCGACATGGAAAGTTACGTGGCCGGAACACGCGGCAAAGTCCGCGTCCTGGCGAGCGTATCGGCCATGACGGAGTCGCTGGCCGAAGATGTCGCGGCGTTCCTCCACATGCCGGCGCATCGGACAACACAGGTCGACCTCGAGGAGAGGATCAGCCCGGAGATCGTCCGCGGTGTGCGCGAAGGTTTGGCGTCGCTGGGCGTCTGCTGGGATGCAGTCGACCTCGGCACGCTTCAGTCTTGCCCCTATCGCAGCGACCATCTCTGTGTAGTCGTACCGCAAGGCCACGCGCTCGCGCAGCGCAAACGGCTGCGATTCGAGGATACGCTTGGCTTCGAGCAGGTCGGCTTGCCGGTCACCAGCGCCGTCCAACAATCGCTTCAACGCGCTGCCGCGGAACTCGGCCACACGTTGGTCAACCGCATCGTCGTCAGCAATTTCGAAGCCGCCCTGCGCGTCGTGTCAGCGGGCCTTGCAATCAGCCTTGTGCCCAGAGAGGTCGTCGGGCGGAAAGACGCGGCTCACGCGGTGCGCATCATTCAGCTAGCGGAGTCATGGGCCGAGCGCCGATTCGTCGTTTGCTTTCGCGATGCCTCCGAACTCTCGCCCTCTGCGCAGTCGCTGGTCGAGCACCTGGTTGCCCGAGCCAGCTGAATGGGCGCAACCCACGAACAAGCCGGATCAGGTCCGCATGCTCTTCCGGCGTGAGCACGATTGGAGGTGCAACTCTCATGGCTTAACGTTCCTGATTGAAGTATAAGTTCCATCAGGGATGCAACAGCACTTCGAAATGTGGGTGCCGCTGCACGTCAGGCTGCGCGCCCCGGGCAGGGGTATAGGTCTCGTCGAACCACATAAGTGCGCATGCCCGAAGAAGGCGAACGGTTTGGCCTCGACGGCTTCCGTGGTAGCGGTCGGGTGTAGCGCGAGTCCGGCATACGCGCCCCCGCAAAATAGTCGGCATCTGTGTCCCTTGTGTTCGGCGCCAGACGTCACCGATCTTTTGTCTAATTGTTGGCCTATCGGGTTCTTGCGCCTCCTGCCCGCCCGGGGTAGCTCGATAACGGCTCTTCAACAGATCCAAAGTCCACGCCGCGCAATATGTGTGAACCAGCCCGTCCGCAGCATCGCCAGTGTTAGAAGTCAACGGTTTTGCAGCAAATGCCGACTGCAAGGCTAGGACCGCTCATGGGGAAAACCTGCCGTACCTTTGGGCTTGGAGGAGTCTGCAAAAAGGGGCCCTTAACGGACCTCCGGCGCTGAGCCGCCATGCAGCAGCTGCCGTGAAAGAGATGACACGAGACCGTGTAGGTATGAGCCTACAGATGACCATGGACAGCGACGGCTAGGATTCCGCTCGGCAGTGCATCTGTTCTCAACCACAAGGAGCGAGCATGGCATCGAAAGCAAAAAAGTCGCAGGCCGCCAAGAAACCGAACATCCTGGTCATCTGGGGCGACGACATTGGGGTCTACAACCTCTCCTGTTACAGCCATGGCGTGATGGGCTACCGGACGCCCAACATCGACCGGCTCGCCCGGGAAGGGATGATGTTCACCGACTCCTATGGCGAGCAGAGCTGTACCGCGGGGCGCTCCTCCTTCATCACAGGCCAGAGCGTGCATCGCACGGGCCTGTCCAAGGTCGGTATGCCCGGGGCCGACATCGGCTTGCAGGCGGAGGACGCGACCATCGCCGAGTTGCTGAAAGCGCAGGGTTACGCGACGGGACAGTTCGGAAAGAACCACCTTGGCGACATGAACAAGTACCTGCCGACGGTGCACGGCTTCGATGAATTCTTCGGCAACCTGTATCACCTGAACGCCGAGGAAGACCCAGAGGACATCGACTACCCGAAGGACCCGCGCTTTCGCGCCAAGTTCCTCCCGCGCGGTGTGCTCAAGTGCCATGCGACCGAGCATGACGACGCCACCGAGCAGCCACGCTGGGGCCGCGTCGGCAAGCAGAAGATCGAGGACACGGGGCCGCTGACACGCAAGCGCATGGAAACCATCGACGACGAGATCGTCGACGGCGCCGAGGACTACATCAGGCGCCAGGCAAAGGGCGACAAGCCTTTCTTCTGCTGGGTCAACACGACCCACATGCACTTTCGCACGCACCCCAAGCCCGAGAGCATCGGGCAGGCGGGCGAGAGCCAATCCGAATATCACGACACGATGATCGATCACGACCGGCACGTGGGCCGGCTCCTCGACCTGCTCGACGAACTCGGCATCGCCGAAGACACCTTCGTCATGTACTCGACCGACAACGGCCCGCACATGAACTCGTGGCCGGACGCTGGCATGACGCCATTCCGCAGCGAGAAGGACACCAACTGGGAAGGCGCCTTCCGTATTCCGATGCTGGTGCGATGGCCAGGCAAAGTGCCGGCGGGTGTCGTGACCAACGACATCGTGCAGCACCACGACTGGCTACCCACCTTTCTTGCCATGGCCGGCGAACCCGAGATCGTCGGAAAGTGCAAGAAGGGTCATGCCGCGGACGGAAAGATGTTCAAGCTTCATCTCGACGGGTACAACCTGCTGCCCTTCCTGACCACCGAGGGCGTCAAGAGCCCGCGCGAAGGCTTCATGTATTTCGATGACGACTCCAATCTGGTCGCGGTGCGCATGAACAACTGGAAATTCGTTTTCCTCGAGCAGCGCACCGAAGGCACGTTGAAGATCTGGATGGACCCATTCACCGTGTTGCGCACCCCCAAGTGCTTCAACCTGCGCACCGATCCACTGGAGCGGGCCGATGTGACTTCCAACACCTACTACGACTGGTTCATGTCGAAGGGCTATCGCATGTTCGCGGCTCAGGCCGTGGTCGGGGCCTTCATGGAGACATTCAATGAGTTTCCTCCGCGACAGAAGGCGGCCAGTTTCACGGTGGAGCAGGCGCACGCGAAACTGGAAAGCGCGGGCGCTTCCAAGTAACCAGCCATTGAGGAAATGTCGATGCCGTCCGATCTCGCCTTCACTAACCCACAGGTCAGCGACGCCTACATATACCTCCTCGGTCGCCTGCTGGTGCTCCGGCAGCAGCAACTCGACTTCGAAGAGGGCTTCCAATGGAATCGACTCGTCCACCGCAAGCCCGGCGAGGTCGCCTGGCCCAATCCCAATCTGGATGTAGCCTACTCGGAAGCATGGGTCGCGGTGGACGAGACGAGCTTCGCGTTGGTGTCGGTGCCGCACATCGCGGACCGCTACTACACGGTCCAGTTCCTCAACGGATGGGGCGAGACCGTCGCAAATCTCAATGAGCGTACGTTCCCCCAGCATCCGAGCGGCAAGTTCGCGCTGTGCCTGAAAGGAAGCAAGGTCGAGGTGCCGCCCGACGCGATGCGCGTGGATGTGCCGGTCAAGGCCATGCGCGTGCTGTCGCGGGTCGAACTCGGGACGAACTGGGACGAAACGGTCGCTCTGCAACAGCAGTTCGACATCCGCCCGGTCGGGCAACCCGCGATTCCCACGGTGCCGAAGACGGTCATGTTCGAGATCGATGCACTGCCGGGTGTCGAGGCTTTCGACTCGGCCGATCTCGCGCTCGACAGCGAAACGGACATCAACCCGGGCATGGAGACGCTGCAGGCAGACGTGCGCGCCATCGCCAAGGCGGCGCGACTGCCGGATGCGCGTCAACGCATCGACGAAGTCATCCGCCGGCAGGCGTTCGCAGATATCAAGAAGGCGATGCCGAATCTCGGACACGGCACGGTCCGCAACGCCTGGGCATTGCCCTCGACCTCGGGGGTCTACGGAGAGGACTGGCTGGCGCGCACGCTCATCAACTACGGCGGCATCTGGGCAAATATCCCCGAGGAAGTCATCTACTACAAGGCTTTCACCGACACTGCCGGCAGGCCGCTTTCGGGTGACCATGCCTACTCGATCCGCTTCCCGGCAGACGCGCTCCCAGCGCGCTATGCCACTCATTTCTGGTCGGTGATCGCAGTGGATTCGGTTCACAGACGCGTGTTGCCCAACCCGTTGAAGCGCTATCTGCTGAACAAGGAATCCACGCTGGAATACGGGGCGGACGGGTCTCTCACTCTGTACCTCGCCGATACGCAACCCGAGGATGCCCCGCAGGGCAACTGGCTGCCGACACCCAGGGGACAGGGGTACAGCTTGACGTTTCGGTTCTACCGCCCCAGGGGCGAGGTCGCGGCCCGGACATTTTTCCCGCCGCCGCTGGCCGTAAGCTGAGCCCGAGCCGACGAGTGCCGACGCAAAAGCAGATGCTGACGAGCGACTGCTGTTGGCCAATTCTGTTGGAAAACTCGTCTCGAACGCTGGGCCGCTCGCGATACGTGGCACTAGCTTTTTGGGGTTTCGAGTTGGTCAGCAGGATCGAATCGTTCGCGAAGCTCCTGCGGGCGTTTTCACGCCGTCCTGAAGTGCATTGCTTGTACGCTTGGCATCAGTCGCTTCGCCATGCGTCTGAGGTTCTGAGCGGTTGCCGCCAACAAGAATTCGTCATGTGCACCGCTCAATCCTCGGAGACGCAGCCGATCGAGTTTGAGAATGCGCTTGAGGTGCGCAAAGAGCATTCAACTTTCTTTCGATCGCGCCGTGACTGCTTGTACTGCGGCGTGTCGGCGAGCTCCCGAGCGACAGCCCGTGATCGCTCATGCACGCTGCGGGTGATCCTTCGGCTGAGCATGTTGGGGCAGCACTGTTGCTTCATTGGGCATGCCATACAGTCATGCTGACTCGCGCTGTAGCGGACCGTTCCTGCCTTGGTGATATGCGTGCGCGGCTTGGTGAACTGGCGGCGATCACTTAGGAGTGCGTGGCCTTGCGGGCAGCGATATTCGTTGGCTTGCTCATCCCAGCGGAACTCACTGCTCGACAACGTCCCGTCTTTGCGCTCGCTCCTGTCCCACACCGGTACATGCGGCGTGATGCCCTTGTACTCGACCATCCACCCGAGCATCGGGCCTGTTCCATACGCTGTATCGCCAACCAGGCGATGGGGCTTCATGCCAAAGCGTTCCTCCACGCGATCAATCATCGTCTTGGTTGATTCCACTTCGGATGTGCGGTGCGCAGGCGTTGCCTCGACGTCCACGATGATTCCTGCCTGCAAGTCGACCAGGTAGTTGGTTGAGTAGGCGTAGAAGGCAGGGCCGCCTGGAGCGGCCGTCCATTGCGCTGCAGGGTCGGTCAGCGAAATGTTCTTCTCAGAGGTCGAAGGTCCCGGCGGGTCATTGGAATCGTCGACCGTCGGATTGCTCTCTTCCAAGGCGGCAAGGTATTCGCGTACAGCGCGGCTTGGCCCATCGCCCTTGCTCCACTCGGTGGTGTCGGCTCCCACGCCACCGCGACCGCGTTTGGCGTCCGCCTTGATGATGCTGGCATCCACCGCAAACCCTTCACCACGTACAAGGCCTTCGCTCATGCAGCGCCGGCAGCACACTCTCGAAGACGTGGCGCAATGCGTCGCTATCGCGAAAGCGCCCGTGCCGATTCTTGGAGAAGGTCGAATGGTCGGGGACTGCGTCCTCCAGGCCAAGCCGACAGAACCATCGATAGGCCAGGTTCAAGTGAATCTCATCGCAGAGCCGACGCTCGGAACGAATTCCGAAGCAGTAGCCCACGACCAGCATGCGCATCATCAATTCGGGATCGATTGATGGCCGTCCAGTGTGACTATAGAAAGGCGCGAGATGGTGGCGCAAATCGCTGAGATCAAAGACCCGATCGATGCCCCTTAGCAGGTGACTTCGCGGAACATGATCGTCAAGGTTGAACGAGTAGAAGAGCTTGTCTTGCACGCCCCCTTGATGACCCATCATGTCGATGCACTCCTCGGTGAGATGCCTCCAACATAGTCGAGACGGAGCAAATTTCCAGGGAGTTTTTCAACAGAATTGGGCCGCAATCAGCCGCCAAGCCTGGACCCATCCACCGCCCCGACGCACCAGCGATCCATCTCAGCTGCCCATGCGCGCGCGCTATCCAGATCCAGTTCCAGCAGTAGCGCATAGCGACGGCCACCCCACAGTGCCATCACGAGCGCGCGTACGGTTTCCGATGCTGGTGGATGGGCAAGGTCATCGCAGGCTGCGAACACGCGAGTCCAGACAGCCAGCAGCTCATCGTGCACACGCCTGTGGTGCTTTGGTTCCGCCACCTGGCCCTCCAACGCCAGCATGTCAGGGTGGAACCAGGCGAGCTCCGGTGCGTCCACACCGCATGTAAGCCGCACCGCCTGCCGCAGCCTCACCTGCCACGCGAGGCCTCGTGGCGCCACCGCCTCGCGATCAATTGCGGCGACCAGGCGCTCCACACCATGCCGGACGTAGCCCGAGAGCAGCGCCAGCTTGTTGGGGAAGTATTCGTAGAGGGTACCGACCGAAATGCCGGTCTCCAGCGCGACCGCGCGCGTGGTGAGCCGATCCCATCCGTCGCGCTGCCATATCCGAACAAACGCGTCGTAGATGGCCTGCACGGTGAACCGCGCTCGGGCCTGCGAGGGGCGTTTCAGGGGCTTGTTCACGGCGCGGCGAATCCGAACCCGCGCCCAGCGGAGGCGCCATACAGTGAACGTGTCCACCACAACCGAACTGAAGCCATGCCGACCATCGAACGCCTGCTTACCGACAAGCGTGCATTGAACCACAGCCGCTTGCAGACCCTGGCCGCTCCGCCCCTCTCGGACGGCGAGGCGCTGCTGGCGGTGCGCCGCGTGGCACTGACCACAAACAACATCACGTACGCCGCCTTCGGAGACGCGATGCAGTACTGGAACTTCTTTCCCACGGGCGAGGAAGGATGGGGACACGTGCCGGCCTGGGGCTTCGCCGACGTTGTGGCCTCCGCGGTTTCCGGCGTTGAGCCGGGCGAGCGCTTCTACGGATATTTTCCCCTTGCCACCCATCTGCGCATGCAGCCCGTGCGCGTGAGCGAACGCGGCTTCTACGACGGCGCGCAGCATCGCCAGACACTGGTTTCGGCCTACAACCAGTACACCCGCGTCAGCCAGGATCCCGCCTACCGGAGCGCCGACGAGAACCTGCAGATGCTGCTGCGGCCACTCTTCATCACCTCTTTCATGCTGGCCGACTTTCTGCAGGACAACGGTTTCTTCGGCGCCCGGCGGCTCGTGCTGTCCAGCGCCTCGAGCAAGACGGCGTATGGCACGGCGTTCTGTCTGGAGAGCGTCCCCGGTATCGAGCTGGTCGCGCTCACCTCGGCGCGAAATGCAGCCTTCGTCGAAGGCCTCGGTTGCTACCAGCGCACGCTCCGCTACGACCAGTTGGAAGAACTCGACACGGCCACGCCGACCCTCTATGTGGACTTCTCGGGCGACGAGGCACTACGGGCCCGCGTGCACCATCACTTCGGCGGCGCACTTGTCTACGACTGCTTCGCCGGCTCGGCAGCGAACACCGGCTTTCTGCGCGAGCAGGCGCTGCCTGGCCCCAAGCCGGCCTTCTATTTTGCTCCGGTGCAAATCCGCAAGCGCAACACGGACTGGGGCCACGCGGAGGTCAACCGCCGCTTCAACGAGGCCCAGCTGGCATTCATCCGGCGCGTGCAGGAGGGGTCACGGCCATGGCTCGAGGTTGAGGAGCGAGAAGGACTTGCCGCGGCCCAGCCGCTGCTCGCGCACCTATGCGCCGGCCAGGTCGATCCGCGAAGCGGCCACGTGGTAGTCGTCTGAGAGCGAACAGGGGGATTCTTCAAATGGAACTCTCGAACAAGGTCGCTATCGTGACCGGCGCGGGCAGCGGCAATGACCGCGGCAGGCGCGCTGGGGCCAAGGGCTCTGGCCGTGCGCTGCGATGTCAGCGAAGAGGCGGACATCCGATCGCTGGTCGCGACGACTCGGGAACACTTCGGTCGGGTCGACGTCTTCGTGTCGAATGCTGGCGTCCTCGACACCTGGGCGGCATCGAACTGGAAGATTCGCTGTGGACCGGGATGTGGGAGGTCCATGGGATGGCCCACGTCTGGGCCGCTCGCGCCGTCATCCCGGAGATGGTGGAACGCCGCGAGGGCTACTTCCTGATCACTTCGTCGGCGGCGGGACTGCTCAACATCCCTGACTCGGCTCCTATGGCGTGACCAAGCACGCGGCCGTGGCCATCGCCGAGTGGCTACGAATCGCCTAAGTTACTGTATGACTGCAATAGGCCCGCCTGTTCGTGGAGTCGAGCTTCTGCATTGGGCCAATTCTGTTGAAAAACTCCCTAGAAATTTGACCCGTCTCGACTATGTTGGATGCATCTCACCGAGGAGTGCATCGACATGATGGGTCATCAAGGCGGCGTGCAAG
>NZ_JASZYF010000055.1 GCF_030317115.1 Variovorax gracilis
ATCGCAAAGCTCCTGGGGTTCGACTTGTGTCCGAGACTGAAGGACCTGCGAGAGCGCAAGCTGTTCGTCCCCAGGGGCTGGTCGGTGCCGGAAAGCTTGGAGAGGGCTACCTTGCACCGGGTGTCTCTGAAGTCCATCGAGCGCGGCTGGGACGATCTTGTGCGGCTGGTGGCGTCCATTCGCGCTGGCAAGGTGTCCGCGGTACACGCCATTCATCGGCTGGGATCGGCCGCCATCGGCGATCCATTGCACCATACGGCTGATCATCTCGGTGGTCTGCTGCGAACGCTGTTCCTGTGCGACTACCTGACGATCACCGACTTTCGACGCGAGCTGCTTGCGCTACTAAGAAGCGCTACCCCGCATGAGGCAGCACAGGAACATCACAGCCCAGGTCTTGAAGCCGCTTGATGAGGCGGTGGATGGTCTTGGATCGATCTTGGCGGTCGAAGTGGTCGGCGCCGAGGTCGTTGTACTCGGTGCCGTCACGAAGCATGTGGTAGGCGGCGGTGAGCATCGAGGCGGCCACAGCGAGGATGGCTTTCTTGGCTCCGCGGCGTGCCTTGATGCGCAAGAACTGCGCTCGCAGGTAGCTGGTCTTGACGCGCACCGCGGCCCAAGCGGCGGTCACGAGGGTGGTCTTGATCCAGATGCCGCTCTTGCGCACGCGGCTGGAGCGGCGCTTGCCGGCACTCTCGTCGCTGCGCGGACACAGGCCGGCCCAGGAGATCAGATGGCCGGCAGTCCGGAAGCGCGACATGTCCACGCCGATCTCCGCCACCACGACGCTGGCCGTCAGATCAGAGATCCCCGGCATCGTCGCGAGCAGGCGGGCGCGCTGCCGGATCGGCGCCAGCGCTTTTCCCACGGCCGCCTCCAGTTCGGCCAATGTGCGCTGCAAGGCATCGATCACCTGCAGGTGCAGCCGCAGCATCGTGCGATGGTGCTCGGTGATGCGTCCGCGCAGCGCCTCGCGCAACTCGGCGCTCTTGTTGCGCGCCGTGCCCTGGGCCAGCGCGGCCAGCAGCGCCGGATCGCTCTGGCCGGCGACGATGGCGTCGAGCATGGCTCGCCCGCTCTTGCCCAGCACATCCGACAGGACACTGCCGAGCTTGAGGTTGGCGTCCTCGAGCACCTTCTGGATGCGCAGCGAGTGCTGGGAGACCTCCCGCACGAATTGCTTGCGCGTGCGGGTGAGGTCGCGCAGTTGCTGGATGGCCTGCGGCGGCACGAAGCTGGAGCGGATGAGACCGTGCGCGAGCAGATCAGCAATCCACATCGCGTCGTTGACGTCGGTCTTGCACCCAGGCACGTTGCGAATGTGCGCCGCGTTGGCCAGCACCAGCTCGAACTCGGCCTCCAGCACGTGCCACACCGGCTTCCAGTACACGCCGGTGGCCTCCATTGCCACGTGGGTGCAGTCGTGCTCGGCCAGCCAATCTGCCAATTTGAGCAGCTGGGTGGTTGTGGTGCCGAAACTGCGCACCTCCTGATGCATGGGCGGCGAGACGCAACGCACGCAGGCCACGATCGTGTCCTTGTGCACATCCAGGCCCGCACAGCGCGGGTAAAGCACTTGCATGAGAACCTCCTGGCAGTGGATGGGCACCGCAGGCAGTCCTCGTCATCGAACTCTACTAAGCGTGCTTCGGGGCGTCGCCGCCCTCTGCCACATTCCGGGGTGCTCGCAGGACTGCGGGTCCAACTACTGAACGGGCTTGTCGCACCAAGGGGAAGCCGACCTCGTCAGCAGCGCCCGAATTCATCCTACAACCGCCCGCCATCTGTCGCCAGCCACGTCCCGCGCTTCATGCCCCGGGGTCGGGCCCGACCGATGGCGAACTACTGAGCCGCGGCGAATCGGTGCATCAACGCCAACGTGCAATCCACGGCGGGCAGATTGCGCAGGACCGAGGACGGCGCAGGCAGGAGATGATGGCCATCTCTGGGGCGCACGCCTTGCTCACGAACATCGTGCTCGCTTGGAACACCAGCCGCATGGACGGCGTCGTTTCGCGTCTTAGGGCCTCCGGCTTGCCGATGGAGGACGACTGGCTTCGCCGGATCGGACCCGCGCACTTCTAGCACATCAACTTCCGAGGAACGTTCCGGTTCAATCTCGAGAAATCTGGGCACTTGCTGATCAAGCGTCGATCCGGCAAGGCTGCAATCTGAGCCATCACCTAGTCCGTCGCCGGAGCAGAACTGTCTTACCGCGCGAGCCATGGGCCTCTTTCCGCGGCCACCGGTTCAGTGTGCAGTGTCAATCTGCACCAACCGCACTGCCCTGCTCCGACTCTCACTTTTGCAAGTGCTTGTCGTGATTGACGTTTTTCGGGGCGTCCGTGTGAATTTGTGGAGAAAATACGATTACCCCTATTTCCGCTCGTAGGCGATTCGATCGCTGTCCAAATGAGGCACCCGGCCCTTGGCCAAATTCAAGCTTCCTGCTTAGCCTCAGGTTGCTGATGGACGGGAAGGGCATTCAGCGGAATGCGAAGGTAGGCGACCCCGTTGTCGTCAGGCGGCGGAAGCTGCCCGCCCCGCACGTTCACCTGAATCGACGGAAGGATGAGCGTCGGGACGTCGAGGGTCGCATCGCGGGCCGTTCGCATGGCCACGAAGTCTTCTTCGCCAATGCCGTCGCGCACGTGGATGTTGTGGGCGCGCTGTTCGGCGACGGTGGTCAGCCATTGCGGCTGCCGCGACGCGGGCGGGTAGTCGTGACAGACGTACATCGTGGTCTCGGCCGGCAGGTCCAGCAGCCTGCGCATCGAGGCGTAGAGCTGGCGTGCGTTGCCTCCGGGGAAGTCCGCGCGCGCGCTGCCGACGTCTGGCATGAAGAGCGTGTCGCCAACGAAGACGGAGCCGTCGACGACATAGGCCATGTCAGCAGGCGTGTGACCGGGGACCAGCAATGCGGTGGCCTCGACTTCGCCGATCCTGAAGACCTCGCCGTCCTTGAACAGGTGGTCGAACTGACTCCCGTCCGGTAGAAAGCCGCGCTCCAGGTTATAGAGCTTCTTGAAGGTCGCCTGCACGCTTCGGATGTTTTCTCCGATGGCGACCAGGCCCCCGACCTGCGCCTGAACGTGACGTGCGCCGGACAAATGGTCGGCATGGGCGTGGGTTTCCAGGATCCAGTCGACCTGCAAGCCCTTGTCCCTGGCATAGACCAGCAGCCTGTCGGCCGAGGCCGTGCTCGTGTGCCCCGACTTGAAGTCGTAGTCCAGCACCGGATCGATGACGGCGGCGCGCTTTGTCGCGCGGTCCCACACGACGTAAGAGACCGTCCACGTGTTCGGATCGAAGAAGCCTTGGGTCGTCGTGCGGGATGTCATGGGCGCTTCGTGGATGAGAGTATCAATCGATTGACTAATATTATATTATTGAACATAATATGTCAATCGCAACCATTGAACTGTCCCGACGGCCCATGAAGCACTCACCTCCTGTCATCGACCCCGAAGCCCTGCGCGGCGCCGCCGGCAAGGCGGTCGGCGCCCTCAAGGTGCTCGCCAATGAAGACCGTTTGCTCCTGCTGTGCCAACTCTCGCAAGGCGAGATGTGCGTGCGCGACCTCGAGCGGACACTGGACATCCACCAGCCGACCCTTTCGCAGCAGCTCGGCGTTCTTCGCAACGAGGGCGTAGTCGGCACGCGCCGCGAGGGCAAGAGCATCTTCTACAGCGTGGCCGCCCCCTCGATGCTCGAGATCCTCGCGCTTCTCTACCGTCTTTACTGTCCAAAGGAAGAATGATGTCCATCGACTGGAACCACTTCACACCGCTCACCGCACTGGCCGGCGGCGCTCTCATCGGCATCGCCGCGGCGATGTTCGTGCTGCTCACCGGGCGCATCGCCGGAATCAGCGGGGTGCTCGGCGGGCTGCTCAAGCCGGTCAAGGGC
The DNA here is from genome assembly GCF_030317115.1 of Variovorax gracilis. GTDB lineage: Bacteria > Pseudomonadota > Gammaproteobacteria > Burkholderiales > Burkholderiaceae_C > Variovorax > Variovorax gracilis. The sequence goes on from NZ_JASZYF010000055.1 coordinate 3,910, forward strand.
GATAGAGCCTGGCGCATTGCTTTTGTCCTGGGACTGCTCGGCGCGCCGCTGGTGTACCCGCTGTTCGCGGCGCTGCCAAAGCCACAAATCGATGCCGGGTATGGCTCGCTGATTCTGGCCGGACTGCTGGTGGGCATCGGCACGCGCTACGGCTCCGGCTGCACCAGCGGCCACGGCGTCTGCGGCCTATCTCGCCTGTCGCCCCGCTCACTGGTCGCCACGGCCGCCTTCATGGGCGCCGGCTTCGTCACGGTGTTCGTTACACGTCATCTGCTCGGTATCTGAGGAGTCCCTTCATGATCGCTTTCGCTTCGCTGCTTGCCGGCCTGGTCTTCGGCCTCGGTCTCATCGTGTCCGGCATGGCCAATCCGGCCAAGGTGCTCGGTTTCCTGGATCTTGCAGGTCGCTGGGACCCCTCCCTAACCTTCGTGATGGCAGGCGCCATTGCCGTGGGCGCGGTCGCCTTCGCGGTGGCCAACCGTCGCACGAGGTCCTTTCTCGGCGCCGAGATGCGCCTGCCGTCGGCGCGCCACATAGACCGCCGCCTGATCCTCGGCAGCACGCTCTTCGGCATTGGTTGGGGCGTCGCCGGCTTCTGCCCCGGCCCGGCCCTCGTTGCGCTCGGAATGGGCAAGGCCAACGCGCTCGTCTTCGTGGCCGCGATGCTGGCGGGCATGGGCATCTTCGAGCTCTTCGAGCGCCGCAAGCGCATGCCGATGCCGCGCACTGCCTGAGGTCGGCCGATGACAAACATGGCAACCTGACTCGCAGCGCCGGCCACAATGGCCATCCTCCTGTCCTACGGAGTCGCCCTTGCTTTTGGCCATCGTCGTCGCCCGAACGCCTCGCGCGCACCGCGCACGCGATGCTGCGCAGGGAATGGTTCGCCGCCGTGTCGGAGCAAAAAGGATCCGAAATCCTGGCCGTGCAGACACTTCGCAACTCGCTGATGTCGGCCACGATGACCGCATCGACGACTGCCCTGGCCTTGATGGGCACCGCGACACTGTCTGCTCCTTCGCTGCATTCGGCCTTCGGCGACGCCCCGGGGCCGCCGGCATTCAGCCCGCGCTCGCGCTGGAGTTCGTCCTCATGGCGCTGCTGCTCGCCTCGCTTCTGTCATCGGTCATGGCCGTGCGCTATTACAACCACGCAGGGTTCATCAGCGCGATGCCGGTCGGCTCCGATGCGCGCAGTCGCTGGCGCGATGCGGGCATCGCCTACCTGCGGCGAGCCGGCATCCTCTATAGCTGGGGGCTCAGGCACCTGGTCCTGGTCGCACCTATCCTGGCTTCCATCGTCCATCCCCCAGGTCGGCCTATCCAGCGATGCATGCCCACAACGATCGAACCTTCCCCCAAGGGTCCTGAGGCTTCGGGATCCGCCCCGCACCTTGTTCGACCCTGCAAGTCCGATTAACAAGACGAACTCGCCGTTGGTCGGCGCACGTCCAAGTGGCCTCCTCCCGGTGCGGAACCGGGAGGACCACGTAGAAGATGGTGAACGAATGCCCCGTCACCCACGAGTCCTTGTGTGCGCCAAGGTAGGAAATCATTCGTTTCGTGTAGTCGCTGCCGTCGACGGCGAGAAGAATCTTCATGGTGGTCTCCGGTCGAGAAGCCGAGTGACGCGATATTCGTCGCCCGCTTTGCGCCCAGGCTTGCGCCAGATCAAATCCCCGACGTGCTGCCGTTCCGATACTGAGGGCCTCACCACGGTCAATCAGAAGGGACCTGTCATGTACCAGCGCATTCTTGTCGCCGTCGACGGCAGTCCGACATCCGCGCGCGGGCTGGACGAAGCGATTGGCATCGCCAAGTTCACGCAGGGACGGCTGCGCTTGTTCCACGTCATCGACGAACTGTCCCTCGCCCTGGCGATGAATGCCTATGCCGGCTACGCGCGCGATTGGCTCAATGAGCTGCGCGAAAAGGGCCGCAAGCTGCTCGTAGAAGGCAAGGCGGCGGCACAGGCCGCGGGCGTCGAGGCTGACGTTGTGCTGTGCGATACCTTTTCTGGCTCCGTCCATGAACAGGTCACGGAAGAAGCCAGGACGTGGCCCGCCGACTTGATCGTGGTCGGAACCCATGGTCGACGTGGAGTCGGCCGCTTCATCATGGGAAGCAGCGCGGAGTACATCCTTCGCTGCGCGACCGTCCCCGTGCTGCTGGTGCGCGCCGCGGAAGCAGAGACGAAGGCCGAACCGGACGCCGCGTCTTCGAAACTGGATCTTCCCTCGGCCGCGCTGTCCTTCGGATAGCCCCCGCCCGCGGCACCAGCGGACCGCATGAAGGGTTCTGGGCGGCAGCCTAGCCACCGGCCTTTGAGGGGTCGATTTGTTTTCGGTGTCAAAAGTGACGGTTCGCAACTCCAGCAACGGCGCGGGTCGGTTTGCTAAGTTGTTGATTTCGCGAGCATTGCTGTCCACTTCTTTGCGGCGTATCGTCTGCGCCCCCTGAACCACTAAGGAGCGCGGCGATGCAAGGCTGGCAGACGTCCTACCTGGGCCTTCGTGACATGCCCGGCGAGCTCAGCGAGTTCGAGTTGCAGACGTTCTTCAGCTTCAGCCGCACTGAGCTCGAGTTGATTGCTCGTCGGCGCAGCGACAGCCTCAAGCTTGGCTTGGCGCTGCACATCGGCTTCGCCCGCATGACCGGACGGCCGCTGAACAGTGTGCGGATCGTGCCCCCTGCCCTGCTTCGCCACCTTGGCCAGGAGCTGGATATCGCGGCGCCCGATCTGGTGTCTCTGCGCGCGATGTACGCCCGTGGACGCACTCTATTCGACCACCAGCACCGAGCCTGAGAATGCCTGGGATTCAAGTGGATGACCGAGCATCAGCGCCGAGCGTTGGTACGCGTCCTGCGCGACGAGGTCGCGCATTGCTCGGATCGCGAGCGCCTCCTGGTCCTTGCCAGGCAGTGGCTCTACGACCATCGCCTGCTCATCGTTCACGACCGGGTCATCCGCGCCATGGTGGCGGCCGCCCTGGTCGAACTCGAAGCATCGACCGGCCAGGCCATCATGACCACGGTGCCTGCCGAGACTCGCAAGCGCTGGATATCGGCGTTGAACACGCCGTGTCCGGACGGTGAACACTGCCAGAGCTGGCTGTGGAGCGCGCCGGCAAGGCACTCAACGCGCCAGATCACCGAGGTCCTGGAAAGGATCGCGTTCCTGACTGACCTCGGCATCGATCGACATCTGGGAGATCTCAACGACGTGCTGGTGCGACGCTACGCCCGGCGCATGGCCGGACGGCCCCCATCGGTCAGTGCCAGGATCAAGGAGCCGGCACGCACGCTGGAGCTCAGCTGCTTCCTGCGCTACTGCCTGCTCACGGCGACCGACCAGATCATCTTCATGTTCCAGCGCCGCGTGGCCGACCTGTGGCACCACTGTGCCGACGGTGTCGCGACCGCGGATTGGGCACGGCAGTACCAGGAGCTGCTGCTGGAACTCTCCGAGCTCGCAGGCCATGATGCCGTGCCAGATGCCGAATTGCGCTCACGCCTTCGCGAGATCATCGCGGCCAAGTGTGCTCAGCGCCCGCCGAGTCGAGCGTCGGTCATCCGGCAACGCCTGATCGATGTCATCGCGCCGGTGCGTTCTCTGCTGGCAGGTGTGAGCCGGCTGCCTTGGCAGGCCACCGGCGAGCACCCGGCACTCGATGCGCTGAACAAGCTCCGAGCCGGGTACGACGCTGGCCTCAAGCGACTTCCCAGCGAAGTCACGGCCCCACGACTGGGAGTTGCCTGGCGCGCAGCCATCGCCGACGCCGACCGCGAGCGCGCCTTCAGGGCGCTGGAGGTCGCCACCCTACTTGCTCGGCGCCGGGCGGTGCGCAACGGCTCGGTCTGGATAGCTCATTTACTGAGCTTCCGCGGTCGCGAGCGTCTGTTCCTGCCCGAGGAGCGTTGGCAAGCCGAAGCGCCGAGGCACTACGCCAGGTTGCAGCTGCCGGCTAAGGCTAGCGAGTTCCTCGTACCGCTACTTGCTCGCATGCTCATTGGCATCGACGCGGTCGCGGCCGCCACGCGTTCAGGTGATCTGCGCGTCGATGACGAACTGCATCTGGCGTCGTTGCCGGCGGACGAAGATGACCCCCACGTCGTGACGCTGCGCAGCCAGCTCGACCAGCGCATCGGTGAAGCGCAGTTGCCCGAGGTCATCCTGGCCGTGGACGCCCAGGTGCGATTCAGCTGGATCATGCTCGGGCGCGAGCCGAGAACGGCGCAGGAACTGCTGATGACCTATGCCGGCATCCTCGCACACGGCACCAGCCTCACGGCGGCCGAGTGCGCGCGCATGATCCCGCAGTTGTCGGCCACCAGCATTCGCCAGGCCATGCGCTGGGCCGGCGACGAGCGTCGGCTGGCACGGGCCTGCCAGGCGGTGCTGGAGTACATGCAGAGCCACCCCATCGCGGCGACCTGGGGACGAACCGACCTGGCCTCCTCGGACATGATGAGCCTGGAGACCAGTCGGCGCGTGTGGCAGGCACGCCAGGACCCGCGGCGCCAGGTGGCTTCCATCGGCGTTTACAGCCACGTGCAGGACCGATGGGGAATCTTCCACGCGCAGCCGATCGTGCTCAATGAGCGCCAGGCGGGCGCCGCCATCGAAGGTGTCATTCGACAGGAACGGATCGAGACGTCTCAGCTCGCTGTCGACACGCACGGTTTTACCGACTTCGCGATGGCGCTGTCCCGACTTCTGGGCTTCGACCTGTGTCCAAGGCTCAGGGAACTCAAGCAACGGCATCTCTTCGTCCCGCGGGGTACGAAGGTTCCGCGCGAGATTGCCGCCGTGTGTCAGGCCAGTGTGGACACCACGCTCATTGAAGCCCATTGGGACAGCCTGGTTCACCTGGCCGCCTCGGTGATGCTGGGCCATGGCAGCGCAGTGACCGCGTTAGCAAGATTCGGCTCGGCAGCCCGAGGAGACCCGATCTATGACGCCGGCGTGCAACTGGGCAAGCTGCTCAGGACGGTGTTTCTGGCCGACTACTTTGTCAACGCCGCCTTCCGGCGCGAGTTGCGACGGGTGCTCAATCGAGGCGAGTCGGTCAACGCGCTCAAGCGCGCGATCTATGTCGGCCGCGTCACGCCGGCGCAGGCCCGGCGCACCGACGAGATGCAGGCCGTTGCGGACGCATTGAGCCTGCTGGCCAACATCGTGATGGCGTGGAACACGGCGCAGATGCAGGCGGTGGTCGACCGCTGGGCCAATCGGCGCCAGATCGTGCCGCCGGAATTGATGGGGGCGCATCGCGCCCACGCGACTGGACGGCATCAATCTGCGAGGCGTGTTCCGCTTCCCCGTCGAGCGCTACGCCGCGCGGCTACTACCGTCACAAAGTGCAGGCAAAACAAGGGCCAGTGGCTGAAATCGGCCGCTGAACGATGCGCTCACCAAGGCTATTCGAGGGGTAGCAGAAAATTGTGCAGTGACAAGCACTTGCGACCGCCAGCAGTTCGAAACCCGCGCCAATACTGGTCGGTCGATGCGTCACTTTTTGCACTGAAATCAAATCGACCCCTCTTCCGGGAGATAAATCGGTTCGCCTTCGAGGAGGCCTTTCCGCATCAGGCGCGGGCAGCTGCCCTCATGGCGCAGGCCGTGCTCGAAGCCGAGAAGCAGGACCCGGCCGAAGCCGAACGCTTCTTGCGCGCGAGCCGCGAGAACATTGCCCAGCGCATTGAGCGAGGCGACATGGCGCGCATCGCCGATCGGGCGGCGGCGCAGGAGAAGAAGCGCACGCGGGCGTAGCCCGGTGCGGCGTCAACGCGAGACCGATAAGTCAAGAACGGGGTCGACGTGCTGGCAGGGAATCCGGAGCAGCTTTCCTGAATGCCCCGCGCGTTGGGCGGGGCCTACGCGAATGCCGGGTTCAGCAGGTCGACGCCCCCGCCCTTGCACTTGATCCAGGGGCCGGGCGGATGCTCGCGGCCATCCCAAGCCGCGAGCGCGGCCCGGGCGTCCGCGCCGTGTTCGTAGCAATAGCGCCGCTGGTAGCCGACCGGGTCGATGTCGACGACGATCGCGGTCGTGAAGTTGAATCGGCGCACCGCGCACTGGACGCCCTCGATGACCCGCAGGTCGGTGTAGCCCGACGCTAGCAACAAGGCGTGGAGCTAGGCGGCGGCGCTCGAAGGGCGGGCAGGCTTGGGCATGAGGCGATTTTGCCTTTCGCGGCGAGTCGCCAAGGGGAATCCGCGCACCCGGCGCGGTCCACCCTTCGCCTCTAGTCCCAGAGAGATCCGCTCAGGGACGTCGCTCACGGCATCTCCCTGGCCAGGATGAATTCGTAGGCGGCGCTGGCGTGGCGCGCCGCGGTGAAGATGGCCGTGCGATCGCGGCGCAATACCTGCAGCCACGCGTCGAGGTAGGCCGCATGTCCTTCGATCGTCGCATCCACGAGACCGATGTGGCCCAGAACTGCGCATTTCAGCGATCGTGGACGCCTGTTTCAGGCTGATCGCGGACGCTGTTTCAGCGTCATCGTGGACGCGCAGGGGATGCGCGCAAGCGAGGGGTTCAATGTATCTCAATCGTCCGCGATCAGTTTGAAATGCACTGACGCGAAGCGCTGTTCCCGGTGTTCGGCAAGGGGCGTGGCGCAGACTTATCCACGGCGGCGGACGGCGCTTGCGACGTACCGGCCGACGCGGTGGATAAGTCGTCTTGCAGCCCACGGTCGTGAATGGTGAGCGCAGTTGTCATTTCATGGGTTCCTCATCGCGCAGCGATTTTCCTTTGAGCTCGATCTTGTGACTGCTGTGCACGACGCGATCGAGAATCGCGTCGGCAAGTGTGGGATCGTCCAGGTAGGTATGCCATGCCTTGACCGGCAGCTGGCTCGTGATCAACGTCGAGCGCGTGCCCACACGGTCGTCCAGCACCTCCAGCAAATCGTTACGCTCGGGCGCACCCATTGGAGAGATGGCGAAGTCATCGATCACGAGCAGGTCCAGCCTGGCCAACGCCGCCAGACGCCGGATGAAGCTGCCGTCGCCATGCGCCACTTGCAGTTCGTCGAACAGGCGCGCAGCGCGGGTGTACAGCACCGAGAAGCCCGACCTCGCGGCCTGATGCGCCAGCGCGCATGCCAGCCATGTCTTGCCGCAGCCCGTCGCGCCGGTGATCAACAGATTCTGCGCATGGCGCAACCAATCGCCGCCGGCCAGTGCAGCCACCTGCGCGCGGTCCAGCGAACGACTCGCGCGCCAGTTGATGTCCTCCACGCAGGCGGTGCTGACCTTGAGCCTGGCGGCCTTCATCAGGCGCGCCACGCGCCGGTCGTCGCGCCATGCGATCTCGCGTTGCACCAGCAATGCAAGGCGCTCGTCGAAGCCCAGTGCAGTCGCCGCTGTGCTTGTTGTCTGGTCTTCGATGGCGCGCACCATGCCGTCCAGGCGAAGGCTGCGCAGTTGGTCCAGGGTGTGTTCGTTCAGCATCGTCATCTCTCCTTCAGTGGTAGTAATCGGGGCCGCGCACGTTCTCGTGCGGGGGCAGTGGTGCAGGAGTCACCGCGAACAGGGCGGGCTGGCGATCCAGGCCGTTCTTGAGGATCGAGGCGACGCTGCGGTAGGTCGGCGCGCGAATGGCCAGTGCCCGCGCACAGGCGGCCTCCAGGCGTGCCGGCGTGTACTCGCGCGCCAGACGCTGTAGCCCCAGGCAGGCCCGGTAGCCCTGCTCGGGATGCGGACGGTGTTCGAGCTGCCAGGTCACCACCGCCGCTGCACTCACGCCGATGCGACGGCCCCAATCAATCAGCTTCTGCGGCGTCCACTCCAGATGGGCGCGGTGCGACGCCGGCATGTGCTCGGGCGCCGTCGTGTGTGCGCCCTTGCGGTGACTCAGCGCATGGCAGGCCACGCGCTGGTTGGCCGCGAAGCACTCCACCATGCTGGCGGTGACGCGCAATTCGACGGTGGTGCGCACCAGTGCGTGCGGCACGCTGTAGTAGTGGCCATCGAACTCGACGTGGTAGTCGATGTTCACCTTGGCGCTCTTCCACAGACACACCTCGAAGCGGGTGGCCGGCAGCGGTCGCAGCACGGGCGCGTCCAGCATCTCGAAGGCGCTGCGCCGACAACCCGGCAGCCTCTTGAATGGCCGCTGGTTCAGATCGACCAGCAGCGCGGCGATCGCGCGGTTGAGTTCGCCCAGGCTGAAGAAGCGCCGGTTGCGCAGGCGCGCCAGAATCCATCTCTCGACCACGAGCACCGCGTTCTCGACCTTCGGCTTGTCGCGGGGATGAGCGGGGCGTGCCGCGAGCAATGCACAGCCGTAATGAGAGGCGAACTCGTCGTACAGGCGGTTGGGTTCGGGGTCGTAGCGGTCCGGACTCTTGATCAACGCGCGGGCCTGATCGGGCACGATCAAGCGCGGCACGCCGCCGATAAATTCCAGCGCACGCACCTGCGCGCCGATCCAGTCGGCGGTAGTCTGGCGCGCGGTGGCGCAGGCATAGGTGTAGTTGGACGCGCCCAGCGTGGCCACGAAGATCTGCGCAGCGGTGATCTCGCCGGTAGCCGCGTCAATGAGCGGAACGGTCTGGCCGGCGTAGTCGACGAACAGCTTCTCGCCGGCGATGTGGGTCTGGCGCATGGAACGCTTCAGCCCGAGCGCCCACGCCCGGTACTTCACGCAGAAGCTCGTGTACTTGTAGGCCTGCTGGCCCGCCCCCACGAGGTTGCGGGCGTACTCCTCCCACAGCAGCTGCAACGTCACGCCGGCGCGCTTGAGTTCCAGATGGATGAGCGCGAAGTCGGGGGCGAGTTGGTGGCTGGAGCGGGGCAACGCCGGCCGATACAGCCGGGATTCGAACTCTTCGTCGGTGAGCGTCTGGGCCACCGCCCAGTCGATGCCTGCGGCGCGGGCGAGCGAGACGTACTTGCCCGCGGCGCTCTTGGAGATCTTGAGCGCGCGGCCGATCTCGTTGTAGCTCAGGTCTGCCTGCAGGTGCAGGCGCAATGTCTCTCGAATTCGGCGCATCGTGACTCTGTTTGTGGGCATCAGGCTTCACCGCAAAGAACGATGAGCTTGAGGCCCGGTCAAAAGATCACTTGCGCGCTCCCCAATCGTCCACGATCACGCTGAAACAGCGTCCACGATCAGTTTGAAATGCCGTCCACGATCACGCTGAAACGCCGTCCACGATCAGCCTGAAATGCCGTCCACGATGGGCTGAAATACGCAGCGAGAGCCTCTGTCATGCCGCGAACGACACGAGTCAGGTTCTGCGATTCTGCCCATGCTGCGTGAGCTCGGCGTATCACAGTCGGTTGTTCCAACTGGAGCGCCATGCACGTTGCCCAATCCACGGTGAAGCGCTGCGCGATGCCTGTCGACATTGCGGTCGGCAAGCGGCCTACAGGCTCGATGCAATGTTGTTGGATGCGCCCTTTCGCTGCAAACACTGCCGCAGTTGGTATTCCCCTCTCGGATACGCACCCCAGGCGTTTGACAGATGCCTTGCGCCAAAGGCTCGCGCGGCGTTGACACGCGCTGCTATCGGTGGAGAGGCTTTTTTGCCCAGAAAGGTGCGCGTGACTTGGTCGACGCCGAAACAGCGGTATCACATTTACTTTCCGAATCCGCCAACCCCTTGCTGGATGCGGCTTCGCCGCGCACAAGGCTGCTCAGACCACGGGCAGTCACACTTTTACCCTCGCGTTTGGAATGGACTCACTTTCTTCTACGGGGGGGATGATTCGGGATGCGGCACTGCATTGAAGTGCTCGCAAGCACGGCTTTCCGACTACGTGAATGAACCAATTGCGAGATCGGTGTTGCCAAGGGCATCGCACGACTGCCAGATCGGCCACTCCCTTGCCTGTTGCTTCGCTTCACGGCGTTTCATTGACAGGTACGAGTGGAATGCGTGTTTTTTGTTCATGTCCAGATTCAGTGGTAGCGCCGTCCTGCTGATGATTTCGCGCTCCAGATGCCAGGGTTCGTGTGTAACCTCCCATGCCACAAAGGCGTTAGCGTCCATCCAACGCGACAGCATTGCTTCCCCATCAGCGAATGTCATGCGCTTCCCGCTCCCCACGCGGCGAAGGCGAATCTTCAGTTCATCCGCGAGAAGGCATCCGAGCGTAAGCCGCAGCGTAGAACCTTCTGCATTGCCGCAGAAGTGGTATCGAACTCGCTGCTTCAGTCTTTGAGAACTCGGTGGCTTGCCATTCAAAGGTGCCGCTCGCGGTGCGATGCCGACATACAGCAATGTGAGATCGCCACATCTGACGCAATCTGCGACCGGCACACCGAATGGAATGTTCTTGAAGTACCAAGCATAGACGCCAGGCGAGGTCGGCACCGGGCAGGGTCGTGACAGAACTTCTTGGCGTGTAGAGACCTGCGGGGGATTGAGCAAGCTCATCTAGGACTCTGCTTGGTAGGGTTGAATCGACTTACCGCAAACGACTACTTCAGGCAGATGACATGGACCGTGAAGCTTTGTGCACGCTCAGCGATCTCGACGGTTGATAGACGCTTGCTCGCTGTTGCCTCCGTGTACTCAAGGCCATTCGTTTCTAGGAAGCCGCGCAGGACGGAGGACTTGATTGCAAAGTTGACGTTCTGTGGCGTGTCACCGAATGCTCCCGCAAGCCCAGGGTGAAGTTTGGCCACAACAACTCCTGCAACATTGCCGCTCTCGTCGAGCAATGGACCGCCGCTGTTGCCAAGGTGCACTGGAGCAGTGAATTGAAGGAAGCGGGTGGTGTTCCTCACACCGGACAACGCGCTTACCGACCCAGTCGTGACGTTGAGTCCTGACCCCAGAATGCCGCCCAGCGGATATCCTGCTACCACAATCGATTCTCCGAGCTTATCGGATCGAGCAGAGCGAATCGCTGGAGCGGCGGTCGGTGAGGGAGTCGTCCGCAATGCCGCTAGGTCCAGCTCGCGGTCCGCCGCCAAGACCGTAGCAGGAGCCTCCGAGCGTCCTGTGACGACAGAAAGCGCACTGCATTTCTCGATAACGTGGAAATTGGTGACGATGGTCCCGCGCCTGTCGATGCTGAAGCCTGACCCGCTACCAATGCGCGTACCAGGTGCAGGATCGGCAGCATCGTTGGGGGGCATGCTCTTCGATGACTCGGCGGTCGGCTTTGTCCTCGGTTCTGTCAAAGCTATGCAGGAAAAGCCGCCCACAACGCTTACCCAACCACGGTCGCCTTGCTGACGCATCTGAAAATCGGTGACGGCCATACTCTCTTTGGCGCATTTAGCAATCGCAACCCGCTCACCCGCCGATGTGAGAATGCCGGCCCGAGTCCCTCCATCTGCGATCAAAGGACTGCCTTGATGTACGGCGAGGTAGTAGCGTGTCTGACCCAGCTTCTTCAAGGAGAATTGCGGGTTGGTTGGCATGTCTACTCCATAGACGTGCTTCACGGACTGAAGGTCACCCTCGCCAAAGTTTGGTGAAACGGCGCATCCAACTATTGAGAAAGCCGTAAGACAGCAGAAGATCGATTTGTGCATTGAAGACTCACGTACGGTTGGGGCAGCCCCTTGAGCATCTTCCGCCACGCGGCAGGTTTTCGCGGAGGGGCTACGGCAGGTCACAGACTTCTATAGCGCGCCAGCCGTGCACGGCCAGTACTTGGTCATCGCGTTGTGGGCGAGAAGCAAAGTCAGGTAGTGCCGAGTGGTCACGTTCTGCTCGATCTCCCGTTGTATGGCGTCGATAACCTGACCGTGAGTTACTCCATCAGGTACACAAATTTCCTTCTGGCCGCCGATGCCACCGGTTTCCCTGAGCACCGTTGTCATGCCTGCGAGGTACGCTACGGCGCCGAACTTACCGACGCTGTCCCCTTTCAGCTTAGCCAGCACAGCGTTACCGGTCTCGAAGCTACCCTCAGCAAACGCCGGAGCAGTGGACGCGGTAGCAATGCACGCCGCGACGAAGAACTTCTTCATATGTGTTCGGTGGATGATCACAAGTCTGACTGCGCAGCCGATGCGTCCTCAGCCCTGGCAGCCTCGTAATTTGCGATGTCCTTCAGGATCACCATCCCCGTCGCCGGGCTGTACGCCTTGATGACCATTGCGGTTCGCCCCTTGTGCCACGTGTATTCTTGAATGTGCGCCTTCGATTCAGTTGGAGGCCCGAACTTCATCATTAGCGCATTTGCCACGTCCATAGGGCTGGACATTCCGCCAGCCCCGACAGCAACGATCTTTCCCTTGTACAGATCGACGACAAAGAACTTCGCCGGCTTTCCAGCGAGCGTTTCGCTCGTGCTCCGGCACTCTGTGATTGCGCCCTGCTGGTGCTTGCTGAACCCCTGCGGACAACTTGTCATTTCTGCCCCGAGGGCGTAGCCCTTGAGTTCAAACGTTGCGGGGACTTCTGTTTGAGCGGTGGCACCAAACGTGGCCAATGCAATTGCGGCCGCAATCGCGGCGAGGGTCGCGGTTCTCATGATCTGCTTACCAAAGAAGGGCAACATCGCCCACGCATGCACTCAGCTGTGGCGCATGCGTCGGTGTCTGTCGTGGTGCCCCTGCCGGGGCTCAAGCCTCAGGAGGCTTCGTTGCGCTGACGGTAGCGCGGCTCGGGGCGCGGCGGCGGCTCGGCGTCCATGTTCCAGCGCGCGCCGAAGCTTGCCATGTACGCCACTACGCGTTCAATTTCTTCATCGCTGAGCACCTGGAATGCCGCCATGAAGAACGCTCTCGTCACACTGATCTCGCGCGGAGACTGACCACCCGTGTGCTTGCGCCATTGCTCAGGCTGCACGGCGAACAGGCGCGCCATCTCGTAGGCCGTGAGACCGAAATGCTCCTTGAGCACTTGGAGGTCCTGCGGCGTGGGCGCGTGGTAGTCAGTGACTGGGGGTGTGATGCGCATGCCGCCTGGCATCTTCCCCTGGTCGTCGCGAGCGCCCGTCACTTGGGCTTGGTCGCCAGGGCTTTTCGGTTCATCGATGTACGTCCTTGAAGGGTTGAGGGCGCTGCGTTTGTCGCTGCACCAGCGCGTCGTATTTTACGACCTTTAAGGTCGCTAAAGGCAATAGTTGAGCGCATTGCTCCGTGCATTACTTCACAGAGCGTCAGCACGCTTGTGCAACCGCCGGCTCGGCGAAGGAAAGAAAGCTATGGTGCACGAGTCATTCATCAACCTGTGGAAGATGACAAGTACTGACCTGCTCTCATATCTAGGTGCGATCACCGGCGTCGTCGGCGCGATCACGGGCATTGCCGGCTCCATCATGGGCTACTTTAGCTACCGGAAAACCGGGGAGATCAAATGGATCTGTCGCGACAAGCCGGTTGTCGACAATGCAGCCCATGGTACCGCTGCATGTCCAACTTGCGAACTCAACCCTACGAGGGGCTATCAGGCGTTTGCATTTCCCGCTGGAGATCATGCTCGTGTGCGTTCGCTGGTACGCGGCCTACCCTTTGAGCCTGCGCAACTTGGAAGAGATGATGGCCGAGCGCGGTGTGCTGGTCGACCACGCCACTATCCACCGTTGGTCACTGAAGATGTTGCCCGTGTTGGCCAAGGTGTTTCGTCGGCGCAAGCACCCGGTGGGGACTTCGTGGCGTGTCGACGAGACCTACGTGCTCGTGGGTGGCCAGTGGAAGTATCTTTACCGAGCCGTCGATCGGCTGGGCCAGACCGTAGACTTCCTACTGACCGCGCGCCGTGACCTGGCGGCCGCACGCCGGTTCTTCGAGCGCGCGATCGGGCAGCACGACGTGCCCGAGAAGATCACGATCGACAAGAGCGGTGCCAACACCGCCGCCGTGCGCGGTCTGATCGCCGATAGCGGCGTCACCATCGAACTTCGGCAGTCCAAGTATTTGAACAATCTTGTTGAGCGGGACCATCGAAGCATCAAGCGGCGAATCCGACCGATGATGGGATTCAAGTCCTTTGACTGTGCTGCTCGGCTGATCGCCGGCATCGAGACCATGCACATGGTCAAGAAGGGGCAGCTGCGCTGCCCCGGTGGCCTGGCATTTTCGGATGCCGACTACTTCTACAGCCTCGCCGTCCGTTGACCCGAAGGTGCCGGATTTCGTCCGCCTCGACCGGCTTACGCGACAAAACCGGCGTCTTGCCGTCCCGGCGCAGTCGGACCTTCGGAACCACCGCTGCTGGTGGAGGCGGCCCAGGCGAGGCCGATAGGCAGTTCAAAGATAAACCGCGCGTTTGTTGACTCGCGGTCCGGTGCGAGCGATCCTCCGGCACCTAGACGCGGCGAGAGGAGCCGATGACCACGACACGTCATGTACACATCCCTGTCGGCGGACCTGCAAGAGAAGAGCGTCAAGAGGTAGGACTGATTCTGCGAAGCAGGAAAACCTTGGAGCTTGCCAATGTCAGACCTAGCGTGTGGCATCAATCGAGAAACTATCAAGGCCGAGACCGAACCTAGCGGCGAAACCCCCGCGACCGTTCCATGTCCCAGGTGTTACGAGCCAATCGATCGCCGGGCCTCCTTGTGCAAGCACTGCAAGTCGGAACTTACGTGGAGGAGATTCATACCCTTCAGCAGTTCCACTCTCGCAGTTTTGACCGCACTCATTGCTGTCGCTGCCGCACTCGGGCCTCAACTGAAAGCGATGTTCGCCTCGCCATCTTCAAGAATTTCGGCAGTGATGATAGGCACTGCGGCCAACGACCGTGTCCTGATGCTGGTGAGCAACGAAGGCGGTCGACAGGGTGTGATCCTCGGCGGTGCGCTCAGCATTCCAATTGCACACTTTGAAGGCACGTCAAACGCCGAGGGTGCGCTGACTGTCCGCTCAGAAGACGGGGCTCTGTTCATTGCACCGCACAGCACTTCGAAGCTTACATTGGACTGGAAAGAAACGCGGTATTTGCTGCCGAGCATGGCGCTAGTCCGTGTACCGAGACAGCTCGAGATAAATGCACTTGGGCGCATGGCCCAGGTAGGCGTTGAAGTTTGCCGCGTGGAGCTCGATATCGTTAACGCCGACGGTGCGGCGTCCAAGATTGAGAACTCTTTTCCGTGCCAGAAGATCGCGATGGAAGCCAGGCGACGCGCCGACTTGGAACTGCACGCGCAGCCGCCATAGCCGGCATTCAACACTACCCGGTCGAAGCCGGTACCTGAATTCGCGCATCAAGCCCATGCTCGGATTCAAGATCTTCGACCGCGCGGCCGTGGCGCTCGCCGGCGTCAAGCTGCTGGATCGCATACGCAAAGGCCAGGCGGCAAGCTGCGTCTTCGAGGCCAAGCCGCGCCCGCAGTCTGTAATGTCGTGCTTTCGGCCTGACCTGCCCAGCACTCTGGCCGGTGTCTCTCACGCAACGACGAGAGTTTGCACCAGAGCCCCATGAACTGTCCCGCGCAGAGTGCACTATGGAGTGCCACGCGACTGCGGTCGTCCAAGTACCTCAACAAGATCATCGAGCAAGACTATCGAGGCCTGAAGTCGCATCAACCCCATGTCTGGAACGCGGTACTTCGGCGTGACCGAGGCGTCCCTACGCCCGTTCAACTGTGTTGAAAACTCGCCAAAGCCAAAACCTCCAGCAGCCCACCTATCAGCAATGGCGTTGCACCGTCGACTCGTATAGGTGGCCTCGTCCTCAAGTCAGAGGATTCGATCACGGGAATTGGCGTGCAGACTTTCTTACCGGAAGTGGCGCGCAACATCGGGCTGCAGCCTCGATACCACTTCGGTTTAACGTAAGGCCGGGGGCTGGGAAGGATGTCGGCTCATGCTTGGCTTCGACATGGCTTGTCGGGACGAACCCGGTCCCCGGCGGCTTCGGGATCTTTCAATGGAACTTTCAGACCTCTAACTGGGACCCGATCGATGGCGGCGCGGTGAGGATCGCCTGCGGCGGCCCGGAAGGCACGCCGTGGGTCGTCAACGACCTGGGCGAGATCTACCAGCGCGTTCCATGAAGCATGAAGCCGCGCATTGAGACATCTATGACGGCAAGAAGGTAGTGTTGACTGAAACAAATCGCCCCTTCTCGCCCACACACGCCCTCATGTCAAATGTTGGGCGTCGCAGCAAGACCATCGACGCGCACGCGCCTGCGCTGAGGGGCAGTCGCCATGGCCATCACAAGGGAGTCCATATGGAGAGTCAAGACCGGCCAGTTACTCTCAACCCCGATCCCGAACTCCGGAAACTAGAACTGGAATTGGAGCGAGAAAAGATCTTGGTCGATTTTGCGAAGTTCGGGTTTAGAGGCACCTTGGCTGCCGGTGTGCTCGGCATCTCGACAATCTTATTGTTAGCCGCTCTTAAGGCATTTGCCAAGCTTGATATTTCTGACTGGGGGCTCGTCGCAATTGCGGTGGTGTTTCTCACAGGAGCAGTGGCATTCGGATTCTTCTCGCTCTGGCAATTGCCCAACATTGTGGCTCGTCTAGGCAAAACTGAGCTTTCGGTCAAATCGGACAGCGTATCCGACGCCTAGCACGTGAAGGCGTTCGATTTGGGGGCTCGCGCTGACAGCGTCAGTCGTTCTGGTCATTGCGTCTACGAGAACATTCGCGAGAGCTATGCAATTCCTGATCGCCAACTAGCAATCTAGTGAGAGGATCTGGATCTTTGGTTTCTCGCGAGGTTGTGCTCGGCAAAACTCTCGCATGCGGCCGCATCATGCTGACTTCGCCTTGTCCGGCTTCTGCGCGTCGTCATTCAGGGTTCTGTCGCGATAGCGCCGCGGAGCCGGGGGAACCCATGCTGGCGCCTGCCGTTCAAGAGGCCAGCGAATAGAACTTCGACGCCGCTGACGAGGCTTCGCCTTCAGGGCAGTCGAGCTGCCCCTTCTTGATCATGTGCATCAACTCAACGCCGGCAATGAGGACGCGTGCGCAGCGAAAGGACTTGAACCCGAGCATCGGCCGCACGACACGCTTGATCGCGCGATGGTCTTGCTCCACGACGTTATTGAGGTATTTGCTCTGACGCAGTTCGATGGCGACGCCGGCGTCATCGTTGACGCTCAGGATGGCGGCCGTGTTGGCGCCGCTCTTGTCGATGGTGATCTTCTCAGGCACACCGTTCAGATCGATGGCTCGCTCCAGAAATCGCCGAGCAGCAGCGCAATCCCGCTTGGCGCGCAGCAGAACGTCAATGGTGTCGCCGTCTCGATCGACGGCTCGGTACAAATACTTCCACTGGCCGGCGACCTTGATGTAGGTCTCGTCCATGCGCCAGCTCGTGCCCACGGGGCGTTTGCGTCGGCGAAACACCACCGCCAGGACCGGCAAGATCTTCATTGCCCATCGATGGACCGTGGCGTGATCTACAGATACGCCGCGCTCGGCCATCATCTCTTCAATATGGCGCAAGCTCAGCGGATAGGCTGCATACCAACGCACGCACACCAGCATCACCTCCAGCGGGTAATGCATCCGCTTGATCACCTTGCGCAGCGCCTCGATCACGATTTCGTCCGGTCAACAGTTCCGCATCAGCTTACCAACCTTGGCTTAGCGCGACAGAACCCGTCTTCGTCCTCGGGCGTGGGCTCATGCAACACCGACCACACACGCTCACCGCGATGATGGCGCAGCAGCATCGCCAACAGCTTGTCGCCATCGAGCCGGTCGGTCTTGGCCCGCCTGGCGTGTCGGTTCACCTCGAGGCTGGAGGAGTCGACCACGATGTTGTCGAAACCCTGCTCGATCAGCCAGCGGTGCAGCCACCAGCCGTCGCGGCCGGCTTCATAGCAGGAGTGCACCTTGGCCTGCGGCTCAAGCTTGCAGCGCTCGCGCGCCTTGCCAAATGCAGTGAGCAACTGCGGCCGTGTCGCCGGCGTCCACGTTGTACCGGCTCGGGCCGAGGCGGCCACCGCTTGCCGTGACCTTCCACTTCTTGTCGCCGAGCTCGAAGCTCATGTACAGCTCGCCTTGGATCGCCATATCCTCACGCTGTGGGACTGCTTGGGTTGTCGACATTTCCATCTTATATGGACGCCTCCCGTGCAACAAGCGAGTTCTTGAAGTTCTGATTGGGCGGTAATGACTGCAGTCTTACTGGAATGGACGCCCCCTTTCTTCGGCGTCCGCCGGCTGCCAGAGTGTCAGCGGGCGATGTTGCCCGCTTGCATGACGGAGGCAGCTCATGAAGATCGCGACGATTGGTTTGGATCTCGCCAAGAACGTGTTTCAGGTTCACGGCGTCGACGAGCACGGCTTCGCCGTCCTTCGCAAGCAGCTCAAGCGCAATCAGGTTGCACCGTTCTTCGCGCGCCTGGAGCCCTGCCTGATCGGTATCGAAGCCTGCGGCGGGGCGCACTATTGGGCGGCCAAGCTCACCGCACTCGGGCATCGCGTGAGGATGATGGCGCCGCAGTTCGTCAAGCCGTATGTCAAGACCAACAAGAATGACGCGCTCGATGCGGAAGCGATCTGCGAGGCTGTTACCCGGCCGAACATGCGGTTTGTTCCGGCGAAGTCACCCGAGCAGCAATCTGTGTTGGCGTTGCACACGGCCCGTGAGAGCTTCGTCCACGCACGCAGTGCTCAGGCCAACCAGATCCGCGGTCTGCTGCTCGAGTTCGGACTCGTTGTTCCCCAAGGCATCCGTCATGTCTACGAGAGGGTTCCAGAGCTGATCGAGGATGCCAGCAACGAACTGCCTGGACGCTTCAGGCTGCTGATTGATCGGCTGCTGCAGCACCTCAAGGAACTGGACCGACAAGTGCGGGAACTCGAGAGGGAGATCGAGGTATGGCATCGCGGCAACGAAGTCAGCCGTCGCCTGGAGACGATTCCAGGCATCGGCCCCATCACCGCGAGCGCGCTGGTGGCCAGCGCCGGCGACCCGAGCAACTTCAAGAACGCGCGCCAGTTCGCTGCATGGATCGGGCTGGTGCCGCATCAGAACTCCAGCGGAGGCAAGACGCAGCTGCTGGGCATCAGTAAGTCAATATGACCCCCGGCAGCGGGGCTGACCACCGCGCGACATAGCGCGGATTAGCATCGTGCCAGAGCCGCATTGGGTGGGATCGCGGGGACCCCTACCCAAGGAACT
>NZ_JASZYF010000056.1 GCF_030317115.1 Variovorax gracilis
CTGCAGTTCGCAGCCACCGTCGCGCAGGTCAACTGGCAACTCGCACCGAAGTCGCCGTGGGCGATCGGCCTGCGCTACGTCTTCGCCGACGTCGACCCGAAGCTGCGGGAGCAGCCTCAGCCTTCCGGTCTCGCCGACAGTGCCCGCGTGAAGATCTCCGCACCGACCGCCATCCTCGAATACGACACGCGCGACAACGTCTTCACGCCGACCCGCGGCGTCTACGCCGAAACGTCCTGGCTGGCCTCACGCGAGGCCTTGGGATCGACCGATGATTTCGAGCGATTCCAGCAGATCGTGATGGGCTGGCAGCCACTGGCGCATGGCGTCACGCTGGGGGCACGTGGAAGCTATGCCTGGTCGTCCGACGGCACCCCCTTCTTCCTGCGGCCGTTCGTCCAACTGCGTGGCGTCCCCGCGATGCGATACCAGGGCGACCAGGCCGCCTCCCTCGAAGTGGAAGCGCGCTGGCGATTCTTCGGCCGCTGGAGCGGTGTCGTCTTCGCCGGGGGCGGGACCACACGTACCACGGGCGACAATTTTTCCGCCACGCAGAACGTGGGCAGCGGCGGCTTCGGCTTTCGCTACGAGCTGGCACGCAAGTTCGGTCTGGACGTGGGCGTCGACGTGGCTCACAGCCCCGGAACGACGGCGGTCTATCTGGTGGTGGGCAATAGCTGGTTCCGGCCTTGAAGGCGAGCAGCGGTCGCCGAGTTGTCCTGGCCGATCAGTGTCGCTGCCCGGCACTGGCCTTGCGGGCATAGAACTCCGCGACTTCGGCAATTTCCTGCTCCGACATCGGTCGCGACATGTTGCGCATCTGGCCCAGGGAGTCGTTGCGTCGAGCACCTGTCTTGAAGGCCTTCAGCTGCTCGACCAGATAGTCTTTGGGCATTCCTTCGATCCACGGCGCGCCGAGCTTCTGGTCGACGCCGCCATGGCATGAGATGCACGGCGCGATGTTGCGCAGCGGGTCGCCCACGCGCACCAGCGCGGGCAGCGATTCGTCGTAGGTCGTGGGCGCCGTCCGGGCCTTTGGAAGGTAGGCGTAATAGGCCGCGAGGTCCTCGATGTCGCGCTGGGACATGTTGCGTGCCAGCGTCTCCATCAAGGTGTGCGAACGCCGGCCTGCCTTGTAATCGAGCAACTGCTTGATGACGACTTCGGGGTATTGGCCCGAGAGGTTGGGTGCGTTGGAGGTGCTCATGCCCTGCGCCCCGTGGCACATCGTGCAGTTCAGCGCGAGCGTCGCGCCTCGGCCCACTGCGGCGGTGTCGGTCGTGCGGACCATGCGCCGCTCGAGAACGACGTCCGTCGATGCCGGCCCGGCCTTAACATCCGATCCGCTGGACCAGTGGGCTGGAACGCCCGCCGCCCTGCAGATCGCGTCCCACAGGTTCTGCGCCGTGAAGTCCTTGTGGACCGACGGCAGCCAGACGAAGCCCACCAGCACGCACAGCACCGTGAACACGACGAGGGATACCACCGACCTGCGGAACCAGGCGTTGCGCCATGAGTAGCCAGCCGGGTCACGCATCACCGACTCCCGATGGGGATGACGGGCACCCACGCCTCCTTCAGCACGGCCAGCTGAAAGATCGGATACCCATAGTTGACGAGGGTCAGGCCAATCATCATGGCGACCCAGAGCGAGAAGCGGTTCAACAGCGCGGGTGTATGCGAAATTGCGTGCGTCGTGCGGCTGAAGCTGTAGGGTTGGACCGCGGCAGCCGTGCGCTTGTGCGCGGTGGCGAGGATGTAGACCAGCAGGATGCCGGAGGCCAGCAGCACGAACCCGCCAAGGGCCGAAACAGTCACGGTCCAGGCCTGCGGCTGGATGTCAGGGTGGGTGTAGTCGTAGTACGCCATCCGCCTCGGCATCCCCAGCAGGCCCACCAAGTGCCAGGGCATCGACAGCACCATCATCCCGACGAACCAGGTCCACACCTGCCACTTGATGAGCGTCGCGGACAGCGGCGCGCATCCGGTGAGCTGGGGCCACAGATCGTAGGCCACCATGAAGTACATCAGCACGATGGCGCCGGCAAAGATCAGGTGGAAGTGGCCTGTGACCCATTGGGTGTTGTGCACCGTCTCGTTGAGTTGGTAGCTCATGTTGATGATGCCGCCGGCTCCGCCGAAGCCCAGCATCACGAAGGAGAAGGTGACGGCCAGCATCCAGGGGTTGTCCCAGGGCAATGCCTTCACCCAGCCGAACAGGCCCTGGCCGCCGCGCAGGCGCCCGGCGATCTCCACCGATGCGACGATCGTGAAGACGGTCAGCAGAGTCGGCACGGACACCATTGCGGTCATCGCCGCATGAACGAACTTGAAGCCCGATCCCACCTGCGGATCGGCGAAGAGGTGATGGATCCCGATGGGCATCGAGAACACCAGGAAGAGCACGAACGCGACGCGCCCCATGGTGTCGCTGTACAGGCGCCCGCCGATGGCCCGAGGCACGATCGTGTAGAAGGCGATGTAGGCCGGCATCAGCCAGAAGTAGACGATGGCGTGCAGCGTCCAGGAGAAGAACACGCGCGCGAGACCGGCGTTGATGGTGTCCGTGAGCCCGAGCGAGGCAGGAAGGATCAGGACCAGCACCTCGAGCGCGGCTCCCAGGGACGTCCAGGCCCAGAGGTAGGCGCCGGCGACATTGCCGAACATCGCAAGCGGCACCGACGCGCCGCGCTGTTCCTTGCGCCAGGCATGCAGGTTGATGGACATGAGCGCAACCCATACCCACGACCCCACGACGACAAGCACCACGCCCAAGTAATAGAAGGGGCTGGCGATCATCGGCGGATAGAAGGTATAGAGCACCGACGCCTTGCCGAGTGCCATCGTCACTGCCGCCAACACGGTGCCGGCGATGACCAGCCAGAAGCCGGCCCAGGCCCATCGAACCCCGATGAGGGGCCGCTTGAGCGCAAGCTCCGAGATGGCGTAGCCGAAGCCCATCGCCACGAGCGTCGGCAACACATAGGCCATCACCGTGCCGTGGGCCGTGACGGAGCGGTAGTAGTGCTCCGGGTTGTTGACCCAGGTGGCAAGGGGGCTGCGGATGTACATCTGCCACGCACCCAGGGCAAGTGCGCCCAGGAACGCGACGAACGCGACCCCGAAGTGGGCGAGAACGAGTTTCCTAGCGTGAAACACAGTCCAGCCTTTCTCCCGCTTGCGCCTTGGCCAGGAACTCCTGGGGTGGCATCACCTTCACGCGCGCCCACATCGCCTCGTGGCCGGTGCCGCAGTATTCATGGCAGGGCATCAACTGCTCGCCAGTCCTGGAAAAGCGCGTCGTGAACGTGGCGACGAAGCCTGGAATGAGCATCGTGTTGGCATTCGTCCGGCCCACGATGAAACCGTGGATGGCGTCCGTGGCTGTCCCTCGGAAGGTCACGGGCATGTCCGCGGGAACGACGATGCACTGCGGGACGAAGGAGTATTGCTGCGCAACGAGGCGCACGGTGACCTTGCCGTCCGGTCCCAGCGCGGTGCCGAGATTGCTCTCGACGAACTCGCCCTTCAGGTGAACCGTATTCACATCGATGGTCTCCACGCGCGACGGAGGCATCGCCGCCCAATGCAGCCCCGTGACGATCATCATCGCCAGGAGGATCACGATGATGCCTGCGACGACGATGGTCCAGCGCTTCTCCGCCGCCAGGGCAATGGCTTCGGATGTGCTGTCTTCCGAGGACATCGCTGCCGTCACTGCACTGCTCCTCGCGGCAGGTAGGCGAAGATGTAGAAGATGAAATAGATGGCGACCACGATGGCGGTCGCCACGCCGGCGACAGCGAAGGTACCGGAAGGTCCCCGTCTCACGATCTCGTCGACGCGACGGTCTTCGTCGTCGAAGTGCGCGTCTTGCCTGCCCGTTGGTGTCATTTCCGCCTCCTCCTATTCGGGTATGAGCTTGCGCAGGTCATTGACTTGGGCGGGTGACACCGGCGTGCCACTGTTCTCCCAGGCGACGCGGATGTAGGTGACGACGGCGGCCGCCTCGTCGTCGTTGAGGATGTGATTGAAGGGAGGCATCCCGTACGGCCTCGGGTTCTTCCGGGTCCCGGGCGCGTAGCCGCCGTTGAGCACCATGCGGATCGAGTTGACGGGCGACGCCATGGTGATGGACTGGTTGCCGGCAAGCGGAGGCAGGCCCGGCGGATGGCCCTTGCCCTCTTCGCCGTGACACATCGCACATTGCTGAGCGTAGACCTTGCGGCCGAGTTCCATGACGTTCGGCGCCACCAGGCGCGCCTGGCTCGTGGGCGGTGGCTCGGAGTCGCGCTGCGGCAGTGCCTTCAGGTAGACCGCCATCGCCTCCACGTCCTCGTCGCTCAGGTACTGAAGGCTGTTGTAGGTGACCTCGGCCATCGGCCCGTAGACGGTCCCGCGGTGCGAGACGCCAGCCTGGAGCAGGTCCTTGATGTCCTGAAGGCTCCAGTTGCCCAGCCCGGCTTCCCGGTTCGACGTCAGCGATGGCGCGTACCAGTTCTGGTTCGGGATCATCCCTCCCTCGAACGCCTTCGATTCGCTCGAACCGCCCAGGGGATTCACGGCCGTGTGGCACATGGCGCAATGGCCCAGGCCCAGTACAAGGTAGGCTCCGCGGTTCCACTGGGCGGATTGCTTCGGATCGGGTTGGTACTCGCCCTCACTGAAATACAAGGCGCGCCAACCGACCAGGAGCTCCCGCTTGTTGTAGGGGAAGCGCAGCTCGTGCGGCCGGTTGGGCTGCTTCACCGGCGGCACCGACATCAGGTAGGCAAAGATGGCGTCCGAGTCCTCGCGCGTCACCTTGGTGTAGGAGGCGAAGGGCATCGCGGGGTACAGCAACGTACCGTCGCGGGACACGCCCTTGTGCATCATGCGATAGAACTCCTCGGGAGACCACGCGCCGATGCCCGTTTCCTCGTCGGGTGTGATGTTCGGAACATACAGGTTTCCGAACGGCGTCGGCATGGCGCGGCCGCCGGCGAACTCCTGGCCACCCGGGTGGGTATGGCACGCGACGCAGTCACCGGCCCGCGCGAGGTACTCGCCCTTGTTGATGACTTGCGTTGTGGCGTTGGGCGTCGTCGCCACCCCCTGGGTGGGGCGAAGCTCGCCAGGAAGCAAGTAGTACATCGCGGCAACGCCGATCACCCCGATCACCACGACTGCGCCTAGGAAGGTGATCCAGGGCCGACGCATGGCGACTACCGCTGGCTGCCACATGCCAGCGGCATGCGAACGAGGTTCGAGGACTCGGGTGAGGGGTCTCTGGGAGGATCTTGCTGCCCCAGCCAGGCAGCCACCGCGTTCACATCGATCTCGGTGAGCCGCATTGCAATCCTCTTCATGCAGTCGGGGTCGGCCGCATGCCGGTCGCCGACTCGCCAACGGGTGAGCTGCGCCGCGATGTAGCTGGGCCGAAGCCCCACCAGTCCGGGAATGCCCGGATTCATGCCAGTCAGTCCCGCGCCGTGGCAGCCAATGCACGCGGGGATGCCCTTCTGCGGATCCCCTGCCGTCGCCAGCGCCTTCCCTCGTGCCAGCGCGGCTGCATCGGCGCCGGCGTCTTCACGTGCGGCGAATGGTGGGCGTTGCTTGGCGAAATGGTCTGCGATCTCCTTGAGATAGGAATCCGGCAGATACGCGACGAGATAGTTCATCGGCGGGTAGCGCCGGGTGCCGTCGCGAAAGGCCACCAGCTGGTTGTAAAGGTAGCCGGCCGGCTTCCCCGCGATTCGCGGGAAGTAGCCGTTGCTGGTCCCTTGTCCGCTCTGGCCATGGCAGGTCACGCAGCCTTGAACTCTCGCTTCCATCGAGTCGAGGTCCTTGAATGCGGGCAGGGCGTCCTGCTGACCGTATCCAAGACTCGGCAACGCGACCGTGAAGCCGGCGAGGCATGCCTGCGCAAATCGACGTGAGTTGGTCACTTGGGGGGGGGTCGCCAGCGATCGTTCGTGGTGCACTCGCGCGCAAGCATGCCGTACTCGGGCGCGCGCGTCCATCGAATTGTTCCGACAGTTCGTCGATGTCTCCAGCTTGTCCCGGAGCACGGGGCCTAGCCCTTGTACAGCCAGGGCACGTCGAGCAGCCGCGCACCGAGCACACGCAGCGCGGCGTCGCGAGCGCGCCGCATCGTCCCGCTCGAATGAAAAATATCCTCGTCGCGCTTGGCTTGCGCCTGCACGCGGGCATTGCGCTGCCAGCGTGCGGCCGCATAGCGTGCGAAGGCATCCGGGATGCTGGCCGTGCCGCCATCTCGCACGCAATCGGCCAGCGCCACGGCGTCTTCGATCGCCATGGCGGCACCTTGCGCGAGGTGCGGCACCATCGGGTGGGCCGCGTCGCCCAGCAGCGCGATCCGCTCGTTCGCCATTTCATCGGCGCCCGCAAGCGGGGGGTGGCTGTTCACGGTCCAGGCGCGCCAGGCGGGCATCGCATCGATCAGCGGCCTGACCCCGTCGCAGCGGTTGCCAATGACGTGGATCAAGGCGGCTGCACTGCTGTCCTGGTCCCATTCGCTGGGGTCGGTCGCGGTCATCTCGGATTCGGCGATGACCACCAGACTGAGCCAGTCACCTGCGCGCACCGGGTAGTCGACGGCATGCAGTTGCTCCCCGAGCCAGACCTGCACGTCGGCGCTTCGCAGGCTGGCCGGCAGCGTGTCGCGCCGCACCAGGGCACGCCACGCAGTGTGGCCGGTGGAACGGGGTGGCAGCGTGCTGGCCACCACGCGCTCGCGCACGATGCTCCACAGGCCGTCCGCGCCAACCACGCCATCGCCCTCCCATTCGCGTGCACCGGATGCCTCCACCGAGACGGATTTGTCAAGCGTCACCACCTGGGAAATCCGTGCGTCGGGGGTCAGCGCGACGCGAGGCAGGGCGCGCGCTGCGGCGAGCACGACACCATGCAATTCAACGCGATGCACGCAAAGATAGGGAGCACCGTACTTGCGCAGGATCGAGTCTCCCAGCGGCATGCGCGCTAGCACGGCATCATCGGCGGCGCTACGGATCACCAGCGCTTCAGGACGCGCCGCGACACCGGCAAGGGCGTCTTCGAGACCCAGCGAATGCAGTCGGCGGGTGACGCACGTGATCAGGGGGCGCCTGAACAAGCAGATCGCTTCGGACTTGCTGATCGCGGAGCAGACCGTCAAGCAGCATCGCGGCCGGGTCATGGAAAAGATGGGTGTGCGTTCCGTCGCCGAACTCGTGCAGGCCTGCGAGGCCGCAGGGCTTCTTACGAATCAGCCGGCGTCGGCGGGGTCGCTCCATGCGAACATCGTCAACCCCCAGTCCAAAGGGCCTGCCAAACCGTAGTGGTCATACAGCAAGCGCGTGCACGGCGGTCGCGGATCTGACCATGGGTGACCGCTCCCTTTTTGCTCACAACGGGCGCAGCGCACGGCTTCAAGGGCCGTGCGAACTGACCATCGACGCCAGGCGACCTTCCTCGCGATGGTGCGTTCTGAGAACCGCTGCCCTCTCACGAACAGTGTCCTGCCTGTTTCACGCGCATCGCGTTGCGGGCCAAGCCTGGAATCGCTCCCGGCGCTTCTTCATGACCTTGTCCACCGCCTTGCCCACGGGCTGCGTGGACCAGTTCGCAATTGAGGGGCCTGCGCGCGACAGACCAACGAAACGATCCGACCGCACAAGACGCGCTTGATTGGAAAGTGGTCGTGGGCATTTGCCCGGCTCACGTCGCGGCTCCATCCACACGCGGACGGTCCCTCAACCTGAGGGTTTCGGATCGTGGCGGCGCAAGCGCGACGAACCTCCAGGCGATTGGGCGTTGCCTCGCATAGCTCCACGTGGCCAAGCAGACTCCGAGCTTGCGCTGGTGAACTTGTACATCGGCGGAGGCCATGACACCACCCTCTCCTCATGTCTGGACGAACTCCGCCCAATGGTGATGGCAGTGCGGCGGCCTCCAGGTCGGCGAGATCGTGTGCTGCCGGAGCTGTTCCTACCCAGCTTGCGCTGCGATCCGACAGCACGCCTCCTTCAGCGCTCTAGTCTGAACTCCCAATTTCAGAAAGGAGTTCGGTATGAAATCGAGAGACGATGACAGACGGGGCGGCCGAGACTGGCGAGACGATCGGGCCTGGGATGGCTACGGGCGAGGGCAGGGCCAGCAGGAAGCCTTTCAGGGACGCAGCACCCAGATGGCGGGCTCGGAGTACGGAAGCCGACAACCGGAGTGGCGGCAGGATGAAGACCGGGGCTACCGCGAACTCGAGCGCGATCGCTCGGATCTTTCCCGCGACGAGAGCACCTTGCGCCAAGGCGACAACTATGAAAGAGGCTATTGGGCCAACGATTTCAATCGCGGCGATGCGAGGCCTGCGAATTACGGACGTGCCATCCATCGTCGTGACAGTTGGCGCACGCACGGCGAGGGCTTTTCCGGGTCCGGTGGATCCGGCGCATACGGCGTTCGCAGCGAGCAAGGCCGCGGATTGCCGGGCCCGGGCTTCCTGAGCGATGACGACGACCAGCAGGACTGGAACATGCCGACGGGTCCTCGCACGTGGGGTAGCGGGGTGGGTCGCGGCGTGCAGGGTCGCGGGATGAGAGAGAGCCGTCACTCGGATCCGGACTATCAACAATGGCGCAACGAACAGCTCGAGCGGTTCGACGACGATTTCGAAGCGTTCCGGCGCGAGCGTTACGGCAAGTTTGCGGAGGAGTTCAACACGTGGCGCAGCAGTCGTGCCAACAACAAGTCATCCCCCGAAGGGGCCGGCGCGAAACCGTCCAGCGGATCGGGCAGCGGAGGGACTTCCGGCGGCTCGTCGTCACCAGCGGACGCGAGCCGCGCCGCGGGCGGGTCATCCTCGAAGCAGCAAGGCTAGCGACGGCGTTCGGGCGTGGGCGAAGCGGGCGCCGCTGCCCGCGGCCGACTAAAAGCGCCCGGTGCCGCCCACAGCGTCGGTCAAAGGTGTCGGTCAACGCCGCCGGTTCGCCGCAAGGCAGCCTGCGGCAAGACCCACCGCGAAGGCGCCAAACGTCAGGGCCAGCGCCGGTCTGGACAACCGATGCTCGAAACCCGGCCGGAGTCGCTCCGGCGTGACGGTGTAGTCGACCACGGAAGCGAACGCAGCGGCGGCCGTCGCGCCCGTCAGGGCAGCCGGCAGCGATTGGGCACGGGCACGATTGCCGTACACCCGCGCGTACAGGATTGCCCAGAAGATCGCGGCGATATGGTGGGTCGCGTAACCCACGAGCGTATGTCGAAAACTGGCGCGATCGGCCTGCAGCGACTCCGCTCCCCACAGCCAGTGGCTCGTCGCGTTGGTGGGCGCGACGGCGCTGCCGGCTTCGCGGCGCCCCGCGAGCATCAACGCGACCGTGGACAGCATGCTGGCCGCCGAACCGGCGATGAGGCCCGAGCGCACCGCGGCGTTCCATACCGAATCCTCAGTGCGCCCGGGCGCTGGGACAGGGGCCGGCTCTGCCGAGCGGGGTGTGGCCCTGCTCACGGTGACCGACACCGGGTCACTGGCGGGGAATGTCTCCTCGACCCCGTGGTCCAGAGCAGTCTCTGTCCGCGTGTCCGAATGCGAGATCCTTGAAGCGGCGTCTGTGGGCGGGTCGTGCTTCTGGGCCGTGGGGAACGCAAAAGGTCCCACCGAGCTTTCTGTCATGGTCGACCTCCTTTCGGAGCCTCCAGCATGCGCAGTCGCAGACCTGTGTCAGTGAGCCGGGATGCCTTTCTTCGTCGGATTTTTTCAACGGTTGGCTGCGGGAACTCGAGCCCCTGAACTCGCGTCCTGCGAACTGGAAACGATGGCTCATCGGTCGAGGCCTTGGGGTTTGCCCTTCCCCTCGTTCGATCCCCTCTTGAACGTCTGCGAGGCGTTCCCATTTTTCCTCTCACGCTGTTGGTCAATCGCAAAGGAGGACCCTGAAATGGCCATGGACATGCTTCGACGGCTGGCCAGCGCGCCGCTGCCTGCCAACTTTCACGATCCGGCGGACATCGGTCAGACCCGTGTCTTGCGCGAACGGCCGGGTGATCGCAGTGACGCCGGTGCCGTTGGACTCGATTCACTCGTCGGACATCGTGGACGCGCGCAGGTGCTCTCGATCACGGAGGAGGGACGCGAAGCGCTCGAGACGCCTCTACTGCCCGGCGACCGCTCGGGCCAACGGGGGCGCACAACTGCCTGGTCGCTATGCCGGCTCAACGCACTCGGCGCGTCACGGCACGCACCCTGACGGGGGCGGACATGCCAGACAACGCGCCCACGCCCATCGTCTACCGCGGGGTGTCGATCTCGATCCGGGTCGATCGCGCCGGCGATCGAGTCTTCGGCCACGCCGATTTGTTCGCGGACGACGAGTTCAAGGCCCGGCTCGCCCTCGGCAGCGCACGAGGTTGCCCTGAAGACATCCGCGACCCGCTGCGATGCCTTGCCAAATCGAAGGTCGACGTCTGGGCGGTGGCCGGGTCAGACACGATGCAGTGATGCCGGAAGCCCCGCGCGTCTGGGTGCGACGGTGATGCGGCCGCATCGTGTGCAGTGCCATCGTCTGCGGACCGATCCATGGGGCCACGCGTACGCGAACGGCGCCAGGCGTCTCCCGCATTGCCAGGAAGACCGCGGGGCGCTCGGTACCTACTCAACAGGATTCGCATCTGGGGGAACTCACATGTCGCGCAACCCTGCACTTCATGAGTTTGAATACGATGGTTGGCAGGTAGTGGTGGAACTCAGAGGCGCCGCGCCCGATGGCGTCACGTCGGGCCACGCCGATCTGATGTGGAGGACTCAACATCGGTGCCGCATTGCCCTGGCGGGACCGTTCCGGGACGACGCGAGCGCCCTCGAGGCACTGGAAGTCAAGGCTCGCGCGTTCATCGATGCATGGGATGGCCACAGCGCAAGCGACGCGACGGATCTTGATGCCTAGGAAATCGCGCTGGGCGGTGGCGTCGCGCTCGCCTTGGTGTCAATGGGATGTCAACGGAAATCGCGGCTCGAGACGCGCAAGGCCCCCAGCATGGCGGTGTGATTCCAGAGGCAACTCGCCACGAGCGAGTTCACTCCCTTCTCGCTCTGCCAGGTACCCTGCACCGTGAGCAAGCGGGACTGGCGCAGCGCCGAGCGCTGCGCCTCCGCGAGTTGCGGCCAGACGATGATGTTCACCGTCCCGGTCTCATCCTCCAGGGTCGCAAAGATCACGCCCTTGGAGGTGCTCGGCCGCTGCCGGTGCGTGACGATGCCGCTAGCCATGACCCGCTCGCGGTCGCGGCCTCGCGTGCGCAGGTCCTCTGCGGTCCGAACCCCCAGGTCGCACAGACGAGCTCGGAGCAACGCGAGCGGGTGCCGTCGCAGGCTGAGGCCCATCGAGGCATAGTCGTCCGCAATCTCCGCGCCTTCGCTGGGCTCGGCGAACGCAAACGGTTCCTCGGTCGTGCGCGCCTTGCGCAGCATCTCGGTCGGCCGGGTGTCGACACCCGCGGCCTCCCACACGGCATCGGGCCGCCGGCCCGACAAGGTCAGCAGCGCGTCGGCACCCGACAGGCATTTCAGGTCGTGGGCGTCGAGCGCGGCGCGCTTCACCAGATCCTCGACGCTTGCGAAGGGCCCGCGCCTCCTTGCGGCGACGATCCGTTCCGCAGCCTGCTCGCGCATCCCGACGATGCGCGACAGCCCCAGACGCACCGCACGCCGTGGCGTGGCATAGCTCGCATCCCAGCGGAGCAGGGCGTCGCTTCGGCCTCTTCCTCGAGCGTGCTCGCCCAATCGCTGACCGTGACGTCCACCGGTCGTACGACCACGCCATGGTCGCGCATCGCGCACGAGCTGCGCGGGTGCGTAAAAGCCCATCGGCTGGCTGTTGAGCAAGGCGGCCAGGAAGGCATCGGGATGGTGCCGCTTGAGGTAGCAGGACACGTAGACCAGCAGTGCGAAGCTCGCGGCGTGGCTCTCGGGAAAGCCATAGGAGCTGAAGCCCTCGACCTGCTTCGCCATCTGGCCCGCGAACTCGGCCGTGTAGCCCTTTTGCAGCATGCGCTCCACGAGGCGGCGCTGATGTACCTCGAGTCCGCCGCGCTTGCGCCAGGCGCCCATCGCGCGGCGCAGCTGGTCAGCTTCGCCGGCCGTGAAGTCGGCCGCGAGCATGGCGATCTGCATCACCTGCTCCTGGAAGATCGGCACCCCCAGGGTGCGCTCGGTCGCCTGCTTGATCTCCTCGCTCGGGTAGGTCACGGCTTCCTCACCCGCGCGCCGGCGCAGGTACGGATGCACCATGCCGCCCTGGATCGGCCCGGGCCGCACGATCGCCACCTGGATCACGAGGTCGTAGAAGCAGCGCGGGCGCATGCGCGGCAGCATCGTCATCTGCGCGCGGCTCTCGATCTGGAAGACGCCGACCGTGTCCGCCTTGCAGATCATGTCGTAGGTCGCCGAATCCTCGGCCGGCACCTCCTGCATGCCGAAGGGCACGCTCAGCTTCATCGCCACCAGGTCGAGCGCGCGATGGATGGCCGTGAGCATGCCGAGCGCGAGCACGTCGACCTTGATCAGCCCCAGCGCATCGAGGTCGTTCTTGTCCCACTGCACGACGCTGCGGTTCTCCATCGAGGCGTTCTCGACCGGCACGAGGCGGCTGAGCTTGTCGCGCGCGATCACGAAGCCGCCCGGATGCTGGCTCAGGTGGCGCGGGAAGTCGCGGATTTCATTGGCCAGGTGCAGCCACTGCTTCACCCGGCGGTCGGTGGGGTCGAGCTCGTTCTCGAGCAGACAGGCCTCGCTCACCCACTGCAGCTCATTGCCGTAGGCGGTCTTCGCGAGCCGGTCGACCACCTCCAGCGCAAAGCCCAGCGCCTTGCCGACATCGCGGATCGCGGACTTGCTGCGGTAGGCAATGACGACGCCCGTCAGCGCCGCGCGGTCGCGCCCGTACTTGCGGTAGATGTACTGCACCACCTCCTCGCGGCGCTGGTGCTCGAAGTCGATGTCGATGTCGGGCGGCTCCTTGCGCTCGACGCTGATGAAGCGCTCGAACAGCACGTTCATGCGCTCCGGGTCGACCTCGGTCACGTAGAGGCAATAGCAGATCGCCGAGTTGGCCGCGGAGCCCCGGCCCTGGCACAGGATGCCGCGATCGCGCGCCCAGCGCACGATGTCCTCGACCGTCAGGAAGTAGGCCTCGTACTCGAGCTGGCGGATGATGGAGAGCTCATGCTCGATCTGGACGCGCACCTTGTCGGGCAGGGCGGAAGGGAAGCGCTTCCGTGCGCCGGCATAGGCGAGCTTGCGCAGGTACGAGGGTGGCGTCTCGCCCGCCGGCACCAGCTCCTCCGGGTACTCGTAGCGCAGCTCCTCGAGGCTGAAGGTGCAACGGCGCGCGACCTCGAGGGTCTCGCGCATCCACGCGTCCGGAAAAGCCTGGCGCAGGGATGCGCGTCCGCGCAGATAGGCCTCGCCGTTGGGCTGGAAGTCGAAGCCGCACTGGTTGACCGGCCGGCCCACGCGCACGGCCGTGACCACGTCCTGCAGGGGCTTGCGAAGCCGCGTGTGCATCACCGGGCTGGCCGTGGCGACGATGCGCAGCTGCATGAGCTCGGCCACCTGCTCGATGATCCAGCAGCGCAGCTCGTCGTCGAGGCCCATCGGTCTCGGCTCCAGCAGCCAGGCGCGGCCGTCGAACCAGGTCTTGAGCCACATCGCCTTGGCGAACAAGGTCTTGACCGTCTCGTCGGGATCGGGCAGCAGCAGCGCGATGCAGCCCGGGAGGCCCGCGAGGTGCGGTGCCTTGGCGGTCTTGCCCTCGAAGTCCGCGACCTGTGCGAGGTAGCGGCCCTTCTCGGCACGGCGGCGCGCCAAGGTGATCGCCTCGCTGAGGTTGCCGTAGCCGCGGCGGTCTTGGGCCAGGAAGACGATGCGCGCGTGCGGATGACCGCCCACGGTGGTCAGCAGGATCTCGCTGCCGACGATGAAGTGGATGCCGCATTCCCGGGCCGCAAGATGCGCGCGCACGACGCCTGAGACCGAACACTCGTCGGTGAGGGCAACCGCGGTGTAGAGCTTGGCCGCGGCGCGCTCGACGAGTTCCTCGGGCTCGGAGGCGCCGACCAGGAAGGTGTAGTTGGAGCGGCAGTACAGTTCCGCGACGGGTGGGGGAGCATTAGGCATACTGTATAAAGATACAGTATCCAGACTGCTGGCCTGCGGCAAGAATGCCTACCGGCAACGCCCGAGCCGATAGCGCCCGCCATGACCCCCACCGCCCCGATCACGGATGCAAACCCCACCGTTGAGGAGATGGAAGCGCGCGTGGCGCGCTTCCGCGCGCTTGCCGCGACAAACGACTATGCCGACGCGGGCATCCCTGGGTGCGAGCGGACGACGTGGCGAGTGATTGGCACGCCGCCGGCGGCGCCGCTGGAGGCGGAGGGCTTTCACCTCAACATCGTTTGCTGCGAGCCGGGAAAGTCGGCGCCGCTGCACAACCACCTGACGCAGGAAGTGTTCGTCGCGCTCTCGGGGCGCTGGGAGATCTTCTGGGGACCAACGGGCGAGCGCCACGTGGTGCTCGAGGCGTGGGACACCATCGCCATCCCCGCTGGCGTCTCCCGGGGCTTCAAGAACATCGCCGCCGAGCCGGCCTATCTGATCGGCATCGCGAGCGGCCGCGATCCGGGAAACATCAACTGGCCGGCCCAGGTACGTGCTGCCGCCGAGGCCGCCGGAGTTCGTTTGCCCTAGCCACTCGCGTCGCCGCCCTCTGCCCCAGCGCGCCCACGCGTCGGACTCCAGCACAATGCGCGGATGTGCAGCCACTACCAGGCCGAGAAGCGTCGCAGGCAAATCGAGAAACACTTCGGCATCCGGCTGCCGCTCGACTGGGAGCCGCCGCCCGGCGGCCTGCACATCTATCCGACACAGATGGCGCCGTTCATTCGCCGGCCACCCGAGCGCGAGTCAGGCGACGAGACGGTGCCGGAGTTCGAACTCGTGGAAGGGCACTTCGGGCTGTTGCCGGGCTTCGCGAAGGATGTCCGGTACGGCGTCAACACGTACAACGCGCGCACCGAGACCGTCCGCGAACTCGCCAGCTTCAAGAACGCCTGGGCCAAGCCGCGGCACTGCATCGTGCCGTGCGAAGCGATCTACGAGCCCGACTGGCGCAGCGGCCAGTTCGTGCCCACACGATTCACTGCCGCGAACGACGAGACGCTCGGCGTGGCCGGCCTCTGGTCGCCCTGGAAGAATCCGGACACTGCCGAGTGGGAACTGAGCTTCGCGATGCTCACGATCAACGCCAATGCCCATCCGCTCTTCGGCCTCATGCACCGGCCGGACCTCAAGCGCCCGCCGCACATGCAGGACAAGCGCATGGTCGTGATCCTGCCGCAGGCGCATTACGGCGAGTGGCTCGACGCGCCGCCCGAGCGCTCGTTGGAGTTCATGAGGCCGTTCCCGGCCGAGCGGCTGGCCATGGTGGCCGAGCCCTTGCCGGCCAACGAGCCCAAGATGAAACCCACTCGGGTCACAAAGGCACCGCCGGAACAGCCTTCGCTTTTTTGATCGCTCCAGTCGGCAAATCGGGCTTCACCCGCTCGATCTCCGCTTCCAGCCACGATGACAGGCACACGGTCGCGCTGCGCCGGCGTCCGGACGGTGCGGCCTCGTTGTGTCCCCGTGGCCTCTGCTCGCTCACGTCTCTGGCGGTCGCTTGCGGGTCGAGCGGTACAACCGCATCAGAGGCGCCGCCGAGGCGCCATGCAGCAGCACCGACACAGCCACCGTCACGAGAACCACGCTCGCGGTGGCATCCAGTTCGGATCCGGCAGCGCCGTGCGCCGACGCATAGGCCAGGTAGTAGATCGAACCGACGCCACGAATGCCGAACCAAGCGCCCAAACGGCGCTGGCTCGGCGTCCAACGACTACTCCTTCGCGTGGTCAGATAGACGGCGACAGGCCGGGCGATGGCCAACAGAAGCGCTGCGAGCAGCAAGTTGCGCCAAGTGAACATGGACATGCGCATCAGGCAGCCGATCATCAGCATGGCGCCCAGTTCGACGAACTTCTCCAGTTCCTTCGCAAATCCAAGCACGTCGCGCGTCATGGCCTGGGCCGTTTCCGCCTGGGCCTTCAGCCCGGGCTCGAGCGTAGGTGCCTCGGCTCGGCGACCCTTGTCGACTGCGTCCTCCGCCTTGGCAACCGTGGTCCTTTCGACGTGGCGCATGCTGAGGCCGGCGACGAAGACCGCAAGGAATCCGTAGACGGAGGCATGAAGGGCGATGCCGTAGGTGAGCGCAATGAGGCCGAGCGCGAGAAAGCTCTCCATGCCCAAGGCCTGCTGCTTCTGCGTCTGCAGAAAGAGAGTCAGGCGGGTGAATGCTGCGCCGCAGGTCCATCCGAGGGCCAATCCCCCTGCGACGGCCCACACGACATCCATGGCGAGCCAACGCCACCCGCCCACGCCAAGCGTGTGAGCACCCAGAAGGCCGAGTGCCAGCAGCACCAGCGCAAATGCAGCGCCGTCGTTGAGACCGCCTTCGGCGGTCAGTGCGAATCGCAGTTCGTCACCGTCGTTCTCGTGGCGCACCTGCACATCCGATGCAAGCACCGGGTCGGTGGGCGCAAGGATGGCCGCAAGCAGCAGCGCGCCCGGGAGGCTCCAGTGCAGGGCCAGCCCGGCGGCGGTCATGAATGCCACCGTCAGAATCATCCCAACCGTGGCGAGCAGAACGGGCAGTGTCCAGCTGGACAGTTGCGTGCGGATCTGCAGGCGCAGTCCCACCGCGAACAACGACAGTAGCACGGCGACCTCGCTCACGTGCTCGATCAGCGTGTCGTCCGGTGTGAGATCGAGACGCAAGAGGGCGAGCCCGCCCGGCCCGACGGCGAATCCGATCACCAGATAGAGCGCCGCGGCACTGACCGGCAGCGTCTTCAGCAAGGTCCCGGACAGCGCCATCAGGATGAGCAGCGCACCGATGAGCAGATCCCATGTGGCGGGCGCCATAGGCTCAAGGTCGTCCGCGGATGGAGGTCATGCGATAGCGTGTGCGGGCGAACCTTGGGTCGCCGTCGGCGATGCGACCGGTGGCCTGTAGGTGACGACGTCGCCTTCGCTCAGGCCTGACGGCGACCACACAAACTTGCAACCTGTCGGACGAAGCGCGCCTTGCACTCTCGCCGACAGCAGGTGAGCGACAGGTTCATGGCAGGATCTTTTCGGTTGATGGCGCGTTCACAAGCCGGGCGAGGTAGCGCCCCGTGACACTTCTCGCTGAGGCCGCCACCTGCGCAGGGGCTCCGGCCACCACGATGCGGCCGCCTTCGTTCCCTGCGCCCGGTCCGACGTCGATGACCCAATCGCATTGCGCCACGACGCGCATGTCGTGTTCAACCACGACCACCGTGTTGCCCGCATCGACCAAGCCTTGGACTTGCGCCATGAGCTTGTCGACATCGGCGGGGTGCAGTCCGGTGGTGGGTTCGTCGAGCACATAGAGTGCGCTGCCGCGCTGTGCACGCTGCAGTTCCGTCGCGAGCTTGATGCGTTGGGCCTCGCCACCTGAAAGCTCCGTGGCAGGCTGACCCAAGCGCAGGTAGCCGAGGCCGATGGCCTGCAAGAGCACCAGCGGCCGCTCCACCGCGGGCTCGTCGACGAAGAAGCCGACGGCCTCGTCGACTGTCATGCGGAGGACCTCGGCGACGTTCTTTCCCCGCCAGCTGATCGCAAGCGTCTTCTCGTTGTAGCGCGCGCCGTGGCAAGTCGGGCAGGGCGCATAGACGCTGGGCATGAACAGCAACTCCACGCTCACGAAGCCCTCGCCCTCGCAGGTCTCGCACCGCCCTTTGGCCACATTGAACGAGAACCGGCCTGCATCGAAGCGACGCGCCTTGGCGGAGGGGGTCGCGGCGAACAGCTTGCGCACGTGATCGAACAGCCCGGTATAGGTCGCAAGGTTCGACCGTGGTGTGCGGCCGATCGGCTTCTGGTCGACGTGCACCAGCCGGCGCAGCGACTCCGCGCCGCTGACGATGTGGCCCGTGACCCGGTCCTTCGCGGTCGATTCAAGATCGACTTCGTCGTCGTCCCGCGGCGCATCGTGACCCAGGTTCGCCGAGACGAGTTCCGTCAGCGCCCGTGTCACCAAGCTCGACTTGCCGGAACCTGAAACACCAGTGACGGCCGTGAGTACGCCGAGCGGAAACTTGACGTCGAGTTGGTTCAAGTTGTTGCAGCTGACGTGTGCGAGCGCGAGCCAGCCATCGGGCTTGCGCAACTCGCGGAGTCGCAGGGGTTGCGTGTCGAACAGGTAGCGCGCGGTGTGCGAGGCCTTGATCGTGTGCAGGCCTTCGGGTGGGCCGCTGAAGAGCACCTGGCCCCCTCTTTCGCCGGCATCGGGGCCGACATCGATGAGCCAGTCGGCACGGCGCATGATGTCCAGGTCGTGCTCCACGACGAAGAGCGAGTTGCCGGCTCGCTTGAGACGCTCGAGCGCGGTCAGCAGGGCTTCGCTGTCCGCAGGGTGCAGGCCGGCGGAGGGCTCGTCAAGCACGTAGACCACGCCGAACAGGTTCGAGCGGATCTGCGTGGCCAGCCGCATGCGCTGGAGCTCACCGGGCGACAGCGTTGGCGTGACGCGATCGAGCGACAGGTAGCCCAGGCCGAGGTCGAGCAGCGTCTTGACGCGCTGGAGCACGTCATGGGCGATGCGCTGGGCCGCAATGCGCTTTTCCTCGGAGAGAGCCGGCGTACGGCGCACATCGGGGGCGGCAAGATGGGCCGAGCCGCCGGCTGCCACGCGTTTTGCCGTGGCGCGCTTCGCCGCAGCACGACTGAGCACCTTCGCATCGGCCGCTTCGGAAAACGAGCCACTTGCCGCGGGCTCCAGCACGCGCGCGAGTTCCGCGAGCGACAGACGTGACAGCGTGCCGATGTCATGGCCCGCGAAGGTCACGGACAACGCCTCGCGCTTCAGCCGCCGCCCATTGCAGGTGGGGCAAACCGTCGGCTCCATGAAACGCGCGACGCGCTTCTTCATCAGGTCACTCTGGGTGGTGGCAAAGGTGTGGAGTACGTACTTCCGCGCGCCGGTGAAGGTGCCCTGGTAGCTTGGCTCCATCTTGCTGCGCAACGCGGCCCTGGTTTCGGCAGGCGTGAACCCCGCGTAGACGGGCACGGTCGGTTGCTCCTCGGTGAAGAGGATCCAGTTGCGTGTCTTCTTCGGCAGGTCACGCCACGGCGTGTCGATGTCGTGACCCAGCGTCACGAGGATGTCGCGCAGGTTTTGTCCGTGCCACGCGGGTGGCCATGC
Source organism: Variovorax gracilis (assembly GCF_030317115.1). Taxonomy (GTDB): domain Bacteria; phylum Pseudomonadota; class Gammaproteobacteria; order Burkholderiales; family Burkholderiaceae_C; genus Variovorax; species Variovorax gracilis. The sequence continues at coordinate 19,299 of NZ_JASZYF010000056.1, forward strand.
CGCGATCGCACGTTCGCGGATGGTCAGCGAGTCGTCCGGCACCATCGAGCGTTCCGTCACTTCGTAGGTCCGCCCCAGTCCGTGGCACGTGGGACAAGCCCCCTGCACGGTGTTGGGCGAGAAGTCTTCTGCATACAACATCGGCTGGCGCGGAGGATAGGTGCCGGCGCGCGAATAGAGCATGCGCAGCGAACTGGAGATCGTCGTCACGCTCCCGACGGACGAGCGGGCGCTGGGCGTGCCGCGTTGCTGCTGCAAGGCCACGGCGGGCGGCAGGCCGGTGATCGAGTCGAACTCCGGCACACCGGCCTGGTCGATCAAGCGGCGTGCGTAGGGCGCGACTGATTCGAGGTAGCGCCTTTGCGCTTCTGCGTAGAGCGTGCCGAAGGCGAGCGAGGATTTTCCCGAACCCGATACGCCGCTGAATACGACCAACGCATCTCGCGGCAAGTCGACGTCCACGCTTTTCAGGTTGTGTTCGCGTGCACCACGCACACGCACGTAGGCGTCGGGTCGTGAGTCCACATCGCTGATCTGGGGCATGTTCATGGTGCGCGACCTGTCTGGCAGCCTGCTGTCCTCGGGCCGTGCATCCTTGCATCGCTGCGGATCCTGCCTTGTCAGTCGCGACCGCAATCGCACCGTCGCACAACTCCAGGGAGAAGGGCGCTGTGCATGGGGCGTTGCCAACACGGCGCGCCGGAAGCCGAGGACCTCTCGTTGCAGGCCGCTTCGAATGAGCGCTGCTTGCACATACAAAGCCGCCTTGACCTGTCGAGGGCCGATTCCTTGCCGGTGTTCGGAGGCTGATGCCTGGGGTTGCGCCGCACGAGGTCCGAGCCGGAACCAACGCCGCAAGAGGTGGCCTGGTCCATGACGATGATCCGGGCCCGCTGGCATTCATTGCCGACTCAACAGTCGAACTTGCTCCGCGCAAGACACTGCAGTGCCATCAAATGAGAAGGGCAATCAGTTAGGGTGAAACAGGCGCAACGGATCGTATTCGAGTTGAAGTTTATACAACAGAAAAGCAATCGGGCACCCGTCGATGGCCTACAGCCCCGATTGACCCTGAGAATTGAAGCGATGAACAAACTGGTGCCTCGCGCTCTGCTTGCCTTGTCCCTGGGCCTGATCCTCTCCTGCGGCGGAGGGGGCGGCGGCGCGGGCGGTGGAACTGGTGGCGCGGCATTCGTCGGTCCCAGCGACCCGGTCGTCGCCCAGGGTCCGGACGCGACCTCACCGATCGAATTCGGCTTCAAGGGGATCGACAGCTTGGGCGGCGGCTCGGGCGACGCAACGGCTGCCTCGAACGGCGGTGCTGCTTCCACCAGCACGGCTTCGGTCGGGGACGGTTCGGGTGTGGGATCTGGCGGCACCGGCGCCACCGCGTCAGGGGGCGACAACTCTGGCGTGGGTTCGGGCGGCACCGGTGCCACGGCATCGGCAGGCGACAGCGGCGATGCGGGCGTTGGCGGTGTGGGTGGTGTGGGCAGCATCATCATCAACGGTGTGCGCTATGACACCAGCACTGCGATCCTGAAGCTCAGGGATGCGCCGTCCTTGCAGCTCGGGATGACGGTCAAGGTGAACGGGCCGACGAATCCGGACTTCACCGAAGGCGTGGCGACTCAAGTGGAGTCGGCCGTGGATCTGCGTGGCGTCATCGCCGCCAGTGACGTCGCGGCCGGCAGCTTCGTGATCCTCGGTACCAACGTCATCACGGACGTCAGCACGGTGTTGGGCAACCTTTCCGGGCCGTCCGCGCTCACGCCGGGTGTGGCTGTGAGGGTCTGGGGCCTGCCGGCAAGCCCAGGCGTGCTGCGTGCGACACGCGTGGAGCAACATTCCCTCGAAACCCCCATCCTTTCCGGCACGGTGCAAAACGTGGCGCCCGGCCGATTCACGATCGGTGGACTGACCATTGACACGACAGCAGCGGCCGTTGATGCGGCTGTCCTCGCAGGTGTCAATGTGCGAGTTCGCGCAGACGCGCAGCCTTCGTCTGGGGTGCTAAAGGCCAAGTCGGTTGAGCTGTGGTACCCGTTGTCGCTCACCAACGGTGCGCGACGTCAACTCGGCGGCGTAGTCACCGGATACGTGGGGACCACTTTCTTCCGCGTCCTCGGCGTCCCGGTGGACGCTTCGTCGGCGAAGGTGTCGGGTGGGCCGTTGACCTCGCTGGCCAATGGTGTGGAGGTCGACGTTGCCGGCACCGTTTCCAACGGCATCCTGCTGGCTGCCAAGATCAAGGTGAAAAAGGCACCGGGGAGCGGCGGCAACAGCGACGCCTTCCAGGCGATCGGCCCCATCGGAGCCTTCAAGTCGTCTTCGGATTTCAAGGTGAAGGGACAGTCCGTGAACGCAAGTCACGCACAGTTCGTCAACGGGACCGAAGCGAACTTGCGCAACGGGACGAAGGTCACGATCACGGGCGATCGCATCGTCAACGATGTCTTGATGGCGACGAGCGTCGTCTTCGATTGATGAGGCATCGCGATTCGGTACCGGCCCCGACGGGCGAGGGCACTCGGACGCATGCGAGTCGTCGCGCACGGGCGGCAACGCGACTCGCCGGCGAGTAGCCTTTTCGGCGAACTGCTTGCCGTGCCTGCAGCGGGCCGGGGTCGTCTGCCATGGTTGCCTCTCCGAGCGAGGGCCCGCGCAGCATCTTCATCCTCCGAGACAGGGTCTCGAGTTGCTCAATTCATTGGGGACGATGGCTCATGAGGCAGATCAGCCCGACGAAGCGCCGCTTCGTCGTCCCCGGTTCGACGGTGGACGTTGCGAAGCAGGATTCTGGTCATGCTTTCTTTCCCGATGATTTGGAGGATCCCGCGGGCGCGGCGAGGTGCTCGGCCCGGGCGTCTTCGTAGTAGGTGTAGATACCGACCCGGATGCGCCCCGAAGCCGTCTTGTCCGCGCCCTCATAGGCGCGTCTCATCTCGCGCGCCAGCTCGTCATGAAGACCGCCCCAGCGTTCGCGCGCGAGCTGGTGA
>NZ_JASZYF010000057.1 GCF_030317115.1 Variovorax gracilis
CAGGAGCTTCGCGAACGATTCGATCCTGCTGACGAACTCGATACCCAAAGAATCCAGTGCTGCGTCGCGGGCGGCCCAAGGTTCGAGACGAGTTTTTCAACAGAATTGGCCCCGAACGCCAGTTCGCGATATGCCAAAGCGGCCGTTCATGCGATTTCGTTGGCCCTTGCATGTCGCCTGCTATCGAAGGTCAAGTTCCGAGGTACAGCAGTCGTACATCGGCAAAGATGCCGAAGTCAGCTTTCAGCCGCTGCCGACGTTGAGCTTGAAAACTCGAACAGCCGCAACCAGTCTGGAAGAGCCTTTCGGGGCTGATCGCGCCGGCTCGGCCGCTCCCCTGCCCCGATGCCTAGCCTTGGACCGTCCCAGCCACGCAACCTCCCGAGCTCGGTTAGGGCCGATAAGCGGGCCTTATCGCGCACCCGGGTGATCCAGGCGGTTCCTCGTTTGACGGCCTACACCAAAAAAACCGCACCATTGCCAACGTTGTGTGCCGCTACTGACAACGGGCCGCATGGGTATTTTGGTCTGGTCGATCGCGAGTTGGCGAGCCGGGGCGCGGGTGCCGGTGATGCCAGTGGACGCGGCTTCGGCGAGCTGAGGTCTCGCCAAGGGGAAGGATTGCCATGCGGGACGCTTGGGCGAAGAATGTCGAGGTTCCTCCGAGGTGCCTCGGCATGACGAAGCTCTATTTTTCCGTCGGTCCCGACGACCAGCGCGTCGAGTACCGCGACAGGAAGCGCTGGTGGTGGCTGCTCTCCGTGGTCTACCCGCTGTTGCCGTTCACCGGCATCGCATTGCACGCCGCCACCGGCCACGAGATCGCCCTGGGCCTGCCGCTGCTGATCAGCTACGGCCTAATGCCGCTGCTGGACCTGCTGATTGGGGAAGACCAGAACAATCCACCTGAGGCTGTCGTGCCGCAGCTCGAGCAGGAGCGGTACTACCGCTGGCTCACGTGGCTCACGGTGCCGCTTCACCTTGTCGCGCTCGTCGGTTGCGCCTGGTGGGTGGGAACACACGACCTATCGTGGTGGGCGGTGCTGATGCTCGCTTACGTGGCCGGCACCGACTCGGGGCTGGGCATCAACACGGGGCACGAACTGGGACACAAGAACACCGCTGTCGAACAATGGCTGGCGCGCCTCGTCCTGGCGGTGCCGGCCTACGGGCACTTCACCGTCGAGCACGGGCGGGGGCACCATCGCTCGGTATCGACGCCCGAAGACCACGCGAGTGCCCGTATGGGTGAGAGCATCTATCGCTTCGCGTGTCGGGAACTGCCGGGTGGGATCCGCCGCGCATGGTCATTGGAAGCCGAGCGCCTGGCCCAGCAACGCAGGTCGGTCTGGAGCGTGCATAACACCATGCTCCAGAGCTATGCCGTGACGGCGGTGTTGCAGATCTCGCTGATCATCGCCTTCGGGTGGGTGATGGTGCCCTTCCTGATCGTGCACAACATGGTGGCGTGGTGGCAGCTCACATCGGCGAACTATGTCGAGCACTATGGCCTGCTGCGCGAGCGACTGCCGAATGGCAAATATGAAACGCCGCAGCCGCACCACTCGTGGAACACCAACCACCTGGTCACGAATCTGGCGTTGTTCCACCTGCAGCGGCACTCGGACCACCATGCGTACCCGTTGCGCCGCTACCAGTCGCTGCGGCACTTCGAGGATCTTCCGCAACTGCCCAGCGGCTACTTCGGGATGTTCCCGCTCTCGTATGTTCCCGCGCTATGGTTCCGCGTCATGGACCCGCGGCTGCTGGCACTGCCGCATGTGAATGGCAACCTGGCGCGCGTCAACATCGACCCGGATCCGGAACGCCGCGCAAGGCTTGTTACGAAGTACGCCAGGGGTGGGGAAGCGAGCGGGAGTTTGCAGGCTTGAGTCGTGGCGTCGGTGGAAGATCTGATTTGGCCCCCTGGCCCTCCAAGACGTGGGGCGAGATGCGACAAGGTTCCCACCCTAGCTGCCTCGCTCGAAATATGCTCGAAGTCTCAGCGCACCCGAAATCGTCAAGACCAAGATCGGTGTGGCAGGCCACGAGTCAGTGCTTGTGTCGGTGCGTGTGTGTGTAGCGAAAACTGCCAGTCGGCATCATCAAGTGCCACCCATGCTTGATCGATTCCAGCATTTGCTTCCAGCCAAGCAACGATTTCCGGCTCCCGCTCGGCGGGAGCGTCGCCATCCGCATCGCGCCTCTTGGTGCGGCGACGCCGACAACTTCTGCGGAAGTTACCTGCCTGGGATTGCTGCCGCTTGCGTGACCCGAATAGCGGCACTGCGTCCGGTACCAGGCATGGCCGGTCCTGCGTCCTGGTACGGATCTGAGCCAACTTGCCGACGTACCTGTTTGGGGGTATATCGGCATGCGAGAGGCATCCAGCCTGTTCTCGTACGGTCAAGTTGCAGACCGCAAGGAGCGCCCGTGAAAAATGCTGCCGTGTTTTCGCTTTTAGCCGCGGGCACCCTGCTCTCCGGTTGCGCCTCGAGTCCACTGGGTTCCACATCCGCACGAACCGAAACCTGCAAGGCAACCAGCGAGCAGGAGATTGCTGCGCTGTTTGACCGCTGGAACCAGTCACTGCAAACCGGCGACCCGCGCAAGGTGGTTGAGAACTACGCGGATAGATCCGTTTTGCTTCCCACCGTTTCCAACACACCGCGTCTCAATGCGGCACAAAAGCAAGACTACTTCGAGCATTTTCTCCAAGACAAGCCGTTCGGTCGCATTGACTCCAGAACCATAGAGATCGGTTGCAACACGGCCGTGGATGCTGGCCTGTACACCTTCACCTTCGCCAAGACGGGCGCCGTCGTCAAGGCGCGGTACACGTACACCTACAGGTGGGACGGAAGTCGCTGGCTGATTACCAGCCACCATTCTTCAGCGATGCCTGAGAAGTAAAGGCTGGTAGAAGCGCGCACCGCGTTGCGCGCATGTGGGTTTCGTCCAGCAATGGAGTAAGCCATCGGTTGCACGATCGACCCCGGCCCGCAACGCTCGCGTCGGTGCAGGGCGTACGCATGGGTGGCGTGCGTGTGCCACATCCAGTGCGACATCGCGCGCAGAAGTTTCTCCGAGCTCGACGGGCTGGAGCCGGGTCGCCGGAGGCAAGGCTGCCTTCGACGACCCTCCACTGTCCCGATCAGTCCAGTAACCGCCGCAGCAGGCCCGCAGTTGAGGCATCAAGGCCCTGCCTGTCGCCGCTTGCCATGCGCGGCAGCAGGTCGCCGCAGAGCGCCTTGCCGAGCTCGACGCCCCACTGGTCGAAGCTGTTGATCCCCCAGAGCGCGCCGCTCGTGTAGACGCGGTGCTCATACATCGCGACCAGCGCGCCGAGGCTGTGAGGCGTCAGCCGGTCGAGCAGCAGCGTGGTGCTCGGCCGGTTTCCGGGGAAGGTCCGATGCCTGGCTACGATCTCCGGCGCCAATGACTTCGCGGCGGTGGGTGCGCTCTCCACCATCGCCTGGCTCGTGCGCTTGCCGAGCATCAAGGCCTGAGCCTGCGCCAGGCCGTTGGCCAGCAGCTTCCTGTGTTGGTCGACCAGATCGTGCGTTGGGTGCTTGACCAGCAGGAGCTCGACCGGAATCACGTCGGTGCCCTGATGCAGCATCTGGAAGTAGGCGTGCTGGCCATTGGTACCAGGCTCGCCCCACACCACCGGGCTCGTCGCGAAGGGCAAGGCGTTGCCGTCGAGGTCGACGCACTTGCCGTTCGATTCCATCTCCAGTTGCTGCAGGTACGCAGGCAGCCGCTTGAGCCCCTCGTGGTAAGGCGCGACGCTGCGGCTCGTGAAGCCGTGGAAGTTGCGATACCAGACGTCGATCAGCCCCAGGAGCACCGGCAGGTTCTTCGCGAGCGGCGCGGTGGCGAAGTGCCTGTCCATCGCGTGGGCGCCAGCCAGCAGCGCGCGGAAGTTGTCGGCACCGATGGCCAGGGCGATCGGCAGGCCGATGGCCGACCACAGCGAGTAGCGGCCGCCGACCCAATCCCAGAAGCCGAAGGTCGTGTCGATGCCGAACTGGGCTGCCGCCGAGACGTTGGTGGTCGTCGCGACGAAGTGCTTCGCGGTGTCGGTGCCGCCGTGGGCCGCAAACCAGGCCTTGGCCGCCTGCGCGTTGGCCATGGTCTCCTGCGTCGTGAAGGTCTTGCTCGCGATCACGAAGAGCGTCTCGGCCGGGCGCAGGTGGCGCAGCACCGAGGTGATGTCGTGGCCGTCGACATTGGAGACGAAGTGGAGGCTGAGCGCCGGGTGGACGAATGCCTCCAGCGCCGGCACCGCCATCTGCGGCCCGAGGTCGCTGCCGCCGATGCCGATGTTCACGATGTGGCGGATGCCGCTGGTACGCGTGTCGCGCACCGACTCGACATAGGCGAGCATCGCGTCGAGCACGGCATGCACCTCGTCGCTGAACGGACCCTGCCCTCGCGGCGCGCGCAGCGCCGTGTGCAGCACGGCGCGGTCCTCCGTGGTGTTGATCGCGGCGCCGGCCAGCATCGCGTCGCGCCGCTTCTCGAGCTGGCACTCGCTCGCCAGATCGACCAAGAGCTTCATCGACGCGGCGTCGATGCGGTTCTTCGACAGGTCGGCAAACATGCCGGGCGCCTCGACCCCCAGCGCATCGAAGCGGCCGGGGTCGCGGGCGAAGGCCTCGCGCAGGTCGAACTGGTGACCATCGGCTTCGTAATGGCCACGCAAGGCCGCCCAGGCCTGGGTTTGATCGCAGCGGGGTGTGTTCATGACTCAGGACTCCTCGCGCCAGGCCGCACCGTCGCGCCCGACCAGTGCGCTGGACGCAGCGGGTCCCCATGAGCCGGCGCTGTACGGGCGCGGTGTTTCGCCGGAGGCCTGCCAACCGTTCAGGATCGGCTCGCACCATCGCCACGCGGCATCCAGTTCGTCCCGGCGCATGAAGAGCGTCAGGTTGCCTCGGATGGCGTCCAGCAGCAGGCGTTCGTAGGCTTCCATCGGACGCTGCTTGAAGTGCTCGGCAAAGTCGAGGTTCAGGCCGACGGGCCGGAGGTTCATCGTGTCACCGGGTACCTTGGCCATCATGAACAGCTTGAGTCCCTCCTCCGGCTGGAGCTGGATCACCAGTTGGTTGCCGAGCGAGTCTTTCCCTGCAGCCGGAAAGATCGAATGCGGAACGCTGCGGAAATTCACGACAATCTCGGCCACGCGCTCGGCCATCCGCTTGCCGGTGCGCAGGTAGAAGGGCACGCCCGACCAGCGCCAGCTCTCGAGCTCGGCGCGGATGGCTACGTAGGTTTCCGTGGAGGTGTCGGGCGGGATGCCGGCTTCATCGAGGTACCCGGGCACGGCGGCGCGGTCGACCGTTCCCGCGCGATACTGACCGCGCACGGTGCACGAGCCCACGTCGGCTTGCGTGATGGGTGCGAGCGCGCGAAGGACCTTGAGCTTTTCGTCACGAACCGCGTCGGGATCAATGGATGTCGGCGGCTCCATCGCGACGATGCACAGCAGCTGCAGGAGGTGGTTCTGCACCATGTCGCGCAGCGCACCGGTGCGGTCGTAGAAATCACCCCGGGTTTCCACGCCCACCTGCTCGGCGATGGTGATCTGCACGTTGCGCACCCAGGTGCGGTTCCAGAGCGGCTCCAGCAACGCATTGGCGAAGCGCAGCGCGAGCAGGTTCTGGACGGGCTCCTTGCCGAGGTAGTGGTCGATGCGAAAGATCTGCGGCTCGGCGAAGACGCTGCCCACGTCCTCGTTGATCTTCTGCGCGGAGGCCAGGTCGCGCCCGAGGGGCTTCTCCAGCACGACGCGCGAATTCGCGTTGACCAGACCGGCGGCCGCCAGGTTCTTGCAGATCGGCGCGAAGAAGTCGGGCGCGGTGGACAGGAAGAAGACACGCACCTCCGCGGGCGAGTCCTTCAATGTCTTGGCCAGCACGCTGAAATCCGGCGGCGTGTTGGCCTCCACCTGGGCATAGTCCAGCCGCTGCGCGAAGGTCGCGAAGGTGGCCTCGTCGATGTCGGCGGCAGGGACGAACCTGTCGAAGCTCGCCTCCACCTTCGCGATGAATTCGGCCCGGCTCAGCGTCTCGCGCGCCAGGCCCAGGATGCGGCCGTGCTCCGGGAGGTCGCCATCGCGGTGACGGAAGTACAGCGCAGGCAGCAGCTTGCGCATGGCGAGGTCGCCTGTCCCGCCGAAGAGCAGCAGATCGAATGAATTGACCTTTGGCATCTGAATTCCTTTATGTGCGTGAGAGGTGCGCCCGGTCAGCGCACGGCCGGCCGCAGGCCGGCGGTTTCGCTCGCCAGCGCGGTGATCCGCCCCCAGTCGCCCGCAGCGACCGCGCTGGCCGGCGTCAGCCAAGACCCCCCGACGCATGCGACGTTGGGCAGTGCCAGGAAGTCCGGCGCGGTGGCAGCCGTGATCCCGCCGGTCGGGCAGAAGTTCAGATCGGGGAACGGCCCGCCCAGCGCCTTCAGCATGCCGATGCCGCCGGCTTGTTGCGCCGGAAAGAGCTTGAGCTCCGTGAACCCTGCCGCGCGCGCCGCGATCACGTCGGACGGCGTCATCACCCCGGGCAATAGGGGCAGCGCGCTGTCCCTGGCCGCGGCAACCAGCTCCGGTGTCAGGCCCGGACTCACGCCGAACAGCGCGCCCGCCTTGAGCGCCGCGTCGAAGTCCTCGGGGCGCGTGATGGTGCCCACGCCGGTGATCGCGCCTTCGACCTCGTTCGCGATGGCCTCGATCGCCTTCAGCGCCACCGGCGTGCGCAGGGTCAGCTCGAGCACGCGGACGCCGCCCGCCACCAGCGCGCGCGCCAGTGGCACGGCGTCTTCGATCCTGTCAATGACGATGACCGGGATCACCGGCCCGGTCCGCATGAGGTTGAGGATGTTCATGCCGTGACTCCTTGGGCAAATGCGAAATGGTCGTGAACGGGCGCGACGGGTGCCGCGGTGGTCGAAGCGGCGGACTCGCTCGCGTGGAAGGTGACCGCGCCCTCCTCGGCGCCCAGCGCGTTGGCGCGGAACGCCGCGAACAGTTCGCGGCCCATGCCGTGGTGGGATTCGCCGAGGTTGGCGGTGGCCGGCTGGCGCACCTCCCACTCGGCGGCATCGACGCGGGCTTCGAGCACCCCGCGCTGGCCGTCCAGGACGAGCATGTCGCCGTCGCGCACCCGCGCCAGCGGTCCGCCGGCGAGACACTCGGGCGTCACGTGGATCGCCGCGGGCACCTTGCCCGAAGCGCCGGACATGCGCCCATCGGTGACCAGCGCCACGTGGAAGCCCTGGTCCTGCAGCACCCCCAGGAGGGGCGTGAGCTTGTGCAGTTCGGGCATGCCGTTGGCGCGCGGACCTTGGAAGCGCACCACGGCCACGAAGTCGCGCTGCAGCTCGCCGCGGTCGAAGGCGGCGATCACCGCTTCCTGGTTGTCAAACACGATCGCCGGAGCCCGCACCACACGGTGTTCCGGCTTCACCGCCGAGGTCTTGATGACGGCGCGGCCGAGGTTGCCGGTGAGCAACTTCAGTCCGCCATCGGCGCTGAACGGGGCCGATGCCGGTGCGAGCACGCTGGCGTCCGCGCTCTTGCGCGACACCTCGCGCCAGCTGAGCCGACCGTCGTCGTCCAGATGCGGCTGCTGCCGATAGCGCGCCAGGCCGCCGGCACCGGCCACCGTCAACGTGTCGCCGTGCAGCAGGCCGGCGTCGAGGAGTTCGCCGATCACGTAGCCCATGCCGCCCGCGGCGTGGAACTGGTTCACGTCCGCCTTGCCGTTCGGATAGACGCGCGCGATCAGCGGGACCAGGTCGGACAAATCGCGAAAGTCGTCCCAGTTGATGACGATCCCGGCCGCGCGCGCGATCGCCACGAGGTGGATCGTGTGGTTGGTCGAGCCGCCCGTGGCCAGCAGGCCGACGATGGCGTTGGCGATCGTGCGCTCGTCGACCACGTGGCCGATCGGCGTGTACTCGGCTCCCTCGGCCCCGATTTCGACCGCCCGCCTCGTGGCCGCTGCGGTCAGTGCGTCACGCAACGGCGTGTTCGGGTTGACGAAGGCCGCGCCCGGCAGGTGCAGGCCCATCACCTCCATCAGCATCTGGTTGCTGTTGGCCGTGCCATAGAACGTGCAGGTGCCCGCGGCATGATAGGACTTCTCCTCGGATTCGAGCAGCGCGTCGCGGCCGACCTCGCCCTTGGCGAAGCGCTGACGCACGCGTGCCTTCTCGTCGTTGGAGATGCCCGAAGGCATCGGCCCGCCGGGCACGAAGATCGTGGGCAGGTGGCTGAACTGCAGCGCGCCGATCAGCAGGCCGGGAACGATCTTGTCGCAGATGCCCAGGCACAGCGCGGCATCGAACATGTTGTGCGACAGCGCGACTGCGGTGGACAGCGCGATCACGTCGCGACTGAAGAGCGACAGCTCCATGCCGGGCTCGCCCTGCGTGACGCCGTCGCACATGGCGGGGACGCCGCCGGCGAACTGGGCGGTCGCACCGGCCTCGCGCGCGGCCTGCTTGATGAGGGCCGGGAAGCGCTCGAAGGGCTGGTGCGCCGACAGCATGTCGTTGTACGACGAGACGATCGCCACATTGGGTCGTCGCATCTCGCGCAGCATGATCTTGTCGCCGGGTGGCGCGGCGGCATAGGCGTGGGCCAGGTTCGTGCAGCCGAGGGCCTGGCGGATCGGGCCCTTGGCGCGGGCGCGTTCGAGCCTGGCGAGGTAGGTGGTGCGCGACGCGGCGCTGCGGATGCGGATGCGGTCGGTGACCGCGGCAAGCATTGGATGGAGGCTCATCTGGGTGGTCTCGAACAGAGGCGGGTCCGGGCCTTCAGCCGCGCAACACCGGGAATGCGCCGCGGCCGCCGTAGACGGCATCGGCGCCCAATTCCTGCTCGATCAAGAGCAGGCGGTTGTACTTGGCGACGCGATCGGAGCGGCACAGGGAGCCGGTCTTGATCTGCGTCGCGCCGGTCGCGACGGCGAGGTCGGCGATGGTGACGTCCTCGGTCTCGCCCGAGCGGTGCGACACCACCGCCGAGTGGCCGGCACCGACGGCCATGTCGATGGCGGCGAGCGTCTCGCTGAGGGTCCCGATCTGGTTGGGCTTGATCAGGATCGAGTTGGCGATGCCGCCCGCGATGCCGCGTCCGAAGATCTCGGTGTTGGTGACGAACAGGTCGTCGCCGACCAGCTGAACCTTGGCGCCGAGCCGCCCGGTGAGCAGCTTCCAGCCGACCCAGTCGTCCTCGGCCAGGCCGTCCTCGATCGACAGGATCGGATAGTGCTCGACCAGGTTCGCGAGGTAGTCGACGAAGCCTGCCGAATCGAAGCGCCTGCCTTCGGACGCGAGCACGTAGTACCCGTCCTTGTGGAACTCGGAGCTGGCCGCATCGAGACCGAGCCAGATGTCCTTGCCGGCCTTGAAGCCGGCCTTGTCGATGGCCCGCAGGATGGTCTCGAGCGCCGCCTCGTTCGACGGCAGGTCAGGCGCGAAGCCGCCTTCGTCGCCGACGGCGGTGCCCAGGCCCTTCGCCTTCAGGATCGACTTCAACGCATGGAAGACCTCGACGCCGTAGCGCAGCGCTTCGCGGAAGCTCGGCGCGCCGACGGGCAGGATCATGAACTCCTGGATGTCGACGTTGTTGTCGGCATGCGCGCCGCCATTGACGATGTTCATCATCGGCACGGGCATCTCGAACTGGCGCTGGCCCTCTGGCGCAAGGTGCCGGTACAGCGGCAGCCCGCGCTCCGCCGCGACCGCCTTGGCCACGGCCAGCGACACGGCAAGGATGGCGTTGGCGCCCAGCCGCGACTTGTTCGGCGTGCCGTCCAGCTCGAGCATCACCTCGTCGATGCCCTTCTGGTCGGCGGCGTCGTGCCGGAGCAGCGCGTCGCGCAACTCACCGTCGATATGGGCCACCGCGCGCGTCACGCCCTTGCCGAGGTAGCGCGACGCGTCCTGGTCACGCAGCTCGACCGCCTCGCGCGATCCGGTCGATGCGCCCGAGGGCGCCGCCGCGAAGCCGCCCGCGCCCGATTCGAGGACGACGGCGGCCGCGACGGTCGGATTGCCGCGGGAGTCGAGGATCTCGATGCCCTGGATGTGCTTGATCGTTGTCATGGGAGTTCTCCTTCAGGCGCGTGCGATGTGCAGCAGATTGGTCGTTCCGGCCTTGCCGAAGGGCATGCCGGCGGCGATCACCACGATGTCGCCGGGCCTGGCGTAGCCTTCGTCGCGCGCCACGGCGCAGCCCGTCTCCACCATTCCGGGCACGTCGCTGACGTCGTGCTCCACGTGCACCGAGTGCACGCCCCATGCCAGCGCGAGCCGCCGCGCGACGGGCAATTCGGGCGTGATGCTGACCACCGGCACCACGGGACGTTCGCGCGCCGCGCGCAGGCTGGTGTAGCCCGAGCGGGTGTAGGTGACCATCGCCGCTACCGGCACTAGGCTCGCGGTGTGCCGCAGCGACGAGCAGATGGCATCGGCCACCGTCGGCTGGGGTGCGCTGTGCGATGCGTCGATCACGGTGCGGTAGTGCGGATCGCGCTCGACCTCGGCAATGATGCGGCCCATCATCGCGACCGCCTCGCGCGGGTACTGGCCCGAGGCCGATTCGGCAGAGAGCATCACCGCATCCGCGCCGTCGTAGATCGCGGTCGCGACGTCCGAGGCCTCGGCGCGCGTGGGCACTGGCGCGCTGATCATCGATTCGAGCATCTGGGTGGCGACGATCACCGGCTTGCCGGCATCGCGGCAGGCCCGCACGATGCGCTTCTGGATGCGCGGCACCTGCTCGGCCGGCAGTTCCACGCCGAGGTCGCCACGCGCGACCATCACTGCATCGGACAACGCGACGATGGCGTCGAGCCGCTCGATCGCCGCGGGCTTCTCCAGCTTGGCGAGCACGCCCGCGCGCCCCTGCACGATCTCGCGCAGCTCTTGCATATCCTCGGGCCGCTGCACGAAGGACAGCGCCACCCAGTCGACGCCGAGCTCCAGGCCGAAGTCGAGGTCGGCACAATCCTTAAGTGTCAGGGCCGAGATCGGCAGCAGCACCTCCGGCACATTGACGCCCTTGCGTTCCGACAGGATGCCGCCCGCAATGACGGTGGTGTCCGCGAAGTCCACGCCGCAGGCCTGCACGCGCAGTCGGATCTTGCCGTCGTCGAGCAGCAGGTCGGTGCCGGCCTTGAGTGCGGCAAAGATCTCGGGATGGGGCAGCGGTGCGCGCTTCGCAGTGCCCGGCGCGGCATCGAGGTCGAGGCGGAACGCGTTGCCGGCGACCAGCGTGACCGGGCCGTCGGCGAAGCGGCCGACGCGCAGCTTGGGCCCCTGCAGGTCCAGCAGGATGGCGATGGGCCGCCCGGTCTCCTGTTCGATGTGCCGCACGATGTCATGGCGCTCGCGGTGCTGCTCATGGCTGCCGTGGCTGAAGTTGAAGCGGAACACATCCGCGCCCGCTTCGAAGAGCGCCCGGATGGTGTCCGGGTCCGAGGTGGCAGGCCCGAGGGTGGCGACGATCTTGGCGTGGCGTTGGCGATGCATGGTTCGCTCCCTCAGAGAATGAAGCCGGTGCTGATGAAGCTGGACTTGTGGTCCTGCACGATGGCGTTGAGCAGCCGCTTGCTCGGCTCGGTCTGTTTCGCCGCCACCATCGAGCGGATCGAGAAGGCGCGCAGCGCGTCGGCCACGGACAGCGTGCCCTCGGCCGAATCCTTGCGGCCGGCAAAGGGAAACACGTCGGGGCCGCGCTGGCACTGGCAGTTGATGTTGACGCGGCAGACCTGGTTGACCAGCGGGTCGACGAGGGCGCCGATCTGGGCGGCATCCGAGCCGAAAATGCTGACCTGCTGGCCGTGGTCCGAGGTGATGACGTACTCGAGCGCGGTCTCGATGTCGTCGAAGGGCATCACCGGCACCAGCGGGCCGAACTGCTCCTCGCGGTAGAGCTTCATGCCCTCGCGCACCGGATACACCACGGCGGGATGGAACAGCGTCTGGCAGAACTCGCCGCCGCCCTCGTTGACGATGCGCGCGCCCTTCCCCTTTGCGTCTTCCAGCGCCTCGGTCATGTAGGCCGTGCGATGCAGGCCGGGCAGCGGCGTGATGCTGACACCCGCCTCCCAGGGCATGCCGACCTTGAGCCTGGCGAGCTCCTCGGTGAAGCGCTGCAGGAAGCGCTCGGCGATGGAGCGGTGGACGATCAGCATCTTGAGCGCGGTGCAGCGCTGGCCGTTGAACGACAGCGCGCCGAGCAGGCACTCCTTGACCGTGAGCTCGATGTCGGCGTCGGGCAGCATGATCGCGGCGTTCTTGGCGTCCAGCCCGAGGATCGCCCGCAGGCGGTGCGACTTCGGGTGCTGCTTCTTCAGGTGGTCGGCCACCTTGCTCGAGCCGATCAGCGCCAGCACATTGACCTTGCCGGAGGCCAGCAGGCGCGGCACCACGACCGCGCCGGGCGCGTAGATGGTGTTGATCACGCCCGCAGGGAAGGCCGTGCGGAAGGCGTCCAGCAGCGGATGGAACAGCAGCGTGCCGTACTGCGGCGGCTTGAACACCACCGTGTTGCCCATCAGCAGCGCCGGGATCAGGGTCGCGAAGGTCTCGTTCAGCGGGTAGTTGTACGGGCCCATGCACAAGACCACGCCGAGCGGCGTGCGCCGGATCTGGCCGATGGTGCCCTCGGTCACGACGAAGCGCGAGCTTGCGTTGTCCAGATCCTTCAGCGCCTCGATGGTGGCCTGGATGTACTCGACGGTGCGGTCGAACTCCTTGCGCGAATCGGCCAGGCTCTTGCCGATCTCCCACATGATCAGCTTCACGATCAGTTCGCGCTGCTGCGCCATGCGGCGCACGAACTCCTGCATGCAAGCGATGCGCTCGGCCACGGCCATGGTGGGCCATTCGCCGCGGCCGTTGGCGTACGCGGCCACCGCGGCGTCGAGCGCGGCATCGCTCTCGGCCTCGTCCATCACCGGGTAGCTGCCGATCTCGACCTGGCGCACCTCGCCAGACTTGCCGTCGCGGGTGCACACCGGCGACAGCACGGTCTTGCTCGGGCCGTTCCATTCGATCAACCGGCCGGCAACCAGGGAACGGCGCTGGTGCACCTGCTCGGCCAGTCGATGTTCGGACGGGATGTCCTCGAGGGTGGGAAAGTGCTGGGCGAGTTGGGCGCTGCGGTCCGTGGTCATGGGGGTCTCCGTAGGGTTGGGGATCAGCGATCGAGCTTGAGAAACAGGTCGCGATCGGGGGCAAAGTTCGCGTACAGCGGCAACAGGGCACCGCCGATCGCACGTGCATCGGCACCGACGGCGCCGGCGAGCAATTCGGGACGGGCGATGCCTTCCCAGCTGAATCGGTGCAGCGCGCCGTCGATCTGCGCGAGCACCTCCGCGAGCATTTCGCGGCTGAATGACCCATCGACGATCACGCCGTCGAGTTCCAGCAGCGCTGTCGCGCTGTGAATGGCCATGGCGATCGCCGGGCTCGCCTGCCGCATCCATTCACGCGTGACGGGCATCCATGGCGCTTCGACCGCGCGCGCGTCGGCGACGGCACGGGCGTCGAGCCCCGCCTGCGCGTACATCTTCTCGAGCGTGAACAGAGACGCCACGCTCAGCACCTGGCGAGGCGGTGCGCCATCGGCGCCGCCGAGTCCGAGCGGCATCGACCCCAGGGCGCCGGCGTTGCCGGTGGCTCCAGGGCGCAGATGGCTGTCGATCACGAGCCCCCCGCCGATGAAGGTGTCGATGAAGACATACAGGAAGCTTCGGACGCTGCGCCCGCGTCCGGCCACCAGTTCGGCCACGCAGGCGGCTGCCGTGTCCTTGACGAGTTCGACCGGCAGCGTCGTCATGGCAGCCACCCGTGCGCGGATGTCGATGTCGTTCCACTTGGCGGCCTGCTCCGGCGCCACGCCGAGCAGCGACTGCCAGCCGCCGAGCGACAGCGGCGCCGCGATGCCGATGCCGTGCAGCAACTGCGCGCGCTCGGGACCGAGCGACTGGCGCAAGGTCTTCAGGCGCACGCGGATCTCGTCGAACAAGGTGTCGGGATCGGGGAACTCGTAGGCCAGCGTGAGGCGCTCGCGCACCTGCGCGGTGAAGTCGACCAGCAACACGTCCAGGCTGCGTCGACCGATCTTGATGCCGATCGAATACGCGCCTTCGGGATTCAACGCCATCGGCACCGACGGCTGGCCGATCTTGCCGCGCAACGGCGCGCGCTTGAGGACCAGGCCGTCGGCCTCCAAGCGCGAAATGATGATCTGCACCGTCTGCGCCGTGAGATTCGTCAGGCGCGCGATCTCTGCCTTCGGGATCGGCCCGTGCAGGCGAATCGCCTGGAGCACCACACGCTCGTTGAACTGGCGCATGCCCACCTGGTTGGAACCGCGCGGGTCGATGTTCTTTGGCAAGGTCGTTGTCTCCACGTCCGAACGGTCGGCGGGCCGACCGCGAATGCTCTGGCTGTCGCCATTGCGACACCAAGATTATGCCCCGGGTTCATTAATAAATCAATTGCATTTATTTAAGGCGGTCGCGACCCTTGACTGGGTGATTCCTTCCAAGAGTCGCTGACTCAAGACCCATCCTCGGGAAATCCCTGATCTCACGCGCCGAATGAACCTCTAAACTTTCTTCAACTTGAATTAATTAATGATCCGAAGCAGCACAAAAGCCGGATCAGCACCCAAGGAGACATGTGGTGAGACAAAGCGGCCCCGGTCGGGGAACGAATTCGATCAACCTGCGCCTCTACAACGAGCGCACGCTGCTGCAGCGGCTGCGCCGTGCGGGCGAGGCATCGAAGGCCGACCTGGCGCGCTGGGCTCAACTCACGAACACGGCCGTCGGCAGCATCGTGCAGTCCCTCGAGGAGTCGAGGCTGATCGAGCCCGCGGGCCGGCGGCAGGAAGGCCAACGCGGCCAACCCGCCGGGCTGTACCGCATCAATCCCGAAGGCGCGTACGGCATCGGCGTGCGCCTGGACCGCGCCAGCATCGAGACGGTGTTGATCGATCTGGGCGGCAAGATCCTGGCGCGCGAGGCGCACGACCTGCTGCTCCCCCACCCCGATGAGGCGCTCGCGCTGGTGCACAAGGGTATCGGCCGCATGCTGGGCGTGCTCAACGCTGGGCAGCGCCGCCGGCTGATGGGCGTGGGCCTCGCCCAGCCGTACAACCTCGGCAGTTGGCTGCGCGAACTCGACCTGAAGGCCGACTTCCGCGTCTGGGACGACGTCGATTTCGGGACCATGCTCGCGCAGGCCGTGGAGCAACCGGTGTTCAAGGAAAACGACGGCAACGCGGCCGCGATCGCCGAACTCTTCTTCGGCATCGGCCGCGAGGAAAGCGACTTCCTCTATGTCTTCATCGGCGCGGCACTTGGCGCGGGCGCGGTCATCGGCGGCGAGAGCCTGCGCGGCAGCACCGGCAACGCGGCCGACTTCGGCCTGATGCCGGTGCCGCCCAGCGCGCTGGCATCGGCCCCGCCGTCGGACCGGCGCTGGGACATCCTGCTTTCGCGCGCTTCGCTCAACGCGCTGACGCGCCATCTGCGCCACAACGGCATCCGGGTGCGGAATCACGACGATCTTGAAGCCTGCATCGGGTCGGGCGGACGCGAGGTGCGCGAATGGATGGACGACTGCGTGGACGCGCTGGTTCCTTCGCTGCGCGCTGCGCTGGCCGTGCTGGACCTGCCCGCGGTGGTGATCGATTGCGACATCGACAACGGCCTGATCGACGAACTCATCCGGCGCCTCGATGCAGGACTGCGGCAGATCGCGCCCGAAGCGAGGCAGACCCCACGGCTGCTGCGCGGAAGTTTCCGCGCCAATGCCGGCGCCGTCGGTGCAGCCAGCCTGCCCATGTTCTTCAGTTTCTCGCCCCGCGCCGACGTCCTGCGCGGACAGCCCGCCTCCGCCTTCTTCCATCCCGCAAAGGAGACCTCTCATGCCTGAAGCCACCCCTCACCTGCTCGAGTTGCGCAACATCTCCAAGACCTTCCCCGGCGTGAAGGCCTTGCAGAACGTGCAATTGCACGCCAACAAGGGCCTCGTGCATGCCCTGATGGGCGAGAACGGCGCCGGCAAGTCGACGCTCATGAAGATTCTCTCGGGCGCCTACATGCCCGACCCCGGCGCCGAGATCCGCATCGACGGCAAACAGGTGACCATCGACGGCCCGCTGGCGGCCAAGGCGCTCGGGGTGTCGGTGATTTACCAGGAGCTGAGCCTCGCGCCCAACCTCACCGTGGCGGAGAACATCTACATGGGCCGCCCGATGGTCAAGGGCGCGCTGGTCGACCGTGCCGGCATGGCCGAATCGTGCGCTGCCACGCTGCAGCGCCTGGGCGCGGACTTCGGGCCGGCCACCATCGTCGAGACGCTGTCCATCGCGCAGCGCCAGCTGGTGGAAATCGCCCGCGCGGTGCACTTCGACTGCCGCATCCTGGTGATGGACGAGCCGACCACGCCCCTGTCCACCCACGAGACCGACCGCCTCTTCGTGTTGATCAAGCGCTTGCGCGACGAGGGCATGGCGATCCTCTACATCAGCCATCGCATGGACGAGATCGATGAACTGGCCGACGAAGTGACCGTGCTGCGCGACGGCACCTATGTCGGCACGCTCGAGCGCGCCGAGCTCTCGCGCGACAAGCTGGTGAAGATGATGGTGGGCCGCGATCTTTCGGGCTTCTACCGCAAGGAACACCAGGGCCTGCACACCGGCGCGCGCACGCTGGCGGTCAGGAACATGTCCGACGGTCGCCGCGTGCGCGGCTGCAGCTTCGAGTTGTTCGCGGGCGAAGTGCTGGGCCTGGCGGGCCTGGTCGGCGCCGGCCGCACGGAGCTGGCGCGGCTGATCTTCGGCGCCGATGCCCGCACCGGCGGCGAAGTGCAGATGGGCAACAGCACCCTCAAGATCGAGCAGCCTCTCGACGCCATTCGCTCGGGCATCCTCTACCTGACGGAAGACCGCAAGGGAGAGGGCCTGTTCCTCGACCTGAGCGTGCGCGACAACATCAACGTGATGGTGTGCCCGCTGGATGCCGCGCGCGGCGGCGTGATGGACGGCCGCCGTGCCTTCGAGCGGGCCCGCGACGCCATCAAGCAGCTCTCGATCCGCGTCGCCTCGCCGCGCGTCAATGTCGGCTCCCTGTCGGGCGGCAACCAGCAGAAGGTGCTTCTGGCGCGCCTGCTGGAACTCAAGCCCAAGGTACTGATACTCGACGAGCCGACGCGTGGCGTCGACATCGGCGCCAAGAGCGAGATCTATCGACTGATCGACGAACTGGCGCGCAGCGGCGTCGCCGTGCTCGTGATCTCGAGCGAGCTGGCCGAAGTGGTCGGCGTCTGCGACCGCGTGATCGTGATGCGCGAAGGCCAACTGGTCGGCGAGGTCGGCGGCGACACCGGCATCGCGATCACCCAGGAAAACATCGTGGCACTTGCCACGGGCGCCACCTCCGGCACCGTGCCGACCGTGCACTGACCCTCTTGCCCCTACGCCCCCAGGAGATCCACCATGAACCCATCACACCCGGCCGATCCGGCCCTGCCCGAGCCCTTTCCGGCCGCCGCGCCCGTTGCCGACGGCAGCAGCACCCCCGGCGCGTCCGTCGCCGAGCACGTGAAACCCGCGGTGCCGACTTCGCGCGGCAAGGACTTCCTGCGCTCCATCGGCATGCTGCCGGTGCTGATCCTGCTGTGCATCGGTTTCGCGGTGTCCAGCGAGAACTTCGCCAGCTGGCAGAACTTCTCGATCATGACGCAGCAGGCCTCGATCAACATCGTGCTCGCGGCCGGGATGACTTTCGTCATCCTCACGGGGGGCATCGACCTGTCGGTCGGCTCCATCCTCGCGGCATCGGCCGTGGTGGCCATGCTGATGTCGAATGTCCCCGACCTGGGCATGCTTGGCATCGGGGCCGGCCTGCTCTGCGGGTTGCTGTTCGGCCTGATCAACGGCGTGCTGATCGCCTTCGTCAAGCTGCCGCCCTTCATCGTGACGCTCGGTTCGCTCACTGCGGTGCGCGGCATCGCGCGGCTGATCGGCAACGACGGCACCATCTTCAATCCCCAACTGCCCTTCGCCTTCATCGGCAACGGCGACGTCCTGGGTGTGCCGTGGCTCGTGATCATCGCTTTCGCGGTGATTGCACTGTCGTGGTTCATCCTGCGGCGCACGGTGCTCGGCCTGAACATCTACTCGGTCGGCGGCAACCCGGAGGCCGCGCGGCTCGCGGGCATCAAGGTGTGGGCGGTGCTGCTGTTCGTGTACTGCACCTCGGGGCTGCTCTCAGGGCTCGGCGGCGTGATGGCCTCGGCACGGCTCTATGCGGCGAACGGATTGCAGCTCGGCGCCTCGTACGAGCTCGACGCGATCGCCGCGGTGATCCTCGGCGGAACCAGCTTCGTCGGCGGCACCGGATCGATCCTCGGCACGCTGATCGGCGCGCTGATCATCGCGGTGCTCACCAATGGCCTGATCCTGCTGGGCGTGTCCGACATCTGGCAGTACATCGTCAAGGGCCTGGTGATCATCGGCGCGGTGGCACTCGACCGCTACCGTCGCAAAGGCTCCGCAAGGACATGACAGGCACACCCCCCCGGCCTTGCGTACTTCGTGTCGCTTCGCCCCCTTGCAGGGGGCAACACCTGCGGACCGGCGCAGCCGGATCTGCGGTGTTTCACGAACGACTGAACGACCATCACTCTTGATTTCGACCACCACCAGGAGACTTTCATGCGCACCAAGCAACTCTTCACCCTCGCCGCCATTGCCGCTGCCCTCACCCTGCCCGTGGCGCACGCCCAGCAGAAGGAATTCAAGAACGTGGGCATCACGCTCGGCTCGATGGGCAACCCCTTCTTCGTCTCGCTCGCCAAGGGCGCGGAGGCCAAGGCCAAGCAGTACAACCCCAATGCCAAGGTCACGGCGCTGTCGGCCGACTACGACCTGAACAAGCAGTTCTCGCAGATCGACGGCTTCATCTCCGCGGGA
>NZ_JASZYF010000058.1 GCF_030317115.1 Variovorax gracilis
TGATGGTCTTTCAGATGAATGGGGTTGAGCAGCTTGGGGTCGACGAGGGCGGGAGGAACGGCCTCAGCCGTTCATCGTCAGGCCGCCCGAGACGCTGAGCACCTGGCCGGTAACGAAGGCGGCGTCCTCGCTGGCGAAGAAAAGGATCGCGCCGGGCAGGTCGTCGGGCTGGCCGATGCGGCCCAGCGGAATGGAGCGCGTGAAGGCTTCCATCAGCTTCTCGGGGTTGCCGGCGCCTTCCTTGTAGTCGGCGAAGAGCGCGGTGTCGGTCGGCCCGGGGCACACCACGTTGACCGTGATGCCGTGGCGCGCATGCTCGCGGGCGATGGTCTTGGAGAAGGCCACCAGGCCGCCCTTGCAGGCCGCGTACACCGCTTCGCCCGAGGAGCCGACGCGCGCTGCATCCGACGCGATGTTGACGATGCGCCCCTTCTTGCGGCTGGCCATGCCGGGGAGCACCGCGTGATGCATGTGCAGCGCGCCGGTCAGGTTGATCGCGATGAGCTTGTCCCACTGCGCCGGTTCGGTCTTCGTGAACGGCTTGAAAACGTCCCAGCCGGCGTTGTTCACCAGCACAGTGATCGGGCCCAGCGACTTCTCGGCCTCGGCAACCGCGGCGTCGACGCTGGCGCGGTCGGTGATGTCGCAGCCGAAGGCCTGGGCGCGGCCGCCTTCGGCCTGGATGCTGGCGGCGACCTTCTCGGCCGCATCGAGGTTGAGGTCAAAGACGGCGACCGAAGCGGCCTCGCCGCCGAAGCGGCGGCAGGTGGCCCCGCCGATGCCGCCGCCGCCGCCGGTGACGATCACGGTCTGATTCTTGAATCGTTGGCTCATTGGGTCTCTCCGTTGCAAAAGTTCATCGATTAGGCAAAGATACGTCGTATCGTTCTTTTTAGATACGTCAATATGTTGACGCAATTGTAGGTGAGTGCCAAGGTTCGCCTCAAGGTACTTTACAAGAGAAATGTAATGGCAAACCCTATGACAGGCCCCCTGGGAACTAAGACAGATCTTGCCAACAGGCTGTTCTTCAGACTCTATCAATGTGCAAATATGTTGCATAAAACCGGCAGCCGAGCCGTGGAGCACGAAGGGCTGACGACGCAGCAATGGGCAGTCTTGGGCGCCCTGTCGCGCGAGAAGTCGCAAGTCGGCATGAGCATTGGCGAGCTGGCCCGCTATCTGATGGTGAGCCGGCAGAACCTCTCGGGCCTCATCAGCCGCATGGAGCGCGATGGGCATGTGGCCGTCGCCGCGAGCGGGCACGACCGCCGATCACGGGTGGTCACGATGACGGAGACGGGACGCCATGTGTGGCAAGACCTCGCCTTGCCCAAGATCTACGGCTACTACGACGCGATCCTGGCCGACTTCTCTGTCAACGACGTCACGCACACGCTGCACTACCTGCTCAAGATCCTCGAGAACATGCAGCGACTCGATGCAGAGAGGCTCACGGCTGAAGATGGTGAAGAGGCAAAGGCCATGAGCTAGCCTCCGGCAAGCCACGCTCGTCGACGAAGCGAGCGCGACTGCGACGCTCGAGAATTCGGATGCGATCAGTCGCGTTTCAACCGCCTCTTCGACCCTGTTGGGCAGCAAGGTTGAACGACTGCTACGTGGAAGGTCGAACAGCCGCTATGGGCTGCGGATTCAAGCGTGCTGCAGCAGTTCTTCTTCGAGGCACCGCGGGCTTGAACGAACAGGCTGCGGTAGATGGTCTCGTGTGACACGTGGCAGGTCTCGTCGCAAGGGTAAGTGTGTTTGAGCCACCCGAAGCCCGGTCAAGGCGAACGGTGACGACCGCGGCCTGCGCGAAAAGGTCGCTTCGCCTTCCCGCGGCCAAGCCCTATGGTCATGAAAACAAAAAACGTCTAGTCTTCGCGCCGCGGCGTCCGCGCGCGGTCGATCCGCAGCTCAGGGCCGGCGAGTCCGGCTCCTGCAACGACAACAAGGGCCTGCGTGCCCCGAGGAGACACGATGACATCCAAAGGTCTGGCGGCCGCATGGGCCGCGTGTGTAGTGCTGTTGGCTTCCTGCGGTGGGGGCGGCAGCGGAGAAACCTCCGGATTGGGCGGCGGCGCCGCCACGAGCAGTGCGAAAACCAGTGTCGGGAGCGACACTGCGCAGCAGGCGAAGGCGTCGAACGACAGGGAGGACGACAAGGAGAACGACAACAGCGTGCGCCTGCGCGTGCTCTCGAGCGCCCCCGAATACGTCTCGGGCGGCGATGCGCGCATAGAAGTGCGCGCATCACGGGGCCTGCGCGACAAGCTGGAGCTGTGGCTCAACGGCTCGCGCCTCAACGTGACACTCGCCGACACGGCGGCCGGTCTCGAAGGGGTGATCACCGGCCTGAAACTCGGCGCCAACACGCTGGAGGTACGCCATCGCAGCGGCAATGGTCAGCCGCGCGACCGACTCACGCTGACCAACTACCCGATCACGGGACCGATCTTCACCGGGCCGCAGCAGACGCCCTTCGTCTGCACCACGATCCAGGGGGCGGTGAACAAGCAACCGCTGGTGGATAGCGCCACACCCCCCGGTTACCCGGTGCTCGATGGCCAGGGCACGCTGCTGGGCTACAGCCGCGACTGCTCGATCAACACCTTCGTCAGCTACCAGTACCGCAGCACCACGGGCGCGCTCGTACCGCTGCCGATCGACGGCTCGCGACCGCCCGACATGGCGCAGGCGACTCTGGCGGACGGACGCAAGGTGGACTTCGTCGTGCGGCGCGAGATCGGCAGCATCAACCGCTTCCTCTATAGCATCGCGATGCTCGCGCCCATGCCTGGGGCGGACAACGGCACGCAGTCCGACACCTCGCTGTGGAACGGCAAGCTGCTGTACTGGTTCCAGGGCGGCGTGGCCATCGGCCATAGCCAGGGCACGGTGCACGGCGGTTCGTTGAATCTCGACGTGCTCGGCCGCGGCTGGGCCATCGTGCACTCGAGCGGCAACAACACGGGCACGCACTACAACATGAACCTGGCCGGCGAGACCGCGCTGATGACCAAGGAGCGCTTCATCGAGCGATACGGCGTGCCAATCTACACGGTAGGTCTGGGCGGCTCGGGCGGCGCGATCCAGCAGTACATGATCGCGCAGAACAATCCGGGCGTGCTCGACGGCCTGCTGCCCGTGCAGAGCTACCCCGACATGGTCACGCAGACCATCCACGTGGGCGACTGCGAACTGCTGGAGCACTACATGGACGCGACCGATCGCACCAACGGCAAGTGGCGCGTGACCAAGAACCGCACGTGGCTGGTTGGCATGAACGCCGAGGAGAACCCCGACGGCGGGCCGAACCCGCGCGTCAACGATGCACTCGCGCCGCTCAAAATCGCGCTGGGCTACAGCACCGCCAAGGGGTCGACCGAATGCGTGCCAGCTTGGCGCGGTCTCACGCCGCTGGCGATGAACCCCTGGTACGGTCAGGCGCCCAACCAGCAGCTCTACGTGCCGCAGAGCGACATCGCGGCCATCCGCTGGACCCACTACGACGACCTGCGCAACGTCTACGGCGTGGACGCAACCGGCGCGGCGCGGCCGACCTGGGACAACGTGGGCGTGCAGTACGGTCTCAAGTCCTTGCGGGCGGGCCACATCACCATGGACGAGTTCGTGCACCTGAACTGGCACGTGGGTGGCTGGAAGCATCCGAGCGACATGGTGCAGGAAGGCTTCCCCTTCTTCGGCACGACACAGGCCGAGATCAACAAGGCGCTGAGCCAGCCCGGCTACTTCGACCCCTGGAGCGTGCGCAACATGCGACTGGCCACGGCCGACGCACCGGCGCCGCGCACGGCCGGGGACCCGAACGCGATGCGGGCGGCCTACACCTCGGGCCATGTGTTCACGGGGAGCCTGGACGTACCGGCCATCGATCACCGCCAGTACATGGAACGCGAGCTGGACATGCACAACAGCCACCAGTCCTTCGCGGTGCGCAAGCGGGTGCTGCAGAAGATGGGCCACAGCGACAACCTGGTCGTGTGGTTCACTGACACCACGCCCGGCACGCCCAAGGCCAGCCAGTCCATGCAGGCACTCGACGTGATGGACCAGTGGCTCTCGAACATCCGCCGGCACCCCGAGCGCAGCATCGCAGGCAACAAGCCGGCCGATGCGGTCGACGCCTGCTTTGACCTGCAGGGCCAGCAGATGAGCGCGGGGGCCGGCGTGTGGGGCGGGATCCTGGACACCCGGCCTGCCGGCGCGTGTACGCAGGCCTTCCCGCTCTACGGGACATCGCGCACCGTGGCCGGCGCACCCATCGAGGGCGGCATCTACCGCTGCACTCTCAAGCCGGTGGACAAGGCCTTGGCTGACGGCACCTATGGCAATGCGGCGCCCAGCCCGCAGCAAGTCGAGCAGCTCAAGCGCATCTTCCCCGGCGGCGTGTGCGACTACACGCGGCCGGACCAGGCGCGGCCCGCTGCCGATTGCTCAGAACACGGGAAGGATCACGAAGTCGCAGCCGTAGACCCGCGCGACAGCCAGCGGCCTGATTCGACAGGTCGGCGATGCTCGGGTTGACATCGTTCGAGGCGGGAACCCCGAGCTTGTGCAGGATCCCCTCGGCGGCTTGAAGGCAGCCTGCGGCATGTCTTCCCTTGCCTCAAGGCCCGCGGCAGCCATCACGGCCACGATGAACTGTGCAATCGATGCTTGATTCCCACGTGCGCGACCGCACTGTCGAGCTCATTTCTTGCAAGGGTAGGACTCGGCGAACGCCCTGGACACCAGGCTGATCGCGTTTTCACCTCGAACTGCTGGATTCTTCTCCAGCCAAGTCCGCGCGATGTCGCCAAGCTGATCGGCGGTGACACCTGCGGGAATCGCAAAGCAAAGGAACGGGCCGACCGCATTCGTGACAAAAAAGGCTTCGTTGGTGTCACTGATGGAGGCCACGTAGCCAACGGCTGCTGCCCGATCGACAGGGCTGCTCGACTGCAGCCTTCGAAGTAGCTCGTTCCCATCGAAGAGCACAGCGGCCGCATTGCTGCCTGCCAACGCTAACGCAACGACAAGTACGAATGACTTCATCATTTGGGCGGCACGCGAACGGCCTTCTCGGATAGGTTGAGCCAAGACCAGCCTGCCGCGTCGTCAACGTCTCTCGCGGCACTTTGCAAATTCGCTGATCCGTGGCAATTGTGATGCAGTCGTGAATGGCTTGCTCGAAGGGTCTCCACGCAAATCCGGAAATCGATAGCTCGGCAGGCTCGGTGATGTTGCCTGCACAGGACGCGCGCGACTGACCAACTTGAAGACTCGTCACACTCATTGCTGGAATTCAAGCCCCGCCTTCTGTTGCCATCGCCCGGACGACAACTCTTGCGACAACCACCTCACGAGCGCAGCGACACGCGCGACGCTCTGTCGACGGCGCGGTACATGGGCTTTGAACCACGTCTCCTGCGGCGAGAAGGACGGCAATATGCGCTGCAGTGATCCGTTCGCCAGCGCGTGCTGCGCTACATAGGTCGGCAGCGAGGCAACTCCCAGTCCTGCCATGGCCGCGCGCAGCAGTGTCCTGTTGTCATCGGCGAGCAGGCGCGGGCGGACATCGACCGCGATCGCGCCTCGATTGCTCTGGAATTGCCAGGTCGAGCCCGAGGGCTTGAAGGCCAGGCAACTGTGGTCGACCAGCTCCCGGGGATGAGACGGGGCACCGTGCGCCTGCAAGTAGCCGGGTGCTGCGCAGACGACGGCATGCACGGGACACAGCGGAATGTCCACCACGCCTTCGTAGCTGGCGGAGCGTCCGGTGATCGCGACATCGAAGCCTTGCTCCGCAGGATTGGTGGAGAGATCCACGAGCGCGAGTTCCATCGTGATGCGGTCATGCCGGCGCAGAAACTCGCAAAAGGCCTCGCCCAGGAACATCATCGTGAGCGTCGTGGGCGCCATAACGCGCAAATGGCCTTCCAGCTTGGTCTCGTCGCGGCCGACGCTGTCGAGAAGGTCTTCGAAGCTCGTGACGAGCGCTCCGGCGCGCGATTGGAATTTCTCCCCGGCTTCGGTGAGCTTCACGGCCCGTGTCGTCCGCTCGAACAACCGCGTTCCCAGCTGTGTCTCCAGCTGTCCGATCCGCTTTGCAACGACGGACGGCACCACGCCGAGTTGGCGCGCTGCCTCGGTGAAGCCGCCGTAGCGAGCCACCAGGGCGAACGTCTTCACATGAAGAAAGGTATCCACATTTATTCCAAAAATCGATTTCTGATTCTCCGAATTTAAGTTAATTGTGCTGATGAAGCATCAATAAAATTGACCGGCGGTCGCGAATATCTCGACCGTAAACCCAGATCCGGAGACAAGGACACGATGAACACGCTCAAGGGCCTGATGGCCGTCGCAGGCGCCGCACTCGCATTCGCTGGCAGCGCACAGGCCGAGAACTTCCCGGCCAAACCGATCAAGATCATCACGCCGTTCCCGGCCGGACAAGGCCCGGACGTCCTGCTGCGGATCCTGGCCGACAAGATGAGCAAGACCTTGGGCCAGGCGGTGATCGTCGACAACCGTCCAGGCGCCAGCGGCTTCATCGCTTTCGACGTGGTCAAGCGAGCAGCACCGGACGGCTACACCCTGGGCCAGATCGACAGCTTCCAGGTCGGCACGCAGCCGCATCTGTTTGCCAAGCTGCCATACAACGTCCTGAAGGACTTCGAGCCGGTCACGCCCCTGATTCGAAACAGCTTCTTCGTCACGGTCGCCGCGGGTTCGAAGTGGAAGTCGATGAGTGACGTGATCGCCGCAGCGAAGGCCAAGCCGGGCGCCGTGTCCTATGGTTCATGGAATGTCGCGAGCCCTGCGCACCTGGGGGGCCTTCTGCTGGAGTCGACCACCGGCACGAAGATGACGCATATCCCGTTCAAGGAAACGTCGCAGCTCTACCAGTCGGTCGCCAACGGCGAAGTCGACTGGGCCATCGGAAGCGCCGCGTCTGCAGGCTCCTTGCAGCAAGCCGGAAAGCTCCGGTTCATTGCGGTTGCCGCGCCCAAGCGGATGACCGGATACACCGACGTGCCGACGGCGAAAGAAGCAGGCGCACCGGCCCACTGGGAGGTCAGTGGCTGGAACGGTCTCCTGGCGCCGAAGGGCACGCCGCAGGACATTGTTCTGAAGATCAACGAGGCCGTGACACAGGCGCTCAAAGAGCCTGACGTCCAGGCCAAGCTGGCCACCTTCACGTACGAGCCCTACGCGATGAAGCCTTCCGACATGACGAAGTTGATGGAAGCCGAGATTGCCAAGTGGGGCCCGACCATCAGGGACGCCGGCATCAAGCTCGACTGAGGGCCCGCCATGGCACGAAAACACATCGACGTCGTGGTCTCCGCCGTGCGACGACTGACGCCGCGCGTCCGGGAGTACCACCTCACCGCCATCGACAACTCGCCGGTGCCTGCCTACGGCCCGGGCGCGCACATCGAAGTGCACACGGGTTCGCAGCAGACGGGCCTGATCGTTCGGCACTATTCGCTCATCGGCGGCACGGAAGACGCGGACGATGCGCGCAACACCTACCGGATCGCCGTGCAGCGCGAGGATGACCGCGGTGGCGGCTCGGCATACATCCACTCCGCGTTCGAGGTCGGAACGCGCTTGCAGGTCTCTGCGCCCGTCAACAACTTTCCGTTGGATCGTCGTGACGCGCACAGCCTGCTGATTGCGGGCGGCATCGGGATCACGCCCATCTACTCGATGGCTCGAAGCCTGGCGCGGCGCCAACGCGACTTCACGGTTGTGTATGCCGGCCGCGCCCCTGAGTTCATGGCGTACCGCGAAGAGCTCGGCCGACTCGCGGGGTCACGTGCCCGTTTCCACTTCAGCGGCGGCCAGGACGCGGGCAAGCTCGATCTGGGGGCCCTCCTCAAGCACCAGCCACCAGGCACCACGGCCTATGTCTGTGGGCCGGGAACGATGGTTGCGGCCACGCACGAAGCAAGTCGATCGGCGGGCTGGGCGCCGGAGCAGGTTCGCAGCGAGTCGTTCGGTGCAGGTCCGCAGGGCGATGAGGTCCCATTCGATGTCGAGCTCAGGCAATCGGGCCGGGTGATCCGGGTGGGCAAGGACGTGAGCATCCTCGACGCGCTCACCGCAGCCAAGGTCGATGTGCTGTGGGACTGCCGGCGCGGCGAATGCGGTCTGTGTCCCCAGACGGTCCTGGCGACGGATGGACCGATCCAGCATCGCGATCGGTATCTGTCCGACGAAGAGCGTGAGTCCGGCGAAACGATGTGCATCTGCGTATCGCGCATCCGCGGCGAGCGGCTCGTGCTCGATGTTTGAACAATCTCAGAGGTGACTTCATGGAAAAAATCCTGGAACAGATCGTCGAGCAGGTCATCGCGCATCCCCGCATGCCGCTTGGCGAGCCGACCTTCGAGGCAGGCGGATTTGCCGACCACAGCACGCCACTCATCCGAAACTGCTGGTATGTCGCTGCGCTCAGCAGCGAGGTCTCGCGCACCATCCTGAGCCGCCGCCTGCTTGGCGTGGATGTGGCCCTCTATCGCACCTTGGCAGGCGAGCCGGTGGCCGTGCGCAACCGTTGCCCGCATCGCTCGTTTCCGCTGGCCAAGGGCCGTCTGGAAGGCGACACCCTGATCTGTGGCTACCACGGCATGCAGTTCGATCCCTCAGGGCGTTGCGTCAACATGCCTTCGATGCCGATCGTTCCCACCAACGCCCAGGTGCGCAGCTTCGACGTGGTGGAGCGCGCTCCGCTGATCTGGATCTGGATGGGCGACCCGGACCAGGCGGACGCATCACAGATCCGCGATACGCATTGGCTCGACGATCCGGGCTGGAAGAGCGTCAGTGGACAGTTCTTCCTGAAGTCCGACTATGTATCGATGCATGAGAACCTGCTCGACCAGACGCACTTTCCGTTCCTTCATCCGGGGGCGATCGGCACGCCGGAGTACGCGCGGTCCAAACTCAGGATCCGTCGTGATGGCGAGGTCGTGATCATCGACCGCATGCTGAAGAATTCGCCGCCTCCCGGCGTCTACGCAGTCCCCACCGGGTTGACCGGAAAGCCCGTGGACCGCTACTCGGAGGCGCGGTTTCAATCACCGGCGCTGCACACGGCCTTCGCGAAGATCGTCGACCCATCACCTCCCGGAGGCGCCATCGCCGAGTACCGATTCAACATCACGCACATCTTCACGCCGGAGACGAACGGAAGCATCCACTATTGGTGGTTCAACTCGCGCAATTTCGATCTCGAGAACAAGGCATGCGACGAATACCTGCACGCGGCGTCGGCCAAGGCATACCTCGAAGACGTCGACGCACTGGAATGGATCCTTGATGTGGTGCGCAAGGACACCGAGCAACAGTTCGACCTGAACTTTGCACCCGACAAACCGGGCCTCCTGATGCGTCGAGCCCTGTATGACCGAGCCGCCGCCGAAGCAGGGTACGTTCTCTGATCGACGGGGCGCTGATTCCTTTGCGATCCAACCCTGATCCTTGTTCCAGCATCAAGCGTCTGGAGGCCAGCCAGTTCTACTGCGCCGCACACTACCAATCGCCACTTCCGTCCCGGGAGTTCCGATGATCTTCGAACCGCTTCAGCATGAAATCGACAAACACGCGGGTCTTGGCAGACATGTTGGCCTTGCTGGGGAAAACGAGATAGATGTCGGCCAGCGGCAGTGACCAATCAGGCAGCACCAGTCGCAGGCGCCCCGATCGAAGGTACGGTGCTGTGTCCCACATCGATCGCATCAGGATGCCGTGTCCATCCAGGGCCCAGGAGAGCGCGCAGTCCCCATCATTGCTGCTCAAGGGGCCCCTGACCTTGACACTCTCGTTTCGAGTGCCGGATCGCAGGTGCCAGGTTCCGAAGGTGTCGTCGCTCTCACGAATGAAAAGACAGGGGTGCCTCTGGAGTTCCCCAGGCTGGCTCGGCTCTCCCGCTCGCTTGAGGTAGGCCGGCGCAGCGCAAAGAATGCGCTTGTTCGGCGCCAGAAGGCGCGCGGTCAAGCGGGCATCTGGAAGTTCCCCGAAACGAATGGAGGCGTCAAAGCCCTGCTCGACCAGATTGACGGGCCGCTCGGTCAGGGTCAGCTGCACTTCAACCTCCGGATAGGCGCGAGCGAACTTCGACAGTGCAGGCGCGATGTGCCGGCGGCCGAAGCCGAGGGTGGCACTGAGCTTGATCTGGCCCCGCGGGACCGCCTTCGCGCCGGCCACCTTGCGTTCCAGCTCATCCATGTCCGCCAACACCCGCGCACCTTCGCTGACGTAGATCTCTCCTTCGGGGGTGAGACTGATGCGGCGCGTTGTTCGGTTGAGGAGGCGCACTCCCAAGCGCGCTTCCAGCGCTGCCAGGCGCTTGCTGGCCGACGGAGGCGTCACGCCCATCTGTTGGGCCGCGCCGGCGAGCGTGCCCAGCTTGATCACCAGTGTGAAGAACGCAAGGTCGGAGTAGGTATCCATGGTTTTGGATTCATTCCTTCGGCGAAAGTATGAAGTGCCAACAGAGCCATTTATGTTGTTTGAGGATACATCTAAAGTCCGTCCCATTGGTTGGCTTGTCACGGCGTCGGAACAGCGCCCTTCCAGCCCAAGGCGCTCAGGCTGCGCTCGGAAGCCCACCAGATTTCACCGTCGCTTCAATCTTCCAGGAGAGTCTTGATGACGTCTCGAACCCTGTACCAAAAACTCGTCGACTCACATACCGTGACGAGGCTCGACGAACAAAACGTCCTGCTGTTCTGCGACCTTCACTTGATGAATGAGTACACCAGCCCCCAGGCTTTCGCGGGGCTGCACGAGCAGGATCGCGAAGTCCTGATGCCCGCACAGAATGTCTCGACGGTGAGTCATGTCATTCCGACCCACCCCGTCGCGAATCGCATCATCCAGAACCCGGCTGCCGCCCTGCAGGCAAGCAATCTCAAGCGCAACTGCGTTCGCCACGGAATCCCTCTGTTCGACACCAACGATGCACTCCAGGGGATCGAGCACATCATCGCGCCCGAACACGGAATGATCCGCCCTGGCATGGTGGTGATCTGCGGTGATAGTCACACCACGACCTACGGCGCGCTGGGCGCACTTGGCTTCGGCATCGGCACGTCGGAGGTGGAGCATGTGCTCGCGACCCAGACCCTGGTCTATCGCACGGCGGATGACATGCGTATCCGGGTCGACGGAGAGCTGCCGATCGGCACGACCTCGAAGGACCTGATCCTCATGATCATCAGCCGCATCAGCGCGCAGGGTGCGCGTGGCCATGCAGTCGAATTCTGTGGCAGCGCCATCAGCGCGCTTTCCATCGAAGCACGATTCACGCTGTGCAACATGACCGTCGAGGCTGGTGCCCGGGGCGCGCTCATCGCGCCGGATCCAGCGGCCATCGACTACGTGCTGGCGCGCGCCCCGGACATCACCGGCGACCTACGTGATCGCGCGCTCTCCCATTGGGCCACGCTCCATAGCGATGAAGACGCCGTGTTTCACATCGAGCATCGCTTCGACGCCAGCGACGTGGCACCCTACGTCACATGGGGTACCAGTCCCGATCAGGCGATCCCCATCAACGGGAACGTACCGGCACCCGAAGGCTCGCAGGGGCTCAGCACCGAGCAGGCCTTGCGCTACACCGGCCTCGAGGCAGGCATGTCCCTCGAAGGATTGAAAGTGGATCACGTCTTCATCGGATCGTGCACCAACGCACGGATCGAAGACTTGCGAGCCGTTGCGAAGGTCGTCGAGGGGCGGCACGTATCGCCAACGCTCAGGGCGATGGTCGTTCCTGGTTCAGGCGCGGTCAAGGTTCAAGCCGAAGCCGAAGGGATCGCCAAGATCCTCATCGACGCGGGCTTCGAATGGCGCCAGCCTGGCTGCTCCATGTGCCTTGCGATGAACGACGACATTCTTTCCCCGGGGCAACGATGCGCGTCGACGACCAATCGAAACTTTGAAGGGCGCCAGGGACGCGGCGCCGTCACCCACCTGATGAGCCCTGCCATGGCCGCCGCAGCGGCGATCGCCGGCCATATCACGGACGTTCGCCTCATGGACGATGAAACTTCCGAAAGCGCCGCATGACTGAACTTGCCCATCGCATCGAAGGCATTGCCGCCCCCATCGAGATTGCCAACCTCGACACCGATCAGATCATGCCAAAGCAGTTCCTGCATGGCATCGACAAGGCCGGCCTCGATCGAGGACTGTTGTGGGATCACCGCTTCACCGGCGACGGTCAAGTGAAACCGGACTTCGTCCTCAACAGCCCGGCGTACGCCGACACCCGAGTCCTCATCGCCGGCCCGAACTTCGGTTGCGGCTCGAGTCGGGAACATGCCGTGTGGGGACTTCAGCAGTTCGGCATCCAGGCGGTGATCGCTTCCTCTTACGGCGAGATCTTCTATTCGAACGCCATGAACAATCGCTTGCTGGCCGTCATGCTCGCCGAGGAGGAAGTGCAAGCATTGCTCAGCGAATCGCGGAAAAGTTCAACGCCGCTGCACGTGTCGGTGGATGTGGAGACCATGACCGTCAAGACGACGCAGCACACCTTCGTGTTCACGATGAGCGCGCGCCATCGCACGATGTTCCTGGAGGGCCTGGACATGATTGGCGCTTCCTTGAACCACAAGGCCGAGATCGAGGCATTCGCGGCCCAGCATTGGCAAGCCCAGCCGTGGGTGAAAGACGTGGCCGGGCGAACAAAGGCGCGCCTCGACGCGCACTGAGAGCCAGCCGGCCACCCATCGCAATGCCCTCATGAGCGCTGCAATTCATCAAACCCCAGGAGACAAAACCATGCATCGTCGTCACGTCCTTCTCTCGCTTGCTCTTTCCATCGGCGCATCGTTCGGAGCGCACGCCCAGACTTTTCCGCAGCGGCCGGTCAAGCTGATCGTTCCTTACGCCCCGGGCGGAAGCGCCGACATTGCAGCGCGGCTTGTCACCGATGAGTGGGCCAAGAAGCTCGGCGGCGTCATGGTGGTCGACAACCGTGCCGGCGCCGGCGGCAATCTCGGCGTGGACGCCGTCGCGAAGTCGGCACCCGACGGCTACACCATCGGCCTCCAGACCGTATCGCTGGCGATCAACCCTGCACTGACACCCAAGATGCCGTATGACACGTTGAAAGATCTGGCGCCGATCGGAATGGTCGCGAGCTCGCAGCACGTGCTCGTTGTGACGAACAACCTGCCGGCCAAGGATGTGAAATCCTTGATCGCACTGCTGAAGGCCGAGCCCGGCAAGCACAACTACGCATCCGCAGGCGGGGGCAGCACCTTTCATATGGCCGCGGAACTGTTCAAGGCCAACGCCGATGTTCCACTCGTCCACATTCCTTACCGTGGTGGTGGTCCCGCACTGGTCGACACCATCGGGGGCCAGGTCAGCTTGAGCTTCCCTGTTCTGTCGGCCGCCCTGCCGCAAGTGCAAGGCGGCAAGCTTCGTGCGCTTGGCGTCACCGGCACCAGGCGATCGCCGTTGATGCCCAATGTGCCGACGCTCGCTGAAGCGGGACTACCCAACTACAACTTCGAGACGTGGTTCATGGTCTTCGCGCCGGCTGGCACGCCCAAAGCGGTCATCGACAAGCTGAATGCCAGCCTGAACGAGGCGCTCAATTCCCCTGCAGTTGCGGCACGCATGACGAAGGAAGGCTTCGATCCGATTCCATCGACCCCGGAGCAGGCTCGCGCGAGACTTGAGAAGGAGCTGCCGCAATGGGGCAAGCTCATCAAGGAGCGCGGCATCAAGGCCGACTGAATACAGGCTTCCTCATCCCGGCTCTGCGCGAGTCGCCGACGGCAAAGGGGCGAGGCCGCATTCGTGCAGAAAGCAGTGCCAGCGCGATAGGCTCTCAGCCCGACCACGGGCTGTGGTTCAGCCGGTACTCGCCCAGCGGGCGCACACTACCGGACGTGTGTGCCAGCAGCCGCACGGTCACCACGTGCGCCGGCATGGCGCGCACGATCGCGATCTTCGGCATCATCAGGATCTCACCATTCGCGGCATCGAAAGGGATGTCGTCCGCGAGGTATTCAGCATCCGCAATGGTCAGGCACAACACGGCATCGACCCGCTCCACATTGGCGAGTGGCGCGCGAAGCCGGGCAACCAGCACTTCGTCGTCCGGCGCAGCGCTGCAGTTCACGCTGCCGTTGTGCGCAAGGCGGTACTCGCGCACTCGCCGGCCTTCATCGACCAGGCGCTGCACGAAGGCCGCGCTCACGAAGGCGTGGAGGAGCCCCGCGTCGAATGCCTCGCGCACCGCATGGCTGAGTGCGACGAGTTCGTCGAGCGTGCGGCCGCACGGGTCGCAGCCGAACAGGTGCAGATCGATCGCGTCGGTCTGCGCCGCGTCGGTCTCGCCGAGCCAGTAGGCCAGCAAGGTCTGCTCGTCGTAGTGCGATGGGCGCACGTTCATGCCGCAACCTCCCGGCCACTCGCCACGCAGCGGCGCAGCTGCGCAATCCCCCGGTGACGGATCACCCGTACATTGCCGGCCGTGAGGCCGAGCTCGCCCGCCACGACTTCGGCGGGCTTCTCGTCGTAGAAGCTCATCACCAGCACGCTGCGTTCGCGTTCCCGCAGGGCGTCGAGGCAGCGGGCTACGCGCTCGTGGTCGTGCCGCGGCGCGATGGTGATCTCGGCCGAAGCCAGCGATTCGCCATGGAGCTCCAGCAGCGCGTCGCGCCGAGATTCCTTGCGATGCATCGCCAGGACCAGCGTGCGGCAGCTGCCGAAGATGAAGGACACCACGCGCTCGGGTTCGCGCAACCGGCCGGTACGCAATTGGTCGAGGACCAGCAACATCACCTGTTGCATCAGGTCGTCGGCTGCGGAGGCGTCGCGCAGGTGGCGCAGTCCGTAGCGGCGCACGCGCGGTGCCAGATGGCGGTAGAGCGCGGTCTCGGCCTCGATGTCGCGCACCGCTCCCGCACCGGCGATGCGCAGGGCCAGCGTCGCCTCGGAGTCCGGTTCCGTTCGCAAGCCTGCTTGTGACATGGTGCGCAGCTTAGCGGGGCGCGAAGATCTTCGCCAGCAGGCTGTAACGCCTCGGCGAGTGGCGACACAACCTGCTGTCATTCACTCAAGGAGCCCCCCCATGATCACGAACGCCGCCGCCGGCACCAATGTGCAGGAAATTGCCTCGGGCATCTATCGCATCAACACGCCCGCGCCGCTGCCTGACGGCCAGCTTTTCAGCTTCAACCAGTACCTGGTGGTGGACGACGAGCCGCTGCTGTTCCATACGGGCCCGCGCCAGCTCTTCCCGCTCGTGAGCGAAGCCATCGGTTGCCTGATGTCGATCGAGCGGCTGCGCTACGTGGGCCTGTCGCACGTGGAAGCCGACGAGTGCGGCGCCATGAACCTGTTCCTGGCCGCGGCGCCACATGCGGTGCCGCTGTGCGGCCAGGTCGCGGCCATGGTCTCCATGGGCGACCTTGCCGATCGGCCGCCACGGGCGATCGGCGACGGCGAGGAACTCGCACTCGGCGCGCACACGATTCGCTGGTTCGACATGCCGCATGTTCCGCACGGCTGGGAGTGCGGGCTGATGATGGACACCCGCACGCGCACGTTGTTCTGTGGCGACCTGTTCACTCAGTCGGGGCCCAGCGAGAAGGCTCTGATCGAAGTCGACATTCTCGGCCCGAGCGAAGCCTTTCGGCAGCAGATGGACTATTTCGCCCACGCGCCGCAGACTGCCGAGCGTCTGGGCGCCCTGGCCGCGCAGTCGCCGCGCGTGCTGGCCTGCATGCATGGGAGCGCGTGGCAGGGTGACGGAGCGGCGCTCTTGCGCCATCTGTCAGAGGCGGTCGCGCCGCGTTGATGATTGGCTTCGCCGTGAGGTGCTGCCTGTCTGGCGGCTCGTCCTTCGCGGCGAGCCCAGTTTCGACTCAGAAACTTTCGGGGCCACATGAAATGGCCGACCCGCGTAGAGCTGCTAGCTCAAACCGCAAACCGGCAGCGAAGCGCCGTGGATCGCCCTGGCCTGGTCTGATGCCAGGAAGAGGATGGCGTTTGCCAGATCTTGCGGCGTCACCCAGCGCGACGGATCGGCATCGGCCATGGCGAGCCGGTTCTCCGGCGTATCGATGATGGTCGGCAGCACGCAGTTCACGTTGATGCCTCTCTCGCGCAGTTCCGCGGCCATCGACTCGGTCAGCCGCATCACCACGCTCTTTGACGCAATGTAGGCACCCATCTGCGCGGCGCCCCTGTGGGCAGCGAATGCGCCGACATTGATGATCTTGCCCCCGCCCGCTGCCAGCATGTGCGGAACTGCGGCTCGGGCCATGTGCAGTACCGATCCGGCATTGAGCCCGAGCAGAAAATCCCAGTCGGACGGGGAGGTCTCATGCACCTCCGTGCCCATCCGGAACCCGCCCGCGAGATTGCACAGCACGTCGATCCGGCCGAAGCGGGCGATCGCCTGTTCGGTTGCCGAGAGGACTTCGTCAGCCTGCAGGAGGTTCGCTTCGACGACAAGATGGCGCTCCCTGTCCGGGAAATCGCTGCCCAAGCTGACGGTTTGCCGGTCGACCAACACCAGCTGTGCGCCCCTGTCGGCAAAGCTCTTTGCCACGACGCGGCCCAGATTGCCCGCGGCGCCCGTGATCAGGACTGCCTTGTCGCGGAAATTCATGCTTGCACGCTTTCCTGCTTTTGTCGGTGATAGCGCCCGGATCCTCGGGACAGGATTCGATCGGTCGCCAGTACCGTTCCCGGCTGGTATTCGGGAAGGCCCTTGATGTGCTCGTAGACCGGCGCGAAGTCGATGCGCGCGAGCGCAAGAAGCTCATCGAGGTTGTCGATCACAAAATAGCTCTCCTGGAAATCGTCGATGCGGTAGTGCGTACGCATCACGCGTTCGAGGTCGAATCCGATGCGGTTGGGCGACGGATCGTCCAGCGCGAACACGCTTTCCGTGAAGGACGATGCAATGCCCGCGCCATAGATCCGCATGCCATCGGCCTGCTTGACCAGTCCGAATTCGACGGTGTACCAATAGACGCGTGCCAGCTTGTCGAGCACTCCCAGCTCCTTGGCGCGAAGGCCGCCCAGACCATAGGCCTGGATGTAGTCAGCGATGACGGGATTCATGAGCATCGGGACATGACCGAACACATCATGGAAAACATCCGGCTCTTCAAGGTAGTCCAGCTCGTGGGGCTTGCGGATGAAGTGTCCAGCGGGAAACCGCCGGTTCGCCAAGTGGTCGAAGAACACATCGTCCGGAACGAGACCCGGGACGGCAACCACTTGCCACCCGGTCTTCTTCATGAGCACTTCGCTCAATGCCCGAAAGTCGGGGATCTGTTCCGGGCCGATTGGGAGATTCTTCATGCCCTCCACGAACTCGTCGCAGGCACGTCCTGGCAGCAGTTTGCTTTGACGCTCGAAGAGCGTCCTCCAGACGGCGTGTTCTTCGGCCGTGTAGTTCGACCACCCCTGATCGATGGTCCAGTCGGGGCGGTGAGGCTGTACGTCGCCGGCGGCGAGGCCATGCTTCGGTGCCTCGCCGGACTGTTCATTGAGTTGTCGCTGCATCAGAGTTCTCCGGTTGCTGTCTTCAGGGCGCCGCGATGGCCTGGTGAAGCCGTTCTGCCAGGCGCGCCATCTCGATGTCTCGCATCGAGATGCCATTGACGTCGTGTGTGGTCAAGGCGATGTCCACTCGGTTGTAGACGTTGAACCATTCGGGATGGTGGTTGGCCTTTTCCGCCGCGAGTGCCAGGCGGGTCATGAAGCCGAACGCCTGGCTGAAGTCGGCAAAAACAAGCTCGCGCTTGATCAGGCCTCCGCGGGTGTCCTCGCAGCGCCACCCCGGAAGATCTGCAAGCAGTTCGGTGGCATGGGAAATCTCGAGTCTGTTCATGACATGCTTCGACGATCCGGCGACGACGTTCAACTCGCAGCAAGCACGCCGCGGCGCACCTGGTCGCGTTCGATCGACTGGAACAGCGCCTTGAAGTTGCCCTCGCCGAAGCCCTCGCTGTAGTCGCCCTTGCGCTGGATGAACTCGAAGAAC
>NZ_JASZYF010000059.1 GCF_030317115.1 Variovorax gracilis
CTAAGCCTGGCTCCCTCGCCCAACACCGCCTTCGTCCGTGCCATATCCCGTCCGCCATCGAGTTGCCACGGAAGCAATTGTAGGCGTCATTACTCTAATCGAACAGTATTGAGTCATGACGAACTCTCGCTCGAAGGTGGCCTTGACTAGGGGACGAGTGATCTCCTCCAAGCCACTGGCTATGGAAGCCTCCTGCACGCTCGCCCAGAGCTTCACGGCGATGTCCGGAATGCCTTGGTCATACTCATGAAACATTGCGACGCTGTTTCCGTCGATGTTCAGCAGCTTCTTGTTCCATTGGCACTTCCCGAGCGCATGGTGAAGCATCTCGTACTCCGAAATCGGCATCCCGGGTTCGGCAACCAAGGATAGGGGGTGCCACACCGATGAACCTCTCCCCGACATTCGGCGACCCTGACTGAATCGAGGACTCACCTTGCGCAGCATCTCGAGGGTCCCAGAGAAGATAAGAGGAATACGGCTCCTGTTTGATGCAGTGACCAGCAAACGACTCAGTGGCGTCTCGGCATGGAGTTCCTTCGCCTGGCGAGGCGACCTGTGTGCTGCCGCTTCCTTCCTGAACCGCGCGATCTTCTGAGCGGGATCCCTTTCATAGTTGGCCTCGTCGACCACGATGGTGCCGACATTGTGCTCGCGTGCGATGTTGAGAGCCACAGCCAGCCGCTGAAGCGCATTGAGCCTCTCGCGCTTCATGAATTGATCGGTGTAGTTCTCGCCTGGAAGGTAGTAGTCGAGTTCCTCGAAGATGGAGGAGGCGAGCGAATGGATGCTGTCTCCGTCGAAGGACATTTCGATGTACAAGTACGGTATCTGCCACTTGCCTAAGCTCTCGTGCCAGATCTTGGGCAAGATGAGCCTCATGATGTGCTGCAGGCCGAATGATTTGCCGCATCCGCTGGCTCCGATTAAGGCCATTGAGTTTTGCTGAGCACGCGGCGCCGGCCCATTGGGCCCAAAGTCGCAGCTCGCCTGTAGCTCGCACGACTTCCGAAGCGCCTCTGCCGCTCCTGGCGAATCAGGGGCGCGATGCCGATAACCCTCGTGTAGCAGTATGAACATCGCCCTGGCAAGTCGAACGAGACGGGGAAGTGGCACGACGAGATCTTCAACTGCGTGTGCCAGCGAAAGCCGCCGCTCCTTGGAGTATGAGCGCTCTAGTTCGGCGGCTTCTACTCGTACTTCGAGCGCCGTGGCGAGTTCCGCGTCGCTAGGGAGGGGAGGAAGTGCGGCGATCAGCAGGTTTTTCTTATAGCGTGGCTCGAGGACATTCCGATACTGTGCTTGATGCATTTTGCGGTCGTCATCAGCGTCCGAATTTGAAACTTGAGCATGTTTGGAGGACAAGGGCATTCGGACTCTCCTAAATCGAAAGAGGGAGTTGGTCGATCGCGCTCTGCGAAGTTAATTCGCGGCTGCGGCTATCTTCGGCTTACGAGGCCCACTGCGTTTGAAATGAGGATGCAATGTCGCTCCAGCGACCGGCTTCCCTCTTGCCGAAGGAGAACGCAGAAGACGAGCTTCATCGGCCAGCTCTGGATATCGGGAACGCATATGCCGAAAGCTGTTCCAGGCACCGATCGTCTGCAAGGCGCCCTGTACACCGATTTCCCTACCGGCTTGACTAGAACCGAGTCGGAGATCCCGAAGCGCTACTGCGAATGCGTGATCCCGCTCGCGAAGGTCAGAGGGTGGTGGACCGCTCGGGATGTAATCGAGTTTGCTTCCGTCAGACCCACTGAGTGCCAATAAGGCCCGCAAGATTGCGTGCTTGAAGGCAGGGGCCACAGCAGCCGGACGGGGCCGGATCATGAGGGGGAGCCACCACCAGTCGAGATCCTTGGCACTCAGTCCGATGTTTTCCAGATTGCCTGCGCGGTCCTGCGCCCAGCGAATGAGCCGCGACTCAGAAATCGGACGTGCACCTGAGATCAGTCCGGATTCCGCGAAACGGAGGCGATAGTTGCTGGCGGATCCGTCTAGAGGCGATTCCGACTGAATGATAAGAAGGGATTGTTCGGTCAGCGCTCGAGTAAACGGCGTGGTGCGCCGCAGGCTTGGCGCGTGCGGAAGCTCGTGCGGGAGCGCGTCGATCAGCGCCAGCGTGCCTGTAGCAGTAGCAAGATCGGTCTCGGAAAGTAGCCTCCCGTGAGGTATGCACATGAGGACGCCGGGAAGATGGTGCGAAAGATGCCAAAAGCTCTCCCCGGTCCGAAGGAACTCCTCGCGAGCACAGTCAGGACAGAAGCGGCGGTACGGCGTGTATTGCGTTACTGATTGGACGACCGCACCTAGTCCAACAGAAGAGCGCAAGCCAATCACCGCCAATTTGGTTCGTTCAAGTTGTTCAGCTGAGAAAAATGC
The DNA here is from genome assembly GCF_030317115.1 of Variovorax gracilis. Classification (GTDB taxonomy): domain Bacteria; phylum Pseudomonadota; class Gammaproteobacteria; order Burkholderiales; family Burkholderiaceae_C; genus Variovorax; species Variovorax gracilis. The sequence goes on from NZ_JASZYF010000059.1 coordinate 2,383, forward strand.
AGTGCAATAGCTGAACACCGAATGGAACCTCAAGACATCTTCTGGATTCAGCAGCATCGCTTGGGCTACCGCAGGTACGTACGAGAACTGCAGGAGACCGGGCGACCATTTGCGCCCGAGGAGCGTCTTCATGAGGGAGCTGATGCGAATCTGGAAGCGTCGGCAAGTTCGGAGCAATGCACTCGTCGTGAGCTCATCGGAGTGGGGCCGCTGCAGTAGATACTTCATGAACGCTTCACGCGGACCCGATAGGCAACTGAGCGAGTTGCGTCGAAGACTTGGAGCTCGGGCGGTGGTCCGCCGCAATCCATTTTTTCCTTGCGGTCGCGCGTCCGATTGGACACAACAGATGGACGGGAGGGTAGGGCGTCATCGTGGAGGGTTGTGGCCGATTCCCAGGCGCTGCATGAACTCTTTGACTACCTCTGGATCCACGATTGAAGGCAGTGCAGATCCCGTCTCAGGCGGAGGAGCCGGCGGCACTGTAGTTGGGGTCGCCAACGGTTTGGGTGAGTTCGGAGCCTCGTCCGATACGCGGATTCCCACTTGCGTGCGAGGCGAAGGAGGCGTGTTGCCCATTGCATGGGCCACCGAGGCAGCCACGATTCCGCCGTGGACGTCCTGGCGCCGCTGGGCGGCCTCCTCGGCCCGGACGGCATCGGCGTTCCGGAACCGCGTCCCGAGTTTCATGCCAGTCGTCGATGCCTTCGTGGCGGTACGTGCCTGTGCGCTGATGGTCGAAATACTGTCATCCAAGCCTGCGCGGAACTCCTCGCTTAGGTGATCGGCCTCAAAGCCTATCTCCTCTTCGTGCTTTCCAATAATTTCCACCTCGGCAAAGCTCAGCCCCTTGAAACTTGCGCACGCGCTCACCAAGGTGCCAACGTACTCATGAACTCCATCCGGATCGAGGACTGCGATCTCGTCGCAGAGCATCCTGGTAAAGCGGACTTTGATAGGTTGGGCACCGTGGAGACTCGCGAGGCTCGCCCAGTCATCGAACTTCGGATCATCGAACTCATACCGGAGGTCGGCGAAGTGGATGCCGTCCTGGTGCACGCTGGCATCACCGGTTGGTAGGAGTTTGCGCAGCAAGTACCCTTGTTCGAAGTGCGCCCGATACCCCGTGCGCCGCCGAATGCCTTCGCGATAGAGATCGGCCGGAACGGGGTGCTGGTGTGCAAGGATCTGTGCGGGCGTCTTCGGATAGCTGGAGAGGGGTCTGAGGTTGTGTGCCTTGACAATCCTTAGGAGAATTACGCCGAGTTCTTCAAGGGTGAGGCTGGCATCTTTTTCGTATTTTTTTCCTCGACGCTTGCGAGCATTGGAGGGCGGCTCATAGCCTGCGGCGCTATCCTTCAGCGGAACCTGGATGGTATGAAAACCGGACTCCACGATGCATTTGCGGCGCGACAGTCGGCTAGGCGCATTGGTCACAGGAATGCGCAAGCCGTCGCAAAGCAAATCGCTTTCCCAGGTCAGAAGCTCTCCACGATCGGCAAAGAAGCGCTTTGGCATTGCGCCCGCGGCCGGCCAGTGTTGCTTGTCGTATGGCACGTCGAAGCGCCTGCACAATGCTTCCCAATCGCCGCAGATGCTGAGGACTGCCTGCTTTGCACCCTCCCAACTTGGGTTGTCCAGCGTTAGGAAAAAGCCGACGATTAGTCGCGAGTGCCGATCGATCACCAAGTACAGGGTGGCCTTACCGATGATTGTGGCGCGGTTGTCCCTGGCTACCAGCCAAAGGTCGATTTGCGTCGCGTCGATCTCAAAGACGTCCCCAGGGCCTCGCGCATCGTCGTGCGAGGAGCCTGACGCCGGTGAGTGGTTGTTGGAGAAGTCGGCTTCCCCCACTCGTTTCTTGTACTCAATAGCCGGCGGCAATACTTTCTTGATTGCGCGGCCAATCTGGGCCGTGGTCAGTCTCTGCCCGAGGGGCAACAGTCTCAAACGACCATCAGGCTCTTCGATGCACTGGCCATTTTTGTCTCGCGCTGCGAAGAACATCTTGTTGATGTGGGTTACTGTCGCAGCGATGGAGCGTATTTCGTCGGCCCCGTAGTGCTTGACGGCTTCGTCGATGATGCGCTTGAGAACTTCTTTTGGAGGGCGGTTTCAAGAGCGAAGTGCAACAGTTGAGTTATTGAACTGAGGAAGGGGCCTGCTGAGCCATCGCCAGCATGTGAGAGAAGACGGCCAGCGGGGTGTTGAAGCCATGAGTGGCACGAGGCCTGGAGTTGAGGCTGTCGGCGATGGCATCCAGATCTTCCTGACTGTAGACGCTCAGATCGGTGCCCTTGGGCAGGTACTGACGCAGGAGGCCGTTGGTGTTCTCACAGGTGCCCCGCTGCCATGGGCTGTGTGGGTCGCAGAAGTAGACGCGCACGCCGGTGTTGAGGGCGAGCTGCTGGTGACGACTCATCTCCTTGCCCTGGTCATAGGTGAAGCTGTGGCGCATCGGTGCCGCAATCGAATTGAGCTTGACGGTGAAGCCTGCAAGCGCCGAGACGGCGGTGGCATCTTCCATACGAGCGAGCAGCACCAAGCGGCTGGAGCGCTCCACCAGCACACCCACGGAGGACTTGTTGCCCGCCCCCTTGATGAAGTCGCCTTCCCAGTGGCCGGGCATCACGCGGTCCTCGATCTCGGGCGGGCGGACGTGGATGCTGACCATCTCGGGGATCTGGCCGCGCCGGTCATTGCCCCGCGTGCGCGGCAGGCGCGTGCCATGGCCCTGGCGCAGGCAGGCGATGAGCTGGCGGCGCAGCTCGCCCCTGGGCAGGGCGTAGATCGCGGTGTAGATGGTTTCGTGAGACACGTAGCGTGCAGGCTCGTTGGGGAAGGTGCGCTTCAGGGTAGCGGCAATCTGCTGAGGCGACCACTTCCAGTTGAGCATCGTCAGGACAACTCGCCAGGCGACGCCGCGGACATCGAGTTTGGCCGCGGGGCGTGAGGCGCACTGACGCGCCACGCAGGCCTGCTGGGCGAGATGGGAACCGTAGGCTTGTGCCCCCACGGTATTGCGTCCGAGCTCACGGCTGATGGTCGAAGCCGAGCGTCGCAGCGTGCGGGCCATGGCCCGCACGCTGCAATCTTGCTGACGCATGCTCGCGATGGTCATTCGGTCCTCGGGCTGCAGTTGCTGATAGCTGATTCGGTTTTGCATGGAACACCTTACTTGAAGAGGTGTTGCACTTCAGACTTGAGGCCGCCGAGGATTGAACTTCTTGTAGCGGTTGTTCTTCGGCTTCCTTCCCGCTATTCCCTTGTCTGACAGCTTGAAGATGACGTGAGTCTTGCGATGACCGGTGTCGATCTCTTTGGTCAGCGCGTGTTCGGGCTTGACGGTGCCGCATTTGAAGTAGCCACCCAGCAGTGCTTCCTCGGTCTGGCCACCCTTCCAATACTGCCGTAGATCCGCCAGAAGGGTGTTGTCGGTGGTGCCATGCACTTTCGCGTGATCTTTCAGCCACTTGCCTCTTCCCTTTGAGATGAAGATTCTCGGAGTGTTGTGGGGGGCCACCAGCTCTTCGATGCGCGTCCATCGCACCTTTCCTAAACGTCTATCCGAATCCAAAGTTTGAGTGGGCCGATTTGCAGGCTCCAGCGCAGCTAGCTCAAGTCGGTGCTCGCCAGCGGCCTTGTCAAGGAACGCGAAGCTGCGCCATTCCGGCAGAGGCTTCTTGCATTCCATGCTGAGTAGATAAGCACCGCAAGACTCTTCATCGGCTTTGTCATCGCCATCGTCGATTTGCTCGATGTGCAGTACGCGCCACAGGGACTCATCGATCTTTACGAGATCGTTCATGCCGAGGAAGACGAAGTGGTGATTCTCAGACGCGGTCATGGGCACCGCTCATCGGCGATCGTTGTGCGGGATGTGCTGCAACTCGAAGAACTCGACATCAAGCTTGACGGCCACCCTCTTCTCGTAGGCAAGGTTGTAGTACACGCGCAGTCCGGTCCCTTCTGGCAGCGAGTGATGTTTGTCATAAGCTTCGCAGAAGTCGGTGATCGACATGACGACGGTGGCCTCATCGAGCGCCTTGAGCATGCGCGGCTTGTTCGCTGTCAGCGTTCGGAGATCTTCGGAGACCTCTCCGTCGTGTGGAAGTGCCCCACGTAGAAGATCAATGTTGTTGACGATTGTTCGGCTCACTGTTTGCCAAGTGAAGAGGTCGTAGTCCATTCCCATGAGCCGGCACGCTTCCCGTTTAATGGATAGCTCCACCTGAACCTCCGGATCGTCGAGAGCCTCCTCCTCCTTGGCATCCCAACCGCACCTTTTGATGTGCATGTGTGCTGCAGGGGTGACGACGGCATCGATCGTGAGGACCTTGTCAGTCCTCGTTTTGGGATACGTCGGGTGTCGCACTCCCAACTGTTGTGCGATAGCGCGGGTGATCTCGCGCTCTACGGGGAAGTTCTCTTGATAGTCGGCGTATCCGTTGAACTCGTGCCACTTGTGCATGCCAAGCTCGATGTAGGAGTGGGTGTGAATGGTGCGGCCGACCAGCAGGTCCGGAATGCGAGTCTGGGTGCCTCGCGACGAGAATTCCTGCACGAAGAAATAGGGCCAGTAGTTCTTGCCCTCGCCAACACCGTGACCGATGGAGTGGCGATACTCCAGCACATCTTCTGTCCACTTCTTTGGTCCGGTACCCATGGGTCTTCTCCGCTTTGGTCATGAAGGGATGTGCGATGAATCTGTGGAGGCGCTGCAGTGGGCGCCACCTACGAAACTCTGTGGCGGCCACTATGTCAGCGTCGTCTCGGTAGCCCGACCGTGAAGTTCCCACGGAAAAAGGGAATGCCGCTTGCGTGGGCAACTGGCGGCACCAGAGGCGTACGAAGATCGCACTTTTGTCGCGCAATGCTTGGAGGTTGTAGCGGCACGCCGTGTTGCGGATACGCCGACTGTCCGGAGACATTCACCGAACGGCGCGGCCGTCGGTGCATGCCAGCCATAGGCCGACTTGCGTCGCATCGATTTCGTGGACTTCCCCGCGTGCACATAATGCGCATGTGAAGGAGTGCGTTGATCGCTTCACCGCTTGCTGTGCGGCTTGGTAGGCTGACTCGCTATGGCGCTCTCCTTCGCGGCAATTCGGTTCGCGATCCAGGAACATCGACACGGGTGCGCGCTGTTGCCGCCCGAGCGTAGTTGTGCAGGGTGGGCACCGAGGAGCCCCGCTGGCGACGATTAGTTCCTGGCGCCCTGCCGGATCGGTTACGAGTGTCGAGCGACCGTCAAGCACTTCGACACCATGGGCGATGAGGGGGAGCGGTTGGCGATGCTTCATGATGCGGTACCTCTGGCAGCTGTGATGGACCACCGAAATCGGGGACGAATTTGGGGCCTCCGCCATGCGAACGCGACGTGAACTGTAGGTAGCTCACGTGTTTGCGTAGGGCCGAGCGCGCAAATTCGTCCGTGAGTGACGAGCGGCACGCAAACTAGCTGGTGAGTGCCTCTAGACAATAAATGGGTGTCTCCATCGCCCTGGACGGATCTGAGGGATGGTTCCTGCGCGGCTCCGGTGATCATTTGCGAAGCGCGCGAGTGCCTCGGGGCACTCACCAAGCACTGGTGCGTATCGAAGGCCGTCGGTGTCACCGCAAAAAAGGTCATACGGCCAAGGCTGCGGCCTCGGGCGTGGGCCGTCAACCGATCAAAAGATACGTGTGTCAAGTCATTCCGTATACCTAGGTAGGGTTGCTGGCTAGGTATACTGAAACAAATTTGCGCATCCTTCGTTCGATGGCGTCTCGCGAAACTCCCTTGTCAGGGACGTTGGTTGTGGGTCCAGCCCCAGCAAATTTTCACCTCTCCCTGTGTTAGGGCGTGCAGGCTCGATCGACATGGAACGGCCACTGGCGGTGTTACAAATGTTTCACTTTGATCCAATGACGTTGCCGCGCCCGTTACAACGTTCAGGCTTTGTACCGAGCAATTCAGACCACATCCTTTTTTGGCAGTGAGAGGCAGTCTGCCAAGTCGGCCCAGGCCCTTAGGGAGTCGCCCAGCCGCGCACAGATCGCGCGCCAGCCGCGGTCACGTCCCAGCGCATGGTGTAAGTCTTCAGCCCGGACAGGGCTGAGATGCACGGTACTCAGCGTGCCACTGCGGACAGCCGAGTAGGTGCAGTATCGCTGAGGGTCTGCAGGCCCTCCAACTGCATGTAGCGCCGGTTGAGCGACCACTCGTCGTTCTGCTCGAGAATCATCGCGCCGACGAGCCGCGTGATCGAGGCGTCGTTGGGGAAGATGCCCACGACGTTCGTGCGTCGCTTGATCTCGGCGTTCAGCCGCTCCAGAGGATTCGTGCTGTAGATCTGCGTCCAGTGCGCTCGCGGGAAGGTCATGAAGGCCAGCACGTCGTTCTCCGCGTCGTCCATCAGGGTGCCGAGCTTTGGGAACCTGTCGCGGAGCTGGTCGGCGACCGATCGCCATTGCGCCCGCGCTGCATCGGCCGAGTCCTGTACGAACACCGTGCCGATGGCAGCCGAGACCATGCGCCGCTGCGTCTTGCCGGCGTGGGCCAGGGCATTGCGCATGAAATGGACCCTGCAACGCTGCCAGGTGGCCTTCAGCACCTTCGCGGCGGCCGCCTTGATGCCCTCATGGCTATCGCTGATCACGAGCTTCACGCCGCGCAGACCCCGGCGATTCAGGCTGCGCAGGAACTCGGTCCAGAACGGCTCGGCCTCGGAGGCCCCGACCTTCAGGCCCAGCACCTCGCGCTGGCCGTCGGTGTTCACGCCGACAGCCACTATGACGGCCACGCTCACGATGCGCCCGGCTTCGCGCGTCTTCACGTAGGTGGCATCGATCCACAGGTAGGGCCAGTCGCCCTCGATCTGCCTTCCAAGGAAGGCGTTGACGCGCTCGTCGAGCTCCCCGCACAACCGGCTGACCTGATAAACATCTAGTGTCGTGAGTTAGAAGTTCGCAAACAAAACCTCTCGACGCTAGCGAGGATGTCCTCGGCGGTCTTGGACCAAACGAAGGGCTTCGGTTTTGCGTTGTGGACGTCAAGGTACTGCCTGATGGCCTGCTCGAGTTGTCGCGTGGAGCGATGCGTGCCGCGGCGGATGCAGCGCTGCGTCAGCGTCGCGAACCAGCGTTCCACCTGGTTCAGCCACGATGCCGAGGTGGGCGTGAAGTGCACATGAAAACGCGGATGCCTGGCGAGCCAGTTCTTGATGGATGGCGTCTTGTGCGTGCCGTAGCACAAGCCCGCTTCGTGCGCCATGGTCCGGGTGCTCCAGTGCGTGGCGCCCTCGGGAACCGACTCCAGCGTCTTGGCGATGACCGCATCGACGCGCGCATCGTCGATGGTTCGTGGTGCACCCGAACGCGGCGCGTCGAGCAGCCCGTCAAGTCGGTACTCGACGAACCGCGCTCGCCACTTGCACACCGTCTGCTGGGCTACGCGCTGGCGCGCTGCGACGACCTTGTTGTCCTGCCCGTCCGCACAGGCCAACACGATGCGCGCGCGCAGTGCCAGGGCTTGCGCCGTCTTGCGTCGCAGCGTCAGAGCCACCAGTTCCTGCCGCTCCGTCTCAGTCAACACCAGTTGGGTCTTGGGTCGTCCGCTCATCGCCGCCTCGTCGTGTGGCCACAATACACGACCGATTCATCGGCTCAAAGATAGTTCAACGAACTTCTAACTCACGACACTAGCCTGAGACCGTTCAATGGTCAGTCAGCCACTCGCCCGCGGCTAGGGGTGGGTGCTTGCTCGCGAGCGATTCATCGGCTTATCTTGGAGCGCCAACGAAGGAGATCAACATGGAACTGTATGCAGCGATTGACTTGCATTCGAACAACAGCGTCTTGATGGTGATCGATGCGCAGGATCGAACGATCTTCGCCGAGCGCCTGCCCAATGATCTCAGTGCGATCGTGGCCGCTCTTCGCTCTTGCCCGGGTACGTTGCACGGAGTGGCGGTGGAGTCCACCTACAACTGGTACTGGCTGGTCGACGGGCTGCAGGATGCCGGCTTTACCGTGCACCTGGTCAACACCTCTGCGGTAAAGCAGTACGACGGGCTCAAGCACGGAGGCGATTTCAGCGATGCGCGCCACCTCGCTCACCTGCTGCGTCTGGGCATCCTGCCGGTGGGTCACATCTACCCTCGCGAGCAGCGCGCCGTACGCGACCTGCTACGCAAGCGCACCCAGCTCGTGCGAGACCGCACTACCCAGATCCTGAGCATGCACAACCTGATTGCGCGCAACCTCGGCGCGCGAATGAGAGGCGACTCGATCAAGCGCATGGAGCCAAAGGATGTCGATGCCATGGAACTGCTTGAGGAACAGAAGCAGGCCTTGAAGGCAAACCTGGCGGTGATGGATTGCATCGACGAGCAGATTCAACAGCTCGAGCGGAGTATCCTGGCCAAACTCAAGCCTCGCGAAGACTTCAAGGCGCTTAAGACTGTCAGCGGCGTCGGCGACATTCTGGCGCTGACCATTGCGCTGGAGACCGGAGACATTGACCGCTTTGCCGGCCCCGGCAACTTCGCCTCCTACGCTCGAATGGTCGACAGCCGTCGCGAATCGAATGGCAAGAAAAAGGGAGAAGGCAACGCCAAGTGCGGCAACAAGTTTCTCGCCTGGGCCTTCATCGAGGCGGCGCATTTTGCGGTGCGCTTCGACGCCACCATCAAACGCTGGTACCAGAAGAAATGCGCCAGTAGCTTGAGCGTCGTCGCAATCAAGGCCGTGGCGCACAAGCTAGCACGGGCCTGCTATCACGTGATCAAGCATGGACAACCATTCGACGTTGCGAAAGCCTTCGGATGAGGCGGCGCTCGAAAGATGCGAGCTGAAATGATCAATGGGACGGCGTCGACGATGTCGTACAAAAGCTGGCAGAACCATCGACCTGATTGCACACCGACGTCGATCCCCCCAACTCGATAAGTTCGTTGCGCCCGTACCGTGAGCCACAAGGAGCTGGATCACCATTCGGTGAAGCCACAGATCTGTGCAGCCGGCTCGCCTGGCTGCAAGGCTTGGACACGGTGGGGAACAGAGGGTTTTCTGGGGCTGCCAATGCAGCCAGGGGCCGAGCACCGCAAGGCGCGCAGGCCTTGATCCTGATGGGTGACTGGTGCGCTACGGCGTGACCACCGTTCGAGAACCAAGTGCGTGTCGAATTCTGCGCGGCTGGGAACACAAGCTTTGGAAGGAAGGGGGGAAGAAACGGGCGAGATCTCGCAGAAATGTGCTCGTCCCTATTGACACGAGGGGCTAATGGGTGGCTCTTGGAGACGCCGCTCATGCCAAGCGACTTGACCAAGTCGTCCACCGAACGGGTGGAGATGCCTTGCACGTAGGCCTCCTGGATGACGGCCGTGAGCGCCTTCTCTGCGGTGCGCCGAGGCTCGAGGAACTCGGGGAAGTAGCTGCCCTGGCGCAACCTGGGAATCTTCAGCTCGACACTGCCGGCTCGGGTGTCCCAGGTGCGCTCCCGGTAGCCATTGCGGCTGTTGAGGCGCTCGGGATTCTTCTCATCGTAGGCGGCGCCACAGCGTCCTTCGACATCGAGTTCCATGAGGCGTTGGGCCATGAACTGCACCATCTGGCGCAGGACGTCGACATCGGCTCCCTTCTCAGCGAGCTCGGCCAATGCCATAGTTGGGTTGGTCATCGTGATTTCCTTCAAGACAAGTTTGGTGGGTCGCACCTCAAACTTATCCGGTCTTCACGATGGCCCCCCCGAAGAGAGCGGTCGCTGCGCGGCAAGCCGCTTCGGGCTACGCCCTACGCGCCTTGCCGCGCAGTGAGTGAAGGAAGACTTACACCACTTGCTGGGAGTACGTCATGCAAAGCTAACGATTGCTTGTGGGTGCAAGTCCCATTCGGCCAAAGCCGTAGCGGGCAGGCCGGGACCGAGTCTTGCGGGCGTCGCGGTAACGCGACGTTTGAAGTGTAGACAGGGGCTGTACGGGGTGTGGGATTGAGCCTCGAAAGGTGGATGTTTGCGGAGGTCGAGCATGTTCCCGTTTTGCGAAGACAGAATGAGCGATCTCGCCATGCGAGAGATCGTCGCTCCGCCGGGGTCGAAGGCCACCTCACGTACAGAAGGCAAGCGTTGGAACATGAGAGGCCCGACCGGGTCCGTCGCGCTGGTCCGCGATGGGGGAGATCGACAAGGCAACGCCGGAGTCGAGCTTCGAGCTGAGGTCGGGAGTCGGACTCGTTCATAGTACCTATGAGACCGTCGAAGGAAACGAGACGCGTGGAGGGAAGGGGCGAGCCCGAAGGCCATCCGTGCGAGTCGGACCAAGGCCGGACACAGAGCCGGGATCCCTTGCAGAGACGACTTGAGCGGGTGAACGCGGCGGCGCGAAGCGCTGCCCGGACGCGGTTCACCGCGCTGCTTCACCATATCGATCTGGAGGCGCTCGGGAGAGCGTTTGATCGACAGCACCGGAGAGCAGCGGCGGGAGTCGACGGGATGACCGTGGATGCCTACGAACAGGACCTTGCAGCAAACCTGCAGGACCTGCACCGGCGCATCCACACCGGACGGTACCGGCCCAGCCCGGTGCGGCGTGTCCACATTCCCAAGGCCGACGGTGGTCGACGCCCCCTCGGCGTGCCGACCTTGGAAGACAAGATCGTCCAAGGCGCGGTGGCCGAGGTGCTGAGCGCGGTCTACGAGGCCGACTTCCTGGGCTTCTCCTACGGCTTCCGGCCGGGACGAAGCCCGCATCGGGCGCTGGCAGCACTGCACACCGCCCTGATGAGCCAGCGCGTGAACTGGGTGTTCGACGCTGACATCCGCAGCTTCTTCGACTCGGTTGACCACGAGTGGTTGATGCGGATGGTGGCACACAGGATTGCCGATCCGCGCATTCTGAGATTGATCAGGATGTGGCTGGAGGCCGGCGTCCTCGAGAGCAACGAGCTGCATGAAACGCAAAGGGGCACGCCTCAAGGCGCAGGCATCAGTCCGCTGCTGGCCAACGTCTTCTTGCACTACGTGCGTAAGCGGTCGATGAACTACGCCCTTCTCACTTCGGCGATGGTTGGGTAGGAGCCGCTCAGGCGGGGGTGAGATCAATGCGCCAGGGCAGCAGCGCGGCGTAGTCGTCGGCGGTCTGGGCCTTGGGCAACGCGATGAACAGCGCGCGAAGATAACGGTAGCCGTCGATGCCGTTGACCTGGCAGGTCTGCAGCAGCGAGTACAGATTCGCGCTGGCGTTGGCGCCAGCCACCGTGTCGGCGAACAGCCAGTTTCGTCGCCCGACGCAGAAGGGCCGGATGGCGTTTTCCTGCGCGTTGTTGTCGATGCTGTAGCGACCATCCTCGACATAACGCTTGAGCTTGCTCCACTGCGACGCGAGGTAATGCAGTGCTTGGCCCAGCAGGCTCTTGGGAAGCACAGCATGCAAGTTGGCGAGCAACAGGGCCTCGATGTCGGCCAGTACGCGCATGCTGCCCTGCTGGCGGGGCGCTGCCCGAGCTCGTTCACATCCGCGCCGTCGCGCCTGGCCTGTGCTTCCACTTCATACAGCTTGCCGATCAGCGCGATGAACCGCGCGGCCAATTGATCCGGCCCGCGCTGATCCTTGGGCAACGCCTGCAGCGCTTCGTGGAAGTAACGTCGGCAATGGGTCCAGCACCCCAAGTGCACGAGACTGTGCATCTCGGCCACCGTGTCGTAGACCTCGTAACCGTCGGTCATCAGAACCGCCCCTGGGCGGATTCCGGCGTACAGCGCCATCGCCGTCTTCGTCGAGCGGCTGGGCGAGTAGGTGAACAGCCGGATCGGTGGCCCCGTTCCGTCCTTGCCGCAACCATCGGTCATCTGTGCCCAGATATAGCTCTTGGCCTGCGCGCTGCGCCCGGGCTCCTTGAGCACCTGCAACTCGGTCTCGTCGCCGAACACCAGCGGTGCGTCCAGCAGTTCGTCGCGCAGCAGGTTCACCACCGGCTGAACCAGTTGCCCCAGGCGCACGATGCTGCCGGCCACCGTGTTGCGCGAGATGTCGGTGCCGCCGAAGCGCCCCAGCAGCGCCGCCTGCCTGTACAGCGGCAGCCCGTCGAGGTACTTCGACGTGGCGATCCAGGCCAGCGCGCTCTCGGTGAACAGCCCCTTGGGAATCACCTGCGCGGGGCGCGGGGCCAGGCGCATTCCACCGTCGCAGCACGGGCACGCGTACTTCACGCGCTCGTGGCGGATCACGCGCACCTGCTGCGGGATGATGTCCAACTGCTCGCTGGCCTCCACGCCGATCTCGCGCAAGGTTGCGCCGTCGTGGGGGCACACACGCTCATCCTCGGGCAATTCGTGCCGCATAACCTCGCGCGGCAGCGCCGGATCGAGCGGCTTGCGTCCGCGCTTGGCACGCTTGTGACCCGGCACGTCGATCTTATCGTCGGCGCTCTCTTCGGCTGCCGGCTCGGCCTGCGCCCCAAGGCTCTCCGCCTCGTTGAAGAACATGTCCTTCTGGTGCTGGCTCGCGGCCTCACTGCTGGCAGCGAACAACTGCCGCTTGAACTTGTTCAACTGCTCCTTGAACAGGTCGCGCTCGGTGCGCGTCACGCGCAGTTCGCCCACCAACGAATCGTTGCGCTTCAACGCATCGGCCAATGCCTGCTGGAGGGCGGCGAACTGTTCGAGCGTGGGCGTGTCGACCATCTGCCGTGTATTGTCCGCGGCCACACGACGTGACGCCATGCGGATATGCAGCAATGGCGCATCGCCACAACGGGCGCTCTCAGCCTACCCGTTCATACACGCGCTGAGGATGCCGCTGCACGATACCGATGTCGATGCCTTCAAGCAGCCAGTGCAACTGCTCCACAGTCAACGTCGGCACATCCGTCTCGCTCGGCCAGATGAATCGGTCCTCTTCCAATCGTTTGAGCAGCAGCCAGAACCCGTTGCGGTCCCAGCCCAGCACCTTCACCCGATTGCGCCGACGGTTGCTGAACACGTACACGCACGCAGCGAACGGGTCCAACCCGAGCGCCTGCTGCACCAGCGCCGCCAGGCCGTTGATATTGAGCCGGAAGTCCACAGGGTCGCGGTGCAAGTACACCTTCAGCCCTTCGTCGAAGCGGAACACCGCAGCCTCCCGAGCGCTTCGATCACTTCGCCAATGTGCCGTGGATCGACGTCGCGCAAATCGACCGCCACGCCATTGGGCAAGCGCGCTTGCAAACTCACCCCGGCAAATGCGTTGCCATCCGGATCGAACGGCGTCGCGGGTGTCGGCAACACCGGCACTGCCACGAACGTAGCTGGCGCGGGCACAGTACTGGCAACAGGCGCATGGCGCCGCCCGTGACCGTGCTCTCGCAGCCAGCGTCCAACTTGATTGGCATTGACTCCACACTCGCGCGCCAGGCGCGACACCGAGGCGCCAGGCCGCAGGCACAACGCCACAAGCTCAGACTTCGCCTTCTCGTCGTACACACTGCGCCCGTCGCGCTTGTGACCCACCACCAGTCGGCGCTTGAGATCTTCCAGATCGTCCGTCATTACGTTCCCGCGTTCGTTTACGTGGGAACGTAGGCTGTCAGCTCTCCGCCTGTGACTCAAGGACGCGGTTCATTGACCGCATACCTACGTGCTTGACCTCTGGGTCCATCAATGGCGGCGGCGCCACGCGCGCGGCCGCGTCAGCATCGTGCGGTACGCCGATGACTTCGTGATGGGATTCGAGAGCAAAGCCGACGCACAGAGGATGGTGGCCGCATTGAAGGTCAGACTGAACCAGTTCGGCCTTGCGCTGCACGAGGAAAAGACACGGTTGATCGCGTTCGGGCGCCTGACGGCGCTCGATCGCGCCAGGGCCGGTCTACCAAGACCCCGTACGTTCGCCTTCCTTGGCTTCACGCACTACTGTGGGTGGACACGGGACGGGCGATTCATCGTGAAGCACAAAACGCAGAGCAAACGTCTGACTCGCAAGCTGAACGAGCTGCGCAGTGACGCATGGCGCCGCATGCACGAACCCCTGGCTGACCAGCATCGCTGGTACGTCAGCGTGTTGCGCGGCCATTGTGCGTACTACGGTATGCCGCACAACTGGCGAGCGCTGGCCGGCTTCCGGCAGGCGCTGCGACGGATCTGGTTTACCTGCTTGCGACGACGCAGCCAGCGATCGCGAGCGGCAGGATGGGCCTGGTTTGACGCAGTGACAGCGCGCTACCCTCTGCCTCCAGTGCGGATCACTCGTTCTTGGGCACAGCAACGCATATGACGCGTCCGACCTTCGGGAAGAGCCGAGTGCGGGAAAGCCGCATGCTCGGATCTGTGAGGGCGAAGCCGAATGGCCTAGCTACTCGACCATCAACCCAGCCGCCGCTGGTGTGTTTGGATCCAGGGCGGGCGCAGTGCACGGCGGCCTGGACATGCGGTGCCCGAAGAGGGACCATTACATCTAGCAAAGGCGCTGTGCTTCCCCCGGTGCAGTCGTGAACCGCCGAGGTCTGTACGAGTTCGAGCAAGTCTAGTGGTGCCCGCAAATATCACCGAGCGCGCAGGAATGGTGAGGCAGGCGCACCGGACGAGGGCGTAGTACTGACCTGATCGCATTGGCAATGCGCTAACGGTCATGGGAGGCAGTCTGCCTCAGAAGCCCCGCTATTTGGATAAGTCTCGTTATCGATACAGCGATGCATTTTTGCTGATCCGGTGTAGTCCAGCAGGCCCCTCGCACCAACGCACGCGAGATGTGATCGTCATCGCCTGGAACTGCTGAACCACCGGCCGGCGCTCGGAGCCGGCGATCGGATTGTTCGAGAGGCAAACCGAGCTGCCTACTGCTGGGCCAATACACCCGAGCTGCGCTTCCTGCAGCCCCATAGAAACCAGCCTCGCTGGGGCGGTCCCGACGGCGCTCAAGCCGCTCAGAAGTGGACTTTGCGTATTTCGGCGATGGTGACCGACGATTTCGGGAACGTGACCGTTTTGAGCGATCGATGCCGAGTTGCGTGGGATTGGATTGTAGGAAGAGATGATTTGAGGGTTGCTG
>NZ_JASZYF010000006.1 GCF_030317115.1 Variovorax gracilis
GCACGATGGTCTCGATGGCGGTGCTCAACGCCGTGGCGTCGCTGGTGCTGCAGATGATGCAGCGCGTGGCGGCGGCCTTGTGGAGTGCCGATGTCGTCAACGCCCTCACGGAGCTGGATGCCGAGGGCTTCACCAACCAGGCGCTGCAGCAGGGCGGCTTCGGGCTGCTGATGACGGTGCTGATCGTGTGCGCACCGCCGATGGCCGCGAGGTTCTTCCGGGGGGCGATGAGGAGCTTCATGCCGTTCTCGGCGTTTGGGCAGGGGCAGGCAGCGGCATCGACGGCGCATCGGCAGGTAGAGCCCCACACCACAGGCATGGACCGAGATGCCTTCCGTCTGGCCACCGGAGGCATAGTGGATGAAACCAAAAATGGCGTCATCGGGCGGAACGACAACTGGGCCAATGCGTCAGCGACGCTTGCGTCGCCTGATAGCATCGTGTCGAGCCGGCGAACGTCCAACAATCCATACGGGTTGCCGGCCGCTACGTCCGGACTGTCAACGGATTTGCCGGGTCCGAAAGAATCAACGAGATTCGATGATGGCGCTGGCTTGGCTCAGCACGAGTTCACAGATCGAACGCGGCAAGCCTATGGAGCGGGAAGACTGCAACAGGCTAGCGACCGGACGTCTGGCATCGCTGAGACGGTCCACTCTGAGGCGATGGAACGAGCGCGCGCAGGAGCCGTTTTCCGGGATGCTGCCAACGTGTTTGGTGCCAAGGCCGTCACAGCTTACAACAATGGCAACGCCACCGAAGGCGATCGCTTCCTCAAATACTCGGCCGACTATTCGACGGAGAGTGCAAATGAGTTTGCGAGATCCAAGGCGCTCGAAGCCACCGCTCCAAAGTTCATGGTACCGGAACCGTTGATTCGCTTGTCGCAACTAGACCCATCTGACACCTACTATTTAGCGGGGGCCGTCACCGGGGCTGTCGTCAAAGGAAGCACTCTTCAGGCGGGAATTTTTATGAATCCTGGCCGCGGTGCCTCTGCTTTCGATTTTGGGATCACGTGGTCCACAGGTTCAGGCTGGGGGCTCGACGTCACTGCTTCTTTGGCTGCCGGATTTAGTAGAGGTCCGGCGGACAATCTTGCGGGCAGCTCGGTTTCGAATAATGTGGGAATTTCCATGGGCCCGGGTTTTGGCCAATCCAGTACTGTGATCGATGGCAAGGTAGCGGGCGGATCTCTCAGCATAGGAGTAAAGAACCTTGGAATTCCTGGAGGCACTGCATCAACCATGGACATGACGACCCGTACTTTTGGATATAGCGACATTCGCAGATTTTTTAGTGAACTGCAAAGTGACGACTGACGCTATGGCTGCATTACTAAGAAGATTTTTCTGCGTCTGGACTGCATCCTTTTCATCGGCATATTTCGTTTTCTATTTTTTCCTTGTTCCGTCTTGGATTTCTGAAGAATCAAAAAGAGCGATAGCAGCAACGATGCTTGCAATACTGTTTTCGGCAGTGATTGCAGCCTCTCTCTCTTGGCTTGGAATTTTGCTAAATTTCGCCAGATTGATCAGAGGAAAGCAAGACCGAATGGCCCCGGATCAAATTTTCCTGCTGCAATTGAGTGATAGAAATTTGGACACTCAAGGCAAATTGGCCAAGAGGCGAATGGTTGTATACATCGTCTTGTTTCTGCTTTCTCTTGCCTTGGGCGCAGCTCCAAAATTCATAATAGGCTGACGTGTCTTTGCACAAGGCAGCGGCCAACGTGCATAAAGGACGACCAAGCAGTCTTGATGGGTTTTTCGCCAGAGGGCTGCCCCAAGCCATCAACGGGCTTTTCACCGCTCGTCCGATCCGCTTGAAAAGGTCATCGACCAGAACCTGGCCTGGACCCAGCTGGCCGCAGGCGCCATCGACAGCGTCCAAGTGCCCGTGAGCGACCTGGCCACCGCCAAGGCGAAGGCCACTGCCGTGCTCATCGCCACCCTGGGGACGGCCCTGCTGCCGATGTACCAGTTGTCCACGGCGCTGATCCTCGGGTTCGCTCCGCTCTTGTGGCGGCGGCCTTGTGGAGTCCCGCCGGCACGGGTGTCAAGTGATTCCGAGCATCTTCTTGTTGGCGGCCGTATTGACCCCGCCACCCGCAAAATCATCGAACGCCCGGTCCGCCACGCGGATGATGTGCTGCGCAATGAACTCCGCCCCTTCACGCGCGCCATCCTCGGGATGCTTGATGCAGCACTCCCACTCCAGCACCGCCCAGCCCGGGAAGTCGTAGGCGGCCATCTTCGAGAAAATCGCGCCGAAGTCCACCTGTCCGTCGCCCAGCGAGCGGAAGCGCCCTGCCCGGTTCAGCCACGACTGGAAGCCGCCGTAGACGCCCTGCTTGCCGGTCGGGTTGAACTCGGCGTCCTTCACGTGAAAGATCTTGATGCGCTCGTGATAGTGGTCGATGTAGTCGAGGTAGTTGAGCTGCTGCAGCACGAAGTGGCTCGGGTCGTAGAGCAGGCAGGCGCGCGGATGGTTGTTCACGCGGTCGAGGAACATCTCGTAGGTCACGCCGTCGTGCAGGTCCTCGCCCGGGTGGATCTCGTAGCAGACGTCGACGCCGGCCTCGTCGAAGCGGTCGAGGATCGGCCTCCAGCGCCGTGCGAGCTCGTCGAAGGCTTCCTCGATGAGGCCGGGCGGGCGCGGCGGCCAGGAGTAGAGGTACGGCCATGCCAGCGCGCCGGAGAAGGTCGCGTGGGCTGTCAGGCCGAGGTGGGCGGAAGCCTGTGCGGCGTAGTGCAGTTGCTGGACCGCCCATTTCTGGCGTTTGGCCGGATCGTTGCGCACTTCGGCCGCGGCGAAGCCATCGAAGCCTGCGTCGTAAGCAGGGTGCACCGCGACCAGCTGGCCCTGGAGATGCGTCGACAGCTCGGTGATCTCGAGCCCGTGCGTCGCGAGCGTGCCCTTCACTTCGTCGCAATAGGTCTTGCTCTCGGCCGCCTTCTGGAGATCGAAGATGCGGCCGTCCCAGCTCGGGATCTGCACGCCCTTGTAGCCAAGGCCCGCCGCCCAGCCGGCAATGGCGTCGAGCGAGTTGAACGGCGCGGTGTCGCCGGTGAACTGGGCCAGAAAAATGGCCGGCCCCTTGATGGTCTTCATCGCTTGTCTCCTGGTCAATCGGCGCAAATGATGCACTGGATTGCGATCGCACAGGGTGAGGTGCCGTCCGACACGCCCCGGCGCCCGAGGGCGGTGTGCGCGTTGCGCAGGAACGTTTCACAATGGGCGCTCTGTCCACCCCGAGGGCGGCGCGCTTGCGCGGTGCCCCGATAGCGATGTCACAAACGGTTTCCGGGCGTCTGAAGATCGGCTTGTCCGCCTGTTTTTCCCATGCCGACCCCGCGCGCTCCTTGTTCACCAACAAGACGCTGCAGTACGTGGAGCAGTCGATCGCTCACTGGCTGATGTCGGCGGGAGCGATGGTGGTGATGGTCCCCTGTCCGACCGGCGAGACGGCACGTGGCGACACCAAGCTCTCGCACTATGCGGAGTGGCTCGACGGCGTGGTGATGCACGGCGGCGCGGACGTCTGGCCCGGCAGCTATGGCGAGGTGCCGCTCAAGGACGCGTGGGTCGGCGACCGCATCCGCGACCTCTACGACCTCGCGCTGGTGGAGGCCTTCGAGCAGGCCGGCAAGCCCATATTCGGCGTCTGCCGGGGCTTGCAGCTCATCAATGTGGCTTTCGGCGGCACGCTCTACCAGGACATCGAGGCGCAGCATCCCAACGCGCAGCGGCATCGCGATCCGGTCACCTACGACCAGAACTTCCATGAGATCCGGGTCACGCCGGGGTCTCGCCTCGCGCACCTCTATCCGGGCATGGAGACCGCGCGCGTCAACAGCATCCATCACCAGGGCGTGAAGGACCTCGCACCCGGTTTCGAGGTCGAGGCCTGGAGCATCCCCGACCATGTGGCCGAGGCCATCCGCCGCCGGCCGGACCGCGGCCGCAGCTACATCGCGGCGACCCAGTGGCATCCCGAGTTCCATCAGTACGGCGCCACCGACACGGTCGACGACACGGCCATCCTGCAGGACTTCCTCTGGGCTTGCGCGACAGCCAAGGTCAGCCCGCGCGGGCCGCTGCGCACCGCGCCCGGCCGCATCCGCAACCGCGCAGCGCGGCTGCTGCGGCAGGCGCTGCTGATGACCTGACTAGCGGCCGCTCTGATTCTTGTAGCCGCTGACGCCGGCATCGATCGTGCCGAACACGGTGATGCCGCTGCTGCCCGTGCTGCCGCTGGAGGCCGAGCCGCCGCCGGCGCCCGGCGCGGCGCAGCCGGCGAGCAGGCACACGGCTGCCGCGAACGAGATGGCAAGGAACTGCTTCATGCGAATCTCCGGTCTGTTTACGCCAGGTGCTTGCCCACGATCCCGGCCAGCTCGAACATCGTCACCTGGTCCTTGCCGAACACCGGCTTCAGCTTGGCGTCGGCATTGATGGCGCGCTTGTTGGCCGCATCCTGCAGGCCGTTGGCCTTGATGTAGTCCCACAGCTTCTTGATGACCTCGGTGCGCGGCACGGGCTCCGCGCCGATCACCGCAGCCAGTGCGTCGCTGGGCTTGAGCCCGGCGCCGGGCTTGCGCGGTGCCTTGGGCGCCGCGGCCTTCTTCGCTGCGACCTTCTTGGCGGCCGGCGCCTTTGCGGCCGTCTTCTTCGCCGCCGCCGGTGCGGCCTTGAAGGTCTTGCGCGGCGGGAACTTGCTGGTCCGGGGCTCGAACTCGAATGCGACCTTGCCCTCCTCCTTGTTCCACGCAAGGAAGGCCTTGAACGACCGGCGCGTACGCATCGAGACGAACTTGTCGAGCAGGTCGGTCTTGCCGGTGGCGAGCAGCTTTTCGACCTGCGCGCGATCCACCGGCTGCTGCAGGATGATCTTGCCGGTCTTGAAGTCGCAGCTTGGCGTGGGCTGCGCCTCGGTCGGCACCGACTTCTCGCAGACATAGTTGCTGCCGTACTCGAACACGCGAGCGGCACATTTCGGGCACGGGCCGAGCGATTCCTGGCCGGCGAAGTCGACGATCTCGCCGGTCTCGGCGTTCTTGTCGTCGCCGAAGTCGAACTCCAGCTTCCAGTTCTTCGCCTCGTCGTCGAACTTGAGGACGATCTCCGAGGTGAAAGGCCAGCCAGCCTTGGAGCGGAAGCCCTCCAGCGGCCCGATCTGCTTGTCGCGCAGCAGTTGCTCCGCCTCCTCCACTTCGAAGGTGCGGCCCGCGGGCGACTTGCCGAAGGAAAAGCCGCAAGGCTCCTGCCCGGGTTTGCCGGTGCAGGAATAGCGGCGGTAGTTCTCCTTCACCACGCCGCCGCAATTGGGGCACGGCGTTGCCAGCGTGGCGTAGTCGCCGGGCACGGTGTCGCGGTCGTACTCCTTGGCCTTCTTGACGATGTGCTCCGTCATCTCGGCGATCTCGCGCATGAAGGCTTCGCGGCTGAGCTTGCCGTGTTCCATCTGCGCGAGCTTGTATTCCCATTCGCCGGTGAGCTCGGCCTTGGACAGTTCCTCCACGCCGAGGCCGCGCAGCAGCGTCATGAGCTGGAAGGCCTTGGCGGTCGGGATCAGCTCGCGGCCTTCGCGGTGGATGTACTTCTCGGCCAGCAGGCCTTCGATGATCGCGGCGCGCGTGGCGGGAGTGCCGAGGCCCTTCTCCTGCATGGCCTCGCGCAGCTCGTCGTCGTCGATGGTCTTGCCTGCGCCTTCCATCGCGCCGAGCAAGGTGGCTTCCGAATAGCGCGCGGGCGGACGGGTCTTCAGGCCCTTGGGCTCGACGGATTCGACCTTCACCAGCTCGCCGGGCTTCACCGGCACGAGGCGCTTGCCGTCCTTGTCGTCTTCCTTCTCGTCGTCTTGGGCTTCCTTGCCGTAGATGGCGAGCCAGCCCGGCTTCACGAGCACCTTGCCGTCGGTGCGGAAGGGGTACTTCTTGCCGGCGTGCTCGACCGTGCTGATGCGGGTGGTCACCTGGTATTCGGCGCTCGGGAAGAACACCGACATGAAGCGGCGCACCACGAAGTCATAGAGCTTCTGCTCGGCGTCGGACAGGCCGCTCGGCGCCTGCAAGGTCGGGATGATCGCAAAGTGATCGCTGACCTTGGCGTTGTCGAAGATGCGCTTCGAAGGCTTCACGTAGTTGCCGTCGATCGCCTGCTTCGCAAAGGGCGCGAGGTGCTTCATGCCGCTGTCGGCGAGCATGCCCATGGTCTGCTTCACGACCGGCAGGTAGTCCTCGGGCAGCGCGCGCGAGTCGGTCCGCGGGTAGGTCAGCGCCTTGTGGCGTTCATAGAGGCTTTGCGCCAGCGCCAGCGTGGTCTTGGCGCTGAAGCCGAAGCGGCTGTTGGCCTCGCGTTGCAGCGAAGTCAGGTCGAACAGCAGGGGCGACGCCTGCGTGGTGGGCTTGCTTTCCTCGGTCACGGTGGCGGTCTTGCCGCGAGCGGCCTCGGCGATCTCGCGGGCTTCGCGCTCGTTCCAGATCCGGTCGGCCCGCTGCTCGGGGTCCGCCACGCCGTCGGGGCCGGGCGGCGGCTTCTTCCAGTTCGGGTCGAACCACTTGCCCGGGTACTCGCCCGCCTCTGCCAGGAAGCTGCCGTGCACTTCCCAATAGTCACGGCTCACGAACTTGCGGATCTTTTCCTCGCGCTCGACCACGACGGAGAGCGTCGGCGTCTGCACCCGGCCCACGGTGGTCAGGAAGAAGCCGCCGTCGCGCGAATTGAACGCCGTCATGGCGCGCGTGCCGTTGATGCCGACCAGCCAGTCGGCCTCCGAACGCGAGCGCGCGGCGTCGGCCAGCCCCTGCATCTGCTGCTCGCTGCGCAACTGGTCGAAGCCGTCGCGGATCGCCTGCGGTGTCATCGACTGCAGCCACAGCCGCTTGACCGGCTTGCCCAGCGGCGACTTGCCGCCCGCGTACTGCTCGATCAGGCGGAAGATCAGTTCGCCCTCGCGGCCCGCGTCGCAGGCGTTCACGAGCTGGGTCACGTCCTTGCGCTTGGCCTGCTTCACGACCGCGTTCAGGCGGGTCTTGGTCTTGTCGACCGGCTTGAGGTCGAAGCGAGGCGGGATCACCGGCAGGTTGGCGAAGCTCCACTTGCCGCGCTTGACGTCGAACTCCTCGGGCGCCTGGATCTCCACCAGGTGACCGACGGCGCTGGTCACGACGTACTTTTCGTTCTCGAAGTGTTCTTCGTGCTTGTCGAACTTGCCAGCCACGGGCGTGAGCGCCCGGACGATGTCCTGGGCCACCGATGGCTTCTCTGCAATCACCAAAGTCTTCATCAACGATTCCATTCTCAAAAAATAGGCCGACGCCGGGCCGCCCCAAGGCGGCCTGCGGCCCCCTCGGGGGGCAGCGACGACACGCAGTGCGGGAGCGTGGGGGCCACATCTACAATCTGGCGCTTCTCGCGTGCGTACGCGCACGCGCATGCGTACATATTCAAACTAACAGACTTCCGCGATGCCATCCAAATCCCCCGTTTCCGGCGGCCGCCGCATCCAGACGCGGCGCTCCGGCGTTCATGGCAACGGCGTCTTTGCCGTGCAGGATATAGCGGAGGGCGAAACGCTCATCGAGTACAAGGGCGAGGTCATCACCTGGAAGGAGGCGCTGCGCCGCCATCCGCACGACCCGACGCAGCCCAACCACACCTTCTACTTCCACATCGATGACGGCCGTGTGATCGACGGCGGCGTCAACGGCAATGCGGCGCGCTGGATCAATCATTCGTGCGAACCCAGTTGCGAGGCCGACGAGCAGGACGGCCGGGTCTTCATCAAGGCGCTGCGCAACATCGCGGCCGGCGAGGAGCTGAGCTACGACTACGGCCTGATCATCGACGAGCCGTACACGAAGAAGCTGAAGGCCGAATTCCCATGCTGGTGCGGTTCGGAAACCTGCCGCGGCACGCTGCTCGCCCCGAAGGACGACAAGGAAAAGAAGAGCGGGAAGAAGGGCAGGAAAAGCGGCAAGAAAAGCGGCAGGAAGGCCGAAAAGAAGCTCAGCAAGAAGCTTGGCAAGGACGGCGCCGAGGCGCTCAAGGAACCGAAGAAGAAGGCCAAGGCCGCCAAGGACGGCAAGTCGGCGAAAACCGGCAAGCGCTGATCATGGCCGCACCCTGGTTCGAGGACGAGATCGCGGGCGCATTGGCGCCCCTGGTGCCCGGGTTCGCCGTCGAGGTCGTTCCCGAGATCGATTCCACCAGCAGCGAACTCATGCGGCGTGCCCGTGACGGCCACCGGGCGCCCGTGCTGCTCGCCGCCGAGCGGCAGACCGCGGGGCATGGCCGGATGGGCCGCGCCTGGCAGAGCGCGCAGAGCGAGCGTGAACCTGCCACGCTGACCTTCTCGCTCGGCCTGCCCCTGGCGCCCAGGGATTGGTCGGGACTTTCGCTTGCCGTGGGCGTCAGCGTCGCGGAGAGTCTCGATCCGTCCAGTGCGGTGGGCCTGTCGCTCAAGTGGCCCAACGACCTGTGGTACCAGGAGCGCAAGCTGGTCGGCATCCTGATCGAGACCGCCGTGCTCCAGCCGGATGCCGCAGAGCGCTACCTGGTGATCGGCATCGGCATCAACATCGGCGCTCGCGATGCCACCGGCCTGAGCACGCCGCCCGCGTGGGTGCAAGAGTGGCGTCCGCTCGCCACCCCGGCAGAGGTGCTCCGCGACATCGCGCTGCCGCTGGTCCGCGACGTTCAGCTTTTCGACAGGGACGGCTTCGTGCCTTTTGCCGCCCGCTTCGCCGCGCGCGACGTCCTGCGCGGCCGCGAGGTGCGGCTCAGCGACGGCACCGAAGGCCTGTGCGAAGGCGTGGGCTGGGGCGGCGAACTGCTGGTGCGGACGGCTTCGGAGGTGAAGTCGATCATCAGCGCGGAAGTCAGCGTGCGGCCCGTGCGCACGCGGCCATGATGCTGCGGTTGCTGGTCGTTGTGCTGCTGCTTGCGAACCTCGGCTACTTTGCCTGGACGCGCGGCGGGCTCGCGGTCTTCGGCACCGAGCCCGCTCGCTTCAGCGAGCGCGAGCCGCAGCGCCTGACGCAACAGGTGCGGCCGCAGATGCTTCAGATTCGCAAGGTCGAGGCGCCCAAGCCCTAGGCGCGGGACCGGTCGGCGCGGCGCTCGCTTTCGTTCGCGTCGAAGCGCAGGCTCACCAGCGTGCCCGGCGGTTGCTGGCCCGGGTGCGCATCTTCCAGGCGCACCGTCGCGAAGTGCTGGCGTGCGATCTCCAGCACGATCGGCAGGCCCAGGCCCGAGCCGTCCGCTTCATTGCCCAGCACGCGATAGAAGGGCTGGAACACCAGCTCCCGCTCGCTCTCGGCGATGCCGGGCCCGTTGTCCTCGACCTGCAGCACGACGATGCGGCCGAAGGGATCGGCCAGCACCCGCGCGGTGATCACACCTGTCCGTTCCGGCGTGGAAGGCGTGTAGTTGATCGCGTTGTCGAGCAGGTTGCGCACCAGTTCCTTGAGAAGCGTGGGGTTGCCCTCGAAGGCCACGCCGGGCGCGCCCGGTTCGGCGCCTTCGTAGCCCAGGTCGATGCGCTTGTCGATCGCGCGCGGCACCGCTTCACGCACCACTTCGATCGTGAGCCGCGCGAGGTCGCAGGGCTGCCGCCCGCGACCGATGTTGGCGCCGCTGCCCTCCGCGCGAGCGAGCGACAGCAACTGGTTGACCGTGTGCGTCGCGCGCACGCTCGCGCGGCCGATCTGCTTGAGGGATTGCTTCAATTCATTGGCGTTGGCGCCCTCGCGCTGGGCCAGGTCGGCCTGCATGCGCAGGCCTGCCAGCGGGGTCTTGAGCTGGTGCGCCGCATCGGCGAGGAAGCGCTTCTGGGTGCCGATCGAATCGTTGAGCTTGTTCAGCAGGTCGTTGACCGACAGCACCAGCGGGACCACTTCGAGCGGCACGGAGGACTCGTCGAGCGGGCTCAGGTCGCCCGGCCGGCGCTCGCGGATGCGCGCTTCCACCACGGACAGCGGCTTGATGCCGCGCACCAGCGCCAGCCAGATCAGCAGCACCGCCAGCGGCAGGATCGCGAACTGCGGCAGCAGCACGCCCTTGATGATCTCGGTCGCCAGCACCGACTGCTTCTCGCGCGTCTCGGCCACCTGCAGCAGCGTCGGCGGCGCATCGGGCGTGGTCCCGGCGAGCCACAGCGAGGCGATGCGCACGGCCTTGCCATGGATCTGGCCGTTGCTCAGGTAGACCACGCCGGGGGTCGGGGGATCGTCAGTGCCGGGAAACGGAATCTCCCGTTCGCCGCTGAGCAGCGTGCCGTGCCCGTCGAGCAACTGGTAGTACACGCGGTCGACGTCGTCGCCGCCCAGGATTTCGCGCGCCGGCTGCGGCAGCACGAACTGGATGCGCCCGTTTTCCACGTCGACCAGCCGCGCGAGGATCTGGATGTTGGCTTCCAGCGCCCGATCGAAAGGTGCATTCGCGATGCCCTGCGCCACCAGCCATGTGACGCCGATGCTGACCGGCACCAGCAACAGGAGCGGCGTGAGCATCCAGTCGAGGATCTCGCCAAACAGGGAGCGCTGTGCGCGCTGAAAGAGTTTCAAGCGGGCCCCCAGGCTTGCCCGCTGCGTGTGGCGGCCCACTCCTGGCCGGGGGCAACACCAGCGGCCCGGCGAAGCCGGTTCCGCGGTGTTTCACGAACGGGCCTGGCCGCGCCGGCCGGCCGGTTCATGGATCGCTGGTTGTGCGAGACGCCATGAGGCATCAGGAGGGGATTTTCTCGAGGCAATAGCCCAGGCCGCGCACGGTGGCGATGCGCACCGGCCCCTTCTCGATCTTCTTGCGCAAGCGATGGATGTAGACCTCGATCGCATTGAGGCTGACTTCCTCGCCCCATTCGCACAGCCGCTCGACGAGCTGGTCCTTGCTCACCAGGCGGCCGGCGCGTTGCAGCAGCACTTCGAGCAGGCCGAGTTCGCGTGCGGAGAGTTCGATCATCTTGCCGTCGATGGTCGCGACGCGTCCGGCCTGGTCGTAGACCAGCGGTCCGTGCTTGATCGCGTTGCTCGTGCCACCCATGCCGCGCCGCGTGAGCGCACGCACGCGGGCCTCGAGCTCCTGCAGCGAGAAGGGCTTGGCCATGTAGTCGTCGGCGCCGTAGTCCAGGCCCTTGACCCGCTCCTCGACGCTGTCGGCGGCGGTCAGCACCAGAACCGGCAATTGCGAGCCGCGCGCACGCAGCCGCTTGAGGATTTCGAGACCGTGCATGTTGGGCAGGCCGAGGTCGAGGATCAGCAGGTCGAATTCGCTGTTGGTCATCAGCGCCGCGTCGGCTTGCGAGCCGGTCGCGACATGGTCGACCGCCGAGCCGGAGGTGCGCAGGCTGCGCAGGAGTGCGTCGGCCAGCACCTGGTCATCTTCCGCAATCAGTATCCGCATGCCGTGCCTCCAGACATCGCGGCTCGCACATGCTGCCGCGCCCTTCTACCTGTCAACTCCCTTTCGAATTCTAGGCCGCCGCATAGGCTTCGAGGCCGATGGTTACCACGGTGGCGATTTCGTCGCCGACGCTGGCGCGGAACTCCGTTTCCGCCTGCGCGACCGCGTTTCGGAAAGCCTCGAGCCAGGCAAGGCCGTCGGCCGTGAACAGCACGCGGCGTGCGCGAGCGTCGAGCGGATCGGGCCCGCGCGTCACCAGGCCCCAGGCCTCGCACTGGTCGACCAGCGCGCCCATCGCCTGCTTGGTCATGCCGGCGCGCCCGGCGAGTTCGGTCAGGCGCGAGCCGTCGCGGGCGAGGTGCCGCGTGATGTGGACGTGCGCGGCGCTGACCTGCGCACGCGCGGCGAGATTCGAGAGCGCGAGCGGCACCTCGGCGTCGTGGGCCATCAGCGCGAGCACGCGCTCGTCGAACCGGCGCATGGCATGGCCGAGCAGGCGGCCCAGGTGGGTTTGCCGCCAGGCATCGTGGTCGATCGGAAAAACAGGGTCGGACATGGCGCCCTGATAGTAAAGCAAACTGACCAAAAAATGAGTTTACTCGCACTCATTGGCCTCTACACTACTGTTCAAGCATCCAGCCTGTAATTAAAAGCAGCGGGATGAATCCCACCCAACCCGTTGATATTCAAGGAGTTTTCCACATGGACGCAGTCGTCAAGGGCGCAAGCATCTCGGTCGCCAGCAGCGAAAAGGCCAAAGCCCTCCAGGCAGCGCTGGCCCAGATCGAAAAGCAGTTCGGCAAGGGCACGATCATGCGGCTCGGCGAAGGCGAAGCGCTGGAAGACATCCAGGTGGTCTCCACCGGCTCGCTCGGCCTCGACATCGCGCTCGGCGTCGGCGGCCTGCCGCGCGGCCGGGTGATCGAGATCTACGGCCCGGAATCGTCCGGCAAGACCACGCTCACGCTCCAGGTCATCGCCGAGATGCAGCGCCAGGCCGGCACCTGCGCCTTCGTCGATGCCGAGCACGCGCTGGACGTGCAGTACGCGCAGAAGCTCGGCGTGAACCTCTCCGACCTGCTGATCAGCCAGCCCGACACCGGCGAGCAGGCGCTCGAGATCGTCGATTCGCTGGTGCGTTCCGGCGCGGTCGACCTGATCGTGGTCGACTCGGTCGCCGCGCTCACGCCCAAGGCCGAAATCGAAGGCGAAATGGGCGACTCGCTGCCCGGCCTGCAGGCCCGCCTGATGAGCCAGGCGCTGCGCAAGCTGACTGCCACCATCAAGAAGACCAACTGCATGGTCATCTTCATCAACCAGATCCGCATGAAGATCGGCGTGATGTTCGGCTCGCCCGAAACCACCACCGGCGGCAATGCGCTGAAGTTCTACGCCTCGGTGCGCCTGGACATCCGCCGCATCGGCACCATCAAGAAGGGCGACGAGGCGATCGGCAACGAGACCAAGGTCAAGGTGGTCAAGAACAAGGTCTCGCCACCTTTCAAGACGGCAGAGTTCGACATCCTGTTCGGTGAGGGCATCAGCCGCGAGGGCGAGATCATCGACATGGGCGTGACCGCCAAGATCGTCGACAAGTCGGGTGCCTGGTACGCCTACAACGGCGAGAAGATCGGGCAGGGCCGCGACAACGCGCGCGAGTTCCTGCGCGAGAACCGCGAGCTGTCGCGCGAGATCGAGAACAAAGTGCGCGAATCGCTGGGCATTCCGCTCCTGTTGGCCGAGGCGGCCGACGCACCGGCACCGGTCGAGAAAGAGAAGAAGTAAGAGCCCGCGGGGCTCGCGCCACCCGCCCGGCGCGGCGGGTGCGCTTCGAGACGCAGCAGCGATTCAACGTACGCCATGGCCTTTGCCGCTCCATCTCTCAAGGGGCGCGCGCTGCGACTGCTGAGCCAGCGGGAGCATTCGCGCGCCGAACTCGAACGCAAGCTCGCGAAGTACGAGGAACAGTCCGGCGAGCTGGCACGCGCGCTCGATGAGCTGGCGGCCAAGGATTTCATCAGCGAGGCGAGGGTGGTGCAATCCGTCCTGCATCAACGCGCGGCGCGCCACGGCGCGGCGCGCGTGCGCCAGGAACTCCTGCACAAGGGCATCGCGCCCGAGGCGGTCGCCGAAGCGGTCGCCAGCTTGCAGGGCAGCGAACTCGACCGTGCCCGTGAAGTCTGGCGCCGCCGTTTCGGCGAGCTGCCGCAGGATGCGGCGGAGCGGGCAAAGCAGACGCGATTTCTCCTGGCCCGCGGATTCGCCAGCGCCGTGGCCGCACGCGTGCTGCGCTACGACCCCGATGAATAGGCCAACGCCGGCGTAGCCAGCCCGTTCCAGAAACACCGCGGAACCGGCTTCGCCGGGCCGCCGGTGTTGCCCCCGGTCGGGGGTGGGCGGCCACACGAAGTGGGCAAGCCTGGGGGCGAGGTCAGATCCCCAGCATCAATCTGAGGTTTTGCACGGCGGCGCCGCTCGCGCCCTTGCCCAGGTTGTCCAGCCGGGCGATGACGACCGCATGGCGGTGGTCTTCGTTCGGGAACACGCGGATGTCGAGCTGATTGGTGTCGTTGAGCGACAGCGCATCGATCTTGCCGTCCTCGGTGGGCGGCAGCACCTTCACGAACTGCTCCGGCGTGTTGCTCTTCGCGTAGTGCGCGGCAAGTGCATCGTGCAGGTCGCTCGCCTTCGGGCGGTCGGGCAGGTCGTCCAGATGCAGGGGCAACTGCACCAGCATGCCCTGCTTGAAGTTGCCGACGGAAGGAATGAAGACCGGCCGGCGCGTGAGACCGGTGTATTTCATGATCTCGGGGATGTGCTTGTGCTTGAGCCCGAGCGCATAGGTCTCGAACAGGGGCGCCTGGCCGCTCTCGTAGGCTTCGATCATCGTGCGCCCGCCGCCGGAATAGCCGCTGACGGAGGGCAGGGCGATCGGAAAGTCGGGCGGCAGGAGCCCGGCGTCGACCAGCGGGCGGACGATGGCGATGGCGCCGGTGGCGTAGCAGCCGGGGTTGGCCACGCGCTCGGCCTTGGCCACGGCTTCCTTCTGTCCGGCGGCGAGTTCGGGGAAGCCGAACACCCATCCCGCCGCCGTGCGGTGCGCGGTGGAGGCATCGATGATCTTGGGGCGGCGGCCTTCGAGCTGGTCGATCAGCGCGACGGATTCACGCGCGGCATCGTCGTGCAGGCACAGCACGACCAGATCGACGCCGGACATCAGCTCGCGCTTGGCGGCTACATCCTTGCGCAGCTCGGGGGCGATGCTGACGAGTTCGACCTGCGGCATCTTCTGGAGCCGCTCGCGGATCTGGAGGCCGGTGGTGCCGGCTTCGCCATCGATGAAGACCTTGACCATGACGGGGAGCCTCTGGATGCTTCTGGAGAAAGTACGTATTGACCACAGCGACGGGTCTGCCGTTGGTGCGGCGCACCATGATACAGTCCTCTGCTGTCCGCCGCCCCCGCCGTCAGGCGCCGTGGCCCGTGGACAACAGCCAAATTCTCCCGTTCTCTAAACCTCGATCCGAGAGACACCCTCATGAAGATTCACGAGTACCAAGGCAAGGAAATTCTTGCCAAGTTCGGTGTGCCTGTGCCGCGCGGCATTCCGGCGTACACAGTGCAGGAGGCGGTCGAAGCCGCTCAAAAGCTCGGCGGCCCGGTCTGGGTTGTCAAGGCCCAGATCCACGCGGGTGGCCGCGGCAAGGGCGGCGGCGTCAAGGTCGCGAAATCGATCGAAGACGTCAAGAAGCTCGCCGGCGAAATCCTCGGCATGCAGCTCAAGACGCACCAGACCGGTCCTGAAGGCCAGAAGGTCCGTCGCCTCTACATCGAGGACGGCGCCGACATCCAGAAGGAATACTACGTCTCGGCCGTGACCGACCGCGCCACCCAGAAGGTGGCCTTCATCGCTTCGAGCGAAGGCGGCATGGACATCGAGGAAGTGGCGCATTCCACGCCCGAGAAGATCATCACGGTCTTCGCCGACCCGAAGGACGGCCTGACCGACGCGCAGGCCCGGCAGATCGCCGACGGCATCGGCATCCCGGCCGAGTCCACCGCCCAGGCCGTGGACATCTTCAAGAAGCTCTACACCTGCTACATGGAGACTGACGCCTCGCTGGTCGAGATCAACCCGCTCAACCGTGACAGCAAGGGCAACATCATCGCCCTGGACGCCAAGTTCAACTTCGACAGCAACGCGCTGTTCCGCCACCCCGAGATCGTGGCGCTGCGCGACCTCGACGAGGAAGACGCGGCCGAAGTCGAAGCCAGCAAGTTCGACCTCGCCTACATCAGCCTCGACGGCAACATCGGCTGCCTGGTGAACGGCGCCGGCCTCGCCATGGCGACGATGGACACCATCAAGCTCTTCGGCGGCGAGCCCGCCAACTTCCTCGACGTGGGCGGCGGCGCCACCCCCGAGAAGGTGACCGAAGCCTTCAAGATCATGCTGAAGAACAAGAACGTCGAGGCCATCCTCGTCAACATCTTCGGCGGCATCATGAAGTGCGACACCATCGCCACCGGCGTGATCGCAGCCTGCAAGGCCGTGAACCTGCAAGTGCCGCTGGTCGTCCGCATGAAAGGTACCAACGAAGTCGAAGGCAAGAAGCTGCTGGCCGATTCGGGCCTGCCGATCATCAGCGCCGACACCATGGCGGAAGCGGCCCAGAAGGTCGTGGCAGCAGTCAAGAAAGCCTAAGGAAACGTCATGTCGATCTACATCAACAAAGACACCAAAGTCATCACGCAAGGCATCACCGGCAAGACCGGCCAGTTCCACACCGAGAAGTGCCAGGAATACGCGAACGGCAAGAACTGCTTCGTGGCCGGCGTGAACCCGAAGAAGGCCGGCGAGTCGATCTTCAACATCCCGATCTTCGGCTCCGTCAAGGAAGCCGCGACGCAGACCGGCGCGACCGTGTCGGTGATCTACGTGCCGCCGGCAGGTGCCGCCGCCGCGATCTGGGAAGCCGTCGAGGCCGACCTGGACCTGGCGATCTGCATCACCGAAGGCATCCCGGTGCGCGACATGCTCGAAGTGCGCAACAAGATGAAGGCCAAGGAAGCCGCCGGCGGCAAGAAGACCCTGCTGCTCGGCCCGAACTGCCCCGGCCTGATCACGCCCGACGAGATCAAGATCGGCATCATGCCCGGCCACATCCACCGCAAGGGCCGCATCGGCGTGGTCAGCCGCTCCGGCACGCTGACCTATGAAGCCGTGGCGCAGCTCACCGAGATCGGCCTCGGCCAATCGTCGGCGGTCGGCATCGGCGGCGACCCGATCAACGGCCTGAAGCACATCGACGTGATGAAGGCGTTCAACGACGATCCGGACACCGACGCGGTCATCATGATCGGCGAGATTGGCGGCCCCGACGAGGCCGACGCGGCCCGCTGGTGCAAGGACAACATGAAGAAGCCGATCGTCGGCTTCATCGCCGGCGTGACGGCGCCTCCCGGCAAGCGCATGGGCCATGCCGGCGCGCTGATCTCCGGCGGTGCCGACACCGCCGATGCCAAGCTCGCCATCATGGAAGAATGCGGCTTCACGGTGACGCGCAACTTCTCGGAGCTGGCCAAGCGGCTCAAGGAACTTCTCTGATCAGTTCGCTCCCTCGCTGACCACACAAGAAGAAAGCGCCCGCAATTCCGATTGCGGGCGCTTTTTCAATCAATAACAGTGGAATAGAGACATGGAATACTTGCAAACCGCGGACTTCTGGATCGGCCTGCTCAAGATCGTCTGGATCAACATCATCCTTTCCGGTGACAACGCCGTGGTGATCGCCATGGCTGCACGCTCGCTGCCGCCGCACCAGCAGCGCACGGCAGTGCTGTTCGGCTCGGGCGCGGCGGTGGTGCTGCGGATCGCCCTGACCGTGGTCGCGGCCAAGCTCCTGGCGCTGCCTTACCTGCAGATCGTCGGCGGCCTGCTGCTGCTGTGGATCGGCACGCAGTTGCTCAGCGAGGAAGAAGACGGGGAGGGCGAGGACAAGGAATACGGCAGCATGATGGCGGCGGTGCGGACCATCCTCCTGGCCGACCTGGTCATGAGCCTGGACAACGTGATCGCGGTCGCCGCGGCGGCGCAAGGCAGCATGGTGCTGCTGATCCTCGGCCTCGCGATCAGTATTCCGTTGGTGATTTTTGGCAGTACGCTCATGATCAAGCTCATGGAACGTTTCCCCATCATCGTCATGCTCGGCGCCGCCCTCATCGGCTGGGTCGGTGGCGAGACGATCGTGAGCGATACGATCCTGCGCGCCGTCCTGGCGGCCAACCCCTGGCTGCACTACGCGGCCGCTGTGGCCGGCGCGGTCTTCGTGGTGGCAGTGGGCCGGTGGCTGCAGCTGCAGAAGCGTGCGCGCACCCAGCACTGATCGTTCGCATTTCAACTGATTGAGTCATGGCAAATTCCGGCGCACCCGTTTCCACCGAATCCGGCGTGCTGACCTGGGATTTCGCCGCGCTCACCGATCCCGGCCGGGTGCGCGCCAACAACGAGGACACGATCGCCTTCGATGCCTCGCTGGGGCTGGTGCTCCTGGCCGACGGGATGGGCGGCTACAACGGCGGCGAAGTCGCGAGCGGCATGGCCATCGCGTTGCTCCAGGCGAGCTTCGGGCGCTGGCTGGCGCATGCGGGGCCTCACGCCAACCCGAAGGCGATACGCCGCGCCTTGCAGGCGGGCACCGACGAAGCCAATGCGGCCATCCTCGAAGCCGGCATCGCCAACGTGCAGCTGCAGGGCATGGGGACCACGCTGGTGCTGGCCGCTTTCGGTTCGCAACGCGCCATCATTGGCCACATCGGCGATTCCCGCTGCTACCGGCTGCGGGACGAAAAATTCGATCTGCTCACACGCGACCACTCACTCCTGCAGGAGCAACTCGATGCCGGCGCCATCACGCCGGAGCAGGCAGTGCAGTCGCCGCACCGCAACCTGGTCACGCGTGCGCTGGGAATCGAACGCCACGTCGAACTGGAGATGCACGAACACAGCGTGATGCCCGGCGACCTGTTCCTCCTGTGCTCCGATGGCCTCAGCGAGATGGTTTCGGACGCGCAGCTTTTCACACTTTTGTTACAAGATATCGGCCTGCCTGAGAAAGCAACACTTTTGGTTGCAACTGCCAACGACAATGGTGGCCGGGATAACATTTCGGTTGTCCTGGCTCGGGCAGGTGGGAGCGAGACGCCCGAGGTCCCCGGATAGCAAGGTCAAGGAAACATCCACCGCAAGGGCCCGCTGTGAATAGAAAAAAGAGATGCAGGAGTCGGTCATGCCGAAATTGATCGTTTCGATCGACGGTGTCGTCATCAAGGAGGTGACGCTCGCCAAGGACCGCACGACGCTGGGACGGCGGCCGTACAACGATATCGTGGTCGACAATCTGGCGATCAGCGGCGAGCATGCCGTGCTGCACATGATCGGCGGCGATGTCTACCTGGAAGATCTCAACAGCACCAACGGCACCTACGTCAACGGACGTGCCATCAAGAAGCAGGCGCTCGAGCAGAACGACATCATCGAGGTCGGCAAGTACAAGGTCCGCTACGTGGCGGCCGCCGGCGCGCCTGAAAGCGCGACAACGACGCGCACCATCGTTTCTCCTGCGCCCTCCGGCCCGATCCCGCTTTCATCGGCACCCACGGTGCAGGCACCGCTCGGCGGTGGCACCGCGGGCGTTGCAGTCATCCGCGTCCTCTCCGGCTCCGGAGCCGGGCGTGAGCTTTCCCTGCAGAAGGTCGTCACTACCATCGGCAAGCCCGGCGTGGCCGTCGCTGCCGTCACGCGGCGCTTGCACGGCTACGTGGTGGCGCCGATCGACGGCGGTACCGCGCTCAACGGCGAACCCCTCGGCAGCGAGGCCGTGGCGCTGCAGGACGGCGATGTGCTCGAACTCGGCGGCACGCGGATGCAGTTCGTCGTCACCTGATCTTTCTCCGCGGGCCCGGATGAGCGCATGCGAAGCGCGATGAACGCGCTGCGCCAGCGCTGGGCGCGGATCGCCATCACCCTCTTGCCCATCGCGCTCGTCGTGGCGCACGTGGTGGGTGCCTGGCGCCTTCCGCTGCTGGAGGGCCTGGACAATTTCATCCATGACGCGCGCCTGCGGGCCACGATGCCCCGCACCCTGGATCCGCGCGTCGTCATCATCGATATTGACGACGCCAGCCTCCAGCAACTCGGCCAATGGCCGTGGAGCCGTGACCACCTGGCGCGCCTCACGACGGAGGTCATGAACCGCCAGCAAGCCTTGGTGCTGGGCTTCGACATCCTCTTCGTCGAGCCCGATGAAAGTTCAGGCCTCGACGCCCTCAGGCGGCTGGCGGACGGACCGCTGCAGCACCAGATCGGCCTCGCCGAGGAAATCGAGCGCCTCGCCCCCCGCCTGGACCATGACGCGGCCTTCGCCGATGCGCTGTCCGGACAGCGCGTCGCGCTGGGCTTCTATTTCACCCAGACAGCCGAGCCCCGCGCGAAGGGCGTGTTGCCTTCGCCGCTCCTGCTCCCCGGCGCGTTCCCTGAAGGGCGCTCCTACGCGACACGCTGGAACGGCTTCGTCGGCAGCATCCCGCAACTGGAGCGGGCCGCGCCCGCGGCCGGATTCCTCAACGTGCTGCTTGACGCCGAGCGCGACGGCATCGTGCGATCGGTACCGCTGATCGCGCAATACACCGGCACCAACGCACAGCCCGGGTACTACGAGTCGCTGGGCCTGGTCGTCTATCGGCTGGCTGTCGGAGCGGACGCGATCGTCCCCGTGTTTGCGCCGGCGGGTGCGAACACCGGCCCGCCGCCCCTCGCGGCCCTGCTGCTGAAGGCCGGCACGAGGTCGCTGCGGATTCCAGTCGATGGGACCGCCAGCATGCTTGTGCCGTTCCGTGGTCCCGGGGGCGCGCGTGGAGGCTCGTTCCGGCACATCTCGGCGATCGACGTCATCCGTGGCGCGCTGCCGCCCGGCGAGTTGAAGGACAAGGTGGTGCTCGTCGGTTCCACGGCGCCGGGTTTGGAAGACCTGCGATCCGCACCCGTCGGTGCAGCCTATCCCGGCGTCGAAGTGCACGCCAACATCGTCTCCGGCCTGCTCGACGGCCGGATCCCGGCGGTACCCGACTACGCACTGGGATACGAGCTGGTCACGGTGCTCGCGGCCGGGCTGGTGCTGGCCTTCGGCCTGTCACTGGGCGCTGCGCCTCGCGCCGTGCTCATTGCCGTTGTCACGACCGTGGCGCTGATCGCCGTCAACACATGGCTCTTCGTCCAGGCGGGCCTCGTGCTGCCCCTGGCGTCAGCCCTTGCGGTGGTCGGGCTCACGTTCGTCCTGAACATGAGTTGGGGCTACCTCGTCGAGACCCGCGCCAGCCGGAACCTGGCCCACCTGTTCGGAACCTACGTGCCGCCGCAACTGGTGAACGAGATGCGGGCAGATCCCGCGCGCTACAGCATGCGTGCCGAGAGCAAGGAACTCACGGTCATGTTCTGCGACATGCGCGGCTTCACCAAGCTGGCGGAACAGATGGCGCCTGTCGA
The DNA here is from genome assembly GCF_030317115.1 of Variovorax gracilis. GTDB lineage: Bacteria > Pseudomonadota > Gammaproteobacteria > Burkholderiales > Burkholderiaceae_C > Variovorax > Variovorax gracilis. The sequence continues at coordinate 20,951 of NZ_JASZYF010000006.1, forward strand.
CCTGCAGGATTTCCTCAACGCGGTCTTCAGCCGGCTCACGGAGGTCATCAGCGCGCACCGGGGAACCGTCGACAAGTACATGGGCGACTGCGTCATGGCGTTCTGGGGCGCGCCCGTCGACATGCCCAACCATGCGGAACTGGCCGTGCGCGCCGCCGTCGAGATGGCCACGGCCGTGCAGGCGCTGAACGAGGCGCACCGCCAGAGCGGCCGCCCCGAGATCAGCATCGGCATCGGCATCAATTCCGGCGTGATGAGCGTCGGCGACATGGGCTCGGCCGTCCGGCGCAGCTATACCGTCGTCGGCGACGCGGTCAATCTCGCCTCGCGCATCGAGGGCCTGGGGGCCCGCTACGGCGTCGAGATCGTGGCCGGCGAGGCCACGCAGCGGCAGGCCCCGACCTTCGTCTGGCAGGAACTCGATTGCGTGCGGGTGCAGGGCAAGATGGGCAAGGCGCGGATCTTCACCCCCGTGGCCCGCCGCGCCGATGCCAGCCGGCGCCAGTACGCGGACTTGGAGCAGTGGAATAGCGTCCTTTTTGCTTATCGGGCGCAAGATTGGGAGGAAGGTCAAGCTATGCTTGCGCCCCTCCTTGCGGTGGATGCCAAAAAAGTCCTTTACCAGTTGTATGCGCAGCGTTTAGCCTCGATGTCGTTGCAGCCCAAGGATTTGAACTGGGACGGGGCAACCCGGTTCGAAACGAAGTAAACAGCCCTCCAGGGCTGCCAGATGAAGGGTCTCGCGAAAATGCAGGTGCGTGTGTTGGGGTGCTCAGGCGCCATCGCCAAGGACTGCCGCACGACCTCCTTCCTGGTCGATAGCGACCTGCTGGTCGACGCCGGCACCGGCGTCGGCGACCTGACCCTCGACGAAATGGCCGCCATCGACGACGTGGTGCTCACCCATTCGCACCTCGACCACGTCGCCGCGCTCCCCCTCATGATCGACGCCGTGGCCAGCCGCCGCACGCGGCCCCTGCGCGTGCACGCGCTGCGCGCCACCATCGAGGCGCTGCGTGCCCACGTGTTCAACAACGTCATCTGGCCCGACTTCGCGAGCATTCCCACCCGGGAGGCGCCTTTCGTGTGCTTCCATGACCTCGTGATCGGGCAGCAACTGCAGATCGGGACCCGCAAGCTCAAGCACATCGAGGTACTGCCCGCCGTGCACACGGTGCCGGCCTGCGGCTTTGCGGTGCGCTGCGCCCAGGGCGGGCCGAACTGGGTGTTCAGCGGAGACACGGAGCGGAATGCGCCCTTCTGGGAGCGGGTGAACCAGCTCGACGTGGCGATGCTCGTCATCGAGACTGCGTTCAGCAACCGGGAGCAGGCGCTCGCGCAGCGCAGCCTGCACCTGTCGCCGGCGACGCTGGCCGGCGAACTGGCGCAGATTGCTGACGGAAAGAACTATCCCGTCTACATCACCCATACCAAGCCAGCGGAAACGGTCGAGATCATGAGCCAGATCGATGGGCTGACGGACGGCCTGGAAGCGCGCGGGCAGGACATCCGGTGGCTGCAGGCGGCCGAAGTGCTGGAGGTGTGACCACGATTGACTGTCGTCTGACAAAAGTGTCAGGGGGCGTCGACATACGGCAACAGTTTTCGTCACACGTTGTAACCTGAACGTGAACAAATCCGCAGCAAAGCGGGCTTGGGAGGGCGAAACAATGCTGGCACAGTTGCTGCGGTTACATGAGCGCACCGGGGGCCCACCTCGGGCTCTCTGTAACTAACCTGGAGTAACTGAAATGAACCGTCGTTCCATCGCACGCAATGTGCAAAAGGGTTTCACCCTTATCGAATTGATGATCGTTGTGGCGATCATTGGTATTCTGGCCGCCGTCGCGTTGCCCGCTTATCAGAACTACGTAGCCAAGTCGCAAGTCGCCTCGGGCCTCGCTGAAATCACCCCCGGCAAGACGGCTTTCGAGGATGCGCTGACGAACGGAAAGGTTATCGCAACTGCCGCTGATGTTGGTCTCCAAGGATCGACCAGCCGCTGCACCGTGACCGCTGCCTCGGCCGCTACGCCTGACGGCTCGGGCTCCATCTCCTGCGCCTTTGTCGCCAGCAGCACGCCGCGCCTCGTCGGCAAGAAGATCACCTGGACCCGCGGCACTGATACCGTCGCGGGCTCTGCCGGCGGTCTCGGTGGTGCATGGACCTGCACTTCCGACGTCGCAGACACGACGCTCCTGCCGAAGACCTGCGGTGGTACTTGATAGTTTGATGACAATGCGAAAGCCGCCTTCGGGCGGCTTTTTTGTCGAAAAATCGGCGCGCTGATTGCAATTTCAATGCAACCCATGTTCTGAAATATGAATGCACGACTCGCACGACAGAGGTAATGGGCCTCATGGTTTCTGAATAGGCCTAGGGCCGCCGCCTCTTGCGATAATCTAGCACTTCATTTCAAGCTATATATGTCAAAGAGCATCACGACGCAAAGTATCGTTCGCGCCTACAAAATGTACGCGCCTGTCTACGACAGAATTTTTGGCGCCATCCTTGAGCCGGGGCGTAAAGCATTGGCGCGCAAGGTGGATGAAATAAAACCAAATTCGATGCTCGAAATTGGAGTCGGTACTGGGTTGACTCTGCCAAGATATCCTGAATCTACCAAGGTAACTGGCATCGATTTATCCAGCGAAATGCTGGCTATCGCAACTGCACAGGCAAATCAGCTCGCCGGAAGAAAGATCGAGTTGGAAAAAATGGATGCAGAGGCGCTGACCTATCCAGATAGCCATTTTGACTGCGTCGCCATTCCATACGTCCTGTCCGTCACGCCAAATCCTGACGACTTGGTTGCAGAGGCTCGGCGCGTCTGCAAGCCGGGTGGTGCAATCATCATAGTTAATCATTTTAGCGGTGCTGGTGTTTGGCGACTATTTGAGAAGATCGTCGCGTACTTCGGCGACAAGATCGGCTTTAATTCAATATTCTGCTTCTCCAGACATATTGCGAATCATGATTGGAAGATTGTTTCGGTAGAGAGCGTCAATTTATTGGGGCTTTCGAAGATCGTTGTGATCGAAAATAGCCCTAAATAGTGTCTATGCGACTAAAGGCGTTTATTGTCGAATCGTGCTTGTTGGCTCTCGTTGTTGGAGTCTTTGTTGTCTGGCTAGCAGTCCGTCATTCATTGTCTGCCGTCGCTGCTTTGCGTCACATCGAAGTAGTGCTCACTTTGGGGCTCGCGCTACAAGCCGCGAGGTATTTCGTTGTGACGTTGTTGGACGGTCGCCGCCTTCCGAAAATTCTTGGCGTAGGAGGCTACGCGCTTTTCTTAACTGCGCTGGTTCTCTACTACATTTTGGTAGCAATCGGGTTGACCTCGTGGGGGCGGGTGATCTCCGCCGATTTGATTTCGACGTACCTCCTAGACGCGATTGCCCTTTCGGATGTATTGGGGGTGCCTTTCGCTATTCTTCCTGCCGCAGTGGGGGGCCTGCTTGCAATCACATTTGGTCTGGCATGGGTCTGTGCTGATAACCGAGCGCCCAAGTACGTCTTTCCTTCGACGGTCGCAAAGAAAAAATGCCTCGCATTAAGTCTGGCTGCTTTTGGGTTTTTTTCGATTCAGATATTTGATTGGTGGCAATTCGACATCCATGCATGGGCGAAACTTGGAGAGCCAATCGGCTTGTCGATCCATCCAGGCTCGAAGGAAGTGAGGATCCAAAGCAACGCGATTGATCTCCAGCGCGCCAATGCGATCGATGTCGACGAAGACGCCGCGCGCGCAAGCTATCCCGCGCGCGCCGCTGAAAATCGTCGTAACGTTGTGCTAATCATCTCGGATGCTTTGCGTGCAGACCATATCAAGGCCTACGGGTATCCCAGGGAGACTACCCCGCATCTATCAGCTTATGCTGCACAGGGAAAATTGGCGGTTTTTCCTGCAGTGCACACGTCGTGCGCAGAATCAACCTGCGGACTTTTCAGCTTGGCAAGCTCGAAGTACACGCACGAATTTTCGGCCCGCCCGTTTACCCTGCAACAGGCTTTAAAGAAAAACGGCTACGAAATCCACATGGTTCTAGGCGGAGACCATACTGCGTTCTACGGCCTCAGAGAGATGTACGGGCCTGTCGATAGTTATTTCGACGGCAGCATGGTCAAGAAAACCTACAGGAATGACGATCAATTGGTGCTTGACCGCCTAGAAGGTCTCGATACATCGAGTCGCGGCCCGAAAATGCTTCAAATTCATTTGATGTCGTCTCATGCTTTGGGATCCCGATCGAAAGACATAGAATCGTTTGAGCCAAACTCGAATTACGCAATAAATTTTAGCACCACGGCGACCCAGGCGAGAGCGCCCGAGCAAAAATTCACTAATTTCTATGACAATGGGGTGTTGAGTGCGGATCGGACTATCGCTCGAATACTTGAAATCCTGTCGCAAAAGAAATATCTTGAGAATGCCTTGGTGGTCATAACCGCCGATCACGGCGATGGGCTGGGCGAGCACGGTTTTTTCTCTCATGCAAATAGTGTGTTTGAGGAGGTTATCAAAGTTCCGCTGCTCGTATTGTCCTACGGTGCTCCGCTTCCGCCCCTACACCAAGGAGTCCACTCTCCAGCGCAGATTGATATCGCGCCCACTATTCTGGACAACTTGAATATTGAGGCGCCGAAAACGTGGAGAGGAAAGTCGCTCTTGAGCCATCCAACGCGAGGGCTTATTCATATTCAACAAAATGAATATGTAGGATTTATAGATAGAGACAATCATGCGCTGGGAAAATACTGGATCAATTCCTCCACCAAGGAGGAATATTATTACGAGCTTGCCAACGACCCGTTGGAGACAAAAAATCTGATCCATAAAGTAGATGCAAATCAGAGGGCGAAGTGGAAGTTCGATGCTCTTGGTCTTGCTCAAACGGTGCCGAACTGAAGTCGACCAGTAGGACGTTCTTTTCCCCTCCCAATGTTTTCGAGGCACGCAGCTGTTCCATCTGGACGCTGCACCCGATACATCGGCGAAAGCGTATGGCTGCGGCGAAGTCCCGCGGCTGCTAGATCTCAGCCGGGCTATTCGCCCGTCGCTCCTGCCCCTCCTGTCGCTAGGCGGCGATCGGCGGTGGTCGCTCGTGCTTCCGGTATGCGCGTGACGGTCTGAGGAGTTCTCTGCTGGTCCAGCCAAGCGGCGCAGGAGAGCGGACAAACGGTGCCGAACGGAGCGAAATGGCTTGTTACCATCCGCGCCACCCGTAGACACTTATTTACAAATGTTTCAGCACTCGTACCCCAAGCACGGCTGCGCCGCCTTCCAAGCCCTGACGGGCGATGGGCTCAATGCGGCGCGTCGGCGACATCGCCTGAGTGGCTTCACGCTCATCGAGGTGATGATCGTCGTCGTCATCATCGGCATCCTTGCGGCCGTTGCTCTCCCGGCGTACAGCGACTATGTCAAGCGTGGTCGCCTCACCGACGCAGTCGGCAAGCTGTCCGACATGCAGGCGAAGCTGGAGCAACTCTTCCAGGATCGGCGCTCTTACGCCGACGCGTGCGCTGCCGGTACCGTTGCCCCCCAGCCGGCCGACACTGACTACTTCGAGTTCCGCTGCCCTACCGCGACCGCCACGACGTACAAGGTCACCGCGACTGGCAAGGGCCAGATGGCCAACTTCGTCTATTCGGTCACCCAGGACGGAACCAAGGCCTCCTCGGTTCCCACTGGCTGGGGCAGTGGCTCCACCACCTGCTGGGTCCTCAGCAAGGGCGGCTCGTGCTGACCTCGAACGCCCAGCGCGGTTTCTCGCTGATCGAACTGGCGATCACCATCGTCGTCCTGGCGGTGCTGGTCTCGCTGGCCGCGCCTTCGATGTTCCAGTTCAACGCCAACTCCAAGATCCTCGGCGTCGCCGAACTGTTCGTGGCATCGGCGCAGAAGGCCCGGACGGAGGCCATCCGGCGCAACGAACCGGTCGAGCTCATCTTGACCAATCAAACGGCCAGCGCATCCAGCGTCGACACCACCGGCCTCACGAACAGCGGACCCAATTGGCTGATTCGCACCGCGCCGTTGGCTACGGGCGCGGGCCACGCCTTCATCGACGGCAAGGCTGCGGCTGAAGGCGGCGGGAACAACCCGGTCGTGATCGCCGCCAATGCGAGCTCGGTGCAGTTCAACGCCCTGGGCGTACTGACAGGCGGCAATGCGGTGACCGTCGACTTCTCCCACACGGGCAGCGCATGTGAGCCCACCGGCAGCACCCGCTGCCTGCGAGTTGTCGTGAGTTCGGGCGGGCAAGCCCGGCTTTGCGATCCCGCCGTCACTGCCGCCGCCGACAACCGCAAGTGCTGACCATGCAGAGACCTACGCATCCCAGCCGCCAGGGCGGCATGTTCCTGATCGAAGCCCTGGTCGCGATCCTGCTGTTCGCTGTCGGCATCCTGGGCATGGTCGGCCTCAGCGCCTACGCCACCGCGGCGCAGTCCGACGCGGAGTACCGGACGCTGGCGGCCAGCCTCGCTGGGAAGATCGCCCAGGAGGCCTGGCTGAGTGTCGACCGGGTGACGGGCACCGACGTCGCCTCGCGCGCGAACTCGCTGCGCACGACGCTGGAGACTTTCAAGCACAACATCAGCGGTACGAACTGCAACTTCTCCGGCGGCGCTTCGGCCAATCCGGTCGTGACGACGTGGGCGACCCAGGCGACGACGACCAGCTCCTCGTGGTACTTGCCTGGCGCGACCTCGTCGATGCAGCAGATCCTGGTCGACGCCGATCCGGTGACGGGCTTCAACCGGCTCACGGTCACTGTCTGCTGGTCCGCGCCCTCCAACCCGGCCAAGCGCCAGCACGTCCTCGTGACGTACGTGAACTGACGTCATGAGTACCCTTCGCATTCCTCTCCGGCGCAGGCGGCAGCTGGGCATCTCGTTGATGGAGATGATGGTGGGCATCACCATCGGCCTCGTGTGCGTGCTGATCATCGTGCAGCTGCTGTCCGTGTGGGAGGGCCGCAAGCGCACCACCTCGTCCGGCAACGACGCGCAGACCATCGGCACCATCGGTTCCTTTTCCCTCGACCGGGACCTTCGGCTGGCCGGCTACGGGTTCGGCACGGCCCCATTCAGCATGATGGGTTGCTCGGTCGTCGCCTCCAACTCGTCGCTGACTGCGCCCAGCGTCAACTTTCCGCTGACCCCGGTGGACATCACCAAGGGCGCCACGGAAGACAAGCCGGACACCGTGCGTGTGCTGTATGGCAACTCGCCGTACTTCGTGGGCGCGCAACTCTTGAACAAGTCCACTGCCGAAAGCAAGACGCTGGAGAAGTCGCGCGACGGCTTTCTGGTGGGCGACAAGGTGGTCGTGGCGAGCGACAAGTCGGCCGACTGCCAATTGGTCGAGATCACGGGCCTGGCACTTTCCGATGCAGTCACCGTCGAGCACGAATCAGGCAAGACCTATACGACGGTGACCGGCATTTCCAGGACGGCGTCGATGAATCCGGCCGGGGGCACGGGCACCACGTTCAGCACCGGCTCCATGTTCAACCTCGGGCAGGGACCGGCCCAGCAGATATGGACGGTCGATACGGGCAGGCAAATGCTCACGCGATACAACCGGCTGGGGGAGGATCCCTCCAAGGCCGTCGACGTCGCCTCCGACGTGGTGACCCTCAAGGCCCAGTACGGCGTCGACAACAACGGCAACGGCATCGTCGAATCGACCGAGTGGGCCGATACCGTCGCTTTCGCCGACCGGGTCAAGGTCCGCGCAGTCCGGTTCGCGTTGCTCGTCCGCAGCCGTCAATTCGAGCGTCCCAACGGCACGACCCCGGTGACTGCCGCCGCCCCGACATGGGCCGACGGGGGCAAGGCCTTCGTGCTGAACAACGTGGACGGCACGACCGATTCCGGTAGCGGCGCCAGCGCCATCACTGGCGCGACCGCTTCCAACAACTGGCGCAACTACCGCTACCGCGTGTACGAGAACGTCGTGCCGCTTCGCAACATGATCTGGGGGACGGCGCCATGAAGCCGAGCATTCGACAGCGCGCGTCTGCGCGACCTGCCTCGCAGCGCGGCGTCGTGCTGATCGTGGCCTTGGTGGTGCTGGTGGTGATGACGCTCGCCGGGCTGCTGATGTTCCGCTCCAGCCGGACCGGGGTCGAGGTGGCGGGCAACATCGGCTTCAAGCAGAACGCCACATCGCTCGGCGACCTGGGCGTCGAGACCGGACGGGCGTTCCTGATGGGCTTTGTGTCCGACGGCAATCCGCTGCTCGACGACATTCCGGCGAGCGGCTACTACGCCAGTTGGAACGAGGGCTTCAATCCCTTGAGCTACGACTGGGACGAGGCCTCCAAGGAAGCAATTGCGGACGACGGCACCGGCAACCGGGTTCGCTATGTCATTCACCGCCTCTGCAAGGTCGTCGGCGCCACGACGGCGCCCGGGCAGCAATGCGCCATCCCCTCGACGGGCTCCGGCGCGGCCGCGGACAAGGGCGGCAGCAATCCGGGCCTGGGCGCCGGAACGACCGGCCAGCCCTACTACCGCATCACGTCACGTGTCGACGGGCCACGCAGCACCGTGAGCTACGTACAAGTCATCATGTTTTGAGGGGGAAGAACGTGTTCAATTTCAACCGACCCGTTTTTGCGGCCGTGGCGCTGCTGCTGGGCCTTGGAGGCATCGTTCTTCAGCAGGCCGCCGCAGGCCCCATCGACATCAGCAACACGCCGGTGGCCTCCACGGGCATTGCAGCCCCCAAGCCCAACGTGATGCTGCTGATGGACACCTCCAAGTCCATGGCCTTCACGCACATGCCCGATGAACTGGAGGACACCCAGAACTACCAGCAGTCCATCGGCTATCGCAGTGCGCAGTGCAATCCGCTCTACTACGACCCCACCAGGACGTACACCATCCCGAAGAACGCGGCACAGTTGCCGCTGCCGACGCCCAGTTTCCAGGCGGCGCGCTACAGCTACTACTCTTCGTCCGACACCAGCCTGGTCGATCTCTCGACGAGTTTCCGTGCCTACGACCGGAACACGCTGGCCGTCGCGATCGCGAACACGCGGGAAGATACCGCGCAGCCCGCCTACTACTACGTCTACACCGGCGCCGGAACGCTGAGCTACGCCAGTGCGCCTTGCACCGACAAGGAGTCCGTCGTTTTTGCCGGTGCCGACTTCACGCAGACCGTCAGCCGGAACACGACCTACACCAACGCATCGGGGACTTCTGTCACGGGAACCTGGAAGCGCGTTCGGGTGGGCTCGACTTCCAGCCCGAGCGGCGCCGATGAGACTGCCAACTTCGCGATCTGGTACACGTACTACCGCACCCGCATGGCGATGGTGAAGAGCAGCGTCAGCACTGCGTTCGCACCCATCACCGACAAGTTCCGGATCGGCTTCGTCAGCATGAATCCGCTCAACGACTCGACCGTCGCGAACAGCGGTGTCGCGACGGGCAAATACCTTGCGATCGACGATTTCACCGACGGCCAGAAGACGGCGTGGTACAGCAAGATCTATTCGCAGGAACCCAATGGTTCCTCTCCGGCGCGTGAGGGCCTCGCGCGTGTGGGGCGCCACTATGCGGGCAGGTCCGACGGCATCAATACGAGCATGAGCCCGGACCCCGTGCAGTACAGCTGCCAGCAGAACTTCACGATCATGACCACGGACGGGTACTGGAACACGGCCCAGGAGACGGTCGGACCGGTCATGCTGGACGGCACCACCAAGGTGGGCAACCAGGATGGCTCACTCACGCCGAAACTGTCCCTGGACAATACCGATCCGACCCTGTATTCGCACCGCCCCATCTGGGACGGCACGACATCGGGCAAGCGGACCGACACGAACCGCTTCGAGCAGAAGCGCTATGCGCCTTGCGAAAGCGGCGAGTTCTACAAGACGACCTCGATCATCCGCATGTCGACCTCGCAGACCCTGCAGCGGACGCAGGCGCTGACGATGAGCACCAGCCAGATCTCGATGTCGACGCGGCAGACGACCAGCTCGACCAGCCAGGAACAGAAGACGACCGCATCGGCCACGCGGCAGACCCTGCAAGCCCTGGCCAGCACGCAGCAAACCACCCGGTCGACGCGCCAGGAATTCAAACGCACGGTCTTCTACGTGCAGGGAACCAGCACCGTCACCCGAAGCACGAGGCAGGTCCTTCAGACGACCGCCTACACCGAGAAGCGGCAGACGACGCGACAGGCGCAGACGACGCAGATCACCCGGACGGTGAGCCGCCAGCTGCAAAGCACGAGCCAGCTCCAGAGAACCACGCTTCAGTACAAGGTCAGCACGAGCCAGAACCTGAAGACCGACACGACTTACTACCGTTCGACGACCACGACTTCGCAGGCGACGTCCCAGATTCGGCAGACCACGACGCGCCAGTTCCAGAGGACGAGCCAGCTCGTACGCTACGACGGCGCCACGGAGCAGGCCACGCCCGCCGCAAGTTGCACGCAGAGCGGCAACATCAGTTGCCTCACGCTCGTCACCGGCCCGACCGCCGTGGCGAGCTGCACGCCCCAATCCGCAAGCGCCGGCAACAACTACCTGGCGGTGACCTGTGACACGCCGACCGTGGTCGGTCCGACCCCCGTGCAGTCGTGCACGCCCGCTTCGGCCTCGTCTTCCAACAACTTCACGTCGACCACCTGCGCCACGCAGACCACAGGCCCGACGGTGGTCGTTGCCTCCAGCTGCAGCGCGGCCAGCGCCAGTTCCAGCAACAACTGGACCCAAACGACGTGCACGCCCACAACGACGGCCGAGACCCAGGTTGCCTCCTGCTCGGCGGGCACGAGCGGCACCACGACGACCAACTGCCGCGCAGTGGTTCTGAGCTCGGACGTCCCCGTCCAGACCTGCAGTGCGGGCACGAGCGGCACGACCGCAACGACCTGCCGCACGGCGACCACCGGCCCGACGGCCATTGCCTCGTGCGCGAATGTCACGGCTTCCTCGGGAAACAGCTGGACCACGACCACCTGCACCTCGACCTCCAACGGACCCACGGGCGTGCAGACCTGCACGGCCGCTTCCCCCACTTCCGCAAACAGCTTCACGCAGACGACCTGCAACACCGCCACCACGGGGCCGACCCAGGTGGCCTCGTGCGCGGCATCTGCGGCAGCCAGCGGCAATAGCTGGAAGGCGACGACCTGCGCGGCGGATTCGTCCGTCGCCTCGACAGGTTTCGTCCAGAGTTGCACATCCCAGACTCCAGCGACAGGCAACAGCTTCGTCAAGATCGACTGCACGTCGAACGTTTCGTCCTGGACGAACAATGCTTCGTGCACGACCACCGCGGCAAGCTCCACCAACAACTACGTCTCGACGGCCTGCCGGGATTTTGAGACCCTTGCAGCCACGCCCGTCCAGCCAACGGCCTGCACGGCCGGCACCTCCAATGGCGTCACGACCACCTGCACTCCGGTGACGCTGACGGACGTTCCTGTCGCTTCCTGCACCGCAAGTACCACTAGCACGGGCACGGTGACTTGCCGGACGGTTGCGACCGGGCCCACGGCTGTTGCGTCCTGCACGCCAGCGTCGGCGACTGCCGCGAACAGCTGGGTCGAGACGACCTGCAATACGACGAACACGACCATCGGCAACGTGCAGAACTGCACGCCGGTTGCAGCGGGCCCGGGCAACGGAAACGTGGCGACGACCTGCAACACGAGCGACATCACGCTCGCCGTGCAGCCTGGCACCTGCGTCGCGCAGACAGGCTCCGCGGCCAACAACTGGGTGACCGTCACGTGTCCGGCCGCGCAGACGACGGGACCGACCCCCGTGCCGCTCAACAGCTGCACGACGACGGCGCCTACGGCGGGCAATAGCTGGGTCGCGACCACCTGCACGACGACGGGTCCGACGACTCCCGCACCGGTTGCCAGTTGCACGTCGGGCACCAATCCCACCACCTACGTCGTGACGGCCTGCACAAACGCCAACAGCGCAGTCCAGAGCGTCGCCCCCGGCTCCTGCACGAATGTTGCAGCATCGGCCGGCAACCAGTGGACGCAAACGGTTTGCACGGGCACGAGCAACACGGTGAACGTGGCCGCCGGCACCTGCACGCCCAGCGCGCCCGGCGTCCTGCCCGTGGTCACCTGCAACACCGTGACCACCGGACCGACCTTCGTTGCCGACGGCTCGTGCTCGGCCGGCACCGACAACAACTTCCTGACGACCACCTGCAACACGACCCGGACGGGCCCGACGCTTGTGGGCGCCTGCACGCCGAGCACCGACGCGAACTTCAAGGTGACGCGTTGCTCCACTGCGACGACCGGCCCCACGCAACTGGCGCTCGGCACGACTTGCAGGAGCGAAGCCGCCAGCGCTTCCAACAACTGGATGACGACCGTCTGCAGCCCGTCCGATGACACCGTCGGGGTGGCGGCCGGTACCTGCACGCCGAGTGCACCCGGCGTCCTGCCGGTAATCACTTGCAGCGTGAGCACGACCGGCCCGACACCGGCTGCGGCGTGCACGCAAGGCACCAGCGGCAACTTCCTCGAAACGAGTTGCGCGATCACCACCACGCCGCCGGAGCGCACCACGAACTGCACCCCGGTGGCCCCGTCGGCCGCCAATGGATTCCAGTCCACGGCTTGCGAGGCGATTCCTGGCACCAAGGTGCAGATCAAGACGCAGACCACGACGACCACCTCGACGGTGAGCGGGCCGAATGTCGTCCCGGGTACCGAAGTTGCCGGACCTGTGGTCGAAACCCCGTGGACGGACGTCGCCGGCGGCATCTGCTATGCGAACGGCGCGACCTTGCCGACGATCGACGCGTCGACAGACTGGAAGCAATCGACGACCGACATGCCTTCGGGATGCAGCAAGTGGCCTTGCACGGGAGAGGTCAACACCAGCTCTGCCATCGCGGGAAGCCTGAATTCGCTGGCCGACGTTGCGCAGTACTACTACGTCACCGACCTGCGGCCAGACGCGGCGGGAACCCCCAACAAGTCGAGGAACGACGTGCCCAAGCTCGGCTCCGGCATCGAGGACGACCGCGCTCCGTGGCAGCACATGACGACCTTCGTTCTGGGCCTGGGTGTGTCGGGCACGCTCAAGTTCCAGTCGGACTACAAGAGCGCCTTGAGCGGCGACTTCAGCAAGATCCGCAGCTACGAGAACACGCCTGCGCTGAACTGGCCCATCTGGCCCACCAGCGAACCGATGCCGTCTTCGCTCGCCTACAACGATGGCCGGTCCATCGACGACTTCTGGCACACGGCAGTCAACGGGCGTGGCAAGTTCTTCGCCGCGAACGATCCGGAAGCCGTCGTGAGCGGGTTGAAGGAAGCGCTGGCCGGCATCGCCGCGCAGGCCGGTGCGGGCGCAGGTGCATCGACCTCGACCCTCAACCCCGTGGCTGGCGACAACACCGCCTTCACGGGCAGCTACACCAGCTCCGAGTGGACAGGCGACCTGAAGGCCGAAGACATCAACCTGACGACCGGCAACCTGTCGGGCACGGTGAAGTGGACGGCTCGAAGTCTCCTTGACCTGACGGTGGGCCAGTCTTGCGACAACCGCAAGATCTACGTGCGCGATCCTGCGGGTGCCTCGCTGGTCGACTTCACCTGGAACACCAGCGCGTGCAATACCGCCGGCAATCCCGCGGGAAGCACCAGCTCGAATCTGCCGAGCGCGCTCCGGAGCTACTTCACCGACGCGAGCGTGATCGGCAACGCCTCGACCGGCCTCAGCCAGTATTCCCTGATGAGCAGTAGCCAGCGCACGGCCGCCGTCGGACAAAACCTGGTCAACTTCATTCGCGGCCAGACGCTGTACCAAGGATTCGTGGCCAACGATGACGCCAAGCTCTACCGTACGCGGACGCACGCACTGGGCGACATCGTGAGCTCGCAGCCGACCTACGTGAAGGCGCCAAGCCTGAGCTACCAGGACACCGGCTACGCCGAGTTCAAGGCTGCCAATGTCGACCGCACGCCGATGATCTATGTCGGAGCCAACGACGGCATGCTCCATGCCTTCTATGCGCCGAACAAGTCGACGGACGCGAACTACGCCAAGGCGGGCCAGGAGGCATGGGCCTACATCCCGACGGCCGTGATCCCGAATCTGTACAAGCTCGCTGACGCCAACTACGCGGAGAAGCACACGTTCTTCGTCGATGGGACGGCGACCTCGGGTGATGTCTACGACGCGGGCGCGTCGAAGTGGCGGTCGATCATCGTCGGTGGGCTGGGCGCAGGCGGCAAGGGCTACTACGCCCTCGACGTGACGAACCCCACGTCGCCGAAGTCCCTGTGGGAGTTCAACTTCGCGGCCGGATGCTCGACCAATCCCGTCGGCGCCACCTCCGACTGCAATGTCGGTCTGTCCTTCGGCCGGCCGGTCATCACCAAGCTGAAGAACGGCAAATGGGTGGTGATGGTCACCTCGGGCTACAACAACATCTCGGGTTCCGGCGCCGATGGCAAGGGCTACCTGTATGTGCTGGACGCCTCGTCCGGCGCGGTGATCTCGCGCATCAGCACCAATGCGGGCGACGTGAGCACGCCAAGCGGCCTGAGAGAACTGAACTTCTTCGTGGACAACATCGCCTACGACAACACCGCGCTGCGCGTCTACGGGACCGACATCCTCGGCAATGTCTGGCGCTTCGACATCAACGACATCATTGCGCCCGCCGGCATGGAGGCCACGCTGATCGGAACGGCCAGGGATGCGAGCAATCGCGCTCAGCCTATCACCACGCGTCCCGCACTGGCGGAGGTCAGAGGCAACACCATCGTGCTCGTCGCGACGGGCCGGCTGCTCGCCACGAGCGATCTGTCGGACACCAGCGTCCAGACCGTCTATGCGATCAAGGATCCCATGTCGGCCACTTCGCCTTCGTACACCGACCTCCGTGCCTCCCTGTCCAGGATGCAGATGACCCAGACGGGCTCGGGCGCGACGGCGACGCGTACCACCGGCTGCTACGGCGCGACGGCCACCGATTGCGCGAGCGACAACGGCTGGTACATCGACCTTCCGGACGGCGGCGAGCGTGTCAACATCGACCCGCAGATCGTGCGCGGCACGCTCGTGTTCGCGAGCAACGTCCCGAGCGACACCATGTGTCTTGCGGGCGGCTACAGCTGGCTGAACTACTTGAGCCTGGTCAGCGGGAAACCCGTCGCGACCAGCCCGAATGGCGTTGCATCAGTGCCCTTCTTCTCGGATTCCCTGGTGGTCGGCATGGGCCTGATCGGAATCGGCGACAAGATCAAGGCGCTGGGGCGCAGCCAGTCGGGCGAGATCGAATCGAAGGAAGTTCCTCCGGACGCCCCGCCGCCGATCGGCAAGCGCATCAGCTGGCGCGAAATCACTCAATAGGCGGCGATAGGCGGCAAAGGCAAGGCAACTTGCCTTTGCCCGCTCCATGGTGTCTCGATGAAATGGTGAACGGACGAGGCTGGCAGGTCGGCGCGGCGGTGAGCTTGTCGCTGCTCATGCACGCGGTGCTTCTCATCGGGCTGACGGACCTGCTGATGCCTTCGGCCACGGTGGCCAGTGGCAGCGCGCCGATGCAGGCGCGCGTGATCCCGGTGGCCGCGGTCGCACCGGAGCCCAAGCCGGAAAGAACCCCGCCCGAGCATCGTCCGGAGCCGGCGCCGGAAGGCGTCGTCCAAAGGGCACCCATTGAAAGGCCCGCACGCGCGGCAAGCGTGCAACCTCAGGCCGCGCCTGCGCGAGCATCGACGCCGCTGGCCGACAGCGCATCGAAGAGCGCTTCCGCCGGGCCCGCGACGCCGGCCTACAGACTGGCCGCCGAGCTGGATCCTCCTCCGCATCCATTGGGAGATATCGACCCCGAATACCCGGCCGCAGCAGGGCTCCGGCAGGGCACCGTCGTGTTGCGCCTGCTCATTGGCGCAGACGGTGCAGTCGATGACGTGGTCGTCGTGAGCGCAAGTCCGGAGGGGCTGTTCGAGGCATCGGCCGTGGAAGCCTTCGGCAAGGCCAGGTTTTCGCCGGGCCGGTTTCTCGGCGTGCCTGTCCGCAGTCAGCTCACGATTGCAGTGGACTACACGCCGACCAATCGAGGTGGCGCGGTGTCGGGGCAGGGCGGCATGGCCCCCAAGCCATAGACAGGAATCTAGAACTTCTTGAAGCACCCGGGGGCGCCGAGTTCCTTGAGTTCGGAGCACTTCATGACTCGCGTGGTGTTCGAGTCATCTCCATAGAAGACGATGCCGTAGTTGTCGCGAGAATTGCAGGCGACGTTCCATACCGCGTTCTTGTCGAGCTTGCCCTGGAAGAATGTTCGCTGCACGGCTGGGCAGTTCGCGCCACTCTGGCGGATGAGCATGCCGGTGAAGTTGCGGCGGCCCGATTCGGACATGGCGCTGACCTGGTCACTCAGTGAGCCGGCACTTGCCGACATGGCCGAAACAGCCAACAGGATGCCGGCAAAGATGCGCTGCTTGTTCAAATTGCTTCTCCAATACGTGCAAGTACAAACCGAGTTGCGCGGCCGTGTCATTCGCATTTGCGTGCCGCGCATTGAAGGCGCAAGGCGCCGAGCTGTTGCTGAAGCTCATTCACCTTGGCAATGCAGCGGGCGGCTGCCATGTTCGCGGAGGCGTCATTGACGTTCTGCGGATAGACGGCGCTGGTGATGCTGCGACTCGCATCCGCATTCCTCGTGAAGATCACGCCATGGTCGCGTTCGCAGGACGCCTGGTATCTCGTGAACTCCGCGAGCTTGTCCCGAAGCGCGTAGGCGGCTTCGCGGCGCAGTCGCTCGCTTTCCATTGAATCCAGCTTGAGCTGGTCGGATGTGGGGGTTGACGGCGCGGCCACCGTGGGTGCCATCTCCGGCTCTTGCGCTTCGTACTGCGAGCGGATTTCTGTCTGCCTGGCGCCGGCCGTGCACGGCAACTCCTGGAAAGTCGTCTTCCCGTCGGCAATGCACTTGAACATCGCGAAGGCGGGCATTCCAGCCAGCGTCAGCATCCCGGCCAGCATCCAGGTTCGATATGGGGCCGTTGCACCGAGTCCAGACTTTCGAAAGGAGAAAGCGCTTCGCATAGGGATTGCCTCGTGATTGAAAGATGCGGTCCGAGGCATGACTGAAGAGTCGAGTTTAGCGTGCGATAGACTCCGCGCATTCACAGCAGCAGCGACAAAACAGCGACAAAAATGGCGAATTCCCTGCGTATCGTTGCAACCCTGGTGGCTCGAAGCGGATCGGAAGACAAAGTACGAGCGCTTCTGGCTCCTGCCGTGCATGCCTTCCGGCTCGACCCGGGTTGCGAGGGCTACATCCTCCTCGAAGACCGTGAGCGGCCCGGGCGTTTCATGACCTATGAGACGTGGGCCAACGAGGCCGCGCTGGTGCGCCACATGAAGTCACCGACCATGATGGCCCTCGCTCCCAGGCTCAAGGAACTCCTGGAGAGCGCCATCAGGCAGGATTTCTTCACCGTCGTCGTCTAGACGACATCGATCGGCCGTGCTTCCGCGCACGGCCCGGCCCCCTGCCGTCAATCCGCCAGCTCGCGCCACGAGTTCCGATGCGGCACCCCTGCCGACCCGCCGCCACCCGGTGGCCTCTCGGTCTTGATCGTCCCGTCGCTGCTCTGCCGGATGATGCGTGTCTCGCCGTTTTCCAGCTTCACCCAGCTCTGCCCGACGACCAGGGCATTCGCGCTCCATAGCCCCCCGGCCGCCACGTTTTCGAAGCCGTTGCCGTTGGCAGCATTGAGGAAGTAACGCCAGGACGAGCCGCCCGAACTGCAGGCGTCGCCGTTGGGGATGGCGGTATCGACGGAAAGCGTCCCGAACTGCAGCGCCATGTCTGCCGCGACGCGCTCGCCGGAATGCGGCAGGTCGACCCACCACCCGTCCTGCGTCCCCCAGTTCACCTGGTTGCTCGAGATGTTGGCGATGTCGCCCGTGAGCGTGAAGGTCTGGCGCACCATCTTGTTGTTCAGGCGGACATCGCCCACGCCGGTGCTGGCCAGCGAATCCTTGACCGCATAGATGCTCTGCTGCGTCGTGTCCTCGATGTCCGAGGTGCCGAGGTAGCGGCCGGTGCCCACGATGATGACCGGCTTGCCTGCCACCTCGGCCATTTCCGGCATGGTCGTCACGGGCTGGGGCGTCGTGGCGCTGATCTGGAACTTGGCCAGTTGCAGCGCGCCCTGGTTCGGCGCGACCAGGTTGTCGACATCGAATCGCCAGAGATTCCCCTGCAGATCGCCGCCGTAGAAGCGCTTGGACGTGTTGTCCGACGGGTCGTCGACCCACGAGTTGATCTTGGTGAGCCCGCTCGGATCCGTGGTGCTGCCGGCGGTGGTCGAGATGTCGAGCAGCTTGACGCCGGTGTTCGCGTTCAGCACGAACAAGTGGCCCTTTCCGTCCCCGTTGCTGATGTTGTTGTATCCCGATGCGAAGGCGACCACCCAGGTTCCGTCCGCGCGCTTGGTGATGATGGGGTTGCCGAAGCTCAGGCCCAGGTTGGTGTCGGTGAATTCCCAGAGGGGCAGGGGGTTCGCCGGGTCGGTGATGTCCAGCGCGTAGTAGCTCCGGCCGCCCTTGCCGAGGCCGCCCACGAGTATGGTCTTCCAGGTGGTGCCGACCTTGATGTCGCCGACGACGGGCGGGCCGTCCACGAAATAGCGATGCCGGGATTCGTAACTGGCATCCGCCAGCCGGTACAGGTTGGGCATTACCCAGCTCGGTACGTAGGCCCAGAGCTCGGTCCCGCCGTCGTTGCCGGTCCCGGTCGCGGCCGAGAAGGCATGCAGCATGCCGTCGTTTGCCGCGGCGTAGACCACCCGCTTGCGGCTCGCCTTGGCGGTGACGAAGGCCGCGTAGCCCGTGTCGGCATAGGTGAAGGGCGGCTTGCCGACGAAGACCGGCGCACCGTTGACGATGTCGCCGAGCACGCCTGTGCGGGGGCGGTACAGCGCGCGCGTGGTGCTGTTCGTGGTGCTGGCGGTCTCGAAGGTTCGCACGCCGCGCAGGTACTCGACGAGGTTGGGGCCCGAGTTGGCTGCCGTGAGTTCGGCCGTCGCGAGGCTGGCGCACTGCGAGGCCACCAGGGTCTGGGAACACAGGCTGCTGAAGTAGGCGCCGTAGCCGTCCGCATTCAGGTTGGTCCAGTTGAATGCGCGCATCGTCGTCGTGGCCGTCGGTTGCCGGTAGTAGATCTTGCGGGCGCTGGGCGTCGTGCTCGTGGTGAGCTTGGCCTGGGCGGACCACAGGGGTGTGGAGCCGACGCTCCCGTTGTCCCCGTTCAGCGTGAACGCCTGGATGTCGCCCGTCCAGGTCTTGGTCGTGTAGCTGGCCCGGTAGACCTGGTTGTTGTCGCCCGCCACCAGCTCCAGCGCGCTGGTCGATGCGGCGGCCCCGGAGCCGTTTTCTTCCATGATCGTGTTGACGACGCCGCTGATCGCATCGCCGAGCTGGCTGGCGTTCTGGGCGGAGTAGTACTGCCCGCGCCCGTTGACGGCGGCATGCCACAGGTCATCGACATTGCGTGCGTCACCCGAATTCCCCGAGATGGTGGTGGTCGGCACGGGCCAGGTGACGGTGCCGTTCTTGAGGTTGACATAGTCGCCCGCTGCCTGGGTCAGGTAGTTCCTGTCGTAAGTCAATGTGCCCCCGACGCCCAGGCCGATGGTGAAGGTCGTCATGTGCTGGTGCGGTGCCGTGTCCCGGCCGTTGGGCTTGAGGATGTTGCTGCAGACGTTCTGGGTCGTGCCCGATGTCGTCGACGTGCAGTTGCCCAGGCCATCGGTGCGCAGGTCGGTCTTGTAGTAGTACTCGGCCACGTCGGCCAGGGTGTCGGAGGAGCCGCCGGAGGTGACAGCGGTGGTGGTCGGGGCGCTGCCTTCGCTCTTGCCCGCGAGGTCCGCGGCCGTCTTGCCGTTGACGATGACCGTCGTGCCGACCACGCAGCTGTCCTCGCCGGTGCCGCTGTTGGACCAGACACCGCCAGAGAAGGTCTGCGGCTGTGCCGTGACGTTGTAGCGGTTGACGCCGCTGCGGCGGCACGAACCGAGTGTGCCGACGATGTAGAGCGTGCGCGTCGTGACTGCGGTCGTGGTGGTGCCGTCGAACATCGGGCGCTCTTCGGTGCCGTCCTGGTTGGCCACCAGGTTGCCGCCGAGATCGCGCGGGCCGTAGTTGGCGTTCTCGACACTGCCGCCGTTGTTCCAGTAGCCGTCGGTGGACAACAGGGCGTAGTTGCGCTGGCACGAATACTGGACCGGATCGACCTGCCCGGCATAGCCCTTCGCGAAATACCGCCCGGCCTTCGACAGTGCACCCCGCAGCGGCGTCCCGCCGCTGGCGGCGGCGCCATAGAGCTTGGTGTAGATCGCCGCCCTCTGGGCCGTGCCGAAGTCGTCCACCGGATGAAAGCCGTCGCTGGTCGTGACGTCGGTGCTGCTGTTGATGGTCGAGAAGCCCACTCGATATCCGTCGTCCAGCGTCTTGAATGCGCGGCCGACCGCGGTGCGCATCAACAGCGAGCGGGTCCGGTAGTAGGCATACCAGTTGGCGTAGTTCTGGGCGTCGGCCGAGGTGCTCTTGACGCTCACCTTCGTGAACACGGCGCTGCCCGGCGAACTGCCGACGGTGCTCAGGCACTCGTTGTAGAAGGTGTTCTGCACCGGCCCCGTGCTCGTATAGGACCAGCTCATCCGGGTCTGCGTGCCGGTGTAGGCGTAGTAGTAGCTGCCCGGAAAGCGGGTGGCGGTCCAGCTCGACGACGAGCCGCTGCCGGTCACCGACGAGACGGACATGACAAGCGTCTTGACCCCGTTGGTATTGAAGTTGGTGGCGCTCCAGGCCGTGACGGTGCCGGTCATCGACCTGCCGCTGCTGGCGCTCAGCGTGATCGTCTCGCCGACCGTGAAGGTGCTCGCGGAATAGCCGGCGCCGGTGAAGACGAAGGTCTTGGTTCCCGTACCGGTCGAGACGCTGCTCGTCGTGCTGATGGTGGTGATGGTCTCTGAGGAACCGTTGAGATTGGTGCTGCCCGATTGCGCGAAGCCGTTGGTCCATGCCGCCGCGAAGCTGGGCGTCGCCAACGGCTGGCCGGTTGAATCCAGCGGCAGCGCGTAGACGACGGTCGGGTCGTATGCCACCCCGTTGCACTGCGCGGATCGATAGCCGTAGGTGCCGGCGTCGCTCATCGCGTCGGGCATGTACTCCGAGGCCATGCTCCCCGAGTCGTCCAGGATGAACATCAGGTTCGGCTTCGCCTTGACATTGGGCCGGGTCGCCAGGGGCTCGTCGAGGATGAACGTCTCCGCGGCAAGGGCGAGGGAGGCGGCAGATGCGGCGGCGCCCATGCCGAGGATGATGGTCCATTGCGCAAGGAAATTCCGCATGGGCAAGCACGCTCGCCGTGGGGATGGCGTGGGATGCGGTTTCATGGACGAAGACCTTATTGGAAGCTGACGATGGACTCGGTGAAGCTGGTCGTGTTGCGCGCGCCGAGCACGCGAACGACGACGCGGTAGTAGGGGCTGGCGCCGCCGGCAATCGGCTGCCTGCCGTAGGAGATGCTGCCCTTGTTGGAGGAGCCGCCGCCACCGCTCAGCGGCTTGGAGCAGCTGTTGTTGAGGTCGTCGTTCGAATCGCCCGAGGAAGCGCAGAGCCGGAAGATCACATAGCTCATCTTGTTGCCGTTGATGTCGTCGACGCTCACGGTCTTCAGCGTGCAACTGGCAAAGGTGCCGGCGGTCGCGTAGTCGCATCGGGTGTCGTTGTCCCAGTCGATCAGCTTGCGCGTCCGGTCCGACGGAAACTGCTGTCCCGTCGCATCCACGCGGGTGGTCGTCTTGTCGGCATTCAGTTCCTTGGTGCTCGCGTAGTAGCCGTTGGTGGCGGCATCGTTGTCCAGCGAGGTAATGTTGGCTTTCAGCCATGCCACGGCCTGGCGCGTGGCCTGATCGCCAGTCGCGGTGGCGTCCTGCTTGAAGCCGATGTTGCCCATCACCAGCCCGCCGGTGTCGACCGAGCGCACCAGAGCGAGTGTCGCGAGTGACAGCGCGGCCAGCGCGAGGAGGGCGAACAGCAGCGACACGCCGCGCTGTTGTGGATTCGAATGTCGGGCGTTCATGATCAACTGCCTGCCCCGTTCCAGAGCATGTTGCGCAGCGGAACCACCGTGTCGTAGACCTTGTAGCGGTAATGCTTCCAGTCGGGCACGCTGCTGATGCCGAGCGTCAGGCACTTGCTGCCGTTGTGGCAGTTGACGGTGCCCGCGATGGTGGTGCCGGATCCCACGTCCCACAGCGGTTCCGTCTGCGTGACTTCGTCCTTCTCGTACTGGCTGCTGCGTGCCACCACGGCGACGCGGATCGCCAGCACCTGCTGCCATCCGGCGGCGGTGGTCGGCGTGACCGTGTCGTAGGTGTCCACCTGGCCGTCGGCGGTGGTGTCCTTGCCGTACATCGCCTGGAGATTGACGATCTGCGGGTAGAGCGCGGTGGAGGTCGTGGATGCGGCACCTGCGGTCCGCGACGTGACGACCAGGTTCTTCTGGGCGTCGACCTCGTAGGTATTGAGCGACATCGTGCCGAGATTGAGCAGGTAGCTCTGCGCCGGATAGCCCGCGTCGGGAAAGACGCTGCTGCGATTCCATTTGCTGGTGCCGCCCGAGACGTGCGGCACGTGCTGGAAATCGAGCGTCGTGCTGGTCGCCGGCGAAGCGCCATCGTTGGTGACGCTGAATACCGTGCACCAGTTGTCGACGCTCCAGGCGCCGCCGGCGGGCACGACGATCATCAAGTCACCCGCCGCCACGCCGAGTGACGACTTGACCGCGAAGAACTCATCGGTCTTCGCGTGGGAATGCGTGACGCTGACAGGCGCCGAGAACCCCGGCGTGCGGCTTTGCAGCACCGTGATCCGGTCCGGCGCACCACTGGCACCGTCCTCGATGACCACCGGCGCCAGCGTGGGCGAAAACGCGATCGACGGCGTCCCTGCCGGCGCGGCCGGGTCCCTGAACTCCCCCTTGATCGGACACCCCAGCGCAGCCGGCTCGTTGGCGGTCCCGTACCCCGCCGCCTGGATATCGCGCTGAAGGGTGTAGAGCGACAGCGCCCCATTGGTCTGGGCATCGCTCCCCATGGTGAGCGTGCGTTTCTTGCCTTCCGACGTGGACAGCACTTCGCTGATGACAAGCGTGGTCAGCAACCCCAGGAGCAGTCCGACCATCAATTCCACCAGGGTGAATCCGCGAGCCCCACGACGCCCGAAACCGCCACCTCGCGAACGCGGGAATCTCGCGGAACCGGCTCCGCCGGGCCGCCGGCATTTCCCCCGGCCGGCGGTCGAGAGGCCACACGACCTGGGCAAGCCCGGGGGCGCGTTCGGCAATTCGAGTCTGGGAGCAAGCATGATCAACCTGCGGTCTTTGCTGCAATGGTCGTTTGCGTCACGTACTGATGCGTGTCGCCGTTGGGCGTGGCCCACGTGACGGTGACCGAGACGTCGCCGGTCGCCTCATCGACTTCGATGGAGGCGCCGCCACCTGGAAGCATCTGGCCGACCTTGCTGCGCCACTCCGTGCAACTCGCGGCGCTGCAACTGGAATCGCCCGCGTAGCTCGTGAGGTTGTTGATGTCGACCCACATCCGGCCGATGACCTCGCTGGCGAGATAGGCCGCATCCGCGCGCATCTTCGACTCGGTCTGGGTGCGCGTCAACGAGCCCTGCATGCCGATCAAGCCGAGCACGCCGAACATGAAGATCAGCATCGCGACCAGCACTTCGATCAACGCAACGCCGCGGGCCGCACTCCGCCTCGCCCTCATGCGGGGCGAAATGTGCCGATGTTTGCAAAATCCGTGCATCTGCTTCTCCCGTGCTCAGCATTTGCGGGGATCGTTGGAGTCCGCAGGCACATGCGGATCGCACATGCGGATCGCGCCCGCGGTGGTGATGCGCACTTGCAGGTTGCGGTAGGCAGCGCCGTCGATGGGCCCGGTGATGTCGATGCGGGCGATGGGGTCCGCGTTGACCACGCGCCCGAAGCCGTTGAACGTGACCGTGGTGCCGCTCGTGGTTCCATCGGCCTGCAAGCCGCTGACTTTCACTTTGCCGCCGCCCTCGCCCACAGGACGCTTGAGCACGATCTTGGGCGCCACACTGGTCGACGGGGCGCTGGCGCACTTCGTGTCCGGCGATGTCGCGCTGACGACCCAGGAGCCGCTGTTGGCCGACAGAGCGCAGCTGTTGTCCATCACGCCGGGGTTCGCCAGAGAGACAAGGTAGAACGAAATGCTCTGATTGCGGCCCACGGCTTCGCTGCGCGCAGTCTGCAGTCCGATCTGCAGCGACTCCGCGGCGTTGCGGATGCGTGTGTTGTCCATCCATGCGCCGATGCTCGGCGCGGTCGCGAACAAGACCAAGGCCAGAACCGCCACGGTGACCACCAGTTCGATCAGCGAGAAGCCGCGCTGCTTCATGGCAGGTCCCGATCAACAGGTGGACGTCTTCGTGAGCCAGCAGGCGGCGGTCACGTCGTTGCCCTTGAACTTCGTGGTGGCGCGGTCACCGTTCTGGTTGATCGTGTACACGTGGCCGATGGCCTTGCCCGCGATGCCGGTCGCCGTCACCGTGTAGCCCTGCTGCGCGTTGGTCGTCGCGCAGTCGACGGAGAAGAATTGCGCGGTCCTGGGAAAGGTGTTCCAGCTGCTGGCGCTCGCATCGGTCGCGCACTTGGCGGCGGTGCCGTAGTTGCGGCTGTCCTGGTAGTACTGCTCCATCTTGGCCCGGTACTCCGACAGCAGCGTGAACGCCTCGGGGATCTGGCCGCGCCGCACATAGTCGTTGTAAGAGGGAAGCGCGATGGCCGCCAGGACGCCGATGACCGCGACGACGATCATCACTTCGATCAACGTGAACCCGCCGGCGGGGTGCCGGCTGCTTTCAAGGCGGATGCAAGCCTGTTTCTTCACGATGGGGCTCCGGAAGCGCGGCATGCGGGATTGCAATTCACTGACGATCTTTTCTGATTGTGTGAATGGCGGGTCTCCAAGCCCCAGACCGCTTGTCAGCAAGCGCACACCTTCCGTCCGATGGCCTACAGACGTACACATCGGTTGCACGAAGTCACATTTGGCGCGGGGCGCCGGCCGAGGGGGAGAGGTCCCTGTACCCGCGTTGCGCGGGTCAGCAATGCCTAGCGCGGCGTCGATTCCCCGGCGGTGTAGCTGCCCGACTTGCCGCCGTGCTTTTCGAGCACGTGGACGTCGGTGATGCGCATGCCGCGGTCGACCGCCTTGCACATGTCATAGATGGTAAGCAGCGCCACCTGCACCGCGGTCAGCGCTTCCATCTCCACGCCCGTCGGCCCCACTGTTTCGACCGTCGCCGTGCAGCACACCTTCGGCAAACCGCCCTCGGACATGGCAAACGCCACCGCCACCCGCGTCAGTGCCAGCGGATGGCACAAGGGAATGAGGTCGCTCGTCTTCTTTGCGGCCTGGATGCCGGCGATGCGCGCGATCCCCAGCACGTCGCCCTTTTTCGCGGTGCCCGATTCGATCAGCGCCAGGGTGGCCGCCTGCATTTCTATGCGCCCGGTCGCCACGGCCACGCGATGGGTCGCCGGCTTGGCGGCCACGTCGACCATGTGCGCCTGGCCCTGGGCGTCAAAATGTGTAAGGGAGCTCATCTGTGAACGTTCGGCGAAGTGCCGCATCATACGAGGCCGAACCATCGACGAGGAATGTTGCGGTTGACTCCAGTTCCCCACCCCCCCAGCGCCGAGGGACCTGCCCGGCGTCTCGTGCGCAGCGCGTGCGCCGCGGCGGTCATCGCGGCGCAACTGGCGTTGCCGGCCCCCGCCCTGGCCCAGTTGCCGGGCATGGGCGACGGCGGCGAGATGACTGCCAGCGCCGAGCGGCATCTGGGCGACCAGATCGCACGCGAGTTGTACCGCGATCCCGACTACATCGATGATCCGGTGCTCGCCGAGTACGTCGACGACATCTGGCAACGGCTGCTCGCCGCGGCGCGAACGCGCGGCGACCTGACGCCTGAACTCGACGAACGATTCGCCTGGACCGTGGTGCTCGGGCGCGACCGCACCATCAACGCGTTCGCGTTGCCGGGCGGCTACCTGGGTGTCAACCTGGGTCTGATTGCGGTGGTGGGCAGCCGGGACGAGCTCGCCACGGTGCTCGGGCATGAGCTGTCGCACGTGACCCAGCGCCACATCGCGCGGCAGATGTCCAAGCAGAGCAAGCAGATGCCGCTGATGCTCGCAGGGCTGATCCTGGGCGCGATCGCCGCCAGCAAGAGCCGCAGCGCGGACGCCGGGCAGGCCGTGATCATGGGCAGCCAAGCCGCCTTCATGCAGAACCAGCTGGGCTTCTCGCGCGACATGGAGCGCGAGGCCGACCGCGTCGGCTTCGGCGTGATGACGCAGGCCGGCTATGCGCCGCAGGGCGCGGCCTCGATGTTCGAGAAACTGCAGTACGCATCGCGTCTCAACGACAACGGCTCCTATCCGTACCTGCGCAGCCACCCGCTCAACAGCGAGCGGATCGCCGACATGCAGGGACGCTTCCAGTTCAAGCCCGGAACGGCACCCGCGCCGCTGCCCCTTGCGATGGATCACGCCATGATCGCCTCCCGGGCGAGGGTGCTGACGCGCCCCGGCGTCGACGTTCTGCGGCTGGCAATCGACTCCGCCTCGAGCGGCGAGTTCGCGAAGAGCTCGCCGGCGCAGCAGGCCGGCACGCTCTACGCGGCAGCGATGGCGGCCAGCGAGCTGCGCGACTTCAAGACGGCACGTGCGCTGGCGCAGCGGCTCGTCACGCGCACGGCGGGCGATGCGCCGGCCTCCCGTCTCGCGCGATTGCTGTCCGCCGAGATCGAACTCACGGCCAACGCGGCGCCCGCCGCGGCGGCACTGCTCGATCCCAAGGCCAAGGACCGGCCCGAGATGCTGCTGTCCGCGCAGGCCGCGGTCGCCATGCGGAACCCCGCGCCGATGATCCCGCCGCTGCGCGATTGGGTGGCCGTCCATCCACGCGATGCGTCAGCCTGGCGCACACTGGCCAATCTGTACGGGGCGCAGAACGACACGGTGCGCGCGGTGCGGGCGGATGCCGAGGCCAACGTGGCGATCCTGGACTATCCGGGTGCGCGCGATCGTCTCAGGGCGGCCCAGGATCTGATCCGCAAGGCGTCGCAGGGGCAGGCCGGCGGCATGCCTGTCGATCACTACGAGGCGTCGATCATCGATACGCGCGCACGCGCGGTGGAGGCGCTCTTCAAGGAGCAGGCGGCCGAGGCGCCGCTCAGGTAAGGAAAGAGGGCGAGAGAGAGCGGAAGCGCGCGGTCCCGTTGCGCGCCGCGGCGCCATGCGTCAGCGTTTGGAAAAAAGGCCGCCGAGCGCCGATTCGATGATCAGCCCGAGGAGCGAATAGATCAGCGATCCGATCAGCGCGGCAAGGAAGCCGTCGACGTGAAAGCCCGGCAGCAGCCCGGATGCGGCCCAGAACAGCAGGGCGTTGATCACGAACAGGAAGAGGCCCAGCGTGACGATGGTGACCGGCAGCGTCAACACCACCAGCACCGGCCGCACGAACATGTTGAGAAGGCCGATCACTGCGGCTGCCAGCAGTGCCGAGGGGTAGCTCGTGACCTGGACACCGCTGTAGAAGTAGGTGACTGCCAGCAGCGCGAGCGCGCTGAGCAGCCACTTGATCAAAAGTCGCATTCGGCGAGTGCGGGAACCTATTCCGACAACTCGTTGGCGAGCATGAGCAAAGCGCCCATTCCCACGACGGCGCCCGGCAGCGCCCAGCTCGACTGCCCGGGCGGGGCCACGTCGGGTGCCACGGGTTCGAGGTCGACCCCGATCTTGGGCCGACGGGCATCGACCACCTGCGCCGCGCCGTGCTCCAGCTTCAGCCGCTTGGTCAGGTCGGTCAGCGGTCCCTTCGCGAGAACCGGGATGACCTGCCCGCCTTCATGCGCCAGCAGCGGCAGCACCTGCTCCTGCACCTTGGCGAACCACTTGGCGCGCCAGTTTTCGCGCGCGCTGTGGCTCACCCATTTGCTGATGCGGTGCGTCATGCGCGGCGCGCAAGCCACCAGCACCCACTGCCGCGGTCCGCCACTGCCTGCGTCCGCTACGACCTTGGCGAGAAACTCGCGCGCATAGGCCGCATCGTCGACATACAGAATGATCTTTTCCATAGGTGCTCCTTCTTGCATTGGTTGGAGTGGCAGAGTCATGGGGTCGGAGATCAGGCAGTCACGGCCTCGGCAGGCTTGGGACGGCGTGCCGCGACCCACTTGCCGATGGCGAGCACCAGCAGCGCACCGAGGATGCCGGCAGCGTAGCGAACCACATCGGTTTGCGGCAGCTTCGGCACCCACGTCCACGCCGCTGCGTTGGCAACGGCCGGGTCCGACACGGCCATGGTGCCTGCGATCCAGCCCAGCAGCATGCCGCCGAGCGTGATGATGAGCGGGAAGCGGTCCATCAGCTTGATGACGAGCTGGCTGCCCCACACGATGATCGGGATGCTCACGAGCAGGCCGAAGATCACGAGCGGCATCTGGTGGCCTTCGCCGGCACCTTGCGCGGCGCCTGCGATGGCGATCACGTTGTCGACGCTCATCACGAGGTCGGCCACGATCACGGTCTTGACGGCGGCCCAGAGCTTGTCGCTCGCGGTGATGTTGCCGTGCGCGTCGTCATGCTCGGGCGCCAGCAGCTTGATGCCGATCCACACCAGCAGGATTGCCCCGGCGAGCTTCAGGAAGGGGATGGCCAGCAGCGTGAGCGCAAAGAAGATGAGGATCACTCGAAGCAGGATTGCGCCCGCGGTGCCCCAAAGGATGCCCTTGGTGCGTTGTGCCGGCGGCAGCTTGCGGCAGGCCAACGCGATCACGACGGCGTTGTCGCCACCCAGCAAGATGTCGATCATGATGATCTGACCGACAGCGACCCAGAACTCGGGGGTCATCAACAGTTCCATAAAGTCCTCCATTCGTTTCGAATCAGCCCCTGCGGGTTCGGATGAAGCGGCTGACTGAGGATCGGGGAACCTCGAGGAACTTGCAATCGCTTCGATCAAACCAGCATGGGTTCAAATCGAAGGTCTTGCTCGGCAGCGCGATGGCTGCCCGAAAGGCCGGAAGTGTTGTGCTTCGTATTGACGACCTGACGATGCCCGCTCTCGTGAAAGCGGACGGGAGCTACTCCCCTTCGTGAGCGCGATTAGAGCATCGAAAACCGTCGCGTGGCAACCCGATGTGGCGGGCTCTTTAAGAAAAACGCGCTGGAATCCCGCGTCTGTGCGGCGATTGTTGCTATGTATTTGAGAGCACACAATTCCTTCGCCGGCTGCGGGACTTTGCCGGACTATGATGCCCGCTCGCATTTTTTCGTCCTCCCATGGCCGCCATTCACATCACCGACATCGAGGCCGCCATCAACTTCTGGCGCGACAGGACACCTTCGCCCGACGGCATCACCCTCGCGCCCGAGTTGCGCGCCTTGGCCGAGGTCTACGCCCTGATGGTGTTTCATCACGAGGATGAAGTCGACGAGGTCGGCTTCCCATCCGAAGCGTGGGCCGCGTGGCTCACCTGGTACCACGGCACCCCCGACACGCCCTGCATCGCGATCTGCTCCACCAGCCAGGGCGACGACGAATGCAAGGGCTGTGGCCGAAGCTTCGACGAGGTGCAGCACTGGCCTGCGATGTCGCCGGCCGAAAAGCGATCGACTTGGCGCCGCATCACCATGCAGGACAGTGCGTGGCGCTTCAACAAGTACGCGGAGCGCGCACGCGAGGCCGAGCATGTGTGGCCCGACGACGATGCCGGCGAATCGGCATCGGACAAGTCGGACTGATTGGCTGGCTGACTGAGGGACCTTCGCCATGCGCCGCCTCGTGCAAGCTCCCAATCTGGCCATCGCGACGCTGTGGGTGCATGCGCTGCGCGAGGATGGCGTCGAGGCCTCCAT
Source organism: Variovorax gracilis (assembly GCF_030317115.1). Taxonomy (GTDB): domain Bacteria; phylum Pseudomonadota; class Gammaproteobacteria; order Burkholderiales; family Burkholderiaceae_C; genus Variovorax; species Variovorax gracilis. The sequence goes on from NZ_JASZYF010000006.1 coordinate 50,966, forward strand.
CCAGCGCGAGTATCTCGGCGCCGCGGCCGGGCAACTGCCGCCCGACCAGTGCCTGCCCGAAATCTGGGTGGAGGACGACGAGCAGCACGCGCTCGCCGAGCGCCTGCTGCACGAACTGCGTCATCGCCCCCAGCGCCGCTGGCATTGCGTTTGCGGCGAACTGGTCGAAGGCGGATTCGAGCAGTGCTGGAAGTGCGGCGCGATGATGCCGACGGCCTGACAAGGCCTGCAACACCGCGGCTGGACGAAGTGCGCAAGCCTGGCGGCGAGCTACTTCATGCGTACGGGCTCGATGTCGATGTTGTGCGTGCCGTCGCCCAGCATCAGCGCGCCTTCCTGGATCGTGGCTTGCAGTTGCATCGATCTTTGCGCGAGCGCAGCCAGCGACTGCGACGCCGCCGTTGGCACGCGGAAGACGCTGAGGTTCTGCGGCCGGGTCAGCTTGTTCTCGATGCCGCGCCACCAGATCTCGGCGGCATGGTTGAAGCAGTAGACGATGACTTCGTCGGCCTTGCCGCATGCCTTGATGATGGGCTTGTCTTCGGGCTGGCCGACTTCGATCCACAGCTTGACCTCGCCGGTGAAGTCGCGCAGCCACACGTCCGGCTCGTCGGGGTTCGACAGGCCGGCGCCGAATGCCAGCGTGCCGTCGCCGTTGCACACATCCTGCAGCTTGTACGCGTTGAGCGCCAGCGCGGCCAGGCGGATCATCATCCGCTCGTCGGTCTCGCTGGGATGCCGCGCGAGCGTCAGCGCATGGTCGGCGTAATAGTTGTGATCGATGTCGGCGACGGCCAGGTTCGCTTTGAAGATCGTGGACTTGAGCGCCATCAGACCCGCCGGGCCAGTTCGGCAGCCTTGCCGATGTAGCTGGCGGGTGTCATGGCCAGCAGGCGCTCCTTTTCCTCGTCGGGAATGTCGAGCGAGCGGATCAACCCGTGCAGCGCCTCGGCCGTCACGGTCTTGCCGCGCGTGACTTCCTTCAACTGCTCGTAGGCGCCCTGCACGCCAAAGCGCCGCATCACCGTCTGGATGGGCTCTGCGAGCACTTCCCACGAAGCGTCGAGGTCCGTGGCCAGCGCCTCCTCGTTCAGCTCGAGCTTGCCCATGCCCGTCGCGAGGCTGGCGTAGGCGAGCGTTGCGTAGCCGAATGCCACGCCGATGTTGCGCAGCACGGTGCTGTCGGTCAGGTCGCGCTGCCAGCGGCTGATGGGGAGCTTCTCGCTGAGGTGGCGCAGCACGGCATTCGCCAGGCCCAGGTTGCCTTCGGCGTTCTCGAAGTCGATCGGATTGACCTTGTGCGGCATCGTCGACGAGCCGATCTCGCCCTTCTTCAGGCGCTGCTTGAAATAGCCCAGGCTCACGTAGCCCCAGATGTCGCGGGAGAAGTCGATCAGGATGGTGTTGATGCGCGCCACTGCGTCGAACAGCTCGGCCATGTAGTCGTGCGGCTCGATCTGGATGCTGTAGGGCTGGAAGGTGAGCCCCAGGCCCAGCGGCGCCGGCGTTTCGACGACCTTGCGGCTGAAGGCTTCCCAGTCGAAGTCGGGCCATGCGGCCATGTGCGCGTTGTAGTTGCCGACGGCGCCGTTCATCTTGCCCAGCAATTGCACCGATGCGATCTGCTCGCGTGCCTTGGCCAGGCGAACGGCGACGTTGGCGAGTTCCTTGCCCACGGTGGTGGGGCTCGCGGTCTGTCCATGGGTGCGCGAGAGCATCGACACGCCGGCGAACTTGCCGGCCATGTCGCGCAAGGTCGCGATCAGGCCGTCGATGGCGGGCAGCATCACCTTTTCGCGCGCGGCCTGGATCTGCAGCGCATGGCTGGTGTTGTTGATGTCCTCGCTGGTGCAGGCGAAATGCACGAACTCCGAGGCTGCGAGCAGCTCGGGACGGGCCTCGAACTTCGACTTGATCCAGTACTCGACGGCTTTCACATCGTGGTTGGTGGTCTTCTCGATCTGCTTGATCGCGACCGCGTCGGCCTCGGAGAAGTTGGATACCAGGCCCAGGAGGTACTTGCGTGCCCCCCCGGTGAGGGGCTTGAATTCGGCAAAGCCGCAGTCGGAGAGCGCGATGAACCACGCCACCTCGACCTGCACCCGCCGGTGCATGTAGCCCTGTTCGCTCATCAGCGGACGCAGCGCCGAGAGCTTGGCCGCGTAGCGGCCGTCGAGGGGAGAAAGTGCGGAGACGGTGGAGAAACTCATGGGCGAATTTTAGGTTGCGCCCCGCGGGAGGCAATTTCAGTCCTCCGGCGCGTCCCGGAAGTAGGCCATCCGCTCCGCCGTCGCCGGGTGCGAGGAGAAGGCGAGTCCGATGAGATCGTCGTCGCCCCGGTCACCGCCGTGCGCCGTGTCGCGCCAGCGCTCGATGGCTTCGAAGAACGAGACCATCGCGCGGGGCGGGATGCCCGCGGCACGCATCAGGCGCAGCGACTCGGCGTCCGCCTCGCGCTCCGCATCGCGGGAATAGCCGAGCGAGGCGAGCACCACTGGCGCGCTGCTGATCAGGGTGCCGTAGTCGCCGACGGCGACCGACGCCGCGAAGCCGATCGCAGACACCTGCACGAGCTGCCGCATCGCGTGGCGCTGGCGGACATGGCCGAACTCGTGCGCGAGCACGCCGAGCACGGCGTCATCGTTGCCGGGCATCAGCGAGACCAGCTCGTCGGTCAGCACGATGATGCCCCCCGGCAGCGCCAGCGCATTGGGCCCCAGTCGCCGGCCCTGCTCGCGGCTGCGCCGGAATTCGAGCGTCCACGTCGGCGCATCGACCGCATGGGCCGTGTGCACCATCTGCGCGAAGGATTGGCGGATGCGTTCCTGGTCCGCCGGCGAGAGGGCGCTGGGCTGAAGCAGCGACTGGTCGAGTGATTCGAGGACTTGCACGCCGATCAGCGCGTCGACGCGAGGCGGCACCATCGCGGTCACACCGCGCGCCACCGTCGGGAGGCCCCATTGGTACATCGCGGCGGCGGCCGCCACCAGCAGCACGAAGGCGACGGCGACGCCGCGCCAGCTCTGCTGGGCGCGAACCACCCAGCTGTCGCCCCGGCCGAACTGCGCCACCCAGGCATCCCATGCGGACGTGTCGAGCGCCTGCACGCTGGCGCCCTGGGGCAGTTGCGCGATGCGGCCTCCGTGGCGGGTCCGCTCGGGCCAGCGCACCTGGGCGATGGAGACCGTCAACGGCGGGAACGTCTCGCCCGGCAGGGGAGCGACCGTCAGGACGTCGTCCTGCACGCGCAGCCGCGCCGCATGCGGCTTGCTGCTGCAGCCGTCGAAATAGCGGACGTCGAGGGCGTTCAAATCCCTATGTCCAGGCCGAACAGGTCCGCGGCCATGTCGCCGGCGGCGCCGGGGTCCTCGCGTCCTGCCACCTGCGTGATCTCGTCGAGCGAGATGCGCGTGCGCAGCTCGACAGCGTCGACCTGTGCGCGCCGCGTGTTTACCACCGCGAAGGGCCAGTAGAGCCCGAGCGTCAGGATGATGAGCAGGTAGTTCTTGCATTGCAGGCGCAGATAGGCCGGCAGGAGCAGGCCGCTCTTGAATCGCAGCACCCTGTTGCCGGTCTTGGACCAGATCAGGTTCTGGAGCCGCACCTGGAGATAGGACTTGGGCAGGATATTCAGCAGCAGGATGCCCGCGAATCCCAGAGCCAAGGACAGCCCGACGAATCCCACGCCTCCACCGGCGCGTTTTCCGGCCAGGATGAACGCGCCGATCAGGATGCCCGCGGCCACCACGGCCAGCAGCGTGATGCCGATGAGCTTGATGAAGATTCCGTAGAGCACGCCCACGTCGGCTTCGAGGCGGGTCTGCAACTGGCCGATGGCGTAGTTGCCATGCTGATAGCGCCGCACGCGCCAGAGGAAGTAGGGCAGCCCCGCGAAGAAGGCCAGCATCGCCACGCCGATCAACCCGGATGCCGCGGGCGGCATGCCGCGCGGTGCCATCGCGCCGGCGATGGCGACGGGAAGCAATGCCAGGGCCAGCGGCGGCATCAGGCATGCATACGCGCCGGGCAAGTCGCCGGCAAAGCGGAAGCGCAAGCCGCGCCAGCTCGTGTTGGCCAGCCGGAAGCGCATGGCGGCGCGGAACAGCGCCGGCCACAGGGCCACGAAGGCCAGCGCCGCCAGCAGCGCGGCCCAGCCGGAGAAGTTGCTGCCGACCGAGTAGGTGACCAGGAACAGGGCGGCGATCAGGGTGCCGCGAAGCATCTTGCGCGGCTCGCCGTGGAAGTCCAGCGCGTCGCCGCCAACCCAGGTGTTGCTGTAGAAGTACTTGAGCTTGCGAACCTTGGCCCAGGGAAGATAGATGCCCAGCGTGACGAGGATCAGCAGCAGGTTCACGATCCAGATACGAAAGTATTCGCTGCCCGTCGCCGTGAATTCGATCGGATGGCGATGCGGGACGCTCGCGCCGGGTTCGCCGGATTCCAGATTCACTTTCGCTCCATCTTGTCGGTGATGGGCGTGGATTCTGCACTGCCGCGTTCCCCTAGAATCAAAGCGCTACAACGATGACCCTGATGGGGGGAAAGCTCGCATGAAACTGATCGGATCCGCTGCCAGTCCTTACGTGCGCAAGGTACGCGTGGTCATGGCCGAGAAGCGGCTCGACTACCAGTTCGTGATCGAAGACGTCTGGTCTGCCGACACCACGATCTCCAGCGCCAATCCGCTCGGCAAGGTGCCTTGCCTGATCATGGACGGCAGCGAGGCGATGTTCGATTCGCGCGTGATCGTCGAATATCTCGACACCCTGTCGCCCGTCGGCAAGCTGATTCCGCAGCAAAGCCGCGAACGCGCCGAAGTCAAGACGTGGGAAGCACTGGCCGACGGCGTGATGGACGCTGGCGTGCTCTGGCGTCTCGAAGCGACCTGGGCGAAACGCGGCGACGGCGAACGCAGCCAGGCCTGGATGGACCGCCAGCGCGGCAAGGTCCTCGCGGGCATCGCCGCCATGGCCAAGGGCCTGGGCGACAAGCCCTTTTGCAGCGGCATCCACCTGAGCCTGTCCGACATCGCGGTCGGCTGTGCAGTCGGCTGGATCAGCCACCGCTTCCCCGAGATCGACTGGCGTGCCGACCACACCAACCTGGCCCGCCTGTACGACAAGCTCATGCTGCGCCCCAGCTTCGCCGACACCGCGCCCTGAACACCCCGGCGCCAACAGAAAAGCCCCGCAGAGCGGGGCTTTTTTTCGTGAAACGCCCCGGGTCAGGGGGTGGCGAAGCGACGCGAAGTGCGCGCAGCCTGGAGCCGAGCAATAAAAACGTTGCGAGGCGCCCCAAGACGAAGGAGGGAGGGAGGGAGGAGGAGAAGAATCGCCTCGGGATTTCAACCCGACGGGAATGCCGGGAAGACCTCGCAACATGAAAACGGCCGGGCTTTCCATGCCCGAACCCATAAGAGCGAACCCTGAGCGGCCCGGTTCCCGCGGCAGTGGTAAGCGTTTGTGACGTCTTGAGCGGCTCAGCTCGGACCGAGCGCGGCTTCGACCGCGCGCACGAAGGAGCGATCGTCCGGCGCCGTCATGCTCGAATACGAATCGATGACCTTGCCGTCGCGGCCGATCAGGTACTTGTAGAAATTCCATTTCGGCGTCGTGCCCGACACGTGCGCCAACTCCTTGAACAGCGGATTCGCGTCGACGCCTCGCACCGAGGATTTCGCGAACATCGGGAATTTGACGCCGAAGGTACTTTCGCAGAATTCGGCGATTTCCTTGTTGGAGCCCGCCTCCTGCGCAAAGTCATTGGAAGGAAAACCCAGCACCACCAACCCGCGCGGGCGATATTTGCGGTCGAGCGCCTCCAGGCCCTTGTACTGCGGCGTGAATCCGCAAAAGCTCGCGGTATTCACCACCAGCACCACCTTGCCTGCGTACTGGCACAGTGGCTGGGGCTTTTCGTCCTGCAGCCTCGGGAAAGTGTGTTGCAGGATGGCCGGGCAGCCCGGCGGAGCCGTCTGCGCGCTGACCGCGGAGGGAAGCAAGCAGGCGATCGAAATCGCAACGGCCGGGAGAAATGGCACTGTTGGCCGGATGGGGATTCGCATGGCGGTCTTTCCCTCTGAAAAAGGCGCAGGAAGTCGCGCGGTCAAGGCAAGCGTATACGCATCGGCGCACCCTTGTCACAGGCGCGCCAAACCAGCCGACTAAAATCCGTCGGCTCAAGAAAGACACTAATGCTGTACCCGGAACTCTTCAGACAACTCGAATCCGTCCGTTGGGACATGGACAAGGATATTCCGTGGCAGTCTTTCGATGCGACCCGGCTCTCCGAGGAGCAGGCCAAGACCATCAAGATGAACGCGATCACGGAATGGGCGGCCCTGCCCGCCACCGAAATGTTCCTGCGCGACAACCGCCATGACAGCGATTTTTCCGCGTTCATGTCGATCTGGTTCTTCGAGGAGCAGAAGCACTCCCTGGTGCTGATGGAATACCTCAAGCGCTTCAGCCCGGAGCACGCGCCGACCGAGCAGGAGCTGCACGAAGTGCGCTTCGACTTCGATCCCGCGCCGCCGCTCGAAACCCTGATGCTGCACTTCTGCGGCGAGATCCGCCTCAACCACTGGTACCGCCGTGCGGCCGAGTGGCATACCGAGCCGGTGATCAAGCACATCTACACCACGCTCAGCCAGGACGAAGCCCGCCACGGCGGTGCCTACCTGCGCTACATGAAGCGCGCGATGGAAAAGTTCGGCGACGAAGCCCGCTCGGCCTTCACGAAGGTCGGCGTGCTGATGGCGAGCGCGCGCCGCACCGCACAGGCGCTGCATCCGACCAACCTGCACGTCAACAAGGCGCTGTTCCCGAACGACACCATCCAGAGCCGCGTGCCCGATCCGGACTGGCTGGAGCACTGGCTGGACAAGCAGATCAAGTTCGACTCCGTCTGGGAAAACAAGGTCGGCGATCGCATCCTGCACAACCTGAGCCTCCTGATGAACAGGAGCTTCAAGACCGTGCAGGAGCTGAACCGCTATCGCAAGGAACTGGCGGCTTCCCTGGGGCCCAGGCCCGAATACCAAGGCGCTTGAATAGGCTCGCCCCCAGGCTTCGCGCACTTCGTGTCGCTTCGCCTGCCCCCTGGCCGGGGGCAACACCGGCGGCCCGGCGGAGCCGGTTCCGTGGTGTTTCTGGAATGGGGGGCGCCGTTCGCGAGTGAACGACCTAGCGGCGTTCGACGATGACGGGCGTCAGTTGAAGGCCGTTGCGGACTTGCTCTGCCGTGTTGCGCGCCAGTTCGCGTGACGCGTAGGGGCCGGCTTGCAGGCGGTGCGTGCCGCGCTCGGTAAATACATTCAGGGACGGCGCCAGGGCGGGTAGGTCGCGTGCCACTTGCTGCTGGAACCTGGAGGCGCCATCGCGTTGGCTGAACGCGCCGAGTTGAACCCAGAATCCCGACTGCGCGGCGGATGCGATGCCTTCGGACGATGGCTGTGGTGAAGCGCCTGGTGGCGGCGCTGCCGGCGCCGCGAGCGGTGCCATCGGCGGGAGTGCGACGACTTCCATCGTCTCGATGCGCGGAACCGCCGCGACCGGGGCGGTCCAGGCGGCGGGGACGGAGACGCTGTCCGCGGCTGAGGCCGGTGGGACGGGGGCTGCGGATGCGGCAGGCTGCGTACGCTGCGCCAGTTGCGTCGCATCCACGTTGCCGCGTCGCCATGCGCCGGTGCGGATGTCCTCGTTGGTGATGCGTTCGATCTCGACCGGCGCGACGCCTCGCAACAGGTCCAGCTTGAGCGCCGCGGTGTAGCTCAGGTCGATCACGCGATCGTCGTGGAAAGGGCCTCGGTCGTTGACCCGGACGATCACCTCGCGCCCGTTGGCCGGATTGCGCACGCGCACATAGCTCGGCAGCGGCAAAGTCTTGTGGGCGGCCGTCATTGCATACATGTCGTAGGGCTCGCCGCTCGCGGTGGACTGGCTGTGGAACTTGCGGCCGTACCAGGACGCGAGGCCGCCTTCGCGAAAAGGCCGGTCGTCGACGATCGGCACATAGGACTTGCCGAGCACGACGTAGGGCTTGCTCGTGCCTCCGCTGCTGCGAATCGACTCGACGCGCGGCTCGGCATCCGGCACCTGGCTGAGGCCCGAAGGCGGATTGGCGTCGGCACCGTCGCGGCCACCCCGCGGACCGCTCGCACAGCCTGCCAGGAAAAGGAGCGTCGCACCCGCGATGCACGCGAGGGCGCGTTGCGAAGACAGGCCCCGCTTAGCCAAACACCGCCTTCCACAAAGCCAGCATGGCCTCGCGCTCGGCCACGAGCGAGTCCATGGGCACCTGCGTGGGCTCTTCGTTGAGCCGCGCGCGGTGCTGGACGCGCCGCAGCTCGCGATAGGCCGATGCCGCGTTCTGGCCGATGCCCTCGGGCAGCAGGCGTGCGGCCTCCGCACGCAGCAGCAGGGCGATGTTGCCGACATTGGGTATCAGTTCCGGATGCGTCTTCGCCTCCGACAGCACGAGGAACTGCACGGCGAACTCCGCATCGACCATGCCGCCTGCACTGTGCTTGACGTCGAAGCGTTCGGGCTTGACCGGCCGTGCGGCGCGCACCTTCTCGCGCATCGCGACGATCTCGGCCTTGAGCGCCTCGCGATCCCGCGGCGCGGTGATCACCGCGTCGCGAATGCGGTCGAAGCGATCGCCCAGCGACGCATCGCCCAGCACGAAACGCGCGCGGGTCATGGCCTGGTGCTCCCAGGTCCATGCCGTGTTGCTGCCGCGGCCGAGCTGGTATTTCTCGTAGGCCTCGAAGCTGGTCGTGAGCAGGCCCGAGTTGCCGTTGGGGCGCAGCGCGGTGTCGATCTCGAACAGGTCGCCTTCGCGTGTCTTCACCGTGAGCCAGTTGATCAGCTTGCGCACGTAGGCAGCGTAGACCTCGCCGGCGCGCTCGTCGTCGTCGTCGTACACGAACACGATGTCGAGGTCGCTGCCGTAACCGAGCTCTTTGCCGCCGAGCTTGCCATAGCCGATGATCGCGAACTGCGGCTGCTCCCGATGCGGGTTGCGCAGGTGCGGCCAGCACCAGCGCGCCGTGACGCGCAGCACCGAATCGGCCAGGGCGCTCAGGTCGTCGGCCACCTGCTCGACGGTGATGCGGCCGTCGACGTCGCGCGCCAGCGTGCGGAAGAGTTCCGCATGGTGCGCGTGGCGCAGCAGGTTGAGCAGGCGCTCTTCATCGGCCTCGCCGGTGCGAGTCAGCGAGACATGGCGGCTTTCGAGTTCGTTTTCGAACTCGGCCGCGACGAAGCGGCCGGACAGCATCTCGTCGCTGGCCAACTCGTCGATGACGCCCGGATGCTGCATGAGGTAGCGCGCGGGCCACTTGGCGGAGCCCAGCAGGCGCAGCAGCCGCTCCTGCACCGCCGGCCGCTCGACCAGCAATGCGATGTAGCTGTCGCGGCGCAGCAGGGGCTCGATCCAGTCGGCCCAGCGCAGCGCGGCGTCGACATGGTGGCCGACCTTGCCCGGCGCTTCGCTGTCGGGTTCGCGCAGCCACTGGCCGGTGCGCAGCACCAGTTGGCGCAGGCGCGCGCGCGTTTCGTCGCGCAGGGCCAGCACGCGCGGGTTGTCGCACCAGGCCTTGATGCGTTCGGCGAAGGGTTCCGGCAGTTCCTCGATCAGGTCGGCCAGATCGATCACCGGCGCGGCCGGGGACTTGCCGTTGCAATTCGTGCAGGGCTTCTTGCCGCCGAGCAGCTTGTCGAACTCCTGTGCCACGAATTCGCGATGCGCATCGAGCTGCGCCAGGAAGGCGCAGCAGTCGGCGAAGCCCATCGACTGCGAGATCCAGCGCACGTCGTCGTCGTTGACGGGCAGCACGTGGGTCTGCTGGTCGTCCAGGTACTGGATGCGGTGCTCCACGCGGCGCAGGAATTCATAGGCCGCGGCCAAGGCATCCGCCGTTTCCTGCGGCATGAGGTTGGCGCGGGCGAGCCGCTGCAACGCATCGAGCGTAGGGCGCGTGCGCAGCTCCGGAAACTGCCCGCCTCGCACCACCTGCAGCAACTGCACGGTGAACTCGATCTCCCGGATGCCACCGCGCGAGAGCTTGACGTCGTTCGCGCGCTCGGGCCGGCCCGCGCTGCGGCGCGCCGCCTGCTCGCGGATCTGGCGATGCAGCGTGCGCAGCGAATCGAACACGTTGTAGTCGAGGTAGCGCCGGAAGACGAAGGGCAGCACCACGCCACGCAGCGCCTGCGCCGAGCGGTCGGCCACGACGGAAGAGGGCGCGACGACGCGGCTCTTGAGCCAGGCGAAACGCTCCCACTCCCGGCCCTGCACCTGGAAATACTCTTCCAGCGCATCGAGCGAAACCACGCTCGGCCCGGAATTGCCGTTGGGCCGCAGTGCCAGGTCCACGCGGAACACGAAGCCGTGCTCGGTGGTGTCGCCCACCAGCGCGTAGATGCGCTTGACTGCGCGCGCGAAGAATTCCTGGTTGGACAGCCGCGCACGCCCATCGCCATCGCCCGCGGTTTCGCCGTCGTGGTCGTACAGGTAGATGAGATCGATGTCGCTCGATACATTGAGCTCGCGCGCACCGAGCTTGCCCATGCCCACGACCCAGAGTTGCGCGCGCTGGCCCTGCTCGCCGAGCGGAGCGCCATGCACGGCCTCGAGTTCGGCGCATGCCTCGCGGCATGCGACGTCGAGCGCGAATTCGGCGAGCTCGGTCACGGCCGTGGTCACGACGGCCAGCGGTGCCTGCGCATCGCAATCGAGCGTGATGAGCCGCTCCATCACGAGCTGCCGCACGGTGCGCAGCGCATCCGCCACATTGTCCCCGCGCGTGCGAAGGGCATCGTAGGCTTCGGCCATGTGCGCCTTCACCGGTTCACCCGGTGGCAGCAAAGACAATTCGCCCGCATAGCGACGCCTGAGGCGCTGCATGAAGCGCGAATAGGCCGATAGCGGCGTGGGCAAGTTGGATGCCGGTGACAACCGATGCGCCGTGGCGCTGGCGTCGGTGGAACCCGTATGGGAGCTGGCGGTCATAATTCCTGCCACAGCGCGATCCTCAATGAACGACACGACGTCTTCCCCTTCACGTCTGCTCAAGATCACCGCTGTGACGGCGCGCTGGTTGTTGGGTTTGCTGCTCGGTGCATGGCTCCTGCTGGCGCTGTCAGTCCTAGTCCTACACATTTGGATTGTGCCGCGAATCGGCGAGTACCGCGTCGCGCTGGAAGCGCAGGCCTCTCGCGCCATCGGCGTACCGGTCCTGATCGGGTCGATCACGGCCCGGTCCGGCAGCTTCTTTCCCACCGTCGAACTGCGCGACGTCGTGCTGCAGGACGCCGGCAAGCAGGCGGCGCTGCGGCTCGAGCGGGTCGTCGCCAGCGTCTCGCCCCGATCGCTGTGGAAGCTGAGCTTCGAGCAACTCTATATAGAGGGGCCCCAGGTCGAGGTGCGGCGCGATGCGCTCGGCAAGCTCCATGTGGCGGGGCTCGACATGTCCACCGACACCACCGGCGGAGGCGACGGCGCCGACTGGTTCTTCGCCCAGCGCGAAGTGGTCGTCGAGGGCGGCACGGTGCGCTGGACCGATGACCTTCGCAAGACGACCCCCTTGCTGCTGACCAATGTGCAGTTCGTCGCCCGCAACGGCAGCCGGAGCCACGCGATGCGGCTCGACGCCACGCCGCCGGCCGGGTGGGGCGAGCGCTTCACCTTGCGCGGCAAGTTCCGCCAACCGCTGCTGTCGGTGCGCAGCGGCAACTGGCGCACGTGGGACGGCCAGCTGTACGCCGACCTGCCGTACATCGACGTCACGCGGCTCGGCCGCTACGTGGATCTGGACGCGCGGATTCGCGAAGGCAGCGGCGGCATGCGCATCTGGGCCGATATCGACGACGGCAGGCTGACGGGCGGGGTGGTGGACCTGGCCTTGTCGAAGATCGACGCTTCGCTGGCGAAGGGGCTGCAGCCGCTGGTCCTGCGCGGCGTCACCGGGCGGCTCGCCGGGAAGATGACGGACCAGACCCTGGAGTTCTCGACGACCAAGCTGCAGTTCGACACCTCCGATGGCATGCGCTGGCCTGGCGGCAACCTGTGGTTCCAGCACACGCCCGCCAAGGAGCGCGTGCCCGAACGCGGCGCGGTGCGCGCGGACCGGCTCGATCTCGCCGCGATCGCGCTGATCGCCGACCGCCTGCCGCTCGGCGACGCCACGCGCAAGCTCATCGAGTCCTACGAGCCGCACGGACTGGTCGAACACATCGACGCGAGCTGGCAAGGCTCCCCCGGCGCGCCCGACAAGTACCAGCTCCGCGGCCGCATGAGCAATTTCGGCATCGCCTCGCAGCGCGGCGAGCATGTCGCAGCCCCGCCGCCCGTGGCCGAAGCGCCCGCCGCGGGCCGGGGGGGCCCGCGCCCGGCCGCGCCGCCGGAGCCACCGCCCGTGCCGGTGGGAACCCCCGGCGTGCGCGGCGCCACCATCGACTTCGAAGCGAACCAGGCCGGCGGCAGCGCGTCCTTGTCCATCGCAAAGGGGGCGCTGGACCTGCCTGGCGTGTTCGAGGAGCCCGTGGTTCCGATCGACCAGCTCTCCACGCAGCTCCAGTGGAAGCTCGACGGCGAGGCGGCGCAACTCCAGGTCTCGAACCTGCGCTTTTCCAACGCCGATGCCGAGGGTGAGGCACAGGCCAGCTGGCGCACGAGCGACCCGGCCGTGTCGCGCAGCGCTTCGCGCCATCCGGGCGTGCTCGACCTCCAGGGCAAGCTCATGCGTGCCGACGGAACACGCGTGTACCGCTACCTGCCGTTGAGCATCCCCAAGCACACCCGCGACTACGTGCACGATGCAGTCACCAAGGGCACGGCGAGCAGCGTCGACTTCAAGGTCAAGGGCGATCTGCACGACATGCCCTTCATGGACCCGAAGCATGGCGACTTCCGCATCGCCGCGCGGGTCGCCGACGTCACCTTTGCCTATGTGCCTCCCACGCTCGGCAACAAGGTGGCATGGCCAGCGCTGAACGGCCTCTCCGGCGAGCTCGTCTTCGAGCGCGCCGGCATGCTGGTGCGCAATGCGCGCGGCCGCATCGTCGGCGCGCCGGGCATCGAGGTGACGAAGGCCGAGGCGCAGATCGCCGACATGTCGCACCACGCGCCGCTGCTCAAGGTCGACGCCCAGGCCAAGGGGCCGCTCAACGAACTGCTCCACGCCGGCGCGCCGCTGACGGGCGAGGCCGAATCCACCCTCGCGGCCATGCGCGCGACCGGCAATGCCGACTACAAGCTCCGGCTCGAACTCCCGCTCTCGTCCCTGGAAAAATCCAAGGTGCAGGCCAGCGTGGCACTGTCCGACAACGAGGTCCAGCTCTCGCCGCAGGCGCCGACGCTCTCGCAGGCCAAGGGCACGTTGAGCTTCACGGAAAGCGGCTTCTCGCTCGCGGGCGTCCAGGCCCGTGCGCTGGGCGGCGCGATGCGCGTCGAAGGCAGCGGCCGCTTCGGCAGCGCCGCGCAGGACCTGAACTTCCGCGTCCAGGGCACGGCCACCGCCGACGGCCTGCGCGCCGTGCGTGAAGTCGACTGGCTTTCCCGACTTGCCGGCAAGGCGACCGGCAGCACGCCCTACGCGCTCAACTTCTCGGTGCGCGACGGTGCGACCGAGTTCCTGGTCACCAGCACCCTGCAAGGGCTCGCGCTGGAACTGCCCGCGCCGCTGGCCAAGACTGCCGACGAATCGATGCCGCTGCGTGTCGAGAAGAAGCTGGTGCAGCGCGAGGCACGGCCGGGGTCGGCGCCCTCGCTGCTCCACGACCAGATCTCGCTCGATCTCGGCCGCGTCGCGTCGGTGGTCTATGTGCGCGACATCTCAGGCGCCGAAGCGCGCGTGCTGCGCGGCGGCATAGGCATCGGCCTGGCGGCCGGGGAATCCGCGGCACCGCCGGAGCGCGGCGTGTTCGCGAACCTGCGGTTCACGCGGCTCGACGTGGGTGCGTGGCAGTCGACTTTCGGCTCGGCGACCCGCAAGGCGCCGGAGACAGCCGCCGCAACGGATGGCGCGATCGACGTGCTTTCCTACCTCCCCACCATCATCGCAGTGCGCGCGCAGGAACTCGTGCTGGGCGGCCGCACCCTGCACAACGTGGTGCTCGGCGGCACGCGCGAGGGCCAGCTCTGGCGCGCCAACGTCGACGCCACCGAACTCAGCGGCTACGCGGAATACCGGCATGACCAGGCGGGGCGTCTCTACGCCCGGCTTGCGCGGCTCAAGATCGCACGCAGCGAGGCGACGGCGGTCGAATCGCTGCTGGACGAGCAGCCCAGCACCCTGCCCGCGCTCGACATCGCCATCGACGACTTCGAGCTGTTCGGGCATCGTCTCGGGCGCGCCGAGATCGATGCGGTCAATCGCGGCGGCGCCGGTCGCGAATGGCGGCTCAACCGGCTGGCCTTCATCAATCCGGACGCGACCTTCACTGCGCAGGGCACCTGGGCCGCGCCGCCCGGCAGCACCCCGGTGGCGGGACGCGACCAGCGTCGCACCAGCATGGATTTCAAGCTCGAGATCGCCGACGCGGGCGCGCTGCTCACGCGCTTCGGCATGAAGGACGTGGTGCGGCGCGGCCGCGGCCGGCTCGAAGGCGACGTGCAGTGGACCGGATCGCCCTTCTCCCTCGACTACCCGAGCTTGGGCGGACAACTGCAGATCAACATCGAATCGGGGCAGTTCCTCAAGGCCGACCCGGGCATGGCCAAGCTGCTCGGCGTGCTCAGCCTCCAGGCCCTGCCGCGGCGGCTCACGCTGGACTTCCGCGACATCTTCAGCCAGGGCTTCGCCTTCGACTTCCTGCGTGGCGACGTCAAGATCGACCAGGGCGTGGCGACCACCAACAACCTGCAGATGAAGGGCGTGAACGCCGCCGTGCTGATGGACGGCTCGGCGGACCTCGCGCGCGAGACGCAGAATATCCGCGTCGTCGTGGTGCCCGAGATCAGCGCCGGCACGGCCGCACTGGTCGCGACGGCGATCAACCCGGCCATCGGCATCGGCGCCTTCCTCGCGCAGATGGTGCTGAGCCGGCCGCTGATCGCCGCCGCCACGCAGGAATTCCAGATCGACGGCACCTGGACCGACCCGAAGATCACCAAGGTCGCGCGACGGTCGACGCCGCCCGAGGCGCTGGGCACGCCGCCGGCCGTGCCCACCTTGCGCTAGAACAATCACAAGCACGAAGACAAGGAGATTCGCCATGAGAGTCGCAGCGATCCAGATGGTGTCGGCCATTGCGCGCGAGGCCAACCTGGCGCGCGCCCACGCGCTGCTGGCCGAGGCCGCGTCGGCAGGGGCCGAACTTGCCGTGCTTCCTGAGTACTTCTGCATGATGGGCGCGCGGGACACCGACAAGCTCTCGCTGCGCGAGACCGCTGGCGCGGGCTCGGTGCAGAGCTTCCTGGCCGATGCGGCGCGCGAGTTCGGGCTGTGGATCGTCGGCGGCACCTTGCCGCTGGAGACGGACGACGACAACCACGTCTTCAACAGCTCGCTGGTCTATGCGCCGGACGGCGCCTGCATCGCGCGCTACGACAAGATCCACCTGTTCTTCTTCGACAACGGCCGCGAGCGCTACGACGAGCGCCGCATGATCGCGCCCGGGTCGCAGCCCGTGTGCTTCGACCTGCCGTCGCGCGACGGTCACCGCTGGCGCGTGGGCATGAGCGTGTGCTACGACCTGCGTTTTCCGGAACTCTATCGCGCGCTGGCGCGGCAGGGCGCCGAGTTGATGCTCGTGCCCAGCGCCTTCACGCGCACCACCGGCGCCGCGCACTGGGAAGTGCTGCTGCGCGCGCGTGCGATCGAGAACCTCGCCTGGGTCGTCGCGCCCGCGCAGGGCGGCTCGCACGAGAACGGGCGCCACACCTGGGGCCAGTCGATGGTGGTCGATCCCTGGGGCACGGTGGTGGCGCAACAGGCCGTCGATGAAGCCATCGTGCTGTTCGATATCGATGCGCAGCAGGTCGAGCGTGCGCGTGCGCAACTGCCGGCGCTTTCCCATTGCGTGCTCTGACGCCGGTGTCCTCGCCTCCGCTGCCTGTCGCCCGCGTTCTCCGTCCCGCGTTCGCGCGGCTGCGCTTCCTGCGCTCCGTGTGGCGGCGCTGGTTCCTGTGGGTGCTGCTGGCCGTGCTCGTGCTGGTGCTGCTCGTCACCGTCGTGTGGCTGGCCGGGCGGCACGAGGTCGAGCAGACCCAGAACGTGCTCGACCGCGACACCGCCGATGCGGTGTCCGACCTGCGCGTCGGCCTGCAGCGCAATGCGCAGACGCTGCGCGCATCGCTTGGCGAGGGCGTGGACCGCGAGCGGTGGGAAACCCGCGCAGCCGACCTGCTGCGCGAGCACCGCGAATGGCTGAGGCTCGAATGGCGCGATGCGGCCCTGCAAGTGCGCGGTGCAGTCGATACGCCCTACCGCAGGCACGCGTTCGAGGACACCCGCCGAGGCGCCGACCAGCCCGACGTGCTGCTCGCCTGCGCTGCCGCGCGCAAGCTGGGAGCGCCGGCCTATTCGCCCAGCCACTACGTCCCGTTCTCCCAGGGCACCGGCTTCGAAGTGATGGAACTGTGTCTGCCGGTGGAAGGCGGCGCCTACCTCGTCGCGTCCTATTCGCTACGCGACACGCTGATCGAACTCGTGGCGCCCACGCTCAGCCGCGGGCAGGAAGTGGCCTTCACCGAAGTCGACGGCACGCGGCTCGTGGCCATCGGGGCGCCGCGCCGCGTGGGCACGCGCGTGTTCACGGCCCAGCAACTCATCGACCTGCCGGGCGCGCCCATGATGCTGCGCGTCGACGGCTGGCGAGCGGTGCCCGATCTCTTCCCGAACATGCTGACCGCGCTGGTCACGGCGATCTCGATCGCGCTGGTGTCGGTGCTGGTGCTGCTCGCCCGCGACACGCGAAAGCGACAGCGCGCCGAACGCGACCTGGCCGATGCGCTGGCCTTCCGCAAGGCCATGGAAGACTCCGTCATCACGGGGCTGCGCGCGCGCGATCTGCAGGGCCGCATCACCTACGTGAACCCCGCGTTCTGCGAGATGGTGGGCTTCGGCGCCGACGAGCTCATGTCCACCGATGGCGAGGCGCCCTACTGGCCGACCGAGCTCGCGCACGAATACCAGCGCCGGCAAGCCGTGCGCCTGGCCGGCGCGGTGCCGCCGCGCGAAGGCTTCGAGTCGGTCTTCATGCGCAAGGACGGCACCCGTTTTCCGGTGTTGATCTTCGAGGCGCCGCTGATCAATGCGCACGGTTCCCAGACCGGCTGGATGAGCGCCTTCATCGACATCAGCGAGCAGCGCCGCATCGAGGAACTCTCGCGCGCCAGCCAGGAGCGCCTGCAGGCCAGCGCGCGGCTCGCGACGGTCGGCGAAATGGCATCGCTCCTCAGCCACGAGCTCACGCAGCCGCTGGCCGCGATCGCCAGCTATGCGAGCGGTTCGCTCAACCTGCTCGGGGCCGACCGTTCGCAGCAGCGCAGCCGCGATCATGACGAGGTCGCGATGGCGGTGCGCCGCATCGCGGAGCAGGCCGACCGTGCCGGCCAGGTGATCCGCAGCGTGCATGACTTCGTGCGCCGGCGCGACCGCACGCGCGAGGCCGTCGCGCCGCATGCGTTGATCGATGCGGTGCTGCCCCTGGTGCGCCTGCAGGCGCGCAAGCTCGGCGTTCGCGTCGAAGTGGCGCTCGAAGAGCGGCTGCCTGCCGTCTTCTGCGACCGTACGCTGGTCGAGCAGGTGCTGCTCAACCTTGCGCGCAATGGCATGCAGGCGATGGACATGCCCGAACTGACGGACCGCGTGCTGCGCCTGAAGGTCGTGCGCGCCGGAAGCGTCGGGCGGGATGGCGACGGCGCCACAGCCGCCGATGCGCGCCGATGGTTGGAGTTTTCCGTCGCGGATGTCGGTTGCGGCATCAGCCCGGAGGTCGCCGAACGTCTCTTCACCCCCTTCTTCACCACGCGGCCCGACGGAATGGGCCTCGGTCTGAGCCTGTGCCGCACGGTGGTCGAACAGCACGGCGGCGTGCTGATGTTCGAGCCACAGCGGCCGTGCGGCACGATCTTTCGTTTCACCCTACCAGTAACATGACGGCCGGCGAGCCACAAGATGCAACCATTGATAGACGCGCTGATTTTCATTGTCGACGACGACGCCAGTGTTCGCGAAGCGCTTGCGTGGCTGCTGCGGTCGCGGCGGCTGGTGAGCGAGAACTTTGGGAGCGCCGAGGCGTTCGAGGCGCGGCTGGCGGATGAACCGTTGCGCGATCAGCCGCATTGCCTGCTGCTCGACGTGCGCATGCCGGGAACCAGCGGGCTGGTGCTGTTCGATCGACTCCAGGAGCGCGGGTTGCTGGAGACGATGCCGGTGATCTTCCTGACCGGTCATGCCGATGTGCCGACCGCCGTCGATGCGGTGAAGCGCGGCGCCTTCGACTTCTGCGAGAAGCCGTTTTCCGACAACGCATTGGTGGACCGCATCGAGCATGCGCTCGGGGCTTCATTGCGCGCGATCGAGGCGCAGCGCACGCGGCAACTGCTCAAGCACCGCATCGATGAGTTGACGGAGCGCGAGCGCGATGTGATGCGCTGCGTGGTCGAAGGGCTGCCCAACAAGCTGATTGCCGAGCAACTCGCGATCAGCGTACGCACGGTGGAGGTTCACCGTGCGCGTGTGTTCGAGAAGATGGAAGTCAAGTCGGCCGTCGAACTGGCCAACCTCCTTCGGGGCATGTGAACCCGCGGCGTTGAGCGCACAGAGGAACGCGCTCCGCCGCCTCATGCGAAGCGCAACGCACGCCCTGCTTCCCCCCAAGGGCAGACCAGGCAGCACCAGTGCGCCAAGCCTGCGGGCAAGTTCAATCTCAGGCCGGCGAACGCTCGCCGACGAAGATTTCGACGCGCCGGTTCTGCGCACGCCCCGCATCCGTGTTGTTATCCGCAATCGGTTCCCGCGACCCACGCCCTTCAATACGGAATGCAGTCGGCGACACGCCACGCGCCACCAGATAGTCACGCGTCGCCGCAGCACGCTCCACCGACAGCGGGTTGTTGATCGCATCGGTGCCGGTGCTGTCCGTGTGGCCAATGATGCGCACGTCGGCATTCGGGATGTTGCGCAGGCCGCTCGCGAACTGGTCGAGGATCGGCGAGAAGTTCGGCTTGATCGCGGCGCGGCCCACGTCGAAGCTGATGTCGCTCGGGATCGCGAGCTTCAGTTCGTTGTTCGGGGTCTGGGTCACGGCGACACCGGTGCCCTTGGTGGCGGCCTCCATCTGACGCTTCTGGTTCTCCATGCGCTGGGACCACAGGTAGCCGCCCGCCGCACCAGCCAATGCACCGATCGCCGCACCCGTGCCGGCCTTGCCGCCGGCCACGCCGCCGATCGCCGCGCCAGCCAGTGCGCCACCGCCGGCGCCGATGGCCGTGTTGCGTTGCGTGTCGGTCATGCCGCCCGCGCAGCCCGAAAGCACGATCGCTGCAGCACACGTGGCGAGTACGAATTTTTTCATGTCAGTCCCTTTCGACTATGCAAAACAAAAGAGCGCCGATTATCCCGAGCGAGCAAGGCGAATTGCCTCGATCCGGGGTTTCCGCATGTAACGTTCGATTTCGGCGCTACGCTCGGAAGGCGTGTGAAATCTCACACTGCTGCTATGAAATCGATAGCTCGCAAGTTATTGGCCGACATGTCGACGCGGTACCGGGCTACGCGAATTCAATCGCGCCGCCGCGGTTCCCTGGATGCCGTCTCGTCGTCTTCGGCATCGTCCTCTTCCTGCAACTCGCCGCGCTTGCGGCCGGAAAACATGGTCCACCAGATGATCAGGACGAACACGATTCCCGCGCCGAGTGCTTCAAGCAAAATCAGACCCATGAACAAAGGACTCCAGTGGCTGGTTGGGCTCGCGATCGTAGCAACGCTCGCCGCCTGCTCCACCGGCACACGGCAGCCCGACCTGCCTGCCACCGCGCCGACGGCACCGGGCACCAGCCCTTCACGCGACCTGGGTCCGCTGACCGGCTCGCTCGCGCATCCCAAGAGCCGCTGGGTGCCGGTCGCATGGTCCGAACTGCCGGGCTTCAACGACGACGCGTTGCATGAAGGCTGGGTCGCGATGTTGTCGAACTGCACGCGCCCCAATGCCGCTTTCGCTCCGCTGTGCCGCGAAGTGCGCCAGCTCTCGCTCGCGGAGACCGCAGAGCAGCGCGATTGGATGATGCAGCGCCTGCAGCCGTATCGGGTCGAGTCGCACACGGGGCCGACCGACGGCAAGCTCACCAGCTACTACGAGCCGGTGTTCGACGCGACGCGGCGGCCGACCGCGACGAACACGGTGCCGCTGTACCAGGCGCCCGTGGGTCTGGTGCCGAAGCGCCCGTGGTTCACGCGGCAGGAGATCGACACGCTCCCGCAAGCGCAGGCCGCGTTGCGTGGACGCGAGATCGCGTGGCTCGCCGACCCCATCGATGCGCTCATGCTGCACATCCAGGGCTCCGGGCGCCTGCGCATCACCGAGCCCGACGGCTCGCAGCGCATGGTGCGCGTGGCCTTCGCCGCGACCAACGAGCAGCCCTATCGCAGCGTGCAGCAGTGGTTGATCAGCCAGGGTGCGACCAAGGTCAGCCTGTGGCCCGACGACACCAAGCAGTGGGTGGCGCAGAACCCGCAGCGGCTGCAGCCGCTGCTGTGGAGCAATCCGCGCTACGTGTTCTTTCGCGAGGAACCCTTGAGCGAGGTCGACGCATCTTCCGGGCCGGTCGGTGCGCAGGGCGTGCCGCTCACCGCGGGCCGCTCGATCGCGGTGGACCGCGACAGCATTCCCTACGGCACGCCGGTGTGGCTCGCCTCGCCGGGCCCCACTGCGTCGCTCGCCAAGCTGGTGGTGGCGCAGGACACGGGCAGCGCCATCGTCGGGGCGGTGCGGGCCGACTACTTCGCGGGCACGGGCGCCGATGCGGGCCGCTTCGCGGCGCGCATGAACCAGCCGCTGCGGTTGTGGGCTCTCTGGCCTAAGTAGGCTCGCCCCCCAGCCTCGCCCACTTCGTGTGGCTCGGGCGCCCCGCTGCCGGGGGGCAACACCGGCAGACCGGCGGAGCCGGATCTGCGGTGTTTCGCGTGGGGCCGGGCTTCGCCGGCCCTTGCCGTTAGAGGCCGATGATACCGCCGTCGTTCTTGGTGATCATCACCGTCGCTGAACGGGGGCGTGCGGTGCTGCCGCCTGCGCCGTAAGCCGTCACGCCGGCACCGTTGCCGGGCCAGTGGCTTTCGTACTTCGTCGGGTCGGCGATGTTGGCGGCGGCGGTGTTCTCGCCTGGATGCTGGATGTTGATGAACAGCGCCTTGCCGTCAGGGGATTCGGCGAGGCCGGTCACTTCCGAGCCCAGCGGTGCGGTGAGGAAGCGCTTGAAGATCGTGTCGTTCATCTTCTTGCCCGCATAGGTGCTCACGGTCACCGGGCCGGTGCCAGCCGCGCCGGGCTTGCCGTTGGCCTGGTTGACCACGTCGATCTTGCCGCCGTCGCCGTACTCGCCCGGGATCGCCGCCAGCAGCATGCAGTTGGTGACGTCGGTGTAGGCGTTGTCGTCGGTCTCGATCCAGAGGATGCCGCTCGCGCGCGAGAACCAGCAGCCGTCGGGCTTGGAGAAGTCGTTGAAGTCCGAGAGGCCCGACAGGTTCACGTTCTTCTGGTAGTTCACGTCGTCGAGGCCAGCATCGGCCTTGGCCTGGCTGCCGAACAGGAAGATGTCCCAGTTGAAGGTGGTGGCCGATGCGTCGTTGCCGGTTTCGCGGATGCGCATGACCTGCCCGTTGACGTCGCCCTTCAGGGTCGATGCAGCGGCGTTCTGCGTCGAGACGCCCTTGTTGTCGAGCCAGTAGCGCGGGAAGGCCGGGTCCACGTCGGGATTCGGCACGTTGTTGCTGCTGGTCGTACCGACGGCGCCGCGGTCCGGGTTCTCGGTCATCGTGATGTAGATCTCGCCGTTCTTCGGGTTCACGGCGGTCCACTCGGGTCGGTCGCACTTGGTGGCGCCAACGGCATCGGCGGCGAGCCGTGCATTGACGAGCACGTCGGCGAGGTCGGCGAAGGCGTACGCGCTGTTGCCCGAGATGGCGGTGTTGCTCAGGTCGAGCGGGAGCCAGGTGCCCGAGCCGTCCGCATTGAACTTCGCCGCGTAGAGCGTGCCTTCGTCGAGGTACTTGCTGCCGGTGGCGAGGCGGTCCGCAGGATTCGCGTCCGCTGCGCTCCATACGGCCTTGGACACATATTTATAGACGTACTCGCTGCGCGAATCGTCCCCCATGTAGAAGGCCAGGGGCTTGCCGACCACCGGGTTGCTCGGCCATGCGCCTTCGTGCGCGAAGCGGCCGAGCGCGGTGTGCTTGACCGGGGTCGATGCCGGGTTGTACGGGTCGATCTCCACGACCCAGCCGAAGGTGTTGGCAGTGTTGCGGAAGTCGTCCGTGCCGTCCGCCGATGTGCCGATGCTGCTCGCGTCCCAGCGTGCGTACTCGGTGCTGGTGCTGTCGGCCGGCACGACGGTGGCCCAGCGCTGACCACCGGGGGCGTTTTGCGCGAGGCCGATGCGCTTGAAGGCGACCAGTTCCTTGGCGCTGCGCTTCGCGTCATCGGCCGAGCCGCGGCGGAAGAAGCCTGCGAAGTTCTCCTCGCAGGTGAGGTAGGTGCCCCAGGGCGTGTAGCCCGACGCGCAATTGCCGATCATTCCGCGCGTGGTCGTGCCGGCGGGCGAGTAGGCCGTCTTGAGCAGCGCCGAGCCGCGCGCCGGGCCGCCGAAGTCCATCGGCGTGCGCGGCGTGACCCGGCGGTTGAAGGTCGAGTTCCTGACGATCGCGAACTTGCCGCCCGACTTGGCGATCTCCACCACCGACGCGCCGTGCGCTTCCACTTCCTTCAGCGCTTCGGCTTCGGGACGCGGGCCGGCCGTCGAGCCGATGTTGGTCTGCCCGTTCGGATGCATGAACATCACGGTGCCGTTGATGGCTTCGTGGTTGATGCACATCAGCGCGCGTTCGGTGCTGGAGAGGGACGGCTTGCTGTCGGGGGTCAGGCCGAAGTAATGCATGCCGTCGTGCTGGTCGCCGCTGCGGCGGCCGAAGGTGTCGTCGGTGCCGTCGTTCTTGTAGTCGGTGATGGCGGGATCGATCGAGTCGCCCGTCGCGTAGATCACCGTGGCGGTGTAGCCGGCCGGCACGGTGATGCGGTCCGCGAGGTCCTTGCCCACGGCGGAGAAGCCGAGCTTGGGTTCGGCCCCAGGCGCCGGTGCCGGAGCCGGGGCGGGAGCCGGCGCTGGTGCGGGAGCAGGCGGCGTGACGGGAAAGTTTCCGTCGCTTCCGCCGCCGCAGGCACTCAGCGCCAGCGGGCCGAGCGTCGCGGCCGTCAGCGCGCCGACGCCGCCGCGCAGCAGATGGCGGCGGTGCATGCGCGAGGCGATGACTTCGTGGAGGCTGGTGTTGGAGGAGGGGTTGTTGTCCAGGTCGTCCGGATCGATGAACTCGTTCGGAGCGGGAGGCGTGGGCAGGTTTTTCATCGTGATGGCTTGGCTATCGGGAGCCCGACCTTAGCGATGCAAGATGAAACTTTTGTTGCAGAGCCCTCGCTCGCTCGACCGACTGCTACGGCCCCGGCAGTGTCCCGTGGGCTGCTGCCAGGTCGCGCCGGACAATCTCGCGCACCATCGCCGTGAACTGCCTGGACAGCAGGTTGCGCACGCGTCGTTGAGCAGCTCCTCGACCAGTCCGGGCCGCCGGGTCACGCGGTCCAGGAAACGCGTGAGCCGCGGGTGGTAGGCCCGGTAGAGCTGCTCGAATGCCCGCAGCTCGCCATGGGCGGTCCGGTCGACCAGATGCGCCTCGGCGCGTTCGGCCAAGGGCAGTCCCGCTTCCTGCGTCCGTAAGGTGTCGCGGGGCATGCTCGGCATGGGAGGCTCGTGCATTGGGGGGCGTCCAGTCGACTGTACTCCGGGCTACTGGACGGTTCATGCCCGAAAACGGGCGATCGGTTCAATGGGCGCGGCTGCGCCCACAGCCATCGGCCCCGCTACTTGAGGTAGGACCTCAAGGCGGCGACCACGGCATCGACATCTTCGGCCCGCCGCGCCTCGCTGGCTTCCGGCGCTCCGAGGTGCTCGCGGATGTGGCCTTCGAGCACCTCCGCCATCAGTCCGTTGACCGCGCCCCGGATGGCGGCGATCTGCTGGAGGATGGCGAGGCAGTCCGATTCCTCGCCGAGCGCCCGCTCCAGCGCTTCCGCCTGCCCCTTGATGCGGCGGACCCTCGCCAGCAGCGGCTTCCTGCCATGAATCGTATGTGCCATGAAGGGCATTCTAGGCTCGGGCGACATACTGGGGTACAGTATCCAGACCATGCCGCAGACGATCATTCATCCTCACGCAGCACCCGCGCCATGGCAGCACTCGCACGTCTTCGACGAGGGCAATCCCCTCGCCGAACGCAATACGCGCTGGGCCGTCGCACTCACCGCCGTGATGATGGTCGTCGAGATCGCCGGCGGCTGGTACTTCAATTCCATGGCGCTGCTGGCCGATGGATGGCACATGAGCTCGCACGCGCTGGCGCTGGGCCTGTCCGTCGTCGCGTACGTTGCGGCCCGCCGGTTCGCGCATGACGGCCGCTTCGCCTTCGGGACATGGAAGATGGAGGTGCTCGGCGGGTACACGAGCGCGGTCCTCCTGATGCTCGTGGCGGGTCTGATGGCCTTTCAATCCGTCGAGCGCCTGCTGTCGCCGACGGCCATCCACTACAGCGAAGCCCTCGTCATCGGCGCGGTCGGGCTCGGGGTCAACCTGGCGTGCGCCTGGCTGCTGCGAGGCGGCCATGAGCACGGCCATGAACACGGCCATGGCCACCACGGTCACGGCCATGGCGGCGACGAGCATGCGCACCACGACCTGAACCTTCGCGCGGCCTACATGCATGTGCTGGCCGATGCCGCTACATCGGTTCTGGCACTGGCCGCCCTGGCGGCCGGCAAGCTCTGGGGCGCCGCGTGGCTCGACCCGGCGATGGGCATCGTCGGCGCGGGGCTCGTGGCGATGTGGGCGCTCGGCCTTCTGCGCGATTCCGGCCGGGTCCTCCTGGATGCCGAGATGGACGCGCCGGTGGTGGCCGAGATCCGGGAGGTCATCGACGCCAGCCCCATCAAGGCATCCATCTGCGACCTGCATGTCTGGCGTGTCGGCAAGGGCAAGTACGCCTGCATCGTTTCGTTGGCAACCCACGCCGCCGTCGAGCCGGACTACTTCAAGCGGCAGCTCGGCATCCACGAAGAGCTGGTCCATATTTCGGTGGAAGTGAACCGACTTCCCGTCGCCGTCCCCTGAGCGACGTTTCCGCGCGGTGGGCGACGCCCCATGTGGCAGGATTCGAGCAGGCGCGGTCCTCGCGCATGCCTCGACACACCTCCCCGCTTGCCATGACCTCGCAGTCCTTGTCCTCAAGGCCCTCGTCCCGCGCCAATGGGCGCGCCATTGCCACGATGATCGGCGCCATGGGCTGCTTCGTGCTCAACGACGCGCTGGTCAAGCACGTCAGCCAGTCGATGCCTTCGGCGCAACTCATCTTTCTGCGCGGGCTGATGGCGTCGGCGCTCGTGCTGCTGGTCGCGCACCGGCTGGGCGCACTGCGGCAGGCGAGCGCGGTGCTGCATCCGCGGGTGGCGCTGCGTGGCGCCGTCGACGCCTGCGCGACCATGATGTACCTGCTGGCGCTGTTCCACTTGCCGATCGCCAATGCCACGGCCATCAACCTCGCCGCGCCGCTGTTCATGACCGTGTTCGCGGTGCTCTTCATGGGCGAGCGTGCCGGGCTGGCGCGCTGGTCCGCGGTGGTGCTGGGCTTCGCGGGTGTGCTGTGCGTGGTGCAGCCGAGCGCGGAAGGGCTCAACGCGTGGGCCCTGCTGTGCCTGCTCGGCACGCTGTTCCATGCCGCGCGCGACCTGATGACGCGGCGCATCGATCCGGCCATCCCGTCGATCATCATCACCCTGGCCACGGCCCTGGCCGTCACGCTGCTGTCCGGTTGCGTGACGCTGCTGAGCGGCTGGCAGGCGTTTGCGCTCGCCGACCTGGCCTTGCTGGGGGTGGCGGCCGCCTTCCTGGCGTCAGGCTATTTCCTGCTGGTGCAATGCATGCGCGCCGGCGAGGTGTCGCTCACCGCGCCCTTCCGCTACACGGCGGTGCTCTTTGCCATGGTGCTGGGCTATGCCGTATGGAACGAGATCCCCACCGGATGGGCCTGGATCGGCATTGCGCTGCTCGTCGGGTCCGGGCTCTACATGCTGCACAGCGAGCGCGGACGCACCCGCGCTGCCGCGTTGGACGCCCAGCCGGAATGAAGGGCGCGCCATTCGAAGCTGCAGCAAACCTTGAACATCCCGGAACTACCCATGGTCACCTGCTACCTGCGCTATGTCATCGATCCGTTCAAGCTCAAGGAATTCGAGCACTACGGAAAGATGTGGATCCCTCTCGTCGAAAAGTTCGGAGGGCAGCACCATGGCTACTTCCTGCCATCGGAAGGTGCGAACAACATCGCGCTTGCCTTGTTCACGTTCCCGAGTCTTGCGTCGTACGAGGAATATCGCGCGTCGTCTGCGAACGACGCAGAGTGCCAGGCGGCGTTCAAGTACGCGGAGGACACCCGTTGCATCTTCAGCTACGAACGCAGCTTCTTCCGGCCTGTTTTCCGGTGACGCTTCCAGCCCGTCAATAGCCCGAACCGGCTGCAGTGCCGGCTACCTACGGCGTAGACCAAACGCCAGATCGAACGGCGCTGTCCAAAGCCGCGAGCACCGAATGCCTGGGGCTTGATTCCGGCCTCGCGGAGGACTAGGAAAGCACCCCGCACTTCGACGCCGGCCGCCGCTGCGCGGACGAAATGAAAACTTTGGACCCAAGTCCGCCGTGGGCCCAGGCACTCGCGTAACAAGCGCTCACGCCTCTTGCGATCTGCGTCTGCAACGCATCACAGGCTTCCGTCGTATTTCGCACGCCGCAGCGAATGCTCACACTGTCTCCCCGCTCGACAGGAGGAGACATGCATCGAGCCGACGCGTCGCCGACTGCGTGGATCCACTTCTTCGATCCGCTGCCCGCGGCTGTGCGCGACGCGGTGCTGGCCGTCCTGCATCGGTCGGGACTGCGGACGATGCCGATGCCGGCCGACGCGCAGGACTACGGGCTGATGGTGCTGTGCGCGGTCGACGAGCGGATTCTCGACGCGTTGCGCCAGGCCAGCCGCCGCGCAGTGGTGCTGGTGCTGGTGGTCGCGCCTTGCAGGCTGTCGGGCGCCGAGGCCTGGTCCCTGTTGCGCGCTGGCGCGGCCGACGTGATGCGGTGGGTCCCTTTGCCGGACGATGCCGCGCAGGTGTGCGCCCGGCTGACGCGGCTGCGCACGGTGCAGGCGCTGATCGACAGCCCGCGCGTGCGCGACGTGCTGGTCGGCGACAGCCCGGCCTGGCGGGCGCTGGTGCGGCAGGTAGTGGAGGTGGCGGTGTTCTCCCAGGGGCCGGTGCTGATCACCGGCGAGAGCGGCACCGGCAAGGAGCTGATCGCGCGCCTGATCCACGACCTCGACCACCGCGACGACAAGGGTGCGATGGTGATCGTCGACTGCACCACCATCACGCCGGAGCTCTCCGGCAGCGAATTCTTCGGCCACGAGCGCGGCGCCTTCACGGGCGCCATGAACCCGCGGGAAGGCGCCTTCGCGCTGGCCCATCGCGGCACGCTGTTCCTCGACGAGATCGGCGAACTGCCGCCGCCGCTGCAGGCCCAGCTGCTGCGGGTGGTGCAGGAAGGCAAGTACAAGCGGGTCGGCAGCAACGCCTGGCAGCACACGGAATTCCGGCTGGTGTCGGCAACGCATCGCGACCTCGATGCGGGCGTGGCCGACGGCACTTTCCGCGCCGACCTCTACTACCGCATCGCCGGATCGATCTGCCGCACGCCGCGACTGGCCGAGCGCAAGGAGGACGTGCTGGCGCTGGCGGCGCACTTCCAGGCCGGCTTCGAGGGCGACGAGGGCGGCGACGGCTTCGACGAGCCGGTCTGCCAGTACCTGCGCGCGCGCGACTACCCGGGCAACGTGCGCGAGCTGCGGCGGGTGGTGTCGTGGCTGTGCCACCGGCATGCGGGTGGCGGGCCCATCACCATCGGCGACGTGCCGGAAGACGAGCGGCCGGAAACAGCCGAGCCCTCGCGCGACGCGCTGCAGGGCTGCTTCGAGCGCGCGGCGCGCGATGCGATCGATCTCGGCCTCGGCCTCAAGGAGATCGGCCAGACCGCGACCGACTGCGCGATCCGGCTGGCCATCGAGCGCGAGCAGGGCAACCTGCACCGGGCCGCGCAGCGGCTCGGCGTCACCGACCGTGCGCTGCAGTTGCGGCGGGCGCAGCAGCGCCCCTTGCATTGAGGCCCAGCAGCCGCGACAGGTTGCCGCCCAGCACCAGCGCCTCGTCCTCGGGCGTCAACTGCAGCAGGCGAATCTTCTCGAGCTCCAGGCCCGGATGCAGCCACGGGCCGTCGGAGCCGAACAGGATCTTGTGCGCGCCGGCCCGGCGCACCGCCTGCAGCAACAGGTCGAAGCGCCGGATGCCCGCGGTGTCGGCATAGACATTCGGATGGCGCTCCAGATGATCGATGAGCGCGAGCTGGGCCCGCCAGTCGTCCGCGAAGCTGCCCAAGTGCGGAATGATGAAGACGACGTCCGGGTACTGCTGCGCCAGCAACTCGACCACCCAGGACTCGCCGACAAGGTCGTAGAGCACCGGCAGCCGCAGCCGGCGCGCGGCGTCGCAGATCTCGCGGTTGATGGCGGCGTCGTGCCGGTGCACCTTGATGCCCGCGAAGCCGTAGCGCTGCACGGCGGTGGTCAGCATCGGCAGGATCCGGCCGCGGTCGCGCTCCGCGTGCACCATGGCGAAGCCGATGAATCGCTCGGGCTTCGCGGCGACGATGCGCGACAGTGCGAGGTTGGCCTGCGCGTAGTCCGAATGAAAGGCCGGCAGCAGCACGCTGCGCCCGATGCCGGCGCGGGCCGCGCGACGCAGGTAGGCGTCGAGCGGCGCGTCGGTATCCCAGGGCCCGGTCAGGCCGTCACCCTGGCCGGCATGGCAGTGGCAGTCGATGCGGAGCATGGGCGGTCGCGCTCGATACGGATCAGGGCATGCATTGCGCGCGCTGCAGGTTGGCCTGCGCGTCACGCTGCAGCGCCGCCAGGTCCTTTGCCGCGTACTTGGCGGCCAGCGCCCGGCGACGCGTCGGCGAAGACTGGCCTGCGCCGACGGTGGGCGACGCACCGGTCGCCTTGAAATTGCTGTTGCGGAAGCTGTCCAGTCGGCGCCGCGCCTGCGGCCGGCCCTGCCGGTTGCGCGGGCAGGCGGGCAGCGCAGCGCCGACCGCCGGCGGCGGCGACACCGGCCGCGGCCGGTACACATGCATGAAGATCTCCTGCGCCTTCACGAAGGTGCGCAAGGCGCGGGTCCACAGCGCCCGCTCGATGCCCGAGTCGATGCACAGGAAGGCGAACTCCGCGAACAGGAAGAAGAAGTCGCCGTTCGGCTCGCCGACACCTGCAGTGCGGTCCGCGGCGATCGGGCTGCGCAACTGGCCGTTGGCGAAACGCTCGAAGCAGGTCTGGAAGGCGCCGAACTCGATGCCGCCGCGGCCGTCCTCGAAATACTCCCGGAAGAGCGCCAGTTGCCCCGCCGACAGCCGCAGCGCGCTGTTGCGCAGTCCGCCCGGCGGCAGCGCCTTGGGCGGTGGCACGCGACCCGCCAGCGCTTCGCTGGCGCGCAGGTTGCGGCGCGCCAGCAGCTCGGGTACCAGCGCGCCGACGTCGGCGCTGCGCTGCGCCTTCTGCGCCGCGTTGAGGTTGGGGTACGCGGGAATGCCGAACTTCGGGTCGCCCGGAAGGAAGCGCAGGTCGTACTGCGCGAAGAAGGCATTGCAGCCGGTGCCGAGGAAGACCTCCACGCGCCGGTTCATGGCGCGGCCGTCGGCCGTCGCATTGGACACCTTGGGCCTCGACTCGCCGAGCGTCTGGGGCACGATCGAGAGCGCGCCGGCGGGCACCGGGCCGAGCGCGGCAAGGGCCGCGCGCAGCTTGGCCTCGACCGCCTTCGCGCGGCGTTCGGCGAGGCCGAGGTTGTAGTTGTCCTTGCCGGTGGGGTCGGTGTGGCCGACCAGTCGCACGGTCCGGATCGGATCGCCCGAGACCCGACTCGCGACGATCAGCCGCGCGATGCGGTCGATGATCGCGTCGTGCACCGCGGGCACGGCCGGGCCGTCGAAGGCGAAGCGGTCGAGCACCACGAAGGGCCGGTCGCGGATCGTCAGCGTCGGCAGCACCACCGTCGGCGCCGGCTTCTTCTTTTTCGCCGGCCCCGATTCGACCTCGAACGCGAATTCCGCCTCGCCGGCGGGCGCGAGCATCTCGAACATGGCTTCATCGTTCATGGTGTGTCTCCTCGCACCCGGTGTTCAGGTGCCGGTGGTGGACCAGTGCCAGGGCTCCTTCGCGTAGTTCTTCAATCCGAAGCGCGCCGCGTTGCGCTGCAGCCAGCCGAAGCCGGGCGTGTCCTTGAATTGCCCGGCCATCTGCGAGCCGTACTTGAAGTCGATCGCCAGTCCGCGCTCGTGCATCGAAGTGCCGGGCCTGGCGGTCGGCGGCGTGCACTGGCTCGGCGACTTGTCGTAGATGTCGTAGTGCGTGGTGCCGCAGTTCTTCTTGCGCACCGCGATCTGCTCGTCGGGCGAGCGGAAGCCGCTGCCGCCGAGCGGCACGCCGTCGGCCTGGGCGGCGGCCAGCAGGGCGTCGACCTGCGGCGCGATCTGGCGCGCCACCAGGATGCCCCGCACGTTGACGATGTCGGGGGCGCCCGGGGGCGGTTTGGCCGGCGTCGCGGGTGCGGAGGGCACCGGCGGGCGCGGCGTCGCGCGCACCAGGCGGTCGCGGATCGATACCCACTCGGAGGCCAGCGCAGTGAAGCCCGCCTCGCTGCTGCGCAGCGGCGCCCCATTGCGCTCCGGATGGCGGGAGAAGAACACCAGGTCGGTCAAGGTGTTCTCGTCGCGGAAGCCCGCGTCGGCGGCGCGCTGGATCGCCAGCGGCTCGTTCCGCGCGCTCAGTGCATCCATCACCGGCTTCGGAAAGCCGACGAAGCTGAATTCCTCCTCGAACTCGGCCGAGCGGCCGGCGAGCGTCGGGATCGGGCGGTACATGGCGGTCTCCGGCTGCGGCGCACGTCAGGTACCGAAAAGCACGATTTGGCGGCCGCGGCGCTGCCAGCGGCCGGACAGTGCGCGGCCGTACCCGGCGGCTTCGCCTTCGTACTCGAACTCGCCGCCGTAGCCGCCCTCGTCTTCGCCCTCTCCCTCTCCCTCATATTCGTACTCGGCCTCTGCCTGGGCTTCGCTCATCAGCTCGGCCTCGTTGGCCGCGAAGCTCGGCACGTGGGCGCGGGCGGCAGCCAGCAGCGCCTGGCGCACCGCCGCTTCGGGCGGCGTGCCGGGCGCCGCGGCGCTGGCCTGCTGCGCCGCGCTGGCGGCGACCCGCACGAAGCGCCGCGCGATCTCGAACTCGGCTTCCTCGGCCTCCATCTCGCCGAATTCCATCTCCAGCGCCTTGCTCACCGCGCTGCCGAGCGCACTGCCGATCGCGGTCCCGACGCCCGGGATCGGGATGAAGGAGCCGAGCGCACCGCCGACCAGCGGCAGGGCCTTCTTCGCCAGCCCCTTGAGCGCCCCGCCCAGCGGCTTGAGCACCTTGCTGCCGACGAAGGAGCCGACTTTCTTGAGGCCGCGGCCGATGCCCTTGAAGAGCTTGCCGAGGAATTGCTCCCACTCGGCTTCGTTCGAGACGGAGAGCAGTTCCATCGCGAGTTCGACCTCCTCGGATTCGCTGATCGGCGGGCTGGCCGGCAGGCCGCGCTGGCGGCGCGACTGGCACGTATGACAGGGGCAGGAAGGCGTGTGCATGGTGGTCTCCTTGGATTCATGGCTTCGCGAAGGGCGTCAGAACACGGCTTCGAAGGCCTGTTCGAACTCGCGCGACTTGACGTTGGTCAATGGGCCGCCTTGCGAGCGGCGTCCGTGGCGGGCGATGGTCGCGGCCTCGGCGCGGCCGAGTTGCGCCGGCGTGGCGCCGCGCATCGGTCTCAGCTTGACGCTGTAGCGACCGACACCCAGCTTCAAGTGCGTGAGGCACAGCAGGTGCTGCTGCAGCCGCCGCTTCAGCCAGTTGGCGCGGCCGACGTAGATCCGCTCGCCGTTCTTGTAGATCGTGTAGATGCCGGGGCCGGCCGCGCGCGGATCGTCGATCGCCTGTGCGAGGCTCAGGGCTCCCGGCGCCAGTTCGCCCTCGGGCGCGCCGGGCCACGCCGGCATGCCGTTGCGGCCGAGTGGCCGGAACTCGAATTCCTCTGCCGGCGCGTCGGCGGGGGTGTCGGCCGGTGCGCTTGCCGATGGTTCCGTCGGCGCGTCTGCCGGTGCGCCCGCGCCGGCGTCGGGAGGCGCGTCCGGCGGCGCGGCCTCGGGCGGTGCCGCACCGCCGGCGGAAGGCGCTCCCGTCGCAGGGCCGCGCTGCAGGCATTCCTGGACGCAGCGCCAGGTGTCCGACCCCGGCGGCACGCCGAAGGGCTCTGCGACGAATGGCGCCGGGTAGCCGCCGCCGCCCGGCGGCCAGGGCATGGGCGGGCGCGGCACGCGCGGGCGCGGGCGAGGTCGCTGCGGCGGCCGCGGGGGTGGCCGGCGTTGTGCCACGCGAGGCGCGGGCCTCGGCGGGCGCCGTGGCGCGGCCCTTTGCGGGCGAACGCGGCGCGGCTGCATCCGGCCGCGGCCGACCTCGCCGGCGAAGGCTTCATCGAGGATCTCGAACGCTTCCTGCGAAGGTCCGGCGGCGAGCATGCCGGTGAAGGGCTGCTCGGCAAAGATGGCGGGGTGGTCCATGACGGCTCCTCAATGGATGGCGTGGGCCAGCGGCGCGAAGGGCGCCGCGGCATGGCCGGCGCGGGCCAGCAACTGCGCCACGCCGTCGATGTGCGCCTGGCGATGCAGGGCGGTGACGATGAAGGTCAGGCGCGGCGCCAGTTCCTGGCAGCCGCGCGTCAGCAGGGCGCGCACGCCGCTCGCCTGGAGCCGGCGCCACAGCAGTGGTGCCAGTTCCGGGCCCTGGTGCGATACGAAGGACTGCACCGGAAACGGCAGCCGGCCGACCGGCACCAGCCCGGCCTGCGCCAGTGTTTCGCGCAGCCGCAGCACCAGCCGCAGCAACCGGGCCCGCCAGCCGTCGCCGTAGCGCGCACCCAGCGCCACGGCCTGCCGCGCGGCCGCCACCGCCGCGCTCGATGGCGGGCTGCAATGCAGCCGGGTCTCGCTGCGGTCGAGGAAGCGCCCGATCAGCGCATCGCTGCCCGACAGGGCCGCCACCGGCGCGCCGAATCCCTTGGCGAGCGAGGCGCCCACGGCAATGTGCGCGCCGCCCACGCCTTGCCAGCGGAGCGATCCGCCGCCGCCATGGCCGAAGGGGCAGGCCGCCGAGGGTTCCGCGCCCAGGATGCCGAGCGCCTGGGTGTCGTCGAGGACCAGCGTGCCGCCGCCCTCGCCCGCGATGCGCGCATAGGCCGCGAGCGGCGCCGGCCGGTTGCATCCCGGGCAGAAGCCATCGCAGACCACCACCGGCCGCAGGCCGTCGCGCACTGCGCCGCGTGCCAGTCGCTCCAGCGCGGCGCTGTCGTGATGCGCGAAGCGGCGCACCGCGGCACCGGCTGCGGCCGCGCCCTCGGCACTCCAGCGCAGGATGGGATAGGCGCCGGCGTCGAGCAGCAGTGCCGATCGCGTCTCGCGCGCCAGCTGCCGCAGCAGGTCCCAGAACAGGTGCAGTGTCGACGGCAGCAGCGTCGCGGCGGCCAGCCCCTGCAGCCGGGGCAGCGCGGCGGCGGCGGCTTCGGCACCCTCGGGCTCCGCGAGCGCCGCCGGCTGTCCGCGTGTCAGCGCGGTCCAGGGCGGCAGTGTGGCACTCGCATGCCGCAGCCCGAGGTACAGCGCGCTCGTGAAGTCGGCCATGGCATCGCTCCGGCCGTGGTCTCAGGCGACACGCTGCTGCGTTGCCAGTCGCCGCTGCAGCAGCACCGAGGGCAGGGTCGCGTCGATCTTCGCGTCCGGCGACTCCAGCGCCAGCTCGACCCCGGTGACGGAGCGGTAGGCGTGGCTGTACCCCTGGATCTGCGGCCGGAAGAAGCGCGCCCAGTTGAAGGCCTGCAGCGGGTCCTGCACATCGCTCCAGTGGCCCCAGCGGATCGACAGCAGGATCTGCTCGCCGAAGATCGCCAGGTTGCGGAAGTGCAGCACGCTGGTGTCGGTCCAGCCCTGCACCTTCTTCATCGCATCGACGCGATCCATCCAGGGCTCGGGGTAGGCGGTCATGATGCGCGTCGGCAGGAACTCGCGGAACTCCGGCCGCGCCAGCAGCCACTGCTGCATCAGCATCTCGATGCGGGCGGTCGACGGCAGGTCGCCGAACTGGTTGTGCGCGCCCTGCGACAGGATCAGGTGCACTTCCTTCAACGCGTTGAGCACCGGGAAGGCGTCGGCCTTGACCGTCGTGTCGTCGTCCTGCTTGAAGAAGCTGGTGCAGTAGCGCAGCAGGTTGTGGAAGGCTTCCAGGAAGCGCGAGCGGCTGTCGGCCGTCTGCATGCGCCGCACCGCCTTGCCCTCGAGCCGCAGGCCGTAGTGATGGTCGTACTCGTAGTTGCGACGCACGATGCTCAGGCGGTGCTGCTCGTCCTGCACGTAGCCCCACAGCACGTTGTTGAGCGGGCGCAGCGGGTCGATCTCCAGGTTGACCAGCGGGTCGCGCTCGCCCGAACGCACGTTCTGGAAGCGGCGCGCGATGCTGTTCATGGTCTGCACTAGCATCCCTTCCTCGTGCCAGTAGGACCAGATCAGTTCGAGCAGGCAGGGGTTCGTCAGCTTTTCCTGCAGGAGGCCGGTGCACTGGCCGACGCTTTCGAGATCGGAGTCGAGCCCCTGCAGCTTGATCCCGATGTCGGGCAGCTTGGAGCGGATCACTGCCAGGTAAGGCAGCGTCCGGTCCTGGACCCTCCCGCCGCGGAACGGCACCAGGTACTGGTCGGTGAACACCATTTCCACCTCCGCGAGCCCGGGCGGCGGCAGGTCGCGGCGCTTCAGGTAGGCGAGGTCGCCGTCCCTGTCGAACGGCCGTGGCGGCCGCAGCACGCCGCAGTTGACCATCACGAAGGCTTCGGTCGCCGCCTTGACCACACGGTAGGCGTCCGAGTCCGTGAACGGCAACAGCCGCTTCGGACGGAGTTCCTCGCGGAAGGTGCGGCGCTTTTCCTGGAAGCGAGCCTGCTCGAAATCAGGCAGGTCCGGCGAGTCCGTCTCCCCGCAGAACAGCGTGTCCATGTAGTGCAGGTAGTTGTTGAACGCCAACTGCCCGGTGCTGTTGAGGATGCCTTGCCAGAGCGACAGGTCCGACGTCGTCGCGGTGGCGGTGCGCTGCAGCGCGACGCCGATGTCACCCGTGACCGGCTGCGGTGTCTTCTCGCTGCCCTCGAATTCGGCCGAGACGCCGAGACCGGCCTTGTTCCTTCCGCCCGGCACCTCGGGAACGGTGGACACGGCGACGAAGGGCACGAAGGTGTCCAGGCGAAGCTGTTGCAAGCCCGCCGAGGCAACGTGATAGCGCCAGGCGTTCGGCACGCCGGGGATGGGGCGCAGGCTCGCCGGCGCATCGACCTCGAGCTCAATCCGGTCCGAATAGTTGTGCACCATGCGAATCTCGACATCGTCGCCGACCTGTGGCGAGCGGCATGGATTGGGCGTGCAGTCGGGATTCAGCAGCATGGCTGTTGCCGTGACGTCGAGTCCGAGCTCGAAGCAGACGTCGTGCACGCCACCGGGCTCCACCGTCACGTGCGAAGGATTCTGGATCGGGTCCGGGACGTGATGGCAGATCACGTGGTAGTTGCCCGCGGGCTGCTTGGGAAACACGCCGCGCCCGTCTCCTTGCGTGCTGGCGGTGGTCACGTAGTGATCCACGTGGCCCACCTTCGCGCTCTTGCCTGCCGGCGGAACGGGTTCGATGCGGAAGAGGCTGCAGCTCGCATCGGACAGCGGCCTGCCGTTGTCGTGAACGCTGAAGCAAATGATGCCGGGGCGGTCGGTGCCGGTGGCAAAGGGGGTGGTGGTCATCTGAGTTCTCCTTGAACAACGGTCATGCCGGATTCGCGTCGCGCAGCGCGCCGCGCAACGCCCAGTGCGTCAGCAGCTTCGCGAACAGGTGGCTTTCTTCCTCGGGCGTGAGCTGCCCATTGGCACGGGCCTGGCCCAGCACGGCGAACACCAGCGTCGGCCCCGCGCGGTACATGGCCGCCGGTGCGCCGCGCCAGGTCTGGAACAGTGCGAAGAGCCGGGCCGGCTGGTGTTCGGCCACGCCGAGCGCTTCCTTCAGCGAACGACCGCGCAGGCTGCGCGGACGGTGGTCCACCAGCAGGCCGACGAAGCCCGGCATCGCCGTCAGCAGTTCGTCGAACAGGCGGCGGGTGCCGGCGTCCAGGCCGTCGAGCGGGTAGTACGAATCCCACAGCGCAGCCAACCGCGCCCACTGCGGATGCGGATACATCGCCTGCCCCATCGCGCAGGAGAGCCGCACGCGGATCCACGGCACGGGATGCGGATCGTCCAGGTTGAGCCGGAACATGAAGGCGCGCGGCAGGCTCACCACGCCCATCAGCCCCATCGTGGCGGTGATGCCCAGACGGGCACAGGACCAGAAGTCGCTGAGGATCTCGCCGATCCAGCGCTCGAACAGCCGCCAGGCATTGCCGCCGCTGCGCTGCATGCCCTGCAGCAGCGGCCGCAGCGAGTTCGCGAGATCGAGCAACGCC
The DNA here is from genome assembly GCF_030317115.1 of Variovorax gracilis. Taxonomy (GTDB): domain Bacteria; phylum Pseudomonadota; class Gammaproteobacteria; order Burkholderiales; family Burkholderiaceae_C; genus Variovorax; species Variovorax gracilis. Next base: position 87,934 of record NZ_JASZYF010000006.1, read on the forward strand.
GAGGCCTGGTGGCCCACCTCATGGATCAGCGACGAGGCAATGCCGCTGCCCACCATGCGCTCGCGCGGCACGCGGATCACCGCCACCGGGCTTTCGCCACCGCCCGGCAGGCGGGTGCGCGCGCGGCGGATGGCCGCGCCGACGCCTCGGTCCAGGTAGCACATGAGGGGCGGGACCTCGTAGTAGCCCGGAAGCGCCAGCGCATCGGCGGCGACGATGTCGAGCCCGCAGAGCCAGACGCCCGTGTCGTGTTCGCTGCGCTGCGAGATGACGTCGTTGAAGAGATCGAACTGCGTCAGCACCGCGTTGAACTTGAGGCGCAGGATCGTGAAGCGGCGCTGCGCCTCCGCCGCGGTCGCCCGCCGCGCCGGCGCACCGTGCAGCCAGGCGAGGAAGCCCAGCACCATCGCGCGCATCTCGCGCCGGCCGGCCACCAGGTAGCGCTCGGTCGCGGCCTGCGCGCCGGGCTGCAGCGCGGCGGCCGGCAGCATCGGTTCGAGCAGCGCGAAAGGCTTGACCCGGGCCAGGCGCGTCAGCAGGGCGCGCGCCTCCTGGGCGAGCATCCATGCGGCGAAGGGGCTGATGGTCATCGCTCACACCCCGTAGAGCACGATCTTGTTGCCGCGGCGCATCCAGCGGCCGCTGCGGGCGCCGCCCATGCCGGACGAGCCGCCGGCGGCGCTGCGCGCGGCATTGAGCAGTCCGGGGGCCAACTTCTGGGCGGCCGAGATCGCTGCGCTCTGCGCGACCGCGCGCGGGTCCGCGCCTGCAGGCGCAGAGGTGGCCTGCTTCACGGTGTCCGCGGCCAGCCGCACGAACTGCTTGGCGCCTTCGAACTCGCGCTCTTCCTGCTCCAGCGACTCGGCCTCCAGGCCGAGCGCGCTGCCCGCCGCCGATGCGAGGCCGCTGCCGATCTTGGCGCCGAGCGGTCCGCCCAGGTAGGCGCCGACCGCGCCGCCGGCCAGCGGCAGCGCCTTCTTGGCCACGCCCTTGAGCACGCCGCCCACCGCCTGCCCGATCGGAGAACGCACGGCAGAGCCGACTGCGCGCGCGGCACGGCCCAGGAGATTGCCGAGGAAGCGGTCGAGCTCGGCCTCGTTCGTGACCTCGAGCAGCTCGCTCGCGAGCTCGGCTTCTTCCGCTTCGCCGAGCACGGTCTCGCCGTAGCTCTCGAAGCTCTCGCCGTAGCTTTCGCCGTAACTCTCGCCCGACCATTCCTGCTGGCCGAACTCGTAGGCGCCGGATTCGTAGCTGGACTCGGGGTTGTACTCCAGCTGGGTGCGATCGATGTCATGCATAGCGGTCTCCTTGGGTGAAGCGGAAGAGGCGCGAGCGCCTCGGCGGTGATCCCTGCGGATCAGGGGTTCAGCACGGTCACGCACGCGCCGTGGCGAGCCCATCGGCCTGCGGATGCGGAAGGCGCCGCGCCGGGCGCGTCGAGCACTTGCGCCCAGCCTGGCGCGAAGCGGCGCGCGGCACGCCGGGCGGCCCAGCGCGCGGCGGCGGCGGGCGACAGGCCGGCGGGCGCCATGGCGAGCTGGTGAGCGGCTTCACGCGTCAATTGCGCGAAGCGGCGCGCCAACTCGAATTCCTGGTCCTCGGGCGACAACCCTTCGAGCTCGATGCCGAAGAAGCGGCCCATGCGCTTGTAGGTCGTGCCCGCCTGCCGGGCGGTCGCGCCGGCCACCAGCGGCAGCGACTGCCGGGCCGCGGTGCGCAGCAGCGAGACAAGCTCGGCTGCTGCCGGGGCGACTGCATCCCGCGGCGCGTGGGCACGCACCATGCGCCCCAGCGTCGTGGACAGGTGCTGTCCGCTGGCGGCATTGAGCAGTTCGGCGGCAAGGCCCGCGGACTCGGTGTCGAACACAACGGCCTTGCGGCTGGCGCGACCCGTCGCGGGCCCTGTGGCGCGGGCGTCCTCGAAAAGATCGAAGTCAGGGCTGTAGCCCAGCAGCATCCGGTTCATGGTCGGCCTTTCTGGCGGAACTGGCCTTGCTTCCGCATAGGCCATGCCAGCCGGAAAGTGCCGTTTTCAGGCGGTGCGGGGCGGGTCCGCGCGAAGAGCGCTTCGTCTTCGGCCGTTCAGAGTCCGTGGCAGGCGAAATCCGCTTCGCCGCCGGCCGCCTCAGCGGTAGATGACCGCGCGTCGGTACGAGCGCCGCGCAACCCCGGCATAGGACAGGGGAGTCAGCGGCATGCCGATGACGTCGATGAAGACGGAGACCTCGGCGCCCTTTGCAGGAACCTTGCCCTTCAGGACCCTGATCGTGTAGGACAGCGTGTCGCCCCTGAGCACGGGCGACTGCAGCACGGCCACCACCTGATGCAGGGAGTCGCCCTCCACCATCGAGATGTCGGCATTGGGCGGGTCCGAAAGGAAACTCTCCTTGCCCTTGCTCCAGAACGGGATGAAGTCCGCGGTCTTCATGTTTCCGGCGATCCGCTCGGGTCGATCGGTGAAGAACACGGTGACCGGGCTGACCGCCTTCAGCTTGAGAAGGCCGGTGGTCCTGTCGTAGGTCATGCTCCTGGCTGTCTGCACGAACAGGAAGTCGGCCTCCTTGGGAGCATCGCCCTTCTCCTTCTCCTTCTCCTTCTGTGCCAGCGCGGGCCTCAGCACGGACGCGGGGGCGAGGAAGGCTGCCGAGGTCACGATGGTGCGACGAGTGGTCATGAAGATCCCCTGTGCGTGGATGCGTCCGTGTACAGCATTGTGGCGGGGCCTGCCCTTGCGTGCGTCGTCCTACAGAACTTTAGGCCTAGTGTTGAAATCCCGCTGCCCGGTTAGATTTTGCGGATGAACCGGCACACCGCGACTGCGCTCTTCGTCCATGCGTCCGATCTCGATGTCGTTTCACTTCTCGCCCTGTGGCCGAAGAGCATCACAGGGAAGGTCATTCCGCTCGGCGCCTCCGCCTTTGGCGACCTGTTCTTTCAAAGGCCCGAAGGCGGGGTCGAGAAGCTCGACGTGCTTCGCGGAGGAGTCCACTACGCCGCGTCCAGCCTGGAGGAATTCAAGCTGCTGATGAACTCCAGGTACTGGCGCGATGCCAACCTGATGAGTCATGGAATCCACCTGGCGGCAAAGAGGGGCATCGCCAGGAAGCGGGGGCACTTCTTCGGCTTTGGCAAGCACCCTTCGCACTCGGGCCGGATCGATTGGACGTCGTTGATGTCTCTCGAAGCAACGGCATGGCACGCCATCTGTGCCAAGGCGCTGGACTGCGCCCGTTGAGTTCCGGGCCGGCGGCGAATCGGCAGATGCCGACAATGGCATCAGTCCCATCCGACAAGCCCAGGCCACGCGATGAGGACGATGGGCGTGGTCTGGACCGCGGCGCACGCCGGTTGCTCAACTCTTCAGGAGATATCCGATGACCAGCAAGAACACGATCTGCCTGTGGTTCGACGGCACCGCCGTCGATGCCGCCAACTTCTATGCCGCAACCTTTCCCGACAGCGCTGTCGGCGCCATCTACCGCGCACCGGGCGACTATCCGGACGGCAAGCAGGGTAATGTGCTGACGGTCGAGTTCACCGTTGCGGGCATCCCCTGCATCGGGCTGAACGGCGGCCCGCAGTTCAAGCACAGCGAGGCTTTCTCCTTCCAGATCGCGACCGACGACCAGGCGGAAACGGACCGCCTGTGGAATGCCGTCGTCGGCAACGGCGGACAGGAAAGCGCGTGCGGCTGGTGCAAGGACCGCTGGGGGTTGTCATGGCAGATCACCCCGCGCGCCCTCATCGAGGCGATCGCCGACCCCGATCCCGCGGCGGCCAAGCGCGCGTTCGACGCGATGATGACCATGGGAAAGATCGACATCGCGGCGATCGAGGCGGCACGCTCGGGACGAAGCCGGTCCTCGGATGCCTGAGGCCATCGGCGGCGCGATTCCTTGACGTGGTGTGCCCAGGTCACCACGTGCCATCCGCCATCCTCTTGCGGCGAACCAGTTCCTTCTCGCTCGGCACGGTGCTCGCGAACGCGCCGGGCCGGATCTCGCCACTGGGTGCATAGGTGCTCATCACGACGCCGCCGGTCGAGACCTTGGAGCGAACGAGCCGCAGCGCGGATGGCTTGGCCGTCTCGTCGAAGAGGCGCTTGCCCCGCCCAAGCACCACCGGAAAAGTCCACACGTTGTACTCGTCGATCAAGGATGCGGCCTGCAGCGTTTGAATCAGGTTGCCGCTGCCGATGATCTGCAGGTCCAGGCCCGGTTGCTCCTTGAGAGCGCCGATTGCCGAGACGACATCGCCCTGGAGCAAGGTCGAGTTGTTCCAGCCGAGCGTGGTCTTCAATGTGCGCGAGGCAACATGCTTCTTCGCCGCGTTGAGGGTCTTCGCGATCAGCGCGTCGTCGGGCTGGTACGGCCAGTACGCCTCGAATATTTCATAGGTGCGCCGACCCAGCACCAGCTCTCGATCCTTGCCGTCGAAACCCGACGCCGAGAGGTCCATGCCTTCGTCCTGGTGGCCGAACATCCAGCCGCCAAAGGCAAATCCGCCGGTCGGGTCTTCTTCCGGGCCGCCGGGTGCTTGCATGATGCCGTCGAGCGACGCAAACGTGGATGCGATGAGCCTTCTCATGGGAACACTCCTGCAGCTCTGGAGAGCCGGGTTGCGGTCAGGCGCGCTGGCCTGCCAAGACCTGCCGCGGCAGCGGAAGCGCCGTCTTGTAGCGTACCTGCTTGAGCGCAAAGCTGGAGCGGATCTTCTCGATTCCGGCGATCGGCGTGAGCTGTTCGAGGATAAATTTCTCCAGCGCCCCGATGTCGGCCACGGCGACGCGAATCAGGTAGTCGCTGTCGCCCGTCATCAGGTAACACTCCATCACTTCGTCGTGCTCCGCGATGCGCTGCTCGAAGTCGGCCAGCGATTGCTTGCTCTGCGTCTTGAGGCTGATCGAGATGAACACGTTGAGGCCCAGACCCAGAGCGCTCGCACTGGCCAGCGCGACGTAGCGCTGGATCACGCCGGCGCTTTCGAGCGCCTTCACGCGCGCGAGGCAGGGCGAGGGCGACAGGTGCACCCGGCGCGCCAGCTCGACGTTCGACAGCGCGCCGTCGCGTTGCAGTTCGTCCAGGATGCGGAGATCGATCGTGTCGAGTTGCATGAAATGCTGCGCAAGAGCCAAATCGCGGCATTCTATGTGGCCGAGGGCCGCTGGATCGGGTTCAAACAGCATCTCATTCCATCAGTCACGGCCTAAAGTGCGGTTCATGAACGCCCCGATGTCACCCGATCAGTTGCGCGCATTGCTCGACATGTCCCTTCACGATGCCGACCCCGTCGAAACCGCCGAATGGCGCGATGCCTTCGTCGCGCTGGCCGAGACGCACGGCCCCGAACGGGCGCGCTGGATGCTGGACGAACTCGCACGCATGGCGCGGGCGCAGCGCATCGGCTGGCAGCCGGAGCTGTCGACGCCGTACGTCAACACCATCGCCGCCGATGCCCAGCCGGCCTTTCCCGGCGATCTCGCGATCGAGGAGCGTCTCGCATCGCTCATGCGCTGGAATGCGCTTGCGATGGTCGTGCGCGCCAACCAGGCCTATGGCGAACTCGGCGGCCACATCGCGAGCTATGCCAGTGCGGCCGACCTGTTCGAGACGGGGTTCAATCACTTCTTCCATGCGCGCACCGACGCGCATCGTGGCGACCTGGTGTTCTTCCAGCCGCACAGCGCGCCGGGCGTCTATGCACGCGCCTTTCTCGAAGGCCGACTCAGCGAGGACGACCTGACGCACTACCGACAGGAACTGACCGCGCCCGCCTTCACGGAAGGCAAGGGTGCGCGCGGGCTGAGCAGCTATCCGCATCCGTACCTGATGCCGGACTTCTGGCAGTTCCCGACCGGTTCGATGGGCATCGGCCCGATCAGCTCGATCTACCACGCCCGCTTCATGCGCTACCTGACGCACCGCAACCTGCTCAACTGCGACGGCCGCAAGGTCTGGGGCGTTTTCGGCGACGGCGAAATGGACGAGCCCGAATCGATGAGCGCGCTCACGCTCGCCGCGCGCGAGAAGCTCGACAACCTGGTGTGGGTGGTCAATTGCAACCTGCAGCGGCTGGACGGGCCGGTGCGCGGCAACGGCCGCATCATCGACGAGCTGGAGAAGCTCTTCGCGGGCGCCGGCTGGAACGTGATCAAGCTCGTGTGGGGCAGCGACTGGGACGGCCTCTTCGCGCGCGACGTGAACGGCGCGCTGGTGCGCGCCTTCGCGAACACGGTCGACGGCCAGATGCAGACCTTCGCAGCCAAGGACGGCCGCTACAACCGCGACACCTTCTTTGGCCAGGACGAGGAACTCGCGCGGCTCGCTCAGGGCATGACCGACGAGCAGATCGACCGCCTGAAGCGCGGCGGCCATGACCTCGTGAAGATCCACGCCGCCTACGCGGCCGCTGCGGCGCACCAGGGCCAGCCCACGGTGATCCTCGCCCACACCAAGAAGGGCTATGGCATGGGCAGCGCGGGGCAGGGCAAGATGACCACGCACTCGCAGAAGAAGCTGGACGACACCGACCTCATCGAGTTCCGCAACCGCTTCAACCTGCCGCTCACGGACGAGCAGGCGACGAAGGCGGCCTTCTACAAGCCGGCCGACGACAGCGCCGAGATGCACTACCTGCTGGGCCGTCGCGCCGCGCTCGGCGGCAGCATGCCGCGCCGGGAGACCGCGTGCGAGGTGGTTGCCAAGCCCGGCATCGCCGCCTATGCGCAGTTCGCCGTGGCCGCTGCCGGCAAGGAGATGAGCACCACCATGGCCTTCGTGCGCATGCTGGGCAATCTCATGAAAGACCCGGCGCTCGGCCCGCGCGTGGTGCCGATCGTCGCCGACGAGGCGCGCACCTTCGGCATGGCCAACCTCTTCAAGCAGGTCGGCATCTATTCGAGCGTGGGCCAGCGCTATGCGCCGGAGGACATCGGGTCGGTGCTTTCGTACCGCGAGGCGACCGACGGCCAGATCCTGGAGGAAGGCATCAGCGAGGCCGGCGCCATCGCGAGCTGGACGGCTGCAGCCACCAGCTACAGCGTGCACGGGCTGGCGATGCTGCCGTTCTATATCTACTACTCGATGTTCGGCTTCCAGCGGGTGGGCGACCAGATCTGGGCCGCCGCCGACCAGCGGCCGCGCGGCTTCCTGCTCGGCGCCACCTCGGGCCGCACCACGCTGGGCGGCGAGGGCCTGCAGCACCAGGACGGGTCCAGCCATCTCATCGCGGCCACCATTCCGAACTGCAAGGCGTACGACCCGGCGTTCGCGGGCGAGATGGCGGTCATCGTCGACGCGGGCATCCGCGAGATGCTGGTCGAGCAGAAGGACGTGTTCTATTACGTCACGCTCATGAACGAGAACTACGCGCAGCCGGACCTGCCCGACGGCGCGCAGGCAGATGTGCTGCGCGGCTGCTATCGCTTCGACGGCTGGAAGGGCGCGCAGCCGAACTCCGCTGGCGCGACGGTCACGTTGCTCGGCTCCGGCGCGATCCTCACCGAAGTCATCAAGGCTGCGCAGATGCTGGCCGAAGAGGGCATTGCCGCCGAGGTCTTCAGCGTCACGAGCTGGAGCGAGCTGGCCCGCGATGGCAGGGACTGCGAAGAGCGTGCACTGGCGGGCGAGGCGAACCCGGGCACGCCATTCATCGCGCAGCAATTGGCTGGCGGCAGCGGCCCGGTGGTCGCCGCGACCGACTACGTGCGCGCCGTGCCCGAGAGCGTCCGCGCCTTCCTGCCCGAGGGCCGCCGCTACATCACGCTGGGCACCGACGGCTTCGGCCGCAGCGACACCCGTGCCGCGCTGCGACAGTTCTTCGGCGTCGACGCGTCGAGCATCGTGCGGGCCGCGCGGCACGCGCTGGCGCCACGCTGAGCACCTGCGCCTCCAGTGGCGCCGAGTCGCCAAGAGGGGTTAGTCCCGTTGTGACGCGGACTCGTGAATTTCTATGATGGCCCCCTGACCCCGCGCGGCCAGCCAGGCTGCCGGCGCGGACGCCAGCGCGTTTCTTGCGTGCCGGCCTTCCTTCGAACCCCTCGGGAACATCCATGAACAAAGCAGGACTCATCGGCCTGGGCGCCATGGGCGCAGGCATTGCGGGCACGTTGCGCAGCAAGGGCTATGAAGTGCATGTGTGCGACGTGCGGCCCGGCGCGGCGCTGCGCTTCGCCGAACAGGGCGGCGTCGCCTGGGCCACGCCGGCGCAGGTGGCGGCCGCGTGCGACGTGGTCGTCTCCGTCGTGGTCAATGCGCAGCAGACCGAGGACGTGCTCTTCGGCGCAGGCGGCGCGGCCGCGGCGATGAAACCCGGCAGCGTGTTCGTGATGTGCTCGACCGTCGACCCCAACTGGTCGATCGCGCTCGAAGAACGCCTGAACGCCGCGGGCATCCACTACATCGACGCGCCGATCTCCGGCGGGGCCGCCAAGGCAGCGAGCGGGCAGATGACCATGATGAGCGCCGCCCGGCCGGAGGCCTATGCGAAGGCCGACCCGGTGCTCGACGCCATGGCTGGCAAGGTCTACCGCCTGGGCGACCGCGCGGGCGCCGGCAGCAAGGTGAAGATCATCAACCAGCTGCTTGCCGGCGTACACATCGCGGCCGCGGCCGAAGCCATGGCGTTGGGCCTGCGAGAAGGCGTCGCCCCGGATGCGCTCTACGAAGTCATCACGCACAGCGCCGGCAACAGCTGGATGTTCGAGAACCGCATGGCCCACGTGCTGGCGGGCGACTACACGCCGCTGTCGGCGGTCGACATCTTCGTGAAGGACCTGGGACTGGTACTCGACACGGCGCGGGCCAGCAAGTTTCCGTTGCCGCTCGCGTCCACCGCGCACCAGATGTTCATGCAGGCGTCGACCGCGGGCTTCGCCAAGGAGGACGACAGCGCCGTGATCAAGATCTTCCCGGGCATCGAGCTGCCGGCTTCCAGCAAGGCGGGCAAGCCATGACGATCCTGCTCGGCTGCATCGCCGACGACTTCACCGGCGCGACCGATCTCGCGAACAACCTGGTGCGCGCGGGCATGCGCGTGGTGCAGACCATCGGCGTGCCGGCTTCGCCCCTGGGGGCGGACGTGGATGCGGTGGTGGTGGCGCTCAAGTCGCGCACCATCGCGCCGGCCGACGCGGTGGCGCAATCGCTCGACGCGTTGCGCTGGCTCAAGGCGCAGGGCGCGCAGCAGGTCTATTTCAAGTACTGCTCGACCTTCGACAGCACGGCCGAGGGCAACATCGGGCCGGTCACCGAGGCGCTGATGGATGCGCTGGGCTGCGACTTCACCATCGCCACGCCCGCCTTTCCAGACAACAAGCGCACGGTGTTCAAGGGCTATCTGTTCGCGGCCGACGTGCTGCTCAACGAGAGCGGCATGCAGAACCATCCGCTCACACCCATGACCGACCCGAACCTCGTGCGCGTGATGCAGGCGCAGACCCGGCGCAAGGTCGGGCTGATCGACTACGCGATCGTGGCGAAGGGCGCCGCCGCGATCGGCGAGCGCATCGCGCAATTGCGCCGGGAGCGCGTGGGCGTCGCCATCGTCGATGCGGTTTCCAACGATGACCTGATGCGCCTCGGGCCAGCGCTCGCCGACATGCCGCTCGTCACCGCGGGCTCGGGTGTGGCGATCGGCCTGCCGGCGAACTTCGGCATCGCGCCTTCGTCCGCCGCCAGCGTGCTGCCCGCGGCGGGCGGCCTGCAGGCGGTGGTTTCGGGCAGTTGCTCGCTCGCGACGAACCGGCAGGTGGCGGATTTCATCGCATCGGGCCGGCGGGCGCTGGCGGTCGATCCGATGCAGATCGCCGCCGGCACTGACGTCGTCGCGCAGGCGCTGGCATGGGCGGGGCCGCTCGTCGGACAGGGCCCGGTGCTGATCTACTCGACGGCGGACCCCGAGGCCGTCAAATCGGTGCAGGGGCGTCTCGGCGTGGCGGAGGCGGGCGCGATGGTCGAGGAAGCCATTGCCGCGATTGCTCGCGGACTGGTCGATCGCGGCGTGCGGCAATTGGTCGTGGCGGGTGGTGAAACCTCCGGTGCGGTCGTGCAAGCGCTCGGCATCGCGCAATTGCAGATCGGCGGCCAGATCGATCCAGGCGTGCCGTGGTGTCACGCGCACAGCGATGCGGCCGGCGGCGCGGGCCTCCACATCACGCTCAAGTCGGGCAACTTCGGCAGCGACGATTTCTTCACCAAAGCATTTACAGTTCTTTGATGCACTGCCCCCACGCTCATCACTTCGTGTATCGCCGCCCCTCGAGGGGGCGCTCAGTGCCCTTCGGGCGGCCGGGCGGGCACTGATGAACGAGAGCCACGCGCGAGAGGAAATCTGCCGCATCGGCCGCAGTCTCTTCGAGCGCGGCTACGTGCACGCCACCGCCGGGAACATCAGCATCCGGCTCGACCACGGCTACCTGATCACGCCCACCGACGCCTGCCTGGGCTTTCTCGACCCGGCGAAGCTCGCACGGCTCGACGCCCATCTGCACCAGACCCACGGCGACCTCGCCAGCAAGACCATCGCCCTGCACGCACGCATCTACGGTGCCGCCACCCAGTTCGATCCGGGCACGCGCTGCGTGATCCACACGCACAGCACGCACTGTGTCGCGCTGTCGCTGAACGCGCCGGGCGCGGAGCTGCTCCCACCGGTCACGCCGTATTTCGTGATGAAGGTCGGCCATGTGCCGGTGATTCCTTACCACCGCCCGGGCGCACCCGAAGCCGCGGCGCTGGTGGCGCAGACCATCGAGCGCTACGGTGCGCAAGGCACGCCGCTGCGCGCCGTGATGCTCGACCGTCTCGGCCCCAACGTCTGGCACGACACCCCCGCTGCCGCGATGGCCGTGCTGGAAGAACTGGAAGAAACCGCCAGGGTCTGGCTCGTATCCAGCCAGGCGAACAAGAGCCCGCCCGAACCCCTGGGCCCATCCCAGATCAACGACCTGCGCCGCAACTTCGGCAGTAGATGGTGAATACCGCCCAGCCTCGCCCACTGCGTGTGGCTCGGGCACCCCCCTCCGGGGGGCAACGCCTGCGGACTGGCGGAGCCGGGTCCGCGGCATTTCTGGAATTGTTGGCGCCGCGGTGCCTTTGATCTTTTGGAGTTCTTGAATGCCTCGATTTGCTGCCAATCTTTCGATGCTCTATCCGGAGCTTGATTTTCTGGATCGCTTTGAAGCCGCCGCCAAGGATGGGTTTCAAGCGGTCGAGTACCTGTTTCCCTATGCCCATGAACAGCGGGAACTGACGGCGCGGCTGTCGGCCAATGGGTTGCAGCAGGTGCTGTTCAACGGGCCGCCCGGCGACTGGGAGCGCGGGGAGCGCGGTCTGGCCTGCCTGCCTGGGCGCGAAGCGGAGTTTCGCGAAGGCATCCTGAAGGCGATCGACTACGCCGCGGCGCTGTCGTGCCCGCGCATCCACGTGATGGCGGGGCTCGTGCCGGACGGCATGGAGCGTGACGCCGTGCAGCCGACCTACCTCGACAACCTGCGCTGGGCCGCGATCGAGGCTGCGAAGGCCGGCCTCGATGTGCTGATCGAGCCGATCAACACACGCGACATTCCCCGCTTCTTCCTGAACCGGCAGGACCACGCGCACGAGATCGTCGAGTCCGTCGGGGCACTGAACGTGCAAGTGCAGATGGACCTCTACCACTGCCAGATCGTCGAGGGCGACGTGGCGATGAAGATCCGCAAGTACCTGCCCACGGGCCGTGTCGGGCATTTCCAGATCGCGGGCGTGCCGGACCGCAACGAGCCGGATATCGGGGAGCTGAACCATCCCTTTCTCTTCGACGTGATCGACGAGGTTTCCGCGCAATGCGGCTGGGAAGGCTGGGTCGGCTGCGAATACCGGCCGCGGCGTGGCGCCGTCGCCAACGGAACCTCGGACGGGCTGGGCTGGCTGCGATCGTTGCCACGCACATCGGGCGCATGAAGCTCGAAGCAGTACGCATCCCGCCGTGCCTGCAGGGTTTCGCGACGGGCGCGGCCGATGTGTTCGACGTGACGCTGGCGGGCGCCAGCGTCGCGGCCATCGAGCCAAGTGCGCAACCTGCGCGGGGCATCCTGCTCAGCGGCCTGGTGGACGCGCACGCCCACATCGACAAGAACTACACCGTGCGCGACGTCGGCGCTGCCGAAGGCAATCTCTTCGCCGCCATCGAACGCATGGCTGCGCACCGCGCGCACTGGACGGCCGACAGCCTGCGCACGCGCATGCAGCGCGCCCTGCGGGAAGCCTGGTTCGCCGGCACGCGCGCATTGAGAACGCACCTGGACTGGGGCGGCGCCGAGGCTCCGGTGTCGCTCGCGGTCTTCGAGGCGCTGCGCGATGAATGGCGCGGTCGTGTCGAACTGCAGTTCGTCGCGCTCACGCCGCTCGACGTCTTTGCCGACCCGGCGGCCAGCGAACGGGTCGCGCAGACGGTGAAGCGCGCCGGCGGCGTGCTCGGCGCCTTCGTCTATCGCAACGACGGCATCGTGCCCAAGCTGGGGCGCGTGTTCGATCTGGCGCAGGAATACGGGCTCGCGCTCGACTTCCACGTCGACGAAGGCCTCGACGTGGAGGCGACGGGACTTCGCACCATCGCGCAGCTCGGGATCGCCCGGGGGCTGCACGGTCGCGTCACTTGCGGGCACGCGTGTTCGCTGTCCGTGCAGGACGAGGTGGCTGCGGACGAAACCCTGGCGTTGTGCGCGCAAGCGGGCATCCACCTCATCGCCCTGCCCACCACCAACCTCTACCTGCAGGGCGCGTGGGATCGCACGCCGGTGCAGCGCGGCATCACGCGCATCCGCGAAGCCGCAGCGCATGGCGTGCGCGCGAGCCTCGCCACAGACAACGTGCAGGATGCTTTCTATCCCTACGGCAGCTACGACCTGGTCGAGACCTTCGGCCTCGGCGTGCAGATGGGGCACCTGGCGCCTGCCGTCGACTGGCTCGACACCATCACCGTCAACCCCGCCCGGGCACTGGGCCTGGCGTGGGACGGCCGCATCGCGCCCGGCTGCCCGGCAGACTTCGTGCTGCTGGCCGCAACCGACGAATACGAACTTCTGGACCCGCGAGGACGGCGACGCACCGTCGTCCGCGCGGGCCGCACCTTGGAGCCGACCGAATGAGCATGGGCAAACCGATGGCCAACTACGCAGCCGCCAAGCGCGTCGGCGACTTCGTCTTCATGAGCGGCGTGGTGGCGGTCGATCCGTCGACGCGCCGCGCTGTTTCCAGCTACGAAGACATCCCCGAATCGGCGCGCGAGGCCCTGCGCGGGCTGGGTTATGCGACGGGCCAGATGTCGGTCGACATCTTCGAGGCCGCGATCGTGGCGCAGAGCTGGTTCGTGCTCGAACGCGTCCGCCAGATCGCGGCCGAGCACGGCGGCACGATGGACGACGTGGTGAAGCTGGTGCAGTACTTCCGCCGCCTCCCCGACTACGCGCCCTACAACCGCGTGCGCGGCCTGTTCTACCCGGGCGAGCCGCCGGTCAGCACGGTCGTGGAGGTGTCGCGCTTCCTGCCGGGGGACGAGGTGCTGGTCGAGGTGGAAGGGACGATGTATTTGCCGCAGCACTGAGCGGCAGGCGGGCTACTTGACCCCAGCCCCCTTCAACAGGAACTCCGTCACTTCCTCGATCAGGTAGCGCCGATCCTTCTCGTCGCTCTCGGCCACGTTCCGGAAGAACGCCACCTGCGTCGCGTGGTCGGCATAGAACTGCGTCACCGCCCACAGGTGGAAGAGGAACAGCATCGGGTCGACCGGGTCCATCAGTCCCTGGTTGATCCAGTTCTGGATCACCGCCGCGGCCTGGTCCGTGCGCTGCTTGCTCGTGCCCATCATGGCCTTGAGCACGGGCGCGCCACGCATCATCTCGGCGGTGAAGATCCGCGATCGCAGCGGGTGCTCGAAGGAGAACACCATCTTGCGCCGGATCAGGTCGCTGAGCACCTTGCGCGGCCCGAAGGCTTCGTCGCTGAAGCCGAAGACGCCGATCCAGTCATTGATGATGTCCTGCAGCACCTGGCGGTACAGCGCTTCCTTGCTCTCGATGTAGTAGTGCAGCTGGGGCTTCGACAGGCCCGCCTTGTCGGCGATGGCCTGGGTCGATGCGCCGGCGAGGCCTTCGCTGGCGAACACTTCGATCGCAGCCTGGTAGATCACGGCCAGCACCTGCGTGTATTTGCGCGCGCGGCCTCGGGTGGCCGGTGTGTCGGGGCCTTCCTCGACGGTGCTCGTGCTCGGTGTGGTCGTCATCGAATATGCATGGTGCCAGAGCGGATGCCGCCGTGGCTCAAAGCGTGATCACCAGTTCGTCGCCTTTGGCGCGCGAACAACACAGCGCCACCTTGTGCGTGCGTTCGCTGCGGGTGAGGCAGAAATCGCGGTGCTCGGCACCTTCGCCCTCGCAGCCCACGACGCAGGTGCCGCACAGGCCCTGTTCGCACGACACCGGAATGTCGATGCCGAAGGCGTGCAGCGCATCGACGGCCGTCTGGTCGCCCGCCACGGGCACGCTGATGCCGCGCTCCGCCAGCCGCAGCACGAAGGGCTTGCCGGTGCCGCCGGCCGCGTCGGCGGGTGCGGCGAAGTATTCGGCATGCACCACGTCCTCGGGCCAGTGCGCAGCGGCCGCGCGCACCGCCTGCATGAAGCTGCCGGGGCCGCACACGTACAGGTGCGTGCCAGGCCTGCGCTCGGCGAGCAGCTGGCGCAGGTTGATCTTTCGCGAGGCGTCGCCGTCGTCGAAATGCACGCGCACGTGCGGCGCGAGCAAGGGTGCGCGCAGGGCGTCCGCAAAGGCCAGGTGCTCTTCGCTGCGCACGAACAGGCAGAGTTCGAAGTCGGCGCCTTCGCGTGCCAGCGCCTGCGCCATTGCGAGCAGCGGCGTCATGCCGATGCCGCCGGCCAGCAGCAGGTGCCGCTTCGCCTCCGCACGGATCGGAAAGGTGTTGCGCGGCGCGCTGATCGGGAGCAGATCGCCTTCGCGAACCCGCGCATGCATCGAGGCCGAGCCGCCGCGGCTCGCCACCTCGCGCTTGACGCCGATGAGGTAGGTCGACGCATGGCCGCCATCGGCGCGCGCCAGCGAGTACTGGCGCGAGAAGCCGCCGGGCATGTGCACGTCGATGTGCGCTCCGGCCTGGTAGCCCGGGAGGGGCCGGCCCGCCGGATGCGCGAGCTCGAAAGAAAGGATCTCCGGCGTCTGGCGCGCGATGCGCGCCACCCGCACGGTGAGGGTGCGTTCGGCCATCTTCGTTCGCGCGCTACTTGGCGAGCCCCTTCTTGACGTCCAGGCCGGTGCCCTTGTTGACGAACTGCGTCGTGTACGCGTCGCGGTAGTTGAAGTCGGTCGGCTTGTAGAGGCCGGCTGCCACCGTCTTGTCGTAGAAGTCCTTCATTCGCTCGTCGCTGATCGCGCCGATGCCCTTGGCTGGCGCGTCGCCCACGTCGATATGCGCGCGCAGGATCGGGATCGACTTCTCGATGTAGTCGTCGCTGATGTCCGGGTTGATCTTCTGGATCAGCGCATCGGCCGCCTTGCGGTCGCCGTACAGGTAGTTGTAGTAGCCGATGTTGGTGGCCTCGACGAAACGGCGCACCACGTCCGGCTTGGTCTTCACCAGGTCCTGGCGCGTCTCGATCACCATGCCGTAGGTCGACCACCCCGCGTCGGCCAGCGACAGCACCACGGGCTTGAAGCCGGCCTGCTTCTCGACGGCGAGAGGCTCGGAGGTCGCGTAGGCCTGCTGCACCGACTGCTTGTCCGCGAGGAACTGCGAGAGGCTGTAGTTGTAGGGGCGCACCTGCTCGTCGCGCATGCCGTAGGCCTTCTTCATCCACTGCCAGTAGCTGATCTGCCCGTCCTTGGCGAGCAGCACCGTCTTGGCCTTGGCGAGATCGGCGAACTTGTCGAAGCCCTGGCCCGGGTGGGCGATGATGGCCTGCGGGTCCTTCTGGAAGTAGGCGGCGACGACCACGGTCGGCACCTTCTGCTTGATGTTGTCGAAGGCCATCAGCATGTTGCCGGTCATCAGGAAGTCGATCTTGCCGGCCGGCAGCATCGGGCGGTTGTTGACTTGCGGCCCGCCCTGCTGGATGTCGACGTCGAGCCCGAACTTCTTGTAGGTGCCGTCGGCCAGCGCCTGGTAGAAGCCGCCGTGGCCGGGCTGGGCGCGCCAGTTGGTGGCGAGCACGACCTTGTCCTGCGCGATGGCCGCGAAGGCGGTGCCCGCGAGCAGCGCGGCGAGGAGGGTGCGGGCGAGGAAGGGGACTTGTCGCATCGTGGTTCCTTGGGTGGTGTCTCTGGGGGGGTGGGGATCAGGCGTCACGGGCCATGTCGGCGTGCCAGCCGCGTGTCTTTCCGGGGTTCATGAGGCCCATCGGATCGCTGCGCTTCTTGAAATCGATCTGTTGGGTGTCGATGGTCTTCATGCCGCCGTCCTCGATGGTCACGACATGCGGGTTGAAGATCTGGCAGCCGCCTTGCGACTCGATCTCGCGCATCACCTCGTACTGGTGCGCCTCGCCTTTCCAGCGGACGAGCAGGATCGAGAAGGTGCCGTACTCGCCGCCGGCGCGTGCGAACTCGTGGTGCTGCAGCACGTCGTCGCCGAAGATCGCGATGTGGCGGTCGACCACCGCGGGATCGAAGGGCTGCGCATAGGCGACCTGCAGGTAGGTCCAGCTGCGATCGACCTTCAGCGCCTGCAGCGTCGTGTGGTTGTAGGCGCACTCGTAGGCGGGCGGCAGGCCGGCTGCATGCAACTCCGCCTCCGTGCCTTCGAGCGAGAGCGTGCCGCCGTGCGCGGCGACCAGCGCGCGGAACGCGGCCATCGAGCCCGGCGCCACCATGGCGAACATCGCGTGGCGGTCTGGCGGAAAGTGCTCGCCCAAGGTGGCGTAGTAGGGCGAGAAACGCGCATCGACGGCCGAGAGCAGGAACAGCTCCAGCTCGGGCGTGCTCGCCGCGACGCCGAAGTCCATCACGCGCCGGTAGCTCTCGAAGAGCGCGATGCAGTGCACCCACTCGACGGCCGGGGTCAGTGCCACTTCGACTTCGGTGATGACGCCGTTGGTGCCATAGGCGTGATGCACCTGCTGGATCTCGTCGCCCTGCAATTCGATGATGCGCGGTTCGCGCTCCACCGTCATCACGCGGGCGCGCAGCAGGTTGCCCGGGTCGCGCAGGATGCCGTGGCGGATCGAGCCGATGCCGCCGAAGCCGCCCGCGATGAAGCCGCCGATCGAGGCCACGTGCCAGGTCGAGGGCCACATGCGCAGCGCCTGACCGGTCTCGGCCACGGCGAGCTCGATGTCGTGCATGCGCGCGCCGGCCTGCACGCGCACGCGGCCGTCGCCGATCTCCAGCACGCGGCTCATCTGCGTGACGTCGAGCACCAGCCCGCCTTCGAGCGGCACGCACTGGCCGTAGTTGCCGGTGCCGCCCGCGCGGACGGTGAGCGGCAGCTTCCACTTCGCGGCCACCGCGGCGGCCTGGCGAACGTCCTCTTCGGTCGATACCTTGACGACGAGGTCGGCCACGCAGCCGGCGAGCTGCTCGGTCAGGATCGGGCTGTACCAGTAGAAATCCTTGGAGAGCTGCTTGCGCTGGCCCGGCGAGACGATCACGTTCAGGCCGTGCAGGTCGCGCGCGACTGCGTCCCAGTCGATCGTCTCGGCGGCAGGGCGGTCGCGTTCCATCAGTGCCGAGTTCATCGCTCTCTCCTCATTTCACTTTCGTGCCAATGGCCAAGGACCATTCGAGAGAGCGCGGCGAACACGATGAAGATCACGATCCCAAGCAAGGACACCAGCAGCAGTGCCGCGAACATCATCGGGATCTCGGTGCGGAAGCTCGATTCGAGGATGCGCGATGCCAAGCCCGTCTCCCGCCCCGCCGTGCCGGCCGTGAACTCGGCGACCACCGCGCCGATCAGGCTCAGCCCGCCGGCGATCTTCAGCCCCGCCATGAAGAAGGGCAGCGCGCTCGGCACCAGCAGGTAGCGGAACATCTGCCAGGGCGAGGCCTTGTAGAGATGGAACAGGTCGCGCAGGTTGCTGTCGGCACTCTTGAGGCCGATGACCGTGTTCGACAGGATCGGGAAGAAGGCCACGATCCACGCGCACAGCAGCAGGGCCGCCGTCGTGCTCGACACGTAGATCAGGATCAGCGGAGCGATCGCGATGATCGGCGTGACCTGCAGGATCACCGCGATCGGGAACAGGCCGATCTCCACCCACTTGAACAGCGCAAAGGCGATCGCGAGCAGCACGCCGCCGACGATCGCCGCCACCAGCGCCAGCAAGGTGAGCTTGACGGTGAACCACAGCGCGCTCGACAGCGTGTCCCAGTTGTCGATCAGCGTGGTGAAGATCAGCGAGGGCGCGGGGATGATGTAGTGCGGCACGTTGTTCACCCGCACCAGGACTTCCCACAGCAGCAGCAGGCCTGCCACGATGGCCGTGGGCACCGCGATGCGCAGGAGCGAATCGCGCCGCCGCAGCCGGTCGTCGCGCGCCTGCAGCTCGGCGGCCGAGGGCGCATCCTGCAGTTCGGCGAGCGCCGGGGTGTCAGTGATCGATGTCGATGCCATGGAGGGCTCCGTGCAGGGACTGCGACACCGCCGTGCAGTGGGCGTTGTAGCGGGTGGAGGTGCGGAATGCTTCGCCGCGCGGGTAGGGCTCGTCGATGCGGATCTCGTCGACCACGCGGCCCGGCCGGGGCGCCATCACGACGATGCGGTTGGACAGGTAGACCGATTCGTACACGCTGTGCGTGACGAAGATGATCGAGAAGCGATGCTCCCGCCAGATGGCGAGCAGGTCGTTATTGAGCTTGATGCGCGTCATCTCGTCGAGCGCGGCGAAGGGCTCGTCCATCAGCAGCAGGCGCGGGCGCGTGACCAGGGCGCGCGCGATCGACACGCGCATCTTCATGCCGCCCGACAGCTCGCGCGGGTACACGTCGGCGAAGCGCGAGAGGCCGACCATCTCCAGCGCCTGCGTCACCACCGGCGCGGCGGCGTCGCGGCCCATGCCGGCCAGCTTGAGCGGCAGCCAGACGTTGTCGAACACCTTCGCCCAGGGCATGAGCGTCGGTTCCTGGAACACGAAGCCCAGGTCGCGATCGCTGGTGGATGCGCCGGTGTTGGTGCGCGACCATGCGACTTCGCCCGAGCTGATGCGCGTCAGGCCGGCGATCAGCCTCAGGGCCGTGCTCTTGCCGCAGCCCGAGGGGCCGAGGAAGCTGATGAAGTCATGCTCGCCGCAGTCGAGGGTCATGCCCTGCAGCGCGAGCGTGCCGTTGGCGAAGCGCTTGCTGACGTGGCGCAGGCTGACCAGCGGCGGGGTGGATGGCGTGGGGCTTTCCATGGTTGCTCCGGTGGGGCCGGCCTTCACTGCCAGGCGGGCACGTTGGCGAGGCGTTCGAGCGGGAAGCGATCGACTTCCTGCAGCAACTCGACGAAGCGCCGGCCGACGTGGTCGAGCACCGCCTCGCCCTTGGCGGCGGTGGCGCGCGTGGCGTCGCCGGCGGCGCCGGCGGGGTTGATGTCGTGCATCTGCCAGCCGAGCTTGCCGCTGGGCGTGATCGAAAGGAACTTGTTTTCCTTCGCCAGTTCTTCCGTCATCGAGTGGAAGTTGCGGAAGTTCTCCGGCCGCACATGGTCCGGCGTGAGGTGCAGCATCACCGAGCTTTCGAGGTCGCCCGCATGCACGCCGTGCTTGCCTTCGTGCGCGGTGAAGAGCCCTTCGGGCAGGCCGAGCGTGTACCAGTTGGCCGCGACGACCATCATGTCGTGCGCCTCGCGCAGGTCGCGGGCGACGATGTCCATCACCGACATCTGGCCGCCGTGGCTGTTGTAGAGCACCAGCTTGCGCACGCCGGCCTTGGCGACGCAGGCGCCGATGTCCTTCCACAACGCGATCAGCGTGGAGGCCGACACCGTGAGCGTGCCGGGGTAGCGCGAATGCTCGTTGCTCTTGCCGTAGGCCACCGTGGGCAGGAAGAGCACGGGAAGGTCGTCCGGCAGGTACGGGATCGTTGCGCTCACCATGCCGTCGATGGTGGCCGTGTCGGTGGACATCGGCAGGTGCGGGCCATGCTGCTCGGTCGCGCCCACCGGCAGCACTGCAATCAGCCGGGAGCGATCGAGGCGGGAAAACTCTTCGCTGGTCAGGTCGGACCAATAGCGGCTGCGCGGGCGTGCGGAAGTCATGAAGCAACCTCGTTCGTCGTGAAGGGTGGCTAAATTATCCACTCGGTCAAAAAAGGTTGACTATCGTTTACCCGGAATATTTCACCTCAATCTGCAACGAAGGGTAATGACGGTGGGGGGTGGCTTGGGATACCCACGCAGATGTGATCGATTGGTCAATAGAACAGGTGTGGCGATTCATTCCCCCATGCTGCGGTCCGTCATTCGCCGTCTACGCGTTGCGCCCGCCGGACGCGGTAGTAATACTTGTGGCTTGCATTCGAGGGTGCCTCACCATGTCCGTCCAGTTGAATCACACGATCGTCAAGGCCCGCGATCCGCAGGCTTCGGCGGCACTCCTGGCCGCATTGCTCGGTCGCGGCGCGCCGGTGCGCTTCGGGCCGTTTCATGGCGTGGAGATCGACAACGGCGTCACGCTCGATTTCATGCGTGTCGATGAGGAGTTCGACTGGGCCCACTACGCCTTCCTCGTGAGCGAAAGCGAGTTCGACGAGATCTTCGGGCGGATTCGCGCACGCGGAATTCCCTATTGGGCCGACCCCGGGCACCACCAGCCCGGCGAGATCAACCATGGCGACGGCGGCCGGGGCGTCTACTGGGACGACCCCGACGGGCACGTCCTCGAGATCCTCACCCGGCCCTATGGCAGCGGCGGCTGATCCGGTGGCGTCGGCGCCAGCCCCTGTCGAGTGCGAGGTGCTGGTGATCGGCGCCGGCCCGGCCGGGAGCGCCTGCGCCCAGGTGCTTGCACGCGCGGGTTTCGATGTGGTGCTGGCCGACCAGCAGGCGTTCCCGCGCGACAAGGTCTGCGGCGACGGGCTGATTCCGGACGCGCACCGGGCGCTCGATCGGCTCGGCGTGCTCGACGAAGTGCTGGCGCGCGCGCGGTCGGCGACGCACGTCGGCTGCGTCGGCCCGCGTGGCGGCCGGGTCGAGTTGCCGGCACATCTCGCGGTGATGCCGCGCCGCGAACTCGACGAGATCCTGCGCCAGGCGTCGCTCAGGGCGGGTGTGCGCTGGCTGGCGCCGGCCCGCTTCGAGGCGCCGCTGCTCGACGGCGATCGACAGGTGATCGGTGCACGCCTCACGCGACCGGACGGCGTCATCCAGGCGTTGCGCGCCCGCTGGACCGTGCTCGCGACCGGTGCGGCGTCGGTGCCCCTGGAGGCGGCCGGCCTGTGCACGCGCCGCACGCCGAGCGGCATCGCGCTGCGCGGCTACGTGCGGAACGACGCGATGGTGCACCGGGTCAAGGGGCTCGACGTGGTGTGGCATCGCGCATTGCGGCGCGGGTACGGCTGGATCTTTCCGTGCGCCGGGGGCGTGTTCAACATCGGTGTGGGGATCACGCACAGCCGCGCCGACGCACCGGACGTCAACCTGCGCGAACTGTTCGCCACTTTCACCCGCGTGTACGCGCCGGCGCGCGAGCTGATGGAAGGCGGCGAGCCGCTCGGTCCGCTGAAGGGCGCGCCGCTGCGCTGTTCGCTCGACGGCGCGACGTGGTCGCGGCCCGGGCTGCTGGTGGCGGGCGAGGCGGCCGGCAGCACCTACCTCTTCACCGGCGAGGGCATCGGCAAGGCGCTCGAGACCGGCATGCTCGCCGCGCGGTCGATCGCGGAAGGCCGCGACCAAGGGCTGGCCGAAGCGCAAGTGCGCGCACGCTACGAAGCCGCGCTGCATGCGCTGAAGCCGCGCTTCGACGCTTACGAGCAGGCCAACCGAATCAACAACCATCCGTGGCTGGCCGACTTCCTGATCTGGCGCGCGCGCCACAGCGAGAGCGCAAGAAAACGGCTGAGCGGCGTGATCGAGGAAACCCACACGCCCCGCGCGCTCGTGACGGCCCAGGGCCTGCTCCGCATGCTCCTGCCGTCCGCTTGACCCGCGTCGGTGGTTGCCGACTTGATAACGATCGCTCATGGGCATATAAGTCGTCCATGGTTCCTTGTCTCGTCGCAAGACGGAAAGGAGGGTGCCATGAGGAGACGCATTTACTGGCTCATGCCGGATCTGGCGAGCGCCAGGCAAGCGATGCACGATCTCGTGCAGGCGCGTGTCGACGTTGCGCGCATTCATTTCGCCGGGCCGGAAGGCATGGACATGACCGGCCTCCACGCGGCCAACGTGTGGCAGACCTCGGATGTCGTCCACGCGGCAAAGACCGGGTGGGTGATCGGCAGCGCCTGCGGCATGGTCGCCGGCCTCGTGGCCGGCTTGCTTTTTCCGGTCATGGGCGACGACCCCGAATGGGAAGTGGCCGTCTTGCTCGGCGTGCTGGGAGGCGTGGTCGGCGCCTGGTCCGCCAGCATGATCGGCATCTCCATTCCGAGCATCCGGTTGCGGCGCTTCGAGGGCGCCATGGCCGAGGGCCGGATTCTCCTGATGGTGGACCTGCCGCGATCGCGTGTGCAGGACATCGAGGCACTGTTGCAGACCGCGCATCCTGAAGCCCATTTCGAGGGCGAGGAGCAGCAGGTCCCGGCGTTCCGCTGAAACGCCGCCGAATCGATGAGTCGCGGACCGCCGATGCACAGCCAGGGAACCACACATGATCATGGCCATCGCCCTGCTGATCATCGTGGTCGCCTCGGTGGTCTTTCACGTCGTCAATCCGTGGTGGCTGACGCCACTGGCTTCCAACTGGCAGGAGATGGACCACACGCTGACCATCACGCTGGTCATTACGGGCGTCTTCTTTGTCGCGATCAATCTCTTCGTCGTGTACACGCTGGTGCGCTTCCGCCACCGCGAAGGCAGCCGCGCGGCGCATGAGCCCGAGAACAAGAAGCTGGAACGCTGGCTGATCGGCGGCACGACGGTCGGCATCATCGCGCTCCTGGCGCCGGGGCTGGTGGTCTACGCCAACTACGTGAGGGAGCCGCGCGACTCGCTCGTGCTGGAGGTGGTGGGCCAGCAATGGCAGTGGCGCTACCGCTTTCCCGGCGCGGACGGCAAGCTGGGCGCGAGCGATGCGCGCTTCTACAGCGCAAGCAACCCCTTCGGGCTCGATCCCGCCGACCCGGCCGGGCAGGACGACATCATGGTCGCGGGCGACGAGGTGCATCTGCCCCTCGGCAAGCCGGTGCTGGTGCTCGTGCGCTCGCACGATGTGCTGCATGACTTCTACGTGCCGCCGTTCCGTGCGCGCATGAACACGGTGCCGGGACAGGTCAGCCGCTTCTGGTTCACGCCGACCGTCGTGGGCCGCTACGAGGCGCTGTGTGCGCAGCTCTGCGGCGTGGGCCATCCGAACATGCGCGGCTTCGTGGTGGTGGAAGATCCGGCGCAGTTCCAGGCCTGGCAAATGGCGTTGCCGACCTTCGCCAGGACGCAGGTCAAGGCGCTGCCGCCCCCGTCGGGCGAGGCCGCGGCCGGAGGCGCAGGCGCGCGCGTCGAGCAGGGGCGGGTGCTCTCGGAATCCAAGGGTTGCGTGGCCTGCCACACCATCGACGGGACCGCCCGCGTGGGGCCGACGTGGAAGGGCCTCTACGGCAAGACCGAGAACATGCGGGATGGGTCGACCGCGCTGGTCGATGAAAACTACCTGCGCAGCTTCATCCGCGATCCGCAGGCGCGCGGCGTGAAGGGCTTCCCGCCCGTCATGCCCAAGATCGACCTGACCGAGGAAGAACTGGCCGCGCTGGTGGCCTACATCCAGTCCCTGGGCAGCCCGCCGGCGCAGGCTGCCACCGAACCGAAGGTGCAGCGATGAACCCTGACGCGCCCACGGCGCACACCCTTGCGCACGACGACGACGCCGACCACCACGCACCGAAGAGCTTCCTGACGCGCTACATCTGGAGCCAGGACCACAAGGTGATCGCCGTGCAGTACGCCTGCACCGCCATCGCCGTGGGCGTGGTGGGGCTGGTGCTGTCGAACCTGATGCGGCTGCAGCTCGGCTACCCGGGCCATTTCGAGTTCATCAACCCCGAGCGCTACTACCAGTTCGTGACCATGCACGGAATGATCATGGTGATCTACCTGCTGACCGCGCTGTTCCTCGGCGGCTTCGGCAACTACCTGATCCCGCTGATGGTCGGCGCGCGGGACATGGTGTTCCCCTATCTCAACATGCTGAGCTTCTGGGTCTACCTGCTGTCGGTGGTGGTGCTGATGGCGAGCTTCTTCGTCACGGGCGGGCCCACCGGCGCCGGATGGACGCTGTACCCGCCGCAGTCGATCCTGCCCGGCACGCCAGGCCATTCAGGCGGCATCGTGCTGATGCTGGTGTCGCTGGTGATCTTCATCGTGGCGACCACCATGGGCGGCCTCAACTACGTGACCACCGTGCTCCAGGCCCGCTGCCAGGGCATGACGCTGATGCGCATGCCGCTGACCGTGTGGGGCATCTTCGTCGCGACCATCCTCGCGCTGCTGGGCTTCCCGGCGCTGTTCGTCAGCGGCGTGATGCTGCTGCTCGACCGCACGCTGGGCACCAGCTTCTTCATGCCGGCGCTGGTGTCGATGGGTCAGGTGACCAACTACAAGGGCGGCAGCCCGCTGCTGTTCCAGCACCTGTTCTGGTTCTTCGGGCACCCGGAGGTCTACATCGTGGCGCTTCCGGCCTTCGGCATCGTCTCCGACCTGATCAGCGTGCACGCGCGCAAGTGCATCTTCGGCTATCGGATGATGGTGTGGGCCATCGTCGCGATCGGCGGACTCAGCGTGGTGGTGTGGGCGCACCACATGTTCGTGAGCGGCATGAACCCGTACTTCGGCTTCTTCTTCGCGACCACCACGCTCATCATCGCGGTGCCGACGGCGATCAAGGTCTACAACTGGCTGCTGACCCTGTGGCGCGGCGACATCCACCTGTCGGTGCCCATGCTCTTTGCGCTGGCCTTCGTCTGCACCTTCGCCATCGGCGGGCTGACCGGCCTCTTCCTCGGCAACGTGAGCGTGGACATTCCGCTCTCGGGCACGTACTTCGTGGTGGCGCACTTCCACATGGTGATGGGCGTGGCGCCGCTGCTGGTGGTGTTCGGCGGCATCTACCACTGGTTCCCGAAGGTCACCGGCCGGATGCTCGACGACCGCCTCGGCCACTGGCACTTCTGGATCACCTTCCTCGGCACCTACCTGATCTACTTCCCGATGCATTACCTCGGCGTGCTCGGCATGCCGCGGCGCTACTACAACTTCGACGGGTACAAGTTCATTCCGGAATCGGCGCTCACGCTGAACACCTTCATCACCGTGGTCGCGCTGATCGTCGGGGCGGCGCAGTTCCTGTTCATCATCAATCTGGCGTGGAGCGCCTGGCGCGGCCGGCCGGCGAATGCCAATCCGTGGCGCGCCGCGTCGCTCGAATGGCAGACGCCGGCGACGCCGCCGGCCCATGGCAACTGGGGGCCGCGGCTGCCGGTGGTCTATCGCTGGGCCTATGCCTACGGGGTGCCGGGCAAGGTGGAGGATTTCATTCCGCAGAACGCGCCGCCCGAAGCCGGCGGCGTGGAGCCCGAGGCTTATCCCGACAAGGGCGGCGAGGCCCGAGGAGCAACGGCATGAGCGCCTCGCTGGTCGTCAACGGCATCGACCGCGACGCCCGGCTGCGCGATGCGCACGCGAGCGCGGCCGGAATCGGGTTGTGGGTCTTCATGGGCGTCGCGACCACCTTGTTCTCGCTCTTCATCACGGCCTACGTGATGCGCATGAACAGCAGCGACGCGGTGACGCTGTCGCTGCCGTGGCAACTGTGGCTCAGCACATCGCTGCTCGTCGCCGGCAGCGTGGCCTTGCACCTCGCCCTGCGGGCGGCGCGCGGGGCCGACGTGATCCGCACGCGCCGCCTGCTGAGCGCCGGTGGTCTCTGCGCGGCTGCATTCCTCTGCGTGCAACTGTGGGCCTGGCAATCCCTGTGGAGCGCCCAGGTGATGCCGGCAGGCAACCCGGCCGGGAGTTTCTTCTATCTGCTGACTGCGATGCACGGGCTCCACATGGCCGGTGGTCTCGCCGGCTGGGCGTGGACGATGCGTGCCGCCCGGCGCGAACCTGCCGAGGCCGCGTGGCGCATCGCGCTGTGCGCGCGCTACTGGCATTTCATGCTCGCGGTGTGGATCGTGCTGTTCGCCACGCTGGGGTGGGTGACGCCCGAGGTGGCGCGCTTCATCTGCGGCACCGCCTGAGGAGGCATCCATGAACACGGCAACCGTCGCGGCACCTCCCCTGAATCCGGCCATCGTCGCGGACGGCTGGCGCGGTCTGATTTCCGACTGGTCTTCCGATCGCCAGGCCTTCCACGTCTCGTGGGGCAAGGCGATGATGTGGATCTTCCTGCTGAGCGACACCTTCATCTTCAGCTGCTTCCTCACCGGCTACATGACGGTGCGCGTCTCGACGACCGCCACATGGCCCAACCCGAGCGAGGTGTTCGCGCTGCATGTGGGCGGCGCCAACGTGCCCTTGCTGCTGATCGCGATCATGACCTTCGTGCTCATCAGCAGCAGCGGCACGATGGCGATGGCCGTCAACTTCGCCTATCGCCGGGACAAGGTGAACGCCGCCACGCTGATGCTCGTGACCGCCACCTTCGGCGAACTCTTCGTAGGCATGCAGGCCTTCGAGTGGTCCAAGCTGATCATGGAGGGCGTGCGGCCCTGGGGCAATCCGATGGGCGCGGCGCAGTTCGGCTCGACCTTCTTCATGATCACCGGCTTCCATGGCCTGCACGTGACCGGCGGCGTGATCCTGCTGTTCATCGTGTCCTTCAAGCTCATCCGCGGCGACTACGACCGCACCGGCAACTACCAGATCGTCGAGATCGCGGGCCTGTACTGGCACTTCGTGGATCTCGTGTGGGTGTTCATCTTTGCGTTTTTCTATCTCTGGTGAGGACGATCATGACCCCAGGCACAGGCCAGCAACATCCGATCAGCCTCTACCTCAAGATCTGGGGGCTGCTGTTCGTGCTCAGCGCGATGTCGTACATGGTCGACTACCTGCACTTCCAGGGCTACCTTCGCTGGGGGTTGATCATCACCTTCATGCTGATGAAGGCCGGCTTGATCGTGGCGATCTTCATGCACATGGCGTGGGAGCGGCTGTCGCTGGTGTATGCGATCCTGCTGCCGCCGCTGTGCCTGCTGGTGCTGGTGGGGCTGATGTTTGCGGAGGCGGGCCATACGTTCCTGACGCGACTCCTGTTCTTCCACTAGAAGTCCTTCACGCCCATCTGCTTGGGGGCCGACGCGGAACCGGCTTTGCCGGGCCGCTGGCGGCGCCCCCGGCAGGGGGTGGGCGGCCACACGCAGTGGGCAAGCCTGGGAGGAGTCCTGGCTAACGGTGCACGATGTATCGCGTCACAACGGGCAGCGATTCCCCTTGATGGAACGTCAGCCGCCGCTCCCGCAACGCCATGTCCGCCGCCGTCGCGCGATGAAAGCGCCGCAGATGCTCTGTCCATGACTCGTCGACGATCTGCTCGACGTACCGGCTTGGGTCGGTGATGTCATGCAGCAGTTCCCACGCGATCGCGCCCTGGCTGAGCCGTGCGCGGCGCGTCTGGTGCATCACGATCAGGAAGGCGGCCGCGCGAGCAGGGTCGATCAGGTATTCGACCGTGATGACCACGCGGCCTTCTTCGCCGGGCGCGCTTTTCGGCGGGCCGGCGGCCCAGCCTTGCTTGGCGGGGCTGGTGTCATCCTCTTCGCCGGCGCCGTCGGTCACGTAGCGCAACGCGGCGAACATGCACAAGCTGCCGGTCACCGCGGCGATGCCGAGGCTGATGTAGAGCGAGGTGAGTTCCGCCACCTGGCCCCAGAGCGCGGCACCGAAGGCGCTCGCGCCCATGATGGCCATCTGGTACATCGACATGCCGCGGGCACGCACCCAGTCGGGCAGCGCGAGCTGGGCCGACACCGACAGCGAATTGGCAACGGTGATCCAGGCCATGCCGCCGAGGAACATCGCCGGCACCGCCACCCAGGCATTCGGCGCCACCGCCATCACCGCCGTCGCGCCGGACTGCAGCAGCGCGCCGCGAATCACCAACTGGTCGCGCACCATCGCCTGGCGCAGCCGCGGCAGGAACAGCACGGCCACGATGGCGCCCGAACCCATGGCCGCGAGCAGCAACGTGAAGGTGCCGGCGCCGCCGCCGCGGAGGTTGCGCGCCAGCAGCGGCAGCAGTGCCAGCAACGCCGTGGAATGCAGGAAGAAGAGCGCCACGCGCGTGAGCACCGCCCGCATGCGCTGCGACTGGCGCACGAACTGCACGCCGACGCGCATCGCGCTGATCAGTTTCTCGCGGCCCAGCGGATTGGGCGTGTGCTCGCGCCTCCAGCGCAGCACGACGAAGCCCGAGGCCACGCACATCACCGCGTTGAGCCCGAACACCCACACCGTGCCCGCGCTGGCGATCAATGTGCCGGCCAGCAGCGGGCCAATGATGCGCGAGGCGTTCATCGCGATGCCGTTGAGCCCGAGCGCCGCGGGCAGGTGCGTGCGCGGCACCAGTTCGGGGACGATGGCCGAGAACACGGGCCAGCGCATCGCCAGGCCGATGCCGTTGGCGAAGGTCAGGGCCAGCAGCAGCGGCGCGTTCATCACGTCCATCACGACCGCGACGCACAGCACGATCGCGGTGCCCGCCAGCCAGAACTGTGTGACGACCAGCCAGCGCCGCCGGTCCAGGATGTCGGCCAGCGCGCCGCTGGGAAGCCCCAGCAGGAACACGGGCAGCGTGGAGGCGGACTGCACCAGCGCGACCCAGATCGGCGAGGTGGTGAGCGAGGTCATCATCCAGGCCGCCGCCACGTCGTTCATCCACATGCAGACGTTGGCGATCAGCCAGGTGCTCCACAGCATGCGGAACACGGGGAGCTTCAACGGTTCGAGAGGTCCGACGCGAGTGGGCTGCACGCGTGGCGCGGTGGGAGTTTCCTGAGGCGAGATCGGTGGCATCGGCGCCTATTGTCGGCGCGTCGCCTGCTGCGCCAGGTGGTCGAGCGGCAAGGCGTGGCTCGCCTTCACTTCGCCGAGAGAGAAGCTGGTGTGCAGGTCCTTCACGTTCGGCAGGTTGAGCAGGTGCTGGAGCGCGAAGCGCGAGAAGCTGTCGAGGTCCTGCGCCACCACCTGCAGCTCGAAGGTGCCGGTGCCGCTGATGTAGTGGCAGGCGACGACTTCCGGCAGCTTGCGGATCGCGTCCTCCAGCTTCCGCGTGACGTCGCCGGTGACGCGCTCGGCGTCCACGCGCACGAACGCGAGCACGCCGAGCCCGATCTTGTGGCGGTCGATCTCCGCGTGGTAGCCCTTGATGAACCCAGCCTCCTCCAGCGCCCGGACGCGGCGCCAGCAAGGTGCGGCCGACAGGCCCACGCGCAGGGCGAGTTCGGCGTTGGTGAGTCGGCCGTCGGCCTGCAGTTCTTGCAGGATGGCGAGGTCAAACTTGTCAATGCTTTCCATTCGAGTGGATATTAAGCAAGATTCTTTCAGAATGGGGCATTCCGCGGGCAAAGAACGCAAACACCTGTCAGGACAGCAGGCATACACTTTGCGTCATGATGGCCGAGGGGTATCCGACCCGGATGCCCTGCAAGCCACGCCCACAAGGCACAGCCCACTGGAGACAGCACGATGAATGCACCCCTGCCCGAGCACATTCGCAAGGCCCTCGAAACGGTCACGCTCGACGACAAATACTCGCTGGACTACGGCCGCGCCTTCATGAGCGGCGTGCAAGCGCTGGTCAAGCTGCCGATGCTGCAGCGCCTGCGCGACCAGCAGCAGGGCCGGAACACGGCGGGCTTCATCAGCGGCTACCGTGGCTCCCCGCTCGGCGGTTACGACCAGGCGCTCTGGAAGGCCAGCAAGTTCCTGAAAGAGCAGAACATCGTCTTCCAGCCCGGCGTGAACGAAGAGTTGGCCGCCACCGCGCTCTGGGGCACCCAGCAGCTCGGCTTCTCGCCGGCCGGCACCAACAAGTTCGACGGCGTCTTCGGCATCTGGTACGGCAAGGGCCCGGGCGTGGACCGGTGCTCCGACGTCTTCAAGCACGCCAACATGGCCGGCACCACCGAGTTCGGCGGCGTGATCGCGGTGGCCGGCGACGACCACATCTCCAAGAGCTCGACGGCGGCGCACCAGAGTGACCACATCTTCAAGGCCTGCGGCACGCCCGTGTTCTTCCCGGCGAACGTTCAGGAAATCCTCGACCTCGGCATCCATGCCTTCGCGATGAGCCGCTTCGCCGGCATCTGGTCGGGCATGAAGACGATCCAGGAGATCGTCGAATCGAGCGCCACCGCGATGATCGACCCGGAGCGCGTCGAGATCGTCATGCCCACCGATTTCCAGATGCCGCCCGGCGGCCTGCACATCCGCTGGCCCGACCACGCGCTGGAGCAGGAAGCGCGTCTCATGCACTACAAGTGGTACGCCGCGCTGGCCTACATCCGCGCCAACCGGCTGAACCACAACGTGATCGAAGGGCCGAACGACCGCTTCGGCATCATGGCCAGCGGCAAGGCCTTCAACGACACGCGCCAGGCGCTGATCGACCTCGGCCTGGACGACGCGGCCTGCCGCCAGCTCGGCATCCGCCTGCACAAGGTGGCCGTGGTGTGGCCGCTCGAAGCGCAGCTCACCCGCGAATTCGCCACCGGCCTTCAGGAAATCCTGGTGGTCGAGGAAAAGCGCCAGGTCATCGAATACCAGCTCAAGGAAGAGCTCTACAACTGGCGCGCCGACGTGCGGCCCAACGTGGTCGGCAAGTTCGACGAGGGCGAGGTGCACCAGGCCGAGGGCTACTCCGGCGGCGAATGGTCGATGCCCAACCCGACCTCGCACACGCTGCTACGGGCCAACGCGGACCTCAATCCGGCGCTGATCGCCAAGGCGATCGCCCAGCGCCTGAAGAAGACCGGCCTGCTGGCCGCCGCCGGCGCCGACATGGCCGCGCGCATCGACGCCCAGCTCGCCATCCTCGAAGCCAAGGAACGTGCGATGGCCGCGCCGCAGGCCACCGGGGTTTCGGACGCGGGCCGCCAACCCTGGTTCTGCTCGGGTTGCCCGCACAACACCAGCACCGTCGTGCCCGAAGGCTCGCGCGCGATGGGCGGCATCGGCTGCCACTTCATGGCGACCTGGATGGACCGCTCGACCATCGGCTTCACGCAGATGGGCGGCGAGGGCGTGCCATGGGTCGGCCAGCAGCCCTTCACGACCGACCAGCACATCTTCGCCAACCTCGGCGACGGCACCTACTTCCACAGCGGCCTGCTGGCGATCCGCCAGAGCATCGCGGCCGGCGTGAACATCACCTACAAGATCCTCTACAACGACGCGGTCGCCATGACCGGCGGCCAGCAGGTCGGTGAGCGGCCCGAGGGGCACTCGGTGCTGCAGATCGCCGAGAGCCTGCACGCCGAAGGCGCGGTGAAGGTGGTCGTCGTCACCGACGAGCCCGAGAAATACGAGGGCGTGAACGTGCCCGGCGAGAACGTCAAGGTGCGCCACCGCGACGAGCTGGACGAGATCCAGCGAGAGTTCCGCGAAATCAAGGGCACGACGGCGATCATCTACGACCAGACCTGCGCGACCGAGAAGCGCCGCCGCCGCAAGCGGGGCACGGCCGTCGATCCGGCGAAGCGCGTGGTCATCAACGAACTGGTCTGCGAAGGCTGCGGCGACTGCAGCGTGCAGAGCAATTGCCTGTCGGTCGAGCCGCTCGAAACCGAGTTCGGCCGCAAGCGCACCATCAACCAGAGCACCTGCAACAAGGACATGAGTTGCCTCAAGGGCTTCTGCCCGAGTTTCGTGACCGTCGAAGGCAGCCAGCTCAAGAAGAAGTCGAGGAGCAAGGGCTCCACGCCAGCGGAACTGGGCGCGCTCGACGAGCCGGCCCTGCCGTCGCTGGCGGGCGGCAACGTCTGGGGCGTCGTGGTCGCCGGCGTCGGCGGCACGGGCGTGATCACCATCGGCCAGTTGCTCGGCATGGCGGCGCACATCGAAGGCAAAGGCATCGTCACGCAGGACGCGGCGGGCCTGGCGCAGAAGGGCGGCGCGACCTGGAGCCACGTGCTGATCGGCGACACGCAGGACGACATCCGCACCACGCGCGTCGGCACGGCGGCGGCCGACCTGATCCTGGCCTGCGATCCGCTGGTCAGCGTCAATGCCGAGACCATGGCGCGCATGCGCGAGGGCCGCACGCACGTGGCGCTCAACAGCCACAGCAGCCCGACGGCGTCATTCGTGCGCAATGCCAACTGGCAGAACCCGCAGGACGCCTGCGCCGTCGAGATCGCACGCGCGGTCGGCGCCGATGCCGTCGGCGCCTTCGATGCCGACGCGGCCGCGACCTCGCTGATGGGCGACTCGATCTACGTCAACCCCATGATCCTCGGCTATGCGTGGCAGAAGGGCTGGATTCCGCTCGAGCATGCGTCGCTGATGCGCGCGATCGAGCTCAACGCCGTGGCGGTCGACAACAACAAGGCCGCTTTCGAATGGGGCCGCCAGGCCGCCCAGCGGCCCTTGGAACTGCAAAAGCGCGTCCAGCCCGGCCAGATCATCGAGTTCAAGAAGCGCGACACGGTCGAAAGCCTGGTCGCGCGCCGCGTCGAATTCCTGACCGGCTACCAGAACGCAGCCTACGCCGACCAGTACAAGGCCTTCGTCGCCAAGGTCCAGAAGGCGGAGTCGGCGCTGGGCAAGACCAGCCTGACCGAGGCCGTCGCGCGCTACCTGTTCAAGCTGATGGCCTACAAGGACGAGTACGAAGTGGCCCGGCTGCACACCGACCGCAGCTTCCTCGACCGGGTCGAAGGCATGTTCGAGGGGCAGGTGGGCAAGGACTTCAAGCTCAACTACCACCTTGCGCCGCCCATCATCGCCAAGAGGAACGCCAAGGGCGAACTGCAGAAGCAGAAGTTCGGCCCCGCGATGCTGACGGGCTTCAAGGTGCTCGCGAAGCTCAAGGGCCTGCGCGGCACGGCGCTGGACGTCTTCGGCCGCACCGAGGAACGGAAGACCGAGCGCGCCCTGATCGGCGAATACCGCACGAGCATCGAGGAAGTGCTGGCCGGCCTGAACGCCGGGAACCACACCACCGCCCTGGAAATCGCCAGCCTGCCCGAGCAGATCCGCGGCTACGGCCATGTCAAGGAGCGCAGCCTGGCCGCGGCCCGCGTGCGCTGGACGGAACTCATGGCGAAGTGGCGCAATCCTCAAGCAGCCCGCGCTGTAGCGTAAGGCCAGGCCGGCGAAGCCAGACCCGTTGGTGAAACACCGCGGACCGGCTTCGCCGGGCCGCCGGTGTTGCCCCCGGTGGGGGTAGGCGGCTACACGAAGTGAGCAAGCCTGGGGGTGAGTTCAGAACCACCGCGGACCGGCTTCGCCGGGCCGCCGGTGTTGCCCCCGGTGGGGGTAGGCGGCTACACGAAGTGAGCAAGCCTGGGGGCGAGCAAAAGGACCCGACGCGGAGTGCGGGAAACCCGGGGGCGAGACGATTCCTTACTAATACAATGCCCGGTGCTGTGCGCGGCCAGGTACCGCGCTGCGTGGCCGGTTTTGCACCGCTGCGGATCTGCGGGCCCCTCTTGTTTTTGGAGGCCTGCGTACTTATTTCTTCCCCTCTGCTGGAGACTCCCTTGTTCATTTCCTCTGCTTACGCCCAGACCGCGCCCGCTGCTGCCGGAGGCGGCGACATGATGTCCTCGCTCGGCAGCATGCTCCCGCTGGTGCTGATGTTCGTGGTCCTCTACTTCGTGATGATCCGCCCGCAGATGAAGCGCCAGAAGGAAGCCCGCGCCATGATCGAGGCGCTGGCCAAGGGCGACGAGGTCGCGACGGCCGGCGGCGTGCTCGGCAAGATCACCCAGATCGGCGAGCAATACCTGACCATCGAGATCGCCAAGGGCGTCGAGGTCCAGATCCAGCGCAGCGCCGTCGTGCAAGTGCTCCCCAAGGGCGTAATCAAGTAATGCCCCCCCCCAGCCTCGCTCACTTCGTGTGCTCGGGCACCCCCTGCTGGGGGCAACACCAGCGGCCCGGCCAAGCCGGTTCCGCGGTGTTTCACTAACGGGCCGGGCTTGCCGGCCGAATATCAATGAGCAATGACTTTTTTTCCCGGCAGCCGCGAGTAGCGCGCTGCGTTCGTGGGCTGCTGTGGAACCGGCTTGGCCGGGCCACCGGCAGCGCCCCCGGTAGGGGGGTGGCGAAGCGACACGAAGTGCGCGAAGCCTGGGGGCGAGCATGAACAGATATCCGGTTTGGAAGTACGCGATCATCGTGATCGTGTTGCTCGTGGGGCTGATCTACGCCCTGCCCAATTTCTTCGGCGAAGCGCCTGCGGTGCAGGTGTCGTCGGCCAAGTCGACCGTCAAGGTCGACGCAGGCACGCAGGCCCGTGTCGCCGAGGCGCTGAAGGCCGCCGGTGTCACGCCCGACCTGTTGACGCTCGACCCCACCTCGGTGCGCGCGCGCTTCACCAACACCGACGACCAGCTCAAGGCGCGCGACGTGCTGCAGCACGCGCTGGTTCCGGACCCGAGCGATCCGCCCTATGTGGTGGCGCTCAACCTGCTGTCGCGCTCGCCGTCCTGGCTGACCGCGCTGCATGCCTTTCCGATGTACCTGGGCCTGGACCTGCGCGGCGGCGTGGACTTCCTGCTGCAGGTCGACATGAAGGGCGCCATCGACAAGAAGGCCGAGTCCTTCGCGAGCGACCTTCGCACCGGCCTGCGCGACAAGGGCGTCCGCGGCAGCGCGGTCAACCGCGTCGGCCAGACCATCGAAATGCGTTTCCGCGACGCCGCGGGCGTGACGACCGCCAAGGCGCTGCTGCAGGACCAGTTCCAGGACCTCACCGCGGTCGAAAGCCAGGATGGCAACGACTTCAAGCTGACGGTCTCGATCAAGCCCGAAGCGGCGCGGCGACTGCAGGACGCGGCGCTCAAGCAGAACATCACGACCCTGCACAACCGGATCAACGAACTCGGCGTGGCCGAGCCTGTGATCCAGCAGCAGGGTCTGGACCGCATCGTGGTGCAACTGCCCGGCGTGCAGGACACGGCCAAGGCCAAGGACATCCTCGGCCGCACCGCCACGCTCGAAATGCGCCTGGTCGACGAAAGCGCGGAAGCCCGCGCCGCCGAGCAGGGCGGAGGGCCGGTGCCCTTCGGCTCCGAGAAGTTCCTCGACCGCCAGGGCCGCCCGGTGATCGTCAAGAAGCAGGTGCTGGTGACGGGCGAGAACCTCACCGACGCCCAGCCCGGCTTTGATTCGCAGACCCAGCAACCCAAGGTCGACCTGACCATGGACTCCAAGGGCGGCCGCATCATGCGCGACGTCAGCCGCGAGAACATGCACAAGCGCATGGCGATGCTGATCTTCGAAAAGGGCAAGGGGGAAGTGCTCACTGCGCCTTCGATCAACGGCGAACTGGGCAACCGCTTCCAGATCTCGGGTTCCATGAGCGTGGTCGAGGCCAATGACCTCGCGCTGCTGCTGCGCGCCGGCTCGCTTGCGGCGCCGATGGAGATCATCCAGGAACGCACCATCGGCCCGAGCCTCGGCGCCGACAACATCAAGAAGGGCTTCGACAGCGTGATGTATGGCTTCATCGCCATCATGGTGTTCATGTGCCTGTACTACGCGCTGTTCGGCGTGTTCTCGTCGATCGCGCTGGCCGTGAACCTCCTGCTGCTCGTCGCGATCCTGTCGATGCTGCAGGCCACGCTGACCTTGCCGGGCATCGCGGCCATGGCGCTCGCGATCGGCGTCGCCATCGACTCCAACGTGCTGATCAACGAGCGCATCCGCGAGGAACTGCGTGCGGGCGCCTCGCCGCAGGCCGCCATCCATGCTGGCTACGACCGCGCCTGGGGCACGATCCTGGACTCCAACGTGACCACGCTCATCGCGGGCATCGCGCTGCTGGCATTCGGCTCCGGCCCGATCCGCGGCTTTGCGGTGGTGCACTGCATCGGCATCGTCACCTCGATGTTCTCGGCCGTGTTCTTCTCGCGCGGGCTGGTCAACTTCTGGTACGGCAGCAAGAAGAAGCTCAAGACCCTGTCGATCGGCACCGTATGGAAGCCACCGGCCAACCCGGCCGAGGCCGCCGCGAAATAAGGGACACGCCAAATGGAATTTTTCCGGATCCACAAGACCATCCCGTTCATGCGCCACGCACTGGTGCTGAACGCGGTGTCCATCGTGACTTTCCTGCTCGCGGTGTTCTTCCTGTTCCATCGCGGGCTGCACCTGTCGGTCGAATTCACCGGCGGCACGGTGATGGAGGTCGCCTACCAGCAGTCGGTCGATATCGGCAAGGTGCGCGAGACCATCGGCAAGCTGGGCTACACGGATGTGCAGGTGCAGAACTTCGGCACCTCGCGCGACGTGCAGATCCGCCTGCCGGTCCATAAGGGCCAGACCTCCGCGCAGCAGAGTTCACAGGTCATGGAGGCGCTCAAGGCGGCCGACCCGACCGCCACGCTGCGCGGCACCGAGTTCGTCGGACCGCAGGTCGGCGACGAACTCACCACCAACGGCCTGAAGGCGCTGGGCATGGTGGTGGTCGGCATCATGATCTACCTGGCCTTCCGCTTCGAATGGAAGTTCGCGCTCGCCACCGTGCTGGCCAATCTCCACGACGTGGTGATCATCCTGGGCTTCTTCGCCTTCTTCCAGTGGGAGTTCTCGCTGGCGGTGCTGGCGGCGGTGCTGGCGGTGCTGGGCTATTCCGTCAACGAGTCGGTCGTGATCTTCGACCGGGTGCGCGAGAACTTCCGGCGCTATCGCAAGATGACCACCCGCGAAGTCATCGACAACGCGATCACCTCGACCATCAGCCGGACCATCATCACGCACGGGTCCACGCAGCTCGTGGTGCTGTCGATGTTCTTCTTCGGCGGTCCGACGCTGCATTACTTTGCGCTCGCCCTGACCATCGGCATCCTGTTCGGCATCTACTCGTCGGCCTTCGTGGCGGCGGCCATTGCGATGTGGCTGGGCGTCAAGCGGGAGGACCTGGTCAAGGGGCCGATCAAGCGCGAGGGTGACCCCGACGATCCGAACGCCGGCGCGACGGTGTGAGGCTGGTCTCCACTCTCGGTCAACGCGTGGACTCACTGCCCCCGAGGGGGCAGCAGGCCGCCTTGGGGCGGTCCGGCGTCGGCCTGGCCCGGCGCTTGCGTTCAGGGTCAGGGTTGGGGTTGCCGAGCATTGCGGGCTCTTGTGCGGTTACGCTTCCCGATGCAAGCTCGTGCTTGTCGAACTGATTCAACTGCCGACCTGACCATCCATGCCCACGCGGTCCCATGCCTCCTCCCTCCAACTGTCCCGCGAGACGCGCGAGCGTTTCGTCGCCGCCACCGAGGGGATGATCGCGCCGGTCGCTCACGCGATCCGCGAAAGGCTCGTCGCACTGGCCGCACAGACCGGCAACGCGCGGGACATGCAGGAGAACCGCGACGGCTTCCTCGCCTTCCAGGCACAGGGTTCCAACTGGGTGCAGTTGTCGCAGAACGCGTGGCGCAAGGCACTGGCTGCCAGCACGGCCATGGGGTCGACTTCCAATTCACTGTCGCGCCTTGAGCTGATCGGCGACGAAGTGGTGGAAACCAGCATCCTGTCGTCGAGGCTGGCCCAGGCGATCCAGGACAAGGCCAACTTCGAGCTCAATGACCTGCGGCTGCGCATCCAGCATCTCGAAGGGACGAACGAACTCGAGGCCAAGGACATCCTCAAGCCCGAGGCGCTGGCCAAGGTGCTGGTCGACCAGTGGCTGGCCACTGGCCTGAGCCGCGCGCTCTGGACCAAGGTCCAGGACCAGGTGCAGCACGAGATGGTCGACGTGATGGTCAAAGCCTACAAGGACGCCAACGCCTTCCTGGTGTCCAAGGACGTGATGCCCGAGATCGACCTCAAGAGCTTCGTGCGGCGCACGGGCTCGACCAACACCGGCAACGGGACGCTCGGCGGCAGCTTTGCGGGCGGCCACGCCGGCAGCAGTGCCGCCATGGGCATGACCGTCCAGCAGCCGGTCATGCGTGGCGGCTTTGGCGCTCCCCCTGGGAGTTTTGCGCCGGCGGCCATCGGGGTTGGCGTGGGGCGCGGCGTGACGGGCGGCGCCGGGTATGCGGGCGGCGACACCATGGTGGCCACCGGCGGCTCGCCCTTGTTGCTGGCGCGCCAGCGCGCGCAGGGGGTGCTGCTCAATCTCAAGCGCTTCGTGAGCGCGCGCATCGGGGGCGACATCACGCAGCATCGCCCGGCCGCTCCTGGCGAGGTGGTCGGGGGCGCAGGGGTGCAGGTCGGGGGCGCCGGCGGCGCACCTGCGTTCGCCGCGGCCATCGCCGATGCGGAAGTGGCCTACCAGGTGCACGCGTCGCAATACGTGGTCGGTGACGAAGCCACAGCCATTCACAACGCGTCGGCCGAACTGCGCCGCCGCACCACCGAACTGAAAAAGAAAGCGCCGACGACCGCCGACAAGGCCACCGTCGAGATCGTGGCGCTGATGTTCCAGGCCATCCTGGCCGAGGAGCGCATTCCCTTCTCCGCACGCGTCTGGTTCGCGCGGCTGCAGATGCCGGTCCTGCGCGTGGCGATCGCCGAGCCGGAGTTCTTCGGCACCCTGCAGCACCCCGCGCGCATGCTGATCGACCGCATGGGCTCCTGCGTCATGGGCTTCGATGCCGCCGCCATTTCCGGCAGCGCGCTCGAAGGCGAGATCCGCCGCGTCGTGCAGGTGATCGAGCAATACCCTGAAACCGGGCAGCGCGTCTTCAAGCTGGTGTTCGACGAATTCGTCGCCTTCCTCAACAAGTACCTCACGCAGAGCGACACCACGCAGAAGGTGATGAGCGTGGCGCAGCAGGTCGAGCAGAAGGAAACGATGGCGATCCAGTACACCATCGAGTTGCGCAAGATGCTCAACGACATGCCGGTGCGCGAGGAGATCCGCGAGTTCCTGTTCAAGGTCTGGGCCGAGGTCCTGGCCATTGCCGCCCTGCGCTATGGGCCGCAGGACGAACAGACGGTGACCTTGAAGCGCTCCGCCTCCGATCTGGTGTGGGCCGCGAGCGCCAAGCCCAACCGCAACGACCGCACCCGCGTGATCCAGGACCTGCCCAAGCTGCTCCAGCGCCTGCGCCAGGGCATGACGCTTCTTGGCATCGTCGGCGAGCCGCAAGAGAACCACATCAAGATCATCGGCGCGACCTTGTCCGACGCCTTCCTGTCCAAGACCGAGGCGATTCCGCAGGCCAAGATCGAGGCCATGGCCAAGCGCCTGGCCAACCTCGAGGACTTCGTCGCCGACGAAAGTGCGACCGACCTGCCGCTGGACGCCGCGAGCATCGAGCTTCTGCTCGGCGTCGATGCCGCGTCGATCGAAGTGGTGCCCGATACCGGCACCAAGGTCGGCGAAGACATGCTTGCCTGGGCGCACGAACTCCAGGTCGGCACCTGGTTCATGCTCGACCACAACGACCGCGTGAGCCAGGTCCAGTTCGTCTGGCGCAGCGACCGCAAGCAACTGCACCTGTTCGCGTCCAGCGACGGCCGCAGCTTTCTCATCCAGGTCGGAAGACTGGCGTCGTACCTGCAGGCAGGCCTGCTCGTGCCTGCCGAAGAAGAAACACTCACCGTCCGAGCCACCCGCGAGGCGCTGGCCAAGCTCGACGCCAACCCCGAACGCCTCCTGAACTGAGCGAAACGATCGCCCTGGCCGGCGCAGCGCGGCCACGTCCAAAAAATACCGCAGAGCCGGCTTCGCCGGTGTTGCGCCGCGGCCGGGGGGCCGAGCCTACGAAGTAAGCGAGGCTGGAAGGCGAGCTAGTGAGCCAGCCGGCCAGCGGTGTCGTCGCACAGCTCGTCGAGCACCAACGCGTCGGGTTCGACGCCGGTGCTCCAGTGCACCATCAACACGATGATCTTGAGTTCATCGAGGCCCAGAGGGTCGCCTGGCGTCGCCATGGCGCGTTCGACCACGATCTCGCGCATGCCGCCCGGCAGGACGC
The DNA here is from genome assembly GCF_030317115.1 of Variovorax gracilis. Lineage (GTDB taxonomy): Bacteria > Pseudomonadota > Gammaproteobacteria > Burkholderiales > Burkholderiaceae_C > Variovorax > Variovorax gracilis. The sequence goes on from NZ_JASZYF010000006.1 coordinate 128,132, forward strand.
CGGACGATTCGAGAAAACTGATGAAGCCCAGGCACTCGGCGCCGATGTGCTCCTGCTCGGCGCTCGAGTAGACGCGCATCGAGCCCGGTGACTGCGCGATCGCGGCATCACCCGCGCTGCGAAGGCTCACGGTGGCTGAAACGCCGTCGGCATGCCGGGTGAGCTGGATGCCCTGGGTGGCGAGGCTCAGGCCATCGAGCCACTGCAGCGCGTCGCGGATCTCCTCCGCATCGAACCCCTGCGCACTGAGCTTGCGGCCCAGCTGTTCGGGTTCGGGGCAAGCATCGCCGCGCCAGTAGTTTTCGTAGACAAACACGAGCACTTCGAACATGGACCCAATATAGCCCACTCGAAGCGTCGCGCCCTGAGAGTTGCGCGAACACGACGCCGCGTGTTTCGCCCGATGGTCAGCCGAGCGCGACGCGCTGGAACAATCCGCCCGGCAGGCGGGCGACGCTGCCGTCCAGTTCGAGTTCCAGCAATTTCGCCTGCAGGTCGGCGGCGCTGTAGCCCGTGCGTGCGCACAGCACCTCCAGACTCACGGGATCGAAGCCCAGTTCACGCAGCAGCGCAGGCTCGTTCGCAGCGTCGACCTCCGCGGCGGATGAGCGCGCCGCAGCGGGCGCAGTCGCGCCGAAGCGCAACTCTTCGAGCACGTCGTTGACCGATTCGACCAGCTTCGCGCCCTGGCGAATCAGCGCATGGCAGCCGCGCGCTTGCGGCGAATGGATCGAGCCCGGGATCGCGAACACCTCCCTGCCTTGTTCGGCGGCGAGGCGTGCCGTGATCAGCGAGCCGGACTTGAGCGCCGCCTCCACCACGAGCGTTCCACTGCAGAGCCCCGAGATGATGCGATTGCGCTTCGGGAAGTTCTGGTTGAGCGGCGGCGTGCCCAGCGCGTACTCGCTCACGATCAGCCCCTGCGCCGCGATGCGGTGCGCGAGGTCACGGTGCTTCGCCGGGTAGACGCGGTCCAACCCGGTGCCCACCACGGCGACCGTGGCCAGTCGACCGGAGCCTCGCGCCGCTTCCAGCGCACCTTCGTGCGCAGCGCCGTCGATGCCGAGCGCGAGGCCCGACACCACGCTGATCCCCGCTTCGCCGAAAGCCCGCGCGAAGGCACGTGCGTTTTCGGTTCCCTGCGACGTGGGATTGCGGCTGCCGACCATCGCGATGCTGCGATCCAACTGCGTCAGGTCGAAAGCCGGCGCGCCCAGCAGGTAGAGCATCAACGGCGGATCGGCCGTTTCGAGCAACGACGACGGATAGCCCGGATCGCCGAGGGTCAGGATGCGTCGCGTCGCGCCGTGGCTGTCGGCGCCTTGGAGCCATTCGAGCGTCTGCTCGATCAGCCGAGGCAGGTCCGCGGGCGCTTGAAGCAGGGCCCGTACCTGCGCATCGGTCGCGACCTGTCTGAGCGCGTCTGGCGTTTGCCGGAAGACATCGGCTGGCAAGCCGAAGGCCGCGAGCAGCTTGCGGCCCGCGGTGTTGCCGATGCCTGGCGTCAGCGACAGTCTGAGCCAGCTCGCGAGTTCCTCACCCCCCACGCGAAAGCGAAGCCGTCAGGGATTGACCAGCAGGTCGCCGGCCTTTGGCGCGTCGCTGATCTCGAGCACCAGGGCGTAGGATGCCTTCTCGAACGGGCGGAACACCATCAGGAGACCGATGCGCTCATTGGGCAGCTTCACGACCTGCTTGCCGGTGTAGTTGGGGTTGGACGCCCGGTCGACGACGGTTTCGCCGTTTTTCAGGATGGCAAGCACATGGCCGCTTTCGATGCCGTCGCGCGTGCCCTTGTTGATCACCACCACCTGGTTCTGCGCCACGTACTGCACGGCATTGCCGTACACCGAGACGATGCGGCCGTTGATCACCTGTTCCGGCGCTCGTGGCGTGTAGCTCAGCAACTGGCGCTGGGGTTCCGGCAGGAGCCGGTCGCCGGCGCGCATTTCCTCGCGCGCGGCGGTGATGTCGAGGGTCGCCGGGATCACGTTGATCACTTCCTTGCCCTCGACCAGCTGGCCTTCGACCGACTGGCTGCGCTTGAGCTGTGCCCGGCCGAGGTACGCCGCCTCGTAGCCGAGGAGTTCGCCCGTGGCCGGGTCGCTCAGCGGCGTGGCATTGCGGAAGACGCGGAAGGTCTGGATCGGGCCGGCCGTCTCGATCAGCTGCGAGTTGGCATCGCCCAGCGCATAGGCGCGATCGCCGCGCGCCAGGAGCACGCGGCTGTCGTTGCCCGCCACGATATGCGGCGCTGTCCTGAGCGTGTCCTCGTCGATGATGATCGGCTCGCTCAGGAAGGGTTCGATCAGGCTGGGATTGAGCGTCGGCAATGCCATGCCGGACAGCGATTCGTAGCGTGTGCGCGGCGACAGCTTGATCGTGCCGTCGGGCGCACCGCTGCCGCGGCGCGTGCTCAGGCGGGCGCGACCGCCGGTCTTGTCGAGGTAGAGCACCTGGCCGGGGTAGATCCGGTGCGGATTCGAGATCTCGCTGATGTTCATGCCCCAGAGCTCGGGCCAGCGCCACGGGCTGCGCAGGTAGAGGCGGGAGATCGCCCAGAGCGTATCGCCGGGCTTGACCGTGTATTCGTCAGGCGCGTTCGGCGCGAGCTCGCTCACCGGAATGCCAGCCTGCGCCGTCTGCTGGGCCGTGGTCCGCTGCTGCGGCGTGACAGGATAGTTCTGCGCCAACGCTGCCGTGCCACCCATGCTCGCGACGGTGATCGCCGCCAGCGTCGCGACGAGGCTCGGACGCAGGCCCTTGTTGATTCGGAGTTTGTTCATGGTTTATGGTGTGCACGCGCTGCGCCGAGCAGTTGGTACGAATCCTCACAATTTGCTACGAATTTTGCGCTGAAGCCCTTGATTGGGCAACGACTATGACCCCGCAGCGCCTCGGCGCGTCGCGGAAATGGCGAAAATAGCGACAACTTTTCCTCGCTTTCATGGCCAAACGAACCATTTTGAGTTACCCGGACCCACGCCTGCATACCGTCGCCAAGCCGGTGCAGGGTGTGGATGCTCGCATCAAGACGCTGGTTGCCGACATGCTCGAGACCATGTACGACGCCAACGGCATCGGCCTGGCCGCCACGCAGATCGACGTCCACGAGCGACTGGTGGTGATCGACGTGTCCGAGGATCGCGACAAGCCGATCGTCCTGATCAATCCCGAGATTGTGTGGGCGAGCGACGAGAAGGTGCTCAACGAAGAGGGCTGCCTCTCGGTCCCCGGGATCTACGACGGCGTCGAGCGTTCCACCTCGGTCCGCGTGACTGCCCTCGACGGCGCCGGCGAGCCGCAGACCATCGAGGCCGAAGGCCTGCTCGCCGTCTGCATCCAGCACGAGCTCGACCACCTGCTCGGCAAGGTGTTCGTCGAATACCTTTCTCCGCTGAAGCGCAACCGCATCAAGAGCAAGCTGCTCAAGCAGCAGCGCGAAGACCAGAAGCTCGAACAGCGCGAAGGACGCCGCTGATGTCCCGGCGCCTGTGGCCTCTGATCGTCGCGTTGGCGGCGATCCTGGCCGGCTGTGTGAGCGAGCCGACCTGGCTACCGCTCGGCACCGATCGCGCGACGACGCTGCAGCGCCTGGGCACCCCGACTTCCACCTATCCCTTGCCCGGCGGCGGAGAGCGGCTCCAGTACTCGCGGGCGCCCGCAGGCGTCGCGGTGAACAACGTCGACATCGACGCGAGCGGCAAGGTCTTCTCCATCCGCCAGGAACTCTACGAAGGCCTGTTCGACAGCACCATCAAGCCCGGAGAGTGGCGCGTGGAGGACGTGTTGCGCACCTATGGCCGGCCTTTCGAGATTTCGCGCGTGACCTCCTTCGACGGCGAAGTCTGGGCCTGGCACTACAAATCGCTCAACAACCGCCGGCTCCTCTATATCTATGTCGATCCGGCAGGCGTCGTCGACCACTATCACACCGCGGACGAACTGTTCCGCGACATGGACTCGTCCCGGTGAGCCGCGCATGAGGGTGGTGTTTGCGGGTACGCCCGAGTTCGCGCGCGTCGCGCTGGAGTCGCTGGCCGAAGCCGGCTTCGAGATCGTCCTCGTGCTGACCCAGCCTGATCGGCCCGCCGGCCGCGGCATGAAGCTGCAGGCCTCGCCGGTCAAGCAGTTCGCCGCCAGCCGCGGCTGGCCGGTGGCGCAGCCGCGAAGCTTGCGGCTGGACGGCAAATTCCCCGAAGACGCCATCGCCGCGCGCGACGCGATCGCCGACGCGAAGGCCGACGTGATGGTGGTCGCGGCCTACGGCCTGATCCTGCCGCAATGGGTGCTGGACGCGCCGCGCCTCGGCTGCCTCAACATCCACGCGAGCCTCCTGCCGCGCTGGCGCGGCGCGGCGCCGATCCACCGCGCGATCGAAGCCGGCGATGCCGAAACCGGCGTGACCATCATGCAGATGGATGCCGGCCTCGACACCGGCGACATGCTGCTGCGCGAATCGCTGCCCATCGGCGACGACACCACCGCCCGCCTGCACGACCGCCTGGCCGCAATGGGCGGACGAATGATCGTCGACGCGCTGCACCAGGCCGAAGCCGGCACGCTGCACGCTGAACCGCAGCCAGCCGAAGGCGTGACCTACGCCCACAAGGTCGAGAAAAGCGAGGCGCAGGTCGACTGGACGCAGGACGCCGCGACGATCGTGCGCCGCATCCGCGCCTTCGACCCCTTCCCCGGCGCCAGCAGCGCGCTCGGCGGCGAAACCGTTAAGCTGTGGGCGGCGGACGCCCCGCACGGCGCGACCGCGGAAGCGCCCGGCACCGTGCTCGCCGTCACGCCGGCCGGCATTGCCGTGGCCGCGAAGGGTTCCATCGCCATGCTCACCGAATTGCAGCGCGCGGGCGGCAAGCGGCTGCGGGTCGCCGACTTCCTGCGGGGTTTTGAAGTCAAGCCCGGCCAGGTCTTCGGCTGATGTTTCTTTCGTCCTCGATCCGTCGCCAGCCGGAGTTCGGCCAGGGCGTGCGCGAGATGTCCTCCGCCGCCATCGGCATCGGCGCCTGGGGCCTCATGACCGGCGTCGCCATGCTCAAGTCGGGCATGAGCGTGTTCGAGGCCATCGCGATGACCTTGCTGGTCTACGCGGGCAGTTCGCAGCTGGCGGCCATTCCGCTGCTGATCGCCGGCGCGCCCGCGTGGGTCGTGCTGGCGACGGGCTTCTGCGTCAACCTCCGCTTCGTCGTCTTCAGCCTGCACCTGCGTCCCTACCTCATGCACATGCCGCGCTGGCGCCGCATGATGCACGGCTACCTCACGGCCGACATGAGCTATGCGCTGTTCACCCGCCGATATCCGCAACCGCCGACCACCGAGGCCGAGAAGCGCTCGCAGGAGGCCTACCTCACGGGCAACTACTTCGTGACCTGGTGCGCCTGGATGGGCATGAGCCTGATAGGGATCGTGCTCGCGAACATGATCCCGCAGAGCTGGGGGCTGGGCTTTGCGGGCGTGCTGAGCCTGGTCGCCATCGTGTGCTCCATGGCGACGACGCGCCTGCGCATCCTGGCCGCGTTGATCGCGGGCGTCACGGCCGTGGCCGCGTACGCATTGCCGCTCAAGCTGAACATCGTTGCCGGCATCGGCGTGGCCGTGTTGTTGTGCTTCTGGCTGGAGAAGCAGTTCGGGCTGGACCCCGATGCGGAGGACGACAAGTGAGCCACGGCGGCGAGACCGATCTGTGGACCCTGGCCGTGATCATCGGCCTGGCCGGCGTCACCGTGCTCACGCGCTGCTTCTTCTTCATCCTCGACCGCCCGTGGGGCCTGCCCGAGTGGGCCCACCGCGCGTTGCACTACGCGCCCGTGGCGGCGCTGGCGGCGGTGATCATTCCCGAGATCGTGATGACGCAGGGGCACCTGATCTCGACCCTGCACGACGCCCGCCTCTACGGCGCGGCGGCCGGTGCCGCCTACTACTTCTGGCGCCGCGGCGTGCTGGGGACGATGCTGGCGGGGATGGCGATCTACCTGCCGTTGCACCTCGGGCTGGGCTGGTAGGCGGACGCGCGAGACGCGTCTTGAATTGACGCGAATTTTTCCTGTTCCCTGGAGCGCTCAGATCAATCTGATGGCTCAGTGCTTGTTGCGTCCGTAGATTGTCGGACCAGGCGGCGTCGGCTCTTCCGAATGCCGACACGTTTGACATTCGCGTCTTCTGGCGCTGCACCCATGAAATTTTTCTCCCGCCGGCGGGCACGGCCCGTGGCGGCGGTTCGCCTTGCCGCGCGAAAACCGCATCCCGTTCTCTCCTGCACTGTTCTGACGGGCTTGGCCATGTCGTTCGGGGCGCAAGCGCAGGTTGCATCGACGCCCCGCCCGATCGTCGAGGAGCAGCGCCAGCAAGAGCGTGAACGCGCGCTGCGCGAGCAGCAGGAGAGCACGGTCGATGCACGCCTCCCCAGGCAGCAGACCACTGAATCTCAGCGCCTCCCCGACGCGGAAACGCCGTGCTTTCGCATCGACCGCGTCGTGCTCTCCGGTGAGCGCTCCGACGAGTTTCAATGGGCGCTCGCTGCGATCGACGGCGAGCGGGGAGACGATTCGCCCATCGGCCGCTGCCTCGGCACGGAGGGCGCCAACATCGTGCTCGCGCGCGTGCAGCAGGCCGTCATCGAGAGCGGCTACGTCACCACGCGCGTGCTCGCGGACTCGCAGGATCTCACCCGAGGCGTGCTCACCCTGACGCTGATACCCGGGCGCATCGCCGCGATCCGCTTCGACGGCGAAGCCACGCCGACCAGCCTGCGCACCGCCATCCCTGCACGCGCCAACGAGCTCCTCAACCTGCGCGACATCGAACAGGGATTGGAAAACCTCAAGCGCGTGCCCACCGCCGAGGCCGACATCCAGATCGAGCCATCGACTGCGCCCAATGCGCAGCCTGGGGACAGCGATCTCGTCGTCAAGTATGCGCAGACGAGACAGGTTCGTGCGTCCCTGAGCCTCGACGACAGCGGGACCGAAGCGACGGGCCGCTACCAGGCGGGCGCCACGGCCTCTGTCGACAATCCCTTCGGGTTGAATGATCTCTTCTACGTCAGCGCCCATCACAGCATCGACGGCCATTGGTTCGGCAGCGCGGACAAGGGAACCGCTGGGCAGATCGTCCACTACTCGGTTCCCTATGGCGATTGGCTGTTCAGCGCCACGGCATCGCAGAACGACTACCACCAGAACGTCGCGGGCGCCTTCCAGAACTACGTCTATGGCGGCGAGAGCAGCAATGCCGGGACCAGCATCTCGCGGTTGCTGTATCGCGACCAGCACCGCAAGACCATTGCCAGCGTGCGCGCATTCCGGCGCTCGTCGCACAACTTCATCGACGACACCGAGATCGAAGTCCAGCGCCGCGTCGTCGGGGGCTGGGAACTCGGCCTGAGCCACCGCGAGTTCATCGGCCCGGCCACGCTCGACGGCAATCTCGTTTATCGCCGCGGCACAGGGGCCTTCGGAGCCATTCCAGCGCCCGAGGAGCCATTCGGCGAAGGCACCTCCCGCATGCGAATCATCACGGCGGACCTGGGCGTGAACCTGCCGTTCCAACTGGGCTACCAGAAGCTGCGCTATTCCGGCTTGTGGCGCGCGCAGTGGAGCCGCACTCCTCTCACGCCGCAGGACATGTTCTCCATCGACGGGCGTTTCACCGTGCGCGGATTCGACGGCGAGTCGAGCCTGATGGGCGATCGGGGCTGGCTTGTGCGCAACGACGTCGGCTGGGCACTCGGAGCGAGCGGCGCCGAGTTCTACGCGGGCATCGACTACGGCGAGGTCGGCGGTCTGTTCGTCGATCAGTTGATCGGCAGCCATCTCGCGGGTGGTGTGGTCGGCATCCGCGGTGTCGTCCAGGGCCTGAGCTACGACTTCTTCGTAGGTGCGCCTATCAGCAAAACGGCAACGCAGGCGGAGGATGTGCCGGCGGCGCCGTCGGCGCCACGCTCGGCGAGGCGGCGGCGATTTTCTACAACCGCGATCGGTCTCCCGAAGACATCCTGCTCAATGGCATTCGGCCGGACACCACGCAGTTCGCCGCCATGATCGCCAGCATCGGCGTGGCTGTCGGCGGGGGCAATGCGGACGAGATCAATCTCGGAGCGAATGCTGGTGCGAATGCGGCGGCGAACAATTTCAGAGGCGCGGTCGTCACTGCAGCCGTGAAGGCATGCATCACCAACCCTGGGTGCATGGGCTTGGTTGGAATTACGGCGGTCGCGGTCGAGGGACTGCCACGCCGCACGGCCGAGTTGATGGCGCAAAACGGCACTCTGACGCAGCCGGCTGCGGAAGCGATCGCGATGAGCGAGATGCTGAGCAATGCGCTTCTTGGCCGCAGCACCACCACTTCCGGTTCTTCGGAGCCTGTGAGGCCTGTGGGTCCGACTGTACTTCCAACCCCAGATCAAGCAACGCAAGAGTACGGACCACCGCCGCTCGAATCTCCAAGTGCCTTGCAACGTTGGTTGGGGAACGTCCTCGAAGGTGCGGCATGCTTACTGCACTTTTGATGAACGGAAAGAGGTATTTTTGTGGGTTCTTGAGCGATTGCTTGAGGAGCAGCACGTCGTCCTCGTGAATATGCAGACTCACGAACCTATCGAAGGTACGACCAAACAACAGATCGACCGGTTTAGAGAGGCGTTACCCGACGACGAGTCTCAGATGTCTGGCGGAATTTGGTTTTTCTCGGAAGCGTGCCCTGGCGGCTCAGCGTGGCAGCGGTGACTCGATTGAGAACGGCTGTGTACCACAGACGGATTGCTTAGCGCGCTTCGGAGCGGCAGCCGCCCAAGGGGCGAACTGGATCAGCAAGACCGCGGTACCCGGCAATGGACGTGATCACGCAAAGATTGAAAAAACCAGGGTCAATGGAAAATTGATCTCGAGACGGTATGCGATCGAACACAGCCTTCGAGATAACTTCAAAGCAACCGCAGGCTCGAGCGGCAAGGCGGTCGGATGTCACCATATAGTGCAGGAGCTTCCTGAATCGGGGCTAGACGAAACCGCCAGATGCAGCCGGGGTCTATGAAGCGACTGTGCAAGTGAAAAATTCGACAGGGCAGTGGATCGACAAAGTCAAATCATCGACGTTCTTTCCGCAGATTTGGTCGGAAGCTAGGCTTAACTTTGAGTTGGCAGCAGCATTCGCGAAGCAGCCATCGGGCGTCACAACTCCATTTGTCGCGACTACACCAAGCGGCGTACAGGTGCAATTTGTCCCCCCACCGGTGCGGAAGACGCGGGCGACATCCTCAATCGGGCGCCATCGCCAACGGCACCTTGGTCGACCTGAAAGCTATCAACGGAGCCAACCTCGATGGCGAGCGCTGTAGCTCAGATAATATTTGGCAGTATCGTCGGTCCTGGAGGATTTTTGTATGCAGTTAAAGAACGATTTGCAGGGGCGTCAAATGCTTGATGAAACGGTATTGAACTACTACAAGGCGCATGGAAATCGATTCGTCAAGCGGTTTTTATATTCCGAGGATGAAGAGTGGGGATGGTGGTATTCCCACTACCTGGTCGATAGAAAGCATGTGATTCGCTATGGCATCGGGCAGGACCGCCAAGCTTGGGTTGGCGGCGTGGAGTTGGGAATCGGCGCCCACTATTTCGGCGCTGCAGAATTTTGGTCATCCGAGGATTTTTGGCGTTTCGGCAACCAAGCTACCACCGAAGAGGTAGAAAGGAACTTGGCCTTATTGGATGAGTTTCTGGGCTACAAGTGATCTGTGAGATACACGGTGCCTCAGGAACGAAATGAAAACTCCAACGATAGAAGAAGTTATCAGTGACTTCACCCTACACGACGCGCTTGGTAATTCCATGCTCGACAAGGACTGGCCCAAATGGATTCAAGAACACAATGGGCGTGGCTTTGGGCCCACGGTTTCTTATTCTTGGCATGTTGGTAGCCAACGGATCGAGGTTCTCGCGAGGGATAAAGAGGTTAGAGAAATTCTCCCTGATGCCACGGGCTTCATCTGCTTCGAGAGGGATTGGAGGCCCGACAACTGCCTCTTGCTTGACGCCTTTGGCAAGCACCGAGTACGTCTAGCGGTGCCCTGGCAACTCACGCGCCCTCAGAACCCCGAATCCGCAAAGCCGCCAACGTCATTTACCAGCGTCAGTGCGCCCTACGTCAATCCTGCTGACGGCAAGCCGGGTGAGTTTGGGGTAACAGCATGGGTTGAACTCGCGGGCCAGTATTACTTTGAATTGGACTATCACATTGGGCAGTTTCTTTGGGGTAGAGAGATCAGGGGCTGAATACGCCAGCTACCAGTGGGGCTGGCAGCGATCGGTTGAACGCGAGCCTGTGCATCCGCGGTTCTGCTACGGCGTGAGCACCGTGGACGGCCGGCCCCGGCGGCAGTGCCGGCGGCAGCAGCCCTGCGCTGATCGGTAGGCCGGTTTGTACGTGCAAGGCCCTTAATCCAACTGCACCCCAGCCGTCTTGATGATCTTCCCCCACCGATCACTCTCCGCCCGCGACAGCGTGTAGAAATCCTGCGGCGTCCCCGGCAGCGCCTCGAAGCCGAATTCCGAGAACAGCTTCACCACCTTCGGCGACTGCATCGCCTTCTTCAGTTCACCGTTGATGCGGTTCACCGCTTCCGGCGGCATGCCGGCCGGGCCGATGAGGCCGTGGAAGGCGTAGGCGTTGACGTCCTTGTAGCCCAGCTCGGCGAAGGTCGGCACGTCCGGCAGCGCACTGGCCCGCTGCGGCAGCGCGATCGCCAGCACCCGCACCTTGCCCGACTTGATGATCGGCAGGCCCGATGCGAGGTCCAGCATCATGGTCGGCACCTGGCCTCCCATGATGTCCGTCATGGCCGGTGCGGCGCCCTTGTACGGCACATGCTGGATGCTCACGCCGGCCTTCTGCTTGAAGAGTTCCATCGCCATGTGGTGCGGCGAGCCGTTGCCGGGCGAGGCGTAGCTCACCTTGTCGGGGTTCGCCTTCACATAGCTCACGAATTCCGCAACCGTCTTGGCCGGAAAGTCCGGATGCACCACCAGTGCCACCGGGAAGCGGCCGATGGTGCCGATGTAGGTGAAGTCGGTCGCCGGCTTGTAGGGCAGCTTGGCGAACATGTGCTCGTTGAACAGCAGCGCCGCGTTCTCGGCCTGCATGATGGTGTAGCCGTCGGGCTTGGCCTGCATCAGCACCGACACGCCGATGTTGGTCGACGCGCCGGGGCGGTTGTCGATGACGATCGGCTGGCCGAGCGAAGGCTGCATCGCCTCGGCCAGCGAGCGGGCCAGGTTGTCGGTTCCACCCCCGGCCACGTAGGGAACGATCCAGCGCACGGGTTGGCTGGGGTAGCTGGACTGGGCCGGCACATGGTTGGCCATGGTGATCGCAAGGCCAGCGGCCAGCAGTTTCAGAAATCGTCGCATAGGTTTGTCTCCGTTTGAAATTCCAATATCAGTGAGCCGTCACGGTTCAACCAGAAATACCGCGGAACCGGCTTCGCCGGGCCGCAGGTATTGCCCCCGGTCAGGGGGAAGGCGAAGCGACACGAAGTGCGCGGAGCCTGGGGGCGAGCCCATTCATTCGCGCAGGACCTGCCACAACTCGCGGTCGCGCTCGGCGGTCCATACGACGGGATGCTCGATGCCGCGCAACTCGTCATAGGCCCTCGACACGTCGAAGGGCAGCACGTGCTGGAACACCGGCCACTCGCCGAAGCGCGGCTTCATCGCCTTCTCGGCGCGCTCGAAGCAGCCGCGCAGGCTGTCGCCCGCGTCGATGCCGGAGCGCACGCTGGCGATCAGGGTCGAGAGAAAGGCTTTCGTGAGCTCGATGGCTTCGGCGCATGCCGCCGCGCCCTTCAGCACCGCGCCGCGTCCGGGCACGAGCACTTCGGGCTTCAGCGCTGCGACGGCGTCGAGCGTGCCCGCCCAATCCTGGATGTAGGCATCGCCGGCATAGACGCCGCAGCGGTTCTCGACCACGTCGCCCGAGAACAGCACGCCGCAGTCGGGCAGCCACGCCACCGTGTCACCGCCCGAGTGGCCGCGGCCGAGGCACATCAGCCGCACTTCGCGCGCGCCGAGCCACAGGCTCATCTCGCGCTCGAAGCTCAGGGTCGGCACGGTGAGGCCGGGGATTTCCTCGACGCCGGCGAAGAGGCGCGGAAAGCGGCCGACCTCCGAATCGAAATCGGCCTGCCCGCGCTCGCGCACCCAGTCGAGCGTGCCCTGGCTGGCGATGATGGCCTGCACATCGTCGAAGGCGCTCGCGCCCATCACGCGGACCGCGTGGTAGTGCGTGAGCACGATGAACTTGATCGGCTTGTCGGTGACGGTGCGGATGTCGGCCAGGAAGTCGCGCGCCATGCGCGGCGTCGGCCGGGTGTCGATCAGCACCACGTGCTCGTCACCGACGATGAAGCCGCAGTTGGGGTCGAAGTCGCTGATGTAGCCGTACACGTTGGGTGCGAGTTCTCGCACTTGCGGCTTCTGCTCGCGGGTGTCGGAGGCGGAGGCGAAGGAGACGGATGCGTTCATGCGGGGCTTTTTGTCGTGGGGTGGGAGGGCTCGCCGCTCTCGCGCGCGGCGGCGATGCAGTCCAGCAGCACGGTCTGGTCGCCGCACTGGTTGGCCAGCAGCAGCACGAGGCGGGCGTTGAAGTCGGCGCTCCGGGCCTCGGTCAGTCCTTCGATGGCGCTGAGCCAGGCTGCGTAGAAGCCGTCGGGGTCGGGGATGTGGGGCTCTGTGATCATGGTTTCGTGTCCGTTCTTCAGCGATGCGTCAGCGCGGCGTGGACCGCTGCGGAAATCGATGCCGGTGTCGGGTCGCGCAGCAGTGCCGCGCGGTAGGCGTCGGGGCGCACGAGGCACAGGCTGCCGGGCGTCGCGTCGCCGAGGTGATGCGCCAGCACCTCGTCGGGCTGCAGCGTGGGCAGGCCGCTGTCGCCGCCGACGGCGACGAGTCGCAGCGGTAGTGATGCAACGGCCGCTGCCGCAGCCGCTACTTGGGCGCGAGTCGGCGCGAACCACAGGCCCAGGCACTGCGTGCCATCCGACAGCAGTTCCATCAGCGTGGTCGTCGTTCCGTCGAGATGCCGCAGCGGCAGGTTCTGCACGGTTCGTCCGCCTTCGGGCAGATGCGGCGCCGGAGGATATTCATTGGCGACCGACATGCGGCCCGTGTTCACGAGCGCTCGTGCGAACGGATGCCGCGATGCGAGCGCGACGACCGCACGCCGCAAAGTGTGCTCGGCCGGCGATCGCGGTGCGAGGAATCTCGCGGACCGGCTGGTGACGCGCAGGTTCTCGACCGCCGCGGGCCGGCGCTCCGCGTCGTAGGTATCGAGCAGCGCATCGCCGGCCAGCCCTTGCGCGACGAGCGCGAGCTTCCAGCCAAGATTGGCCGCGTCCTGGATGCCGCTGTTGCCGCCGCGCGCCCCGAAGGGACTCACCACATGCGCCGAATCGCCGATGAACAGGATGCGCCCGTGGCGGAACTTGTCGAGCAGGTGGTCGCGATAGCCGTACGGCCCGATCCACACGAACTCGAACTCCACGCCCGGCCCGAGTTGCTCCCGCAGCCGCGCGCCAGCCACTTCGGGCTTGCTGATATGGGCGGTGTCGCAGTCCTCGGGCATCTGATAGTCGATGCGCCACACGCCGTCGCCCATCAGGTGCTGCCAGACCGCGCGGCCTTCGTTGAAAGATGCATCGACCCAGGTCCAGCGCTCGGTGGGCAGCGGCTTCTTGAAGCGCACGTCGCTGATGCACCAGCGGTCGGTGCTGCGCGAGGGATGCGCGTCGATGCCGAGCTGCGTGCGGATCGGGCTGTTGGCGCCGGTGGCGTCGATCAGGTGATCGGCTTCGATCGTGTAGCTGCCGGCGGGCGTCTCGACGTCGACACGAACGCCGTCCGCGAGCGGCGTCACCTGCGTCACGCGGTTCTTCCAGCGCAGGTCGGCCACGCCCAGTTCGAGAATGCGGTCGACCAGGAACCACTCGACGTAGAACTGCTGCAGGTTGATGAAGGGCGGCTGTACCGAGACGCTGTCGGTCTTCAGGTTGAAGTTGTAGACCTCCTGCTCGTTGGAGAAGGTGCGGCCGAAAGACCAGGTGATGCCCTTGTCGGCGATGCGCTCGTAGATGCCGAGCCGCGCGAAGATCTCCAGGCTCTTTTGCGCATAGCAGATGCCGCGCGACGAGGCGCCGCGCACGCCGACCGTGTCGTCCTCGTCAAGCAGCACGGCGCGCACGCCGCGGCGCGCGAGGTCGCAGGCCAGCGTGAGCCCGGCCGGGCCGGCGCCGACGATCACGATCGGATGGCGCACGACGGTGTCGTTGCCCAGCTCGGGCGGTGGCACGAAAGGCCAGTGCGGCAGCTGGTACTCGGGGGCGAAGGTGTAGCTTTCCATCGGTGTCTTTAGCGTGGTCACAGCGCGTGCGCCCACTCGGCGACCGCATCGGCGGCGCGCAGCACGAGTTCAGGCTGGCCGGCGAGGTAGTGGTTGCCGCCGACGATGTCGACGTTGCGGATGCGCTCGCCGCCCGCGGCCATCCACGCGTCGCGCGTGCTCGGAAAGGTCGACTGGTCGCCGGTGTAGGTCAGCAGCAGCTTCGGCACCGTCGTGCGCGCCAGATTCGACGGCCCGTCGGCCTGCGAGCGCGAGGACCACTGCGAGAGGAAGGCCGTCAGCGAGGTGGTGCGGCCCATCGCATTGGCTGAATAGTTCACCTGCCGCGCATCGCCCCAGACGCTGCCGGGCTGGCGGTCGTTGGCGTCGATCGACAGGTCCACGCAGCGCGGATCGGCATGCGTGCGGTAGACGATGAAGGCTTGGTCGCGCGGCGCGCCGGGCGTGCTGCGCAGCATGCGAAGCCGCTCCAGCGCCCAGTGCTCGATGCGGTCGAGCCGCGCCTTCTGGGCCGCGCTGAAGCGGGCGAGGAACTCGGCGCTGTAGGGCATCGCGTGGCGAGCGTCGTACATGTCCAGGTCCGGGTCGACCGACATCGGATCGTGTTCGTCGGTGACGGAAGGATCGATCCAGTCGCGCATCAGCTTCGATCGACCCTGGTGCGCCGCGCACAGCGCGATGCCGTCCACCGGCGGCAGGTCGTCGGGGTGGAGGTGCGTCGGGTCGCCATCGGGGAAGTGGTGCGCCGTCAGGTTCTCGGCCTGCGACTGATAGAAGCTGGCGAGCGCGGCGCCGCCCGAATTGCCGATCAGCACCACCTTCTCGTAGCCCGCCGCGCGCAGGAACTGCACGCCGGCGCCCAGGTCCTGGATGGCGCGCTCCATCAGCAGCACCGTGTCGTTGCCCATGTAGCGTGAGTTCAGGCCCATGCAGCAGATGCCGCGCTCGGCCAGCGGGCCGATCAGGTAGTGGCCCATGAAATTGCTCGTGGGGTGCATCACGATGGCCGCGACCTTCTTCGGGCCGCCCGGCGCGCGGTACGCGCCGTAGATGCGCGGGCGCAGCATCTGCAGGCCCGACTGGCTCTCCAGCGCGGCGCCGGGCTTGACGTCGATGACGGCGAGTTGCAACTCAGCCATGGTTCGCGGCCTTTCGGAGTCCGGCCTTGCGCTCGGTCCAGGCGTCCAACTCGGCGCGGGCGCGGCGTGCGTGGGCGTCCATCTCGGCCTTCGGCACCGTGGGCGTGGTGAGTTCGAGCCGGATGCCGTTCGGGTCGAAGAAGTAGATCGACTCGATGATGTGGTGGTCCGTCGGACCGAGCACTTCGACCCCGGCCGCTTCGAGGCGCGCCTTGGCTGCCATCAACTCCGCTTCCGAATCGACGCGCAGCGCGATGTGGTTGACCCAGGCCGGCGTGTTGGGCGAAGGCAGGGCAGCGACATCGTCGCCGAGGTCGAAGAACGCGATGTACGAGCCGTCGCGCATCTGGAAGAAGATGTGGACGTAGGGGCAGTACTCCCCGGTGCTCGGCACGTGGTCGCTCTTGATGACGTGCGTCAGCGGCAGGCCCAGCAGGTCCTCGTAGAAGCGGCGCGTTTCTTCACTGTCGCGGCAGCGCCAGGCGAAGTGGTGCAGGCCCTGCACGGGCACAGGGGGCGAGGCGGCAGGCGAGTTCTCGGCGGGCATGGCTGTCTCCATCAGGGGGCTTGGGTAGGGATTGGGCCGCTGTTCTTCTTATGATTCAATCGAAATAAATTCATTGATTGATGAACTGAGGCCATGAATCTGACCCTGCGCCAGTTGCGCGCCTTCGCCGCGGTCGCCGAGACTGGCAGCTTCACGGCAGCCGCCACGACGCTGCACCTCACGCAATCGGCGCTGAGCGTGCTGGTTCGCGAGCTGGAGCGCGAGATGGGCGTGCAGCTTTTCGACCGGCATACGCGCCGCGTGCTGCTGTCGGAAGCGGGGCGGGAGTTCCAGCCCGCGGTGCAGAGACTGTTGGGGGACCTCGCCGGCGCCGTGGCCGATGTGACCGACCTGCGCGACAAGAAGCGGGGCGTGCTGCGCCTCGCCGCGCCGCAACTCATGGCCTGCACGCTGATGCCGCGCGTGATCGCGGCCTACCGCGAGCGCCATCCGCACATCGACGTGCGACTGGCCGATACGCTGCCCGAGCACCTGCTGGACGGCGTGCTCTCGGGTGAGGTGGAACTGGCGGTGGGGCAGGATGTGGCGGTCGATGCCGCGATCGAGCGCCGCACGCTGTTCCGAGACCGCCATTGGCTGATCTGTCTGCCCTCCCATCCTTTCGCGCGACGCCGCAAGGTGCGCTGGAGCGAACTCGGGCCCTACACCTTCATCGCGCCGACGCGGGACTTTCGGCAGCGAGTGCTGCCGGAGCTGGAGGCCGACGCGCGCGAATTCATGCTGCGGGCGACGACGCAGGAGGTTTCCTACATGACGACCGCGCTGGGCATGGTCGCTTCCGGCCTGGGGATCACGGTCTGCCCGACCTACTCCGCATCGCTGGTGCGCGCGCACGGCTTGCAGATGGTGCGGCTCGACCAGCCGGACTTCCACCGCGAGGTGTGTGTGTACGGTGCGTCGAAGCGTTCGCTGTCGCCGGCCGCGGCGAGCTTCGTGGAACTGCTCGAAGGCTTCGTGCAGAAGCCAGGCCTGGGCGGCTGACATTCGCCTGAAGGCAGGCGAAACCTACAATGTGCCGCTGCTGCCCGTCGAGGCACTTTCGTCCGCATCCAATCTGGTTATTCCCATGAACGTTCTTCGATTCACCGACCTCTGTGCGCAAGGCAAAGTCTCCGGCCAGCGCGTGTTCATCCGAGCCGACCTCAACGTGCCGCAAGACGATGCCGGCCGCATCACCGAGGACACGCGCATCCGCGCCTCCGTGCCGTGCATCCAGCAGGCGCTCGATGCGGGCGCTGCCGTGATGGTCACCTCGCACCTCGGCCGTCCGACCGAAGGCCAGTTCAAGCCCGAGGATTCGCTCGCACCCGTCGCGGCGCGCCTGGGCGAGCTGCTGGGCCGCGAGGTGCCGCTGGTGTCCGACTGGGTCGATGGCGTGCAGGTGGAGCCCGGACAGGTCGTGCTGCTGGAGAACTGCCGCCTCAACAAAGGCGAGAAGAAGAACGACGAGGCGCTTGCCCGCAAGCTGGCCGCGCTGACGGATATCTACGTGAACGACGCCTTCGGCACCGCGCACCGCGCCGAAGCCACTACCTACGGCATCGCGCAGTTCGCCAAGGTGGCCTGTGCCGGCCCGCTGCTGGCGGCCGAGATCGACGCCATCACCAAGGCGCTGGCGCAACCGCAGCGGCCGCTGGTCGCGATCGTCGCGGGTTCGAAGGTCAGCACCAAGCTCACCATCCTCAAGAGCCTGGCAGACAAGGTCGACCAGCTGATCGTCGGGGGCGGCATCGCGAACACCTTCATGCTGGCCGCGGGCCTGAAGATCGGCAAGTCGCTGGCCGAGCCCGATCTGCTCGACCAGGCGAAGGCCGTCATCGAGGCCATGCGCGCGCGCGGCGCCGCTGTGCCGATCCCGGTGGATGTCGTGACGGCCAAGACTTTCGCCGCCGATGCGCCCGCGACGGTGAAGGATGCAGGCGACGTGGCGGACGACGACCTGATCCTCGACATCGGCCCCAAGACCGCCGACCTGCTGGCCGCGCAACTGCGCGAAGCCGGCACGGTGGTGTGGAACGGGCCCGTGGGCGTGTTCGAGTTCGACGCTTTCGCGAATGGCACCAAGACCATCGCCCGGGCCATCGCGGAGAGCAAGGCTTTCTCGATCGCGGGCGGCGGCGACACGCTGGCGGCCATCGCCAAGTACGGCATCGAGGACAAGATCGGCTACATCTCGACGGGCGGCGGCGCCTTCCTGGAAGTGCTGGAGGGCAAGACGCTGCCTGCCTTCGAAATCCTCTCCAAACGAGCTGGATAGGGCTCGCTCCCAGGCTGCGACGCACTTCGTGTCGCTACGCCAACCCCCTGCCGGGGGCAATACCAGCGGCCCGACGGAGCCGGCTCCGCGGTATTCCTGGAGAACGGGCCGGGATATATCGCTGGCGGTTGGGCGGCAAAGTGTATACAGTGTGGAATACAAACTGGAGACTTCAATGAGCACGCCACGCCTTCCCCGCCATGCCACCAAGATCGTCGCCACGCTGGGACCGGCGTCGAGTTCGCCTGAGTTGGTGGAGCAACTGATCAACCACAAGGTCAGCGTGGTGCGGCTCAACTTCAGCCACGGCACGGCGCAAGACCACATCAATCGGGCTGCGATGGTGCGTGAAGCGGCTCGCCGCAGCGGGCGCGAGGTGGCGATCATGGCCGACCTGCAGGGTCCGAAGATCCGGGTCGGCAAGTTCGCCGAGGGCAAGGTCTGGCTGGAGGCGGGTGCGAAGTTCGTGCTCGACGCGTCGCGCACCGAACCGGGCGACATCGACGCCGTGGGCCTGGACTACAAGGATCTTCCGCGTGACGTGAAGCCCGGGGACAGCCTGCTGCTGAACGACGGGCTGATCGTGCTCACGGTCGATGCCGTCAAGGGCGATGCCGTCCACACCACCGTCCGGCTGGGTGGCGAGCTGTCCAACAACAAGGGCATCAACAAGCAGGGCGGCGGTCTCACGGCCCCGGCGCTGACGGCCAAGGACATGGAGGACATCAAGACCGCGATGACCTTCCAGGCCGACTATGTGGCCGTGAGTTTCCCGAAGAACGCGACCGACATGGAAATGGCGCGGCAGCTCTGCAACGTGGCGGCTGCGGAGTTCGGCCACAAGCCGGGGATGATCGCGAAGATCGAGCGCGCCGAGGCGATCCCCAAGCTGGAGGAAATCCTGCGCGCGAGCGACGGCATCATGGTCGCGCGCGGCGACCTGGCCGTCGAGGTCGGCAATGCCGCCGTGCCGGCGCTGCAGAAGAAGATGATCCGCATGGCCAGGGAGATGGACAAGGTCGTCATCACCGCCACGCAGATGATGGAATCGATGATCACCAACCCGGTGCCCACGCGCGCCGAGGTCAGCGACGTGGCCAACGCGGTGCTCGACGGCACGGATGCCGTGATGCTCTCTGCCGAGACCGCCTCCGGGCGCTACCCGCTGGAGACGGTGCAGGAGATGAGCCGAATCTGCGAGGCGGCCGAAGCGGCCGAGGACCTGCAACTCGACGCCGATTTCACCGGCCAGAAGTACAGCCGCATCGACCAGTCGATCGCGATGGGGGCGCTGTTCACGGCCCACCATCTCGGCGCCAAGGCGATCGTCGCGCTCACGGAGTCGGGCTCGACGCCGCTGTGGATGAGCCGCCACCGGGCGCACATCCCCATGTACGCGCTGACCTCGCGGCTGTCGACGCAGCGCAAGATGGCGCTCTACCGCAACGTGCGGCCGCTCCTGATGGACTCGGAAAGCGACCGCGACACGGCGTTGGAGCAGGCCGAGGCTCACCTGAAGAAGCGTGGGATCGTCCAGAAGGGGGATGTCTACGCGATCACCTGCGGCGAGCCGATGGGTGCGCCGGGCGGCACGAACATGCTCAAGATCTGCAGGGTGACCTGACTCGCCCCCAGGCTTGCTCACTGCGTGTAGCCGCCTACCCCCCTACCGGGGGCAACACCGGCGGCCCGGCGGAGCCGGTTCCGCGGTGTCACTGAACTCGCCCCCAGGCTTGCTCACTGCGTGTAGCCGCCCGCCCCCTGCCGGGGGCAACACCTGCGGCCCGGCGGAGCCGGTTCCGCGGTGTTTCTGAACTCGCCCCCAGGCTTGCTCACTGCGTGTAGCCGCCTACCCCCTGACCGGGGGCAACACCGGCGGCCCGGCGGAGCCGGTTCCGCGGTGTTTCTGAACTCGCCCCCAGGCTTGCTCACTGCGTGTAGCCGCCTACCCCCTGACCGGGGGCAACACCGGCGGCCCGGCGGAGCCGGTTCCGCGGTGTTTCTGAACTCGCCCCCGGGGTTGCTCACTGTGTGTAGCCGCCCGCCCCCTGACCGGGGGCAACACCTGCGGCCCGGCGGGGCCGGTTCCGCGGTGTTTCCCGAATTGGGGGCGGTCTCTGGGGCGGTGGGGTGATGTTGGCGGGGGTGGTTAGTAGAATCGTTGGAGTTTTTTCCGATCCATCCCTAGATTCCCGCGAGGTATTTCCATGGCACTCGTCTCGATGCGCGAACTGCTCGACCACGCCGCCGCCAATGGCTACGGCATCCCGGCGTTCAACGTCAACAACCTCGAACAGGTGCAGGCCGTGATGGAGGCCGCGAAGGAAGTCGGGGCACCGGTCATCCTGCAAGCCAGCGCCGGCGCCCGAAAGTACGCGGGCGAGGCCTTCATCAAGCACCTGATCCAGGCGGCCATCGAGGCCTATCCGACCATCCCCCTGGTGATGCACCAGGACCATGGCCAGAGCCCGGACGTGTGCAAGGGCGCCATCGACCTCGGCTTCAGTTCGGTGATGATGGACGGCTCGCTCGAAGCCGACGGCAAGACCATCGCCAGCTACGACTACAACGTCGACGTGACCAAGAAGGTCGCGGACATGGCGCACAAGTACGGCGTGACCGTCGAGGGCGAGCTGGGCTGCCTCGGTTCGCTCGAGACCATGAAGGGCGACAAGGAAGACGGCCACGGCACCGACGCGACGATGACGCGCGAGCAGCTCCTGACCGACCCCGAGCAGGCCGCCGACTTCGTCAAGCGCACCCAGATCGACGCGCTGGCCATCGCCATCGGCACCAGCCACGGCGCCTACAAGTTCACCCGCAAGCCCACCGGCGACATCCTGGCGATCGACCGGATCAAGGAAATCCACCGCCGCATTCCCAACACCCACCTGGTGATGCACGGCTCGTCGAGCGTGCCGCAGGAGTTGCTGGCGATCATTCGCCAGTACGGCGGCAACATGAAGGAAACCTACGGCGTGCCGGTCGAGGAAATCCAGGAAGCCATCAAGCACGGCGTGCGCAAGATCAACATCGACACCGACATCCGCCTGGCGATGACCGGCGCGGTGCGCAAGTTCCTGGCCGAGAACCCCGAGAAATTCGACGCCCGCGAATGGCTCAAGCCCGCGCGTGAAGCCGCCAGGCTGATCTGCAAGCAACGCTACATCGAGTTCGGCTGCGAAGGCCAGGGCCCGAAGATCAAGGGCGACAACCTGCAGATCGTCGCCGCCAAGTACGCCAAGGGCGAGCTGATCCAGGAAGTGGTCTAAGCCTTTCGCCTCGACGCAGAAGCCACCTTCGCGGTGGCTTTTTTCTGACTGGCGCCGCGCGCACAATCTGCGACGTCCACCGCACCGCTCCACAGCCATCCCCATGACCACCGTCCACACCTCCTCCATCCAGAGCCTTCCGCTGCTCGCGCGCGGCAAGGTGCGCGACAACTATGCCGTCGGCGACGACCGCATCCTGATGGTCGCGAGCGACCGCCTCTCCGCCTTCGACGTGATCATGGGCGAGCCCATCCCGGGCAAGGGCGTGATCCTCACGCAGATGGCACTGTGGTGGTTCGAACGGCTCGGCCACCTGTGCCCCAACCACCTGACGGGCGAGGCGCCCGAGAGCGTGGTGAAGCCGGAGGAGGTGCCGCAGGTCAAGGACCGCTCGATGCTCGTCAAGCGACTCAAGCCGATTCCCGTGGAGGCGGTCGTTCGCGGCTACCTCGCGGGCAGTGGCTGGAAGGAATACCAGGAGAACCGCGCGGTCTGCGGCGTGCCCCTGCCTGAGGGGCTCACCAACGCGAGCAAGCTGCCGCTGCCGATCTTCACCCCCGCCGCCAAGGCGGAGGCCGGCGCGCACGACGAGAACATCAGCTACGACAAGGTGGTCGAGATCGTCGGCCCCAGGCTCGCGCAGCAGATCCGCGAGACCAGCATCGCGATCTACGAGGCGGCCGCCGAGATCGCGCTGGGCAAGGGGATGATCATTGCCGACACCAAGTTCGAATTCGGCCTGGACGAAGCCGGTACCCTGGTGCTGATGGACGAGGTGCTCACGCCCGACAGCTCGCGCTACTGGCCCGTCGAAGGCTACGAGGCGGCGCTCGCCGCCGGCACCAATCCGCCGAGCTACGACAAGCAGTTCGTGCGCGACTGGCTCGAAGCCATGCGCATCAACGGCAAGCCCTGGGACAAGACACCGCCCGCGCCGCGCCTGCCGGCCGAGGTGATCGAGAAGACCGCGGCGAAGTACCGCGAAGCCCTGCAACGGTTGACGGGCTGAGTCAAGCCCCTCGGCGACATTGTGAATAAGTCACAAAGTCGTTGGCAATAGTCACCGCACGTAACCGCGGCTGTCTTCCACACTGAGCGCATCCCTACAAAAGAGGAGAGCGACGTGGAAACAACAGCCGACCTACAGATTCGTTACGTTCAGGACTGGAATCCCGTCACGGCGAGTCCACCCGATGCGCTGCAGGCCGGCATGCTCGCCCGGGTCCTCGACGAGATCGATCACGGACTGCTGATGGTCGACCTGACCGGCCGCATCCTGCACGCCAACTATCCGGCGCGCCGCGAACTGGCGACGGGTCATGTGCTGCGCAACGGCGACGGCATGCTCTGCGCCGGCAATCCCGCCGCCCAGGCGAAGGTTCGCCAGGCGCTCAAGGATGCGGAGCGAGACTGCCGCGGCATCGTCGAACTCGAGCACGGCGGCGACATGGTGTCGCTGGCCTTCATTCCTCTGGCTGCGGTGCACGGTACTTCGACCATCGATACCGTGCTCGTCATGTGCAGCCGTCGTCCCGGTTGCGAGACGCTGACGATGCAGATGTTCGCGCGCGCCCGGCACCTGACGCGGGCCGAGCAGAACGTGCTGGCCCGGCTGTGCGCCGGCCACGGCGCCGAAGAGATCGCCTGCCTGGAAGGCATCCGGATGTCGACGGTTCGCACTCATATCAAGAACGTGCGGCAGAAGACCGGCAGCAGCAGCATCCGCGAGGTCGTCCACCGCGTGTCGCGCATGCCCCAGATCGTGTCCGCCTTGCGGATGGTCGAGTAGCGACTTACCCGAAGCGTGCGCGGCTCCGGCGCGCGCTTATATTCAATGGATGCCCCAAGCATCCATTGCCGACCTCCCGGTCGACGTGCTGCCGCCACCTTTGCAGAAGCTGGCGGAGCACGGCGTTCAGCGACGCTACCGGACCCACGCGATGCTGATCGAGGAGGGCGACACCGGCGGCGCCGTCTACATCGTGCTGTCCGGCCGGCTGCGGGCCTTCCTCGCCGATGCGCGAGGCCGCGAAGTCACCCTGGCCCTCCATGGTCCCGGCGAGTACGTCGGCGAGATGTCGCTCGATGGCGGTCCGCGCTCCGCCAGCGTGCAGGCGGTCGAGCCCACGGTCTGCGTCGTGGTCACGCGCGAGACGGTGCTGCAGCACATCGGCGCCGATCGGGAATTCGCGCTGGCGTTGATCGTGCGGCTGATCCGCCGTGCGCGGCTGGCGACCGAGAGCGCGCGCAGCATGGCCTTGCTCGACGTGTACGGCCGTTTGAAATTGCTGCTCGAGGAGCGCGCCAAGCCGCAGCCCGATGGAACGCGCTGCATCTTCGAGCGCCTGACCCATCAGGCCATCGCCAGGGAGATCGGATGCTCGCGGGAAATGGTCAGCCGGCTGATGAAAGACCTGGCAGCCGGCGGCTACATCGAAGTGAGCCAGGGACGGATGAACATCAAGGGGCCGTTGCCGAGCCGTTGGTAGGGCCGCGCATTCAGCGCGCCGAGGCGCTGCTCAGCGTCGCCACGGTCCGCCCGCTCGCATCCAGCAGCGAAAGACGCGAAGGCCCCTGCATCCGGTAGCTCGTCGTTGCCTGCAGGGCCGCAAAGAACTGCGTCTCGCTGGTGCTGCGTGCCGGATCGGCGCACGCCATGCGCGTCGAGGCCAGCTGGCTCATCTTGAGCGAGCTGCCGCTGCGCTCGAAGGTCCCGGACACGCGATTGCAGCCGCCCGAGCCGCTCACGCGGTTGTTGCGGCGGTCGAACTGGAGCTGCGCGTCGCGCTGGGGATCGCTGCTGGGCGCGACCGGCTCGCCGCCGAGCTGTTCGAGGCGCCAGACCGGCCCTTCGATCGCCTCGTCGAGGCTGATGCCGCTGCCGCAGCCGGCCACCAGTCCGGCGGCGAGAAGGGCAACGGCGTGGAGAGGAGTGGCGCCAAGTCGGGCAGCGGGGCGAAAACGCATGGCCTGTCTTTCCTTCTGCAACAGATTGTTCACCCCGGCATCGTATGCGAGCCGGCCCTAGCTCAGGACCACGCTGCTCAGGCGGCGCCTGTAGCTCGCCACCGTCGGATCGTCGGGCGGGATCTGGCCGTCCGCCACCTTGACCTTCGGCGGCTCGATGATGTCGAGGATGGCGATGTAGGTCTTGCGCGCGAGGTCTTCGTTCCAGCTCTTGTCGCGCATGAGGATGTCGAGCAGTTCGTCCATCGCGTCGGTCCAGCGCTGGGCGCTCATGAGCAGGCGCGCGCGGTCGAAGCGGGCGTCGAAGTCGCGCTTGTTGGCCGCGATCCGCGACTCCGCATCGGCCAGCGCGGGCGTGGCGCCCGTGGCCGGCATCGCGAAGTCGATCGCATCCATCCAGCGCTGCAGCGAGTCGAAGCGGCGCACCAGCGTGGTCTTGGCGATCACCGGGGCAAAGGCCACCTTGGCATCGTCGATGCGGCCTTCCTGCAGCAGCAGCTTGATGTAGTCGAAGCGCGCATCGTCGTTGGCCGGGTCGGTGGCGACCGCGTGCTGCAGCTTTTCGAGCGCGCCTTCAGTGTCGCCCTCGGCCAGCGCCGCCTGCGCGGACTCCTCCTGTTCGTGCGCCTCGGTCTCGTCGGCGCCGGGCACGTGCTTGTCGAGGAAGGTGCGGATCTGGTCGGCGGGGATCGCGCCGACGAAGCCGTCGACCGGCTGCCCGTCCTTGAACATCACGCAGAAGGGGATGCTGCGCACGCCGAACATCTGGCTCAACTGCTGCGAAATCTGCGGCACCTTGTCGGCATCGAGCTTGGCGAGCGTGAAGCGGCCGGCGTACTCGACTTCGAGCTTTTCGAGCACCGGGCCGAGCTGTTTGCAGGGGCCGCACCATTCAGCCCAGATGTCGAGCAGCACCGGTGTGGTCATCGAGCCATCGATGAGCTCGGTCTGGAAGTTTTCGAGGGTGATGTCGATCATCGCGGGAAGTTGGGGGTGAAACGTAAAATTCGAACCATGAAGCAAGCAATTCAGGTCGGTGTGGTGATGGGCTCGAACTCCGATTGGGAGACGATGCGCAACGCCGTCGAGATTCTCCAGCAATTCGGCATCGCCCACGAAGCCCGGGTCGTATCGGCGCATCGGATGCCCGATGAATTGTTCGCCTACGCCGAAAGCGCCGCCCCGCGCGGGCTGGCGGCGATCATCGCGGGCGCCGGCGGGGCGGCCCATTTGCCTGGCATGCTGGCGGCGAAGACCACGGTGCCGGTGCTCGGCGTGCCGGTCGCGAGCCGGCATCTTCAGGGGGTGGATTCGCTCTACAGCATCGTGCAGATGCCCAAGGGCGTGCCGGTCGCGACCTTCGCCATCGGCAATGCAGGCGCGGCCAACGCGGCCCTGTTCGCGGTCGCGATGCTGGCGGTGGGCAACCCGGCGCTGCGCGCCCAGCTCGATGCCTTCCGCGAGAAACAGACCCAGGCTGCGCAAGCCATGACGCTGCCGGTGGGGGAGGCCGAGGAAGTTTCGCCCTTCTCGCCGCAGGGCGGGGGCGCACTGTGAGCACCATCCTCCCGGGCGCCACGCTGGGCGTGATCGGCGGCGGCCAGCTCGGCCGCATGTTCGTGCATGCCGCGCAACGCATGGGCTACTTCACCGCGGTGCTCGACCCCGATGCCGACAGCCCCGCGGGGCGAGTGAGCCATCACCATATCCATACCGACTACACCGACGTCGACGGGCTGGCCCGGCTCGCCGGACTGGCGGACGCGATCACCACCGAGTTCGAGAACGTGCCCGCTCCCTCGCTCGAACACCTCGCCATCGCGCGCCCGGTCGCGCCCGGCGCCGACTCGGTGGCGATCGCGCAGGACCGCATCCGGGAGAAGGGCCACTTCGTGCGCTGCGGCGTCGATTGCGCCCCTTATGCCGTCATCGAGACTGCCGACCATCTGGCTGCCGTGCAGCCGGACCTGCTCCCCGGCATCCTCAAGACCGCCCGGCTCGGCTACGACGGCAAGGGCCAGCGGCGCGTGGCGACGCACGCCGAGCTGGTCGCGGCCTGGGAAGATGCCGGCGGCGTGCCGTGCGTGCTCGAGAAGCTGCTGCCGCTCGATTTCGAGTGCTCGGTGATCGTCGCGCGGGGCGCGGACGGGCACATGGTCAACTTCCCCGTGCAGCGCAACCTGCATCGTGACGGCATCCTCGCCGTCACCGAAGTCCATGCGCAGAACATGCACGAATCGACCGCGCGCCGCGCCGTGGCAGCGGCCCGTTCGATTGCCGAAGGCCTGGGCTACGTCGGCGTTCTGTGCGTCGAATTCTTCGTGCTGGCCGATGGCGCGCTGGTCGTCAACGAGATGGCGCCGCGCCCGCACAACAGCGGCCACTGGTCGATGGACGCCTCGGACGTCTCGCAGTTCGAGCTCCAGGTGCGCACGCTCGCGGGCCTGCCGCTGAATCCGCCGCGCCAGCACAGCGTCGCGATCATGCTCAACCTGCTCGGCGACCTGTGGTTCATCGACAGCGAGGTGCAGGAAGAACCGCGCTGGGCCGACGTGCTCGCCCTGCCCGGCACGCACTTGCACCTGTATGGCAAGACCGAGGCGCGTCGCGGCCGCAAGATGGGCCACCTGAACATCACCGGGGATGACATCGAAGCGGTTCGCAGCACGGCGGACTTCGCCGCGGCGCTGCTGGGCCTGCCCATCCCCCTGTCGGAGTGAGCGGGATGATCCGCGACGGCCTCACGCCCGAAGCCATCGACGAAGCCGCCCGGGTCCTGAGCGAAGGCGGGCTGGTCGCCTTTCCGACCGAAACCGTCTATGGCCTCGGCGCCGATGCGGGCAGCGACACCGCCGTCGCGAAGATCTTCGCGGCCAAGGGCCGGCCGAGCGACCACCCGCTGATCGTGCACGTGCCGGCTGGGGCAATGGGCACCGAGGCCTTGGCGCGATTTGCCCAGCCGCTGCCGCTGTTCGCGCAGAAACTGGTGCAAGCCTTCTGGCCCGGGCCCCTGACCTTGATCGTCGCGCGGCAGCCGGGCGTCGGTGCGGCCGCTGCCGGGGGGCAGGACACCATCGGCCTGCGCTGCCCTTCGCATCCCGTGGCGCAGTCGCTGCTGGTGGCCTGCGCGCGGCAGGGCGTGTTCGGCGTTGCGGGGCCGAGCGCCAACCGCTTCGGGCGCGTGAGCCCGACGACCGCGCTGCACGTGCAGGAAGAATTCGGCGACGAGCTGCTGGTGATCGATGGCGGCCCGTGCGAGGTCGGCATCGAATCGACCATCGTGGATTGCAGCCGGGGCGCACCCGTGCTGCTGCGCCCCGGCGCCATCACGCGTGCGCAGGTCGAGGCGGCCTGCGGCGAAGCGCTGCGCGACAAGGAAGAACTCGCCGCACCCGATCCGCGCGCCTCCGGAACACTCGAGGCGCACTACGCGCCGAGCGCCAAGGTGCGCCTGATGGACGCCAAGGCGCTGCAGACGGGGCTCGACGTGCTTGGCGCGAATGCCGCATACATCGCCGTGTGGTCGCGCACCGCGCTCAAGAGCCGGTCGCAGCGCGTGCTGCAGCGTCGCATGCCTGACGATGCGGCAGCGACCGCGCAACAGCTCTTCGCGGTGTTGCGCGCCTTCGACGCCGAAGGCGTCAAGCTGATCTGGGTCGAGACGCCCCCCTCCGAGCCCGAATGGGAAGGCGTGCGGGACCGCCTGCAGCGCGCAGCCGCGGCCTGAATTGCCCAGTTCCGCTTCAGAGCCCTGAAGCGAGCACGCCCTGGAAGAAGCCCCGCGCCGACGCCAGGCAGAACGGCATCACCAATGTGCCGTGATATGCCAGCGTGACGGCCTGCGCCTGGTCTGCCGGCGTGCCGGGCGTATTCGCGACCAGGCTCGCCCGCGCGGCCGCGAAACCGGTCCGGGCGGACGAGAAGGCATCAACCGTGGCGGCGTCTTCGAGGTCCACCACCGTCAACGCTGCGGCCGGCACGCCGCGGGCGCGGAAGTAGCCGGCGGTTGCGCGCGTGCTCAGGAAGTTCACGGTCGGATCGTTGGCGCCGCCGCACATCATCATGGGCCGGACCGGCAGCCAGTTGCGCAGGTCGTTGGCCACCGCCGCCTTCCGGAAGCCGAGCAGCGGCTGGCAGTTGAGCGGCACCGCGGTGCCAAGGGACGAAGCCGTCGCCGGCAGTGCGTTGCCTGGGCACGGATTGGCCTGGATGTCGTTGGCTGCCTGCGTCAGGTAGCTTTGTCTCACCAGGTTGTTGGGGCCATAGAAGATCGCGAGCGAAGGACTGACCGGCCCCGGCACCGCATTGGCCGGATAGAGAGCGAGCGGCGGCAGCTTTCCGGTCTGGTACAGGGTGTTGATCGGTGTCAGGCTCGGCAGCAGCGTGTCGATGCCCGGTGCGTACTGCGCTTCATAGATGTCGCTGGTCGCCGTGTAGACGTTGCCGAACTGCTTCTGCCAACTGGTCGAGAGCAGCGGCGTGAAGACCGTGGACCCCAGCGCCGGCCAGCCGCTGAAGCTGTAGTCCGCCAGCAGGCTGATGGCCGAGGGCGCGGACAGCGGCGCGGAGGCAGTGACCGTCTTTCCGGTCGCTTGCATCTCGCGGTGCGCCGCCAGGGCCACGTAGCCGCCCTGCGAATAGCCCGTGATCAGCAGCGTGCCGGAGTCGGAGGCACTGATCACCGAGAAGGTCTTGCGCGCCGCGGTCAGCGCATCGACCATATCCTTGCCCTGCTGGTCACCGTTGAGATACGGGTGGTAGGGCAGCGTCGACTTGTCGTAGCCGGCGTAGTTGGGCGCCACCACGAGGTAGCCCTGCGCAGCGAACATGGCCGCGACGATCATGCCTTCGCTGGCGGCGGGCTGGTTGGCTTCGGTCCACTTGGCGAGGTTGTAGTCGCGCGCAGCGGTGGTGCCATGGGCGTACAGCACCGTCGGACGCTGGCCGTTGCAGGCGGGGTCGCTGCCGGTGGGCACCATGATGGCGGCCGTGGCGTTGGTTTCCTCGCCTTGGCCGCCGACGGTGCGGTATTCCAGATAGCGAACATCGACGCCGCACTTGGCAGCCCCGGCGATCTGCTGTATTTGCGTGCCCTGCGGCGTCGACGCCAGCAGCGCCGTGAAATCATTGACCGACAGTTGCTTGGTCCGCTCGGGCGGAAAGGTCACGACCGAACCACGTCCCGAATCGACCGCGGACGGCACGTTGAACACGAACCCGTTGTGGTCGCCGCCTCCACAGCCTGAGAACAGGAGCGCGATGCCCGTGAGGGCGAGTGCGGCGGGCAATCGGGTCATGGGCTTGTCTCCTGCTATGGCTGGAATCGGTTTGCGCTCGATTCTGGGCAGGGGTGGCACTCCGCGCAAGCGGTGTTGACCTACACGGTGTCGAGGTCAGCGTGCAGTCAGTTGTCCTGCGCGGCCCAGTCCACCAGCGCGTCGAAGGCGGGCCGTGCCGCCACGGCATTGGCGTGGTTCGCAATGGCGATGACCACATAGCGACGGCCGCTCGCGGCATGCACGTAGCCGGCTACGCCCGCGGCATCCCGCAAGGTGCCGGTCTTGAGGTGGGCCGCGCCCCCCGAGCGCAAGCCGCGCTTGCGCAGCGTACCGTCGACGCCCGAAGCAGGCAGTGAGGACACCAGCTCGGGCATCACCGGTGAGCGCCAGGCGGCTTGCAGCATCTTCGCGAGCGCGGCGGCGCTGATGCGCTCCTCGCGCGAGAGGCCCGATCCGTTGTCGAACACCGGCTGCCCTTCGCCAGTGCCGATGCGGTCGTTCCACCATTGGCGCATCGTCGAGCGCGCGCTGTCGAGCGACCCGCGCTTCTTCTGCTGCAGGCCCAGCGTGAGGAAGAGCTGCTGCGCCATCACGTTGTTGCTGTACTTGTTGATGTCGCGGATCACCTCGGCCAGCGGCGGGGAGGGCAGCTCGAAGGCCGGCTTGAGCTCGGCGGGCACGCGGCCGTCGCGCACCACGCCCCTGATGCGGCCGCCCATCTCGATCCACAGGCCGCCGACCGCGCGTGCCGCGTAGCTGCGAGGATCGGCGTAGGCCACGGGCCAGACCTTCTCGCCGCAGGCGGCCGGGAAGCTGCCCGTGAAGCCGAGACGCGCGGGATCGGCGAAGTCGGCAGCCAGCGTCGTGCGCCAGTCGCCGCACTCGCCGGCCGACAGCGGCACCGAGGCTTGCGTCGTCACCCCGGCCAACGCGGGTTCGAAGCTCACCTGCGCCGTCTGCGTGGCGCGGTTGGGCACGAAAGTCATGACGACCGACTTGAAATTGATCAGCAGCGCGTCCGGCGCGGCGTTGTAGGGCCGCAAGCCTTCACCATCGAAGGCGGAGGGGTCGGTGTCGGCGACCTCGAACGCGCTTCGGTCCAGCACGATGTCGCCGTTGATGCTCTGGATGCCCAGGCCCTGCACACGGCGCAACAGCAGCCACAGCCGTTCGAGCACGAGTTTGGGGTCGCCCTGGCCTTTTATATAGAGGTTGCCTTCGAGCACGCCGTTGCGCACCGGGCCGTCGACGTACACCGGCGTGCTCCACGTGAAGGCAGGGCCCAGCAGGTCGAGCGCCGCATAGGTCGTGACCAGCTTCATGATCGATGCCGGATTGACCTGCGTCTGGGTGCGCCATGCGAGCCGGGGCGGGCGGATGCCCTCGGCATCGGCCACCAGCATCGTCACCGCATCGCGCGGCACCTTGGCGCGGACCAGCGCGGCATCGACTTCCCCGGGAAGCGCTTGCGCCCCGACGTGAAACGGCGCCAGCGAAAGCACAAAAACAACCGGAAGCACGCGACAGAAGCGCCGCCAGACAAGATGCAAACAAGACATCCCCGCGATTATCCCGCCCGCCCACCCCAGAAACACCGCGGAACCGGCTTTGCCGGGCCGCTGGCGTTGCCCCCGGCAGGGGGTGGGCGGCCACGCCAAGTGGGCAAGCCTGGGGGGGAGTCGATAATCCTTCGATGCCCGCTGCTCCCCGTTTTTCTCCCCGCACCATCGGCATCGGCGCAGCCATCGTCACCGTTCTGGTCTGGACCGCCTTCATTGTGATCGCACGAGCCTCCGCCGGCCGGTCGCTGAGCCCCTTCGACATCACGTTCGCCCGCATCTGCGGCGCCAGCCTGGTGCTGATGCCCTGGGGCGCCTGGCTGGTGATGCGCTCGCGCGCGAGCGACCCGGCCGCGCAAAGCTCGTTCTTCGGCCTGTCGCCGCTTCCGCTGCGCCTCACCGCCGTCGCCGGCATCTTCGGCGGCCTGGCCTATGCGCTGCTGGCCTACACCGGCTTCGTCTTTGCGCCGGCCACCCACGCCTCCGTGCTGATGCCCGGCAGCCTTCCGCTGTGGACGGCGGTGCTCGCGGCCATCGTGCTGCGCGACCGCATCACGCCGGGGCGCGCCCTGGGCCTGGCGCTGATCGTCGTGGGCGATCTCTTCGTCGGCGGGGCCAGCCTGCGGCATGCGCTGGAAGGCGGCGCCATCTGGAAGGGAGACCTGCTCTTCATGAGCGCGGCCTTCTGCTGGGCCTGCTACAGCGTGGTGGTGCGCAAGCACGGGCTCGAAGCCGTGCGCGCGACCATCGCCATCACGGTCTTCGCCTTCATGACCTACGTGCCGGTCTATGCGCTGCTGGCGGCATCCGGCGCCGTGGCAAGCCGGCTCGACACCGCGCCCGTGGGCGAAATCGTCTTCCAGATGCTGTTCCAGGGCGTTGGCTCGGTCGTCATCTCGGGCATCGCCTTCACTCGGATGATCCAGTATTTCGGACCCGTGCGTTCCACCATGATCACGGCCCTGGTGCCGGGGCTCTCGGCGCTCGGCGCCGTGATCTTCCTGGGCGAACCGCTGCACTGGAACCTGATCGCAGGCCTGCTGCTCGTGACTGCGGGCATCCTGTTCGGCGTGCAGCGCAGTCGTGCCGCTGTCGTGAAGTCGACGGCCCCTGCGGTGCCCGCCGCGGCGAGGGGAGGCATCGATGCCTAGGTTGCTCGCCTTCGACACCAGTACCGAGGCGCTGTCGATCGCCGTCCAGCACGGCGACACGCTGCTCGAACACAGCGGCATCGGTGGCGCGCAATCGTCGTCGACGCTGATCCCGCTGATCCAGCAACTGCTCGCCGAAGCCGGCCTGACGCTCGGCGAACTCGATGCGATCGCCTTCGGCCGTGGGCCCGGGTCATTCACCGGTCTGCGCACGGCCTGTTCGGTCGCTCAGGGCCTGGGCTTCGGTGCCGGCGTGCGGCTGCTGCCGATCGACACGCTCCATGCCGTCGCCGAGGAAGCCCGGCATCGCTTCGGCGTCGAGCGGGTGGTCGCTGTGCTCGATGCGCGGATGGAGCAGGTCTACACGGCCTGCTACGACCTCGGCCTCGAAGTCACCGCGAGCGAAGCCGAACTGCTGGCGCCCGAAAGCGTGGCCGTGCCCGCCGGCTGGGCGCTCGTGGGCAATGCCTTCGCGGCGTATGGCAAGCGCCTGCCGCGCGCGACGGCGCGGCACGACGTGCTGCCCACCGCTGCGGCCATGCTGCGCCTGGCGCCCGCGCTGCTGGCCGCCAACCGCACCGTCGCGCCGGCGGATGCATGGCCTCTCTACGTTCGCGATAAAGTGGCGCAGACTACCGAAGAGCGCGCCGCCATCAAGGCGGCGGCCACCCATTCACCATGAGCGCCGTCCTGCAACAGCCGCGTGAAGCCCGCCTCGAACCCATGACGGTCGAGCGCATTCCCGCCGTCTGCGCGATCGAGCAGACGGCGTTCACGCACCCGTGGACGCAGGCGAACTTCACCGATTCCCTGGTCGCCGGCTACCACTGCCAATGCCTCGTGGCGCCTGCGGCCGACAGCCAGGCCGCGCCGGCTCCGAGCGGCGTGCGCGCACTGTGGAGCCGGGCCGTGGGCCGAACCGAAGGCGAAACGCTGATCGGCTACTTCGTCGCCATGAAGGGCGTGGACGAAGTCCACCTGCTGAACATCACGGTAGCGCCTGCCTTCCACG
Organism: Variovorax gracilis; assembly: GCF_030317115.1. Taxonomy (GTDB): domain Bacteria; phylum Pseudomonadota; class Gammaproteobacteria; order Burkholderiales; family Burkholderiaceae_C; genus Variovorax; species Variovorax gracilis. Next base: position 161,739 of record NZ_JASZYF010000006.1, read on the forward strand.
GGCAAGGATGGGCGCCGCTGATGCTGGAAGCGCTCGCCGGATGGTCGCGCGGGCAGAACGCGCAATGGCTGTGGCTCGAAGTGCGCGCGAGCAATGCGCGCGCACTCGCGGTCTACGAACGCAATGGCTTTCGCCGCGTCGGCATGCGCAAGGGCTATTACCCCGCGAACGGCGGTCGCCGTGAAGATGCGGTGGTCATGAGCCTTCGCCTGCACGAATCGAACAGTGCCTGGGGCGGCTTGAAGTGAAGCACCCCCGGGGCAACACCCGCGGCCCGGCGAAGCCGGCTCCGCGGTGTTTCACGAACGGGCCTGGCGTTGCCGGCCTCGAATTCCGGGATTCTTGAAATGACGACGGGTGGTTTGATTCTTGATGCGCGGCAGCGCGCGATGCTGGACGAGATGGGCATCAAGCTCTTCTGGTGGCCAAAGGCGGAGCAGGTCGAAGCGCCGGCGGTCGCCGCGGCGGTAGCGCCCCCGGCCAGCGATGCCGTCGTGGACGAAGCGCCTGTGGTGCAGCGCGCACCCGCCGCGCCTGTCCGCGCCCAAGCGGCCCAGCCAGTGGCCGCACCTGCCATGGCGCCCCGCGCGCCGATCCCTGCGATCCATGGCGCTTCCATCCTCGTCGATGCACCACGTCTTCTCTATGGCGATTCGGCCGCGCCCCGGGGCGGCTGGCTCATCGTCGCGGACATGCCGCCCGAACTCGACGGGCGCCACGGCGAGCCCTTTGCCGGCGATGCGGGACGGCTGTTCGACAACATGCTGCGCGCCCTGCAACTGCACGACGGCGAGGCGCCCGTCCACCTGATGCGCACCCACCGCGGCGTGCCCTCGGGCCAGCCGGAGAGCCCGCGCCCGATCGCCGACGTCTTCGCGGAGCACGCTGCCGCGCTGGCGCCTCGGCTCGTGCTCGCGATGGGGCCGCTGGCGGCGCAGAGCCTGCTGCAAAGCGGCGATCCGCTCGGCAAGCTGCGCGGCCGCGCCGTGCCGGTCGCGATGCTGCCCGGCATGCCGGACGCGCCGCCGGTCGTCGCTACCTACCATCCGGCCTATCTGCTGCGCAACCCGGCCGACAAGGGCCGCGCCTGGGCCGACCTCTGCCTGGCCGCCGAGCAAGTCGCACGCGCAAGCTGAGGCCCGCGCCCGGAACCCTGGGCCGGCGCGCCTAAAATTCCGCCCCATGACCTTCCTGGACAAGCTGCGCGCCGCCGAGCGCCAAAACGGCTCGCTGCTGTGCGTCGGCCTCGACCCCGAACCGACGAAATTCCCGGCCCATCTGAAGGGCGACGCCAGCAAGATCTACGACTTCTGCGCCCGCATCGTCGATGCCACGGCCGATCTCGCGATCGCCTTCAAGCCGCAGATCGCCTACTTCGCCGCGCACCGCGCCGAAGGGCAGCTGGAGCAACTCATGGAGCACATGCGCCGCAACGCGCCGCACGTTCCCACGATCCTCGACGCCAAGCGCGGCGACATCGGCTCCACGGCCGAGCAGTACGCCCGGGAGGCGTTCGAGCGCTACGGCGCCGATGCCGTCACCTTGTCGCCCTTCATGGGCTTCGATTCGGTCGAGCCCTACCTGCGCCACGAGGGCAAGGGCGCCTTCCTGCTGTGCCGTACCAGCAACCCGGGTGGCGCCGACCTGCAGGGCCAGCGCCTTGCGGGCGTGGAGGGAGAACCTTTTCTCTACGAACACGTGGCCCGGCTCGCGCAGGGTCCGTGGAACCTGAACGGCCAGCTCGGGCTGGTGGTCGGTGCCACCTATCCGGCCGAGATCGAGCGGGTCAGGGCGCTGGCGCCCACGGTCCCCTTGCTGATCCCCGGCGTGGGCGCCCAGGGCGGCGATGCGGTCGCCACCGTGCGGGCGGGCTGGCGCGCGGATGCGCCGATCGTGGTCAATTCCTCGCGCGCCATCTGCTATGCCTCTTCCGGCGACGACTTTGCCGAAGCCGCCCGGCGCGAAGCGACGCGCACCCGCGACGGGCTCGAAGCCGCCAAGGCCTGAAACGACATTCCGCGCTGTCCTGCTTCACCTTGCCGGCCGCGATGTGACGAAAAAAGTCACACTTCTTAACAATAGTGTCTCGTTGACCCCCTCCTGAAGCCCTTCGGCCGTGGCAAGCGCCGGGCACGGCATTTGCCTGACCAGGAGCGGCGCCTCAGCGCCGAGGAGTGAGGAGTTCCATGGTGGAAGACATCGCAACCGGTCGCGCCGAAGCGACCGATGAGTTGGCGCGCGCGCGCCTGGCATCCTTGCCGGCCCCCGCGGCCGAGACGCGCAGCCCCCTGCCGCTCACGGCCGCGCTGGCCTCTGCCGCAGCCCTCGCGGCCTGCGGAGGCGGCGGAGGAGGCAGTGGAGGAGGCGCCATTGTCGCGCCAGGCACAGGCACCGGCTCCGGCGCGCAGGCTGGCTCCCTGAGCGCGCTGGCCGCCACGCCGACCGCGCAGACCTACGTCTACACGGAAGCCAAGACCGACGACGAAGCGGCGCGCTTCCTCCTGCAGTCGCAGTTCTCCGCGTCCGATGCGGAGATCGCGGCCGTGCGCAGCAAGGGCTACCTGGCCTGGCTCGGCGAGCAGGTGGACCGCCCGACCGCGCAGACCGGTTGGGACTGGATCGCGAGCAAGCCCTACAACACCGTCAACACCGACGACATGATCTGGAACCAGCTCATGACGGCGCCGGACGGCTTCCGCAAGCGCATGGCGCTGGCCTTGTCCGAGATCTTCGTCGTGTCCTCGACCGACATCGGCTCCGGCTGGTCCAACTACCTGATGGCCCAGTACTGGGACACGCTGGTCACGGGCGTCACCACCAACTTCCGCAAGCTGCTGGAGGACGTGACGCTCAATCCCGCGATGGGCTACTACCTCAACACCCGGGGCAACCAGAAGGAGAACGCCCAGGGCCGGCAGCCGGACGAGAACTATGCGCGCGAGGTCATGCAGCTCATGTCCATCGGGCTCTACCAGCTCAATGCCGACGGCACCCTCAAGACCGGTGCGGACGGCGCCCCGCTCGACACCTACACCCTGGACGACGTGACCAATCTGGCGCGCGTCTTCACCGGCTACGACATCGACATCCGCACCGACGAGAAACCCGGCGCTGCAAACGGCTTCGTCCGGCCGGACGGCTCCACCGCCGAGAGCAACCTGTGGACCACCCGGCCGATGGCGCTGACGGCCTCGCGGCATTCCACGCTCGAGGCGAAGTTCCTGGGCGCGACGGTCCCCGCAGGCACCGAGGGCAAGGCCGCGCTCAAGATCGCGCTGGACACGCTGTTCAACCATCCCAACGTCGGCCCTTTCATCGGCAAGCAATTGATCCAGCGCCTGGTGACGAGCAACCCGAGCCAGGCCTACGTGACGCGCGTGTCGGACGTCTTCGCGGACAACGGCTCCGGCGTTCGCGGGGACATGAAGAGCGTCTTCGCCGCCGTGCTGCTCGACAACGAGGCCCGCAGCCCGGCCGGCCTGAGCGACCCGACTTTCGGGCGCCTGCGCGAACCCATGCTGCGCTTCGTGCAATGGGCGCGCACCTTCGGCGCCGCATCGACCACCGGCAACTGGAAGATCGGCGACCTCTCCCAGCCGAACAGCCAGCTCGGCCAGAGCCCGCTGCGATCGCCCTCGGTCTTCAACTTCTTCCGCCCCGGCTACGTGCCGCCTTCGACCGCGATCGCCAGCGCGAAGATGGTCGCGCCCGAATTCCAGGTGGTCAACGAGACCAGCGTCGGCGGCTACCTCAACTACATGCAGGGTGCACTGCCGAGGAACACCAAGGACGTGAACGCGACCTACGCGAGCGAGCTGGCGCTGGTGCTGGACCCCGCGGCCCTGGTGCGGCGGCTGAACCTGCTGCTCACGGGCAACCAGCTGTCGGCGGCCACGCAGGCGCTGATCACGAACGCCCTGGGAACGCCGGCCGTGACGGCCAGCAGCACCGACACCGCCAAGCTCAACCGCGTTTACGCCGCGGTGCTGTTGGTGATGGCCTCGCCCTCCTACCTGATCCAGAAATAAGGACCGCGCGATGCACCTGATCGATCCTGCAGCCCACACCCGGCGCGCCTTCCTTCGGCGCTCCGGCCAACTGGCCATGGCCGGGACCGCCCTGCCCTTCGCGCTCAACCTGGCCGCCATGGGCGAAGCCGCCGCGCAAGCGGCGGACGACTACAAGGCGCTGGTGTGCGTGTTCCTCTTCGGCGGCAACGACTACGCCAACACCGTCATCGCCTATGACGACCCAAGCTACAACGCCTACAGCACCATCCGCGTTCCGCAGGCCTCGGGCGGCATCGCCATCGCCAAGAACGACATGGATGTGGCGAAGACGCTGCTGACGCCCACCACGCCATTGGCGGGCGGACGCCAGTACGCGCTGCACCCGGCGATGACCCAGCTCGCGAATCTCTTCAACGTCGACGGCAAGGTTGCGGTGCAGCTCAACGTCGGGCCGCTGGTGGTGCCGCTCAATCGCGCGCAGTACAACAACAGCAACAAGAAGCTCTACCCGCAGCCGCCGAAGCTGTTCTCGCACAACGACCAGCAGTCGACCTGGCAGTCTTCTTCGCCCGAAGGCTCGACGGTGGGCTGGGGCGGCAATATCGGCGACCTGGTGCTGTCGCAGAACACCAGCTCGTTGTTCACCTGCATGTCCGTCGCGGGCAATGCGGTGTTCCTGTCGGGCGACCAGGCGCTGCAGTACCAGGTGAGCACCAGCGGCGCGGTCGGCATCAACAGCGTCAAGGGCACGAGCGGGTATGTGTCGGCCTCCGTGCGCTCCGCGATGGGGCAGCTGGTGCAGGAAGCGCGCAGCCACGTGCTGGAGAACGAGTACAACCGCGTCACCAAGCGGGCGGTGGAGGCCGAGACGACCGTCACCGGCGCGCTCTCGGGCGCGCTGCCGGTGGATTCCTTCGGCACGCTGAACACCAATCTCTCGCGGCAGCTGAAGATGGTGGCGCGCCTGATCCACGGGCGCTCCGCGCTGGGCGTCAAGCGCCAGGTGTTCTTCGTGTCGATGGGCGGCTTCGACCTCCACGACAACCTGATCGCCAACCAGCCCGGGCTGATGCAGCAGTTGAGCGATGCGATGACTGCGTTCTATCGGCAGACGGCGGCGCTGGGCATCGCAGACAAGGTCACGGCGTTCACGGCATCGGACTTCGGCCGCACGCTGGCGAGCAACGGCGATGGCTCCGACCATGGCTGGGGCAGCCACCATTTCATCGTCGGCGGCGCGGTCAACGGCAAGCAGTTCTACGGCACGCCGCAGGTGGTGAGCATCAACAACGACGCCAAGCTCGCCGGCTACGAAGGCCATGTGGGGCAGGGCCGGCTGATCCCGACGACTTCGGTAGACCAGTACGGCGCCACGCTCGCCAGGTGGTTCGGCGTCTCCGAGGCCGACTTGCCGGGCATCCTGCCGAACCTCAGGAACTTCGGCGGCAACGCCAACGGCATCGACTACCCGAAGAACGTCGGCTTCATGGCCTGAGGCCGGTTGGAGTAATCTTCTTGCCGGGTGGGGGTGCGCGCCCGCCGGCTGCGCGGTGAAAGGAGACCTGCGATGAAACACAAGGGTAGCTGCCACTGCGGCAGGATCGCTTTCGAGGCCGAGGGCGACATCAAGGGCGCGCTGGCCTGCAATTGCTCGATCTGCCAGCGAAAGGGCTCGCTCCTGTGGTTCATTCCGCGCACGCAGTTCACGCTGCTCACGCCGGAGGACGACAACATGGGCACCTATCTCTTCAACAAGCACGTCATCAAGCACCGCTTCTGCAAGACCTGCGGCATGCACCCGTATGGCGAAGCGACCGACCCCAAGGGCGTCCCGACCATCGCGGTCAACATCCGCTGCCTCGAAGGCATCGACCTCGATGCGGTGCCGGTGCAGCACTACGACGGACGTTCGCGCTGATGTTCCCGATCGAAGGAGGATGCACCTGCCGCGCCGTGCGCTACCGCATGGCGACGAAGCCGCTCTTCGTGAACTGCTGCCATTGCCGCTGGTGCCAGCGCGAAACCGGCGCTTCGTTCGCGCTCAACGCGATGATCGAGAGCGACCGGGTGGAGCTGCTGCAAGGCGAGGTCGAGCTGGTCGATACGCCCTCGCTGAGCGGCAAGGGCCAGAAGATCGCGCGCTGCCCGCGGTGCCATGTCGCGCTATGGAGCCACTACGCGGGTGCCGGCGAAGCGGTGAAGTTCGTGCGCGTCGGCACGCTGGACACGCCCGACGTGCTGCCGCCCGACATCCACATATTCACCGCGTCGAAGCAGCCGTGGGTGGTGCTGCCGCCCGGCACGCCGGTGGTGGAGGAGTACTACAGCCGGTCGGAGTACTGGCCGGCCGAGAGCATCGAACGGTTCAAGGCCTTGAAGGGCCGGCCCCCAGCCGCCCCGACACCTGACCCGCGCAAGCCTTGAGCGCGCGCGCAATCTCGCCGTCCCATTGCGTGTCGAAGATCGCGGCCGGCCCGATCGCGGTGATGGCCAGCACGATGGCGCCCGTGTGATCGAAAGCCGGCGCCGACATCGCGCTCACCCCCGGCAGGATCTCGCCCTCGGAGCGGCTCAGCCCGTGGGATCGGACCTCGTGCAACTGGGCCTCGAAGTCCTTCCAGCTCGGTAGCGGTTGCACGGGCGGCATGCCCCGTTGCGGCGCCAGGGCGGCGGCACCCTTTTGCTCGCGCTGCCGTTCCTCTTCCAGCAACTGCCTGACCACCGAGGCATCCAGATAGGCGCCGAAGAGCCGCCCCGATGCCGTATTGGTCAGCGAGAACACCGTGCCGTGCCGCATGTTCACGTGCAGCGGCGCTGGCGATTCGGCGATGCGCACGATGGTCGCGCCCCGGTCGCCCCAGACGGCGATGGCCACCGTCTGGCCGATCTGCTGCGCCAGCTCGGCGATCAGCGGCGTCGCGACGTGCACCGGATTGGCCTGCTGCAGGCTGATCAAACCCAGTTGCAAGGCAAGCGGTCCAAGCAGATAGTGGCCGCTGGTGCGGTCCTGCTCGATCAGCCCGAGGCGGCCGAAGCTGACCATGTAGGGATGCGCCTTGGCGGGGGACATCTCGGCCTCGCGCGCCAGGTCCTTCAGGGCCATCGGCCGGCCGTGGTGCACCAGGGCGCGCAGCAGCTGCCCGCCGACTTCGATGCTCTGGATGCCGCGTTGCGCGCGGTCGCTGTCAGTGCTCATGGCCTTGCCCGTCGTTCGTTCATGCAGAAGACATTAGACATTATCCAATCCTCGAATTACACTCCGCTCATTCGTTCCATGCGAATTCGTTCACCTTAGACAAATCAAGGAGACCCACGATGTCAGAGACCAAGAAGTTCGCCAGCCAGGCCGACCTGGAAGAAAAGCAGATCACCTTCAGCCAGATTTCCGAGCACGCCTGGGCCTACACGGCCGAGGGCGACCCCAACACCGGCATCGTCATCGGCGACGACTGCGTGCTGGTGGCCGACACCCAGGCCACGCCCGCCATGGCGGCCGACGTGGTCCGCCGCATCCGCGAGGTGACCGACAAGCCCATCAAGTACGTGGTGCTGACGCACTACCACGCGGTACGCGTGCTGGGCGCGGCCGGCTACAAGCCGGAGCACATCATTGCGAGCCAGGACACGCGCGACCTCATCGTCGAGCGCGGCGAGCAGGACAAGGCGAGCGAGATCGGCCGCTTCCCGCGCCTGTTCCAGAACGTCGAGACCGTGCCGCCGGGGCTCACCTGGCCCACCATGACCTTCAGCGGCAAGATGACCCTGTGGCTCGGCAAGCTCGAAGTGCAGCTGATCCAGCTCGGCCGCGGCCACACCAAGGGCGACACCGTCGTCTGGCTGCCGCAGGAGCGCACGCTGCTCTCGGGCGACCTGGTGGAGTTCGACGCCACGCCCTATGCCGGCGACGCCTATTTCCAGGACTGGCCGCAGACGCTGGACAACATCGCCGCCCTCCAGCCCAAGGCGCTGGTGCCCGGCCGCGGTGCCGCGCTGACCACGCCCGAGGAAGTCGCCAAGGGCCTGGCCGGCACGCGCAGCTTCATCGCCGACGTCTACAGCAGCGTGCAGGAAGGCGTGAAGGCGGGCCGCGACCTGAACGCGGTCTACAAGGACACCTACGCCAGGCTCAAGCCCAAGTACAGCCAGTGGGTCATCTTCGATCACTGCATGCCTTTCGACGTGAGCCGCGCGTACGACGAAGCCTCGGGCCATGCCGACCCGCGCATCTGGACGGCACAGCGCGACATCGAGATGTGGAAGGCCCTGGAAGGCTAGGCTGGCTGGAGACGAGCACCGTGGACGCACTCGCATCAGGCACCGCGCCAATCGACTACCAGTCGCTGCGCTTCGACTACCGCCGCCACCCGGACCAGGACGCAGCGTCGCCGGTCCGCCACCCGGTCGTGGTGGTCGGCGCGGGCCCCGTGGGCCTCGCCCTGGCCATCGACCTCGCGCAGCGGCGGATCCCCGTCGTGCTGCTCGACAACGACTGCACTCTCTCGACCGGCTCGCGCGCCATCTGCTTCGCCAAGCGCACGCTGGAGGTGTTCGACCGCCTCGGCTGTGCAGAGCGCATGGTCGCGAAGGGCGTGTCCTGGCACGTCGGCAAGGTGTTCTTCCGGGACGAGCAGGTCTATCGGTTCGACCTGCTGCCCGAGACCGGGCACGAACGCCCCGCCTTCATCAACCTGCAGCAGTACTACGTCGAGGGCTACCTCTCGGAGCGCGCGGCGGAACTGCCGCTGATCGACCTGCGCTGGAACAACAAGGTGATCGGCGTCGAGCAGGCCGCAGACCACGCTCTGCTCACCATCGAGACGCCGGAAGGCAATTACCAGCTCGCCGGCGAGTACGTGGCGGCTTGTGACGGCTCGCGCTCCAACATGCGGCAACTGCTCGGCCAGGAGGCCAAGGGCCGCGTGTTCCGCGATCGCTTCCTGATCGCCGACGTGACGATGGACGCCGACCTCCCCACCGAGCGGCGCTTCTGGTTCGACCCGCCTTTCCATCCGCGACAAAGCGTGCTGCTGCACAAGCAGGCCGACGGCATGTGGCGCGTCGACTTCCAGCTCGGCTGGGACGCCGATCCGGTGGAAGAGCGCAAGCACGAGAACATCATCCCGCGCGTGCGTGCGCTGCTCGACAGCATCGGCCATGAGAAGGTGCAGTTCCAGATCGGCTGGGCCAGCGTCTACACCTTTGCCTGCCAGCGCATGGAGCATTTCCGCCACGGGCGCGTGCTGTTCGCGGGCGACTCCGCGCACGGCGTGTCGCCCTTCGGTGCGCGCGGCGCGAACTCCGGGGTGCAGGACGCCGACAACCTCGCGTGGAAGCTCGCCGCCGTGGTCCAGCGCGAAGCGCCGGACGCGCTGCTCGACAGCTATGCGAGCGAACGCGAATACGCGGCCGACGAGAACATCCGCAACTCGACCCGTGCCACCGACTTCATCACGCCCAAGAGCGAGGTCAGCCGGTTGTTCCGCGATGCGGTGCTGGACCTTTCCAAGCGCCATGCCTTCGCGCGTGCGCTGGTGAACAGCGGGCGCCTGTCGGTTCCGACCACCCTGCAAGGGTCGCCGCTGAACACGGCCGACGTCGATGTCTTCGCCGGCCCGATGGTGCCCGGCGCCCCGGCCGCCGATGCGCCGATCGTGTGCGCCCATGGCGGCGCGGGCTGGCTGCTGCGCGAGCTGTGCCCCGCGTCGTCCTCCGAAGCCGCGACGCGCTTCACCGCCGTGGTCTTCGGCGAAGGCGAGGCCGCGGAGCGCAGCCTTCAGGCGCTGGCGCAAGCCGACGCGCCGCTGCACATCGTGCGCGTCGCCGCCACCGGCGAGGGCGAGCTTGCAACGCAGCGCTACGACGCCCGGCCCGGCACCGTCTACCTGCTGCGCCCCGACCAGCACGTGTGCGCGCGCTGGCGGAACCCCACCCCCGAGGCCGTGCGCGCAGCGCGCGACCGCGCGCTGGCAAAGGCATAGAGCCATGGAACTGATCACCACGCCCAACCTCGACGCGCCCGACGACTTCTACGAGGCGCTGATCGAGGCGCACCAGGGCCTGTCGACCGACGAGAGCCACGCCTTCAACGCACGCCTCGTGCTCGTGCTTGCCAACCACATCGGTTCCACCGCCGTGCTTCGGCAAGCCTTCGAGGCCGCCGCGCCATCCCGCTGAACTTCAAGAGAGAGGACACCATGACCAACGCAGCCGCCGAGCGCCGCTACCAGAGCGGTTTCGGCAACGAGTACGCCACCGAAGCCGTTCCCGGCGCCTTGCCGCAGGGCCGCAACAGTCCGCAGCGCGCGCCCTTCGATCTGTATCCGGAGCTGATCTCCGGCACGGCCTTCACCGCGCCGCGCCATGAGAACCGCCGCACGTGGATGTATCGCCGCCAGCCCTCGGTGGTCTCCGGCCGCTACAAGCCCTACGCGCAGGCGCAGTGGACCACCGGCGCCAACCGCGAGATCGCGCTGCCGCCCGAGCCGCTGCGCTGGGCGCCGATTCCGTTGGACAACGCGGACGTCGATTTCATCGATGGCGTCCACACGCTGGCCGCCAATGGCGATGCAGAGGCGCAGACCGGGATCGCCGCGCACGTCTACGTCGCGAGCCGTTCGATGGAGCGCCGCGCCGTCGTCAACGCCGACGGCGAGATGCTCTTCGTGCCGCAGCAAGGCCGGCTGGTCGTCACCACCGAAATGGGCGTGCTGGACGTCAAGCCCGGCGAGATCGCGCTGGTGCCGCGCGGCGTCGTCTTCAAGGTGGCATTGCCCGACGGCTTGTCGCGCGGCTACCTGTGCGAGAACTACGGCGCGCAGTTCCGCCTGCCGGAACTGGGCCCGATCGGCTCGAATGGCCTCGCGAACGCACGCGACTTCCAGGCGCCGGTCGCCGCCTTCGAGGATGCGAGCGGCGGCTATGAGCTCATCAAGAAATCGGGCGGACGGTTCTGGTCCGCGCCCACGAAGCAATCGCCCTTCAATGTCGTCGCCTGGCACGGCAACCTCTCGCCGGTGAAGTACGACACGGTGCACTTCATGACCATCGGATCGATCAGCTTCGACCATCCGGACCCGTCCATCTTCACCGTGCTCACCTCGCCGAGCGACACGCCCGGCACGGCCAACTGCGACTTCGTGATCTTCCCGCCGCGCTGGCTGGTGATGGAGGACACCTTCCGTCCGCCCTGGTACCACCGCAATCTCATGAGCGAGTTCATGGGGCTGGTCTACGGCGAGTACGACGCCAAGCCCGGCGGCTTCAAGCCCGGCGGCGCCAGCCTGCACAACTGCATGGTGCCGCACGGCCCCGACGAGGAAGCCTTCGAGAAGGCGAGTCACAGCGACCTCAAGCCGCAGAAGCTCGACAACACGCTGGCCTTCATGTTCGAGAGCCGCTACCGCTTCATTCCCACCGAGTTCGCGATGCACAGCCCCGCGCTCGACAACGACTACGCCGACTGCTGGGCCGGCCTCAAGGACATGTACAAGAGCTAACCCTCAGGCGTGCCACTTCGTGTGGCCGCCGGCCCCCTTGCAGGGGGCAACACCAGCGGACCGGCGGAGCCGGCTCCGCGGTGTCCCTTGAACAACCGAATCGAAAGACCTGCCATGACTGCACTCAATCCCACCCATGACCCGAAGCTGCGCAGCTGGGTGGCCTCGGCCAACGAAGCCGGCTGCGACTTCCCGATCCAGAACCTGCCCTTCGGCCGCTTCCGTCCTGCCGGTGGCAGTGAAGGCTTCCGCATCGGCGTCGCCATCGGCGACCAGGTGCTCGACCTGAGGGCAGCGGGGCTCGTCGACACCGATGACATGAACGTGCTGCTGGCGCATGGCGCGGCCGAGCGGCAGGCGCTGCGCACCGCCATCTCCGAGGGCCTGCGCGAAGGCAGCCCGAAGCAGGCCGCCTGGAGCAAGGCCCTGCTCGCCCAGTCGGCCGTCGAGCTGACCGTGCCCTGCCGCATCGGCGACTACACCGACTTCTACACCGGCATCCACCATGCCACCACCGTCGGCAAGCTGTTCCGCCCGGACCAGCCGCTGATGCCCAACTACAAGTGGGTGCCCATCGGCTACCACGGCCGCGCGTCGTCGATCGGCGTGAGCGGCCAGCGCTTCAAGCGCCCGCAGGGCCAGACCAAGGCGCCGGGCACCGATCCTTCGGAGGCGCCAAGCTTCGGTCCGTCGAAGCGGCTCGACTACGAGCTGGAACTGGGCTTCGTCGTCGGCCAGGGCAACGCGCTGGGCGAGCCGATCGACATAGCCAGTGCCGAACAGCACCTGTTCGGCGTGACGCTGCTCAACGACTGGTCCGCACGCGACCTGCAGGCCTGGGAATACCAGCCGCTCGGTCCCTTCCTCTCGAAGAGCTTCACGACCACGCTGTCGCCCTGGATCGTGACGATGGAAGCGCTCGCGCCCTTCCGAGCGAAGTTCGAGCGGTCTGCGGGCGACCCCCAGCCCTTGCCCTACCTTGATTCGCCCGCCAACCGCGAAGCCGGCGCGCTCGACATCACGCTCGAGGTCTGGCTGCAGACCGCGAAGATGCGCGAAGCCGGAGAAGAGGCCGTGCGCCTGACGCGCGGCAACACGACGCAGGCCGCCTACTGGACCGCCGCGCAGCTCGTCACGCACCACACGGTGAACGGCTGCAACCTGCAGCCGGGCGACCTGCTCGGCTCCGGCACGCTGTCGGGCCCGCAGCCCGACGAAGCGGGATCGCTGCTGGAACTCACGCTGGGCGGCAAGCAGCCGATCACGCTGCCCAACGGCGAGCGCCGCACCTTCCTGGAAGACGGTGACACCTTGAGCCTGCGCGGCTATTGCGAGCGGGCAGGCGCCACGCGCATCGGCCTGGGCGAAGTCAGCGGAACAGTGCTGGCCGCGGCCTGACCGGACGACCCGCCTCGCAGGGTCGGGCGACGTCCGATCGCAACGGGCGCGATGGCCGGCATGGACCACGCGCCTGACCCGTCGCCCAAAGCCCCTGAACCCCTTTCCGGTGACCGAGAACCAGCCGTCGTCCCGACGCGGCCGGCTCGGATTCGCGCGCTCGCGAATTGCCCCGGTGGCGCTGTGCACTATTGCAAGCGCGCGCCTCCGTTGATTGCTCGCTGGCAGTAAAAAAGGTAAATGAGATTCGGCGGTTGGAATTTGGGAAATTTCACCCTAAGAATATTCTCATTTCCTATTTCTTATCTGCTCTCCCTTTCATAGAGTTCTTGGTTCAAACCAAGTAGATAGGGAGGGGGCGCCGTTTCCTGCGGCATCCCCGAAGCAGTGCACACGCACTGCGTCACCGAGGCTCGTGTCCTGAGTGGAGCGGGCTGCACGGGGTGACGCAGCCGCAATTGCTGCAGTCGCGCGCGTCATGACGTACACGTCTTCAAATGCGCCGCGCGATGCGACATATCCATTTGAGTTTGCGCCGGTTCGCGGGTCTTGCCGTTTGGCTTGGCCTGTCTGTGCTGATTTTATAGTTTTTAACTTTTCAATTCAACAGTCAGGGGAATTAAGTGGCAAAAAAGAAGACAGCGCTCGCCATCAACAAGCACGGGAAAAAGCCGGGCGACGCGATTGCCTTGGACAGCGCAGCGCCGCTCAAGATCAAGGCCCTGCCGAACGTCAAGTACCTGCTCAAGGTCGAGAGTGGCGTCGCCCCCGAGGAGGCCTCGCTGGTTCGCGTCGGCAACGATCTGCATGTCATCCTGGAGGGTGACAGCACCCCCGCGTTGGTGCTGGAGGGCTATTTCGACCTGGCCGACCCCTCGGGCCTCTACGGCGTGGCCGAGAACGGCCAGCTCTATGCCTACGGTCGCACCGACGGCGGCGACATCTTTGCCTTGGCGGACGGCGAAATGGCGCCGGTCGCGCTCGCCGGCAATCCGGTTCCGCCCGGCCCTGTCGGCGAGGATGACGGCTTTGCTTTCTGGCCGCTGCTGCTGGGCGCCGCCGCGCTGGCGGGCCTGATCGCCGTGGCGCGCGACGACGGTTCCGTCAATCCGGTTCCTCCGGACCCGGAGAAGCCGGAGCCGCTGCCATCCCTGAAGCCCGTCACCCGCGGTGTCGATCGTGCGATCGACGACGTCGGCCCGGTGACCGGCGACATTCCTGCCGGTGGATCGACGGACGACGCCCAGCCGACTTTCGTCGGCACTGGCACCCCGGACAACGTCATCCATATCTATGACCATGGCAGGTTGATCGGTTCGACCCAGGTCGACGGGGGCGGCAACTGGCGCTTGACTCCGAACGTGCCGCTGACGGAGGGGCCGCATTCCATCACCACGACCGAGACCGACCGGGAAGACGTCAGCAACATCAGTGATCCGTCGCGCCCTCTTGAATTCGAGGTCGACCTGACGGCGCCGAGCGCACTGGCGAAGCTGGTGTCGATCACGGAGGACACGGGGACGTCGGCGAGCGACTTCGAGACGAACGATGCGAGCCTGGTGCTGGGCATCGCGGTGGAGGGCGATCTGGGCGCGGACGAGCGCGTGCAGGTGTCGCTGGACGGCGGCGCGACGTGGCTGGACGCGACCCGGGACGCGGGTGGGTTGTGGAGCTACGACAACACGGGCGTCGACCTGGCCGAAGGCGAGCACGCCATCCAGACGCGGGTGATCGATGCGGTGGGCAACCCCGGCGTGGCCAGCAGCCAGACCGTGAAGATCGATACGACGCCGCCCATCGAGGGCAATGAGATCGCGATCACGGCCTACGGTGACAACGTGGCGCCCCAGGAAGGCGACTTCGGCAGCGGGACATCGACCAACGACACCTCGCCGCTGCTCAAGGGCAGTGTCGCTGGCCTGCAGGATGGCGACGTGGTGCATGTGTACGAAGGCACGAGGCTGTTGGGCCAGGCGATAGTGAGCGGAGGCAGCTGGAGCCTGCAGCTCACGGGCGTGAGCCCGGGCCTGCACAGCTACACGGCGGTGATCGTGGACGCGGCGGGCAACAAGGGCACGATCTCGAATGAGTTCAATTTGACGGTGGACCTGACTGCGCCGCCGCCGCTCGACGCGCTCAGCCTGCTCGACGACGTGGGCGACAAGGTTGGCCTGATCGCCCGGGGCGACCTGACGGACGATAGCCAGCCGACCTTCAGCGGCAAGGCCGATGCGACGGCGGTGAAGTACGTCGTCGTGTACGACAACGGCGTGCTGCTGGGCAGCACCGAAGTGAGGGCGGACGGCACGTGGAGCTTCGATCCGGCGGCGGCGCTGAGCAGCGGGGCGCACAACTTCACGGCCAAGCCGGTGGACGCTGCAGGCAACGTGGGTCCGGAGACCACCCCGGGATGGAACTTCACGCTGGCGGGTGAGGCGCCGCCGGCGCCGGCGATCACGCGAGTGGAGTCGGACGACGGCTCGGTGACCGGTCCGCTGGCCAAGGGAGATTCGACCAACGACACCACGCCGGTGATCAGCGGCACGGGCACGATCGGCACGACGGTGACGGTGTTCGTGGACGATGTTCCCGCGGGCAGCGCGGTGGTGCAGGGCGACGGCCGCTGGACGGTGACGGTGAACCCGCCGCTGTCGGGCGACGGCACCAAGAACATCACGGCACAGGCCGAGGACGGTGCGGGCCAGAAGAGCCCGAAGACGGGCGAATACCCGATCGTCCTGGACACGAGTGCGCCTGCGACGCCGACGCTGCAGGCACTGGACGACCAGGGCGGCGTGACGGGCCCGATCGGTTCGGGCAGCGTGACCGACGACGACCTGCCGGCGCTCAGCGGCACGGGCGAGGCCGGCGCGACGGTGAGCGTGTACGACGGCACGACGCTGCTGGGCACGGCCACCGTGCAGGGCGACAACACGTGGACGCTGTCGCTGAGCAGCCCGCTGGCTCAGGGGGGACACTCGCTGACGGCGAAACAGACGGACAAGGCGGGCAACGCGAGCGGGTCGAGTGATCCGCTGGCGTTCGAAGTGAATCGCGACCCCGTGATCGTGAGCGTCACGCGCGCGGACGACGACTACGGCAGCAAGACCGGCCCGATCGCCAATGGCGGCGTGACCGACGACGAGACGCCCACGCTGGTGGGCCAGGCGACACCGGGCGCGGTCGTGACGATCAAGGAAGGCCAGGCGGTGCTGGGCTCGGCGACGGCGGACTCGACGACCGGCAACTGGAGCTTCGCCCTGCCGGTGCAGGCCCCTGGCGCACATACCTACACGGTGGTGGCGAAGAACCTGGCGGGCACCGAAGGCAGCGCGGAGTTCAGGCTGGAGATCGACCGGACGGCGCCGTCGGTGCCCGAGATCGACAAGGTGGTCGACGACGTGGGCCTGGTGAAGGGGCCGTTGACCAGCGGCGACACGACGGACGACACGACGCCCACGGTGTCGGGCAGGGGTGCGACGCCCGGGGACACGGTGAAGGTGTACGACGACGGCAAGCTGCTGGGCTCCACGCAGGTGAAGGACGACGGCACGTGGGAGTACACGCCGCTGTCGGAGCTGACGCCGGGCGAGCACAGGCTGACGGTGACGGCGACGGACCCGGTGGGCAACGAGAGCGGGCCTTCGCAGCCCTGGCTGCTGACGGTGGACGTGACGGCGCCCAGCGCACTGGCGAAGCTGGTGTCGATCACGGAGGACACGGGGACGTCGGCGAGCGACTTCGAGACGAACGATGCGAGCCTGGTGCTGGGCATCGCGGTGGAGGGCGATCTGGGCGCGGACGAGCGCGTGCAGGTGTCGCTGGACGGCGGCGCGACGTGGCTGGACGCGACCCGGGACGCGGGTGGGTTGTGGAGCTACGACAACACGGGCGTCGACCTGGCCGAGGGCGAGCACGCCATCCAGACGCGGGTGATCGATGCGGCGGGCAACCCCGGCGTCGCCAGCAGCCAGACCGTGGTGATCGATACGACACCGCCCGTCGAGGGCAATGAGATCGCGATCACGGCCTACGGCGACAACGTGGCGCCCGAGGAGGGCGACTTCGGCAACGGGACGTCGACCAACGACGCCGGTGGCGGTCGTTCGCGCTGGGATGTGGCCATCGAGTCCCTGCGCGAGCTGCTCGACGGGTACGAGAGGTCGTATTCGACGGACACCGAGTTCCAGGTGAACCTCGTGTTCTTCGACGAGGAGCTGTATCGCCCCTACGCCACCCTCGACTCGCTGGAGGCGGCCGCGAACTTCCTCGCCTCGGCCGCGCCAGGCCACGGCGGCACCTACTACGAGCCTCCGATGGACAAGGCCCAGGAACTGATCCAGGCGTCGATGAACAGGCATCCCGACTGGGACCAGAAGGTGTATTTCCTCACCGACGGCAAGCCGCAGGACGACGGTGTGCCGCAGTCCTGGAAGGACTTCGTGAAGACGAACAAGGACGCGATCGACGTGTATGGCGTGGCTTACGGCTCCGAAGTCGCGGGGGATCCGACCGCCAGGGATCGCATCAAGGCAGCCCTCCATCTGGAGGAAGGCTCCGGCGACAAGTACATCGAGGTGAAGAACCCGCAGGATCTGCGCGACGAGCTGGAGGACACCCTGCCGACCATCGAGGGCAACCTGTTCGCCGCGGGCGTGGGCCTGGATGGCGACGGCGGCTTCAGCCTGTCCAACAAGGTCGTCTTCAAGGGCCAGGACTACGTGTTCGTCGGGGACGAGCCGGTCACCATCCCGGTGGTGGCGGGATTGACGATGAAGCTCTACCGCGACGGCAACTACAAGCTCACCTCCTCGCTGCACGAGCCCAATGTCAATGTGGAGATGACCTTCGACGTGACCGACCAGGATGGCGACACGGCGACGATCGTGCAGAAGCTTCACTTCGGCCTTCCGCAGGCGGCACCGGCCACCGTGCAAGCCACGCTCGAGGACGCGGCGGCCCTGGCCCTCGCGCCGGACGCTCCCGTCGAGGCGCACCCGCTCGCCGACGAGGCGGTCCAGGCGGCGGACGACGGCGCGGGATGGACCCTCAGCGGCATCCATGACGCCTACGGCGGCGTGGATGGGATCGGCATTGCCCTCGGTGGCTTCGATCGGGCCGGCGACGACACCGTCGCCATCGCCGCCATCGCCGGCGATCACCCCGAGCGCGTGGACGGCGGCGCCGGCATCGATACCCTGGTGCTCGACGGCGAGGCCATGCACATCGACCTGTCCGCGCTGGACGGCAGCGACGGCGAAGTCGACCTGCATGGCGGCGACGCCGGCGACGCCGGCGGGGACTGGAGCAGCACCGGCGCGGCCAGGGTGGATGGCGTGAACTACGTCTACACCAACGTCGCGGGCACCGGCGAACTGCTGGTCCAGGACAAGGTCCACGCCACGATCCTCTAAGCGCCTGCGGCGGCGCAGGGCGGCTTGCCGGTCGCCCTGCGCTGCGCCAGTGCATCCCCCGAGAGCCTACACACATCCCTTACCCATGCAAAACCAAAACTCGATTCGCCGGCGCTCGCATGCCGGCCGCACCTTCCTGGCGTCCGCGCTGCCAGTCCTGTGCCTGATGGTGGCGCCGTGCGCCTTCGCGCAGAACTCGCCGAAGTTCTATAGCGCGGTGCCGCCGGTCTCGGCGCAGCAGGCGCAGGTCGTCTTCTTCAGGAAGCCGGTGGACAGCGTGCCCGTGGACGGCGAAGCCGCGCACGTGTATGTCAACGGCGCCTTCCACACCGCGCTGCAACCGCACTCGTACACGCGCTTCTGCGTGGACCGGGGCAACTATTCGATCGAAGCCCACATCGGCGACGCGCCGAAGTTCGAGGCCAAGGCCCGCCCGAGCACGCAAGTCAACCTGGAAGGCGGCAAGACCTACTTCGTGGCCGTGTCGGAGAACCGCACGGGCGAGCCCGCGCCGGTGCGCCGAGCCGATGCCGAGCAGCTCCTGGAGGGCGCCTACGAGCAGCGCCATTTCGTCAACCGCGCGGGCGCCATCGTGCCCTGCCAGGAGACCGCGCCGGTGCCGCAGGCCCCCGAGAAGGTCAGCTACACGATCAATGCGGACGTGCTGTTCGAGTTCGACCGGGGCGACTACGCATCGATCACCCCGATCGGGCGCGAGGAACTGCGCAGGGTCGCGCAGCAGATCCGCGAGCACTCGCCGAGCACGGTGAGCCGTGTCGCGGTGCGCGGCCACGCCGACCCGATCGGCACGCCCCCGTACAACCAGCGCCTGTCCGAGCAGCGCGCGCGCACCGTTGCTCGCGTGATGACGGAAGAAGGCATCGCCTCGGACCGCGTGAGCGTCGAAGGCGTCGGCAGCGCCGAACCCGTCGTGTCCTGCCCCACCACCGGCGCCAAGTCGGCGCGGGTGGCCTGCAATGCACCGAACCGCCGCGTCGAGGTGATCGGGGGAGGGACCAAGTAGCGGCAATTGACGAATTGAAGGATTGACCTTAGGTTGGGTGCTTCGCAGAAGCACCCGATGGAGGGCCGCACCCATGAGCCTCGGCACGAACGAAACCGCGAGCCCGCAAGCCAGGCCCGCCGGACAGCCCGCGGCGCCTGCAGTACGCAAGCCCGTTCCCTGGGGCCTCTACATCGCCGCAGCAGCGATGCTCGGGGTGCTTGCCCTCCCGCTGCCGGAGGGCCTGCCGGTCGCCGGACATCGCATGCTGGCGATCCTTGTCTTCGCGGTCATCGTCTGGATCAGCGAAGCGGTGAGCTACGAAGCCAGTGCCATCATGATCACTTCGCTGATCGCAGCGCTGATCGGGCTGGCGCCCAAGGTGGGCGACCCTTCCGCCACCTACGGCACGGGGCAGGCCTTGGGCATGGCGCTGGCCGGGTTCTCCAGCACGGCGCTGGCGCTGGTGGGTGCTGCGCTGTGCATCGCTGCGGCCATGACCATCACCGGGCTGGACCGGCGCATTGCGCTGGTCACGCTTTCCACCATCGGCACCAGCACGCGGCGCATCCTGATCGGCAGCATCGTGGTCACGATCGTCCTGTCGCTCGTGGTCCCGAGCGCGACGGCTCGCAGCGCCTGCGTGGTCCCGATCATGATGGGGGTCATCATGGCCTTCGGTGTCGATCGCCGCTCGAACATCGCCGCCGGCATCATGATCACCGTGGCGATGGCGACCAGCGTCTGGAATGTCGGCATACAGACCGCCGCTGCGCAGAACCTCCTGACCGTGGGCTTCATGGACAAGCTGCTGGGCGAGCGGGTCAGCTGGATCCAATGGCTGATTGCCGGCGCCCCCTGGGCTGTCGTGATGTCGATCGTGCTTTATTTCGTCGTTCGCTGGCTGCTGCCGCCCGAGGCGGAAGCGATCGCCGGCGGCAAGGAAGCGGTGCAGCGCGAACTGAGCGCGCTGGGCCCGATGACCGGCCCGCAGAAGCGGCTGGCCGCGGTGTCGATCGCCCTGCTGCTGTTCTGGTCCACCGAGGGCAAGCTGCACGAGATCGACACGGCCACCATCACCTACGTCGGCCTCGTGGTGCTCATGCTGCCGCGGCTCGGCGTGATGGACTGGAAGACGCTCCAGGGGCGTATTCCCTGGGGCACGCTGATCGTCTTCGGCGTGGGCATCAGCCTGGGGACCGCGTTGCTCTCGACGCAGGCGGGCCAGTGGCTGGGCGCTTTCGTGGTTGCGCATTCCGGCCTGGCCACGCAGGGGCCGGTGGCCGTGTTCGCCGTGCTGGCCGCCTTCCTGATCCTGATCCATCTCGGCTTCGCCAGCGCGACCGCGCTGACTGCCGCGCTCCTGCCCATCCTGATCTCCGTGCTGCAGACACTGCCGGGCGATTTCAACAAGGTGGGCATGACGATGCTGCTCGGCTTTACCGTGAGTTTCGGATTCATCCTGCCGATCAATGCGCCGCAGAACATGGTGTGCCTGGGCACCGAGACCTTCAATGGCAAGCAGTTCGCGCGTGTGGGCGTTCCTATCACCGTGGTCGGCTACCTGCTGATGCTGGTGTTCGCGGTGACCTACTGGCGCTGGCTGGGCTGGACTTGAGGGAGTCGCCATGAAAATCACGCTGGAAGGCGCCCGCTCGCTGGGCACGCAACTCCTCGCGGCACAGGGAGTGCCGGACGACATCGCAGCGGATGTGGCCGAGCACCTGGTCGAATCCGACCGCTGCGGCTACACGAGCCACGGGCTGTCGATCCTGCCGACCTATCGCAATTCGCTCCAGCGCGGCCACCTTCAGGCCGCCGCGCGTGCCGAATGCATCTCCGATCGCGGCGGATTGCTGGTATTCGATGGTCATTCAGGCTTCGGGCAGCACGTCGGCAAGACCGTGATGCAGGCCGGCATCGATCGCGTGCGGCAGACCGGCCATTGCATCCTCACGCTCAGGCGGTCCCATCATCTAGGCCGGATGGGCCACTACGGAGAAATGGCGGCCGCGGCGGGATTCGTATTGCTGAGCTTCACGAACGTCATCAACCGCCCTCCGATGGTCGCGCCCTACGGCGGCAAGGTGGCGCGGCTGACCACCAATCCGCTGTGCTTTGCCGGCCCGATGCCCAACGGCCGTCCTCCGTTGGTGGTCGACATCGCGACCAGCGCAGTCGCATTCAACAAGACGCGCGTGGCGGCCGAGAAGGGCGAGCCGCTTCCCGAGGGCTGCATCATCGACGCCGATGGCCTGCCGACCACCGATGCCTCCGTGATGTTCGCAGACCCGCCGGGCGCATTGCTGCCTTTCGGCGGGCACAAGGGCTACGCGCTGGGCGTCGTCGCGGAACTGCTGGCCGGCGTGCTCTCGGGCGGCGGCACGATCCAGCCCGTCAACCCGCCTGACGGCATGGCCGTCAACAACATGTTCGCGGTGTTGATCGACCCGGCGCTGGAGTTCGGGATGGAATGGAAAAGCGCGGAGGTCGAGGGCTTTCTCGACTACCTGCACGACACGCCGCCGTCTCCCGGTTTCGATCGCGTGCAGTATCCCGGCGAGTTCGAGGCGCAGCACAGGGAACGCAACGCGACCCATCTGGAGATTGCGCCGGCGATCTGGACCTCGCTGGCCCGCCTCGCGGAGGCGCTCGCCGTGCCGATGCCTGCTCAGGCGTGATCCGGACGCGGACTACGTCCCCGCGGCGGCGCGCGAGGCTTCGAGGTGCTGCCGGGCCCGTTCGGCCAGCGCCATTTCACCCGGCGTACCGGGCGTGAAGGCATCGACCGGCAGCGTGCGCCCATGCGAATCGACCGAGACGAAGACGACCAGGCATTCGGTCGTCTTCTGCATCTCGCCGCCCTTCATGTCGCCGCTGCGAACCTCGACCGAGATGTTCATGCTGCTGTTGCCGGTGTAGGCCAGCCGGGCCTCGACCTCGACCAGGTCGCCGATCATGATCGGGCGGTGGAAGCGGATGCTGCCGATGAAGACCGTCACGCAATAGCGCTTGGACCAGCTCGTCGCGCAGGCGTAGCCAGCTTCGTCGATCCACTTCATGACGGTGCCGCCGTGAACCTTGCCCCCGAAATTGACGGTGCTGGGTTCGGCAAGAAAGCGCAAGGTGATGGAAGACATGAGTGCCTGGGCGATGAGTTGATCGGGAGGGCGCCGGTTCCGATTATGCGAGCGCCGCGACAGTCTTTGGGCCAAAGAGTTGCGCCACGGTGCGCCGCAGCCATGCGTTGCCCGCATCCGCGTGGAAGCGCTCGTGCCAGTGCTGCTTGACGGCGTAGGGCGGCAGCGTGAAGGGCGGATCCAGCAGCCGCACCGGCTCCTGCGTCTCCAGCACCTCGCCAAGGATGCGCGGAACGATCACGATCAGTTCCGTCTGCGCCACGATGCGCGCCACGCTCAGGAAGCTGGACAGCCGCGCCACGACGTTGCACTCGATGCCCAGGCGCGTGATCGTCTTGTCGACGATGGCGTGGCCGGTGCCCGAGGACGAGATCACCGCATGCGCCTCCGCCTCGAAGCGCTTGCGCGTGAGCCGGGCGCCGATGCGGGGATGGTTCCGCGCCGCCAGGCAGACGAAGTTCTGCATGAAGAGGGTCTGCTGGTAGAAGCCCGCGTCGAGCTGCGGCATGAAGCCCACCGCCAGGTCGACCTCGCCGTCTTCCAGCCGGCGGCCGCTTTCGGTCGAGATGATCTCGGTCTCGATGTGCACGCCCGGCGCGACGCGCCGCAGGTGATCGAGCAGGCCCGGCAGCAGCACCACTTCGCTGATGTCGGTCATGCAGACGCGGAAGTTGCGCCTCGCCTCGCCCGGGTCGAAGCCGCCGCGGCTGCCGCGCGCCTGGTCGAGCTGCGAGAGCACCTCGCGCACGTGGACGACCAGCCGCTGCGCGTAGGGCGTTGGCTGCATGCCCAGCGCGGTGCGCGCGAACAGCCGGTCGTCGAAGTGCGCGCGCAGCTTGTTCAGCATGGTGCTGGCCGCTGCCTGCGCCATGCCCAGGCGGTCGGCCGCCTTGGACACGCTGGCGGTCTTGTAGACCTCGTCGAACACGGCGAGCCATTCGAGATCGAGCTTGGACATGGGGACTTTCCTCGGAATGCGGCAGGACCCATTATCGAAAAACAATATTCAAGGTATTGGATGCAGGTCTTGAACAAATAGTGGGGTCGTCCAACAATCTGTCCCATCGGCGGCCCACCGCCAGGAGACAAGCCCCATGAACACCGCCCCGCAGGCCGTGCGTACCGACGCCGCCGAACGCCGCGCCTATTACGAGCGCATCCGCCCGCTGAATCTCACGCCGCTGTGGGAGTCGCTCCACGCGCTGGTGCCGCGCGAGCCCCAGACCCCCTGCGTGCCCGCGCTGTGGCGCTACGACGAGATCCGCCCGCTCCTGATGGAGTCGGCCGAACTGATCACCGCCGAGGAAGCCGTGCGCCGGGTGCTGGTGCTGGAGAACCCGGCCATCCCGGGCCGCTCGTCGATCACGCAGTCGCTCTACGCCGGGCTGCAACTCATCATGCCGGGAGAGGTGGCGCCCTCGCACCGCCACGTGCAGTCGGCTCTGCGCTTCATCGTCGACGGCAAGGGCGCCTACACCACGGTGGCGGGCGAGCGCACCACCATGTACCCCGGCGACTTCATCATCACGCCGTCCTGGGCCTGGCATGACCACGGCAACGAAGGCATCGGGGGCGTGAGCGAACCCGTCGTATGGCTCGACGGGCTCGACATCCCGATGCTGCGCTTCTTCGACGCCGGCTTCGCCGAGAACGACGATGCCAAGGTGCAGCACGTTGCGCGGCCCGAAGGCCACAGCCTGGCGCGCTTCGGCCACAACATGGTGCCCGTGCGGCACGACCACAGCACGCCGACTTCGCCGATCTTCAACTACCCCTATGCACGCAGCCGCGACGCGCTGGCCCAGTTGCAGAAACAGGAAGCACCCGACGCCTGGCTCGGCCACAAGCTGCGCTACATCAATCCGCTGACCGGCGGCTCGCCGATGCCGACGATCGGCACCCACCTGCAACTGCTGCCCGCAGGCTTTGCCGGGAAGACGCACC
This sequence comes from Variovorax gracilis, assembly GCF_030317115.1. Classification (GTDB taxonomy): domain Bacteria; phylum Pseudomonadota; class Gammaproteobacteria; order Burkholderiales; family Burkholderiaceae_C; genus Variovorax; species Variovorax gracilis. Next base: position 186,144 of record NZ_JASZYF010000006.1, read on the forward strand.
GGGCGACCGATGGCGCCATCTACAGCGTGGTCGAAGGCCGTGGCGTCGCGGAAATCGGCGGGCAGCGCTTTGCCTTTGGCCCGCGCGACACCTTTGTGGTCCCGTCGTGGGCGCCGCTGCGCCTGTCGGCGAGTGAAGAAACGGTTCTGTTCAGCTTCTCGGACCGTCCGGTGCAACAGGCCATGGGCGTGCTGCGCGAAGCCTTTCTCAACGAGGGCTGAACCGGTGCTGCCGCCGCCGGCGGCCGCGGTTTTGCCTTCCCGGTCTTTTTCTTGATCAACGTGCCGCACGCCGCGGCAGGAGTCCCCATGCCTTTCGTCGTTTCCCCTCCGGCCGTCGTCGGCCTTCCCGTGGCCGGCTCGGCCGACCTGTTCCCTGTACGCCGCGTCTACTGCGTCGGCCGCAACTACGCGGCGCATGCACGCGAGATGGGATTTGATCCCGATCGCGAGCCGCCCTTCTTCTTCTGCAAGCCGAACGACGACGCGTCGATCGTGCCGGTGCCCGCCGCCAAGTCCGCGAGCATTCCCTACCCGGGCCAGACCGCGAACTACCACTACGAGGCCGAGTTGGTGGTGCTGATCGGCAAGGCCGGCCGCGACATCGCGGTCGACGACGCGGTCAACCACATCTACGGCTACGCGGTCGGCCTCGACATGACCCGCCGCGACCTGCAGATGAAGATGCGCGAGCAGGGGCGCCCCTGGGAGATCGGCAAGGCCTTCGACTTCTCCGCGCCAGTCGGCGTTGTGCGTCCGCGCGCGGCAATGGGCGAGATGAAGGACGGCGAGATCGTGCTCGAAGTCGACGGCGAAGTCCGCCAGAAGAGCAATATCCGCAACCTGATCTGGTCGGTGAGCGAAGTCATCGCCAACCTGTCGACCCTGTTCGCGCTGCAGCCGGGCGACCTGATCTTCACCGGCACGCCCGAAGGCGTCGGCGCGGTGAAAAGCGGCCAGACGATGAGCGTGCGCATCGACGGCCTGGAGCCGATTTCCGTACGCGTGGACTGATCACTCTCCGGAAGGCAAGCACATGAACACGAAATCCCACGCAAAACCGACGGTCCTGCTGGTGGGCGGCGGCATTGGCGGCATGGCCGCCGCGCTGGCCCTCGCACGGCTCGGCATCTCGGTGGATCTGCTGGAGCAGAGCGCCGCCATCGGCGAGATCGGCGCTGGTTTGCAGCTCGGGCCCAATGCCTTCGCGGCCCTGGACGCGCTGGGCGTCGGCGAGGCGGTGCGGCGCGGGTCCGTCTTCACCGACCGGCTCGTGATGATGGATGCGGTCGATTGCAGCGAAGTCGCTTCGGTGCCCGTCGGCGAGGCCTTTCGCGCGCGCTTTCGCAATCCCTACGCGGTGAGCCATCGCGCCGACCTGCACGGTGCGATCCACGATGCCGTCAAGGATCATCCGTTGATCCGCTTCCACACCTCGGCGCAGGTCGAGGCGCTGGACATCGGTACCCGCGGCGTGACCGCCGTGACGCGGGATGGCCGGCGCTTCAGCGCGGATGCCATCGTCGGCTGCGACGGCGTCAAGTCGGTGGTCCGCTCGAAGCTCATCGGTGATGCGCCGCGCGTGTCGGGCCATGTGGTGTACCGCGCCGTGGTGCCCGCCGCCGACATGCCGGAGGACCTGCGCTGGAACGCGCCCGTGGTCTGGGCCGGCCCCAACTGCCACCTGGTGCACTACCCGCTGCGCCACGGCGAGCAATACAACCTGGTCGTGACCTTCCACAGCCGCGATCGCGAAGAGTGGGGCGTGAGCGACGGCAGCAAGCAGGAGGTGCTGTCGTACTTCGAGGGCGTGCACGCACGGCCGCGCCAGTTGCTGGACCGGCCCACCTCGTGGCGCCGCTGGAGCACCGCCGACCGCGACCCGGTGGCGAACTGGAGCGAAGGCCCCGCCACGCTGCTGGGCGACGCGGCCCATCCGATGATGCAGTACCTCGCGCAGGGCGCCTGCATGGCGCTGGAGGATGCGGTGACGCTGGGCAAGGCCGTCGAGGCCTGCGATTTCGATCTGCCGGCGGCCTTCCGCCTGTATGCCGCGGCGCGCATTCCGCGCACGGCCCGTGTCGTGCTGTCGGTGCGCGAGATGGGGCGTCTCTATCACGCGAAGGGGGTCGAGCGGCTGGTCCGCAACAACCTCTGGACGGGTCGTTCGCCAGAGCGTTTCTATGACGCGGTCGAGTGGCTCTATGCGTGGAATCCCGAACAGTGCCTGGCCGACGCGCGCCTGGCCGCCGCCTGATACTTCGCACCCTCATCCAACCATCCGGAGACAAGCCTTTCATGAAATCCATCCTCTCGCTGATTGCCGGCACCGCCGCGGCACTCCTGGCCGCGACTGCTACCGCGCAATCGCCTGCCGCCGACTTTCCGAGCAAGCCCGTCACCATCGTCACGCCCTTCGCCGCCGGCAGCGGGCCCGACGCGGTGCTGCGCCTGGTCTCGGACAAGCTCGGCCGGCTGTGGAATCAGCGCGTGCTGGTGGACAACAAGCCGGGTGGCGGCGGCTTCATCGCCATCGAGCAGGTGCGCCGCGCTGCGCCGGATGGCTACACGCTGCTGCAGCTCGACAGCGAGCACATCGCGGCTCTGCCGCATCTCTACAAGTCGCGCAACTTCGTGACCCTGCAGCACTTCGATCCTGTGGCGTCGCTGTTCCGCACGCCCTTCTTCGTCGCGGTGCCGACCGACTCGAAGTGGAAGAACATGACCGATCTCATCGCCTCGGCAAAGGAGAAGTCGGGACAGGTCAGCTACGGCTCGTGGGGCGTCGGCAGCCCGGGTCATCTCGGCGGGCAGCAGCTCGAAGCGCTGACCGGTACGCACATGCAGCACGTGCCTTATCGCGAGGTGTCGCAGCTGTTCGCCAACGTCGGTTCGGGCGAGGTGCAGTGGAGCTTTGCGAGCATTCCGTCCAGCCAGGGCATCTACAAGGCCGGCAAGCTGCGCTACATCGCCATCGCGGCGCCCAAGCGCATTCCGCAGATGCCGGACGTGCCCACCATGGCCGAGGCGGGTGGGCCGGCCGGCCTGGAGGTCAACTCCTTCGTGTCGCTGCTGACGCCCAAGGGCGTGCCGCCCGCCATCAAGGCGAAGATCAACGCGGACGTCGCCAAGGTCATTGCCGACCCCGAGATTCGCGCGCGTTTCGACACCTTCGCGTTCGAGCCGCTGGCATGGTCGCCGGAGGAGATCGAGCGCAACGCCGAGGCCAAGTCGAAGATCTACGGAGAGCTGGTGCGCCGGGGCAATATCAGTCTCGAATGACCAATTGACGTCTTGTTACAAGCGGGGCTTATCCTTCGTTTCCTCATTTCCCTTCCCCTCGCTTCACTTTTTATGCACGCATCCAAGAGAGCCCTCCTGATTGCTGCCTGCGGCCTGGCCGCGGGCACCTTGCCCATGGCGGCTTCGGCCCAAGCCGCCGCGTGGCCCACCAAGCCCGTGCGCCTCATCGTCGGCTTCCCCGGCGGATCGACGCCCGACATCGCCGCGCGCACCATCGCCGAGCCGCTGGCGAAGGCCCTCGGCCAGCCGGTGGTGGTCGACAACAAGCCCGGCGCGTCGGGCAACATCGCGGCCGACCAGGTGGCCAAGGCGACGGACGATCACACGATCGGCATCGTCATCAACGGCAACCTGACCTCGTCGAAGATGCTGTACCCCAAGCTGCCCTACGACCCGGCCAAGGACTTCACCTACCTGTCGCTGATCGCCACGGCGCCGCTGGTGCTGGTGTCGCAAAGCAGCCTGCCCACCGGCGCGGCCTTCTTCGACGCCGCGCGCAAGGGCGGCGACAAGTGGAGCTACGGCTCCGTGGGCGTCGGCTCGGTCGGCCACCTGGGCATGGAACTGCTCAAGAGCCGCGTGCCGGGCCTGAAGGCCGAGCACGTGCCCTACCAGGGCAATCCGCAGGTGATGACCGACCTGATCGGCAATCAGATCCAGATGGCGCTCATTCCGCCGGGCGTGGCGCTGCCGCAGATCAAGGCAGGCAAGGTCAAGGCCGTCGGTCTCACGAGCGGCCGCAGCACCCTCGCGCCGGACGTTCCGCCGCTGTCGGATGCCGGCGTGCGCGATTTCAGCCTCGAGGTGTGGACCGCACTTCTCGGGCCCGCGAATCTCTCGAAGACCGCGCAGGACCGCATCTCGAAGGAACTCGCGACCATCATGAAGTCGCCGGAAGTGCGGCAGAAGCTGTTCGAGCAGGGCTGGCAGGCGGTGGGGACGTCGCCGGATGGCATGCGCGCACGCGTCAAGGAAGAAGCGGCCATCATGAGCCGAATCATTTCTACCAACGGCATCAAGTTGCAGTAGCTCGCCCCTTCAATAGCTCGCCCCCAGGCTTGCTCACCTCGTGTAGCCGCCTCCCCCCTGCCGGGGGCAACACCGGCGGCCCGGCTGAGCCGGTTCCGCGGTGTTTTCCGAAGGGCAGGGTCCCTTGGAACCATTGATATGAATTCGATCCTTCGTGAACCGGCGCGTGATCTGCCGGTCTTTGGCGAGTACGACGTCGTGGTGGTCGGCGGCGGGCCCGCCGGCATCGCGGCCAGCGTGAGCGCGGCACGCCATGGCGCGCGCACGCTGCTGGTGGAGCGCTACGGCTTTCTCGGCGGCATGGGCACGGCCGGCGGCGTGACGAACTTTGCCGGCCTGTACGGCAAGCGCAATGGCGAGATGACGCAACTCGTGCACGGCGTTGCCGACGACCTGCTTGCGCGCATCGACGCGTTGGGCGGGCTGAACAAGCCGCAGGACGGGATGCAGGGGCGTATCCGCGTGCGTTCCTACGACACCTCGATCTACAAGTGCGCCGCCGACCGGTTGCTGCTGGACGCGGGTGTGCATCTGCTTTTCCACGCCTGGGCTGCAGCCGTCGTCATGGACGGCAGCCGCATCGCCGCGCTGGTGGTGGAGACCAAGTCGGGCCGCCAGGCGATCCGCGCCAACGCTTTCATCGACGGCAGCGGCGATGCCGATGTCGCGGCCTTTGCGGGCGTGCCTTTCGCGGTCGGCGACGGCCACGGCAGCGGGCTGTTCCCGTCGACCATGTTCCGTGTCGGCAACGTCGATGCGTCGCGTGCGCTGGCGGCGGTGGGCGAGTTCAAGGCCATCAACGACCTGATGGCGAAGGCGCGCGAGCGCGATCCGCAGGCCTACCGCTTCCCGCGCGAAGGCGCGATCCTGCGGCCGCAGATCGACCCGCGCGAGTGGCGCGCCAACGTCACGCAAATCTGCAATGCCGAGGGCGGCGCGATGAACGGCGTCGATGCGCGCCAGCTCAGCGACGGCGAGATCGAAGGACGGCGGCAGATTGGCGAGTACTTCCGCTTTCTCAAGGCCGAGGTGCCGGGCTTCGAACAATCGGCGATCGTCGAGATCGCGCCGCAGGTCGGCATCCGCGAGACGCGGCGCATCGAGGGCCTCTATGCGCTGACCGGAGAGGACATCCTTTCGTCCGCGCGCTTCGACGACAGCATCGGCATCAACGCCTGGCCGATGGAGATGCATGCGGCGGGCAAGATCGAATGGGCTTTCCCGCGCGACGACAAGCGCACCTACAACCAGTTGCCCTGGCGCATGCTGGTGCCTCGCGGCGTCGACAACCTGCTGGTGGCCGGCCGCTGTGCGGCGATGACGCACGAGGGCCAGTCCGCGGCGCGGGCGAGCGGTGGCTGCTTCGTGATGGGCCAGGCCGCAGGGACCGCCGCGGCGGCGCTGGGCAGTGGCGCCTTTGATGCCGTCGATGTGCCGAAGCTCCAGCAAAAGCTGGCCGCCGACGGCGCTGACCTCGACCGTTGACTTCGGCCGGGTGACAGCCGCGGGACAGCGCCGCGGCTCTCTCTTTGCTATCGTTGCAGGCTCTCCCACGCTGCCTGTGACTGCTTTCCCCCCCGATGACCGATTCCGCCACCGCCGCCCGCCTCGTCGACGAGCTTGTCGAACTGATGCGCCTTGAACCGCTGGGCAATGACCGCTTCCTGGCCCAGAGCGAGGACATCGGCACGCCGGCCGTGTTCGGCGGCCAGGTGCTGGGGCAGGCGCTGATGGCAGCCAGCCAGACCGTTGCCGCGGACCGCCCGGCGCACTCGATGCACGCCTACTTCCTGCTGCCCGGCGAGCACGCACCCACCGAATACGCGGTGGACCGCGTGCGCGATGGCCGCAGCTTCACCACGCGGCACGTCGTGGCGCGGCAAGGCGAGCGCATCATCTTCGAGATGTCCGCGTCCTTCCAGACGGTGGACGACGGCATCGATCACCAGCTTCCGATGCCCGAAGCGGCCGGCCCCGAGGGCCTGCCGAGCGAGCTGGACCAGCGCATCGCCCTGGGCGATCGCCTGCCCGAGCGCTGGCGCGTCAAGGGCCTGGCGCCGCACGGCATCGAGTACCGCCGCGTCGAGCCCGACGACCTGCTCACGCCGGAACCGCGCCCCTCCGAAAGCGCGATCTGGATGCGTGCGATCGCGCCGATGCCGGATGACCCCAACGTGCACCGCGCACTGTTGGCCTATGCATCCGACCACGGCCTGCTGCGCGCCGCGATGCTCCCGCACGGCCTGAGTTTCATGAGTGGAAGGGTGCGTCCCGCGAGCCTCGACCACGCGATGTGGTTCCACCGCGATTTCCGGATGGACGACTGGCTGCTCTACAGCCTCGACTCGCCGAGCGCAAGCGGCGCCCGCGGGCTGTGCCGCGGCAGCATCTTCACGCGCGACGGCCGGCTCGTGGCCTCGACGGCGCAGGAAGGCATGCTGCGGATTCTTCGCGAGGGAAGTCCTTCGTCGAGCGCTGGCGGCGCGGCACCGATATAAGGGACGGCTTCATTCCCTTCCGGTCGCCGCCATGAGTGTCCTGTTCTCGCCCTACGCCCTCGGCCCTCTGCAGCTTCGCAACCGCATCGTCATCGCGCCGATGTGCCAGTACTCCGCCGAGAACGGCAATGCCGGCGACTGGCACATGATCCATCTCGGGCAGCTCTCGCTGTCCGGCGCAGGGCTGCTCATCATCGAGGCCACTGCGGTCGAGGAGACCGGGCGCATCACCCCCGGCGACCTCGGCCTCTACTCCGACGACAACGAGGCGGCGCTGGCGCGCGTGCTGGCCGCCATCCGCCGCCATTCGCGCATCCCGGTGGCGATCCAGCTCGCGCATGCCGGCCGCAAGGCGTCGAGCCATGCGCCGTGGGAAGGCGGGCAATGCCTGACGCCGGACGAAGGTGCCTGGCAGACGGAGGCCCCGTCCGCCCTCCCGCATGCGCCTGGCGAGCCGCCGCCCGTCGCCCTCGATTCCGGAGGCCTGTCTCGCGTGAAGGCCGCCTTCGTGCGCGCGGCGCAGCGAGCCGACGCCCTGGGCCTCGACGCGATCGAGCTGCATGCGGCGCATGGCTACCTGCTGCATCAGTTCCTCTCGCCGGTCTCGAACCAGCGCGACGATGCCTATGGCGGCTCGCTCGAGAACCGCATGCGCTTCCCGCTGGAGGTGTTCGATGCGGTGCGCGCCGCCGTGCCGCCGCGCATGCCCGTCGGCCTGCGCATTTCCGCCACCGACTGGGTGGAGGGCGGATGGGATGCGGAGCAGAGCATCGCGTTCGGCAAGGCCCTCTCAGAGCGCGGCTGCAGCTTCATGCACGTGTCGTCGGGTGGCGTGTCGCCACAGCAGAAGATCCCCTTGTCGCCTGGCTACCAGGTGCCGATGGCCGAGCGCGTCAAGGCGGCGGTGGGCCTGCCGACCATCGCGGTGGGGCTCGTGACCGAGCCGGCGCAGGCCGAGGCCATCGTCGCGGCGGGTCAAGCTGATCTGGTCGCATTGGCCCGGGCGATCCTGTTCGAGCCGCACTGGCCGTGGCGCGCCGCGGCTGAACTGGGGGCGCAAGTCGAGGCGCCGCGGCAGTACTGGCGCTCCCAGCCGCGCGAACTGAAGGCACTGTTCGGCGACACCCGCATCGGGCAGCGCTGAGCGGCTCAGGCAGAGCCCGCGAGCGCCGCCCGCATGCCGCCGAAGCGCCGCCGGTACTGCGCCGGCGTCAGGTTCACGCTGCGCCGGAAGAGGCGGCCGAAGAAGGCCGCGTCGTCGTAGCCCACTTCCCCGGCGATGGCTTCGATGCCATCGACGGTCGTTTCCAGCAGGTGCTTGGCTTCCTCGATGCGAAGCGTCTGCACGTACTCCATCGGCGTCATGCCGGTCGCGAGCTTGAAGCGGCGCTGGAACGACCGCTCCGCCAGCCCGCTGTGCCCCGTCATCGCTGCGACCGGCGCGGGGTGCGCGTAGTGGTCGGCAATCCAGGCCTGGCAGCGGCCGATCACCGCGTCCTCCACCTGGCGAGTGCTTCCCACGCGCGCGAAGGGTTGCTGGCCCACGTGGTGCCAGTCGATCAGATTGATCCGCGCGACCTGCATCGCGGCCTCGATGCCGGCGCAGCGCGCAATCAGGTAGAGCGCGAGATCCATCCACGAGCTGCCGCCACCCGCCATCACCAGGCGCTGCCCGTCGCCCGAGGCGACCAGCGCGCGCTGCGGCCGCACGCGCACGCGCGGATAGCGGCGCTGCATCACCTCGCAGAAGGCCCAGTGGGTGGTGGCATCCTCGTCGTCGAGCAGGCCCGCTTCGCCCAGCAGCATCGCGCCGGAGCAGGCCGTGGCGATGAGCGCACCGCTGGCGTGGCAACGGCGGACCCAATCGACCTCGGCGTCGAAGAGGCCGTCGAGCGGACTATGCGGCGCGATCATGAGTTCCGGCACGCAGACCACCGCAGGTTCGCTGACCTCGCCAAGGCCGTGGTGTGCCTCGATCGGCACGCCGTTGGCGACGTGCACGACACCGGCCCGCCTGCTGACGATCACCGGGTCGAGCAGCGCGGGACCGGGTTCGCCGCCGACCACCATCGGCCAGTCTCGGCCCGCGCACTTGAAAAGGTCGAACATGCCGTAGACCACCGAGGCCGCGCTCTCGGGCGTGACCAGGATGGCGATCTGCGGAAGACCGTGGTCGGCGGGCATCGTCGGCGGTTGGCGGAATCGTCAGGCTTGTTGCGGGAATCGCTGCGGGCGATTGCGCGATCCGAACTTACGCTCGTCCCGTCATTCATTCAAGGAGCGGCGATGAATCAGCATGATGCGCGAGGGGAAGCACTTTCCACTGACCGGCCGGCCTCGGTGGCCGTCTACGAGCATGCGCTCGACCTCTTCAACAGCCTGCGTCTCGACCCCGTCGCCGTGCTGCAGCCGGCGCTGGAAGCGGACCCGGACTTCGTCTCGGGCCACCTGATGATGACCGGCTTCATGCTCAGCGCCTTCGATGCGCAACTGCTGCCAGCGGCGCGCGCGAGCCTGGAGGCGGCCGCCGCTAGTGGCCGCCCGCCCACCGCGCGCGACCAATCGTTCCAGGCAGCGTTGCACCTGTGGGCGGAAGGCGATCTGGGCCGCGCCCATCGCCTGCTCGACCGCCATGTGATCGACCACCCGCGCGATCTCTTCGCGCTGCAGCTCACGCACATGAGCGATCTCGTGCTCGGCCAGCCCACCATGCTGCGCGACCGCATCGGCCGCGCGCTCGGGCAGTGGAGCGAAGGCGATGCGGGCTATGGCTACGTACTCGGCATGCATGCCTTCGGGCTGGAAGAGTGCAACGAGTACGCACGTGCCGAGTCACTGGGCCGGCGTGCGCTGGACCTCAATCCGCACGACACCTGGGCCGTGCATGCGGTCGCGCATGTGTACGAGATGCAAGGCCGGGTGGACGAAGGCATCCGTTGGCTCACCACCGGCACGGCGCATTGGCAGCAAGGCAACGCGCTCGCAGTGCACAACCACTGGCATCTCGCGCTGATGCATCTGTGGAACGAAGACCACGCATCCGCGCTGGCGCTCTATGACCGCGCGATCGCGCCGGGCGCCGCATCGATGGCGATGGATCTGGTCGACGCGAGCGCACTCCTGTGGCGGCTCGGACTGCGCGGCGTCGACGTGGCTTCGCGATGGGCCGCGCTGGCGTCACGTTGGCGCGATCAGGCGGCATGGGGATGGTCGGTCTTCAACGACGTGCATGCGCTGCTGGCGTTCGTGGGCGACGGCCATTCCCCCTATATAGAGACCGCGCGCCGCGCTATCGAAGCCGTGCCGCCGACTGCGCCCGCACCTTGGTGGAACGAAGCGGGCACGCTGTGCGAAGCGGTGATGGCCTTCGGCGAGGGCCGGTACGCGCATTGCGCGGATCTTCTCCTGCCTCTGCTGCCTGACACGCGCGGCTTCGGCGGCAGCCAGGCGCAGCGCAGTCTCATCTACCTGACGGCGACCGAGGCATCTCGCCGCGCGGGCGATACCGCGCTGTGGAAGGCGCTGCGCAGCGAGGGGATGGCTCGGAAGGCCCCGGTTGTGCAGGTTGCCCGCCACGAGCGCCTGCTCAAGGCCGCCTGAGCGCCGCGCGTCAGCCCCGGAAGGGATTGGCCGTGGCGAACCACAGGCCGATGCCGGTCGCGATGATGAAGGCCCCGTCGGTCACGCCCGCGATCAGGAAGAACAGCGTCTGCAGCGTGTCCTTGAGTTCCGGCTGCCGGGCCGTGCCTTCGAGAAGCTTCGACCCGACGATGCCGATGCCGATGCAGGAGCCCACGGCGGCGATGCCGATGAGAAGCGCGACGGCGAGGGGGAGGATGTCGAAACCTGAGGTCATGGTGCTCTTTCGTGGCCTGGGAAGTTCGGCCTGGTTGCTGCCGGCGCCGCCCTGGCTCCGGCTTGCATCCAATGTCGTCGAGCGCCTGCGCGGCGTCGATGACCTCGCAGGTCATGGCCGGGCAGCGGCGCCGTCTTCTCAGCCCGGCAGCAGCCGCTTCAGGTAGCGCCCGGTGTGGCTCGCCTCGTTCGCCGCGATGTCCTCGGGCGTACCGACGCCCACCACCGTGCCGCCGCCGGCGCCGCCTTCCGGCCCCATGTCGATGAGCCAGTCCGCGGTCTTGATCACGTCGAGGTTGTGCTCGATCACCACGATGGTGTTGCCCGCGTCGCGCAACTGGTGAAGCACCTTCAGCAGCAACTCGATGTCCGCGAAGTGCAGGCCGGTCGTCGGCTCGTCGAGGATGTAGAGCGTTCGGCCCGTGTCGCGCTTGCTGAGTTCGAGCGCAAGCTTCACGCGCTGCGCCTCGCCGCCCGACAGCGTGGTCGCGGCCTGGCCCAGCTTGATGTAGCTGAGGCCGACGTCGAGCAGGGTGCGCAGCTTGCGCTCGATGGTGGGCACCGCCTTGAGGAAGTCGTGCGCGGTCTCCACCGTCATGTCGAGGATCTGGGCGATGTTCCGGCCCTTGTATTGCACTTCCAGCGTCTCGCGGTTGTAGCGCTGGCCGTGGCACACCTCGCAGGGAACGTAGACGTCGGGCAGGAAATGCATCTCGACCTTGACGACGCCGTCGCCCTGGCAGGCCTCGCAGCGCCCGCCCGCGACGTTGAAGCTGAAGCGTCCCGGTCCGTAGCCGCGCTCGCGGGCCGTGTTGGTCTCGGCCATCAGCTCGCGGATCGGGGTGAACAGGCCGGTGTAGGTCGCAGGGTTGCTGCGCGGCGTGCGGCCGATCGGCGACTGGTCGACGTTGATGACCTTGTCGAAGTACTCGATGCCTTCGATCGCCTCGTGCGCGGCGGGCTCTTCGTGCGCGCGATAGAGCGTGCGTGCCACTGCGGCGTAGAGCGTGTCGTTGACCAGCGTGGACTTGCCCGATCCCGAGACGCCGGTCACGCAGGTCAGCAGTCCGACGGGAAAAGCCACGTCGACGCTCTTGAGGTTGTTCCCCGACGCGCCGATCACGCGGATTTCCTGCAGGTCCGTTTGCGATGCCAGATGTGCGGCTTCACGCGCCGCGCGCCGCTCCGCCGCGGGGCTTTGTGGAAAGCGCGACGGCTTCTTGCCCTCGTTGAACGCCGGCTTGGCGACCACCGGCAGCCATGGCGTGCGGCGTTGAGGCACCGCGATCTTCTTGGTGCCCGCGAGGTATTGGCCCGTGAGCGACTCCGGACTGGCCGCGACTTGCTCGTAGGTTCCCTGCGCCATGACGCGCCCGCCATGCACGCCGGCGCCCGGGCCCATGTCGATCACGTGGTCGGCCGCGTGGATCATGTCCTCGTCGTGCTCGACGACGATCACGCTGTTGCCGATGTCGCGCAGATGCTTGAGCGTGCCGATGAGCCGGTCGTTGTCGCGCTGGTGCAGGCCGATGCTCGGCTCGTCGAGGACGTACATCACGCCCGTGAGGCCGGAGCCGATCTGCGAGGCGAGGCGAATGCGTTGCGCCTCGCCGCCGGACAGGGTCTCGGCGCTGCGGTCCAGGCTCAGGTAGTTGAGGCCGACATCGTTCAGGAACTTCAGCCGCAGGCCGATCTCGCGCACCACCTTGTCGGCGATCTCGGCCTTGGCGCCGCGCAGGTGCAGCTTCTGGAAGTACGCGAAGCTCTCGCGCAAGGTGGCGCGGCTGATCTCGTAGATCGCCATGCGCTGCGGCTCGGGGCCGGTGTCGTCGACCAGGAACACGTTTCGCGCCTCGCGCCGCAGGCGCGTGCCTTCGCAGTCGGGGCAAGGCTGCATGTTGCGAAAGCGCGAGAGGTCCTCGCGCACCATCGTCGAGTCGGTCTCCCGATAGCGGCGCGCCATGTTCGGGATGATCCCCTCGAACGGATGCTTGCGCACCAGCTTCTTGCCGGCCTGCTGGCCGCTGTCCATCACGTAGGTGAACTTGATCTCTTCCGACGCGGAGCCGTGAAGCACGGTCTGCTGGATGGAGGCGGGCAGTTCCTCGAAGGGATTGTCGATGTCGAACTTGTAGTGCTTGGCCACGCTCTCCAGCATGCTGAAGTAATAGCCGTTGCGGCGGTCCCAGCCCTTGACGGCGCCGCTCGCGAGGCTCAGCGACGGAAACGCGACCACGCGTGCAGGGTCGAAGAACTCGCGGTGGCCGAGGCCGTCGCAACTCGGGCATGCGCCGACCGGCGAGTTGAAGGAGAACAACCGGGGTTCCAGTTCGGCCAGCGAGTAGTGGCAGATCGGGCAGGCGAACTTGGCGTTGAAGAGATGTTCGCGTGCAGGCTTCGGCGCAGGCGCCGATTCAGGCTCGCTCGCAGGTGCATCCATCTCGAGTGCGATGGCGCGGCCGTCGGCGAGCCGCAGCGCCGCCTCGAAGCTCTCGGCCAGCCGCTGCTGCATGTCGGGGCGTGCGCGCAGGCGGTCGATGACCACGTCGATGTCGTGCTTCTCGGTCTTCTTGAGCTTGGGCAGGTCGTTGTACTCGTAGGTCTGCCCATCGACGCGGAAGCGGATGTATCCCTGCGCCTGCATCTCGGCGAAGAGTTCGAGGAACTCGCCCTTCTTCTCGCGCGCGACGGGCGCCAGGATCATGAGGCGCGGCTCGTTGGGAATGGCAAGCACCGCGTCCACCATCTGGCTCACCGTCTGCGCCTGCAGGGGCAGGTGGTGGTCGGGGCAGTAGGGCGTGCCGGCGCGGGCGTAGAGCAGCCGCAGGTAGTCGTGGATCTCGGTCACCGTGCCCACGGTCGAGCGCGGGTTGTGGCTGGTGGCCTTCTGCTCGATGCTGATCGCGGGCGACAGGCCCTCGATCACATCGACATCCGGCTTGTCCATCAGTTGCAGGAACTGTCGCGCATAGGCCGAGAGGCTCTCGACGTAGCGGCGCTGGCCTTCGGCATAGAGGGTGTCGAAGGCCAGGCTCGACTTGCCCGAGCCGGACAGGCCGGTGATCACCACCAGCTTGTTGCGCGGAATGTCGAGATCGACGTTCTTGAGGTTGTGCGTGCGCGCGCCGCGGATGCTGATGCGTTGCTGCGCGAGCACGGCGCCGAGGTAGGCGTCATCGGAGGGGGAATTCACGGGCGGTCGGTCCTGGGCAACCGGACATGATAAGTCCCCGGGGATTTCGGGGCCTGCGCGAGGAATCGTCGGGCAGGACGGAGCGGCCGCCGGGGTGCAATTGATCCCGATTCGAGGAATATTCTTGAAAGCTTCTTCGGAAAAATCTGAAAAGGGTCCCCGATACGGTCGGGCTGATGAGGTCGCCGCTATGCTTCGGCGCCTGCGAGCCATGACTTGCGTTCACACGGAAGCCACGCCCATGTCAAAGGGCCAGCCGGGCGGTTCGGACATCGAACCGATTCATCCCTGTGGATGCGCAGCATGGGTCAATTTTTCAACCCAGGGGATACAAATGCACTCAGTCGTTCTAGTCGATGATCATCCGGCCATCCGGCTGGCCGTCCGGTCTGCCTTGGAGGCGACCGGCGATTTCAGCGTGGTGGCCGAAGCGGCCGATGGACCGTCGGCGCTCGCCACCATCCGCGAACATCAGCCCGACCTGGTGATCCTTGATGTCGACCTGCCGCGCCTGAACGGCCTCGATGTCATCGAGCGCGTGAGGAAGCTCCAGCGCCAGACCAAGTTGCTTGTCCTCTCGGGCCAGCAGGAATCGATTTTCGGCGCCCGGGCCGTGAAAGCCGGCGCCAACGCCTTCATCAGCAAGACGGAAGACCTGGAACGTGTCGTCCAGGCCTCCTACACCGTGCTGGCCGGCTACAGCATGTTCGCGACTTCCGTACTGAAGGACCAGGCGGTCCTCGGAGACGGAAAGCCCGGCACCTTGATCAAGAGCCTGTCCGATCGCGAATTGACGGTTCTGCAATACCTCGCTCGTGGTCTGAGCAACAAGGAAATCGCCGACACGCTGCTCATCAGCAACAAGACGATCAGCGGCTACAAGACGCGCATCTTCGAGAAACTGAGCATCTCCACGCTCGTGGAACTGGTCGATTTTTCTCGTGCACATCATCTGGTTACCTGAGCAATCGCGTTATTTCCAGGCGCCAGCGCCGAACTTGAACCTCCGGTTGACAAGGGAGGATGTTCGGTCTGATAGTTCCTGCAGCCTTCGAGCCGGGCGGGCTTATTGCATGCGACGGTTTTCGGGAACGCTTCAAAAGGACGATCGGATCGTGACGCTGCGCTTGATCATTGCTGACGACCATCCGTTCATTCGTGCAGGCGTCAAGATGCTCCTCGAAGGAGATCGCGGCTTGAGCGTCGTCGCCGAGGCCGATTCGCCTGAACAGGTGTTGTCGGCATTGCGTGACACGCCCGCCGACCTGCTCATCACCGATTTCTCGATGCCTGGCGGTCAGACGGCCGACGGACTGGGCTTGATCCAGCGAATCCGGCGCGACCATCCGGCCATGCCGATCATCGTCCTGACGATGATTTCCAACGCGGCCGTGCACGGAACCATCCTGGAGACGGGCGTGCGCGGCCTGGTCGACAAGTCAGCCGGCATGACCGAGGTGTCTCTCGCGATCCAGGCGGTGCAACAAGGCCAGACCTTCGTCAGCACGACATTCCGGCAGACCCTGTTCGAAAGCGAGTTCAACCTGAAAGCGGGGGAGTCGGCCCGGCTTTCTCCGCGCGAGGTCGAAGTGCTGCGACTGTTCGCATCAGGCATGACGGTCACGGCGATCGCCGAGCGCCTGTCGCGCAGCATCAAGACAGTGAGCCGGCAAAAATCGGACGCGATGGTCAAGCTGGGTCTGAAGAGCGATCTCGACATCTATACCTATGCGCGCGAGAACGGCATGATTTCCTGAGCCCCTGGACTCAGGCCTGCCGGCGCGTGAAGTCCGACGCGCGCTCCAGCACCGAAGACAAGTCTTTCCTGGCGGCATCGTAGAGTTGGCGCAGCGCGTCCGTCCGCCGGGAGTCGTCCGGTTCTTCCATGTGCTCGATCGCCCGCAGCCGGGTGACCGTGCCGGATTCGCCGAGCTGGTGGCACGCCGAACTCAACCGGTGCGCCAGTTGTCGCAGCACGGCATGGTCGCCGGCCTCGAATGCCCGATCCATCGCCTTCAAGTCCTCCGAGGTCGCCGCTACGAAGATGTCGACCAGCTTCGCGACCTTGCCGAGGTCGCCTCCGCACAGTTCCGCGAGGTCTTCGTAGGCGGGTTTCGACCCCGCCTTGGCTGAATCCGTTGCCCCTGGCGCTCGCTCGGCGGCATTCGACGCCGGCTGCCTCAGCATGACTTCGGCCAGCGTCTTGCGAAGGTCGTCGATCTGCAACGGCTTGGACATGTAGGCGTCCATTCCAAGCGCGATGCAGCGCTCGGCCTCGCCCTGCAATGCGTTGGCCGTCAGCGCGACGATCGGCAGCCTCGCCAGTCCCAGCCTGGCCTCGCGGTCGCGCAGGCGTTGCGTCAGTTCGTACCCATCGAGCCGCGGCATGTGGCAGTCCGTCAGCAGCATCGAATAGGACGCACTTGGCGAGGTGAGGCTGTCCCACGCCTGCTCGCCATCCTCCGCGCAGTCGCATTCGTAGCCGAGCTTGGAGAGCTGCCGCGTGATGACTTCCCGATTGATCGGATGGTCTTCCGCGAGGAGAACCTTGTGCCCGGTGGAGGGCCGGGTCGATTCGTCGGATGCAGCAGGGTTGGCCGCCGCATGGCCATGCGCCGAAGCCGCGCTCGGAATCCACGCATGCAGCGGCAAGGTCACCGCGAACCGGCTGCCCGCGTTCAGCCGGCTTTGACAATCGATGCGGCCCTGCATCAGCTCGACCAACTGCTTGACGATGGTGAGTCCCAGCCCGGTGCCACCATAGCGCCGGGTGGTGGCAACGTCGGCTTGCCGGAAGGGCTGGAAGAGCGACTTCGTCACGCGCGGGTCGATGCCGATGCCGGTGTCTTCCACCGCGAACTCGAACTGCGCGTCCGATATCCGACGCGCCTCGACCTTGACACCGCCCTGGTGGGTGAACTTGACCGCATTGCCGATGAGATTCGTGAGCACTTGCCGCAGACGCACGGAATCGCCAACGATGAAAGGGGGAATCCCTGCATCGACCTTGCAATCGAGTCGAATCCCTTTGCGATTCGCTTCCGGCGCCATCGACGCGCACACGTCTTCGATGAGTCCGTCCAGCGACAGCGGCCGACGCTCCAGAGCGAGCATGCGCGCCTCGATCTTCGAGAAGTCGAGGATGTCGTTGATGATCGTGAGCAGGGCAACGGATGATTCCCGGCTTCGCAGCAGCATGCTTCGCTGGTCTTCCGTCAGCGGCGTGTCGATGACAAGATCGATCATCCCCAGCACGCCGTTGAGCGGCGTGCGAACTTCGTGGCTCATCATTGCGAGGAAGTGCGCCTTGGCCTCCACGGCGGATCGCGCTTCCTCGGCCTTGGCCATGAGGTCGGTCTTGAGTGCTTCTTCCTTCGTGATGTCCTTGGCGATGCCCGTGAAGGAGATGTCCACGGTGTCGCCGTCACCGTGGACGCGCCTCGTCATGCTGCCCTGCATATCGAGCGTGCGGACCACGCCGTCACGGCTGCATACGCGGAAATGGTCGCTGTAGGCCGTCTGTCTGCGGCGATAGGTCAGGTCGAGCCGTGCCGCAACGCGATCGCGATCCTCCGGATGCAGCATCGTGAGCAGATCGCGGTAGGTGATGACCGCACGCTCTTCGCAACCGAGGAACTCGCGGACCTTCGCATCCGTCGTGAGGGCGGTGTCGAGAAATGCCGCATCCGCCAATTGGGCGCGCCTGGGCAACACGGTCAAGGATCGCCACACGCCCAACCCTCCGATGCTCAGCGCCAGCGCCAGGTTGTTTCGGGACAGCTCGAGTTCGGCGAGCGCCCGATCGGCTCTCCGCTTCGCTTCATTGAGTTCGAGTTCGCTGCGGCGGCGTTCGGTGATGTCGCGATTGACGCCGATCAGGTAGTCGGAGCCTCCCCGTGCCCGGTCGATCGAGGAGAAGCCTTCCACCCAGCGCTCCTCGCCGGACGGATGGATGACCCGGAACTCGTAGGCGGCAATCTCCTTGCGTGTGCGCACGACTTCGATGCGCGCCATGATGCCGTCGACGTCATCGGGGTGCAGGTTGGCGAATGCCGCGGTCGCATCATGAATGGTGTCGTCGAAGCCAAGGATCTCGCGAGCGCGCTCGTCGGCGCGAATCTCGCCGGTTGCCAGGTTCCATTCCCAGAAGCCCATGCGCGCCGCTTCGAGCGCAATGCCGAGTCGAACGTTGGAATCCTCCAGCTGACGCTGGATCAGCCGCTGATCCGTGACGTCGATCGCCACGCCCACGATGCCGAGAAGTTTTCCGCGGCGATCGAAGACCGGGCGCTTAGCGTCTGGACGGTGCGCAGGCCGCCGCTGCCGAACACGACCTGTTGTTCGTACGTGTGGGCCGCTCCCGACGCGAGGAGTTCGCGGTCCTGGGACGCCAGGCGCTCCTGGATCTCGGGCGCAAAGGTTTCCTTGTCGGTCTTGCCCAGCACAGTGTCCACATCGAGGTCGAACACCTTCTCGAACTCCGCATTCAGGGTCCGATACCGGAACTGGGTGTCCTTGAAGAAAACGACGTGCGGGACCGCATCCACGATCGCCTGCAGTTCATCGTCCCTGCGCTGTACCCGGCGAGCCCGGACGTACTGCAGGACGGCCAGGCTGACGATGCAGAGCGAGCCCAGCGCCACCCAGAACCAGCTCAGTTCGATCGCCGACGGCTGCCCGACGAAGTAGCTCGCCACACCGAGCAGACAGGTCAGCGCCATGGTGCCGACACCGCCGTCGAGCGTCCGAATGATTCGACGGACCTTTGGGGTCATGGAAGCTCCGCGTCCGTTGGACAAATGCAGAACGAGACTAATCGATCCTCGCTCCGGCCACCATCACATCGACACTGGACCGAAGCTTCCCTGGCGGCGGCTCGAAAGGTCGTTCGTAGTACCAGACCGGTCTCGTAGACGCGCGGGAGCGGCGTTTCTAAAGTCAGAGGTCCGCTGGACCGATCGCCGGTTCGGCTCTCTACAACGCAAGAAACGAAGAAGGTATGCAATGGGACTAAGAACGGGCGTGTTGCTCATCGTCATGGTGCTGATCGCGGCCCTGGCCGCCTTGAACTGGGGCGTCCTGGCCGCGCCGGTCGCCATGTCGCTCGGCTTCATGCGCATGACAGCGCCGCTGGGGCTGGTCATGCTGGCGCTGACGGGGCTCCTGGTCGTCGTCTCCGCGACCTACGTGGTGTATCTGCAGAGCTCGATGCTGCTCGAAACGCGCCGGCAATCGAAGGAGATCCAGGCCCAGCGCACGCTCGCCGACAAGGCGGAGGCTTCGCGATTCACCGAACTGCGCAACTTCCTGGAGGCGCAGGAAAACACCCACACGGAGCGCAATGCCGAGCGCCATGCCTCGCTGCTGGCGCGCGTGGAGCAGGTCGAGGCCTCGATCAAACTGCGCTCCGAACTGCTGGAGCGCGCGATTTCCAGCCGCGCCGAGCCACTGAAGGCTTAACGGCAAGCCCGCGCTCAAGCAAACTGCGGGTTGTCCAAGAAACTGGTGACCCTCATGACCGATCCTCGCTCCGACCTTGCCAAGATCACCTTTGGCGTACTGAGCATCGTCCTGCTCATCGGCTCGTCCCTCTGGATTCTTCGCCCCTTCCTGGGCGCGACGATCTGGGCAGTCATGGTCGTGGTGGCCACGTGGCCGGCACTGCTATGGTTCGAGGCCCGGCTGTGGAGGCGTCGCAGCCTCGCGGTGCTGGTGATGGTGCTGATCCTGCTGCTGCTGTTCGTGCTGCCGCTGACGCTGGCCATCTCGACCATTGCCGCCAACGCGGACGAAGTCGCCGACTGGTTCAGGCTGCAGATCAGCCAGGGCCCTCCGCAACTGCCGGGGTGGGTGGGAGGCCTGCCGTTCATCGGCCCCAAGCTGACGTTGGCCTGGGACGAACTCGTGGCTTCGGGCGTGGCCGGCGTCGAGGCCAAGGTCACGCCTTATGCCAAGCAGGTCACGGGCTGGCTCTTTTCGCAGGCCGGCGTCGTGGGTGCGTTGACGCTGCAATTCCTGCTGACCGTGGTCATTGCGGGCGTGATGTACGCCCAGGGTGAGACGGCCGCGGCGGAAGCCCTGCGTTTCGGCCGCCGGCTCGGGGGGCCGCGCGGAGAGGGCGCCGTCGTCCTGGCCGGCAAGGCGATCCGCGGGGTGGCGCTGGGCGTGGGCGTCACGGCCATCGTCCAGGCGGTGGTGGGCGGCATCGGGCTCGCCATTGCCGGCGTGCCATTCGCTGCGCTGCTGACGGCGGTGATGTTCATGCTGTGCATCATCCAGATCGGACCGACGCTGGTGCTCGCGCCGGCCGCGATCTGGGTCTTCTGGCACGGCTCGACCGGCTGGGGCATCTTCCTGGGGGTGTGGACGCTGATCGTCGGCACCATGGACAACTTCCTGCGCCCGATGCTCATCAAGCGTGGCGCCGACCTGCCCCTGCTCCTGATCTTTGCCGGCGTCATCGGCGGCCTGCTCGGCTTCGGGCTGGTCGGCATCTTCGTGGGACCGGTCATGCTGGCCGTGTCCTATACGCTGATCGACGCCTGGCTCGCGGACGCCGATCCACCCGATAGCGAGGCCGGGCGCTGAGCGGGGCTCGCTGATCCAAATGGATCGGCGATGCGTATACGTCCTGCCGGCACACGCATCCGTGTGTCACCGACACGGAGACGCGCATGCCGCAAAACGCCGCCGTTGCGATCCATTGGGTCGAACAGGGCATGGTTCCCGACCGGGTGGTGCGCCTGGGCATTCGTCGGTTGTTGAAAGCACGCCTCGCGGAATTGCACAGCGGCGATGCGGCGGCGACTGCGGAACTGACCCAGGCGTTCGCGGACGAGATCCGCTCCGCCGAACTGGCATTGCTGCCCGGGAAGGCGAACGAGCAGCACTACGAACTGCCCGCCGAGTTCTTCGGCGCCGTGCTCGGTCCACATCGCAAGTACAGCAGTTGCTACTGGCCCGAGGGCGTCGACACGCTGCCGGACGCCGAGGCGGCGGCCCTCCAGGTCACCTGTGAGCGCGCCGGCCTGGTCGATGGCCAGCAAGTGCTGGAACTGGGTTGCGGCTGGGGCTCGCTGACCCTGTGGATGGCCGAGCGCTACCCCCTCAGCCTCATCACGGCCGTCTCGAACTCGCACGCCCAGCGCGAGTACATCGAGGCGCAGGCGATCGAGCGCGGCCTGTGCAACGTCTGCGTGATCACGCGCGACTTCAATGATTTCGACACCGCGGAGCGATTCGACCGGATCGTGTCGATCGAGATGTTCGAGCATCTGCGCAACTGGCCGCGCGCCTTTGCCCACGTGGCGCGTTGGCTGCGGCCGCACGGGCGCTTCTTCTTGCACGTCTTCGCGCACCGCGAGGCGCCGTATCCGTTCGTCGAGCGCGACGCGAGCGACTGGATGAGCAAGCACTTCTTCTCGGGCGGAATGATGCCGAGCGATGACCTGGCCCTGCATTTCCAGGATCACCTTCGCCTGGCGAGACGCTGGCGTTGGGATGGCACGCACTACCAACGCACCGCCGAAGCCTGGCTGCGCCAAATGGACGAGCGCCGAAGCGAACTGTGGCCCTTGTTCGGCGGCATCTATGGCGACGAAGCGGGCGCATGGTGGATGCGCTGGCGCCTGTTCTTCATGTCGGTGTCCGAACTGTTCGGCTATGACGCCGGGCGGCAATGGTGGGTCGGCCACTACCTGTTCGAAAAGCGCGAATGACAGGCCGGTCATCGGAACTCGGCATCGCGCTGGCGGGCCTGGCCGTGGCCCTTGCGTTCGCCGGCCTGACATGGCTCGCGAGCCTCGCGCGCCGCGACGTGAGCCTTGTGGATCGCACGTGGTCTTTCTTCATCGCTGGCGCCGGGGTCGTGTACTTCGCACTTCTGCCCGCGCCGGGCCGGCGCGGCCTCTGGATGCTGGTGCTCGTGCTGGCCTGGGCGCTGCGCCTGAGCCTTTTCATCACCTGGCGCAACAGGGGTCGCGGCGAGGATCGGCGATACCGGGAGATCCGCGAGCGCAACCAGCCTGGCTTCGCATGGAAGAGTCTCTATCTGGTCTTCGGCCTGCAGGCGGTGTTGGCGTGGACCGTGTCGGCTCCTCTGCTGGTCGGCATGGCGGCCAACCGATCCGCGGGATGGCTCGATGCACCGGGCTTCGCGCTGGCGGCCTTCGGGATCGTCTTCGAGACGGTCGGCGACGCACAGATGGCGCGCTTTCAGGCTGATCCTTCGCACCGCGGAAAGGTCATGGACCGGGGACTGTGGCGCTTCACCCGTCATCCCAACTACTTCGGCGAGGCCTGCGTCTGGTGGGGCCTGTGGCTCATGGCGATGGCAGGGGCGGGCTGGAGCGGGGCCTGGAGCCTTGTGTCTCCGGTCCTGATGACGGTCCTGCTGCTGAAAGTATCGGGCGTGAGCCTGCTCGAAAAGAACATCGCCGAACGCCGTCCCGGCTACCGGGAATACGCCTCGCGGACCAACGCCTTCATCCCTGGGCCACCACATCCATGACCTTCCGACGCAACGCCATCGCCTACCTGTCCACGGCAGTGACTTTTCTTTCGCTCGACGCGGTCTGGCTGTTCACGATGGCCGATCGCCTCTATCGCCCGGCCTTGGGGAACATGATGCTCGAGCGATTCGCAATCGGCCCGGCCCTGGCGTTCTATGCAATCTATTTCGCCGGCATCGTCGTGTTCGTCGTTGCACCGGCGCTGAACAGGGAACGCTGGCGCTCGGCCTTCGCGCTGGGCGCGCTCCTGGGGCTCGTCGCGTATGCAACCTACGATCTCACCAACCAGGCCACGCTCAAGGGTTGGCCCTGGCAAGTGACGCTGGTGGACCTGGTCTGGGGCAGCCTGCTCACTGCGACATCGGCGACCGTCGCCTACGGCATGACGCGCAAGCTTGTTCGCGATTGAAGGCGTGCACGACCTACATGCCGACCAGCGCGCCCAGCATCCGCGCGACTGCGCCATCGAACAGCACCTTGCCCTGGACCGAAGCGAGGCAGACGCATTCCCCGGCAGCCTCCACCGTGGGCTGGTGCCGGATGCTGCCGTCCGTCTCGTCGAAGTCGCCCGGACCGAACAGTGCGCGGCCGTCGTGGAATGTTCCGTAGAGCACCTGGGTGAGTTCGGAGTCGCTGTGCGTGTGCTGCGGCAGCATCTTGCCCGCGCCGATGCGCAACAGGAACACGTTGGCCGCGTCATCACCGGGAAGCGTCACACGGCTCCAGCGCATTCCCGGCCCGAGCCAGCGCCAGCGCGTGGATGTGCAGCCCCGGAGTGCGCGCGGCCATGGAAGACCTTCGGGCAGTTCGGCGCGCATGCCCGGGCCCGCACCCGGGGGCGTCACGACTGGAGGCGGTGTATCGATCGCGGCCATGGTGCGCGCCAGCGCCTGGGACTCGAGCACTTCAGGCACCAGCTCTTCCAGCATGGCGCCGCCCATTGCTTCGAAAAGGCGCACACGCTCACGGCAATGCGCACAGCCCTCGACGTGGCTGGCCATGACCAGGGAATGGCCGTTGGAAAGCTGGCCTGCTGCAAATGCCAGCAGGAGGTCTTCGGCGGGATGGTGAAGGATCATGGTTCGAATTGGTCGAGCAAGCGACGCAGATGGTTCACGGCAAGGCGCACCCGCGACTTGACGGTGCCGAGCGGAATGCCCAGTTCGCTTGCGATCTGGGCATGGGGCTGTTCCTCGAAAAAGGAAAGGCGAAGCACCTGCGCCTGCTCTTCGGGCAGGTGCCGCAATGCGTCGCGCACGCCGATCTCGCGCTGTTTGACATGGGCCTGCTCGTCGGGCGACGGCAGGTCACTGGGCATGGCGTCGCAATCCAGGTCGCCCCCATCGACCAGTCCTTGGCCGTGATGCCTGAAGTGGTCGACGCGAAGGTTGCGCGCGATGGTGAATATCCAGGTCGAGACGCTGGCCCGATCAGGGTCGAACATGGCTGCCTTGCGCCAAACGCTCACCATCGCTTCCTGGGTGAGTTCCTCGGCCAGGCCTTCGGCGGTACCCGATCGCACCAGGTAGGACTTCACGCGAGGCGCGAAGTGCTTGAAAAGGGCCGCGAAGGCTTCCCGGTCGGCGTCGAGCGCTACAGCCCTGGCAAGCGCGTTCAATTCCTCGATGGTCGGCATCGCTCCCCGGCCCTGGTGGGGTGTCACAACCGACAGGTAGGGCGATCGCGGCCGGATCTGCATCGCGGTCACTCCCGATGACGGTCGGACGGTATTCATGCTGCTCTTACGCAGGACTGGCGAAATTAGATCACGGGGTCCGAAAAAATGATCCAGGGGGCCGGCCTTTGCGTACAAGGACCAATCCTGCAACAAGGAGTTTCGAGGATGGCCCCATGAGCTTCGCTGCCGCGCCTGAATGGCATCCACCGCCCGCCATCGTTCCGGACGGCGCCGCGCTGGACGTGGCTGTGATCGGAAGCGGGATCTCCGGCCTGTCGGCGGCCTGGCTGCTGGCACGGCGACATCACGTGACCGTGTTCGAAGCCGACAGCCGTCCCGGTGGCCACAGCAACACGGTGGAGGCGCCGTCCGCGGGTGGGCCCGTTCCGGTCGACACCGGCTTCATCGTCTACAACGAGGCCGCCTATCCGAACCTCGCCGCGCTGTTGGCCCACCTGGGTGTCGAGACTCAGGCTTCCGAGATGTCGTTCGCGGTCAGCCTCGACGATGGCGCTCTGGAATACGCCGGCACCAGCCTGCGGACGCTCTTCGCACAGCGCCGCAACCTGTGCAGTCCGCGCTTCTGGTCGATGCTGCGCGACATCGTCCGCTTCTATCGCCGGGCGCCGGCCGATGCCGCCGTCGTAGGCCTGATGCCACTCGACGACTACCTCCGGATGCGCGGCTATGGGCGCGCGTTCCGGGAGGATCACCTTTATCCGATGGCGGCGGCGATCTGGTCGACCTCCGCGGATCGCATCGGCGCCTATCCGACCGAGGCCTTCATACGCTTCTGCGAGAACCACCAGCTTCTGCACCTGGCGGAGCGCCCCGCCTGGCGCACGGTGCGGGGCGGAAGTCGCCGCTATGTCGAGCGCATGACGCAGGTTCTGGGCGATCGCCTTCGGTTGGACTGCCCGGTCGTCGAAGTCCGTCGCGATGCCGGGGGGGTCGGGGTCCTGACCGACGAAGCGTGCGAGCCCGAGCGCTTCGATCACGTCGTGATCGCGACCCATGCCGACCAGGCGCTGCGCCTGCTGTCCGACGCCAGTGCCGACGAGTCGCGCGTGCTGGGCGCATTCGGCTACAGCCGCAACCGCGCACTGCTGCACAGCGACCCCTCATTCATGCCCCAACGCCGCGCGCTGTGGTCGAGCTGGAACTATGCCGCCCGTCGTCGCGCGCCGTCCGCGTTGTGCGTGACCTACTGGATGAACCGCCTGCAAGGGATTCCCGAACAAACGCCGTTGTTCCTGACGCTCAACCCCCCGCACGAGCCGCGACGCGAGCATCTCGTTCACTCGGAGATCTACGAGCATCCGCTGTTCGACGGCGCGGCCATCCGCGCGCAGGGCGAACTCTGGTCGCTACAGGGACGGCTTCGGACCTGGTTCTGCGGCGCCTACTTCGGCGCGGGTTTTCACGAGGACGGATTGCAGGCCGGCCTGGCGGTGGCCGAAGCCTTCGGTGGCGTGCGCCGGCCCTGGACCGTCGCGAACGAGTCCGCCCGCATCCGCCTGGGTTCGATCTCGGAAGCGGCAAGCGCATGAGCAGCCGCAGCGCGCTCTACGCAGGTTCCGTGATGCACCGGCGATCGGGACCGGCGCGGCATCGCCTGCGCTATCGCATGTTCTCGCTGCTGATCGATCTGGATGAACTCCCCCAACTCGGGCGGGAGCTTCGGCTGTTCTCGTTCAACCGCTTCAACCTGTTCAGCCTGCATGAGCGCGACTATGGCGACGGTCGCGGCCTGCGGGCCCATGTGGAGCGTCAGTTGGCCGCGGCAAGCCTGGCTGCCGGCGGTTCCATCCGCCTGCTGAGCATGCCGCGCATCCTCGGCTATGCGTTCAACCCGCTGAGCGTCTATTTCTGCGAGCGCCCGGACGGCGGCGTGCAGGCCATCCTCTACGAGGTGAACAACACCTTCGGCGAGCGGCACAGCTATCTGATCCCGGTGGATGCATCCGAGCGCCATGCCGAGCGCATCGAGCAGCGCTGTGCCAAGGAGTTTCATGTGTCGCCCTTTCTCGCGATGGAGATGGCCTACCGCTTTCGCGTCGAGCCGCCGGGCAGCGAACGGAAGGGTCTGCACATTGGCGTGGACGCCGAAGGTCCCGAGGGCGTGGTGCTCACGGCATGCTTCGACGCCCGCCGGCGTGCGTTGAGCGACGCCGCCCTGTTGCTGGCGTTCTTCTCCCATCCTCTGCTCACGATCAAGGTCATGGGCGCCATTCATTGGGAGGCGCTGCGCCTGTGGTTCAAGGGGGCGCGCCTGCACCGGCACCCGGCGGCGCCGGCGCGGGCGGTCACCATCGTCGGGCCGACGAAGCGATGAGCGTCTCGTCGTCGGGCGCGAACGGTCTCCGGCAGGGCAGCCCACGCCGCGGAAGGGCTTTCCTGCCGTCGGAACTGGTCAGATGGCCCTTGCGGCGGCTGCTGGAGCGCCTGCTGCAGAGGCTGAGTGCCGGGTCGCTGTCGATCGAACTGCCCGACGGCAGTCGCGTCGATGGCCATGGCGAACTGGCAGGGCCGCACGCAGCCATGACGCTGCATCGCTGGCGACCTCTCGCGCGCCTGCTGTTGCGGGGAGACATCGGCTTTGCGGAGTCCTACCGCGACGGGGACTGGTCGAGCCCGGACCTGTCCGCACTGCTGGAACTGGGTTTGCGCAACGAAGCCGGCTGGGGCCGCGCGCTGGACGCTTCATGGCCGGCGCGCTGGCTGGGCCGCCTCATGCACTTCGCCCGTGTGAACTCGCGCAGCGGGAGCCGGCGGAACATCGCGTTCCACTACGACCTGGGCAACGCCTTCTACGCACTGTGGCTGGATCCGGAGATGATCTATTCGAGCGCGCTCTACGCCCAGGGGAGCGAATCCCTGGAGCAAGCCCAGGCGCTCAAGCTGGACCGAATCGTCGAGCTGCTCGACTTCCGGGGCGGCGCGACGGTGCTGGAAATCGGCTGCGGATGGGGCGCGCTCGCTCTTGCGCTCGCCCGGCGCCAGGGCGTCCACGTCACGGCGCTGACGCTGTCGAAGCAACAATTGGCGCATACGCGGCAGCGCGCTGGCGAACTGGGGCTGGCCGATCGGATCGATGCCCGCTTGCAGGACTACCGCGACGTCCAGGGGCTGCACGACCGGATCGTTTCCGTCGAAATGGTCGAAGCCGTGGGCGAGCGCTACTGGCCCGTCTATTTCGACGCGCTGCGGCAGCGCCTGAGGCCCGGCGGCGTTGCCGTCGTCCAGGCGATCACCATCGCGGACGAGCACTTCGATCATTACCGGCGCCATGCCGATTTCATCCAGCACTTCATCTTTCCGGGGGGCATGCTGCCGTCCGCGGCCGCCCTGCAGGCGCAGGCCCGGCGCGCGGGCCTGGAACTCGTCCGGGACCTGTGCTTCGGCGAGAGCTATGCCCTGACCCTCGCCGAGTGGAGGCTGCGGTTCCTGCGGGCCTGGCCGCAAGTCGAGGCGCTTGGTTTCGACGCCTCGTTCCGGCGGCTCTGGGAGTACTACCTCTGTTATTGCGAGGCCGGATTCCGCGCCGGCAGGGTGGATGTCGGCCTCTATACCCTGGCGCATGCCGAAGCGCCCCCGCCCGACCTTGCGCCCGACGCCGCCCGCCGGTGACCGGGTCGGCGAGGTAGACTCGTTGGTTCAATCCTTCGTTTTCTTGGACTTCTGATATCTCAGGGGCAGCGCATATGGCATCGGTCAATAAAGTCATCCTCGTCGGCAACCTCGGACGCGATCCGGAAACACGCACGTTCCCGAGCGGAGATCAGGTGTGCAACGCGACCCTGGCCACGACCGACAAGTGGAAGGACAAGCAAAGCGGCGAAATGCGCGAGGCCACCGAGTGGCACCGTCTCGTGTTCAACGGCCGCCTCGCCGAAATCGCCGCGCAGTACCTGCGCAAGGGCTCGCAGATCTACGTCGAAGGCCAGATCCGCACTCGGAAGTACACGGACAAGGACGGCGTCGAGAAGTACGCTACCGACATCCGCGTCGACCAGATGCAGATGCTCGGCAGCCGCCAGGGCCAGGGCGGCCCCTCGGGCGGCGACGATGACGGCGGCTACTCGCAAGGCGGAGGCGGCTATTCGCGCCCGCCCGCCGCGGCGGCACCCCGCGCGCCCGCTCCCGCACCCCGTCAGGCACCGGCCAAGTCGTCGTCAGGTTTCGACGACATGGACGACGACATTCCCTTCTGATTTGCGCCACCGGGCGCTTGCAACTTGCAGTGCCCGGAAAGGCATGGGCCGCTCTTGCAGCCACGAGGACGATTCGAGGCGGCCCGGGCTGGGTGTGTAGTTCTTCACGGCAGAAGAAAGTATTCACCCAGTGAATCGCTACGCGACAAGCGATTACCTCCGGAGAGGTACGATCGCCCTGCTGGCTTTCGGCAACGAGAGCCTGGCGTGTATCAGAGGAATGGATCTGCGATCTGAAACACATCGAGCGCGCAGCATCATTTCCAGAAACATCGCCGATTTTCAAGGCCGGCCCAATTCCCGTGACACTGCGCATAGTCATTGCTGACGACCACCCACTGATTCGCGGTGGAGTCCGGATGTTGCTGAAGGACAGGCGCGACCTCTCGGTGGTGGCCGAAGCCCATTCGACGGACACGCTGTTGAGCGTGTTGAAGGAAACGCCGGCCGATCTGCTGATCACGGACTTCTCGATGCCGGGTGGGCAGGCGTCGGACGGCCTCGGTCTGCTTCAGCGCCTTCGGCGCGATTTTCCCGATCTGCCCATCGTGGTCCTGACGATGATGGCCAACGTTGGCGTTCACAGCAGCATGCTGGAAGTCGGCGTCCGAGGCCTCGTCGACAAGGCCTCCGACATCTCGGAGGTCGTCATGGCCATCGACGCAGTCTCCGGTGGGCGGGAGTACGTCAGCGCTGCATTCCGAAAAGGGCTGTTCGAGAACCCCAACAAGATCAACTACGGGGCCTCGACACAGTTGTCGCTTCGGGAGGTCGAGGTCCTGCGGCTCTTCGCGTCGGGTTTGACGGTATCCGCCATCTCCGAGCGACTGGCTCGCAGCATCAAGACGGTGAGCACCCAGAAGACCGTCGCCATGTTGAAGCTCGGTCTCAAGAACGACTACGACATCTTTGTCTACGCGCGCGAGCACGGAATGAATGCCTGAGCCCGGCGCGCGGAGCGCCGGGTTCGTCAAGCGCGCCCGATGAACTCCGATGCACGGGCAAGGGCCGAGCAGACCTCTTGTCGCGCCATGACGTAGAGCGTGCGCACGGAAGCCAGGACGACGGCTCCCCCGGTTTCTTCCAGGTGCTCGATGAGTTGCAGCAAGTCAACAGCCTTTGTTTCATCGAGCTGATGGCAGGCCGAACTCAAGCGGTGCGCCAATTGTCGAAGGCTGACGTGGTCGCAGACCTCCGTTGCCCGCTCCATCGCCTCCAGGTCCTTCGACGTGGCATCGACGAAGAGGCGCAACAGCCTTCGCGACTTCGCGGGCGTTGCCCTTGCACAGCGATGCGAGCGTCGGGTAGGCGTTGGCGGCTTCCGATCCCGTGGCTTCAGATGCCTGGACGGCCGATGCCGCTGCGTGCGAAGCCTGGCCCGGGGGCGTGAACTTCATCAGTTCATCTCGCAGCGCATGCATCTGCAATGGCTTGGACAAATAAGCATCCATCCCGGCCGCAATGCAGCGCTCGGATTCGCCCGGCAGGGCGTTGGCGGTCAGCGCGATGGTCGGCAATCGGCGGAGGCCGAATCGCATCTCGAAGTCGCGCAGGCGCCTGGTCAGTCCGTAGCCGTCGAGTCGCGGCATGTGACAGTCCGTCAGGAGCATTGAATAACTCGCACCGGGCGATGTGAGCTTTTCCCACGCTTCCTCTCCATCCTCCGCGCAGTCGCATTCAAAGCCGAGTTTGACGAGCTGACGCGTGATGACCTCCCGGTTGATTGGATGATCCTCGGCGAGCAACAGCTTTTGCCCCCGCGCGATCGGTTTGACACCCCTCGTTGCGCCGTCGGCAGGGATTTCATCCGCGGCCGAGCCTGCCGTCGAGTAGGCTTGCAGCGGAAGCATCACCGTGAAGCGGGTGCCTCGGCCCGCCTCGCTGTCGCATTCGACGCTGCCTTGCATCAGGGTGACCAGTTGCTTCACGATGGCGAGACCCAGCCCCGTGCCGCCGTAGCGCCTCGTGGTCGTGATGTCGGCCTGTGCGAACGGCTCGAAGAGCGCGTCCATGGCCTCCCGGGCAATGCCGATGCCGGAGTCCTCGATGGTCATCTGCAGCCGGCCGTCTGCTCCCTTGCGCATTTTGACTTTCACGCCGCCGCGTTCGGTGAACTTCACGGCATTGCCGACGAGGTTGGTCAACACCTGCCGCAGACGCACCGGATCGCCGATGATGAACAACGGCAGTCGTGGATCGATGCTGGAGTGCAGGCTGATGGACTTCAGCCGTGTCTCGGCGATGAAGTTGCCGCAGACGTCGTCGACGAGTGCCGTCAGTCGCAGCGGCCGATTCTCGAGGTCGAGCTTGCGCGCGCGGATCTTCGAATAGTCCAGCAGGTCGTTGATGATGGTGAGCAGTTCGAGCGAAGACTCGCGACAGCGGTCCAGCATCGCGCGCTGCTCGTCGGCGAGGCGGCTGTCGAGCACCAGGTCGATCATTCCGAGCACCCCGTTGAGCGGCGTGCGGATCTCGTGGCTGATCATCGCGAGGAACGCGCGCTTGGCCTCGACGGCCAGGCGGGCTTCCTCGGCCTTCGCGACCAGGTCGGCCTTGAGCTTCTCTTCCTCGGTGATGTCCTTCGCGATTCCAGTGAAGGAGATCATCAGGGTGCCGCCGCTTCCCTCCGAAGCAACCCTCAGGATGCCCCGCACGTCGAGCGTGCGGACGATGCCGCCGCGGCTGCGGATCCGGAACTGGTCGCGATAGGCGCCCTTGTTCTGCCGATACGTTGCCTGGACGTTCGCCGCGACGCGCTCCCGATCATCCGGATGCAATAGCTGGAACTGATCGCGGTAGGTGATGACGGCATCGGGTTCGTGGCCGTAGATCTCGCGGATCTTCTGGTCGGCCGTGATGACCGTGTCCATGAACGCCGAATCGGACAGTTGCGTATCCTTGCCCATGCGGGTGACCGAGCGCCACACGCCCATGCCGCCGACGATCAAGGCCAGTTCAAGATTCGAGCGGAACTGATCGAGCTCGCCCAACGCCCGGTCTGCGCGCTCCTTGGCTGCCGCGAATGCCAGTTCGCCCGTGCGGCGCTCGGTGATGTCGCGGGTGACCCCGACCACGTAGACCTTGCCGGAGCGCACGCGATTCGGCGACGCGAACCCTTCGACCCAGCGTTCCGCGCCCGAATCGTCCAGGACGCGAAACTCCACGGCTTCCATATCCCGGCGTGCATGGGAGAGATGCTCCATGCGGCGCGTGATGTGGCCGACGTCCTCGGGATGCACCCTGGCGAACACCGCCGACAGATCGTGTGCGTTGCCTTTCAGCCCGAGGATGCGCCTGGCGCGTTCGTCGGTGTGAACCTCGCCCGTGGTCATGTTCCACTCCCAGGTGCCCATCTGGGCGCCTTCCAGTGCCATGTCCAGCCGCGCATGCGCTTCCGCGAGTTGGCGCTGCAGCAGCTTCTGCTCGGTGACGTCGATCGCCAGGCCCACTGTGCCGCAGAGCTTGCCGCTCCGGTCATACACCGGCCGCTTGCGTGCCTGGATGTTCCTCAGCACGCCGTCGACCTGTATTTCCTCATCGTACGTACGTGCCTCCCCGGAGGAGATGAGCTCCCTGTCTTGCGCCACGAAGCGTTCCTGAAGCTCGGAGCCGAAGAGCTCCTCGTCGTTCATGCCGACCGCTGCCTGCGCGTCGAGGTTGAACACGCGCGCGAACTCCGCGTTGAGCGCGCGATACCGGAAATCCCGATCCTTGAAGAACAGGATGTGGGGCACGGCATCGAGGATCGCAAGGAGTTCGTCGCCCCGGCGCTGGACATGGCGTGCACGCACGAACTGGAGGATCGCCAGCCCGATGATGCAAAGCAATCCCGAGGCCAGCCAGATCCACTGAATCTCGATGGATATCTTCTGGCCAAGGAAGTAGCTCGCGCCTCCGAGCAGGCAAGTCAACACCATCGTGATGACGCCTCCGTTGACGGCATTGGCGGAACGGCTTCCAGGCATCCGGCTCAGGTGGCCGCGGCCGCAGGCCAGGGCCGCACCGCGCGAGCGCCACGGGCCGCGTCCCGCATTGCGCCGTGCCACGACGATGCGCTCCTGACGGGGGAGCGCTTGTCCAGCAGGGCTGAATGCGTGTGCGAGTACTCCGTCCACTCCGCCGCACGGTCGAGAACTTCGAGGGAGCTGCGAAGTCCGAGTCCAGTCAGTGCGGACAGGGAATAGTCTTCCCATGAGGCGTAGTGCAGCCGTGCCCTGGCGGCCAGCGTCTCCAGCAAGCTGTCTGCTTCGTCGCGAGTTGCATAGCCGATGGCGAGGGCCAGCCGGACCAGATAGGCGAGTTGCTGCACATCCCAGGCGAGGACACTTCGGTGGTCATGGCTTGGCTCGGAGCTTCGGTCGACCATGGTCCGACGATCGCGCCTGGCGCCGTTGTTCTCGCCGTACTGTTCGGACGGCCGCCATGCGGCGATGGCCCGCGTTTTTTCTTGCGACATGCAACCCAGTCGGCGGAGTGCTTCGCCCAAGGTGCGATGGCAATCGGCACGCGAGGCGATGCCCCAGTGCCCGGCAAGCAAGCTCTTGATGCGGCGCACAGGCAATGCGCTCGCGAGCTGGTTGAAGTCGTCGCGCATCAGCAGGGCGAAGTTCCCGCTCAACAAGCACCCGAAGAGTTGCTCGGGCGAGAGCTTTTCCTTCGGCTCGAATGCGATGGAGCGCGACAAGACTTCGGAGGGGCGCAATCTGCTGCGCAGAAAGGCCCACATCAGAAGAGTCCATAACGAGATCGCAACAATCCACATGTTCATGATGATTCCTAGGCGCTTGACACTGACCGGATGCCGTCACCCGATCAGCGCAGTGGCGGGCGACGAAAGCGAATGAGCACCTGTCCTGCGAGCCGAGCCGCGAGACGTGGCGCATCGAACCTGGCGCCGCGTCGACCGGGCGCCGAATCGCCCTCACCCGATGACACTGGGGCGGAGCGCTTATCTCGGGAGCGGGAGCTAGGGCCAGGAAAGAAGGCGCTTGGCGCGCCTGTCTCTCAGTGACCGCTTGAGTCTTGGTTTTCGCCTGTCAGCACGGCGCGGATGACGCCGATGGACAAGGGAAAAAGCATGAAGGGATGGTATGAACCGTGCGGATTCGCGCCTATCAGAATCGTCCGAAAGACGACTTCCGAGGACACGCCCGAGGGCCCTCGACGCACGAGTTGCGGCGTGACTTGTCGAGGCGGCAGGCCTCCGACGATCAGGGCAACAGGCGAATCTGCTCCACCTCGAACTCGGTCTTGGTCAAGTCCTTGTCGACCTCCACCAGGATCTCGACCTGGCGGTCGGCGCCGATGGGCTGCCCTGCAGGAAATCGGTGCGCGGAGATTTCAACGGACAGCCGCCCGCTTTCGTCCGCGAAGGTGTACTTCTCGCCACCGTCGTGCGAAACGATGCGTCCCTGCAGCCGGACATACTGTTTGTCGCGTGCGCTGTCGACCAACTGCCTGGCCGTGGTGACCGGGGACCCGCTCGGGCCGACGTACTGGGCGACAGCGGCGTTGCCGCTTGTCAGCAAGGCGGCGATCAGGCCGCCTTTGATCATGGCTTGTTTCATGTCCGGATCCTTGAATCGAGAGAGGGAGAGGCGCCATCGCGACGGGCACCGAAGGGGCGACAAAGGCCGCGCCATAGACTCTAGGAGGCTCGACCGCAATCAATCCATGGGAACAGTCTGATTCCGCTAGAAGGGCAGAAGCCACGGAACAAGCAGCACACTCACGACCAGCGTCAGAAGGACGAGCGGCACGCCAATGCGGACGAAGTCCATGAAGCTGTAGTCGCCGGGCCCCACCACGAGCGTATTGACGGGCGAGGACACCGGTGTCATGAAGGCCGCCGAAGCCGCCAGTGCCACCGTCATGGCGAAGGGATACGGCGACGCCTGCAGGTGCTTGGCGACGGCCAGGGCGACCGGCGCCATCAGCACGGCGGTGGCCGTGTTGGAGATGAACATGCCCAGCACCGCCGTGACCGCGAAGATTGCAGCGAGCACCGCGCGCGGGCTGGCTTCGCCGACGATATCCAGCAGCATCTGCGCGGCCAGGTCGACCCCGCCGGTCCGCTGCAGCGCGAGCGAGAAGGGCAGCATGCCCACGATCAGCAGCAGGCTCTGCCAGTAGATGGAGCGATAGGCGGTGGACAGGTCCATGCAACCGAACAAGCCCATCAGCAGGCAGCCGATGAGCGCGGCCTGCACGTTCGGCAAGACGCCGGTGACCATGAAGGTCACGACCAGCGCGAGAGAGAACAGCGCGAAGGGAGCGCGTGCTGCTGCCGGCGCGATCTCGTCGAACTCCGCCGGCAGGTTGAAGATGACCAGGTCCATGTCCGACTTGAGCTTGCGGATGGCCTTCCAGATGCCGACCACCAACAGCGTGTCGCCAGCCTTCAGCGGAATGGAAAGTACGCTGTCCGCCGCCACCGGCTCGCTGCCACGCTTGAGTCCGATGACGGACACATCGTGAATGGCGCGCAGGCGCGATTCGGCCACCGTCTTCCCGATCAGGCTGGAGCCGGGAGGCACCAGCACCTCGGCCATGCCGATGTCCTGCGCGTGCTCGGAGAAGTAGGCGCCGGCCAGCGGAACTCTTTCCAGTGCGAGTCGACCGCTGAGATCCTCGATGTCGGCCGCCGGATTGGACACGTCGACGAACAGCACGTCGCCCGCTTCGATCGTGGTGCCCGGTGGCAGCAGGTTGCGGGTGAAGCGAACACTGCGCTCGATCGCCAGGACATTCACGCCAGGCACGTCCTCCAACTCGAGTTCGTCGATCACGTGACCCACGGTCGGCGAGTGCGCCGCCACCCGAAAACGATGCTCCCGCCCGGCCAAGGCGTATTCCTCGATCCAGTGGCCGAGCCCCGTGCGCCTGCTGGGCGGAATCGCAGGGCCCTCCGGCCCCGCCAGCCAGCGCCGCGTGAGCAGCATGTAGGCGATGCCCATCATCAGCAACGGCACGCCGAAGGGCGTGAAGCTGAAGAACTGAAAGCCTTCGAAGCCCTCGCGCACGAGCTCGCCGTGAATGAGCAGGTTGGGCGTCGTCGCCACCAGCGTCAGGGTGCCGCTCATCAGCGCGGCCACGCTGAGCGGCATCATCAGGCGCCGCGCCGCGATGCCGGTGTTGCTCGCGATGCGCAGCACGATGGGGACGAAGATCGCGACGACCGCCGTCGAGCTCATCACGGACCCCACGCCAGCCACGATCACCATCAGCAGCGCGATGAGCCGCGTCTCGTTCGGCCCTGCCCGGACCACGAGCAGGTCGCCCAGTCGTCGCGCCACGCCGGTATGCACGAGCCCCTGGCCGATCACGAACAGCAGCGCGATCAGCACGACGTTGGGATCCGCAAACCCGGCCAGCACTTCCTGCATGCTGACCACGCCGGTGAACGGCAATGCCGCCATCATGATGAGAGCGACCACGTCGGTGCGTGGCCGGTTGATCGCGAACATCGTGATCGCGGCGGCGAGAAGGGCCAGCACCATGCCGAGCTGGTAGGTCATGGCTCGGGGTCGATCCCGCTCATGGCGCCGGGGACGCGTCGCGCTTGTCGATCCCTGCGTCCTTCATGACGAATTGGACATGGCCGATGCGATCCGGCGCGCGATCAGTTCATTGCGCCTGCGGAATGACGCGCGCGCCGTCGCCCTTGCCCTCGATGTAGACGCGCTGTCCCACACGCAGGCCCGGCGTGGCGGGCTGTGTCACTTCGACCAGAACGCCGCTGGTCGTGCGGACGAAGACCTGCTGTCCCGCGATGGGCTGGTCGTAGCGCCGCGCGACTTCGGCCCCCGCCATCGTGCCGCCGACGGCGCCCACGACCATCGCCACGTCGCGCCCCGTGCCACCGCCGATCAGGCTGCCGAGGCCGACACCAGCGAGGCCGCCGAGGACAGCTCCGACACCGGTGTGATGCGAGCTTTGAATCTGAGTCGGCGAGATCTGCTCGATCACGCCCTGCCGCACAGTCATCGAGTCCGACTGCGAGCCCGGTGCCGCACAGGCCGCAAGCAGGAAGGCCAGCGCGAGAGCCGCGAAACGGGAGAGAAGCTGCGTTGTCGTTCTCATGGGTCATCTCCTTCAGTCAGGTTGGAAAAATCATGGCATCGAACACGTGCGTGAGGCGATGGCCCGAAGGTGCAGCAACGATTGCCCTTTGGGGCAAACGCGCTGAACGTCGCTAGCCCAGGAAGGTCACCACGCCGTTGCGCAGGTCGGACATCGACCCGACGATCTTGATCCGGCCCTTCGTCTCCAGGTCCTGAGCGTGCGCCGTCGTGCAGCAACTCGTGATCGCATGGCAAGGTCCTTTGCAAGGTCCGGGGGCTCGATCATCTGCGCAGCAAGGCAAAAAATCCAGCCACCGCCACTGTGCGGCGCGGCCCGCTCGCCCCTCCCTTGCAGGCTTGACAAAGATTCGAACGCCACTGATGCTAGATCGCGCCTGTCCAAGAGACATCGACACAGGAGATCCTCATGGCGACAGATGCGAAAGCCACTGACCCGGCATGACCACCCCTCAGGACCAGCAACTCTCGCGCGGTGCACTCACGGCCCTGGTCGTCGGCTCGATGATCGGTTCGGGCATCTTTGCCGTGCCGTCGGCGTTCGGTCGCTCGACAGGCGGTCTCGGCGCCTTGATTGCCTGGGCGATTGCCGGCACCGGCATGCTGATGCTGGCGTTCGTGTTCCAGACCCTGTCGCGGCGGCGGCCCGATCTCGACACCGGCATCTATGCGTACGCCAAGGAAGGCTTCGGCAACTATCTCGGCTTTGCGTCGGCGGTGGGCTACTGGATCGGCTGCTGCCTTGCCGACGTCGCCTGCCTGGTGTTGATCAAGGCCACTCTGGGGCAGTTCTTTCCCATCTTCGGCGATGGAACGACCGTCGTGGCGATCCTGTCCGCGTCAGTCCTGCTGTGGGCCGTGCACATCCTGATCCTGCGCGGCGTGAAGGAAGCAGCGGCGCTGAACACCATCGCGACCGTCGCGAAGATCGTGCCGATCGCCGTCTTCATCTTCGTCGCGATCGCCGGGTTCAAGGCCGACATCTTCGCGATGAACTTCTGGGGCGGCGAAGAGCAGTCCCTGTCGAGCCTGGCCACCCAGGTCCGCAACACGATGCTGGTCACGGTGTTCGTGTTCGTCGGCATCGAAGGAGCCAGCGTCTATTCGCGCTACGCGAAGAAGCGCGAGGACGTGGGCATCGCCACCGTGCTCGGCTTCCTCGGCGTACTGTGCCTGCTGATCATGGTCACCATGCTCTCCTATGGGGTGCTGTTGCGTCCCGATCTCGCGGCGCTCCCCACGCCGGCGATGGCAGGCGTGATGGCGTCCATCGTCGGCCCCTGGGGCCTGATCTTCGTCAGCATCGGACTGCTCATCTCGATCCTCGGCAACTACCTGTCCTGGTCTCTCCTGGCTGCGGAGGTCCTCCACTCGGCGGCCAAGAACAAGACCATGCCGAGCTTCCTCGCCGGCGAGAACGAGAACGGCACTCCTTCCGCCGCGCTGTGGTTGACGAACATCGTCATCCAGGTCTTCCTGCTCGTCACCTGGTTCGCCGAGTACGCCTTCACGCTGGCGCTGAAGATGACCAGCTCGATGACGCTCATTCCGTACCTGCTCGTCGCGGCCTACGGCCTCAAGCTCGCATGGACCGGCGAAACCTACAAGCCGGATGAACGCGGTCGCTCGGTCGACCGCGTGCGCGGCGCGATTGCAGTCGCCTATGCCGCGGGCATGCTGTACGCCGGCGGGCCGAAGTACCTGCTGTTCTCCGCGGTCCTCTACGCGCCCGGGACCTTCCTCTACTTTCTCGCGCGGCGCGAGCAGAAGAAGCAACTCTTCACCTTCCCCGAGATGATCGCCTTCGCCGTGTTCGCCATCGCGGCGATCGCGGCGGTGTACGCGCTGGCGACCGGCATGCTCACCGTGTAGTCGACGTCATGTTCCGTTCTTCCTTCTGGAGTAAACCCCATGCATCGCTATGTCTACATTGCCCTGATCGTGATCCTTGCCGGCATCGTGATCCTGTTCAAGGTCCAGAACCTGGAGACGGCGACGGTCTCGCTGTTCTCGATGAGCGTGACGCTGCCGGT
Source organism: Variovorax gracilis (assembly GCF_030317115.1). GTDB lineage: Bacteria > Pseudomonadota > Gammaproteobacteria > Burkholderiales > Burkholderiaceae_C > Variovorax > Variovorax gracilis. The sequence goes on from NZ_JASZYF010000006.1 coordinate 224,537, forward strand.
CTCGGTCCTGGTGTTCGTCGTCTACGTCCTCGGCATGTTCACCGGCGGGTTCGTCCTGGGACTTCTGCGTTCATTGACCAACAAGGCGACAGCCCGTCCGCGTTGACCGGCGCCGCTGCCACCGCTTTTCAATCGCCATAACTACGAGAGGAAATGAAATGAGCAATTTCTGGGATCTGATTCTTCTGATGCTGTCGACCTTCGTGTTGATCGCATACCTCCTGATCCTTTTTCAGATCGTCGTCGACCTGTTCCGCGATTCGGATCTGGGCGGCGGATCCAAGGTACTCTGGCTGATCGGCTTGATCTTTCTGCCGGGGCTGACTGCCATCGTCTATATCGTCGCGCGCGGCAGGGGAATGGCCGAGCGGCAACGCGCCAGCGTGCAGCGGGCCAAGTCCGACACGGATGCGTACATCCGCCAGGTGGCCGGCAAGTCGCCGGCCGAACAGATCTCCGACGCCAAGGCGCTGCTGGATGCCGGCACGATCAACCAGGAGGAGTTTGCGAAGCTGAAGGCCAAGGCCCTGGCCTGACGCCTGCGGCGGCGGCGGCGGCCACCTCGCGGAAGATTCACAGAAGGTCTTCGGGCACGAGCGGATTCAGCAGAAGCCGTTGCAGCGCGTTCCATGCCGACACGCCCGGCTCTTCGCTGAGCGCCTGGTCGTCGTCCTCGTTGGGCGGAATCCACGACAGCGCCCCGCCTTCGGGCTCCAGCCGAAGGCGGTAAGCCTCGGCCTTCATGGCCTCGACGATGCGAAGCGCCTGCTTCGCCAGCTCGGGGCTGTCGACGGCGACGCCCAGCTCCGTGTTCCTGCGCGCGGAGCGCGGGTCGAGGTTGAGCGATCCCAACAGCACGACTTCCTCGTCGATGACTGCCAGCTTCGCATGCAGGCGGCCGCGCGACGAGCCGCCGCCGAACACCGGCTTGCTGTCGCGCGACGTGCTCGCGCTGACCTCGTAGACCTCCACGCCGGCCTTCAGGATGCGGGGCCGGTAGCGCGCATAGCCGAAGTACACGAAGGCCGAATCGGTTGCGGGCAGCGAATTGGTCACGAGCGTCATGCGCACGCCTTTGCGCTGCAGGCTCTGCAGTACGTGCATGCCGGGCTTTCCCGGGACCAGGTACGGCGAAGTCACCACCAGCTCCGAACCGGCACCGAGCATCTGATTGACCGCGCCGGTCATCAGGCTGCCGGACTCCAGTTCCTCGGGTGGCAGGAAGCGCTTGGAGGGACGGTCGGCGACCGCATAGGCAAGGCCGGGGACCAGCGTCAGATGGTTGGCGCGGAGCTCCTTGCTGACCGGCTCCAGCTCGAGGAGGTCCTTGTCGGGAAGCTCCAGTTCGATTCGCCCCGCATCCGGCGGCAGAAGCCTCTGCAACAACCCGGCATTGAATCCGGGGTCGCGCGAATTCGAGAAGTACGTCACGGGAAAGGATTCGTCGCTGTTCCAGTAGCGATCGAAGTGCATGGCCAATTGCGGAACCACGCGGCCTGCTGCGATCGCGTCGAGGTCGATGAAGTTCGCCACCCGGTTGCGAGCAAAGTATTCGTCCGCGACGTTGCGGCCGCCGACCATCGCCAGCGCGCCGTCGGCGACCAGCAGCTTGTTGTGCATGCGATGGTCGAGCCGGGGCAGGTCGCCCATGGACGTCGCGATGCGACCCGCCAGGCTGGTACGTGCACAGCAGAAGGGATTGAACAGGCGAATTTCCATGTTCGGTACGCTGGAGAGGGCCTGCAGGAGTTCTTCGACACCGGCGGTGTTCAGGTCGTCCAGCAGCAGCCGAACGCGGACGCCGCGCTCGGCCGCATCCTTCAGGGCGCTGAAGACCGCGCGACCCGATTCATCGTTGTCCCAGATGTAGTACTGCACATCCAGCGTCTGCGTGGCGCGACGGATCAGCGCGAGCCGCGCGTCGAGCGCGTACGAGCCCAGCGGCAGCAGGCGAAAGCCGGATTGGGCTCCTGCCGGCAACTGGTCCGCCGCAAGTCGCGCGATCGGACTCTTGTCGGGCGAGGCCGGCAGGCTGTGAGAGACCGGGCGCTGGATGTTGGCGGGAAGTGAGCCACAACCGACCAATGCCAGCATGAAGAGGGCCGCCAGGAGCCTGAATGAACGCAATGCCATGGACCGAGACTACCCGCAGTCGGGCGAATATCCCTTCATCGCTTGAAGCGACGGGATCCGGGCCAAGATAGCGCCATGACTCCGTTTTCGATCCTCGATCTTTCCCCCATCACCGAAGGCAGCGACGCCGCGCAGTCGTTCCGCAACTCGCTCAGCCTGGCGCAGCACGGCGAAAAACTGGGCTATCGCCGCTACTGGCTGGCCGAGCATCACGGCATGCCCGGCATCGCGAGCGCGGCCACGGCCGTGCTACTGGCCCATATCGGCGCTGGCACGTCGACCATCCGCATCGGCGCCGGCGGCGTGATGCTGCCCAATCATTCGCCGCTGGTCATTGCCGAGCAGTTCGGCACGCTGGAGTCGCTCTATCCGGGCCGCATCGACCTCGGCCTCGGCCGCGCCCCGGGCTCGGACCAGCGCACCGCGCAGGCGCTCCGGCGCAATCTCCAGTCCGATGCCGACCAGTTCCCGCAGGACGTGATCGAACTCATGGACTTCATGTCCAAGGAGCCCCGGCAGCCCGTACGTGCCGTGCCGGGCATGGGGCTCGAAGTGCCGGTGTGGATCCTCGGGTCGAGCACCTTCGGGGCGCAGCTCGCGGCGCACCTGGGCCTGCCCTACGCCTTCGCCTCTCACTTCGCGCCGCAGCAGCTCATGCAGGCGATCCGGATCTACCGCGAGACCTTCAAGCCCTCGGCGCAACTCGCCAAGCCCTACGTGATGCTCGGCTTCAATGTGTTCGCGGCCGAGACCGATGAAGAGGCGGAATTCCGTGCGACTTCGTGGCAGCAGGCCTTCGTGAACCTGCGCAGCGGGCGGCCGGGGCGTCTGCCGCCGCCGGTCGAGGGCTATCGCGAACGCGTGGGGCCGGCCGAGAACGCACTGCTGGATTCGGTGCTGTCCTGTTCGGCCGTCGGCTCGCGCGGCACGGTGAAGGCGAAGCTGCAGGAGTTCGTGGATCGCACCGGCGCGGACGAATTGATGATCACCTCGCAGGTCTTCGACCATCAGGCCCGCTTGCGGTCTTACGAGATCGTGGCGGAGCTGTCTTCGCTGACGCGACCGGCTTCTTGACCGCCGGCTTGCGCTTCGCTACCGGCTTGGCAGGGAGCGTTGCAGCCGCCGGCGCCGCCTTCGGTTTCTCGGCCTCCGGTTGTGCGCTGCGATCGTGTTGAAGAACGAGCGACAGCAGCTTCTTGTGTTCCGCGACGACATAGTCGGCAAGGTCCGCCACGTCCGGCACCGCACGCCGGCAGGCGGTGAGCCCGAACTCGAGCGAGCCGTTGTAGCTCTGCACGGTCATGTTGAGCGCCAGCCCGTGCCCAGGGATCGATACCGGGAAGTAGGTCGCGAGCTTGGCCCCCGCGAAGTAGAGCGGGAACGAGGGCCCCGGCACGTTCGAGATCGCCACGTTGGCGATCGGCGGCAGCTTGTCGGCAAGGCCAGAGCGCCCATAGAGCGATGCCAGCCCCGACACGATCGACGGCATGCCCAGCGATGGAAAGTCCATCGGTATGGCCGCCTTGACGTTGCCCGTGAGCTTCTTGCCTTCGCTCGACGATTCGTGGATGGCCGCGATTCTTTCGAGCGGGTCCGAGATGTCGGTGGCCAGGCTCACCAGCATCGTCGACACCTGGTTGTTGAGATCGGTGTTGCCCTCGCTGCGCAAGGACACCGGCACCGCGGCCATCAGCGGCTTGTCGGGCTTGCAGCCGTAGTCCGCCAGGTAGCGCTTGAGCGCGCCCGCGCAGATCGCCAGCACGACGTCATTGAGGCTGACGTTGGCCGCCTTTGCCATCTGCTTGATCTCCGCCAGCGGCACGGACCGGCCCGCGAACGAGCGCTGGTTGGTGATCGACACGTTGAGCGGCGTCTTCGGCGCGGTCTTCATGCCCTTGGGCAGCTCGAAAGTCCGCTGGCCGGTGGCCTCCGACACCGGCATCAGCACGCTCGTGATCGCCTTGGCCGTGGTCGGAATCGACTGGATGAGCTTCACGTACTGCTGCACCGTGTTGCTCAGTGCCGCGCTGGCAAGCTCAGCCATGCCGAGTTGCGATGAATCTCGCCGGCGCGTGGCGCGTGGCGCCTTGACCACCGAAGGCGTCTCCGAAATGTCGAACAGCGCCTTCGCCACGGCGACGCCGGCCTGGCCGTCGATCGCCGCGTGGTGCATCTTGCTGTAGAGCGCCACCTGGCCCGTCTGCAGGCCCTCGATGATGTGGATCTCCCACAAGGGCCGGCTGCGGTCGAGCAGCGACGAGTGCAGCCGTCCGACCAGGCGCTCGAGCTGCGCCATCGTTCCGGGCCTCGGCATGATCACGTGGTGGATGTGGTGCTCGAGGTCCAGGTCGTCATCGTCCACCCATACCGGGTTGGCGAGGTCGAAGGGCATCATCGCCAGCTTGCGCACGAACACCGAGGCCAGGTGCAGCCGGCCGCTCAGGTACTTCTTGGCGTCCTCGGCGAAGTCGCCTTCGTAGTCCGCGGGGAGGTCGAGCAGTTGCAGGCTGCCCACGTGCATCGGCGACTCGGGGGTTTCGAGGTGCAGGAACGATGCGTCCATGCCGCTGAGGTGAATCATGACGCGCTCCTCGCGGAGGCCGCCTGGCTCCGCCTGCGATCTTCCTCGTCGACCAGATCCTTCTTCGACAGCTTGCCGACGGGGGTCTTGGGCAACTCGTCGCGGATCTCGATCGCACCCACCATCTCGTGCTTGCCCAGGCGGTCCTTCAGGAACAGCTTGAATTCGTCGAGAGTGAAGCCCGGCGCGCCTTCCTTCAACTTGATGAAGGCCTTGGGCGACTGGCCGCGGTATTCGTCGGGAATGCCGATCACGCACACCTCGGCGATGCTCGGGTGTTCGTACATCGCCTCCTCCAGCACGCGCGGGTAGACGTTGTAGCCGCCGCACAGCAGCATGTCCTTGGTGCGGTCGACGATGTAGAAGAAGCCGTCTGCATCCATCTTCGCGACGTCGCCGCTCTTGAAGTAGCCGTCGGGTGTCATGGATGCGGCGGTGGCGGCCTCGTTGTTCCAGTAGCCCTTCATGACGTTGGGGCCCCGGATGCACAGCTCGCCAGGCTCGCCGATCGCGGCTTCCTTCGACGGATCGTCCAGGCTCAGGAGCTTGAGGCGGATGCCCGGCAGCGGCATGCCGCAGGAGCCGGCCTTGCGGATGCCGCGCGCGGGCGTGAAGGTGCCGGTCGGCGACGTCTCCGTCATTCCCCAGCCTTCGTTGAGATGGCAGCCAGTGAGCGCGAAGAAGCGGTGCTCGACCTCGACCGGCAATGGCGCGCCGCCCGAGCCGCAGAACTTCAGCGCGCGCAGGTCTGTCTCGCTGGCCTTCGGGTGATTGATGATCGCGGTGAACATCGTCGGCACGCCGGGGAACGTCGTGATCTTCTTGGCCGCGAGATCGTGCATCACCGCATCGAGGTCGAAGCGCGTGTGGAGTACCAGGTGCGCGCCCAGGCGGATGCCGAGCATCATGTTCACGCTCAGCGAATAGATGTGGAACAGCGGCAGAACGACCAGCACCCGCTCGCTTCCCGGGTCGAGGATCGGCGGATCGCCGCCGGTCGATTCGAGGTACTGCGCACACGCGGATGACAGGTTGGCGTGCGTGAGCATCGCGCCCTTCGGCAGCCCGGTGGTGCCGCCGGTGTATTGCAGCACCACGATCTCGTCGTCGACCGAGGCGACGGCGTGCGGCTGGTAGCGGCCGTCGTTCGCAAGGAGCTGGGTGAAGCTCATGTGCCGGTCGTCCGTAGGCACCGCGGCGAGCTGGCCCGCGGCCTGCAGGTGCGCGCGCACCGCATCGCGGGCGCCGCCGTAGTCCGTGAGACTGCCCACGACCAGCTTTTTCAGGCGCGAGTTGCCCAGCAGCCGTGCCATCTGCGGGTAGAGCGTGGCGAGATCGAGGGTGACGAGGATGTCCGTCCGGCTGTCCTCGATCTTGTGGGCCAGCACCCGTTCGGCGTCCAGCGGGGAGTAGTTCACCACCGTGCCGCCGGCCTTCAGCACCGCGAAGAATGCGATCAGGTAGTGCGGGGTGTTGGGCAGGAAGAGGCCGACGTGCACGCCTGGTTGGACGCCCAGCGCCTTCAGGCCCGCGGCCGCATGCTCCACGGCGTCGCCGAATTCGCGGTAGGTGATGACCTGCCCCATGAACTCGATGGCCGGCCGGTCGGGCCATTGCGCCACGGCCTCGTCGAGGATCTGCTGCACAGGGCGGGTGGGCAGCTCGGCATCCCAGCGCATGCCGCTCGGATAGGACTTCGTCCAGGGCGTGGCGCTGGAGGGAGAAGAAACCATGATTGTCTCCGGTTGGTCAGTCCATTGTGGGAGCCGGCCGGCGGCGCGGGCGCGTCCGCCTCTCGGTGATTTCCCGGATGCGGGCACCGGCTTGCCGGTGCTGGGACAATCCGCACCCTATGGAAAAGCAGCGCATCGTGGTGGGCCTGAGCGGCGGAGTGGACTCCGCGGTCACGGCGCACCTGCTGAAACAGCAAGGCCACGAGGTGGTCGGCATCTTCATGAAGAACTGGGAAGACGATGACGACAGCGAGTACTGCTCGTCGAACATCGACTTCGTCGACGCGGCCAGCGTGGCCGACGTGCTGGGCATCGAGATCGAGCACGTCAACTTCGCCGCCGACTACAAGGACCGCGTGTTCGCCGAATTCCTGCGCGAGTACCAGGCCGGGCGCACGCCCAATCCCGACGTCCTGTGCAATGCCGAGATCAAGTTCAAGGCCTTTCTCGACCATGCGATGCGGCTCGGGGCAGAGAAGATCGCCACCGGCCACTATGCCCGCGTCCGGCGCAACGACTCCACCGGCCGGCACGAACTGCTCAAGGGCCTCGATCCGGCCAAGGACCAGAGCTATTTCCTGCACCGCCTGAACCAGGGCCAGTTGTCGAAGACCCTGTTTCCGGTCGGCGAACTGCGCAAGACCGAGGTGCGGCGCATTGCCGACGAGATCGGGCTGCCCAATGCGAAGAAGAAGGATTCGACCGGGATCTGCTTCATCGGCGAGCGGCCCTTTCGCGAGTTCCTCAATCGCTACATCTCGAAGGAGCCGGGGCCGATCCGCGACGAGCGCGGTCGCCAGATCGGCGAGCACCAGGGCTTGAGCTTCTACACGCTCGGGCAACGCCAGGGCCTCGGCATCGGTGGCATCAAGGCCAAGGGCGCGCAACGGGGCGCGGGCGACCACTCGCCGTGGTTCGTGGCGCGCAAGGATGTCGAGACCAACACCCTCTGGGTGGTGCAGGGGCATGACCATCCATGGCTGCTGTCACCGGTGCTGGAGGCCGATGACGCGAGTTGGGTGGCGGGCGACGCGCCGGCCGTTGGCGCCTATGGCGCGAAGTCACGCTACCGGCAGGCCGATGCGAGCTGCGAACTGCGCGACGGCGGCAACGGTGCTTTCCGGCTGAAGTTCGCGGAGCCCCAGTGGGCGGTGACGCCGGGGCAGTCGGCGGTGCTGTACGACGGGGAGATCTGCCTCGGTGGCGGGGTCATCAGCTCACCCTCAGGCTCCGCGCACTTCGTGTCGAATCACTAGGCTCGCCCCCAGGCTTGCCCACTTCGTGTGGCCGCGACCCCCTACCGGGGACAACACCGGCGGACCGGCGGAGCCGGATCCGCGGTGTTTCGGGAAATGGGTTCGGCGCTATTGCACCGAGTCGTCGATGTGGATGAGGGTCAGGGGGTGGCGTTTGCCTGCGAGGTAGTCTTCGACACACTGCAGGAGCAAGGGGCTGCGGTGGCGGGCGGTGCTGGCGCGGATCTCTTCGGCGGTCATCCACAGCGTGCGGACGATGCCGTGGTCCAAGGCGCGTCCCGATTCCAGTTCGCCGAGCGTGCCGGCGAAGGCGAAGCGGAGGTAGGTGATGTCTTCCTGCCGCCGCGTTCGCGCCATGTAGATGCCGATCAGGGCAGTGGGCGTGAAGTGGTGGGCTGTTTCTTCCAACGTCTCGCGCGCGCAGCCTTCGGCCGGGGATTCGCCGGGGTCGAGATGGCCGGCCGGCGTGTTGAGGAGTAGCCCCTCGTCGGTTTCTTCCTCGACAAGCAGGAAGCGGCCGTCCTGCTCGATCACCGCGGCCACTGTGACATTGGGCTTCCAGCGTTCTGCCATGTTCGTCATGCCTCGTGCAATGCCAGTGCCTCGCGCTCGACGGACGTCGGCTTCGGAAGCACCAGCGTGACGATACAGCCGGCGCCTTCGGCGCTGTCGATTTCCACCGATCCGCCGTGGCGCTGCACCACGGTTCGCACCAGCAACAGCCCGAGTCCGACCCCGTGGACTTCGGGATGGGCCTCGTGATTCAGTCGGTGGAAGGGCTGGAACAGTTGCGACTGCAGCTCGACCGGAATTCCGGGACCGTGGTCGCGGAACGCCACGCGCCAGTGCCGCTCGTCTTCCTGCACGCTGCATTCGAGGTCGGCGCCCGTCGGGGAATACTTGAGCGCGTTGCTCAGCACATTGGCCAGAGCACGCATCAACAGGTTGCGGTCGGCGATGCACTGCGCTTCGTCGAGCGCCTTGACCAGGACGATGCGCACCTGGCGCCGGCGCGCGCGCGCCCAGCTGTCGTCGATGGTCTGCTGGAGCAATGCGACCAGTTCGAGCAGTTCGGCACGAAAGGGCTCGGCCTCGGCGCGTGCGAGGTTAACGAAGCCATCGGCCAGTTCGAGCCCTGTGTGGGCCTGGCGTTCGATGCGCGCGAGCAACGATCCGTCGGCGAAGGTTTCGGGCCGCTCGCGCGCCAGTTCGATGATGGTGAGGATCGTCGCGCTGGGCTCGCGCGCGTCGTGCGCGATGAAGCGGAGCGCTTCGTCGCGCTGGCCCTGCGCGCGCCGCATTTCCGTGATGTCGACCAGCGATACCATCCAGCCGGCGTGTTCGTTGCCCGCGTCGAAGAAGGGCACGCAGCGCAGGAGGACGGCGCGGCCTCGGGGATCTTCACCCTCGCCCAGGATCGCTCGCAGCTCGCCGAGCAAGGCGCCTTTCGGCATCATCGGCGCGCCGTTGCTGCGCGAGCGGATGCCGGCCAGGAGCCCATGGGCGTCCTGGCCGTGGATGCCGCTGGTGCCGCGCTGCCAGTAGCGTTGCGCCGCGACGTTGGCGAGCACGACCCGGCCCTCGGTGCTGAGGGTCAGCGTCGGGTCGGGCAGATGGTCGATCCCGTCGCGCACGAATCGGTGCACGTCCTGCATGCGGCGCGCGGCGGCCCACGTGGCGTCCATCTGGCGGTCGAGAAAGTCGCCGACGTTCCGCTGCGCGGCGACGGGCCGGCGGCCGACATCGCGCAAGAGTTCTTCGGTGCCGCGGCGCAAGGATCGGATGGCCGCCGAAAGCCGCATGTGGCTCCACAGCGGATAGAGCGCCAGCAGCCCGGCAACGCCCGCCGCGGGAGCGAACAGCACGTTGATCGAAGGTTGGCCCAGGATGCCGATCAGCAGCGCGAGCATGGCCCCGATCAGCGCCATCACACCCAGCGGCCTCAGCCACAGCACGCCCAGCAGCGCCACCAGCAGCGGCCCCAGATTGAAGAGCAGGTCCTGCCAGGGAGCGGCGAACTTCACGTGCTGCCCGGCGAGCGATGCCTGCAGCATGTTGGCGAAGATCTCCACCCTGGGCATGAGGCCGGGCCGGTTCGGCGCCGAGTTGGCATGCGCATCGCCGAGTCCCGGCGCCGTGGAGCCCACGAGCACGTAGCGATCGCGAAACACGTCGGGATCCACGTTGCCGCGAAGCACGTCGACGTAGGAGACCGTCCTGAAGTGGGCGGGGCCGCGGGTGAACATGATCGCCTCCAGGTCGCGACGCAGCCAGGCGCGCGGCGTGTCATCGGGGTCCGGCGCAACGGCATCCGCGGGCTCGACGTCGGTTGGCGGCGTCGATGGCGCGCCAGCAGCCGCACGTGCAGCCGCAGCGTCGCGCAGCGCGATCGCGAAGTGCGGACGCATGCTTTGCGCGAAGCCTTCACGGAGATAGGCGCTGCGCGCGAGGCCATCCCCGTCGACCGACAGGTGGATGTGCCCGATGCCGGCAGCGGCCTTGGCCAGCACGGGGATGGGCAGAAGCTCCTGCGGCGAGCGCTGCCCGAAGGCCTGGAGGGCCGTTGGCAGCACCACGCAGCCGCTGTCGCGCACGGCGTTTGCGAGCACCGCATCGTCGCCCGGATGGCTGGCGTCGGGCTCGGCCGACAGCAGGTCGAAGCCGATGCACTTCGGCGACTGCGCGGCGATGGCGCGCAGCAATTCGGCATGCTGTGCGCGGCGCCACGGCCAGTGGCCGATCGCATCGAGGCTTTCCTGGTCGATGGCCACGATCACGATGGCGTCTGACGGCGGCGCGGCCAGCGCGGCGCGCGCGCTGTCCTGCAGCAGCCGGTCCGCCCTCGGCATCGGCTGGGTCAGGCTGAGCACGCTGACCAGCGACACCAGCGCGGACGCCAGCATCAGCCAGGGGCCGCGCCGCTGCGCCCAGCGCCAGCGTCCGGAAGGTAGCGCCAGGTCCGCCGGGTGCCGCGGACGCCCAGGGCTCATTCCGAATGGCTCGTCGTGTTGTAGAGCGGGCTGAGGACGGTGGCGTCGATGGACTCCAGCCGGTAGCCGAGGCCGTACACAGCGGAGAGAAGAAATCCGTTGGATGGCATCAGGTCCAGCTTCACGCGCAGGCGGGAGATGTGCGTGTCGAGCGAGCGCGAAGGCGATTCGCCCCCGACGCCCCACACCGCTTCGCGCAGATGTTCGCGCGACAGCAGGCGGCCGATGTTCTGGAACAGGAAGAGGGCCAGCTCGTATTCGCGGTGGCTCAGATCGGTCGTCTTTCCGTGCACCCGCAGGCTGCGCGTCGCTGGAACGAAGTGATAGGCGCCGAAGACCAGGTCGGCATCGTGCTGCGCCGGATAGGAGCGACGCAGCAGCGCGCGAACGCGGGCCTGCAGTTCGGCTACGCGGATCGGCTTGACCATGAAGTCATCGGCGCCGGCCGCGAGCCCCTCCACCATGTCCTTTTCTTCGCGCCGGTTCGTCACGAAGAGGATGGGGATGCGGCTGCTGAGATCCTCGCGGATCCATCGCACCACTCGCGGTCCCTGCACGTCGGGGAGGGTCCAATCGAGGATCAGCAGGTCGTATGTCTGCTGGCGGAGATCGCGCAACAGCGTTTTCCCATCGCTGAAGCCATGGCATTCGTGACCAATGCCTTCCATCGTGTGGCGGATCAGTTCGAGCTGGACCGCCTCGTCGTCGAGCGCTGCAATTCGCATTCCATTCCCTGTATCTCGTTATTCGTGCCGAAGTCTCTTGATCGGTCACGTGCCGGGAGTGTACCTATTGACGCGCGTTTCGGCGTGGCGATTTGTTCACGCGATCAATGGGTGCATACCCCAATGTCGCTATCGATTTGGTAGCGTCAAGCGCTGTGTGGACGCAGACGCAACATACTTGAAGCAGCGCCTCTGGGACAACTTGTGGGGCGCGTCTTCATGTAAGCTCGGCGCGAAATTTCAATGCTGCCCTGAGGAGAAGTCCATGCTGATAGGCGTGCCGGCCGAAACTGCGCTAGGCGAAACCCGTGTCGCCGTCACTCCGGAGACGGCGAAAAAGCTCACGGCGCAGGGCCACACCGTGCGTGTGCAGTCAGGCGCCGGCGTTGCCGCCAGCGTCACCGATGCGGCCTACCAGGCCGCCGGTGCCGAGATCACCGACCAGGCCGGGGCCTTCGGCGCCGACATCGTTCTCAAGGTGCGCTCGCCGTTCGACAACGAGATCGCGCTGATGAAGCCGGGCACCGTTGTCATCGGCATGCTCAATCCCTTCGATACCGCCGGCCTGCAACGGCTTGCGGCGGCAGGGCTCGCCGCCTTCGCGCTCGAGGCCGCCCCGCGCACCACGCGCGCGCAGAGCATGGACGTGCTGTCCTCGCAGGCCAACATCGCGGGCTACAAGGCCGTGATGATCGCGGCCGACAGATACCAGCGCTTCTTCCCCATGCTGATGACCGCGGCCGGCACGGTGAAAGCGGCGCGTGTCGTCATCCTGGGTGTCGGCGTTGCGGGCTTGCAGGCGATCGCCACGGCCAAGCGGCTGGGCGCCGTCATCGAGGCTTCGGACGTGCGCCCGAGCGTCAAGGAACAGATCGAGTCGCTGGGCGGCAAGTTCATCGAGGTGTCCTACGACACGGATGAAGAAAAAGAAGCCGCTGTCGGTGTCGGTGGCTACGCCAAGCCGATGCCGCCGAGCTGGCTGGCGCGCCAGCAGGTCGAGGTCGCCAAGCGCGTGGCGCTGGCCGACATCGTGATCAGCACCGCGCTGATCCCGGGCCGCGCCGCGCCGACGCTGATCACCGAGGACATGGTGAAGTCGATGAAGCCGGGTTCGGTCATCGTGGACATCGCCGCAGGCAAGGGGCCTGATGGCGTCGGCGGCAACTGTCCGCTTTCCGAGGCCGACAAGACGGTGGTGAAACACGGCGTGACGATCGTCGGAGAGACCAATCTCGCTGCACTGGTCGCGGCGGACGCCTCCTCGCTCTATGCGCGCAACGTGCTCGACTTCCTGAAGCTCATCGTGACCAAGGAAGGCACGCTGAAGATCGACCTCGAAGACGACATCGTGGCGGCCTGCCGCATGGCGCAAGACGGCCAGGTCACGAAGAAATAAGCGAACCAGCGAACCGCGAGGAGAAGCAGCCATGGATCCCGTTTCACACACCGTCATCAACCTCATCATCTTCGTGCTGGCCATCTACGTCGGCTATCACGTGGTGTGGACTGTCACGCCGGCGTTGCACACGCCGCTGATGGCGGTCACCAACGCCATCTCGGCGATCGTGATCGTCGGCGCCATGCTGGCGGCGGCGCTCACCGAAAGCGGCCTGGGCAAGACCATGGGCGTGCTGGCGGTCGCGCTCGCGGCGGTGAACGTCTTCGGCGGCTTCCTGGTCACCCGGCGCATGCTGGAGATGTTCAAGAAGAAGGACAAGAAGGCACCTGCTGCCGAAAAGGGGAATGCAGCATGAGCGCCGCACGACCGCTCGAAGGCGCGGGCCCCCTTGAGGGGGTGCGCGAAGCACACGAAGTGGCAAGCCTGGGGGAGAGCCAATAATGTCCATGAACGTTGTCACGCTGCTGTACCTCATCGCGTCGGTCTGCTTCATCCAGGCCCTCAAGGGCCTCTCCCACCCCACGACGTCCATCCGCGGCAACATCTTCGGCATGGTCGGCATGGCCATCGCCATGCTGACCACCGCGGCATTGATCGTCCAACTCTCCGGCGGCAAGGCCATGGGCATGGCCTGGGTGCTGCTGGGCGTGGTCGTCGGCGGCGGCTACGGCGCCTACCGCGCCAAGACCGTCGAGATGACGCAGATGCCCGAGTTGGTGGCCTTCTTCCACAGCATGATCGGCCTGGCGGCCGTCTTCATCGCGGTGGCCGCGGTGGTCGAGCCCTGGGCCTTCGGCATCACGCCGGCACCGGTCGCGGCTGCCGTGGGTGTCAACACGCCCGAAGGGGCTGCCGTCATCGACGGCTTCCTGCGCTACGCCATTCCAGCGGGCAACCGGCTGGAGCTGTTCCTGGGCGCGGCCATCGGTGCCATCACCTTCAGCGGCTCGGTCATCGCCTTCGGCAAGCTCTCGGGCAAGTACAAGTTCCGGCTGTTCCAGGGTGCGCCGGTGCAGTTCAAGGGCCAGCACATGCTCAACCTCGTGCTGGGCCTGCTGACCATCGGCCTCGGGCTGGTCTACATGGCCACCGAGAGCTGGGCCGCCTTCCTCGCGATGCTGCTGCTGGCCTTCGTGATGGGCGTGCTGATCATCATCCCGATCGGCGGCGCCGACATGCCGGTGGTGGTGTCGATGCTCAACAGCTACTCGGGCTGGGCGGCGGCGGGTATCGGCTTCAGCCTGAACAACGCGATGCTGATCGTGGCCGGTTCGCTGGTGGGCTCCTCGGGTGCGATCCTGAGCTACATCATGTGCAAGGCGATGAACCGCTCGTTCTTCAACGTGATCCTGGGCGGCTTCGGCGGTGAGGCGGCCAGTGCCGCTACCGGTGCCAAGGAGCAGCGCCCGGTCAAGAGCGGCAGCGCCGATGACGCGGCCTTCGTTCTCTCCAATGCCGAGACCGTGATCATCGTGCCGGGCTATGGCCTCGCCGTGGCGCGCGCGCAGCACGCCGTGAAGGAGCTCGCCGCCAAGCTCACCGAGCACGGCGTGACCGTCAAGTACGCGATCCATCCCGTGGCGGGGCGCATGCCGGGCCACATGAACGTGCTGCTGGCGGAAGCCGAAGTGCCCTACGACCAGGTGTTCGAGATGGAAGACATCAACGGCGAGTTCGGCCAGGCCGACGTCGCGATCATCCTGGGCGCCAACGACGTGGTGAACCCGGCCGCGCTGCAGAAGGGAACGCCGATCTACGGCATGCCGATCCTGGAGGCCTACAAGGCCAAGACGGTGATCGTGAACAAGCGTTCGATGGCCGCGGGCTACGCAGGCCTGGACAACGAACTGTTCTACATGGACAAGACCATGATGGTCTTCGGCGACGCCAAGAAGGTGGTCGAGGACATGGCGAAGGCAATCGAGTAATTTTCGGCGCCGCGCTTGAAAACCACGGGCCGCGCAGTGTCGCGGCCCGTGCCGCATCCGATCGTCAAGTTACGATGGCGGCAAATTTCCTTACAAGATTTCGCACTGGAGACTCACTGTGACTGATCGCCCCTGGCTCGGCAGCTATCCGCAAGGCGTGCCCGCCGACATCGACGCCTCGCGCTACCCCTCGCTGGTCGCGCTGATGGAAGAAAGCTTTTCCAAATACGCCGACCGTACGGCCTATAGCTTCATGGGCAAGGACGTGAGCTACGCCGACGTCGACCGTCAGAGTCGCGCCTTCGCTGGCTATCTGCAGGGCCTCGGCCTCGTCAAGGGTGACCGCATCGCGGTGATGATGCCCAACTGTCCGCAGTACCCGATCGCGGTGGCCGGCCTGTTGCGCGCCGGCCTGATCCTCGTCAACGTGAACCCGCTCTACACGCCGCGGGAGCTGGAGCACCAGCTCAAGGATTCCGGCTCCAAGGCGATCGTCATCATGGAGAACTTCGGCACCACGCTGCAGCAATGCATCGCGGCCACGCCGGTCAAGCACGTCGTGCTGGCCGCGATGGGCGACCGGCTGGGCCTGCTCAAGGGAACGCTGGTCAACTACGTGGTGCGAAACGTCAAGAAGATGGTGCCCCAGTACAGCCTGCCCGGCGCGGTGCGTTTCAACGAGGCGCTCGAAAAGGGCGCGTCGCGCACCGTCCAGCCGGCGGCGATCGGCCCCGACGACGTCGCGGTGCTGCAATACACCGGCGGCACCACGGGCGTGTCGAAGGGTGCGGTGCTGCTGCATCGCAATGTGATCGCCAACGTGCTGCAGTCTGAAGCCTGGAACGATCCGGTCATGCAGAAGGTGCCCGCCGGCGAGCAGCCGACCAGCGTGTGCGCGCTGCCGCTGTATCACATCTTCGCCTTCACCGTGAACATGATGCTGAGCATGCGCACGGGCGGAAAGCTGATCCTGATCCCGAACCCGCGCGACATCGCCGGCGTGCTCAAGGAGTTGTCGAAGCACACCTTCCACAGCTTTCCCGCCGTCAACACGCTGTTCAATGGCCTCGCGAACCATCCTGATTTCAACACCGTCAACTGGAAGAACCTGAAGGTCTCCGTCGGCGGCGGCATGGCGGTGCAGGGCGCGGTGGCCAAGCTGTGGCTCGACAAGACGGGCTGCCCGATCTGCGAAGGCTATGGCCTTTCCGAAACCTCGCCCTCGGTCACCTGCAATCCGACGACGAGCATCGCGTACACCGGCACGATCGGCGTGCCCTTGCCCAGCACCTACGTGAAGCTGCTCGATGACGACGGCCATGATGTCGCCCCGGGCCAGGCCGGCGAAGTCGCGGTCAAGGGGCCGCAGGTGATGGCCGGCTACTGGCAGCGGCCCGACGAAACAGCCAAGGTCATGACCGCCGACGGCTACTTCAAGACCGGCGACGTCGGCGTGGTCGACGAACGCGGCTACTTCAAGATCGTCGATCGCAAGAAGGACATGATCCTGGTATCGGGCTTCAACGTGTACCCGAACGAGATCGAGGACGTGGTCGCGCAGATCCCTGGCGTGCTCGAATGCGCCGCGGTGGGCGTTGCCGACGACAAGACCGGCGAGACCGTGAAGCTCGTGATCGTCAAGAAGGACGCCGACCTCACCGAGGCCGCGATCCGCGAGTTCTGCCGCGCGAACCTCACCGGCTACAAGCAGCCGCGTGTCATCGAGTTCCGTACGGACCTCCCCAAGACGCCGGTCGGCAAGATCCTGCGACGCGAACTGCGCGACGTCAAAAAGTAAGGGTTCGGCCCGGGACGCGACCCGGCATCGCTCTTGCATATTGGGACTGAATGTTCCGATTCATCCTGACCCGCGCCAGCCTCCTCGTGCCGACCTTCATCGGCATGACGCTGCTCGCGTTTTTCCTGATCCGGCTGGTGCCGGGCGACCCCATCGAGACGCTCGCCGGCGAGCGCGGCATCGATCCGGTGCGGCACGCGCAGTTGCTGAAGGACTATGGCCTCGACAAGCCGCTCTTCACGCAATACGGCATCTATATCGAGCGCGTGATGCACGGCGACCTGGGCAAGTCGGTCATCACGCAGGAGCCGGTGATGAGCGAGTTTCTCGCGCTCTTCCCGGCCACCGTCGAGTTGGCGGTGTGCGCCATCCTCTTCGCGCTCTTGCTCGGCATTCCGGCGGGCATCATCGCGGCGGTCAAGCGCAACTCGCTGTTCGACCACGGGGTGATGGCGACCTCGCTCACCGGCTATTCGATGCCCATCTTCTGGTGGGGGTTGCTGCTGATCCTGTTCTTTTCGGTGCAGCTCGGATGGACGCCGGTCTCGGGCCGCATCGCGGTGCAGTACTACATCGAGCCAGTGACCGGCTTCCTTCTGATCGACTCGTTGCTGTCGGATGACAAGGGCGCGTTCTTCTCGGCGCTGCAGCACCTGATCCTGCCGGCCATCGTGCTGGGCACCAACACGCTGGCGGTGATCGCGCGGATGACGCGGTCGGCCATGCTCGAGGTGCTCGGCGAGGACTACATCCGCACTGCGCGCGCGAAGGGCCTTGCGCCGCTGCGCGTGGTGGGCGTGCACGCGCTGCGCAACGCGCTCATCCCGGTGGTCACGGTCATCGGGCTGCAGGTGGGTGTGCTCTTCACGGGCGCCATCCTGACCGAGACGATCTTTTCCTGGCCCGGTGTCGGCAAGTGGCTGATCGAAGCCATCGGCCGGCGCGACTATCCGGTGCTCCAGGGTGGCATGCTGCTGCTCGGCGTCATCGTAATGGTGGTCAACGTCGTGGTCGATCTGGCCTACGGCTTCATCAATCCCCGAATCCGGCAATCGCGATGAATACGGCCGCTGTTCCTGTCGAAAGAAACTCGGCGCCGCCAGGGCCCTGGCGTGAGTTCTGGGGCTCGTTCTCGGCCAATCGCGGCGCGGTCATCGGCCTGGGCGTGGTGGTAGTGCTGCTGCTGGTGGCGCTGTTTGCACCGTGGATCGCGCCCCATGCGCCCAACCAGACCGACAGCACGGCGTTCCTGCGGCCTCCCGCCTGGCAGGAGGGAGGCACGGCAACGCACGTTCTGGGCACCGACGCCATCGGCCGGGACATCCTGTCGCGGCTCATGTACGGCGCACGGCTCTCGCTGTCGATCGGCATGGCCGTCGTTGCGATCTCGGTCGCGGTCGGCATCGCGCTGGGACTGATCGCGGGCTTCTTTCGCGGCGTGCTCGAGATCGCGATCATGCGGCTGATGGACGTGATCCTCACGCTGCCGAGCCTGCTGCTCGCGATCGTGATCGTCGCGATCCTCGGCCCGGGGCTGATCAATGCGATGCTGGCGGTCGCGATCGTGGTGCTGCCGCACTACGTGCGCATCACGCGCGCCGCCGTGATCTCCGAGGTCTCGCGCGATTACGTGACGGCCGCGCGCGTGAGCGGCGCAGGCACGCTGCGCCTGATGTTCCGCGAGGTGCTGCCCAACTGCGCCGCTCCGCTCATCGTGCAGGCTTCGCTGGGTGTCTCGACCGCCATCCTCGATGCGGCGGCGCTGGGCTTTCTCGGCCTGGGCGCGCAGCCGCCGTCGCCGGAGTGGGGAACGATGCTGGCCGATGCACGCGAGTTCGTCTTGCGCGCGTGGTGGGTGGTCACCTTTCCGGGTCTCGCGATCCTCGCAGCCGTCCTCGCGTTCAACCTGCTGGGTGACGGCCTGCGCGATGCGCTCGATCCCAAACTGAAGCGCTAGTCATGAAGCTCGCCCCCAGCCTCGCCCACTTCGTGTGGCTCGGACACCCCCTCCGGGGGCAACCCCTGCGGACCGGCAAGGCCGGTTCCGTCGGGTTCCTGGACTCGGCCGCGACGGGTTCGCGTGCGGAGGGCGCCGATGCCGCTGCTTGATATACGCGATCTGCATGTCGAGTTCCCCACGCAAGGCGGCACGCTGCACGCGGTCGATGGCGTGAGCCTTCGCCTGGAGCAGGGCGAGGTGCTCGGCATCGTCGGCGAATCGGGCTCGGGCAAGAGCGTCACGATGATGGCGCTGATGGGTCTCATCGGCTGGCCCGGCCGCGTGCGTGCGCAGCACCTGCGCTTCGCCGGCCATGACTTGCTCGGCATCTCCGACAAGGAGCGGCGCAGCCTCGTCGGCAAGGACGTCGCCATGATCTTCCAGGAGCCGACGACGAGCCTCAATCCCTGCTTCACCATCGGCTGGCAGTTGATGGAGACCTTGCGCCTGCACCTGAACCTCGACAAGCGCGAGGCGAAGAAGCGCGCGACCGAACTGCTCGAGCAGGTGGGCATCCCGGCCGCGTCGTCGCGCCTCGGTGCCTATCCGCACCAGTTGTCGGGCGGCATGAACCAGCGCGTGATGATCGCGATGGCGATCGCCTGCAATCCGCGCCTGCTGATCGCCGACGAGCCGACCACCGCGCTCGACGTGACGATCCAGGCACAGATCCTCGACCTGTTGCGCAGCCTGCAGAAGGAGCGCGGCATGGGGCTGGTGCTGATCACGCACAACATGGGCGTGGTCAGCGAGATGGCGCAGCGCGTGGCCGTGATGTATGCGGGGCAGGTGATGGAGGAGCGCGGCGTGGCCGAGCTGTTCGCCGCGCCTCAGCACCCTTACACGGCGGCGTTGCTCGCGGCCTTGCCCGAGCGCACGGCGGGGGAAGGTCGGCTGGCCACCATCGCGGGCGTGGTGCCGGGGGTGCACGACCGGCCGGTCGGATGCCTCTTCGCGCCGCGCTGCACCTATGCCACGGCGCACTCGCGCACCGTTCGGCCCGAGCTGCGGGAGTGGATGGGCGGGCAGGTGCGTTGCCACTACGCGCTCGGCGATCCGCAGCGCAACGAGGCGCTGGCACGCGATGGTTCGCAGGTGGTGGAGTTCGTGCGATGAGCGAAGTAGTCGTCGAGGCGAAAGGGCTGCAGCGCGTCTATTCGGTCCGGCGCGGGCTCTTCCGGGCGCCTGCGCATCTGCAAGCGGTCGGCAACATCTCCTTCAAGCTGGAGAAGGGCCGCACGCTCGCTGTGGTCGGCGAATCGGGCTGCGGCAAGTCGACCTTGGCGCGCATGGTCGCGCTGATCGAGAAGCCCACGGCGGGCTCCCTGACCTTGGTGGGCCACGATGCGGTCGACCCCCCCGCGGAGCGCCGGCGCGAACTGCGGCAAGCCGTACAGCTCGTGTTCCAGAACCCCTACGGTTCGCTCAACCCGCGCAAGAAGATCTCGGCCGTGCTCGAAGACCCGCTGGCGATCAACACATCGCTCGGCAAGTCGGAGCGCGCGGCGAAGGCCCGCGACATGCTGGCGCGCGTCGGTCTGCGGCCCGAATACGCCAACCGCTATCCGCACATGTTCTCGGGCGGCCAGCGCCAGCGCATCGCGATCGCGCGCGCGCTGATGCTCGACCCGCGCCTGCTGGTGGCCGACGAGCCTGTGTCCGCGCTCGACGTGTCGATCCAGGCACAGGTGCTGAACCTGCTCGCGGACCTGCAGGCCGACCTGGGGTTGTCCTATCTCTTCATCTCGCACGACCTCGGTGTGGTGCGCCACATCGCGCACGACGTGCTGGTGATGTACCTGGGCCATGCGGTGGAGCAAGGCCCCAAGGCGCGCATCTTCGCGCGGCCGCTTCACCCTTACACGCAGGCGCTGCTGGCCTCGACGCCCGGTCTCGCGGCGGAGCGCATCGTGCTGAAGGGCGAGCTGCCTTCGCCGCTGTCGCCGCCGTCGGGATGCGTGTTCAACACGCGGTGCGCGCACGCCACCGAGCGCTGCCGCACGGAACGGCCACTGCCGCGCCTGCTCGACGAACGCATGGTGGCCTGCCACCATGCCGAAAAGTTTCTCGATGGTGCGGCGGAAGTCCGTGCCGATCATTCCCTGCCCGCGTAAGTGCGGATTCAACCCTGAAGGAGTCGACCGACATGTCCCCCACTTCCAAACTCTCGCGCCGCCTACGCACCGCAGCGCTGCTGGCGCCGGCGGCGCTCGCGCTCGCCTGCGGCGCCGCTTCGGCCAAGACCCTGGTCTATTGCTCGGAAGGCAGCCCCGAGAACTTCTATGCGGCAGTGAACACCACCGGTACCTCCTTCGACGCCACCACGCAGGTCTACAACAACCTCGTCGACTTCGAGCGCGGCACGACCAAGGTGGTGCCGGGCCTCGCCGAGAGCTGGACCATTTCGCCCGACGGCACGGAATACACCTTCAAGCTGCGCAAGGGCGTGAAGTGGCACAACACGGCCAAGAGTTTCAAGCCGACGCGCGACTTCAATGCCGACGACGTCATCTTCATGATGGAGCGCCAGTGGAAGGAGAACGACCCCTATTTCAAGGTCACGAGCCCGAACCACTCGTACTTCAACGACATGGGCATGCCCAAGCTGCTGAAGTCCATCGACCGCATCGATGACTACACGGTGAAGTTCACGCTGAACAAGCCCGAGGCGCCCTTCCTGGCCAACCTCGCGATGCCCTACGCCGGCATCCAGTCAAAGGAATATGCGATCGCGATGCTCAAGGCCGGCACGCCGGAGAAGATCGACCAGGATCCGATCGGCACCGGACCGTTCTATCTCGTGCAGTACCAGAAGGACGCCATCGTTCGCTTCAAGGCCTTTCCGCAGTACTGGGGTGGCAAGGCCAAGATCGACGACCTGATCTTCGCGATCACGCCCGACGCATCGGTGCGCTGGGCCAAGCTGCAGAAGGGCGAGTGCCATGTGATGCCCTACCCGAACCCCGCCGACCTGGACGCGATCCGCAAGGACCCCAACGTGCAGGTGCTGGAGCAGGCCGGCCTCAACGTCGGCTACCTCGCCTACAACACGCAGAAGAAGCCCTTCGACGACGTGCGCGTGCGCAAGGCGCTCAACATGGCGATCAACAAGAAGGCCATCATCGACGGCGTCTACCTCAGCACCGGCGTCGCCGCCAAGAACCCGATCCCGCCGACCATGTGGTCGTACAACGATGCGATCAAGGACGATCCGTACGACCCCGAAGCCGCGAAGAAGCTGCTTGCGCAGGCGGGCTACCCGGATGGCTTCACCACCGACCTGTGGGCGATGCCGGTTCAGCGCCCCTACAACCCGAACGCCAAGCGCATCGCCGAACTGATGCAGGCCGACCTCGCGAAGATCGGCGTCAAGGCCGAGATCAAGTCCTTCGAATGGGGTGAATACCGCAAGCGCATGCAGGCCGGCGAACACCAGATGGGCATGCTCGGCTGGACGGGCGACAACGGCGATCCGGACAACTTCCTCTACACCCTGCTGGGCTGCGCCTCGGCGCAATCGAACGGCAGCAACGTGGCGAAGTTCTGCTACAAGCCCTACGAGGATCTGGTCGTGCAGGCGAAGAACGTGCCCAAGCAGGCCGAGCGCGATGCGCTCTACAAGAAGGCGCAGGTGATGTTCAAGGAGCAGGCGCCGTGGTTCACGATCGCACACGCCGTGCAGTTGAAGCCGGTGCGCAAGGAAGTCGTCGACTTCAAGCTCAGCCCGTTCGGCCGCCACACCTTCTACGGCGTGGATATCAAGCAATAGTGGAATAGCGGCTTGAGCCACGAAGCGCGATGAGCGATTCGCCTCGTCTGCCCATCGCCATCGTCGCTGCCATGCACGAGGAGTTGGCGGCGCTGCTCGCGCAGATGCCCGACGAGCAGCGCATCCACGTGGCCGGCCGCGACTACTGGGTCGGCCACTTGCAGGGCCAGCTCGTGGTCGCGGTGCTGTCGCGCATCGGCAAGGTGGCGGCGGCCACCACGGCGACGGTGTTGATGGAGCGGTTCGCCGTGCGCGCCATCGTGTTCACCGGCGTTGCCGGTGGCCTGGCGCCCGGCGTCGAGGTCGGCGATGTCGTCGTGGCGACCAGACTCCTGCAACACGACCTGGACGCGTCGCCGATCTTCCCGAAGTACGAAGTGCCTTTGACCGGCCATGCGCGCTTCGCCACCGACACCGCGATCAGCGATGGGCTGGCCATCGTGGCGGCCGACTTGTTGAGCGATCCGGTGACCCTGCTCGGCGAGAAGGTGGTCGAGGACTTCCGGTTGACGGCGCCGAAGGTCCATCGCGGCCTGGTGGTCAGCGGGGACCGCTTCGTGTCGACCTCGGCCGAGAGCGAAGCGCTGCGCCTTGCGTTGCCGGATGCGCTCGCCGTCGAGATGGAAGGCGCGGCCGTGGCGCAGGTGTGCCACGACTACGGCGTTCCCTTCGCCGCGGTGCGCACGATTTCAGATCGGGCGGACGACGCGGCGCATGGCGATTTCACGCGCTTCGTCTCGTCGGTCGCGAGCCGCTACAGCCTCGCCGTGGTCGACGCCTGGCTGGCCACGCTGCCGTTGGACCCGCACGCGCCTATTTGAGCCAGCCGCGTCGGCGGAAGTACCACATCGGCACCAGCGCGCTCGCGATCATCAGCACGATCGCGTAGGCGTAGCCGTAGCTCAGATCGAGTTCGGGCATGAACTTGAAGTTCATGCCGTACACGCTCGCGATCAATGTCGGCGGCAGCAGCGCCACGCTCGCGACCGAGAAGATCTTGATGGTCTTGTTCTGGTTGATGTTGATGAAACCGACGGTCGCATCCATCAGGAAGTTGATCTTGTCGAACAGGAAGGCCGTGTGGTTGTCGAGCGATTCGATGTCGCGAAGAATCTGCCGCGCTTCCTCGAACTGCTCGGCGTTGAGCATGCGGCTGCGCATCATGAAGCTCACCGCGCGGCGGGTGTCCATCACATTGCGGCGGATGCGTCCGTTCAAGTCTTCCTGCCGCGCGATCAGGCCGAGCACTTCGCCAGCCAGTTCGTCGCTCACGTTGCCCGAAAGCACCTTCTTGCCGGCGGATTCGAGTTCGTCGTAGATGTTCTCCAGCGTGTCGGCCGAGTATTCGGCGTCGGCATCGAAGAGCTTCAGCAGCACTTCCTTGGCATCCTCGATCAGGCCGGGGGCGCGGCGGGCGCGCATGCGCAGCAGGCGAAACACCGGCACGTCTTCGTCGTGGATGGAAAACAGCACGCCGCGGCTGCGCAATTCGGTGTTGTGCTGGTTGAGGATGAAGGCCACGCGCACCGAGCGCGGGTTCTCGTCATCGTCGATCAGGAAGTCGCTGCGGATGTGGAGTTCGCCGTTGTCCTCTTCATAGAAGCGCGCGGATTCCTCGATGTCCTCGTCCATCGCGTCTTCGGGGATGGAGAGGCCGTAGTACTGCTTGATCCAGCGCTTTTCTTCGACGGTGGGCGATTCGAGGTCGACCCAGATGGGCTGGAACCGGGAAAGCTCTTCGAGCGCCTCGATCTCTTCCTGGACGAGGCGGCCGTTGGCGAGCGTGAAGATGTTGAGCATGGCTCACTCCCGTGATTGGTCTGGCGGTTGGGCGAAGGGTGGGGCGCTTTCAGCTCCCTCGCCAACGGACGTGTCAGAGGGGGAGTGAAAGCTGCCGAGACGGGTCGATTTCCATATGAATGGCTCCGGTTTGCAGCGAGGCGCGATTATGTCATCCGACCTCCAGGCACGGCCGGCGGCATCTGGATGGACATACAGTAAAGTGGCGTCGATGCAGAGCATCGCCCGACCCACTCCCGCCACGCAGGCCGAGCGCCTCGCGGCCGCGCTCGCCCAGCTCAACGACGCGCAGCGCGCGGCGGTGGAGCACGGCGTGGGCGCCGCGCTGGGCGAGACAAGGCAGGACGATCGGCCCCTGCTCGTGATCGCCGGGGCGGGCTCCGGCAAGACCAGCACCCTGGCGCATCGCGTGGCTCACCTGATCGCGCGGGGCGCCGATCCCCAACGCATCCTGCTCCTGACCTTCTCGCGTCGTGCCGCGCAGGAGATGGAGCGCCGGTCAGGGCAGGTGCTGGCGCGCGTGCTCGGCCTGAAATCAGAGGCACCCCCGGCACTGCCCTGGGCGGGCACCTTCCACGGTATCGGCGCGCGGCTTCTGCGCGAGTACGCGGCGCAGGTCGGTCTCGACGAGAACTTCACCATCCACGATCGCGGCGACGCCGAGGACTTGATGGGGCTGGTACGCAACGACCTTGGGCTCTCGTCCACGACGCGGCGCTTTCCGCAGAAGGGCACCTGCCTTTCGATCTACTCGCGCACCGTGAACACCTGCGCGCCGCTGGCGGAGGTGCTGAAACATGCGTTTCCCTGGTGCGCGGAGTGGGAGGTCGAACTCAAGCGGCTGTTCGGCGCCTATGTCGAGGCCAAGCAACAACAGCACGTGCTCGATTACGACGATTTGCTGTTGTACTGGGCCGAGATGGTGGCGGAGCCGACGCTGGCCGAGCACGTCGGCGCGCGCTTCGACCATGTCCTGGTCGACGAATACCAGGACACGAACCTGCTGCAAGCCGCCATCCTGCGTTCGATGAAGCCCGACGGGGCCGGGGTCACGGTGGTGGGCGATGACGCACAGTCGATCTACTCGTTTCGCGGCGCAACGGTTCGCAACATCCTCGACTTTCCGCAGCACTTCAGCCGGCCCGCGCGCATCGTCACGCTGGAGCGCAACTACCGCTCGACGCAGCCCATCCTCGATGTCTCGAACGCGGTGATTGCCGCCGCCGCGGAGCGCCACGCGAAGACGCTCTGGACCGACAAGCCCTCGGCCGGCCGGCCTCAACTCGTGCTGGTGCCCGACGAGGCGCAGCAGGCGCGCTGGGTCGCGGACCGCGTGCTGGCGCATCGCGAAGGCGGGCTGGCGCTCAAGTCCCAGGCGGTGCTGTTTCGCACATCGACGCACAGTGCCGCGCTGGAGCTTGAATTGACGCGGCGCAACATTCCCTTCGTCAAGTATGGCGGGCTCAAGTTTCTCGAGGCCGCCCATGTCAAGGATCTGCTCGCCGTGCTGCGCTTTGCGCAGAACCCGCGAGGGCGCATGGCGGGTTTCCGCGTGACGCAACTGATTCCGGGCATCGGGCCGGTCACTTCTACCCGATTGCTTGACGCAATGGCCGAGGCGGCGGATCCGGGGGCGGTCGTGCGGGATTTCGTGCCGCCCTCCGCCGCGCAGGCCGAGTGGGCGCGGTTCGCGGCGATCTATGCGGCGCTGCGGGAGCCGTCGCTTGCCTGGCCTGCGGACATGGACCTGGCGTTGCAGTGGTATCTGCCGCATCTGGAGCGCCTTCACGACGACGCCGGACTGCGCCGTGGCGACGTCGAGCAGTTGGCCCGGCTGGCGTCGGGCTACGCGTCGCGCGAGCGCTTTCTGACAGAACTTACGCTCGATCCGCCAGAAGCCACCAGCGACCGGCCGGGGCCTCCGCTGCTCGACGAGGATTACCTGATTCTTTCGACCATCCATTCGGCCAAGGGGCAGGAATGGACCTCGGTGCACGTGCTGAATGTGGTGGACGGCTGCATCCCGGCCGACGTGGCGCAGGGGGCGCAGGAGCTCGAAGAGGAGCGGCGGCTGCTGTACGTCGCGATGACCCGGGCGCGCGACCATCTGCATCTGCTGGTGCCGCAGCGCTTCTACGTCACCCAGCAGGCGGTTCGCGGCGACCGGCATTTGTACGCGGGGCGCACGCGCTTCATCACGGCGTCCGATGCCGAACGCTTCGAGCACCAGACCTGGCCCCCGCCACCGGAGCGCGCTCCGCACGTGCCGCCGCCAGCCGCCACGATCGACCTGCTGAGCCGGATGCGGGCCACCTGGAGGTGATGCCCGCCCGGGGCTGCGCGCACTTCCGTATCGCTTCGCCGGCTGCGCCTAGTCCTAATTTCGTAGCGGCGGGAAACCCCTACCGGGAATGGCCCTTTGTACGTGTTCGGAAAGATTGCATTTCGATGACAGCATGGCATAGTGAACCGACCGTCCCCCGGCTTCTCCTCTCTTCCCCTCTCCCTCTTTCTCCCCACTCTCCATTCGTTTCCCCGGCTGTACCTCCCTACCAAGGGGTGCGGCTATTTCCCCAACCGTCAATTCCAGGAGGTCATTCATGAATTTGACGATCAGCGGTCATCACCTCGACGTCACACCCGCCTTGCGCAACTACGTTACGAGCAAGCTGGACCGAATCACCCGCCATTTCGACCAGGTGGTCGATGTCAAGGTGATCCTTACGGTGGAAAAGCAAAAGGAAAAGGAGCGCCGCCAACGCGCCGAATGCAACATTCACGTCAAGGGCAATGACATGTTCGCGGAGTCGAGCCACGCTGATCTTTACGCTGCTGTCGACGAACTGGTCGACAAGCTCGACCGGCAGGTCGTCCGCCACAAGGACCGCCTGCAGGACCACCATCACGAAGCGCCCAAGCGTGTGATGTAGTACCACTCCGGGCAAATACTCTTGCGGGCCACCTTCGGGTGGCTCTTTGCTTTTTGCAGCGTGGGTGCATAATCGCCCCCGCCCCGCCCCAACATGAACCGACTCGCGTCCATCCTGCCACCCGCTCAAGTGCTTGTGAGCGTTGACGCCACCAGCAAGAAGCGTGCTTTTGAAGAAGCAGGCTTGCTGTTTGAAAACCTGCACGGCCTCGGCCGGGCCCTCATCACCGACAGCCTCTTTGCCCGCGAACGCCTGGGTTCGACCGGCCTGGGCCATGGGGTGGCGATCCCGCACGGCCGCATCAAGGGCCTCAAATCGCCCATGGCTGCAGTGTTCCAACTGGCGAACCCGATCGGGTTCGACGCGCCGGACGAGCAGCCTGTGGTCCTGCTGATCTTCCTGCTCGTGCCGGAAGCGGCCACGCAGAAACATCTTGAAATACTTTCCGAGATCGCCGAACTCCTGAGCGACGCCAACCTGCGCGAGCAGATCAAGTCGAGTTCGGACGCCGCGGCACTGCACGCCCTGATCGCAGGATGGCAATCCGCGCAGGTCGCCTGATCCGCGCGGGCCTGGGACGGTCTGGCCTATGAAGCCGACCGTCATCAGCGCCGACGCGATGTTCGAGGAATTCCGCGGCTCGCTCCGGTGGGAGTGGCTGGCGGGATTGGGCGCCTCGGAGCGCCAGTTTGACCCCGACGTCATCAGCCGGGCCCAGTCCGCCGCTGACCTGGTGGGCTACCTCAACTACATCCACCCCTACCGCGTACAGATCCTGGGCGCCCGGGAGGTGGCCTACCTCACGCGCGGCACGCCGGAGGACTGCGTGCGGCGAATCGCCCGCATCGTCACCCTGGAGCCGCCGATGCTGGTGCTGGCGGACGGCCAGCCGGCGCCCGACGAACTGCTGTCGATCTGCGAGCGCGCGCAATTGCCCCTGTTCGCGACGCGTGAATCGTCGGCTTTCGTCATCGACCTGCTGCGGGCCTATCTTTCCAAGCACTTCGCCGAGCGCACGTCGATGCACGGCGTGTTCATGGACATCCTGGGGCTGGGCGTGATGATCACGGGCGAGTCCGGACTCGGAAAGAGCGAACTCGGCCTGGAGCTGATCTCGCGCGGCAACGGTCTCGTGGCCGACGATGCCGTCGATCTCTACCGCATCAACCAGACCACGCTGGAAGGGCGCTGCCCCGAACTGCTGCAGAACCTGCTCGAAGTGCGCGGCATCGGCCTGCTCGACATCCGGGCGATCTTCGGCGAGACGGCCGTGCGCCGGAAGATGCGGCTCAAGCTGATCGTCCACCTCGTGCGGCGCGACAGCTTCGAGCGCGACTACGAGCGCATGCCCTCGGCGCCGCTCACGCAGGACGTGCTGGGTATTCCGGTGCGCAAGGTGATCATCCAGGTCGTGGCAGGCCGCAACATCGCGGTGCTGGTCGAGGCGGCCGTGCGCAATTCGATCCTGCAACTGCGCGGCATCGATACCTATGCCGACTTCGTCGCCCGCCATCACAAGGCCATGGAAAGCGCCAGGGAAGACGACTAGCGCGAAGCCCAGGAACGCCGCGGAACCGGCTTTGCCGGCCCGCCGGTGTTGCCCCCGGCAGGGGGTGGGCGGCTACACGAAATGAGCAAGCCTGGGGTCGGGCGAGCCTATGGTGCTCAGTGCTTGCTCGTGCAGTCGGCGCAGAGGCCGTACAGGGACATCGCGTGGTCTTGCAAGATCCAGCCCTTGTCCGTCGCGATCATCTGCTGGCGGCGTTCGATCTCGGGATCGTAGAACTCCTCGACCTTGCCGCACGACGTGCACACGAGGTGATCGTGGTGCTTGCCTTCGTTGAGTTCGTAGACCGCCTTGCCGCTCTCGAAGTGGCTGCGTTCGAGGATGCCGGCCTGTTCGAACTGCGTCAGCACGCGGTACACGGTGGCCAGGCCGATGTCGGAATGGTCGTTGAGGAGGACGCGAAACACGTCTTCCGCCGTCATGTGACGTTGCCCGCCGTTCTGGAAGATCTCGAGAATCTTGAGGCGCGGCAGAGTGGCCTTGAGGCCGGTGTTCTTGAGTTCGTCGATGTTAGCCATGTTGGTTCGTTCCCTGCGCCAGCCTTGCGGGAAGGGCCCGCCGGGGGCCAGCCGCTACAATGATTTGATCATATCGCCCAACCCTTTTTCCATGCCTGCCATTCCACAACGCCGCCTCTGGCCGCTCTTCGGCGCCGTCGCCGCGGGCCTGTGCCTCGGCGCTTGCAGCAGTGTCGGCGACAGTGCGCGCGGCGCCCTGACCGCCGTCACGCCCTACAAGGTCGAAGTGGTTCAGGGCAATTTCGTGTCCAAGGAACAGGTCGCGGCGCTCAAGCCCGGCATGTCGCGCCAGCAGGTGCGCGAAATCCTCGGTACGTCGCTCCTGACCGATGTCTTTCACTCCAATCGCTGGGACTACGTGTTCACGATCCGCCGCCAGGGCGTCGAGCCGCAGCAGCGCCACCTGACGCTGTATTTCAACGGCGAGGTGCTCGATCGCTTCGAAGGCGATCCGATGCCGAGCGAGGAGGAATTCGTCGCCCAGCTCGACACCCGCAAGCGCACCGGCAAGGTGCCTCCGCTGGAGGCCACCGAAGACCAGCTCAAGAAGTTCGACCCGGCCAAGGACAAGAAGGTCGATGGCGATGCGCCGGCGGCGCCTGCAACTCCGCCGGCACTGCCTGCGGCCTACCCTCCGCTCGAATCGCGCTGAGCACGCGCTGGCCGCTTCCGGCCGTCGCGCCCTTTCTCGAATTCCGCATTTCCAGAGGCTGAAACGCGTGACCGACTCTTCTTCTCCATCCACTTCCCTGCGCCGCGTCGCGATCGCGGGCGCTTCTGGGCGCATGGGCCACATGCTGATCGAGGCCGTGCGCGAGGCGCAGGATTGCCGCCTCGCCGGCGCGCTCGATGTTGCTGGCAGCGCGGCGATCGGCAGCGATGCGGCTGCGTTCCTGGGTTTCACGAGCGGCGTCCCCGTCGTGTCCGACCTTCGCGCAGGGCTCAAGGATGCACAGGTACTGATCGATTTCACACGGCCCGAAGGCACACTGGCGCACCTCGCCGTGTGCCGCGAATTCGGCGTGCAGCTCGTGATCGGCACCACCGGCTTCAGCGATGCGCAGAAGGCCGAGATCGCCGATGCCGCGAAGGACATCGCGATCGTGATGGCGCCGAACATGAGCGTGGGCGTCAACGTCACCTTGAAGCTGCTCGAAATGGCCGCCAAGGCGCTGTCGACCGGCTATGACATCGAGATCATCGAGGCGCACCACCGCCACAAGGTCGACGCGCCCTCGGGCACGGCGCTCAAGATGGGCGAGGTGATCGCCGATGCGCTGGGCCGCGACCTCAAGGACTGCGCCGTCTACGCGCGCGAAGGCGTCACCGGCGAGCGCGACCCGTCGACCATCGGCTTCGCGACCATCCGCGGCGGCGACATCGTCGGCGACCACACGGTGCTGTTTGCCGGCACCGGCGAGCGCATCGAGATCACGCACAAGTCGGCCAGCCGCTCGACCTACGCGCAGGGCAGCCTGCGTGCCGTGCGTTTCCTGGCCAGCCAGCGCGCCGGGTTGTTCGACATGTTCGATGTCCTGAGCCTGCGCTGACCCCGAGCATGAGCATCCTCGCGCTGCTCGCCCACGGTGACGCCGTCAGTCGCTCGGTCGCGGCGCTGCTGCTGGTCATGTCGGTGTCGAGCTGGGTCGTGATCCTCTGGAAGGCCTGGCTTTTGCGCGGCGGTACGCGCGATGTGGTGCGCAGCATCGCGGCCTTCTGGCAGTCGCCATCCATCGGGGACGCTGAACTCAGCCTCAAGGCCTTCGACCGCGCGGCGCTGGTCCTGCCGGCGGTGAGCGCGGTCAGGAAGCTTGCGACGCACACCGACAGCGCGACGCTCGGCGGCGCCGTCGATCGGGCCCAACGTGTCACGCGCGTCCTGCGCGATGCCCTGCATGCGGCGCTTCGGCGGCTGCAATCCGGCCAGATCCTGCTCGCGACCGTCGGCGCCACCGCGCCCTTCGTCGGCCTGCTCGGGACGGTCTGGGGGATCTACCGTGCTCTCGTCGGCATCGCCGGCGAAACGGGTGGCTTCACCATCGACAAGGTCGCCGGCCCGGTCGGCGAGGCGCTGATCATGACGGCCTTCGGCCTCGCGGTCGCGATTCCCGCCGTGCTGGCCTACAACGTGTTCGGACGCGTCGTCAGCCGTATCGAAGCCGAACTCGAAGGCTTCGCGCACGACCTGCTGGGCATGCTCGGCGAGCCTGCGCCGCGCGAGATCCCGTTGCCGCCCGCCCGGCCCATGCCTGCCTGAGAGCGGCGCCCAAGCAGCATGGCCTTCGGTCGCACATCGCTCGGCAGCACGGCCACCGGCGGCCGATCGACCGGCGCAGGCGGACAGCGGCCGCTGTCCGACATCAACGTCACCCCGCTGGTCGACGTGATGCTCGTGCTCCTGGTGATCTTCATCATCACCGCGCCGCTGATGGCCAGCTCGATCAAGCTCGACCTGCCGCGCACGGATGCAGGCCATTCCGGCGACACGCCGAAGTTCGTGTCGCTCGTGGTCGATGCGGCCGGCAAGGTCTACCTGAACGACAAGCCGGTCACGCAAGAGGAGTTGGCGGCCGGCCTCGCCAATGCCGCCACCGCGAGCCGCGATACCGAAGTCCAACTCCGCGCCGACCAGACCGTGCCCTACGGCAAGGTCGTCGAACTGATGGGCATCGCCAACAAGGCCGGCCTGACCCGCATCGGCTTCGTCACCGAAGCACCCCCAACCACCCCGCCACCCAGATAGCCGCCGGCGAAGCCGTGCGCGTTCGCGAGACACCGCGGAACCGGCTTTGCCGGGCCGCCGGTGTTGCCCCCCGGCCCACGCGTCAGCTTAACGCCACCGGCCTGGTCTTCCAGATCTCGTGCGCATACTGCGCAATCGTCCGATCCGAGGAAAACGCCCCCATCCCCGCCACATTGAGAATCGCCATCCGCGTCCACGCATCCTGATCGCGATACAGCGCGTCGACTTTCTCCTGCGCCTCGATGTAGCTCGCATAGTCGGCCAGCAGCAGGTAGTGGTCGCCCCAACTCACCAGCGCATCGAAGATCTGCTGGTAGCGCGCCGGCTCGGTGGGCGAGAAGGCGCCGTCGCGGATGCTGTCGAGCACGCGCTGCAGTTCCGGATTGGCTTCGTAGATGTCGCGTGGCTGGTAGCCGCTCGCGCGGATGTCGGCCACCTGCGGCGTGGTGTTGCCGAAGATGAAGAAATTCTCGGGGCCGACGTTCTCGCGCATCTCGACGTTGGCGCCGTCGAGCGTGCCGATGGTCAATGCACCATTCAGCGCGAACTTCATGTTGCCGGTGCCCGAAGCCTCGGTCCCGGCCGTGGAGATCTGCTCCGAGAGGTCGGCAGCCGGCATGATGACCTCGGCCAGGCTCACGCTGTAGTTCGGGAGGAACACCACCTTCAGCAGCTTGCCCACGCGCTCGTCGTTGTTGATGACGTGCGCCACGTCGTTGATGAGGCGGATCACGAGCTTGGCCATGTGGTACGCCGAAGCGGCCTTGCCGGCGAACACGACCACGCGCGGCACATGGCCGGCGTCCGGTGCGTCCAGGATGCGGTGATAGCGCGTGACCACGTGCAGCACGTTGAGCAATTGCCGCTTGTACTCGTGCATGCGCTTGACCTGCACGTCGAACAGCGCATCGGTGTCGATGTCGATCCGCAAGTGCTCGTCGATCCAGTTCGCCAGCCGCAGCTTGTTCTCGCGCTTGGCATGACGGAAGGCGCGCACGAAGGCCGGCTGCTGCGCCATCGGCCGCAGCACTTCGAGCTGAGTCAGGTCGCGACGCCAGCCGCGTCCGATGCGCGTATCGAGCAGCGCCGCCAGCGACGGGTTGGCCTGCGCCAGCCAGCGGCGCGGCGTCACGCCGTTGGTCTTGTTGTTGAAGCGCTCGGGAAACAGCTTCGCGAAGTCCGCGAAGATCGATTGCTTCATGAGTTCCGAGTGCAGTCCCGACACGCCGTTGATCGAATGGCTGGCGAGCACCGCCACGTAGGCCATGCGCACGCGCCGCTCGCCGGATTCGTCGATCAGCGACAGCCGCCGCAGCAACTCGACGTCGTGGCCATGCGCCTGCGTCACTGTGGCGAGAAAGCGCGAGTTCATGTCGAAGAGGATCTGCAGGTGGCGCGGCAGCACCCGCCCGAACATTTCCACCGGCCAGGTTTCAAGCGCCTCGTGCATCAGCGTGTGGTTGGTATAGCTGAACACCTTCTGCGTGTGGGCCCATGCCGTGTCCCAGGGCAGGTCATGCTCGTCGATCAGCAGGCGCATCAGCTCAGGCACGGCCAGCACCGGGTGCGTGTCGTTGAGATGGATGCTGACCTGATCCGGCAGCGCATCGAAGTCGGTGTGGTTGCGCAGATAGCGCCGCACGAGGTCCTGCACGCTCGCGCTGACGAAGAAGTATTCCTGGTGCAGCCGCAGCTCGCGGCCCGACGGCGTGGAATCGTCTGGGTAGAGCACGCGCGACACGTTCTCGGAGTGGTTCTTGCTTTCCACCGCCTCGAAATAGTTGCCGCGGTTGAAGGCCGAGAGATCGATCTCCTCGGTCGCGCGGGCGGACCACAGGCGCAGCGTGTTGGTGGCCTGCGTGCCATAGCCGGGAATGATGGTGTCGTAGGCCACGGCCAGCACGTCGTGGGTGTCCACCCAGTTCGCTGCGCCGTAGGGCGCGCCCTTGCCTTCGCGTCGCTGCACGTGGCCGCCGAAGCGCACGCGGTAGGTCACTTCGGGTCGCTGGAATTCCCAGGGATTGCCGCGCGTGAGCCAGTAGTCGGGTGTCTCGACCTGCTGGCCGTCGACGATGCGCTGGCGGAACATGCCGTACTCGTAGCGGATGCCGTAGCCCAGGCCCGGCACGCCGAGCGTGGCCATCGAGTCGAGGAAACAGGCCGCGAGGCGGCCGAGGCCGCCGTTGCCCAGGGCGGCATCGGGCTCGCGTTCGGCCAGCGTCTGGATGTCGACGCCGAAATCGGCCAGCGCCTGCTTCACGGTGTCCTGCAGTTCCAGCGCAAGCAGGGCGTTGGTGAAGGTGCGCCCGATCAGGAACTCCATCGACAGGTAGTAGACGCGCTTGAGCCGCTGCGCATAGATCGCCCGGGTGGTGCCCATCCAGCGCTCGACGATCTGGTCGCGCACGGCGAGTGCGGTGGCATGCAGCCAGTCGTCGGGGCTGGCTGCCACGGGGTCCTTGCCGACCGCGTAGATCAGCTTGTTGGCGACTGCGCGCTTGAAGGCGGCGACGTCGCGGTCGGGGTGGTCGTACTTGAATTCTGCGATGGTCATGGTGGGACGGTGTGGGTTCTCTGGCGGACGGCTTCAGGCCAAGGCCTCGGCGTAGACATCGAGGTAGCGGGCGGCGGCGGTGCCCCAGTCGGCGGGGCGGCGCATGGCATTCGCGCGAACGGCACGCCAGTCGGCCGGCCGCCGGTAGAGCGCGAAGGCGCGGCGAAGCGCTCGTGCATAGCCGGCAGGATCGAAGTCGTCGAAGGCAAAGCCCGTGGCTTCGCCGCTGGCCATGTCTTCCAGCGTGGCATCGACGACGGTGTCGGCCAGGCCGCCGACGCGGTGCACGAGCGGCAGGCTGCCGTACTTGAGCCCGTACATCTGCGTGAGGCCACAGGGCTCGAAGAGCGACGGGACCAGGGTGACGTCGCCTGCGCCGAACAGGCGGTGGGCCAGGTCCTCGCTGTAGCCCAGCGTGACGCTGACAGATTCCGGCGCGGCGGCAGCGCGCTGGCGGAAGGCCGTTTCCAGTGGCGCGTCTCCACTGCCGAGCAATGCGAGCTGGCCACCCTGCGCCAGCAGCGCGTCGAGCCCGCCGAGCACGAGGTGCAGGCCCTTCTGCTCGGTCAGCCGGCTCACCACCACGAAGAGCGGCGCGTCCGCTTGCGGCGCCAGGCCGAGCTCTTCCTGCAGCGCGGCCTTGCACTGCGCCTTGCCGCCCAGCCGCCGCAGGTCGTAGCGGTACGGAATCAGCGCGTCGGTGGCCGGGTTCCAGACCTGGTCGTCGACGGCATTGAGGATGCCCTTGAGCACGTGCGATCGGCTGCGCAGCAGGCCGTCCAGTCCGCAGCCCTGTTCGGGCGTCTGGATTTCGCGAGCGTAGGTCGGACTCACGGTGGTGATGCGGTCCGCGAAGCAGAGCCCACCTTTCATGAACGACACCTGGCCGTAGTACTCGAGCCCATCGACCCCGAAAGCCGCCGGCGGCAGTCCGAGTTCGGGGAAATGCCGCGGGGCGAACAGGCCCTGGTAGGCCAGGTTGTGCACGGTGAACACGCTGCCTACGCGTGGGCGTCCGCCGGGCGGCGCGAAGGCGAGGTAGGCCGGCGCCAGGGCGGCATGCCAGTCGTGGGCATGCACGATGTCGGGCTGCCAGTCGGAATCCAGCCCTTGCGCGATCTGCGCCGCGGCCCAGCCCAGCAGCGCGAAGCGACGGTGGTTGTCGCCGTAAGGCTTGCGGGCGAGGTCCTCATACGGATTGCCGGGCCGGTCGTAGAGCGCCGGCGCATCGATCACGTAGGCGGGAATGTCGCGCGCGCCAGGCGTCACGATGCGCCCGAGGCGCAGCCTCGCGGGTTCGCCCCAAGGCGCCGCGAACTCCTTCACCGCCACCGCGTCGCGTACCCCGGCCGCGATGGCCGGAAATCCAGGCAGCAGCACCCGCACATCCTGCCCCGCCGCCATGAGCGCCAGCGGCAGCGCACCCGCGATGTCGGCCAGCCCTCCGGTCTTGAGCAGGGGAAACAGTTCGGCGCTGACCTGGAGGACCCGCATGCGCTTGCTATGGCTCCAGACGCTTGAGCATTTCGCGCGTGATCAGGACCACGCCGCCCTCCGTCCGCTCGAAACGTGCCGCATCGGCCACGGGGTCTTCGCCCACCACCATCTCGTCGGGAATCACGCAGGCGCGGTCGACCACCACCTTGTTGAGCCGGGCGCCGCGGCCGACTTCCACGTCCGGCAGCAGCACGGCCTCGTTGATCTCGCAGAAGGAATGCACCCGAACGCCCGAGAACAGCACCGAACTGCTCACCTTGGAGCCCGAGACGATGCAGCCGCCCGAGACGATGGTGTTGACCGTCATGCCGTGCTTGCCTTCGCGATCGAGCACGAACTTCGCCGGGGGCAATTGCCGCTGGTAGGTCCAGATGGGCCAGTCGGTGTCATAGATGTCGAGCTCCGGGGTGATGGAGGCCAGGTCCAGATTGGCTGCCCAGAATGCATCAATCGTGCCCACGTCGCGCCAGTAGGCGTTGGCGTCCGCCCCGCGCCGGGCCCGCGTGACGCAGGACATGCCGAAGGGATGCGCCACCGCCCGGCCCGCGGCGACCACCCGCGGAATGATGTCCTTGCCGAAATCGTGGTTCGACTCCGGGTTGGCGTTGTCTTCCTCGAGCAGCTCGTAGAGGTACTCGGAATCGAAGATGTAGATGCCCATGCTCGCCAACGCCACATCGGGGTTGCCAGGCATCGCGGGCGGGTCGGCCGGCTTTTCCAGGAACTCGGTGATCTTGCGGTCCTTTTCGATCGCCATGACGCCGAAGGCCACCGCTTCCATGCGCGGCACCTCGATGCAGCCGACCGTGCAGCCCAGGCCGTGCGCCACGTGGTCGGTCAGCATGATCGAGTAGTCCATCTTGTAGACATGGTCGCCGGCCAGCACCACCACGTAGTCGTGCGGCGTCGACCGGGTCTGGATGATGTCCAGGTTCTGGTAGACCGCGTCGGCGGTGCCGCGGTACCAGTGCTCGTCGCCGACGCGCTGCTGGGCCGGCAGCACGTCGACCATCTCGTTGAGCTCGGCGCGCAGGAAGCTCCAGCCGCGTTGCAGGTGGCGCATCAGCGAGTGCGACTTGTATTGCGTCACGACCGCCATGCGCCGGATGCCGGAGTTCAGGCAGTTCGACAGCGCGAAATCGATGATGCGGAACTTGCCGCCGAAGTAGACCGCGGGCTTGGCCCGTCGGTCGGTGAGCTGCTTGAGTCGGGAGCCTCGTCCACCGGCCAGCACCAGGGCGATGGTGCGGCGGACGAGTTGGTGAGCCTGCAGTGTCGGTTGCTCGATTTGGGCCATCAGATGTCTCCGTTGGTTTTTTCCGTTTCCCGGTGATCCAGCCTAGCACCCCGGCGGG
Source organism: Variovorax gracilis (assembly GCF_030317115.1). GTDB lineage: Bacteria > Pseudomonadota > Gammaproteobacteria > Burkholderiales > Burkholderiaceae_C > Variovorax > Variovorax gracilis. The sequence continues at coordinate 261,812 of NZ_JASZYF010000006.1, forward strand.
CGGTTGGCTCCTATGTTTTTGCGACCCAGAGGCTGCCGGGGCGCAAGACCTGGGTTCCGTCGAGGAGCGATGCGGTCAATGGCTCGTCCGTGTCGCTCGCCAGCCGGTGCAGCCAGCGGCCCGGCGGCAGCCTGAACTCGACATCGCGCTCTTCGGCGTTCACCAGCACCAGCCAGCTCGCATCGGGCGGCACGGCCTCGAACACGATCGCCAGCGCATGCCTGCCAGCGCGCTCCCAGTCGGCCGGAGCCATGGCGTGGCCCTCGGGCGTCAGCCATCGCAGCGCGGCGGCACCTGCGGGCGGCACGGCCGGCCACCATTGGGCGCTGCGCAGCGGCTCGGCTTCGCGGCGAAGCGCCAGCACACGGGCGACGAAGGCCGTCAGGGCGGCATCGGCGCGGTGCCAGGCCAGCCAGGTGGTGTCGTTGTCCTGGCAGTAGGCGTTGTTGTTGCCGCGCTGGGTGTGGCCGAGTTCGTCGCCGCCGAGCAGCATCGGCGTGCCTTGCGAGAGAAGCAGCGCAGCCAGCAGCACGCGCTGCAGCCGCCTGCGCTCGGCCAGGACGATCGCGTCGTCGGTGTCGCCTTCGACGCCGCAGTTGCGGCTCAGGTTGTGGCCGTGGCCGTCGCGGTTCTGTTCGCCGTTCGCGAGGTTGTGGCGCTCGTTGAAGCTGAGCAGATCGCGCAAGGTGAAGCCGTCGTGCGCGGTGACGAAGTTGACGCCGGCGGTGGGCGAGCGGCCGTCATGCCTGAAATCCTCGCTCGACGCGGTGAAGCGCTGCGCGAACTCGCCGAGGCCCGCGCTGCGGTGGAGCCAGAAGCCGCGCTGTGCATCGCGAAAGCGGTCATTCCACTCCAGCCAGCCGGGCGGGAATTCGCCGAGGCGATAGCCGCCCGGTCCGATGTCCCAGGGCTCGGCGATCAACAGGGCCTGCGCCAGCACCGGGTCTTGCGCGATGGCTGCAAGGAACGGCGCGCGGGGATCGAACTCGCCGCCTTCCCGACGCGCGAGCACCGGTGCGAGATCGAAGCGGAAACCATCGACGCCAAGCTCGGTCACCCAATGGCGCAGACTGTCCAAGACGAGTTGCACCACGCGCGGCTCGGCCAGGTTCAGGCAATTGCCGCAGCCCGTCCAGTTCTGGTAGAGCGACCGGTCGTCCGGTCGCAGGTGGTAGTAGAGCGCGTTGTCGATGCCGCGCAGGCTCAGCGTAGGCCCGTATTCGTCGGTCTCGCCACTGTGGTTGTAGACCACGTCGATCACGATTTCCATGCCGCGTGCGTGCACCGCGTCGGCCATCGTGCGGAACTCGCTCGATGGCGTGGTTCCGGGCCGGCCGCTCCAGTAGCGGGTTTCCGGGGCGAACCAGCCGATGGGGCTGTAGCCCCAGTAGTTGCTCAGGCCCAGCGCCAGCAGCCTCGATTCGTCGGCGCGGTGCTGCACGGGCATCAGGTTCAGGGTGGTGACGCCGAGCCGCTGCAGGTGGTCGAGCACCGCCGGTTCCGCGAGCCCGGCGTAGGTGCCGCGCAACGCGGCAGGCACGTCGGGATGCAACTGGGTGTGGCCGCGGACGTGGAGTTCGTAAATCACGCGGTCGCCGGGCAGGACACGAGGGCGCGCCGGGCCGGTGGGCGGCATCGGCGCAGTGACTCTGGCCTTGAGCGCAACGGATGCGTTGTCGCGCGGGTCGCGCCGGATCGGATCGGCGGAGTCATGGCCGAGGAACAGGTCTTCACCGCGGTACTGGCCGACCACCTCGCGCGCGTACGGATCGAGGAGCACCTTGGAAGGGTTGAAGCGCTGGCCTTCGTGGGGCGCCCAGGGGCCATGCACGCGCCAGCCATAGACCAGGCCGGGCCGGGCGCTGGGCAGGCGGGTGTGCCAGACGCCGTTGGTGCGCGCGGTCAACCTGAGGCGCTGCTGCTCGTTCTGTCCGGTGGTGTCGAAGAGGCACAGCTCGACGGCGGTGGCGTTGGGGGCGGCAAGGGCGAAGTTGACGCCGTCGGCGCCGGGACTGGCACCCAGCGGATAGGGAGAGCCGTTGCCGGACGTGGAACGGGCGCCGTTCACTCCAGCACCCACATCACGGTTCCCAGCGGCGGCACGGAAATCACCAGCGATTGCGCCTGTCCTTGCCAGGCCGACGCTTCGCTCTGGATCACCCCGTTGCCTACGCCACTGCCCCCGTACACCGCGTTGTCGGTGTTGACGATTTCCCGATACCGGCCCGCGGCCGGAACCCCCAGCCGATAGCCATGCCGCACCACCGGCGTGAAGTTGCACACGGCCACCACGAACGCGCCATCCCGCGCTCGCCGCACGAAGGCGAACACCGAATGCTCCGCATCGTCATGGCTGAGCCAATCGAAGCCCTGCGGCTCGCAGTCGAGTTCGTGCAACGCGGGGAAATGGCGATAGACGTTGTTCAGGTCCCGCACCAGCCGCCGGATGCCCTGGTGCGAAGCCTGTTCCAGCAGATGCCAGTCCAGGCTGCGGTCCGCGTCCCATTCCGCCCACTGGGCGAACTCGCCGCCCATGAACAGCAGCTTCTTGCCCGGATACGCCCAGAGGTAGCCGTAGAGGTTGCGCAGCCCCGCGAACTTCTGCCATGTGTCGCCCGGCATCCGGCCGATCATCGAGCCCTTGCCGTGCACCACCTCGTCGTGCGACAGCGGCAGCACGAAGTTCTCGGTGTGCGCGTACATCAGCCCGAAGGTGATCTGCTGGTGGTGGTGCTTGCGATAGACGGGATCGATGCCGGTATAGGCCAGCGTGTCGTTCATCCACCCCATGTTCCACTTGTAGTGGAAGCCGAGGCCTCCGTTCTCTGGCGGGCGCGTGACGCCGGGGAAGCTGGTCGACTCCTCCGCGATGGTCGCCGCACCGGGCCGCTCGACGCCGACCACGCGGTTCATGCGCCGCAGGAAGTCGATGGCCTCCAGGTTCTCGCGGCCGCCTTGGGCGTTGGGCACCCACTGGCCCGGCTCGCGGCTGTAGTCGCGGTAGAGCATCGAGGCGACCGCATCGACGCGCAGCCCGTCGACGCCGTAGCGCTCCAGCCAGTAGAGCGCATTGCCGACAAGGTAGTTGCGCACCTCGGTGCGCGCGTAGTTGAAGATCAGCGTCTGCCAGTCGTTGTGGAACCCCTCGCGCGGGTCTGCATATTCATAGAGCGCGGTGCCGTCGAAGTTGCCCAGCCCGTGCGAGTCGGTCGGGAAATGCGCTGGCACCCAGTCGAGGATCACGCCCAGCCCGGCCGCGTGCGCGGCCTCGACGAAGGCGCGGAAGTCGCCGGGCGTTCCGAAGCGCGAGGTCGGCGCGTAGAGGCCGATCGGCTGGTAGCCCCATGAACCGTCGAAAGGATGCTCGCTGATCGGCAGCAACTCGATGTGGGTGAAGCCCATGTCGCGGGCATAGGGCACCAGCGTGTCGGCCAGTTCGCGGTAGTCGAGCCATTCGTGGCCGTTCTTTCGTCGCCACGAGCCGAGGTGGACTTCGTAGATGCTGATGGGTGCGCCGCGCGCGTTGGCCTCGGCGCGGCCGGGGGGCACCTTCGCGGGCTGGGGCAGCGGCTGCACGACGCAGGCCGTGTCCGGCCGCAGCCGCGCGGAGAAACCGAAGGGATCGGCCTTGCGCAGCACCTGCCCCTGTGCCGACAGGATCTCGAATTCGTAGCTGTCGCCGGGCGCCACGTGCGGTGCGAAGATTTCCCACACGCCGCACTCGCGGCGCAGCCGCATCATGTGGCGACGGCCGTCCCACTGGTTGAAATCACCGACCACCGACACGCGCCGTGCGTTCGGCGCCCACACAGCGAACGCCACGCCGCGCACGCCGTCGATTTCGCGCAGGTGAGCGCCCAACTGCTCGAAGGGCCGCAGGTGCGTGCCTTCGGCCAGCAGCCAGACGTCGGTTTCCCCGAGCACGAAGGAAAAGCGGTACGGGTCGTCGAGAAGCGAACTGTGCGTGCCCCAGTCGACCTTGAAGCTGTAGCCCAGCCGGGCCTCCGAAGCGGGCACGAGCCCGGCGAAGAGATCGCTGCCGCCCTGGCGGTCGAGTTCGGCCAGCGGCCAGCCCGAGCCGGAATGCATCACCGCCACCGCCTTGGCGCCGGGCAGCAGGGCGCGAACCCACAGGCCTTCGTCGCTGTCGTGCGGTCCGAGCACGGCGAAAGGATCGCCATGCTCTGCGCGCATCAGGGCGCGGACTTCGGCATCAGGGAGCATGGAGCGGTTCTCCGAAGAAGACGCCGAAGGGCGGCAAGTCGAGCGTGCGGCCTTCGAGCCGCGCGCCGGCGAAAGGGGCGCCCTCGATCGGTGCGAGGGCTTGCGGCAAAGCCAGCGACGCGGGCCCGTCGGAGAGATTGAAGACGGCCTGGAGCGAGGCGCTCCCCTCCCGTCGCTCGAACCACAACAAGGGCTCGGGCGCATCCAGGAACTTCATGCCGCCCGTGCGAAGCAGCGGCTGGCCGCGCCGCCAACGCAACAGCGCGCGGCTGAAGTTGAGCATCGACTGCGGATCGCCCTCCTGCTGGTCGATCGCCAGTGGAATGTGCGTGTCGGATACCGGCAGCCACGGTGCGCCGCTGGTGAAGCCCGCGTGCTGTGCGGCGGCGAGCCAGGGAATCGGCGTGCGGGCGCCGTCGCGGCCCTTGAATTCGGGCCAGAAGGCGCGTCCGTAGGGGTCCTGCAGCAACTCGAAAGGCACCTCCGCTTCGGGCAGGCCCAACTCTTCGCCCTGGTAGACGCTGGCGCTCCCGCGCAGCGACACCAGCAGCGCGAGCCAGAGGCGGTCGCGGCGGGTGTCGTCCGCGCCGTTGGCATTCCACCGGCTGGCGACGCGTGGCACATCGTGGTTCGAAACGGCCCAGCAGCCCCAGCCGTCGGTTTCGGCCAGCGCCCGGTCCAGCGCCTCGACCTGGGTGCGCAGATGGCGCGCGCTGTGCTCGCTCGTCAGCAGGCTGAAGCTGTAGGCCAGGTGCAGCCGCCTGCCGCGCTCTGTGTACTGGGCCATCACGGGCGGCGCGTTCTCGTCGCCGACCTCGCCGAGCGCGACCGCCCCGAATTCATCGAGCAGCCGGCGCAGCCGTTCGAGGAAGAACAGGTTCTCGGGCTGGCTCTTGTCGTGCAGGTGCTGCTGCATTGCGTAGGGGTTGTCGGCGCGCACCGTGCTGACAGCACCGCCGTCGGCGGATGGGTTGTCGCGCAATTGCGCATCGTGGAACTGGTGATTGCAGGCGTCGAAGCGGAAGCCGTCGACACCGCGTTCGCACCAGAAACGGACTTCGCCGAGCAGCGTGTCCTGCACCGCGGGGCAATGGAAGTTGAGATCCGGCTGCTCGGTCAGGAAGCTGTGCAGGTAGTACTGCCGCCGACGCGAATCCCACTGCCAGGCCGAACCGCCGAAGACCGACAGCCAGTTGTTGGGCGGCGTGCCGTCGGGCCGCGGGTCGGCCCAGACATACCAGTCGGCCTGCGGGTTCTCGCGGTTTGCCCGGCTGGCCGCGAACCAGGCGTGCTGGTCGGAGGTGTGGGAGAGCACCTGGTCGATGATGACCTTGAGGCCCAGCTCGTGGGCCCGCCCCAGCAGGGCGTCGAAGTCCGCAAGCGTGCCGAACATCGGGTCGACGGCCCGGTAGTCCGCCACGTCGTAGCCGAAATCCTTCATCGGCGACCGGAAGAAGGGCGAGACCCAGATGGCGTCCGCGCCCAGCCCGGCGACGTGGTCGAGCCTTGCCGTGATTCCCGGCAGGTCGCCGATCCCGTCGCCGTTGCTGTCCATGAAGCTGCGCGGGTAGATCTGGTAGATCACCGCTCCGCGCCACCAGTCCTTGACCATGCGTGCCTCTGTCAATTCGAAATCATTGTGGCATGCGAGAAGTGGGCCATTGCCCAACCCGCGATAATCCGTCTTCCCCCGGCCGCCTGGTGCCGGGCTGTTGCGAAGCCCAATGAACCCCAGCTATAAACCCAGCGACGTCGAGTCCGCAGCCCAGGCCCACTGGACCGCCGCCGATGCCTATCGCGTGACCGAGGACACGCGCAGGAAAAAGTACTACGCCTGTTCGATGCTGCCGTATCCCAGCGGCAAGCTGCACATGGGCCATGTGCGCAACTACACGATCAACGACATGCTCACGCGCTACCTGCGCATGAGCGGCTACAACGTCCTGATGCCCATGGGCTGGGACGCCTTCGGCCTGCCGGCCGAGAACGCGGCGCTCAAGAACGGCGTGCCGCCGGCCCAGTGGACCTACGAGAACATCGGCTACATGAAGAGCCAGCTCCAGGCCATGGGGCTCGCGATCGACTGGAGCCGCGAGATCGCGACCTGCGACCCGGCCTACTACAAGTGGAACCAGTGGCTGTTCCTGAAGATGCTCGAAAAAGGCATCGCCTACCGCAAGACCCAAGTCGTCAATTGGGACCCGGTCGACCAGACCGTGCTGGCCAACGAGCAGGTGATCGACGGCAAGGGCTGGCGCACCGGTGCCACCGTCGAGCGCCGCGAGATCCCGGGCTATTACCTCAAGATCAGCGACTACGCCGAGGAACTGCTCGACCACACCCAGCACAAGCTGCCCGGCTGGCCCGAGCGCGTCAAGCTGATGCAGGAAAACTGGATCGGCAAGAGCGAAGGCGTGCGCTTTGCCTTCACGCACCAGATCAAGGACGCCAAGGGCGGGCTGATCCAGGGCGGCCGCATGTACGTCTTCACGACGCGTGCCGACACCATCATGGGCGTCACCTTCTGCGCGGTGGCGCCGGAGCATCCGCTCGCGCAGCACGCCGCAAAGACGAATCCCAAGGTCGCGGCCTTCATCGAAGAGTGCAAGAGCGGCGGCACCACCGAGGCCGAACTCGCCACGCAGGAGAAGAAGGGCGTGCCCACGGGGCTCACCGTCACGCATCCCATCACCGACGAGCAGGTCCCGCTCTGGGTCGGCAACTACGTGCTGATCGGCTACGGCGACGGTGCCGTGATGGGCGTCCCCGCGCACGACGAGCGCGATTTCGCCTTCGCCAACAAGTACGGCATCGAGATCATCCAGGTCGTGCTGGTCGACGACGAGCCGCATTTCGATTACCACCGCTGGCAGGACTGGTACGGCGACAAGCAGCGCGGCGTGACCATCAACTCCGACAACTTCAGCGGCATGCACTACGCCGAGGCCGTCAAGGCGGTCGCCCATGCCCTCGAACAGAAGGGCCTGGGCGACACGCAGACCACCTGGCGGCTGCGCGACTGGGGCGTGAGCCGCCAGCGCTACTGGGGCACGCCGATCCCGATCATCCATTGCGATGAGCACGGTGCGGTTCCGGTGCCTGAGAAGGACCTGCCGGTCGTGCTGCCGACGGAGTGCGTGCCTGACGGCTCGGGCAATCCGCTCGCGAAGCACGAAGGCTTCCATGCCGGTGTCGTCTGCCCGGTCTGCGGCAAGGCCGCGCGCCGCGAGACCGACACGATGGACACCTTCGTCGACAGCTCGTGGTACTTCATGCGCTACTGCGATCCGAAGAACGACGATGCCATGGTGGCCGACGGCGCCAAGTACTGGATGCCGATGGACCAGTACATCGGTGGCATCGAGCACGCGATCCTGCATCTGCTCTACGCGCGCTTCTGGACCAAGGTCATGCGCGACCTCGGCCTGGTGACGGTCGACGAGCCTTTCAGCAAGCTGCTGACGCAGGGCATGGTGCTCAATCACATCTTCTACACGCGCGGCGAGAAGGGCGGCAAGGACTACTACCCGCCCTCCGAGGTCACCCCTGTGCTCGATGCGCAGGGTCGCATCACCGGCGGGACGCTGGCCGACGGCACCCGGTTGGAATACGGCGGCGTCGGCAAGATGGGCAAGACCGAGCGCAACGGCGTCGACCCGCAGGACCTGATCGAGAAGTACGGCGCCGACACCGCGCGGCTCTACACCATGTTCACCGCGCCGCCCGAGGCGACCCTCGAGTGGAACGACGCGGCGGTCGAGGGCAGTTACCGCTTTCTGCGCCGGGTCTGGAGCTTCGGCGTGGCGCTGCACGGCGCGGCGGCCGAGACCGGCGCCGCGGCCAAGGTGCCTGCGTTCGGCAAGGACGCCAAGGGGCTCCGGCACGAAGTCCATACGGTGCTGCGCCAGATCGACTACGACTACCAGCGCATGCAATACAACACGGTGGTGTCGGGCGCGATGAAGCTGCTCAACGCGCTGGAAGGCTTCAAGCCCGCCGCGGCCGATGCGGGCGACCGGGCGGCGGTGCGCGAGGGCTTCGGCATCCTGCTGCGCTGCCTGTATCCGGCGACGCCGCACATCGCGCACCAACTGTGGCAGCAACTCGGCTACGACAAGGACATGGGCGGACTGCTCGATGCGCCCTGGCCCGTGGTCGACGTCGGCGCGCTCGAACAGGACGAGATCGAGCTGATGCTGCAGGTCAACGGCAAGCTGCGCGGTTCGCTGCGCGTGCCGGCCGCCGCCTCGAAGCAGGAGATCGAGAAGATCGTGCTGGCGAGCGAGGTCCTGGCCAAGCACGCCGAAGGCGCGATGGCCAAGCGCGTGATCGTGGTTCCGGGCCGGCTGGTCAACGTGGTCCTGTGAAGCGCATGACGTCACGCACCGCCCTGCCGCGCCGCGGCTTCCTGGCCCTGGGCGCGGCGTCGCTTGCGCTCGCAGGGTGCGGCTTCCAGTTGCGCAAGGCGCCCGATTTCGCGTTCAACAGCATCGCCGTGCCCGGCAACACGGCATTCGCGAACTATCTGCGGCGCAACCTTCGGGCGGCGGGGACGGTCGAGGTCCTCCCGGCCGACCAGGCCGACAAGGCCGACGCGGTGTTCGAGATACTGGGCGAGAACCGCGACAGCATCGTGATCTCCACCAATGCCTCGGGCCAGGTGCGCGAACTCAACCTGCGATTGACCATCCGCTTCCGGGTGCGCGGGCAGGGCGGCAAGGAATTGATGGGCCCGACCGCGATCCAGCAGACCCGCGACATTACCTACAACGAAACCGCTGCGCTGGCCAAGGAAGGCGAATCGGAGCTGCTGTACCGCGACATGCAGACCGACATCGCGCAGCAGATCCTGCGTCGGCTCGCCGCAATCAAGCCGGCCTGATCTCCCGTGCAACTGGCGCCGGCCCAACTTTCTGCCCACCTCGCCAAGCGGGTGGCGCCGCTGTACGCCATCCACGGCGACGAGCCGCTGCTCGCGCAGGAGGCGGCCGATGCGATCCGTGCGGCGGCACGCACGCAGGGCTACACCGAGCGCAGCGCGTACACCGTGGCCGGTGCGCATTTCGACTGGAGCGCGGTGCTCGCGGCGGGCGGTTCGCTGAGCCTCTTTGCAGACCGGCAGATCGTCGAGATCCGCATTCCCTCGGGCAAGCCGGGCAAGGACGGCAGCGTGGCGCTCCAGCAGATCGCCGAGGCCGCGCAGGGCAACGACAGCACGCTCACGCTGGTGATGCTGCCGCGCCTCGACAAGGCCACGCGCACCGGCGCCTGGTTCACGGCGCTGGAGAACAACGGCGTCAGCCTGCAGATCGAGACCATCGAGCGCAACGCGCTGCCTCAATGGATTGCGCAGCGCCTCGCGCAGCAGGGCCAGCGCGTGAAGACCGGCGAGGAGGGCCAGCGCACGCTGCAGTTCTTCGCCGACCGCGTGGAAGGAAACCTGCTCGCGGCGCACCAGGAGATCCAGAAACTGGCGCTGCTGCATCCCGAAGGCGAGCTGAGCTGGGAGCAGGTCGAAGGCGCCGTCAACAACGTGGCGCGCTATGACGTGTTCAAGCTCTCCGAGGCCGTCCTGGCCGGCAACCCGCAGCGCGTCTCGCGCATGCTCGAAGGGCTGCAGGCCGAAGGCGAGGCCGAGGTGCTGGTCCACTACACACTGGCCGAGGACATCCGTGCGCTTAAACGCGTGAAGGACGCCATGGCCGCCGGCCGCCCATTGCCCATGGCGCTGCGCGAAAACCGGATCTGGGGACCGCGCGAGCGGGCTTTCGAGCGCGTGCTGCCGCGCCTGGACGACCGCGCGCTCGCACGCATGCTGCGTTCGGCGCATGTGGTCGACGGCATCGTCAAGGGCCTGAAGCAGCCCGACTGGCCGGCCAACGGCTGGCAGTCCCTGCAGCGGCTGGCGTTGATGCTGTGCCGTGCCTGCGCGGGTGGCAAGGGCATCGGAACCGCCGGCTGACGTGCTCTCAGGTCGTGGCGGGACTGCCAGATGCACCATGGCGGTGCGTCGGTGCCCCTTCACGCCCGCTGACCTTCGGGCGCGCGGCACAATCCGGGGGATGAATATGTTGAATGTCCCCGAGTACGTGCGAATGCTCGGTGAGCAGGCCAAGCAGGCCTCCGTCCAGATGGCGCGCGCCGATGCCGCCACCAAGAACAAGGCCCTCCGGGCCCTCGCGCGCAAGCTGCGCGCTGTCGGCGGCCCGCTGGGCGAGGCCAATGCCCAGGATCTGGCCCGTGCCGAAGGCGCCGGCCTGTCCGCGCCGATGGTCGATCGGCTCAAGCTCACGCCGAAGGTCATCGAGACCGTCGCCCTGGGTTGCGAGCAACTGGCGGCCATGCCCGACGTGATCGGCGAAGTGATCGGGATGAAGCAGCAGCCCAGCGGCATCCGCGTCGGCCAGATGCGCGTGCCGATCGGCGTCTTCGGCATGATCTACGAGAGCCGGCCCAACGTGACCATCGAGGCCGCGAGCCTCGCGATCAAGAGCGGCAACGCGGCGATCCTGCGCGGCGGCTCGGAGGCGATCGAGTCGAACAAGGCGCTCGCGCTACTGGTGTCCGAGTCGCTCGCCGAGGCGGGCCTGCCGGTGGACGCGGTGCAACTGGTGCAGACCACCGACCGCGAGGCCGTCGGCCAGCTGATTGCCATGCCGGAATTTGTCGACGTGATCATTCCGCGCGGCGGCAAGGGCCTGATCGAGCGCATCAGCCGCGACGCCAAGGTGCCGGTGATCAAGCATCTGGACGGCAATTGCCATGTGTACGTGGACGACACGGCCGAGCTCGACATGGCGCTGAAGATCGTCGACAACGCCAAGACGCAGAAATACAGCCCCTGCAACGCGGCCGAGGGGTTGCTGGTGGCGGCATCGATCGCCGAGACCTTCCTGCCGGAAATCGGCGCGATCTTCGCGGCGAAGGGCGTGGAAATGCGCTGCGACCCGGCCGCGGCCAGGATCCTGCGCGAGGGGCTGCACGCACCGGCCAAGTCGGTCGTCGATGCCGTGGAGTCGGACTGGTCGGAGGAATACCTCGCCGCCGTGATCAGCATCAAGGTGGTCGAGGGGGTGGACGAAGCCATCGCGCACATCAACCGCTATTCGAGCCACCACACCGATGCGATCGTCACGCGCGACCACATGAATGCGCAGCGCTTCCTGCGCGAAGTGGATTCGGCCAGCGTGATGGTCAACGCCAGCACGCGCTTTGCCGACGGTTTCGAGTTCGGACTGGGGGCGGAAATCGGCATCAGCACGGACAAGTTCCATGCGCGCGGGCCGGTGGGCATCGAGGGCCTCACGTCCTTGAAGTACGTGGTGCTCGGCCAAGGCGAAACTCGAAGCTGACCCCCGGGGCTGCTCGCTTTGCGTAGCCGCCCGCCCCCTTTCAGGGGGCAACGACGGCGGACCGGCGGAGCCGGTTCCGCAGTGTTTCCAGATTGAATCCGCGGCGTTGCTGCAGCTTGTCATTGGGGCATCAGGCCCCAAATCTACAATCCGCTCTTAGCTCAAGCTGCAAATCCAAGAAGGCCGCCGCATGGTCCCCCATCTCGTCACCGCCCTGACCGGCCCCATCAACGAACTCGAGCAGCGCATACTCGATTCCACGCCGGCCATCGAGCGCTGGTTCCGGCTCGAATGGATGGAGCACACGCCGCCCTTCTACAGTTCGGTGGACATCCGCAATGCCGGCTTCAAGCTGGCGCCGGTCGACACCAATCTCTACCCCGGCGGCTGGAACAACCTCACGCAGGAGATGCTGCCGCTGGCGGTGCAGGCCGCGCAGGCGGCGATCGAGAAGATCTGCCCCGAGGCGCGCAACCTGCTGGTGATTCCGGAGAATCACGCGCGCAATACCTTCTACCTTGCCAACGTGGCGCAACTGGTGCGCATCTTCCACATGGCGGGCCTCAACGTGCGCGTGGGGTCCATCGATCCGGCGATCAAGTCGCCGAAGAAGATCGAGTTGCCGAACGGCGAGACGGTGTGCCTGGAGCCGGTGGTGCGAAGCAAGCGGCGCCTCGGGCTCAAGCACTTCGACCCCTGCACCATCCTGCTCAACAGCGACCTTTCGGCCGGAGCGCCCGGCATCCTCGAAGACCTGCATGAGCAGTACCTGCTGCCGCCGCTGCATGCCGGCTGGTCGGTGCGCCGCAAGAGCAACCACTTCCACAGCTATGAAGAGGTCTCCAAGCGCTTCGGAAAGCTGCTGGGCATCGATCCCTGGCTGATCAACCCGATGTACGCCAAGGCGGGCGATGTCAGCTTCACAAGCGGCCAGGGCATCGACGTGCTCACGAGCCACGTGGACGCGCTGCTCACCAAGGTGCGCCGCAAGTACAAGGAATACGGCATCAACGAAAAGGCCTTTGTTGTCGTCAAGGCCGACAACAGCGCCCACGGCATGGGCGTCATGACGGTGCGGGACGCCAAGGAGATCGAGGCGCTCGCCCAGCGATCGCGCAGCAAGTCCGCTGCCGCCAAGGATGGCCAGGACCTGAACGACCTGATCGTGCAGGAAGGCGTGCTCACCAACGAACGCGTTCACAACGGCGTCGCCGAGCCCGTGGTCTACATGATGGACCGCTACGTGGTGGGCGGCTTCTACCGCGTGCACGCCGAGCGCAACCCCGACGAGAACCTCAACCTGCCGGGCGCGAGCTTTGTGCCGCTGGCATTTTCGGAGAGTGCCCACTTACCGCAGCCGGGGGCGAAGCCCGGGGCCAGCGCCCCGAACCGGTTCTATATGTATGGCGTGATCGGCCGGCTGGCGATGGTGGCGGCCAGCTACGAGCTCGAGGCGACGGATCCGGACGCCGAAGTCTATGAATGATTTCGCACTACACCTTGCGAGCCTTCGCGACAGCGGCAAAATAGCGACCCCATAGCAACGCAAATTCGAGGGTGGAGGTGATGCGACGGCCATCCAGGCCGGCGACGCGCCCGGGCGAACCTGCCCGACAGCCCTTTGCATCGACCTCGTGTCCGCCCCCAAATCCTCCTCCCTCGCGTTGATCATCGCGGCCGTCGGCGTCGTCTATGGCGACATCGGCACGAGCGTGCTCTATTCCGTCAAGGAGGTGTTCGGCCACGGCCACGTCCCCTTCACCGTCGAGAACGTCTACGGCATCCTGTCGATGTTCTTCTGGACGCTGACGGTGATCGTCTCGCTCAAGTACGTGGTGCTGGTGCTTCGGGCCGACAACGAAGGCGAAGGCGGCCTGGTCGCGATGCTGGCCCTGGCCTCGCAGGCCGTGGTCGACAAGCCGCGGCTGCGCCACGTGCTGCTGCTGATCGGAATCTTCGGCACATCGCTCTTCTACGGCGACGGCGTCATCACGCCGGCCATTTCGGTGCTGTCGGCGGTCGAGGGCCTGGAAGTGGTGTCGCCGCAGTTCCGGCACTACGTGATCCCGATCACGCTGGTCGTGCTGTTCTGCCTGTTCGCGGTCCAGAAGCGCGGTACTGCGGGTATCGGCCGCTTCTTCGGCCCGATCACGCTGGTGTGGTTCCTGGCGATCGCGTTGCTCGGCGTGTCGCAGATCCTGACCCACCCGGAGATCCTGAAGGCGATCAGCCCGCACTATGCGCTGCGCTTCATGTGGGACAACCCGGGCACCAGCTTCATCATCCTGGGCGCCATCGTGCTGTGCGTGACCGGTGCCGAGGCGCTCTACGCCGACCTCGGGCACTTCGGCAAGCGGCCGATCCGTGTCGCATGGTTCTCGGTGGTGATGCCGGCGCTGACGCTCAACTACTTCGGCCAGGGTGCGCTGCTGCTGGAGAACCCGCTCGCGGTGCAGAACCCCTTCTTCATGATGGCGCCCGAGTGGGCGCTGCTGCCGCTGGTGTTCCTTGCCACGGCTGCGACGGTGATTGCGTCGCAGGCCCTCATCACGGGCGCCTTCAGCGTCACGCGGCAGGTGATCCAGCTCGGCTACCTGCCGCGCCTGAACATCGAGCACACCAGCGTGCGCACGGCGGGCCAGATCTACATGCCCTTCGTCAACTGGGGCCTGTTCGTCGCCATCGTGCTGGCGGTGGTCATGTTCCGCTCGTCGAGCAACCTGGCCGCGGCCTACGGCATTGCCGTGACCACCGACATGCTGATCACGACCGTGCTGACCTTCTTCGTGATCCGCTACGCGTGGAAGTACCCGCTGGCCCTGTGCATCGCCGCGACCGGCGCCTTCTTCGTGGTCGACTTCCTGTTCTTCGCATCGAACCTGCTCAAGCTCTTCGAGGGCGGCTGGTTCCCGCTTCTCATCGGCGGCTCGATCTTCATGCTGATGCTGACCTGGAAGGAAGGCCGGCGCCTCATGGGCGAGATGCAACTCGCCGAGGCGATCGACCTGAAGGACTTCCTGGGCTCGGTCTTCGTGAATCCGCCGGCGCGTGTCGACGGAACCGCCGTTTTCATGACCGCGGAGCCGGGCGTCGTGCCCAATGCGCTCCTGCACAACCTGAAGCACAACAAGGTGATGCACGACCAGAACCTGTTCGTCACCGTGCGCAACCACGAGGTGCCGTGGATTCCGATGGACAAGCGCATCGAGATGGAGCCGCTCGGCCACCACTGCTGGCAGGTGATCGTGCACTACGGCTTCAAGAACGACGTCGACCTGCCCCGCGCGCTCGAGCACGCCCGCCTGCGGGGCTGCCAGTTGGAGCCGATGGCGACCAGCTACTTCCTGTCGCGCGACGTGGTGATTCCCACGCTGGGCAGCGGCATGGCGCCGTGGCGCGAGAAGCTCTTCGCGCAGATGCACCACAACGCGAGTGGTGCGGCGGACTTCCTGGGGCTGCCGAATAACGCCGTCGTGGAGCTGGGCTCGAAAATCGAGATCTAGGCTCGCCCCCAGGCTCGCGCACTTCGTGTCGCTCTCCACCCCCTGCCGGGGGCAACACCGGCGGGCCGGCGGAGCCGGATCCGCGGTGTTTCTGGCTCGAATACCCCCCGGGGCACAATTGCCGGCATGCGTTTTTTCAAGGATCTGAGCCTCTCGGCTTTCACCGCGGGCTTTGTCGCGGTGCTCGTGGGTTTCACGAGTTCGGTGGCGATCGTGTTCCAGGCCGCGCAGGCCTTTGGTGCCACGCCGGAAATGATCTCGTCGTGGATGTGGGCGCTGGGCCTCGGCATGGGGCTGGCGTCCGCGCTGCCCTCGCTGTGGTGGCGCAAGCCCGTCATGATCGCCTGGAGCACACCCGGCGCGGCGGTGCTGGCGGTGGCCGGGGCCGGCTACGGCATGAACGAGGCGGTCGGCGCTTTCATCGTCTGCGCGCTCTTGATGACCCTCGCGGGCGCGACCGGCTGGTTCGAGCGCGTGATGAACAAGATCCCGATGGCCCTGGCCTCGGCGCTGCTGGCCGGCGTGCTGGCGCGCTTCGGGCTGCAGGCTTTCGTTGCCGCGCAGACAGCGCTGCCGCTGGTGCTGCTGATGCTCGGCACCTACCTGCTCGGCAAGCGGCTCCTGCCGCGCTACGCGGTTCCGCTCACGCTGCTGGTCGCCATCGTCTTCGTGGCGGCACGCGGCGAACTCGCCTGGAGTGCGGTGCACTTCAGCGTGGCGGTGCCGGTGTTCACGATGCCTGTGTTCACCTGGCAAGCGGCCGTCAGCCTCGCGCTGCCGCTGTTCGTGGTGACCATGGCATCGCAGAACCTGCCGGGCGTGGCCGCCATCCGCGCCGCGGGCTACGACCTGCCGGTGTCGAAGCTCATCACCATCAGCGGGCTGCTCACGCTGGTGTTCGCGCCCTTCGGCGCGTTCGCGCTCAACCTCAGCGCGATCACGGCGGCGATCTGCATGGGCCGCGAGGCGCACGAAGATCCCGCGCGTCGCTACACCGCGGCGGTGAGTTGCGGCGCGATCTACGTGGTGATCGGGCTGTTCGGCGCGGCGGTCACCGGCCTGCTGACGGCTTTTCCGAAGGAACTGGTCGCCACCATCGCAGGCCTGGCGCTGCTGGGCACCATCGGCAGCGGGCTCGCCGCGGCGGTGCGCGATGAATCGCACCGCGAGGCCGCGCTGATCACCTTCCTCGTCACGCTCTCGGGCGTCACGCTCGTGGGCATCGGTTCCGCCTTCTGGGGCGTGGTGGCGGGCGCCGCCGCGCTGGGCATCCAGCAGCTCGGCCGCAAACCCTTTGCCGGCAAGGACATCGCCGCTGCCTGCAAGATCAAGCTCGACAACCGGGCCGCTGATGAAGCGGCGCCTTCCAAGCCATCCAACGTTTCCGCGGGAAAGACCTCCTGACATGCACATCCTCTTCGTCGCCGACCCGCTCGAGCACTTCAAGATCTACAAGGACACCACCTTCTCGATGATGCGCGAGGCGCAGCGCCGCGGCCACACGCTCTCGGCCTGCGAGCCGCGCGATCTGAGCTGGCAGCGTGGCCGGCCGGTCACGGCCAAATCGCGAGCGATCACGCTGACGGGCGATCCGGATGCGTGGTTCAGCGAAGATGCGATCGAGGAGCGTCCGCTGCGCGAGTTCGACGCCGTGCTCATGCGCAAGGACCCGCCCTTCGACGCCGAGTACATCTACGCGACGCACCTGCTGGAGCAGGCCGAGCGCGAAGGCGCCCGGGTGGTGAACAAGCCGCGGGCCCTTCGCGACCATCCGGAGAAGCTCGCGATCATGGAGTTCGCGGAATTCACCACGCCGACGCTGGTGACGCGCGACGCGGCCGCCGTGCGCGCCTTCCATGCCGAGCACCAGGACATCATCCTGAAGCCCCTCGACGGCATGGGCGGCATGGGCATCTTCCGCGTCAAGGCCGATGCGCTGAACCTCGGCTCGATCGTCGAGACCCTCAACAAGAACGGCGCCGAGACGATCATGGTGCAGCGCTTCGTGCCGGAGATCTCCGAAGGCGACAAGCGCGTGCTCGTGATCGGCGGCCAGCCCGTGCCCTACAGCCTCGCGCGCATCCCGCAAGGCACGGAGGTGCGCGGGAACCTCGCGGCGGGCGGCAAGGGCGTGGCCCAGCCGCTGACCGAGCAGGACCGCAAGATCGCCGAGGCGATCGGCCCGGTGCTGAGCGCACGCGGGCTGCTGCTGGTCGGGCTGGACGTGATCGGCGGCTCGCTGACCGAGATCAACGTCACCAGCCCCACGTGCTTTCAGGAGATCACCGAACAGACCGGCTTCGACGTGCCGGCCATGTTCATCGATGCGCTGGAAGCGCTGCTGAAGTCGGCTTGACGACGGGCCCGGCCGGGCCCGCCGCGGCCGGGGTCATCAGAACTCGACGGAGGCCGTCAGGGTGAAGGTGAGCGGATTGCCGAGGACGAGGTAGCCGGCCCCCGGATAGCCGCCCACCGATGCCCAGTAGTTGCGATCGGCCACGTTGTTGATGCGGCCACGCACCGTCAGCAGCTTGCCCGCCACTTCCGTGACATAGCGAGCGCCGATGTCCAGGCGCCCCCAGCCCGGAACGCGCAGGGTGTTCAGGTCATCCGCGTAGCTGGCGCCGGTCGCGATGACGCGGCCGTCGAGCGTGAGGCCGGGCACGCCCGGCACGTCCCATTCCACCCCGATGGTGCCCTGCTGGTTCGGCACGCCGATGACCTTGTTGCCGTTGGTCGCGATGTTGCCGGTGTTCCGCTGTTCGGCATTGAGGAAGGTCACCCCGCCCAGGACACGGAAGCCCTTGATCGGCTCGCCGAAGACGTTCAGTTCGAGACCCTGGTGGCGGTCCTGGCCTTCGGCCACGAAGAACCCGGCCGCATTGCGCAAGGCACGCGGCTTCTCGATCGAGAACAGGGCGGCCGTGGCGCCGAGCCCGGCGCTTTCGTACTTGACGCCGATTTCCTTCTGTTTCGCGACGTAGGGCTGCAGCGTTTCGCCGACGTTGACGACGGGGAGCCCGCCGACCTGCGCCGGCGCCGTCTCGCCCGGGGCGAGGTTCTCGACGTAGTTCGCGTAGGCAGACACTTCCTTGCTGACCTTGAAGACGAGGCCCGCGGCGGGGCTGGTGTGGCTTTCGTCATTGCCGCCCGAACGCACGCCCGTGTCGTAGGCGAAGTTGTCGATCCTGAGGGTCTGGCGACGTGCGCCCAGCGTGAACAGCAGGGTGTCGTCCAGGAAGCCCATGGTGTCGCCCACGACGTAGCTCGTCAGCCGCTTCTCCTGCGTGAGCGCCGGGTTGGCCAGGTCGTTTCCTCCGAACGCGAAGGGTCCGAAGGCAGGCAGTGGCGAGTAGACGGGGTTGTAGAGGTTCGTGGCCTGGGTGTTGAGGAAGTCGAAGCGATAGGCGTTCTTGCGCTCCGAATTGAAATAGTCGTACCCGGCCACCAGCGTGTGCTTGACCGGGCCGGTCCTGACGGTGCCGCGCACACCCACCTGCGCGGCCTTCACGTCCTCGTCCGCCGTGTTGTCGAAGCGGTATGTGGTGCCGGCGCCGGTGAGCGCGTTGTCCACCGTGATGTTGGCGAGCGAATTGGCTTCGCTGCCGCTGCGCGCCCCTGCAGCGAACCAGCCGGTGACGTTGTCGCTGAAGTCGTACTCGCCCCGCACGGTGCCGAAGGTGTCGCGTTCGTTCGAATAGGTCCAGGGCTGCGCCCAGTTGGTCTTGGCATCCGGCGCCTTCGGCACCAGGACGAGGCTGTTCGCCAGCGTGACGTTCGTGCGCGTCTGGCTCAGGCGATGGTCCTGGTAGCCGATGTCGGCCGACAGCCGGGCATTGCGGCTGCGCCAGTCGAGGCCGACGGATGCCACGTCGAGTTCCACGTTTTCGTGGTCGATGCCGGTGCCGCCGTCGCGACGGGCTGCGTTGACGCGGATGCCGACGCTGTCGTCAGGTCCGAAGCGGCGCGCGACGTCGGCCGCACCATAGAACTGCGAGCCGGTGGAGCCGCCCAGCGTGATCTGCGTGAGGGGCTCGTTGCCGGCGCGCTTGGGCAGCAGGTTG
Source organism: Variovorax gracilis (assembly GCF_030317115.1). Taxonomy (GTDB): domain Bacteria; phylum Pseudomonadota; class Gammaproteobacteria; order Burkholderiales; family Burkholderiaceae_C; genus Variovorax; species Variovorax gracilis. The sequence continues at coordinate 280,955 of NZ_JASZYF010000006.1, forward strand.
ACCGAGCCGCCGATGCCGTCGCCGCCGGGCGCGGAGCCGTTCAGGAAAGCGCTGGGGCCGCGAAGCACTTCCACGCGTTCGAAGAGTTCGGACGAGATGTACTGGCGCGGCAGAAGGCTGTAGATGCCGTTGTAGGCAATGCTGTCGGAACCCAGCAGGAAGCCGCGGATGAAGTAGGTTTCCTGGAAGTTGCCGAAGCCCCGCGCCACGCGCACGGACGGGTCGTTCAGCAGCACGTCGCCCACGCTGCGGGCCTGCTGGTTCTGGATCAGCTCGTTGGTGTAGGTCGTCGCGCTGAAGGGCGAATCCATGTTGTCGAGCGTGCCCAGGATGCCGATGCGGCCGCCGCGCGCCACCTGTCCGCCCGCGAAAGGTTTCGTCAGGCCGGCGGCTGAGGCGTCGGCGCTGGCCTCGACCGTCACGGTGGTCAAGGTTCCGCCGGCCGCTTCGGCCGGTGCGGCAGGTGTCGTTTGCGCCGTCGCGACCAGCGCCTGGAGCGCGAGGGTGGTGGCGAGGGCGACCGGACGAAGGGGGAAGCGGACTGAGGGCATGTGAGGCTCTTTTTTTTGAACGGGAATGAGAATGGTTATTATCTTCGTCTGCTTGCAGTCGAAGGTTCTCAATCGCTGGAAAAGAAGCCAGCGCGTTGTTTTCAAGCCAAACCGTGCGCCCGGCGGCGCCGTGCGGACGCAGGCCTCAGCCGTTGCGCTGCCCGTCCACGAACACCGCCAGTTCCTGCGGTGCGAAAGCCGTCCAGCTCTCGTTCGTCGTCAACGGTGCGGTCACCACCACCGCGACCCGGTCGTTCGGCGTGGTGTGCTGGGCGAAGTCGATGCTCAGGTCTTCATCGGACAGTTCGGCCGTCACGAAGGGATGCTTGCGCTCGACGTACCAGAGATGGGTCGATGCATGCGCCCACAGGGCCTGCCCGTTCGACAGCATGAAGTTGAAGGTGCCCTGGGCCGCCAGGCGCGGCGCCAGCTCGCGCAGGGTGAGCGTGAGTTCTTCGATGCTGGGCACGTCGGCGTGGGACTTGGCCAGCTCCTGCATGATCCAGCAGAAGGCGTGCTCGCTGTCCGTGCTGCCCACCGGGTGGAAGCTGCCATGCAGTCGCGGGCGGAAATCCTTCAGGTCGCCGTTGTGCGCGAACACCCAGTAGCGGCCCCACAACTCACGCACGAAGGGATGGCAGTTCTGGAGGTTGATCGCGCCCTGAGTCGCCTTGCGGATGTGCGCGATGACGTTGCGGCTCTGGATCGGGTAGCGCCGGATCAGCTCTGCGACGGGTGATTCGCAAGCCGGCTGGTGGTCGACGAAATGCCGCAGGCCGCGATCCTCGAAGAAGGCGATGCCCCAGCCATCGGCGTGGTGGTCGGTGCGGCCGCCCCGCTGCGCGAACCCCGTGAAGCTGAAGGTCACGTCGGTCGGCGTGTTGCAGTTCATTCCCAGCAACTGGCACATTTGGATTACCCCCAGGCTCGCGCACTGCGTGTCGCTCTCCACCCCCTTGCAGGGGGCGCTCCTGGCGGACCGGCGGAGCCGGATCCGCGGGAGCCTGCGGGGGCGGCGCGCTTTGCGCAGCCGGGGAGTGGGGTGGTGGTCACGGTGGGGTCCAGGTTAATCGACTGCGGGGGTGGGGCGATTCTTGGGGGCTTGTTCTCGCAGTTGCCAGGCGGCGCAGATGGCCAGGGCGCACAGGGCCGCCAGCATGGCGAACACCTCGTCGAAGGCTGCGATGCGGGCGGGGCTGGTGGTCACGTTGGCGAGCGAGTCGCCGTGCGCCGCGATGCGCCATTCGAGGACGATGGCGCAGAGGCTCACGCCGGCGGCGCCGCCGAGCATGCGCAGGAAATTGATGGCGCTCGCGCCTTGAGGAATCAGCGGCTTGGCCAGCGGCCGCATCGAGCCGAGATTGAGCGAGGGGAGGATGAAGCCCAGTCCCACCCGTCCGACGACCGCGAACACCACCAGCAGCCAGATGGCGCTGTCGATGCGCAGCACCATCATCAGCGCGAAGGAGGCTGCCAGCAACCCCAGGCCGATGCTGACCAGCAGGTACGTCGGATGCTTGTCGGCCAGCCGCCCGACGCCCGCGATGGTCAGCGCCAGTACGATGCCCGCCGGCAGCAGGATGGTGCCGACGTGCGAGGCCGAGAGGTGAAGTCCGACCTGCATGTAGACCGGCAGCAGGTAGGTCGAGCCGAACAGCGCCGTGCCGTAGATGAAGGCCACCACGCTGCCCATCGCGAACTGCCGGTACTGGAAAAGCGCCAGGTTCATCAGCGGCAAGCCGCCCCCCGCCGCGAGACGCTTCTGCCAGGCGATGAAGGCGGCGAAGGCGACGGCTGCGGCGGCCAGCAGCGCGACGGCCTGCCAGGGCGAATCGCTGCGCAGTTCGACCAGCCCGTTCAGAAGGCACAGCGTGCCGACGGTACCGAGCGCGAGCCCGCGCCAGTCCAGCCCGCCGCTGCGGGCAGCCACCACGCCGCCGGGCGCCGTGGTGGGCACGAACTTGTAGGCCAGCCAGATCGACGCCAGGCAGAAGGGCACCACCATGAAGAAGATCGAACGCCAGCCGAACAGGTCGACCAGCACCCCGCCGATGCTCGGGCCGATGGCCGGCGCCAGCACCACGCCCATGCCAAAGATGCCGCTGGCGCGGCCCTGCTCGTGCGGCTCGAAGGCGCGCAGGATGATGATGGCCGGGATCGGCTGCACCACGCCCGCCGCAAGCCCTTCGGCCACCCGCGCGATCAGCACCAGCGAGAAGTTGTTCGCCAGACCGCCCATCACCCCGCCCACCAGCAGCAGCACCATCGTTCCGACATAGGTGCGCCGGTAGCCGTAGCGCGACAGCAGCCAGGGGGTCGTGAGCATCGACACGGTCATCGCGACCATGAAGCCCGAACTCACCCATTGCGCCCGCTCCTGCCCGAGCGAGAAGAAATGGCTCATGCCCGGGATCGCGACGTTGACGATGGTCGAGGACATGATCGAGGCCATCACGCCCACCATCACGGAAAACAGCAGGAGCCAGCGGTAGCGCTCGCCATAACGACTGCTCAGGGATTGCGCGGGAGGATTGTTCATGGGGCGAAGCCGGCTCGGGCCGTCCTACAAGGATACGGGCGTTTGGGCACCGCACCGGCGTGCCGCTCGCGTCCACAATGGGTTTTGCTGTCCCGACTTTGACAAGAGATTGCCGCCATGGAACCCGAGAACGACAACAACCGAGACCTTGCCGCCGCCTCCGAAGCCGAATCCGCCCCAACCCTTGCCGCGGAACTCCAGGCGCCCACGGTCAGTCGCGCCTACCAGTGCCAGTGCGGGCGCCCCGTCTTCCTGCGCAACAGCCAGTGCCTGGCCTGCCACACGCCACTGGGCTATGTCGTCGAAAGCCTGGGCGTGGTGCCGCTCGCGCCGGCTGCGCACGAAGGGGCCGAACCGGACACCTTCACCGTGTTCGGCGACGCCCACGGCAAGGCCTACCGCCGCTGCGCCAACCTGATGACCGAGGCAGCCTGCAACTGGATGGTGCCCGCGCCGCGCGAAGGCGACGATCCCGCCTTCAACACCGACGGCCTCGTGCCCGGCTTGTGCATCTCATGCAGCGTGACGCGCACCATTCCGGACCTGTCCATCGAGAGCAACGGCGACCTGTGGCGCAGCCTCGAACTGGCGAAGCGGCGCCTGATCTCGCAACTGCTAGCGCTCGGTTTGCCCGTCGTGACGCGCGTGAGCGACCCCGTCCATGGCCTGGCCTTCGACTTCCTGAGCCACATGCCCGGCGGCCCGCACGTGATGACCGGCCACGAAATGGGCGTGATCACCCTCAACGCCGAGGAGGCCGAGGACGCCGTGCGCGAGCGCATCCGCGCCGAGATGCGCGAGCCCTACCGCACCCTGCTCGGCCACTTCCGGCACGAGATCGGCCACTACTACTGGGACCTGCTGGTCTTTCCCACGCCGTGGATCGACAGCTTCCGCGAACTCTTCGGCGACGAGCGGGCGGACTACGCCACGGCGCTGCGCAACCACTACGACAACGGCCCGCCGCCCGACTGGGCCAACCGCTTCGTGACGAGCTACGCCAGTTCGCATCCCTGGGAAGACTGGGCCGAGACCTGGGCGCACTACCTGCACATGGCCGATACCGCGGACACTGCGATGAGTTTCGGCGTCGATGCGCAGAACGTCGAGCTCACGAGCGATCTCTTCGAACTGGCCGATCTGTGGCAGCCCGAGGACGTGAACGCCGGGAAATTCCTCGACTTCCTGAACGGCTGGGTGCGACTCACCAACGTGCTCAACGAGCTGTCGCGCAGCATGGGCCAGCCGGACTATTACCCGTTCGTGCTGCCGCGCGCGGCGGTCGGCAAGCTGCAGTTCATCCACGAGGTGATCACGGAGCAGCGGGCGCGTGGCGGGCTGCCGGCGATGGTGTCGCACAACGATCTGGCCGCGCCGCCGGGGCCGGTGGCCGAGGCGGTTGCCGAGCCGGCCGCCGAGCCGGCCGCGGAGGTGTTGCCGGATACGGCCCCGGCCCCGGCGCCGGCGCCTCAGTCCTGAACCACCGCCCGCGCGGCACATCGGGCGCAGATGCAGGCGAGGCGGCGCTTCTCGGCGGGCACCCGCGCGAGCAGATCGGCGCTGAAGTCGGCTTCCATGCACCAGCAAGGCGGTTGCGCCTGCCCGGTTTCGCGCGCGATCTCCATCGCGCAGCGATTCGTCTCGCCGCACAAGGGGCAGCGCGACGGGTCGGTCGACGCCGGTTCGCCCATCACGCGACCTCGAAGGCGGGCAGCTTCTTGTCGACCGCGATGTTCTGCAGCGTGACATACACCGGCAGGCCATCGCGGTAGGCCGGGTAGTCCTCGCCCTGGATCAGTGGCAGCAGGTAGCGCCGGCACTTGTCGGTGATGCCGTAGCCGTCATCGGAGATGAAGTCGCGCGGCATGAACTTCTCGGCGTTCGCCACCGCATCGAGCGGCGCGGTGCCGATGCTGTACGCGTAGGGCTCGTCGGATGTGCGGTCGATGGTCGGCATCACCGAATTCCGGCCTTCGAGCGCCAGCTCGACCGCGCGCTGCCCGAGTTCGTAGGCCTGGCGAACGTCGGTTGCCGACGCGATGTGGCGTGCCGAGCGCTGGAGGTAGTCGGCGACCGCCCAATGGAACTTGTAGCCCAGGGCCTCCTTGACCATCTGCGCCACCACCGGCGCTGCACCCCCGAGCTGGGCATGGCCGAAAGCGTCCTTGGTGCCCTGCTCCGCGAGGAAGGTGCCGTCCGGGTGGTGGCAGCCTTCGGACACCACCACCGTGCAATAGCCGTGGTACTTCACGAGCGCATCGACGCGTGCCAGGAAGGCCGGCTGGTCGAAAGGGATCTCCGGGAACAGGATCACGACCGGAATGCCGTGGTCCGCCACCAGCCCACCGGCCGCAGCGATCCAGCCCGCATGGCGCCCCATCACCTCGATCACGAACACCTTGGTCGACGTGGCCGCCATCGAGCGCACGTCCAGCGAGGCTTCGAGCGTCGACACCGCCACGTATTTCGCGACCGAGCCGAAGCCCGGGCAGCAGTCGGTCAGCGGCAGGTCGTTGTCGATGGTCTTCGGCACGTGGATGGCCTGCAGCGGATAGCCCATCGATTGCGAGAGCTGGCTCACCTTGAAGCAGGTGTCCGCCGAATCGCCGCCGCCGTTGTAGAAGAAATAGCCGATGCCGTGCGCCTTGAAGACCTCGATCAGGCGCTCGTACTCGCGCCGGTTCTTCTCGAGCGACTTGAGCTTGTAGCGGCACGATCCGAAGGCACCCGAGGGCGTGGAGCGCAGGGCCGCGATCGCCTCGGGCGACTCGCGGCCGGTGTCGATCAGCTCCTCGGTCAGCGCGCCGATGATGCCGTTGCGGCCGGCGTACACGTTGCCGATGCGGTCGGGGTGCCGGCGGGCCGTCTCGATCACGCCGCAAGCCGAGGCGTTGATCACGGAGGTCACGCCGCCAGACTGGGCGTAGAAGGCGTTGAGGATGGGCATGCGGCATTGTCCCGCAGCTGCAAGCCACAAACAAATCGGTTCTCAGCGCTCGTCCGTCGCACTGTCACGCTCAGAGCGAGTTGGGAGTCGCTTGCAGACAAGCGGCGCGATGTCTGATCCCCAGAGTAAGGCCCGCGCCTGTTCCCCGCGGAGCAGCCCTCCGCTCGGGATGTCGGGGGTCCGCCTGGGCTTGATGTTCGGCGCTGCGCGCCGCCTACAGCCGGCGAGAGAACCTGCGAGCTGCGATGGCTCTTGCCGATCGCGGCAATCTCTGGTGTCAGCGACCACCACCCCGTGCGCGAGCGAGAGCGAGAGCGTTTGAGCTATGACTCGCCCGCGGACTTTCAGACCAACCTCATCGGCCCAACAACAGCCCTTTCCAAGGCGGCGTCCACCAAATCGAATACGCCGACGGCGGCAAAGAACAGTGGTTCGTAACGGACCCCTACTTCTCGTCCGCCTTGAACGGTGCGCCGATTCCCGGGACGCTAAAGTACGGAAGCGGCCGTGTTCAACCTGACCACACTTGCGGGTGAACCACATGAAATCAAATCACATTTGGCAATTTTCGTCGTTGTCGCGATTGCGGCCATCTACGCAGGGAGCCATTTGCTTAGCCAACGGAAGGAACTAGCCGCGGCTGAGCCAAACAATGCCGTGAAGTACCTCCAGGGCCTCCGCGCAGCGGAAGCAAGTCGGACTGAGAAGCCTGCAGGCACCCCTGAACCTAAGGCGCCGGTCGCGGACATAGCGACCCAGTTTCAGATGAGCCAAGACTATCGAGTTCTGTTTGAGTCTCTCTTGCAGAGCAAAGAAAAAAGCGCAGGACTGTATGCCGCGCACATCCTTTCACTTTGCACGAGCCTGCGGACTGTCAAGTTCGACGCGACGCCCGCGATGTCTGATCTCCAGAGAAAGGCCCAGGAGTTGATGACCGCGAGGTGCGCGAGCTTTACGCCGACCGAGTTGGACGGCAATCGCAGGTTAGAAATTGCGAAGGATCCGAGAACCCAGGGTGAGTGGGTGGACCTCAAGTGGCGCTGGGCGGAGTTGAAGACGAAGGATGACCCGAATCGCAAGGCGCTACTCGAGACCATCTTTCAGACGAAGGATTCGCTTTTGCTTGACTGGGTAGGGCCAACGCTGCTCATGTCGCCTGACGACACGACGTCTGTCAAGTTCAACGGCGAGGTTGACTCCCGGCCTTTTGCGAGGAGCGCCTACTTTGCCGCGTGGACGGCGGCGGCGTGCGAGGCCAGTGAATCGGGCTGCGGCTTCGGTGACCCGTTCGTCGTGGAAGCTTGCGCACGAGACAACACGTGTTTGGGTTCCCGCCAGGAGGTGTTGCGTCACCATGTTGAGACGCACTATGGAAAAGACGCACTCGCTCTATACGACGGCGCCGTGCCGAAGCTTGCTTCTGCCATCAAGTCATCGGACATGGCTGTCTTCGGCCTCTAGGATAGGCTGGAGGAGGGCGGCCTGGTCTTCGACGCGAGGAAGTCACAAGGCAGAGCGCGCAACGAGGCCTCGCCATGCGTGTCGAAACCAGCGGCCGCCCGGACAAGGCATCAACGTCCCGGCAGCCCCATCGCCCGCGTGATCACCTCTTTCATGATCTCGTTCGTCCCGCCGTAGATGCGCTGCACCCGGGCATCGGCGTACGCCCGCGTGACCGGGTACTCCCACATGAAGCCGTAGCCGCCGTGCAGCTGCACGCACTCGTCCATCACCTTGCATTGCAGGTCGGTGGTCCAGTACTTGGCCATGCTGGCGGTCGCGGTGTCGAGCTTCTCCTGCATCAGCAGTTCGATGCACTTGTCGACGAAGACCTGCGCCACCTGCACCTCGGTCTGCAACTCGGCCAGCGTGTAACGCGTGTTCTGGTAGGCGCCCACGGGCTGGCCGAAGACCTTGCGGTCCTTCACGTAGGCCACCGTCTGGTCGATGATCGACTGCGAAGCCGCCACCGCGCCGATGGCGATCTGCAGCCGCTCCCACGGCAACTGCTCCATCAGGCAGACGAAGCCGCGGTTCTCCTGCGCCGCGCCGCCGAGCAGCGCATCGGCGGGCAGGCGCACGTCGTTGAAGAACAGCTCCGAGGTGTCCTGCGCCTTCAGGCCGAGCTTCTTCAGGCGCTTGCCTTTCTCGAAGCCGGGCGTGCCGCGTTCCACCAGGAACAGGCTGGTGCCCTTGGCGCCGCCGGCCGGGTCGGTCTTGGCGACCACGATCACCACATCGGCATGCCAGCCGTTGGTAATGAAGGTCTTGCTGCCGTTCATCAGATAGCTGCCATCCGGCTGCTTGAGCGCGGTGGTGCGCACGGCCTGCAGGTCGCTGCCAGCGGCCGGCTCGCTCATGGCGATGGCGCCGATCATCTCGCCGCTCGCCAGCTTGGGCAGATAGTCCTTCTTCTGCTCGTCGGTGCCGTAGCGCAAGATGTAGGGCGCCACGATCTCGCTGTGCAGACCGTAGCCGATGCCGGTAAAGCCGCGCGCCCAGAGTTCCTCGAACTGGATCACCGAGTACAGCAAATCCGCGCCCGCGCCACCGTATTCCTCCGGCAGCGCCATGCAGAGAAAGCCGTTCTCTCCGGCCTTGTTCCAGACCTGGCGGTCGACGTAGCCCTGGTCTTCCCAGGCTTCGTGGAAGGGAGCGATCTCCTTGTCCATGAAGCGGCGGAAGCTGTCGCGGAAGGCCTCGTGGTCAGTTGTGAAGAGGGTGCGTTCGATCATGGTCAGGAGCGCTTGGGGAACACGGGTGCGCGTTTTTGCAGGAAGGCCATGACGCCTTCGGCGAAAGTCGGTTGCTCGATCAGTTCGCGCTGGCGCTCGCTCTCGTAGTGGAGCTGGTCCGGCAGCGAGTGGCGTTCGGACTGCTCCAGGGCCTTGCGGGCTTCGATCACCGCATGCACCGGCAACTCCGCGAGGCGTTGCGCGATGTTCGTTGCTTCCAGCAGCAGCAACTTGTCGTCGATGCAGGCCCAGATCAGCCCCCACTGCGCCGCCGTTTCCGCGCCGAGTTTTTCGTCGAGCAGCGCCATGCCCATCGCGCGTGCCGGTCCGACGCGACGCGGGATGAACCAGGTGCAGCCGAGGTCCGGAACGATGCCCAGCTTGGGCAGGAAGGGCAGGTAGAAATACGCGCTGCGCGCCGCCACGACGATGTCGCATGCCAGCGCCAGGCCCACACCCGCGCCGGCCGCAGGGCCATTGACCGCGCAGACCACCGGCACCGGCAGCGCGCGCAATTCCTCGATCAGCGGGTTGCTCATCGACTGCATCCAGTCGGCCGTCTGGTCGCCGAGCGTCTTGCCCTCGACGGGCTCGCGCATCGTGCCGAGGTCGGCGCCCACGCAGAAGGCCTTGCCGGCGCCGGTGAGCAGCACGGCGCGCACGCTGCGGTCGTGGCGCACGCGGGCGAATGCCTCGCGCAGAGCCGTCTGCAGTTCGAGCGCGATCGGGTTGAGCTTGGCCGGCAGGTTGAGCGTGATCGTCGCGATGCCGTCGTTCAGTTCGTAGAGAACGGGGGTCATGTCACAACCTCTCCACGATCGTGACGTTGGCCATCCCGCCGCCTTCGCACATCGTCTGCAGGCCGTAGCGCTTGCCGCGCTGGCCGAGCGCGTTGACGAGCGTGGTCATGAGCTTGGTCCCCGAGGCGCCCAGCGGATGGCCGAGTGCGATGGCGCCGCCGTTCACGTTGAGCCGCGCGGGATCGGCGCCCAGCTTCTGCAGCCAGGCCAGCGGCACCGGCGCAAAGGCCTCGTTGACTTCGTACAGGTCGATGTCCTCGATCTTCATGCCCGCTTTCGCGAGGGCGCGTGCGGTCGCCGGAATCGGCGCCTCCAGCATGATCACCGGGTCATGCCCCATCACGCTCATGTGGTGGATGCGCGCGAGCGGCTTCACGCCCAGCGCCTTCAGGCCGCGCTCGTTGACGACCAGCACGCCGCTGGCGCCATCGCAGATCTGGCTGGCGGTGGCGGCGGTGCAACGTCCGCCCTCCGCGATCAGCTTGACGCCCGCGATGCCTTCGAGCGTGGCGTCGAAGCGGATGCCTTCATCGACGGTGTGCATCTCGCCGCCGGCCGAACCGTCGGCAAGGCGGATCTCCACCGGCACGATCTCGTCCTTGAACGCGCCTTCGCGGCTGGCCGCGATGGCGCGCCTGTGGCTCTCGAAGGCATAGCGGTCGAGCGCGTCCTTCGAGAGGCCGTAGTTCTTGGCGATCATCTCGGCGCCGGTGAACTGGCTGAACTCCACGCCCGGGTAGCGCCGCTGCATCGCGGGGCTCATGTAGATGCCGAGGCCGGCCTTGGCCGGGAGCGCGTTGGGCGTGAACATGGGCACGCGCGTCATGCTCTCGACGCCGGCCGCGATCACCGCATCCATGGTGCCCGACATCACCGCCTGTGCCGCGAAATGCAGCGCCTGCTGGGAGGAGCCGCACTGGCGGTCGACGGAAGTGCCCGGCACCGATTCAGGCAGCTTCGACGCCAGCACCGCATTGCGCGCAACGTTGGTCGCCTGCTCGCCGACCTGGCTGACGCAGCCGAGGATCACGTCCTCCACCGCCGCGGGATCGATGCCGCTTCGTTCAACCAGTGCGTCGATGACCTGCGCTGCCAGGTCGACCGGATGCCAGCCCGCGAGCTTGCCGCCGCGGCGGCCACCGGCGGTGCGCGCGGTGGCCACGATATATGCCTCTGCCATGGAATGTCCTTCGTCCGAGTAAGGGGGGCCCGGCGCGAAAGGCGAAGCGCCGTCGATCCACGACGGTGCGAGACCCGTGCATCCATGGCCGCGAGCGTCGATGGTTCAACGCCCGGGCGCTGGGGTCAAGCCGGGGTCATCCCGTGGGGCCACAGTCGCCAAGGCGACGTGGCGCGCTCCGGCCGCGCCCGCTCCGCCGCCACCGTGAGGCGCTCGGCGGTGAAGCGAACGCACGAGGGTTCCAGGGCCGCCACCAGCGCGCGCCGGTGCACGTCGCTGCGAAAGCGTTCGCCCTGCTCAAGGACGATGTCCCGGGGGTCGTGGTCGAGCGTGATCCACAAACTGCCGGCCTGGCACTCGATGTCCACGTCATGGGCATCGGGCAGGGTGAAGATGGACTTCTTCGGCAGGCTCAGACTGAGGCGTTGCGGGCGGGTGTTCATCGCAGGCTCCTTAGCATTCGTCATGGGAATGAATATAGTGAGCCGATCCGTACGTGTCATACGGTCATTCGGAACTCGTTGCATGCATCCAGAGAATGCGAAGACGCCGGCGCCGGCAGTGGAACTGCCTCCTTTGGAGCTGCTGCGCAGCTTCGAGGCGGCGGCGCGCACGCTGAGCTTCACGCAGGCCGCCGCCGAGGTGTTCCTCACGCAATCCGCGGTGAGCCGGCAGATCCAGCAACTCGAAGCCAGTCTCGGCGTGCTGCTGTTCGAGCGCCGCCATCGTGCGCTGGCGCTGACCGAGGCCGGCCGGGTGCTGCAGCGCGCCGTTGTCGAGAGCCTGGAGCGCTTGCGCGATGCCACCGCCCGCGTCCGGGCCGCGCCGGTTCTGCGGCAGGTTGCCATCACCACCACGCCGGGCTTTGCCTCGCTGTGGCTCATTCCCCGGCTCGCCCGTTTCACCGCCGACCATCCGCTGGTCGACGTGCGCGTGTCCGCGACGCTCGACGTCCTGGACCTGGAGCGCAGCCGCATCGACGTGGCCGTGCGCTTCGTGCCGATCAGCCGGGGCACCGGGCCGACGCTGTTCGAGGAATCCGTCATGCCGCTGTGCGCCCCGCGCATTGCCGCCGCCTTGCATGTGCCGGGCGATCTCGTGGAGCAGACCCTGCTCACGGTCGACATGCCCAACCACGCCGAAGCGCCCACTGCCGATTGGGAACCCTGGCTCGAAGTGATGGGACTGGCCGATCTGCGCATGAAGAACACCATGCGGTTCACGCAGTATGCCGACGCCGTCGCCGCTGCGGTTGCCGGCCAGGGGGTGGTGATCGGTCGCCTGCCGCTGCTGCGCGAACTGGTGCAGACGGGGCAGCTGGTGGCGCCGTTCAGCGAGGGGGCAGCGTCGCGGCGGGGCTATTTCATCGAGTCCTCGCGCCGCGCGGCAGGCAATGCCGACGCCCAGGATTTCGTGCGTTGGCTGCGTGCCGAAGCCGAAGCGGCGCAGAGGGGCTGAGGAAGGGCCTGGGGAGGGGTTCGAGCCGCGGCATTACAGTCGGGGCAACGTATTGGCCCGTTGGGCTCCGATTCCGCAGACAAGAAATCTCGATGACTCCGACCACCGAATCCGTCCCCGCTCCCGCTGCCGCCAAGAAGGGCGGCCGCGAGCGGCAGAACGCCAAGCCGAAGAACGCCGGCCCGAAGGCGCCCCCGCGCACGCGCAAGGTGCATCCCGTGCTCGAAAAGCTCTTCGAGCTCTATCCCAGGATGTTCGGCGCGCGCTTCCTGCCGCTCAAGCTCGGCGTCTACCAGGAGCTGCTGGCCCTGCATCCGGAAGAGTTCAAGAAGGAAGACCTCAAGATCGCGCTGGGGCTGCATGCCCGCTCCACGCGCTACCTCGAAGCCGTCGCGGCCGGCGAGCAGCGCCACGACCTGAACGGGCAGCCCGTCGAACCGGTCGCGCCAGAGCACGTGCACCACGCCATCCTCGAAGTCTTCAAGCGCCGCCAGGCACGTACCGCGGAAGACCTGCGGCCCAAGCTGCGTGCACGCCTCGTCGACGCCATCGAGGCCTCGGGCCTCACGCGCGAGGAGTACGTGCTGGCCGTGCGCACGGGCGACGAGACATCGAACGCCGTGCTCGACGAAGCCTTTGCCGAAGTGAGCGCGCGGACGGCGAAGCGCGAGGCGCTGCAGCGCGCCTTCGAGGCCAGCGGGCGCACCGTGGCTGAATTTGCGGAAATGTACGGGATGGATCCGGCCGAAGTCGGCCGGACCCTGCGCGCGCGGCCTCGCGCGCAGCCCTAGTCAGCGCCTCAGGCGCCTGCTTTCACCTTCAACCGCCACGCATGCAGCAGCGGCTCGGTGTAGCCGCTGGGTTGCTCGACGCCCTTGAACACCAGCTCCAGCGCGGCCTTGTATGCGGCCGAGGTGCCGAAGTTGCCCGCCATCTTCTTGTAGAGCGGATCACCGGCGTTCTGCTGGTCCACCACCGCGGCCATGCGCTGGAAGGTCGATTCGACCTGCTCCTTCGTCACCACGCCGTGCAGCAGCCAGTTGGCGATGTGCTGGCTGGAGATGCGCAAGGTGGCGCGGTCTTCCATCAAGCCGATGTTGTGGATGTCCGGCACCTTCGAGCAGCCGACGCCCTGGTCGATCCAACGCACCACGTAGCCCAGGATGCCCTGAACGTTGTTGTCGAGTTCCTGCTGGCGCTCGGCATCGGTCCAGTTCACGTGCGGCGCGACGGGCACCTTGAGCAGGTCGTTCAGGATGTTGTCGCGCTCGGCGTTGGCGTCGATCTTCTCCAGCTGCTTCTGCACGTCGGCCACGCTCACCTGGTGATAGTGCAGCGCATGCAGCGTGGCGGCGGTGGGCGAGGGCACCCACGCGGTGTTGGCACCGGCCTTGGGATGGCCGATCTTCTGTTCGAGCATCGCGGCCATCAGGTCGGGCATGGCCCACATGCCCTTGCCGATCTGCGCCTTGCCGCGCAGGCCGCACGAGAGGCCGACCAGCACGTTGTTCTTCTCGTAGGCCTGGATCCAGGGCGTGGCCTTCATGTCGCCCTTGCGCAGCATCGCGCCGGCATGCATGGCGGTGTGCATCTCGTCGCCGGTGCGGTCGAGGAAGCCGGTGTTGATGAAGGCCACGCGCGCGGCGGCTTCGGCGATGCAGGCCTTGAGGTTCACGCTGGTACGGCGCTCCTCGTCCATGATGCCGAGCTTCACGGTGTTGGCGGGCAAGCCGAGCATGTCCTCGACCCGGCCGAACAGCGCGCTGGCAAAGGCCACTTCGGCGGGGCCGTGCATCTTCGGCTTGACGATGTAGACGCTGCCCGCGCGCGAGTTGCCCTTGCGCTTCAGGTCGATGGTGGCGATGGTCGTGGTGATCACCGCGTCCATGATCCCTTCGGGGATTTCCTTGCCGCCGGCATAGAGGATGGCCGGGTTGGTCATCAGGTGGCCGACATTGCGCACGAACATCAGCGAGCGGCCATGCAGCTTGACCGGCTTGCCATCGGCGCCTGTGTATTCGCGGTCGGGATTGAGGCCGCGCGTGAAGGTCTTGCCGCCCTTGGCGACTTCCTCGGTCAGCGTGCCTTGCAGGATGCCGAGCCAGTTGGAATAGGCGAGCACCTTGTCCTCGGCGTCGACCACGGCCACGGAGTCCTCGAGGTCGAGGATGGTCGAGAGCGCGGCTTCGAGCACCACGTCGCTGACGCCGGCCGCATCGCCCTTGCCGATCGGCGTGCTGCGATCGATCTGGATGTCGAGGTGGATGCCGTTGTGCTTCAGCAGCACCGACGTCGGCGCTGCGGCATTGCCCTGGTAGCCGATGAACTGCGTCGGGTCCTTGAGTTCCGTGCTGCTGCTCTGCAGCGCGATCACCAGCTTGCCGTGTTCGACCTTGTAGCCGGTGGCGTTCTTGTGCGAGCCGTTTTCCAGCGGCGCGGCCTGGTCGAGCACGTTGCGAGCGAACTCGATCACCTTCGCGCCGCGCGCCGGGTTGTAGCCCTTGCCCTTTTCGGCGCCACCGGTCTCGGGAATCGCGTCGGTGCCGTAGAGGGCGTCGTACAGCGAGCCCCAGCGTGCGTTCGCCGCGTTCAGCGCGTAGCGCGCGTTCAGGATCGGCACCACCAGTTGCGGGCCTGCCTGCAGCGCCAGCTCGGCGTCGACGTTGGCGGTGGTGGTCTGCACGTCCTTCGGCTGCGGTTGCAGGTAGCCGATGGATTCCAGGAAGGCGCGGTAGGCCGGCATGTCGGCGATCGGGCCGGGGTGCGCCTTGTGCCACTTGTCCATTTCGGCCTGCAGGCGGTCGCGTTCGGCGAGCAGGGCGATGTTCTTCGGCGCGAATTCGCTGACGATGGCGTCGAAGCCCTTCCAGAATGTGTCGCTCGCGACGCCGGTGGCGGGCAGGACGGTGTCTTCGATGAAGCGATGGAGTTCGTTGGCGACCTGGAGGCCGTGAACAGTGGTGCGGGCGGTCATGGTTCTTTTCTCCTGAGAAGGGGCAGCCAGGGACTTTATTCGATACCTGGCTGGCGAGTAAGAGCCGAAACTGTGAATGATCAGTGACTGAATTGAGGGTAATCGCCGGTCTTGGCCTGGCGTGGACGTCTCCTCGCCAAAGGGTACGCCTACGCCCCCGCAAGCGCCAAGAACAACCTCCGTCCTGCTAGACCATGCCGTCGAGCCGGCGGGCGGCAGCCCGTACAGGCTCGATGTAGCGCTCGTCGTAGCGGTGCGTCGGCATGGTCAGCGTCACGGCCGCGGCCAGGCGACCATCGGCATGGAACACCGGCGCCGAGATGCCGGCCAGTTCTGCAGTGCGGTCGCCGACCAGGGCACAGTAGCCCTGCGCGCGGATCGCTTCGTAGAACTGGCGTTCCTTCGCATCGACCGGTCGCTCGGCTTCCGGCCCGAAGGCGATCAGGACGCGCGCGCCGGCACCGCGATCCGCGGGCAGCAGGTCGCCTGCGCGGACGTGGTCGCGCACCACGTGCGGCGAATCGATGCGGTAGAGGCACAGCCGCGCCCAGCTTTCACCCTGCTGCTGGCGCACGTGGTACGCGGCGCTTTCGCCGGTAGCCGCCACAAGCTCGCGCAGCACCGGCAGCACGACGATGTCCAGCGAAAAGGAGGCCGCATACAGCGCATGCAGCCGCGCGACCTCCATGCCGAGCGCGTAGCGGCCGTCTTCCTGCCGGCGGATCAGCCGCGCGTGCTCCAGCGAGGCGAGCAGGCGCAGCACCGTGCTCTTGTAGAGCTGCGTGCGCTCGGCAAACTGTGCGAGCGTCAGCGCGTCGTCGCCGGGGCGGAACGCCGAGAGCAGGCTGAGCGCGCGGTCGACCGCCGCAGCGCCGCCGGGCGCTGCATTCAGGTCGGACACCGATTCGGATTGGGCTTTGCGTGGCATGGGCTGGCCTTGACAGTGAGGGCGATCACCGGTCTAATTCTGTTTAACGGAATATAGTTCTATAAGACAGAACAGTCAAACACCACAGCACCAGGAGACGAATCCGATGACTGCCCCCGATGTCCTCATCAGCGAGGTCGGCCCGCGCGACGGCCTGCAGTCCGTCAAGGCCACCATGCCGACGGCCGACAAGCTGCGCTGGATCGATGCGCTCTACAAGGCCGGCATCCGCGAGATCGAAGTCGCCTCCTTCGTGCCCGCCCGGTTGCTGCCGCAGATGGCAGACGCCGCCGAGGTGGTGCGCCACGCCATCACGCTGCCGGGCCTGACCGTGATGGCGCTCGTGCCCAACCGCAAGGGCGCCGAGGCCGCGCTCGCCGCCGGCGTGCACAAGCTGACGATGCCGGTCTCGGCCAGTGCGGCCCATTCGCTCGCCAATGTGCGCAAGACGCGCGAGGAAATGGTCGAGGAGGTCCGCGCAATCTCCGACCTGCGCCGCGCGGTCGCGCCCCATGTCCGGCTCGAAGCCGGCATCTCCACCGCCTTCGGCTGCACGCTTCAAGGCGATGTGCCGGAGGATGAAGTCATCTGGCTCGCGGCGCAGTGCGTGGCGGCGGGTGCCGACGAATCGGGCCTCTCGGATACGGTCGGCTACGCCAACCCCGCGCAAGTGCGACGCCTTTTCAAGCGCCTGCGCGCCGAGCTGGGGGACAAGGCGGGCGCGGCCCACATGCACAACACGCGCGGGCTCGGCCTCGCCAATTGCCTCGCGGCCTACGAGGAAGGCGTGCGCACCTTCGACTCCTCGCTCGGCGGCCTGGGCGGCTGCCCCTACGCGCCCGGCGCCTCGGGCAATGTCGTCACCGAGGATCTCGTCTTCATGCTCGAGGCCATGGGCGTGCGCACCGGCATCGACATCGACCAGCTCATCGCGGCCCGCGCGCCGCTCATCGCCGGCCTGCCGGGCGAACCGGTCTACGGCATGACGCCCGAGGCCGGCCTGCCCAAGGGCTTTGTCCAGGGTTTCCAGGGAGCCGTCCATGCCTGAGTCCACACCACTGCCTTACGCGGGCATCCGCGTCGTCGAGTTCACCCACATGGTCATGGGGCCCACCTGCGGCATGCTGCTCGCGGACCTGGGCGCCGAGGTCATCAAGGTCGAGCCGATCGAGGGCGACAACACGCGGCGCCTGCTCGGCTCCGGCGCGGGCTTCTTCCCGACCTTCAACCGCAACAAGAAGAGCATTGCGCTCGACCTCAAGAAGCCGGAGGGCGTCGAGGCCGCGCTGCGCCTGATCGCCACCGCCGACATCGTGAGCGAGAACTTCAAGCCCGGCACGATGAAGAAGCTGGGGCTGGACTACGACAGCCTGCAGAAGCTCAACCCGCGCCTCATCTACGTGAGCCACAAGGGCTTTCTCCCCGGCCCCTACGACCACCGCACCGCGCTGGACGAGGTGGTGCAGATGATGGGCGGCCTCGCCTACATGACCGGCCGCGCCGGCGACCCCTTGCGCGCCGGCACCAGCGTCAACGACATCATGGGCGGCATGTTCGGCGCCATCGGCGCGATGGCCGCACTGCGGCAGCGCGAACTCACCGGCAAGGGCTGCGAGGTGCAGTCGGCGCTGTTCGAGAACAACATCTTCCTCGTGGCGCAGCACATGATGCAGTTCGCCGCCACCGGCAAGGCCGCCGACCCGATGCCGAGCCGCATCTCCGCCTGGGGCGTCTACGACGTGTTCACCGTCAAGGACGGCGAGCAGATCTTCCTGGCGGCGGTCAGCGACAAGCAGTGGGGCATCTTCTGCAAGGCCTTCGGACTGGAGGAGATGCTGGCCGATCCGCGCCTGAAGACCAACAACGACCGCGTGATGGCGCGCGAATGGATGATGCCGATCCTCCGCTCGCATCTGGCCGAACACAGCGCGGCAGAACTGAGCGCCGTGTTCGAGAAGAACGAACTGCCCTTCGCACCCATCACCAGGCCGCAGGACCTGTTCGATGACCCGCACCTCAACGCGACGGGCGGGCTCGCGCCGATCCGCATGAACGACGGCAGCGAGTCGAAGGTGCCTCTGATGCCCTTCACGCTCGGCGGCGAGCGCCCGGGCATCCGCCTGCAGCCGCCGCTGCTCGGCGAGCACACGGATGCGCTGCTCAAGGATGTGGGCTACAGCGACGCAGAGATCGCGGCGCTGAAGTCGCACGACGTGACGCGCAGCACCTGATCTGGAAATCCGAAATCCCGCGGAACCGGCTCTGCCGGGCCGCCGGGATTGCCCCCGGAGGGGGTATCCAAGCCACACGTAGTGGGCGAGGCTGGGGGCGAGTTCGTGCATCCGCGGAACCGGCTCTGCCGGGCCGCCGGGATTGCCCCCGGAGGGGGTATCCAAGCCACACGTAGTGGGCGAGGCCGGGGGCGAGTTCGTGCATCCGCGGAACCGGCTCTGCCGGGCCGCTGGGATTGCCCCCGGAGGGGGTGGAGAGCGACACGAAGTGCGCGAGCCTGGGAGTCAGCTCAAATGTCTTCATGCAGACAGAGGATGTTGCCCTCGGGGTCCTCGAACCACGCCGCCTTCTCGGAGCCAAGCACGCACACGTGCTCGACCGTCTTCAGCCCCGGCAGGTCGTAGTCGGCAAAGCGCACGCCGCGCTGCTCCAGCGCCTTCACCGCATCGTCAATGCGCTCCACTCGAAAACTGAGCGCCGTGTGCTCGGCCTTGGTGCCTTCGGGCTTGGGAAAGAGCGCGAGTTCGGTGCCGCCGCAGTGATAGATGAACTTTCCATCCGGCTTGGCGCCGAGCGGCTCCAGGCCCAGCGAATCCTCATAGAAACGGCGCGCGCGGGCGAGATCCTTCACGGGCAGCATGCAGGTGACACGGCTGGAGGCGAGCGGGTTCATGACGGTGCTCCGGGAAGTCCTGACGCACTCGTTGTAGGCCGTTCGCGGCCGGCTCGCCATCCGTAGGAATGCGTAGGCCGAGGCGTCAGCGCAGCAAGTGGATCGCCAGCCCGGCCACGGCGCACCCGCCGAGCAGCGGCATCACGCCGACCTTGAAGCGGAACAGCGCCACGGCGGCCGCCACGGCGATGGCGGCCGAGACCGCATCGAAACGCCCCCCGAATCCCTGCGGCCACAGCACGTGGTACGCGAAGAACAGCGCGAGGTTCAGGATCACGCCGACCACCGCCGCCGTGATGGCGGACAGCGGTGCCGTGAATCCGAGCTTGCCGTGCGTGGCCTCGACCAGCGGGCCGCCGGCGAGTATGAAGATGAACGACGGCAGGAAGGTGAAGTAGGTGACCACAGCCGCCGCCAGCGCGCCGCCGAGAAACGCCGCATCCGGCCCCAGCACCTGCTGGAGCCAGCCACCAACGAAGCCGACGAAGGCGACCACCATGATCAGCGGTCCGGGCGTGGTCTCGCCGAGCGCCAGGCCGTCGATCATCTGCGCGCCCGACAGCCAGTGGTGGTGCTCGACCGCGCCCTGGTAGACGTAGGGAAGCACCGCATAGGCGCCACCGAAGGTCATCAGCGCCGCCTTGGTGAAGAACCATCCCATCTGCGTCAAGGTGCCCTGCACGCCCTGGCTGGAGACCAGCAGCGCCATCGGCACCACCCACAGAGCCAGGGCGACCGCCAGCAGCCTTGCCAGATGCCGACGAGAAAAGCGCGCATGTGCGGGCGTCGGCGTGTCGTCGTCGATGAACGCGGGGCCATAGCTCTGCTGCGCGGACCCGTTGCCGCCGCCGAGCGCGAACACCGCAGGCGCGCGGCGCGCGCCGAAATGGCCGACCAGTGCCGCGACCAGGACGATGGCCGGAAAGGGCGTGTCGAACGCGAAGATCGCGAGGAAGGCCGCCGCCGCAATGCCCCACATCCACGCGTTCTTCAGTGCGCGGGTGCCGATGCGGTGAGCCGCATGCAGAACGAGCGCCGTCACCGCGGGCTTAATGCCGTAGAAGATGCCCGCGACCACCGGCACGTCGCCGAAGCGCAGGTAGACCCACGACAGCGCGATCAGGATGAAGAGCGACGGCAGCACGAACAGCGCGCCCGCGACGATGCCGCCCCACGTGCGGTGCATCAGCCATCCTATATAGGTGGCGAGCTGCTGCGCCTCCGGACCGGGCAGCAACATGCAGTAGTTGAGCGCGTGCAGGAAGCGCTTCTCGCTGATCCAGCGCCTGCGCTCGACCAGCTCGGTGTGCATGATCGCGATCTGTCCGGCCGGGCCGCCGAAGCTGATGAAACCCAGCTTCAGCCAGAAGCGGAAGGCTTCATGGAAGCTGACGCTCGCGGGCGCTCTCGTCGACGGGTCGGCGGGTTCGGCGGGCGCGGTCAAGGTTGGCAGCTCATCGTTGAATCGTCAGGGCAGGCGGGCCGGGGTTTTTAGCATGCGCTACGCATAATCGCCGCCCATGGACCGCCTGAAGCAACTCGAATCCTTCGTCGCGATCGCCACGCGCGGCAGCCTCACGGCGGCGGCCAAGGCGGAAGGCGTTGCGCCGGCAATCATCGGGCGGCGGCTCGATGCGCTCGAAGAGCGGCTGGGCGTCAAGCTCCTGCTGCGGACCACGCGACGCCTCACGCTCACGCACGAGGGCAGCGCGTTCCTGGAAGACTGCCAGCGCCTGCTGGTCGAGCTGGCGAACGCAGAAGCCAGCGTGAGCGCGGGCGGCGTGAAGGCCAGTGGTCACTTGCGCGTGACCGCGCCGGCCGGCTTCGGGCGCCGGCATGTCGCGCCGCTGGTGCCGCGTTTCCACGAACTGCACCCCGAGGTCACGATCTCGCTGAACCTCAGCGACCGGCTGGTCGACATGGCCGGCGAGAGTTTCGATTGCGCCGTGCGCGTCGGCGACCTGCCGGATTCGTCGCTGGTGAGCATGCGGCTCGCCGACAACCGGCGCCGCTGTGTCGCGACGCCTGAATTCATCCGCCGGCACGGCGCCCCGCGCCATCCGGGCGAGCTGTCGCGCTTTGCCTGCCTGAGCCTCTCCAGCGACGCATCGCAAACGCGAGGCTGGGCCTTTCGCGTGCCGACCGATCACGGCGAGCACGAGGTGATCCACCTCAAGCCCACCGGGCCGCTCGACTGCTCGGACGGCCAGGTCCTGCACGACTGGTGCCTGGCGGGCCACGGCATTGCCTGGCGCAGCACCTGGGAGGTGGAGGCCGAGATCGATGCCGGCCTGCTGGTGCCGCTGCTCGACGAATTCGCCGCGCCGCCGAATGGCATCTATGCCGTGTTTCCCGAACGCAAGCATCTGCCCCTGCGCGTGCGGCTGTGGCTGGATTTCCTGAAGGCGCAGTACGCCCGACCCGAGTTCTGGGGCGGCACAATCGCTGCGCTCCCGACAACGAAGGAACCTCCACGATGACGCTCGAAGCGATCCTTGCCTACCTGCACCTGCTGGCCATCCTCACCATGGTCGTCTTCATCGCCAGCGAGGCCGCGCTGTGCCGCGTGGAATGGCTCAACGCCGCGGTGATCGAGCGGCTGGCCAAGGTCGACATGGTCTACGGCATCGCAGCGATCGCGGTGCTCGCCACCGGCGTGGCGCGCACCTGGTGGGGCATCAAGGGCACGGCCTGGTACTGGACCAACCCGCTGTTGCACTTGAAGCTCACGCTCTTCATCATCGTGGGCGTGATCTCGATCTTCCCGACCCTCACCTATTTCCGTTGGCGCAAGGCGCTGCGGTCGCGCGGTTCGTTGCCGGCCGAGGCCGAGATCCGCAAGACGCGCAAGCTGGTGATGATCCAGGCGCACCTCATCGCGCTGATTCCCCTGGTAGCGGTCTTCCTCGCGCGCGGTTTCGGCGCGAAGAGCTAGCCTCCCATGCGGCCGGCAATCATCAAGGCGCTGTTCGCCGGCACCATCTTCACCAGCGCCTTCCTGCTCTTCCTGGTCCAGCCGCTGATCGCCAAGCAGATCCTGCCGTGGTTCGGCGGGTCGGCGGCGGTGTGGTCGATCTGCATGGTCTTCTTCCAGGTCGTTCTGCTGGCAGGCTATGCGTATTCCGACTGGGTCACGCGCCGCCTCGGCGCGTGGGGGCAGGCGAAGCTCCACGTCGGGTTGCTGCTGGCGAGCCTGGCCTTCCTGCCGATCGTGACCAGTGCACGCTGGAAGCCGACCGGCAGCGAGGACCCGACGCTGTGGATCCTGGGGCTGCTGCTCGGCACCATCGGCCTGCCTTACTTCCTGCTGTCGACCACCGGGCCGCTGGTGCAGTCGTGGGTCGCGCGCACACCGTGGGGCGCGCAGGTGTACCGCTACTTCTCGCTGTCCAACTTCGCGTCGCTGGCCTCGCTGCTGAGTTACCCGGTGCTGATCGAGCCGCGCAGCACGCTGGTACAGCAGGCGTGGGGCTGGTCGCTGGCCTACGGCGTGTTCGTGCTGCTGTGTGCCGCCACCACGTTGTGCGTGGCGCGGCGCTGGGCGGCGCCCACACCGCGGGGCGCGGGCCTGACGTCGGTCGGCGCAGCGGCACCGTCTGCGCGGCCCGGACTGGGCGATCACCTGATGTGGCTCGCCCTGCCGGCACTCGGCTCATGGCTGCTGCTCGCCATCACGAACCACATCACGCAGAACGTCGCAGCCATTCCCTTCCTGTGGGTGCTACCGCTGTCGGTCTATCTGCTGAGTTTCGTGCTGGCCTTCGAGAGCGACCGCTGGTATCGCCGCGCGGTCTTCGTGCCGCTTGCGGCGGTGATGCTGGCGCTGTGCGCCTTCGGGCTGCAGGACAGCCTGGGGTCCGACCTGCGGACGGCACTGCCGATCTACGTCGTCGGCCTGTTCGCCCTGTGCATGTTCCTGCATGGCGAGATGTCGCGCCTGCGGCCGGGCAGCGCGTACCTCACGCGCTTCTATCTGATGCTGTCGCTGGGCGGGGCGCTCGGCGGCGTGAGCGTGGGGCTGGTCGCGCCGCATGTGCTGCCGGCGTATTACGAACTCGGCGTGGGCCTGACACTGTGCGCGCTGATCGCGGCCGTGCTGTGGCGGCAGCGGCGTGCCGGCGTGGCGGTCTCGCTCGCGCTGGCCGGCACCTCTGCGTGGTTTCTCTACTTGCAGGTGAACTTCGACGCGACGGGCGTGCGCCGCATGCAGCGCAATTTCTATGGCGCGCTGGTCACGATGGACACGCAACGCGGCGATGCGCGCGACCCGGTCCGCCTGATGTATCACGGCTCGATCAAGCACGGCGAGCAGTACCTGGCGCCTGAGCGCAGGCGGGAACCCACCACCTACTACGGGCCGCGTTCCGGCGTCGGGCTGGCCATTTCGGCCGCACCGGCCGCATCACGGCAGATCGGGCTCATCGGGCTGGGTGCAGGCACGCTGGCCACCTACGGCCGGGCCGGCGATGTCTACCGCGTCTACGAAATCAATCCGGAAGTGTTCGACCTGGCCGACAGCGAATTCAGCTTCCTCGCCGACAGCCGGGCCCGCATCGAACGCGTGCTCGGCGATGCGCGCCTGGCGCTGGAGCGCGAAGCGCCACAGGCCTTCGACGTGCTGGCCGTCGACGCGTTCTCGGGCGATTCGGTGCCCATCCACCTCATCACGTCCGAGGCGATGGACGTGTACTTGAGGCACATGCGCCCGGACGGCATCGTCGCCTTCCACGTCACCAACCGCTTTCTCTCACTGGCACCCGTGGTCGAGAAAATCGCGCAGGCGAAAGGCTTGCATGTGGCGCTCGTGCACGACGAGCCACCGGAGCCGGGCCTGCGCAACACCGACTGGGTGCTGGTCTCCCGCGATCAGGCCGCACTCACCCGCGACGCCATCCGCATCGCCAGTTCCACCATCGACCCCATCCCCGGCCTGGAGCCCTGGACCGACGACAACAACAACCTGTTCAGTGTCCTCAAATAGAAGCGGCCCATCCGCGGCCCGTTCGTGAACACCGCGGAACCGGCTTCGCCCCCGGCAGGGGGCAGGCGGCCACACGAAGTGAGCGAGCCTGGGGGCGAGTTAGCCTCGAGTTAGCCCTTCGCCTCGGATTCGCACTTCTTCATGAAGCTGTTCTTGGCGGCACCGGCCAGCGGCTTGCCGTTCTTGTCGATCGCCTTGGCTGCGCATGCAGGCGTCGCAGCGGCCTTGGCGTCCTTCTCGCACTTCTTGACGAAGCTGTTCTTGGCGGCGCCGCTCAGCTTCTTGTCCGCAGCCTGGGAGTCACAGGCGGATTGGGCGTGCGCGGCACCGAACGACAGCGAGGCACCCAGAGCCAGCAGGGAAAGGAGCTTTTTCATGATGGAGTAATTCCTTGACGAAGGGTTGTGACAGGTTTCCCCACCCTGGGGCTGTCCATCCTAACGGCCGGTGCTCACTCTTGGATGACGATCGTTGATGATCGTTACCGGCGCTGGTTTTGCCCCCGGTAAAATTCGTAAATGCTATTGGTCAAACAGGAGTTGCTCGCGGCACTCGCGAACACGCTCGAATCTCTCTCGCCCGGCGCCGGCAGCAAAGCCGCGTTCGAGTCGCCCAAGGTGGCGGCCCACGGTGACTTCGCAAGTACGGCGGCCATGCAGCTCGCCAAGCCGCTCCAGCGCAAGCCGCGCGAGCTGGCCGAGGAGCTCAGTGCCGCCTTGCAGGCCACGCCGGCTTTCACGCAATGGGTCGAAGCGGTCGAGATCGCCGGTCCCGGCTTCCTCAACATCCGCCTCAAGACCGCCGCCAAGCAGCAGGTCGTCCGCGAGGTGCTGGAGTCAGGTGCCGATTTCGGCAAGCAGCCGGCCCGGGACGAACGCGTGCTGGTCGAGTTCGTCTCCGCCAACCCCACCGGCCCGCTGCACGTCGGCCACGGCCGCCAGGCCGCGCTCGGGGATGCCATCTGCAACCTGCTGGCCACCCAGGGCGACAGTGTCTGGCGCGAGTTCTATTACAACGACGCGGGCGTGCAGATCCAGACGCTCGCCACCAGCACGCAATTGCGCGCCAAGGGATTCAAGCCCGGCGACGCCGAATGGCCCGAGCAGGCCTACAACGGCGAATACATCGCCGACATCGCCGAGGACTTCAAGGCGAAGAAGACCGTGCGCTCCGACGACCGCGAGTACACGGCCAGCGGCGACGTGGACGACATCGATTCGATCCGCCAGTTCGCGGTCGCCTACCTGCGCCACGAGCAGGACCTGGACCTGAAGGCGTTCCAGGTGAAGTTCGACAACTACTACCTCGAGTCCAGCCTCTACACCAGCGGCCGGGTCGAAGCGACGGTGCAGAAGCTCATCGACGCCGGCAAGACCTATGAGCTGGACGGCGCGCTGTGGCTCAAGTCGACCGACTACGGCGACGACAAGGACCGCGTCATGAGGAAGGGCGACGGCACCTACACCTACTTCGTGCCCGACGTGGCGTACCACATCGCCAAGTGGGAGCGCGGCTTCCACCAGGTGGTCAACATCCAGGGCACCGACCACCACGGCACCATCGCGCGCGTGCGCGCCGGCCTGCAGGCGGCCGGCGTCGGCATCCCGGCGGGCTACCCCGACTACGTGCTGCACACCATGGTGCGCGTGATGCGTGGCGGCGAAGAGGTCAAGATCAGCAAGCGCGCCGGCAGCTACGTCACGCTGCGCGACCTGATCGAGTGGACCAGCACCGACGCCGTGCGCTTCTTCCTGCTGAGCCGCAAGCCCGACACCGAATACACCTTCGACATCGACCTCGCGTTGGCGCAGAACAACGACAACCCGGTCTACTACGTGCAGTACGCCCACGCGCGCATCTGCTCGGTGCTGGCCGCCTGGGGCGGCGATGCGGCGGCGCTCAAGGACGTGGATCTGTCGCCGCTGCAAAGCCCGGCCTCGCAGGCGCTGCTGCTGCAGCTCGCGAAATACCCCGCCATGCTGAGCGCCGCGGCCAAGGATTTCGCGCCGCACGACGTCACCTTCTACCTGCGCGAACTTGCCGCGAGCTACCACAGCTATTACGACGCCGAGCGCATCCTGGTCGACGACGAGCCGGTGAAACTGGCCCGCCTCGCGCTGGTCGCGGCGACGGCGCAGGTGCTGCACAATGGCCTCGCTGTTCTCGGCGTGAGCGCGCCGCGAAAGATGTGACTTCCACCTCCACCATGAAACAACGACAAAGCGGCAACATCGTCATCGGCTTGATCATCGGGCTGGTGCTCGGGCTCGGCGTGGCGCTCGGCATCGCGGTCTACGTGACCAAAGTGCCGATCCCGTTCATGACCAAGACCCAGCGCGGCGGCGCCGAGCAGGACGAGGCCGAGGCGCGGAAGAACCGCGACTGGGACCCGAATGCGCCACTCGCCGGCAAGTCGGCACCGCCGCCACGCGCCGCCGCCGCCACGCCCGCAGCTCCGACGCAACCGGCCAGCGTCGGCCCGCTCAATCCACCGGCGGCGCCGGTGCCTGTGGTGGTTGCCCCCGGTGCCCGTGGCAGCGACCCGGCCACCCCGCCGCGCGCGGCACGCACCGCGCCGGTTCCGGCCGAGGCCAATGCCACGCCGTCGAGCGATCCCTTGGGCGACCTCGCCAAGGCACGCGCCGGCACCAGCAGCAGCGCGAGCACCGCTCCCAGCGCCGATCCCTTCATGTACTTCGTGCAGGCCGGCGCCTTCCGCACCCCCGAGGACGCCGAGGCGCAGCGCGCCAAGCTGTCGCTGATGGGCGTGGAAGCCCGCGTCACCGAGCGCGAGCAAGCAGGCCGGACCGTGTACCGCGTGCGCGCAGGCCCGTTCAACAAGAAGGACGACGCCGATCACCTCAAGGAACGGCTCGACAGCGGGGGGCTCGAATCGGCCCTCGTTCGCGTCCAGCGCTGAACCTTCACTTTTCTTTACTTCGTGCGCCCGGGGAACTCCACTCCGGACCGCAGGCTCTTTCAGCCGACAGGAGAATCTTTTCAATGAAACGTCGTGACTTTTCGCTGGCCGCTGCCTCGCTGGGCCTTCTTCCTCTCGTTGCCCCCTCGCACGCGCAGCAACTGAAGCTGCCCAAGGCTGGCACCGACTACATCGCGCTGGGCAAGCCCGCGCCGGTCGACACGCCGGCCGGCAAGGTCGAAGTGGTGGAGTTCTTCTCGTACAACTGCCCGCACTGCGCGGCCTTCGAGCCGCAACTCGAAGCCTGGGTCAAGAAACTGCCGCCTTACGTCAATTTCAAGCGCATCCCGGTGCCTTTCGTCGGCAACGACACGGAAGCCAAGCAGCGCCTGTACTACTCGCTCGAAGCGATGGGCAAGGTGGACGAGTTCCAGCTCAAGATCTTCGACGCCATCCACAAGCAGCGCCAACCCCTGACCGGCGACGCGGCGATCCTGGCCTGGGCCGAAAAGCAGCCGGGCCTGGATGCCAAGAAGTTCGCCGAACTCTTCAAGTCCTTCGCGGTCTCGGGCAAGGCCAAGCGCGCCGCCCAGCTGACGAGCGACTACCAGGTCGCCGGCGTGCCGGCCATCGGCGTGGCCGGTCGCTGGTATGTGGACGGCGACACCGCTGGCAATCTGGACCGCGCGCTGCAGGTCACCGATTTCCTGATCGGCGAAGCCCGCAAGGGCTGAAAAACCGGGTGGTCAAGCCACCCGTCGTCCCCTGAAGGCCCGCTTTCGCGGGCTTTTTCGTCAGGCCCCGCGAAACCGCGTACGTCGGCCGCATACAATGCCCAGCAAGTTTCGTGCCTCTATGACATCGCCAACCTCATCCTCCCTTCGCCATCTCAGCCGTGCACTGCTTTTCGCCCTGGCCCTGGCCGGCCTCGCGTCGGCCGCCCAGGCCGAGAAAGCCGACCGCACCAAGCCGATGAACATCGAGGCGGATTCGATGCGCTACGACGACCTCAAGCAGACCAGCGTCTTCACGGGCAACGTGGTCGTGAACAAGGGCACCATCGTCATCCGCGGCGACAGGATCGACGTCCGGCAGGACCCGGAGGGGTACCAGTACGGCGTGGTCACGGCGGCGCCCGGCAAGCTGGCCTACTACAAGCAGAAGCGCGACGCGGGCACCGACGAGTGGATCGAGGGCGAGGGTGAAGTCATCGAATACGACAGCCGCGCCGACAACGTGAAATTCGTTCGCCGCGCCGTGATGCGCCGCCTGATCGGCGCCACGCCCAACGACGAGAGCAGCGGCCCGCTGATCGTCTACGACCAGAGCAACGACACCTTCACCGTCAACGGTTCGTCGGTTCCGCCGAACGCCGGCGTGGCGAGCGAGGGCGGCCGGGTCAAGGCGATCCTCACACCCAAGGCCGCGCCGACCGCTCCCGGCGCACCGGCCGCCAGCGGCAAGCCCGCTGCCCCGGCGCCAGGCTCGGGCCTGCGCTCCACCACCACCCTCGGGGGAGAACCCAAGAAGTGATCGAAACTGCTGGCATGAGCGAGGGCGTCGGCGCTCCGGGCAGCCGCTTGGAGGCGCGCGGGCTTCAGAAGAGCTACGGCAGCCGCAAGGTGGTCAAGGATGTGTCGCTCGGCGTGCAGAAGGGCGAGGTCGTCGGCCTGCTGGGCCCCAACGGCGCGGGCAAGACCACGTCCTTCTACATGATCGTGGGCCTGGTGCGCGCCGATGCGGGCGACATCACCATCGACGGCGAGCCGATCGCGCACATGCCCATCCACCGCCGCGCGCGCATGGGCCTGAGCTACCTGCCGCAGGAGGCGTCGATCTTCCGCAAGCTCACGGTCGAGGAGAACGTGCGCGCCGTGCTCGAACTGCAGCGCGAACCCGATGCCGATGGCCGACCGGTGACGCTGTCGAAGCAGCGCATCGAGGAACGCCTCGCCGACCTGCTGGCCGATTTGCGCGTGGACCACCTGCGCGATTCGCCGGCGCTGTCGCTGTCCGGCGGCGAGCGCCGCCGCGTCGAGATCGCCCGCGCCCTGGCCACGCAGCCGCGCTTCATCCTGCTGGACGAGCCCTTCGCCGGCATCGACCCGATCGCGGTGATCGAGATCCAGCGGATCATCAGTTTCCTGAAGGAACGCGGCATCGGCGTGCTGATCACCGACCACAACGTGCGCGAGACGCTGGGCATCTGCGACCACGCTTTCATCATCAGCGACGGGCATGTGCTGGCACAAGGCACGCCCGCGGAGATCGTCGACAACGCCGAGGTACGACGCGTCTACCTCGGTGAGCATTTCAGAATGTAAGCATGCCAAAGGCGAGGGTTTTCGGTTCTCCATGAAACAGGGTCTCTCGCTGCGTGTATCGCAGCATCTCGCGCTGACACCGCAGCTCCAGCAGTCGATCCGGCTGCTGCAGCTTTCCACGCTCGAGCTGACCCAGGAAGTCGAGCAGATGCTCGACGACAACCCTTTCCTCGAGCGAACGGCCGAAGAGGCGACGCGCGAGGAGTTCGGGCTGGAGACGGCCGATGCTCCCGTGCGCGATGACGATCGGCTGGCCGAGGTCGACAGCGACTTCACGCCCGGTCCCTCGGCGTCCGTCGCGGAGTCCGCGGTCGCAACCCCCAGCGACACCGAAGTCGCCACCGCCGATACCGCCGATCGCGAGCCCGACTGGGAAGGCGACGGCTCCGTCGACCTCGCCCCCGACGACAGCGAGTGGGGCGGCGACGCCCCCGCGCGTGCCAACAACCTCGGCGACGACGAGCGTACCGACGCGACCGAGCTGGCGCGCAGCCAGGAATCGCTGCAGTCCTTCCTGCACCGTCAGGCGCTGGGATTGCGCCTGAGCGACACCGATCGCGCCGCGCTCCGCTTCCTCATCGAATCGCTCAACGACGACGGCTACCTCGAAGACTCGCTGCCCGCCCTCGCGTCGGGCCTGGCGGGCGACGACAACGACCAGTTCGACGACCTGGTGCATCACTTCCAGGTCGCACTCGGCCTGCTGCAGAGCCTGGAGCCCGCCGGCGTGGGCGCGCGCAGCCTCGGCGAATGCTTGACCATCCAGCTGCGCGCCCTGGCGCGCGAGGATGAGGCCGAGGACGAAGCGCAGGTGCGCCACACCGCCATCGCGATCTGCAAGCAGCCGATGGAACTGCTCGCCCGGCGTGATTTCAAGCGCCTCGCCACGCTCACCCGCAGCAACGAGGAGGAAGTGCGCGCCGCGCTGCAGCTCATCGCGCGGCTCGAGCCCAAGCCGGGGCGCCGCTTCGTCGACGTCGAGCGCAACGTGGTCGTGCCTGATGTGATCGTCACGCGTGTCGGCAACGGCACCAACACCAAGTTCCGCGTCATGCTCAACCCCGAGGTCATGCCGCGCCTGCGCGTGCACGACATCTACGCCGGTGCGCTCAAGCAGCACAAGGGAGAGGGCAGCCAGGCGCTGTCTCAGCGGCTGCAGGAGGCACGCTGGTTCATCAAGAACATCCAGCAGCGCTTCGACACCATCCTGCGCGTGTCCAACGCCATCGTCGAGCGGCAGAAGAGCTTCTTCGTGCACGGCGAACTCGCCATGCGCCCGCTGGTGCTGCGCGAGATCGCGGATGAACTCGGGCTGCACGAGTCGACCATCAGTCGCGTGACCACCGCCAAGTACATGGCGACGCCCTACGGCACGGTCGAGCTCAAGTACTTCTTCGGTTCTGCGCTGGGCACCGAGACCGGCGGCAATGCGTCGAGCACCGCGGTGCGCGCGCTGATCAAGCAGTTCGTGAGCTCGGAAGACCTGAAGAAGCCGCTCTCCGACAGCCAGATCTCCGAGATGCTCAAGGAGCAGGGCATCGAGTGCGCGCGTCGCACCGTCGCGAAATACCGCGAAGCCCTGCGCATCGCACCGGCCAATCTGCGCAAGGCCCTCTGAAGGGCGGCTGCCGATGAGCCGTCGCCCCGGCCCGCTTCCGAATGGGTTGCGACCGGGCTGGGCGTGGATATTGGCGCTGCTGTTCGCGACCGGCTGCGCGAGCCTGCCGGACGAGTTCGAGCGCACGCCCTCCACTGCCATCGCCGCGTCGGCCGACACCGCGCTCGGCCGGATGGCCAAGGCCTCCCAGCCCGATCCCGACCTGAGCGGCTTCCGCCTGATGCCTGGCGGCGACTTCGCGCTCCACACGCGCCTGGAGCTCGCTCGCCGCGCCGAGCGCACGCTCGACGTGCAGTACTACCAGATCGCGGACGACGAGACCGGCCGCTATTTCCTGCGCATGCTGCGAGACGCGGCGAAGCGCGGTGTGCGCGTGCGGCTGCTGATGGACGATCTCTACACCTCGGGCGAGGATGAGCTGTTGCTGGGGCTCGCTGCCACGCCCAACGTCGAGCTCCGGCTGTTCAACCCGTTCCCGGCCGGGCGCGACAGCATGCTCCAGCGCTTCTCGACCTCGCTCTTCGACTTCGACCGCGTCAACCGCCGCATGCACAACAAGCTCTTCATCGCCGATGGCGCGATGGCGGTGGCAGGCGGACGCAACATCGGCAACGAGTACTTCACGCAGACGGCCGGCGAGAACTTCCTGGACATCGACACCTTCGTGTCCGGCGCCCTGGTCGCGCGGCTGGCAAGCCTGTTCGACCTCTACTGGAACAGCCCGTATGTGCGGCCGATCGGGACCGTCGCGAAGAGCGGCCTGTCGCGCGAGGAACTGTTGCGCCGCTTCGACGAGGAAACCGGCCCTGCCACCACGCCCGCGCCGCGCCCTTCGGCGCCCAACGACGTGCTCGGCTACGGGCCGATCGCAGAGGACATGAAGACCGGCAAGCTCGGCCTGATCTGGACTCGCGCCGAGGCCTATGCCGACGCGCCGGAACGCGTCATCGGCAAGACCGCGTCTTATGGCGGCGTGCCATTGCTCGACGTGGACAGCGTGCGCTACAACGTCCTCGAGCAGATGCGGCGCGCGCACACCGAGGTCACGCTCGTCTCGCCCTACCTGATCCCAGGCAAGGCCGGCCTGGAGGTGATGCGCGAAATCCGCGGCCGCAACGTCAGGATCAGCGTCGTCACGAACTCGCTGGCGGCCACGGACGAGCCCGTGGTCCATACCGGCTATCGCCGCTACCGGCGCGACATGCTGCGGCTCGACGTCGAACTGTACGAGCTGAGTTCGGCACGCACGCGGCGCAGCGTGCGGCTCGGCCTCTTCGGCTCGCAGGTCGGCCGCCTGCACGCGAAGTCGGCCATCTTCGATCGCCGCACGCTGTTCCTGGGCTCGATGAACTTCGATCCGCGCTCCGACACGCACAACACCGAGATCGGACTCATCATCTTCAGCCCCGAACTGGCGCAGCAGGTGCTGAAGCTGCTCGACGTGCTCAAGCAGCAGGGCGCCTACCGCGTGCGCTTCGCGCAGGGCGGCGAGAAGCTCGAATGGGTGAGTACGGAGGATGGGATCGAGACGGTGCTCACCGTGGAGCCGGACTCGGACCTCTGGGACCGGTTGATGCTTGAGCTGTTGGCGCCGCTGGCGCCGGAGAGCCTTTTGTAGGCTACCTGATGTTCACGGCTTCAACCTGCACCAACAGCCGCACCTTATCCTCGAATCCAAACGGAATCCCCCAGGTGATGCCCCAGTTGCTTCGCTCCACCGTCGCCTCGAAGTCGCCGCCGCAGATCTGGCGGTTGATCAGCGGGCTGATGTAGCAGTTGAAGCGGTTCGCCTTCAGCGTCACCGGCTTGGACTGGCCCATCAGCGTGAGCGTGCCCGCGACCTCGGTCACCTTGTCGCCGTTGAAGGCGATCTTGTCGGCCACGAAGCGGCCCGTCGGAAACTCGGCCGCGTTGAAGAAGTCCTTGCTCTGCAAATGCCGGTTGAGCAGGTCGACGCCGGTGTTGACGGAGCTGATGTCCATCGTGATGTCGACCTTGCCGCCGTTGCCTTCCGGGTCGATCTTCACGCTACCGTCCTTGGTGCTGAAGCGGCCCCGGTTGGTCGTGGTGCCGTAGTGGCCCATCTCGTACATCACGAAGGTGTGCGTGGGATCGACAACGTAGGTGGCGCCCTTGACGGGCCCTCCGGCCGGCTTGGCCGCAGCTTCCGGCGCCTGCTGGGCGGCTGTGAGGGTGGTTGCCATCGTCAGCACGGCGACGGTGATGAGCTTCTTCATGACGGGCTTTCGCATTGCGTTGAAACGGCGGGCATGCCGCAAGCATAGGCTTCCGTTCAGCCCTGTGCCCGCAGCAGGACCGCGCGCAAGGCGGCCGGCTGTACGGGTTTTCGCAGCGCCTGCCAGCCGCGCTCGCGGGCGATCTGCTGCATCGTTTCGTCGACGTCGGCGGATACCAGCGCGATGGCCAGCCCCGGCCGAAGGCGCTGCAGCTCCTTCGCGAGCGCAATGCCGTCCATCTCGCCGGGCAGGCGGATGTCGCACAGGGCGACGTCGATCGTCGACAGGTCGGCCAACGCCAGCGTTTCCGCCGCGCTGGCGTACACGCGCGGACTGGCGCCCCAGAGGCGCAGCAGCGCAGCGATGCTGTCTGCCACCACGGCGTTGTCCTCCACGACCAGCACGGCGAGGCCGGGGCGCAGCGTCGTGGCGCCGTGTGTCCCGTTGGCGATCTCGGTTGCCGAGACGAGCGTGGGCGCCAGTGGGGCACCCTGCGGCGCGGCGGGCAGCACGAAGCCGAACACCGACCCGCGCCCCGGCGCCGAACGCAGCGTGATCAGAACGCCGAGCCGCTCCGCCAGCCGGCGCACGATGGCGAGCCCCAACCCGTGGCCGCGCTGCAGATTGCGCTCGATGTTGCCGACCTGCTCGAAGTCGCCGAACACGCGGTCTTGCGCGTCCAGTGCGATGCCGACTCCGGCGTCCCGAACCTCGATGCGCCAGCCGTCACGGCGCCGCCTGCAGGCCAGCAGCACGCGGCCGTGCGGCGTGAACTTGAGCGCGTTGTCCACGAGGTTTCCGAGGATGCGACGCAGCGTGACGGGGTCCGTCCACGCTACCGCGTCGGCCGGGCAGCGTACCCGCACGCGGCCGCTGCCGGCCTGGCGCGCGAACTCGTGCAGCAGCGGCGCGAGCGCGACCGCCGAGGGCGTGATCGGATCGGCCGCGGCCTCGATGCGCCCGATCTCCAGCAACTGGTTGGTGAGCGCTTCGAGCGCCTGCTGCGCCCGCGACAGCGCGGCGACGGTGTTCTGCACCGTCAGCCGGTCCTCCCCGGCATCGAGCTGGTGGCGCAGCACCTCGGCCTGCAGGCCCATCGCCATCACCGGCTGGCGCAGGTCGTGGTTGGCGGCCGAGAAGAAGCGCAGCCGCTCGGCCTGGGCCTGCTGCGATTCGCGCAAGCCCGCCAGCGCCTGTTCGCGCAAGGTGCTTTCGTTGTGGCGCAGGCCGATGTTTTCCTCCAACTGGCGCGAGCGCTCGGCCACCAGCTTCCAGACCATGGCCAGCAGGCCGATGCCGAGCACCGACAGCACCATCATCGCGGGCGATCCGGAGGTGAGCCCCATCACGATCACCGGCGCCAGCAGCAGCGTGATGGCGAGCTGCATCGCCGGCGTGTAGTACGAAACGGAAAAGACCGACGACAGCGTCATCGCCATGATGACCAGCCCGAGCATCAGTTGCGCCGTGCTGTCGGCCCGGTTGAAGAGCAGGACGCCGGCCGCGCCGTGCGCGCCTTCGTGCACCGCGATGCGCAGGGTGTGCAGGCGCAGCGCCGGCGGCAGGTTCTCGGGTGTGAGCGTCGCGGGCAGGTGCTGCGGGAAGAAGCCCCGGTAGGCCGTGGTGACCGCGATCAGCGCGATCCAGATGCCGGCGTGCAGCACGGAGTATTGCCACGCGAACAGGGCGGCCACGCCGCAATCGAGCAGGAACTGCACCAGCAGCACGGGCCCGCTGGGCTGGGCGCTGAGCCGAAGCACCTCGCAATGGATCGCGAACCGATCGGCCGGCGAAGCCTCGGGGTGTGCGGGGGCGGGGGCGGCGGGCGCGGAGCTCATCGGCGAACGCACTATAGAGCAGGTGCAACGGCAGGCACATGGAAAAGACGGTCCCGGCGACAATCGCACGGTGAACGATCTCTCTCTTTTTCTCCCTTGCGCCGCCGGCGTCGAGGAATTCCTGGCGCAGGAAGTGCACGCGCTGACCGGACGCGTGGGGCAGGACCTGCTGACCTTGCGCGGCGGCGTCCGCGTGCGGGCCGACTGGCGTGACGCGCTCAAGCTCAATCTCCACAGCCGTCTCGCTCAGCGTGTGCTGATCGAACTGGCGCACGCGCCCTACCGCAGCGAGAACGACCTCTACGCCATCGCCAGCGGCGTGGCCTGGGAGATCTGGTTCACGCCGAAGCAGACCTTCAAGATCGAGACCACCGCGCAGCACAGCCCGCTGCAGAGCCTCAACTTCGCGACCCTGCGCATCAAGGACGCCATCGCCGACCGCTTCCGCGCCAAGGCGGGCGGCGTGCGGCCCAGCATCGAGACCCAGTGGCCGGACACGCGCGTGTTCGCGCACCTGACGACCGACCTCTGCACGCTCTACATCGACACCTCGGGCGAGCCGCTCTTCAAGCGCGGCTGGCGCCAGGACAAGGGCGATGCCCCGCTGAAGGAAACGCTGGCCGCCGCCATGCTGGCCGCGAGCGGCTGGTGGAATCCGGAGACCGGCGAGGTATCGGCCCAACCGCTGTACGACCCCTGCTGCGGCAGCGGCACCATCGCCATCGAGGCCGCGCAGATCGCCGGCGGTATCGCGGCCGGCTCGCTGCGGCGCTTCGGCTTCGAGAAGCTGCTGCCTTTCCAGCCGCACGTCTGGGCGGCGCTGAAAGCCGAGGCCGCGCCGGCGCCGGACACCGCTGCCGGGGAACCCGCCATCTTCGGCTCGGACGTGTCGCACCGCATGGTCGACTTCGCGGAGCGCAACGCCGAGCGTGCGGGTGTCGCGCAGGCCGTGCAGTTCCGCGGCGGCGATGCATTGCAGCGCATGCCGCCGGTCGAGGCCGGCGTGATCGTGTTGAATCCGCCCTACGGCGAGCGCATCGAGGTCGGCGGTGTGGCACGCGGTCGACGCGGCGGCGGCAGCGATGACGCGCCGGTTGCGGCTCGCGGCCGCGAAGAGGCGCAGACCGAGGACGGCGGCGAGTTCTTCGTGCAACTCGCCAGCCACTGGAAGAAGAGCTACTCCGGCTGGACCGCCTGGGTGCTCACGCCCGACCTGCAGTTGCCCAAGCGCATGCGCCTGAAGGAATCGCGCCGTGTGCCGATGTGGAACGGGCCGATCGAGTGCCGGCTGTTCCGCTTCGACCTCAAGTCCGGCTCGTTCCGTTGACGCGCGATGCGGCGTGTTCCTAGAACATGCCGTTGTCGTTGGCAGCCTTTTCAGGAACGGGCTGCGCCACGTCCCAGTGCTCGACGATCTTCCCGTTCTCGAGCTTGAAGATGTCGATGATCGCGGTACCGCGCGTGCCCGGCTCGCGCACCGCGTGCACGTGCAGGATCACGTAGTCGCCGTCGACGAAGGAGCGCTTGACGGTGCTTTGCGACTTCGGGAACTTCTCCTGGAGAAATGCAATGAACTTGCGAAAGCCCTCCGGGCCGTCCGCCGCATTGGGGTTGTGCTGCACGTAGCGGGTGCCGACGTACTTCAAGGCCGCTTCGGCATCCTTCTGGTTCAGCCCCTTCTCGTAGAAGGCCAGTACCGCCTGGCGATTGGCCTCCTGCTGCGGCGTTGGCGCCGCCTGCGCCAGGCTCTGCAGGGGGGCAAGGACAAAGGCTGCCGAAACGGCGATGGCCGCCCATGATGAACGTTGCATCAGATCTCCCGAGTGAAGTGAATCGAGGTGGTTGGAGTCACCTGGGCGGCGAGGTTCCCGGGCCCTGTGCCGCAGGGGTCTTCAGCCGTAGCGCTTGCGGGCCAGCGCGGCGCCTTCGGCCAGCGCCTGCAGCTTCTTCAAGGCGATGTCCCGGTCCATGGGAGCCATTCCGCAGTTCGTGCACGGCAGCAGTCTTCCCTTGGCCACGTACTGCAGGGCCTGTCCGATGGTGTCCGCAATTTGATCGGGTGTCTCGACGGTGTCGCTCGCCACGTCGATCACGCCGACCATGACGTCCTTGCCGTCGAGCAGGCTCATCAAGTGCGGCGGCACGTGCGAGTGGAAGCACTCCAGGCTCACCTGGTCGATGCTGCTCCTCGCCAGCGCCGGGAACACCTCCTCGTACTGGCGCCATTCCTCGCCGAGCGATGCCTTCCAGTCGACGTTGGCCTTGATGCCGTAGCCATAGCAGATGTGCACGGCCGTGGTGCAGGTCAGTCCCCGCGCGGCGCGCTCCAGCGCCTGCACACCCCAGTCGGCGGCGTCCTTCATGTAGACGTTGAAGGCGGGCTCGTCGAACTGGATGATGTCCACGCCATCGGCGCGCAGTGCGTGCGCCTCCTGGTTCAGCAGGTCGGCGAAGGCCATCGCCATCTTCACGCGGTCGCCGTAGAACTGGTCGGCCACGGTGTCGACGATGGTCATCGGCCCGGGCAGCGTGAACTTGATCTTGCGCGTGGTGTGGGCCCGCAGCAGCCGGGCTTCGGCCGCATGCACCCGGCCCTTGAGCCGCAGCTCCGACACCACCTGCGGCACCATCGCGTCATAGCGGTTGTTGCGGATGCCCATCTTGACCTTGTGCTCGAAGTCGATGCCCTCGACCTGTTCGAGAAAGCCATGCACGAAATGCTGGCGCGACTGCTCGCCGTCGCCGATCACGTCGAGGCCGGCATCTTCCTGAGCCTTGATCCACAACAGCGTGGCATCGGCCTTGGCCTGCGCGAGTTCGGCACCTTCGGATTTCCATTGCGGCCAGAGCTTGTGGGTTTCGGCCAGCCACGCCGGCTTGGGCAGGCTGCCCGCGATGGTCGAGCTGAAGAGGGGACGGGTCATGGGGTGTCTCCGAAAAATCAAGGCGAGGGAAAACAGGGGCAGAGCGTAGCGAACAAGCAGCCGGCGCGCACCTGGGACAGAATGCACGCCCATCCCGAACCGAAGACGCATCGACTCATGACCGACCTGTCCGCTTTCCCCATCACGAAGAAATGGCCTGCCCAGCATCCGGACCAGCTCCAGCTCTATTCGCTGCCCACGCCCAACGGCGTGAAGGTGTCGATCATGCTGGAAGAGACAGGCCTGGCCTACGAGCCGCATCTGGTGAGCTTCGAGACGCACGACCAGATGTCGCCGGAGTTTCTTTCGCTCAATCCGAACAACAAGATCCCGGCCATGCTCGACCCCCACGGGCCGGGCGGCAAGCCGCTGGCGCTGTTCGAATCGGGCGCCATCCTCATCTACCTCGCCGACAAGACCGGCAAGCTCATTCCCCAGGACGCCGCGGGTCGCTACGAGACCATCCAGTGGCTGATGTTCCAGATGGGCGGCATCGGGCCGATGTTCGGCCAGCTCGGTTTCTTCAACAAGTTCGCCGGCAAGGACTACGAGGACAAGCGCCCGCGCGACCGCTACGTCGCCGAATCGAAGCGCCTGCTCAACGTCCTGGAGCAGCGCCTGAAGGGCCGCGCCTGGATCATGGGCGATCACTTCACCATCGCCGACATCGCCACCTTCCCGTGGGTGCGCAATCTCGTCGGCTTCTATGAGGCGGGCGATCTCGTGGGCATCCAGGATTTTCCGAACGTGAATCGCGTGCTCGCGGCCTTCGTGGCCCGACCTGCGGTGGTCAAGGGCCTGGGCATTCCGCGTCGCGGCTGACTGCTGAGCGCGCGCATCCGGCATGACCATCGTCCTCGACACCAACATCGTGCTGGATCTGCTGGTGTTCGATGACCCCGAGCGTGCGCCATTGGCCGCGGCACTGGCGGCCGGCGAGCTGAGCTGGCTCGCCACCCGTGCGATGCGCGATGAACTCGCGCGTGTGCTGGACTATCCCCTGATCGTCGAGCGCCTCGCCGCCAAGGGGCGGGACGCCGAAGAAGTCCTTGCGGCTTTCGATGCGCAGGCGAAGGTGGTCGACGGCGTGCCCGGCCGCGCGTCATGCATTTGCCGCGATCCGGACGACCAGATCTTCATCGACCTCGCGGTGGCTCATCGCGCCCGGCTTCTGAGCAAGGACCGTGCGGTGCTGTCGATGCGCAAGCGCCTGGCGGCCTTGGGCGTTGCGGTGTCGCGCGACTAGGTCCGCAATCCATCGGCTCGGCGAGCCATCGCTGGACGCAGGCCGATGCACTGCTTGACATGCAGGTATTTGCCTGCATATCATTCCCCGCACATGAATACGACGGATGGACGCTGACAAGGTTTTCAAGGCGCTGGGCGATCCGACGCGCAGGAAGCTGCTCGACCTGCTCTTCGAGCGGAACGGGCAGACTCTGGGCCAGCTCTGCGAGCACCTGGACATGTCGCGGCAATCGGCCACCCAGCACATCGGGATGCTCGAGGCGGCCAATCTGGTGAGCACGGTATGGCGCGGCCGGGAGAAGCTGCATTTCATCAACCCGGTGCCGCTGCACGAGGTCTACGAGCGGTGGGTGCGGAAATTCGAACGCCAGCGGCTCAGCCTGCTGCACGACCTGAAGAACGAACTCGAAGGAGATTGACTGTGAGCAACGAGAAGACCAGCTTCGTCTATGTGACCTACATCCGCTCGACGCCGGAAAAGGTGTTCGAGGCCATCACGAAACCGGAGATCGCGCGGCGCTATTGGGGCCACGAGAACGTCTCCGGCTGGAAGCCCGGATCGACCTGGGAGCATGTGCGCGCCAACGACCAGCGCACGGTGCAGGTAGTCGGCAAGGTCGTCGAGGTCGCGCCGCCGACGCGCCTGGTCATCACGTGGGCGAACGCTTCGCAGGCCGCCGATCCGGCCAGCTACAGCCGCGTGAGCTTCGACATCGAGGCGTACGAAGAGATGGTGCGGCTGACCGTGACCCACGACGAACTCGAGGCCGGCAGCGGAATGGCCAAGGGCATCCAGCAGGGCTGGCCGATCGTTCTTTCGAGCCTGAAGTCCCTGCTGGAAACGGGGCAGGGCATCGATGTCTTCGCCAAGCCGAAAGCGGCTTGAACCAGGAGTTGTTCATGGGCCAGCCTTATACCGGCGGATGCGCGTGCGGCGCAGTCCGCTACGCAACCAGGCACGCGCCCGTCTTCCAGAACCACTGCCAGTGCCGCGATTGCCAGCGGCGAAGCGGCACCGGGCACGGCTCCTACCTGACCTTTCCGGCGCGCGCCGAGATGACGATCACTGGCGAGGCGACGCACTGGCAGGTCGCAGGCGACAGCGGCAACGCGAAGGTGCACTCCTTCTGCGCGGTCTGCGGAACGCCGGTCTACCTGAGCTTCGTCGCGATGCCGGACCTGATCGCGGTCCACGCGGGCAGCCTGGACGACCCGGAACGGTTCGTGCCGCAGGTCCTCACCTACAGCGAGCGCGGGGTGGCGTGGGACGCCATCGATCCTTCGCTGCAGGCATTCGAGCGGATGCCGGCCGGCTAGCGCGACTCGCTGCCGTACCACCGCGCCAGCAGGCTCGCCACCGCGCGCACGCGCTGGGTGTCGCGTCCCCAGCGCCGGCCGGAAGGCAGGTGCCGCAGCCATCGCATGCGCCGCGCCGCGACGGCGAGTCGCGCGCGCACCTCGTCGCTGGCATCGGCCAGCACCCCGTGCCAGTGGGATGCGGCCGCGTGCGGCGATGCGGCGTCGACCAGCATCGCGGTGGAATGCAGGTAGCTGAGCCAGTCGCGCGCCTGGCATTCGGCCAGCGGCAGTGTCTCGCCCGGGTCGTCCTCGAAGTCGATGTAGCCGATGGCGCCGTCCGGGCACCGGACCATGTTGCGGTCGAAGGCCTGGCTCAGGTACGCGCCGTGCGCGTGCACAGTCGCGATCGCGGCGAGCCCTTCGTGCCACACCGCGAGCAGCGCAGCTGGCCCCGCGGCGGC
The DNA here is from genome assembly GCF_030317115.1 of Variovorax gracilis. Lineage (GTDB taxonomy): Bacteria > Pseudomonadota > Gammaproteobacteria > Burkholderiales > Burkholderiaceae_C > Variovorax > Variovorax gracilis. Next base: position 321,822 of record NZ_JASZYF010000006.1, read on the forward strand.
GGCCTGGTCGAGCCGCTCCTGCAGCACCACGGAAGGGCGGCCGCTCTCGCCCAGGTCGGAGATCAGCAGCCCGTCCGGCTGCTGCGCCAGCACCGATGGCACGCGCAGCCCGGCGTCGCCCAGCGCCTTGAGCCGGCGCGCCTCGATCTCGATCGCGGCCTCGCCGCCCGGGTTGGGCACCGGCGACAGCACGTCGAGCCTCAAGGTGCCCGCGATGGCCGCGAGCAGGTGGTAGCGCAGCTTGCCGTGGCGCGGGCCGGCCTTCTTGAGCCACACGCGCTCGTTGCCGAAGCGGTGGCTCGCCACCAGTTTCGCCTGCTGCGGGAGCGTGATGCGGAGGAACTCCGCGTAGTCCTCGGGTTGCGGCGGCGGCGCGCCCGGTTCGAGCGGCGCCGGGGCCGACGCCATGCTCTTGCGCATCTGGACGCGGGTCGACCCGCCCCGTCTCACTGAATTCATAGGGGTAGGGGCAGAGCCGCGCCCAGCGCAGGGGCGGTGTAACGCGCCGGAAACGGCGGAATCATCAGGGTAGAAATAAGGGGTCTCCGGGAACCTTGCTGCATCATAGAGGGCTGCCTTCCCATGCCATGACAACCCAAGCCGACACCCCGACCCCCGCCCACCCCGACAACGCACCGCTCGGCCCCGACGATTTCGACGCCCTCGACCACGCCCTCGACGCCATGCGCGAGCAGGACGAGGAGATCCCGCAATGGGAATTCTGCGAGGGCTTCATGGCTGCCCTGGTCTGCTCGCGCCGGCCGATCGAGCCTTCCGAATACTGGCCCATGCTGCTGGGCGACGGCTTCGTGCCGGCAAGGCACATGGAATTCATCTGGCGCTGGAAGCGGCGCTGGCGCGAGATCGAGACCGGTCTCGATGCCGACGTGCAGTCACTGGACGACGAGCGCACCTGGCAGCCCGAGGTGCTGGACACGCGTGGCGCGATTGCCGCCTTGCCGGAGGAAGAGCGCGCAGGGATGGAGGGCGAGGCCATCCCGTCCTTCGCGCAGGTCTGGGCGCTCGGCTTCATGTTCGCGGTGGAGAACTGGCCCGACGATTGGGCGCCGCCGCGCGACAAGGAAGCCGCGCAGATGCTCGACGAGGCGCTCGACGCGATCGTCACCCTCACCGAGGACGACAAGGGCAAGCCCGTGGTCTCGATGTATGCCGAGGACGGCCCGCCGAGCGTGAGCCAGGAGCGCGTCGATGATTTCGGCGCCGCCATCTGGGCGGTGTACGACCTGCGTCAACTCTGGCGCAGCATGGGTCCGCGTGTGGAAACGATCCGCAAGGAAGCGACGCCCGGCCGCAACGATCCCTGCCCTTGCGGCAGCGGCAAGAAATACAAGAAGTGCCACGGTGCCGGCTGAGGCCTCGCTGAACCGCACGCCAGCCGCGCTTTCGGCGCGCACCGCCTGGACCATGGTCCTGGCGCTGTGCACGGCCTTCGCGCTGAGCCAGGCCTACCGCACGGTCGGCGCCATCATGGCGAGCCAGTTGCAGGCGGAGTTCAAGCTGTCGGCGCAGGCGCTGGGTGTTTTCTCGGGCGCCTTCCATTTCGCCTTCGGCGCGATGCAACTCTTCATGGGCATCGGGATCGACCTGCACGGCGTGCGCCGCACAGTGCTCACCGCCTTTCCGCTCGCCATCGTCGGTGCGGTGCTCTCGGCTGTCTCGACGAACTACCTCGTGCTGGTGGGCGGGCAGGTGCTGATCGGCGTCGGCTGCGCGCCGGCCTTTCTTGTGTGCACCGTGTTCATCGCGCGGCACTTTCCGGCGGCTCGCTTCGCCTCGGTGTCGGGGCTGGTGCTCGGCATCGGCGGTATCGGCATGCTGCTCACCGGCACACCGCTCGCATGGCTGGTGCAGGAGCACTCGTGGCGCATGGGCTTCGTCATGCTGGCCGTGGCTTCGGCGCTGGCGTGGCTGTCCATTCTCTGGTGGGTGCGCGAGCCGGCACCGCAGGGCACGCAGCCCCGGGAGTCGCTGCTGGGCGCGTTGCGGCAATTCGGGTCGCTCTTCGCCATGCCGCACACGCTCGGCATCATGGTGCTCGGCGCCGTGACCTACGCGGCCTTCATTTCGCTGCGCGGCCTCTGGCTCGGACCCTTGCTGATCGAGCGACACGGCTATTCGCTCGTGCAGAGCGGCAATGTGGCGCTGATCGTCTCGGTGATCTCGCTCTTCGGGCCGCCGCTTTTCGGCCGGCTGGACCGCGACGGACCGGTGCGGCGCCGGCGCATCGTGGCCTGCAGCCTCGCGTATGCGGGCCTGTTCCTCGCCATCGCCTTCTTCACCTCGGCTTGGATCGACGTCGGCGGCACCATCCTGATCGGGCTGCTGTCGGGCTTCATCGTCTGGCAGTACGCCGACGTGCGGGTCGCGTATCCGGCGGCCATCACCGGCCGTGCAATGGCCGTGTTCACGATGGCGATGTTCCTCGGCGTGGCCTTGATGCAGTGGGTCACCGGCGTGGCGGCTTCGATCGCCATCGCGCACGGCATCGAGCCCTACAGTGCGGTGCTCGCGACCATCGCCGTGCTGCTGGTCACCGCGACAGTGGCATTCGCCCGGCTGCCTGGGCCCGGCGCGTAGCCTTCACCACCAACGCCGGCGGTCGAACTCCAGGTCGTCGCCGACGTTGTAGTGATCCACCCGCCCCGTCGGATCGACGTAGATGTAGAGGAAGCGCCGATTGTTGATCTGCAGGTACCGCCACGACCAGACCGTGCCGTTGAACGAAGTCACGCGCGTCTGCTGGTACGGCCGGCCATAGGTGAAGAGCACGTCCTCGACGCGCCATTCGCCGGGCTTGATGGTGCTGGCGAACAGGCCTTCGTCAAGTTCCTGCCGCACCGAATAGACGCGGCCTGCCGAATCGATATCGATATTGCTCACCTGGAAGCCGGCGGGCCCGCGCGAGTATTGGAGGCGTTCTCCGGTGGGCGTGCGATAGATCGCGGTCGGGCCGCCCAGTTGCTGCAGGACCTGCTCGCGAGGGGTGCCGGGCTGGACGCGCGACGGATCGCTCGCGCAACCTGCGAGCAGGACGCACCCCAGTGCGATGGTGCACAGCATCTTCATCGGAATGCCGGCTCGATGTTCCATGATGGCCTCACTGTGCAGGTTCGAGCAGGGGGCGGCTGTCGGACGAGTGGCTTCCCTGGTGTCGGAAGTCGGTAAAGTCGCGGGCTCCCTGCTTACAGGCTCGCTGCCATGTCCTTTCCGATGCGCCGTCTCGCCACGCTCTCCATTTTGATCCTCGCGACGCTGGTTGCCGCCTGTGCGTCGCGGTCCGCGCCCCGGGTGACCTGGCTCGGCGACGGCGTGTTCAAGTCGCCCACCGCGCAAGAGGCGGAAGCCTACTGCCGCAATTTCGGCGCGCCGATGCGCTTCGTGGGGCCCAAGGGGCCGGGCGTGCCGACGGGCGAAGTCACCTATCGTTGCGACTGAAGGCTCTTCACGGTTGCTGACGTTTGGCAACCAACTTCACAGAGCCTATGTCCGCCTCTCCGGAGCGACGCACGTTATGGAGTGCATAGGGCGGCCTTCGCTGCCTCCGGAGTCTCAGTGAATTTCAATTCCTTCCCGAAGTGGGCCGCTGCCGCCATTGCGACCGGCGCACTTTTCGCCGCCGCGTCGGCGAACGCCGAGGTGAACTGGTCGGTCGGCATCAACGTCCCGGGGGTGGCTGTCGGCGTCGCCGAGCCGGCCCCCGTCTACTACGAGCCCGCACCCGTGTATTCGCGTCCGGCGCCGATCTACTACCAGCCCGCGCCTCCGGTGTATTACCAGCGGCCGCCCCCGCCCGCCTACTATGCGCCTGCGCCCGTGTACTACGGGCCGCCGGCGCCCTACTACGATGGACGAGGCGAGCGGTGGCGCCACCGGCATCACCACGGTCGTGACTGGGATGGCCGGGGCGATCGGGACTGAGCGTCGGGCGATGAAAAAAAAGGGCGACCCGCGGGGCCGCCCTTTCGTCAGGTGAGTGACCGCCCGATCAGAACGAGAAGGTCCCGGTCAAGGTGGCCGAACGACCGGCGCCGACCGTCGCGTAGTGCGACGCGTAGGCCTTGTCGAAGTAGTACTCGTTGGTCAGGTTGTTCAGATTCAGCTGCAGGCTGAAGTTCTTGTTGACCACGTAGCTGACCATCGCGTCGTACTTGATGTACGACGGAATCCACTTCGTGTTGTTCACGTTGCCGTACTGCATGCCCACGTAGGTCGCGCCGCCGCCGATCGTCAGGCCGGGCATGATCATGTAGGTGGTCCACAGCGTCGCGCTGTTGCGCGGGGTGTTCGGGAACACGTTGCCGTTGAAGGGCGACGGCGCGCCCGACACGAAGCCGTTGTTGGCGAGCTCCGAGTCCAGATACTGGTAGCCGCCGAACACCTGCCACTCGCGGGTGATGGCGCCGGCCGCACCGAACTCGATGCCCTTCACGTCCTTCTTGCCGACGTTCTGCGTCGAGCCGTCCTGTGCGACGACGCGGGCATTGTTCATCTTGGTCTGGAAGATGGCGGAGGTCAGCACCAGCTTGCGGTCCAGGACTTCCCACTTCGTACCGATTTCGCCGCTGCGGCTGTCTTGCGGCTCCAGGTTGCGGATGGCCGCCGTGATGCCGTCGGCGCCGTCGCCTGCGTCATTGCCCGGAGGCGTCGACGATGTGCCGTAGGAGATGTAGACGCTGCCGTTCGGCGCCGGCTTGTAGATCAGGCCTGCCTGGTAGTTCAGGAAGTTGGACTTGTTCCGGAGCTCCAGCGGCGGCACCAGGCCGCCGACAGGCACGCTGACCGTGGTCGAACCCGCGGCCGAGTTGTTCGGGATGGTGGCCGTCGTCACGACCGGGGCGCGGTACGCGGGCGTCACGGAGGTGGTCGAGTAGTCATCCCAGCGCAGGCCGAGGTTGACGGACCACTGCTCGTTGATGTCCATCGTGTCGAAGGCATAGACCGACTTCGTGTCGGTCTTCACGTTCGTCGAGGCCGGCGACTGCGTGATGATGTAGTTCCACGGGTCGTACGGGTTCGGGTTGAACAGCGTCGTGCAGTTGTAGTTGCTGACGGCGCCCGCGCCGACCGAGCAGTTCGCGCCGGTGATCGTGGTGCGCGGATAGGTTTCGTACGGTGCGCCGAAGCCGCTCTGGAACAGGTAGTTGCTCTTGGTGGTCTTCTCGTTTCCGAATTCCACGCCGCCTGCGTAGCTGTGCTTGTAGCCGGCGGCTTCCAGCTTGCCGGTGAGGCTCGTCTGGTTGACCCACGCGTCGGTGTCGGAGATCCGGTTGTTCGGGCGCCGCCAGACCGTGCCGTTCAGCAGGAAGTTGCCGCGGCTGTCGTCCGGCTGCGTCCAGATGTAGTCGTTGCTGGACGAGCTGTAGCGCGTCACGTTGCGCAGCAGCATCGAATTGCCGAAGTCGTGGCTGAAGTCGATCGTGCCGGAATCCGCCTTGGTCTTCTGGTAGTCGCGATCGACCAGGCCGTAGTAGGTGCCGCGCGGCACCGCCACGGGCTGGCCATCACCGTTGCGGGCCACGTTCGCGCCGGTCGTGAAGGGGTTGTTGTAGGGGATGCCCGAATCAGGCAGGTCGTCCGACTGGAAGTGGTAGTAGCTGAGCGTGAGCTTGGTCGGCGAATTGAGGCCGAAGGTCACCGACGGTGCAACGCCCCAGCGCTTCTGGTTGACCGGGCCGCGGTCGGCGATGTCGGTCTCGAAATCGACCAGGTTCAGGCGGGCCGCGACACCGTCGGACAGCACCCGGTTCAGGTCGATCGTGCCGCGCTTGAACGAATCGGTGCCCAGGCCCACGGTGCCGGTGAAGAAGTTCTGCGCCTGGGGGGCCTTGCTGATGATGTTGACCGAGCCGCCCGCCGAACCGCGTCCGCCGAAGGCCGAGCTCGGGCCCTTCATGACTTCCACGGATTCGACGTTGAAGATCTCGCGCGTCTGGGCCGCGGCATCGCGCACGCCGTCCACGAAGATGTCGCTCTGCGAATCGAAACCGCGGATGAAGGGGCGGTCGCCGACCGGGTTGCCGCCTTCGCCGGCGCCGAAGGTGATGCCGGGCGTCGTGCGCAGCGCGTCGACGAGCGAGGTGGCGCCCGTCTGGCGGATGACCTCTTGCGGAATGATCGTGATGGACTTGGGCGTGTCCAGCAGCGGCGCAGTGATCTTGTACGAACCCGACTCGTCGACCTTGAAGTCCGACGCGGCTTCGACGCGGACCTCCGAGAGCGTGGACTGGGCATGGGCCGTCATCGAGGCGCCGAGGGCCACGATGGTGGCGGTGGCGCCGGCGGCGGCGCGGCTGGGAAGGTAGCGCGCAGGCGAATGCTTGCGACTCTTGATGTACGCCATGAAATCTCCAAAAGGCAGGAACAGAAGGGGCTGGTCTCCCTTGGCTGGTCCTGACGGTCGGAGTGGCTACGAGACCCAGGGGCGCGTACGGCCCCGAAGTGCCCAAATGATAATCAGTCTCAACATCATCGGCGCATTTGCTTACCAAAAATCCTTCTGGATTCTCGTTTCCTAAATTGCCTGTTGTACCGGCGCATCGCTTGATTCGAAAACGGGAGCGCCCAAACTGAGCGATCATGCGCGGATGGCAAGAGCAAGAAACGTTGACGGACGCGACGGCGCAGCCGGCGACCTGGTCCAGGGCCGTTCGGTCGCGACCCTGGGCCGCGGCATGGCGCTGGTGAAGGTGGGCAAGTCCGCCAAGGTTCCCGTGCGCCCCGAGGACAACACCACCGTGCTGGTGAAGAAGGCCGCGCGGGCGCTGAACAAGCCCGGCATCGACCGCTCGGTCGTCTTCCGCGGCCCGAACGCCGGAAAGATCTACTCCTACGCCGCCTACGCGAAGGACCCGACCAAGGTCGTGCGCGAGGCCGCCGACGGCACGCGCGTGATCGGCCGCGTGGTCGACGGCAAGTTCCGTCCGGTCAAAGAGTGACCCGCCGGCCGCCGAGCCTCGAAGCGCTGCTCCGGCAGACGCAGGGGCCGCGGCCCGTCGCCTTCGTGCTCGCCGGCCACAACGGCTCCGGCAAGTCGACCATGTGGTACACGCGGCTCGCAGGGTCGCTGAGGATCCCGCTCGTCAACGCCGATCGCATGATGCTGTCGATCCTGCCGGACCCGGATCCGAAGACCGGCCGGATTCCGGGCTGGGCGCAGCAACTGCGCGACGAGGATGTCCGGTGGCAGATCCTTTCGCAGGAAGGCGTGCGCGTCTTCAAGCGCCTCGTCATGGACCAGCGCATGCCCTTCGCCTTCGAGACCGTGTTCTCGCACTGGAAGCCGTTGCCGGACGGCCGCCATGAATCAAAGGCCGACGACATCCGTGCCATGCAGCGAGCCGGCTACTACGTCGTGCTGCTCTTCGTCGGCCTGACCTCCGCCGACTTCTCGGTGCTGCGCGTCAGCACGCGCAAGCAGCAGGGCGGCCATGACGTGGACCGCGCGAAGCTCGTCTCCCGGTTCCCCCGGACGCAGGCGGCGGTCGGCCACGCGGCACCGTTGGCGGACATGACGCTCATGTTCGACAACAGCAGGGAGGAGGAGAACGCCTTCACCCTCGTGCGCGCCCAGAAAAGAAGGTCCGTCCTGTTCGATGCCCGCGATCCGCAGTTCCAGGCCGACCCCGAACTGCGGGCGGTGTGCGACCCGTGGCTGGAGAAGGTGGCCGGGCCGTTCAGGCCGAGGCGGACTCGCACGGCCAAGCCTGAAAAGCCTGCGGCCAAAGAGCCGGCGGCGCCCTCCGGCACACCGGAGCGATCGACATGACCATTCCCCCCGCCATGCCCGCCAGCATCGCCGCGACCTGGGACGCGTTCTGCGCCCAGGCCGGACAAGACTGCTCCGAGCGGTTCTTCGAGGCCTTCCACTTCGACGACAACGAGGCCGATGCCAACGCCCTCGCGGACCTCGTGCTCGCGGGGGTGAAACGGGCCACCGCCAGCCTGGTCTGGTCCTTCGAGAGCGCAGGCGCCTCGCCGCCGTGGCCCGGCGCCCTCAGCGTCGTCACCTATTGGGATGGAGCGCCGGCGTGCATCATCGAGACGGAGGCGGTCGAGGTCTTGCCCTACGAGCAGGTCAGCGCCGAGTTCGCCGCGAGGGAGGGCGAAGGCGATGGGTCGCTGGCGTACTGGCGCCGGGTCCACTGGGCCTACTTCGGTCGCGAGTGCGTACGCCTGGGCCGGGAACGCAGCCTCGACATGCCCGTGGCGTGCGAGCGCTTCAGGGTCGTCTACAGAGTCGGGGCTTGATCGGATCGGGCAGCGGGCTGGCGCCCTGATTGACGCGCCAGGCCTCGTGCGTTACCACTGCGACTTTCGCAACGCGACGACAAGGAGCCGCTCCCATGGCCGCAACGACGGACGTCAGCCTTCGCCCCACCATCGCCCGCATCTGGCGCGGGCGCACCACCGCCGCGAAGGCCGATGCCTACGCGGTCTACCTGTACGACGTCGGCGTGAAGCCGCTCGCCGAAAAGGCGCTCGGCGTGCAGATGTTCCGCGAGGACCGTGAGGGCGAAACGGAGTTCGTGACCATTTCGTACTGGGAGAGCGTCGATGCCATGTCGCGCTTCGCCGGCAAGGACCCGCGCCGCATCCACCATCTCGAGCGGGACGCGGAGTTCCTGATCGAGTTGCCCGACAGCGTGCAGGTGCTGAGCATCACCGCGGCACTGGGATGCCTGGGCGAAGCCGCCTGAGTCCGGGCATGCGGTCGAAGCACCATCTCGAACCACACGTCGAGTTCGGCAATGCGGGTGAAGTGAACACCGGTGGCACCGGCTGGTTCATCGGCTTCAGCGACTGGACCCGGGGACGTGCCGGCGGACTTCGCCATGTCCCGGTCGACGAGGCTTCCACCGGGCTGTGCGTCAAGTGGTTCTCCCACCCCGCAGGGAATCCCGATGGCGAGCCCAAGCCGTTGAGCGACGGCCGCACCATGTCCATCCTGGTGAGCCCGGCCAGCGAGTTCAGGATCGAGTTCTCATTCGCTGCGGACTTCGCGCCGGAAGCGACGCTCGTCCACACCTTGCGCCGCCATGGCGACTTCGTCATCTGGGGGCCGGGCCTGTTCCACCGGGCTTTCGGGGTGCAGCCGGCATCCGTGCTGACGGTCCGGTGGACCTAGCCGGCACGCGATCGCTCAGTTTCGCAGCAGGACGTACTCCCGGCCGTCACGGAAACTCCCCTTCAACGTCCTGTCGTCCACCTTGCGGACTCTCAGTGTGTAGTCCGATCCGCATCCGGCCATGGCCTTGGAAGGCGACATCGCGAAGGCATAGACATCGTCGTTCCTGGAGATGGTGAACGGGACGGCCAGGGCGGGACACGGGTCCTCGCGATTGGTCCTTGCGGTGGCCATCTTCCATGTGCCCTCCTCCCCCTTGATGGAGACACGGACCTCGCGCTGAACGCCCGTTTGCGTGGCGTACGTGGCCGTCCAGTTTCCTTCAAGTTCGGATTGGGCGAGACATGGGCCTGCAACCAGGCCGGCGACAACGACTGCTGCGATGCGGAGCATGAGATACCTCCTTCGTGAGTTCGAACGGTTGCCAATGCTTGCAACCGAACGACACGATCGGGCCGCGCCGTCGCGTTGTCGTCATCAAAACTGGTAATGGTTCCGGGCGGAACCAGGATCTCAGATCTTGAAAGCCCTCTGCACGTCCGCGCGCACCAGGTCGGCGTAGTCGCGGTGCTTGCGAATCCAGCCTGCGATGAACTGGCAGACAGGGATCACGTGCTTGCCGTCCGTGCGTGCCTCGTCGAGCACGTGCCGCGCGATGGCCGAGCCGACGCCCTTGCCTTCGTGCGCGGGCAGCACTTCGGTGTGGGTGAACATGATCGCTTCGCTCAGCAGGTTGTATTCGCAGTAGCCCGCGAGTTCGCCGCCGATGGTGGCCTCGTAGCGGTGCAGTTCGGGCTTGTTGGTGATCGTGATGTCGGTCATGCGCTCTTCGTGTGGTGGATTCAGGATGTGCGTGCGAGAAAGGTCGCGAGGTTCGCCGCCGCGGTGGCACGAACCTTCTTCTTCAGCAGCGGCGACCAGCCGAGCAGCAGGCCCGGCGCGCCGAGAGCCTGCCGCGACCAGCGCCAGAAATCGAAGCGGTCGCGCTGCGTGGCGATGAGCCCCTCGGGCGTGAAGGTGAAGCGCGAGTCGATCGCGTTGTCGACGATGCGCCCGGTCGCGCTGAACAGGTAGTGCGCGTCCCAGTGCGCCTGGCCGGTGCGGGCATCGGCCTGTACGTCGCGGTAGCTCAGCTTCCAGACCGCGGCGCCCTTGGCCCGGGTGCCGCTGCACAGCATCTTCCACATGCCGCCGATCTCTCGCGCGCCGCGAAGCGAGAAGGCCTCGTCGTCGAAGCTGGCATCCGGCGCATAGCAGGCGGCCATGGTGTCGGCGTCGAGCTTCGAGAAGGCGTCGTAGAAGCGGCGGATGGTTTGTTCGTTGCTCATGGATTCCTTCATGCCCCGAGGCAGAAGCGGCCATCGTAGCCGAGCATTTCCGGCTCAGTCCTTCGTGAGATCGAGCAATGTCTGCAGCGCGTACCGGACCGTGGCTGCGCGCACAGCCGCACGATCGCCATCGAAGCGGCGGCGTTCCGTGCGCACCTGCCCGCCCACCGACCAGCCGAACCACACCGTGCCCACCGGCTTCTCGCGCGAACCGCCGGTGGGCCCGGCGACACCCGTGACGGCCACCGCGACCTGCGCCCGGGAGCGCGCCACGGCACCTTCGGCCATGGCACGCGCCACCTCTTCGCTGACCGCGCCGTGGGCCGTGATCAGCGCGGCATCGACACCGAGCAACTCCGTCTTGGCCTCGTTCGAATAGCTGACGAAGCCGCGCTCGAACCAGTTGCTGGAGCCCGAGAGATCGGTGCACGCGCCGGCGATCAGCCCGCCGGTGCAGCTCTCGGCGGTCGCCATCATTCGCCCCTGCTGCTGAAGCGTGTCGGCGAGCAGGCGCACCAGCGCAGGGATGTCGTGTCCGGGGAGCGAGTCGTTCATCGTGTTCACCATGCGCGCCATGCGGCGATCACCAGCAGCGTGCAGAACGCCGCGACCAGGTCGTCGAAGAGGATGCCGAAGCCCGCCGCGCCCCATCGCGTGGCCTCGCTTCCCGTGTCGCGCTGCTTGAACAGACGGTCGGCCCAGCCCACCGGCCCTGGCTTGGCGGCATCGAAGAAGCGGAAGAGCGCGAAGGCGAAGACCTGCGCCAGCAGGCCGCCGGGCATGACGAGCCACAGCACGATCCAGAAGGCGACCACCTCGTCCCAGACGATGCTGCCTGGGTCGGCGATGTTCATGTGGCGTGCCGTCACGGTGCAGGCCCACCATCCGACCGGCAGGGACACGAGGATCACCCAGCCGATCGTCGCTGGCGAAAGCCAGCGCTGCATGACCAGGAAGGCGACCCAGCTCCACAGCGTCCCGACTGTGCCGGGCGCATAGCGCGGCAGGCCCGAGCCGAAGCCGAGCGCGATGAGGTGCGCCGGATGCGCGAACATGAAACGTGCCGTCGGACGGCGCGGTGGAGGGCTCGGCATGGCGCCGGAAGGGGGAGCGGACTGCATGACGCGACAGTGTCGCGCATCCGGGGCGCCGCCCGCCAGTGCTCAGGCCGGCTGGAAGTGCTGCTCGATGCGCTGCGCCACCGCCTTGGGATTGCTGCGCAGCGCGTCGGTGGCGCAGGCACCGAGGAACATGCCTTCGAAATTGATCTCCACGCGCGGGAAGTAGTGGTCCAGCGAAGCGCCCGCGTCGAAAAGGCATTGCTCCAGCGACGCGAAGGTGCAGCCCGTGTCCTGGCCGTCCGCGCCTTTGGCGTTGATGCGGTAGACATAGGCATCCGCGGCGATGCGCTGGATTTCGATCAGGGGCTTCATTCGGCGGGAGGGGAAAGGATTTCGTCGAGAAAGAGCTTCGGGGATTGAATGGTCACGCCAAGCGCCCGGCGGGTAAATAGTCCATTTGGACCGGCTGGACTTCGCGCAGAATATTTGCCTGATGCTCCCCGCCCGAATCCTCCTCGTCGATGACCACGCCCTGTTCCGTTGCGGACTGCGCATGGTGCTCGCTTCAGGCATTCCCGACCTGGAGGTGGCCGAGGCGGCGTCGCTGGAGGACGCCATGCGCAGCACCATGGCCGATCCGGCGCTGGTGCTGCTGGATGTCCAGCTCCATGGGCTCAACGGCCTGGAAGGCATCGCGCTGGTCAAGCGCAAGTGGCCGGCTGCCGTGGTGGTCATCCTGTCGTCCGACGCCGGCCCGCAGAACGTGCGGATGGCGCAGGAGCGCGGCGCGGCCGCCTTCGTCTCCAAGGCCGATTCGGCGGACAACATCCTCGCCATCATCGAGCAACTGCGCCAGGGGCTGCCGATTCTGTCGCCGGCCCACGCATCGGCGCCGGCCGGCGACGGCGATGCGTCCCGCCAGCTCCTCACGCCGCGTCAGTTCGAGGTGCTCGACCTGCTGTGCCAGGGCCTGCCCAACAAGGTGATCGGCCGCCGGCTCAACCTGTCGGAGAACACCGTGCGCGGCCACGTGCAGGCCGTGCTCGCGGCCCTGCAGGTGTCGAGCCGCTCGGAGGCGGGTTTCGCCGCGCGCCGCAGGGGTCTCGTCGCCTGATGAAGAATCCATTGCGCCTGGCCGATGGGCGCACTCTTGTCGAGCAATTGCGGTTGCAGCTCGGCAACATCGGAAGCTCGGTGGTTCCGACCATCCTGGTCGCGCTGATCCTGGTGTGGGTGCTGTCCAACGAGCACAACGCCCTGGCGCTGCGCTCGTGGGCCGGCGCCGTGATCCTGATGAAGCTCTACCTGGCGCGGGACGCGCGCCGCATCCTGTCGTCGGAGATCTCGTTCTGTCGCGCGCGCACGCTCGTGTGGCGGCAGATCGCGCTGAACGCCATCGACGCCGCCATCTGGGGCGCGCTCGCGTGGGTCACGCTGGGCACCACCACCGTCGCCGGCAGCATCCTCGTCGTGGCCGTGCTGGCGGGCGTGGCCGGAAGCTCCATGTCGTCGCTGGCGCCGGTGCTGCCGGTATTCATCGCGTTCGGCGCGGTCGAGCTGGTCGTGCTCGCGACCAAGCTGTGGACCCTTGGCGACCCTGCCTACAACGCGCTGGGCGTGGCCGGCGCGCTGTACGTCGTCACGCTCCTGGGGCAGGCCCGCAACAGCGCGCGGGCGGCGCGCGCGGCCATCGACCTGCGCTTCGAGAACGTCGAGCTTATCGAGCGCCTGCGCGTGGAAACCGGGCATGCGCAAGCGGCCCACCAGAAGGCCGAGGAAGCCAACCTCGCCAAGTCCAGGTTCCTCGCCGCGGCCAGCCACGACCTGCGCCAACCGATCCATGCGCAGGGCCTGTTCCTGGAGGTGCTGGCGCGCAGCAAGCTGTCGGCCGCGCAATACGACGCGCTCGCCAATGCCCGTGCCACCTGGCAGGCGTCCGCCGAGATGCTCGACACGCTGCTCGACTTCTCGCGCATCGAGGCCGGCGTGGTCGAGCCGCAGATGCAGGACTTCCATCTGCAGCCGCTGCTCAACAAGATCGAGAACGAACTTGCGCCGCAGGCCGACGCCAAGGGCATCGTCTATCGCTCGCGCGAAACGCACGTGGCGGTGCGCTCCGATCCCGCGCTGGTGGCGCTGATCCTTCGCAACCTGGTCTCGAACGCCATCCGCTACACCGAGACCGGCGGTGTGCTCGTGGCGTGCCGGGCGCGCGGCAACGCGATGCAGCTCGAAGTGTGGGACACGGGCATCGGCATCGAGCCCGCGCAGCACGAGGACATCTTTCGCGAGTTTCATCAGCTCGGCAATGCGGAGCGCGATCGCCGCAAGGGCCTGGGGCTGGGCCTGGCGATTGCGCAGGGACTGGCGCGCGCGCTGGGCCATGAGCTGACGCTCGTCTCGCAGCCGCGGCGCGGCAGTGTCTTCCGCCTGAGCTTGCCCGTCGCGCAGATGGGCGTCGCCACCGGCGGGCTCGAAGCCGCGCCGGGGCACGCGCGGGTCTTCGACGTGCGCGTATTGGTCATCGACGACGACGAGGCCGTGCGCGCCGGCATGCGCCAGTTGCTCAGCGCCTGGGGCTGCGTGTGCGACGTCGCCGATTCCATCGAGGAGGCACAGGCGCTGGCGCGGGCCCATCGGCCGGGGCTGGTCATCAGCGACTACCGGCTGCGCGAGCTGCGCACAGGCGCGGAGGCCATCGCCGCCTTGCGCGCGGAGTTCGGCAAGAAGCTGCCGGCGCTGCTGATCACCGGCGACACGGCGCCGCAGCGCTTGCGCGAAGCGCGGGCAACCGGTGTGCCGCTGCTGCACAAGCCGGTGTCGCCCAATCAGCTCTACCACGGGCTGATGTGCGTGCTGAATGAGGTCGAGATCGATTCGTCGTTCGCGCTGCTGGAAGCGGCGCCGGTTCCGGCCAGCTAGTTTCAGGCGAAGTGGTCGAAGGCGGCGAAGCGCTGCACCACGGGTGCGCCCTGTGCATCCATGATGCGCAGCCCTGCTTGCGCCTCGATGCGGCCGATGCGCGTCACCGTCGTGTTCGCCGCGCGGCCGGCCTGCTCGACGGCATTGCGGGCTGACTCGGGCGCCGTGAAAGCCAGCTCGTAGTCGTCGCCACCTGCCAGGGTGCAGGCGCGCCGGGCATCGCGATCCAGGCCTGCCGCTGCGCCGTTCGCGTGGGCCGACAGCGCCAGCCGGTCCGCGGCGGCATCGGCATCGAGTCGCGCCCCGACACCGCTCGCGCGCAGCACATGCCCCAGGTCGCCCACCAGCCCGTCGCTGACATCGACCGCAGACGACGCAATGCCGCGAAGTGCGAGCCCGAGCGCAACGCGGGGCGTAGGCTGCTCCATGCGCGCCCGCGCCAACTCGAACAACTCGGCGGGCAGCGCGAGGGTGCCGCGAAACACCTCCAGTGCCAGACGTGCATCGCCCAGCGTGCCACTGACCCAGACATCGTCGCCCGCCTTCGCGCCGGAGCGCAGCAAGGCACGCCCCGCGGGCACTTCCCCGAACACCGTGATGCAGATGTTGAGCGGCCCACGCGTCGTGTCGCCGCCCACCAGTTCGCAGCCATGCGCATCGGCGAGCGCGAAGAGGCCTCGCGAAAAACCTTCGAGCCAGGCCTCGTCCAGCGTCGGCAGCGACAGCGCGAGCGTGAACGCCAGCGGCTTCGCGCCGCAGGCCGCGAGGTCGCTGAGATTGACTGCCAGCGCCTTGTGCCCCAGCTTCGCGGGGTCGACGGTGGAGAGAAAGTGCCGCCCCTCGACCAGCATGTCCGACGACACCGCGAGCTGCATGCCTGCCGTGGGCGCCAGCAGTGCGCAGTCATCGCCCACGCCCAACGGCGAGCGCTGGGCGGGCCGCGTGAAGTAACGCGCGATCAGGTCGAATTCGCCGGCGACGCTCATCGTGTCCTCACACCTCCGCGCTGCGGAAGCGCAGCGCCGCCTGGCGCACCACTTCGGCCAGCAGGCGCTCCTTGCCCTGCCGCTCGCGCAGCCAGCGCGCGTCGTTGCGGTTGGCCTCGACACTGGTGCGCAGCTCGGCGAGCGCCTGCGTGGCGTTGAGTGCCTCGCTGTGCCATTCGAGCTGCGTCATCGTCATGAGGATGTGGTCGCGCAGCGGCATGTGCTCGCCGCTGGCCGGGTCGACGTACAGCGCATCCAGCCCGAAGCGGCAGGCCTGGAAGCGGTTGTAGGTGTAGACGAGGTAGTCGTCCTCCGTTGGCGTGAAAGGCTGCTCCTGCAGGAACCAGGCCGCGAGCGACTGCACGTAGCCGGCCAGCGCGGCTGCGCGCTCGACGGTGAGCGGCGTGTCGAACACGCGGATCTCGATGGTGCCGAACTCGGGCTTGGGCCGGATGTCCCAGTAGAAATCCTTCATGCTGCGCACGACGCCGGTGCGGGTCATGCGCATGAAGTAGTTCTCGAACTCCTTCCACGACAGGGTGAAAGGCGCGCGGCCCGACAGCGGAAACGCGAACACCGAGTTGAGCCGCGCCGAGTCGAACTGCGTGTCCTGCCCCTGCACGAAGGGCGAGGAGGCCGACAGCGCGATGAAGTGGGGGATGTAGCGCGACATGCGGTGCAGCATCAGCAAGGCCGCATCCGCATCGGGGCAGCCGATGTGCACGTGCTGCCCGAAGATGGTGAACTGCTTCGACAGGTAGCCGTAGAGCTCCGACAGCTCGCGAAAGCGCGGCTTGTCGTAGATGCGCCGCTCGTGCCACTGCTGGAAGGCGTGCGTACCGCCGCCGACCACTGCGATGTTGAGCTTGTCGGCGTTCTTCACGAGCGCATCGCGAATCGGCGTGAGCTGCGCGATCACGTCCTGTGCCGAGTGGCACACGTCGGTCGAGATCTCGATCATGCTCGAGGTCATCTCGGGCACCACGCTGCCGGGCAGGGGTGTCTGCGCCATCAGCCGCAGCATGTCCTCGGCATAGGGCGCGAGGTCGTAGTCGTGGGTGTTGACAAGCTGCAGTTCCAGCTCGACGCCGAGCGAAAGCGCCACGGACTTGTTGAAGCGCTCCAGAGGCACGATGCGGCTCGCCGGCGTCGAAGGCGAGCCGTCGGGTTGCAGGTCGATCATTCGAGTGCTCATCGCTGCGTCTCCTCCGCCGAGCCGAATGCCTCCGGCATCCAGGGTCTGGAACTCTCGCCGGCGCCGTGGATGGCGACGGTGGCGATCACCGCGCCGAGCACTTCCATGAGCAGGATGGCCGGCAGGGCGATCTGCGTGATCATCGCACCCAGCAGCGGCGAGGCGGTGACGAAAGCGGACGTGATCAGCATCGCGATCGACGACAGCGGCGACATGGCGCAACCGACCCAGAAGGCCTGCTTCCAGCTCGCTCCGCTGCCCGGATTGGCAATGGCGATGCCCGCCACCTTGGCGATGGCGCGCACGCCGATCACTGTCAGCACCACGCTGGCGACCGGCAGGCTCCAGTCGGCCTGCGCAGCCACGACCGAGACCAGCACGAACATCAGCATCGTCAACAGCGAAGCCGCGGTCCCGAGCTGGCGCGGCCAGGCCCACGGCTTGGGGTTCAGCGCCTTGAGCAGCACGCCTCCGATCAGCGCCGCGAGCGGTGCCGAGCCGCCGAAGTGCGCTGCGAGCGCGGCGCCGGCGGCAATGATGGCCAGCAGCAGGATGGACGTGTTCTCGCTGGTCGGGCTCATCACGCGCAAGGCCGAGCGCAGCGACAGCGCCATCAGCGCCCCCACCACGAAAGACATGCCGAGCACCACGGCGACCGGGTAGAGCTTGTCGAACACGCCCAGGGGTGCGCGCTCGATCAGCCCGGCCTGCGCATAGCCCAGTGCGAGTGCATAGAAGGTGTTGAGCGTGGCGAGCGTCATCGCGCGCTCGGTCACCGGGCCCGAGGCGCGAGTGTCGATGACGACGCGGCTCAGCACCGCGGGCGAGGCGACGATCGCCATCAGCGCGATCGGGTTGGCCACCGGATCGGGAATGCCCAGCCAGTGCAGCGCCCAGAACACCGCGAAATAGGTGAGCGTGGCTTCGAGCAGGCTTTGCACCAGCACCATCGGGTTGTGGCGGAACCAGCGCAGCGGCAACCGGCCGCCCGACTCGAAGAGCACGATCGCGACCCCCAGTTCGACCAGGAAGAGGCTGATGCCTTGCAGCGGCCAGATCGCGCCCTCGAAGCCGGCGAAGCCGACCACGGTGCCGACGATCGAATAGCCGACCACCTTGGGCAGCCCCATGTAGCGTCGCACCAGGTGGCCGGAAGCCGCCGCGGCCGCCAGCAGCAGCGACCAGAGCACGGTCGGCAATCCCGCCGAGGGTCGTACCCAGTCGGCCCAGAAGCCCAGCAGATCATTGGGAAGGAAGGATGTCATCAGGAAACAGATTCGAACAAATTCGGGCCCGGCCAATCTTCCAGAGCGCGCAAGGCGTTCATGGTTCGAAGGGAAAAAGCGGGCTCAGTGCAGCACGCGCGAGGAGGGCATGCCTCCCGCGTCGGCTTCCAGCACGAACATGGCAATCGGAACGTCGAAGCGTTGGCCGTGTTCGGTCACCACGAAGAAGCTGCCGTGCATGGTACCGCTCGGCGCCTGCAGGCGACAGCCGCTGGTGTAGCGGAACGATTCTCCGGGCGCCAGCAGCGGCTGCTGGCCGATCACGCCGAGGCCGTTGACCTCCTGCGTGTGCCCGGAGGCATCGTTGATGATCCAGTGCCGGGCGATCAGCTGTGCCGCCACCTTGCCGATGTTGGTGACGGTCACCGCGTAGGCAAAGGTATAGACGCGGTCCTCGGCGGAGGACTGCTCGGGCAGGAACCGGGGCTCGACCTGCACGGTCATCGGAATGCTGGTCATCGCAGGGATGGTAGTCCATCGCCTGCCTGCGACAATCGGGCCCCATGAGCAGCCCATTCCGTATTGCCCCTTCCATCCTTTCTGCCGACTTCGCGCGCCTTGGCGCCGAGGTGAGCGACGTGATCGCGGCCGGCGCCGACTGGATCCATTTCGACGTCATGGACAACCACTACGTGCCGAACCTCACGTTCGGTCCGATGGTCTGCCAGGCCCTCAAGCCGCACGCGAAGAAGCCCGACGGCACGCCCGTGCCCATCGACGTGCACCTGATGATCCAGCCGGTCGACGCGCTGGCGGCGGCTTTCGCGCAAGCGGGCGCCGACTACATCAGCTTCCACCCCGACGCTTCGCCGCACATGCACCGCAGCATCCAAGCCATCAAGGCCGCGGGCTGCAAGGCGGGTCTGGTCTTCAACCCCGGTACCGGACTCGAGGCGCTCGACTGGGTGATCGACGAGATCGATCTCATCCTCATCATGAGCGTGAACCCCGGTTTCGGCGGCCAAAGCTTCATCGATTCGGCGCTGCGGAAGATCGAACTCGCGCGCAAACGCATCGAAGAAACCGGACGCGACATCCGGCTCGAAGTGGATGGCGGCATCA
Organism: Variovorax gracilis; assembly: GCF_030317115.1. Classification (GTDB taxonomy): domain Bacteria; phylum Pseudomonadota; class Gammaproteobacteria; order Burkholderiales; family Burkholderiaceae_C; genus Variovorax; species Variovorax gracilis. The sequence continues at coordinate 340,807 of NZ_JASZYF010000006.1, forward strand.
AGATCGACAACATCGCACGCGTTGCCAGCGCCGGTGCCGACACCTTCGTTGCCGGCAGCGCGATCTTCAATGCCAAGGACTATGCGAGCGTTGTGACTGCGATGCGCGAGCAACTCGACGCCTCGCTCAACGCTTGACCTTGTCGTTGTAGACGCGGTCCGCCTCCGGGCCGCGATCCGTGTCGACCACCCCGCGCTCGACATCATTGAAAGCCTGGCGGCCCACGCGAGGCGCCGTGCCGTCCTGGTTCCGCTGGCTGTCCGAAGACTGATCGTGCTCGTGCGGAAGACGGGGCGCGGATTCGCCGCCCTGCTCGACCTTGGTCTTGCCGCCGCCCGCGTCCTTGAGTGAATCGGTCTTCGCGGGGTCCGGGGTCTTGCTGGTGGCCATGGCTTGCTCCTGTGTCATGCCCCGTGTTGTCTCATGCCATGGAGGCAAACACGGTAGGACCGGCCTACGCCGCGTTGTAGGATGGCCGACGAGATGACAGCCCCCCGCACCGAGCCTGCCGCCAACGACACCCTTCGCATCCACGGCTTCTCGGCCCTGCAGCCCGGGCCGCGACTGATCGTGCTGGGCGGCGTGCATGGCGACGAGACCTGCGGCACTGTCGGCATCGAGCGCGTGGTGGCCGGGCTCGATTCGGGCGCACTGCAATTGCTGCGCGGGCAACTGACCATGGTGCCCGTCGCGAACCCGCTCGCACGGCGCCTGCTGCGGCGCGAGGGCGAGCGCAACCTCAACCGCCTGTTCCGTCCGACCCGGCCGGGCGACGAACCGGCCGATTACGAGGCCCGCATCACCAACCTCCTGTGCCCGCTGCTCGACCGGCACGAGGTGCTGCTCGACCTGCATTCGTTCCAGAGCGAGGGCGAGGCCTTCGCGATGATCGGGCCGCGCGACAACACCGGCACGCTCGAACCCTTCGCGCGCGCCTTCGAGGAAGGCCAGCTCGCGTTGCACCTCGGCACCTCGCGCGTCGTCGAAGGCTGGCTCGACATCTATGCCGCGGGGCTCGCGCAGCGCGCGGGCGGGCAAGCGGCGGACGATGCGGCGCTCGCCTTCGGCTGGGGCACCAACGAATACATGCGCAGCCGCGGCGGCTACGGCGTCACGCTCGAATGCGGACAGCACGGGGACCCGGCCGCGCCCGATGTCGCGCACGCGGCCATCCTCACGACATTGCGGCTGCTGGGCATGATCGAGGTCGACTCCGCAGCCCGGCCACCCTCGCCGCCCGCGCTGCTGCGCCTGGTCAGCGTGACCGACCGCGATCACGAGGACGACCAGTTCGTGCGTGAGTGGGCGACCTTCGATCCGGTCGCCAGCGGCGAGCCCATCGGCGTGCGCGAGGACGGCAGCGTGCTGCATGCCGACCGCGACGGGTTCATCGTGTTTCCGAATGCCGAGGCCCTGCCGGGCACCGAGTGGTTCTATTTCGCCGTGACCAGCGATCGCGATCTGGCGCGGCCGGGCTGATCGGGGCGCGTGGGGCAGATTGCTCCTACATCGTGCAACCCTTCGGCCTGACATTCATCTCGCGCGCGGCCTCCATGCTTGGTTGGATCGCTGTCAATCCAGGCAGGTAAAGGAGTTCTGATGAATTCACAAGGTTTCGATGCGAACCCGACGGTCGCCGATGAAGTGAGCGCCGTCGTGGACGATGCACAGGTCATCGCCAAGACGCTGCCGTCCAGAAGGGTCTCGCGGCCCACCCATACCCTGATGGACATCTGGGGCCATGGGGTCGACGCGACGCGCGACTTCGTGAACCGGGAGCCCATGCAGGCGGTGATGATCGCCGCGGCCGCGAGTTCACTGCTGACCATGGTGCTGACGCGGCGCGCCCGCGACTGGCATGCCTGAATGAACGCCATCGATCACGGTCAGCTCCAGGCCTTTGCGCATCGTGGATGGGCATTCCTGTGCGGCGCGCAGCCTGATGGACAGGGCAACTTCCTGCCGGTCGTGTTCTGCATGGGCTCGGCGCCCGGTCGGCAGACGGAGCTGCCGCGAGACACCGAGGCCTACGCGACCGAGGCAGAGGCGATGCGCCATGCCGAGCAACAGGCGGAGCGGTGGGTCCGCGAGCACGAGGACACCCGCGGGCAGGAGTGAAGGGCCTTCGACGCCCGGCTACTGAAGCGAAATCGCCTTGTGCGTCGGCGTGGCGTCGAAGATCAGCGTCGAGGGCCAGGGCCGCCAAGTGACACCGAGGGCCGCCGGCGCATTCGGATCACCCCGCCTGGCAAAGGCGCCCAGGCTCCTCATCATCGCGTCGGACAGTTCCAGGCGGCCCGGCTTGTTGGCCGTGGAGTTCGCGACGTTCGAGAACAGCGACGGGCCGAAGGTGCCGAAGATGAACGGCAGATCGAACGCGTGCGCGGCGCCATAGATGTCGTTCCACGGCGCCGGCTCCTCATCCCAGTCGAAGCGGTAGTACCAGACCTCGTTCTGCTGCGCCTTGAGCGTGTCGAGAACGTTGTCGCGGCTCGCGATGAAGAAGAGCCGGTTCAGCAGGTCCGTCTTCGCGTTGAACCCCGTGTCTGGCGTCGCCACTGGAAGGTACTGCGCCGGAATCCACTGGCCGATGCTCACCGTCGGCGGGGCGTCGGGCTGGTAGCTGAACTGTGTCGAGAACAAGGTTGCATCGTTCACGATCCGACCGCTGACGCCACCGAGCAAAGGGCTCAGTGCCAGGAAGCTGGGGAACAGCTTCGCCTCGTCACGCGTGTTTCCCGCCAGGACGGGCACGCGCAGATAGTTGCCGGCCTGTATCGCGGCGATCGGGTTGACCGGCACCACGATGCCATCGGGAATCGGGCCCGAGCCCGCCAGTCCGAGCGGCGCGAGCCTGGTCAGCAGCGTGCCGAGCAGCGTTGCCGGACTCTTCGAGCGCAGATAGGCGGCGATCTGTTCGGGCGTCTGGCTGGCCGCATAGGCGGCAGCGGACGCGGCATCGGTGGCGAGCCCGTCCGCGATGAGCTGGTTGCTCAGCAAGGCATTGCCCTGGATGGCGTAGGTTGCTTGCGGGGTGAGCGTCGGGAAGCTGCCCGGCGGCAGGTTCGACACGAGCGAGATGCCGCCGCTGAGCGGCACCACGCGATGGAAAAGTGGGTGGCGCGCATTCGTGATGAGCGGCGAAGTCTGCAGCGCGTAGACATTGATGGCGCCGGCCGACTGTCCCATCAAGGTGATGTTGCGCGGGTCACCGCCGAAAGCGTCGATGTCGCGGCGAACGAACTCCAGCGCCTTGACGATGTCGAGCAGGGCGAAGTTGCCCGAGTCCGCCACGCCATTGCCGCCGGACTTGAGCTGCGGCAGTTCAAGGAAGCCGAAGATGCCGACGCGGTAGTTCACCGTCACCACGACGGCGTTCGCCGCCCTGGCGAGCGCCGCTCCGTCGTAGACCGGGTCCGCCGTGTAGCCGGACACATTGCTGCCGCCGTGAACGAAGACGATCACGGGCAGCTCGTCGTCGTCCTTGCCGTTGCCCCTGTCATGGCCCCTGTCGTTGTCCTTGCCGCGGCCCTTGCGATCGTCCTTCGCCGGGCGCCAGATGTTCAGGTACAGGCAGTCCTCGCTGCCCACCGCCTGGTTCAGCGTGGTGCCTATCGTGGCGTCGTAGCGGTTGTTGGCGCCGGGGCCGTAGATGCGGCCGTACTGCACGCACGCATTGCCGAACTGCTGCGCGGCCCGCGTCCGACTCCACCGATCGGGGTCGACCGGGGCCTTCCAGCGCAGGTTGCCCACGGGCGGCTTCGCGAAGGGGATGCCTTTCCATGCGTAGGTCCCCGTGGCGTCTGAATCGTCGATGCCGACGATCTTTCCGAAATGCGTGTTCCGCTCGAGGTCGGCCGGGCGCCCGTGGGCCCAGCAGACTGTCTGAGAAAGAAGCGCAGCGCACGCTGCCACCCACCAAGCCTTACGCATCATGGTCACGTCTCCTCCAGAAGGCCGCAACGGTAAGGGCCGCAGATGGGGGCGCCTACCGGGGAAACCCGACTCGCGACAAGGGCAAAGCGTCGATGCCCCTGGGCAACAGCACGAAACGACAAGGTCGCATCGTGTCCAATCCGGCCTATCGTCACGACGTTCAGGAGTTCCGCAATGAAGATCAAGAAGATCGCGCTAGGGTTGCTGGTTGCCCTTGCAGCCGTCGGAGCCGCGGGGTGGTTCAGCCTCGACAAGGAGACGCGCGCACTCCTGGCGACGCTGCCCACCAACCGAGATCTCCTGTTCTGGAGCCAGCCCCAGCGCGATGCGGCATTCCGCGCGCTGGACCGGTTGCCCATCCTCGCGAAGTCACGCACCGTGAAGGCCGGCGACTCGGCGATGCCGCTGCCGCCGGGGCCGCCGCTGAAACTGCCGCTCGATCTCGATGCCTACATGGCCGGTCAACGCAGCGCGGCCCTGCTGATCGTGCACGACGGAAAGCTCCGCCTGGAACGCTATGGCCTGGACTTCGACAGCAGCGGACGGTGGACGAGCTTCTCCGTGGCCAAATCCATCACCTCCACCCTGGTGGGCGCCGCCATCCGCGATGGCTTCATCAAGAGCATGGACGACAAGGTCAGCGACTACATCCCCCAGATGAAAGGCTCGGCATACGACGATGTCAGCATCCGTCAGCTCCTGACGATGACGTCCGGCGTCCGGTGGAACGAGGACTACGCGGACCCGAACTCCGACGTGGCGCGCTTCAACAACCACAAGCCCGAGGAAGGCGTCGACGCGCTCGTGAGCTACCTCCGCCGCCTGCCGCGCGAGGTGCCGCCCGGCACGCGCTGGCACTACAGCACGGGCGAAACCAACCTGGTCGGCATCCTGGTCAGCCAGGCGACGAAGAAGCCCTTGTCCGCATACCTCTCGGAAAAGATCTGGTCGACAGCCGGCATGGAACAGGACGCGACCTGGCTCCTCAGCCGCACCGGGCAGGAGATCAGCGGCTGCTGCATTCAGGCCGCGACACGGGACTTCGCCCGTTTCGGGCTCTTCATCCTCGGCGGTGCCCGTGTCCATGCGCAAAGCATCGTGCCGGACGGCTGGCTGGAATCCGCGACGACCGAACGCACGGGCATCGGGCAACCAGGCCGCGGCTATGGCTATCAATGGTGGACCTATGCCGATGGCAGCTTCGCGGCGCGCGGCATCTTCGGCCAGGGCATCTTCATCGACCCGAAGCGCAAGCTCGTCATCGCGTCCAACGCCGACTGGGCTGGAGGCGCGACGGACCGAATCGCCAGCGGGGCGCGAGAGGCCTTCTATCGCGCCGTGCAGAAAGCCATCGACGGCGAGGCCACGGGCGGGTCAGGAAGCTGACGCTTCCCGCTGCACGTTGACGATGGTGGCCGGCATGAAGGGCCGCTGTCCACGATTTGCTTGACCAGGGCTAACGCTGTTGCAGACGTTGCAGACGTTGCAGCAGTTCCGCGCTCGGATAACCGTCCGCAGGCAAGCCGACGCTGCGTTGATAGCGGCGCACGCCGTCACGGGTGGCGGGGCCCATCACCCCGTCGGGTGTTCCGGTTGCAAAGCCACGCTGGTTGAGCGTGGTCTGCAACTCGATCATCTGGCTGCGCGAGAGAGCGGCCAGATCGCGCGGCCAGGCGGACTGCACGTCAGGACCGCCGGCGAGGCGCTGCGCGAGAAGACTCACGGCCAGCGCATAGCTGGTCGAGTTGTTGTAGCGCAGGATGGCCCGGAAGTTCGGACCGACGAGGAAGGCCGGCCCGCGCGCACCCGCCGGCAGCAGGATCGTCGCGTCGGCGAACTCAGGCAGTGGCTGCCCGTTCAGTGTCTTGACGCCTTCTGCGGACCATTGAGCGGTGGACTGGCGCACCGCGGTGTCGGCGCGCCCATGGTCGAAGCCGGCCGGCAGGCGCACCTCGACGCCCCAGGGCTTGTCCGCCTGCCAGCCCGAGCGCGACAGGAAGTTCGCGGTCGATGCCATCACGTCGGCCATGCTGCCCCAGATGTCGCGCCGGCCATCGCCGTCGGCATCCACGGCGTAGGCCAGGAAGTTCGACGGGAGGAACTGCGTCTGGCCCATCGCGCCAGCCCAGGAGCCGATCATGTGCTCGCGGTCGATGTCGCCCTTGTCGAGGATCTTCAATGCCGCGAGAAGCTCCCGGCGCGCCCAGTCCTCGCGGCGCCCCTCGAAGCCCAGCGTCGCCAGCGCGTCGATGGTCGGGGTGCTGCCGTAGTTGCCGCCGTAGTTGCTCTCCATGCCCCAGATGGCGACGAGGATGGTCGGCGGCACGCCGTAGCGCCGCGACGCCGCGTCCGCTTCGGCGCGCACCTGCAGCAGCTTGTCCTGGCCAAGTGCGACGCGCTGGGCGGTCACGGTGTTGTCGAGGTAGTCCCAGACAGTGCGCGTGAACTCGGGCTGCGCGCGGTCGAGTTCGATGACGCGCGGCAGGAACTGGACGTTGCCCAATGCGGCGTTCAGCGTCGCCTCGCTGATGCCTTCCGCACGCGCGGTGGTGCGGAACGCCGCGACCCATTGTGCGAAGCCCTGGCCCGACTCCGCGTCGCTGGCGGCAGCCGGCGGCGGCTTGGGCGCCGGCAGTGGCGGCGCGGTTCGCGCAATGGGGGCGGGTGGTTGCGCCGGTGCGTTCGATGGCGCCGTGGATGGCGCCGACGCGCAGCCCGGCAGAAGGGCGATCGCAGACACCATCAGGGCGAGGCGGGAGAAACCGGGGCGACTGGGGAAGCGCGGCGACGTGCTTAAGGTGGGTTGCATCCGCCGGATTCTCACCCCGTGCCGAACCGGCGAAGTTCGCCATTCCCCAGCCGGAGGGTAGGAAATGGTCACCAATTCGCCTGCGCGCATCGGGATTTCCGCGAAGACCGATGGCGCCAGGGACCTGCGAAGCTCCGGCTACAAGGAGACACCATGCAACGTCGAATCATGCTGTGCGGAGCCCTCGTTGCCGCCGCTTCCGCCGCGATGCCCGTCCACGCGCAGGACAAGTGGCCGAGCAAGCCCATCACCTACATCGTGCCCTTCGGAGCCGGAGGGACCACCGACATCCTCGCCCGACTGGTGACGACCAAGGCTGCGACGCCGCTGGGCACGAGCTTCGTCATCGAGAACAAGCCGGGCGCGGGCGGCGGCATGGGAACGGACTTCACGGCCAAGGCCGCGCCGGACGGCTACACGATCCAGGGCGGCACGATCAGTTCGCACGCCATCAACGTGAGCCTGTACTCCAAGCTGCCCTACGACCCCATCAAGAACTTCCAGCCGATCACGATGATCGGCTCCATGCCGAACGTGCTCGTGGTGCGCGCCGACAGCCCCTACAAGACCGTGCAGGAAGTGGTCGCGGCGATCAAGGACAAGCCCGGCACCATCAGCTACGCGTCTTCGGGCAACGGCACCTCGCAGCATCTCTCGGGCGTGTTCTTCGAGCAGACCAGCGGCGGCAAGATGGTCCACGTGCCGTACAAGAGCAGCGCCGAGTCCCTGAATGGACTGCTCTCCGGCCAGGGCCCCGAACTCATCTTCGAGAACCTGGCGCCGGCGCTGCCGCAGATCAAGGCCGGCAAGCTCCGCGCCCTGGCAGTGACGTCCGAGAAGCGCAGTGCGCAACTGCCGGAGGTTCCTGCCGTAGCCGAAACCATGCCCGGCTTCAGCGTGGTGTCGTGGCAGGCGATTTTCGCGCCTGCGGGCGTGCCCAAGCCCATCGTCGACAAGCTGTCCACCGAGTTGATCAAGGTCGTGAACGACCCTGAAGTGAAGTCCAAGCTGGTGGAGCAGGGCATCGAGCCCGGCGGCATGACGCCCTCGGAGCTGGCGGCGTTCCAGAAGCTCGAAGTCGACAAGTGGGCGCGTGTCATCAAGGCGGCGAACATCAAGCTGGATTGAATGTTCGCCCGGTCAGGGCGCGCCTCAGTGTCCTGACGCGCCCTCCGCGCCGATGCCGGTCTCCGAGCGCACTTGCTGCGCGAGGAAACCCGCCCGGTCCTTGGCGGCACGCGGGCTCTTGTCCAGGATCGAGAACAGCCAGATTCCCAAGAATCCGATGGTCATGGAGAACAGCGCCGGCGACTGGTAGGGGAAGAGCGCCGAGCCCTTGGGATTGCCCAGCGTCGCCTCCCACACGGCCGGCGACACGACGGTCAGCACCACCGAGGACACCAGCCCCAGAAAGCCCCCGATGACCGCACCGCGCGTGGTGCAATCCTTCCACAGCACCGACATCAGCAGCACGGGGAAGTTGGCCGAAGCGGCGACCGCGAAAGCCAGGCTCACCATGAAGGCGATGTTCTGCTTCTCGAACACGATTCCCAGCACCACCGCGACGACGCCCAGTGCGACCGTCGTGATGCGCGACACCTTCAGCTCCGCCACGCTGTCGGCCTTGCCCTTCTTGAACACCGTGGCGTAGAGATCGTGCGACACCGCCGATGCGCCGGACAGGGTGAGCCCTGCAACGACGGCCAGGATGGTCGCGAAGGCCACCGCCGAGATGAAACCGAGGAACACATTGCCGCCCACCGCCTTCGCCAGGTGCACCGCCGCCATGTTCCCCCCGCCGAGCAGCCCGCCCTTGGGATCGAGGAATTGCGGATCGGTCAGCACGAAGGTGATCGCGCCGAAGCCGATGATGAAGGTCAGCACGTAGAAGTAGCCGATCCAGGTGGTCGCCCACAGCACCGACTTTCGCGCCTCCTTCGCGTTGGGCACCGTGAAGAAGCGCATCAGGATGTGCGGCAGTCCAGCCGTGCCGAACATCAGCGCCATGCCGAAGCTGATCGCCGAGATCGGATCCTTGATGAAGCCCCCCGGCCCCATGATCGAGAAGCCTTCCGCGGCAGCGGCCTCCGGTGGC
>NZ_JASZYF010000060.1 GCF_030317115.1 Variovorax gracilis
CGATCTCTCGAGATACTCGCAAGCCAAGCTGAATGCTGTTGCGAGGCAATTGAACGAGCGTCCAAGGAAGACTCTAGACTTCCATACACCCGCTGAAATGTTCAGCCAAACCGTTGCATCGACCGGTTGAATCCGCACAGGTGGTGCAGCCGTTCGAACCCGGCGCTGTCGCCGAGCCACATTCCGATCTGCCGAAACCGACGCGATGTGAGCCGGTCGCCGTTGGGCAAGCGGACATCTTCCTCGTCGAGCCGGCGCAGGATCGTCCGCAAACGATCGACGTCTCCTGGGTATCGCGCGTGATAGCGCTGATTCGCTTCCCGCACGCGCGCCCATGTCGCCGCGTAGACCTCGTCGACCGGCCGATTCGTGATCGGCGCGAGGCCGCCGGTAATCAATACCTCCCGCAGGCCCTCGGGCGCCAGCGACAGATAGGTGAGCGAGGTGAATCCCCCGAAGCTCTGACCGAGCAGACTCCAGCGCTCGACGCCGAGTTCAGCGCGGATCAGTTCGAGGTCGAGCACGATCGAGTCGGCGCGGAAATGCGTGAGGTACTCGGCTTGGTCGGCAGGTGCTGCCCCTGGGATGACTGGCCCTACGGGCGTGGAGCGCCCTGTGCCCCGCTGGTCAAGCAACAGGACCCGGAAATCCGCAAGGGCACGCGCCATCCACCCTGAGGGCGGGCTCGTCGGGCGGGCGGCCTCGAAGCCTGGGCCGCCCTGCAAGAACACGAGGTAGGGGCGATCAAGACCGTCTGGGGCAGCAAGCTCGCGCGTGAACACGCTGATCGTGCCACGCAGCGGGTCGCCGTGAACCAAGGGAACCGAGTGCTCGCGCTCGGTCAAAACTGCCCCGGGCATGCGGTAGGTTGTACTCATGGCTCGCATTAGAACCCGAACGTACGCCCGCCTCGGGCGCGACCCGACTGCTTGGGGCGGCCCTTTCTCGATGCGGGAAGCGTTGAAAGCGCGGTGGAACAACGAGTAGCGAGCGAGTCACCGAGGCGGCTCGTACATCACGTCATCTTGTGAGCCGTGTCCCTCCGTCATGGCCGCGGCCATGCACGGCTGCATGCTGGAGCCTTCAATCACTTCCATCGTAGATCCCGGCAGCGCGCCACTGAGCAGCCTGGCAGCGGTAGCGGACTTCCGAGGAGGCGAGCCTGGACGACCGCAGTCCGGCGCTCCCAGGACCTTCGAACCTTCGGTTCTTGCGGCCGGGAAGCTCACAGAGCTGATCGCCTTCACCGGGCAGTGGGTCGTCCTCGCAGCCATGTGCCCAGCCAGTGCCGCCCCGAACTGACAGTGACTGAACTCAGGTATCGATGATCCGAGAAAACTGCTCAAGGATCTCCGCGTGATTGGTGTGCTGGTAGCGAACGATCGCCTCGTTGGCGACCAGCTTGCTGATGTAGCCCTTCGCTAGCACCCAGATTCAAGACGTCCTCGCCATAGGTCTCTTCTGCCATCTTGTACTGGTCTTGAATACTCGACATCTCCCTTCCCATCTTCGAGAGTTGTTCATGCGACATCGCCTTGGGCTTCCTCTTCTCGTCCACAAGCATCTGCTCAGGTGACGCCAGCAGAAGAGCGCGTGCGTAGTTCAAGGTGAAGTTGTTCGCAGAGGACATCAGCTCTACGCATTCGAGCTGGCGCATAGGCCGCATCCTTTTGAGCGTCGCCGACACCTCCACCGAAAACTGCCGTCGCTGAGGATCTCGATGGCCTCAGAGCAGATGCCGTCGAGCAGAGTGCTCTTCGCACGGATATGTTTTTCATGGACGCACAGAGCCTTTGCCAAGCGTTCGGGTGGGACGCCGCGATCGAGCGCCCGCCGGATCATGTAGTGCTCCTGAACTGCGGAAATCCGATTGATTCGATTGTTGTATGCGTAAGCCTCATCGGCGAGCGCCACCTTGGGTAGCAAACGGCTCAGTGTGGTGGCCGACCGCGGCTACTACGGAGGTCCCGAACTCAAGGCATGCGCCGACGCCGGGATCAAGGCGTACGTGCCCAAGGTGATGACCTCCAATGCGGCAGCCCAAAGGCGATTCAGCAAGGATGACTTCATCTACATCGCCCGCGACGACGAGTACCAATGTCCTGCGGGACAGCGCGCGATCCACCGCTTCGCGCGAGAAGAAGATGGTCTCCTGATCCGCATCTACTGGACAAGCGCGTGCCCCTCCTGCCCGATCAAGCGACAGTGCACGACCAGCAGCTACCGAAGGATCAGGCGCTGGGAGCACGAAGAGATCATCGAAGCGGCAGGACGGCGCCTGGCCCACAAGCCGGAAATGATGAAGCTACGCAAGAGCACCGTGGAGCACGTGTTCGGAACACTCAAGCACTGGATGGGCTCGGCGCACTCCTGACCCGCGGCAGCGGGAACGTCGCCACCGAGATGAGCTTGAACGTGCGGGCCTGCAACATGAAGCGAGTCATCAGCCTCCTGGGAATGGCCAGATCTATGAAGGCAATGCGGCTTGCGGGGGCCTGAGCCCCTTCATACACGCTTCCAGTCCCCACGGTTCAGCTTCCTAGGCCGCACCCAGCCATCCAGGTCCAGACGGGTGCCAGAGGCGCTATCCGTCACCCCAGCGTCCGCCGGCAATCCACCGAAGTGTGTTTCCACACGGCCTCGCTGTGCACCGGTCGCTCACGCGCCGAGGTCGAACGACAGCAGAGGGGCCTTGAACTCCCTTTCGAGCGGTCACGCCGAAAATCCGAGTTCAGTCTGGAATACGCGTTCGCGGCCCCTGCTCCAATCAGAACGCCAAGCCAGCGCCGACATCAGTTTTGCCGCGGTGCACAATTCGATCTCCTCACTCCGGAGAACGCCATGGATCCTCAAACTCTCGATCGTCTTGCCATCCGCGATCTGATCGAGACCTGGGCAGTTTGGCGAGACGCCGGGGACTGGGAGCGATTCGCCACGGTCTGGCACGATGATGGCGTGATGATGGCCACGTGGTTTCAGGGGCCTGCCAAGGAATTCATTCGGGTGACGCAGGAGGGCTGGGCCAAGGGAGTCAGCATTCTTCATTTTCTGGGTGGCACCTCGATTGACCTTGCGGGCGATCGCGCCATCGTGCAGACCAAGATGACCATCTCGCAACGTGGCAAAGTTCAGGATGTGCCTTGTGATGTGGTCTGCACCGGGCGCTTCTACGACTTCGTCGAGAAACGTGGCGGGCGATGGGGCGTGGTGCTGCGCCAGCCAATCTACGAGAAGGATCGGGTCGATCCCATCGACCCCGCCGCGCGCCTCGAACTCGATCAGGGAGCGCTGGCAAGATTTCCAGAGGGGTACCAGCACTTGGCCTACATCCAGACGCAGATCGGCTACACGGTCAAGCTGGATATGCCGCAACTCACAGGCCCCGAGGTTGATCACCTGTATGCGCGTGGCAAGGCTTGGCTAGCTGGCGGGTCATTGAAAGCGTGAGGATCCGAAAAGGCGTCGCCGACTACTCGTCGCGCTTGGAACGGGCGTGCTCGCGTGGGCGGCCGCTGCACGTATCGCTATCGGGCCATCCGGCTCGAAATGGTGATCAACATGAGAACCGCTAAGGCGCTCGACACGTTTGCTCGTTCAATCTGCACGCCGATCATGCTGGCCGTTCGCGGCCGTGCAGGAGGTTTGACGAACGTCAGATTCTCTTGATGCTGAAGCGCCGTGACAGGGCCTGAACGCCAGTTCGCGAAATGCCGCAGCCACCGTTCAACGCGATCGCATTGACCCCTGCAGGTCATTTTCCATCGGAGGTTAGGTTCCGAGGTACAGCAGTCGTCTATCGGCAAAGATGCCGAAATCAGCCTGCGACCGCTGCCGTAGTTGAGCTTGAAAATGCCAACGGCCGCAACCAGTCTGAAGCAGCGTAGGCCGCTGAACCTTGACCCTTGATCACGAACTGCCGGGCCAATACCAGATAGTCGTTCACCGCTGTCGGAGAGCAGCCGCACGACCCGAAGCGGCCGACCCGTGCGGCACAAGCCGATGACGTGGATCCACCGAGCGACACTGACCCCGCCCAATCGCGGACGGTCAGGCGCTGAATGCTTGCCGTTGCGGCGATGGTGCTGCACCTGAGATGCGGCCTTGCGTGTCGTACACCACATGCAAGCAGCGCGCAGTGCGCCACACCGGCAATTGCGACACGGGCACGCCCGCGGCCGCGAAATGCGGCTCAGGAGGCAACGCTGGCACTTCGTGCTCTGGGGTCGCCTGCCCCAAAAGGACGTGCCGGCGAAGCACGCCGAACAGGACGAGCCAGACCACGAGCCCCGTGGCAGCCCAGACATAGGGCCACAGGTTCACCGTGAACTCGACATCGATCCTCTTCCTCAGGTATGCCTCAAGTTCAGGACTGAACCGGCCAACGAGGATCACGATGCGCTCGCGAAGAATCCACAGGTAGGCCATCCAGACGGCGATGGTCAACATCCGGTCTCGAATGCGCATCCACATTGGCGCGAACGTCGGCGGAATGCGTGGCGGCCACTGTCGCGGCGGCGCCGGCCTGAACGGGGGCTCGCCGTCTCGCTGAGTGGTGTCCGCAGACGTCTCTCGATGCATTGCATGCTCCTGAAGGTCAGCGCAAGCCCCGGTCCGGACTCACCCAGGTGCCCCGCATCCGACCCAGATGCCATATGGCGCGTGGCGCGCCGACGATCGACGTCAGGGCCTGAACGACCCAGAAAACCAGGGGATACCAGACAATCCAGAACAATGATCGGCGGATCCCGCGCTCGAAGCGCTCGTCGATCGCCGCACTGGTCAGGGCCTGCGCAAGGAAGGTCATCGCGAGTACCTGGCCCCAGTCGCGCGGATAGGGGCCGAAGGAGGGCCAGATTTCGGGAAAGCTCCACCCCCAATGCTCGAGCAAGGGGATGACAGCCCAGACCAGAAATCCGATCCCGACCGCATAGGCCCAGGCGATCGCCGCCATGAAATTGATCCATATCGGCAGCAGGCCTGGCCGGCGAAGCAGTGACGGCAAGACCTTGATCATGACCGTCATCCCTCCCTCGCTCCATCGCAAGCGCTGGCGCCACAGGCCCCGCAGGGTCTCCGGCATCAGGATCCAGCAGAGGGCCTTGGGCTCGAAGACCACGCGCCAGCCCGCCAACTGGACGCGCCAACTCACATCGACATCGTCGGTCAGGGCATCGCGCGACCACCAGCCGGCATCCTGCAACGCGCGCTTGCGGAAAGCACAGATGACCCCGGAGACGGTGAAGAGCGCTCCGTAGACAGTTTGCGCTCGCTTGATGAGTCCGACGATGGACGAAAACTCGCCAACCTGCAGGCGCCCCAGCAACGTCGCATGGTTGCGCACGCGCGGATTGCCCGTGAGGGCACCGATGCGGGGGTCCGTCTGGAATCGGCGTACAAGCCAAGTCAATGCGTGAGGTTCGAGCAGCGCATCGCCGTCGATGCACACGAGCAACTCGTGGCGGGCGGCCAATGCGCCGGCGTTCAGCGCAGTGGATTTGCCCTGGTTGCTGTCCAGATGCACCACGCGCAGCGTCGGCATCTGCAGGGCCAGTGCTTCGAGCCAGGCGCCGGTTCGATCCCTGGAGCCGTCGTTGATCGCGATGATCTCGAAGTTCGGGTATTTGATGAGCGTCAGCGCACCGAAGGTTTCGGCCAACTGTTGCTCCTCGTTGTGACAGGGCACCAGCACCGATACGCCCGGGTAGTCCCAGAGAGGCGGGGGATTCTCCGGGCGGGGCTCATGGCGGCCGCGCAGCAAGAAGTAGAGGACGCCACCACACATCCAATAGATCGCCATCACGAAGGGGTAGCCGAAGCAGAAGGCGGCGACGAGGTCGTGGAAGGTCATTGGGTTCACTCTCGGTGCAAGCCTGCGTCTCAATGTCGCACAGGAAAGACGGAAGCAGACACCGCAGGCGCGACAACAGCCGCCCCTGGAAGGTCTGCAACGGGGTCGTCAGGGCACCAGCCCAGCGAGACGCCACCGTGGCGCTCGAAGTCCATGGCCTTGCGGGCGAGCACTTGCGCGTCGGGTGGCTCTGCGCCGGTGAACCAGCGGGTCAGCGTGGGATCGACCGGCGCGATGCGACTGTCGGCGATCGGATCGCCAAAGCCGGCAGGCGCCAAGCTGATGTCGGCGAGCGGGTGCGCAGCTGTCGTCGCACGCGTCGGCGCAAGCCACACCAACTCCAACCCGGGCCGCGCGGCGTCCAGAGCGGCAAAAGCCCGCCAGCCCAGCGCATCGAAACCGTCACCTTGCCCGAGTGCAGGGAGCATCGACTGGCGCCGTTCGCGCACCACCCAAGCGGACCAGCTCAAAGGAATGCCAGGACGATGCACGAACAGCGGTGGCGGACCGTCGAAGTGGGGCAGCGTCGGCACTTGTGTGTCCTCGAGCACCCAACCGTCCAGCGGCACCAGCGCGCCCAGGTCGTCATAGAGGCGCCGCACCCGAGCCTCATCGCCCACGACCTCGAGCGCTGCGCGGTGCGGCAAGCGGGCATAGACCTTCACCCCGGCGCGTGTGTGCATCTGCCAGGCAATGCGCGAGAGCCAGTCTCCCGCCAGCGGCAATTCGTGCGTCGGAAACCAGGCGGCGGTAATTTGCCCCTGAGCGTTTCGGCGAACCGCATCGACGACGATGCCGGTCACGCCCAGCGCGCGCACGCGCTCGATCGCATGGCCCAGGCGTTCATTGTTCGTGGCTTCGTCTCCGGTCCACAACGCTTCAGGGTCCAGACACACCAAGCGATCCACCCTTCTTTCATTCGGATCGGGTTGCAGGTTCCGCACCAGGTCAAGCAGTGGAGGGTTGTAGGTGGGCAAGTAGCGAGCCATCCTGAAAGGTTGTCCCAGGCTGGAGGGGCCTTCGTCCAGCACGAGCGCAAATTCGAATCCCAGATCGCGAGCCACCCGCGTGCCAGTGGCGTTGTAGCGACCGTAGGGCCACACGAGGGCACGCGGCGCGCGGCGCAGCTCGCGCAGCAGCGTGGCGCGTCCGCTTGCGAGGTCGATGCGCACCGTGGCGACGAAGTCGGCCTCACTCTCGTATCCGACGCCGGCCGCGTAGCTGCGGGTCACCGCCGCAGGCATGGTGTTTCCCTGCGGGTTTCCAACGACTTCGCCATGCAGTGCTTGGGTATGCAGCGCGAATTCAACCAGGCCTGAGCGCTGCATCTCGCGCGCCTGATCCCAGGAGATGAAGCGCTCTCGCGGCACCATGCGGCTCCCGTATCTCACCATCGAGCCCGAAGACGGCCCCATCCAGTCGGTGACCAGCGCTGCGACGATCGGGAAGCCGTAGGCAAGGGCCAAGGGATAGACCCGGGTGTACAGGCTGCGGTAGCCATCATCGAACGTGATCAATATGGCCTTGGCCGGCAGCGCCCGCTCGCCACGGCCTGCACGCGCGATGTCATCCAATGAGACGGCTGTCCATCCATTGCCCCGCAGCCAGTCGAAGAAGCCCACCAGGCGGTCGGCGGTGACCGCGTCATCGTCCAGCTCGCTCTTGGCATCGACCACATCATGGAAGCCAATGGTTGCGAAGGTGGGCGGCGATGCGGACATTGTGGAGGGCTGTTGTGCGGACGCGGGCCGCACGGCAATGCACATCCCCAGCAGCACCGATGCCAGGGCGCAGATCGCTATGCTCAAGGGATGGTTCGTGCTCATCGTCCAAACTTGTGTTCGAGCTTCAAGTAGCCGCTCAGGGTGCGTTCGCGTTGGCCGTTGTACACCGCGCTCGCCCATTCGATGCCCCAGGTCACCTCGGTCCATGGAGCGTGACGCCAGCTCTGTTCGTACGCGGCGCCGCCAACCCCGTGCTTGCCGAAGGAGTGCTGATCGAACATGCCCACGGTCAATCGCAGCCGCTGCAACAGTGTGCGCTCATAGAAGCGCGACATGACGTGTTCGACTTGAGTCTCGATGGAGGGCAGCCATGACTCCGTCGGATTGAAGTACGGCGTGACCAACACACTGTTGCTCTGCCATTCGATACGTGGCTTGAGTGTGACGCGCAGGTGCGGCTGCTCAAGCACCTTGAGGATGCCGTCCATCGTCACCTGCTCCCGCCTGTTGCCGTCGCTGAAGTCCATGTACTGCGCTTTCAGGCCCGCCTCCGCCGATTCGTTCCACGCGTAGCGCAAGCCGCCGCGCACCGCATCCGCGGTGATGCCGTGGAAGTCGGCGCGCAACGGGGCGTCCGGCGAATGCCTGGCGGCGTCTGCCAGAAAGGTCCAGTGGTCGGTGGGCTCCCACTGAGCGGCGAGCGAACCGCCGGAGGTGTTCAGCGAACCCGTCTGGGACCATGCCAAGGCATTCAGCTTCCAATCGGGCCAGCGGGCCTGCAGGCCGCCGCCGAAGCGATGGCGCTCGGCACGACCTTCCTGCAACGAATCGGAACTGCTGTCGGCCATGCCGATGAGCCGCCATGCTCCAGCGAAGGTCGAGGATTCAACCTGAAGACTAGCCTCACCGCCATTCCCTGGCCCTTGAAGTGCCTGGCTGTTGGTGTGCCTTCCTCCGAGCTCGAAGCTCAGGCTTGGGCCCATGGCGGCGTCGAGTTCGCGGCGGACCTGTTGAACGCGTGGGATGTCCCCACCCTCTTCCAGCAACGGCCCCAGACGCTCATCGGCCCGCAGCAGGCGGTGTCGGCGCGTGTCCGAATCCACCTGCTGCACGCGGATGCCGAAGTCTTCCGGCGCGAGGGCCGCGGCGGTGTCGATGTCATCCTCGGCCAAGCGGGGCCAGCCCTGCTGCGCCGCGACATCGGCCGCTTGCGCGCGCAGCCACGGCAGCGCCGGCGCGCCTTGCGCCAGCGGTGCGATCCGTGCCCACGCCTCGGCCGGCATGTCCGCGTAGCTGCGCATGGCGGCCTCCAATGCCTTTGCCTCGAGCCAATCGTCGTTCGCGCGCGGTGTCTGGACGTCGCCGGCGCTGCGAAAAGGAGGGCCGGAGGCGGCCAGGAGGGCGTCAACCGTGGCGAAGGCCGCATCGAAGTCTTCACTCTCCTCCTCGGCGTACGCGCGTCCCATCATGATCGAGCGCCACGGCCCGTCTTCGTCCGCACGCCCGGCCGGTGAAAGGCGCTGCAGGGCTTCCTCGTAAGCGCGGCGAGCCTCCATTGGGCGGCGCAGAGCGAGCCATGCGTCCGCTTCTGCTCGCAGGACATAGGCGGGGAGCGTGTCCCCCGCTTCGCGCAGCACGCTCACCTGGTCCACTGCCTCCTGCCAGCACTCGCGGTGGCGCAGGGCCACTGCACGGTCCCGTTGCAGGCGGACGATGAGCCCCGCATCCGGCGGGGCAGCGGCGCGTGCCTCAGCCAGCAACGCGTCCAGCCGCGCCAGTGCCGCGTCCACATCGTCGAAGCGCCGTCGCGGATCCGGCGACCGCGGCGGAATGTCGATGGCCCATCGCAGGCGTTGACCGGCCACGCGACTGCGCACGCCGGGGTCAGTGCGCAGGCCCAGCGCGGAGGCCGCTGCGCTGGGTGCGCCCAGTTCGATCAGCACATCGGCCAGTGCCTGGGCAATCTCGGGGTTGTCGGGTTGCAGGCGCCGGGCCTGCGCGATGGCAGCCAGGGCGGCGTATCGATCGCCGGCGCGCAGGGAGGCGCGACCGCGCTCTAGCAGCGCTGGTGCCTCGGTCCTGGCCCCGGCTTGACCGTCGGGCCTGGGTTGCGCGCGCGCAGATTCGCCGGACACCGGGTCGGCGGGGTCTTTCGACGGTGCGATCTGTCCCGCCGTACCGCCGCATGCGACCATTCCAGCGATTCCGATGCACCTCCAACGAATCCGAGCCGGGAGTCGCAGTCGAAGCGTCATCCGTCGGAAGCATACGACCAATCCTTTCAAGCACCGTTAGATTCAAGGCACTTTGGCGTGCTCGACTCCTTGAACATCAGCAACTTTTGATATTGAGAATCCGCTCAGGTCCCTGCTGTGCCCTTCATCGGGGTCCGGCGTACTGCTGCTACACAGCGTTCAGAGCCGAGAAGATCCACGAATCGATGACCGGTCCCGAGGTGAAGCGGCTCCGACACCGGTGTTTCTCGAGGCATACGGCATGGTGGAACGGACCCGCCAAGTTGTGTTGGCCGTCGTGTCGGCGGCGGAAACTGTTTGTTGCCCGCCCCGCCGTGACCCTCGCAACTTTGCCGCTTCTCCAGCCAGAACACTTTGATTCTCCGGATGAGAGCTTTCATCCCCCGTCTGCTCGCAACGCCGCCGACGCGCGGGAGCGGCGCCCGATGGCCCAACGCGGCATCGACGTAGCAGGCGAACGAAACTCCCTTTGCTGCTCGATGTCGCGGAAAAGCTGGGTGACAAAATCCATGAACAACCTGACGCGAGCGATGCGCCGCGAACTTGGCGGATACAGCAGGTTGACCGGCGGTACCTCCACGTCCATCTCCCAGTCGGTGAGGGCCGGAACCAGCATGCCGCTCGCGATTTCGCGGCCTTGCCGCTTGTGCCAGTCGAGCACCCGGACCACACCCGCGCCGGCGATCGCCAGATCGCGCACCATGTCTCGATGGGCGTTGTCGACCGTAAGCCAGCCGCCCGCCGTGATCGACACTTGTTCATCCCCGCGCCGGAACCTCCACAAGTCCATGACCGATCCATGGTTCGAGCGAATGCACATGCAGTTGTGATGCTCGAGCTCATTCGGGTGCCGTGGCATGCCATTCGCCGCCCAATAGGCTGGTGCGGCACACACGACGAAGCCGGTGGCGCCGATCGGACGCAGCACCAGGTCGCCGACGGCTTGCGGCCAGCCCATCACCAGGAAGACGTCCACGCCGCGAACCTGCTCATCCGTGACTCGCATGAAGTAGCGGATGTCCAGCTGGATCTCCGGGTACATGGCGGCAAATCGCGCCAAGGCAGGCGTCAGGCACTCCTGCGCAATGACCGGCTGCACGCCAACCACGACGGTGCCTCGGGCGCGCGAGGTCGAGGCGCTTGCCTGCTCGTCGGCCAGGGCCAGTTGCTCGAGCGCGGGCAGGCAGGCCTCCAGGTAGTTGCCGCCGGAGGCGGTGAGTGCGAGTCCCTGCGCATGCCGTTCGAACAAGGTGACGCCGAGTTCGCGCTCCAAGGCGCCGATCATCTTCGCGACCGCCGCCACACTCACGCCCAGCCCGCGCGAGGCGGCGGAAAAGCTGGAGGTCTCCGCCGCGGCGACGAAGTACTTGAGCGAACGCAGTTTGTCCATGCCGGCTCCCTTCACAATGCCCGAGCGCTCGACGCTTCAACCGCTGGTTGAGGCCGCCGGCGCGCGTTGGAGTATTCCCTTCCTGCTTGCTGCCGGTCATATTGTGCGCATCCGTTCGTTGCGACAAGGAGCTCACGATGAACACCAGACGCCGTTCCTTCTCTCTGGCCGCCTTGGCCGCCGCGGGACTTGGTGCAGCGGGCGCACCGGTTGCGTGGGCCCAGCCTGCCCCCTGGCCCACGCGGCCCCTGAAAATCGTGGCCGGCGGCGTCGGCAGCGTGACGGACATCCGGGCACGGTGGCTGGCGGAGCGCCTGGGCAGCGCCTTCGGGCACCCCGTCATCGTCGAAAACAATGCCGCTGCCGGTGGAAACATCGGTGCTGCAGCCGTTGCGCATAGTGCGCCCGATGGCTACACGCTGCTGCTGATCCACCAAGGCACGGCGGCCTTCAATCCTTATCTCTTCGCACGCACCGGCTACGACCCGTTGGCCGACTTCGCGCCGATCACGCGGTGGGGCCATGGTTCCCTGCTGTTGACGGTCGCGCCAGGCGTGCCGGTGAACTCGGTGGGCGAACTCGTGGCGTTGGCCAAAACGAAGCCGGGTGCATTGAATTTTGCTTCGCCGGGCGTCGGCACGCCGCCGCATCTGGCCAGCGAGTTGTTCAAGCGGGCAGCGGGCATCCACGCGGTCCACGTTCCCTACAAAGGTGGCGGAGCCATGATGGCCGCGCTGCTTGCGGGGCAGGTTACCTGGGCCATCGAAGGGCTCACGGCGCAGCTGCCGCACGTGCGTACCGGATCACTGCGTGCACTGGGCGTGACCGGCGCAACGCGATCGCCTTCGCTGCCGGAGGTTCCGACGATCGCCGAAGCCGGCGTCGGGGGCTATGAGTTCGCCGGCTGGACTGGCATCGCGGCGCCGGCCCACACTCCTCGGCCGGTTGTCGATCGCATTCACACCGAGATCGCGCGCGTCAGTTCTACCGACGAGGCTCGCGCCTGGTTCGCCAGCGGCGGTGCGGAGCCCGGCCTCCTGACGCCAGAGGCTTTCGGCGAGTTCATCCGCAGCGAGAACATGCGATGGGGCCAGGTGATCCGGGAAGCCGGCATCAGGGTGGAATGATGGACCCCAGCGCGGAACTGCTCGCCTTGATCAACGCCAACTGGACAACGCAGGTCGTCCGCGCGGCCTGTGAACTCGACATTCCTGGCCACTTGGCGCAAGGCAAATGCAGCCTGGATCAACTGGCCGGTGCAACCGGGTGTCACGCGCCGTCGCTGCGCCGGCTGATGCGCGCGCTGGCCACGCTCGGCTTGTGCGTCGAGACGGACGCGGAACAGTATGGCCTCGCGCCCATGGGCCGCCTCCTGTGCGACGACGATCCGCAGTCACTGCGTGCTTGGGCCTTGCTGGTGGGTGGACCGCACTGGGCAAGGTGGGGCGAGTTGCACGAGAGCGTCCGCACGGGGCGCAGCTTCAAGCAGCGCCATCTTGGCGAGGAAGGCTTCGGCGACCTCGATACCGACCCGGCCGCCGCCAAGCTGTTTCATCGGGCCATGGTGCAGATGACGCGACGCACGGCGGCCCCCATCGTGGCGGCGATCCCGACCGGCAAGGCGGAATGCGTGGTCGATGTGGGCGGCGGTCAGGGCGAGCTGCTGGCGACGGTACTGCAGGCCAACCCGTCGGCGCACGGCATCCTCTTCGATCTGCCGGCCGGCGTCGCCGGGGCGCACGATGCATTCGAGCGATCCGGGCTGATGGATCGCTGTCGCATCCAGAGCGGTGACTTCTTCCGCGCAGTCCCCGAAGGGGGCGACATCTACCTGCTCAAGAGCGTCCTGCACAACTGGGACGACGAGCGGGCCGTCCGCATCTTGGCGAACTGCCGTGACGCCATGCGGCTAGGCGGAACGGTCATCGCCGTCGAGCGGACCATGTCGCGCGGGCCTGACGGGTCCGCCGCCGACCCGGTCACCGTTCGGTCGGACTTGAACATGCTCGTTGCGCTCACAGGCCGGGAGCGCACGCATGTCGAATTCGATGCGCTCTTTGCGCAGGCCGGCCTCGGCCCGACAACACTGATCGCCACATGTGGTGATTTCTCGCTCATCGTGGGCGCCGCGCTGGATGCTTCGAGGCAATAGGTCATTGCAGCATCGGCCTGGAGGGCCGCAATGCAGCGGTTGCCGTCCTCATGGGTCGCTGGCCGAACGTGCGTTGTCGGGTCCGTTCCAAACATGCAAGATGCCGAGCCTCCCACCGTGCGGACGGCCGGTCCCAAGGCTTGCAGTCATAGCCCGCCCGCTTGCCCTCCGGCGACCCGGCCCTCGAAGGATCGAACGTCCGCTCTGTTCGCCCATCGAAGTGGAAGTTCGAGCCCCTGGCGGGCGCCAGTCCGTAACCTGAAGCAATCTTTCAACGTTCGAGATGAGCGGCGGCGCCCGGCTTGCCGGGCGACGTCCTTTCGATGGAGGGGTCAGGCCACGCGTTCAAGCGCAGCCACTGGATAGATCTGCACTGAGCCTGGGTGAGATTCGGACTCGACGGCATAGCCTTCCGGGGTCAGTTTTGTGCAGTACCAACCGACAACTCGGCCCTGCCAAGCGGCGCCAGACTTCTTGCGTACGCGATCTCCCAGGCCAAACGTGGCGCGCATTGGGAGCGCAAACTGGCCCACAACTGGAGAACCGACTTCATATCTGCTTCGATCCATGCCTAACCCTTCTGGTGAATGTCTGGAGAGGATCTGGTGATCCATATCTACTACTTGATTGGGCGAGGATGCTGAAAGATTTCACGATCGACGATACGCTGCGCCATGGTTTTGCCACGCATCTGCTGTAGCTCCGCAGCGACATCCGCACGATACAAGAACTGCTGCGCCGTTGGCCAACAGCGTGACGACGCTGAAGGTCAGCGACCGAAGTCGCGAATCGGTGCTCGCGGCCTTCAGCGGCTGTTGAAATTCAGCCGCCGAAGTTCCGCTTCCGCACAATGGAAGCGGAGCGTCACCCAGCGGCAACAGCACCGCTGTCGCGCAGACGCTCAAGGTCGCCCAGAACGCCAGCTGGCAGTCTTGCGAAGTGGACCCGACGGCCGACTGGCCGCCGAGATCACGATTTCGACGCGACGGTTGTTGGCCTGCGGCGTGTCGTTGCTCGCAGCCGGCCGCGCCTCGCCGAAGCCCTGCGCCGAGATGGGTGGCCGCGGTAACGCCCTTCGAGGTCTGGTAGCGAACCACGTCATCCGCGCGTGCCGACAAGAGCGCCAGGTTGGACGGAAACCGCGCCTTCAGGGCTTCACCGATCAACACGTTATCGGTGAAGCCCTGCACGTTGACCTGCTGGCCTGGCAGGTTCGACAGCGTTGGCGCGATCTTGGCCAGCGTTGCCTTTCCCTTGGTATTGAGCGTCCAAGCGCCCTCGGGGAACAGCACTTCGTTGACCAGCGTCACCTTGAGCTGGTTCTGCGCCTGGTCTGCGCTCAACTCGCTCGAGAGTTTGGCATTGAGCGCCTGGTAGGTGTCGGCGGTCTCTCACTTCGGCGTTGTAGGTCTGCTTGGTCACGCACCCGGCAGCCAGCAACACAGCGCAGATCCAGCGGGCGTACACCGCCAAGCCGCCCATCCGGCAAGAACGACATCCTCGACAAGGCGCCTGTCAAGTTCGCCACAGCCTATGCGGACCCGAGCGAGCGCGCGCGAAAAGCAGTGCAAGCAGGACGCGTAGACATGAAAGGACTTCGCCCGTCTCCAGAAATGGCTTCGGGTTGATTCAGCGGTTGACTCTGGCTGGCGCCCGTTGATACTGCACAGTGCAACGCCGTGTCACCGGAAGGCGAGCATACGAATAGGCGAGACATCTCCGGATCGCGCTTTTCCAGATCGGCAACGGGGTAACCGCCTTAGGCGTCGGCCCTTTCGAGTCGCGGTTGAGCTTGAGTCTGGTCGAGCTCCATGGCGGGACCACCGGCGTCGCGCTGGGGCTCGTCGACCGAGCCGGACGTCAATCAATACCCTTCAAGGAGATGAACCATGAACCTGAAAGGCAAGGTCGCCATCGTCACTGGCGGCAACAGCGGCATCGGTCTCGCCATCGTGCTGGAACTCGCCAGGCAAGGGGCCAACCTCGTGATCGACTATGTCGTTCATCCCGAAGCGACCGAAGCGACGGAGCGGCAAGTCCTCGCATTGGGAGACCAGGCGATCGGGGTACAGGCCGATGTGAGCAAGGTCGCCGACCTGCAAAGGCTGATCGCCACTGCCGTCAAGAGGTTCCGCCGCGTCGATGTCATGGTCAACAACGCCGGGGTCGAGACTCGCACCTCCGTGCTCGATACGAGCGAAGCGGATTACGACAAGGTGCTCGCCATCAATCTCAAGAGCGCATTCTTCGGCACCCAGTTCGCCGCGCAGCAAATGATCAAGCAGGGCGGTGGCGGGCGCATCATCAACGTCAGCTCCGTGCACGAGGACTGGCCGATGCCGGGCAACGCCGCCTATTGCCTGTCGAAGGGCGGAATCCGCATGCTCACGCGCACGGCGGGCGTCGAGTTGGCGCCGCACAACATCCTCGTCGTCGGCGTCGGCCCCGGCGCGGTGGCCACGCCGATCAACCTGTCCACCATGAACGATCCGGTGCTGCTGAAGAAGCTCAACTCGGCCATTCCGTTGGGTCGCATGGCCCGCCCGGAGGAGATCGCGAGCGTCGTCGCGTTCCTCGCGAGCGATGGGGCGAGCTACCTGACGGCCACCACGATCTTCGCTGACGGCGGCATCATGCAAAGCAGTCCCGGACTGTGAGGGCAAGCAGCTTGTCGACCGCTTCGATTCGTGGCGTGCTTTCACGGGCAGCGCCTATAACGATCGGATCACGCGTCGGCACGCACGGCGACGCAAGAGTGAAATCCTGGCCCTGTGTGGCGCGACCACCATCCCATATGCGCATAAGACGCCGATCCGACCTTGGTCTCGGAAGTCGACGACGGCATGCGACATATGTACATCGTCGTCACTTATCTCGCGAGGAAAGCTGGTACGGCGCTTGCAGGAGACTGACATGCTGACAATCGACCAAAAGGAAAAAATTCTTCGCCAGGCGGGCGGCGCGGTTCCCGACTTTCCGCCGGGCCACGCCAGAACGTCTGCGCGAAAGCCAGACATGAGCGAAAAGGCCATGTCGTCCAAGGCGCGAATGCCCCCTGAGGCGCGTCAAGAAGTCGTCGCGCAATGGGCCGCGAGCATCGAGGCGCTGTACGTGGCGTACGTGGCCAGGCGTGCGGCGAAGAGTCTTCGCGACGCCGAGGATGCGCGCCACCTCGGCATGCTTCGCGAGGCCACGCGACGATCTGCCACGTGATCGGCTGTACTTGGGCGACACCGCGTCGCCGAGGCCAACGCCGATTATTTTTGCGGCAACTTTGGCTGGCCGCGGCATGGGGCCGCTATCGCAGATCCAGTTCCGTGGCAGAGCAGTCGAAGATCGGACGAGCATCTCGACCGTATGGCACAGTCGGTTCCGATCGGGCGATTCATCGCAGAGACGTCCCCGCCCTCATCTGAACATTCAACGATGCGCTGGTTGCCGCCCGCCCTGCTTCATGTGCTTGCCATGGGCGCATCGGCGGGCGTCGGCGCCCAGCCCTCGCCCGAAC
>NZ_JASZYF010000061.1 GCF_030317115.1 Variovorax gracilis
GGCGTTCGCTGCCGCGATCGACAGCGACGGTCCGGCCGCCGCGTCGTCATTGACGATGGTGCCGGTCGCCGTCGCCGTGCCGATGGTCGTACCCGAGCTGGGATTCGACAGCGTCACGGTGAAGTTCTCGCCCGGTTCGACCGTGCTGTCACCGGCCACGTTGACCGTGATCGTCTTGCCGGTCTCGCCCGCAGCGAAGCTCACCGTCCCGGTCGGGAAGGCGCCGCCCGTGAAGTCGCCGGCCGTCGCCGGGTTCGCGCCGCTGGCGCTTACCGCGTAGCTGATGGTCGATGCGCCCGTCGTGCTGCCGGTTCGGGTCACGGTGAAGGTGAAGGCGGTGCTGCCACTGTTGCCTTCGTTCTGGCTGGCATTGGCCGCCGAGAGGGCCAGTGTCGGCGAGGGCGGAAGTGTGGCGCCGGGGGTGTAAACCGCAAAGGCGTTGAGCTTGGCGTTCTCGACGTTGCCGGGCGAGGAGCTGCCGGGGCCGACCTGGATCGACAGTGAACCGTCATTCACCGTGACCTGCTGGCTGATCGTGTAAGCGGCGTTGGCGCCGACGTTCGCGTAGATGTCGATGTTCTGCAGCGCCGCCAGGGCCTGGCCCTCCAGCGACATGTCGAAGACGCGCTGACCGGGGCCGGTGATGCCGGAGTAGATCTCGGCCATCAGCAGGTCGACCTGGTACGTGCCGTTGGCCACCGGCACCTCGTAGGTGTAGCTGCCGCCCGGCGTCCAGCGCTCGTTCTGGTACAGCGCATCGTCGGTGGTGCCCGCGATGCCGAGGCCCGTGGAGAAGACCAGGCTGGAGCCGGTGGTCGGGCCGGGATCGGCCTGGAACACCACGCCGTTGCTCGCCGTCACCTGGCCGCCACCGACGTTCACCGCCGTGACGAGCTGGCCGGCCGGCCCTGTCGAGGTGATGAGGATGTCGTCGAACGATGCCTGGAAGGTGTTCTGGCTGCCCTCGCCGGTGTTGCTCGACCACAGGCCGACGGCGAGGCCACTGTCCTTTCCCTGCACCGTGTAATCGCCGTTGATCGCGGTAAGGATCGAGGTGCCGGCGAGATTGATGGCGTTGCCGGTCACCTTTACCGGGCCGCTGCTGCCGGTATAGGTCACCGACGGCGTGGCTTGCGACGTCGCGCGATTGACCAGGAGTTCGAAGACCAGGTTGCTGTTGGCAGGCGCTGTCCCGACGCCAGGCGCATTGAGGGTCTGAGAGGCGCTGACGGCGCCGTTGCTCTCGAGCTGGAACAGCATGCCGTTGGGCCCGGCCACCACCTTCAGGAAATTGGACTGGTCGCCGGTGCCGATGAAACCGCCGATCTCGCGCACCGTCGGCGCTGCGGGCAGCCCGGGGAACGGATTGATCGCCGTCCACTTCACGTTGAAGGTCTGCACGTCCGGCGCGAGCGCGATGCCGGTCTGGAACACGAACTCGCCGGAGTTGGCGCTGCCGCTCGCGGTGCCCGTCGATACTTCCTCGATCACGACGAGACCACCGCCGGCGGCGGTGCCGATCTTCACGTTGGTGAGATCGAGGCCCCCCTCGGCGACAGGCACCACGAAGTCGCGCGTGCCGTTGGCCATGTGGCCGGTGAGGCCGAGGAACAGCCCGTCGGGGCCGGGCGCGTTGTCGCCGGCGCCGAACTGGAAGCTCCAGTTCAGGCTGGCATTGCTCGCCAGGAACGTGCCGAAGCCATTGGCCGCGTCGGCCTGGAACGGGTCGACGGTATTCAGAAGGCCGTCATCGTCCATGTCAGGGTCGTTCGCGGACGCCTGTTCGCTCGGTGTCAGGGCCAGGATCTGGCCGGCGCCGATTTGGGCGACCCAGATGGAGCCGCCCGGCCCCTGAACCAGGTCGAGCGGCGTGCCGCCGGGTGTCCCGAGTGTCGTCACAGCCTGCACCGTGACGCCGTCCGGCGCGAGCTGGATCAGCTTCAGTGTGCCGTCGAACGAGGCGGTGATCAGGGCACCCTTGATCTCGCTGTTGAAGTTGGTCGCGGTGTACTCCATCAGGCCATTGGTCGAGCTACCGAACTGCGCCAGCGCTTGCTGCCCGGCGGTGAGCTGGCCCTCCTGGGCAAGCCGCGCGGCGGAGGAGGTGAACTTGGAAGGGTCGATCACGAAGCCCGGCGCGATCTGCACGCCGGACGGCACTGCTGCTGCGGCATTGGGGATCGTGGCAATGACCTGCGGCTGGGTTCCGTTGGCATAGGACAGGACCGAACCGGTCTGGTTGCCGCGCGTCGGATCCGGATGACCGTAGTAGCCGCCGTTGGCCAGCAGGTAGAGAGAGTCGGGATTGCCAGGGCCCGTGTTGTTGAACTGGTTGGTCGGCTTGCCGCTGGCGTCCAGGATAGGCGCGCCACCGAGATTGAAGTTGCTGCCGTTGTCGACGGTAAAGAACTTGCCTGACTGGGTCAGAACGACGTCGAAGGCGTTTCGCAGGCCGGTGGCAAAGATGCGCAGCGGCGCATCGGCCGGCAGGATCGCCTGATTGAGGCCGTCATTGCCGCCGAACGGTCCGCCCACATCCTGGCCACCCGCAGTCTCGTTACCCGTCGTGCCGTTGTTGGGTACCGTCGGGTCGTCGAGCGTGGGCAGGTCGTATTTGTAGGTGCTGGTGACGCCGGAAGCGTAGGTGAAGACCTTGTTGGGAATGGCCTCGAGTGCCACGAGGTCGATCTCGAGCACGGCAGCGGACAGCGCAAATTCCGGCGTGTTGGAGAAGAAGTTCGAAGGCGCGCCGTTGTTGGTGTTGCCGCCCTGCATCAGGTAGAGCTTGGTGCCGTCGGCGCTCAGCACCATGCCGTTGGGCGAGTGGTTTTCCTCCGAGCGCGGCAGCCCGCGAATGAGGTCGACTTTGGTCCAGCTGGCGCCGTTCCAGGTCAGCCTGGAGAGAATTCCGGAGTTGGTGTCAAGATTGAGATCGCCGGCTTCGGCGATGCGCGGATCGCTCGAGGCGACGTAGATCACCGGATTGGTGGCGGTTCCCGCCACCAGGATGCCGGTGACCTGCCGATCGGTAGTCGAGGTGTTGGGCGACCCGTCGTCGTTGTGATTGGGAAGGCCCTTGATGAGGCTGAGCGTCGGCGCCGCGACCGCCGACCACTGACCGGGCACCGGCTGGGTGACATCGTAGATCTTGATGAAGCCGTCCTGCTGGGCGACATAGAGCCGGCCATCGGGGCCGAACTGCAAAGTGGTGGGATTGGAGAGTCCGCTTACTACAGCTTGAGTAGCAAAAGAGACTGCCATATCGGCCCCCTTTACACACAGCAGACAAAAGGCGGGCCGGGCGGGGAGGCTCGATGGGACAAGGTGATGGCGCTGCCGGAAGCACGCCGCAGGCAGCCGCGCGCCAGGCCACAGATCACCAGTCGACGCCACGCCCCGTAACGGCGAGCGTCGGATCGTTCACGTCGAGCCGAAAATCCAACACGTCCCAACTTGATCGTAGCGCATCTGTCGACCCTCAGTGGGCTTGACCCTGTTGCGCAGACGGTTCTCCCCATTTCTGATGATGTCTCGACGGGAGTCGGGCGGGTTCCGGCTTCTTGATCTGACTTCTTTGAAGACACCCTCGCCTGGGGTCAGGTGGCCGAGCGAACCCTGCGGGCGGTGATGGTGGTGTCATGCGGCCAAGCGTTCAACTTCTCGCGCGCGTCCTGCGTCGCAATGACCTCGTTGACGTTGAAAAACTCATCGCACGGCCGACCGTTGAACGATTCTGAACGACTCGATCAGCACGATGTCCGGGCGATCCGGGTCGCGCGTGGTCGAACTTGGCCGTCTACGCGGATGTGCCGCAGCGTCGCCATAGCCCAGCGGTCAGCCGGGCCACCAGCGACCATGTGACTCCCCACGCGATGACGACCGTCGCCCATCCAAGTAGCGACGGTCCGGGCCAGCCTCCTGATTCCCCGGAGGCGAAGACGGGAACTCCCAAGCGCTGCAGCGGCATCAGCGGCAAGTACACCGAGCCCGCGATGAGCGGCGCCAGTGGATCGGGCGCAAACAGCATGCCCGTCCCGTGAAGCAGCACGAGCGCTGCGAAGATGTGCCACGTACGAACAGGAGCCAGCATCGAAGGTCCGGAGTTGGCCGAATTGCGCCTGCTAGACGAGGGCGAAAAAGGCGACGACGCCAACGAAAGCCACGGTAGGAATCCAGACCAGGCCCGCGAGCGCAAACCGAGGAATCTCCCCGGCGATGCGACGAAGGCGGTCGGCCGCGGGATGTCCGCGTGGGAGGAGTGCCGCGCCAATGAGGAGACCCACTACGAGCGATACGGCCAGCCCGGCCAGTGCGGCGATGGCGGCGAAGAGAACAAAATTGAACGAGAGGGGCACCGGGTTGGACATTGAGCCGATTGTTCCCACAGACCCGTTGGTGTGCACGCGCTTCGGGCTACGCGTCCCCACCTCGCGACAGAACTGTGGTGCGCGCGCCGCGAATGTCTGCGACCCGTGAAATCTGCGGCACGACCGACGGACCGCTTGAAGCACTCAGCGACGCGCGAGGCCACCGGCCAAGGACAAGCAGACGGTCAGAGGCCCAGTTCCTGCTTCGCGACAATGTTGCGCTGGATCTCGTTGCTGCCGCCGTAGATCGACATCGCGCGCCGCCAGAAGTAGTTGGGCGCCGCGCCGCGCACGCTCGCCTCGATACCTTCGAGACTTCCTTCGCCCCGCATCTGGGCCGGGTCGAGCACCAGCCCGTTGGGGCCCGAGGCCTCGAAGATCAGTTCGGTGATGCGCTGGCCGATCTCGGTGCCGCGGATCTTCAATGCCGAGGCCAGTCCGGCGCCCGGCGAACTGCCCGTGCCCATGCTCGACAGCGCCCTCAGTGTCGTCACCTCGAGGGCTTTCAACTGCGCCTCTGTAGCCGACACCTTGGCACGGAACACCGGGTCCTCGATCAGCGGGCGGCCGCCTTGGCGCACACCCGACGCGATGCGGTGCAGCCGGCGCATCGCAAAGGTGGAAAAGCCGATGTTCGAGTTCTCGACACGCTCATGCTCGAGCAGGAACTTCGCATAAGTCCAGCCGCTCCCTTCTTCGCCCACCAGATTGGCCTTGGGTACCTTCACGTCGGTGAGGAACACGGCATTGAACGAGTGCGTGCCTTCGAGCATCGGGATCGGCTGCACCACGATGCCGGGGGACTTCATGTCGATCAGCAGGAAGGAGATGCCGCGCTGCGCCTTGGCCTCGCGGCGGGTGCGAACGAGGCAGAACATCCAGTCGGCATAGTGGGCGTAGGAGGTCCAGATCTTCTGCCCGTTGACGAGGTAATGATCGCCGCGGTCTTCGGCGCGCGTGGCGAGCGAGGCGAGGTCCGACCCCGAGGCCGGCTCCGAGTAGCCCTGGCACCACCAGGTCGTCGAGGCGCGGATGCCTGGCAGGTGCTGCGCCTTCTGCGCCTCGTTGCCGAAGTTGAAGATCACCGGTCCGACCATGCGCGGGCCGAAGGGCTGGATGGTGGGACAGTTCAGTTCGGCGCTGAGGGTCTCGAAGATGTAGCGCTGCGTCGCGTTCCAGCCCGGGCCGCCCTGCGACACCGGCCAGGTGTAGGCATGCCAGCCACGCCGCCCGAGGATCTGCTGCCAGCGCATGAAGTCCTCGCGATGCAGGTGCAGGTCGTGCTCCACGCGGCGCGAGATGTCGCGCGGCAGGTTCTCGGTGATGAAGGCGCGCACTTCATCGGCAAACGCCTGCTCTTCCTTCGAAAAGGTCAGTTCCATCGGATGTCTCCGTCAATCTTGTGAATGCAGCACGAAGTGGACGCCGCCGATCGTGACGCCGGTCGCATCCGACGCGAGCCCGCGGGCTTCCGCGGTGTTGCGGATGGCGGCGGCGTCGCGCACCGCCAGCTCGATGCCTGCGAGCCCGTCGCCGCGATCGTCGCGCGGCGCGACGAAACGAAGCATGGCGTTGTCGAGGCGCAGGTGCCAGTCGGCATCGCCGCGCTCGACGGGCCGCTGGAGGATCCCGCCCCAACGCGTTGCCAATGCCGAGGGGTCGTCCGCCTGCAGCACCGCACCGGTGATGCCCCGCACGCGGACCTCCGAGACGGCATCGCGCCAATGCGGTCCGGCGGGCCAGTAGGGGCCGGTCAGGGCCGCGCCGTTGAGCGTCGTGTTGATCTCCAGCAGCGCACCGCCGGTGTCGCGCGGATGCAGTTGCATCCCCTCGTAGTCGCCGATCGCGAGCGGCGCCGCGATGCGCACGCCCACGGTGTCGACGTGGGCACGCCAGCGCGGCAGCGCCTCGCTGTCCAGGATCACCATATAGCCGCCGTCGCCTTTGCGGCGTTCGATGTAGCGCCCCGCCGTGGTGCCGTCGCGCACCGGCGCGACGACTTCGACGAAGCTGGTGCCGAAGGGCATCAGCGCGTTGTGCAGGCCGAACTGGCCTACCTCCGGGTCGCGATGACACACCCTCACGCCGAAGACGGCGCACAGGTCTTCCTCCACCGGCGCCAGTTGCGCGGCCACCAGGCAGAGCTGGCGAAGTCTGAGGTAGGTCGTTGTCAAAACGTTTGTCTCCTTTGCCCCAATGAGGCTGATTTTGAATATGATATAACAAATACACAAATCACAAAGAGACTAGGCCATTGCCCATGACATCGCTTGCCGGACTGCGCGTACTGGATCTTTCACGCTTCATTGCAGGGCCCTACTGCGCCATGATGCTCGGCGACATGGGCGCCGAGGTGGTGAAGATCGAGCCGCCCGGCGAAGGCGAATACGCCCGGCGCGCGTCGCCGGCCGTCAACGGCCAGAGCCTCTACACCTTCATCGTCAACCGCAACAAGAAGAGCCTTGCGATCGACCTGCGCAGCGAGGGAGGACTCCAGGTGTTGCGCGGCCTCATCGCCCGTGCCGACGTACTGGTCGAGAACTTCCGCCCTGGCACGATGGAGAAAATGGGCCTGGGCTGGGAGGCGGTGCACGCGATCAACCCGCGGCTGGTGATGGCGCGCATCTCGGGCTTCGGCCAGGATGGGCCTCTCGCCCACAAGCAATGCTTCGACGGCGTGGCGCAAGCCATGAGCGGCCTGATGGACATGACCGGGGCCGAAGACGGACCGCCGACCATGATCGGCTCCTTCATGTGCGACTACACCACCGGCATGTACGCCGCGCTCGGCATCCTCGCGGCGCTCAATGCGCGGCATGCGTCCGGGCAAGGCCAGCTGGTCGACGTGTCCCTGCTGGAGAGCGCCGCATCGATGCTCATGACGGCGATCCCCCAGCAGAAGCTCTTCGGGACCACCATGACGCGCGTCGGCAGCCGCGATCGCTTCGTGGCGCCATCCAACACCTTCGCGACAGGCGACGGCCGCTATGTGCTGATGGTGGGTGGCGACGACAACATGTTCCCGCGCGTCGTGCGCGCCATGAAGCGGCCCGCCTTGCTGGACGACCCGCGCTTCGTTTCCATGGTCTCGCGCCTCGAACACCGAGATGCGGTCGAAGGCATCGTGGGTGACTGGATGCTCGCGCACGAGGCCGACGACATCGTGGCGCGGCTCGAAGCCGAGGGCGTGCCCTGCGCCAAGATCGCGACCATCGACGAGGTCGTCGACAACCCGCAGTTGCGCCATCGGGGCGCCATTGCAGACGTTCCCTTCGGCGACACGAGGGTACCCGTGCAGGGCGTGACCATCCACTTGTCTGCGACGCCGCTCGCCATCGAACGCGCGATGCCGGACGTGGGAGAGCACAACGCCGAGGTGCTGCAGCAGTGGCTCGGCTTCCAATCCGACCAGATTGCCGCCCTGCAGGCCGAAGGCGCCATCTGATGAACCTCAACAATCCACAGGCAGACAAGGAGACAGGCACTTGACCACCGAACTCATCGAGCAATGCGAAGCGGGCGTACTGACGCTCACCCTGAACAGGCCGCAACGCCTCAACGCGCTGACCGTGCCCATGACCGAGGCGCTGCTCGCCGCGCTGCGTCGCGCGGCGGTGGACGACGAGGTCCGCGCCGTGGTGCTGACCGGCGCGGGGCGCGCCTTCTGCGCCGGCGGCGACGTCAAGGCCATGGCCGAGGACGATGCGACCCGGCACACGCTCGAATCCCGCACGCTTCAGTTGCGCGAGCACATGGAATGCTCGCGGCTGCTGCATGAGATGCCCAAGCCGACGATCGCCGTGGTGCGGGGTGCCGCCGCCGGCGCAGGCCTGTCGCTCGCGCTGGCGTGCGATCTGCTGCTCGCGAGCGACACCGTCAAGCTCACCTCGGCTTTTGCCAAGGTGGGTCTCTCGGGCGACTTCGGCAGCACCTATTTCCTGACCCAGCTGCTGGGCCAGCGTGCGCGTGCATTCGCCCTGCTGTCGCCGGTGCTCAAGGCGGACGAGGCGCTCCAGCTCGGGCTGGTCACGCGCGTGGTGCCCGATGGCGAGCTCGACGCCGAAGGCCGCAAGCTCGCGCAGCAACTGGCGGACGGCCCGTCGATCACGCTCGGCCATATCAAGGCCAACCTCAACGCGGCGGAGCAGGGCGCCACGCTGGCGCAGGCACTCGACCACGAAGCCATCCGCCACATCCGCTGCGGCATGACGGAAGACCACCAGGAAGCGGCCCGGGCCTTCGTCGAGAAGCGCGCGCCGAAGTTCGTCCATCGCTGAAGGAGGCCCGACATGGATCGCTTTTCTCTTAAGGGCAAGACCGCCATCGTCACCGGCTCGTCGCGCGGCATCGGCCGCGCCATTGCCATCGCCTATGCCCGCGCGGGCGCGCGGGTCGTCGTCACCAGCCGGAAGGTCGATGCCTGCAACGCGGTGGTCGAGCAACTGCGCGGCGAAGGGCTGGAGGCCACGGCGATTGCCTGCAACATTTCCAGCAAGGAGCAGGTGACTGCGCTCGTCGACCAGACCGAGAAGGCCTACGGGCCAGTCGACGTCCTGGTCTGCAACGCGGCCGTCAACCCCTACTATGGGCCGATGGCGGGCATCACCGACGAGGCCTTTTCCAAGGTGATGGACGTCAACATCCGCTCCAACCTCTGGATGGTCAACCGCGTCGCGCCGGGCATGGCGGAGCGGGGCAGCGGGTCGATCGTCATCATCAGTTCGATCGCGGGCCTCACGGGTTCGCGTGTGCTGGGCGCGTATGCCATCTCGAAGGCGGCCGACATGCAACTGGCGCGCAACCTCGCATTGGAATGGGGCAAGCAGGGCGTGCGCACCAACTGCATCGCGCCCGGGCTCATCAAGACCGACTTCGCAAAGGCGCTGTGGGACAACCCGAAGACGCTGGCCGCCGCGCTGGCTTCCAGCCCGCTCAATGCCATTGGCGATCCGGAGGACATCGCCGGTGCGGCACTTCTATTGGGCTCCGACGCGGGGCGCTTCATCACCGGCACCACCATCGTCATCGACGGCGGCGCCACCATTGGCGGCGAAGCCTGACAGCGACGGAGCATTCATGACCTATCAGGACATCACCGTCGCGATCGAGAGCCGCGTCCTCACCATCACGCTGAGCCGGCCCGACCGGCTCAACGCGTGGACACACCGGATGGAGACCGAGTTCCGGCAGGCGGTCGAAGCAGCCGAGGCCGATGAGGCCGTGCGCGCCATCGTGGTCACCGGCGCAGGCCGGGGCTTCTGCGCCGGGGCGGACATGGACATTCTCGAAGCGGGGGCGGCCGGCGCGGCCGATGCCACGATCCCGCCGCCCGCTGCGCCGCCTGCAGCAAGCGGCATCGAAGCCAACTACGCATGGCGCTTCAGCTACCTGCTGCGGGTGCGCAAGCCCATCTTCGCCGCCATCAACGGGCCGATCGCGGGCATCGGCCTGTGCATGGCCGTGTTCTGCGACTTTCGCTACATGGCCGAGGGCCAGAAGCTCACGACCGCCTTCGCCAAGCGCGGACTGATCGCGGAGCACGGTATCTCGTGGATGCTGCCGCGGCTGCTCGGACCGACCCATGCGCTCGACCTGCTGCTGTCGGCGCGCACGCTGGTCACGGCCGAAGCCGCATCGCTGGGCCTGGTCAAGGCGCTGCCAGCCGAGGGCTTTCTTGCGGCAGTCCAGGCCCTCGCCCGGGATATGACCGATAACGCCTCCCCGCGTTCGATCGGCGTCATCAAGCGGCAGGTCTACGACAGCCTGTTCCAGGACCTGGATACCGCGTGGCGCCGTGCCGACGAGGAAATGCAGGCGTCCTTTGCGAGCGAGGATTTTCGCGAAGGTGTGGCGCATTTCCTCGAAAAGCGCGCTCCCGCCTTCACTGGCCGTTGATAAGAACGGCTCCGTTGAAATAACATATACGCTATTTAGAACAGGCGTGCGACCCGCAGGCCCAGAATCCGATGGAAGACATCCTCACCCGCGACAGCCTCAACGCACAGGCCTACAGCCGCCTGTGCCGCGACCTCAAGGCAGGCCGGTTCGCGCCCGGCGAAAAGCTCAAGCTGCGGGATCTCGCGGCCGAGATGGGCATCAGCCCGACGCCGGTGCGCGAGGCGCTGGCGCGGCTGATCTCGGAGCAGGCGCTCGAGCAGGTGGGCCACCATTCCGTGCGGGTGCCGGTGATGAGCGAGGAGCGCTTTGCCGAAGTGCGCGAGCTTCGCCTGATGCTCGAAGGGCAGGCCGCAGCCCGCGCCGCGCAGCATGCCGGTAGCGACGATGTGAAGAAGCTCGAAGCCATCCATGACCGCATGGCCGCCCTGCGCGAAGCAGGGGATACGGCGGGCGAACTGCTCGAATCCGAGCGCTTCCACATGGCGGTCTATGCGCTGGCCAGGATGCCGGTGCTGCAGCGCATCGTCGAAAGCCTGTGGCTGCAGTGCGGCCCGCTGATGAAGGCGCTGCAGACCCATGTGCTGGGACAGCCACGCAAGCAGCATCCGCACCACATGGTGATGCGCGGCCTGCGCAAGCGCGACGCAGAAGTGGCGCGGCGCGGCATCCACGACGAGATCGAGCGCACCTCCGCGCCGATCCTTGCCTATCTGCGCGAACGCAGCGCAGAGGCGCCGGCGCAAATCGTGAAGCCTGCCCGTCCAGCGGCCCGCCAGATCGCCTGACGCGCCGCGCCGGCGCGGCCCAGTGCGCCCGGCAAAGGGGAACGTGCCTCCCAGTCCATGCAGCAGGGAAATACACCTGCATGCTGAATATTCATTGACCTGCCTTGTTGCTTCCGGTGCGAGGCCGCATGATCGTGGACAAACCGGGCGCCCCGCAGCGCGGGCCGAACCCGGACGAGCAGACCGCCTCGGAGACACGCCAGCATGATCGCTTACCGCCACGGCTCACAGCCGCTGCATGAGTATTTGCGCCTGCACGCACGCAGCACGCCCGACAAGCCCGCCCTGATCTGGTACGGGCGACGGATTTCGTACGCGGAACTGGACGACCTGAGCGACCGCTTTGCCCAGAGCCTGCGCGACCGGGGCATCGGGCAGGGCGACGTGGTGGCGCTCTTCCTGCACAACTGCCCGGAGTACCTCATCGCGCATTTCGGCGTGCAGAAGCTCGGCGCCATCGTGAGCCCCTGCAATCCGGACGCGCGTGCCTACGAGCTCGAACACCAGTTGACGGAACTGGATGCCGGCGCCATCGTGGCCGGCGAAGAGCTTCTCAGGGTCGTGCTGGGCTCCAGGGTAATGCGCACGGTGGCGCACGTCTTCGCGGTGCGCTACGGCGAAATGCTTCCGGCGACGCTCGCCATGGACGTGCCACCCAATATCCGGCTTCGGCACGAGCCTGCGCCGCCGCTGCCTGCCTCCGTCATCGATTTCGCGGACGCGCTGGCCGAGGCGGAAGCCTTCACGCCGGTCGAGACCATCGCGATGGATGACGTCTCGCTCATGGCCTACACCTCGGGCAGCACCGGCCTGCCCAAGGGCGCCATGATCAGCTTCGAGTGCGCGCTCTACAAGACCGCGGTGAGCGCAGACAGCTTCCGGATCGGCACCGACGACGTGATGCTGGCGGATGTCCCGCTGCACCATATCTCGGGGATGATGACCGGCCTGGCGCTGCCCATCTATTGCGGCGCGACCGTCGTGCTGCTGCACCGCTTCGACGCGACAGCGGTGCTGCAGGCGATCGAGGCCTGTAGCGTGACCTGGTGGTACACCATGGCGCCTTCGCTGCCGTCCGCCATGGCTTGCGATGACGCGGCGACCTACGACCTGTCGTCGCTGTGCACCACGGTCGGTACCAGCTTCGGCGTTCAGCTCACA
Source organism: Variovorax gracilis (assembly GCF_030317115.1). Taxonomy (GTDB): domain Bacteria; phylum Pseudomonadota; class Gammaproteobacteria; order Burkholderiales; family Burkholderiaceae_C; genus Variovorax; species Variovorax gracilis. The sequence continues at coordinate 12,212 of NZ_JASZYF010000061.1, forward strand.
GAATCGCTGGCGCGGCGCTGGAGCCGATTTGCGAACGGCTGCCTCGTCTACGAGGCCGGCTACGGACTGAGCGAGACCCACACCTGCGACACGCTGATGCCGCCCGACGCGATCAAGTGGGGCACCAACGGCAAGCCGGCGCCAGGCGTGGAACTGCGCATCGTCGACCCCGAGACGGGCTGCGACCTGCCCACCGGCCAGCGCGGCGAGATCCTGCTGCGCGGCCCGATCAAGTACAAGGGTTACTGGCTGCAGCCCGAGGCGTCCCAGGCCATGCAACTCGACGGCTGGCTGCGCACCGGCGACGTCGGTGTGGTCGACGACGAGGGCTACCTGACCTTCCTCGGCCGGACCAAGGAAATGATCAAGGTGTGGAGCTACAGCGTCTTCCCGGAAGAGGTCGAGGCCATCCTGGCCACGCACCCTGACGTACGCCAGGCGGCGGTCGTCGGCCTGCCCGATCCGGACCGGGGAGAGGCCGTGCAGGCCTATGTCGTGCTGAAGGACGAGGCCGCCGCCCGCGTTCGCGCCGGACAGCAGACCGACCGGGCGGACCAGAAGATCATCGAGTGGTGCCTGCAGCACATGTCGCACTACAAGGTGCCGCGCACCGTGATCTTCCGCAACGGCCTGCCGTCATCGAAGAACGGCAAGCTGTTGCGGCGGATGCTGCGCGACCCTGCCGCCCCGGTGGCGGTGAACTGAGCCGGCTCAGCGCGCCGCGGCCGGTGCGCGATAGCCCGCCAACTCATGCTTGGCGATGGCGTTGCGGTGCACCTCGTCCGGGCCGTCGGCCACACGCAGGTGGCGCGCATAGGCGTAGAACGACGTCAGCAGCGTGTCCTGGCTGAGGCCGGCCGCGCCGAAGGCCTGCATGGCGTCGTCGATCACCTGCACGCAGTTGTTCGGCGCGATGACCTTGATCATCGCGATCTCCTTCGCCGCCACCTTGTTGCCCACCGTGTCCATGCGCCATGCGGCATGCAGCACCATCCAGCGCGTCTGGTCGATCAGCATGCGCGCCTTGGCGATCCGCTCGCGCCACACGCCTTGCTCGGACAGCGGCTTGCCGAAGGCCACGCGCGAGACGACGCGCTCGCACATCATCTCCAGCGCCGACTCGGCCATGCCGATCATGCGCATGCAATGGTGGATGCGCCCCGGCCCGAGGCGGCCCTGCGCGATCTCGAAGCCGCGGCCTTCGCCGAGCAGCAGGTTCGACGCGGGCACGCGCACGTTCTCGAACAGCACCTCGGGGTGGCCGAAGGGCGCGTCGTAGTGGCCCATGAGCGCCATGTCGCGCAGCACGGTCACGCCGGGCGTGTCGCGCGGCACGATGATCATCGACTGCTGGCGGTGCCGGTCGGCGTTGTCCGGATCGGTCTTGCCCATGAGGATGAAGAGCTTGCAGCGCTCGTTCATCGCGCCGGTGATGTACCACTTGCGCCCGTTGATCACGTAGTCGCTGCCATCGCGGCGGATGCTGCACGCGATATTGGTTGCGTCGGACGAAGCGACGGCCGGTTCGGTCATCGCGAAGGACGAGCGGATCTCGCCGTCGAGCAGCGGACGCAGCCAGCGCTCCTGCTGCTCCGGCGAGCCGTAGCGGGCGATGACCTCCGTGTTGCCGGTGTCGGGCGCGCTGCAGTTGAAAGCTTCGGCGCTCCAGTAGCGGCGGCCCATGATCTCGCACAGCGGCGCGTATTCGAGATTCGTCAGGCCGGCGCCATGGCCCGCTTCGGGCAGGAACATGTTCCAGAGACCAGCGGCGCGAGCCTTGGGCTTCAGTTCTTCCATGAGCGGCAGCGTGGTGTAGTTGCCGCCCTTCTGCGCGTTGAGGTAGGACTGATGCGCCTCTTCCTCGCGCCGCTTCTCGTTCGGATAGATGTATTCGTCCATGAAGGCGAGCAGGCGGGTGCGGAGGTCCTGGACCTTGGGCGTGTATTCGAATTGCATGGTGTTGAAACCTCAGTGAAGGATCGGTGGAAGAAGGTCGGTCAGGACCAGGAGAACAGGCCGAGCGAGACGGCGACCAGCGCCGGCTTGGGCTGGCCTTCGATCTCGACCGTGTTCTCCGTGCGAAGCAGCGTCCAGCCGTCCTCGCGCGGCTCGGCGGCCAGCAGCTTGATGTGGTTGCGCACGCGTGAGCCCGCGGCCACCGGCGACATGAAACGCAGCTTGTCGAGCCCGTAGTTGACGGACTTGGTTGGCTTCAACCCGTCCAGCAGTTCGTAGGAGGTGATCGGCAGCAGCGAGAGCGTGAGAAAGCCGTGTGCAATCGGCGCGCCGAATGGGCTCTCCCGCTGCGCGCGATCCACGTCGATGTGGATCCACTGGCGGTCTTCCGTGCAGTCCGCAAAGGCGTCGATGCGCGATTGCGGCACATCGACCCAGGACGAGGTGCCGATCGATTGGCCGACGTATTGGTGCAGGTTGTCGCGGTTCAGGAGGGGCATGGCGCACAGGTGGGAATGGTGATGCATCGATGGTGCCTCGACTCGGACGCGTCGAGGCGCCTGGCGCATGAAGGCTTTTCATCTGCCGCATGCGGCTTGTTGATGCGAGCGCACCGCGCGTGCGGGAACATCGGTGCGCATCCGCTTCGAAAGGAACATTCGTGTCAGCCAGCTACGAGGCGCGCGACGGCATTGCCGTCGTCGCAATGGACAACCCTCCCGTCAACAGCCTGGGCCTGGGCAATCGTCGCTTCATCGCGGAGTCGGTGTCGCGCGCGCAGGGCGACCCCGCGGTCCGGGCGATCGTGCTGACGGGGCAGGGCCGTGCGTTCTGCGGCGGCGCCGACATCCGGGAGTTCAACAAGCCCGAGGCGACGGCGGCGCCCGACCTGGTCGACGTGATCCGCCTCGTCGAAGGCTGCAGCAAGCCGGTGGTGGCCGCGATCCATGGGGTCGTGATGGGCGGTGGGCTTGAACTGGCCATGGGATGCCACTACCGCGTCGTGCAAGGCGGCACGCAGGTCGCGTTGCCGGAAGTCCGCATCGGCATCCTGCCGGGCGCCACCGGCACGCAGCGCCTGCCGCGCCTGATCGGGCTCGAAGCCGCGCTCAACATGATCGTGACGGGCGATACCGTCATGAGCGACATGCTGGCGGCGATGCCGTCGCAGAAGCTGTTCGACCGCATCGTTGCGGAAGATGTCGTGTCCGCCGCGATCGAGCTGGCACGGGCCAAGGCGGATGTGCGGCCGCTGCCGCGCTCCCGCGACCTGGAGGTCGAGCATCCCAACGCCGAGGCCTACCTGCAGTTCGCCCGCAACATGATCGCGGCCCGTTCTCGCAACTACCCCGCGCCGCTTCGATGCCTCGACTGCGTGGCGCAATCGGTGCGCCTGGGCTTCGACGCCGCCGTGGACTACGAACGCGCCGCGGTCACCGAACTCGTTTGGACGCCGGAAAGCGCCGCACTGCGCAACGCCTTCTTTGCCGAGCGCGCGGCGAGCAAGATCCCCGATGTGCCCGAAGCCACGCCCCAGCGCGCCATCAAGTCCGTGGGCGTGATCGGTGCCGGCACCATGGGCGGCGGGATCTCGATGAACTTCCTGAACGCGGGCATCCCCGTGAAGATCCTCGAGAT
>NZ_JASZYF010000062.1 GCF_030317115.1 Variovorax gracilis
GAAGCGGGAAAACAGCGCCGACAGCGACCCTGGAACGTCGAAATCACACAACCGCCGCCTTCAGTGCGCAGGATGACTTCGGCGCGCCTGGTACTTCAGCAGCCTGCTAGAGGTGTCACGACGATCTCGAAGAGGAGCAGTGAGACGCACTTGACGCTTGTTTGGGCGAAAAGGCGCGAACAGCAATTGTCTTACCCTCGCAAATCCGCGCATTGACGTTTGTCAGTCAAAGCAAGTCTTGGAGTCGTTTGACGTCATTCCGAGGGCGCGCGACGTCTTCTACTTAAGACATCGGCGCGCACCACGCCTGCCGCTTATCGCTTTCCCGGTGCCTTTCTCCACGTAGCCTCGCTGTGGAACCCACCCGTCGTTGCTGAAGCGCAACTCGCGCAACCCCCAAAGTCTGTATCAATTGAAACTGAACGCTATTGCGCCCACCGGTACACCGACCCCTGAACTTGCCCAGGCTGCGAGGAGGTTCCAGGTTCGACCGCCGCGCCCTTACCGCTCGCGGCTTGCCACTTCCTCGTTTCCGCTCCCGTATGGCGGCCTGTCCGCCCGGACCACGCTCACCGCCGGGCAGTACGACGACAGCCGTTGATACATCACTTGCTCGGCGCCTACGTCAGGCGCATACGCCGATTTCGCGGCTTGCCCATCTGTCCTTCGGCATATTGGCCTCGATCGAAAGTCACACAAACACTGACCACCTCCAAAAACTCCGTGAGGAGGCTTCCATGTTTGATCGTCGCACCTTCGCAGCTTGCTGCGCGATTGCTCTCCCGTATGGTGCCTGCCTTGCGCAGACCACTTTCGCAGCGGACCAGTACTACGACAACAGGTGGTACATCACGCCCTTTGGCGCCTACGTCCATCCGGACGGCGACCGCAACGCCGACAACGGTTGGGGCGGAGGCGTATCCATCGGCAAGCCAATCAGCCCCAACTGGAACATCGAGTTGCGCGCGATGTACGAGGAGCTCGATGGCAAGTTTGGCACCGCCTTTGGCGTCTTCAACAGCACTGACAAATACAAGAACTGGAGCGGCACGCTCGACGCGCAGTGGTTCTTCCTGGGCCGCCAGGGCGTCAACCGCTGGACATCGAGCAGCGTGCACCCCTATCTCGTGGGCGGCATCGGTGCCATCGACAACAAGGTGGAAAGGGCATTCGGCATCAACGACAGCCACTCGAGTTTCATGGCCAACGCGGGTGTCGGCGTAGTCTGGCCGTTCTCCTCCTGGGGCCGCTTGGTAGCCGACGCGCGCTACCGCTATGTCGACAACGCCAACAACAGCCGGACTGCAACTCGGCAGAGCATGAACGACTGGCTGTTCTCGGTGGGTCTGCAGATTCCCTTCGGGGCCGCCCCACAGGTGGCGCAGGCAGCTCCGCCGCCGGCCCCACGGGCGGCAACGCCGCCACCACCGCCGCCGCCCCCGGCGGCGCGCGCCTTTGAGCTCAAGGCCGACGGCACGTTCGCGTTCGCCAAGTCCGACTTGACGCCTGCTGGGCGCACCCGCATCGACAACACACTCGCGGAGCTCAAGTCCTCGGGCATCCGGCTGCGCTCGATCGCCATCGTCGGGCACACCGACCCGATCGGCAGCGCCGAATTCAACCAGCGCCTGTCTTTGGCGCGGGCCAACTCGGTGCGCGACTACCTGGTCGCCCAAGGCGTGCCGGCCAACATCATCACGACCGAAGGCCGCGGCTTCTCGGAGCTGAAGATCACTGAAGCCGATTGCAGGGCTCAGGGCAAGGCCAGGAATCGCACTGCGCTCATCGCCTGCTTCGAGCCGAACCGTCGCGTAGACATCCGGGCCTCAGGCGAGCAGCCCGGCTAAGGGTGCGCGAGCTTGAGTGATCTGCAGAGGAGCCTGGGGATCACTCAAGAGCGACGGAAAGTGAACCCGTTGGCTTCGCCTGTTATGGCGCGGGGAGGACGCCGCGACGAAACGCGGGCGCCCTATGCCACGGGATACTAGGGGCGGGCAAATGACAATCGGCCGGGCGCGCTCGACTCTCGCGCAGGTGTTCTACCAGCGCTGCTTCTATCTCTTCGTCGCGATGCTCGCGCTCATCATGGCGATGCTGCTGCTCGAGCCCACGCCGCGCGGGCGGATCATGCTAAACGGCGGCAACCTTCTCGTCGTGATCGCAGCGGTCGCCGCGATAGGGCGCACCCAGTTGTCGTTCGTGATCGCGATTCTCCTGGCGACTCCGGCCCTGGTCTTTCAACTGCTCGCGATAGATGGAAGCAACTCGCGGTTTCTCCTGCACTCCTGGATGTTTGGCGCCGCGCTTTACGCGGCAACGATCGGATACTTGCTGCGCTACGTCTTTCAGCATGACGTCATGACGGCTGACAAGCTCTACGGCGCCGCGGCCGCCTACCTGATGCTCGGCGCGTTGTGGGCGTATCTCTACGCGATGGCGAACCATATTCAGCCAGGGTCGTTCGCGTTCGGCGGTGCCGTCATTTCGCCGCCGATCGGCGACTTGGTGTATTTCAGTTTCACCGTACTGACCAGCACCGGCTTCGGGGACGCCGTACCCGTACAGCGGTACGCGCGCGGGCTGTGCGTGCTCGAGCAGCTTGTGGGGGGCCTCTTCCTTGCGATCCTGATCGCCCGCCTGGCCGGCGTCTACCCTCCGCGCAGAGAGGATTCCGGAATGTAGTGGCGTCCAAGATTTCGTGTTCCTGGTCCACCCTGAGAGGGGATCCCGTGCCAAGATGCGCGCACACGACCCACCTTTCGGTGCCTTCGGCTCGTTGAATTACAGCGTGCGGCGACGGGCGCCGCCACGCTCATCGCGCAGTGCCCGATCAAGCCGTCGAGGTCGTCCTTGACCACGCTTTCTAGCCCGACACCGCCGTTTTAGATGCCGCAGCAGCGTTGTACCGCGCAAACTCGAAGGCCGATTGGAGCATCTCTGAAGGCGAAGCTCGTACGCCGGTGACTATTGTGGGCGAGCGAGCGTGGCCCCGAAAGAGAGACGCCCTAATTGACACGTGTCTGCCGCTGCCCCTATGGTCGGGCCTGTCGTCGGTGCTTCGCCAATGGAAACCTTTTCTCCACCTTGTACTGCTGCAGAGGCACTCACCCGTCTGCGGGAGGGGAACGAGCGTTTCGTCCAGGGCCGTGCGCGCTTTCCCACGGTCCAGAAAGAGATCCTGGCTGAGCTCGCCAAGGGCCAACAACCGTTTGCCACCATCCTGGGTTGCAGCGACAGCCGCGTGCCGCCCGAACTCGTGTTCGACGCCTCCTTCGGCGAGTTGTTCGTCGTCCGAGTGGCGGGCAACGTCCTTGGGCCGAGCGTCCTAGGCACGCTGCAGTACGCGGGCTCGCATCTGCAAACGCCACTCTTCATCGTGTTGGGACACGAAGGTTGTGGCGCGGTGGAGGCTGCCCTCGCTTCCCGGTTCCACGGCGCCCGGCAGAAGAACAGGATCGAGGTCCTGCTGGAAAACATTGTGCCCGCCCTCGACGGGCTCGACGACTCGCAGCCTCCCGCAATGCTGCTGCATCAAGCCGTGGAAGCGAACGTACGGTACACCGTCCAGACCTTGCGCAATACCCCTGAGGCCCGGGCGCGAGAGCGCGAAGCCCTGATGAAGCTGATTGGCGCCGTGTACGAGTTGGAGACGGGCCGCGTCCGTTTCCTAGAGCCCGGCGACTAGCACGGGAACCGCCTGCTCTGCGGGTAGCCGCCTCTCCCGCTTGGGTTGTTGTTACTCAGCGGGAGACGCGCTGCCTGCTTCGATCTCCGCAGCGACAGCGGCCAGATCGGTGTCCAGTGTCTCCTCGAGCAAGCTCTTTGTGAGCGTCTCGCTATTCCATCTTGCTGCGCCGTGATGGGACCGTGAGGATGGTGCCCACCTATTTGAATTGGTGGGCACCAATGAATCCCAATGCACAGAAGCTTCGGCGCAGGCACGCTGCGGAGTTCAAGGCGGCGGTCATCGCCGAATGTCAGCAGCCCGGCGTCTCCGTCGCGGCGGTGTCGCTTGCGCACGGGCTCAACGTCAACCTGGTTCGCAAGTGGCTCGTCGGCAAAGGCTTGAAGCGCACGGGCCTCTCGGCGCCACGTACGGTGGCGCCACGAGCGCCTGTCGAGCCGACGATACCGCCCACATCGACACCGCCGCAGGCACTGCGCTTCGTGCCGGTGGAACTGGCTTCACCCGCTGCCGAGGTCGCGGCTTCCGTCGGCCACCCCGACGCGGATCGCACAAGCGCCGAGGCCGCCATCCACATCGAACTGCAGCGCGGCGCGACTCGCCTGACAGTGCAATGGCCCGGCTCGCAGGCGGCGCATTGCGCGGCCTGGCTGGGCGAAGTGGCTGCGGCGCTGAAGTGATCCGCATCGACAAGGTGTGGTTGTGCGCGCAGCCTCTGGACATGCGCGCGGGCGCCGAGCGCCTCCTGGCCGCGGTCGTCTCGACGCTGGGAGCCGCACACGCCCATCACGGGTACCTCTTCGCGAATGCGCGCGCCACGCGCATCAAGCTCATCGTGCACGACGGCTTCGGCGTGTGGTGCGCTTCGCGGCGACTGAACGCCGGGCGCTTCGTCTGGCCGTCAGCGACAGCGACAGCGACAGTGTCGCTGGAACTCACGAGAGCGCAATTCGACGCCCTGGTGGTCGGCCTGCCATGGGAGCGGCTGCCCGAGATGAACGTCATCACGCGCATGTGACCTCTGGCGTGTCCGCGTCGGTTGACAGCGCTTATGCCAGTGGTGCGAGGCACGCCGCTCTGGCACCATGCTACGCATGCATGGCACGCAAGGTTCTCTCCCCGTAGACCTTGCCCAACTGCCCCCTGAGGCTGCCGTGCTGATCGCGCAGATGCAGCAACGACTCGAGCAGCAGGACCTGCAGCTTGCCGAGCGCGCCCGCGAACTCGCGCAGCAGCAAGCCTTGCTGGAGCGCAAGGACCGCGAACTCGCACTGCGGCAAGCGAAGATCGAGAAGATCAACTTCGAGCTCGCGCGGCTCAAGCGCTGGAAGTTCGGCGCCAAGTCCGAGGCGATGACCGCCGAGCAGCGCCAGCTCTTCCAGGACACGGTCGCGGAGGACGAGGCAAGCCTGCAAGCGCAGTTGGCGGCACTGCAGGCCAGTAGCCTGCCCGAGACGCCGAAGGCGCCCAAGGCCCCGCCACGCAAACCGCGTCGCGAGGCGTTGCCGCAGCACCTGCGGCGCGTAGAGCACCGCCATGAGCCCGAGGACACGAGTTGCGGCTGCGGGAGGCCCATGGTGCGCGTGGGAGAAGACATCAGCGAGCGGCTGGACATCGTGCCGGCGGAATTCTTCGTGCACCGGCACATCTACGGCAAGTGGGCGTGCCGCTGCTGCCAGAGCCTGAAGCAGGAGCCGGCCGCCCCCGAGATCGTGGACGGCGGCATCCCGGCCAGCGGACTCGTGGCGCACACGTTGATCAGCCGCTTCGTGGACCACCTGCCGTACTACAGGCAGGAGGCGGTCAACGCGCGCTCGGGCGTGCACACGCCGCGCTCCACGCTGGCGGCCTGGGCAGGATATGCCGGGGCGGCGCTGGAGCCGCTGTACGACGCGCTCAAGCGCTTCGTGCTCGGCGCTCGGGTTCTGCACGCCGACGAGACGCCGGTGGCTCTGCTCGATCCCGGAGCGGGCAAGACCCGCAGGGCCTACGTCTGGGCCTATGCGCGCGGCGAACTCGATGCGCAGCGCGGCGTGATCTTCGAGTTCTGCCTGGGCCGTGGCGGCCAGTACCCGGTCGCGTTCCTCAGCGGCGAGGATGGCGCGTGGAGCGGCACGCTGCTGACGGACCAGTACGCCGGCTACGACACCGCCATGGATACCCGTGTGTACCCCAAGCGCGTGGCCGCAGGCTGCGTCGTGCATGCCCGACGCAAGTACGACGAGCTGGCCAAGGCTGGAACGAGTCCGGTGGCCGAGGCGGCGATCAAGCGTTTGGCCCAGATCTACCACGTCGAAGGAAACTTCGCAGGAATGCCTGCGGACCATCGACATGAAGGGCGGCAGAAATTGATCAAGCCGCTATGGGAGGAGTTCAAGCTGTGGCTCGAACTCGAGCGGCGCCGCGTGCCCGACGGGAGCAGCATCGCAGCGGCGATCGATTACAGCCTCAACCACTGGGAGCAACTCACCCGTCATCTCGACGACGGCGAAGTCCCGATGGACAACAACTTCCTGGAGCGGCAGATCAAGCCCTGGCAGATGGGGCGCAAGAACTGGCTCTTCGCCGGGAGCGCACTCGCCGGCCAGCGCGCTGCGGTGGTGATGAGCCTGGTTCAGTCGGCCAAGCTCAATGGACACGATCCTTGGCAATACCTGCGCGACGTCCTCGCGAGGCTGCCGACCCACTTGAACAGCCGGATCGAGGAGTTGCTGCCCCACCGCTGGCGCGTCCGCGAACTCAGCGAGCCAACGTCCACATGAAGAACATCGAGGCACTGATCGACGACGGCGGCGACATCACGATCGGTGCGATCGGATCGATCCAGTGCGCAGCCACTGCCGCCGATGATCACAATGCGATGGCCATGCTCGTCAGGCGCGAAGGCGAGACTCTCAACGCGCTGCTCAAGCGGCTGGACAAGGCCATCGCCAAGTTCTACGAGGACGGAACAGTCATCGACGAGATCAACGATCCCGCGGAGTGAGCAGCGCCTCGGTCAAGGTGGGACGGCAAGACGCTCACAGCTCTTTTGCTCGGCGAAGTGGACGCACCCCTGAACGTAGCGACTACGGAGCAGGCGGAGTGCAACCTGGCGTGGTCGTACTTTCCGTGAAAATCAGTGCGCTTGAGGCGAAAGATCGTTGTGGGACAAGGACTTGCGAAAGTGGTCCGGTCCGAGAAGCTGGATTCCACGTTGGTCACTGATTTCAAATGAGTAATCGTGGCTCCGCGCACCGATTTGCACAACAAGTACCTGGAAGCCCGATCGCCCCGAAAAGGGAACATGGCCTGACTGACCCGGACCAGTACCACGCTCATTTGCGATGCCAACTTCGACCCGATGTCAGATGATCCCGACTTGCGACGGCAATAGGCCGCGGGGTCCCGGCGCCTGCACCGGTGGATTTCTTTTCTTGGAGCGGGTGATGGCTAGCGTGCAATTGATGGGCCCGACTGCACTTTCGAGTCGGCTCTCGCGATCGCTTCGCCGGGAGGGGCATCGTGTTCACGTTTGCCAGAATCTCGACGCGTTCGCGCCCGAAGAAGCGGAAGTGGATCCCAAGGGCGGCTGCGTGCTCGTCGACATCGATGCGAAAACCTGACCGCGCTGCCCGGCATCCTGGCGCGTGCGGCCGCCCGGGGAGTCGCTGCGGTCGTCCTCGCGACGCGCCCGAGCCCTGCCGACATCATCGCCGCGATGAAGGTTGGCGTCTCGGATTTCCTGATCAAGCCCGTTGCGGAACAGATGCTGCGCGAGGCCATCGAGACGGCTGTAGTGCGCGGGCGAAGGCAACGCACGAGAGCGTCCAGAATTGCGTTCCTGAGAGAACGATATGCGTGCCTGACCTATCAGGAACAGGTGGTCGCGCGATCTGTCAGCGAAGGCTATCGCAACAGGGACATCGCAGAAAAGCTCGGCGCTGCCGAGCGCACCGTTAAGAGCTATCGAAAGTCGGCATTGAAGAAGCTGGTCGTCGATTCCGTGCCCGATCTGGTTCACGCCTTCGCGATCTTGGACTCCGACGCCCCGCCTGGCGGCGCGTCGGTCGAGACAGGAGTCAACGTTCAAAATGGCGATACCGCGCCCGATGCCACCGACAGATCTAAGAGCCACGACCGCCATGCGTCCGTGAGCCGTGTGGGGGCGCCGCGCAGCAGATGACGGGTGACAGTGCCCGGCGTCAACTATTTCGAGCGGTCAGCGTCAATTATCTTGAGCGGTGCGGTCGAGCTTGATCATTGAGTAGGAGTTGCGCTGCGTTGCCGGCGAGCCGGCAACGCAGCGCGGCGTCGGTAGCTGTCCACGTTCATCTCCAGGATCATTGCGTGATGCACCAGACGGTCCACGGCGGCCACGGTCATGGCCTTGTCCGGGAACACTTCGTCCCACGCCGAGAACGGTGCGTTGGCCGTGATGGCGATGCTCCTGCGCTCGTAGCGCTCGGTAATCAGCTCGCTCCGCCTGGTCCCGGCGCGCGTAGCTCAACTCGTCCAAGATGAGCAAGTCGGAGCGATCAAGCTTGGCCAGTTCGCCTGGCAGACGCAGGTCCCTGCGAGCGGCTTGCAGCCTTTGTACCAACTCGCTCGTTCGCACGAAGAGCACCTTGTAGCCGTGATCGATCAGCGCATGGCCGATACCGGCAATGAGATGGGTCTTGCCGACGCCGGGAGGTCCGAAGGCCAGAAGGTTGTGGCCTTGGGCCATCGCGCGCTACGCCGGCGCCCTAAAGAACTGCGAAGGGAACGAGCAACTGCGCTCGGCCGCTTTGGAGGCGTTTCGAGAGGGGTATGGCATCGGACGGTCCCAACTCCAGGCTGCGTCACAGACGCTGTATCAGGCGCCGGCCGGCGCCGCAATTCTGGGACCGAAAGATACGCCGGGCGGTCTGGGGGCGGCAATCGACGCGCTTCCCGCCGACTACAAGGACTTCGAGCGCCAGAGCAGGAATGGCGCGACCATTCTGGGCAGTCATCCGACGCCCCTAGGCTACATCCAGTTCCTCTTGCACAACTACAACCATCGGCACGTCAACGCGATTGACTACCTCACGACCTACTCCACTGGGTCAGCGCACAAGATTGACCTTGTCGTGGCCAGCCTCGTGGACTACGACTGGTGGTTGGCAAAAGGAAAGGCGACGCCGACCTCGTTGCAGGATCAAGTGAGCGTGATGCGCGAGGTCTCCATCCTGCTTGCAGGCAGGGTGCACGGATTCGTGCCCTTCTGTCCCTTCAGGGAGGCGATGACGCCCGGTTCCGACGGAATGGGTGACTCGCTCCGGTTGGTGAAGCGTGCAATCGAGACAGAGGGGTCCATCGGCGTCAAGTTGTACCCACCCATGGGGTTCGCGCCGTATGGCAATGCCGGCGTGTCTGTCTGGCAGGGAAAGCCGGGGCTGCCACCGGCGGCTTCCGAGCCAGGCTTTGGCAAACGACTGGACAGCGCCATGGAGGCAATTTTCCGTTACTGCTTGAACAACGACGTGCCGGTGATGGCGCACACCAATCACTCAAACGGACCCAACGACGACTTCATGAACCTGGCCGGCAGTGCGTACTGGGCGATCGCGCTCGAGAAGTTCAAGGGGCTTCGCGTGAGCTTTGGGCACTTCGGAGATACGGATGTCGAGGACGATGGAACGCGAACGCGGGAGTTCCTTAAACTCTTCAGCTCCCAGCCGGGCTCCAATGGGTCGGCGGCTTTCGCGGACAGCGGGTTCTATGCCGGGGTCTTGTTGAACCAAGGGAGGATGCGGGATGCGCTCGCCAAACTGTACGCCGCGTCGGCGAACCACATTTTGCGCGAGCGCCTGATGTACGGGAGCGACTGGACGATGATCCTTTCCCAGGAGAACGTCGAGCGATATCTGTCAGCGTTCATGGACGTGATGCGCAAAGTCGAGGCGCTGCAGCCCGACGCACGGATTCGACAGACGACGTTGAGCAACGCCTTTTTCGGGGGCAATGCGGTCGACTTCCTGGGTCTGGCCAAGGGACGGCCGAATCGTCAACGGGTCGAAGCCTTCTATTCCAAGCACGGCGTGCCTGCGCCCGATTGGATGGCGAAGATCGATAGCTAGCTCGACACTCGCCGCTGGCGTCGGGGCTTTGCGCAAGCTGACGTGGACTGACGCCAACTGAAGCAACGGCGTGGGGCCTTCGTTCCAGTGCCGCGCCTGGATGCCAGTGCACGCTCCGCGCGTGAGCCAGGGGCCGTGGCTCGGGTACTGAACGACGCCATGGAGTTCGAAACATGCATCCTGAGATGCCCCCCAACAGGCAATGTCAGAATCCGCCCAATTCGTGAGCGTCCAGCGATCCCACCTTGCGCCTGACGCAGCGGCTCCCGAGGATGGCGTCCACCTAAATTTGGCGGACGCCTATGCATCCCAATACTTCCAATCGCCGAGTCCACAGTGCCGAGTTCAAGGCCCGCATCCTGGCCGAGTGCCGGCAGCCCGGCGCGTCGGTCTCGGCCGTGGCCATCGCGCACGGCCTGAACACCAACGTCGTGCGCAAGTGGCTCACGGGCCGCGGGCTCAAGCGCATGGGCGCCGCGGCGCCTGCGGCCGGTGGCACCGCGCCTGCCCTGCAGTTCGTCCCTGTGGAGTTGCCGCGGCCCGCGCCGATCGCCGCTCCTGCACCGCAGCCCGACATCCGCATCGAACTTCAGCGCGGCGGCCTGCACGTGAAGCTCCAGTGCGCTGCCAGCGCAGGCGCGCTGTACGCTGCGCAGTTGCGCGCCCTGGCCGATGCGCTGTGCGTCGCCGAGGAGCCAGTCCGTTGATTCGCATCGACACGCTGTGGCTATGCACCCAGCCTCAGGACATGCGCGCCGGCGCCGACCGGTTGCTCAACATCGTCGTCAATACCGTCGGCGCGGCGCATGCGCACCATGGCTACTTGTTCGCCAACCTGCGCGCCACGCGCATCAAGCTGCTCGTGCACGACGGCTTCGGTGTGTGGTGCGCGACGCGCCGCCTGCACGCGGGACGCTTCGTCTGGCTGGAGCGTCCACCAGGGCAGGTCCCGGCGGCTGCAACGCTGCAACTGAGCGCGCAGCAATTCGAAGCTCTCGCGGTCGGTCTGCCGTGGCAGCGCCTGGGCGAACTCAGCGTCATCAACCGATCGTGAGGGCACTGACAGCCCAGCGCTGCCGTTGACATCGCATCTGCCGATGTGCAGCGCGTCCCGACTCGTGCAACATGCCGAGCATGCTCGGCGACACCGCTGCCTTCCAAATCGACATGGCACAGCTGCCGCCGCAAGCGGCCGCGCTGATCACGCGGTTGCAGCAGCATGTTCAGACCCAGGCGCGCGAGATCGCTTGGGCGCACGCCAAGCTGGAGAAGGTCAACTTCGAGCTCGCCCGTCTCAAGCGCTGGAAGTTCGGCGCCAGGACCGAGGCCATGACAGCCCAGCAGCGCGCCCTGTTCCAAGACACTCTGGCCGAGGACGAGGCCAGCCTGCAGGCGCAACTGGCTGAGTTGCAGCGCGGCCTGCCCGAAGCGCCCAAGACCCCGAAGGCGCCCCCACGCAAGCCGCGCCGCCAGGCGCTGCCCGAGCACCTGGAGCGCGTCGAGCATCGCCACGAGCCTGAGAACACGAGCTGCCCGACCCCTGAGTGCGGCCGGCCCATGCAGCGCATCGGCGAGGACATCAGCGAGAAGCTGGACATCGTCCCGGCCAAGTTCTTCGTGCACCGGCACATCTACGGCAAGTGGGCTTGCAGGTGCTGCCAGCAGATCCGCCAGGAGCCGGCCGAGCCGGACGTGGTGGACGGCGGTATCCCCGCCAGCGGGCTTGTGGCGCACACGCTGATCAGCCGCTTCGTGGACCATCTGCCGTACTGCCGGCAGGAGCCGATCAACGCGCGCTCGGGCGTGCACACGCCGCGCTCGACGCTGGCCGCCTGGAGCGGCGCCGGCGGCGCCAAGCTCGAGCCGCTGTACGAGGCGCACCGGCGCTTCATCCTCAGCTGCCGGGTGCTGCATGTCGACGAGACCCCAGTGCCGCTGCTGGACCCGGGGTCGGGCAAGACGAAGAAGGCCTACGTCTGGGCCTGGGCGCGCAGCCATCACGACCCTCATCCGGGCGTGATCTACGAGTTCTGCCTGGGCCGAGGGTCGCAGTATCCGATGACCTTCCTCGCCGGCAAGGGACCACCGTGCCCAGAGCCGCCGTGGAACGGCACCTTGATCACCGACCAGTACGCGGGCTACAACGCCGTGCTGGACGCGAAGGTCTACCCGCAGCGCAGGTCGGCGGCGTGCGCCGCGCATGCCAGACGGTACTTCGAGGAGCTCAGCCGCGGCGGCAATAGCGCCAGTGCGGTGGCCACCGAAGCGTTGCAGCGCTGGGCGCGGATCTACCGTGCAGAGGCGGCCTTCGCCGAGATGGATCACGACAACCGTCGGCACGCGCGGCAGCAGCTGAGCAAACCGCTGTGGGACGAGTTCGAGGTATGGCTGAAGCTGCAGCGCACACAGGTGATCGACGGCAGCAAGATCGCCGGGGCAATCGATTACAGCCTCAATGCCTGGAAGGCGCTGACGCTGCACCTGGACGACGGCACGGTGGTCATCGACAACAACCTGGTCGAGCGGCAGATCAAGCCCTGGAAGCTCGGCGCGAAGAATTGGCTGTTCGTGGGCAGTGAGTTGGCCGGCCAGCGCGCAGCGGTGGTGATGAGTCTGGTGCAGTCCGCCAAGCTCAACGGCCTGGATCCGTGGGCGTACCTGCGCGACGTGCTGGCGCGCATCCACGCGCATCCCAGCCATAGGCTGGATGAACTGCTGCCGCATCGCTGGCGGCCGAGCTGACGAAGATGGGCGTGATCACGCAGGCCGTGATGGTCCAGGCGGCCATCGACGTCAACGGCATGACCCAGGCGCAGAAGGTGCGCCTGGCTGACGAGATCTTCGCTCAGCAGCCCAACCTGCTCGCCTCGGTCCTCGCGCTGTCGCGCATGGGAGTGGGCATGGTGGAGCTGGAGGTGCCGCTGCATATCCTGTTCGTGACGTTCCAGGCGATGAAGCGCAGCGGCCATACGTGGCCGATCGTCTCGGAGGACTTGCAGGAGACGTGCATGCAGCGCTTGACAGCCCGCGTCCGCTTCAATGAGGGATTGCCGGGAGAGCTGGCCGATCAGGTCGTGCAGCAGTTCTGTGACGAGCATCCCGAGCGCTATCTGCTCGCGTTCGCCTACGGATACCTCGGCGACCACGACTTGCTGCGTGTGCGCACCGATGCCGAGAAATACCTGCTGCTGGCCGCTCTCAACCTCGTCGAGTGCGTCGCCTTCGTTGGACCCACGACCACCTCTTGACGATCACGGGCTCTGATCCGGGTCAAGGTGGATCGGCCGGACGCTCACCCCAATTCTGTTGAAAAACTCGATAGTCGGACAAGACTCGCCAAGCGCCACTTGCGAATCGCATGTGGTGCGCGCTTCGCCGATGGCCTTCGCAGGCGCGTAGCAGGCCCCAGGCGCGATTTCCTGTTCGGTCGGGCGCCGGGGACGCGAAAAACTTACTCAAGGGCTCATAGGTCGAAATCGTTAACGCGAGCCTCCCGATTCCGAGTTTTTCAACACAATTGGCCAGTAGCCGCTGTTCGCCGGCGAGGTCTGATTCGTCCGAATCTGGGGCTCGACGCGACCTCGCCGTCAGGCGCGAGCCAGTCGTAGGGCCTTGTGAATGGCGTCCACCAACTGCTGTTGAGGGTACGGCTTCTGCAGGAATTCCACTGCGCCGTCCTTGATGGCTTGGAACGCCGTTGGTATGTCGACGCTGCCGCTGATAAACACAATCGGTAGGTCGACTCTCATTTCCTGAAGGCGCTTCTGCAGCGAGAGCCCATTCATCCCAGGCATGTGCAGGTCCAACACAAGACAGCCACGCCATGTCGGGTTTAAGGCATTCAAGAACTCAAACGCCGAGGCGAAGACGCTGGCTAAGAGCCCGACTGAAACGACCAACTCGCGAATCGAATCGCGACATGCTTCGTCATCGTCAATGATGAATACAGTGGGTTCGCTCACGGTCCCAAGGCGCTGAAGCCGTCAAAATTGAGTAGATGCCATCCACCTTCCGACTCCAGCGTGCCCAAATGGCAGCACCCTAACTTCGGGCTAGCGTTTTGCATATTGCCCTTTGGTGCAACGCACCACCGGCTTGTCCTGCTCCCTACGCATGATGCCCGGTTTGGGACCGGTCGAATTTCCGGAACGGGCACTTAGCCGAAGAATCGCATGGTCCCATCTCGTGACTGCTGATCACCGATCAGCCGATCTTGGCAGCCCTCTCTAAAGTACCGTTGCCGATCGGCAGCATCGGATCGTGACCTTCGCGAGCTAGCGCGGCGGTTCTTTGCTGATCCACAAACAAACGGGGTCATCGCTCTCAACCGCCGCATCCAGTTGCCAAGGTTCGCGGTAGTGCCTGAGGATGCGATGAGCCAGCATTTTTAGCTCTGGTGGGACCGGCCCGCCCCAGATCTGCTTCGGCCTCTCGGTCTGGAACGCGAGGTCCCTCAGCAGTTCTCCCGCCCACTCCAAGGCCCTGCGTCTTTCGCCCACGGTCATGGTGTGTTCCTTTCCAGAGTTGATGTTGCCCTAGCCCCTCGGCACCAGGCCAAGGATTGGGCCGTCGCCATCGTCGCAGCGATCCGGGGCAGCGGCCAGACAACATGGCCGCACTGACCTAACTGCCTTTGCCTCGATTGGACTGACGGCCGCCGAAGGGCCTACGCCTCGTATGTGAAACGATCCCGTCCAAGCATTGTGTCGACATCCCGCTTATAGCGGAGGCGTTCGGTGAAGCCTACATGTCTCAGTACCTCTCGCACGCGCATAACTTCCTTGCGAGCTCGCCAGCTACCCGTGTAGACGCAAATGACGTGTTCTGTGTAGCCAACGAGGATGCCTTGACGCGTGCTGACCTTCGCGTAAGACAATCCGTTGGTCGATACCAGCCCAAGCACCTGGATCCAAGCTTTGTCAATCGTCTCGGGGGGCCTGTACACGAGCCATTTTCCTGATTTCTCAGTGCTCGAAAACACCTCGCCAGGCGCCGTGATGCTCAGCCACGGCTCTTGCAGTGCGATGCTCGGAATGAGGATGCTCTCTAACATTCACGAAATTCTGCGTGCACCGTCCCTTGTAGGCAAGAGGAGGCGCCAAGGCAGCTTCTCGCCGCTTTAGCGGGCGCGCGCCTCACGTCGGAACTCTGATCCCGCGTGCATTGGATGCCTGGGAGGCTGACGACTTTTCTTCCGATCCGCCTCTGGTCAGCCTGAATCGAAGCCCAGCTCGAAGTCCTGCGTATTTCGGGAGAGCGTGACCGGTGTTTTCGGCATCGTGACCGATGATTTCGGGAACGTGACCGGCGATTCCGGTGTCGTGACCGAAGAGGTTTCGAGCCAGATCTGA
>NZ_JASZYF010000063.1 GCF_030317115.1 Variovorax gracilis
GGTGTATCTCACGGGCTACGGCTTCCCGATCTGGCGCGGTGGCCCGATGCACTACGCGAGCCAGGTGGGCCTGTACAACGTGGCCGAATCGATGAAGCGCTTTGCCAAGAACCCGCGCGACGACGCGAGCTTCTGGCAGCCCGCGCCGCGGATCCAGAAGCTGGTGGCCGAAGGCAAGTCGTTCAGCTGAACCTGCGGCAGGCTTCTATCGATCCGATCGAAGCCTGAAGGCGATGCCCAGCGCGCTGAAGGCAGCGTGATGGGCTTCGATGCCGACGCTGAAGCCTTGCGACGACGCGTTGCGCACCAGGGCCTCGAATGCGCTCGTGGCGAAATCCAGTGCGGTCACGCCCGTGACGCCGTCCGGGGCCGAGTTGAAGCGCAGGCGGAAATCGCCGAGCCTGAGCGAAGGCACGCCGTCCTCGTCGCGGAAGGGTCGCGCGTGGAACAGCTGGGTCCAGTGAAGCGCCACGCGTTCCGGTGCCCGTACCGCCAGTTCAAGACCGCAGAGGCGCGCCATGCAGTCCGCGGAGGCGCGGTCTTGCTGCGGGGCGTTCTCACGCAAGTCGACGGTGCAGGCGCCGGTGTCCATCGCATCCACGCGCAGGCAGGGCTTGCAGCCCAGCGCCGAACCATCGAGCGCTTCGATTCCGAGCTGTTGCAGGTGCGTGCGCTGCGTGTCGAGGTCGTCGCAGCGCAGGTCCAGCGTGTCGCTCGAAGCGGCACGCAGCTCGACCCACAGGTCATCGAAGAGGAAGCGTGACCCGCGCCGCGAGTCGCCAGAAGACGCCGGCGCGACCTGCGCGCCGAAGATCCTCTCGAAAACCGACGCCGCCGCCTGGTCATCGGCGACTCCGACCTTCAGGCCACGGAAGCGAGCAGGGGCAAACACGGGCGGCATCCCCGGATCAGCCCTCTGCGGCGCGTTGCCAGCCCAACTCCGCCAACTGCCTGGCCTGCTTGCCGGCCTCCAGCGCATGGGCGTTCGAGGCATTGCCCGCCAGGGCCCGGCCCATGATTCCCTGCGCGATGGCTGCCGCGCGAAACAGGTTGAAGGCCGTGTAGAAGCGCCACGCTGCCGCGGTCACGGCGGGCAGCCGCCGGCGCTCGCAGTAGCGTGCGAGGTAGCGCTCCTCGGACGGCAATCCCAGGGCCGCGAGTTGCACGCGCGAGAGGTCGCCGAGTCCGCGGAACGGCGGCGGCAATTGCCACGCCATGCAGTGGTATGCGAAGTCGGCCATCGGGTCGCCGAGCGTCGACAGCTCCCAGTCGAGTACGGCGATGACCCGCGGCGCGTCGTGCGCGAACACCAGGTTGTCGAGGCGGAAGTCGCCGTGGACGATGCGCGTCGCGGTCTCCGGCGGCATGTGCTTCGGCAGCCATTCGACGAGGTTCTCGACGGCCTCGATGCGTTCCGTCTCGCTGGCGCGGTACTGGCGGGTCCAGCGCGCGATCTGGCGCTCGATGTAGTTGCCGGTGCGACCGTAGTCGCCCAGGCCCACCGCCTGGACGTCGACCTCGTGCAGCGCGGCGAGAACCCTGTTCATGTCGTCGCAGATGCGGGTTCGCTCGGCATTGCTCGCGCCGGGCAGCTTGGGGTCCCACAGGATGCGGCCATCCACGTAGTCCATGACGTAGAACGCGGTGCCCATGACCGCACCGTCCTCGCACAGGGCATGCACGCGCGGCGCCGGCACGTCGGTGCCGGCCAGCGCCTTCATGACCCGGAACTCGCGATCCACTGCGTGCGCGGACGGCAGCAGCTCGCCCGAGGGCTTGCGCCGCACCACGTAGCGACGCTGGGCGACCTCGACCAGAAAGGTCGGATTCGATTGCCCGCCCTTGAACTGCGAGACGCGGAAGCCCTTGCCGGCGTCCGCATCGACATGCGAGGCGAACCACT
The DNA here is from genome assembly GCF_030317115.1 of Variovorax gracilis. Taxonomy (GTDB): domain Bacteria; phylum Pseudomonadota; class Gammaproteobacteria; order Burkholderiales; family Burkholderiaceae_C; genus Variovorax; species Variovorax gracilis. Next base: position 1,904 of record NZ_JASZYF010000063.1, read on the forward strand.
GCCGCAGGGAGGCCTCGTCGAAGCGTTGCCGCTCCTGGACTTCCATCGTTCCGCTGAACTCGTCGCTCATGGGGCAAGGGGGCCGCGCGGCGGCGGGCCAAACAAAGGGATCATGGGACTTGTCTCCTCGGTGAATGCGCGCACGGGTCATCTCGCGGCATGATGGTGCGCGTTCTCAGGAGACAGCCTAAGGGCACCGGTGCCCTGAACGCCAATGAACGCTTGGAATGGACCTGGATACAGCGAATGCATATCTCGAGAGTGGATCTCAACCTGCTCGTGGTGCTGGACACCATCTACACCGAAGGCGGCATCACCAAGGCGGCGGAAAAGCTGCACCTGACGCAGCCTGCCATCAGCCACGCGCTGGCTCGGCTGCGCGATCTCTTCAACGACCCCCTGTTCGAGCGGCAGGGCCACAAGATGGTGCCCACGCCGCTCACCAAGCGCCTGATCGATCCGCTGCGTGGCTCGCTGCAGTCGATCGGCTCGCTGCTCAACGACACGCAGAGCTTCGAGCCGGCCATCGCGAAGAAGCGTTTCGTGATCGGACTGCGCGACTACATGGAGTCCACGGTGATGCCGCCGCTGATGCGCGCGCTCGCCATCGAGGCGCCGGAAGTCGAGGTCTCCGGCGTGCGCGCCAATCGGCGAAGCCTTGAAAGCGAGCTGGCGGCCGGCACGCTCGATGTGGCGGTCGATGTCCTGCTGCCCTTGTCGGATGCGGTGAAGGTCAAGCGCATCAGCGTCGACGGCATGGCCGTGGTCGCCCGCAAGGGGCATCCTGCCATCCACGGCTCGGTGGACCTCGACACCTACCTGGCGCAGCGCCACATCCTCGTGACCTCGCGGCGCCAGGGGCCGGGCTTCGAGGACATCGAGCTGCGCCGCATGGGCGTGCAGCGCCAGGTCGCGCTGCGGTGCCAGTTCTACTTCGCGGCCTGCCGCACGGTGTCGGAGACCGACCTGGTGCTCACGATGCCGGAGAGCTACGCGCACATGGCCAACCGCCAGTTCGGCAACCAGGTGATGGCCTTTCCGGTGCCGCTGTCCTCGATGGATGCCTACATGTACTGGCACGCCAGTACCGACAACGACGCCGCCAACCGCTGGCTGCGCGCGGTGCTGATGCGCTGCTGCGTGCGCTGAGCGCCACGGCGCCTTCCTCGTCTCCCTGGATGTCTGGGCGCGGCTGGCCCGAGCCGTGCAGTCGCACGCCTGAATGTTTCGCATGAGGGTTTACGCCAGTACGGCTTTTCGTGCATGCCCGTAAATTGACATCTGTTATAACAAATTACGCGAAGGAAATTCCGGAGCGTCAACGAAGGAGACATCGATGTCCATGAAGAGGCGCCACTTCCTCCGGTCCACCGCCGCTGCCGTTGGTGTGCTGGGCCTGCCTGCGTGGCAGACCGCCCGGGCGCAGTCCGGGCCCGTGCGAATCGGCGTGATGCTCCCGATGAGCGGCATCGGCGCGGAAGCCGGCGCGGCCTGGCTGGCCGGCGCGAAAGTTGCCGCCGAGCAATGGAACGCGAAGGGCGGCGTGCTCCAGCGGCCGGTGGAGCTGGTCGTGCGGGACGACAAGTTCACCAGCGCCGGCGCCGTCGCCGCGGCGCGAGAGCTGGCGGGAAGCGGCGTCAACCTGCTGATCGGCGGCTCGCAGTCGCCGATGGCGCTGGCGACGGCACCCATCCTTCCCGAGCTCAAGGCCATGATGGTCGCGCCGTGCCCGACCGTGATGTCGCTGACGCACGAGAACTTCCAACGCAACTTCTTCCGCCTGTCGTGGAACGCCTACATCGCCTTCGCAGGCATCGGCAACATGCTCACCGACCGCTTCAAGGAGGTGGAGACGTGGTCGTGCATCGTTCCCGACAGCGAGAACGGCCGCGACATGGCGCGCTTCTTCACCATCGGCGTGCAGCGTGCCGCCGCGAAGGCCGGCCGCCAGGTGAAGGTGCTCGACCCGGTGTTCGCCAGCCTCAACAAGTCTGACTACAAGGTCGAGATCAACAGCCTCATGAACGCGCCCTCGCAGGGTCTGTTCGTCGGGCTCACGGCCGCACCCTGCATCAGCCTGCTGCAGCAGGGGCGCTCGGTCGGCATGGACAAGAAGTTCAAGGTCATCGGCGACGCGGGCACCGAGCTGATGATCGCCAAGGCGATGCAGAAGTCCACACCGGCCAATCTCTGGAGCATCAGCTACTGGGTGCCGGGGACCGAGGCCGGCAAGCGCAACCCGCTGAGCACGCCGCTCTACGACGGCTACGTGAAACTCACCGGTGACAAGAACCCGCCGAGCATCGTGCAGTCCAGCCACCGCTGCGCGCTCGGACTCTTCAACGCCATCCAGAAAGCCGGCAGCACCGACACGGACGCCGTCATCGCCGCGCTGGAGGGCCTCACCTTCGACACCGCGGTGGGCTCCTACCACGTGCGCAAGGAAGACCACCAGGGCCTTGGCACCGCCTACATCGCCAAGGTGGGCGCGCGCGAGGCCGACCCGGGCTACGGCATCGTCGATGCCATTGCCTACAACGAAGCCGACGTGGCCGAGCCGCCATCCCCCGGCAAAGCCATCTCGATGTAAGCGTCACGCGGAGATACAGCCATGACATCACTGAAGCGCCGAACCCTCATCCAGGCCGCGAGCGCGGCCGCCGTGCTAGGCGCCGCCGGCACGCGGTTCGCTTCCCTTGCCCACGCGCAGGGCACGCCGGTCAAGATCGGGGCGATGCTGCCCATGAGCGGCATCGGCGCGGAGGCCGGCGCCGCCTGGCTCAACGGCATCAAGGCTGCGCAGCTTCAATGGAACGCAAACGGCGGGCTGCTGGGCCGCCAGATCGAGATCGTGGTGCGCGACGACAAGTTCACGAGCGCCGGTGCGGTGAGCGCGGTGCGCGAGCTGGCGGGCGAGGGCGTCAACGTCTCCATCGGCGCCGGCCAGTCGCCCATGGCGCTGGCGATCGCCCCGATCCTCGGCGAGCTCAAGAGCGTGGTGGTGGCGCCCGCGCCGAGCGTGATGTCGGTGACGCACGAGAACTTCAGCCGCAACTTCTTCCGCCTGTCGTCGAACGCCCTGATGCTCTACGGCGGCATCGGCAACCTGATGACGAGCAAGTTCACCGACGTGCAGACCTGGGCCGTGATCGCGCCCGACAGCGAGAACGGCCGCGATGTGGCCCGCTACTTCAAGGCTGGGGTCGAGCAGGCGGCCGCCAAGAGCGGGCGCAAGGTCAAGGTGATGGAGCCCGTGTTCGCGAGCCTCAACAAGGCCGACTACAAGATCGAGATCAACAACCTGATGAACTCGGGCGCCGAGGGTCTGTTCATCGGCCTGACCGCGGCACCCTGCGTGAGCTTGCTGCAGCAGGGGCGCGCGGTCGGCATGGACAAGAAGTTCAAGGTCATCGGCGAAGCCGGCACGGAGCTGATGATCGCCAAGGCCATGCAGAAGTCGACCCCGCAGAACCTGTGGGGCGTGACCTTCTGGGCGCCGGAGCTGGAGCCCTTCAAGAGCCAGTTCCCGGTGAGCAAGGACTTGAGCGAGTACATCGTCAAGGTCGCCGGCACGCCCTTCGTGCCTGGCATCGTGCAGGCCTCGCACCGCTCGGCGCTGGCGATCTTCAACGCGGTGAAGAAGGCGAACTCGACCGAGACGGACGCCGTGATCCTGGCGCTCGAAGGCCTCCAGTTCGACACGGCGGCGGGGCCCTACCGCATCCGCAAGGAAGACCACCAGGGCATCGGCTCCTTCTACTTCGCCAAGATCGGCGCGCGCGATGCGGCGCCGGGTTACGGCCTGGAGCAGGTGGTCCGGCTGGACGAGACCGAGATCGTCGAACCCGCGGCGCCGGGCAAGAAGTACGAGGGCTGAGCGTGGTCAATGAACTCATGTTCGCGGTGTTCAATGCCGCGGCGTTCGGCATGGCGATCTTCGTGGTCGCCGCGGGCTTGACGCTCATCTTCGGCCTGATGCGCCTGCTGAACATGGCGCAGGGTGGCTTTTTCATGATCGGCGCGTACACCGCCTATTCGGTGATGGGGCGCGACGTGCAGTCGCTCGGGATGTTCCTGCTCGCCGCGCTGGTGGGCGGCATCGTCGTCGCGCTGCTGGGGCTGGTGACCGACCGGCTGGTGCTGCGCCGGCTGCGCAACGTCGATCCGCACTACGTGCTCATCGCCACCTTCGCGCTGATGATGGTCTGCACGGGCGTCACCAAGCTCATCTGGGGCGTGGACTTCTTCTCGGTCAACCCACCGCCTGGCCTGGACCAGCCGCTCAACCCCTTCGGCATGTTCTTCTCGGCCTACCAGATCTTCGTGATCGCGGCGGGGCTGGTGGTCTACATCGTGCTTGAACTGGCGATCCATCGCATGTGGTTCGGCAAGCTCATGCAGGCGCTCGCGGCCGATCCGTGGATGGCGGGCGTGCTCGGGCTCAATGTGTCCTTCGGCATCGCCCTGAGCGTGATGGCGAGCTTCTTCCTCGCCGGTCTCGCGGGGGGCTTGCTGCTGCCCAACCAGAGCCTCTCGACCGGGCTGGGCGATTCCTACCTGATGTACGCATTCTTCGCCGTGATCATCGGCGGGCTCGGCAACATCCGCGGCGCGTTCATCGGCTCACTGGTGCTGGGACTGGTGCAAAGTCTCAACACGGTGCTGCTGCCGTCGGTCCCGGGCCTGGCCATCTACGTGGTGCTGGCCGCATTCCTGCTGTGGAAGCCCAGTGGCCTGTTCCCTGCCGTGGGTGCGCAGGCAGAAGCGGGCGCCGAGGCCCATGGCTCGGGCGCGCTGCATCGCCCGCGCATTTCGCGCGGCGTGTGGCAGGTGCTGGGCGTGGCGACGGTCGGCGTGCTCGCGACCTTGCCGTTGTGGGTCAATGCCGGCCCGCTGTATGTGGTCGGCACGGTGCTGGTCCAGGTGATCTTCGCGCTGTCGTGGAACATCCTCTTCGGCTACACGGGGCTGGTGTCCTTCGGGCACGCGGGCTTCTTCGCCATCGGCGCGTATCTCGCGGCGCTGGCGTTGCGCCACATCGCGGGCGTCCCGTTTCTGGGCGTACTCGCGGGTGCGGCATTGCTGGGCGCGATCGCGGCGTGGGTCATCGGCGTGCTGGCGCTGCGGCGCATGAGCGGGGTGTTTCTCGCGGTGCTGACGGTGGCGCTCGCCGAGGCGCTCCGACTCATCATCGGCTTCTCGACCTTCCTCGGCCGCGAGGACGGGATCACCGACATCCCGCGTCCCGCGCTGGACTTCGGCCTGTTCCGCATCGATCTCGCCAGCTCCAATGCCTACTACTGGTTCCTGCTGGCCGCGACGGTGCTGATCACCGCCTTCCTGTGGTGGCTGCTGCACAGCCGCTTCGGCCGCACCTTGCAGACGGTGCGGCAGGACGCGGAGCGCGCCGCCTTCATGGGCACGAACGTTGCGCGCTATCGGCTCGCGGCGTTCGTCATCTCGGGCGCCGTCGCTGCCGTCGCCGGGGCGCTCTATGCGCCGTGGTCGCGCATCGTCACGGTCGAGGAGGTGCACTGGCTGGCCTCCGCGCAGCCGATGCTGAACACACTGCTGGGTGGCGTCAGCTCCTTCTGGGGGCCGGTCGTCGGCGCAGGGCTCTTCGCGACCATCACCTATGCGACGCGCACGCTGGTCGGCCTGTCGGAGCTCATCGTCGGCACCGGCCTGCTCGCCATCATCCTGCTGGCGCCCAATGGCGCGGTCGGGCTCTGGCGCAATGTCGAGGAGCGGCTGTGGGGCCGCAAGCCGCGTGGGCCGGTGGCGGCGGAGCCGCCCAAGGATGCGCGCGGGCCTGCCGTCGCCCATCTCGAGGCGGGAGGCGCACGATGAGCGCCGAGCTGCTGCGCGTCGAGGGCGTGCGCAAGAACTATGGCCCCATCGAGGTACTGCATGGCGTGAGCCTGTCGGTCGCGGCAGGCGAGGTCTTCGCCATCATCGGGCCGAACGGCGCGGGCAAGACCACGATGTTCAAGGTCATGACCGGCGAGGTGCCGGCCAACGGCGGCACCATCCACTTCGGGGGCAAGGACGTCACGCGCTTGCCGGCGCACGACCGCGTGCGCGAGGGCTTCGGCCGTACCTTCCAGGTGGCGCGCGTCTTCCATGACTTCACCGTGCTCGACAACGTGATCGCCGCGGTCGAGGCGCGTCGGCAGCACCGCCGCGAACCGCTGGGCTCGCGCTGGCGCTGCGCGCCGTCGGCCGAGGTGCGAGACGAAGCGTTGGCGCTGCTCGAGGACGTCAAGCTGCACACGCTCGCGGGGGAGGCCGCGCGCTTTCTGTCGCACGGCGACAAGAAGCGGCTGGAATTCGTGATTGCGCTGGCCGGCAGGCCGACCATCCTGATGCTCGACGAGCCCACCGCCGGCATGTCGCCGAGCGACCGCGCCGACATCGCGCAACTGGTCTCGCGCACGCAGAAGGAGCGCGGCATCACCGTCGTGATGACTGAGCACGACATGGACGTGGTGTTCGGGCTCGCCCACCGCATCATGGTCATGAACTATGGCGAAGTCGTGTCCACCGGCACGGTCGACGAAGTGCGTGGTGATCCGAAGGTTCGCGAGGTCTACCTCGGCAAGGAGATGGTCGGTGCTTGAAGTCCGCGAACTCGACGCCTTCTACGGCGACAGCCACATCCTGCACGGCGCGCAGGTCTCGGTGAGGGCCGGCCAGCGCGTCGCGCTGCTCGGGCGCAACGGCGCGGGCAAGTCGACCCTGCTGAAGAGCGTGATGAATGCGGGCCCACGCGTGCGCGGCATCCTGCGTTTCGACGGCAAGGACCTGCACGGCGTGCCGACGCACCAGCGCACCCGCATGGGCCTGTCGCTGGTGCCGGAAGACCGGCGCATCTTCACGCACCTGACAGTGGCGGAGAACATCGCCATGGCGCGCTACGGTGCCTCCCCCACGCGGCCGGCCGTGCCGGTGGCCGACATCATGGCCCGCTTTCCGATGCTGGTGCCGCTGCAGCAGCGCTACGGCGGCCAGCTCAGTGGCGGTCAGCAGCAACTGCTCGCCGTCGCGCGCGCCATGGCAGCGAACCCGAGCCTGCTGCTGCTCGACGAGCCGACCGAAGGGCTCGCGCCCATCATCGTCGAGGAGATGGCGCGCGACGTCGTGCGCACCTGCACCGAGGGCAACGTCGCGCTGCTGCTGTGCGAACAGAACATCTGGTTCGCCCGCCGCTGCACCCAGTACGTCTACGTGATCGACACCGGCCGCGTGGTGTTCGAGGGCGACTGGGCGCACTTCGACCGCAATCCGCAGGTGCAGCAGCGCTACCTCGCGCTCTGAGCCTTCGCCCGAATCACCCACGTTTCAACGTCAACCTCCAGACCCCATGGACCTCCAGTACACCCCGGAACAAAACCAGTTGCGCCAAAGCGTCGAGCGCTTCGTGCGAGAGGAATACGACTTCGCGCACCGCCGCAAGCTGGTGGCGAGCGACAGCGGCCACGACGAGCGCTGCTGGCGCCGCTACGCCGAATTCGGATGGCTCGCCGTGCCCTTCAGTGAGGAGGACGGCGGCATCGGCGGCGACGCGACGGACACCGGCATCGTGATGGAAGGCATCGGTCGTGGCCTGCTGCTGGAGCCCTACCTGGCGAATGTCGTGCTCGCCGGCGGCATGCTGTCCGCGCTGGGGAGCGCGGAGCAGAAAGCGCAGTGGCTGCAGCCGATGATGGTCGGGGCCCACAAGCTGGCGTTGGCGTACGCGGAACCCGCGTCGCGTTACGAACTCGCGCATTGCGAGGTGACCGCGCGGCGCGAAGGCGACGGCTACCGCATCGACGGGCGCAAGTCCTTCGTCCACGGGGGCGCGGTGGCGGATTGCTACGTCGTCGTTGCGCGCACCTGCGGCGAGTCGTCGGACAGCGCCGGCCTGACCGCGCTCGTGGTCGATGCCAAGGCGGCGGGACTCGAAGTGCGCCCCTATGCCACGCACGACGGCAGCCGCGCCGCCGATCTCGTGTTCGAGGGCGTGCGGGTCGATGCGTCGCGGCGCATGGGCGAAGAGGGCGCGGCCTACCCGGCGCTGGAACTCGTGATCGACCAGGCGATTGCGGCCATCGCGTCCGAAGCGGTGGGCGCGATGAGTTCGCTGGTCGACATGACGCTCGACTACCTCAAGACGCGCCAGCAGTTCGGCCGGGCGATCGGTACCAACCAGGCGCTGCAGCATCGCATGGTCGACATGTATATCGCGCTCGACGAGGCGCGCTCCATGGCGCTGTACGGCGCGCTGATGCTCGGCGAGGCCGATGCGGCCGTACGCCGCAAGGCGCTGTCGGCCACCAAGATCGAGATCGACCGGACCGCGCGCCGCGTCGGCCAGGAGGCGGTGCAACTGCACGGCGCGATGGGCGTGACGGAAGAGCTCGCCGTCGGCCACTACTTCAAGCGCCTGTCGATGATCGGCGTCACCTTCGGCGACATGAGCTGGCACCTGCAGCGCCACGCGCAGGCCTGAGGCCGAAGAGCAGGGAGCACGGCATGGACCTGAATCTTTCGGCCGAGGAACGGGCATTCGAAGCGGAGGTGCGCGACTTCATCGCGCGGGAACTGCCGCAGGACATCCGCGAGAAGGTGCGGCTCGACCGGCACCTCGAACGCGAGGACTACATGCGATGGCAGAAGATCCTCGGGCGCAAGGGCTGGTTCACCGGCGCCTGGCCGCGCGAACATGGCGGGCAGGCATGGAGCGCCATGCAGACGATCATCTTCAATCGCATCGCCGGCGAGATGCATGGTCCCGAGGTGCAGGTCTTCGGGCCTGCCATGGTGGGCCCGGTGATTTACACCTACGGCACGCCGCAGCAGAAGGCCGAGCACCTGCCCGCGATCCGCGACTCGTCCGTCTGGTGGTGTCAGGGCTACTCGGAGCCTGGGGCGGGGTCGGACCTGGCCGCGCTGCAGACCGCGGCGGAGGACGACGGCGACCACTACATCGTCAACGGCCAGAAGATCTGGACCTCCTTCGCGCACCATGCCGACTGGATGTTCTGCCTCGTGCGTACCGGCCGCGAAGCGAAGCGGCAGCAGGGCATCTCGTTCCTGCTGATCGACATGAAGACGCCGGGCGTGGAGGTGCAGCCCATCCGGATGATGGACGGGCGCCACTACCTCAACGCCGTGTTCTTCGACAACGCGAGGGTGCCCAAGCGCAACCGGATCGGCGAGGAGGGCTGCGGCTGGACCTACGCCAAGTTCCTGCTGGAGCACGAGCGGGTGGAGAACGCCAACCTTCGCTTCATCACGCAGGAACTGCAGAAGCTGCGCCGGGTGGCATCGGAAGTGCGCAGCGACGGTCGGCGGTTGGCCGACGACGCGTCGTTCATGGCCGAGATGAGTGCGGTGGAAGTGCAGTTCAAGGCGTTGGAGATCGGCCTGCTGCGCACGCTGTCGGACATGCATGCGGGCGCACCGGCGGGGCCGGGCAAGTCCTCCTTCATCAAGATTCGCGGCACGGAGATCGCCCAGCGCATCACCGAACTGCGGGTGCAGGCGAGCGGCCCGGATGCCTTGCGTTACCAGCCCGGCGCGCTCTTCGGCCACAACGACGACGCCGTGATCGGGCCCGCGCACGCGCTCGGGCCGGTCGCGACCTATCTCTTCTGCCGTGCGATGACCATCTACGGCGGCAGCACCGAGGTTCAAAAAAACATCATGGCCAAGCATGCGCTGGGTCTCTAGAACATGAACGACGACATTGACTACCTCCAGGGCGAAAAGCCGCTTCACGAGTACCTGCGCGGGCACGCCCGGCATCAGCCCGACAAGACGGCACTGGTCTGGTACGGCCGAGAGATCAGCTATGCCGAGTTGGATCGCTTCAGCGACGCCTTCGCGCAGGCGCTGCACGAGCGCGGCGTGTCGAAGGGCGACCGCGTGGCGCTCTTCATGCAGAACTGCCCGCAGTACCAGATCGCGCACTTCGGCATCCAGAAGCTCGGCGCCATCGTGAGCCCGTGCAGCCCGATGTTCAAGGCGCACGAGTTCGCCTATCAGGTCGGCGACCTCGGCGCCAAGGCGATCGTGGTGGCCGAGCATCTGGTGCCGATCGTGCAGTCGGTGGCCGACCGGGTGAAGGTGCCGCACGTGTTCAGCGTGCGCTATGCGGACTTTCTGCCTGAAGCGCCCAGCCTGCGCGTGCCCGACGACGTTGCCGCGCGCGGGCGGCTTCCGGACGGCACCATCGACTTCCACGCCGTCGTGACGCGCGCGAACCCGGTCGCGCCCGCCGTGGAGCTGTCGATGGACGACGTCTCGCTGATGACTTACACCTCGGGCACCACGGGCATGCCCAAGGGGGCGATGCTCAGCTACCGCAATGCGCTTTACAAGACGGCGGTCGGACAGGAGATGTTCCGCATCCGCAACGAGGACGTGATGCTGGCCGTGGCACCGCTCTATCACATCGCCGGCATGATCTGCGGCGTCACGATGCTCGCCTACACGGGCGCGACGGTGGTGCTGCTGAACCGGATGGACTCGCTGGCGGTGCTCCAGGCCATCGAGCGGCACCGCGTGAGCTGGTGGTACGCGATGGCGCCGATGCTGGTGTCGGCCATGAACGAGCCTGGCGCGGAGCGATTCGACCTGTCCTCGCTCCACACGACGATGGGCACCAGCTTCGGCATCAAGCTGACCGAGGAACTGGCCAGGCGCTGGAGCGACTTCGCCAACGACTGCCTGGTGTACGAGGCGGGCTATGGCCTCTCGGAGACGCACACGAACGACGTGCTCATGCCGCGCGATGCGGTGCGCTGGGGCACGAACGGCATTCCGGGCCGCGGCGTCGAGTTGAAGATCCTCGATCCCGAGGGCCGGGAACTGCCGGTCGGGCAGACGGGCGAGATCGCCGTGCGCAGCCGCGGTGTGTTTCACGGCTATTGGAACCGGCCCGATGCGACGGCGGAGGTGCTGCGTGACGGCTGGGTCCACACCGGCGACATCGGCAAGATGGACGACCAGGGCTATCTGACCTTCATCGGGCGCGTGAAGGAAATGATCAAGGTGTCGGGCTTCAGCGTTTTTCCGGAGGAGGTCGAGTCGATCCTGATCCTGCACCCGGACGTGGGTCAGGTGGCGGTCATCGGCGTGCCTGACGCCGACAAGGGCGAGGTCATCAAGGCCTTCGTCGTACCGGGTGCCAAGGGGCTCGACCAGGACGAGCTGATGCGCTGGGCGCGCGACAACATGTCGCACTACAAGGTGCCGCGCCAGGTGGAGTTGCGCGATTCGCTCCCGGCCAGCGGCACCGGGAAGGTGCTGCGCCGGCTGCTGCGGGAATCGATTCGATAGCCGTCGCCTTTTGCGGACATCAGCGCCATTTGCGAGACGTGCCGCCTGACGCGCGAGCCGCTCGCCATCCGGTCGAGCCCACTTGTGCACAGCGGCCTTCCTTACAATCGGCGTTTTGGAAGGATGGCCCATGGCAGACTCCACGGTCACGGCCAAAGGACAGACCACCGTTCCTCAGCAGGTCCGCGACGCCTTGAATGTCCAGCCAGGTGCCAAGCTGACCTGGCATGTTCTCATCGATGGCACCATCGTCGTGCGGGCAAAAACCAAGTCAATCCTCGACCTTGCGGGGGCGGTCAAGCCCAAGAGTGCCAAGCACATCTCGATCAAGCAGATGAGCGCTTGATGGCGGCACTCCACACAAACGTCCTCGTCCGCCTGATCGTTCGTGATGATCCCCGCCAAAATGCGGCCGCCATGCTGGCGATTGCGAACGTGGTCGGGACCGGCGAGGCCGCGTTTGTCCCGACGACCGTTGTTCTGGAACTGGAGTGGGTTCTTCGCTCCCGATACAGGCTTTCTCGTGGCGAGATCGAGAAGGTCATCGTGGATCTGCTTTCTTCGTCAGATGTCCAGTTTTCCGATGAACGCGCAATCGAAGAGGCGGTATCTTGGTTTCGCGATTGGAACGCGGACTTTGCGGACTGCCTGCATGCCGCCCTTGCTGTTGCTGCCGGACGAGAGCCCTTGCTCACCTTCGACCGCAGCGCATCCAATCTGCGCGCCGGCCAATTGATCCCCGAAACCTGAGCGGCGAAGTCTCGGACCGCCCCATCGCATGGCGGCGTGAACACCCGCCCTCGGGCGCTCGCGGCAGTGGCTCAAGAGTCCGCCGGATCTGCGTCGGCCGCGGCAGAGCGTCGGCGTACAAGCGCCGACAGAGCGTGTAGGTCGGCCCGGATGCGATCGCCGACCGTCTCCCCCGGGCTCTCGGGCTGCAAGTAGTTGTCGCCGATCGCTGCGCACATATGAACGACGAGCTTGGCATACTCGACCAAGTTTTGGTCGAGCGGATCGCCAATTCGGATGAGTCCGACCTCCACGGCCGCCCGGCTGAACAGGTCCAGCGGATGGTTCGGGCCGACCGGATCCTTGTCTTCGTCCTCGCTGACGTAGGTATAGAGCATGGCCAACTCCTGTAGATGTGCCCTGCGTCCAGCAGACCGGCCGTCGAGCTGATGCACCGGTAGCGAAGCCCAGGCGCGGCCGGGCTCACCCGAGTTCGGTCCGCCGAGGCATATCCGCACCCCGCCGCGAACACGTGATGGCCGCCGCTCGCGCTGCAAATCGGAGCAGGGCGCCCAGCGATGCGCTGTCCAGTGCCGACAACGCATCCGG
>NZ_JASZYF010000064.1 GCF_030317115.1 Variovorax gracilis
TGTTCTCAGGGCGGCCAGGTGCCCCTATACAAATTGTCCGGCGCTCCGGCGTGCGGCCATGGTCGCCAACAAACCCCTCAGGCGGATTTTCTGCGTAACCGAACAGTATTGGGTCATGGGGGCTCCTCGACTGGTTGCAAATCAAGACCGGTATTGTGATCAAACTGCTTGCAAACTGCAATCGGAATAAAATCGATTCGATGAGAAACGACGGCCGATCGACATGCCCCATCAGCACTGGGCTGGAGCTCCTGGGTGACCGCTGGACACTGCTTGTCATCCGCGACCTGATGTTCGCGGGCAAGCGCCATTTCCGCGAGTTCCTGCAGTCCGAAGAGGCGATCTCGAGCAACGTGCTCGCGGATCGGCTCAACTCGCTGGTCGAGACTGGCATCGTGACGAAGAACGGGGATCCCACGCACGCCCAGAAGGCCGTCTACAGCCTGACCGAGAAGGGGCTGGAACTGCTGCCGGTGCTGGTGGCGCTGAGCGCGTGGACCCAGACGCATTTCCCCAAGACGCGCCGGCCCGAAGCCGTGCAACTCGTGCAGGGGGGAGCCAGGTTTCTGAAGCAACTCGAAAAGCAGCTTCGGCAGGAACACGGCATATCGTGATGCCGCCGGCCGTTCCGGGACGCAACCCAGGACGGCCCGATTGACGGCTTCCGCTCTCACGTTCCGGGGCGCAAGCTGAGTGTGGGCCGGAGAGGCCCCCAAGGCCTTTGTCGAATCGGTGTCGCATCATGGACGGCGCGACAACTTCATCCGTACCGCCAACTCATCGACGAGCGCGGTCGCACGGGATTCGATTGATATTTTCTCAACCGAAAGCGCCGCAAATATCGTTTGTCGGGAAGTCGGTCGGCGACAACCATTGCGACACGCGCCGCAAAGGTGCAACGCCATCCACCACTTCAAGGAGACCGACATGTCAGCCCAACCTTATCCACTCTGGAGTACCGATCGCGAGCTGCTCGCATCCCGCGACCGCAGCACTGGCGAGTGGATCTTCCCCGCCGTCGCCGATGCCTCGCCGCTGGCGGCGCGACACGAGACCGTCGCCATCGAAGGTGCCGGCGAGGTCTACAGCTTCACCGTGATCCATCCGAGCGCGAAGAGCGGGCAGGCGCCATACGCGCTGGGCTACGTGGACTTCCCCGGCCCTGTGCGCATCTTCGGCCGCCTCCAGGGCAGGGAGCAGCCAGCCATCGGCGATCGCTACCGGCCGCGTGCAGACGCGGACTTCGGCTACGTCTTCGAGGCCGTCGAGGCCTGAACCCCAAGCGAGGAACTCACACTATGCAAGACATCTACATCACCGGCGGCGCCATGACCCCCTTCGGCCGCCACGCGGGCGTGCTGGCCCCCGAACTGGCGCAGCAGGCCATCCTGCGCGCCATGGACGATGCCGGCGTGTCGCCCGCCGACATCCAGGCCATCTACTGCGCGAACGTGCTGGGCGGGATGATCCTCGGCCAGCTCATCGTGCGCGACCTGGGCTTCAAGGGCATTCCCGTCTACAACGTGGAGAACGCCTGCGCCAGCGGCGCGACCGGCGTGCACCTGGCGCGGCATGCGCTGCTGGCGCAGCAGTACGAGACGGTGCTGGTCTTCGGCGTCGAGCAGCTCACCGCGCTCGGCGGCGGGACGATCCCGCTTCAGCGCAACGACCACAAGACCGAGCTGTACGCCAAGGCCGGCATGGTGCTGCCCGCGGTCTATGCGATGCGCGGCACCCGCTTCCTGCACGAGCGCGGAGCGAGCCGCGCCGACCTGGCCGCCATCGCGGTCAAGAATCGCCGCAACGGCGCCCTCAACGAGTTCGCGCAGCAGCGCACCGAGACCACGGTGGAGGAGGTGCTGGCATCGCGCATGATCGCGGACCCGTTGACGCTGCTGCAGTGCTGCCCCTCGCAGGTCGACGGTGCAGCGGCGGTGGTGGTGAGCAGCCGGCGCCCGGCGCAGCAACGGCCGGTCAAGGTGCTGTCCTCGGTGGTCGTCTCCGGCCTTCGCGAAGAGGCGGACGACGACATCCTCGATGCCGAGATCACCGCCCGCGCCGCCCGCCAGGCCTACGAGCAGGCCGGTGTCGGCCCGCAGGATGTGGACGTGGTGGAGCTGCACGACGCCTTCACCATCGCCGAGCTGCTGTACTACGAGGCCCTCGGCCTCGCGCCTCGCGGCGACGCCGTGTCGCTGCTGAAGTCCGGCGCCACGCAACTGGGCGGCCGCGTGCCGGTCAATCCGAGCGGCGGCCTGCTGGCGAAGGGTCATCCGCTGGGCGCGACGGGCGTGGCGCAGATGGTGGAGGTGATGTGGCATCTGCAAGGCCGCGCCGGCGCGCGGCAGGTCGCCGATGCCGGGATCGGGCTCACCCAATGCACCGGCGGCGGCATCGCCGGCGTCGACCACGCGGCCTCGTCCGTCCATCTGCTGGGAGTCTGAGCAATGACGTCCGCCCTCGGTCTTACCCCCCGCTTCGACACTACCCAGGTGGCCGCCGTGACCGGCGCGGCCCGTGGCATCGGCCTTGGCATCGCCACCAGCCTCGCGCGCCAAGGTCTCACCGTCGCGCTGCTCGACCGTGATGGCGCGGCGCTCGACACGGCGGTCAGCGCGCTGGGCGCGGAAGGCCTGAACGTCATCGGCGCCACCGTCGACCTCACCGACTCGACAGCCGTCAATGCGGCCTTCGCCGGCATCGTCGAGCGCACCGGGCGGCTCGACCACCTGGTGAACAACGCCGGCGCAGTTCGCGACATGCGCTTCCTCAAGATGAGCGACGAGGACTGGGACCTGGTGATCGACACCAACCTGCGCTCTCAGTTCCTGTGCTGCCGCGCCGCCTTGCCGGGCATGGTGGAGCGCGGCTTCGGCCGCATCGTGAACATCTCCTCGCGCGCCTGGCTGGGCGGCTTCGGGCAGGCCAACTACTCGGCAGCCAAGGGCGGTGTGGTGAGCCTCACGCGCTCGCTGGCGATCGAGTTCGCGGCCAAGGGCATCACGGTGAATGCCGTGGCGCCCGGCATCGTGGACACGCCGCTGTTCCGCAACTTCACCGAGGAAGTCCAGGCCAGGCTGCAGAAGTCGGTGCCGGTGCAGCGCATCGGCTCGGCGGAGGACATCGCCAACGCGGTGGCCTTCTTCCTCGACCCGGTGTCGTCTTACGTGACGGGGCAGACCCTGTACGTGTGCGGCGGGCGCAGCCTCTCGTCGCCCAGCGTCTGAGGAGAACGACATGAGCGTACGCATGGACATCGACGGCGCGATCGCCGTCCTCACCATCGATCGGCCGGAGGCCCTCAACGCCTTGGACGTCGCCGCCCTCCGCGCGCTGCGCGAGCACCTGGGCGAGGTGCGGGACCGTGACGACCTCCGGGTCGCGATCCTCACCGGCGCGGGCGGACGTGCCTTCTGCGCCGGAGCCGACCTCAAGGGCACGCAGACTTCGCCGGCCAGCTATCCGGAGGCGCTGTTCCAGCCGCCCGGGCGCGCCGCCGACCTGGGGCTCTACATCCGCCTGATGGACCTGGGCGACCTGGGCTTGTGGAAACCGCTGATCGCCGCGGTGAACGGGCATTGCCTGGGCGCGGGCCTGGAGATCGCGCTGCAGTGCGACGTGCGGATCGCGTCGCTCGAAGCCAGCTTCGGCCTGCCCGAGACGAGGGTCGGCTCCATCCCGGCCGTCTCGGGCCTGCATCGGCTGCTCAAAGCCGTGCCCTCGGCGCACGCGATGCAGATGGTGCTGACCGGCGAGCGCGTTGATGCCCGGGAGGCGCGGCGCATCGGCCTGGTCAGCGAAGCGGTCGACGCCAATGCCTTGCTCGACCGCGCGATGGCGATCGCCTCGCGCATCGCCGCCAACGCGCCGCTCGCGGTGCAGGCGGTCAAGAAGCTGTCGCGCCAGACCGGCCATCTCGGCGAAGCCGATGCCCAGCAACTGACCGAGCTGTACTGGGGCGTGCTGCGGGACACCGCGGACCGCCTCGAGGGCCGCCAGGCCTTCGCCGAGAAGCGCGCGCCGAACTACATCGGCCGCTGAACACGAATCCGACCCGAACCCCACACATCAGGAGACTTCCATGCGAGTTCCCACTCCCTTCGTCCGCGCCGGCTTGCTCGGCGCCCTGGCGGCATCGCTCATCGCCCCGGCGGCCACGGCCCACGCGCAGCCGGCTTTCCCCACGCAGAAGCCGATCACGCTGGTGGTGCCTTTCGCGGCCGGCGGCGGCAACGACCTGCTGGCGCGCGCCATCGGGCCGAAGATGTCGCAGATCCTCGGCCAGACCATCCTGATCGACAACAAGCCCGGTGCCGGCGGCAACCTGGGCACCGACTTCGTCGCGCATGCGCCGGCCGACGGCTACACGGTGGTCATCGCGTCCAGCCAGGTCACGATGAACCCCTTTCTCGGCATCAAGGTGCCGTTCCGCATCGAGCGCGACTTCGAGCCCGTGGGCCTGATCGCGTCGGTGCCGATCGTGCTGGTGGCGAACAACGACCAACCCTACAAGACGCTGAAGGAATTCATCGACTACAGCCGCGCGAACCCCGGCAAGCTGAGCTACAGCAGCCCCGGCAACGGCACGCCGCAGCATCTGGCCGGCGAGGTCTTCGCCAAGCTCAACAAGACCGAGCTGCTGCACGTGCCCTATCGCGGCACGGCGCCGTCGATCACCGACCTGATCGGCGGGCAGGTGCAGATCTCCTTCGCGACCTACGCATCGGCGGCGCAGCACGTGCAGGCCGGCAAGCTGCGGGCACTCGGCATCGCCGGACAGAAGCGCTCGGCGCTGATGCCCGATCTTCCGACCTTCGCGGAAGCGGGCGTGAAGGGCTACGAAGCGGGGCTCTGGTACAGCCTGCTCGCGCCGGCGAAGACGCCGCGCCCGGTGGTCGACAAGCTCAACGCGGCGCTGGTCGCGGCACTGAAGTCGCCCGAGGTGGCGGAGCAACTGACGAAGCAGGGCTTCGAGTCGCAGGCCTCCACCCCCGAGGAACTCAAGGCCTACATCGCGCGGGAGATGGCGCGCTGGGAGAAGGTCATCAACGACAACGGCATCAAGGTGGCGCTGTGAACGCGCCCGCCGGCCTGCAGATGGACAACCCGCTGCTCGAAGACCTGGGCATCCGGCTGGCGAGCGTCGGCCCCGGCCGCAGCACCTTCGAGCTCGACGTGGCGCCCCGGCACCTCAACCGCCAGGGCAGCCTGCAGGGCGGGGTGACGGCCACGCTGCTCGATGCAGCCTGCGGGTACGCGGGCCTGCACGACGGCACGAACGGCGTGCTCGGCCATGCAGTGACGGTGATGCTGACCATCAGCTACATCAGCAAGGTCGACAGCGGCCGGCTGAGCGCCATCGGCTCGGTGACGAAATCGGGCCGCAACCTGTATTTCGCGTCCGCGGAGCTGGTCGCCGAGTCCGGCGAGCTGGTGGCGACGGCGCAGGGCACCTTCAAGCGGTCCCGTTCCCACCAGGAGAGCTGACATGTTGCGCGATGCATTGGATGGACTGACGGTCGTCGACTTCACGCAGATCGGCGCCGGCCCGACCTGCACCATGCTGCTGGCCGACATGGGCTCCCGCGTGCTGAAGGTGGAGGCGCCGGCCGGCGAGATGGGCCGCGGCCTGGGGCCGGGCTGGATCGGCGACGACAGCGCGCTCTTCCATGGCTTCAACCGCAACAAGCTCGGCGTATCGCTGGACCTGAAGTCGCCCGAGGGCCTTGCCGTCGCGCGCAGGCTGGTGGCCGGCGCCGACATCGTGGTGGAAAGCATGCGTCCGGGCGTGATGGCGCGGCTGGGCCTGGGACATGAGGACCTGACGGCGATGCATCCCGGGCTGATCTATTGCTCCATCTCCGCCTACGGGCAGGAGGGCCCCTACGCCGATCGTGCCGGCGTGGACGGCATCGTGCAGGCCGACTCCGGCCTCATGAGCCTCATCGGTGCGGCCGGCGGCGAGCCCTGCAAGGTACAGGCGCCGGTGGTCGATGTGATGACGGGGTACGTGGCCTGCATGGGCATCCTGGCGAAGCTGGCGCAGCGTGCGCGCGACGGGCAGGGCGGCCACCTGGACGTGAACCTGCTGAACTCGGCGCTCGCGCTCCAGCAGTCGTCGATCACCAGTTACTTCGCCGATGACGAACCGCCCGTGCGAGCCGGCAGCGCCGCGCCGTACTCGGCCCCCAACCAGGCCTTCGAGACGCGCGACGGATGGATCATGGTCGCGGCCTACATGCCCGATCGCTGGAAGCGGCTGTGCGGTCTGCTGCGGCTCGACCACCTGGCCGACGATCCGCGCTTCGCCACATCGCCGCTGCGCGTGGCGAACCGGGCGCAGCTCGTCGAGTTGCTGACGGCGGTGTTTCGCACGCGCTCCACGGCGCAATGGCTGCCTGTGCTGAAAGAGGCCGACATCCTGTGCGCGCCGGTCGCCAGCTACGAGGACGTGGCGCGGCATCCGCAGGTGGCGGCCAACCGCATGATCGGGCAGGTGCGGCATGCGAGCCTCGGCACCATCCGCATGCCCGGCTTTCCGATCAACAGCGCCGAGGAGAACGCGCGGCCTTCGACCCCTGCGCCGGCCTGCGGCGAACACACGCGCGAGGTGTTGCTGGCCATGGGCTACGCGGACGGCGAGGTGGCGGCGCTGAGCGCTGCGGGTGCGGTTCATTGCGCCGACATTCATCAGGGCCGGCTCGAGCCGGAGATCTCGTGATCACGCCTGATGCCCGTGAGGCGCTGCATGCCCGGCGCAGCGTGCGCGGCTTCCTTCCGACGCCGGTGGAGCGCGCGACCATCGAGGCCGTTCTCCAGGATGCCGCGCGCAGCCCCAGCGCATCGAACACCCAGCCGTGGCGCGTCTACGTGTGCGCGGGCGGGCCGCGCGACCGGCTGTGCGACGAGCTGGCGTCCCTGCACCGGGCCGGCGGCGCCGGGCACCGGGAGGAGTACGTGTACTACCCGCCGGTCTGGCGCGAGCCCTACCTCTCGCGGCGGCGCGAGGTGGGCAAGGCGCTGTACGGGCTGCTGGGCATTCCCAAGGGAGACGAGGCCGCCATGGCGCGCCAGTACGCGCGCAACTACGAGTTCTTCGGCGCGCCGGTGGGCCTGTTCTTCACCATCGAGCGCGACCACGGGCAGGCCGCCTGGCTGGACCTGGGCATGTTCCTGCATGCGCTGATGGTGGCCGCCGTCGCCCATGGCCTGGCGACCTGCGCGCAGCAGGCCTTCGCGCGCTATCACCGGGTCATACGTGCGCACCTCGACATCCCCGACCAGGAGATCGTGGTGTGCGGCATGTCGCTGGGCCACCCCGATCCGGACGAGCCGGCCAATCGCCTGACGACGCGGCGCGAGCCGGTGGGGGCCTTCGCCCGCTTCATCGGCTGTTGAGCGCTAGGCCCGTGCCTCGGTGAACTGCGAGAGCAGCCACTGGCGGAAGGTGGCCATGCTCGCACTCTCCTTGCGGTCCGATGGCGTCAGCAGGTAGTAGGTGAAGTCGCCCATGTCGACCGTTTGCTTGAAAGGGGCCACCAGCTTGCCGGAGGCCAGGTCGCCCTCCACCAGGAAGCGCTGCGCGATGGCGAACCCCTGCCCCTCGATCGCGGCCGCGTACGCCATGGCCGAGCTCTGGTAGGTCATGCCGCCTCGCGCATCGATCCGATGATCGACGCGCGCCGCCTCCAGCCAGTAGCCCCAGTCGTCGGGGCGGGCGATCGAATGCAGCAGCGTCTGGTGCTGCAGGTCGGCGGGCTTCCGGATCTTCGGTCCGGCCGCGAGCAGGGCGGGGCTGCACACGGGCAGCAGCACGTTGGGCACCAGCCGGTGGGTGTTCACGCCGCTCCACTTGCCGTCGCCGAGCCGGATCGCGCCGTCGATATCCTCCTTGCGGAATTCGACCGGATCGAGCGAGGCCGTGAGCAGCACCTCGATGCCGGGGTTGGCCGAGTGAAAGCTCGACAGGCGGGGTATCAGCCAGCGCATCGCGAAGGTGGTGTAGGCGCGCACCTTGAGCTGCTTGCGCCGCGAGCGCCGGGTCAGGCGCAGCGTGGCTTCGCGCAGGGCCTCGATGGCCTTGGTCACCGCGCGGTAGTAGTCCTCGCCCTGCCGCGTGAGCGAGATCTGCCGGTGGCCCCGGTGCAGCAGCTGCACGCGTAGCATCTCCTCCAGCATGCGGATCTGCCGGCTGACCGCGCCCGGCGTGACGTTCAGCTCGTCGGCCGCGACCGTGATGCTCAGATGGCGAGCCGCCGCCTCGAAGGCTCGCAGCGCGTTGAGGGGTGGCAGGGGATCCATCGCCGCGAGGATGCCACGTAGCGCCGCAGGGTGCGCGTGGGCGTCGCGGCGCCGGACGCCGAGCCTATCTGGCCTGCAACGTCAATGCCCGAAGGTATTCCGCGCGGTCCAGCGTGCCGTCGTTGTCCGGATTGGCCCGGTCGAAGATCGCCTTGCTCTTGATGCCGGCCTTGGCCGCTTCCTTGCGATCGAGTGTGTCGTCGCTGTCCGGATTCGCCTTGTCGAACTGATAGTTCACGGCAGCAAGGAACTCCTTGATGTCGAGGGTGCCGTCCTTGTCCGGGTTCGCGTGGTCGAAAGCCCGCCTGCCGATGCCGAACTTCGCGGCTTCGGAACGACTGACCGTGCCGTCGTTGTCGGGATCGGCCTTCTTGAACGCCGCCGCGATCTCTGCATCCGACGGCTGTCCGCCAGCAGCCACCGCCGCCAGTGACATCCATGCCGTCATCGCTGCTGTCATGAGTGCTTTCATGGTGACCTCTTCCTTCAAGCCGCAGCCTGGTTGCGCTGCCGTCGGTCGGGTGTCGGCGTCGGGCGCCCGATCCCGTCGGATGGCGCCGCTGTAGCCAATTCGCCGGCATGCCTGTACGATCTGACAACGTTATCATTTCAAATTCAGCAGCGCCTGCTCATGCAACCCATTGAACGATCCCGGTCGCGAAGCCTGAGCGTCGGCGTGGTCGACGAGCTGAGCAAGCGCATGCGGATCGGCCCCCTGCGGGCCGGCGACCGCTTGCCGACGGAGGCCGCGATCATGGAAGAGTTCGGCGTCAGCCGCACCGTGGTCAGGGAGGCGCTGTCGAAGCTGCAGGCCGCGGGCATGGTGCAGACGCGCCAGGGCATCGGCACCTTCGTGGTGGGCGCCACGCGGGCCAAGCCGTTCCAGGTCGAGAGCAGCCCGGACGACAGCCTGGCGCAGGCGCTGGCGCTGATCGAACTGCGCGTGGGCCTGGAGACCGAGGCGGCCGCGCTGGCGGCGCAGCGCCGCCTGCCCGCCGACCTGGACGCCATGAAAGGCGCGCTCCATGCGTTCGACGTGGCGATGGAGCAGGGCATGGATACGGCGGTGCCCGACTTCCAGTACCACCTCGAGATTGCTCGCGCATCGCACAGCCCGCATTTCGCCGCGGTGCTGGAGGCGCTCGGCCCCACGTGCGTACCGACTTCGTTCCTGCAAGTCGCCGCCGGGGAGGACATGAGCGCCATCTGGACGAGCCATGCGCGCAATGAGCATCGAAGCATCTTCGACGCCATCGCGCAGCAGGATGTCGACGCGGCGCGCGCGGCCATGCGGACCCACCTGGTGAACGGGCGGGAGCGACGGCGCGCCTCCGAACTGCCGCAGCGCTGGTAGCGGCGTGGCGGCCCTAGGTGGCCGAAGACTGCCGCTCGATCATGCGGAACCCGACGTCGATGACGGGTTGCGCCACGGATTCACCCCGGCAGCGCGCGACGATCAATCGAGCGGCGAGGCGGCCGATCTCGGCACCGTCGACGTGCACGGTGGAGATCGAGGGGACCGTGTGCGCGCCGAAATCCGCGTTGCCGAAGCCGCAGATCGCCAGATCCTGCGGCACGCGCAAGCCGCGCGCGAGCGCTTCCACCATCACGCCATGCGCGAGTTGGTCGGAGCTGCAGCAGACCGCTTCGAGCTGCGGGTCCTGATCCAGCAATTCCGCGAGGGCGCGGCGGCCCAGCTCCAGGCTGCTGGGTGCCGGAACGAAGGCGGTCGGCACCTCGCGTCCAAGCGTGGTCTGGAACCCGTCGCGCCGCATCCGGGCGCGATGGTCGTCGCCGGTGGCGATGCCGATGCGCTTCCATCCCTTGCCCAGGAAGTAGCCTCCCACGGCGCCGCCCACCTTCACGTGCGAGAAGCCCACCAGCATGTCGACCGGCCGATCGCTGAGGTCCCAGGTCTCGACGACCGGGATGCCGGAGCGGTGCAGCCGGTCCCTGGCCTTCTGCGACTGCACCAGGCCCGTCATGACGATGCCGTCGGGCTGCCGGCCGATCATGGTGTTGAGCACCGATTCTTCCTGCCCGGCGTCGTAGGAGGTCTGGCCCAGGATCAGTTGATAGCCCGCGGATGCCAGCTCGGTCGTCAGCGCCTGCACGGTCGGCAGGAACTGCGACACGGACAGCGCCGGCACGATGCCGCCCACCATCAGGCTGCGCTTGGACTTGAGCCCGCCGGCGAGCAGGTTGGGGATATAGCCCGTCGAGTCGACCGCCGCCTGCACCTTCTCGATGGTCTTCTTCGATACGACGCTGGGATTGCTGAGCGCGCGTGACGCGGTGATCAGCGAAACGCCGGCGGCCTTGGCCACGTCGTGGAGCGTGGCTGCTTTGAAGGGAGATACGGCATTCATTCGGGCTGCTGTCGGGAAGTCTGGGCGTGAAGGCGGAGGGAGAACATGACAACGTTAGCAGAAGCGGGCCACGGATGCCAATGCGCTCGTTGAGCGCGCGCTGCCGAGAGTGTCGTCGAGCGATGAGCATTGCGGAGTTGCGCGGGAAAACCCTGACAAGAAGTCGGTTGACCATCAAAAATGACAACGATATCATTTGCACCGCTTCGGCAGATCTTGCAACGGCAGCACGACAGGAATGGAAACACGGCAGACCTCGACGCCGGTGCCCCAAAACAAAGCCGCAAATGACAACGTTACCACCTACAACTGGAGTCAATATGCAGACCGCACACTTTCCGCGTCGCCGAATCCTTCAACTCGCCGCGCTGGGCACCGTGGCCATCGCGGCGGCCGGCGTGTCGCCGAGCCGTGCGGCCGACCCGGCCGCCGACGCCTTTGCCGGCAAGACGATCAAGATCATCGTGCCGTTCACCGCGGGCGGCTCCTCTGACATCATCGCCCGCGCCATCTCGGCTCCGCTCGCCGAGGCGCTCAAGGCCACGGTCGTCGTCGACAACAAGGTGGGCGCCAACGGCAATATCGGCGCGGACTTCGTCGCCAAGTCGGCGCCCAACGGCCTCACGCTCCTCCTGTGCGACGTGCGCGCGCTGGCGATCAGCCCGTCGCTGTACACGCAACTCCCCTTCGATCCGTCGAAGAACCTGCAGCCGGTGGCGATGCTGGCCTACTCGCCGCACCTGCTGGTTGTCCACCCTTCGGTGCCGGCCAACACGCTGCCTGAACTGGTCGAGTTGTCGAAGAAGAAGCCCATCTCCTTCGCGGTCACCGCGTTGGCGAGCGCGCCTCACCTGGCTGGCATCCAGCTTCAGGAGAAGACCGGCGCCAAGTGGGAATACATCCCCTACAAGGGCGGCTCCCAGGCGATCAACGACACCATCGCAGGGCAGGCTGAAGTCCTGATGAACGGCATGCTGGCGACGCTGCCCTTCGTGCAATCGAAGCGGCTCAAGGTCATTGCGGTCTCGTCGCCCAAGCCGATGGCGCAATTGCCGGGCGTCCCGACCATCGGCGACACCGTCAAGGGCTTCGAGTCGGGTACGTGGCAGGGCGTGATGGCCCCTGCCGGCCTGCCGGCTCCGCAACTCGAACGGCTTTCGGCCGAATTGCTTCGCATCATCCATCTGCCGGCCGTGCGCGAGCAGTTGATCGCCCAAGGCGCCGACATCTCCACGATGCCGCCGGCCGAAATGTCCAGCTTCTTCGAGAAAGAGCGCAAGGGCTGGGCGGCCGTCGTCGCCAAGGCCGGCCTGAAGCTCGACTGAGCGCCCGCATACCCCGATGCAAACCAGGAGACATCCCATGAAGAAATACCTCACCGTCATCGCGCTCGGCCTCGCGGCGCTGGCTGCCAATGCACAGAACTGGCCGGACAAGACCGTGACCCTCGTCGTGCCCTTCCCGCCGGGCGGCTCGACCGACCAGGTGGCGCGCGCCATTGCGCCGCGGCTCACCGACAAGTTCAAGCAATCCTTCCTCGTCGACAACAAGGCCGGTGCCACCGGCACCATCGGTGCGACTTTCGTCAAGCGTGCGGCGCCCGATGGCGCGACCTTCCTCGTCACTTCGCTCGGTCCGCTCGTCATCGTCCCGCACCTGGTCAAGGGCCTCCAGTACGACGCGCTCAAGGACTTCGACCTGATCACGGTGGCCGTCGCCTCGCCCAACGTGCTGGTGGTGCCCGCGAACTCGCCGCACAAGAGCGTGGCCGATGTCATCGCGTACCAGAAGGCCAATCCCGGCAAGATGACTTTCGCATCCGCGGGCAACGGCTCCAGCGACCACCTGACAGCCGAGCTGTTCTGGCAGCAGACCGGAACCATGGGCATCCACGTGCCCTACAAGGGCGGCTCGCCGGCGCACACGGACCTGATGGGCGGCCAGGTCAACGCCTCATTCCAGAACATCAACTCGGTGGTGCAGTACATCAAGGGCGGAAAGATGCGCGCGCTCGCCGTCACCAGCCCGAAGCGCTCGCCCGTGCTGCCCGACGTGCCGACGCTCGCCGAGGCCGGCGTCAAGAACGTCGAGGTCGCTTCGTGGCAGGCCATCGTGGCGCCCAAGGGCCTGTCGCCCGCCGTGCGCGACAAGGCGCACGCGGCCTTCGTCGAGGCCCTCAACGACCCGAAGGTCAAGGAGCAGTTCACCTCGATCGGCTTCGAGATGGTCGCCAACACCCCGGCGCAGTTCGCCGAGTTCCAGCAGAAGGAATACGCGCGCTGGAAGCAGGTGATCGAGACCGGAAAGATCACGATCGACTGAGCAGGACTGCCGCAATCTCCGAATCCTCTGAAAGCCCCATCACCATGACCGCCACCTCTCCGTCCTCGACCAGCGACAGCATCGCCTGGGTCCGCGTCTCCTCGTGCTACCTGCCGCTGGCCAACCCGATCAGCGATGCCAAGGTGCTCACCGGCCGCCAGAAGCCGATGACCGAGATCGCGATGCTGTTCGCCGAGATCGAGACGAAGGACGGCCACCGGGGACTGGGCTTCAGCTACTCGAAGCGCGCCGGGGGTCCGGGCCAGTTCGCGCACGCCAGGGAGATCGCCCCGGCGCTGATCGGCGAAGACCCGAGCGACATCTCGAAGCTGTGGACCAAGCTGTGCTGGGCGGGCGCATCGGTGGGACGCAGCGGCATGGCAGTGCAGGCGATCGGCGCGTTCGACGTGGCGCTCTATGACCTGAAGGCCCGGCGCGCTGGGCTCTCGCTGTCCAAGCTGCTCGGCTCGCAGCGCGATTCGGTCCAGTGCTACAACACGTCGGGCGGCTTTCTGCACACGCCGCTGGATCAACTGCTGGTCAACGCCGCGGCATCGCGCGAGCGCGGCATCGGCGGCATCAAGCTCAAGGTCGGCCAGCCCGATCGCGCGCTGGACATCCGGCGCGTCGAGGCGGTTCGCAAGCACCTGGGCGACGACATGCCGCTCATGGTCGATGCCAACCAGCAGTGGGATCGCCCGACCGCGCAGCGCATGTGCCGCATCTTCGAGCAGTTCAACCTGATCTGGATCGAAGAGCCGCTGGACGCCTACGACTTCGAAGGCCACGCCGCGCTCGCCTCGCAGTTCGACACGCCGATCGCCACCGGCGAGATGCTGACCAGCGCGGCCGAGCACGGCGAACTGATCCGCCACCGGGCGGCCGACTACCTGATGCCCGATGCGCCTCGCGTCGGCGGCATCACGCCTTTCCTGAAGATCGCGGCCCAGGCCGAGCAGGCAGGCCTGAGCCTGGGGCCGCACTTCGCGATGGAACTGCACGTGCATCTCGGCGCGGTCTATCAGACCGAGCCGTGGGTGGAGCACTTCGACTGGCTCGAGCCGCTGTTCAACGAACGGCTCGAGATCAGGAACGGCCGGATGCTGGTGCCGACGCGGCCTGGCCTCGGCCTGAGCCTCAGCGAGCAAGCCAGGGGCTGGACGCGCGAAGAAGTCGAAGTCGGCAAGCGCGCCTGAGCCGATGCACCCGGAGTACCCGTGATGGCTGAAACCCTCTCCCTCTCGCCGCCGCTGTGCATCAGCATGGACGATCGCGACAACGTCGCGATCGTGGCCAACGACGGCGGCTTGCCGGCCGGCACGGAGTTTCCCTCCGGCCTGACGCTGGTGGACAAGGTGCCGCAGGCGCACAAGGTCGCGCTGGTGGACATCCCCGAAGGCGGTGAGGTGCGCCGCTACAACGTCGTGATCGGCTATGCGCTGAAGGCGATCCCCGCCGGAAGCTGGGTGCATGAGCGGCTGCTCGAGATGCCCGCGGCGCGCGAACTCGTCGGGCTG
>NZ_JASZYF010000065.1 GCF_030317115.1 Variovorax gracilis
AGCCACCGCCGAGGTCTTCCGTACCCTTGAAGCCGAGCCGGCTGGAGTTGTAGGCGGAATTGGTCATCAGGGTCTGGCTGGTCGTGAAGCTCGTGCCGAACGGGCCCTGGGTTTGGTTCCAGTAGCCGCTGACGCCGGTATCCACGATCCCGAAAAGCGTGACGGCGGATTGGGCGGAGGCTGTACCGAAGGTCATCAATGCGGCCAGAGGCAACGTCAGGGCAACATATGTCCTCATCGAGCATCTCCTAACGGCAGGCCAATGACCCGACGGGCTCCATGTCAAATCGCACTAGACCGGGCCGTACAAGAGACGATTCATCGCTTGGCAGTGCGACAACGTCGAACACAAGTCATGCCATGGTACCGGTCCGCGAGACTTTGGAACAGCGTCGGGCGAAACGCGTGCTTGCGGCTGGCGGCTGCCATCAAGCCGTGCATATGGACTTCCCTTCCCGGGGGTAGTCCATCGTGGGATCAGGCATTCCAGGCGCTATGTCTGCTAGAACGGATCCTCGATCCGGTTTTCGAGCGCATATCGAATCAGTTCGGCCGTGCTCGACACCTGCAGCTTTTCCTGGATTCGGGTCTTGTGCGTGCTCACCGTCTTTACCGACAAGTGAAGCGCATCGCCGATCTCTGTGAGTCGTTGTCCGGCCGCGACCCGCCGCAATACATCTAACTCACGATCCGTCAGCAGCAAGTGGCGAGGCGCGTCTGACATGCCGTTGAGTTGCAGCACCACCCGCTCGGCGAGACTTTCGGTGACATAGGCACCGCCCGCCGCCACCCTGCGCACCGCGCTCACAAGTTCGATGGCTGCGACGTCCTTGGTGACATAGCCGTTGGCACCCGCCTTGAAGGCCCGCATGGCGTATTGCTCTTCCGCATGCATGCTCAGGACCAGCACACGAACGCCGGGGAACTCGGTCCTGATGCGGCGCACCAGGTCGAGCCCGGTCATTCCCGGCATCGACAGGTCGACGAGGGCGAGGTCGAACTCATGTTCACCAAGAAGCTCAAGTGCCTCATAGCCCGTGACGGCTTCGGTCAGGGCCCAGCGGTTGCTGGCCGGATTGAGCACACGCTTCAGGCCTTCCCGTACGATTGTGTGGTCGTCGACCAGTAGCACTCGTAGCGCCGGCGTGAACTGGGTCGAGGCTGTCAAGGCATCCCCCGGGGGCCGAAAGCGAATCGCTGGCCGGCTCGTGCTTGCTCCCTAGACTCACTTTGACCCCAAACGCGCGTCTTCGCAAGGGCGTCGGCCTGCCGCGACATTCGGAATACCTCCGCTTCGGCGTTAGGAAAAGTCCTAACCCTCCAGGAGCAATCTGCGGCGCAAGAGAGCGTCGGGCCGATGTTCAAGCGGCAGGCTTCCGCGCAATCTCCGTCGGGCCCTTGCATGCCCATGTTCGCTACGCTCCCCCGGAGAGGATTTCTCATGAACACGCTCGCACCGCATGAGACGTCGATTCGCTTGCCTGCCAGCGGCAGGATGCGCACCGCCGTCGTTGACCGTCGCGAATGGACCTGCCTCCACGAGATGTTCGACCTCATCGCCGTTCCGGTCGGCGATGCCCCGCTGATGCCGCTGGTCCAGCCGACCGTCCGGCGACTCCAGCACGGCGAAATGCTGTTCTTGGAAGGGGCGCCGACCACTTCCATCTGCATCGTCCGCACAGGCACCTTCAAGGTTTTTCGCACCGCCGAGGACGGCTACGAACAGGTGTACGCCTTTGCGCGCCGGGGCGACCTGCTGGGAATCGACGCCCTGTCCGGCGACCACCACCTGATGGCGACGGTGGCG
The DNA here is from genome assembly GCF_030317115.1 of Variovorax gracilis. Taxonomy (GTDB): domain Bacteria; phylum Pseudomonadota; class Gammaproteobacteria; order Burkholderiales; family Burkholderiaceae_C; genus Variovorax; species Variovorax gracilis. Next base: position 1,808 of record NZ_JASZYF010000065.1, read on the forward strand.
CAGGAGGATGCCAGCGTGCTTGCCCTGTCGCTCTCCAACTTCTACGCTCTCGCGCAATTGCTGCCGGCGTTCGACCGCGGCGTCATGCGTGCGGTGACCCATTCGATGATCGACCTGATCCGGCTGTCCGACATGATGGCTGCCGTCGCAGCAGAAGTGCGGCTGGCCAGGTTCCTATTGCATCTGGCCCAACGCATGTCGACATCCGAACAGGCCGTGCGATGCCTGCGCCTGCAGATGACCCGTCGCGACATCGGAAGCTACCTCGGCGTGGCCCACGAAACCATCAGCCGTTCGTTTGCCGCGCTGGCCGAGGCGCGGCTGATCGAGGTGGAGCAGCGCAAGGTCGAGATCCTCGATCTGGACGCATTGCGGCAGTATGCGCAAGGCGCGCGCACGCGCACCAAGGCGGACTTTCCGCGCTGTTCCGTGCGCGCCGCGCGCAAGGGACAGGCTGGCGCTGGTCGCCTGATTGAACGGGGCGGGGCTCAGCGCTTGGGTCCGAACGCCCGCGCGGATTGAGCATTTGAAAGGTCCGCAATGCAGTCTCGCGCTTGCTGGAACTCGGTCCCCTTGTCGAAGTAGGCGAGGGCGCCGGCATCCATATGGCGTTTGCGCATGGAGGCCCAATTGAACTGGGAGAACACGATCACCTTGATGCCAGGATGGTGCTGCGTGACGTAGTGCAAAACGTCGATTCCCTGGTCACGCCCGCGCAGTCTGGCGTCGAGCACGACCATGTCCGGAAGGTGCGATCTGATCGATGCGATCGCCGAAGCCACGTCGTCTGCATAGGCAACGACATCGACTCCCGGCGCAGTAGCCAACAGCGCGCCGAAGCTTTGCCGGATCGCCGCGGAGTCGTCGACCATGAGCACTCTCACCTTGCACCTCGTACCTTTCTCTAAGGATATGCAGGACATGTTCCCCCCGATTGGGGATGCGCGAGATGCGTCTTCTCAATGAATTCGAAGAAAAATCGCTGTTCTGATGCATCCTTTGGCCTGCAACGGTTTCCGTGAAGGCCGAGTTCCATGGTGTTGTGGCTTCAGAGCCTGTCGATCCGCAGTCGAATCATCCTGTCGATGGTCGGGGTCATGCTTGCCGTTGCGGCGCTCCTGGCGTGGGTTCTCGCAAACGACGTGCGCCGGTCTCGCGATGCGGCACACGAAAAGGTCAGGATGCTTGCGACCGGGACGGCGGCGACTGTCCAGCGCACCTTGGACCAGTTCGAGTCGGTTCTGGCGCGCGCGTCCGCACGTCCGCTGGTCAGGACGCTCGATCCGGCGCACTGCGATCCGCTGGTCGCCGAGTACGTGCGGCTCACTCCGGCGATTCTCGGCTACGCGCTGCGCGACAACCGGGGAGAGATCATCTGCCGCTACGGGCGGGCGCCGGTGTCGTCGTCGGCGGTCGCGGATGCAGCCGGGTCGGTGGCCGCCGTTCGCATCGCCGGATTCGAGATGGGCAATTTGGTCGACGACGCCCGCTCCGGCCTCAAGATCGTAGCGCTCAGCTATCCCATCCGCGACGAGGCCGGAAGACAGACCGCACTGCTGGTGATGACCGTCGACTTGCTGGTACTGAACCAGCAGTTGCTGACCTCGATCCCCGAGGACGCCGTCGTCACCGTCATCGATCGGACCGGGACCGTTCTCCTGCGATCGTCAGACCCCGAGACCTTTATCGGCGCGCGGCCCGCTGCGGGCGAGCCGGAGCCCGCAAAAGGCCAGCGAGAAGGCCTCCTCACCGCGAAGGGGAGAGATGGCGTGCCGCGGCTGACAGCATTCCTGACACTTTCGGATGTCGACTGGCGGGTGGCCGCGAGCCTGCCTGAGGCCGAGGTCTTTGCGGACTACCATGCTGCGCTCCGGCGAGCGATCGGGTTCGGCCTGGCACTTTGTCTTCTTGCGCTGGGCCTGGCGTGGCGCCTGAGTTCAGCCATCGCTCGTCCTTTCGCCCATCTCCAGGGGACGGCTGCCCAGATGGCAACCGGCAAGGACACCATTCGCTCCGGACTCTCAGGCCCGCCCGAAATCAGATCGGTCGCGCGGCAGCTCAACTGGATGCTCGACGCGCGGGACCTGAGCAAGCCGCGGCTGCGGCGCGACATGAGCGAGCGCAAGCTGGCCGAGCAGGCGCTTCGCGCCAGTGCGTCGAAACTCCACGCGGCGCTTTCGAGCATGAGCGACGCGGTCTGCATTGCGGACGTCGACGGCCGACTCGTCGAGTTCAACGATGCATTCGCGTCCTTCCACCGCTTTGCGGACAAGTCCGACTGCGGCGGATCGCTCGCTGACTACCCGGGCATTCTGGAGATGGCCATATCGAAGGCCGATCCCGCGCCCCTTGAGGAATGGCCGCTCTCACGCGCTCTGCGCGGCGAGACGGGGACTAACGTCGAGTACCGGCTGCGGCGAAAGGACACCGGGACCGAGTGGGTGGGGAGCTACAGCTTCGCGCCCATTCCTTCGGAAGACGGAACGGTCGCAGGCGCGATCATGACGGCGCGTGACGTCACGACGGCCCGGGAAGTGCAACTCGACTTGGAGTCTTCGCATTTCGCGCTGCAACAACTCATCGCCTCGCGAGACCAGGTTCAGGAAGAAGAGCGCAAGCGCATTGCGCGTGAGCTGCACGACGATCTGCAGCAGACCCTGGCCGCGATCCGCATGGACTTGCAAGTCATCACCGATCGCTTCGGCGCCCATGCATCGGGACTGCCGGCGCTGGTCGCGGGCGTCGATCGGCTGGCCGAGCGGGCCATTTTGTCGACACGCCGCATCGTGAACGACCTGCGCCCGCCGATGCTGGAAGACCTCGGCCTGTTCCCGGCGCTCGAGGCGATGGCAAGCAAGTTTAGCCAGCAGTCCGGCATCGCGTGCGAGATCGACGCTGTCGATAAGGTGGCCGGTGAGTTGCTGGATGCCCCGGCGGTCGCCATCTGCCTGTATCGAGTCGCCCAGGAGGCGCTGAACAACGCGAACAAGCATTCCCGTGCAAGCGAAGTGCACATCCAGCTGGCGAAGGCCGGGGAGAATTCAATCGCGCTTCGCGTGAGGGACAACGGCCGGGGCATGGTACCCGCGGACAGGCGCAAGTCCGAGTCATTCGGCATCCTGGGTATGCAGGAGCGAGTTCGGGCTCACGGCGGGCTCATGCATATCGACGGCACGCCCGCACAGGGCACCGTCCTGGAGGTCGTGATTCCACTGACCGGGGCGTCATTGGCGTTCGGCTCTCCGTTCGGATCAACCGCGGCAACTGACCGCTCTAGCGCGGGTTCGACGTACGGCGTGCTGGACGACGGCCGTGCCCTGCCTCGACTCCTGAGCCGCGCTACCGATCAGACGCTGCAGGATGTGATCGACGCCATTGCAGGGATCGTGGCGGTCGTGGACCGCCACGGCACGATTCGATTCGTCAACCGGGCGTGGACACAGTTCGCCGATCGCAATGGGAATCCGGGCGCTGCATCCATTGGCCCGGGTGCGAACTACTTGGAAGTCTGCCGACGCAGTTCGGTCGACGACGAATCCGCGCTGAAGGTTCTGCGCGGTATCGAAGAAGTGCTGTACGAGGGGAGAGTGGCTTTCGCGTGCGACTATCCGTGTCATTCACAAGAGGAGCAGCGCTGGTTCCGGATGCACGCGACCGCGATGGCCAATGGGGACGTGATGGTCGCCCATTTCCTGATCCGGGTCGAAGAACGAGTCGTCTCCAGTTGATAGATCAACGCGGCCTGCCCTGAACGGGCGCAACGTTTCTCGATCGGCCTGCCCACATCGCCGGGAACTGCGCAGCCGATCAGGGATGAATGCAGCAGTATTGAGAGTTGTCAAGTCAAAGAAGAAGCGACGCAGGAAAATTCCTACATCGTCTACTTTCGATGGATCGAGCCATGACAACTCTCTCCAAGCCTGATCTCATACGCGAAACACGGATGTCTAGGAAGCTCATGGATGTGTTCATCCGGGCCGGGCTGGTACTGGCCCTGACCCTGCTGTGTTTTCGAATCTTCTCGCCCTTCATCTCGATGATGGCGTGGGCGCTGATCCTGGCGGTGACGATGTACCCGGGCCATCAGGCGCTGGCCGGCCGGTTGGGTGGGAGACAGGGATTGGCGGCCACCTTGCTGGTGCTGGCCGGCCTCACGCTGATCGTAGCGCCCACAGCCGTGGTGCTGGGCTCGCTGGGCGATTCGGTCCACGAGACCATCGTCAAACTGCGCGCCGACGATTTGCAGGTTCCGCCGCCGCCGGCGAGCGTGAAGGAATGGCCCGTCGTCGGCATGAAAGTGAACAACGCCTGGTCGTCGGCCCACAAGGACTTGCCATCCGTGCTGAAGAAGCTGCAGCCGCAGCTTGGAGAACTGGCCGCCAAGGCGCTGGAGATGGTGGCCAGCATGGCGGGATCGGTGCTGCTTTTCGTGTTCTCCTTCATCATCGCCGGCATCATTATGGCCTTTGGAGAGTCGGGCTCCAATGCCTCGAGGTCGATCCTCGGACGCATCGCCGGCACCCGACGGGGCATCGAGTTCGCCGAGCTGGCGACCCAAACCATTCGCGCGGTGGCCCTGGGCGTGGTCGGCGTGGCCTTCATCCAGGCCATGGTCGTCGGCATCGTCCTGATCGTCGCCGGCATTCCCTTTGCCGGCGTGCTGGCGATCGTCGTGCTGGTGCTGGGCATCGCGCAGGTGCCGGCGCTGCTGGTCACGTTGCCGGTCATCGCCTACATCTGGCTGAGCGGGAACTACGAGACGGTGCCTGCCGTTGTCCATAGCGCGTTGCTGCTGGTCTCCGGCATGCTCGACAACGTCCTGAAGCCGCTCTTGCTGGGCCGGGGCGTGGATGCCCCCATGCCAATCGTCCTGATCGGCGCCCTGGGCGGTCTGGCCGGCGCCGGCATCCTGGGCATGTTCGTGGGTGCCACCGCACTGAGCTTGGGCTATCAGATCCTCATGCGCTGGGTGAACACCGATCCGGACGTCGTGGAGATAGAGAGCGAAGAGTTGCCGAACATCTCCTGAGTGGATGCGCGCGATGCCTTCGAAGAAGTCGAGGGTGCGAGCGATGGCCTTGGCCGCCGCTACCGCGATGCTTGGAGGCTGCACCACGGTGGGCCCCGATTTCGAACGGCCCCGCGTTCCCTGGCTGTCCGGCTGGACTGGCGGTTCGCTCGAAGTCATCGCGTCAGATCCGCGGCGTCCTCGCAACGGCTTGATGCAGGAATGGTGGCGCAACTTCAACGATCCTGTGCTCGACCAGTTCGTCGCAGAGGCGCAGCGCGTCAATCCAAGCGTGCGAATCGCCGGCATGCGCATCATGGAGGCGCGGGCGCAACTGGGCATTGCCGACAGCACGCGTTATCCGCAGGTACAGCAGGCGACCGGCGAAGTGCTCGGCGTCGGCGAGCAGCGTTCAGGCGGCGGGCGCGACACCAGCGCGCTGACTGCCAGTGCCGGGGTGAGCGTGAGTTGGGAAATCGACTTCTGGGGAAAGTTCAGGCGCAGCATCGAGTCGGCGGATGCCGCTTATCTCGCCAGCATCGCCCAGTACGACGACATCCAGGTGCTGATGGCGGCCCAGGTCGCGGGCTTTTACTGCTCGATCCGAACGCTGGAGCTCCGGCTGCGGATCGCTCGCGAAAATGCAGAACTCCAAAGGCGCAGCCTTCGGATTACCGAGCTGCATTTCAGAAGCGGCAACGAGTCCGAACTGGACGTCCAGCAGGCCAGGGCGCAATACCTGGGCACCCTTGCGACCGTGCCGCAACTGGAGATCGCGCTGCGCCAGACGCAAAACGCCTTGAGCATCCTGCTGGCCCGGCCCCCGGGCCCCCTGCCCGAGATGGAGGAAGGGAAGGAACGAATCCCGCAGGCCGGGCTGGACGTCATTGTCGACATGCCGGCCGAACTGCTGCGACGCCGTCCAGACGTTCGGGCCGCGGAAATGCAGTTGGCTGCGCAGTCCGCCCTGATCGGCGTGAGCGTGGCGGACCTCTATCCCTCCATCTCGCTGCTGGGGACGGTGGGTCTTTCGGCCACGTCGGTCGACGGGTCGCCGCGGATTCTCAGCGGCGCCGTCGGGCCCCGACTGGTCTGGAATGTGTTCGACCATGGACGGCTGACCAACACCGTGCTGCTGCAGGACGCGAGGTTCCAACAGTTCTATGAGCAGTACCAGGATACGGTGCTACGGGCCGCCCGCGAGATCGATGATGCGTCGGTTGCCTTTGCCAAGACTGGAGAGCAGATCACACTGCTGGCGGACGCGGTGAAGGCAGCGAAGCGTTCGCTGGAAATCGCCGATAGGCAGTACAACGAGGGACTGGTCGACTTCCAACGCGTGCTCGACTCGCAGCGCACGCTCTTCAGCGAGCAGGATCAGCTCGTCGCCAGCCGCGGGAGCCAGTCGCAGAGCCTGGTCGCCGTCTATAAGGCCATGGGTGGCGGTTGGGAGGGGGCCCGCAGCCGTCCCGTGCTCGACGATGCGACGCAGGAGACCATGGGCCGGCGCACGGACTGGAAGGGGATGCTGGCAGACCCGCTGCCGCCGCCGGGCGCCGATGCGCTGCCCACTCCGGAGGGGACAAGACCATGAGCGAAGAAACCACGCAGCCCACCGCGCCGCCGCCCGAGTCCGGCAAGGGCGCCCGCGTCGGGGCGATCGTCGTGCTGGTGCTTATCGTCACCAGCCTGGCCTGGTATTTCGTGTCGGATCGCCTGACACCCTATACCTCGCAGGCCCGGGTCCAGGCCTTCGTGGTGCCAGTGGCGGCGGAGGTGTCGGGTCGGCTGCTGAAGGTGCACGTCAAGAACAACGACAGGGTGCAACCAGGACAGCACCTTTTTGAGATCGACCCGACGCAGTACCGGATCGCACTGCAACGCAGCCGCTCCGACTACGAGTCGGTCCGACGCTCGATCAATGCGTCGGTTGCTTCAGTGGATGCGGCCCAGGCCGGGCTGCGGGCGGCTGCGGCCAACCACCTCTACGCGCAGCAGGATGCAGCGCGGTTGGAGCAGATCTTCGCGGAGGACCCCGGCGCGATTTCCCTTCGCCGGGTCCAGAGCGCGCAGGCCAGCCGGGTGAAGGCGCTCAGCCAGGAGCAGGCCGCGAAAGCAGACCTGATCCGTGCCCTGGAAGGCGCGGGCGAGAGTGGCGACAAGAACGCGCAATTGGTCAGTGCTCGCACGGCCATCGAAAAAGCCGAGCTGGACGTGCAGCGCACGACCGTCAGCGCACCCGCTGGCGGCCTTGTGACTGACCTGCGCACCGACGTCGGGCAGTTTGTGCAGGCCGGCGCGCCGGTAATGACGCTGGTCACCGTTCACGACCTCTGGATCAGCGCGGACATGACCGAGAACAACCTCGGCAACATCGAGCCCGGCGACGAGGTGGCGATCGTGCTCGACGTGATGCCAGGGAAGGTGCTCAAGGGCAAGGTGCGCAGCGTCGGCAGCGGCGTTGCCAGCGGGCAGCCGGTGCAGGCCGGGGTGCTGCCTACCATCGACAACAGCCGCGACTGGCTGCGGCAGGCGCAGCGCTTTCCGGTGGCCATCGAGTTCGACCCGTCCGAGCGCGACCAGCTGCGTGCCCTGCGGGTCGGCGGTCAGGCCGAAGTGCTGGTCTACACGGGCGAGCACGGGCTGATGAACTGGCTGGGGACGGCCTTCATCCACATGATGAGCTTCCTGTCCTATGTTTACTGAGCGACACCGGATGGGCCGGGCGGACAAAGCCGTGCTGCGGCTGGCCTTCGGCCTCGTTCTCGCGGTGTTGGTCGCCTATGGCCTGGCGTTGAAGGCGCCCTACGCAGTCTGCGTGGTGGCCGTGCTGATTCTGTGCAAGCCGGGTCCCCCAATCCCGCTCTTCAAGGGCATCGTCTTCGCCCTCGTCGTTGCCGCGTTGATGGCGGCCGGTGTGCTGTCGGTCCCGATCCTGCAAAACTACGCGCTGGCCGGCGTCATGCTGACCGCGGCGTTGCTCTATGCGGTGTTCTATTTGGGCGCGCGCAAGGCGAATCCGTTGACGACGATCCTGGTGATGGCGGGCACCCTGATTCCGGTGGTCGGAGCGGTGGAGCAGGCCCTGGCCTTCCAGATCGGCGTGACCCTCGCGGTGGGCCTTTGCATCGGCGTGTTGGTCAGCGGTGCATCGCACGCGCTCTTTCCCGATCTCCCCCCAACCATGGGCAAAGGAGCTGCGGTGGAGGTCCCCAGCCGCGAGTCGGCGAGTTGGATCGCCTTGCGCGCCATCGTGGTCGTCGTGCCGGTCTTCGTGCTGGCGCTGATCAATCCCTCCTTCTATGTCGCAGCCATCATGAAATCCGTGGCGCTGGGCCAGCAGGCCGGTTCCACCAGCATCCGTTCCGCCGGGCGGGAGCTTGTGGGGTCCACGTTGATGGGCGCGGCAATCGCCGGCTGCCTCTGGTTTGGCCTTTCCCTTCGACCCAACCTGTGGATGTTGATGCTGTGGATGGCCGCGGCCGCGCTGTGGGCAGGGACGCGGCTGTTCCGGGTCCGGACTGGCGCGTTTCCGCCATCCTTCTGGGTCCAGTCTCTGGTGACCATGCTGCTCCTGCTGGGACCGGCCATCGAGGACAGTGCCGGCGGCACAGATGTGCTCAAGGCGTCGGCCATGCGCGTGGCTCTGTTCGTCGCCGTTGCGCTCTACGCGTGGGTGACGGTCTGGGCGCTGGAACACTGGCGAGCCGCCAGATCCCGAGCGCTGTTCTTCAGGCACGGCTGAGCGGAGGAATCGCACCATGCTGACCAATCTGGCGATCGGCCTGCCGATCATCCTCCTTTGCCTGGCGCTGCAGGCGGCCTTCACGTTCTGGAGCATTCGCTACTACTCCCGACCGCACCGCGACGCTCTCATTCCGGGGCCCTTCGTCCAGATCCGCTCGCTCCTGGTGGTAATGATCGTGCTGATCCTGGGCAACTTCCTCCAGATCATGATCTGGGGGTTGCTGTTCATCATGCTCGGCGAGTTCAGCGAGTTGTACGAGGCCGTCTACCACTCCGCAGTGAACTTCAGTTCGCTGGGCTACGGCGATGTGGTGATGACGAAACGCTGGAAGTTGCTGGGCCCACTCGAGGCAGCCAATGGCGTGCTGATGTTCGGCTTGACCGGCGCCGCGTTGATGGCGATCTTGCAGCAGATGGTCAGGACGCTGGCCGAAAGGGCCGGGGCGAAGTAGGGCGTGCAGTTCGCCGCCATTAGCCCGCGCGATCCGCTTAGCAATCGCATCTCGCGCGGCTGCGACAGCCGTATGGGGCGCTGACGCCTATCCGCGGCGGCCACGCAGCGAATTGAGGATTGTCAATCGGCACCTCCTTGCAAGGCGCACACTAATCTGCCCTTCTTCGGCAACCCTGCGACTTACAAGTGCTCGGTCGCCAAGGAATTTCCAGGCCCGACAACCGAGGAGACTTACATGGACATGGCCGTCAATCCGGACTTCGCGAAAGAGCGTTGGGACGTCGCATGGCTGGGCTTCACCCCCGGCGCCTGGTAGACCCGCGTCAATGTTCGCGAATTCATCCAGCAGAACTAGATGCCATACGAAGGCGACGGCGCCTTCATCGCGCCGGCCACCGAACGCATGAAGGGCCTGGAAGACGCTGCAGCCCCTCCTAGCGCAGCGAAGGCATCCTGGACGTGTCGCAGATTCCTTCCAGCACTCTCGCGCTCCAGCCCGGCTACATCGATAACGAGCTGATCGTCCGCCCGCAGACTGAGGCACCGCCCAGGCGCGCGATAATGCGCACTGGGGGCTGGCACTTGGTGGCCGCCAGCCTCGAGGCTCACGGCATGCCCCGTCATCAAATGACAGAGCTTTGCGGCTCGTAGTGCGTCCTTGAGCTGGGCCCGGACCAGGGACATACGGAATTAGCAGTCCAGTTTCAGAGGCTCTGTGCGCGCTCGATTTGCACGGTAGGACTCATACGCCGGACCGCCATCCGCCACGATGGCGGGCGAGGGGGTCCGCGTTCCTCCGCAGCGCTCGTCTGGGTCTGGACGGATTCAAGCGGTCGTCGCAACACCTCAATCACGGAGGTGTTCGATGGGACGACCGAAGGGGTGGACAACAGCAAATCAGCCTCGAAGAGACTCCAGACGTTGCGACAGGGGCCCTTGGGCCGCCATAAAGCGCGTCGGAGTCGTCACGCCATGCGCACCGATCTCAGCGTGCAAATGCGGCTCATAGATCAGCGCGTCCCTAGGTGCGGAGATGGCTCAGCATGAGCAACTGCGAATCGAGACAGGGCTGGCCATCTACTTCTGCGATCCAAGAAGCCCCTGGCAGCGCGGCATCAACGAGGAACGAACGGATTGCTGCGGCGGCAGTACTTACCGAAGGGCAGTGAATGAGCAGGTATCGCGAGCGTGATCTCGATGCAGTGGCAGCCACCCTCAATGGAACGCCTCGCAAGACACTGGGGTGGAAAACGCCTGCCGAGGCGCTAAATGCCCCACTATCCAACGCTCAAGCAACTCGTGTTGCGACACCTCCTTGAACCCAAGCTGGGCGCCCCGGTCCTTAGCGCCGCGTGGCCATTTCTTGAAGGGCCCTTTCTCGCACCAGAACTTGGTTCTGATACCAGGGTAGGCCTGAAACACCGCCCGTGCCGCTTCGCAGTTGTCGCGGTTGTATGCATCGCCGTCGGCGGCGTCAAAGGTCGCGACATGGACGCGCTGGGTGGGGTCTACCACGCTGTCACGGTACAGCGTATATCGATCGTCCCGGCCCGTGCAACCGACAGCGACAGCGCACAAGGCGATGCCGACAGCAGCGCCTGCGGCGGCCTTGCGGCTGCGGGCAGTGGCGCAGGGTTCGCGGGTGCTCATGAGGGGCGGCGTCCTGGCTGTCATCGGTTGTCGGAAAAGGCGCGTCGGAACCGGAATCGTACTTGGCGGTGGGCGTAACCAAGCTCTTCGGCAATGCCGCCGCGATGACTTCGCGCTCTTGGCATACTCGTCCACCCATTCGGCGAAGACTACTTGGCCAGAGTATTGCAGTGTTGGAAAAAGGCGTCCAGTTCGGGGTTGTCGTACTTTTCGTGCATGTATGGACCCGGCGCCTTTTGCAAGCTCTTTTCGATGGTGACGTGAACGGTCTGCATGCATGTATACGTACATGGACGCCCCCGGTTTGCCAAGTTCTCATCGTGATGGCTCAAAGGAAATGATTGCACCCGTACATTCGGACTTTGGCGCGACCTCGCAGCCGCTGTCCCTGATGGGATGTGCTGGTTGGCGCCCCTATCGGCTATGACGCACTTTGTGTGCTTCGTATACATCGGGCTTTGCCAACCACGGTCTGACCTGTTTTGCCATCACTTGATGATCGCCTGAGCAATCGGTGGTTTGATCTCCTCGCTGTTCGTCGTCCTCAATTCATCGCTGATCCGACTATGAGGCTGCGGTTTCGGTCGTGCGGTCGGATCGAAACTCGCGGTTCTTGGCCAGCAGCGCCCACACGATCCTGGCGTTCTTGTTCGCTAGTGCGACCGATGCCACGTTGACACTGCGACGCGCGAGTAGCCTGCTCAACCAGTTTTCGCCCTCCCGACTATCGAGTTTTTCAACAGAATTGGCACATTGCGGACATCCCTTTGGACGAGGTTCAACGACGGCACCGGGCCCGGATTTGCCGTCGAAAGGCAGACCAGGGGAATGCCGTTCTGCAGCGAGAGCAGCCGAAGGGGAGGGCAGAGCGGAACTGCTCCTTCGTGCTGCCCAATGCCGACATCTGCGTGAGCTTGTCGATTTGGGGCAAACGGCATGACCTGTCAT
>NZ_JASZYF010000066.1 GCF_030317115.1 Variovorax gracilis
TGTGCTTCATCTCCAGCTCGAACAACTGCTCGTCTGTGAACACCGCCCGATCCAGACGATACAAATGCTTCTCAGGGTCGTCCTGCAGCATCGCATCAAGCTTGGCTAGGCCATTCGATTTCTCTTCATGGATTTGGATCACGCGAATCTCCTGTTCGTGAGGCTGTGTCGAAATTGAGCGGGGGATGCATCCACAGGCACACCCGCAGGAAAGGGGTGTAGCTACTCATCGCAGTCAGCGGAGCAGCGCATGCAAGCGGTGGTCCGAAGCACGGCTGCGCGAGGGCGTCCAGCGAGCGCCGAGCGTCGCGGTTGAGCCGCCCATCGAAGGCGACAGAGTCTTTGAATTTGTCTCATCGTTGCCCAGCTTCTTGTCTTTTGCCGCCGCCATTGCGGCAACCGTCAAGCATTTGGTCGTTTCCCGACTGTGGCTGGTGCATGGATTGCAGATGCCATGCCAACTTTTACCTACTGCGAGACCGGTTGGCACCTCGCTATGCAGACGACGTTTCAGTGAGTGCAAACCCTTATGCCTTTGCCGCAACGCTTGATTCGCGAATGAAGGATTTGATGCAAAGTTGGCCGCCTGACGTTTGCTTCAAGTGCGTTATTTGATTCATTGCATCTTGCTACTGCAGGAAGCCTGATCAAGAAGTGCTCCTGTGATGGAAGGGCTGGGGTGAGCAGGTAACGCTGGCATGTTGAAGATGGCACGCAGCGTGCTGCTGCAGACGTGAGAACCGAAAAGATCAATGGAGACCACGATGACGATCCGCTTCTGTGACAAGCGGTGGGGAACACCATGAAGAAGGCGAGCCCCCTCGCCGCTCCGGCTGACGCGCTGGAGCGCAACCTGCCGGTGTTGAAGGCCGATCAGGCCGGTATCGACAAGGTCCGCTTCCCGGACCTCACCGACCTGATGGCGCGGCTGCATTTTTCGACCAGTGACGGACGCATCTGGCTCGATGATCAACGGATGCTGTTGATCCATGCGAAAGCCCTGGGATCGTTGCGGCGCGAGATGATCGAGGCATTCGGGGCAGAGGTGACGCGGGGGCTATTTACGCGCATGGGCTATCAAGCAGGTACGTTCGACGCCCAAATGGCACGCAAGGTGAGGCCACAAAACACCTTGAAAGACATGTTCGTCGTCGGACCGCAAATGCATTGCCTTGAGGGAATCGGCCTGTCTGAGCCTGTAAGACTCGAATTTGACGTTGAACACGGAAAACACTACGGCGAATTCATCTGGACGCACCAAGTCGAGGATGAAGAGCATGCTCGGCACTTCCCCATCGGCACCGAGCCGTCGTGCTGGATGCAAGTTGGCTACGCTTCAGGGTTCTCCACCGAATTCATGGGACGCCAGATCCTCTATCGCGAAGTGGAGTGCCAGTCGATGGGCCAGCCGGCGTGCCGCATCGTAGGCAAGCCCGTCGAAGCGTGGGGCGAAGACGCAACGCACGACCTCCAGTATCTGATGCCTGCCGCGCTTCAAAGTGAAGCAGGAGAGCTGACGGGGTCGGCCGCGCGTCATGCAGTGCTTCCTCCCTTAGATTCAGCCGAGACCGGACGACCCGTCGGAATATCGCCCGGTTTCAATTCGGTGCTGCATATGGTTCGGCGCGTCGCGCCGACCAATGCCACAGTATTGTTTCTGGGCGAGAGTGGCGTCGGCAAGGAGGTGTTTGCGCGGATGCTCCATCGACTGAGCTCGCGTAACCAGAAGCCCTTCGTTGCAGTGAACTGCGCTTCGATTCCGGAGCAACTCATCGAGTCGGAGCTCTTCGGGGCAGAACGCGGTGCATATACGGGGGCCATGCAAAGTCGGGCAGGTCGCTTTGAGCGGGCCGACGGCGGTACCCTGTTCTTGGACGAGATCGGCACGCTGTCTGCCGGCGCACAGGGGAATCTCCTTCGCGCCCTTCAAGAAGGCGAAATTGAACGGCTCGGCGACACCCACACTCGACGAGTGGATGTTCGCGTCATTGCTGCTACAAACGTTGATCTCAGAAAAGAGGTTGCGGCGGGGCGATTCCGCGAGGATTTGTTCTTTCGCTTGAACGTCTTCCCGGTCCGGGTGACACCCCTGCGGGAGCGACGCGAAGATATACCTCTGCTCATGACGCACTTTCTCGGAAAGTTCAATCGGTTGCACGGCCATCGATTGACCGGCTTTACGCAGAGAGCAGTCGATGCGGTGATGTCGTATGACTGGCCCGGGAATATTCGTGAGCTGGAAAACGTCATCGAGCGAGGCGTGATCTTGGCCGCGGAAAATTCGGTCATTGACTCGCCGCAGCTGTTTACCAGCGGGGAGCAATTCAACGACAAGCAATTCGACGTCGATCGCGCCGGCATGCTCGTAAAAACCGACCGCACCCATATGCTGACCGACCCCGTATCGGATCCGGATGTCGAGCGCGTGTCCAAACGCTTCAACAGTTTGCTGCTTGGCGTGGACGACGACCAGAGTAAGGTTTCACTCGACGACATTGAGACTCTCTTGCTCCGGAAAGCCTTAGACAGGGCCCACGGCAACGTCGCTGCCGCCGCGAGGCTCTTGGGCATAACCCGTCCGCAGATGGTGTACCGATTGAAAAGCCGTGGAATCACTCACCAAGGCGATTGACCCCGTACGGCTTGCCACAACTGGAGCGAGACATGCTCTCCCACATCGAGCGACCAACCCTCCCGGTCCCAAGTTGGAGGCAGGTATGGTCCGACTTCGGTCCGGCCTACGCGGCGAACGGATTCATAGGCTGGGTGTTTTCCGCTACCGCACCTGTGGCGATCATTCTTTCCGTCGGCACGCGTGGTGGATTGAGTGAGGCTGAACTTGCGTCATGGATCTTCGGCGTCTTCTTTATCAACGGGCTGATCACCATCCTGTTCTGCTGGCTATACCGTCAACCGTTGGCATTCTTCTGGACGATTCCAGGCACTGTGCTCGTCGGGCCGGCACTGTCGCACCTGAGCTTCGCCGAGGTAGTCGGCGCTTTCTACACGACCGGCGTCCTCATGCTCGTACTGGGCGCGACCGGGTGGGTCAAGCGTGCCATGCAGGCGGTGCCCATGCCAATTGTCATGGGCATGGTCGCCGGGGTGTTCCTGCGCTTTGGCGTTGATCTTGTTCATTCGCTCCACGACGACATCGCAATCGCAGGGCCTATGGTCGCCATCTGGTTAGTCCTGAGCGCCCTCCCCCGGCTCGGACGGCGCTTGCCGCCGCTGCTCGGAGCCCTTCTGATCGGGGCGGCGGCGATCGTGGCGCTGGGGCGCTTCAACATCTCGGACCTAGGCGCAATCGAGCTTGCGCGACCGGTCATGCACATGCCTGCATGGTCGTTGCCTGCGCTGATTGAGCTGGTGGTGCCTCTCGCAATCACTGTGCTAGTGGTTCAAAACGGCCAAGGCATCGCCGTCCTCAAGTCCGCCGGGCACGTACCACCGGTAGATGCGATTACCGTGGCCTGCGGTGTCGGAGCGATCGCGAGTGCGGTAGTCGGCAGCGTGAGTACATGTCTTACTGGCCCCACCAACGCGATCATCACGTCATCCGGCACCCAGACTCGCCACTACACCGCGGGCATTTTCACCGGCACGCTCGCTGTGGCGTTCGGACTTCTGGCGCCGGCATTTACGCGACTGATGCTGCATGCGCCGAAAGCCTTCATCATGACGCTCGCTGGTCTGGCGATGCTCAAGATTTTGCAGGCTGCGTTCGTCGAGTCTTTCCGAGACCGGTTCTCGTTGGGCGCCTTGGTCGCGTTCCTCGTTACGGTGGCAGACCTTGGCGTGCTGAACATCGGGGCGGCGTTCTGGGGACTGCTTGCCGGTTTTGCAGTGTCGTGGCTCCTTGAACGTGAGGACATGGCCTAAAGGCTGATCGGAAGGTGTGGGGCCTCACAAATCGCAGCCCCCGCGAAGGCACGCAGGTGCCCTCTTTGCCGGGCGGCGCCGGCTGACGTACTGTCGTTCGCTCTTCTCGACAGCCACGCCGAGAAAACAGCAAGGCCTCGGTCGTGACATTCCAAACCAGAATGCCTTTCCGCCCAGAAAGCATTGGCGACGGTTCCCCCGCATTAATAAGATGCACAGCATTGGTGACAACCAATATTTGCAACAGCCGGGCCCGCTTTCGGCAACTTAAAGAGACAAACATCATGAATATCAAGCGATCGCTTCTCTCGTGCCTATTTTTTGGACTTTCCCTGGGAGCATTCAGCGCAGTTGCTGCTGACCCCTATCCGACCAAGCCGGTGCGGTGGGTGGTGCCTTATTCCGCTGGCGGCGGGTCTGATGCGTTGGCCCGGATCATTGCCACGCAGATGTCCACGCAAATGGGCCAACAGTTCATCGTAGATAACCGCCCAGGTGGGGGCGCCGTCATCGGCGCATCTGTGGTGGCCAAATCGCCTGCCGATGGTTACACCGTGCTGAGTGCTGACAACGGTCCTTTGGTCTTCAATACCGCACTCTTCAAACAACTGGCCTATGACCCCCAACGTGACTTCGTGCCGGTGGGATTGATGGTGCGATTTCCTTTACTGCTCGTAGTGAATCCGTCAACGAGCTACAAATCTCCGAAGGAATTGATCGATGAAATGCGAAAGAATCCCGGTAAACTGAGTTATGCAACTGCAGGTGTCGGCAGCCCTCATCACATCGCGATGGAGATGCTGAAGATGCAGGCGAAATTCGATGCCACGCATATTGCCTATAAAGGGGCGGCTCCTGCAATTCAGGACGTGGTCGGCGGTCAACTGCCATTGATGGTTGTAGATACCGCCGCCGGTATGCCGATGATCAAGGCAGGCAAACTCCGTGTCCTCGCCACGTTCTCAAAGTCACGGCTGAGTTCGTTGCCTGAAGTACCCTCATTGATGGAGCTTGGGTATACCGATGTGGAGGCAGTGGCCTGGCAAGGGATGGTGGTACCGGCCGCCACGCCAAAGGACATCGTCGACAAATTGAGCATCGAGCTGCAACAAGCCGTAAATACCCCTGCAGTACGCACGAAGCTGGCTGAATTGGGCCTCGAACCCACACCCTCCAATTCTGCGGCGATGACGGACCTTTTGCGACGAGAAACGGCCTTTTGGCCAAAACTGATTCGTGACCGCAATATCTCTTTGGACTAACCTTATCCTCAAGGAGTTTGAAATGATTGACAATAACGCACTGGCCGAATTGCTGCAAGAGCGCAAGTCGCTCAAGAACCAGGTCAGCGAGCAGGAATGGAAGGCTCGCGTGGAATTGGCGGCATGCTATCGCTTGATTGCCCACTTCAAAATGACGGACTGGATCTACAATCACATTTCCGCACGGGCACCTGACTCCCATGAGCACTACCTGATTAATCCTTTCGGACTGCTGTACGAAGAAATTTCTGCGTCGAATCTGGTGAAAGTCGACGTGACCGGAAAGCTTGTGGAGGACGTCGCGCTTGACGTCAATCCGGCCGCTTTCGTCATCCACGGAGCCATCCACAATGCGCGTCCCGACGTTGGATGCATCCTGCACACCCACACTGCCGCCGGGGTGGGCGTCGCAGCGCAGAAACACGGGCTGCTGCCAATTTCACAACATGCTTTCAAGGTGTACGACCGGATCGCATACCACGACTTTGAAGGCATTGCACTGGATCTCGAAGAGCAGCAACGACTCGTGGCCGACATCGGCAAAAAGGACGTTCTTATCCTTCGCAACCACGGTTTGCTGACGATGGGTAAAGGAGTTCGCGAGGCGTTCGAACTCATGTTCTATCTTGAACGTGCGTGCCAGATCCAACTCGCCGCACTCACCGGGGGCAGCGAATTGATCCATCCCTCGGCCGGGGTATGCGAACGCACGTGCCAGCAATTTGCCGGCGACGACAGCTTTGTGCAGGGGCGAGATTGGCAGGCGTTGCTGCGCCTGCTCGATCGGATCGATCCGAGCTACAAGGACTGACAAGCGGGACCCCCCGGCTTAACCAAAGAACGCGAACGGGTTGCGCAGCGAGATGGGGGCCCAGAGTCCATGCCGGGACACCACCCCAAGGGTACTTACTTCGCCAGCTGCGTCATGAGCCGAGGTCTTGTTGCCGACGATCGCACGGTCTCAATTCCCTGACGGTGGTTCGGAGTTCCTCCAAGAGCTTTGCTGCCGGTTGGGAGAGAAGACCGAATCGACGTCGATAAACAGCGAAGTGACGGAGTGAATCTGTATTCGCGACACCGAGCGCCTCGATGGAGTCTTCGCCGCCTTGGTCGACGAGAAGCAAGTCTGGTAGCCAACTGAGAAATCCGGCCCTGCGCACCAGGCTCCGAATGGCACCGACTGACCGCGTCTCAACTGCAACTTCCGGCGGTGGGTAACCGTTCTTGAGAAACATCTGATGCCACTCTTCGCGTGGCCCCATCTTTCGAGGCGGCAAAACCCATTTGGCACCCGCCAGGTCAGAAAGCTCAAGTCGGGCTTTCGAACGCAGCGGATGGGTCTTGGCGGCCACAATATGACAACCGTCTTGCCAGCCACTTTCGGAGATCTTGATCAGGTCATCGGTCTCAGGCATCGAAAACGATATTGCGAGATCGATTTCGCCCTTCTCCAGCCAGGTCGACAGTTCCTCATCCAGTCCCTCGACGATGTTCACGTGCAGCCCTGGCCACTGAGTGAGCAGCTTTTCGACGGCCGCAGGCAACATGTTTTCTATTGCACTTGCGACCGATCCTACTCTTACGATGCCCTTGCTTAGGCCACGCAGCGCTTCGATTTCGCGGACTGCATTGGCGCTTTCTGCGACGAGCAGAGAGGCATATGGCTCGAGTGCCGCGCCGTACGGGGTAAGTGCCATACCGGAAGCGTGCCGGTCAAAAAGCGGAACTCCGAGTTGATCCTCAAGTCGACGAATTATCCGAGTCAGTGCCGATTGGGTGACATGAAGTTCCTGCGCCGCGCGCCCCAAGCTGCCGTGCTGGACCACGCCTAGAAACGCTCGCATCTGACCCAGATCGCGAATCATCTCACTGGCCATAGGGAAAACCCAAGCACCTTTGGGAAATGGGGCTGAACCAATAAGCCGTAGAGGTGATCAAGACTGTTCCCGATAGCGTCACAAGGTATGTCGCCAATCAACTAATCCGGAAGACCCCCGGACTTCCGGCTGGCACCGTTGATCATCCCCGGTTGACTGCCGGTCGGCGCGGGCGGTGTGCCGGCGTCAATCAATGCCCCGGATCCGACCACCATTTTGTCTACGCCTCTCCAAAGACGTTGGAACCCACGGAAAAGCCATATAGAGGGCCCGACCTGCTTCTCGCGAAGCTGTCCCGCGCTGCCGTTCTGAGTCTTGAGTGGGCTCGGCACTTCAATCCGCGCGAATACCACGCGTCTGGATAATCTTGCCCCACTTGAGCATCTCGGCGTCGAGATGCACTGCCAGTTGCTTCGGAGTGCTCCCGATGGGTTCCGCACCAATAGCAGCAAAGCGCGCTTTGACGGTGGGGGTCTTCATCGCCTCAAGGAGCGCCTCGTTCATCTGCGCGACGATCGCGTCTGGCGTGCCGGCAGGCATGTAGGCGGCAAACCAAGGCGAAAGCTCATAACCTGGCAGTCCTGCCTCAGCGATGGTTGGCACATTGGAAAGCGCGGATGAGCGCGTGACCGTGGTCACAGCAATTGCGCGCAGCTTCCCGGACTGAATATGCGGCATTGCAGAGGTGACGCTGTCGAACATGTAGTCGACCTGCCCGCCGATCAGATCCGTCACCGCCGGTCCGCTGCCCTTGTATGGCACGTGCAGCATCTCGACATTTGCCATCGAAGCGAACAGTTCGCCGGCAAGGTGTATCGATGTGCCGTTTCCGGCCGATGCGAACGTCACCTTGCCTGGCTGGGCCTTGGCCTGCGCGATCACCTCGGCCACGGTTTTGCCCTTGGATTGCGCCGCGTTCGTCACCAGTACATTGGGCACCACGGCAAGGAGCGAGATGGGCGAGAAAGCCTTGACCGAGTCATAGCTCAGCTTCCCGTAGAGGAATTTGTTCACTGCCATGCCGTTGGCCACGATGATCATCGTGTAGCCGTCGGGCGAAGCTTTGGCAACGGACTCTGCGCCGATGTTCCCGCCGGCACCAGCTCGATTCTCGATCACGAAAGGTTGGCTGAGTTGGCGGCTCATCTGCTCGCCGAGCGTTCGTGCAATGCTGTCCATCGCCCCTCCCGGGGGAAACGGGACGATCCATTTGATGGCCTTGGTCGGATACGCATCAGTCTGCGCAAGCACGACGCTGCAACCCAGAGCACCAAAGGCCGCGACCACTGCAGCCAGGGGCCGACGCTTTGTTGCAACAGGTTGATGGTGTTGAGGGATCGATTTGGTCATGGTTGCATCCTCGAACCTAACTAGGCGTCTAACTGGCCGATTATCAGGCTGCGTGGCCGCACACAACGTGGGAGACGGGGTTGCACTGGGGAGAGTTACCCTAATGCGCGTTCCCACGGATGCCCTCCGCTGTGAAGCTTGGCCGGCCTGGTCGCTATCCTTCGGCAATCACTGAGATGCCAATGTCGGCGGGTCCGCAACGCGCTACTCCATGGCGAGTGCAGACCTTGGCGATGCAGGAGACACGTCACGGTGCTCCTCCACAGAACCCTTCTTCTGGCTGCCGATAGAGCGCCCATGGTTGATCATCGCCACGGCGATTGCCGCGATCACCGCCGGCACTGCGATGGCCATGAAGTTCAGTTGCAGCGGCAGCGCCAACCCAACCAAGCTTCCAATGACGATGGGGGCGAGGATTGCGCCGCTTCGTCCCACCCCGGAAGCCCAACCGATGCCCGTCGCCCGCACCGCCATCGGATAGAACTGCCCCACATAAGCGTAGGTCACGATTTGGGTTCCGATGGTCGATGCGCCGGCCAACCCGACTAGTAGGAACAACAGTTCCGTTGACACGCGAAAGCCCAGCAGGGTGATAGAGATGGCTGCCAGGACATACATGCCGACCAGCACGTACTTGATGTGAAACCGGTCGGCGAGCCAGCCCCCACCCACCGCACCGACCATGGCGCCAAAGTTGAGGACCAGCACGAACGTCAGCGCCGAGCCAAGGCTGTACCCTGCGCCGGCCATCAACTTGGTGAGCCACGAGCTAAGGGCATACACCATGAACAGGCACATGAAGAAGGCGATCCAGAACATCACTGTGCTGAAGCCGCGCCCTTCTTGGAACAGGCGGCTGATCGGCGCGCTCACCACCTTGTCTTCGCGCGGCAACGCGAAGTGGTCGCCTGGTGCCGGGCGATAGTCCGGGTCCAGGCGAGAGGCGATTTGCCGCAACTCATCAACCTTGTTCGACCTAATCAAGAAGGGCATCGACTCAGGCATGGACTTCAGGATGGCGGGGATGAGCAGAACCGGCAACCCCGCAGCAAGAAACACGGAAGACCAGCCATACGCTTCAATCAGCCCCTTGCCCAGCAGCGCTGCCAGCATGCCTCCAACCGCATAGCCGCTGAACATCAACGTGACCATCGTGCTGCGAATCCTCCGTGGGGAGTATTCGGTCATCTGCGCAACCACGTTCGGCATCACACCGCCAATGCCCAACCCAGCAAGGAATCGCATCGCGCTGAAGCTGATCGGCTCCCGCATGAGGCCAGCGGCAGCTGTGAAGATGCTGAACAGGGCCACGCAGATCACGATGGCACGCCGACGTCCGATCTTGTCGGCGACGGTGCCCAGGAAGATGGCGCCGAACATCATGCCAAATAGTGCCGAACTGACCATGAAGCCGGCGTTTGTGGCGCTGACGCCCATCTCCTTCATGATCGACGGCAGCGCGATGCCGGCCACTGCCAGGTCATAACCATCGCAGATGATGATCAGGGCGCACCAGAAGAGAACGAGGCGGTGAAAGCGGTTGAAGCGAGCCTCGTCTGCGAGCTTGTGAAGGTCGATGTGGCGCATGCTGTTGTCCCGGTGTATCGAAGTTGGTACGAGGAGAGTTGAAGTTCAGCCGAGGTCGCCGCCGCCGACTGGAAGGATCGACCCGGTGATATAGGACGATTCGTCGGACGCGAAGAACAGGATGGGGGCGACCTGCTCATCGATCGTTGCGTAT
>NZ_JASZYF010000067.1 GCF_030317115.1 Variovorax gracilis
CATGCTCGCGATGGTCATTCGGTCCTCGGGCTGCAGTTGCTGATAGCTGATTCGGTTTTGCATGGAACACCTTACTTGAAGAGGTGTTGCACTTCAGATTTGAGGCCGCCCAGCAAAGACGGTTCCCCCGTTGATGCACGGCAGCGTTGGCGCTGCTGATTCCGGTCACCCTGCTGGAACTCAGCGATACGTTAGTTTTGCTCGCTGGCCGCCGGGTCGGTGATCTTGTGCGCCGTGCAGCCGGCAAGGCTGGCGCGAAGCGAGTCGTCGATACGTTGGATTATCGGGTTCGCTTCAAATCGGTCACGGCTTCCACGCTTTCTTGGCGGCGCCAGCAGCACACGTACGGCTGACGGGGACGAGCTTCGTGGCGAGGACGTGCTCGGCGCGTTCCTCGTCTGTCTCGGGAATCCACCGCTCGATCAGGGTACCGTGGACGCGCTGAGCCTCCGGGTGCTCGATGCGTCTCGTCCTCGGTGCAGTGGTGTCGCGTCGTGACCCACTTGCCGAGCCACAGGGTGCGCCAGCGGTAGTGCTTCTCAAGCCGCATGGGAACCCTTTGTAGCCAAGTAGCGAACGATCAGTGGGGCGTCGCGTCCGGTCAAAAACATGAAACTGGCAACCGAACGTTCCAACATCTGGATAGCGTCCGCCTTCAAGATCGCAACGTCAGCACCGTCCCTGATGTGCTTCAACACATCGCGCTGAGCATTTGCCATGGCGATGAAGGTCTTGGCCTTTGGCGGATCGTCGCCCTCGTGAGCATCGGCATTCGGGATAAACATGCACAGGTTGAGGAGTTGGTTGAGGGCGTTGTATTCCTGAACCTTATTCGGCAGCTTGCCGAGAATTTCTTCTGCCGCCTCCGTAAGCGTCATGGTGCAGCAATAGTCCTCCTCGTCGGCGGCGTCGATGCCGGCCCGCCGCGTCACGGGTGCGGCGTCAGTGCCGATGGCATGGTACACACGGGCTGCATGCTCGTGAACCACGGTGTCATGCCTGCCTTCGATTCAGGGGCCATGACCTTGCGACCGAGGGGGCGGGTTACAAAAGGAGGTGGCCCGGCATGTCCTACGGCTCCTCGCCCCGACTGGAGATTGTATTTTTGAGGGGAGCCGCCCCATCCCAAACGGCGGGAAAATCGCGGGCGCTCTCCGCTATGGCGATCTCCTCACGGGTCATCGACAGATCGTCGCCATGCCCATCGCCAACACCAGCCGTCTACCTCCAACGACCCCTCCACGGTACCGAGCACTGCGACGGCGGCTCGTTGACAATATCTACTGGGCAAACGGAGATGCTCATGGCACATAATGTTGGCGAAGATTCACCTGACCCGATCCTCGCGTCAGCGGCCTTGACCCCGCTGGTGTCGGCGGTGCAGTGTCCGGCTTGCCGTGAGCAAATAAACCCGCAGGCCAAACTGTGCAAGCACTGTAAAGCGGACCTCACCTGGAAGCGGTACCTTCCGATCGGAAGCACAACTCTCGCTATGGCTACAGGTCTCATCGCTGTGTCAGCCACAGTTGTTCCCCCACTGGTGAGGACGCTCGAAGTGCAGAACTCGCGAATCTCCGCCTTGCTGATTGGCGCTGGGCAAAGGAGCAAGGCTTTCTTGCTTGTCAGCAATGATGGGCCTCGAATCGGAGCAATCTCTAGCGTTGTTACTGTCACGCAAGAGGATCGGGTGGTGGCGCAAGTCAAGCTCGAAGTGAACCCTCCGCAGGGGGTTGTCTTCGTTCAACCTCACTCGACGCAGCAAGTCGTCCTCGGATGGGAGGTAACGCCTGGGGTCGCGAAAGCGTACCAAGAGCTGCGCAATGCCTATGCACAGAAGCGGCCTCCCGGGTACAGGTGCGCAATGGATTTGAAGGTCGTCAACGCCAACGCGATGGAGACCCACATTTTCCAGACCTTCGATTGCGAAAGGATCAAAGGGGCATGGGATGAATATTTCGAACAGTCCAAGTAGGGTGTGCGGCACGGAAGGGTTCACCGATGGCACCGTGCGGATCGCGCTGTCGTTCCTCGTGTCTCCCTGAGCGCGACACAGAACGGCTCGTCCATATGCGAGTGATGTTCCCGCTGCCAATGGCTAGAAGATGCAGAGTCAAGAGAGGTAGAAACTGTACCCAGGAGGCACGACGGGAAAATGCCCCTAGTTGGTGGGCCTCACCCCATGTGTGGATGACGGGGGCCGTAGGACGGTGAAGAATGCGTCGCGCTCCGCATCGAGTGGCGGGTCGCCTCGAAGCTTCGGGTGAAAGACAATTCCGAACGAGCAGGTTAAGTTCACCGAGGACGGTGTTGAACTGCACGCCTCGATTGCCGAGAAGATGGACGACATTTTGGAGACTGCAGCCGCCGGCGCTGCGGTGACAGTTACGCTGGGCTGGCTCGGCAAACTCTCCAACAGGTCTAAGTCTGCAATGAGGATATGCTTACCGCCGGTCAAGCGGCTTCGTCAGTGGGTTCTTCATCTGCTGCATCCATCCCCCGGTCCAAAAGTCGATGACCTGCTTCTCGAATTCGGCCTGCATCGCAGAAGCTTGGCGTTGCATCATGCTGGCTGCCATGCCGTGAGCCGTGCTCATCATCTGATTGGCGGTGCTGAGCCACATGCTCATGAATGGGTTGCTTGTCATCCAGGGATTGGTCATCGGGTTTCCTTGGTTGGTGAAAGCTCAAATTTCGGTCCACCACCACGCTCAATCCGTAGGACAAACACCGGATCCCATGTCCCCATGCCCTTCGGCGTTCATCGCCGGGGCCAAGGCTATGCGTGAAAAGACATTGCGCCGTAGGCAAATCTCGAGTGTTGCGTTCGGTTCGCCTATTCCGGAGTCTTCCCAGTGTTTTCGGGGGTGTTGAGGGGTGGTTATGGCACTGATTCTCGCCCTTTGGGTTACCCGGCACGCGAGTTGGCCGTTGAGTTGCCTGCTCAGTTGCACGCGCTCAGCGAGCGTCCTGAATCCGGCCATCCAGGCGCGCTGGCGACTGACGCATAGGCTTTGGGCCTCATCATTTAGGCTGGCACCTCCGATTTCGTGCAGAAGCCTACACCGACGCCGACATGGTCGATGTCATCAACATGGCGCTGCCGCCGGCCAGGCCGCCGGGCCCCCCTTTTTAGTCGTGGTCGTCCGGATGCGGAGAGTTCTGCGCCTTCTCGGACTTCACCGTGCCCTCTTCGGAATGAACGTCGGCCACGCGCAACTGCGCCTCGGTTCGAGCCTTCTCAAGCAGAGCCCCGGCTTCTTCTTTCGTCGGTGAAGACGTCCCAGAATTCCCTTCGGTATCGCCACCGTCCCCCCTCTTCTTCAAATCGCGGCCAAGCTCTTTCATCATCTCTTCACCCTTTGGATCTTTTCCATCGAGCGGAATTGACTCGTCGGCGCCCAGTTCGGGCTCTTCGTTTGCACCGGAATTACGAGGTGTGTTCATGGCATTGCTCCTGTGAAGGGATACCTTCCTCCTGGATTACCGCATGCGCCCTCGGGGAAAAGCTGTAGAGACTGTAGGGGGCGGCCGACCTTTAGGGATGGTCTTATATGGGCGCCTCCCGGATCGCAAGTACCTCGTGTGTGTGAAGAAGGAGGCAGGGCTGCAGTCTATATCCGGCCTGTTATGCAGGCCGATATGCCTGCTGGCCCTTATATGGGCGCCTCCCGGATCGCAAGTACCTCGTGTGTGTGAAGAAGCAGGAGGCAGGGCTGCAGTCTTATATCCGGCCTGTTATGCAGGCCGATATGCCTGCTGGCCCTGATGGTTTTCGCTGACGAGGTTCCCATCTGCAGATCGAGCTCTTCGCTCTGGATCCCTATCGGAGTGTCCTCGTCCCGGTCCGACCTTGTCTGTCCCATCACGCGCGTGGTCGCTTGCTCTCCTTCAAACGCAGGCTGTTTCCAAGAACTCGTCAGCGCGCTGCTTGCCACGCCTCAGGCCGCCAGACTTGTCCGCGGGCCAGGACCGCCCAGATCGTTCGCGCCAACTTGTTCGCGACGGCGGCGACGGCCACGCTATATGGTCGGCGCTGCAACAGAGCTGCCAGCCATGGCCATGTCGAGCCATCCTTCGATCTGATCACGACAGATCGAGCGCCATGCATGAGGAGCGTTCGCAGGTAAGCATCGCCCCGCTTGCTGATGCCGAGCTGCTTGACACGTCCACCTGTGCCGGTCTGGCGGGGGACCAATCCGACCCACGCGGCAAACTCTCGCGCATCCTTGAACGCCGTCGGTGTCCCCATGCTGGCGACTACGGCAGTGGCGGTGAGGAGCCCAACGCCGGGGATCTGGGCAACAGCCTTGCAGGCGGGTATATCTCGCATTTGCTGAGAGAGCCTGCGTTCAATGATGTCGATGTCGGCCTGCAGTTGCTGGATTCGCCTGACCTGCTCGTCCAGGCTGTCCATGAGCATGGGCGGCAGCCGGACCCTCGCGTCGGACATCGCGTCGGGCAAGGCCCCGAGCAACGCGACGCGGCCTTCCGGCAGCACGATGCCAAACTCATAGAGCAGTCCACGAAGCTCGTTGGTCTGCATGATGCGGGTCTTCATGAGTTGCGCGCGCAGTCGATGCAAGGACAACACAATCTGCTGGGCCTCAGTCTTGACTGGCACAAAGCGCATGCCGGGCTGCTGACTCGCCGTCCAGATCGCCTGAGCGTCCGCCGCATCGGTCTTGTTGCGCTGCACGAACGGGCGTACCTTCCTGGGCGAAATCAGTCGTACCTCGTGGCCAAACTCGAATAAGGCACGGGCCCAGTCGTGCGCGCCGCCGCAAGCTTCCATTTCGACAAGCGCGGTGGTGCGGTTGGCAAACCATTCGAGCAGCTTTGCGCGCTTGAGTCGCAAGCGCTCGATGCATCCCGTTTCCACATCGACCCAGTGCAGCTGAAACACCTTCTTGGCAATGTCGACAGCGATAACGGTACGTTCCATGATGGTCTCCAGTTAGATGATGACGACGAGGTCACCACTCTGGCACTACCCAGGCCACAGGGCAGAACCGACACAGGGAGGGAGGCGCCCATACCATCTGCAGAACACGCGCAGCGCGGACGGTTGAATGAATATGGCGATGTCGATGCATCCGAACATGTCAATCGAGCTGTCGAGGCGTCGATTTGCCGCGCGGCGCAGTCTTCAAGCAGGTCTTGTGGGCCCGATTCCGGCCCTGCAGACGCACTCATCCCTCGATCCCGATCAAACGCCGCCGGGCCATCCACAGGTTCGACAGCGCGAACAGCGTGACGATCTGCGCCGTGTTCTTCGCCAGCCCTCGGTAGCGCACCTTGGTGAAGCCGAACTGCCGCTTGATCACGCGGAACTGGTGCTCGACCTTGGCCCGGATGCTGGCCTTCATTTTTTCTACGCGCTCGGCCATGAACTCCGGCTCGATGAAGGGGTTGAGCATCCTGCGCCTACCCGGACGCATCGCCACATGCCAGGTCGGCCCTTGGGCTTCGTCACGCTTGTGCACGCCTTGGTAGCCGGCGTCGCCGAAGGCTGCCTGCTCTTCACCATGCAGCAGTGCGCCGGCGAGGTTGATGTCGCTCACGTTGGCTGCGGTACCAACCACCGTGTGCACCAGGCCCGAGGTGGAATCCACGCCGATGTGCGCTTTCATCCCGAAGTACCACTGATTTCCTTTCTTCACCTGATGCATCTCCGGGTCGCGCTCGCCTTCTGCGTTCTTGGTCGAACTCGGCGCCGAGATCAGCGTGGCGTCCACCACGGTGCCCGTGCGCAGCATCAAACCCTTGGCTTGCAGGATGTCGTTGACCACGCGAAGCATGTCAGCGGCCAGGTCGTGGGCCTCCAGCAGATGGCGAAACCGCAGGATGGTGGTCTCGTCGGGCAGGCGGCTCACGCCATCACCGAGGCCAGCAAACTCCCGGTACAGCGGCACGTCGTGCAGCGCTTCTTCCATCGCCGGATCGCTCAGACCGAACCATTGTTGAAGGTAGTGAATGCGCAGCATCGTCTCGATCGCAAACGGTGGTCGCCCGGTCTTTGCCCGCGGCGCATGCGGCTCGACGATCTGCACCAGTGCGCCCCAAGGCACCACCCGATCCATCTCGTCGAGAAACTCGCGCTTGCGCGTCTTCTTGGTGGACAGGTTCAGCCCCAAGCCGAGTTGATTCTGCGGCGTCACGCGTTTGGAAAACATGGGCTCAGATCATGCAAGGCCTGGGCCTGTTTTGCAGACCATCCTTAGAAGGGGTGCTGGCCATTCGTAGGCGGAACGGCCGAGGAGTGCCCAAGCTAGGGCGACGATTGCGCAGGAACTCCTCGAGATCGACGCTGAAGGACCAACTGCCTCAACCAACCCTGAGCCCAAAGCCGAAAATCGACGCAGTGCCGCTTGACGACGCCAGTTCGCACGAACTCGTTTCGCCGGCACGCGAATTTACAGCCATGTCGCGGCGCTAAAGCGCGGGTGGTCGCCCAACAATCTTCGCCACGAGGGCCACGTAGGAAAAGCTCCTCCAGATACGTGCAGGCCCCGCTGAGCTTCTCCTAGCCTCGTGAACCGGGAGGCAACAGGTCGCCCAGTTATGCTTGGCGATGGCCTGCCGTTCCTCGTCTGCCAGGGTATGGGCGTTCTTGCCGAGCTATTGCCTCGGCCACATCGGCTATGGCGTCCCTTTGCGCAGTCCGTCACTCTGTGGGCCGTTCTGTCAGCTGCCGGACGATTGTTTCTCGATCGAAGCGCGCGCCCGCGGGTGATTCCGGATTGATCCACTCAGGCAGTGGGAGCAGCAAGTACGCAGCAAGGCCCTCGAGACGAGGCTCGTAGGTTTGCCGCAATTTTCGAATGGCCTCCAGGGCAGCCGCATCATCGCGCCAAGCCGGAAGTATGCGTCGGATGGTGGGAGTGAGGTGGTGCAGTGCCCCCGAATCCATGCAGCGGGACGACACCTGCCGGGCCGGGGCCACACGCAATGAGTCACTGGCTTCATCGAGTACGCGTCTGAGAGCGCTGAATGTTGCCGTGGCCTGAAGTCGCCGGGCGTCATCGGCGCCAGCAATTAGCAACGTGCACACGTCCAGCACCACCGCCAGCGATCCGAGCCAGGAATGGCCCTCGTGTTGCGATCGGTAGAACGCCAGCATCGGGTAGACGGCCTGACTCTCGACAAGGTCGCTGGCCCAGATCTCCCAATCCCTCAACCAGCGTTCGAGTCCCGCCGGAGTGCCATGCATATGCCAGCCAAGGAGAGCCGCAGCGGTTGGTGGTGTACCCGCGCGCGCGGAAAAGGAGATGAGCTGGAGGTCGCGTTTCGCGAAGTGCTGATAGAGCACGGGCAAATAGCCAATGGTCAGCGCGATAAATCCGAATCCGGTGCCTGCCTCCAAGATCACCAGGAGACGCGCGAGCCAATGGTGCGGCACATTGTCGCCGTAGCCGAGCGTGAAGAAGGCGTCCCCACTGACAATGATCTGATCGACCAGCTCGTTCGAGCCCGAGTCGGGGACAAGAACTTGCAGCGCCCATTGCATCATCCCGAAGCCGACGATGAGGCTGACGGCCCACAGGGCGAAGAGCATGACCATCGACAGCGGACCGAAGACCCCGATGAAATCTTCTCGCCTTCGACCATGCGGCCAAAGATCAGCGCACCGTACCCAAACAGCCCACGTGCAAGCGAAAAAGTAGCGATTCAGCCGCAGCCGTCGGCGTACGGGGCGCGGCAGCAGAACGACCTCGAAGGCATCGATCAAGGTTGCCACCACCAGGACGACGCCGGACAAAATGGCGATGAAGGCAATCAAGGGTGATCCTCGGACAAAGGGCCATCATGCCTTGCGCTGGTTGAACAGGACGAGCTTCTCGCGCCTTCTCAAGATGGAAACTCGGGCGAGGCTCACGGTTCGTGGAAGCGGGTGTCGGCGCTTGATTACTGTCGAGGCCGGGAGGCCTGGGCTGGATCACCTGCGCCCGAGTGACCGGCGCGAGCGGCGCCCAAGGGATCCGCGATCTGCAACGCCGGCTTTCCGGTCTGCCAGTCGTCAGCGCCCTCCGCCACCGGTGGCGCAACGATCGATTCCCTGTCCTTTCGTTTGGCGCTGCTGCTGATTCCAAAACGTTGATCCCGGGCGTCCACCATGTCGGCGCTCGCCTGCCCGTCCGCGGTGAAGCCCATCATCAGTTGCGGCACCCCCACTGGTAGATCCTTCCCCAAGTCGGTATGCCACGTATGCCACGTCTTGCCGTAGGTTCCGATGAGCTTCTGCATCAGCGCATGCTCCGCGACCTGCGGGATGCCCGGTGCAATGAGCTGGCCTGATTTCACCTCGTGCACGTGGCTATGCCACAGCCGCTTCTCTTCTGGGGCAAGCGTACGAAACATCCGTTCGCTGACGATGTACTCGACACCCATCAGCTTCGCGTTCTTGACGTTGCCGTCGAAGATCACGCACTGGATCAGTTCATCGCTCAGGATCGAGCAGTAGTGATGGGCTTCCATCTGCGCTTGTGGTCGTCCGCTGTAGAAGTGAAAGCCATCCAGGTAGGCGTTGAGCGCCTCCACCGGCGGCTTGTCCTGTATCAGTGCGGCGCCGGTCTCGAGGATGCGGGTTCCGGTCTTCTCCGGTGCACCGGGAGATTGCACGCTCGAGGACGAGTTACTGCCGCCGCATCCCGCCATGCCAGTGGCCACGACCAGCGCGACAGCCGAGAAGCGCATCTTTCTCGAACGATCAGCCATTGCTGTCTCCCCTGGGCCGCCAGGCCGGTTCCGCCTTGGGTTCGGGCGCTGGTCCTCGGTTAATCCTAACGCGGCGGAATCGTCAGCCCGTCCCGAATGATCCCCGGATGCAAGCGCGCTGCTCCTTGGACGCCCGCGGTAATTGCACAGACCGCGGATGCGAACGAGAACGCTCACACGATCTCCATGCTCAGTCTCAGCAGGGTACGGGCTGCAATGTCATCTCAGATCGTCCGGGACACGGCTCTTCAGCCGTCCTTGCGATCAATATCGCACTCCGCCTCGAGCCAGTCGTCCTCCTCATGGCCAGGCTCGAAGCCTCTGCGCTCAGCTCGGGTGTAGGCCGCTTCGCGGATCCGCTCTTCTCGACTTAGACCCCGAAGCCCACCACCCGCGTTCTCCTCTTGTTCGAGATCGGCAGCGCGTGCTTCGGCTTCTGTCGGGACCGCGATGGGCAGGGGAGCAGTCGACTGTTCTACGCTGGCAGGCTTTTCCAGAGGCATTGCTGGCTCCCATTGTCGGCAAGGAATGGAGGCTGTGTGAAAACGGTTGAAGGACTCACACAACTCGCCTAAGTTATGGCAACTCGTCGAGAGGGGTCACATGAGGCGATTCATCGAAGGAGAGGACCGAACTCAGGTC
>NZ_JASZYF010000068.1 GCF_030317115.1 Variovorax gracilis
CTTCGGCGCGGGTCTTGCCTTCCTCGCGTGCGAGCAGCGTGCCGAGTTCTTCCTTGCGCGCGAGGATTTCATTGCCGATCTTGTCGAGCGCATCGGAGCGAGCCTGGATGCCACTGGTGGACCAGGCTGGAAAGGCGGCAGTGGCGGCTGCGACCGCGGCATTCACCTGGTTCGCGTCGCCCTGGGCGTACTGGCCCAGCACGTCGGCCAGGTTGCTCGGGTTGGTGTTGGCGCTGTAGCTGACACCGGCGAGCCATTCGCCATTGATGAGGTTGTCGAATTTCTGCATGGCTGGATCCTTGGAGTCGGTCGGAAAAAACGCAGGGCCGCATGGCGGCCCTGCGCGCAATGGCAAAGGTTAATGGTTGACCCCGCTGTTCAGGGGCCCGCGCCCGCTTCCCAGCGTTGCCCGGAGGGAGTCTTGACGGACACGCCCTCGCTGATTACTGCGGCGGGCGCACCGCCTGGCGGGCCAGCAACTTCCAGTAGTCGCCTTGCTTTTGCCAGACGCCGAGGATCTTGATGCTGACCTTGCCGGGCTTGCCCGAGTCGTTGGTGTCGGCCGTGAGCGTGTGCCGCACGATCGCCACGTTGTCGATCACGTTGATGGTCTGCTCGGTGATCGTGATCGTCACGAAGTCCGATTTGCCGTCCATCAGGTCGCTGATGAAACTCGCCTTGGTGTCGACCTTGCCGCCGGAGTGGCCGTAGCTGAGATCGTCGGCCACCAGGGCACCGAGCGCCGCAGGGGTTGGGTCGATCATGGCGACTCGCAGCTTCTCCGCCGCAGCAGCCACGGCCGGCGCGGCAGCAGGATCCTTGGCGCCCAGGGTCGTGCAGCCTGCGAAAGCCGCGGTGGCGGCAGCAACGAGGATGAGTTTCTTCAGCATGTCTTTGTCTCCAGGTGTTGTGGTTGTGGATCGGCGAAAAGAACCTATTGCGGGCCGAGCTTGTCGATCAGCGCAGCCAGGGCTTCGTACTCATTGGGCTTGAGTTCGGTCAGCGGCGTACGCACCGGGCCCGCGTCGTGGCCGACGATCTTGGCGCCGGCCTTGACGATGCTCACCGCGTAGCCCTGACCCTTGTTGCGGATCTCCAGGTACGGCATGAAGAAGTCCTTGAGCAGGCGGTGCTGCGTCGCGATGTCGTCCTTGGCGACCGCATGATAGAAATCCATCGCGGTCTTCGGGATGAAGTTGAAGACGGCCGACGAATACACCGGCGTGCCCAGCGCCTTGTAGGCCGCTGCATAGACCTCCGCCGTCGGCAGGCCGCCCAGGTAGGCGAAGCGATCGCCCATGCGCAGGTGGATGGAACTCATCAGTTCGATGTCGCCGATGCCGTCCTTGAAGCCGACGAGGTTCGGGCAGCGTTCGGCCAGCTTTTCGAGCGTGTCCGGATAGAGCTTGCTCTGGCCGCGGTTGTAGACGATGACGCCGAACTTCACGCTCTTGCAAACGGCTTCGACGTGCGCGGCAAGGCCTTCCTGGCCGGCTTCGGTGAGGTAGTGCGGCAACAGGAGCACGCCGTGCGCACCCGCCTTCTCGGCCGCTTGCGCGCACTGGATCGCGAAGCGCGTCGGACCACCGGCGCCCGCGATGATCGGCACCTTGCCGCGGCAGGTGTCGACCGCGGTCTGGATGATGCCGGGGTATTCGTCGCCGGTCAGCGAGAAGAACTCGCCCGTGCCGCCGGCGGCAAACAGTGCGCTCGCGCCGTAGGGAGCGAGCCATTCGAGGCGCTCGATGTAACCCTTCTTGTCGAAGGTGCCGTCGGCGTCGAAATCGGTCAGCGGGAACGACAGCAGGCCGGAGCCCATGATGGATTTGAGTTCTTGAGGATTCATGTCGAAAGTAGGGGGACAGTGAGACGAAAGTGAGAGGTGCGGGAGACGGCCGACGCCGTGCCGCACCACGCCCACGAAAGGACGAGCGCGGCAGGGCCAGCGTTCAGTCGAGCTTGATCTGGGCGGCGTTGACGACCTTGGCCCAGCGCGAGCGTTCCTTCTCGAAGAACTGCTCCTGCTCCGCCGGTGTCATGGTCACGACTTCGGCGCCCTGGCCGGCAAGGCGCGAGCGGATATCGGGCGACCGGATGATCGTGACCAATTCCTTGTTCAGTCGCTGCACCAGTGCGTCCGGCGTGCCGCGAGGCACCAGCACGCCTTGCCAGGTGCCGGATTCGAAGCCGGAAACACCCTGCTCAGCGATGGTCGGGACGTCGCCTATCAGCGGCATGCGCGTGCCCTTGGAAACACCCAGCACCTTGAGCTTGCCGCTCTGCACGTGCGGCAGCGTCGCGAGCATGCCGTTCATGAGCACCTGGGTCTGCCCGGCGACGGTGTCCTGCACCGCCTGCACACCGCCCTTGTAGGGCACGTACTGCCAGCGCGCCCCGCTCGCACGTTCGAGCGCCACGCCCGCGAGGTGCGGTGCGCTGCCGGTGGCCGTCACCGCGAAGTTCAGGTCGGACTTCTTCGAGAGCGCGACCAGTTCCTTGAGGTTGTTGGCCTGCACCGAGGGATGCACCACGAGCAGATGCGGCGAATAGGCCAGCATGGTGACACCGCGCAGGTCCTTGGACGGATCGAAGGACAGCTTGGTGTAGACCGAGGGGCTGATCGCCAGCGCCCCGACATCGCACAACAGCAGGGTGTAGCCGTCGCCGGGCGCCTTGGAGACGAGGTCCGCGCCCAGGTTGCCATTGGCACCGGCCCTGTTCTCGACGATGACGGATTGCTTCAGCGCCTCCGACAGCGGCTGGCTGATGGAACGGGCGATGATGTCGGACGACCCACCCGGCGGGTAAGGGACGACGATGCGGATCGGCCGTGCGGGCCAGGCATCGGCCGCGCGAGCGCCGCCAGCGGCCACGAGGCCGGCCGCTCCCACGGCGCCAAGCATGAGATCGCGTCGGTTCATGGTCATGTGTGTGTCTCCTGATGCAGTTGAAGGATGTTGCATGTCGCCCAGCGGAGGTCGGAAGCGACATCGAATGTCATCAGTCATCGTACAACTAGACTTGCGCGATGTCCAGCCTTGCACAAAAAATTCAGAATCAAGCCGCCGGGGCGACGGGCGTCGACGGCACCGCAGCATCGGCGGCCGCCGGTTCAGCGGCGTTCTTGGCCGCTTCCTGGGCGATGCGCAGGCGCTCACGACTGTTCGTCAGGTGGATGCGCATGGCCGCGCGAGCCGATTCGGGATCCTTGCGCGCGATGGCGGCATAGATCTCTTCATGCTCGCGGTTCACGCGCGTCAGGTACTCCCCGCGCCGGTCGTGATTGCGGATGGCGGTGATTCGGGTGCGCGGGATGATCGTGGTACCCAGATGGCTCATGATGTCCGCGAAGTACGAGTTGCCCGTCGCCTGCGCGATCTGGAGATGGAAGCGGAAATCGGGCTCCACCGTATCCCCCGCCACCGCCACGTTGCGCTCGAAGTCGTCCAGCGCCTCGCGCATGGCGAGCAACTGCTCTTCCGTGCGCCGCGTGGCAGCCAGGCCGGCGGATTCGGTCTCGAGGCTGATGCGCAGTTCCAGCACCGCAAGCACGTCCACCGACGTGGCGATGTCCGACGCATCGAGCCGGAACATGCCCGCCGCGCGCGGCTGCAACACGAAGGTCCCGATGCCGTGATGCGTCTCGACCAGTCCCGCCGCCTGCAGCTTGGACAGCGCCTCGCGCACGACGGTGCGGCTCACGCCGTAGGCCTGCATGATGGCCGACTCGGTCGGCAGCTTGTCGCCCGGCCGCAACTGCTGGCTGCGAATTTTCTCGCCCAGATCGTCCACCAGGCCATGGGCCAGTCCACGGACCCTCCGGCGCGGGTTCGCGCCGAAGGCAGGTTGTTCGGTCGTTGCGGTTGACCCCGTTGACAGGCTCGACATGCCTTGATGATAATCGCCGCGATGTTGTATGACAACAGATAACTTACGACCAGAGACCAGACATCCATGAGCGAGACCTCCCCCACCCCGCTGCGCCTCGGCCGACTGCTCTTGACGGGCGCCGCCGGCGGCCTGGGCAAAGTGCTGCGCGAGCGCCTGCGCCCCTACGCAAATGTGCTGCGCGTCTCCGACATCGCGGCGCTGCCCCCGGCCGAAGGCCCCCACGAAGAAGTCGTGCCCTGCAACCTCGCCGACAAGGCGGCCGTCGACGCACTGGTCGCCGGCTGCGATGCCATCGTGCACCTGGGCGGCGTGTCGGTGGAGCGCCCCTTCGAGGAAATCCTCGAAGCCAACATCAAGGGCGTGTTCCATATCTATGAAGCTGCGCGCCGCCACGGGGTAAAGCGCGTGGTCTTCGCCAGTTCCAACCACGTGATCGGCTTCTACAAGCAGAGCGAACACCTCGACGCCCACGTGGCACGCCGACCCGACGGCTACTACGGCCTGTCGAAATCCTTCGGTGAAGACGTGGCGCAGTTCTACTACGACCGCTGGGGCATCGAGACCGTCAGCATCCGCATCGGCTCTTCCTTCCCCGAACCGGCCAACCGACGGATGATGAGCACCTGGCTGAGCTACCGTGACCTGACCCAGCTGATGGAGAAGTCGCTCTTCACGCCCGACGTGAAGCACACCGTGGTCTACGGCATGTCCGCCAACCGCTACGTATGGTGGGACAACGATGCCGCGGCGCACCTGGGCTTCGTGCCGCAGGACAGCTCCGAAGTCTTCCGTGCGAAGGTCGAGGCGCAGCCGCCCGTCGCGCCCACCGACCCCAACGCGATCTACCAGGGCGGTGCCTTCACGGCCCAGGGCCCCTTTGGCGATTGAGCGCGATGTCCGCCAATGCCGAACTCGTGGTCGACGCACGCTGCGGCACGGGCGAAAGCCCTGTCTGGTCCGTGGCCGAAGAGGCCTTGTACTGGGTTGATATTCCTGGCCGTGCGCTTCACCGTTGGTCCGCCGACGGCCACGCGCAGTGGGTCTGCAACGAAATGCTCGCCTGCATCGCGCCGCGCGGCGATGCTCCGGGCGCCTGGATTGCCGGCATGGAAAGTGGCATCTTTTCCATCGAGACCCTGGACGACGGCCGGGTCGAAGCCTTCCGGCTGGCGTCCGTTACGCACGCGGCACCGGGAATGCGCTTCAACGACGGCCGTTGCGACCGCCAGGGCCGCTTCTGGGCCGGCACGATGCTGATGGACATGGCGGCCGGCTCGCGCGTCGGACGCGTCTATCGCCAGGACAAGGCCGACACGGCGCCGACAGTCCAACTGGAGGACTTCATCGTTCCCAACGGCCTCGCCTTCAGCCCCGACGGCCGAACCATGTACCTGTCGGACTCGCACCCCAGCGTACAGACGATCTGGGCTTTCGACTACGACACTGCGACCGGAACACCCTCCAACCGGCGCGTGTTCGTCGACATGAATCCCCTGCCCGGCCGGCCCGACGGCGCGGCCATCGACGCCGACGGCTGCTACTGGATCTGCGGCAACGATGCTGGCCTGGTGCATCGCTTCACACCCCAAGGAA
This sequence comes from Variovorax gracilis, assembly GCF_030317115.1. Classification (GTDB taxonomy): domain Bacteria; phylum Pseudomonadota; class Gammaproteobacteria; order Burkholderiales; family Burkholderiaceae_C; genus Variovorax; species Variovorax gracilis. Next base: position 5,485 of record NZ_JASZYF010000068.1, read on the forward strand.
AGCTCGACCGTTCGCTCGCCGTGCCCGTCAAGAAGCCCGCGATGTGCGCCTTCGGCGGGCCGAAGCTCGACACGCTGTTCGTCACGTCCATCCGCCCCGGCGGCGACCTTTCCGATCAACCCCTGGCCGGCGGTGTCTTCGCCCTGCGCCCAGGCACCCAGGGCATCCCCGAACCGATGTTCGGCGCCTGAATCCAGATTTCATTTTCACGACAACCACCAGCAGAGGAAGACAAATGAAGGTCCACAAACACGCACTCATCGTCGCCATCGCGGCCTGCATGACCGCGATGGCCGCACAGGCCACCGAGTTCCGGTCGGCCGACATCCACCCTGACGACTACCCGACGGTCACGGCCGTCAAGTTCATGAGCGAGCGTCTCAAGCAACTCTCGGGCGGCAAGGACACGATCAAGGTGTTCAACAACAGCGCCCTGGGCAGCGAGAAGGACACGATCGAGCAGGCCAAGATCGGCGCGCTGCAAATGGTGCGCGTCAACATCGCGCCGATGAACAACATCTGCGCCGAGACCCAGGTGCCGACCATGCCCTTCCTGTTCCGCTCGGTGGACCACCTGCACAAGGTGCTCGACGGCCCGATCGGCGAAGAGATCCTCAAGTCCTGTGAAAAGCAGGGCTTCATCGGCCTCGCCTACTACGACAGCGGCGCGCGCTCGATGTTCACCGCCAAGAAGCCCGTGCGCAGCTTCGCCGACATGAAGGGCCTGAAGGTCCGCGTGCAGCAGTCGGACCTGTGGGTCTCGATGCTCGAAGCCATGGGCGCCAATGCCACGCCGATGCCGATGGGCGAGGTCTACACCGGCCTCAAGACCGGCCTGATCGACGCTGCCGAAAACAACTACCCGACCTACGAAAGCGCTCGCGCCTTCGAGGTTGCCAAGTACTACACCAAGACCGAGCACTCGATGGCCCCCGAGATGCTGCTGTTCTCCAAGCGTGCGTGGGACAAGCTCTCGCCCGAGGAGCAAGGCTGGATCCGCCAGGCCGCCAAGGAGTCGGTGCCCTACATGCGCAAGCAGTGGGAAGAGCGCGAGATCAAGTCGCTCGCGACCGTCAAGGCCGGCGGCGCCGAAATCATCGAGATCGACAAGGCTCCCTTCCAGGCCGCAATGAAGCCGGTGTACGACAAGTTCATCGTCGACGCGAAGCTGAAGGATCTGGTCAAGCGCGTGCAGGAAACGAAGTAAGTCCGGTCTTCCCACCCTGCCCCTCTCCCGCACGCGAGAGGGGCAAAGGCACATCATGTACACGAAAATCTGCCGCACGCTGGCTCGCGCCTGCATGTGGCTGGGCATCTTCGGCCTCGTCGCGGTGATCTGCGCCGTGAGCTGGCAGGTGTTCGGCCGCTACGTCCTCAACAACACCCCCACCTGGGCAGAAAGCCTCGCGCTGCTGCTGGTGCTCTACGTGACCATGCTCGGCGTTGCCGTTGGCGTGCGCGACGCAGGCCACATCGGGCTCGAATCCTTCCTCGTGCTCGCACCGGACTGGCTTCGCCTGAAGATGGAGTTTCTGATCCATTTCCTGATCCTGCTGTTCGGCGCCGCGATGGCCTGGAACTGCGCGTCACTGGCCGAATCTGTCTGGGGCTATCGCCTTCCCACGCTGTGGATCTCCGAAGGCTGGAAATACGTGCCGGCCGCAGTGTCCGGCGTCCTGATCGTGATGTTCTCGATCGAACACATCATCGCGCTTGCCAAGGGCGGCGAAGTCGAACCCGCCTGGGGCTGAGCAATGACCATTCCTCTCCTGATCCTCTGCATCTCCTTCACGGTCTTCCTGCTGCTGGGCGTACCGGTGGCGTTTTCCATCGGCCTGTCGGCACTGTCCACCCTGCTCTATGAAGGCCTTCCGCTGGAGGTCGGCTTCCAGCAGATGACCTCGGGCATGGGAATCTTCTCGTTCCTCGCGATTCCGTTCTTCATCTTTGCCGGCGAGCTGATGCTCTATGGCGGCATTGCCGACCGCATCGTCAATCTCGCACGCGACCTGGTGGGCCACGTGCGCGGCGGCCTCGGCATGTCGAATGTCGTGGCCTGCACCTTGTTCGGCGGCGTCTCGGGCTCACCCGTGGCGGACGTTTCGGCCATGGGCGCCGTGATGATCCCGATGATGAAGAAAGAGGGCTATCACGCCGACTACGCCGTCAACGTGACGACGCACGCGGCACTCGTCGGCGCTCTGATGCCGACCAGCCACAACCTGATCATCTATTCGCTCGCGGCAGGCGGCAAGGTGTCCATCGCGGCGCTGATCCTGGCGGCATTGCTGCCGGCGGCGGTGCTCACCATCAGCAACCTCGCAGCAGCCTATCTGGTCGCGGTGAAGCGCGGCTACCCCGCAGGCACCTTTCCCGGCTGGCAGATCGTGGCGCGTTCGTTCGCGGCGGCCTTGCCGGGCCTGTTCATCGTGGTGCTGATCCTGGGCGGCATCCTGTCCGGCGTGTTCACCGCGACCGAATCGGCCGCCGTGGCAGTGCTGTACGCGCTGGCGCTGACGATCTTCGTCTACCGCACGTTGAAGTGGGAACACTTCGTCAAGGCGGCGTCGAAGGCGGTGCGCACCACGGGCGTGATCCTCCTGCTGATCGGCATTTCCAGCACCTTCGGCTATCTCATCAGCCTGTACGGCGTGGCCGAGTTGACGGGCCAGATGCTGTCGCAGATCACGAGCACGCCGTGGGTGATCTTCTTGCTGATCAACATCATCCTGTTCGTGCTGGGCACCTTCCTGGACATGGCAGCGACCATCCTTCTGTGCACGCCGATCTTCCTGCCCATCGCCCAGCAATACGGCATGACCTCGGTACAGTTCGGCATCGTGATGCTCATCAACTGCGCGCTGGGACTCAACACTCCGCCGGTGGGCACGACCCAGTTCGTGGGCTGCGCGATCGGCGGGGTGTCGGTCGGCACGGTGATGAAGACCATCTGGCCCTTCTACGGCGCATTGATCTTTGCGCTCGGCGTGGTGACTTTTGTTCCGGCCTTCTCCACTTGGCTCCCCAGCCTTTACATGGTCGTCAAATAATGCACACGCCCAGGCTCGCGCATTTCTTGCCGCTCTCCGCCCTCTTGCAGGGCGCAACACCAGCGGCCCGGCGAACCCGGTTCCGCGGTGTTTTCCGCATGCAGGCGTGGGGGTTTCGTGGGGTCGGTGTTGCAAGAAAGGCAGCGGAGAACTGACATGTCGGAAAGCGCGATGACGCCGCTGTGCATCAGCATGGACGATCGCGACAACGTCGCGATCGTGGCCAACGACGGCGGCTTGCCGGCCGGCACGGAGTTTCCCTCCGGCCTGACGCTGGTGGACAAGG
>NZ_JASZYF010000069.1 GCF_030317115.1 Variovorax gracilis
TCGACGCGGCCGTCTGCTCCAGCGAGCTTGCCTGCTCCTCGGTGCGCGACGACAGGTCCTGGTTGCCCGTCGCGATCTGGCTCGATGCCGTCGCGATCGTGTCCGTGCCCGCGCGCACTTCACCGACCACCTTCGCCAGGCTGTCGTTCATGTTCTTCAGCGCGCGCAGCAATTGGCCCGTCTCGTCACGGCTGTCCGCTTCGATGCGACTGCTCAGGTCGCCGGCCGCCACCGTCTCGGCGACCTTCACGGCCTCGTGCAAGGGCCTGACGATGCTGCGCGAGATGGCGAAGGCAGCACCCCCGCCAAGCAGCACGATCATGAGCGTGAGCAAGGCCCTCAGATTGAAACCGCGCGCGTTCGCCGCATCGATGGCGTGGCTCATGTCGTCGATGGCCTTGCGCTCCATCGAGAGCAGGTCGAGCACACGGCCTTCGTACGCTTTCGCGGCGGGCAGGAATGCCTCCTTGAAGGCCCGCTCGGCCTCCGCCGCATTGCCGCTCGCCTTGGCCTTGGCCACCATGTCCTTCGCGGCCTGGTACTTGCCGCGCAACTCGACGATGGACTTGAACATCGCCTTCTCTTCATCGACCACCAGCAGGGCCTCGACCTTCGCCATGGTCTCGGTGCCCTTCTTGACGCTGTCGGCCATCACGTCGGCAAAGGTGACCGGGAGCGTGTCGTCCGTGGTCCTGGCGATCATCGACGTGCGCGCGATGGCCGAGTAGGTCAGAACGTACCAGTCGGAGATGAGCCGCTCCTTCGCCAGCGGGCTCTGCATCATGCGCCGGGTGGCTTCCGCGTTGTTCTTCGCGCTCACCAGCGCAAAGGCGGTCGAGATGATCGTCAGGCCCAGGACGATGCCGAAGCCGATGGCCAGGCGTGTTCCGATGCGGACGTTGGAGAGGAATTTCATGATGGGACGGGAAGTTGGAGGTCAGGCTGCCGCGGCCTCGACGAGGCCCATTTCTTCGCTGGACATGAGCCGGTCGATGTCCACCAGGATCAGCATCCGCTCGTCCAGCGTGCCCAGGCCGATCAGGTAGTCCGTGTCCAGCACCGAGCCCATCTCCGGCGCCGGCTTGATCTGTTCGGCCGACAGCGTGATCACGTCCGACACGCTGTCCACCACCATCCCCACCACCCGACCGCCGATGTTCAGCACGATCACCACCGTGAACTGGTCGTAGCTCGGCGTGCCCAGCGCAAACTTGATGCGCATGTCGATGATCGGAACGATGATCCCGCGCAGGTTCACCACCCCCTTGATGTAGTCCGGCGCATTCGCGATCCGCGTCACCGCGTCGTACCCCCGAAGCTCCTGCACCTTCTGGATGTCGATGCCGTATTCCTCGTGGCCGAGGGTGAACGAAAGGAATTCCAGCGGCTTGTCCGTGCGCGCCGGGCTCGCCACGCCTTCGGCGTGCTTCGATTGAACTGTGCTCATCTGCTTGGCTCCTGATTCATGACTTGAAAACACTGACTGCATCGACGAGGCTCTCGGCCTGTTCATGCAATGAGTGCGCAGCGGCGGTGGCCTGCTCCACCAGTGCCGCGTTCTGTTGAGTGACCTGGTCCATCTGCGCGATGGCCTGGTTGATCTGTTCGATGCCCGAGGTCTGCTCCCGGCTCGCGGTCGTGATCTCGCCCATGATGTCGGTCACGCGCTTGACGCTGCCGACGATCTCTTCCATCGTCTTGCCCGCCTCGCCGACCAGCACGCTGCCGGCGCCGACCTTGCCCACCGAGTCGTCGATCAGGCCCTTGATCTCCTTGGCTGCCGAGGCCGAGCGCTGTGCGAGGTTGCGCACCTCGGCCGCCACCACCGCGAAGCCCTTGCCCTGCTCGCCGGCACGGGCGGCCTCGACCGCCGCGTTCAGCGCCAGGATGTTGGTCTGGAAAGCGATGCCGTCGATGACCCCGATGATGTCGACGATCTTCCGGGACGAGGCATTGATCGAGGCCATGGTGTCGACCACCTGACTGACGACCTCGCCGCCCTTCACCGCCACTTCGGAAGCCGACACGGCGAGCTGGTTGGCCTGGCGCGCGTTGTCCGCGTTCTGCTTCACCGTGCTCGTGAGTTCTTCCATCGACGCAGCGGTCTGCTCCAGCGAGCTCGCCTGCTCCTCGGTGCGCGAGGACAGGTCCCGGTTGCCGCTGGCGATCTGCCCCGATGTCGTCATCACGCCGGAGACGTTGGCACCAACGTCCGCCACGATGGCGAAGAGATTCGCGCTCATCTGGTTCAGCGCGCGCAGCAGGCTCTTGGTCTCGTCCTGCGGACGGATCTGGAACTTGACCGGTGCACCACCCGCGATGGCCTGGGCCACGCCCACCGCCTGGTCCAGCGGCTGGAAGATCGTGCGATTCAGGAACCGCCCCATGGCAAGCCATGCCAGCGCCGCGCCGGCAGAACCGGCAGCAAGCAGGTCGGGGAGCCAGCTTGGCGCACCCGACGATGCTGCGAGCCTCGATGCCTCGGACCAGCCGATGCCACCGAGGCCCAGCGTGATCAAGGCGGCGAGGGTCGTCGCCGCGAAGACGCGACGTCGCACCGGAATGCGGCGCAAGCTGCCCAGCGGGTCCGACCATCCCTGGCGAACGGCTTCACCCTGGCGGATCCGGATGTTCTTCACCAGGCCTTCGCGCAGCTTGCGATAGAGGTTCTCGGCTTCGATCACATCGGCGCGCTCGGGCTGGCTGCGGACGGACATGTAGCCTTCGGTCACACCCTTGCGAAGGATGGGAGTGACGTTCGCCTGCACCCAGTAGAAGTCGCCGTTCTTGCGACGGTTCTTGACCAGCCCGGTCCATGGGAGGCCGCGGCCGAGGGTGTCCCACATATCGGCAAAGGCCTCGGGCGGCATGTCGGGATGCCGCACGATGTTGTGGGCCTTTCCCATCAGTTCTTCGAGCGTGTAGCCGCTGACCTCCACGAAGGTCGGGTTGACATAGGTGATGCGGCCCTTCAGGTCGGTGCGCGAGACCAGCGCCGCGGCGGGCGGCAGCGGGTATTCGTGGGGGGTGACGGGCAGGTTGACGCGCATGAGCCTATCGCTCCCGTCGCCCGGACATTTCGAGGCGGAACACACCGACGGCCTGTGACAGGCTGCCCGCCTGGTCCTGCAGCGATGCGGCGGCAGCGGCCGCTTCTTCCACCAGCGCGGCGTTCTGCTGCGTCACCTGGTCCATCTGCGTGATCGCCTGGTTGATCTGCTCGATGCCCGAGGTCTGCTCCTGGCTCGCCGCCGTGATCTCGCCCATGATGTCCGTCACCCGCTTCACGCTGTCGACGATCTCTTCCATCGTCTTGCCCGCTTCGGCCACCTGCTTGCTGCCTTCCTCGACCTTTTCCACCGAGTCGCCGATCAGCGTCTTGATCTCCTTGGCTGCGGCGGCCGAGCGCTGGGCCAGGCTGCGGACTTCGGAGGCAACCACGGCAAAGCCACGGCCTTGCTCGCCGGCGCGCGCGGCTTCGACCGCCGCGTTCAGCGCCAGGATGTTGGTCTGGAAGGCGATGCCGTCGATCACACCGATGATGTCCACGATCTTGCGCGACGACGCATTGATCGAGCCCATGGTGTCCACCACCTGGCTGACCACGCTGCCGCCCTTCACCGCCACTTCGGACGCCGACACCGCCAACTGGTTGGCCTGACGTGCGTTGTCCGCGTTCTGCTTCACCGTGCTGGTGAGTTCTTCCATCGACGCGGCCGTCTGCTCCAGCGAGCTTGCCTGCTCCTCGGTGCGCGACGACAGGTCCTGGTTGCCCGTCGCGATCTGGCTCGATGCCGTCGCGATCGTGTCCGTGCCCGTGCGCACTTCACCGACCACCTTCGCCAGGCTGTCGTTCATGTTCTTGAGCGCCTGCAGCAACTGACCCGATTCGTCGCGGCTTTCCACCTCGATACGGCTGCTCAGGTCGCCTCCTGCCACGGTCTCCGCCACCTTCACGGCCTGGCCCAGCGGGCGAACAATGCCGACCGTCAGCCGCCAGGAGGCAAGGGCGCCGACCAGCAGCGCCATGGCGGACAGCACGATCAGCCACAACTGGCCCGCGTCGTGGTCCTTGGCGATCCCCTTCGCGTTCAGGTCGATCTGCCCGCGCTCGTACACCGCGAGCGTGTCGACCGCCTTTTCGTAGTTCGCCAGCGCCGCCAGGAACTGGGTGTCGGCCAGCTTGTTGGCAGCCTCCGCATCGCCGGCCGCCTTGAGCTTGTTGAGCGAGGCCAGCAATTCGAGCACCACGCGGCGCGCTTCGGCGATGTCACCGTAGAGCTTCGTCTCCTCCGGCGATGTCAGCACTTCCTCGAGCTTCTTCTGCAGCGGATTGATCAACGCCTGTCCTGCGCCGAGATCCTTCTTGAAATAGGCTTCGGTCGCGCTGTCGGTGGCCTTGACCATGGCAAAGGTGCGCACGATGTTCGCCGCCAGCAGCTTGGACCATTCGCCAACCATCCGCTCCTTGACCAAGGGACCCGACACCATCTGCTCGGTGGCATCGCCGACGTTGCTCAAACGGACTATCCCGGTCGCCGAGATGAAACCCATGAGCACCAGCATGGCGGCAAAGCCGATGCCCAGGCGCGTGCCGATCTTCAGATCCTTGAAACTCATCTCACTCTTTCTTCGATGGGGGGGTGGAGCCCGAAGCGCACTGCCGGCCTCGGTCGCTCCTCTATATCGGCTGCGGCGGTCAAAAGTTGAGGGCCGATGCCTTCGCGGACCCTAGAGCCGGAACACGCTCACGACCTGCGAGAGGCCGCCGGCCTGCTCCTGCAGCGATTGCGCGGCGGCAGAGGCTTCCTCGACCAGCGCGGCGTTCTGCTGCGTCACCTGGTCCATCTGCGTGATGGCTTGGTTGATCTGCTCGATCCCCGAGGTCTGCTCCTGGCTCGCCGCCGTGATCTCGCCCATGATGTCCGTCACCCGCTTCACGCTGTCGACGATCTCTTCCATCGTCTTGCCCGCTTCGGCCACCTGCTTGCTGCCTTCCTCGACCTTTTCCACCGAGTCGCCGATCAGCGTCTTGATCTCCTTGGCTGCGGCGGCCGAGCGCTGGGCCAGGCTGCGGACTTCGGATGCAACCACGGCAAAGCCACGGCCTTGCTCGCCGGCGCGCGCGGCTTCGACCGCCGCGTTCAGCGCCAGGATGTTGGTCTGGAAGGCGATGCCGTCGATCACACCGATGATGTCCACGATCTTGCGCGACGACGCATTGATCGAGCCCATGGTGTCCACCACCTGGCTGACCACGCTGCCGCCCTTCACCGCCACTTCGGACGCCGACACCGCCAACTGGTTGGCCTGACGCGCGTTGTCCGCGTTCTGCTTCACCGTGCTGGTGAGTTCTTCCATCGACGCCGCCGTCTGTTCCAGCGAGCTTGCCTGCTCCTCGGTGCGCGACGACAGATCCTGATTGCCCGTCGCGATCTGGCTCGATGCCGTCGCGATCGTGTCCGTGCCCGTGCGCACCTCGCCCACGATCTTCACCAGGCTGTCGTTCATCTCCTTGAGCGCGTGCATCAGCTGGCCGGTCTCGTCCTTGGAGCGGACCTCGATGCGCGAGGAGATGTCTCCCGCGGCCACGGTCTCGGCCACCTTGACCGCTTCGGCGATGGGTCGCGTGATCGACCCCGTGGTGAACCACGCGATGGCCGCGCCCATGAGGAGCGCGAGGACACCGAGGCCGATCATGAGGTTGCGCGCATGGCCGTACTCGGCGTTCGCCTGCTCCTTGGCCTTTTCGGAGAGGCGGGTCTCGTGGCGCACCATCTCTTCCAGCGCCACCAGGATGGCGTCCACCGACGGCGTGAACTTCTTCATCAGCAGTTCGGTCGCTTCGTCGTTCTTGTTCTGCAAGGCGAGTTCGAGCAGCCGGGCGTTGATGGGCGTCGCGACGGCCAGCGTGTCTTCGAGCCTGGCCAGCAGTGCCTTGCCATCGGTGCTGACGACGAGCTTGCCCAGCAGCGTCCTGGCTTCGTTGTAGCGCTCGCGGGCCGCGGCGATCTTCTTCATTTCCTCGCGCATGGCCGCTTCGTCGGTCAGCAGCACCAGGTGGCCGGCAAGGTTGGCCATGTCGCGGATGGAGTCGAGCATCTTGTTCGCCGTGGCGACCTTGACGTTGTTCCCGCTCACGATGCCGTTGAGTTGCGCCTGGATGCTCGACATGGAAGTCAGCGCCAGGCCCATGATGAAGGCCAGGAAGAGCAGGACGGCGGCAAAGCCCAGCGCCAGGCGGGTGCCGATCTTGAGATTGGAAAGGGAGGTCATGGGGTGCGACGATGTTTTCTTGGATGCGGTCTAGAACTCGGTCCAGTCGCCGCTGTCCGCGCTCGCTGCGGCCAGCTTGGGCGCGGCCGCTTCTTTCGGGCGAGGTGTCGAGACGGGTGGCTTCGCGCCCGCTTTCGGCGCTGCGATCGCAGCCGGCGCCGGACGCACGGGGACCTGCGCAGGCGCTGTGCCGTCATCGGCGTCGAGCTTGAAGGTGCCGACGATCTGCGACAGGCCTCCGGCCTGCTCCTGCAGCGATGCCGCCGCGGCAGCCGCTTCTTCCACCAGTGCCGCGTTCTGCTGCGTCACCTGGTCCATCTGCGTGATGGCCTGGTTGATCTGCTCGATGCCCGAGGTCTGCTCCTGGCTCGCCGCCGTGATCTCGCCCATGATGTCCGTCACCCGCTTCACGCTGCCGACGATCTCTTCCATCGTCTTG
>NZ_JASZYF010000007.1 GCF_030317115.1 Variovorax gracilis
CGTCAAGCCGCTGATCTCGGCCACGCTGTCCTACCGCGATTCGGCGCGCGCCTTTGCGCTCGCAGCCGACCGGTCGCAGGCGATGAAGGTCCTCCTGAACTTCGATTGAGCGGGCGGATGCTTGCAAGGGGGCGAGCGCCCGCGTGCAGAGATTGCCCCTTCGCCGCTAGACTGCACGCCGTGGCGCGCGCCGATCGCGCATCAACCCGCTGATCGCTGAAGGCAAATGCCCATGGCTGAGTCCCGGTCTCGACCCCTGTCGAAGCACGCGCCGCGCGCGGGCAGCAAGCTGCGCGACCCGTTCGAGCGGCTGGCCGACGCCGGTGTGCGGCTGAATGAACTGCGCAGCACCGGCGAGGTGTGCGACCTGCTGGTCGACGAGGCGGCCCAGCTCATCGGCGCCCAGCGCGTGCTGCTGCTGCTTGATACGGAAACCGGCCTGCGCCACGCAGGCGCGGTGCTGCCGCCCGCCGAAGACGCTGCCGCCCTGCTCCGAGCCATCACGCCGTGGCTCGACGAAACCCGCCGCACCCGCACGCCGAGCCTGCGGCACGGGCCGGAGGGCGCCGATGCGGCCGACCAGCGCTCCTGCCTCATTGCGCCGCTGCTCGCCCAGGGCGGGCTGTTCGGCTACCTCTATGCCGACATCGAAGGCCGATTCGACCGCTTCGAGCAGGTGCACCGCGACCTGCTCGCCACGCTGGCGCGCCAGGGCGCCGGCGCGCTGGCCCACACCCGAGTCCGCGAGGGCCTCCAGCGCGAGCTGTCCGAGTGCAAGCGCGAACGCATGCAGCGCGCCGAAGAACTCACCCTCGTCAACGGCATCCAGCAGGGCATGGCCGCCAAGCTGGGCTTCCATGCGATCGTCGACCTCGTGGGCGACAAGCTGCGCGAACTCTTCGATTCCGGCGACCTGAACATCGTGTGGTGGGATGACAAGACCAACCTCGTGCAGGTGCTGTACCGCTACGAGCACAACCGGCCGCTGCCGCTGCCGCCGGCACGGCCGTTGAAACCGGACGAGCCCTTGGCCGTGATGCTGCTCGCGCGCAAGGTCGGCGTAGCCAACACGCGCGACCAGCAGACCCGGGTCGGCCTCCACCCCGCACCCGGAACCGACTGGGCCCATTCCATCGTCGCCGTGCCGATCATCGGCAGCGACCGCGCCCTCGGCGTCATCGCGCTGCAGAACCACGAACGCGAATACGCCTTCGGCGCGCACGAGATCGGGCTGCTCGAAACCGTGGCGGCCAGCATGGGCCTGGCGCTGGAGAACGCCCGCCTCTTCGACGAGACGCAGCGCCATGGGCACGAGATGCAGGAGGCGCTGGCACACCAGACGGCCGCGGCCGAAGTGCTCAAGGTCATCGGCAGTTCCGTCGCCGACCCCGGCCCGGTGTTCGACAAGATCATCGAGTGCTGCGAGCGGCTGTTCGATGTCAGCTCCTTCGCCCTGATGATGCTCGACGACCAGGGCCGGCTCACGCTCACGCGGTGGGTGATGACGGCCGCCGGCCGCGCCACGATCAGCGACGAACGGCTGGCCGAGATCAGCGCGTCGATGCAGGCGAACTACCCCATGCCGATCGCAGGCACATCCGCCGAGCTCTCGTTCCGGACGGGCGATCTGGTGGAGTTCGGCGACGTGCTCGACGATCCTGCGGCGCCGCTGGTGCTGCGCCGCAATGCCGAGCTGGCGGGAACCAGCTTCGCGAACCTGGCCGCGCCCCTGATCTGGGAAGGCCGCGGCATCGGCATCCTGAGCATGCAGCGCACCGAGGTCGGTCCGTTCCGGACCAGCGAGCGGTCGCTGCTCAAGACTTTTGCCGACCAGGCAGTCATCGCGATCCAGAACGCGCAGCTTTTCAACGAAACACAGGCGGCGCTGAAAAAGGTCGAAGTGCGCACCGCGGAGCTGACCGAGTCGCTCGAATACCAGACGGCTGTCAGCGACGTACTGCGCGTCATCAGCGAATCGCGCACCGACGTGACGCCAGTGTTCGAGGCCATCCTCGACTGCACCATGTGGTTGTTCGAGGGCCCGGCCTCCGCGATCTTCAGCTACGACGGCCGCATGGTCCACCTGGCCGCGACTCGCAACTGGTCCCCGGAGGCGCTGGAGGCGGCGCGAACCGTGTGGCCCGCACCGCCCGACCCGCGCCAGTTGAACGGCCGCGTCATCCTGGAGCGAAGGCCCCTGAGCATCGAGGACGCGTGGTCTGACCCTGACTATGACCGCCGGCTGGCGAACAGCGGCAACCGGCGCCGCATGATCTGCGCGCCCATGCTCAAGGACGGCGTGCCGATCGGCGCGATCACCACCGCCTGGCCGGCACCCGGCGAAACGCCGCGACGGCAGATCGACCTGCTCCAACTCTTTGCCGACCAGGCCGTGCTCGCGATCGAGAACGTGCGGCTGATCCATGAGACCCGCGAGGCGCTCGAACGACAGACCGCGACGGCGGACGTGCTCCAGGTCATCAGCGAATCGATGGAGAACGCGCAGCCCGTGTTCGACAAGATCCTGGAGAGCTGCCAGCGCCTGTTCTCCGGCACCCAGCTCGGCATTTCGCTGGTCGGCGACGACGGGATGATGCATCTCGGCGCGCATCGCGGCTCCGCCCGCGAAACGCTCGAGCGCTTCTATCCCCGGCCCATCGACCATTCGCCCTTCGGCGACGCAATGGCCGGCCCCGAGGTCGTCCATATTCCGGATGCGCTCGCCGAGCCACAGCTTCCGCTGTTCATGCGCGAGGTCGCCGAGCAGATCGGGGACTACGGCGTGCTGATCGCCCCCCTGACCTGGGAGGGCCGATACATCGGCTCGATCCACGTCGCGCGCCAGCCGCCGGGGCCCTTCGCCGACAAGGAAATCAGGCTCCTCGAAACCTTCGCCGACCAGGCCGTGATCGCCATCCAGAACGCGCGCCTGTTCAACGAGACCAAGGAAGCACGCGCTGCCGCCGAGGCCACGAACGAAGCCAAGAGCGCGTTCCTCGCGACGATGAGCCACGAGATCCGCACGCCGATGAATGCCGTCATCGGCATGAGCGGCTTGCTGCTCGACACGCCACTCGACACGGAGCAGCAGGATTACGTCTCGACCATCCGCGATTCCGGCGATGCGCTGCTGACGCTCATCAACGACATCCTCGACTATTCGAAGATCGAGGCCGGCCGCATGGACATCGAGCAGCATCCCTTCGACCTGCGCGAGTGCGTGGAGTCGGCCCTCGACCTGGTGAGCACGCGCGCGACCGAAAAGCACCTTGACATCGCCTATGTTTTCGAAGGCGAGGTGCCGGTGGGCGTCAACGGCGACCTGACACGGCTGCGGCAGATCCTCCTGAACCTTCTGAGCAACGCGGTGAAGTTCACCGAGGCCGGCGAGGTCGTGCTGACCGTGAGCGCGGAGCCCGTCTCCGCCGGCAAGGTCGCGCTGACCTTCGCCGTGCGCGACACCGGCATCGGCCTCTCGCCCCAGGGCATGAGCCGGCTGTTCCAGTCCTTCTCGCAGGCCGACTCCAGCACCACGCGCAAGTACGGAGGCACCGGCCTGGGCCTGGCCATCAGCAAGCGGCTGACCGAACTGATGGGCGGGAGCATGTGGGTCGAGAGCGACGGACCGGGCACCGGCTCGACCTTCTTCTTCAGCATCGACGCGCAGATCGCGGACACGCCGCCAAGCCGGCGCCCCGCCGTCACCGGCGTGCAAGTCGACCTGCAGGACAGGCGCCTGCTCGTTGTCGACGACAACGCCACCAACCGGCGCGTGCTCACGCTCCAGACCGGACGATGGGGCATGGCATCGCGCGACACCGAGTCGCCCGCCGAAGCCTTGCGCTGGCTCGCGCAGGGCGAGCGCTACGACATCGCCATCCTCGACATGCACATGCCCGAAATGGACGGCGTCGACCTGGCGCGGCGCATTCGCGCGAACCACAAGACGCTGCCGCTCGTGCTTTTCAGTTCACTGGGCCGGCGCGAGGCGGGCGATGCCGAGTCGCTGTTCAACGCCTATCTGTCGAAACCCATCCACCAGTCGCAACTGTTCGACACCCTGGTGAACCTGCTTGCGCACGAACCGGCCGCGCGGCCGGCACCCAGCGTTTCGGCCAAGCCGCAGATCGATCCCGCCATGGCCATGCACCATCCGCTGCGCATCCTGCTAGCCGAAGACAACGCGGTGAACCAGAAGCTCGCGATGCGACTGCTGCAGCAGATGGGCTATCGCGCCGACCTGGCTTCCAACGGCATAGAGGCCGTGGAGTCGGTCCAGCGCCAGACCTACGACGTGGTGCTGATGGACGTTCAGATGCCCGAACTCGACGGACTCGACGCCACGCGCCAGATCTGCACCCTGCTGCCGCCGACGCAGCGCCCCCGCATCGTCGCCATGACCGCCAACGCCATGCAGGGCGACCAGGAGATGTGCCTCGCCGCAGGCATGGACGACTACCTGACCAAGCCGATCCGCGTCGACCGGCTGGTCGAGGCCCTGCACAACGTGCCCGCGCGCAAGGACCGCTGATGCGCGATGCGGCTGTCGGCCGCATCCTCATTTCGTTGTAGGACGACTTGTCGACGTAACCGCGATTTGGGCGTAAGCTAGAAAAAGGTTCTATCTGTTGCTCGTAAGACGATCTTGTTTGGTTTTAGAAACAAGAACACCTCACAAACGAGACAGTTCTTGCGGCGAGAACCGGATCCGGACCCCATCGAAATCGATTGCGGAGAACGTATGGACCTGAGAAGCGAGCAACTGGCCGACGGCGTCGAGAAGATCAGTCTGGTCGGGCGCATGGACAGTATCGGCGGACATGACATCGACATGCGCTTCGCCGCACTCGTCGCCACCCGAAAGCTTCTCGCCGTGGTCGATATGTCCGAGGTGTCCTTCCTGGCGTCCATCGGCATCCGCACGCTCGTCATCAACGCGAGGGCCCAGTCCTCGCGCGGTGGCGTGATGGCGCTGGCCAATCCCCAGCCCCTGGTGGCCGAGGTACTCAAGATGGCGGGGATCGACACGATCATCCCCGTCTACCCCGATGTCGATACCGCCTGCAGCGCGCTGATGGCGGCAGCCGAAAGCCGCTGATGTCCCCCATCGACGGGGAGCCGCAGGCATCCCTGATCGTCGGCACCGAACTGCGCGAACTCCCGCGCGTCAGCGCCTGGGTGCACGATTGGGCGGAGCGTCAGCACCTTCCGGAGCGGGTCGCGCAGAACCTCGATCTCTGCTCCGTCGAGGTGCTCACGAACATCATGACCTACGCCTGCGGCGAAGGCGCGCAGCGCATCTTCTTGCACCTGGGCTGGCAAGGCGAGGACGTGGCCCTGGACGTCGAGGACGAGGGCGGCGAGTTCGACCCGAGGCAGGTTCCCGACCCGCCACGGGCCACCAGCGTGCACGATGCGCGCATCGGGGGCTGGGGCATCCCCATCGTTCGCCACTTCTCCGACGGCTTGCGCTACCGCCATGAAGACGGACGCAATTGCCTGACGCTCCTGTTCCGGGCGTCGCCGCCGCACTGATAGACCTTCACCAACCGTCAATCCACTACCGAGGAGACTTCTCAATGGGAACGGCAGCCAAAAACTCACCCAGCATCGATACGCAAAGCGCGTTGGCGGCGCAGGCGGCACTTGCCGCCGGCCAACCCAACGGCGCAGGCGAAAGCTCCGGCGTCGACAAGATGCGCGAATTGTTGTTCGGCAACCAGATGCAGGACTACGACAAGCGTTTTTCCATTCTCGAGGAGCGCTTCCAGCAAAGGCTGCGCGATCTCGAGGCGGAGTCGTCCCGCAGCCTGAGCAACCTCGAATCGACGATGAAGAAGCAGCTCGAATCGGTCGCCGGCCAGTTCCGCGAGGAAAAGGACCTGCGCTCCGATGCCGACAAGGAGCTGGAACGCAACCTGCGCGATCACACGCAGGCGCTGGAGAAGCGCCTCGCCCAGGTGTCGGACCAGCTCGCGCGGCACGAGCGCGAATTCACGGACCGGTTGAGCCACGAGGTCCAGGGCTTGCGCGAAGACATCCGGCGGCGCCAGGACGACAGCCGCGCCACCATCGAGCGCATGTTCGCCGAACTCAGCAACGTCAAGACCGATCGAAACCTGCTTGCGGGCCTGTTCGTCGAGATCGCCAAATGCCTGAACCAGGAAGTCACGCCCAAGGGCGGCAACGGCATCGAGCGCGGCTGAGTCGCGCTGCCGGCGCGCCAGCTCGGCTCGTGCGATCGCGCGCCGGAGCGGAGGCGCGGTGAACGCGCGCCTGTCGCTGACCGCGACGAGTGCGCCCGGCAGCGCTTCCGATGAAGACCCGAACCAACGGCTCGCCAGCTTGTTGCTGGAACTCGCGCGCTGCGTCGATCCGGACGTCGCCGCGAAGGTGCCGAGCCGCCTGCAGGAAGATCCGCGGCTGGAGGCGATGCGCGGCGTACTGCTCGAACGCGAGCAGGTGGCGCTGGCCAGACTGCAGCACAAGGTCGATGATCCACGCGAGTTCGCGGGCGCCGTGGGCGCAGTGCTGCCCGCCGCCTTTACGCTGGCCGCCCAGGACGCGCAGCTCGGCCAGGCGATCGCCCCCACCGTCGAGCGCGCGGCCCAGGCCTCGATCCAGAAGAACCCGGGCACCATGGTCGACATCCTTTACCCGGTCATGGGGCCGGCGATCCGCAAGGCGATCGCCGAGAGCCTCGAAGGCTCGCTTCAATCGGTCAACCAGGCGCTCAAGCACAGCCTCTCATGGCGCGGCCTCAAGTGGCGCATCGAAGCCTGGCGCAGCGGGAGCACTTTCGGTGAAGTGGTGCTCCAGCACACGGCCGTTTTCCGCGTCGAACATCTCTTCCTGATCCACCGCAAGACGGGTCTGCTGCTCACGCACGTCGCGCGCGACGATGCGACCACTCGCGACCCGCAACTGGTCTCGGCGATGCTCTCCGCCATCCAGGATTTCGTGCGCGATTCCTTCGACGAATCGGGCACCGGCGGCACCAGCGGCCGCAGCATCGACAGCCTGCGCCTCGGCGATCTGCTCCTGTGGTGCGAGGAAGGGCCACAGGCCTTTCTCGCCGCGGTGATCCACGGCAATCCCCCAGCGATGGTGCGCACCCGCCTGGGCGAGACGCTGGGCACCGTTCACGAGCAATGGCGCACGGCGCTCGAAGAGTTCAACGGCGACACCGCGCCCTTCGAGGAGACCGCGGAACGGCTGCGGCCCTGCCTGTTGTCGCAGGACGCCGAGTCGCGCAGGAAGGTGTCGCCTCTGCTCTGGGCCATCCCGCTGGCGCTGCTGGTGGCGTTGGGCTACTGGATCACGCAGCGGGTCATCGAGCGCCAGCGCGTCAACGCCTACATCGCGGCGCTGCAGGACCAGCCCGGCATTGTCGTGACGGGCTCGGAGCGCCGCGACGGGAAGTGGCTGGTGTCCGGACTGCGCGACCCGCTCGCCACGCCGCCGGAAACCTTGCTGGCGCAGACGCGCCTGGACCCGTCTCGCATCGCCGGCCGCTGGGAGCCCTACCAGGCGCTGCATCCGGCCATCATCCTGAAGCGGCTGCAGGCGACCCTCAATCCGCCGCCGACCGTCACCCTGACGCAGGAGGCGGGCGGCGTCCGCGCCACGGGCAGCGCCACCCCCTACTGGATGGACAAGGCGCGGGCCTTCCTGCTGACCTTGCCGGCCGGCGCGCCCAAGGTGGACCTGAGCGCGCTCCAGGACGTGCAGGACCCCGAATACGTCCGTCTGCATGACGCCATCCAGGCCCGCCTCATCCACTTCGAGAACAACGTCGCGCGGCCCGCGGCCAACCAGGAAGCCATGCTCGACGCCGTCGCGGCGGAAGTGCGGGAGCTGATCCAGGTGTCGCGCACCTTCGGCTTCCCGGTTAAGGTCACGATCGTCGGGCACGCCGACGCCACCGGCAAGGAAAACTCCAATCTCGCCCTCAGCCTGGGGCGCGCGGAAGTCGTGCGCTCCATGCTGCGCACGCGCGGTGTCGACCCGACCTTCCTCGCCGTCCGCGGCGCCGGTCCGCTGGAGCCGCTGAAGCCCGGCGCCAGCGAGGACGAGTTGCAGATGAACCGTCGCGTCTCCTTCGTCGTGAGCAGCGGCGAATAGCCATGATGCAAAAGAAGATCTGCCTGCTCGGCGCATTCGGCGTGGGAAAGACCAGCCTGGTACGCCGCTATGTCCACACCATCTTCTCGGACGCCTACCTGACGACGGTCGGGGTGAAGATCGACAAGAAGGTGCTGAACGTCGGCACCGAGGAAGTGGCGCTGATCCTCTGGGACATCGCCGGCGAGGACGAGGTCGCCGCCGTGCGCGTGAGCTACCTGCGCGGCGCGGCCGGCTATCTCCTCGTGGTCGATGGCACGCGGCCCGAGACGCTGGACACCGCGGCCTCGATCCAGTCGCGCGTCAACGCCGAGATCGGCGCCGTTCCCTTCTTCGTGCTGCTCAACAAGGCGGATCTGCAGGAAGACTGGGCGATCCCGTCCGAGCGCATCGCGGCGCTGGAGGCTTCGGGCTGGGTCTTTCGGCGCACCAGCGCCAAGACCGGCGATGGCGTCGAAGAGACCTTCGCGGAACTGGCGGCGCGCCTGGCGCACTAGTTTCACTGGTCAGCAACAGCCTGCCACCGTCATGCTCGACCTGCCGCCGCGGATTTCCGACTCGCTGCTGATGCTGCTCCACGCGCAGCGCGTTCTCGCACACCTGGTCATCGACCATGCGCAGAATCTGGTGCAGGCCGGCGGGCACCTCGAACACTACGGGCTGGACAGCCTGCAATCCGGCGGCCCCGCCAGCGACCAGATCCCCTTCCTGGAAGGCCTGTTGCCGCTGGTGGAAACGCCCTTTCTGATCCGTTCGATGGAGATGCCCAGCGGCCGGGTGGCCGACGTCCATTTCTTCGCGGACGACGGTACGGTCTGGGTGCTGCTGCTCGACGTGACGGCGGAATACGAAGAGGCCCGGCTGGTGCAGCAGAAGGCCTACGACATGACCTTGCTGAGCCAACGCGAGGCCCGGCTCATTGCGCAGCTCGAATCGGCCAACCAGGAACTGACGCGCGCCCATGGCGAACTCGCCGCGTCACGCGAGACCCTGCAACTCACGCACGACCGGCTGCAGCAGGAGCTGCGCGACGCCGAGCGCTACGTGCGCGCGATGCTGCCTGCGCCGGCGTCGGAGCCCTTGGCCGTGGACTGGCGCTTCGTTCCGTCCACCGAGCTGGGGGGGGATTCCTTCGGCTACCACTGGATCGACGACGAGCACTTCGCGCTCTACCTGATCGACGTCTGCGGCCATGGCGTGGGCTCCGCCCTGCTCTCGGTGGCGGTGGCCGACACGCTGCGCTCGGAGGCATTGGCGCGCACCGACTTCCGCAACCCCGCGGAGGTGCTCGCCGCGCTCAACCTGGCCTACCAGATGGAGCGCCATGGCGAGCTGTTCTGCACCGTCTGGTATGGCGTCTACCACCGCGCCAGCGGGCGACTGCGCTACGCCTCGGCCGGCCACCCGCCCGCCATCCTCGTGAGCGGCCCCTGCGATGCCGTCGGCGATGGCAAACCCCTGCCTGCATCGGGTCCTTGCGTCGGCATCTCGCCGGCCGCCCGATACCAGGACGAGCAGTGCATGCTCCCCTCGCCCGCGCGGCTCTTCGTCTTCAGCGATGGCGCCTACGAGATCACCCGGCCGGATGGCTCGATGCTCGACTACGCCGCCTTCACCGAGAGGCTCATGCAGCCGGTGCGAGAGGGGCAGTCCGAGCTGGACGGCCTGTTGGACTATGCGCGCGACATGCACGGCTCCGGCGCGCTGGAGGACGACTTCACCATCATCCGCATGGCGCTCTGAGCGATGCGATGCCGGGCGCCCCCGGCTCTCATTGCCAGGCGCGCGCCTCCATCCTCAGCGTGGCTTTGACCGCGCCGTTGCGTGCCACCACCGCGGGAATGGGCGCGGGCAATGGCACCTGCACGACGATGGGTTGCCGGATGTCGAGTGGCGTGAACCGTTTCTCCATGGCCTCGCCATGCTCCGCCCAGCTATAGCGCACCATCCAGTCCGCCGTGAGGGCCTTGTTCGGGTCCAGTTGTTGCACGTCGTACGGATCGAGCAGGGTCACGATGAGGGAATCGCGGAACAGCGAGACACCCTCGAAATGGCCATCGGGCCAGAACGCCTTGGCCACCTCGTAGTCCGGAGCGCGAATGCCGAGAGTGACGCTATAGGAGATGCCCGGCCTGTCCGCCTTCACCCTGGCCGCCTTCATCATGAAGACCGTCGACAGGTGGACCGGTTCGACGGCGGGTGCCTTGGCCTTCAGGCACTGATAGGTCCTGCACGCGGGCGAATCCTCCTCCGCCTTGCGCCTGCTCAGCGACCACGTCTTGCCGTGCGTCGCTACGACCAGTTCGATCTGGTAGACCGCATCGACCTTGCGGCCCTTCAGCTCCTCGGCCTGCACGCCATCGGGCAAGGTGACGCCCTCGATGTCCAGCCAGAGGTCCACCCTGAAGTTGCCGAACAGGAAACGGACAAGGTTCTGGTAGGCCTCTTCGCTGTTGACGATGCCGAAGTGGCCGGAGTGCGAGCGGTAGGCATACGCGCAGGCCACCGGCTCCTCCGTCTTCCGTCCGCCCTCTTCCTTCTGGTACCAGAGCGTCGCGTTGTCGATACGCACGAGCCCGTCGCTTCCCCGGCCCACGAAGGTGCGGGAGAGGCCCTTCGCCACTTCGTAGTCCATCCGGTTGGTCCCGATCATGGAGAACCAGTGCGATGGCGGCGGCATCACGTCGGCGGGGAGGTAGTTCACCTTGCCCCCGATGGGCACCTGGTCGAGATACGCCCTCATGGTGTCGCGGTTGAAGGTGCCGACGTCTTTCAGGAACCCGGGCAATTGCGGGACGTTGATGCCCGCGAAGTCGATGCCGTTGTGCGGTGTGCCGTAGGTGAAGACCTTGGCCACGCAGCCTCGGACCTTCGGATAGATCTTCCTGACCTCGTCGATCTCGAGCTCCGGGACGTCGTTCTCGTCGTTCTGCATGAGCGTTCGCACCACCAGCCCGCCCATGGAGTGCGCCACGAGATAACAGCGGAAGGCGGCGTCCAGTTCCTCGTCCGTCGGGTGCTCCCCTCTGGTCATCGCCGCGGCGCGCGCCGTGGGTCGCACGAGTTCCCGCACCATGGCGATCAGGCTCGCCAGTTCCTTCGCGTAGTCTTCGATCGAAGAAGTCTGCCCCGTTCCGCGCAGCTTCGAAGCAGCGTCGTAGAACCGATGGATGATGATCGACGCGATAGGAATTCCATCTTCCAGCCGCTTCTTTCCCGCTTCGCCGCTCGCGTAGGCCGGATCGACGATCTCCATGCCGTCCTTGTAGAGGACGTGGTAGCCGTATTCGGATGAGAGGCGCACCAGCGGAGACTCGAAGAAGTACGACTTCGGCTTTTCCTTGTCCGCGGTGGCACGGTACACGGTGGAGCCCACGTTGAATCCGCAGTAGGGATCAGCCGCCGTCTCGTCGCGCTCGTCCGAAGTGAACGCGAAACCCCTGACATAGATGACGGGGTACTTGAGGGGCTCGGGCACCGGCGACTTCGTTTCGGGCATGTTGATCTCCATCCACGCTTTCAGCCAAGGCTCCAAGGGTATACCTGGACAGGCAGCTGACGGCCGAATCCGGAGCGCCAGAATACCGCGCCTCGAGAGAACCGAGCGGACGGGATGGAGCGAACTCCGTCGATTCCGATGGCATCGTCCATCCCGGGCCTTCGGGTCACCCCGCTGCCTGGCACGCCCGCTGCAAGGCCGCACGGAGTTGTCTGGGACTGACTGGCCGGACGAGGAAGTCTGTGGCTTCCAGCCGTGCGATGTTCACCGCCGTGCGAAACGCCGTGTGCGGACCCAGCACGATCACCGGCACCGTGGCGCCGCCGGCCCGAAGTTCGCGTACCAGCCGCAGCGCCCTCGCCTCGTCCTCGCCCTCTTCGTCGGCGAAGGCCACCAGGCAATCGCCCTGGCTGTCCGCCATGGTGGCAAGAACGCCCGGACCGTCATCCAGGAACACCACCGCGTCCACCACATGCGCAAGCGCGGATTCGATCCATGCGCGATCGTCCGCGTCGGCGCTGACTACAAATACGGTCTTGGGCATGCGTACGGATGCGGCGGCACATCGGGATCGCCGCTTCCGGGCATCCATGGTGAAGAGGCGCAGCCGGCCAGTCCATCCCGGCGGCCACCCGGGATACGTACGTGGCCTCGGCTGCCGTCGCTAGTCGGGCGGGCGTTCGAGGTTGAGCCGCAGCAACTCGGTGATCGAGCCGACGTCGAGCTTCTCGAGCAGGCGACTGCGGTGCTGCTCCACCGTGCGATGGCTGATGGCCAGTTCCTTGGCGATGACCTTGCTCGGCAGCCCCTTGAGCGCAAGGTCCATGATTTCCCGTTCGCGCGGGCTCAGGGTGGCAACGCGTTTCGCGAGGGCTTGCTGCGCGTCGCTGCCGGGCGCGCGCCGCAGGGCAGCCCGGCGAAGCGCCTCGTCGATGGCGTCGAGCAGTTGCTGTTCGCGGTAGGGCTTCTGAACGAAATCGACCGCACCCTCCTTGACCGCCTTGACTGCCATGGCGATGTCGCCGTGGCCGCTGATGAAGACGATGGGGATCGTGGCGCCCATCTTGCTCAGGCGCTCCTGGAGCGCCAGTCCGCTCATTCGCGCCATCCGGACGTCCAGAACCAGGCAGCCGGGACGAGCGGGGTCGAAGGCATCGAGGAATTCGAGTGCCGAGCTGAATGTCTCGGCCGGAAGACCGACCGAGCTCACGAGTTCCTTCACTGAATCGCGATAGGCCTCGTCGTCGTCGACGATGAACACGGTGGGCTCTGCCATGTCTTCTCTCTAATCATCGGCTCGGAGCATGCGCTATAGCCAAAAGGCACGCGCGCCGGTGGCCGGATTGTGCCCGGGCACGCAGCATGCCGCCACGCCATTGGACGACGGCAATGATGAAAGCCCCGGGACCGCATGAGAATCCCGGCGGCTACGTAGTGAACACGTACGGGGCCCTCCAGCCGAGGCCGCCTCCTCACTCCATCTCCGCAACCGGAAGCGTGAAGCAGAATTGCGCCCCTTGGCGCGCGTGATGGGATGCCCAGAGAGTCCCGCCATACATCTCTATGAGCTTTCGGCTGATCGCCAGGCCGACGCCAAGACCATTCGCCTTGGTCGAATAGAAGGATTCGAAAATCCGCTCCAGGAATCCCTCGGGAATGCCCACGCCGGTGTCCGTGACCGCCACGGCGATCCCGTCGTCGTCGCTCCGCTTCACGCTTACCCGGATCTCGCGCACAGGTTCGCGCCGCTTCGCCATCTCGATGGCTTCGATGGCGTTCCGCAGCAGGCTGAGAATGACTTGCTGGACGTGAACTTCATCCGTCATGGCCAGCGGCAGACCGCTCTCGGACTCGACGATCACGTCGATGTTTCGCGCCTCGCAATCGAGCTTGATCATGCTCACGCACTGATCCACGGCTTGCGCCACGCTGATCGGCTTGATCTCGGGCTCATGACGCTGCGCCATGCTGCGCATGCGGGCGATCACGTCCCCCGCTCGCGTCGCCTGTCCGATCACCTTGTCGATCAGTTCGTGGATCCGATGAATATCGGGCGGGACTTTGGCGGAACGGTTTCGAACAGCCAACGCATAGTTCTCGATCGCGCCCAGGGGCTGCGTGATCTCATGGGCCAGCGCCACGGACATTTCCCCCGCCGTGTGCACTCGGACCAGGTGCGCCAGGCGTTCACGCCAGTGGGCGGCCTCGAGCTCGGCGGCCCATCGCCGGCGCTCGGCGAACAGCCGCGCGTCCACGGTCGCATAGACCTCCGCCAGCAGCCGGACGCCGGGTGTGAACGCATCGGGCCACTCGCGCGCTTCAGCGCTTGCCACACACAGTGCGCCGGGGACCTTGCCCGAGACGACGGACGGAACGACCAGAAGCGATCGAATGCCGAGTTCCTCCAGCGTCTCTCTGTCCGTTCCGGCCTCCACGGGAAGGTCCGCGATGCGAGCAAGCCGGACGATATCCCCGCCGGCAACGCGCGCGCTGGTCCACGGCAGCAAGCGATGGACCTCATCGTTCGGCAATCCGGCAAAGTGATCGCCCTGCCAGCGCTGTGTCACCGCGAACGCGGAAGCACCCTGAAGCATTTGCCACAACGTCACCTGGTCGGCACCGACGAACTCCCCGAGTTGGCTCAGGCCCACTGCAACGGTAGCGCCTTCGGCACCCGGCGCGGCAAGCAGGAACGACGCCAGTGCCGAGGTAGCCAGCCGCTCCAGGCCCGTGGCGAGTGCCAGGTCCTCCTGCGCAAACTTGCGCGCCAGGGCGTTGCCAAAGACTTCCGCCAATACCCGCATGCGGCCGAGCAACGGATCCGACCATGAGCGTTCCGTGTGGACGGAATCGAAGCTCAGTCCGCCGTAGAGCTTGTCGGCAATGACGATCGGCATCGTGACGCTGGATCGGAGCCCCGCCAGGCGATAGGCCTCCCTGGCCTCGGACGCCTGTGGCGGCAGGTCGTCCAGCCGCTCGAAGACGATGGGCCTCGACGCGGCGAGCATGTCGAGCGCCCACGGCGTCAGTGGTTGCGCCGAGGACCAGCCCGGCGTTCCGCTGTCTCCAGTCGCGTACGAATGCGTCACCTCCGCGTGGGTCCGATGTGGCATCACCCGGACGAGCGCGGAGCGGTCGATGCCGAGCGCGAGCACGATGCGCTCGAGTTCGTTCTCGATGGCGAGGTCGACGTTCTCCGGCGGCAGGTTGATGAAGCTCGCCGCCAGGTCCGACAGCAAGCGTTCAAACCTGAGCAGGTCGTAGATCGACGCCTGCGAGCCGAGGTCTTGCATCTCTTGCACCCTCCAGGCGACAACCGCATGAAAGTTTCACGTACTCTGGCCCGAAGGCCAGGGCGGTAACGATTTTCAGATCGGCGTTGCATCGAGTAAATCGATGCGCCTACGGATGCCACGTACGTACCGCAACAGTCCGTCGACCAACGATGCACGGGTCCGAAGAAGGCCGCGACCGCCATTGCGCGCGGCCAATAGGGTAAACCCCGGCCACCTGGGATGCCGTCAAATAACCGTATCAATCGACATGGTGGGAAACGGACCGTAGCGCTCGATCACGGCGAATCAATCCGATTCCGGGCATGGGTACCGCCCTGCACGCCTGCCCGACAGAATCCGCCAGGCAAATCGGCGGCGTCCGACACATGGCGTGCGCCGGTCAGGACAACCTGAACCCATCACCAATCGCAGGGAAGCCGCCATGATCAGAAAGCTGGCATCGGGCCAATACCGCCTCTATTCGCGCAAGGTCGATCCGAAAACCGGCCGAAGACGCAACCTCGGTACCTTCGACACCCGTGGGCAGGCCGAACAGCACGAGCGCGAGGTGCAGTTCTTCAAGCAGCGTGGGTGATCGCGGCGACGCGTGCTGTCATGTCTACGCTGCCCTTCTTCCCGAGCCTCGCGGCGCTCACGGTTGTCGCTTGCGTGCTTTCCGGCTGTGCGGCCTTTTCCACGCCGCGGGACCGGCCTGCACAGGTCGTCGCGCCGGATGCAAGTTCGTCGCGCGAGGGATCACCTGGCGCGCCGCCGCCGAACGTGTCGACCTCGAAAACTTCTTCGCCAGCGAAACCCGGCCTCGACCGCAGCGGCAACAAACAGGTTGGAAAGGCGTCCTTCTACGCCGACAAGTTCACGGGCCGGAAAATGGCAGACGGCACGCGCATGGACCCGCGCGACGACAACGCCGCCAGCAAGACGCTGCCACTCGGAACGACCGCCAAGGTCACCAACCTCGAGACGGGGCGCAGCGCGGTGGTCACCATCCAGGACAGAGGTCCGTACGTGAAGGGCCGGATCGTCGACCTTTCGCCCGCCACAGCGCGCGAGATCGGAATTTCGCGAGAAGACGGCCTGGCGCAGGTGGAAGTCGTCCCCTTGTCCATCCCGCAGCCCGATGCGGCGAAGCCCGGCGGGCCAGCGACTCGATGAGGGAAGTTCAGCCCTCCTTGCTTATCGGATCGTCCGGGTCGAAAAATCGTCGGGACAGGCCGCCACGCCCAGGATAGAACTTGAAGTACGGCCGAGCCTGGTCAATGGTGCGCGCCACCGATGGATGGCCCATCAAGCGCTCGAAGAAGGCCGCCAGGTGCACCTGCTGCGGCAGAAAGGGAACGTAGGTGACCGCGTAGAACAAGGCCGGCGCTGCCGCGCACTCGGCCATGCTGAATGCATCGCCGGCCATCCAGGTCCGCCCTTCGAGATGGCGGTCCATGAATGCATAGGCAGACGACAGGCCCTCCCGCGCCCGGGCCACGCCGAGTGAGTCTCGATCCCCCTCCGGACGCAGGAGGTCGGCGGTGAGCGCCTGCATCGGCGTCATTACGTACACGTCGAAGAGGCGATCCCACAGTCGCACGTCCAGCGCGGCGTCCGGGTCTTGCGGGATGAGGGTTCGGCCGGGGCGTGCATGGTGACGCTGCAAGTGCTCGATGATGATGCTGCTCTCCGGGACGGGGCGGCCCTGGTCGACCAGCAGCGGCATCTTCCCCGTCGGAACCAACGCCAGGTATGCGGCCCGCTCCTCGGGGTCGGACAGGTTGAGCAACCTCTTGTCGACCTCGATGCCCAGCATGTCGACTGCGATCAGGACCTTTTGGCAATAGGAAGAGAGCGGGTGGTAGTGCAGCGTGAGCGAGGTCATGCGCTTTCGAATGGTTCGTGCGAGGGAAACCATAGGGGCGGCGACCTACCGAGTCAAGGACTCGGATCACCGGGCAAGATTTGCGGACGGATGGCGTGACCCGATTCACGTCGCGCTTCGATCATGGCCACACCTTCAACGCACATTGAAAGAGGCCATCATGCAAAGCACTCCCTCCGCGAACCCGTACTCGAAGGTCATCGCGAACTCCAAGCGCGTCCGCTGGGACATCGACAACGACGTCATCCGTCACCGGCGATTCGATCTCGGCAGGATGTTCCTTCCGGGCGGCCTGTCGCTGGTGAACGAACTGGATTTCCTGACCGCGGATGACCGGCGCCTGTTGAGTCAGGTGCAGGGTCGAAGCTACGCCTACATCTTCGGCCTGGTGGAGCGATTCATCGGCGCCAAGGTGCTCGAGATCAGCCGGCAGCACGCACTCGGCGACCAGATGGCCCTGGAGGCACTGGTCCGCATGGCCGACGAGGAACTGAAGCACCAGGAGCTGTTCCGGCGCATGGAAGCCATGATGGCCGCCGACATGCCGGCGGGATACATGGCAACGGCCGAACCGAACGCCGTCGCGACCGCCGTGCTGAGCAAGAGCAACTGGTCGGTCCTTGCGCTGACGCTGGACATCGAGCTCTTCACGCTGGCTCACTATCGCGCCAGCATCGAGCCGCGGGACGACCTCTGCGAACTTTGGAAAGACGTCTTCCGGGCGCACTGGAAAGAGGAGTCGCAGCACGCCGTGCTGGACGAGATCGAGTTCCTTCGCGAGGACGCGCGCCTGAACGCCGACGAACGCGATGCGGCCGTCGGTGACCTGATCGACCTCGTCGTAGCGGTCGACGGCATCCTCCAGGCGCAGGCGCGCGCCGATGCGGCCTACTTCGAGTCGATCGCGAGCCATCGCTACGCCGATGCGCAACGCAGCGCCATCGCCTCCGGGATCCTGAAGGCGTACCGCTGGCAGTACATCGTGTCGGGCGTGATGGAGCCGCGATTCCAGAAGATTCTCTTCGGCGTTCTCGATGACAGGCAGGCTGCCCGGGTAACGGATGCGCTCCAGCCGCTGCTCTATGCGGTGCCCACACCATCGCCCATGGCATCCCTCCAGTAGCGCACCACGTGCCCACCGGCGTCCACGACAGGAGACCGAGATGCTGCCCGAGTTGATGCTGATGGGCTTCGCCGCCTGGACCTTGGTTCTCCTGCTCGCCACCGTGGGCGCCTACCGGCTGAGCCGGGTGTTCAGTGGCCGAGCGGGAATGAGCGAATTCCGCGCCGATCACGTCGAGGGCAAGGACTGGTACCAGCGCGCGATGCGCGCGCACGCGAACTGCCTCGAGAACCTGCCGGTGTTCGCCGTACTGGTCTACGTGCTGCGCGCCTGCAACGTCATCGATGTCGCGGTGGATCCGCTCTGCGTCGTCATCCTCGCGGCGCGGATCCCCCAGTCGCTGGTCCACGTCTGCTTCGCCCAGACGGATCGCGTCGTGTCGGTGCGCTTCGCGCTCTTCCTCGCTCAGTTCCTGAGCTTCTGTGCGCTGATCGCATTGATCGCTTTCCGTCGTTGAGCTCGGTCGGGTCCTGAAGACTGCGCTCGCGACGCCAGGATGCCGGGGGCACGCCGAACTCGCGCTTGAAGGCGCGGCTGAAGGCGGTGTCGGTTTCATAGCCGACTTCCAGCGCGATGTGGATCATGCTCAGGGCGCTGCGCCGCAGCAGATTGGATGCGAGCGCCATGCGCCACTTGCCGAGATACTGGATCGGAGGCTGCCCAACGTAGTGGGTGAACTTCTCGGCGAGGACCGAGCGCGATGTCCCGACCTCCCGCGCAAGGCTTTCGAGCGTCCATGGATGCGCCGGGTCCTCGTGCATGAGGGCGAGGCACTTGCCGACGACACGGTCGCGCAAGCCCGCGAGCCAACCTGTCTGGCCCTCGGACATCTGGGAGATGTACCGGCGCAGGGTCTCGACCACCAGCACCTCGGACAACTTCGCCAGCACGCCTTCACCGCCGGGTTGCGTTGATGCGGCCTCCGCCACCGCGTAGACGAAGGAACGCTCCACCCAGTCGGTCTTCTCGTCCCTCCTGAGGCTGACCGTCAGCACCCTGGGCAGGGTCGCCAGGACCGGCCGGCACAGGATGGGGTCGCATGACAGGTAGCCGCAGATGAAGCGGGTCGGCTCGCCGCCACCGCCCAGTTGCAGTTCGTCGGGCCGCTTGCGCAAGAGCGACCGCACATCGAGCAGCGGCCCGGGTCCGTCGATTCCGGACGAGGCCATCGTGTGGGCATCGCCATGCGGAAACAGGATGATGTCGCCCGCCTGAAGCCGGAGGGGCGGCATGCCGTCGAGCTTCACGGTGCACGAGCCGTCCACGAAGAAGTGATAGAAGAGCAGGCGCTCGGACCCGGCGTTGACCTGCCGGGCGACTGCATCCGCTTCCGGGGAAGCGAAGCACCATGGCGCGGTGAACCTGGCGTTGAAGAAGATCGCGCTGTTGAACTGCAGGACCTTCAAGACCTCGGACAAGGCATCCATATCGACCTCTCCTGCGCAGCGCGGGTTCAAGCCTGCAACGGCAACTGCGTGGTCGACATCACCTGCTTGAGCACCATGAAGGTCCGTATCTGCCGCACGCCCGGCAGGTACAGCAGTTGCTCTGCGTGCAGACGGTTGAAGCTGTCGTTGTCGCGCGTGCGCACCAGCATGAAGTAGTCGAACTCGCCAGTGACCACGTGACACTCCAGACAACCCGACACCTTTTGCACGGCCTTCTCGAAACTGGCGAACGACTCGGGCGTTGAACGGTCAAGGACCACGCCGATCATGACCAGCGTGCCGAAGTCCAGCGCCACCGGGTCGAGCAGCGCCACCACCTTCCTGATCAGCCCCATCGACTTGAGTCGCTCGACCCGCCTCAGGCAGGCCGGAGCGCTCAGGTTGACCTTGGCAGCGAGTGCCACGTTCGACACCGAGGCATCGCGTTGCAGCGCACGAAGGATGGCGCGATCCGTTCGATCCAGTCCATCCTTGGACGGCAATTTTGTTGCGCTCATGGTTTCATCGACAAAATAAATCTCGACTTTGTGTTCAATGCACAAATCACAGTGTCGCGATTCGCCCCGAATTTGCAACCATCAAACAGGCGATTCTTCCTACGATTCCTTCACCTCTTGAACAAGGAATCGCCCCATGAACCTTCAGAAATTCCCCCGCTACCCACTCACCTTCGGACCTACCCCGATCCAGCCATTGAGAAGGCTCAGCGCACACCTGGGCGGCAAGGTGGACCTCTATGCCAAGCGCGAGGACTGCAACAGCGGCCTCGCCTTCGGCGGCAACAAGACTCGCAAGCTCGAATACCTGATGCCTGAAGCCATCGAAGGCGGCTACGACACGCTGGTGTCGATCGGCGGCATCCAGTCGAACCAGACGCGACAGGTCGCCGCGGTGGCTGCGCACCTCGGCATGAAGTGCGTCCTGGTGCAGGAAAACTGGGTCAACTATTCCGACGCGGTGTACGACCGCGTGGGCAACATCGAGATGTCGCGCATCATGGGCGCGGACGTGCGACTCGATGCCGCCGGCTTCGACATCGGCATCCGCAAGAGTTGGGAGGACGCGATGGACAGCGTGCGCCAGGCCGGCGGCAAGCCTTTCCCGATTCCCGCAGGCTGCTCCGAGCATCCGAAGGGAGCGCTCGGCTTCGTGGGCTTCGCGGAAGAAGTGCGTCAGCAGGAAGCCCAACTCGGCTTCAAGTTCGACTACATCGTCACCTGCTCGGTCACCGGCAGCACGCAGGCCGGTATGGTGGTGGGCTTCGCGGCCGATGGACGTGCCGACCGCGTGATCGGCGTCGACGCGTCGGCCAAGCCCCGGCAGACCTTCGATCAGATTCTGCGCATCTCGAGGCATACGGCCGAGCTGGTCGAACTCGGCCGCGATATCACGGACAAGGACGTGGTGCTCGACACTCGCTTCGGCGGGCCGGAGTACGGGCTTCCGAATGACGGAACGCTCGAAGCGATCCGCCTGAGCGCCCGCATGGAGGCCATGCTGACCGACCCGGTGTATGAGGGCAAATCAATGCACGGGATGATCGAGAAGGTGAGGCTCGGTGAATTTCCCGCGGGCTCGAAGGTGCTGTATGTGCACCTTGGCGGCGTGCCTGCCCTCAACGCCTATAGCTTCCTCTTTCGCAACGGCTGAAGCGAGCCTTCTAGATAGCAGTGAAGCCTCCGTCGACTGCATGCGCATGGCCCGTCACGAACGATGCGTGATCGGAACACAGCCACATCACGACTGCGGCCACTTCGTCCGGCTCGCCGATGCGACCGATCGGGTGTAGCGCCGCCATGCGTGCCGGCATGTCCGGGTCGGTCTGGGCCCGTCGCTCAGACATGGCAGAACGAATGACGCCCGGGCACACGACATTGATGCGGATGTTCTTCCTGGCGAATTCTGCTGCCGTGGATCTGGTGAGTCCCACGACCGCGTGTTTGGAACCGGCATAGGTCGCGAGCCTCGGAGCGCCTGTGAGGCCGGCTACGGACGCGGTATTCACGATCGCGCCGCCCCCCTGCGTCGCCATCTGCCTCAGTTCATGTTTCAGGCACAGCCAAACACCCTTGACGTTCACCGCCAGGATTCGATCGAACACCGATTCGTCGCATTCAGTGATGGGTGCGCTTTCTATTTCGATGCCCGCGTTGTTGAAGGCACAGTCCAGTCGACCGTAAGCCTTGACGGTCGCAGCGACCAAGGCAGCCACTTCGCCCTCGCGCGTGACATCGACCTTCAGGAAGATCGCCTCGCCGCGCTGCGAGCGAATCAACGAAGCGGTTTCCTCGCCTGCAACAACATCGATGTCGGCCAACATCAGGCGAGCCCCGGCCTTCGCGAAGGAAAGCGCAGTGGCGCGGCCGATGCCACCGCCAGCGCCAGTGACGAGAACGGCCTTGCCCGTGAAATCGTGTGTCATCGACGTCTTTCGCCTCCGCAATGAAGGGTGCCTTATTCATTGTCCGCCAATCAGCGCTGCGAAGTGCACCCACATGTGGCGTTCGCCGTGGGGCATGCGGTTTGGAGACTCTCTTGCGGCGGGCAGCCGGAGGGGCAAGGCTTACACTGGAACTCCGGCGATCTCGAGGTCGCAGTTGTCCGATAGAGGAGCGCATGAACAAGGTTCAGGACTGGCTCGAGAAGCATCGGCTGACCCAACTCGCTGAGATCCTGGAGCGTGAGCAGATCGATTGGGACGCGCTGCTGGTCCTTTCCGCGGAAGATCTGAAGGATCTCGGATTACCGATCGGACTGCGCGCCAAATTCTCCGCTGCCTTGCAATCCCTTCGGGAGGGGGCTTCCATCTCGAACCCACTGGCGGATACCAGGCCGGAAGCCGCAGGTGAGGTCGCGGGAGCGCGCGACGAGGGCGAGCGCCGCCAATTGACGGCGCTGTTCTGCGACATGGTGGGCTTCACCGAACTGGCCAATCGCCTGGATCCGGAGGTACTGCAGCGCATCGTCCGCCGCTACGAGCAAGTCTGCTCCGTGTGCATTGCGCGATATGAGGGCTACGTCTTCCAACTCCTGGGCGACGGTATCGTGGCTTTCTTCGGCTACCCGCTTGCGCACGAGGGCGAGGCTGAGCGCGCCATTCGTGCGGGACTCGAGATCATCGACTCGCTGTCCAAGCTGGACATCCCCGATGTCGGACGCCTCGCGGTTCGAATCGGGATTGCAACCGGTGTGGTCGTGGTGTCTTCGGCAGGAAAGGTCGCGGTCGGGGAGGCCATGAATCTCGCCGCCCGACTGCAAGGCTTGGCCGAGCCAGGCCGTGTTCTGGTGAGCGATCGGGTGCATCGGCTGGCCCGAGGCAGCTTCGACTACGAGGCTCTGGGCGAGCAGATGCTCAAGGGCATCGCGAAGCCTCAACATGTCTATTGCGTCCTGGGTGTGAGCGAAGTGGTGAGCCGCTTCGACGCCGCGACTCAAGAGGGCTTGACGCCGCTGATTGGCCGTGAGCAGGAAATCGGTCTGCTTCTGGAGCGGTGGTCGCTCGCGCAGGAAAGCGAGGGCCAAGTGGTCGTGTTGTCAGGCGAACCTGGCATCGGCAAGAGCCGAATCCTGAATGCTTTTCAGGAGCGGGTCGAAAGCCGAGGCGCAAATGCCTTGCGCTTTCATTGCTCGCCGTACTATGTCAATAGCGCCTTCTGGCCCACCACGACCAACTTCGAAAGGGCGTTGAAGTTCAATCGCGACGAGCCCCCCGCGGTCAAGCTCGAAAAGCTCGAGGACCTGATCGTCAACGTCTACGGGCGGCCTTTGGCCGACGTCGGGTACATCGCATCCATGATGTCCATCCCGTGCGACGATCGCTACGGCACGAGTGCCGTGACATCGCAAAAGCGCAAGCAGGAGATACTGCGCACGCTGGTCGACCTGACTGAAGCTACCGCGCGCCGGCATCCCAGCGTCATGCTGTTCGAGGACGTGCATTGGGCCGACCCCACGTCCCTGGAAGTGCTCGACCTGTTGATCGATCGCGTTCGCACCATCCCGTTGCTCATCGTCCTTACGCACCGACCGGAATTTCAGTCGCGCTGGTCCGAGCAGGGCCACGTCAGCGCCCTGAATCTCTCCAAGCTGTCGCGCGCCCAGGGAGCCGCCCTGGTATCCAGGCTGGCGGGCGGCAAGGCGCTGCCGGAGGCGCTGCTCGAGGAGATTCTCGCGAGGACAGACGGCGTGCCCTTGTTCCTCGAAGAACTGACCAAGGCCATTTTCGAGTCGGGCGAACTCACGGAAAAAGTGGATCACTATGCGTTCCGTGGCGCTGCAAGCGGCATCACCATTCCTGCCACGCTCCGGGATTCGCTGATGGCGCGCCTGGACCGCTTCAATCCCGTGAAGGACATCGCGCAGATTGGCGCGGCGATCGGGCGCGCGTTCAGCTACGAGTTGATCGCGGCGATTGCGCCGATGACACAGGAACAACTCGACGATTCGCTCGCGCAGCTGACTGACTCGGGGCTGGCGTCTCGCCGAGGCATACCGCCCGAGGCGACCTACACCTTCAAGCACGCGCTGGTCCAGGACGTGGCTTATGACTCGCTGCTGAAGAGTCGCCGGCAGGAACTGCACGCCAAGATCGCCCGCGCGATCGAAGAGCGCTTCGCGGACATGAAGGCCACGCAGCCTGAAGTACTGGCCCACCACCTCACTGCGGCCGGCCTCGCGGCGGCCGCCATTCCGCAGTGGCAAAGCGCGGGCGAGCTGGCATTGAAGCGCATGGCCTTGATCGAGGCCATCTCGCATCTGAATCAAGGACTGAAACTGGTCCCCACGCTGCCGGGCTCCGTCGAGATCGAGAGGCGCGAACTCGCACTCCGGCGCGCCCTCGGCGTTTGCTGGATGGCCTCCAAGGGCTGGCCCGCACCTGAAGCTCGCGATAGCCTCCTGCCCGCACTGAGATTGGTGCGCTCCGCCGCATCGGGGCGGGACGTCGTGCCGGTCTACTGGGGCCTCTTCTCCAACACCTTGAGCCAGGGTCGGGTCGCCGAATCCGTCGAGTGGGCCGAGCAGTTGCTCGCGATGGGCCAGCAAAAAGATGACTCCGACATCCTGGTCACGGCGCACCTGATGATGAGCGTCTCGACGTTCTGGCTTGGCAAACTGCTGACCAGTCGCGCGCATGCGGAAGCGCTGGCGAGCATCTACGATCCAGCGAAGCACCGCCATATCGCCGATGCGATCAACCACGATCCACTGACCGGCGCTGGCGTCTACCTGGCGCAAGTGAGCTGGATGCTCGGATTCCCCGACCGCGCCGTCGCGGAGTGCAACGCAAAGGACGAGCACGCGCGCGCCCGTGGCCACGTATTCGATCTGGGATTTGCGCTGTGTGCCGGCGCTGACGTCTTCGAGTACCGGTGCGAACCCGAGGCACAACGCGCGCGCGTTCAGGAATCCGAACGGCTGGGCCGCGAGAACGGCCTGACCGTGCTCTGGCAGGTGATGGCGCCGCTGCGCTACGGAACCTCATCGATTCGCGCCGGGAAAGTGGCCGAAGGCGTGGGCCTCTTGCAGGCGGGCCTCGCCATGCGTGAATCCGGTGGCGGATATGGCGGAAGCAACCCGTACCTCAAGGCACTGCTCGCCGAAGGAATGGCCCTGGGAGGTGACATTCCGGGAGCTCTGCGGATCATCGAGATGCAGATCGAACAGGTCGAACGGCCGGGCTGGGGTGAACGCAGCCACTACGCCGAGATCCGGCGCCTGGAGGGATGGCTCCACGAGCTTCGTGGCGACGCAGAGGCTGCGGAAGCGAGCTACCGGATCTCGCTCGACTGGGCCCGTTCGCAACAGGCCCGCTCCTGGGAGCTGCGCACCGCCACCAGCCTGGCGCAAATGCTGCAGAAGCAGCAGAGGTCCGCCGAAGGACATGCATTGCTGGCCCCCGTCTACGATTGGTTCACCGAGGGATTCGAGACGCGGGACTTGCTGCGTGCGCGCGAGGTCATCGAGGCGCTTCGGCGAGAGGCGTGAAGCGCATGCCTATTGCCCTCCAAGGCGTCCGATCCACCGTAGCGCGCTGATGCTCGGCAAGAAGGTGTAGGCACCGCCGCGAGTGCGGATGAAGCGCGGCAGCCCACGCAACCGGATGGTGCCCTTGCTGGTTGCGACATCGAACCAGCTGGCATCCTGTTCGTTCGCACCCATCAGCGGGTCGTTGGAGCCCGTGATGCGCGGGTCCTGCAGTCCGAGATTGATCCAGTCGTACTGCACGGCCTCGAACTGAGCCGACAGATCGGCGCAAATGAAGTTGCCCAGGAGGCCCCGCTCGACGCCGGCGTCGCTCAGGGGAGCGGTCGGGTCGAATCGCGGGCCATAGGGCATGCCCCGGCGCACCAGCCGGCGTGTGTGATTGGCCATGCGTTGCACGATCCTGGCGCCTCGCGGGTTCACGCGTCGCGTGTGCGCGCCGAGCGGACATTTCAATCCCCCGGCATCGTCGACAAAGTCGTAGTTGGTATCGGAAACGGTCTCGCCAGGCAGGGGGTCGCGTGGCGATAGCGCCAGTGGCGTCCCGGTCCTCCACCGTCCCACGAGCTTGGCCGCGACGACTTCGCGCATGGCGGCCAGTCGTTGCGGCCGGGAAGCACGGTCTTGCTCGCTTCCGACCGGCAGCAGTTCGTCAGCCAGATGGCTGTCAAGCAAGCGTTCAGCGGCACGACTCAGAAATTCCTCGAACGCGGCCACGTTCTGCTCGAGGACACGAAAGGCATTGAATGCGCCGTTGAAGCCCAGCACAGTTGGCTCCGGCAGGCTCCACGTCAACTGCTCCAGCGCCGTGGGATAGCCCAGCAGCACAGTGCCCAGGGGCGCGCTCGGTTGATGGTCCACCTTCCCGGGCGGGCTGATACCTGCGAATCTCGGCTGCGATATGTTGTCTCGGTATCCAAAGTGCACCTCATCGCCGTTGAACTTGGCGCCCTCGTTGCGGCCACGGATGCTGAGCGACTTTCCTGCCATGCCCGACATCAAGGCCTGCTCGTGCCGGTCGAGCAGCGATGCGGTGTTCGCATGCAACGTCAGGACGAGATGAACCGCATCGCCGTCTTGAAACCACGGCTTCCAATGCGCGGGTGCGGAGTCCCCCCAGTCGCCGATCTTCGACGCGCGCGCGGCCATGCCTTCACGGAATGCCTCGGGAAACGAACGCGTGGCGGAGTCCGGAAGCCCCAGCGCTTGCAGTCCCGCGAAAGTGAGCCCGACGTTGAAGCACACGTCTGGCGGGTTCTCTCCCCAGTGCGCCGCGTCCGTGATCGCAGGGGCAAGCGAGCGATCCGGCCCTGCAGTCGCCCCGATCCACGCTCTTGCAGCGGACGCATCGGTCACCTGGGCGATGAGATGTCGCACCATCGACTTCGTGTAGCCGCGCAAGATGTTGCCCTGGACATCTGCCAGGTCGATGGGAGGCACTGCCGCCGCCGAAAGGTCCGGTTCGGCCATCACCACCCCATCCCGAGTTTTTGCCGAACTTGCGCGGCCGAATAGCCCGGGTATGCGCGATAGGCTCCGAGTTGAACATTCGGGTTCTTGTCCAACTGAAGCACCAGGTAGCGCGAAAGATCCTGCAGGTTGTCAAGACCCGGTGCGACAACCTCGATCAGCCTCGTCGGGTCATCGGGTAGCTGGAACGCGTCGCGCCGATGAACCCACTCGATGAACGCATCCACGTTCTGCCAACACGGCAAGGGCGGCGGGTCTTCAATCAAGCCTACGACGCCGTCGAAGGCGTTCCCCAGCGTCATGATGAAGTCGCGTATGTATGCGTGGAAATCGCCATCGTAGAAAGAAAACATGAGCAGGTTGTTGTCGACGATCGCGAACCGGGCGACATGCACCGTGCCTACGTTGTCCAGCGCGCTGTAGATTTCGTCGAGAGCCGACCCGACGACCATTGCGGCCTGGGCGCGGCCGATGGCCGTCTTGTTCTTCAATGGCATCACGAGGTTCATCGTCCGCATGATGTTGTCGCTCGGCTGCGGGCTGTCCCGGGGGCCACCGGGTGCGACCGGAGTCTTCTGGAGCCACGACCAGATGCGAATCAGGATTCGCTCGAGCAACTGCTTTGCCCAATCGATGATTCCGCTCATCGGGCGCTCCCCTGTCCCGAGTGCAATGGACACCCGATCGCACCACGTTCCTCGCTCCCGAGCACATAGATTTCGCCCCGCGCGCGGAGAATCTCGTCGCCAGACGGCTCGATTCCCGGTGGCAGGCGCATGGGATTGAAGCTCAACCTCTCCACGTCCACCAACTGCTCCTGGGCGACCTCATCGATGAAGAGCGTTCCCATGTTGACTGTCCGGCGAGTCACGGGCCAGGAAGTGGAAGGATCGTCCACCTCGTCGCCCGGGTCGCCGATCATCATCTTGAGCGTGAACTGGGTGGCGGACTGCGCCAGGCGGGCGCGCATCTCCTCGGTGAGGAAATCGGTGGCCTTGGCGGCCAGTTGTTCAGGGGGAACCGGAAAGACGCCGTCGACCGGCTGCCACGTGAAGCGCACAGGTCGGCGCTCGCCGTCGGGGCCGACGGCCACGAAGGTATGCACCGCATGGTAGGCAGTGCGCGCCCAACTCACCGGCACTTGGGAAAGTCCGGCTTCGATGGTGAAGGCTCGGACAAACGCGTGTGAACCGGCGTACTGCGCCAGCCCTGGTCCGCCGCTGACCGTCACGCCTGCCGGCAAAGTCGGCAGAGGGCTGCGCAGCATCAACGGATCGAGGATGTGCCGGCGAAACCAGGACTCCGGCTGCACGGGTTTTGGAACGAAGGCATTGGCAACGCCGAGAAAATCTTCCCTTGTCCTCGCGCCGAAAACATTCAGCGTCATAGACAGCAGGTCGTGGGCCGTGCTGTCGGCGTAGTGGAACTTGACCGCAAGCCCCCGGGTATCGGGCCTTTCGTCGTGTCGAACGAAATCGGAGGATCCGTTCGAAAAGCGGGCGGTGACGGGTACGGAGTGTCCTTGGAAGTGTTCCGCAATGCAGAAGGTCCTGGCCACTTCGGACGCCACGAAATGGCCTGTGACACCCAGACCATGGGTGTGTGCCCAGCGACTGTCGGCAGCATGTTCGCCAGGGGCATCCTTCTTGAACGCATCGAACATCTGCGCCGCCGAAACCTCCTGATGCATGGACAGCCCCTCAACGAAAGAGTCACGAGCGATCAAGCGAAACTCATGTTGTGCGAGCCCGTCGCTCGGAGGGCAAGGTCACCGCCCTGCCCGATCACGCGCAGCATGAACTTTTTGATTGTGGAGCGACGGGCGCATTTCGCGACCCCTGGACACGCTCAAGCCGAACGACGTCAGGATCCGACTGCGCATCCGCGTGCCGCGGCCCCTCGGGAATACCCGCACAGAAAATTGCCAAATCTTGCCTACATTGCTTGTATGCAAGAAAGCGAAAGACTTGCATGCAACCTTCCTCACGGAGATCCCCCATGCCTCGTTTCGCCAAATCGCTCTTCGGTCAGGTGGTCATCGCGCTGGTTCTCGGCGTGGTGGCGGGCCTGTTCTTTCCTGATTTCGCAGTCAAGCTCAAGCCGTTGGGAGATGGCTTCATCAAGCTGATCAAGATGATCATCCCGGTGCTGGTGTTCTGCGTGGTGGTGCACGGCATCGCCGGCGCGGGGGACCTGAAGCGCGTCGGGCGCGTCGGCGTCAAGGCGCTGATCTACTTCGAGGTGCTGACAACCATCGCCCTGGCGCTCGGGCTCGTGCTGGCCTTCGTGTTCAAGCCCGGCGTGGGCATGAACGTCGACCCCACGAAGCTCGACCCCGCAGCCATGAGCGCCTACGCATCGAATGCCGACAAGCTCACCAGCGGCGGCACGGTCGAGTTCCTCATGAAACTGATTCCGACCACGGTGGTCAACGCCTTCGCCACGGGCGACGTGCTGCAGGTGCTGCTCTTCGCGGTGCTGTTCGGCTGCGCACTCGCCCTGCTCGGCGATCGCGGGCGCCCGGTGGGGCTCGTCGTCGACGCGCTCTCGCTGGTGCTGTTCAAGATCATGGGGATCATCATCAAGCTGGCCCCGCTGGGTGTGCTCGGCGCCATCGCCTTCACGGTGGGGCAGTACGGCGTCGGCTCGCTGAAGCAACTCGGCATGCTGGTGGCGCTGTTCTATGCATCGGTGCTGCTCTTCGTCTTCGTGATCCTCGGCCTGGTGATGCGGCTCTCGGGCTTCAGCCTCGTCAAGCTGCTGCGCTACCTGCGCGAAGAGCTCACCATCGTCTTCGCCACCACGTCGTCGGACAGCGTGCTGCCGCAGATCATGGCCAAGCTGCGCTACATGGGCATCCGCGACTCGACCGTGGGCCTCGTGATCCCGACGGGCTACTCGTTCAACCTGGACGCCTTCTCGATCTACATCACGCTCGCCGCGGTCTTCATCGCCCAGGCGACCAACACGCCGATCTCGATGGCCGACCTGCTGACCATCCTGGCGATCGCCCTGGTCACGTCGAAGGGGGCGCACGGCGTGCCGGGCTCGGCGATCGTGGTGCTCGCAGCGACCTTGCACGCCATCCCCGCCATCCCGGCGATCGGTCTCGTGCTGGTGCTGTCGGTCGACTGGTTCATGGGGATCGCCCGCGCATTGGGCAACCTCATCGGCAACTGCGTCGCCACCGTCGCGATCGCCGCCTGGGAAGGCGACATCGACCGCGAGCGCGCCCATGCCGTGCTGAACGGCACGCACTCACCGGAAGACGAGCCGCTGGCCGAAGCGGAGCCGAGCCCCGTCGCCATCCAGCCTGCACATTGAGGTTCCCCGAATGACCGAAGTCTCTCCCACCACCATCGCCGAGCGCGTGGTCGAAGCCATCCTGGCGCAGAAGCTCGCGCCCGGCGAGCGCCTCGGCGAGCAGGCGCTGGCGGAGAACTTCGGCGTCAGCCGAACCATGGTGCGCGAGGCGCTGATGCAGTTGCAGGCACGCGGCTTCGTGGAGGTGCAGTCGCGCCGGGGTTGGTACGTGGTCGAGCCCTCGGCCGAAGAGGCGCGCGATGCTTTCGCGGCGCGCCGCATCGTCGAGTCCGGCATCCTGGCCGAAGCCGGCCGGCCGCTGTCCAAGGTGATCCGCAAGCTGCGCGAGCACATCGCGGACGAGAAACGCGCCATCGCCGGCGCCGATGCCGCCACCCGCGCTTTCCTGCTCGCGGATTTCCACGTCTGCCTCGCCGACCAGATGGGCCACCGGCTGCTGTGCGACGTGCTGCGCGACCTCACCGCGCGCACGACACTGGCGGCCACCCTCTTCCAGTCCAAGCACGAAGCCTCGCAATCCTGCGCCGAGCACACCGCCATCGTCGCGGCCCTCGAAGCGGGCGACACCGCGCGCGCCCGGCAACTCATGCTCGACCACATCGGCAATGTCGAACAAGCACTTCAGGTCGACGCCACCGCCGACCCCACGGCCGACGAACGGCTGCGCACGACCCTCGCCCCAGTAGCCCTGCCCCGCGCCGCGCGCTGAGCGGCCGTCGCGCATCGATCCCGGGAAAACCGCGGAACCGGCTTCGCCGGGCGGCTGGTGTTGCGACGGCCCGGGGTGGGCGGACTACACGAAGTGAGGCAGCCTGGGGGCGAGTTAGGATGGCTCATGAACTCACCGGCCCTACAGCGCGGCACCTTCATCTTCCTGCTGGCCGTCGTCACGATCGCGTTCGGCTGGATCCTGCTTCCGTTCTTCGGCGCGGTCATGTGGAGCGTGGCCCTCGCGATCCTCTTCACACCGGTCTATCGGCGGCTCGTCAAGAAAATGAGCGGGCGGCGCAACCTCGCCGCCTTCACGACGCTGATGCTGGCGACGATCATCGTGGTCATCCCCCTGGTGGTCATCACCGTGTCCGTGGTCGACGAGGTGTCGGTGGTCCAGCAGATGATCCGCTCCGGCAA
The DNA here is from genome assembly GCF_030317115.1 of Variovorax gracilis. GTDB lineage: Bacteria > Pseudomonadota > Gammaproteobacteria > Burkholderiales > Burkholderiaceae_C > Variovorax > Variovorax gracilis. The sequence continues at coordinate 31,262 of NZ_JASZYF010000007.1, forward strand.
GATCAGCTTCACCAGTTACTTCCAGCAAATCGTGAGCGCCCTTCCCCATTGGGCGCTCGACCTGCTCAACCGCTTCGGGCTCGGAAACGTCGAGGGCTTCATCGGCCGCGTGTCGGAATCCGCGCTGAAGAGCAGCCAGCTCATCGCGACGCACGCGGTGTCCATCGGGCAGAACACCTTCGAGTTCCTGGTCAGTTTCGGCATCATGCTGTACCTGCTGTTCTTCCTGCTGCGCGACGGCGGCGACCTGTCGAAGACCATCCGCAACTCGCTCCCCCTCGCGAAGCCGCACACCCACTACCTGCTCAACAAGTTCACGACCGTCATTCGCGCCACCATCAAGGGCAACGTCGCGGTCGCGGCGGCGCAGGGCATCATCGGCGGCATCGCCTTCTCCTTCCTCGGCGTGCAGGGCGCGCTGCTGTGGGGGGTGCTGATGGGCTTCCTGTCGCTGCTGCCCGCCGTCGGCGCGGCGCTGATCTGGGCGCCGGTGGCGATCTACTTCCTGGCCGTCGGCGAGATCGGCAAGGCGCTGACGCTGATCTTCATCGGCGTGTTCGTGATCGGGCTGGTCGACAACATCCTGCGGCCGCTGCTGGTGGGCAAGGACACGCAGATGCCGGACTACGTCGTGCTGATGTCCACCATCGGCGGCATCGCGCTCTTCGGCATCAATGGCTTCGTGATCGGGCCGGTGATCGCCGCGCTCTTCATGGCGGCGTGGGACCTGTTCGCCTCGTCGGGCGAAGGCGAGCGCGACGTGCCGCCGCTACCCTGAGCGGCTGCTCCACCAGTTGTCCCCGAAGCGCCCCTGCAGGAAGGCGACAAAGCTCGACACCTTGCCCGGCACCAGCTTCGGCGACGGGAACACGGCATGGATTTCCTGCGCGGCGAGCGCATGGTCGGCCAGCACCTCGACCACCTGCCCGGAGGCCAGCGAGTCGCTCGCCACGTAGCGCGGCATGAGTGCGATGCCCAGGCCCGCCCGCGCGGCGGCCAGCACGGCCGACACGTTGTTCGACCGCAGCCGGCCCGACACCGGCACGGTAATGGCCTCACCCTTGGGCGTCTGCAGTTGCCAGACGTCATCGCCGACCACGCTGCTGTAGATCAGCGCCACGTGCGCGCTCAGGTCCTGCGCCTTCTTCGGCGTGCCGTGTTTCTTGAGATAGGACGGCGCAGCCACCATCATCCAAGGGTTCATCCCGAGGAAGCGCGCCCCCAGCGACGAGTCGGCGAGCTTGCCCATGCGGATCGCGACGTCGATGCCCTGGGCCACGAGATCGACGTAGCGGTCCTCGAAGCTCAGGTCGACCTGCACCTGCGGATTCCGCGCCATGAATTCGAGCGCCAGCGGCACCACGACGCGGCGGCCAAACGCCGTCGAGGTGCCGATGCGCAACAGCCCCTGCGCCTGCGACTGCCGCAGCTTCACGATGCTCTCGGCCTCCTCCGCATCGCGGACGATCGCCTTGCACTTCTCATAGTAGAGCGCGCCCGATTCGGTCAGGCTCACGCCGCGCGTGTTGCGGTTGAGCAGCCGCACCTTCAGGCGCGCCTCGGTCGCCGCGACCTGCTTGGTCACGGTGGGCTGGGTGGTGTTGAACTCGCGCGCCGCCTTGGAAAAGCTGCCGGTCTCCACCACGCGCACGAACATCTCCATCGCTTGCAGTCGGTCCATGGCCTCATCCTAGCCACTTATTCCTCCATGGAATAGGCTTTATGGCACTGCGCCATCTTCTGCCGGATGCCTCGAATTCCTACAGTCGAGCCATCCCAAGGAGAATCAACATGGCAAAGATGACCGCGGCCCAGGCCGCCGTGCTCGTGATGGAAAAAGAAGGCGTGACACAAGCCTTCGGCGTACCCGGCGCCGCCATCAACCCGCTCTATTCCGCGCTGCGCAAGCAAGGCAGCATCGCGCACATCCTCGCGCGCCACGTCGAGGGCGCCTCGCACATGGCCGAGGGCTACACGCGCGCTGTCGCCGGCAACATCGGCGTGTGCATCGGCACCTCCGGCCCCGCAGGCACGGACATGATCACCGGGCTCTACTCGGCCTCGGCCGATTCGATCCCGATCCTCTGCATCACCGGCCAGGCACCGCGTGCGCGGCTCTACAAGGAAGACTTCCAGGCGGTGGACATCGAGTCGATCTCCAAGCCGGTCACCAAGTGGTCCGTCACCGTGCGAGAGCCGGGCCAGGTGCCGCAAGTGTTCCAGCAGGCCTTCCACCTGATGCGCTCGGGCCGGCCGGGCCCGGTGCTCATCGACCTGCCTTTCGACGTGCAGATGGCGCAGATCGAGTTCGACATCGACACCTACACCCCGCTCACGCCCTATCGGCCGGCCGCCACCCGCGCGCAGATCGAGAAGGCCATCGCCATGCTCAACGCTGCCGAGCGCCCGCTGATCGTGGCCGGCGGCGGCATCATCAATGCCGACGCCAGCGACCTGCTGGTGCGCTTCGCGGAGACCACGGGCGTTCCGGTGATTCCCACGCTCATGGCCTGGGGCGTCATCCCGGACAACCATCCGCTGATGGCCGGCATGTGCGGCCTGCAGACCAGCCACCGCTATGGCAACGCGACGATGCTCGCCAGCGACTTCGTGCTCGGAATCGGCAACCGATGGGCCAACCGCCACACGGGCTCGGTCGACGTCTACACGAAGGGCCGCACCTTCGTGCACGTGGACATCGAGCCGACACAGATCGGCCGTGTCTTCACGCCGGACCTGGGCATCGTGTCCGACGCCAAGGCCGCGCTCGAACTCTTCGTGCAGGTGGCCGAGGAAATGAAGGCCGAGGGCCGTCTGCCCAACCGTCGCACATGGGCCGGCGAATGCCTCGAGCGCAAGAAGACCATGCTGCGCAAGACCAACTTCAACGACGTGCCGATGAAGCCGCAGCGCGTGTACCAGTGCATGAACAACAACTTCAGCAACGACACCTGCTACGTGAGCACCATCGGGCTCTCGCAGATCGCGGCGGCGCAGTTCCTGCACGTCTACAACCCCCGCCACTGGATCAACTGCGGGCAGGCCGGTCCGCTGGGCTGGACCATCCCCGCGGCCCTGGGCGTGCGCGCGGCCGACCCGACGCGCAAGATCGTCGCGCTCTCGGGCGACTACGACTTCCAGTTCATGATCGAGGAACTGGCCGTCGGTGCGCAGTTCAAGCTGCCCTACATCCACATCGTGGTCAACAACTCCTACCTCGGCCTCATCCGCCAGGCGCAGCGCGGCTTCGAGATGGACTATTGCGTGCAGCTCGGCTTCGACAACATCAACGCCACGGAAGACAGCGGCGTCGAGCGCAGCTATGGCGTCGATCACATCAAGGTGGTCGAGGGCCTGGGCTGCAAGGCGATCCGCGTCTACGAGCAGGAAGAGATCAAGCCGGCGATCCAGCGCGCCGAAGCGCTCATGGCCGAGTTCAGCGTGCCGGTGGTGATCGAGGTGATGCTCGAAAGAGTGACCAACATCTCGATGGGCACCGAGATCGATGCCATCAATGAATTCGAACCGCTCGCAGAGCGGCCCGAAGACGCACCCACGGCCATTGCCGCCGCGATGCTGGACTGAACCCGAGGAGACAAGACACATGCCCAAGTTCGCAGCCAATCTCACGATGCTGTTCAACGAGCTGCCGTTCATGCAGCGATTCGAGGCCGCCGCCAAGGCAGGCTTCAAGGCTGTCGAGTACCTGTTCCCCTACGCGTACGACAAGAAGGAACTGGCCGCCGCGTTGCGCGCCAACGGCCTGGAGCAGGTCCTGCACAACCTGCCTGCGGGCAACTGGGACGCCGGCGAGCGTGGCATCGCCTGCCACCCGGACCGCGTGGGTGAGTTCCGCGAAGGCGTGGCCCGCGCGATCGACTACGCGACCGCGCTCGGCTGTCCCCAGGTCAACTGCCTGCTCGGCAAGCTGCCGGAAGGACTGACGAACGGCGATGCGCGCAAGGTGGTCGTCGACAACCTGCGCTTCGCGGCGAACGAACTTCAGGGTGCGGGCATCCGCTTGTTGATCGAGCCGATCAACAGTTTCGACATCCCTGGCTTCTATCTCACGCGCACCGACCAGGCGCTGTCGCTGATCGACGAAGTCGGCTCGCCCAACCTGCTGCTGCAGTACGACATTTACCACGCGCAGCGCATGGAAGGCGAACTCGGCGCGACGCTGACGAAGAACATCACGCGCATCGGCCACATCCAGCTCGCGGACAACCCCGGCCGTGGTGAGCCGGGTACGGGCGAGATCAACTATCCGTGGATCTTCCGGCACATCGACTCGCTGGGCTATGCCGGCTGGATCGGCTGCGAGTACAAGCCACGCGGCAGCACCCTCGACGGCCTGCAATGGCGCATCACCCTCACCCAATAAGAGAACGCTCAAGCAAGGAACGCAAAGCGACATGTCATCCAACGCACAAAAGATCGGTTTCATCGGCCTCGGCATCATGGGTGCCCCGATGGCGGGCCACCTGCTCGAAGCGGGCCACCAGCTGTTCGTCAACACGCACGGCAATGCGCCCGAGCCGTTTGCGTCGAGGGCAATGGTCTGCGCCTCCGCCACCGAGGTCGCACGCCAGGCCGACATCGTCTTCATCATGGTGCCGGACACGCCGGACGTGGAGAAAGTGTTGTTCGGCGAAGGCGGCGTCGCCGCCGGCCTGACGAAGGGCAAGACCGTGGTCGACTGCAGTTCGATCGATCCGATCGCGACCAAGGCGTTCGCCAAGAAGATCACCGACCTTGGCTGCGGCTACGTCGACGCGCCGGTCTCGGGCGGCGAGGTGGGCGCCAAGGCGGCAAGCCTCACGATCATGTGCGGCGGCGATGAAGGCACCTTCGGCCGCGTGAGGCCCCTGCTCGAGAAGATGGGCAAGAACATCACGCTGGTCGGCGGCGCGGGCGACGGCCAGGTCTGCAAGGTCGCCAACCAGATCATCGTGGCGCTCAACATCGCGGCGGTCGGCGAGGCGCTGGTGTTTGCATCGAAAGCCGGCGCCGATCCCGCCAAGGTGCGGCAGGCGCTCATGGGCGGTTTCGCGTCGTCTCGCATTCTCGAAGTGCATGGCGAGCGGATGATCAAGCGCACCTTCGCGCCGGGCTTCCGCATCTCACTGCACCAGAAGGATCTCAACCTTGCGCTGCAGGGTGCGCGAGCGCTCGGCGTGGCGCTGCCGCAGACCGCGAGCGCGGCGCAGCTCATGAATGCATGCGCGGCGCTGGGGCATGGGCAGCAGGATCACTCGGCGCTCGTTCGCGCGCTGGAGGCGATGGCGCAGCACCCCGTGGCGCCCGACGCTGCCTGAACCTTCGTGTGGCTGAGGGCCTACCAGGCGATCGGCGGAGCTCCGAAGGCCACAAGCTTCGCGTTGACCGCCTCGAACGGATTGGGCCCCTTCATGAAGCCCGGGGCCACCGGGTGCGGCAGCGCGACCTCGCCGGCGCGCGTGTCCCAGGTGCCCGCCTGGGTAGCTGCCAGCTTCACGCTTTCGCTCGCGAGCAGCTTTTGCGCCAGCGCGCCAAGACTGAGGAAAACCACCTGTCCGCTCTGGCGGGTCGCGATGGATCGCAGCACTTGGCCGACCACCGGCCGCCAGAAGGGGATGTGGCCGCGCGTCTGCTCCGGCGCGCCGCCCGACTTGTAGCGCGTGATCGTGAGCCCGGCATTGAGGAAGAGCACGCCCTGCGTCTGTTGCAGCCTGTCGAAGAGCGCGCGCGGCGATTCGAGCGCAACGGCAGGTGTGGCGATGTGGCGAACAAAGACGGTCCAGCTCATCTTCAGCACGGCCGGGTCATGGGTGCGCGCCGCGACCATCATGCGCAGCAGCACGCGCAGGCTGTTCGCGACAGATGCTGCCGGCAGACCCCAGGCGCCGATGTCACCCTGCTCGAAGGAACGGCCGGTCGCGCGGCCCAGCAGCGGGTAGGGGTCCTGCCCGATCAGCACGCAGCGCACATCTTCGGGGGCGATGCCGTCGAAGGCCCGGAACACGTGGGCATCGGTCGGCGCACCGGGCAGAGGCCTGTCCCGCCGCGACGGGTAGATCGGCTGCAGGTCGTCGCAGGTGAGCGTGCTGCCGACGGCGGTCGGATTGGGGCTGGCGCCAGCGAGCGCGGTGCGCCAGGCCGGCGTCAGGTCGTTCCGCCAGTTGACGGTGAAGTCGTTCAATGCGTCGCGCAGCAAAGCCATGGTGATGCGGCGTTCGCGACCGGGAATCGCAGCCGATCTGGATCGTGACGTGCCGCGGCCGGTCCCGCATCAGACAAAGGTGCTATGCCCGAAGCCAGGTCGCTCGGCGCGGCCGGCGCCATGGCCCCGCGTTCCACGTATGAAAAATCCAATTGAAAAAGCAGGCCAACTACGGGCCGCTCCCCCCCTGCATCGTCAAACTTTGGGGTAGCCTCTCTCCTGAGCCAAGAAGCAAGGAGACACTGATGGCAAACACACTATCCCCCGCCGAACAGGCACTGCGCGACGCGGCGCGTGAATACCACCGCTCGCCTGTCAAGGGCAAGATCTCGATCTCGCCCACCAAGCCTCTCCTCAATCAGCGCGACCTCTCCCTGGCCTATTCGCCGGGCGTCGCCTACCCCTGTCTCGACATCGAGGCCGACCCCTCGCTGGCGGCGGAATACACCTCGCGCGGCAACCTCGTCGGCGTGGTCACCAACGGCACCGCTGTGCTCGGCCTGGGCAACATCGGCCCGTTGGCGAGCAAGCCCGTGATGGAAGGAAAGGGCTGCCTGTTCAAGAAGTTCGCCGGCATCGACGTGTTCGACATCGAGCTCGCCGAGACCGACCCCGACAAGCTCGTCGACATCATCGCGGCGCTCGAACCCACGCTGGGCGGGATCAACCTCGAGGACATCAAGGCGCCCGAGTGCTTCTACATCGAGAAGAAGCTGCGCGAACGCATGAACATCCCCGTCTTTCACGACGACCAGCACGGCACCGCCATCATCTCGGCCGCCGCGCTGATCAACGGACTCGAACTCGTGGGCAAGAAGATCGAGGACGTGAAGATCGCCGTCTCCGGCGCGGGCGCCGCCGCCATTGCCTGCCTCGACGTGATGGTCGGCCTGGGCGCCAAGCACTCGAACATCTACGCGGTCGACTCCAAGGGCCTGATCTACATCGGCCGCGTAGGCGGCTTCGACGACTCGAAGACGCGCTACGCCCAGAAGGACACCGGCGCCCGCACGCTGGCGGACGTCATGAAGGACGCCGACGTGTTCCTCGGCTGTTCGGCACCCGGCGTGGTCACGCAGGACATGGTCAAGAGCATGGGGAGCCAGCCGATCATCCTGGCGCTCGCCAACCCCGAACCCGAGATCCGCCCCGAGCTCGCCAAGGCGGTGCGGCCCGACTGCATCATCGCGACCGGCCGCTCGGACTACCCGAACCAGGTCAACAACGTGCTGTGCTTCCCGTACATCTTCCGCGGCGCGCTCGACTGCGGCGCAAGCAAGATCACGGAAGAAATGAAGCTCGCCTGCGTGCGAGAGATCGCAGACCTCACCAAGGCCGACATCAGCGAGGAAGTCGCCACCGCCTACGCCGGGCAGGAGTTGTCCTTCGGGCCCGACTACATCATCCCCAAGCCCTTCGATTCGCGGCTGATCCTGCGCATCGCGCCTGCCGTGGCCAAGGCCGCGCAGGCTTCGGGCGTGGCGACGCGGCCCATCGACGACCTGGAAACCTACCGACAGCACCTGACGCGCTTCGTCTACCAGACCGGCATGTTCATGCGCCCGGTGTTCACCGCCGCCAAGCTCGCGACCGCCAAGCGCGTGGCCTACGCCGAAGGCGAGGACGATCGCGTGCTGCGTGCCGCCCAACTGGCCGTCGACGAAGGCCTTGCCAAGCCGATCCTCGTGGGCCGTCCGGCCGTGATTGAAGCGCGCATCAAGAAGGCCGGGTTGCACATCCGCGTGGGCACCGATGTCGAGTGCGTCGACCCTGAAGACGATCCGCGCTTCCGGACCTACTGGGAGACGTACCACAAGCTCATGGGCCGCCGGGGCATCACGCCTGAAGCTTCCAAGGCCATGGTTCGCCGCTCGAACACGACCATTGCCTCGCTGATGGTTCACCTGGGCGATGCCGACGCGATGCTGTGCGGCCTGGTCGGTCGCTTCGACAGCCACCTCAAGATCCTGGACAACGTGCTGGGCCTCAAGCCCGGCGCGCCCGGCTTCGCGACGCTCAATGCGCTCACGCTCGAGAAGTACACGCTCTTCATCGCCGACACCAACGTGCACGAGGACCCGAACGCCGAGACGCTCGCGAACATCGCGATGATGGCTGCGGAAGAAGTGCGCCGCTTCGGCCTGCCGCCCAAGGTCGCCTTCCTGTCGCATTCCAACTTCGGCTCGTCGGACCGCGCCTCGGCACGCAAGATGCGGCTCGCGCGCGAACTGTTCGCCAAGATGGCACCCGACATCGAATGCGACGGCGAGATGCACGGCGATGCCGCGCTGTCCGAGGAAGTGCGGGGCAAGGCCCTGCCTGAAAGCAGGCTCACGGGCGAGGCCAACCTGCTGATCTGCCCGAACCTCGATGCGGCCAACATCCTCTTCAACGTGCTGAAGATGACCGGCGGCAACGGCGTGACGGTCGGACCGATCCTCATGGGCGCGCAAGGCTCGGCCCACATCCTGACAGCGTCGGCCACCGTTCGACGCGTCGTCAACATGACGGCGCTGGCCGTCGCCAACGCCAGCAGCCACCGCTAGGTCGCGCACCAAAAGTGACGCCCCGCCGCGGTGCACGCGACGGGGCGTCTTGACGTCCGGCTGTCGCCTGCGCGGACTCGCAAAGGCCCTCCCGGCCATGCACCCCATTGGCCCATCGGAAGGGTTCGCACCAATCGCGTGCCGGCACCGTTTTTGCTTGAATCCCGTGCATTCACCTTCCACGGAATCCTCCTGCATGAACAAGCGCCAACTGATCCAGACTTTCCTCGCCGTATCGGCTCTGAGCTTCGGCCTGGGCACCGCCCACGCCCAGACGACGCCGATCAAGTTCCAGCTCGACTGGCGCTTCGAGGGGCCCGGCGCTTTCTTCACGCACCCTGCCGCCAAGGGCTACTTCAAGGCCAGCGGCCTCGACGTCACGGTCGATGCGGGCAACGGCTCCGGCGGCGCGGTCACGCGCGTGGCGTCGGGCGCCTACGACATGGGCTTCGCCGACCTCGCGGCGCTGATGGAGTTCCATGCCAACAACCCCGACAGCCCGAACAAGCCGGTCGCGGTCATGATGGTCTACAACAACACGCCGGCATCGGTCATGGCGCTCAAGAAGAGCGGCATCACCAAGCCCGCCGACCTCACGGGCAAGAAGCTCGGCGCGCCGGTGTTCGATGCGGGCCGCCGCTCGTTCCCGATCTTCGCCAAGGCCAACAACGTCGGCGCGGTGAACTGGACCGCGATGGACCCGACCCTGCGCGAAACCATGTTGATGCGCGGCGACATCGACGCCATCACCGGCTTCACCTTCACCTCGCTGCTGAACCTCGAAGCACGCGGCGCCAAGACGGCCGACGTGGTCATCCTCCCCTACCCCGACTTCGGCGTGAAGCTCTACGGCAACGCAATCATCGCCTCGCCCAAGCTCATCAAGGAGAACCCGGCTGCCGTGAAAGCCTTCCTGCTGGCATTCACCAAGGGCGCCAAGGAAGTGATCGCCAGCCCCGCGGTCGCCATCGAATCCATCAAGGCGCGCGACGGCATCGTCAACAGCGAACTGGAAACGCGCCGCCTCAAGCTCGCGATCGACACCGTGGTCAACACAGCCGATGCGCGCGCCGAAGGCTTCGGCCAGGTCAACGCCGGCCGCCTGTCGCTGATGGCGTCGCAAGTGTCGGATGCGTTCGCGACCAAGACCCGCGTCAATCCCGAGGCGGTATGGAACGGCGCCATGCTGCCCACCAGCGCCGAACTGAACATCCTTCGCAAGTGATGGGGGAAACGCAGAGCCCCCCCTTCGTCGACTTCCAGGACGTCTGGCTCGCCTACAACGAGGAATTGCTTCGCGCCAACCACTTCGCGGTCGAGGCCATCGACCTGCAGGTGAAGCGCGGGGAATTCATTGCCATCGTCGGCCCTTCGGGCTGCGGCAAGTCGACCTTCATGAAGCTCACGACGGGGCTCAAGATGCCGTCGATGGGCAAGATCAGGATCGACGGCGAACCCGTCACCGGGCCGCTGAAGATCTCGGGCATGGCCTTCCAGGCGCCGTCGCTGCTGCCCTGGAGAACGACGGTCGACAACGTGTTGCTGCCGCTGGAGATCGTCGAGCCCTACCGCTCGACCTTCAAGGCCAAGCGCAAGGAATACGTCGAGCGCGCCCGCCGGCTGTTGCAGAAGGTCGGCCTCGGCGGCTACGAGGACAAGTTCCCGTGGCAGCTGTCCGGCGGCATGCAGCAGCGCGCGAGCATTTGCCGGGCGCTCATCCATGAGCCCAAGATGCTGCTGCTCGACGAGCCTTTCGGCGCACTCGACGCGTTCACGCGCGAGGAGTTGTGGTGCATCCTGCGCGACCTCTGGACCGAGCAGCAGTTCAACGTGATCCTGGTCACGCACGACCTGCGCGAATCGGTGTTCCTCGCCGACACGGTCTATGTGATGAGCAAAAGCCCCGGCCGCTTCGTCGTGAAGCGCGAGATCGAGCTGCCGCGCCCGCGCGAGCTGGAACTGACCTACACCAAGGAGTTCACCGACATCGTGCTCGAGCTGCGCAGCCACATCGGCGCCATCCGCAGCAATGCGCCTACCGCATCGGCGCCTGCCGTGATCCCGCAATAAGCATTTCATGAAGAACAACAAGCAAATCGAACGCTGGTCTCCGTGGCTCCTGCTGGTGGCGGTCCTCGTTCTGTGGCAAGTCATCTGCTCGGGCTTCGGCGTGTCGGAGTTCATCTTTCCGAGCCCGTGGCGCATCTGGACGCAGTTCTGGGAATTCAAGGAAATCATCGCCGGCCACGCGTGGCGCACCTTCTGGGTCACGATGGCGGGCTTCGGCATCGCGATCGTGGTGGGCGTGCTGCTGGGCTTCGTGATCGGTAGCTCGCGCCTCGCCTATGCGGCGGTATACCCGCTGATGACGGCTTTCAACGCACTGCCCAAGGCGGCCTTCGTGCCCATCCTGGTGGTGTGGTTCGGCATCGGCGTCGGCCCGGCGATCCTCACGGCCTTTCTCATCAGCTTCTTCCCGATCATGGTCAACATCGCGACCGGCCTCGCGACGCTGGAACCCGAGCTCGAAGATGTGCTGCGCGTGCTCGGCGCCAAGCGCTGGGACGTGCTGATGAAGATTGGCCTGCCGCGTTCGATGCCCTACTTCTACGGCTCGCTCAAGGTGGCGATCACGCTGGCCTTCGTCGGCACCACGGTGTCGGAGATGACGGCTGCCAACGAGGGCATCGGCTACCTGCTGATCTCCGCCGGCTCGGCGATGCAGATGGGCCTGGCCTTCGCGGGCCTGATGGTGGTGGGTGCGATGGCGATGCTGATGTACGAGTTGTTCAGCGCCATCGAAAAGCACACGACTGCCTGGGCGCACCGCGGCTCGCAGAACGAGTGACGCGCGGCAGGGGCGCTGGAAGGAGCCCTTGTTTCCAGCGTCGGCTTCTCCTATGCTCGCGAACCCGACAAGGAGACAAGCCATGATCAAGGTCAGTGTGATGTACCCCAACACCCCCGGCGCGCGCTTCGATCACGAGTACTACCGCGACAAGCACATGCCGCTGCTCAAGGCCCGGATGGGCGATGCCTGCAAGTCTTACACGATCGACAAGGGCATCGCCGGCGGCGCACCGGGCCAGCCGGCGACCTATATCGGCATGTGCCACGTCTTCTGCGACTCCGTGGAGTCCTTTCAGTCCGCCTTCGGGCCGCATGCGAAGGAGATCCTGGGAGATATCGCGAACTACACCGACCTCCAGCCGGTGATGCAGATCAGCGAAGTGGTGGTGGGCTGAGCCTGCCGCCAGGGCTCACACGAGCACCGTCTCGATCTCCGTCTTGACCTCGGTCATCAGGCGGTGCAGCGGACACTTGCCCGCGACGCGCAGCAGTTCGGCACGCTGCTCGTCGCTCAGGTTGCCCGTCACGCGCAGAGAGGTCTTGAGCCGATAGGTTCCCTTGCGCTCCTCGCTGTCATCGCGATCCACCACGACTTCGATGTCCTCGACCGGGATGCCCTTGCGCTGTGCATAGACCAGCACCGTCAGCGCCTTGCAGGCTCCCAGCGATGAATCGTAAAGATCGTGCGGCGATGGCCCCGCATCCTTGCCGCCGGCCTCCGGCGACGTATCGACCGCGATCTCGTGCGTGCGGACCTTCACGGTGTGACGGGTGGCGGTGATGCTGTCGCGTCGGACGGTGATGCTCATGGAAGTCTCCTTTGAAATAGGTTGGGGTCAGGCAACGCCGCCGTAGCGCTCGGTGCGGATGATGCCCGCGGGCAATGATGCAGCGAGCAGCCCCGTGCTCACCGCCTCCACGAAGCGGTTGGCGCCACAGACAAACACGTGCCGCGGCGTCTGTCGCCAGCCGGCGAGGATCTCGCGGATGGATGCGGCGTCCAGCCTTCGATGCAAGTCGCCCACGCGGCGCTCCGGGCCGCGCGTGGTCGTGGCAATGAAGCGGAAGTCCGCGTGGCGTGCTTCGAGATCGATCAGCTCGTCGCGAAACGCCAGTTCTTCCCAGGTGCGCGCCGAATAGACCAGAAGCAGCGGCACCTTGGTCCGCTCGCGCACCCCGTCGCGCACGATCGCCATCAGCGGAGCGATGCCGGAGCCGCCGGCCATCAGCAACACAGGTCCGCCGTCCATCGCGCGCCAGATGAAATGCCCGCCGAGCGGTCCTCGGACGTCGATGGTGTCGCCAGCGCGCGCCACTTCGTGGAAATAGGGCGAGACCTCGCCATCGTCGAGCTTCTCGATGAGGAGTTCGATGCTCGCCTCGCCCGGCGCCGACGCGATGGAATAGCTGCGCTGTGCCTCGTAGCCATCGGGCGCGGTCAGCCGGACGTCGAGATGCTGGCCCGCGACATGCCGCGCGACCGGCGCTTTCAGGAAGACGCTGACGGTGCGCGGCGTTGCGCGCACCACCCTCTCGATCTCTGCCTCATGCCAGCGAGATGGCATGGCTTCGCCGACGGTCATGGGTCGTCCGAATAGCGCTGCTGCCGCCAGGGGTCGCCACGCATGTGATAGCCGCGCAGTTCCCAGAAGCCCGCCTCGTCCCGCTGTGTGAAACGCAGGCCCTTGATCCACTTGGCGCTCTTCCAGAAGTAGAGGTGCGGCACCAGCAGTCGCGCCGGACCGCCATGCTCCGCGTCCAGCGGCTGGCCGTCGAAGTGGGTCGCGACCATCGCGCGGCCGTCCAGGAGATCGGCCGCCGGCACATTGGTGTCGTAGTCGTCGTGCGAGAGCGCCAGCAGGTAGGCCGTCGGCGGCGCGACGCCCGCTGCGGCGAGCAGGTCGTCGATGCTCACGCCTTCCCACGTGGTGTCGAACCTGGACCACTTGGTGACGCAATGAATGTCGCCCTGCCAGACGGTGCGAGGCAGCGCCGAGAACTCCGCCCAGTTCCAAGTCGCCAGGGGGCGCGGCCCATCGCTCAAGGTGAAGCGCCAGGACGAGAGACCGACTCGCGGGGTCGGGCCCTTGGCCAGCACCGGAAAGTCGTCGGTCTCGAACTGGCCGGGCGGCAGGCGGCGCGCAAAGGCTGCCGTCGGTCGACGTCCTGTGAATCCACGCGTTGCCATCGGGCACTCCTGATGATTGCGCTCGATGGTAGCGCCGGCCGCCCAAGCCCGGCAGCGTCGGGGGGCCGGACTCCCGCTACCTCTTCAGGCTGCCTGCGCCAGCGGCACGACGCGCATGCCACGGTGCACCTCGGCCTCGCCGTGCTTCGCCAGCAGCTGCATCAGGTGCTTGCGGATCAGCATGCCGGGCCGGTCGGATTCCATCGAATACTCGACGCCTCGCCGACGCGTGTCGACCAGCGCATCAGGGTCGGTCGATTCGAGGATGTCCTTGTCCTCGCGGGTGATCTCCTCGTCGAAGTCGATCAGCATCTGCGCCGCGCAGTCGGTCTCGGTGTCGTTGCGGAACAGCCATTGGCAAAGCTGCATGCGACCGTCGTCGATGGGCGTGAAGCAGTTGATGATGATGTGGCGGATGCCCGAGGGGTATTCGATGTCGAGCCGGCGCGAGAAAGGCAGGAAGTAGGCGTTGCGCATGTGGCGCGTGGTGATCGGATCGGTCACGCCGCTGATCGCATGGAACTTGGCCGGGTTGACCGCTTCGATCACCGTCTCGGCATGGAAGCCGCTCTCGTTTTCCACCAGTTCGTACTTGCTCGGCTTGGGGCTCGCCGCCACGCCGAAGGTCGCGCGGTGCACGAAGCTGAAGTGCGAGTTGTCGAAGGAATTCTCCAGCGCGCGCATCGGGCTGGTCTGCCATTCTTCGTAGAACTGGTGGATGGTGCGGTAGGCCGGATCGGCGAACTCGGGAATCTCGGGGATCTCGGCGACGGGCTCCTCCAACGCTACCCATGCATAGCCGTAGCGCGCGGTGCAGTGGTAGGCCGTGGTCTTGTAGTCGGGCGAGATCTTGCGATCGGGCTCGTACTGAGGAATGCGGATCACCTGCCCGCTGCGATCGTAGGTCCAGCCGTGATAGCCGCACTGGATCGCGCCTTGCCCGCAGGTCTTTCCCTCCCCATCGACGCACCAGCCCTTCGAGAGCCGGGCGGTGCGGTGGCAGCAGCGGTCTCGCAGCGCGGCGGGCTGGCCTTCGGCATCCAGGAAGAGAACGATGTTCTCGCCGAGCAGCGTGAATGGCTTGGGGCCCTGCTGCAGATCGGCAAGAGGCATGACGGCATGCCAGAACTTGCGGAAGACGGGTTGTTGCGTGACGAGCATGAAAAAGACTCCTTCGGGTGTGCGTGGGGACGACCATGAAAGAGCAATTTCCCGCCGGTGGTGTGTCCGGCTGAACGCTTCTACTCTGCGCCAGCGTTGATGCAAGTTGCGCGCCTGGATTGTCCCGCGATGCCGGTGCGCAAGGCAAGAAGCGCGGCCACATCCCGAGCAATTCACCTTGGCATGCGTCGTGCATGAAGGAGCCCAAGAGTAGAAGCGTTCAGCAGCGCACGCACCGCATGAGTGCGCCGCCCGGAAATTGCTCTTGAAGTGCCCGCCGAAGCGGCGGGGCGTTCAAGTTCCACGATTTTCCGGAGATGACTTCCCATGCAACGCCGTACCTTCCTCGCCTCCGGCGCAGCCAGCGCCGCCGCCCTTGCCGCTCCCAGCGTCTTCGCACAGGGCGCAGCCAAGCTGACGCCCATCAAATTCACGCTCGACTTCCGCATCAACGGACAGACAGCGCCCTTCTTCCTCGCGGAGAGCAAGGGCTATTACAAGGACGAGGGTCTGGAAGTCACGATCGACACAGGGGCGGGTTCGGTCGCCTCGATCACGCGCATTGCGAGCGGCGTGTACCAACTGGGCCTGGGCGACATCAGCTCGCTCATCGAGTTCAACGCCCAGAATCCGGGCACGCCGGTGGTGCAGGCGGTCTACCAGTACTACAACCGCGCACCGTTCGTGATCATCGGCCGCAAGGACCGCGGCGTCACCGGTGAATTCAAGAGCCTGCAGGGCAAGAAGGTCGCCGCCGCAGCGGTGGAGTCGACGCGGCGCGCCTGGCCCATGGTGGCGCGCAAGCAAGGCATGAAGCCCGACGCATTCCAGTGGCAGACCACCGATTTCAGCGCTCGCGACAACGTGATGGTGCGCGGCGACGTCGATGCCGCCACCTACTTCCACGACTCGGCCGTGTCGCTCTTCGCGCGCATGAAGAGCGACGAGCTTGCGGTGCTCAAGTATTCGGATGCCGGCGTGAATCTGTATGGCAACGCGATCCTTGCGAGCAGCAACCTGATCGCACAGAACCCGAAGGCGGTGGCCGCCTTCCTGCGCGCGACCAACCGAGCCATCGTCGAGACCTTTGCGAACCCTGCACCCAGCATCGCCGCAATGCGTCAACGCGAACCCATCCTGGACCCCAAGGTGGAGTTGGACCGCTGGAACATCACCGCGCAGTACGTCGGCGCCGCCGACACGCGCGCGCACGGCCTGGGCGACATCAGGAAGCTCACGCTGGAGCAACAGGTCGACGAGGTGGCCGAGGTCTTCAGCCTCAAGACCAAGCCCTCTGCAGACGCGATATTCAACAGCTCGATGCTGCCCGCGCGCAGTGAACGTAGCATCAAGGCATGAGCTCCAATCCTCCTGCAGACGCCTTTCCCCCGGAAACCCAGCTCGACGAACGCGACGGCCGTTATCTCCGCAAGGCGATCGTTTGGTCGCACGCGGGGCGCCGGCGCGGCAACCGCCCTTTCGGCGCGGTGGTGGTGTCGGCCGTCGGCGAAGTGCTGGCGGAGGCCTACTGCAACACGGCGGAGACGGGCGACGTCACAGGCCATGCCGAGACCAATGCGGTGCGCATGCTGGCCGATCGCAAGCTGTCCCGCGACGAACTGGCCAGCGCGACGATCTATTCGTCGGGCGAGCCCTGCGTGATGTGCGCGGGCGCGATCTTCTGGTCGGGCATCGGCCGCGTGGTGTTCGGCATCGACGCCGAGCGGCTGCGCCTGTTTCGGGGCGAGCGCGGCGACCAACGCGACGCCGAGCTGTCGTGCCGCGACGTGTTCCGCTCGTCCCCGCATCCGATCGAATGCATCGGGCCAGCGCTGATCGACGAGGCCAGTGCGGCGCATGTGGGGGCGTGGAAGACCTGAGGCCGCTGCACGGCGACTCCCGAACGGGATCGTTTAACCTGCTGCGTTGAACATCTGATACCCGCTCGGCATGAAATCCAAAGTGCAATTCCGCCTGCGCATCTACCGGGACGACAGCATCGCCATCGGCCCCGGGAAGATCGCGCTGCTCGAGGCCATCGCCGAGACCGGCTCGATCTCGGCCGCCGGCCGCCAGCTCGGCATGTCGTACCGGCGCGCCTGGATGCTGATCGACGAGATGAACAAGGCGCTCAGCTCGCCTGCCGTGAGCACGGCCGCCGGCGGCTCGCATGGCGGGGGCACCGCGCTGACGGCCGTCGGCGAGCAGATCGTCAAGCACTACCGTGCGATCGAGAGCACCGCGAGAGTCGCCACGGCGGCGGACATCACGGCATTGACCCGGCTCCTGGCGCAATGACCATCCACTGCAGTCCCATCGGCGTCGTCCATAGCCGATTCACCGAATCCACCGGGATGCCGATCCAGACGGCCGGTGCCCCCGACGAGCCCGGCAGGGTCGAGGTCTTTCCGGAATTCGCGGCCGGGCTCCGGGACATCGAAGGCTTCGAGTACCTCATCCTGCTGACCCACATGCACCGTTGCACGAACGAACTGCTGGAGGTCGTGCCCTTCCTCGACACCGAATCCCATGGCGTCTTCGCCACGCGCGCGCCGGCGCGACCCAACCGGATCGGAATGTCGATCGTTCGGCTGCAATCCGTCGACGGTCTCATGCTGCATTTCACCGGCAACGACATGCTCGACCAGACGCCGATCCTGGACATCAAGCCCTACTTGCCGCGGTTCGACGTGCGCAGCACCGGGCGCGTCGGCTGGTTCGCATCCCGGCTCGATCAATTGCCCCAGGTTCGGTCGGACGATCGGATGGAGTGATGGCGCCCGCCCAGGCGGCGCACGCTGGTTGACGCTGTATCCGCAAGGATATGGAGAGGTCCAGGCTTTCAGGCTGATCCTGCCAAGCCAAATCGCGGCCATGTGTAACAATGGCGTCATTCCCCCATGAACACAACGACGTCACTCCTCGCCTCGATGGACTGGTCACCCCTGTTCCTGTCGATCAAGGTCGCCGCCTTCGCCACCGTGCTGGCGCTGGTGGCCGGCGTGGCGCTGGGCTGGTTGTTCGCCCGCAAGCAGTTTCCCGGTTCGGGGGTTCTCGAATCGCTGTTCATGCTGCCGCTGGTGCTGCCGCCGACAGTCATCGGCTACGCGATCCTCGTGGCCGCGGGCCGGCGCAGCCCGCTGGGCGGCTGGCTGCGCGAACACTTCGACTACACCATCATCTTCAGCTGGCACGGCGCGGTGGTGGCCTCGGCCGTGGTGGCGCTGCCGCTGGTGCTGAAGTCCGCGAGTGCCGCCTTCGAAGGGGTCGACCGATCGCTCGAAGCAGCGGCCAGCACCTTGCGCCAGTCGCCCTTCTCCATCTTCCTGCGCGTGACCCTGCCGCTGGCCTGGCCGGGCATCCTGGCCGGCACGCTGCTCGCCTTCGCGCGCGCCATGGGGGAGTTCGGCGCTTCGCTCATGGTGGCGGGCTCGATCCCGAAGCAGACCCAGACGCTGTCGATGGCGATCTACGACGCCGCGCAGGCCGGCAACGACGACCTGGCGCTGGTGCTGGTGATCGTGACCTCCCTGCTGTCCATCACCGTGCTGGTTCTGTCGAACCGGTTCTTCTCCCTTCGCTGATTCACTGATTTCAAGGAGACACAGCATGCGCATGTCCCGTCTTGCCTCCATCGTCCTCGCCCTGGCCATGCCCTTGAGTGCTGCCGCGCAGCAGATCACCATCTCGGCCGCTGCGAGCCTGACGGATGCGTTCAAGGAACTCGGCGCGAAGTTCGAGGCAGGCAAGCCCGGCGCGACGGTGCGGTTCAACTTCGCCGCCTCGGGTGTGCTGCTCCAGCAGATCAGCCAGGGTGCGCCAGTGGATGTCTTCGCCAGCGCCGACCAGGAAACCATGAACCGCGCCGCCGAACAGAAGCTGATCGACCCCGCCACGCGCAAGGACTTCGTGACCAACAGCCTCGTGCTGATCGAGCCCGCCAAGGATGGCCCCGGCCTGAAGGCGCTGCAGGACCTGACAGGCCCTTCCGTCAAGAAGATCGCGATCGGCAAGACCGCCACGGTGCCGGTGGGCCGCTACACCAAGGAAGTGCTGGACGGCGCCAATCTCTGGACCGCGCTTGAGCCCAAGTTCGTCCAGGCCGACAGCGTGCGCCAGGTGCTCGACTACGTCGGCCGCGGCGAGGCCGAGGCCGGATTCGTGTACCGTACGGACGCAGCCATCATGGGAGACAAGGTGAAAGTCGTGCTCACGCCGTCGGGCCACACGCCCGTGACTTATCCGATCGCGGTCGTCGCCGACAGCAAGGAAAAGGCGCTGGCCCGTGACTTCGTCGCTTTCCTGTCGACCGATGCGGCGCAGCAGACCTTGGCGCGTTTCGGCTTCGGCAAACCGTGATCGATGTCGACCTTCAACTGACGGTCACCGACGGCGCACGGCGCTTCGACCTCGCGGCGCAATTCGCGACCGATGTTCCCTTTGCGGCACTCTACGGCCCCTCCGGTGCCGGCAAATCGCTGACTTTCCAGGCCATCGCCGGCCTCCTCCATCCCTCGCGAGGGCATGTGCGGCTCGACGGACGCACGTTGTTCGACTCCGCCCGGCGCATCGACGTGCCGGCGCCCGAGCGCCGGATCGGCTACCTGTTCCAGAACTACGCGCTGTTTCCGCATCTTTCGGTGCGCGACAACGTCGCATTCGGGCTGACCTCGTGGCGCCATCGGCACCTGTCCAGGGAGGACAGCGATCGGGTCGATGCATTGCTCCATGGCTTCGACCTCACTGCCATGGCCCAAAGCCGGCCACGAACTCTCTCCGGCGGCCAGCAGCAGCGCGTCGCGCTGGCTCGTGCGCTCGCCTGCCGCCCGCAGGTGCTGCTGCTGGACGAGCCCTTCGCTGCGCTCAATCCGATGCTGCGGAGCGCCGTTCGCGAGGATCTGGCGAAGATGCGCCGCGAGTGGGGTATTCCCGTGCTGATGATCACGCACGACATCGACGACGTGCTCGAACTGGCCGACGTCGCGTTCGTCTACCAGGCCGGCCAGGTCGTGCGTGAAGTCAACCTGCGCGATGGCATCAGTCGTGACCTCGCGGCGCAAAGGCTGGGGGTCTCCTCCCTCCGGGAAGAGACGCCGCTGCGAGGAAAGCTGCGTCGCCTCCTGAAGGGCGAATGAGGATGCGCCGGGGCGCCTGGTCTGTGTATGCAGTCCGAGTGCCTACACTTCAGCCATGCCATGGCACGCGCAACTCGACCTCGACTACCAACTGGAACAACAACGCAGCGTTGCACGCTTTCGCCACGACGGCCCGCTGCGCATCCTGCAAAGCCTCTACCCTGAAGGCGACGCGGTGTGCCACAACGTGCTGGTGCATCCACCGGGCGGCCTGGTCGGCGGCGACACGCTGGACATCCGCGTGCACGCGAAGGCCGGCAGCCACGGCCTGATCACCACGCCGGGTGCCAGCCGCTTCTATCGCTCCGACGGCGAGCTGGCGCTGCAACGCACCGAACTGACCGTCGACACCGGCGCACGTCTCGAATGGCTGCCGCTCGAGGCAATCTGCTACAGCGGCTGCCGCGCTGAAAACCGGCTGACCCTGCGCGTCGCCGAAGGCGCGGAGCTGATCGCCTGGGACGTGACCGCCCTCGGCCTGCCCCATGCCGGCAAGCCCTTCGAGCTCGGCACCCTGCAGCAGCACATCGAGGTACCGGGCGTGTGGCTGGAGCGCGGGCGCATCGATGCCGCCGATCACCGGCTGCTGCAGAGCCCGGTCGGTTTCGCAGGCCACCGCTGCATCGCGTCGATCTTCCTCGTGGCCGGCTCGCCGCTCGACCGGGCACGTCGCGATGCCGCACTCGACATGGCGCGTTCGCTGATCGACGCCCATGCGCTGCACGAGAGCGCTGGCGCGACCAGCCCGCACGCGGAAATCATCGTGGTGCGCGCGCTGGCGCCCGTGGTCGAGCCCGCCATGCACCTGCTGCGCCAGGTGTGGATGGCGTGGCGCTCCGAACTGTGGAAGCTGCCCGCCCAGGCGCCGCGGATCTGGTCGATGTAGCTATCGGGACGACCAAGCCATGAGCCCCGCGCGCAGCGACATCCCGGCCCGCCTGGACCGCCTGCCGTGGTCGCGCTGGCACTGGCGCGTGGTGATCGCACTCGGCGTGGCCTGGGTGCTCGACGGCCTGGAGGTGACGCTGGTCGGATCGATCGGCGGCGTGCTGGAGCGGCCGGACACGCTGGGCCTGAATGCCGCGCAGATCGGCTGGTCGGGCTCGCTCTACATCGGCGGGGCGGTGATCGGCGCACTGGTGTTCGGCCGGCTTGCCGACCGGCTGGGCCGCAAGAAGCTCTTTCTCATCACGCTGGCGGTCTATGCGCTGGCGACACTGGCCACGGCCTTCTCGCCCAACTTCGCCTTCTTTGCGCTGTGCCGCTTCGCGACCGGGCTGGGCATCGGCGGTGAATACGCCGCCATCAACTCGGCCATTGACGAGTTGATTCCGGCACGGGTGCGCGGGCGCGTGAACCTCGCCATCAACGGCAGCTTCTGGATCGGCGCCGCACTGGGTGCCGGGCTGAGTCTCTGGCTGCTGGACCCGCGCGTGCTGGGGCCCGTCCTGGGTTGGCGCGTGGGATTCGCGCTCGGCGCGATGCTGGCGGTGGCGATCCTGCTCGTGCGGCGCGATGTGCCCGAAAGCCCGCGCTGGCTGATCGCGCATGGCCGGGCCGACGAAGCCGAGCGCATCGTGCAGCGCATCGAAGCGGAAGTGGTTGCGCAGCACGGCGCACTGCCCAACGCCATCGGTCATGTGACATTCGGCAGTCGCGCCAGCCCCGGCTGGCGCGAAGTGGCGCAGGTCCTCTTGCGGCGCTACCCGCAGCGCAGCATGGTCGCGCTGGCGTTGATGATCTCGCAGGCCTTCTTCTACAACGCAATCTTCTTCACCTATGCGTTGGTGCTGACACGTTTCCACGGCGTGCCCGAGGGCAAGGTAGCTCTCTACATCTTTCCGTTCGCTCTCGGCAATGTGCTGGGCCCATTGCTGCTGGGTCCCTTGTTCGACCGGGTGGGCCGGCGCCGGATGATCGCGCTGACCTACGTGCTGTCGGGCGTTGGCCTTGCATTGACCGGATGGGCCTTCATGCAGGGTTGGCTCGATGCGCGCAGCCAGGCATTGTGCTGGTCGGCGGTGTTCTTCCTTGCATCGGCGGCGGCGAGCTCGGCCTATCTCACGGTGAGCGAAGTGTTCCCGCTCGAGATGCGCGCCATTGCGATTTCGATCTTCTATGCGGTAGGCACGGGCGCCGGCGGCTTCGTGGCACCGGTGCTGTTCGGCGCGCTGATCGAGACTGGCAGCCGCGGCGCGGTGGCCGTGGGCTACGCGATCGGCGCGGCGCTGGTCATCGTCGCGGGCTTGCTCGCGCTGCGCTATGCAGTGAACGCCGAGCGCAAGCCGCTGGAGGAAGTGGCGCCGCCGCTCGGATCGGATACCTGAAAGCGCACCGCCCGCCGAACGCAGTCAATGCTCCGTGGTCGGGTGCCCCGCAGCGACCCATGCCTCGAGCCCGCCCAACAGCGGACGCGCGCGCTTCATCCCCCGCGCCGCGAGCGCCTGCGCAGCCAGCGCGGCCGATACTTCGTTGGGGCAACTGCAGTACAGGATGATTTCGCGATCCTCGCCGTCGAAGGGCAACAGGGACCGCCGCTGCTGGATATCCTTGAGCGACACCGGCAATGCGCCCGGGATGCGCCGCGGATCAACCTGCACGCCCGCATCACCCCGCACGTCGATGACGATGGGCGGGGCTTCGCCGGTCATCAAGGTCTGGAGTTCACCGACCGTGACGCGGGGCATGCCGGTCAGCCGCAGGAAGGCCCGCCGCCGCCGGTAGCGCACGATCAGCATCGCAGCCAGCACCACCACCAGCGCGACGGTCGCCACACTGCCTGCGTCCGCCAGCACATCCAGCACGGCCTGGATCTCATCGCGGAACAGCCAGCCCAGCCCCAGGAACACCGCAACCCACAACAACGCGCCCGCCACCTCGAAAACCAGGAAGCGCAACGACGACATGCCGAGCGCGCCGGCCATCGGCGGCGCCACCACCGACACGCCCGGCACGAACTTGGCTGCCACGAGCGACATGCCGCCCCAGCGGCCGATCAGCGTCTCGCTGCGGCGCACACACGAATCCGGAGAGATCGAGATCCTGCACAGCAGCCTCATGAAACGGTAGCCATGGGCGCGCCCGGCGTAGAACCAGATGCCGTCGCCCAGCACGTTCGCAAGCACTGCGGACGCCGGCACAGGCAGCCCGACGCGCGCCGCGAACGTGGCCAGGAAAACCACCGGAATGGCGTGGACGACCACGAGAGCCATCAGCTCTTGCACGCGATGCTCCCGGTCGGCAATGGACGGCGACATGTCGAGAGCGGGCGCATGGGATCCCTCGGGCGGTGAAAACCCCGAGCGTAGCGCCAGCCACACGGCAGTGCAGCCCAACCTCAGTGTGCGTCGACCGCCACCCGCGCCGTCATGTACGGATGCACCGAGCAGACGTACTCGTACACGCCAGGCTTCGCGAAAGTGCGGCTGAAGCCCTGGCCCGGCAGCATCAGGTCCATGCCACGAGCGCCATCCGCAAAGGCAATGCCGTGCGGCGCGCCGTCGTTGTTGGTCCACGTCACGCTCTGCCCTGCGGCGATGGCGAGTTGCTCCGGGGCGAAAGCGAAGTTGTCGATGGAAACCTTCGCCGTGGCCCCCGTCCCTGCGCGGTGCTGGGCCGCCACCTTGCGCGGCGCATTGCCGACGGGAATGGTGCTGACCGTGGCACCCGCGAGGTCGACCACGCTGACGTCATTCGATCCCTCGTTGGTCACCAGCACTTTCTTGTGGTCAGGCAGGACATCGACCCAATGCGGCTGCTTGCCCACCGCGATACGGCCGGACGCAACGCGCGTCGCCGGATCGAAGAGCATGAGTTCGCCGGGCCCCTGCACCACGACCACGCCCGCCGTCGTGCCGGCGAAGTGGTGGGCGACATGCGGAGAAACGCCGGTGGGAATCTGCGCGACCATGCGATTCGTGGCGGGGTCGAACACCTGCACCGCGCTCACGCCGGCCAGGGTCACGTAGAGCACCTTGCCGTCAGGGCCGAACTCGAGGTCGCGCGGCGTCTTCTCGACCGGCACGCTGGCCGTAACCGCCCGCGTCGGGAGGTCGATCACCACCAGCGCGAAATTCCCCGGCGCCTGCGAGGAGACGTAGGCCTGCTTGCCGTCGGGCCGGATCGCGATGGTGTGCGGCTTGGGGACCGGCACCGTTGCACTCACCGCACGGGTGGCCGTGTCGACGAAGGCCACGCGGTCATCCCCGTTGACGGCCACCAGCAGCCAGCGGCCGTCGGGCGTGGTCGCAAGGCCCTGTGGCCCCCTGCCGACCTCGACCGTGGAGGACACCTGATCGCTGGCCGTGTCGATGACGCTGAGGCTCGATGCGCTCGACCCGCTCACGAAGACCTGGGTGTCGTCACGCGCGACGGCGATGCCGTCGGGCCCCGCGGCCACGGGCACCGTGGCGATCACGCGCGAGGCGGCGGTGTCGATCACGCTGACCGTGTTGTCCTTGAAGTTCCCGACGTAGGCCTTCGGCCCCGCGGCCCAGGCCGGCGTGGCGAGAAACAGCGCCGCGATCGCAGGCGCAAGAATCGAATGAAGCTTCATGAGCGCACTCCCGAGTGGGTGGAGAAGGAACAGAATCGCCATGACGCATGACGGACCGGGCCTGCCGGCTATTCCCGATCGAGCGAAGCGAATGGCGGAATAAAGCGCGTCGCCCGCCCGTCATGCAGGGGAAGGAATCCGTTGAACGACCGCACCCGTCGATTCGAGGCTGCCGCCTTGCCGCACCTGCCCGCCGCGTACAACCTCGCGCGCTGGCTGCTGCGCGACGACCGGCAGGCCGAGGACGCGGTGCAGGAGGCCTGTCTGCGCGCCTTTCGCTTCTTTGACGACCTGCGCGGCGAGGACGCGAGGCCCTGGCTGCTGGGCATCGTGCGCAACGCCTGCTACGACTGGATGCGCCAGCATCGCCATCTGGCGGACCAGGTGGAATTCGACGAGCTGCGCGACAGCGGGATCGACGAGCCCGGCATCGGATCGAACCCGCCAGGCGGCGGCGACCCGGCCGCACTTTGGGAACAACGTGCGCGCGGCCAGCGCGTCGATGCGGCGATCGAATCGTTGGCACCGGCTTTTCGTGAAGTGATCGTGCTGCGGGAGCTGGAGGACCTGTCGTACGAGGACATCGCGCGTATCGCGGGCATTCCCATCGGCACGGTGATGTCGCGCCTGTCGCGCGCCCGGGCCCTGTTGCGTGCCGCACTGCATGCGGAAGCGCCGCGCGCGCAGGTTGGAGGAAAGCGTGATGCAAGCACCTGACGACGACCGACTCGGGCGCCTGATCCGGCGCGAAGCGACCCGGCATGCGCCGCCCCCTGCCCTGGCCGAGCGCATCCTCGCCGACTTGCGCAAGGCGGGCGTGGGGGAACCTGTCCGTCCGCCGCATCGCCCGCCCGCGTGGCGCTGGCTTCAGGCGATCGCACTGTTTGGTGCGGGTGCCGCCACCGCCTGGAGCATTGCGCTGAGTCTGCTGGTGATGCCGGCACAGGACGTCATGAGCGAGTCCGTCGCAGACAGTCATGTGCGGTCCTTGATGGGATCGCACCTTGCCGACGTGCTGTCGTCCGACCGTCATACGGTCAAGCCCTGGTTTGCCGGCAAGCTCGACTTCTCGCCGCCGGTGGTCGACCTCGCGGCGGAGGGCCTGCCGCTCGTCGGCGCGCGACTCGACTACATCGGCGGCCGGTCGGTCGCCGCGCTGGTCTATCGCTCAGGTCAGCACGTCATCAACCTGTTCGTATGGCCGGCATCGGCGGACAAATCGGCAGCGCCCCGCCTGCTCGCGAGACGCGGGTACAACCTCGTGCACTGGACCCAGGGCGGCATGCAGGCCTGGGCTGTTTCGGACCTGAATGCGTCCGAACTGCAAGCCTTCGCCACCCTGACGCGTAAGCGAATGGCCGCCTCAGATCCCGCCCCCCCCTAAGTCCGCCCCAACTCCAGAAATACCGCAGCGCCGGCTCCGTCGGGCTGCCGGTATTGCCCCCGGCAGGGGGTAGGCGGCCACACGAAGTGGGCAAGCCTGGGGGCGAGCTAGATAGCCACCAACTGGCGCACGCCCTGGGCTTCCATGTCCTTGCCGAGCCCGCGCGCGATGACTTCGCCGCGCTCCATCACGAGGTAGTCGTCCGCCAGTTCCTGCGCGAAGTCGTAGTACTGCTCGCACAGCACGATCGCCATGTCGCCGCGGTCGGCGAGCATGCGGATCACGCGGCCGATGTCCTTGATGATGCTGGGCTGGATGCCTTCGGTCGGCTCGTCCAGGATCAGCAGCTTGGGCTTGGGCGCCAATGCGCGCGCGATGGCCAGTTGCTGCTGCTGGCCGCCGGAGAGGTCGCCGCCGCGCCGGTTCAGCATCTGCTTGAGCACCGGGAACAGCTCATAAAGCTCCGGCGGGATGGGCGTGCTGCCGGACTTGTAGGCGAGGCCCATGCGCAGGTTTTCCTCGACGGTAAGGCGCGCGAAAATCTCGCGACCCTGCGG
This sequence comes from Variovorax gracilis, assembly GCF_030317115.1. Lineage (GTDB taxonomy): Bacteria > Pseudomonadota > Gammaproteobacteria > Burkholderiales > Burkholderiaceae_C > Variovorax > Variovorax gracilis. The sequence continues at coordinate 57,840 of NZ_JASZYF010000007.1, forward strand.
GACGAAGCCCATGCCGGCGCGGGCCCGTTCGTAGGGCGTCCTTTTCTGGACAGGGGCGCCATCGAATTCGATGCTGCCGCTCTTGATCGGGACCAGTCCCATCAGGGACTTGAGCAGGGTGGTCTTGCCCACGCCGTTGCGGCCGAGGAGGACGGTGACCTTGCCCAGCCGCGCCTCGAAGCTCACGTCGCGGAGGATGTGGGAACCGCCGTAGTACTGGTGGATATTCTTTACGCTCAGCATGCGATCCTCAACGTCCGAGATAAACCTCGATGACCCGCTCATCCGCCTGGACCTCATCCAGTGTCCCCTGAGCCAGCACAGCCCCGTCACACAGCACAGTGACGATCTCCGAGATGGTCCGGATGAAGCTCATATCGTGCTCCACCACCATCAGCGAGTGCTTGCCCTTCAGCGAAAGAAACAGTTCGGCCGTCCGCGCGGTTTCCTCGTCGGTCATGCCCGCAACCGGCTCGTCGAGCAACAGCAGCTTCGGGTCCTGCATCAGCAGCATCCCGATTTCCAGCCACTGCTTCTGCCCATGGCTCAGATTGCCCGCCAGGCGCAGCACGCTGCCTTCCAGATGAATCGTGTGCAGCACCTCCGCCAATCGGTCGCACTGCGCCGAATCCAGCTTGAAGAGCATCGACGCTTTCACGCCCTTGTCCGTCTTCAGTGCCAGTTCGAGGTTCTCGAACACGGTGAGATGCTCGAACACCGTCGGCTTCTGGAACTTGCGTCCGATGCCGAGCTGCGCGATCTCGGCTTCCTTGTGGCGCAGCAGGTCGATGGTGCTGCCGAAGAAGACTGTCCCTTCGTCGGGCCGCGTCTTGCCGGTGATGATGTCCATCATCGTGGTCTTGCCGGCGCCGTTGGGTCCGATGATGCAACGCAACTCGCCCGGTGCGATGTCGAGCGAGAGCTTGTTGATCGCCTTGAAGCCGTCGAAGCTCACGCTCACGTCTTCGAGGTAGAGGATGCGGCCGTGCGTCGTGTCGACCTCGCCGGCCGTCATGTGCCGGCCGTAGCCCGCCGAGCGGCCACCCGACTCGGTCTGCAGCGCGTGGTCGAAGGCGATGTGCCTGGCGACGCGTTCCGCGCCGGCGTCCATCAGGTCGGGGGTCATGCGCGGGCTCCCTTCGGTTCGACGGCAAGGGGTGGGGTGAGTGCAGCGGGCTCGACGCCCTGCTCCGCCGCCATGGCGCGCTGCACCTCGCGGCGGCCTTCGCTCGGCGCGGCCTTCTCCCTCGTCGCCCATTTCTTGACGAGGCCGACGATGCCGTTGGGCAGGAACAGCGTCACGGCAATGAACAGTGCTCCGAGGAAGTACAGCCAGTACTCAGGATAGGCCACGGTGAGCCAGCTCTTGGCCCCGTTGACGATGAAGGCGCCGATGATCGGCCCGATCAGGGTCGCGCGGCCGCCGACCGCCGCCCAGATCGCGATCTCGATCGAGTTGGCCGCGCTCATCTCGCCCGGGTTGATGATGCCGACCTGCGGCACGTAGAGCGCGCCGGCCACGCCGCACATGATGGCCGAGATGACCCAGATGGTGAGCTTGTAGCCCAGCGGGTTGTAGCCCGAGAACATCACGCGCGACTCGGCATCGCGAATCGCCTGCAGCACGCGGCCGAACTTGCTGCCTATCAGCCACCTGGAGAACAGAAAGAAGCCGAGAAGCGTGAGGCCGGTGAGTACGAAGAGCGTCATGCGCATCTCCTGCGTCGCCAGCGGAATGCCCAGGATGCGCTTGAAATCCGTAAAGCCGTTGTTGCCACCGAAGCCGGTCTCGTTGCGGAAGAAGAGCAGCATCGCCGCGAAGGTCATGGCCTGTGTGATGATCGAGAAGTAGACCCCCTTGATGCGCGAGCGGAAGGCAAAGAAGCCGAACACGAAGGCGATCAGGCCCGGCACGGCGACGATCAGGACCAGCGTGGCGATGAAGCTGTCGCTGAAGGTCCAGTGCCAGGGCAGCGTCTTCCAGTCGAGGAACACCATGAAGTCCGGCAGGTCGCTCTTGTAGTTGCCGTCGCGGCCGATCTGGCGCATGAGGTACATGCCCATCATGTAGCCGCCGAGTGCGAAGAAGAGGCCGTGGCCCAGCGAGAGGATGCCGGTGTAGCCCCAGATCAGGTCCATGGCCAGCGCGCAGATGGCGTAGCACATGATCTTGCCGACCAGCGCGACGGCGTAGTCGCTCATGTGCAGCGCGCTGCCGGTGGGCACCACGATGTTGAGCACCGGCGCCAGCGCGCACAACACGATCAGCACGACGAAGAAGGTGGTCCAGCCCTTGCCGCTGAGCAGCGGGCCCTTGGTGGGAAGTACGACCTTGCTCATGCTTCTGCGCTCCGGCCCTTGACGGCGAAGATGCCCTGTGGCCGCTTCTGGATAAAGATGATGATGAAGACGAGCACCGCGATCTTCGCGAGCACCGCGCCGGCCCAGCCTTCGATGAACTTGTTCAGGATGCCGAGGCCCATCGCCGCATACACCGTGCCCGCGAGCTGGCCGACGCCGCCCATCACGACCACCATGAACGAATCGACGATGTAGCTCTGGCCCAGGTCAGGCCCGACATTGCCGATCTGCGAGAGCGCGCAACCAGCGAGCCCCGCAATGCCGGAGCCCAGCGCGAAAGCGTAGGTGTCGATGCGCGCGGTGTTGACGCCCATGCACGATGCGATCGGACGGTTCTGCGTGACGCCCCGAACGAAGAGACCGAGACGCGTGCGCCCGATCAGCCACCCCATCGCGAGCAGCACCAGGCCCGCGAAGATGATGATGCAGATGCGGTTCCAGGGCAGCGTCACGTTGCTCAGCATGGTGAAGCCGCCGCTCATCCAGGCGGGGTTCTCGACGCCGACGTTCTGCGCACCGAAGAGCGACCGCACCAGCTGCTGCAGCATCAGGCTGATGCCCCAGGTTGCGAGCAGCGTTTCGAGCGGCCGGCCGTAGAGGAAGCGGATCACGCCGCGTTCGAGCACGGCCCCAACCAGGGCCGAAGCGAGGAAGGCAACCGGAATCGCCGCGACCAGGTACCACCCGAAGGCCGACTCCGGAAAGTAGCGCTGGAAGATGCCCTGCATCACATAGGTCGCATAGGCCCCGATCATCATCAGCTCGCCGTGCGCCATGTTGATCACGCCCATCAGCCCGTAGGTGATGGCCAGACCGAGTGCAGCCAGAAGCAGCACCGAGCCGAGGCTGATGCCGCTGAAGATCGCGTTGATGCGGTCGCCCCACACGAGCGAGCCGTCGATGCTGCTGATCGACGCAACGATGGCCGCCTTGACGTCCGCCTCGGTCTCGTCGGCAAGCCGCTGATTGAGCAGCAGCTTGGTATCCGGACTGCGGCTCTCGCCAAGTTCCTTGGCCGCAACGAGCCGCTTGCCCTTGTCCGCACTGCTGAGCATGCTGGCGGCCCGCACCAGTTCGAGTTGCGCCTTGATCTTCGGGTTGGTCTCGGCGGCGAGCGCCTTCTCGACCATCGGGAGCCGCGATTCGTCGGGTTCCTTGAACAGCGCCTGCGCCGCTTCGGCGCGCACTGCGTCGTCCTTGCTCGTGAGCTTGAGCGCAGCCTGCGCGGCATCGAGTGCGCCACGCATCATGTTGTTGTTGACCACGTCCTCCGCATCGTCGGGCAGTTTCAGCACCGCGCCGGTGACCGGGTCGTAGGCCTTGTCGTCCTTGATGACGAACACTTTGTCTTCAGTGAACTTGACCGCATCGTCCGACATCGCCTTGATGAAGGCGGCGGTCTTCTCGTCAGCCGTCGCAACGGCCTTGTTGAGCGCCGCGATGCGGGCTTCGGATTCGCCCGAAGCGATGGCCTTCGCCTCGTCGGCCGTCAGCGCATGGGCTGAGATATTCGCCAGCAGCAAGAATGCCGCAGCACAGGAGTAGATAAGACGCATAGATGTGTGACGGTCGTTCTCAGCTTCCAGAAACACCGCGGGCCGGCTCTGCCGGCCCGCTGGTGTTGCCCCCCTGAAAGGGGGTGTCCGAGCCACACGAAGTGGGCGAGGCTGGGGGTTAGAGCGATTTACCGGCAGGGTAGTCAGGCTTCTTGTCGTTGCCCTCGATGAACGGGCTCCATGGCTTGGCCTTGACCGGGCCCGGCGTCTTCCACACCACATTGAACTGGCCGTCGGCCTTGATCTCGCCGATGAACACGCTCTTGTGCAGGTGGTGATTCTTCTCGTCCATCTTCGAGACGATGCCCGAAGGCGCAGTGAAGGTCTGGCCGGCCATCGCCGCGATCACCTTGTCGGTGTCGGTGCTCTTGGCCTTCTCGACGGCCTGCTTCCACATGTGGATGCCGATCCATGTCGCTTCCATCGGGTCGTTGGTCAGCGGCTTGTCCTTGTGGCCGGCGATGTTCTTGGCCTTGGCGTAGTCGCTCCATTGTTTGATGAACGCCGTGTTGGTCGGGTTCTTGATGCTCATGAAGTAGTTCCACGCTGCGAGGTGGCCGACCAGCGGCTTGGTGTCCACGCCGCGCAGTTCTTCCTCGCCCACCGAGAAGGCGACCACGGGCACGTCCTTGGCCTTCAGGCCGGCGTTGCCGAGTTCCTTGTAGAAGGGCACGTTGGAGTCGCCGTTGATGGTCGAGACCACCGCCGTCTTGCCGCCGGCCGAGAACTTCTTGATGTCGGCGACGATGGTCTGGTAGTCGCTGTGGCCGAAGGGGGTGTACTTCTCGTCGATGTCCTTGTCAGCCACGCCCTTGCTCTTCAGGTAGGCGCGCAGGATCTTGTTGGTGGTGCGCGGGTAGACGTAGTCGGTGCCCAGCAGCACCCAGCGCTTGGCGCCGCCGCCTTCCTTGCTCATTAGGTAATCGACGGCCGGAATGGCCTGCTGGTTCGGCGCTGCGCCGGTGTAGAACACGTTCTTGCTGAGTTCTTCGCCTTCGTACTGCACGGGGTAGAACAGCAGGCCGTTCATTTCCTCGACGACCGGAAGCACCGACTTGCGCGACACCGAGGTCCAGCAGCCGAAGATCACGGAAACCTTGTCCTGACCGAGCAACTGCTTGGTCTTTTCAGCGAAGAGCGGCCAGTTGGAGGCCGGATCGACCACCACGGGCTCAAGCTTCTTGCCGAGCACGCCGCCCTTGGCGTTGATGTCGTCGATGGCCATGAGCACCGTGTCCTTCAACACCGTCTCCGAAATAGCCATCGTGCCGGAAAGCGAGTGCAGCACGCCCACCTTGATGGTGTCCTGTGCGAACGCAGGCGCGGCAGACAGGCTCGCCAGGGCGACAGCGGCGGTAAGCGCCTTGAGGGTGAAACGACGTTGCATGGTGACTTCCTTCTCCTGGAGTGGTGTGAACGATGGAGAGGAGTCTGCGGAATCGGTCACGAGGCGTGAATACGCCCGGTGGCGTACATGTTGCTCGCCGCCAGCATGTCGCTCGCCCCCAGGTCGGACTCACTGCGTGTAGCCCTCCCACCCCCTGCCGGGGGCGCAGCCGGAGGCCCGGCGAAGCCGGTTCCTCGGCTGCCTCCGGAAGGGCGTGCACGCAGCGATGACAGAGATGCGCGGTTCAGATGTCCGGCGGCAGCCGCGCCCGGCAGGGGGTGCCCGAGCCACACGCAGTGGGCGAGGCTGGGGGCGAGCTAGAAGAACCCTCGCGCGTAGTTGATGGGCGCATGGTCCGCCAACTCGCGCAGCAGCACTGCACCGGGCTTCCACGCATGCTCCGTCGCATAGCGGGCTCGGCCTTCGATGCGGTCGGCCTCGATCATGGGCGGTGCAGGATCGTCGATGCAGCGGCCATCCAGGCAGGAGATGTAGGTCACCGCGCCGGCGTGCGCATAGAACGACAGGGCCGGCGGCAACTGCGTCACCACGTCGCAGCCGTCGACGAGGCGCACGATGTTCGTCTCCGCCAAGGCGGCAACGAAACTCGCGTCGCCCACACGCGGTGACCCGAGCGTGACGAGCAGTTCCGGCCGCAGCAACGTGGCGATCAACGTGGCGAGCGCTGCACCCAGGCTGTGGCCAGCGAAGATCAGGCGGCTGCGGCGACTTCCCTCGCCCGCCAGCCATTCGCTCAATTGCGGAATGACGGCACGTGCCGCCTTGGCGAAGCCGGCGTGCACGCGGCCGCCGCTTTCGCTCCACGCCGACTGCTGCGCCTGGAGACTGGTCGCGAGGTGGCGAATTTCGTCGGGCTGCGTGCCGCGGAAGGCAATGAGCGCACTCCGGTCGCCCGCATGCAAGGTGCCGAACGCAAAGGTTGCCCCATCCACGAAAAGCGTCGGTGCGCCGAAGCCTGCGTTGGCCAGCGCTTCTATCAGCCGCCCCTTCTCGGCCTCGGAAGTCTCGGCGCGATAGTACGCAAGCCGGGACGCCTCGATGGCCCATTGCGTGGGCGTGTAGTTGCGTCCCCGTTCGAACAACGCCTCATGCCGCTCGGGAGAATAGAGCGCCGTTCGGCTTGCGTCGTAGGAGATGGTGGGCATGGGCTGGCGCCTCGTCCATCCACTCTACTGCGGTTGCCCGGCCAACCGGAACTGCCGCGATGCGAACGCCCACACGAGCTTGGTCGCGTCCGGACCCGATGCGTCGGTGAAGAGCATGCTGGCCAAGCCACCGCTCCAGGCATGCCCAAGCCCGGCGATCTCGCAGAGGGTGACCACGGTACGGCCCCGGCGCGTGTAGTCCGTGATGCGCATGGGGTGGCGCCTGCCGCGCTGCTGCAGCCGGGTCGTGCCGGGCTGTGCGCCGGTGGCCACGGCCCAGACCTCGGCGGTGCTGCCGGCATTGCTGGCCGACACGACGGCGTCGGCATCGCCATGGAGGATCAGCAGCGGCGGCAATGTCGTGAACGCCGCCGCGGCGCCCATGGCCTTGCCGACCGCCGTCGCCGGCATGGGCGGCACGTGCCGTCCGCGCATGGCGCCGAGTGCCGTTGCAGGCGACTTGGCGGCGCCGGGCGCCACGCCCGAGTGCATGGCCAGCGCCTTGAAGCGCTGCGGATAGCGCGTCGCCAGGAGGGCCGCCATGCTGGCGCCGGCCGAGAGACCGGCGATCGCCACGCGCTCTCGGTCGATCGGATAGAGGGCCTGCACCTGGTCGATGGCCGCGATCAGCGTCGCGGCTTCGGCGTCGGCCTTGCCGGAGCGTCGGTCGTACCAGTTCCAGCAGCCCTGCGCGTTGGCAAGGCGGTCCTGCTCGGGATACAGCACCAGGAAGCGTTCGCGCGCAGCAAGGCGATTCATGCGGGTGCTGACGGCAAAATCGCGCCCGGTCTGGCCGCAGCCGTGCAGCATGACCAACAGGGGCAGCTTCTCGCCGAGTGTCAGGTCAAGATCAGGCGGACGATAGACGTGATAGCGCCGCGCACCCGCCGGGCCCAGCGCCACGCCGGGGAGCCAGTCACCGCTGCCGGGCGGCGGCTTGAGCTGCCTCGTTGCCGCGCGCTGCACCTGGTTGGCTATGCGCTTGCTGCTGCTCAACGTGGCTTTCGTGAGCGCCTTGAGGTTGCGCTGATAGGCACGCGTGAGCGGGGAAAGGAGGCGGCGGGACATCGGGTGCGCGTGGGTCGATCGACGCACGGTAGCAGCTTCGACCGCCGCTTTCTACCCAAACGAACGGCCGAGCCGGCCGCGCGGTCGGATCAATACACCTCGGGAACGTACATGTTGGCCGGCACGGGGTGGCGCAGGTAGTCCTCGTTGCGCACGCGGGCGGGCAAGGTGATCGGCGCGTGTTCGACCTCCTGGTAGGGCAATTGGCCCAGCAGGTGGGTGATGCAGTTCAGCCGCGCCTTCTTCTTGTCGACCGCCTGCACGACCCACCACGGTGCCTCGGGGATGTGGGTCCGGTCCAGCATCGTTTCCTTGGCCTTGGTGTATTCCTCCCACCGGCGGCGGGATTCCAGGTCCATCGGGCTCAGCTTCCACTGCTTGAGCGGGTCGTGGATGCGGCCCAGAAAGCGCATGTGCTGCTCTTCGTCGGTGATGGAGAACCAGTATTTGATGAGCTTGATGCCCGAGCGCACGAGCATCCGCTCGAAGTCGGGCACGGTGCGGAAGAACTCCTCGTACTCGTCGTCGGTGCAAAAGCCCATGACCCGCTCCACGCCCGCCCGGTTGTACCAGCTGCGATCGAACAGCACCATTTCGCCCGCGGCCGGAAGGTGGGCCACGTAGCGCTGGAAGTACCACTGGGTGCGCTCGCGGTCGTTGGGCGCCGGCAGGGCCGCCACGCGGACCACGCGGGGATTGAGTCGCTGCGTGATGCGCTTGATCACGCCTCCCTTGCCCGCAGCATCACGCCCCTCGAACAGGATCACGACCTTCTGCCTGCTGTGCTGCACCCAGTCCTGCAGCTTGACGAGTTCGCCCTGCAGGCGAAACAGCTCCTTGAAATAGGCCTGCCGGCCGGCCTTGTCGGTGATCCTGCCGGATTCGAGTTCATCGAGACTTCGGTCCTCGAGCTCGAGTTCGATCTCCTCGTCATAGCTGTCGATCAGGTCGCGCGCGATGCGTCCGATCAGTTCGTCCTGGTCTCCGAGGGTGCTGGGCAACGTCATGGTCGTTCTCTGGATGAAGGCAAGGGAAAACCGCATGCTCACCCCGCGGCATGACTGTCATGTGACAGAAAGTGTGCTCACACGGCGTCGTCACACGGCTGACACACGCGGCGACCACGATGGCGCGTTCATGACAAGGACCCCCTGAGCTTCAATGGCCGGCGCGTATGGAAGCGACGAAGCCGGACTGATCTGCGGCTATTTGTTCGATGCGGATTCGCCGGAGCCGGCGCGCTCCGTCGATTCGTCGCAGGCCGCCGAATGGCTCGCCCGGCAAGGCGATGCGGGCCCGGGATCGGGCGGCGCTTACATGTGGCTCCACTTCAATTTGAGCCACGCACAGGCCGAGCGCTGGCTGCAGCGGCATGCCGGTCTTTCCGACCTGTTCTTCGAGACGCTCAGGGACGGGCTGCACTCGACCCGCATCGAGCGCGCCGACGACTCGCTGATCGCCGTCATCAACGACGTGCACTTCGAATTCAGCTTCGAGCCCTCGGACATCTCGACCTTGTGGATCAGCGTCGGCCCGCGTCTGGTGGTGACGGCGCGCACGCAACCGCTGCGCTCGGTCGACGCCCTGCGCACGGCCGTGAAGGCCGGAGACGCGCCGCGCTCCAGCACCGAACTGCTCGAGCATCTGCTGCGGGTGCAGGCGGACGTGCTCGTGAACATCGTGCGCGGCGTGACGACGCGCATCGACCGGATCGAGGATGAGCTGCTGGCCGGCCGACTCGACCACAAGCGGGCCCGGCTGGGCGTGTTGCGCCGGGTGCTCGTACGTCTGCAGCGCCTGCTGGCGCCTGAGCCCGCCGCCCTCTTCCGCCTGCTGCAGGACCCGCCTGCCTGGATGGCCGAGCCCGATGCGCAGGAACTGCGCGGCTCGACCGAGGAGTTCTCGGTGGTGCTGCGCGACATGGGCGCGCTGCAGGAACGCATCAAGCTCTTGCAGGAAGAAATCGCCGACAACGTGAACGAGGACAACAACCGCAGCCTGTTCGTGCTGACCGTGGTGACGGTGCTGGCGCTGCCCATCAACATCCTCGCCGGGCTGTTCGGCATGAACGTGGGCGGGATTCCGCTGGCCGAGCACAAGCACGGGTTCTGGATCGTCGTGGCCATCGTACTGAGCTTCACGGCCGTCGCGGCATGGGTGGCGTTCCGCAAGAAGCGCTGAAGCGCAACTGCGGCATCGCAAGGCCGGAGCCGTACCAGCGCTATCCATTTGGTAGCAGCCCCCGTAGACGCCATGCGCTCTGCAAGCATTTTGGAGAAAGAATAAGATCGTGGTGTGTCTTCCATCCTCAACGCCGACCTGCATTGCCACTCCGTGGTATCGGACGGCACGCTGACGCCCGAAGCGCTGGCGGCCCGCGCCGCAGCCAACGGCGTCGAGCTCTGGGCCTTGACCGATCACGACGAAATCGGCGGTCAGCACCGCGCCGCGGCGGCCGCCCGCGAACAGGGCATGAAGTACCTCACCGGCACCGAGATCTCGGTCACTTTCGCTGGTGAAACCGTGCACATCGTGGGTCTGGGATTCGACCCCGACGACGCGGCCATGAGTGAAGGCCTCTACGACACGCGAGGCGGCCGCGGCAAGCGGGCGCAGGAGATGTCCGAGGGGTTGGCCAAGGTCGGCATCCAGGGTGCCTACGAGGGCGCGCTCAAGTTCGTCGGCAACCCTGAACTCATCTCGCGCACCCATTTCGCTCGTTTTCTGGTGGAAGCCGGCCATTGCAGGGACACCTCCGAGGTGTTCCGCAAGTTCCTCACCGAGGGCAAGCCCGGCTACGTGCCGCACCGCTGGGCCGCACTGAAGGACGCGGTGCAGTGGATCACCGCCGCCGGCGGGCTGGCCGTGATCGCCCATCCCGGTCGCTACAAATTCACCGCCAATGAGGAGTACGCGCTTTTCGTCGAATTCAAGGCGCACGGCGGCAAGGCGATCGAGGTCGTGACCGGCAGCCACACGCCCGCCGAGTACGTCGAATACGCCGACAAGGCGCTGGAGTTCGGCTTTGCCGCCTCGCGTGGCAGCGATTTCCACAGCCCTGACGAAAGCCACTGCGACCTGGGCAAGCTGCCTTGGCTCCCGGGCAAGCTCACGCCGGTGTGGGAGTTGCTGGAGCACCGCATCCAGTGAGCGCGTTGGGAGGCGGCGGCACCGTCGCCAACAAGGGCACACGCGACCTCGAATCGGAACGCATCCTCGCCGGCATCGGCCTGGTGCTGCTCGCCGTCGCCTGCTTTGCCACGCTGGACACCGCGACGAAGCTCTCGACTGCCGCCGTGCCGATCCTGATGGGCGTGTGGGTGCGCTATGCCTTCCAGGCGGTCGCGACGACGCTCGTGCTGCTGCCGAAGCACGGCCCGCGACTGCTGCGAACGGAACACCCGAAATACCAGTTGCTGCGCGGCGCCTTGCTGCTCGCGTCGAGCACGCTGGCCTTCCTGAGCCTGCGCTACATGCCCCTGGCGGAATTCACCTCGATCGTGCTGATCGCACCGCTGGTCATCACGCTGCTGGCCGCCACCACCCTCAAGGAGCAGGTGTCGCCGCTGCGCTGGGCCCTGGTGGCTGGCGGGTTCGCCGGCACGCTCGTGATCCTGCGGCCGGGCGGCGAGGCGTTCAGTTGGGCAATGCTGTTGCCGATCGGGCTGGTGCTGACCAATGCGTGGTTCCAGGTGCTGACCAGCAAGCTCGCACGCACCGAAAACCCGCTCACGATGCACTTCTATACCGGCTGGGTAGGGGCGCTGCTCGCCTCGGTCGCCCTGCCCTTCGTCTGGACGGCCCTGCCGTCGTGGCACTGGTGGGCGCTGCTGTGCCTCATGGGGTTCATGGGGACGGTGGGCCACTTCATCCTGATCCTCGCCTACCAGCGTGCGCCGGCATCGACGCTCACGCCCTATCTGTACGCGCAGATCGCCTTCGCGATGCTGGGCGGCTGGCTCATGTTCTCCCAGATGCCGGACAAGATCTCACTGACCGGCATGGCGCTGATCGCCATCTGCGGCGCGGCCGGTGCGTGGCTCACGGTGCGAGAGCGGCGCGTGCCGATCGAGCCGGCGGAGTCCTGAAGCCCGATACTTTGCATTCCCCAGACCCGGTGACGCCATGGCCCAGTTCTTCGAAGTCCATCCCGACAACCCGCAGCAGCGTCTGCTGAAGCAAGCCGCCGCCCTGCTCGCGCGCGGGGAGATCGTCGCCGTGCCGACCGATTCGAGCTACGCACTGGCCTGCCATCTGGACGACAAGGACGCGGTCGACCAGCTGCGGCGCATCCGCCAGGTCGACGAGAAGCACCACCTGACCCTGCTGTGCCGCGACCTGAGCGAGCTTTCCAACTACGCGCGGGTCGACAACAAGCAATACCGGCTCCTGAAGGCTGCCACGCCCGGCCCCTACACCTTCCTGCTCGAAGCCACCAAGGAAGTGCCGCGCCGCGTGAGCCATCCCCAGCGGAAGACCATCGGCCTGCGCGTGCCGGACCACAGGGTGCTCGGCGAACTCCTCATGCTGCACGGCGAGCCGCTACTGGCAACTACGCTGATCCCTCCCGGGGAAACCGAGGCCCTGAATGACGCCGCCGAGATCCGCGAACGTTTCGAAAAGCAGATTGGCGCGGTGATCGACTCCGGCGCCTGCCCCTCGGAGCCGACCACCGTGGTGGACCTGACGCCGATGGGCACGGGCGGCGATCCCGTGCTGGTGCGGCAAGGCCGCGGACCGCTCGCGGTGCTCGGTCTCTGAGTCCCGCAGGGGACAGGCAACCGTCTGAGACAATCCGGCGGTGGATTTCTCAAACCTCATCCAAACCGTCCTCATCTACGCACTGCCCGTGATCTTCGCGATCACGGTGCATGAAGCCGCGCATGGCTACGTCGCCCGCTACCTTGGGGACAACACTGCCTACATGCTCGGCCGGGTGACGCTCAATCCCGTCAAGCACATCGACCCGATCGGCACCATCCTGATGCCCTTGATGCTGTATTTCGCGACCTCGGGCGCCTTCCTCTTCGGCTATGCCAAGCCGGTGCCGGTCAATTTCGGCCACCTGCGCAACCCGAAGCGGGACATGATCTGGGTGGCGCTGGCGGGCCCCGCATCCAACTTCATCCAGGCGATCATCTGGGCGCTGTTCTTCTACGGGCTGGTCGGCGCAGGCATCAATGAACCCTTTTTCATCAAGATGGCGCAGGGCGGCGTGCTCGTGAACCTCGTGATGTGGGCCTTCAACCTGTTTCCCCTGCCTCCGCTCGACGGTGGGCGCGTGCTGGCCGGCTTGCTGCCGCGCGGAGGCGCGCAGAACTTTCTGGCGCGCATCGAACCCTACGGCTTCTTCATCGTGATGGGCCTGGTCCTCGCGGGCATTGTCAGCACCTACTGGCTGCGGCCGTTGATGAGCTTCGGCTACGCGGCGGTCGACCTCCTGCTCTCGCCCCTTGCCGCCCTGATCCGCTGAGTCTTCTCCCATGGCCTCGTCTTCTACCGACCCCGTTCGCTTCCTCACCGGCATCACGACCAGCGGCACGCCGCACCTTGGCAACTATGTCGGCTCGGTGCGGCATTCCGTGCGCTTCAGCCGCCGCGCCGATGTGCAGAGCTTCTATTTCCTGGCGGATTACCACGCGCTCATCAAGGTCGACGAGCCTGCCCGTATCCAGCGCTCGACGCTCGAAATCGCGGCGACCTGGCTCGCCTGTGGCCTGGACCCCGAACGCGTCACCTTCTACCGGCAGTCGGACATCCCCGAGATCCCGGAGCTGACCTGGTTCCTCACCTGCGTCACGGGCAAGGGGCTGCTGAACCGTGCCCATGCCTACAAGGCATCGGTCGACAAAAACGTCGCCAAGGGCGAGGACCCCGACGCCGACGTCACCGCCGGCCTCTTCATGTATCCGGTGCTGATGGGTGCCGACATCCTGATGTTCAATGCACACAAGGTGCCGGTGGGCCGCGATCAGGTCCAGCACATCGAGATGGCGCGTGACATGGCGCAGCATTTCAACCATCTGTACGGCGAGCACTTCACCCTGCCCGAGGCCGAGATCGACGACGCCGTGGCCACGCTGCCCGGCCTCGATGGCCGCAAGATGAGCAAGAGCTACGACAACACGATCCCGCTCTTCACGCCGCGCGCCCAACTGCAGAAGCTGATCGCCGGCATCGTGACCGACTCGCGCGCACCCGGCGAACCCAAGGACACCGACGGCTCGGCGCTGTTCCAGATCTACCAGGCCTTCGCGGACAGCGAGGAAACCGAGACCTTGCGCAAGGCCTATGCCGACGGCATCGGCTGGGGCGACGCCAAGCAGATCCTGTTCGAGCGCATCGACCGCGAGGTCGCGCCGATGCGCAAGCACTACGAAGACCTGCTGAATGATCCGGCGCAGATCGAAAAGGTCCTGCGCGCAGGCGCCGACAAGGCGCGTGAGATCTCGCGCCCGTTCATGGCCGACTTGCGCCACGCCGTCGGCCTTCGAAACCTGGCGACCCAGGACAAGGCTGCAAGGCAAAAGGCCGCCAAGGTCGTACGCCCGAGCTTCAAGCAATACCGGGAAAGCGACGGCCTCTTCTATTTCAAGCTGCTCGACGCGAGCGGCATACAGCTGGTACAAAGCCGGGGGTTCGCGTCGCCGCAGGAAGCGGGTCGTGCGATCGGCACGCTGCGACAGCAGGGTGGCGCCGCACTGGCCGACCTCGCCGCGCAGCTCGAGCCCATGGACAACGAGGGAACGCGTGCGGCAACGGCCGCACTGGAGGCGCTGGCTGCCGACGCAGCTGGCGAGAAGAGCGAAGTGAAGTGACAGCAACGCGCGGCGATGGGCACGCCCGACCCGCGGACACAGTGAGAAAACCATGAGTATCTATGTCATCGACGACCACCCCCTGATGCGCGACGCCATCGTGATGGTGTTGCGGCGCCTCCGACCTGCCGAGAACATCGTCGAGCTCGAGCGCCTCGACAAGCTGGGCGCAGCGGTCAAGCAGCACGGCGCGCCGGGCCTTTTCTGCCTGGACCTGAAACTGCCTGATACGACGGGCGTTTCCGGCGTGGTCGAAGTGAAGCGCGCCTATCCGGACGTACCGATCGCGGTCTACTCCGCATCGCCGTCGGCCGACATGGAAGAAGCCTGCATCGAAGCGGGTGCCGATACCTATATCGAGAAGTCGGCCAGTTCGGCGGAACTCACCGCTGCACTGCGTGGGCTGCTGATGGCCGATACCGAGGCCGAAGAGCCGGTCGCAGCCGCCAACAGCAAGCTATCGAAGCGCCAGACCCAGCTCATCGCGATGCTGGACCAGGGCATGAGCAACCGCGATATCGCGACCGAGCTCGACATCAGCGAGCACACGGTGAAAGTGCACCTGTGGCGGCTGTTCCGCCGGCTCGGGGTGAAGAGCCGGACCCAAGCGCTCCACCACGCCCGAACCAACGGATTGTTGTCGGGCTGACTCAGCCAACCCCTTTCAGGGGGGCGCTGCCCTGCGGACCGGCGAAGCCGGTTCCGCGGCGGCTTGCGTTGGGCGCGCGCTGCGGGCGGCCCGTTCGCCTAGCCTACTGCGCCTGAGATGCGGGTTTGGGCTTGCGACTCGTCGGCGTCATGCAATGCGACGCGGAAGACGCTGCCGCGGCCGAGGCGCGATCGGACACTGACCGGGTGCCCCAGCGCGTGCGACAGGCGCGCCACGATCGCCAAACCCAGGCCGAAGCCGTCCGACGTACCGGCATGGTCGGCCACCTTGTAGAACTCCAGGAACACGTCGCGCAGGTGCTCGCGCGCAATGCCGATGCCCGTGTCCCACACCTCCACACGCAGGCCGTCGCGGGTCTGCCTTGATGCCAGCAGGATGCCGCCTTCGGCCGTGTACTTGATGGCGTTGGCGAGCAGGTTGCCGATCATGCGGCGCACGCGGATCGGATCGGTCAGTACGGTGCCGGGCGTCACGTGCATGCGGAAGGCCAGGCCCTTGGCTTCGGCCACGGGGCGGTACTGCAGCTCGAGATCGTGCAGCAGTTGGGCGACGTCGACGCGCTCGATGTGCAACCTCACCTGTCCTGAATCGATCCGTGCAAGATCGAAAAGCGAGTCGAAGAGCGCATTGACCGCGTGCGTGGCCCGCACGATCTTCGGCGCGATCTCCGCCACCAGTTCGGGCTCGTTGCGCAGCCAGTCGGCATAGAGCGAGAGCGCCAGCACCGGCTGGCGCATGTCGTGCGCGGCGCTCGCAAGGAAGCGGTTTTTCATCGCCACCGCCGACACCGCCGCCTGGCGCTGCTGCGTGAGCGAGTTGATCAGGATGTGGTTGTGGAAGAGCAGCTCGAAGCTGTTTCGGGCCGTCTCGTGGATGCGTCGGCCTGCGCGCAACAGCAGCCACCAGTGCAGCCCCGGCAGCATCAGGAAACCGTAGTGGAAATGCGGGCGCTCGAAGTTGAGCTCGATCATCCGCAGGATGATGGCCGCCAGCATCGTGAAAAACAGCGTGTTGACGTAGCGCTTCAGCAGCGGCGGATGCAAGGCGAGCCCGTTGAGCGGAAAGGTCGCCACACCGGCCACGATCAGCCAGCTCATGAACTGGTTCACCAGCGGCGTGCGCTCGAAGAAGATCAGGATCGACAGGCCCCATGCAAACGCGCTCGTGCTCCAGAGCCAGCGATAGCGCTCGACGAAGTACTGCTGCGCGGCCGAGTCCCGGTCGGCGTAGTGCCGGGCGTAGAGCTGCTCGCCCCAAATCCGGCAGCCGGTGGCGGCGATGCCGATGCAGAACCACACGATCAGCTGCCATGGCGGCACGTGCCCCCAACTGAGGCCCACCATGGCCGGCATCAGCGCTGCTGCCAGCAGGTAGGAGCCGCGGGACGCGCGCATGAGGCTGCGGATCAGTTCGCCGCGCACCCACGGTTCGGCCTCGTCGGCCGAGGCCGGCGCCGGTGTGAGGCTGGCGAAGGACGAGTTGCCCAGTCCCGCGAACGACGAATTTCCAATCATGGCTTACCGCCCCCTGTCAGCCCGGCCACAAAAAAAGGCCCCTCGCGAGGGGCCCTGCATGTGCGGCGCAATGGCTCGCAAAAAATGAAACGCTAGACGGTATTGAGAACCGCTGCGGACCGCCACCTTGGGTGGCTGCACATCCGCATGATCTTAATTGCCAGCACCGGGGCGCCCGTTCCAATCGTTGCGCGATCCGTCGCGCGCGCACAACGAAAGCAGAATGCATTCAGCCGATCTGCGGAAGAAGTCACCAGGCGTCATGGTGCCCGCGCCGCCCATGCGGGCAAGGCACTGATCACGCACAAAAAAGCCCCGGCATGCGGGGCTTTTGAGCCGATTTCGTGACCATCCGGGATAGCCCTGAAATCGTGTACTGGAGGAGAGGGAGGGATTCGAACCCTCGGTACGTTCGCACGTACGCCTGATTTCGAGTCAGGTACATTCGACCACTCTGCCACCTCTCCGGTGTCTGTCGAGCCTGCGATTCTAGCAGACCTCGCGGCGCACTTTTCAGCGACGCAACACTTCGGTGCCGCCCAGGTAGGGCCGCAACGCGGTCGGCACGTTGATCGAGCCGTCTTCGTTCTGGTGGTTCTCCAGCACAGCCACCAGCGTGCGGCCGACCGCCAGCCCCGATCCGTTCAGAGTGTGGACGAGTTCGTTCTTGCCCTGCGCATTCTTGAAGCGAGCCTGCAGCCGCCGTGCCTGAAAGGCCTCGCAGTTCGACACCGAGCTGATCTCGCGATAGGTGTCCTGCGCCGGCAGCCAGACCTCCAGGTCATAGGTCTTGGTGGAGCCGAAGCCCATGTCGCCCGTGCTCAGCAACACGACGCGGTAAGGCAGTTCGAGCGCCTGCAACACGGCCTCTGCGTGGCCCGTCATGGCTTCGAGCGCCTCGTAGCTCTTGTCAGGGTGGGTGATCTGCACCATCTCGACCTTGTCGAACTGATGCTGGCGGATCATGCCGCGCGTGTCGCGCCCGGCGCTGCCCGCTTCCGAGCGGAAGCACGGTGTGTGCGCGGTGAGCCTGATGGGCAGTTGCGCTTCGGCCACCACCTCGTCGCGCACGAAGTTCGTCAGCGGCACTTCGCTGGTCGGGATGAGATAGAGCGCCGAATGATCGGGCGCCGGCTCGCCGTCCTGTCCGCCCTTCTTCGCGGCGAACAGGTCGCCTTCGAACTTGGGCAACTGGCCGGTGCCGCGCAGCGTATCGGCGTTGACGATGTATGGCACGTAGCACTCGGTGTAGCCGTGCTGCTGCGTCTGGATGTCGAGCATGAACTGCGCGAGCGCGCGATGCAGGCGCGCGATCGGACCCTTCATCACGCTGAATCGCGAGCCCGAGAGCTTGGCGCCCATTTCGAAGTCCAGGCCCAGCGGCAGGCCGAGGTCCACATGGTCCTTGGGCGTGAAGCCGAGCGATGGGGCCGACGCGCCGGCACCGCCCTGGGGGCTCCAGCGCCGCACCTCGACGTTGGCGTGCTCGTCTTCGCCGACGGGCACGCTCGCGTGCGGGAGGTTCGGCACGGCCAGCAGGAGCGCCTGGAGTTCGGGCTGGATCGCGTCGAGTCGGGTGGCCGACGATTCCTGCTCCGCCTTGAGCGCGTTGACTTCGGCCATCAGCGCGTCGACCGACTCGCCCTTGGCCTTCAGGGGCCCGATCTGCTTGTTGAGAGCATTGCGGCGCGCCTGGATTTCCTCGGTGCGGGTCTGCAGGGTCTTGCGTTCGGCCTCGAGCGAACTGAACCGCACCACATCCAGGTAGGGCTGGTCCTTCTTGCGCGTTTCAAGACGGGAAACGACAGACGCGAGGTCCTTGCGTAACAGAGTGATATCGAGCATTTGCGTGATTTTAGGTGCGCGTAGGATCGTTCTCCCCTCCCAGCCCACCTCACGGAGATGCAATGCAAGCCTATCTGACCTTCAACGGAAACGCGGCCGAGGCGCTCGCGTTCTACGCCAAGTGCCTGGACGGCAAGATCGCCTTCAGCATGACCTTCGGCGAAAGCCCCATGGGCAAGGAAACACCCGACTCGCACAAGCAGAAGATCATGCACGCCACGCTCGAGGCCCGAGGGCACCAGCTCATGGCGTCCGACCTGCCGCCAGGCTACCCCTTCGAAGGCCACAAGGGCTTTTCGCTTTCGGTTCAGGGCAATGACGTCAAGGAAGGCGAGAAGCTCTTCAACGCACTGGCCGAGGGTGGCAAGGTGACGGTGCCCTACGCGGCGACATTCTGGGCCGCAGGCTTCGGCATGCTCGAAGACAAGTTCGGCGTGCCGTGGATGGTGAACTGCGAGCACTAGGCCCGCCGCACCGTAAGGCTCAGTTCAACGACGCCGGATCGACGTTGGCACCGCAGACGATGAGGCAGACCTTCTCGGCCTCGCGCGGCATGTAGGCCCCGCTTTGCAGCGCGGCCAGCGGCAGGGCCGCGGCCGGCTCGACGGCCAGCTTCAGTTCCTTCCAGAGCCAGAGCTGTGCGGCGCGGATCGCCTCGTCGGGCAGCAGCAACGCATCGCGCACGTGGCGCTGCGTGAGGTCCCAGGCGATGGTGCCGATTCGCCGCGCGCCCAGCGAATCGGCCGCGATGCCGCCGACGTCCACATCGACCGGCTCGCCGGCCTCGCGCGCACGGAACAGCGTGGGCGCCCGCTCCGGCTCGAGCGCGACCACACGGCTGCGCTGCTCGAACCAGGCCGCAAGACCTCCGATCAGTCCGCCTCCGCCCACGCTCACGAGCACCGAGTCCGGCAGGCCGCCCTGCTGCTCGATCTCGCGGCCGAGCGTGCCTGCGCCGGCGACGACCTCGGGCTGGTCGTAGGCATGGGTCAGCAGCGCGCCGGTTTCGCGCTGGCGCTCGAGGCAGGCGGCCAGCGCGTCGGCGTAGGCCTCGCCGCCCACCACCACCTCCGCACCGAGCGCGCGCAGGCGGGCGCGCTTGGCCTCGGTGGAGACCTCGGGCAGGAACACCGCGCAGCGCGCCCCGATCGCGCGCGCAGCAGCGGCAGTCGCGATGCCGGCGTTGCCGCCCGAGGCGACGATCGCCCCGGCAGCAGGAATGTCGTTGGCGAGCAGCCGGTTCATCATGCCGCGTGCCTTGAAACTGCCGCTGACTTGGAGGTGCTCGAGCTTGATCCAGACTTCGACGCCACGCACCTGGAGGCCCAGCTCCTCCGCGGACAGCTTCCAGAGCGGCGTCTCGCGCAGGAAGTGCGGGGCGTGCTCATGGATCCGCCGCGATGCGGC
Source organism: Variovorax gracilis (assembly GCF_030317115.1). Taxonomy (GTDB): domain Bacteria; phylum Pseudomonadota; class Gammaproteobacteria; order Burkholderiales; family Burkholderiaceae_C; genus Variovorax; species Variovorax gracilis. The sequence continues at coordinate 77,632 of NZ_JASZYF010000007.1, forward strand.
CTCGATGTCGCCGCGCCAGCCGCGCGCCACGCCGTTCACGAGATATGGCCCGGCGCAGACCGGTCGTCCAGCTTGAGGCCCTTGGGCAGCGGGAACTTGAGCGTTTCCTCGATGCCGTTCATCTTGCGTACCGAAACGGCACCCAGCGCCTTGACGCGATCGATCACCTCGTGCACCAGCACCTCGGGCGCGGAGGCTCCCGCCGTGAGGCCGACGCGGGTCTTGCCCTCGAACCATTCGGGCCTCAGCTCCGCAGCCGAGTCAACCATGTAGCTTTCGGTGCCCAGGCGCTGCGCGAGCTCGCGCAGGCGATTGCTGTTGGAACTGGTCGGGCTGCCGACCACGATCACGAGATCGACCTGCGGGCTCAGGATCTTCACGGCGTCCTGGCGATTCTGGGTTGCGTAGCAGATGTCCTGCTGCTTCGGCTCGCGCACGTTGGGAAAACGTGCGCGCACTGCGGCCGAAATCTCTGCCGCGTCGTCGACCGACAGCGTGGTCTGCGTGACCACCGCGAGCTTCAGGGTCTGCGCAGGCGAGACGTGCGCGACGTCCTCCACGTCTTCCACCAGATGGATGCCACTCGACAGCTGCCCCATCGTGCCTTCGACCTCAGGATGCCCCTTGTGGCCGATCATGATGAATTCGAAGCCTTCCTTGGCAAGCTTGGCGACTTCCACATGCACCTTCGTGACGAGCGGGCAGGTCGCATCGAAGATCTCGAAGCCGCGTTCGCGCGCCTCGGCCTGTACGGCCTTGCTGACGCCGTGCGCGCTGAACACCAGCGTGGCGCCCGGGGGCACGTCGGCCAGCTCCTCGATGAAGATCGCGCCCTTGGCCTTGAGCTCGTTGACCACGTAGGTGTTGTGCACGATCTCGTGACGCACGTAGATCGGCGCGCCGAACTTGGCGAGAGCGCGCTCGACGATCTCGATGGCGCGGTCGACGCCCGCGCAGAAACCGCGCGGCTCGGCCAGGATAACTTCCTCGATCGTTTTCACAAGACCCCGATCAGCTTGACCTCGAAGGTCACGGGCTGACCTGCGAGCGGATGGTTGAAGTCGAAACGCACCGCGGTCTCGTTCGACTCGATGACGGCGCCCGCGTAGCTGCCGGTGCCGTCGGGCGTGGGGAACTGCACGACATCGCCGACGGCGTATTGCTCGTCCGGGTCGCCCATCTGCGCGAGCAGCTTGCGCGCCACCCATTGCTGCATCTCGGGGTTGCGCTCGCCGAACGCATCCCCGGCAGGCAGTTCGAAAGTGGCGTGCGTGCCCTCTTCCATGCCGATCAGCCGCTGCTCGACCGCGGGCGAGAGCTCGCCCGTGCCCAGGGACAGCGTGGCGGGCTTGTCCTGGAAGGTATTGATGATGTCGCCCGCGGGTCCGGCCAGCCGGTAGTGCAGGGTGAGGAAGGACCCGGCCGTGACGACGGGGGCGGTGGAGGTCGAAGACAAGATGGAGAGTCCCGATAGACTGGAGCCCATATTTTAGGGAGTGGGGCTTGAACCCCGAATGCGCCATGTCTTTCAAGGATTTGATCGAAGAAGCTCGGCCGCGCGAGAAGCTCATCGGGCTCGGCGCCGGCGCGCTGGCCGACGCCGAGCTGGTGGCGCTTTTGCTACGAACCGGCATTCGGGGCAAGAACGTGCTGCAGCTCTCCCAGGAACTGCTTGACAGCTTCGGCGGTCTCACCGGCCTGCTCCATGCGGGCCTCGACGATCTCAAGCGCGTCAAGGGGCTGGGCGGCACCGCCAAACGCGCCGAGTTGGCGGCAGTTCTCGAACTTGCGCGGCGCGTGCTGGCCGAACGCCTGAAGGAACGTGCGGCCTTCGATTCGCCGGAGGCGGTCAAGCAGTACCTGCAACTCCACTTGGCGGCGCGGCCCTACGAGGTATTCGCCGCCCTCTTCCTGGACGCCCGGCATCGCCTGGTCGCGATGGAGGAGTTGTTTCGCGGCACGCTTACGCAAACCAGCGTCTATCCGCGCGAAGTCGTGAGCCGGGCCTTGCACCACCAAGCGGCGGCTGTCGTGCTGGCGCACAACCATCCGAGCGGCTGCGTGGAGCCTTCGCGGGCGGACGAAGCGCTCACCCAGGCGCTCAAGTCCGCCCTGGCGCTCATCGACATCCGGGTGCTGGACCATGTGATCGTGGCCAGGGGCAGCGCCCTTTCGATGGCCGAACGCGGCCTCGTCTGAGCCGTCGACAATGCACACCGACGCCTGGATCTACGATCGCCACTTTCATGCCTGCCAAATCCAATAGTCTCAAGAGCCTTGCCGACCTGAAGCAGGTGCAACGCTCCCTCGCCGAACAGCGCCAGCGCGAAGCAGCCGAAGCCGTGGCGCAAGCGGCGGCGCAGAAGATGCGCCTGGCTGACCAGGACCTGTTCTCCCGCGCGATCGGCGCCACGAAGCCCTTGCGGCAAAAGGCCGCGGTGCCGCTGGCCCCCGAGCCGCCGGCGCCGATCCCGGTTCAGCAGCAACTCGACGAGCAGCGCGTCATGCGCGAGTCGCTGTCCGACGAGTTCGACGTGAGCACGCTGCTCGACACCGACGATGCGATGAGCTTCCGCCGCCCCGGCATCAACACCGATGTGACGCGCAAGCTGCGCGCGGGCGAGTGGTCGATCCAGCGCGAGATCGACCTGCATGGCATGCGCAGCGACGAAGCGCGCGACGCGCTTGGCGCCTTCATCCGCGACGCCTACAAGCAGGGCTTGCGCTGCGTGCGGGTGGTGCATGGCAAGGGGCTGGGCTCGCCCGGCAAGCAGCCGGTGCTCAAGGCGAAGGTGCAGCGCTGGCTGATCCAGAAGAACGAGACGCTGGCCTTCGTTCAGGCCAAGCCGGCCGAAGGCGGTGCGGGGGCGCTGGTGGTGCTGTTGGCGCCGTCGCGGCGCTGATCACGCCCGAGCGACTATCCGCCGCGATTGCGCATCCAGTCAGCCGTCTGGAAGAACGATCCGCGCAGCCGATCGCGAAGGTCTTCCGGCACGCCGGTCTCTCCCATCGCCTGGTCCATGCACGCAAGCCATTGATCGCGTTCCTTGATGCCGATGGTGTGGCCGCCGATGCTCTGAGGCAGATGGCGGGCGCGCAGCATCGGATGGCCGAAGCGGTCGGTGTAGTGCTGCGGGCCGCCGAGCCAGCCGCAGAGGAACCAGAAGAGACGCTGTCGCGCATTGTCCAGCGTCGTGCCGTGCACGGCGCGCAATTGTGCGTAGGCCGGCTCGAGGTCCATGAGATCGTAGAAGCGTTCGACCAAGGCGTGGACCTTGTCCTCGCCGCCAATCCATTCGAAGGGCGTGTCGAAGGGCGGTTTGTCCTGAATTTGCATAGGCGAGATTGTCTCCAAGACTTGCGGCACCATCGGGGCATGCGTGATTTGACCCCACCTTCTTCGGGCAGCAGCGATGCCCTCCCGATCATCGACATTTCGGCGCTGGCGGCCAACGCCGCAGGTCGCGCCGACGTCGCCGCACGGATCGGCGCCGCGTGCCGCGCGCATGGCTTTTTCTACATCACGGGCCATGGCGTCGACGAGGCTCTCGTGACGCGGCTCGAAGACCTGAGCCGCCGCTTCTTCGCGCTCGACGAGGCCACCAAGATGCAGTGGCGGATGGCGCTGGGCGGGCGCGCGTGGCGCGGCTATTTCCCGCTCGCCGGCGAGCTGACCTCGGGCCGGCCCGACTGGAAGGAAGGCCTCTACCTCGGCACCGAACTGTCCGAAGACCATCCGCTGGTTCGGGCTCGCACGCCAGTGCACGGGCCGAACCTCTTCCCGGACATCGAAGGATTTCGCGATACCGTGCTCGCCTACATCGATGCAGTCACTCGGTTGGGCCACCGTTTGATGGAATGCATCGCGCTGAGCCTCGGCTTGCCGGCGACGTACTTCGCCGAGCGCTACACGGCCGACCCGTTGATCCTGTTCCGCATCTTCAACTACCCGACCCAGTCGGTGCCGGAGGGCATGGACGTGCACTGGGGTGTGGGCGAGCATACGGACTACGGCCTGCTCACCATCCTGCGCCAGGATGACGTCGGCGGCCTGCAGGTCCGCACACCGGGTGGATGGATCGAAGCACCACCGGTTCCGCATTCGTTCGTCTGCAACATCGGCGACATGCTGGACCGCATGACCGGTGGGCTGTTCAAGTCGACGCCGCATCGCGTGATGCGCAATACCTCGGGTCGTGATCGGCTTTCATTTCCGCTGTTCTTCGACCCCAACTTCGAGGCACGAGTTCAGCGCATCGAAGGGCTTGCCGGCGCCGATGCACTGGACGACAGCGCGGTGCGATGGGATCGGGCCAATGTGCATGCCTTCAGCGGCAAGTACGGTGACTACCTGCTGGCGAAAGTGTCGAAGGTGTTTCCACAGCTCCGGGACGAAGTGCTTTAGGGTCGTCTTGATGATTGCTTGCCCTGGGGGCGGCACAGGTTCACCGCCCGACGGCGCTGCCCGACACCTTCAAAGGTCGCCATCAAGCCCTTGAGAAAGCCACGCGTCACGCGAGAGTCGGTACAGCTTGTGCAAGCGAAGCGGATGACCCACAGGAATGGCCGGATGTTCAAAGGTCCCATCAGCCACCATCCCCAGACGCTTCATCACCGCCTCCGAGGGCAGATTGGGTACTGCAGTGAAAGCAACGATCTCCGACAGCGCGAGCGTCTCGAAGCCCACTCTCAAGGAAGCACGCGCAGCCTCGGTCGCGTAGCCCTTGCCCCAGTACGCATGCGCCAGCCGCCACCCGATCTCGACGCAGGGCGAGCACGGCAGATCGGGCCTCGGCACGCTGAGCCCAGTGAAACCGATCGGAGTTCCGCTCGCACGCTCTTCGACGACCCAGAACCCCCAACCTCTTTCATCGATACCCTGCGCGCAACGGTCTGCCACCGCATCACTCTCGGAGCGCGACAGCGGCGCGGGGAAGAACTCCATCACACGCGGATCCGCATTCAACTTCGCGAAGGCCTCCCGATCGGCGGCGCGCCATTGCCGCAGATGCAGTCGCTCGCTGTCGAACTCGATGCGCTCGGCCATCCCGACGTCCGCTATTCAGCCGCCTGCCGCAGCGTCGCCACCACCGGCCGACGCAACACCTCGCGCAGCCCCCACCATCCGGCAGCGAGTGCCAGAACCGCACCTGCGAGCGCGCCTGCAATCGGAACCAGCGGCGATGCAGTCCACGTGAAATCAAACACGAAGCGCGCGAGCGCCCAGCCGATGACCGAGGCCACGATGCTCGCCAAGAAGCCCGCCAGCAAGCCGACGCCCGCCAGCTCTGCGCGCTGCACCTGCCGCAGCAGGCTCGCCCGTGCACCCACCGCTCGCATCACCGCGAACTCGCGCGCACGCTCCTCGCGAGTGGCCGTGACCGCCGCGAACAGCACGACCAGCCCCGCCGCCAGCGTGAAGCCGAACAGGAACTCCACCGCGCGGATCACTTGGTCGAGCACGCGCTGCACCTGCCCGATCGTCGCGCTCATGTCGACGTTGGTCACGTTCGGATAGGTGCGCACCAACGCGTTGTCGAAGCCCTTCACATCCGGCGCGCGGAACGCGCCCATGTACGTCACCGGCACGTCGGCGAGCGAGGCCACGGTGTACATCACGAAGAAATTCGCATGCATCGATCCCCAGTCGACCTTGCGCAGCGACGTAATGCGCGCGTCGTTCTGCATGCCGCCGATGTCGAATCGCAGTGCGTCGCCCAGCTTCAGTCCCAGCGTCTGGGCGAGACCCTCCTCGACGCTCACCTCGCCGGCTGCACCCGGCTTCCACGTACCCGCGGTGACGATGTTGTGCGCCGGTGCTTCAACGCTGTTGCTGAGGTTGAACTCCCGGTCGACCAGCCGCTTCGCGCGATCGTCCACATAGTCGTCGGGCGACACCGGCTTGTCGTTGATGGCGACCAGGCGCCCGCGGATCATCGGGTACCAGTCGAACTTGCGCACGCCGTTGTCGCGCAGCGTCTTCTGGAACACGTCACTCTGATCCGGCATCACGTTGATGACGAAGCGGTTCGGCGCATCCGGCGGCGTGGCCTTGCGCCAGCTCGACACGAGGTCCGTGCGCAGCAGCACCAGCAGGATCAGCGCGAGCAGGCCCACCGCCAGCGCGCTGACCTGCACCACCGCATAGGCGGGCCGCGCGGAGATCTGGCGCGTGGCCAACACCAGCCAGCGCGGCGCCGTCGTCTCGTTGACGCTGCGGCGCAGCAGCAGGACGGCAATCCAACTCAGCAATGCGAATACCGCTACGGCTGCCGCGAAGCCGCCGACGGCAATGAGCCCCAGCTTCAGGTCGCTGCTGGCGGCCACCAGCAATGCCGCAAAGCCTGCCACGCCCAGCCCGAGCACGGCGATCGATGCCGGCTTCAGGTTGCCCACGTCGCGGCGAATCACGCGCAGCGGCGGCACGCGCGCAAGCTGCAGCACCGGCGGCAAGCCGAAGGCGAACAGCAGCGTGAGCCCCACGCCGAAGCCGAAGATGACCGGCCAGAGTGTCGGTGCGGGCAGCGCGCTTTGCACCAGCCCCGCGAGCAGCACCACGAACGCGTAGTGCACGCCAAACCCGATGGCGACGCCCAGCGCGCTGGCGATCACGCCGATCACCGCAAACTCGAAGGCGTAGGCGCCGGCGATGGTGCGCTGACTCTGGCCGAGCACCCGCAGCATGGCGCAATCGTCGAGGTGGCTGGCTGCGAAGCCACGCGCTGCCAACGCGACGGCAACAGCCGATAGGAGCGCGGCGAGCAGCGCAACGAGATTGAGGAATTTCTCGGCACGGTCGAGCGTCTGGCGCATCTCGGGCCGGCCGCTCTCGAAGGAATCGAGGCGTGCGCCGCGCACCTCGCCCTTCTTGATCGTCGCCTCGGCCCAGTCGCTGAAGCGCTTCACCGCCGCCGGTTCACCGGCTACCGCAAAGCGGTAGCTCACGCGGCTTGCCGGTTGCACGAGGCCCGTGCGCGGCACGTCGGCCTGATTGAGCATCACGCGCGGCGCGAAGCTCATGAAGCCGGCGCCGCGGTCGGGTTCGAGCGTGATCACGCGCGCGATGCGCAGGCCGGCATCGCCGAGCAGGAGCGTGTCGCCCACCTTGAGCGAGAGCGAATCGAGCAGCGACGCATCGACCCAGGCTTCGCCGGACGCGGGCACATCACGCGTGTTCTGGCCCGGCCCGGCCGGATCGGTACTCACCTGCAGATTGCCTCGCAGCGGGTAGCCGGCCGTGACAGCCTTGAGGGCGACCAGTTTGCTCGCGCCACCCTGCGCCTCGTCCGCGCGCGCCATCGTCGGGAAGCCGTAAGTGCTCGCGCCCTCCAGGCCCAGGGCCCTCGCGCGTTCGACGAAAACGGCCGGTGTCGGGTTGTCGGTCGCGAGGACTGCGTCGCCTCCCAGCAACTGGCGCGCGTCGCGCTGCAATCCGCCCTTGAGCCGATCGGCGAAGAAGCCGACCGCCGTAAGCGCCGCCACCGCCAGCAGCACGGCAACGATCAGGAGACGAAGCTCGCCCGCGCGAAGATCGCGCCAGAGCGTGCGCCAGCCAAGGCGAAGGAAAGCGTTCATGGGGCACGACGATAGCCGAGCGGCCACCGCCCGCCAAACCGAAGGTCTTAGACGGTGGTTGCCGGCCGCGCGCCCGCCAGCTCCGGCTGCAGCACGAGGCGATCCACACCCGCATAGCAGATGAAGCGCCGGTTGGTCGCGCGCCCGATCGCGCAAAGGCCGACGCGCGTCGCGACCTCGTGGCCCATCTGCGTCATGCCGCTGCGCGACACCACGATGGCTACGCCCATCTGCGCCGACTTGATGACCATCTCGCTGGTCAGGCGGCCGGTCGTGTAGAACACCCGCCCGCCGGCCAACCGGCTCGGCGGCTGCATCGCGATCCAGCCGGCGATGGTGTCGATGGCGTTATGGCGGCCCACGTCCTCGATGAAGCACTGCATCTGCACCTCGCTGCCGTCATCTCGGAGCGTGAAGAGCGCGCAGCCGTGCACCGAGCCCGCCGACTTATAGGTGCTTTCCTGGAGGCGGATCGCATTCACCAGCGCATAGAGCTGCGCCTGCGTCATGCGCGTGTCGGGCAACTGGAGGCGGTCGATGCCGGCCATCAGTTCGCCGAACACGCTGCCCTGGCCGCAGCCCGTGGTCACCACCTTCTTCGCGGTGCGCTCCTCGATGCGGTCGATGCCGGCGCGGGTCTTCACGGCGGCAGCGCCGACTTCCCAGTCGACTGTGATGGATTCGACGTCCCCGGCCGATTCGATGAGACGCTGGTTCAGCAGGTAGCCAAGCACCAGCAGTTCGGGCTGCGCGCCCAGCGTCATCAGCGTGACGAGTTCGCGGCGGTCGACGTAGACCGTCAGGTCGCGTTCGGCAGGGATGGAGACGAGGCCCGGTTCGCCATGCTCATCGACGATCTCGACCTCACGCGTGAGCGGCGCCCGGGCCTGCGTCAGGCGTGGCAGCCTCACTTCTTGGGCGCGGGATTCGTCTCGGCCGAAGTCTGGTTGGAACTCGGCGGCGAAGCGGCGGTCGTCGCGGGTGAATGGGCGCCCGAGGCCTCGATCGGCTTCACTTCGGCGGGCGGCGCGAAGGCGAAGGGACCCGGATCGGTGCAAGGCGGTGTCGGCGTTGCTGTCGGCACCGGCTTGCCAGCGGCGACCAGGCCTTCGCGGACGTGATTCGCGACACGGGTCTGCGCCTGGCAGAGCTGATAGCCGTCGACCTTGGCGCTCCAGGCCGTCTTCGCGGCGGTTTCGGCCGCCTTGGCCTTCGCTTCGGGCGTGGCGGCCGGTGCGGGCAGCTTGGCCACAGCGGCGGATGCGACGGCCAGGCCGAGCAAGAGGCCGCAGAGGTTCAGAGTTTTGTTCATGAGGGGTTTCCTTCGACCCGGACGCTCTGCACGGGTGCATGCTCGCGCGCCTGAACGGTCCGCTGCGCCGGAATCTTGCCAGCCGCAATGTCGTCGTACCAGAGCGGATGATGCTCCTTGGCCCACGTCTCGTCGACATAGCCTTCGCGCATCGCCTTGTAAGCGCCCTTCATGCCGAGCGTACCGATGTAGATGTGGCCCATGATCAAGGCCATCATGCACAGCGTGGCGACGGCGTGGATCATGTGTGCGATCTGCATCTCGCCGCGCGTGTAGACGAAGCCCGGCAGCAGCTTGTCGAGGAAGAGCCCCGAGCCGATGACGAGGCTGCCGAGGAACAGCACGCCGCCCCAGAACACCAGCTTCTCGCCCGCGTTGAAGCGATGCGACGGGGGTTCCGTGCCGCCACCGAACAGCCCGCCGCCATGACGGAGCCAGGTCAGGTCATCCTTGCTCGGCCAATTGCTGCGGATGAAGGTGACGATCATGAAGATCGTGGTCACCACGAACAGCGGGCCGACGAAGTTGTGCACGGTCTTGAGCACATAGGTCAGGTAACCGAACAGCGCACCGCCGAGCACCGGCAGGAGGAAGAACTTGCCGAAGGCCATCACGATGCCCGAGATCGCCAGCACGACGAAGGCGGTCGCGTTAGACCAGTGCGTGGCCCGCTCGAAGGGCGTGAAGCGCTCGATCTTGCGCCCGGTTTCCTGGCCGTGCAGGCCGATACGCCCGCGCGTGAAGTAGAAGATCGCCAATGCCAGCAGGGTCACGAAGAGCAACGCCGCGCCGTAGGGAATGATCCAGTTGTTGCGCACCTGACGCCACGCCTCGCCGGCGTTGGTGTAGTGCGACCCCGGATACTGGACGAAGCGCTGGATCAGGTTGCCCGCCTCGGGCGCCTCGCTGGTCGGCAGGCTGCTGAAGCCCGTGACACCGCCGCTCACCTCGCGCCACATGGGGGCGTTGTTCCCCGGCTGCACGCGCTGACGCTCGCCGTTGGTCTGGTTGAGGTAGTTCGGGCTGGCGCTGGCTTCCGGCTTGACGTCGAAGATGTTCTGGCTGCGGATGCCGCCGGGCGTTTGCGCGGGTGCAGCGGCTGCCGGTGCGGCGGGTGCGGCGGACGTGTCCGGCGTCTGCGCATTGGCCATGCCGCAGCCCAGTACCGCGACCATCACCAGGGCGTTAAGCACTTGTCTCATGCAACCTCCGGGTCAGTTGATCCGGTTGTATTCGTTCTGGCCATTCTGGGCGCGCGTCTTGAGATGTTGCTCCCACGACGACCTGTCGCCCGGCTGCCAGCCGCTCGCGGTAAAAGCCGTTCCGGTGTTGGGCTGCGTGCCGGTGCCGGTCCACGGGGCCGCGTCCAGCCGTACGCCATGCGCATTCGTCTGCGGCTTCTCGCCGCAGGCGCCCAAGAGCACCGCGGCCGAGATCAGCGCCGCCGCTGCCAGCGCGCGCTTCATTTCGAGCCTCCGTTGGTCGGCGTGCCGGCCGTCTGCGAGCCGTAGGCGGTGCCCCAGCCCCAGACTTCGGCGCCCTTGCCGCGATGGACCACGCGCGTGCGGAAGATGTCGGCGACGACGTCGCCGTCGCCCGCGAGCAGCGCCTTGGTCGAGCACATCTCGGCACAGGCCGGCAGCTTGCCTTCGGCCAGGCGGTTGCGGCCGTACTTCTCGAACTCGGCCTGCGAGCCGTTGGCTTCGGGACCGCCGGCGCAGAAGGTGCACTTGTCCATCTTGCCGCGCGCACCGAAGGTGCCCTGCGACGGGAACTGCGGCGCGCCGAACGGGCAGGCATACGAGCAATAGCCGCAGCCGATGCACACGTCCTTGTCGTGCAGCACCACGCCTTCGTCGGTGCGATAGAAGCACTGCACCGGGCACACCGCCATGCAGGGCGCGTCGGAACAATGCATGCACGCCACGGAGATGGAGCGCTCGCCCGGCACCCCGTCATTGAGCGTGACCACGCGGCGGCGGTTCACGCCCCACGGCACCTCGTTCTCGTTCTTGCAGGCCGTGACACAGCCGTTGCATTCGATGCAGCGCTCGGAATCGCAGACGAATTTCATTCTTGCCATGGGGATTCCTCTCTTATGCCTTCTCGACGTTGCAGACCGTCGTCTTGGTTTCCTGCATCATCGTCACGCTGTCGTAGCCGTAGGTAGTGCTGGTGTTGATGGCCTCGCCGCGCACGATCGGATGCGCACCCTTGGGGTAATAGGCCAGCATGTCCGCCCCCTGCCAGTGGCCGGAGAAGTGGAAGGGCAGGAACACCGTGTCGGGGCCCACGCGCTCGGTCACCAGGGCCTGCACGTTGAGCCGCGCACCGGTGGGCGTGAGGACCCAGGCGCGCTCGCCGTTGCGGATGCCCTTCTCGGCGGCCACCCGCGGGTTGATCTCGATGAACATCTGTTGCTGCAGCTCGGCAAGCCACGGGTTGGAGCGCGTTTCCTCGCCGCCGCCCTCGTATTCGACCAGGCGGCCGGAGGTCATGATGTACGGGAACTTCTCCGCGACCTTGTCCGCGATGTTGCGCTGCTGCACGCTCTTGTAGAGCGTGGGCAGGCGCCAGAAGGCCATCTTGTCGTCGTGCGTCGGGTATTTCGCCGCGAGATCCGGCCGCGTGCCGTAGAGCGGCTCGCGATGCTGCGGAATCGCATCGGGGAAGTTCCACACCACGGCGCGCGCCTTGGCATTGCCGAAGGGATGGCAGCCGTGGTTCTTCATGAACACGCGGATCATGCCGCCCGAGCTGTCGGTCTTCCAGTTCTTGCCGTCGGCCTTGGTCTTCTCCGCGTCGCTGAGCTCGTCCCACCAGCCGAGCTTCTTGAGGAGCAGGTGGTCGAGTTCCGGATAGCCGGTCGTGATGGCCGCGCCGAGCGAATGCGATCCGTCCTCGGCCAGCAGGTTCTTGCCGTTGCGCTCCACGCCGAAGTTCGCGCGGAAGTTTCCGCCGCCTTCCATGACATGCTTGGAGGTGTCGTACAGGTTCGGCGAGCCCGGGTGCTTCAGTTCGGGCGTGCCGTAGCAGGGCCACGGCAGGCCGAAGTAGTCGCCCGCGATGTCGTAGCCATTGATCTTGTCCTTGACGGAGCCCTTCGCCTTGAGCGTGCGCACGTCGAATGCGCCCATGTTGCGCATGTGCGCCTGCAGGCGTTCCGGGCTCTGGCCGGTGTAGCCGATGGCCCAGCAGCACTTGTTGATCTCGCGCAGGATGTCCTCGGGCACGGGCTCGTCCATGCCCTTGACCTTCTGCATCTTGTAGTTCTTGCTCAATTCCTTGCCGAAACCGAGGCGATCGGCGAACTGCTGCATGATCATGTGGTCGCTGCGGCTTTCCCACAGCGGCTCGATGACCTTCTCGCGCCACTGGAGTGAGCGGTTCGATGCCGTGCACGATCCGCTGGTCTCGAACTGCGTGCACGCCGGCAGCAGGTAGACCGCGCGGTTCGGGTTCTGGTCTTCGGGCCGGCCCGGCATGGCGGCCATGGCCGCGGTCGCCGACGGATACGGATCGACGACCACCAGCAGGTCGAGCTTGTCCATCGCCCGCTTCATTTCCAGCCCGCGGGTCTGTGAGTTCGGTGCGTGGCCCCAATAGAACACGCCGCGCAGGTTCGAGTCCTGGTCGATCAACTCGTTCTTCTCGAGCACGCCGTCGATCCAGCGCGAGACGGTGATGCCGGGCTTGCTCATCATCGCGGGCGAGGCGAAGCGGCCCTTGATCCACTCGAAGTCCACGCCCCAGGTCGCAGCGAAGTGCTTCCACGATCCTTCGACCAGGCCGTAGTAGCCGGGCAGCGAATCGGGGTTCGGGCCCACGTCGGTGGCGCCTTGCACGTTGTCGTGGCCGCGGAAGATGTTGGTTCCGCCGCCCGCCGTGCCGACGTTGCCCAGCGCGAGTTGCAGGATGCACGAGGCGCGCACGATGGCGTTGCCGATGGTGTGCTGCGTCTGGCCCATGCACCAGACGATGGTGCCCGGACGGTTCTCGTTGAGCCAGGTCGCAACCTTGAGGACCTGCGCTTCCTTCACGCCGCAGGCCTCCTCGACCTTGTCCGGCGTCCACTTGGCCAGCACCTCGGCGCGCACATCGTCCATGCCGAAGACGCGATCATTGATGTACTTCTTGTCTTCCCAGCCGTTCTTGAAGATGTGGTGCAGCACGCCGAAGAGGAAGGGAATGTCCGATCCCGAGCGGATGCGCACGTATTCGTCGGCCTTGGCTGCCGTGCGGGTGAAGCGCGGATCGACCACGATCATCTTGCAGCCGTTTTCCTTGGCATGCAGCATGTGCAGCATGCTCACCGGATGGGCCTCGGCCGCGTTCGAGCCGATGTACAGCGCGACCTTCGCGTTGCGCATGTCGTTGTACGAATTGGTCATGGCGCCGTAGCCCCATGTGTTCGCCACGCCGGCGACGGTGGTCGAGTGGCAGATTCGCGCCTGGTGGTCGCAGTTGTTGCTGCCGAAGAAGCTCACGAACTTGCGCATCAGGTACGCCTGCTCGTTGCTGTGCTTGCTGGAGCCGATCCAGTAGACGGAGTCGGGGCCGCTGGCCTTCGAAAGTTCCTTGAGCTTGGCGGTGATCTCGTCGAGCGCAGTGTCCCAACTGATGCGCTCGTACTTGCCGTTGACGAGCTTCATCGGATAGCGAAGGCGGTATTCGCCATGGCCGTGTTCGCGCAGAGCGGCGCCCTTGGCACAGTGCGCTCCGAGGTTGATCGGCGAATCGAACACCGGCTCCTGCCGGACCCACACGCCGTTCTCGACCACCGCATCCGAGGCGCAACCGACGGAGCAGTGCGAGCAGATGGTGCGCCGGACCTCGACCTTGCCGGCACCGACCGCGGTCGGCCGCCCTTCGGCGGCGTTGGACTTGCGGATCAGCGCGAGCTGTCCGGCCGCGAGGCCGACGCCGACCCCCAGGCCGGAGCGCCGCAGGAAGGAGCGCCGGTCCATGGTCGGCAGCGCGTTGGAGAGGCCGCGCCGCAGGCTGTGGACAAAGGGCGACGTGGAAGGAGAGGCGCCGTCACGCGTGGCGCCAGACGCTTTCTTGGTCAATAGCATCGTGGGTTGCCTCGTTGTCAGGCCGACGTGGTCTTGTAGTAACGCTTGACGTGCTCGCTCAGCGAGTAGCCCCCGCCCTTCTCGGGCGCGGGCTTGAGATCAGGTGCCGCCGAGGCGGCAGGCGTCTCGACGACTTTCGGCAGCACCGTGACGGCTGCTGCGGCGGCGCCGACCGTGGCGGCACCGAAAAAGAATCCCCGGCGGGATGCCGGCTGGGGACCGGAATGGCTGTCCTGCATGACTGCTCCAGGAGTGGCTTAGGCTAAACGAGATATGAAACCAGTTACATACGTTTGGATACTAGTCGAGACCCTAACAAGCGGTATCCCGAATACCCCTCGGTCTCAGTCCAGCATGTCGAAGCCCTGGCTCTCGACTTCCGCGAAAGCGCGGGTAAACCCTGCCAGCGCGGCATAGAAGCGGGCTTTGGGGTGCTGCGACACAGCGTCGCACAAGGCGGGCAGCCATGACTGCACGTGGGTCGAAAAGAAGGCCTGCTGCTGCGTCAGGTTCGCCACCGCCACGTCTTCTCCCGCAATGAGATAGCGCAAGACTTCGAAAAGGCAGGAAATGTGATCCTCCGTTTCGGGAATCGACTCATCGCGCGCAAGACCCATCCGATCCAGATCGTTGCGTAGATGCGCAAGCGGCTTGTCGTTGAGAAAGCCGCTCAGGTAGTGCGAGCCGAAAAGATAGACCTCCGGCTTGCCGATGCCGCCGAAAAGAGCGTCATATTCGTCGCGCGCCGCGGCCGCATCGGTGCCGCGCGCGGCGCCCACGAGTTGCCGCCAGGGCTCCTCCAGGAATGCGCCGGCGGCCGGCGCTTCGGTCGGCGCGACCTGGAAGGCCTCGAGCAACTCCGCATCGGGTGCGGCGTACCAGAGGCGTGCCAGCAGTCCATACAGCTCGGCGCGCGCGATCTCTTCATCCAGGGCGGAGGAGACGGGGATACTCATGCTCTGGCTCATAGCTGCGTGATCTTCATTTCGTTCTGCGCGCTGTACAGGTCGATGACCCGGCAGTCGCTGCACATCTTCAATCGCTCCAGCGCCTCGCCCTGGAACATGGCGTGGCCGGCCAGCTTGCCGAGCATGGCCTCGATGGCCTTCTGTGTGCCGAAGGGCTTCGAGCAACGGATGCAGGACCAGGGCTTGGCCTCGTTGAGCACGACCGGCTGCTTGCGCTCTGCCGACACCAGCAGCCGGGGCACGAGCGAGATCGCGCTTTCGGGGCAGGTGGTTTCGCACAGCCCGCACTGCACGCAGTTCTTCTCGACGAAGCGAAGCTGCGGCGCATTCTGGTTGTCCTGCAGCGCGCTCGCCGGGCAGGCGCTGACGCAGGCAAGGCACAGGGTGCACTTGTCCTTGTCCACAGCGATGGCGCCGAAGGGCGAGCCTTGCGGCAAGGGGATCGCGATCGGCTCGGTGGCGGGCGCCTTCAGCGCCGGCGACCCGTCCATGAGGTGATCGAGCGCGAGTTCGAGCGTGCTGCGCTTCTCGGCGCCGACCGCATAGCGGGCTGGCTTCGCGGGCACCTGCTGTCGCGTGTCGCGCAAGGCGGCGAGCGCGCCGTCCAGCGTCAGCACCGAGGCAGCCTCGATCAGCCTGAAATGCGTGCCCGTGTAGCCGAGGCCGAGCAGAAGCGTCTGCGCGATGTCCATCTGCTTCCTGAGCGCGGCGACATACTGCGGCGCTTCCTCACCGGTGATCAGCACGACGACCTGCGTCGCACCGAAGGCCACGGCGCTGAGCCATAGATCGATGCCGGTGCTCGCCGCATGGAAGAGGCCGACGGGGATGACGTTCGCCGGCACGCCCTGCGCCTTGCCGAGTTGGGCCTGCCGCCCGAGCTGTTCCACCAGCGCCTGTCCGGCTTCCTGGCTGTGCAGCAGCAGCGCGGCATCGCGCCCGCCGGCACCCGCGTAGGTGGACAGCAAGGTGCGCAGCCTGAGCCCCTGGTCGGGAGCGCGCGGATAGGTGTAGCCGAGCGCACCCGTCGGGCACACGGTCGTGCAGGCGCCGCAGCCGACGCAGAGGTTGGGGTTGACGACGATGCGCTGGCGTTCCTTGTCGCTCGACACCGCATGCGCCGAGCAGACTTCGATGCAGGCATCGCAGCCGACGACCTCGTTGCGGCTGTGCGCGCAGAGCTTCTGCTTGTAGTCGAAGAACTTCGGCTTCTCGAACTCGCCGACCATCTCTCGCAGGCGCAGCAGCGTCTGCAGGCCCAGCGGATTCGCCATGCCGCCAGGCAGATGGAAGTAGCCCTGCGGCGGCGCATGCCAGTCGATGACCGGCGCGGCGTCCAAGTCGAGCACCAGGTCGAAAGCGCCGTCGAGCTGCTCCGGCGCGCGGCTGAAGTTGATGGCGCCCGCCACGGTGCAGGCGCGTTCGCAATCGCGGTGCGAAGTGCACTTGGCGTTGTCGATCTGGTAGTCGAGGCCGATGGCCTGTTCCGGGCAAGCGGCCACACAGGCGTTGCAGCGGGTGCAGAGATCCAGGTCGATCGCGTTGTCGCGGGTCCACTGCAGCTTGAATGCGCCGAGCCATCCCGCGAGCGAATCGAGCCGCCCGGCGGCCACGGGCCAGCGGCGCTCCTGCGCGCCGCCAAGTTCGCCAGGCCCTCGCGAAAAGATCGTCACGTCCAGCGTGTCGGACACGAGGGCCGCTACTTTCTCCGCCGCATCCAGCGCGCCGATGATCAGCAGCCGCCCCTGGCTCGCATAGCTCACGGTCGCGACAGGGTCGGGATCGGGCAGGCTGGCGGCGGCCAGAAGTGCGGCGATCTTCGGCATGGCGCTCTTTGCATCACGGCTCCAGCCGCCGGTCTCGCGGATGTTGACGAAACGGATCGGCGACGCGGCCTCGGGCGTCTGCCCTGCCAGTTCGCCGAACAGGCGCTTCTCCTGCGTGCAGGCGACCACCACGTCGTCGCCCGATTGAATGGCACGCTGGAATGAGGCCGCCTCGCGGCGGCACAGCGCGGAATGGAGGGGAAGTGTCTCAGCCAGCGCCGTCCCGAGCGTCTTCGGCTCGAGGGGCATCGTCTTGTTGCAATCGCAGATCAGCGTGGTGGTCATCAGGTTCTTGGCTGGCGGGTCGCGCATCGGCAACCGGCGGGCTGGGACGGGGTTCGGGATCGCTCGACTGTGCCACGCCCGGCAAGCCATCGTCCCTGGGAGTTTCATCGGACTGTTCGGGCTCTTCGTCGAAGAGATTCAGGAACTTCGCGCTCGCCATCTGGCGCAGCACGCTCTCGGGCAGGGGTGACGGCCTGGAATAGTCGTCGATGTAGGTGTCCAGGCCGTCCATCACATTGAAGTGCGGATCGGCAAAAAGTTTCTTGAAGGCGGCGTTCCTGACATCGGGCGCGACGCCTTTCGCCACGAAAGGCTTGAAATCCGAGTCGATGGTCAAGGCCTCGGCATCGGCCAGGGTGAGGGGCGGCGGCTCGGGCGGGAGATCGGCCGGAGGGACCGCCTCTTGCGCCGGCTCGACGGCCACGGGTGTCGCGGCAGCAAGTGGCGCTTCAGGTTGGGGCTTCGGATCCTCCGGCACCTCCCCGGCGCGCACCTGCTGCTTGCGACGAGACCAGCGGTCGAAGAAGCCTTCAGACATCCCCCGCTCCCCGGCCGCGCTTCTTCTCGGTCGACACGCTGGCCGCATTGCCGAAGCGATCGACCAGCGGCCTGAAGCTTTCGGGCCGCTTGCGGCGCTTGGGTTCGATCATGTAGTGCTCCTGCACGAAGGCGCGAAGCCAGTCCACCACCTCCTGGGGCGCCGGCACCTGCTCGACGGTTTCCTGCGCGTCGAGCCAGCGTCCGGCTTCGTAATAGCTCAGGGTGACAACGACCGGCCGCGGGATCGGTTCGGACGCGAGGCTTGCTTCCTCCTCCATCCGCCAGAGCACGAACCAGCACGGCGCCGGGGCAGTCGCGTTGAGGTGGTAGCCCTCGGCCTCGTCGCGGAACAGTTCGACCTTGAAGCCGGGGTGCAGCCAGTGCTGCTCCCCTTCGTGGTCGTCCATGAGGCGGGGCTCCTCGCCGAAGCCTGGTTCATCCGGCAGGACGGCGTCGAGCGTCCAGCGCCAGGGCTGCCAATGGCTCGACGGACCGTGCAGTCGCTCACGCCGCATGACAACCGCGACATCGAGCGCCGCCGGCCGGGTGTGTGCCGTGGGGGTTTCAGGAATCTCCATGGCCCGGACGATAGCCGATGCGAAAACGTCGGCCGCCGGCGCGGGATTGGGTCGATCAGGTTTCAAAATGTTAAACAACGTACTACTTTTGTGACAAATGTCGGATCAAAAGCGAAACCATAGTTCTCATTTCAGAGAAATTCCGTCGTTGTGCGTTTCAATCAAGCCATACCAACGGAGAGATCCCGCATGAGCTACTACGAGAACGATTACGGCATTGGCGCCCTCGAGGTGAAGGTGTCCGACCTGCTCATCGCCACGCCGGATTCGTGCGACCCGCTGCTTGACCCGGCGGTTCACCAGGTCCTGAAGCTGCTGCGCGACCAGCACGCCATGGAGGCCGCGTTCGCCTGCGAAGTGAATGACGGACAGCGCGTGTCGCACCGCATGCAGGCCTCGCACCGTGCCCAGTTCATCGACGAGCAGGCCGAACCGCTGGAACTGGCTTTCTGCAAGCAGGTGCTGAGCACGCGCGTTCCGGCGGGCTGCTACCTCAGCGCGCCCGTGGTGCTTTCCAGCGGCGCGATGTACGGCACCTTCTATTCCTCCAGCTTCAACCCGGACCCGGCCATCGAGGCGCGCGACCTCAAGAAGCTCGAAATGGCGGCGCAGCTCGCCGCCCGGATGATCGACGAGCGCCGTGCGCGTAGCGCCGCACCCGGCTCCGTTCCTGTTGCAGTTCCGGCAGCGCAACGCCAGCCGGCCGTCGCCCAGTTCGCCTGAATCTCAGCGCACGAAGGTGCGGTTGTCGAGCCCGCTTCGGCCGCTCGGGAGCCTTCCCCGGCTGCTGTGCACTTCCATTTCCTCGAGCTGCAGCAGCGCGTCCGGTGCCGTCAGCAGGCGCAGGGCCTCGACCGGCGGCAGCGTCCTGCTGCTGAAGAGAAAGCGCAACTGGCAATCGCCGACGACGATGGCGTCGCCATTGCGCAGCGTGTGCGCCCGCACCTTCTCGTTGTTGACGTAAGTGCCGTTGCGGCTGCCCATGTCGGTCAGCATGAAGCCCTCGCCCGTCCACTGGATGGCCGCGTGATGCCGGCTCACGCGCTCACTGTCGATGCACACCCTGTTGCTGCCTGAACGCCCGATGGTGGTGAGCGGACCCGCGATGTTGACCTGCCGGACACTGGCGTGCCGGGCCAGGATGATCAGTCTTGCCATTGATAGCCATTCCTCTCGTTATCTTGGAATGGCACCGAGCTTAGGACGGAGCCCCTGTTTCGAAAGACGGAAACAGAAGGCTTAATCCATTCTTGTTCATCACGGGGTGGCCAGTATTTAGCACTCGCCGCTCAATGGGTGACGCGGCCCCGCATCGACGCCGGATGGCCCGCTAGCCCGAAGGACTTGCCGGTGTTCACCAGCGTGTCGCCGTCCACGCGCAGGATCGTGATGTCCTGGTCGATGAAGTTGCCGACGTAGAGGTACTTGCCGTCCGCGCTGAACACCGCGCCTTCGGGGAGGCCGCGCACCTCGACCTCGTTGCCCCGCGTCACCTTCTTGCCGTCGATCCTGAGCGCCACCACCGAACCGTTGCGGTTGTAGAAGTACGCGTTCTTCGCGGCATTGCTGCCGCGCAGCAGGACCGCGACCGCGAACTTGCCGGTCGGGCTCACGGCCAGCCCCTCGGGGCCATCGCCGACCACGACCTTGTCGATGACGCGCGGCGGCGTGGCCTCCAGGTCGATCACGCTCACGGTGTCGATCTGCCCGTCGGAAGCTCCCGAATTGCCGTTGTCGGCGGTGAGCGCGAGCTTGCCGTCCGGCGTCACGTCGACGTTGTAGGGCCAGAGCCCCGCTGCGAGATCAACCTTGTTGTACGTGACCTTCTCGCCCGCGACGTCGAGCAGTGCGATCTTGTGGTTCGGGAACTTGGACGCCAGCGCCCGCCTTCCGTCGGGCGTGAAGCGCACGTGCGAGACCGACTCGCCCATCGCCACGGTATCGATCAGCGTCACCTTCTGGCCCGCGATGCGCAGCACGCTGATCGAGTTGTCGGCGCGGTTCGCGACCAGCGCGAGCGTGCCCGCACGATTGATCGACAGCCCAGAGGGCTGCTTGCCCACCGCGACGGTATCGATGAGCTTCGGCGGGGTGGACGTCAGGTCGATGACGAACAGGCGGTTGTCGGGCACCTGCTTGCGCACGCCGCCTTCCTCGACCACGTTGACGGAGTTCGCGACCAGTGCGAGTTTCTCGTCGGCCGTGATCGCCAGGTTGGTCGGCGGCCCGGCGATGGTGTTGTCCAGCGGCAGGGTGGCCACCGAGCGCGGCGCGAGCGGGTCGGTGCCAATGTCGATCACCTGCAGGGTGTCGCGCCCCGGCGCGCCGAGCACCACGGCGCCCGCGTCGCTCCAGCTCTGCTTCTCGTCGTTGGCGACCAGCATCAATTGGGGTTGCGACCCTGCGGGCGTCGTGCTGCAGCCGGACAGCGCCGCGGCGGCGACGAGGGTGGCCAGTGCAAATGGATGAAAGGGGCTGTGGCGTAGGCGCATGGTGTCTCCGTCCTTGTTGTCGACCGGGGAGGTCCGGCTGCGGGGGATCGTAGTCACCAAGGCCGCAAAGCGGCTCAGGGTAAGTGCCTGCCTAGGTACCGAAGCGGCTGGGGATGCCGGGCTGGTCCTGCGGCTTCAGGCCCTTCATCTCGAAGGCGAGCACCACGAGCATCAGCCCGAAGACGATCGAATAGCTCGCAATCACCCACACCAGCGCGACCGCACCGCGCCCCGGGCTCAGGATCATCAGCGCGCCGAACAGGATCGACACCACGCCGGAGAGGATCAGCATCCACTCGTTGTCGATTTCCTTGCGGATGCGGATCGCGGCCGCGACCTGGAGCACGCCGATGACGATCGCCCATGCGGCGATGAACATCAGCAGCACGATGGCCGTCAGGCCGGGCCACCCCAATGCCGCGATTCCCGCGACGATGCCGATCAGACCGGTCAGCACGAGCGGCCAGACCGGCTTGATGCCTTCACGGATACGAAGTCCCGCGATGATGGAAAAAACACCGTCGGCCAGGGCGTAGGCGCCCCAGAAAAGCGCCAGCGTGAGCAGCGTGGCGCCCGGCCACGCGAAGGCGAGCACGCCAAAGAGGATGGCCGCGACGCCGCGCAACGCCATCCATCCCCAGTTGCCGCGCAGGTGTCCGAACATGTTTTCGATCGCCATGGTTTCTCCTTCCGGCACGAATGCCCCCTGGACGACTAGGTCCAGCCGGGAATATAGGAGGCCGTCCACCGCGCGTAAATTGCCCTTTGGTTCATCAACTCCCTGGCTTGCCCCGTCCCTTGAAGCGCGACTCCAGGAAATCGAGCAGCGCCCGCAGCGCCGCACTGTTGTGGCGCCGCTGGAGGTAGGCGGCCGAGAGCCACATGTCGCTGCGCACGTAGTCCTGCAGCACCGGCACCAGTTCGCCCTGGTCGATGTGCGGCTGCACCAGCATCTCGGCCATGTAGATCACACCGAAGCCCTGCATCGCGACCTGGATCAGGGGCGCGGACTCGGTGGCGTCCATGCGCGTCTTCACGGGCACGTCGAAAGGCTGGCCGTCGACCTCGAAGCGCCATTGCGGATGCAGGCCCAGGCGCGACTGCGTCAGCGCATCGTGATTCGCGAGTTCGCTCGGGTGCTCCGGCTTGCCGTGCTTCTTCCAGTACATCGGCGAGGCGCAGACCACGAGGCTGCGGCGCGCCAGCTTGCGCACGATCAGGTTCTCGTCCTCGATAGGGCCGAAGTGCAGCGCCAGGTCGATGGCCTCCTCCGCCATGTCGAGTGTCCTGTTGGTCAGGTGCAGGCTGATGCTGACGTCCGGGTAGTGGCCCATGAACTCGCCGATCCACTTCGGAAGGTCGCCCTGCCCTGCCCCGAGGGGCGCCGAGATGCGCAGCCGACCGGTGGGCCGGCTCGCATGCTCCTGCACCTCGGCCTGCGTCAGCTCGAACATCTCCATCATCGGCTTGCTGCGTTCCAGCAGCAGCGAGCCGGCATCAGTGAGGCTCACCGCGCGGGTCGAGCGGTTGAGCAGACGCACGCCAAGGCGCGTCTCCAACTCGGCGATGTACTTGCTCACCGTGGCTTTCGACACGTCGAGCTTGGTGGCGGCACGCGAGAAGCTGCCGTGCGATGCGACTTCGCGAAAGGTCCTGATCAGGTCGAGGCTGTCCATGTCTGGGGCGCATTGTCCCCTGTCGTCGAACGCCTGCCGTACCCGACTTCCGCCGTCGGCGCGCCGCCGCGAAGGATGCGCACCGCGCAGTACTTGAATTCCGGGATCTTTCCGAAGGGGTCGAGCGCCGCATTGGTCATCAGGTTCGCGGCCGCCTCGTAGTACGCGAAAGGCACGAACACCGCGCCGTTCGGCGTGCCGTCGTCGCGCCTAACGTGGATCGCCACCTCGCCGCGTCGCGACTGGATCGTGATCACGTCGCCTGCCTTCAGGCCCAGGGCCTCCAGGTCGGCCTGGTTCATCGACGCCGTGGCGATCGGTTCCAGCGCATCGAGCACCGTGGCGCGACGCGTCATGCTGCCTGTGTGCCAGTGCTCCAGTTGGCGGCCGGTGATGAGCACGAAGGGGTACGCCTCATCGGGCCGCTCATCGGCCGGGATGATGTCGGCCGGCACGAGCTTCACGCGGCCGTCCGCGGTCGGGAAGCTTTCGATGAACACGGTCGGCTGGCCGGGGTCGTCGGCGCTCAGGCAGGGATAGGTCACGCTGGACTCGCGCTCCAGCCGGTCCCACGTGATCCCGCTGATGGCCGCATGCATGGCCTGGCGCATTTCCTCGTAGACCGCGGCGACACCGCATTCCTCGCCCTCGTAGTTCCACGGCAGGTCCATGCGACGCGCAATCTCCTGGATGATCCAGAGGTCGGGCTTTGCGTCGCCCGGCGGGTCCAGCGCGCGCTTGCCGAGCTGCACCATGCGGTCGGTGTTGCTCACCGTGCCGGTCTTCTCGGGCCAGGCGCTCGCAGGCAGCACGACGTCGGCCAGCCACGCGGTCTCGGTCATGAAGATGTCCTGCACGACCAGGTGCTCCAGGCTCGCCAGCGCATGGCGCGCGTGGTTCAGGTCCGGGTCGCTCATCGCCGGGTTCTCGCCCATGATGTACATGCCACGGATCTTGTGCGGGTCGTCTTCGGGCGCCAGCGCCTTGTGCATGATCTCGACCACCGTGTAGCCGATCCTGTCATCGAGCGGCACGCCCCAGAACTTCTCGAACCACGCATGCGCACCCGCGTCGTCGACGCGCTGGTAGTTGGGGAACGCGATCGGGATCAGCCCCGCATCGCTCGCGCCCTGTACATTGTTCTGCCCGCGCAGCGGATGCAGGCCGGAGCCGGGCTTGCCGATCTGGCCGGTGACGGTGACCAGTGCGATCAGGCACCGCGCGTTGTCGGTGCCGTGCACGTGCTGGCTGATGCCCATGCCCCACAGCACCATGGCGCCCTTGGCGGTCGCGAAGGCGCGGGCCACCTCGCGCAAGGTCTCGGCCGGGATGCCGCAGATCGGCGCCATCGCCTCGGGGCTGTAGCCCTTGACGTTCTCGCGCAGGGCCTCGAAGTTGCTGGCGCGGTCACGGATGAAGGCCTCGTTCACCAACCCTTCGTCGATCACCGCATGGATGAGCGCATTGAGCATCGCGACATCGGTGTCGGCCTTGAACTGCAGGGTGCGCCACGCGTGCCTGCTGATGTCGGTGCGCCGCGGGTCCGCCAGCACGATCTTCGCGCCGCGCTTGGCGGCGTTCTTCATCCAGGTGGCGGCCACCGGATGGTTCGCGGTCGGATTGGAGCCGATGACGAAGATCAGTTCCGCGTGCTCCACGTCGTTGACCTGGTTGCTCACCGCGCCGGAGCCCACGCCTTCGAGCAGCGCCGCGACGCTGGACGCATGGCACAGCCGCGTGCAGTGGTCGACGTTGTTGCTGCCGAAGCCGGTGCGCACCAGCTTCTGGAACAGGTAGGCCTCCTCGTTGCTGCCCTTGGCGGAGCCGAAGCCGGCGAGCGCCTTCTTGCCATGCGTGTCGCGCAGGCCCTTGAGCTTGCCGGATGTGAGCGCGAGAGCCTCTTCCCAAGTGGCTTCGCGGAAAGCCTCGCTCCAGTCGCCGGGGCGCGGCGCATCGTCGAAATGCTTGGGCACGCCGGGCTTGCGGATCAGCGGCTTGGTGAGCCGTTGCGGATGGTGCGCGTAATCGAAGCCGAACCGGCCTTTCACGCACAGCCGGCTGTGGTTGGCCGGCCCGTCGCGACCGTCGACGCTGACGATCTTCTCGTCCTTGACGTTGTACGTGATCAGGCAGCCCACGCCGCAGAAGGGGCAGACCGAATCCACCTTGCGGTCCACCTGCTGCGAGCCGATGTGGCTCTTTGGCATGAGCGCGCCGGTCGGGCAGGCCTGCACGCATTCGCCGCAAGCCACGCAGGTGCTGTCGCCCATCGGGTCGTCGAGGTCGAAGACGATCTTCGAATCGCCGCCACGCATCGCGTAGCCGATGACGTCGTTGACCTGCTCCTCGCGGCATGCGCGCACGCAGCGGTTGCACTGGATGCAGGCGTCGAGGTTGACCGCCATGGCGGGGTGCGAGATGTCGGCGGCGGGCTGCTCGCGGCGCAGCGCCTTGAGCGCGGGGCGTACCTCGATGCCGAGGCGCTCGGCCCAGTCGCTGAGTTCGCCGTGCTGGCCGGGGGTGCCCTCGCTGCGGCTCGCGGCCTCCGCCACCCCCGCGTCGTTCCACTTGTACCCCGCATCCGGCATGTCCGACAGCAGCATCTCCACCACCATCTTCTGGCTCTTCACCGCTCGCTCGCTGGTGGACTGAACCTCCATGCCCGCTGTCACGGCGCGGCAGCAACTCGGCGCCAGCGCGCGCTCGCCTTTCACCTCGACCACGCAGGCGCGGCAGTTGCCGTCGGGCCTCAGCCCGTCCTTGTAGCAAAGATGCGGAATGTCGATGCCGTGCCGTTGCGCGGCCTTCAGGATGGTCTCGCCTTCGATGGCCTCGACGCTACGGCCGTCGAGCTGGAACTCGATCGTCTGCGGCATCAGCTCCGCGAGCGTGGCGGGCGCGTTCATGCAATCTCCTGCGGGAAGTACTTCTGGATGCTGCGGATGGGATTCGGCGCCGCCTGCCCGAGCCCGCAGATGGAGGCATCGCCCATGACCTGCGCGAGATCCTCCAGGGTGGCGTTGTCCCACACGGGCGCCTGCATCAGCGCCGCCGCCTTGGCGGTGCCGACGCGGCAGGGCGTGCACTGCCCGCAGCTTTCGTGCTCGAAGAAGCGCATGACGTTGAGCGCCGCATCGCGTGCGCGATCTTGCTGGCTCAGCACCATCACGGCGGCCGAGCCGATGAAGCAGCCGTGCGGCTGCAGCGTGTCGAAATCCAGCGGAATGTCGTTCATGCTCGCGGGCAGGATGCCCCCTGACGCGCCCCCGGGCAGGTAGGCGTGCAGCGCGTGGCCATCCAGCATGCCGCCGCAATATTCGTCAATCAGTTCCTGCACCGTGATACCCGCCGGCGCGAGCTTGACGCCGGGGTGCTTCACGCGCCCGCTCACGCTGAAGCTGCGCAGCCCCTTGCGCCCATGGCGGCCGAAACCGCTGAACCATTGCGGTCCTTTCTCGACGATGTCGCGCACCCAGTAGAGCGTCTCGAAGTTGTGTTCCAGCGTCGGCCGCCCGAACAGGCCGACCTGCGCGATGTACGGAGGGCGCATGCGCGGTTCGCCGCGCTTGCCCTCGATGCTCTCGATCATCGCGGACTCCTCGCCGCAGATGTAGGCGCCGGCACCGCGCCGCAATTCGATCTTCGGCAAGTCGCACGGCGGGTTCGCCTGCAGCTTGGCCAGTTCCGCCTGGAGCAGCGCGCGGCAGTCGTGGTATTCGTCGCGCAGGTAGATGTAGCAGGCATCGATGCCGACGATCTGCGCGGCAATCAGCAGCCCTTCGAGGAAGCGGTGCGGATCGCGTTCGAGGTACGTGCGGTCCTTGAAGGTCCCGGGCTCGCCCTCGTCGATGTTGACCGCCATGAGCTTGGGCGCAGGCTGGTCGCGCACGATGCGCCACTTGCGACCGGCCGGGAACCCGGCCCCGCCAAGGCCGCGCAGGCCCGAGTCTTCCATGGCCTTGATGACGGCTCCGGCGTCTTCCTCGCCATTGACCAGCGCGGCCGCGAGCGCGTAGCCGCCGTTGGCGCGATAGGTGGCGTAGTCCGTGAACGCTGGCAAGGCATCGACCGCATCGGGCAGCGGCGAGATGCTTTGTTCCGCCAGCGCCGCCGGCATGAAGTTGGTGGTCGCTTGCACGGGCTCCGCCGCGCCGAAGTCCGAAGAGGACGCCAGCGCCCGCAGTACCTTGCCAGCCGTCGCCAGCGGCACCGCGCGCTGATGCAGCGCCACGGCGGGCGCCTGCTCGCAGCGGCCGATGCAGGGCGCCGAGATCACGCGCACATCGCCGCGGCCCTCCGCGCCGAGCAGGGCCGGCAGCCGCGCGAGGAGATCCTGCGCTCCGGCCAGTTCGCATGCCAGGCCGTCGCACACGCGCACCGTCAGGCCCGGCGCCGCTTCGTCGCCGCGCACCACCTCGAAGTGGTGATAGAAGGTCGCGACCTCGTAGACCTCGGCCATCGGGATATTGGTCAGCGACGCCAGCGCCACGAGGTGGTGGTCGTGCAGGCAGCCGTGCGCGTCGTTGAGCCGGTGCAGGTGCTCGATCAGCAGATCGCGCCGATAGCCGTCCGCCGGAGGCGCGCCGATCAGCGCTCGCACCTGGGCCAATGCGGCCTCTTCGGGCTGCCGGCCCTTGAGCTTGCTCTTGCGCCGGATGCGGTCGCGCATCTGGTCGGGCGTGGCGAGCGGAATCGTCTTGATCTGGTCCTGGGTGCCTGGGTGAATCATTTGCCTCGGCCGTGATATTGGAGTGCGGCCGCACGGAGCGCAGCCTGTCCGACTGTCGGGCGCGCCGGCACCGTTGGCAAATTGAATCCACACATGGAGTGATTCATTTCGGAAATGACGTGCCGACTGGGGCGGCACCCCTAGGGTCAACCCTGAAGCGATCCGCTGTGTGCGGCGGCCTCCTGCTGCCAGTCCGGGCTCTGCACCAGCGCCAGCGCCGCCTCCAGCGCCCGCGAAGGCCGGACCACCGTCTGCGTCATGAAGCCGATCGGAGTCCGTATCTCCGGCGCGACAAGCGGCAACGCTTCGAGTTGCCCATGGGCGCGAACGGCATCGACCATCGCACCCGGCAGCACGGCACAGACACTGCCGGACATCACGCTCAGGGCCAGGGTCAGCACGGAATTGGTCTCGATCGCGGGCGCCACCGTCGCACCCGCCGCCTTGAAGGCATGGTCGACGATGGCGCGGTTGTGCATCTCCGGCGTCAGCAGGCACAGCGGCTGCCGGGCGGCCTCGGCCCAGCCGATGGGATCGCCGATGTGCAGGGCCGCCGCACCGGCCTGCCTGGAACGGCGAAGCAGGAAATAGTGTTCGATGCTCTGGGGCCAGGCCGTGAGCTTGACGTCGCGCAGATGCATGCGCTCGGTGTAGCCCAGCGCGATGTCGAGCGACAGGCTCTCCAGGCCCGCTTCGAGTTCGAGCGAACTCATCGTCAGCACGATGGGCACGATGCCCGGATGGCGCGCCTGCAGCCGCGCGGCGAACCGTGCCAGCAGCGGAATGGCGGTCGGCACGGCGGCCATGCGCAGGCTGCCGCGCGGGCGGCCTTCCTCGCTCTTCAGCAACTGCTGCAGGACCTCGTTCTCGTGCAGCATGCGATGGGCCGCGGCCAGGACGGCCTCGCCCTCGTGGGTAAACCCGGCGTAGGTGCGGCCGCGCTTGACGATGACGACGCCGAACTCCGACTCCAGCGCGCGCAGCGCATTCGACAGCGCCGGCTGCGTGATGTGGCAGGCCTGCGCCGCGCGGCCGAAGTGGCGATGCTCGTCGAGCGCGACGAGGTAACGCATCGAGGCGAGCAGATTCATGCGGCGGTGCGCTGGCTCAGGTGTTCTTGCTCACAGTGATCGTCGGGAACTTGGCCGAGAAATCCTTGGCCTTTTCCGAGATGCCCACGGCGACGCGGCGCGCGACGGACTTGTAGATGCCCGCCACCTCGCCATCGGGATCGGCCACCACGGTCGGCTTGCCGCTGTCGGCCTGCAGGCGGATATTGATATCGAGCGGCAGCGCGCCGAGGTAGTCCATGCTGTACTGCTCGGCCATCTTCTTGCCGCCCTCGGCGCCGAAGATGTGCTCCACATGGCCGCAGTTCGAGCACACATGCACCGCCATGTTCTCGACGATGCCGAGGATCGGCACGCCGACCTTCTCGAACATCTTGATGCCCTTCCTGGCGTCGAGCAGCGCGATGTCCTGTGGCGTGGTGACGATCACCGCGCCCGTCATCGGCACGCGTTGAGAGAGTGTGAGCTGGATGTCGCCGGTGCCGGGCGGCATGTCGACGATCAGATAGTCGAGGTCCTTCCAGTTGGTCTGGCGCAGCAACTGCTCCAGCGCCTGCGTGGCCATCGGGCCGCGCCAGATCATGGCTTCGTCCTGGTCGACCAGGAAGCCGATCGACATGACCTGGACGCCGTGGTTCTCCAGCGGCTCCATGGTCTTGCCGTCCTCGCTCTCGGGGCGGCGGTCGATGCCCAGCATCATGGGCTGGCTCGGGCCGTAGATGTCGGCGTCGAGCAGGCCGACGCTGGCGCCCTCGGCTGCGAGCGCGAGCGCCAGGTTGGCCGCCGTCGTGCTCTTGCCGACGCCGCCCTTGCCCGATGCCACGGCGATGATGTTCTTCACGTTGGGCATCAGTTGCACGCCGCGCTGCACGGCATGGCTGATGACCTTGGTCGCGATGTTGACCGACACGTTCTCGACACCCGCCACCGTCTTGGCGGCCGCCACCAGCGCCTTGCGCAAGGCGGGCATCTGGCTCTTGGCCGGGTATCCCAGCTCGATGTCGAAGGACACGTCGCCTTCATGGATCTGAACGTTCTTCAGCGCCTTGGTGC
This sequence comes from Variovorax gracilis, assembly GCF_030317115.1. Taxonomy (GTDB): domain Bacteria; phylum Pseudomonadota; class Gammaproteobacteria; order Burkholderiales; family Burkholderiaceae_C; genus Variovorax; species Variovorax gracilis. The sequence goes on from NZ_JASZYF010000007.1 coordinate 106,811, forward strand.
TGACGAAATCCTTGCCGGTATTGGGGTCGAGGACGGACTTAAGCGCCTGAGCGAGCGCCTCTTGCGTAACTGCCATTTGGAAACTCCTGAATGGCGGCTAGTCTAGTGCGCCGCGGGAAGGCGCCCTGCCGGGCGCCCCGCTTGACCCTAAAGCCGGGCGAACCCCGGTGTGCCTAGATCACTTTGAAGTGATGTGTTCCGTCAGCAGCAAGCTGCGCGACAAGGCCGAATTCCCAGTCGAGGTAGGCCTGCATCGCCTCAGCCGGCGCATCCGTTCCCTCGTACGGCCGGCGGTAGCGGTCGGTCACCGGTGTCGCGAGGCGGGTCAAGCCGGTTTCCGCGGGCAGGCCGGCGGCGAACCATGCGGCATTGCCGCCCTCCAGCACGACCACCTCGGCATCATGGCCGCGCGCGGCGAGCAAGGCGCGCAGATCGACAGCGGCAAAGCTGGCGAGCAGGCTGCTGCCGCAGGTGAGCACGTATCGGCGAGCAGCCGGGATCACCTCCAGCGCCTGCCCCAGTTGCGCCCGGATCGCGAACCACGCGCCGGGAATGTGGCGTTTGGCATAGTTGGCGCCCGTCGTCACGTCGATCACCGCAACGCCTTTCGGCGACCCTTCCAGGACGAGCGCCAGTTCGGCCGGCGTGATCCCGGCCACCGAGGGCGCAGCAGCATGATCGGACGGCGCGGCGCCAGTCGCACGGCGCGCCGTCGCTGGCTGCGCCTCCACGACATGCACCTCCCACCCCATCTGCGCGAGCCATGACGCCGTCATGGGCGCGCGCACGCCATCGTCGTCGGCGAGCACGATACGGGCGCCGCGCACCGGCACGTGATGATCGGTCTCCTGGACCAACTGGCCGCCGGGCGCACCGGCAAAACCCGGAAGGTGGCCGGCCTCGTACTCCTCGGGCGTGCGGACGTCGAAGCGGTAGACCGTCCGGCCCGGCGCCTCCAGCGTCGCGAGCGCATCGAGACCGATCGAGCGGACGCCTGCGCGCCGCGCCACGTCCTGCGCATTGGCCCGCGCGGCGGAGCGATTCGCCTCCCCCGGCTCAGGCGCGCGGCGCGCGGCACCGTGGTCCAGCACCTGTCCTGCCAGCTTCCAGCCGATGGTCCCGTTGCGCAGTGCAGCGACCGGGTTCGGGATGCCCGCATTCACCAGCGATTGCGTGCCGATGATGCTGCGCGTTCGCCCCGCGCAATTGACGATGACCCGGGTGGCCGGATCGGGCGCCAGTTCGCGCACGCGAAGCACCAGTTCCGCGCCCGGCACGCTGGTCGCGGTGGGGATGCTCATGGTCTGGAATTCGTCGAAGCGACGCGCGTCGAGCACCACCACATCCGCACGCACATCGATCAACGCCTTGACCTCCTGCGCCGAGAGTGAAGGCGTTTGGCGCTCGTGCTCGACCAGTTCGCCGAAGGATTTGCTCGGCACATTGACGTCCCGGAACAGTTCCCCGCCGGCATCGCGCCAGCCCTCCAGCCCACCCTGGAGCAAGTGAACGCGCGTGTAGCCCAGTGCCGCGAGTCGCTCGGCGGCAAGCGGCGCAAGGTCGACGCCTTCGTGCGCGCCATAAAGAACGATCAGGGTGTCGCGGCGCGGAATGCGGCGCCACGCATCGAGTTCGATCCGCGACAGCGGCAGGTTGGCAGCCCACAGCGGGTGGGATTGTGCGTACGGGTCTTCCTCGCGCACGTCGAGCAAGGCGATTTCGTCACGCGCGAGCAGATGTCCACGCACTGCGGCGAAGGAGATGGAAGCGGTCATTTCAATCAGATAGGCAAGCTGGGCTGTGATCTCGAGTATCCGGAGACGAATGGCTTGCGCCCCCCGCCCGGTGGGTAAGTATGGCGTTGCACCTTGCCGATGTCGGCGCCATAGACGTGGATGCTGATCGACACACGGTCGTCGTAGGCGTTGCGCACGCGGTGCACGTCGCCAACGGTCGGCGAGACGGCCTCGACATGGCCGGGTTCGAGCCGTACCGGCGCGCCCTCGGCCATGAGCTGCCCATCGCGCTCGCGGTAGGCCTGGCTGTACTCGGCGCCGCGCAGCATGCCGATCAAGCCCCACACCGTGTGGTCATGCACCGGCGTGGCCTGGCCAGGCCCCCAGACAAAGCTCACCACCGAGAAGCGCCCGGCCGCATCGAGGTGCAGCAGGTACTGCTGATAGCGCTCGGGATGCGGCTTCGCGAAGGCGTCGGGCAGCCAGTCGTCGCGCACGACGAGGCCACGCAGCAAGGCGCCGCCCTCTTCCAGGATGCGCGATTCCTTCGGATGGGTATCGAGGAGCCGGCCGAATGCGATGGCGAAATCGCGCAGTCGCGCGCTCATCGGGACAGCGCGGCCCTGCCGGCCGTCACCAGGATCGCGTCGTTCTGCGGCGTGTGGATGCGGCTGCAGAGCACGTCGCGGTAGTGGCGCTCCAGCGGGTTCTGCCGCGTGAGGCCGTGATTGCCACTGAGCTGCAGCGCCAACTCGACGGCGCGGATCGCATGCGTGGTGACGGTGTATTTCAGCAAGCCGCTCTCCGTCGCGGAGGGGGTCCTTCCCGCGTCGACTTCGGCAGTCGCATGGTCCAGCAAAACGCGGCTGGCGCTCAACACGGCCTCGATCTCGCCGACGGCCTCCTGCACGCGCGGCAGGCTGGCCAGCGGCACGCCGAGCCCGCTCGGGGCCCGCCGGTTGAGAAAGCCGACCAGCCAGTCGCGCGCCGCACGTGCCACCGCGTCGTAAAGCGTGGCGAGCAGCACCACCATCCAGGCCTGCTGCGTGGCATGGGCGTCGATGTCGGTCTGGCTGCCCGCATCGGGCGCCCATTCGGCCGGCGCGCGCAGATCGACCGCATGGTCGAGCGGGATCGCGACGTCCTCGAAGATCACTTCATGGCTCCCGGAGGCGCGAAGGCCCAGGTGGTCCCAACTCGCGATCACGCGAACACCGGGCGCATCGCGCGGCACCAGGAACACGCCGACACGAGGGGATTCCTCCTCCGTGCGGCCCCAGACCGACAGCCAACTCAGCCCTTCGATGCCTGTGGTGTAGAGCTTGTGGCCGCTGAGCTTCCATTGGTCGCCGTCGATGCGCGCGATCGTGGCGGGCAGGCCACCCCGCGCGGGCGAGCCGAGCGCCGGTTCCACGCGCAATGCATTGATCAAGGCCCCGTCGCGCACGGCATCGTGCAGCACGCGTTCACGAAGATGCGATGGCCAGCGGCTGTCGGTGCGTCCGATGCCAAGGTGCTGCAGCCAGGTCATCGTGAGGATCAACGCGGTCGCGGGCTCGCCGTAGGCAACGGCGGCCAGCACGCGGCGCGCGGTTTCCAGCGATGCACCACCGCCGCCGTGCACGCGTGGCGCGACCAGGCTGACAAGTCCGTTGGCGTGCAGCGCAGCGAAGTTCTCGCGCGGGAAGGCGCCGCTGCGATCGTGGTCGGCCGCGGTCTCGGCAAACAGGGACGACAACTGCGCGAGCAGCGCATCGTCCGATTCAGGTGCGGCCGGCACGCGGCGCAGGACTTGTGAACTCATGGGCCCGGACCTTAGCCCCCGCCGCGTGCGCGGAAAACGACGGAAGCCGCATATCCAAACTCGTTTTTCTGCGTTCGTTTTCGAGGACCCGAGCCTTACGGTCACCCCTTTCTGCAAGACGACACGGAAGGCGCGCGCTTCAATGACCTCCCCTCTTCATCCCGCCCACGCCTGGTCGCGGCGCCGCTGGCTGCAAGCTGCCAGCGCGGCCGGAGCCCTGGGTGCCGCAGGTCCGTTCGCCGCGGCGACGGCCGCCGACCTGTCCGGCGTGACCCTTCGAATCGGCACCTACAAGGGCCTCTGGCGTCCCCTGATCGAGGCCTCGGGCCAAGGCAGGACACCCTACAAGATCGACTGGCGCGAGTTGAACAACGGCGTGCTCCACATCGAAGCCATCCAGGGCGACGCGCTCGATCTGGGCTCCGGCAGCGAGATCCCCGCCACCTTCGCCGCCCGACAGAAAGCCAAAGTGCGCTTCGTCGCCGTGATCCACGAGGACTTGAACAACCAGGCCACGCTGGCGCGCAAGGACGCGCCGATCAAGACCATCGCCGACTTCAAGGGCAAGCGCGTCGGCTACGTGCGTGCCACCACGGCGCACTACTACCTGAGCAAGCAACTCGCGGAAGCCGGCCTTTCGTTCAACGACATCCAGCCGATCAACCTGAGCCCGGCCGACGGCCTCTCGGCCTTCGCGCGCGGCGACCTCGATGCATGGGCGATCTACGGCTACAACGGCCAATTGGCGCGCACGCAGTACGGCGCGCGAACCATCAAGACGGGCAAGGGCTACCTGTCGGGCAACTTCCCGGTCTACGCCAATCCGCGCGCAGTCGATGACCCGTTGCGCCACGCCGCCATCACCGACTTCCTGCTGCGGCTGCAGCGCGCCTATGCCTGGGCCAACGACAACTACCTGGACTATGCCAAGGCGCAATCCGCCGAAACGCGCGTCCCGGTGGGCGACCTGATCGAACTCTTCAACGGTCGAAGCAACGACTACGGACTCGGCCCGGTGACCCACGCCGTGGTGCGCAGCCACCAGGAGGTGGCCGACACATTCCTGAAGCTCGGCGTGCTCGACGGGCCGGCCGACGTCGCCCCGTTGTGGGACCGCAGCTTCGGCCCGGCGCTGTCGCGCGGCAATCCGGCCTGACCTTCTTCCTGTTTCCATCCCTCATTTCATAGCAAGGACGCCCCCATGAGCGACATCGAATTCATCGGCATGATCCAGGCCCAGAAGGTCTCGGAAATCCATCCCGCGCGCGGCCCCGCGATCGACCGCGACTACGTGCGCGCCTTTGCGCAGGCCCACGAGCAGGCCGGCTTCGACCGCGTGCTGGTGCCGCACCACTCCACCAGCCCCGACGCGACGCTGACCGTGGCCTACGCCGCGTCGGTCACCGAGCGCATCCACTTCATGCTGGCGCACCGGCCCGGCTTCGTCGCACCGACGCTCGCGGCTCGGCAGTTCGCCTCGCTCGACCAGTTCAGCGGCGGCCGGCTCGGCGTGCACTACATCTCGGGCGGCTCGGACGACGAGCAGAAGCGCGACGGCGACTGGCTCGACCACGACCAGCGCTATGCCCGCACCGACGAATACCTCGACGTGCTGCGCAAGGTGTGGACCAGCGACAAGCCTTTCGACCATGACGGCGCGCACTACCGCTTCAAGGATGCCTTCTCGGAGGTGAAGCCGGTGCAATCGTTCAACGGCAAGCCGCATGTGCCGGTGTATTTCGGCGGTGCGTCGGAGGCGGCGATCCCGGTCGCCGGAAAGCATGCGGACGTGTATGCGCTGTGGGGCGAATCGCTCGACCAGGCGCGCGAACTCACGGGCCGCGTGCGGGCGGAAGCCGCGAAGCACGGACGCAATGTGCGCTTCTCGGTGTCGTTCCGCCCGATCCTGGCCGAGACCGAGGAGAAGGCCTGGGAACGCGCCGACGGCATCCTGGCCGAGACGCGCCGTCTTCGCGTCGTGCAGGGCTTCGGACGCGGCGGCCCGCAGCAGAGCGAAGGCGCCAAGCGCCTGCTCGCCGCCGCCGAAAAAGGCACGCGGCTCGACAAGCGCCTGTGGACGGCCGTCGCGCAGGAGATCGGTGGCCGCTCGAACAGCACCGCGCTGGTCGGCACGCCCGAGCAGGTGGCCGATGCGCTGCTCGACTACTACGACCTCGGCGTGACCACCTTCCTGATCCGCGGCTTCGACCCGCTCGAAGACGCCATCGACTACGGCCGCGAACTGATTCCGCGCACACGCGAGCTGGTGGCACAGCGCCTGGCCGCGCGGCGCAAGGCCGCCTGACCCGAACGATGCACCCCCTGGCCAGAAGGAACCGAATGAGCGCCGTCCTCCACATCGAGCGCGGCGGGGACACTCCCCGCACGCGGCTTGCTCTCAATCCGAATCCGCAGCAGAAGTACTGGTTCGATCCGCCGGCGCCGCGCACGAGCATCGAGGCCGAGCGTCGGCACCGGCAAGAGCGGCTGGCGGGTGCGTTCCGCCTCTTTGCGCGTTTCGGTTTCGCGCAGGGACTGGCCGGCCACATCACAGCGCGCGACCCGGAGTTGACGGACCACTTCTGGGTCAACCCGCTGGGCGTGCACTTCTCGCGCATCAAGGTGTCTGATTTGCTGCTGGTCAATGCGAGAGGCGAGACCGTGATCGGCGATCGTCCGCTCAACAAGGCGGCGTTCGCCATCCACGCCGCGATCCACGAATACAACCCGAGGATCATCGCGGCCGCGCACACGCACTCGACCTACGGCAAGGCTTGGTCGACGCTGGGCCGCAAGCTCGACACGCTCACTCAGGACGCCTGCGTGTTCCATGACGACCACACGCTCTTCGACGATTTCACCGGCATGGTGGTCGACGAGAGCGAGGGCCTGCGGATCGCGAAGGCGCTGGGCGACCGCAAGGGCGCGATCCTCCAGAACCACGGCATCCTGAGCGCCGGCCCCAGCGTGGAGGCTGCCGCCTGGTGGTACATCGCGCTCGACAACGCGTGCCACACCCAGTTGCTGGCAGAAGCCGCCGGCAAGCCGCGGCCCATCGACGACGCGGTGGCACGCCACACGCACGGGCAGATTGGCGGGCCCGAAGGCGCGCTGCACGCCTTCGAGAGCCTCTACGAAGGGCTGGTCGAGGCCGAGCCCGAGCTGCTTCAGTGATCCCGCCCAACCATCACCCAACCATGAACAACACATCTCTTTCGCGCCGCAGCGTGCTGCGCGCAGGCGGCGCCGCCGCCGTCATCGCATCCAGCGGATTGATTGCAACGCGTGCCTGGTCACAGCAGCGCAAGCTGAGCTTTGCCTGGAACGCTTCGGCCTTTTGCCTCTCGCCCGTGGTGGTCGCGCAGGAGCGCGGAATCTTCGAGAAGAACGGCCTGCAGGTCGACCTCATCAACTACACGGGCTCGACCGACCAGTTGCTCGAATCTCTCGCCACGGCCAAGGCCGATGCCGCGGTGGGCATGATCCACCGCTGGCTCAAGCCGCTCGAATCGGGCTTCGACGTGAAGATCGTCGGCAGTTCGCACGGCGGCTGCGTGCGGCTCGTGGGCGTCAAGGAAGCCGGCGTTACCGACCTTCAGAAGCTCAAGGGCAAGACCATCGGCGTGTCGGACATCGCCAGCCCCGGAAAGAACTTCTTCTCCATCCTGCTCAAGAAGAACGGCATCGACGCCGACAAGGACGTGACTTGGCGCCAGTACCCGGCGGACCTGCTCGACATCGCGGTCAACAAGGGCGAGATCCAAGCCATCGCGGATGGCGACCCGACGCTCTACCTGATCGAGAAACGCAACAAGGGCCGCTACCTGGAGCTGGCATCGAACCTCTCCGGCGAATACAAGGACAAGGTCTGCTGCATCGTCGGCGCGCGCGGCGAACTGGTGCGCAAGGAAAAGCCGGTGGTGGCGGCGCTGGTGCGCTCCATCGTGCAGGCCTCGGACTTCGTGGCGGAGAACCCGAACGAGTCTGCCAAGCTGTTTGCGAAGTATTCGCCGAAGGTGCCGGTCGAGGACCTCCAGGCGCTGCTGGGCACGCTGACCCACGCGCACCACCCGGTCGGCAAGAACCTGCGCGACGAGGTGGAGTTCTATGCGCGCGATTTCCGATCGGTCGGCGTGCTGAAGGCGAGCACCGATCCGGCTCGGCTCGCCAACCACGTGTCGGTGGACGTGCTGGCATGACGACGGCCGGGAACATCCTGGGCGCGGCCCGGCCTCTTGCAGCGCCGCCGCGCTTGCAGGCCCGGCGAGACGCGCCGGCCGTCGCCACGCCCGCCGGGCTGCGCGAGCCCGTCGTCACGGGCGTCTGGCGCACCGGCGTCGTCGCAGCGACCGCATGGCTGGCGCTCGGCCTGCTGACGGTCTACTGGCCGAACCGCGAAGTCGGCTTCAGCGACTGGAACTTCACGCAGGAGTTCGGCATCGGCGCAATCGCCATCGCGGCGCTGCTGCTGGTGGTGGCGTTGCTCGGCGTTCGCTCCGGCCGCATCGGCCGCAAGCTGCGTCCGGCCGGCCAGTGGCTCATCGCAGCGCCGCTGCTGCTCGCGCTGTGGGAAGTGCTGACCGCCAAGCTCGGCGTGCTGCCGCCGCCCTTCTTCGCGCCGCCGCAGAGCCTGCTGGACGTCGTCTACGAGGACTGGAGCCGGCTCGGCCTCTCGACTGCGCATTCGCTGCGGCTGCTGGCGCACGGCTTCGTGCTCGGCGCGCTGGTGGGCTTCGCGACCGGGGTGTGGATCGGCTGGTCGCGCATCGCGGGCTACTGGGTGCATCCGCTCCTGCGCTTTCTCGGACCGGTGCCGGCCTCGGCCCTGCTGCCGCTGGCCTTCTTCTTCGCGCCGTCGAGCTACGCGGCGGCGGTGTTCCTGGTCGGACTCGCGACCTTCTTCCCGGTCGCGGTGCTGAGCTGGTCGGGCGTGGCCTCGGTCAACAAGAACTACTACGACGTCGCGCGCACGCTGGGGGCGCCGGAGTGGTTCCTGGTGCTGCGCGTTGCCGTGCCGGCCGCGCTGCCGCAGGTCTTCGTCGGCCTGTTCATGGGCCTCGGCGCATCGTTCTCGGTGCTGGTCACGGCCGAGATGATGGGCGTGAAAGCCGGCCTTGGCTGGTACCTGCAGTGGGCGCAAGGCTGGGCTGCCTACGCCAACATGTACGCGGCGCTGCTGGTGATGGCGGTGCTGTGCTCCGGGCTGATCACGCTGCTCTTCGCGGTGCGCGACCGTGCGCTGTCGTGGCAGAAGGGGACGGTCAAATGGTAGGCACGGCCGACACCTCGGCCGTCCAGGCACCGACGCCGGCCGCCAGTGCCGGCGCGCACATCGACATCCGCAACGTCAGCCACTGGTTCAAGCTGCCGACCGGCGTGCTGCAGGTGCTCGACGGCATCGACCTCGACGTGCGGCCGGGCGAGTTCGTCGCGCTGCTGGGGCCCAGCGGCTGCGGCAAGTCGACCCTGCTGCGGCTCGTGGCCGGGCTCGAACCCGCGACCGCCGGCACCATCACGCAGGACGGCGAGGCCATCACGCGGCCCGACCCGTCGCGCATCGTCGTGTTCCAGGACCCGACGCTCTACCCGTGGCGCAGCGTCTGGGACAACGTCGCGTTGGGCCTGCAGGCGCGCGGCCTGCTGAAGACGCAGCGCTCGCGCGTCGACGATGCGCTCAAGCTCGTGGGCCTCAGCGAGTTCGCGAAGAGCTTTCCGCACCAGTTGTCGGGCGGCATGGCGCAGCGCGTCGCGCTTGCCCGCGCGCTGGTCAACGACCCGCGCCTGCTGGTGCTCGACGAGCCGCTGGGCAAGCTCGATTCGCTCACGCGCATCGCGATGCAGAGCGAGTTGGTGAGCCTGTGGCAACGCGCCGGCTTCTCGGCGCTGCTGGTGACGCATGACGTCGAGGAGGCGCTGTTCCTCGCCAACCGCGTGATCGTGCTGAGCGATCGGCCTGCGCGCATCGCGGCGGAGTTGGTGGTCGATCTGCCCTATCCACGGCATCGGGGTCATCCAAGGCTGGCGGAGCTTCGACATGAAGCGCTTCGCCACCTCGGTCTCGACGCAACGTGGTGACAGCCGCCCGCCCTGAGGCATGAGCGCTCTGACGGATTCCGAATGGCTGAATCCTCTGATCGGGCTGCTGCAAGGCGCGCAACTGGGGCTGCTCCGGCTGCTGGCCTGGCTGGGGCTGGCCGCCTCCAGCCACGGACAGCCCGCCTGGCCCTGGGCGCTGCGCCTGTCGGGCGAGAACCTGCTGATCGATCTCGGGCAGGCACGGCGCCTGGCGTTGACGCTGCTCGTGCTGGCGCTCGCCGTCTTCCTGCTGGTGGTCGCGCTGATCTGGCGACGGCGCCGATGGCTGCTCGTCGCGGCAGTTCCCATGCTGCTGGTTCTCGCGCCGTGGCCGCAACCTGAGGTTGTGCTCGTGCCCGCGTATCCCACGAGCTTTCATCGCTCGCCCACCGGTTTCAGCGCCGAGTCCATCGTGCAGGGCCGCGCGCTCTATGCGCAGCATTGCGTGGGCTGCCACGGCATCGATGGCCGAGGGCAAGGTCCGCTCGCCGCGGCGCAGCCGGTGTGGCCGCCAAACCTTGCCGGGCCCCTGTTATGGCGGCGCGCCGATGGCGATCTGCTATGGCGCGTGCTCCACGGCACGAAGGATCGGCATGGAACGTCGACCATGCCCGGCTTCGAGAGACTCGCCGACAGCGAGGCGTGGGCGCTGATCGACTTCATGAAGGCCCAGGGTGCCGGACAGAGCCTGCGGGCGAGCGGCGTCTGGAGCCAGCCCATCGGCTTGCCAGACGTCATCGTTCGGTGCGAAGGCCGTGAGCCGCGTCCGCTGTCCTCCTGGCGCGGAGGACAGCGCCTGCGCATCGTCGCCGCCGATTCGACGACTGCCCTGCTCGAAGACCCGCGCATGGTCACCGCGCAGCTTCAACCCGCCTCGCACGCTGCGCTGCCACGCGCGCCGGACTGCGTGATCGACGCGCCCGCCGCGTGGGAGGCGTTCTCATTGATCGCCGGCACCGACCACCTCGCCGGCACGCAACTGCTCGCGGACCGCGATGGCTGGCTGCGCGCTCGCAGTGCGCCGGGCGATGCCGGCTGGTCGGAAGACGACCTGCTGTGTCGCACCGCCACCGCATCCGGCAACCCGCAGGACGACCCGCCGCCCGCCGACGGCCTCGGCGCGCTGATTGCTCGCATGGATGCCGAGCCGGTGCGCTTCCTCAAGGGCGGCTTCGTCCACTGACCATCGTCCGCATTTCCATCTTTCAAGGAGTCCCCCCATGACACAGGCATCCCGCCGCCAATTCATCACCCACACCCTCGCAGGCGCCGCAGCGCTCGCCTTGCCTGCGGCCATGCTGCATGCGCAATCGCGCCCGGTGCTCAAGGCCGGCGACCAGAAGGGCGGTCTGCGTGCGCTGCTCGAGGCGGCAGGCGGACTCGAAGGCCTGGCCTACGACATCCAATGGTCGGAGTTCCCGGCTGCCGCGCCGCTCGCAGAAGCGCTGAATGCAGGCGCCGTGGACTCGGGCCCGATCGGCGATGCGCCGCTGATCTTCGCGCTCGCCGCAGGCACGCGCGTCAAGGCCATCGGCGCGAACCGATCCGACTCCTATGGCACGGCGGTCCTGGTGCGGCCGGATTCGACGTTGAAGACCGCGGCCGATCTCAAGGGCAAGAGCATCGCGACGAACCGCGGCTCCATCGGCCACTACATCACGCTCAAGGCCATCACCACCGCGGGCCTCAAGCCGGAGGACGTCAACATCCGCTTCTTGGCGCCCGCCGATGCCAAGCTCGCGCTGACGCAAGGCTCGGTCGATGCCTGGGCAACCTGGGAGCCCTATACCGCGCTGGCCGAAACCAGCCATCACGCGCGGGTGCTCGTCAGTGGGCGCGGCTTGCTGCCGGGCCTGAGCTACCTGGCCGCGACCGACGCCGCTATCGCAGCCAAGCGGCCGGTGCTGCAGGACTTCCTGCAGCGGGTAGTGAAGGCGCAAGCCTGGTCGTACCGCAACGTGGACGCCTTCTCCGCCACGCTCGCACGCATCATCGGCATCCCGCCCGAAGCTGCGAAGCTGCAGTTCGAGCGGCGCCAGCAGAAGTGGGTGCCGATCGACGCGCAGGTCATCGCCGACCAGCAGCGCACGGCGGACTTCTATCACCAGGTGGGGCTCATCAAGCAGCCGCTGGACGTGCGCCCGACTTTCGATACCGGCTTTGCGACCAGCGCCTGACGCCGTCGCCACGGCCAAAGATGTTTTCCCTATTTGGAATCAACGAATCGGTCGTTCCCCAATCTGATGCCGCTGCGGACAATGGCCCGCTACGCCCCTGCGGGCGCCGTTTTTCGTTCGAGCATCATGAATTTCCAACAACTGCGCTCGGTGCGCGAGGCCGTGCGATGCGGCTTCAACCTCACCGAAGTCGCCCACACGCTCCACACCTCCCAGCCCGGGGTGAGCCGGCAGATCCGCGAGCTGGAGGAAGAACTGGGCATTGAACTCTTCGTGCGCGCGGGCAAGCGGCTCACCGGCCTCACGGAGCCCGGCGGGCACGTGCTGCCCATCATCGAGCGCATGCTGATGGAGAGCACCAACCTCAAGCACGCAGGACAGGAGTTCGTCGCGCGCCAGAGCGGCCTGCTCTCGGTCGCGGCCACGCATTCGCAGGCTCGCTATGCGCTGCCGGTGGCAGTGCAGGAGTTCCGATCGCAGTTTCCGAACGTGAAGCTGCATCTCCACCAGGGCTCGCCGAAGCAGATCGCCCAGATGCTGCTGAGCGGCGAGGTCGACGTCGGCATCGCGACCGAGGCGCTGGGCGACTACCCGCAACTCGTGGCCCTGCCCTGCTACCGCTGGACGCATTCGGTGATCGTGCCGCCGGGGCATGCGCTGCTGGGCGAGGCGCTCACGCTCGAAGCGCTCGAGCGTTATCCGCTGATCACCTACGACACCGGCTTCACCGGCCGCACGCGCATCGACAAGGCCTTCGAGGACCAGGGGCTGGCGCCGAACATCGTGCTGACCGCAATGGATGCGGACGTGATCAAGACTTACGTGCAGCTCGGCATGGGCGTCGGCATCGTCGCCGGCATCGCCTACGAGGCCGAGCGCGACACGCAGCTGCGCGCGCTGGATGCGGGCGAGCTTTTCGGCATCAATCTCACCAAGCTGGCGGTGCGCCGCGGCAACTACCTGCGCGGCTACGTGCACGCCTTCATCGAATCGTTCGCGCCGACGCTGCCGCGCGGCGTAGTGGAAAAGGCGCTGGCGGCCGACGCGCCGGCGCAGATCGAGGTCTGAGGCCGTTCAGCTTCGCTCGTCGATTGGCAAGGATGCGAAGCGCGTCCGCCGGGCCGCGCTTCGGGCGCGCTCGACGGCTTTGAGCAAGGTCAGGTTCAGCACGTCGCGCTGCGCGTGGCTCCCGCCGAGCCGGTGCGCTAGCTCCGGCAGGCTCGCCAGCAGCGTGATCGCGAGCGTGTCGTCGCCGCGTCCGAACGCGATCAGCGCCCGGCACGAAGGCAAGCCGACCTCCCGCGTCGATTCGCCGTGGCGGGTCGGCCGTGCCTGTGACCTGACCAGCGCCCGTTCGAGTCGCGTGGCCCGGTCCCAGTCGCGGGCGCCGACGAATGCCAGCATGGCGTGCAGGTCGTTGAAGCTGCAGAAGCCGTCGTCGATGCAGGCGTCCCAGGCCGTCGCGATTTCGGCCCAGCGCTGACCTGTGTCGCCCCCCGCAAGTTCGACGCGCCACAACAGCGCGGAGGCATCGATAAGGTCTGCGATCTCTCCCGAGGGGCCGGCGCGCACCCGGAGGTCGTACAGCCCCAAAGCGTCGTCGAAGCGGTGCTGCGAAATGTGGAACAGCGCGAGGTGCCACCAAGCATGCGTGGCGACGACGGTATCGACGCTCCAGAAGTCCCGGTGCGCGTTCATCCAGCGCAAGCCCGCATCGGCGCGTTCCGACATCTCGAAGACATGGGCCATCGCATGGTGCGCGCGGGCGTCCAGCGGGTTCAGGGCCAGCGCGGCGCACGCGACATCCTCGGCGTGCCCATACTCTCCGCTTTCCTCCAGGCTGAAGGCATGCATGGCCAGCACCGCGTGATAGCCCTGCACCTCGCGCGACCAGGACGGCAGCACCGACGCCACGCGGTCGTGCATGCGGGCGACATCGCCCGTGACATGGTCGAACATGTGTGCGACCTGCAGTGCGAGGACGTCGAGCGGGTGCTGCTCGAGTACTTCCCCGAGCCGGGTCTTGGCGCGTGCGTAGTCATCGGCGAGCGCCGCGGTGATGGCCGCCAGATGCAGGCGCTCGCGCGGGTTGGCCGGAAGACCCGCCGCACGCGCCAGAACCGAACGCGCGAGCCGAACCCTGCGCGGATCGCGGCTGCAGAGCAGCAGGTAGGCCTGGAGGGCGTGCGCCATCACGAAGTCCGGCGCCTCCTGAAGTGCGGTTGCCAACGCCGGCTCGACGCCATTGCGCCAGCTCTGGTACGCGGCGAGCGCGCGCTCGTACGCCGCCAGGGCCGAAGGCGTGGCGCCGGTGACGCTGCACCCGCGCGCGTCGAGGCTGCTCATGGGCCGGCCTACCGTAGCGGCGATGCGGCCGGTGCGATGTTCAGGTTCATCCGGAACAGGTTGTCCGGATCGAAGCGCCGCTTCACCGCCTGAAGGCGTTCGTGGTTCGCGCCATAGCTCGCGGCGACGCGCTCCGCCTCGTCCTCGGTCAGGAAGTTGACGTAGCCACTGCCGGTGGCGTGCGGCGCCGCGGCCTCGAAGACGCCCCGCGCCCAGGCGCGCACCTTCCCGTCGTCGCCCGCGTCCTGCCAGCGGCCGTGCACGTTCATGATGTAGTTGGCATCGCGGCCTGCAAAAGCCGTCGCATCCTGCTTGACTCTCGCCATGGCGCCGCCGAGTTGGGCCAGGAAGATCTCGCATTCCGGCCCCGGCACGCGTTCGGCCGCCGCGCGCACGAGGTCCAGCGCCTCGTCGCTGAGTTGGCTGAAGTTGTTCGACTTCCAGTAGTTGCGGGCGCCGGGCGCCAGCAGCGGGTCGACGACGGTCTGGAATCCGGCGTAGGGCGTGGGGCCCAGCGCGCTGCCGATCGGGTCGCCGAAGCGAAGCACCGGCGCGGCAGCACGTTCTCCCGCTTCGACACTGCCGCAGTGCAGCAGCGGGAAAACCACGACACCGGTCCCGTGGGCCGATTCGGGCAGGAAGGGCAGCGGCGGCGCCTTGCGCAGCACCGCCCAGACGCTCAGTTCGTCGGGAGCCTTGGTGGTGAAGTCGCGCCATGCGCGAAGGACCTTTTGGGCCTGCGCCATCGAATAGACAACCAGGCCGGCGTACACCTCCGGGCCGACGGGGTGCAACTGGAACTCGAACGACGTCACCACGCCGAAGTTGCCGCCACCGCCGCGCAGGGCCCAGAACAGGTCGGACTCCGAGGTGGCCGAGGCCGTGCGCACGGCGCCGTCCGCTGTCACGACAGTGGCGCTCAGCAGGTTGTCCACGGTCATGCCATGGCGGCGCGTCAGCCAGCCGAAGCCACCGCCCAGGGTGAGCCCTGCCACGCCGGTGGTCGAGTTGATGCCCAGCGGCGTGGCCAGGCCGTGGGCCTGCGCTTCCCGGTCGAAATCACCGAGCAGCGCGCCCGGACCGACACGCGCGATGCGCTTCGCCGGGTCGACGTTGATCGCGCGCATGCCCGACATGTCCAGCATCAGGCCACCCTCCGCGACCGCATTGCCGGCGATGTGGTGGCCGCCGCCGCGCACGCTCAGCAGCATCCGCTGCGCGGCCGCAAAGCGGACCGCGGCCTGGACATCGCCTTCCGTCAGGCACCGCGCGATGAGCGCGGGGCGACGGTCGACGCTGGCGTTCCAGACCTTGCGGGCTTCGTCATAGGCGGGGTCGGCAGCGTCGAGGACACCGCCGCTGATCTGCGCGGCGAATGCCGAGAGGTCCGGCTGCCGGACTTGCCGGACGTCCTTGTCCAGCGTAAGGTAGGTCACGGATTCCATAGGGGGCTCCTGTTATGAACGCATTGAAGAACGGTCCGCCGCGGATCGATCGCGAGGGGTGGATTCATTCTTCTTGCCTGCCCCCTGCCGTGCTTCACCCCAAGTCCTCGGCAGTTGACTGCGAGTCCGCCGTTGGCGGCGCGTGGCCCTCGGGATTGATTGATCGTCCGCACGACTTGACCGAAACCCCGCGGTGACACCCGGATGAGCCAGGACACGCTGTCGGATGTGCTGCAGGGCGTGCGTCTGCGCGGCGCCGTCTTCTTCAGCATCAGCGCGAGCAGCGACTGGGCGGCCGAGGCGCCTTCGGCGAAGGAACTTGCACCACTCTTGATGCGCGGGGTGGACCACGTCATCGAATACCACGCCGTCGCGCAAGGCAGTTGCTGGGCCGGCATTCCCGGTGGGCCGTCCGTGCAGCTCTTTGCCGGCGACGTGGTGATGTTCCCTCATGGGGACGCGCATGTCGTGTCGAGCGCGCCCGGGATGCGCGGCGACAGCGACCTCAACTGGTACGCCGACATGGAAGCCGAACGGCTGCCGCTGCGCCTGGCCTACAACGGCCAGAACGTCCTGCGCGCGGCACTGCCGGAATCGGAGGCGGACACGACCATCGTGTGCGGCTTCCTCGGTTGCGACCTGCAGCCCTTCAACCCGCTGATCGACGCACTGCCGCGCCTGCTGCACCTGCGGTCCACCGAGGACGACGCCTGGATCGCGAAGTTCACCCAGCAGGCGGTGGCCGAGTCGCATGCGCAACGAGCCGGCGGCGAGGCGATGCTGGCCCGGATGAGCGAGATGATGTTCGTCAACGCCGTGCGGCGCTATGCCGATCACCTTCCGGCGCAGAGCGCAGGCTGGCTTGCGGGACTGCGCGATCGCTTCGTCGGGCGCGCCTTGGCGCTGATGCACGCGCAGCCGGCACATGACTGGACCATCGACGAACTCGGGAGGCATGTCGGCCTGTCGCGCTCGGCGCTGCACGAGCGCTTCGTCCTCATGCTCGGCGTGCCGCCCATCCAGTACCTGACCCAGTGGCGCATGCAGCGGGCGGCGCGACGGTTGATCGAGAGCCGCGACACCGTCGCCGCGATCGCGCTGGACGTGGGCTACGACTCCGAGGCTGCGTTCGTGCGGGCCTTCAAGCGCCTGGTCGGCAAGCCGCCGGGCGCGTGGCGCCGCGAGCGCGATGCGGACGTCGCCACATGACAGTCGCGCAACCGATCAGCCCTCTGGCCCCAGGCGCTTGACCATGCGCACCGCGTCCTCGACGTCCTCGTAATAGCCCGGGCTCGTGCCGAATTCCGTGAAGCCGTGGCGGCCGTAGAAGGACTTGGCGGCCACATTTCCGGCCCTCGCCTCCAGGCGGATCGTGCGGATGCCGGCAACGCCCGCGGTGGCTTCGAGCCAGGCCAGCAGGGCCGATCCCAGCCCGCTGCGACGCTGCGACGCGCGCACCGCGAACAGCGAGATGTGCGCGTCCTCGTCCCCGTATTGCATGATCGCGAAGCCCAGAAGAACGCCGTCGCGGCGAGCGACCGCCACGTTGGTGGCCTCGTCCCGGATGCTGCGCAGCACGCGCCGCTGGGTCCATCGCCATGAGAGCCCCAGCTCGATCGCGTCCCGGGACAGCTCCGCGATGTCGGGGGCGTCCGCTGCCTGCGCAAGGGTGATTTCGTACTGTGTGATCACGGGACATCCTGGGTTGGCACGACGACTATAGCCCCGCCACCTAAAATGCTGCTCCTCCCGCTGGCCACGGCGCCAGCCGCAGTCCCTACCCGCAGTTTCCTTCTCTCCCCGAAAGCGCCCATCGCGATGTCCCAGCGCAAACTCTTCGTCACCACCGCCCTGCCCTACGCCAACGGCAAGTTCCACGTCGGCCACATCATGGAATACATCCAGGCCGACATCTGGGTGCGGTTCCAGCGCATGCAGGGCCACATGGTGCACTTCGTGGGTGCCGACGACGCGCACGGCGCCCCGATCATGATCGCGGCAGAAAAGGCCGGGAAGACGCCGCAGGCGTTCGTCGGCGAGATCGCCGCGGGCCGCAAGGAATACCTGGACGGCTTCCACATACGCTTCGACAACTGGCACTCGACCGACAGCAGCGAGAACACCGAACTCGCCCAGGGCATCTACAAGAGGCTCAAGGCCGGCGGCATGATCGCCACGCGCACCATCGAGCAGTTCTACGACCCTGTGAAGGGCATGTTCCTGCCCGACCGCTACATCAAGGGCGAATGCCCGGTGTGCCACGCGAAGGACCAGTACGGCGATGCCTGCGAGGTGTGCAGCAGCGTCTATTCGCCGACCGAGCTCATCAGCCCCTACTCGACGCTCACGGGCGCGACGCCGGAGCTGCGCAGCTCCGAGCACTTCTTCTTCAAGCTCTCCGACCCGAAGGTGGTCGACTTCCTGAAGGGCTGGACGCAGGACGGCAAGCTGCAGCCCGAGATGGCGAAGAAGGCCAGCGAGTGGTTCGAGGCCGGCATGGCCGACTGGGACATCTCGCGCGAGGCGCCCTACTTCGGCATCGAGATCCCCGACGCGCCGGGCAAGTACTTCTACGTGTGGCTCGACGCACCCGTGGGCTACCTCGCGAGCCTGAAGAACCACTTCGACAAGGGCCAGGCCGCGCAGCACTGGCACGAGCCTTCGCGCACCTCGCAGAGCTTCGACGAGTTCGTGGCCGACCCGCTGGTGGAGCAGGTGCATTTCATCGGCAAGGACATCGTCTACTTCCACACGCTGTTCTGGCCGGCGATGCTTCAGTTCAGCGAACGCAAGACGCCGAGCCAGGTGAACGTGCATGGATTTATCACTGTCTCGGGCGAGAAGATGAGCAAGAGCCGCGGCACCGGCATCGACCCGCTCAAGTACCTCTCGATCGGCATGAACCCCGAATGGCTTCGCTACTACATCGCGGCCAAGCTCAACGCCAAGGTCGAGGACGTCGATTTCACGGCCGAGGACTTCATGGCCCGCGTGAACGCTGACCTGATCGGCAAGTACATCAACATCGCGAGCCGGGCGGCGGGCTTCGTCGCCAAGCGCTTCGGCGGCAAGCTGGGCACGGTATCGGCCGACGGCGCGGCGCTGCTGTCCACGCTGCAGGCCGCCTCGGCGCCGATGCAGTCGCTCTACGACGGCCGCGACTACGCGCGGGCCCTGCGCGAAATCATGCTGCTGGCAGACAAGGTCAATGAATACGTCGACCAGCACAAGCCCTGGGAACTCGCCAAGAAGGAAGGCATGGACGCCCGCCTGCACGACGTGTGCACGGCCTGCATCGAAGCCTTCCGCCTGCTGACCATCTACCTGAAGCCGGTGCTGCCGGCTCTGGCGGCACAGGTCGAAGCCTTCCTGGGCAGCGCGCCGCTGCTGTTCGCCGATGCGGGCAAGCTGCTGGGCGCCGGCCACGCGATCAACGATTACAAGCACCTGATGCAGCGCGTGGACGTCAAGCAGTTGGACCAGTTGTTCGAGCCGCCCGAGCCGGCCGCAGCGCCTGCGGTGGCCGCGACGGAATTGCCAGGCGGCGAAGGCATCGCGCCGACCATCACCATCGACGACTTTTCGAAGATCGACCTGCGCATCGCAAAGATCGTGGCCTGCCAGAAGGTCGAGGGATCGACCAAGCTGCTGCACCTGACGCTCGATGCCGGCGAAGGCAGGACGCGCAATGTGTTTTCGGGCATCGCCTCGGTCTACGAGCCCGAGCAGCTCGTCGGCAAGCTCACGGTGCTGGTCGCCAACCTCGCGCCGCGCAAGATGAAGTTCGGTATTTCCGAAGGCATGGTGCTTGCGGCCAGCCATGCGGACGAGAAGGCCAACCCCGGCATCCACGTGCTGGAACCATGGCCGGGCGCCACTCCAGGCATGCGAGTCAGGTAATGCATACCCCCAGGCTTGCCCACTTCGTGTTTCCGCCCACCCCCTTGCAGGGGGCAACGCCTGCGGCCCGGCAAAACCGGTTCCGCGGCGTTTCCCGGATCGGCCT
The DNA here is from genome assembly GCF_030317115.1 of Variovorax gracilis. Lineage (GTDB taxonomy): Bacteria > Pseudomonadota > Gammaproteobacteria > Burkholderiales > Burkholderiaceae_C > Variovorax > Variovorax gracilis. The sequence continues at coordinate 126,400 of NZ_JASZYF010000007.1, forward strand.
GCTGGCCGCCTTGGTCTGCGCCGCCGCATTGAGCGGATGTGCGGTGGCGGGTGCGGCGATCAGCGTGACCAGCACGGCCGTGAGCGTAGGCGCGGGCGCGGTCGGACTGGCAGCCGACGCGGCCATCGGCACGGCCCGCATCACCGGCAAGGCGGTAGGCGCGGCGGCCGATGCCGTGCTGCCCGGCGACTCGGACTGAGCACAGGGCGCGTCCACAATAGCGCCCATGACCTCTCCCCTGAAGCTGGCGAGCTTCCGTCCCCGGCTCATCGACGCCCTCGCGGGCTACAACCAGGAACGCTTCTTCAAGGACCTCGGCGCGGGTGCCACGGTGGGCATCGTGGCGCTGCCCCTGGCGATGGCCTTCGCAATCGCCTCGGGGCTCAAGCCCGAGGCAGGCATCTGGACGGCCATCATCGCGGGCTTCCTGATCGCGGCGCTCGGCGGTTCGGCGGTGCAGATCGGCGGCCCGGCCGGCGCCTTCATCGTGATCGTCTACGGCATCGTCGAGCGCTACGGCGTCGCGAACCTGCTGATCGCGACCGCCTGCGCCGGCGTGCTGCTCTTCCTGATGGGGCTGTTCCGCTTGGGCACGCTCGTGCGCTATGTGCCGGTGTCGATCGTCATCGGCTTCACCAACGGCATTGCGACACTGATCCTGATTTCGCAGATCAAGGACTGGCTCGGCCTCTCGATCGCGAAGATGCCGGCCGACATGTTCTCGCAGATCCACACGCTGGCGACGAACCTCGGCAGCTTCAATCCCTACGCCTTCGGGCTTGGCCTCGCCTGCCTCGTCGGCTTGTTCGCGTGGCCGCACCTGCTGCACGACAAGACGCGCTTCGGCCACGCCGTGCATTTCGTCTTGGGGCGCATGGCCGATACGCGCGCCGCGCGAGCCGGGTCGCGCGTGCCGGGGCCCATCGTCGCGCTGGGCACGCTGACGCTGGTGTCGTGGGGCTTCAGCCTGCCCGTCGAGACCATCGGGACGCGCTTCGGCGGCATCCCCAGCGGCGTGCCGGCGTTCGCGCTGCCCGATTTCACGTGGGAGACTGTCAAGCAACTGGTGACGCCAACCCTCACCATCGCGCTGCTCGGCGCGATCGAATCGCTGTTGTGCGCGCGCGTCGCCGATCAGGTCAGCGGGCTGCCACGGCACGATCCGAATCAGGAGCTGATGGCACAAGGCATCGCCAATGCGGTCACTCCCTTCTTCGGCGGCATGCCGGCGACCGGCACGATCGCGAGGACCATCACCAACCTGCGGGCAGGCGCGACTTCACCCATCGCGGGCATCGTGCACTCGCTCACCTTGATGGTGGTCGTGCTGGTCGCCGCTCCGCTCGCGCAGCACGTGCCGCTCGCGGTGCTGGCGGGCATCCTCGTGTTCGTGGCCTGGAACATGGGCGAGTGGCGCGAGTTCTCGCCGTACATGCTGCGGCGCTTCAGCCAGCATTACCGGCTGCTGATGCTGGGCACCTTCTTCCTCACCGTCGTGTTCGACCTCACCGTGGCGGTGCAGGTGGGCATCGTGCTGGCGTGCGCCCTCTTTGTCCGGCGGATGAGCACGCTGTTCAGCGTCGAGATGGTGTCACTGGAACCGCCGGTGCTGACCTTCAGGCTCTTCGGCGCCTTGTTCTTCGGCGCCGCCGCCAAGCTGGACGCGACGGTACAGGCGGTCGAACGCGCGCCGCGCGGCATGACAGTGGTGCTCGACGCGATGCACCTGATCTCGCTGGACGCGACCGGGCTCGATGCGCTGCGCCAGGTGCACAAGGCCGTGCTGTCGCGCGACGGGGTGCTGCGCATCGAGTCGCTGCAGCCGCAGCCGCTCGAGTTGATCGTGCGTTCAGGCTTCGCGGCAGAACTCACATCGGGTGGCGTGCCCGACGCGGCCTCGCACGGCGTCTGAAGGCTCAGTCCACCTTGATGTTGGCCGTCCGGACGATTTCCGCGTAGCGCTTCAGGTCCGACTGGATCTGCTGGCCGAACTCGGCCGGCGTGTTGCCCGAGGCGGTGATGCCGAGCGAGGCCAGCCGATCCTTGATGTCCGGTGACTGGACGACCGCATGGAGCTCGCGCTGCAGCTTGTCGACGATGGGCTGCGGCGTCTTCGCCGGCGCAAGGATGCCGATCCACGAGCTGGACTCGAAGCCCGGCACGCCCGCCTCGGAGACGGTGGGCACCTTGGGCAGCGACGGCAGGCGCTGGCTGCTCGACACCGCAATCGCGTTGATCTGCCCTTTCTGGATGAATGGATAGGCGCCGGCCACGGCCGTGTAGAGCATCGGCAGCGTGCCGCCCACCACGTCGGCCATGGCCTGGCCGCCGCCCTTGTAGGGCACATGGACGAAATTGGCGCCGGTGCGCATCTTCAGCAGTTCGCCCGCGAGATGTGGCGTGCTGCCGGTGCCGGCGCTGCCGTAGGACACGCCGCCGGGGTGGGACTTGGAGTAGGCCACCAGTTCGTCGAAGGTCTTCACTGGCACCGACGGGTGCGTCACGATGATGAGCGCCGCATCGCCGATCTTGCTCACGGGCGCGAAGTCCTTCACCGGGTCGAAGGGCACCTTGCCGTACACGTGCGGATTGATGACCAGCGTGCCATCGAAGCCGACCACCAGCGTGTAGCCGTCGGGCGCCGCGGTGGCAGCCATCTGCGTGCCGATGTTGCCCGAGGCGCCGGGCCGGTTGTCGACCACGACCTGTTGGCCCAGGCGCTGGCCGAGCCGCTCGGCCACCACGCGCGCGCCGGTGTCGGTGACGCCGCCGGGCGCGAAGGGAACAATGAGACGGATCGGCTTGCTCGGGTAGTCGTCCGCGGATGCAGGCGCGGCGCCGCCGATGGCGGTCAGCGCCAGCAGCGCGGGCGCGAAGACTCGGCGCAGCGTCGCCCGAGGAAAATTCAATGGCATGTGGATGTCTCCGTTTTTCTGGTTGTCGAAATCTGTGCTTACTCGGGCTTGATGCCGCCGCGCTGCGCGACCAGCGCCCATTTCTCCGTCTCGCCCGCGAGGAACTTCCGGAACTCGGCCGGCGGCGTCAGCACCAGTTGCGCGCCCTGGGCCTGCATCTGCTTGACGACCGCGGGATCGGCCGTGACCCTCTTCAAGTCCTGGTTGATCTGCGCGACGACCGCGGGCGACATGCCGGCCGGCCCGAAGAGGCCGTACCAGCTCAGCGATTCGACGCCTTTCAGGCCGACCTCCTTGAAGGTCATCGCATCCGGAAAGATGGCCATGCGCTGGTCCGCGGCCACACCCACGACGCGCAGGGCGCCCGACTGCACGTGCGGCAGCGCGGTGAGCACGCTGGTCACGCCCAGCGGCAGATGGCCGCCGATGATGTCGACCATGATCGGCGCGCCGCCCTTGTACGGAATGCCTGTCATCTTCAGGTCGCCGGCCTGGCGGATGAGCTCGCCTGTCAGCCGCGTCTGGCCTTCGGAGTAGCCGACGGCCAGCTCCTCGGTGCGCGCGGCCTTGACCACGTCGTTCAGCGTCTTGTACGGCCCCTTCGCGGCCACCACCAGCACCATCGGCGAGCTCGCGATGTTGGTTACCGGCGTGAAGGCGTTGATGGTGTCGTAGGGCATGCTCTTCATGAGCACCGGATTGATGGCGTGGGAGCCGACCACCAGCAGCAGCGTGTGGCCGTCGGGCGGGGACTTGGCGACGTGGCTGGAGCCGATGACACCATTGGCGCCGGTGCGGTTGTCGACCACGACCGACTGGCCCCAGAGCTCGGACAGCTTTTGCGCCATCAGGCGTCCGACGATGTCGGTGCCGCCGCCGGCCGCGTAGGGCACCACCAGCGTGACGGGCTTGCTCGGAAATTTCGCGTCGGCCGCTTGCGACCACGCGGAGGTGGCTGCGATCGATGCGAGGGCCGCGAGTGCGGTGCGACGGGTGAAGGTCGTGAAGGGGCTTGTCATGGGTTGTCTCTTTCGTTGGCGGGATCTGACTTCGTGCGGCTCGTTCAGGCTGACTGAGGGGCGGCTTGCGCCCCTCGCTCCTTCTCGCGCTGGCGTCGCAGCCAGGTGATGGCGCGTCCGCCCAGCGCGCGCTGCAACTGCGCCTCGGCGAAGTCCACCGCGTCGAGCAGGCCGTCGATGGAGATGCCCGTCGAGAAACCACTGCGCTCGGCCATGAGCACCAGGTCCTCGGTGGCGACGTTGCCGGCCGCGCCTGGAGCGAACGGGCAGCCGCCGATGCCGCCGACACTGGCATCGAAACGGCGCACGCCCGCCTCCAATGCAGCCCAGGCGTTGGCGACGCCCATGCCGCGCGTGTCGTGGAAATGCACGGCGAGCTGGGCCACGGGCACCACCTCTCGCAGGGCGCGCAGGCGCTCCTTCACCTGCCCGGGCGAAGCCGAACCGATGGTGTCGGCGATCACGATTTCTCCGGCGCCCTCCTTGTGCATGCGGGCAGCCAGGCGGGCCACTTCCGCGAGCGGCGTCTCGCCCTCGAAGGGGCAGTCGAAAGCCACCGCCACATAGGCGCGCGTGCGCATGCCGAGGCGCTGCGCTTCGGCCAGGGTCTGCGCGCTCACCTCGGTGGCTTCCTGCAGACCCATGTTGATGTTCCTGCGATTCATGGTCTCGGTGGCCGAGAGCACGACCGCGATCTCCTGCGCGCCGGCCGCTTGCGCACGCTCCAGCCCCTTGAGGTTGGGCACCAGCACCGAGCTGCGCAGCCCCGGGAGGGCCGCATTCAACCGGGTGACCAGTTCGCCGGCATCGGACATCTGCGGCACGGCCTTGGGCGACACGAAGCTCGTGGCCTCCACGCTCTGCACGCCCGCGGCCGCCAGCAGGCGGATCAGCTCCAGCTTGGACCCAGTCGAAACCGGCACCTGCTGGTTCTGCAAACCGTCGCGCGGGGCGACGTCGGTGATGTGGATTCGTTCCATGGCGCAGTCCTAGCCGATCGCGCCGTCGCGCCACAGTTGTTCGAGCTGGTCCGGCGAATAGCCGGCCAGTTCGGCCAGCACGCTGCGCGTGTGCTCGCCCAGCGCGGGCGGGCAGGTGAAGTTCTTGCTGGACGCGGCAGAGAGCTTGATCGGGTTGCCCGGCATGCGCAGCATCTCGCCGGACTTGAGCGGCACCTCGACCACCATGTCGCGCGCGCGCACCTGCACATCGTTGAGGGCCTGCTCGAAGTTGTTGACCGGCCCGCACGGAATGCGCGCTGCGCGCAGGCGCTCCAGCCAGTAGGCGGTTGGCTGCTTCCGCAGTTCGGCGCCGACGATGGCATCGATCTCGGCCTTCGCCGCGTAGCGCACCGGCTGCTGGAGGTACTCGGGCTTGCGCAGCGCCGGCAGGTCGATGAATTCAACGAAGCGCTCGAAGAAGGCGTCCCCGATGCACGCGATGATGATGTGGCCGTCGGCGGTCGGGTAGCTGTTGTAGGGCACGTGCACGAAGTGCCCGTTGCCGATGCCGGCAGGCACGTGGCCAGACATCAGGTGCATGGTCGCCATGTAGTTGAGCAGCGAGATCTGCGCGTCGAGCATCGAGATGTCCACGTGCTGGCCGCGGCCAGTGCGTTCGCGCTCCGCGAGCGCCGCGAGCACGCCCATCGCGCCGAACATGCCGCCGCCCAGGTCGCCGATCGGAATGCCGCTGCGGGTAGGGCCGGTCTCGGGCGTGCCGGTGATCGACATGCCGCCGCCCATCGCCTGCACCACCTGGTCGAAGGCCGGGCGATGCGTTTGGGGGCCGCTCTGGCCGAAGCCGGTGACCGAGCAGGTGACGATGCGCGGGTTCACCTGTGACAGCGACTCGTAGTCGATGCCCAGCCGCGCGGTCACGCCGACGCTGAAGTTGTCGAACACCACGTCGGCCTGCCGCACGAGGTCGAGGAAGACGGCCTTGCCGGCTTCGCTCTTGAGGTCGACGCAGACGCTCTCCTTGTTGCGGTTGAGCGTCAGGTAATAGGCGCCCATGCCGTCGCGGGCGTAGTCGGGGTCGTGTTCGAGCAAGCGGCGTGTGCCCTCGCCCGTGCCGGGCGGTTCGACCTTGATGGTGCGTGCGCCGAGGTCGGCCAGAAGCATGGTGCCGTAGGGACCCGAGAGCATGTGGGTCAGGTCCAGCACGGTGATGTGTTCGAGTGCCAAGGCGATGTCTCCGTAGAAGGTGTTCGTTCCCCCTATCGCACGCGGCGTGCCAGCGCAGTGAAAGCTGCAACCCGTTGATTCAAAAGAGTTTTTTTAATGGACTGATTCGGCGTTTGGTTCCATGAGACATTTGTGAAACACTTTCGTGTTTCAACAAGACGTAGTTCTCATGGTCGCCATTTCATTCCAGCGAACGCGACTGCCCCGCCTTTGCTTTCTCAGCTACCGGCAGATTCGCGAATTCGCCATGCCAGTGGTTGCGGAATACGTTGGCCGTGCCGACATCGAAGTGGTGGACGGCACCTTCGGCGGCGCGCTGGAGATCGCCCGCGATCGCATGGCGCGCGGCACGGTCGACGCCTTTGTCAGCGCTGGCTCGAACGCAAGCATTCTGCGTGCGGGCCTCGAAGCGCCGGTGGCCACCATCCAGCTTGGCGGCTTCGACCTGCTGCAGGCGCTGATCAAGGCCCGGCGCATCTCCAGCCGCGTAGGTGTCGTGATGTACGGCCAGACCATCCCCGAGCTGGATGCGGTGAAGGACCTGCTCAACATCGAGATCACCCAGTACGCCTACCAGACGCCGGACGACGCGCGCCAGCAGTTCGAGATGCTGCGCCGGGACGGCTTCGAGGTCATCGTGGGATCGAGCCTGGTGGTGGAACTGGCCGAGGAAGCGGGACTGCACGGGCTGCTGGCCTATTCGCTGGCAAGCATCCGCAAGGGTTTCGAGGACGCGATCGAACTGGCGCGCGTGGCACGGCTCGAGGCAGGCCGCTATGAGCAACTCAACGGCGTGCTGCACAACCTCCAGGAAGCGGTGCTGGCCGTGAACCGCGACAACTGCATCATCGCCGTCAACCCGCCGATGCAGCAGTTGCTGGGCACGCCACACCGGCCGCTGCTGGGACAGCGCCTCGACCTCGTGGAGCCCGAACTGTCGCTCCAGCCCACGCTGGACACGGGCGCGGAGGAGCGTGCGGCGGTTCAGCGCTACGCGCGACGCGACTGGATCGTCAACCGAACGCCGATCCGTGAGCATGGCGAAATCGTGGGTGCGGCCATCACGCTCTACGACGCTCGCAAGATCCAGGAGGCCGACACCAGCCTGCGCATGCAGCAGCGTCGCCACCAGAACGCCGCGAAGCACGGCTTCGGCAGCCTGATCGGCCAGAGCCCGGCGTTCGTGCGTGCGATCAGCACGGCGCGCCGATTCGCAAGGACCGACCTGGGCGTGCTGATCGCCGGCGAGAGCGGCGTCGGCAAGGAACTCTTCGCGCAGGCGATCCACAACGACAGCGCACGTGCCGATCGGCCTTTCGTCGCGGTCAATTGCGCATCCTTTCCCGAGACGCTGCTGGAGAGCGAATTGTTCGGCTACGAGGAGGGCGCTTTCACCGGCTCGCGCCGCGGCGGCAAGCGCGGGCTTTTCGAGACCGCCCACACAGGCACGCTGTTCCTGGACGAGATCGGCGACATGCCGCTGTCGCTGCAGACGCGCCTGCTGCGCGTGCTGCAGGAACGCGAGATCACGCGGCTCGGCGCCACGGCGCCCATTCCGGTGGACGTGCGCGTGATCGCAGCCACGCACCAGCCGCTCGAAGAGATGATCGCGGCGCGGCGCTTCCGGCAGGACCTCTACTACCGCATCAACACGCTGCGCCTGTCGCTGCCGCCGCTGCGCGAACGCGGCGATGACATCGCCGTGCTTGCGCGGGCCCACGTGGGGCGGTGCCTCCATCGGCTGGGCTCGCGCATCGACGCCGGGGCCGCGCTGGCACCGCTGCTGCCGCGCTTCCTTGCCTGCGAGTGGCAAGGGAATGTGCGGGAGCTGGAAAACATCAGCGAAAGAGTCGCCGTGTTCCTGCTGCAGTTCGATCGGGTCGAGGACATCCGCTACGACGAACTGCGGCACGACTGTCCGGAGCTGTTCGAGCGGCATCCATTGGGGACCCCGCCCTTGCGCGAGCGCGTACTGGAAGCCGTGCGCCTCGCCGATGGCAATCGGCAGCGTGCCGCGAAGCAGTTGGGTGTCAGCCGATCCACCTTGTGGCGCTGGCTGCGCGAGTTCGACGCCGAGACCGACAGTCCCTAGTTCGCCTCGGTGCTGCGATCGGGCGACGAGGCCGCGCTCACCACGCGCTGGTCGTCACTGAGCGTGGCGGTGAACACCATCGGCGAGTTCGGCGGTTGGACCCAGCGCCATTCCCAATCGGTCTGGTTCTTGAGCGGATAGGGCGTGCGCTTCGCGGGCTTGCCCAGCAGCTTGCGCAGGTCTTCCATGGGCATGCCGGGCCGCACCTTGTCGAAGTTCTCGGGCGTGAGCACCTGGCGCAACGCGCTCATCTTGCCGTCGGCGCCGATGGTGATCATGTAGTTCTTCTGGCCCTGGGGCTGGCGGTTGTATTCGAAGACCCGGCCCTGCGGCGAATCCCAGATGTTCTCGGGTTGGCCGAAACGCGCGCGCACGTCGGCCTCCGTGGACACCCCCTCCTCCAGTTCGCTGATGCGTTTCACATCGCAGGCCGCAAGCCAGAAGACCGTGCTCAAAAGCGCGGCCACCAGGCGCAAACGGGTTCTCGATCGCGCCATGTGCGCCTCCACTTGTCAATGCGTGGGGCGCAGTCTAAGGCCGCCTCCCGGTGCCCACGGTCCAGGCGCCCGGCCTCAGTTCTGTGCGAAGCAGAACAGCAGGCCGCCGCCGCCCGTCTTCTTCAGCGCATCCAGGCTGCAGCCCTGGGTGGCATGCGAGGAGTTCCACGACTTGGCGGGTGCGCTCTCGTCCAGGCCGGTACGGTCATGGTGGCCGACAATGGCCGAGCCGTCGCCGCTCTTGGTCCAGTTGCCGCAAGTGGTGTCCTTTGCGTCGGCAGAAGCGCGGCCGTCGGGCGTCGAACCGGTCAGGATGTCGTGCTGGTTGACCGGGTCGCCGCGGCCGCTGACCCCATCGCCCTTCTCGGTCAATGCCGTCTGCTTGGTGATGTTGTTGGTGCCGTGCAGCTGATCCACGTTACTTGCGATCAGCTGGCCCTTGACGTTGTACCAGGGACCCGTGCCGATGCGGTCACGGGCGTTCACCGCCGGCGCTCCCCCTGCTGCGGGAGTGCTGAGATAAGCGCGCCAGGTGCGTCCTCCAGCGCCCACTGCCGAGGCCAGGCTCTGGCAGAAGCGGTCGGCGCCAGCCAGCCCGCCGAGGTCGGCACCTTTGCCAGGGTTCGCACTGGTGACGAAGAAGCCCATCTTGCTCTGCGGCGCGGCTGGCCCCGTGGTGCTGCAAGCGACCAGCAGCACGGCGGCCGCGGCGGTTGCAACGAGGTACATCGAGTGTCGGCGCTTCATCGGCAGTCTCCTTCGAATGGTTGGTGCCGCCACGCTAGCGCATGCCGATAGCCGCTTCAAGGCGGATTCCACCCGGTAAAATCGCTGACAAAGGTCCCTCACTGCCATGTCCATCTTCGCCCGCCCCCACTACACGTCCGAAATCACGAACTTCATCGAACAGATGAAGGAGAAAAAGCCGACGCTGGAGGCAGAACAGCGCGCCGGGCGCGCACTCCTGTGGGACAAGCACCTCGATCGCAGCCTGCTCAGCGAGTACAGCGAAGCCAAGGTGCCGCAGCAGCCCTACGTCTACCAGACCCGCGTCAAGTAAGTGATCATTCGGGCCGTACCGGGCTCCGGCAGCCGTCGGCAGGGTGATGGCGCCCCGACGGACGACAGCCGCGCCACCCAGGACGATGTCATCGCCGACGACGGCGTTGCCATCGCAGCCGGCATGCCCGATGTGATCGACCAGGTTGCGCTCGCGCGGCTCTACGGCGAGCCGCTCTTCGCGCTGCCGAACGACCTGTACATCCCGCCCGAGGCGCTCCAGGTGTTCCTGGAGGCCTTCGAAGGCCCGCTGGACTTGCTGCTCTACCTGATTCGCAAGCAGAACTTCAACATCCTCGACATTCCCATGGCGGGGCTGACGCGCCAGTACCTCAGCTACGTCGACGAGATCCGCCAGACCAACCTCGAGCTCGCGGCCGAATACCTGCTGATGGCCGCGATGCTGATCGAGATCAAGTCGCGCATGCTGCTGCCGCCCAAGAAGACGGCGGAGGGCGAGGAAGCCGAGGACCCGCGCGCCGAACTGGTCCGCCGCCTGCTCGAATACGAGCAGACCAAGCTGCAGGCCGCCTCGCTGAGCGCCATGCCGCAGGCGGGGCGAGACTTCTGGAAGGCGCAGGTCTACATCGAGCAATCGCTCAAGCCCCGCTTCCCGGACGTGAACGTGGTCGACCTGCGCGAAGCCTGGGCGGACATCATGAAGCGAGCCAAGCTCGTGCAGCACCACAAGATCTCGCGCGAGGAACTCAGCGTGCGAGAGCACATGAGCATCGTCCTGCGCCACCTGCAGGGGCGCCAGTTCGTGGAGTTCGAGAAGCTCTTCGACGTGACGCGGGGCACGCCGGTGCTGATCGTCACCTTCATCGCGATGCTCGAACTCGCGAAAGAGACCTTGATCGACATCACCCAGGCCGAGGCCTTCGCGCCGATCTACGTGCGGCTGGCCTACTCGCCGGCCTGAAACCCGCCCGAGAGCCGCTCAGGCGGATTCGACCCCGGGCTCGCGGCCCATCAGTTCGGAAACCGCTTCCACCGGGCGCACCCGCCCATCCAGCAGGGCCACCACGCTCGACGCAATCGGCATCTCGACGCCCAGGTGCCGGGCGCGCTGCACGACCGTGCGTGCGCAATAGACGCCTTCCGCCACGTGGCCGAGCGAATTCACTGCCTGCTCCAGCGTGAGGCCCTGCGCTAGCAGCAATCCGACCTTGCGATTGCGGGAGAGATCTCCCGTCGCAGTGAGGACGAGATCACCCAGGCCCGAAAGGCCCATGAAAGTGTCCGGCCGCGCACCCAGCGCCGCGCCGAGGCGCGTCATTTCAGCAAGACCGCGGGTAATCAGTGCCGCACGTGCGTTGAGGCCGAGCGACAGCCCGTCCGCAAGGCCGGTCGCGATGGCGAGCACATTCTTGACCGCGCCGCCGATCTCCACGCCGACGATGTCCTCGTTGGCGTAGACGCGCAGCGCGGGGCCGTGAAACGCACTGACCAGCGCGTCGCGCACTGATGCATGCGGGCTCGCCGCCACCAACGCCGTCGGCCGGCCCTGTGCAACTTCCAACGCGAAGCTGGGGCCGCTCAACACGCCGGCCAGCAGCCGGGGCGCCACGCGCGCCTGGATTTCGTGGGCCAGCAGGCCCTCCTCCCCCGAATTGGCGATGGCCGGCTCGACGCCCTTGGACAGCCAGGCGACCGGACAGGCCACGTCGCGCAGCTTGCCGAGTTGCTCCCGCAGGGCGGCCATTGGCGTCGCGACGATCACCAGATCGGCGTGCGCAACCGCGGCAAGCGGATCGCCTGCCAGGAGGTTCAGTGAGGGAGGAAGCGACACGCCGGGCAGATAGCGCGCGTTTTCACGCGCGGCCGACATGGCCTGGACCTGGGCCGCGTCACGCCCCCACAAGGTGACCGCGTGCCGGGCTGCCGCGTTGACCGCCAGCGCCGTGCCCCAGGCGCCGGCGCCGAGCACGCAGATTCTCATCGGTGCGTGCGCTGGCGGATTACTGCGTGATGATCGGCGAGGTCTGCGCCGAGGCTTGCGCCTGCTGCTGCTCGAACATCGCCTGGAAGTTGATTTCGGCCAGATGCACTGGCGGGAAGCCGCCGCGCTGGATCACGTCGGCCACGTTGCCGCGCAGATAGGGGTAGACGATCTGCGGGCAGGCAATGCCGAGGATCGGGCCCATCTGGTCTTCGGGCAGGTTGCGGATCTCGAAGATGCCGGCTTGCTTGGCCTCGACCAGGAAAACGGTCTTGTCCTGGATCTTGGTCTGCACGGTGGCCGACACGGTGATCTCGAAGATGCCGTCGGTCACGGGCTGGGCATCGACGCCGAGCTGGATGTCGACCGTCGGCTGTTCCTGCTCCAGCAGGATGGCCGGGGAGTTGGGCTGCTCGAGCGACAGGTCTTTCAGATAGACGCGCTGGATCTGGAAAACGGGATCTTGTGCTTGCTGGTCGGCCATGCTGAACTTTCGAGTATCAAAACAATGCCCGCTCGGGATATCCCAGAGCGGGCTTCTGGAGGTAGCCGGCGATTATCGCCCGCCGGGAGTCAGGCGCCCTGCAAGAGCGGCATCAGGGCGCCGCGCCCATCGAGCGCGATCAGGTCGTCGCAGCCGCCCACGTGGGTGTCGCCGATGAAGATCTGCGGCACCGTACGGCGCTGGGTGATGTCCATCATCGTGGCACGCGCCCGCGGGTCGCTGTCGATGCGGATCTCTTCGATCTGCTCCACGCCCTTGGATTTGAGGATTTGCTTCGCGCGAATGCAGTATGGGCAAACGGCGGTGGTGTACATCTTGACGGCTTGCATCGGGGGTATCTCGGGGAAGTTCAGGCCTTTTCAACCGGCAGGTTAGCTTCTTTCCAGGATTTGAGTCCGCCGGCAACGGCTTGGGCTTGCTCGTACCCGAGCTTCTTGGCCGTGGCCACCGCGCGCTGGGCGCGAGCGCCCGTGGCACACACAAGCAACAATGGCAACGACTTGTTTTTGACCGTGGCGGCGAGCTTCTGCTCGAGCTGGTTGAGCGGCACGTTCTTGGCGCCCGTGACGTGGCCCGCGGCAAATTCCTCGGGTTCGCGCACGTCGACCACCACCGCGCGCTCGCGGTTGATGAGTTGCACCGCCCCCTGCGCAGTGAGCGATCCGGCGTTCGCGCCGCGCACCATCGGCCAGGCCAGCATGCCGCCGGAGCTGAGTGCAATCAGGATCAGCATCCAGTTGTCGACGATGAATTTCACGGTATTCCTTGAGTGGCAAACCCCGGATTTTAGAATGTCGGCTTTCCGCACGCGTTCCCAAAGGCCTCTCTCATGCACAAACTGGTACTGATCCGCCACGGCGAATCGACCTGGAATCTCGAAAACCGCTTCACGGGCTGGACCGACGTCGACCTGACGCCGACCGGCATCGAACAGGCCAAACAGGCCGGCCGGCTCCTCAAGGCCGAGGGTTACGACTTCGACGTGGCCTACACCAGCGTGCTCAAGCGCGCCACCCGCACCCTCTGGCACACGCTGGACGAGCTCGATCGCACCTGGTTGCCGGTGGTGCATTCCTGGCGTCTGAACGAACGTCACTACGGCGGCCTCCAGGGCCTCAACAAGGCCGAAACCGCCAAGAAGTACGGCGACGAACAGGTTCTGGTCTGGCGCCGCAGCTACAACACGCCGCCGCCGCCGCTGGAAGCCAACGACCCGCGCAGCGAACGCACCGACGTGCGCTACGCCAAGCTGGCGCCCGAGCAGGTGCCGCTGACCGAGTGCCTGAAGGACACCGTGGCACGCGTACTGCCCTTCTGGAACGAATCCATGGCGCCGGCCATCCGCGCCGGACGGCGCCTGGTGGTGGCGGCGCACGGCAATTCCATCCGCGCCCTGGTGAAATACCTCGACGGCATCTCCGACGACGCGATCGTGGGCCTCAACATCCCGAACGGGATCCCGCTGGTCTACGAACTGGACGACGAGCTCAAGCCGTTGCGCCACTATTACCTCGGTGACGCCGACGCGGCCGAGAAAGCCGTAGCCGCGGTCGCCGCACAAGGCAAGGGTTAACGAAAGTCTGACCTTCGTCACCGGTTTCGCGGAACCACGGCAGACAACTTGCTTCCAAGCCCTGTATATTGGATTGACAGGCGACAAGGACACTTACACATGGGCCAGAAATTGAAGATCACCGGCTGGGTTGCCGCGGGCGCCTTTGCCGGCGCGCTGACCACCGTCTCGTTGCAAACTGTTGCACGAGGCTCTCTGGCTCCTCTGCCGCTCGAAGAACTGCAGCAGCTTGCTGCGGTGTTCGGCATGGTCAAGAGCGACTACGTCGAACCGGTCGATGAGAAAAAGCTGATCTCCGATGCCATCTCTGGCATGGTTGCCGGCCTCGACCCGCATTCGCAGTACTTCGACAAGAAGTCGTTCAAGGAATTCCGCGAAGGCACCACCGGTCGCTTCGTCGGTGTGGGCATCGAGATTTCGCAGGAAGACGGCCTGATCAAGGTCGTGTCCCCGATCGAAGGCTCCCCGGCCTTCCGTGCCGGCCTCAAGCCGAACGACCTGATCACCAAGATCGACGACACCGCCGTGCGGGGCCTGTCGCTCAATGAAGCCGTCAAGCGCATGCGGGGCGAAGCCAACACCAAGGTGCTGCTCACCATCTATCGCAAGGACGAGAACCGCACTTTCCCGGTGACCATCACGCGTGAGGAAATCCGCACGCAATCGGTTCGAGGGAAGATCATGGAGCCGGGCTATGGCTGGATCCGCCTGTCGCAGTTCCAGGAACGCACCGTCGACGACTTCGTCAAAAAGGTCGAGGAGCTCTACAAGCAGGATCCCAATCTCAAGGGCCTGGTGCTCGACCTGCGCAACGATCCGGGTGGCCTGCTCGACGCCGCCGTGGCGATCTCGGCGGCATTCCTGCCGGAAAACGTGACCGTGGTGTCGACCGACGGGCAGCTGGCCGAGAGCAAGTCCGTCTACAAGGCTGCGCCGGAGTTCTACCAGCGCCGTGCCGGCAGCGACCCGCTGCGTGGCTTGCCGGCCGCGCTCAAGACCGTGCCGTTGGTGGTGCTCGTCAATGAAGGCTCGGCTTCTGCCAGCGAAATCGTCGCGGGCGCCCTGCAGGACCACAAGCGCGCGATCGTGATGGGCAGCCAGACCTTTGGCAAGGGCTCGGTGCAGACCGTGCGCCCGCTCGGTCCGGACACCGGCCTCAAGATCACGACGGCCCGCTACTACACGCCGAGCGGCACTTCGATCCAGGCCAAGGGCATTGTTCCGAACGTGCTGGTCGACGAAAGTGCTGAAGGCAGCCCCTTCGCCGCGTTGCGCATGCGTGAAGCCGATCTGGAGAAGCATCTCGCCAGCGGCCAGGGCCCGGAGAGCAAGGACCCTGAACGCGAAAAGGCACGCGACGAGGCCCGCAAGCGGCTCGAGGAAGAAGCCAAGAAGCCGCCGCAGGACCGCAAGGTGCCTGAATTCGGCACACCGCAGGACTTCCCGTTGATGCAGGCGTTCAACCGTCTGAAGGGCCAGCCGGTGCTCGTGAGCAAGACGCAGGTCATCGTCGACAACAAGGAAGAGAAGAAGGAGAACTAGGCCCACCCCAGGCTTTCCACCCCCTGCCGGGGGCAACACCGGTGGACCGGCCGAGCCGGTTCCACGGTGTTCTTGAAGTTTCTCCAAATCGCGGTACGCATGGACGATAACGATCTGCTGCGCTACTCGCGCCACATCCTGCTTGAGGAATTCGGCATTGATGGACAGGCGCGCGTCAGCGCGGCGCATGCGCTGGTGATCGGTGTCGGCGGGCTTGGCTCGCCGGTCGTGCTGTATCTGGCAGCTGCCGGGGTGGGTCGCATCACTCTGGTCGATGACGACGAGCTTGACCTGACCAACCTGCAACGCCAAGTTGCGCACACCACTGCGCGCGTGGGGATGGCCAAGGTCGAATCAGCTGCCGCGGCGATGCGCGCCCTCAATCCCGACATCACGATCGAAACGCACAGGCTGCGCGCCGACGACGAACTCCTGGCCCGGATGGTCGCTGCGACAGATGTGGTGATCGATTGCAGCGACAACTTCGCCACGCGCCACGCGGTGAACCGCGCGTGCGTGACGCATGGCAAGCCGCTGGTGGCTGGCGCGGCCATCCGCTTCGACGGCCAGTTGAGCGTCTATGACACGCGCGACGCTGCATCGCCCTGCTACGCCTGCCTGTTTCCGCCCGACGCGGATTTCGAGGAAACCCGTTGCGCGGTCCTGGGCGTTTTCGCGCCCGTCGTCGGCACCATCGGAACCTTGCAGGCCAGTGAAGCATTGAAATTGCTGGCGGGCATCAGCCCGTCGCTCGCCGGCAGCCTCCTGATGTTCGACGGCCGCCGCACCGCATTCGACACCCTGCGCGTTGCGCGCGACCCCGGCTGCAGCGTCTGCGGGCACCGCCCGAACGCCTAGCCTCCGGTCTGCGCGGGCTGCTTCCTGGCCTTGGCGGCACCCGCTGCCGCGGCGCGGGAACTCGGTTGCTTTGCCTCGGCCAGCACCTCCTGGCAATCGGCGTCCTGACCCGGCCCCGTTTCAATGGTCGCGGCGAGTGCGAGCAACGGATTGATCAAGCCCAGGGCCACCGCCGCCGCTCCGCGCGTCGCCAGCGGGCCGGCCTCGACGCCCGCCTTGGGCGACGCAAAAGTGCCGCGTACGACCAGCGGAGTGCGCAAGGCCAGGATGCTCATGTCCTTGGGCTGCTGCCGCACCACGATGTCCATCGACTCGCTCGCCAGGTTGATGTTGCCTGTGGCGTTGAACACCGTGTCCGTCGTGTCGAAGACCAGACTGCGGCCGTTCATTACGCCCTTCTCGACGTCGAATGCAACCGCGGCGCATCGCAACGTCACGTTGTGGTCGCCTTCCAGCAAGAATTTGATGATCTCCCCGCCGTCGAGCCCCATGAATTCAAGCAGCAGATTGCTGAACTGGCCCTTGCCGGTGATGGCAGCCACGTCTCCCGACGCCCCGCCCAGCCAACTCGCCACCGAGTTGCCACGCCCTGAGAGGTTGATTCGCCCGTCGAGCTTGCCGAAGCTGGTCTTCAAGGTCTCGACCTTGGGGATCAGCCGGTTGAGTTGCATCGCGCGAATGTCGAGCGCTGCGCGAATGTCTGCAGGGTTCTGCGTGGCATCGATGCGGATCGCGCCGGCCACCTTGCCGCTGGCAATACCGAGGTTCAGCGGATCCAGGGTCAGGACGCCGTCCTTGAGCTTCACCTGGACGCTGCCCTTGTCCAGTGGAAGCTCGCGCACGTTCTGGATACGGTCCGCCGTGTAGTTCACGTCGGCGTTCATGGCGCGCAGACGCTCGAAATCCAGCGTGGCGTCGGGAAGAACCTTGCGGCCGGGATCGCGCTGCGCGCGCTTGACCTGCGTGATGGAGGGCGGCGGGGCGACGCCTTCCACGGCGTTCGCCGAGCGGCTCGTCGGCGGCAAGCCGATCAGAGGACCAAGGTCGTCCATGTCCATGACGCGCGAGCGCAGCGTCCCGCCCAGGTGAGGCACCTTCTGCGACTTGTCGAATTGCATGTCGCCGCCGATGTCGGAAAGCCCGAGGCGGCCCTTCAGGGCTTTCGCCTCCCACAGCGAAGCCTGCTTGCGCAAATTCCCGCTGAGCGCGTAAGGCGGCGTCTGGGGCAAGGCGATGCCCAGCGCGGGGTAAAGATTGCCGAGGTTCTGGCCCCTGATGTCGAACTGCGCATCAAGGCCGTCCAGACCGGCCAACTCTGCGACCGTGCCCTCAACCTTCAGCCGGGTATGCCCGGCCGAGAGCTTGATCTCGATCGGGAACGGCGGCTGCCCCGCGGCATTGAGCTGCAGCACGTTGCCGGTACGTCCTTCGGCCGTGAGGGGCTGCTGACGGTAGCGGCCCTTGATCTGGTAGCTCAGTGGCATGTCGCCCCGGCCGGTGTCGAAGGTGAAGTCGGCGTGCAGATCGATCTCCAGGTGCTTGGCGAGGAAATCCAGCGAGCCGCCGTCGACTTGCAGCAAACCGATGGTCGGTACCGTGCTTTCGTCCGAGGTGTCCTTGCCCAGCGCCCAAGTCCGCCGTCCGTCCTCTTCCATCTGGAGGCCCAGCGACGGCGAGTCCAGAGCCAGCCGGGGAAGCACGACCTTGCGGGAGAGAAGTTGCCAGAAGCTGATGTCGACTTCCGCGCGTTCGGCACGCACGAGATACGGGTCTCTGGCCCAAGACGGATTGGCGAACTCCACGCCGTCGAGCTTGACCGTGGCAAGCCGCCAGCCCATGTCCACATCCAGATGCCGCGTGATCTCGAATTTGCGGCCGGTCTTTTCGCTCACGTAGCGATTGACCGGCTCGCGAAGAAGATCCCACGGAAAGAGCGCGATGACCACCAGGAGGGCGACCAGCAAGCCAAGCAGGACCGCGACGACCCTGGCCCAGGACGAGCGACGCAGCAAAGATACAGCGGTCGCTTCCACGGACATGAAACCTTTCAGTCGATCGCTGGCGTCTTGCCGGCCGATGTCACGGCCTGTGGCGCAGCGAGGATGGAAACAGCCGAAACACCCGCGGACGCAGCAGACGTTGCAGCTTCTGCAAACCGCAGTTCGGCCATGGCAGGCTCGCCTCCTGCGATCACCGCGGCGGCGGCGAGAGCAAGAAGGCCAGTGGCAACGTAGCTCCACACGATGTTCATTCTCTGTACCTTCTGACGGGTGTTCAGTGACGTGGTGAAGAGCGTAAGGAAAGGCACTCCGGTGCCAGGTCGGTAGCCGGCCGCAGTTACTGTGGGGCCGCGCCTACGTCCGAAGTTCGCATTCGGGCGTAAGAACAAGCCTACAGCCGCTGCCCCCGGAACCCTGCATGATGTCGCCCAATAATCATTAGCATCTGCAATGAGAGCTTTCCGGGCGCGCGCCGGGTGGGCCAGGATGCTCGCCAAGGGGGCAAGCGGTTCTCATGGACCCAAGATTGAAAACCTACATCGTCGAAGACAACGTCACGATCCGAGAGAACCTTGTCGGCACTCTTGAAGAGCTCACGTGCATTTCGGCCATTGGCTTCGCCGAGACAGAGGCCGAGGCGAGCCAATGGCTCAGTGACAACGGTGACGAATGGGAGCTGGCAATCGTCGACCTCTTCCTCAAGCAGGGCAGCGGACTCGGCGTTCTGCAAACCTGCATGTCCCGCCGCCCGAGCCAGAAAGTCGTGGTCCTCAGCAACTACGCCACCCCCGACATCCGCAAGCGCTGCGCGCAATTCGGCGTCGACGCGGTCTTCGACAAGTCCAACGAGATCGACGGCCTCATCGACTTCTGCATAGAGCAGGCAGCCGCGCGGCACCCGACCCGAACCTGACCCTCAGCCATCCCCCGGCAGGGGAGAGATGCATCCACGCGGAGTGCGCGCAGCCCTGTAGGCAAGCTTCAATCGATCAGCTTGTTCTTCAGCGCGTAGTAGGTCAGGTCGCTGTTGGAGGAGAGGTTCATCTTCTCCATCAGGCGGGTGCGATAGGTACTCACCGTCTTGACCGACAGCGACAGCGTCTTGGCGATGTCGCCCGCGGTTTCGCCCTTCGCCAGCTTGAGGAACACCTGGAATTCGCGTTCGGAGAGCTGCTCGTGCGGCGCTGCATCGTCCTTGCGGTCGAGTTGGCGCGCCAGGAGTTCCGCCACTGCGGGTGTGATGTAGCGGCGGCCCAGCGAGATGGTGCGGATTGCATTCACGATCTCGATCGGATCGCATTCCTTGTTGAGGTAGCCGCTCGCGCCCTGGCGGATCAGGTTCATCGCGTAGTGCTCTTCGGGGTAGCCGCTCAGGATGAGGATGCCGACATCCGGCGCCTTGGCGCGAATCATCGCGAGCGCATCGATGCCGCTCTGCCCGGGCATGGAGAGGTCCATCACGAGGACGTCGAGTTCAGTCGTGCGGACCAGTTCGATCGCCTCGCGGCCGCTGGCAGCTTCCCCCACGACGCGCAGGTCGACATGCTCGGAGAAAAACTGGCGCAAGCCGGAGCGCACGATGGCGTGGTCGTCCACAATTCCGATCTTGATCATCTGTTACCTTCGTTGAACCGTGCGGCCTTCTGCGCCGCACGATGTCGGTCCCTGTTCGGCTCGATTATTCCCGATTTGAACCCTAGGCATTACACGGAAACCTCATGCGCTGGTTAGCTTTCCCGAAGATGGCCCTGGGCCTGACGCTCGCCGTGCTGGCAGCGCTGGTGCTGGTGGGCATCAACGAAGCCGGCTACCGCCAATCCTCCCAGGCACTCACCGAAGTGGGCGACGCCCAGCGCGCGCGCATGGTGCTCAACCTGATGCTCCAGAACGTCCTGGATGCAGAAACGGGCCAGCGCGGCTATCTGTTGACAGGAGAAGCCCGCTACCGGGAGCCCTATGACAATGCGGTCAAGCAGGTGGATGGCCACATGGCCGCGCTGCAGATCCTCTATGCCGGGAGACCTGCCGAACTCGCGCAGCTGAGCCAGCTGGCAAAGCACGTGGGGCGCAAGCTCGCTGAAATGGAGATGAGCGTCCGCTTGCGCCAGAACGGCAACGAAGACGCATGGAAATTCGTCATCACGACCGACGTGGGCCGTGAGGAAATGGATTCCATTCGCAATGAGATCAGCGATCTGATCGCGATCCGAAATGAAGAACTGACGCGCGGACAGCTGCAGATCGCCAAATCACTGCGCTTCGCGCGAATCGGCATCGGCCTCGTGGCGCTTGCGGGCCTGGCCGCCTTCTTTCTTTACCTGCGGCAGACCCACGCACTGCGCTCCGTCGGCGAGCGCCAGCAGAAAGCGCTGGAATACGAACGCAATGCGCTGGAAGACGAGGTGCGGGAGCGCACCACGACGCTGGCCGAGCTCGCCACCCACCTGCAGCAGGTGCGCGAAACCGAGCGGGGCTACCTGGCCCGCGAGTTGCACGACGAACTGGGTTCCCTGCTCACCGCGGCCAAGCTCGACGTCGCCCGCCTGAAATCCCGCCTGACGGACTCGCCCGATGCCACGCAGCGGCTGCAGCATCTGAACGAATTGCTCAACAGCGGCATCGCCCTGAAGCGCCGCATCATCGAAGACCTGCGTCCGTCCTCGCTCTCCAACCTGGGGCTGGTCGCTTCGCTCGAGATCCTCGGGCGCGAATTTGCCGAGCGCTCGAACATCGAGATCGAGATGGTGCTCGAACCCGTTGTCCTGGACGAGTCCAACCAGCTCACCGTCTATCGGATGGTCCAGGAGAGCCTCACCAACATCAGCAAGTACGCGCAGGCCACCGAGGCCAGCATCGTGATGAAGAACTACGGCAACCACGTGGTCGTGGAAGTCAGCGACAACGGCAAGGGCTTCGACACGCAGCACTCGCGCCCGTCGACCCATGGCCTGGCGGGCATGCGGCATCGCGTCGAGGCGGCCAAGGGCAAGCTCAACGTGTCATCGTCCGAGGGTCAGGGCACGCGACTGAGCGCCGTCCTTCCTTCCAGCCCGGCCTGAACGCCTTTGGCCTTTCGCGGCGATGTCCGCGGTGATTCGGCCCTCTCCTACGCCCCGCGCCCGCTGCTGCTGACAGGGGGCGAACGACCATCCTCTTAACGTTGGTCCCAGGCCGTTCCTCAACCGGACGCGCTGGTATTCATCTCAACGGGGCCATCCTCGAAAGGAGTTCAGCATGTTGCATTACGCAGTCGTGTTCCTGGTCATCGCATTGATCGCCGCGCTGTTCGGATTCGGCGGTATCGCCGCCAGTGCCGTGGGCATCGCGAAGATCCTGTTCGTGATCTTCCTGATCCTTGCTCTCGCCAGCTTCATCGCGGGCTTGATGCGACGCGGGTAGCGTCGTTACGATG
The DNA here is from genome assembly GCF_030317115.1 of Variovorax gracilis. Taxonomy (GTDB): domain Bacteria; phylum Pseudomonadota; class Gammaproteobacteria; order Burkholderiales; family Burkholderiaceae_C; genus Variovorax; species Variovorax gracilis. The sequence goes on from NZ_JASZYF010000007.1 coordinate 148,000, forward strand.
AGCAGGCACTCGCAAACAAATCCAATCTCCTGGAAGGATCCATTCATGAACACGACCACCAAGACTCCCGCGCAACTGGCCGAGGATGCTCGCCAGACCGCCAACGACGCCATCGACACGACGCGCGCCTATGCGCAAAACGCCGTGAACGCCGCAGGCGAAAAGGTTCGCGACCTGCGTCGCGAGGCCGAGCCAGCGGTGGAGCAACTCGCTGCACGCGTCCAGCAGGCCGTGCAACGCGGGCTGGATGCCGCATCGACGACCAGCGCGCGCGCCCAACGCCGCCTGGAAGCCGCCGCCGACGTCACGGGCAAGTACATCGCCGACCAGCCGGTCCGCTCGGTGCTCGTGGCGGCAGCCGCCGGCGCAGCCATCACGGCGCTGATCGTATTGGCCAGCCGTCGCCGGGACGACTATTGATCTGATGGTCTGACCGCCCTCCCTCGGCTCTGGCAGAGCCCTCACAGCACCTTGTAGCAGCATGCTTCATCCCATTTACTCCACGGTGCTCGGGCATCCTGAGCTGATCGCCGATCACATTGCCAACTACGGCGCGCTCGTGCGGCAGGAGACGCACGAAGCGAGCCGCGGTCTGATTGCCCGCCTGGTGGCGGGGGTTCTCGCGGCGGTGAGCGCGATGCTCGCGTTGGGACTGATCGGTGTAGCCGTGATGCTCGGGATGCTGCACGGCAGCTTTCATTGGGTACTGGCGCTCGTGCCCGGCGTTGCCGTCCTGATCGCTCTGGTGTCGGCCTACGTGGCGTCGCGACCGCAGGAAATGCATGCGTTCGCTGATCTGCGAGCGCAGATCGACGCTGACGTGCACGCGCTTCATGTTGCGGGGCAGCGCCATGGCAGCTGAACCCACCACGCTTACCCCGCAAGAGCGGTTGGCTATCTCACGCAGGGCCCTCGTGTCGCAGTTGCAAGGCAATCGCCGCCACGCACCGGACCCGCCGCGCGTATCCCGCCCGCAGCGGCCCGATGGCAAGCCCAGCCCATTTGCCTGGGCCGAGGTGGCCCGGAACGTCGCCCGGCGCTGGTGGCGTAGGCATCCCGCCAATGCGGTCACCCAGGTTGCCCGGCCCCTGCTGGAGCGCTACGCACGAGAAGAGCCTGCGAAGCTCATGGCCGCGGCCGCCGCGACCGGCGCGCTGCTGGTACTGGTCAAGCCGTGGCGCCTGCTTTCGATCACTGCCGTGCTGGCCGCCGTCCTGAAGACATCGGACATGGCCGACCTGGTGAACACGCTGATGCAGAAAAACGCAAACCCACGAAAGGATCCTCCATGAACACCGCCGTCAAGGAACGCCCGGAACGCCTGGTTCTCGACCAGGCCGCCATCGATGCCGCATCGAAGAGCCTCGATGAAGGCGCCGTCACGCCGAACTACGGCCCGTGGCGGGACGACATCGTCAAACTGCTCAACGACGCGCTCGCGACCGAGTTGGTCTGCGTGATGCGCTACAGGCGCCACTATTTCACGGCCAGCGGAGAGGCTTCGCCGAAGATCGCCGAGGAATTTCTCGTTCATGCCAATGAGGAACTGGGACACGCGGACAAGATTGCCGAGCGCATCGTCCAGCTCGGCGGCGAACCGGATTTCAACCCCAAGAGCCTGTTGGAGCGCAGCCATGCCGACTACGACGCATCGCTGGACTTGCAGGCGATGGTCCGCGCCAACCTGATTGCGGAGCGAATTGCCATCGAGTCCTATCGCCAGATGATTTCCCTCATCGGCGACAAGGACCCGACGACCCGTCGCATGCTGGAAGAAATCCTTGCCGACGAAGAAGAGCATGCCGACGAATTGAAGGATTGGCTCAAGAGTTGATGAATCCAGCGCTCGACCATGAAAAAGCCCGGGAACCCCGGGCTTTTTCTTTCTTGCGTCGTGAAGGTGTCCGGAGGCGGACTTACATCTTCACTTCCAGGTTGTTGTTGACTGCGCTGACGCCCTTCACGGACTTTGCAATCTCTTCGGCACGCGCCTTCGCGGCCGCATTCGGCGCCGGGCCGCTCAGGCTCACCGTGCCACCCTTGGTGTCCACGTCGATCTTGATGGCGCTGAGATCCGGATCCTTGGCGAGGCCGGTCGACACGGCAGCCGTGATGGTCGCGTCGTCCACCGCCGCCGCGACGCTTGCGCCCGCGTCCTTTACCGACTCCTTGGTCGATGCTGCAGCAGATTCCGACTTGGCCTTGGCATCCGCGCCGGCCTGTTCGGTCTTCGCAATCGCCGAATCCACCTTTTGGCCCGCCGTCTGGTTGCCCGCCTTGTCACAGGCGCTGAGTGCGAGCACGCCACTGGCCAGCATCAGTGCCAGCCAATGCCGCGAGTATCTGGAAATAGGGTTGAGATCAGTCATGGGAACCTCCTGTCGTTCGATAGAAGGGCTTGCACACCTGGATGTGCAAGCCCTGCGCGTCACAGCTTGTCGGCGTCGCTCTTGATAGCGTCCTTGGCCTTTTCCTTGACGTCGCCATAGGTTTTCTGCACCTTGCCGGCCGCCTGATCGAGCACGCCTTCGGTCTGGAGCTTTTCGCTTCCCGTCACCTTGCCGGCGACTTCCTTCACCTTGCCCTTGGCCTCTTCGACACGGCCTGCAACTTGGTCCTTGTTCATATCAATTCCTTCGCAAAGTTGGTGAATGGTGGTTCGCCCGAACCACTGCATTCAATCTAGCGAGGGCATCCAGCCCATGGCCCCCGGCATGGGCTCGACATGCTGTAGGACTCGGGGATGTCAGGCTGTCACGATCCAGCCCTCGATCGGATCGATTTCCGCCGGAAGGCCGTAGCCGTGGCCGGCGCTCGACCTGCGAGACGCGGCCCAGGCCGCTTGCAGCAGGCACAGGGCCGCGTCGATGCAATCCCCTTTGGCGTCGCCGAGCAGCCGTTCCCGTGCAGCCTTGCTCATGACGAGTCGAAGTTCCAGCCGGGCGGAGCCTCTTTCCAGTGCCTCGATGAGGTCCGCCCTCGCCTTCCGACGCCCTTCGGTCTGCGAGGCCGCCTCGTCGCTCTTGTAGCTGCGCCGCCCGATCAACTCTCGCGCCAGCAGGCCGGGATAGCCTTCCAGTGCGATGCGCGCGCCGCCCTGAGCAGGCATATGCAATCCGGGCAGGACGGCGCCCGCATCCAGCAGCCGTGGCACGCCAGCGTGCAGCATGAAGGCGACGGGCGGATTGACCCACTTCATCGACGGACTGGAGCCCGCGGGACCGTCCGTGGCCCGGTGTGCGAACTTGCCGCCGACGGGCCGCGCGGCGCAGAAGGCCGCAAAGGTTTCACGGATTTCCGCTCGGCCGAGTGCCCCGTAGTGCGTGATGAGTGCTGGCCACTGCAGCGGCCAGCCCAAGTGCTCGACCAGTTCGCGCGGCAGCCCGAAGGGAAAGTCGAATGCGCCGACCCATGCCGGTGACGCCGCCAGCCAACGACTCCAAGCGTCGAGCGAATCGAAGCACTCGAAGCCTGACAGGGCAACCCGCCCCGACTCCCCGGTACCGAGCGCGATCACGATCGGCTTGCGCGCGGTCGGCGCACTCGAGAAGTCGCAACCGAGCAGCAACACCCGGAGGATGGTGAATCAGTGTCGACCGACGATGGCTGCGGTCGCCATCAGCTCTTCCAGCAGCGCGAGCGAGACCACGCCCGACACCGAGTACGGATCGAGTTCCGGCCGCTCCGAGTACTTGAGCAAGGTCGACGCGTTGAGCTTCGACAGGTTGACCTGCCCCATGGTCCACCCGCCGAACCGGCGCTCCGAGATTTCCTCGTAGTGCAGCAGCACCACGTCCTTGTGCCGGGGATCCCTCTGGATGTGGCCGTACAGTTCGCTGATCGCCATCCGGCCGCCTTCGATGGCCTGCAGGAATACACCCGCGCCATAGCAAAGAATGCCGGTGATGCCGCAGGCAGGGTTGTGCGAACGCGATTGCGCGAGGATGGCTTCGATGGCGCCCGGGCTCGTGTCCACGGCGCGGCTGGCGTAGAGAAGGCGTACGAGCATGATGTTCAGCGCTTGCGTGGAAGAAGGGAAAGGAATTCGCGGCGAAGGTTCGGGTCCTTCAGGAAGACGCCGCGCATCACCGAATTGATCATCTTGCTGTCCATCTCCTTGACGCCGCGCCACTGCATGCAGAAGTGCTCCGCCTCGACCACCAGAGCCAGCCCGTCAGGTTGCGTCCTTTCCTGGATCAGGTCGGCGAGTTGCACCACCGCTTCTTCCTGGATCTGAGGGCGGCCCATGACCCACTCGGCCAGCCGCGCGTACTTCGACAGGCCGATCACGTTGGTCTTTTCGTTGGGCATCACACCGATCCACAGCTTGCCGATGATCGGGCAGAAGTGGTGCGAGCAGGCGCTGCGCACGGTGATCGGGCCGACGATCATCAGCTCGTTGAGATGCTCGGCATTGGGAAACTCCGTGAGCGAGGGCTGCGCGACGTAGCGGCCCTTGAACACCTCGTTGAGGTACATCTTCGCGACGCGGCGGGCAGTGTTGCCGGTGTTGTGGTCGTTGTCGAGATCGATCACCAGGCTTTCCAGCACGTGCTTCATCTTGCCTTCGACTTCGTCGAGCAGATGCTCGAGCTCGCCGGGCTCGATGAACTCGGCGATGTTGTCGTTGGCATTGAAGCGCTTGCGGGCGGCGAGCAGGCGCTCGCGGATCTTCACGGACACGGGTGTGCCCTCGTCTTCAGCCCCTTCCGCGGGGCGCCTCGCGGCGTCGATGGTCCTAAGCATGGGTGCATCCTAACAGCGAATGGATGGAAGGCGATTACCCCTACAACGCCCTACCCGCCTCACCGTATTGCTATTGTTTTGATAGCGAAAAGTCGGTCACAAGCGGCAGGTGATCGGACATGCGGGCCCAGATGGAACCGCGCGGCACGGTGCATGCGACAGGCTCCAGTTGACGGCCGTAGATGAAGTCGAGTTGCGCGACCGGCAGGCGCGAAGGATAGGTCAGGATCCGCGGCCCGCGCAGGTCGCTCGAATCGCGCATGCCCATGGCGTTCATCGCATAGCGCATGCGCGCACCCCAGTCGTTGAAGTCGCCGGCCACGATCAACGGCTCCCCGGCCGGGATCTCGCGCTCGATGAACTCGCGCAGTTGGGCGACCTGCCGAATGCGGCTGCCCTTGATCAAGCCCAGGTGCACCACGATGGCGTGCACCGGCGTGCCGTCGAGATCGATCGCCACGTGAAGGAGCCCGCGCTGTTCGAAGCGGTGGTCCGAGATGTCCTCGTGGGTCTTGCGCAGCACGGGCCAGCGTGTGAGCAGCGCATTGCCGTGCTCGCCGTGCCGGGTGATGGCGTTCGTCTCGTAGACCGCGGTGTAGCCCTCGGGCGCGAGGAAGTCCGCCTGCGGCAGTTCGGGCCAGTGCCGGAATCGAGCCGCGGCCTGGCGGTTCATCTTGCGCACCTCCTGCAGGCACACGATGTCCGCATCGAGTTGCTCGATGGCATGGCCCAGGTTGTGGATTTCGAGGCGACGCGCCGGCCCGATGCCTTGCACACCCTTGTGGATGTTGTAGGTGGCCACACGGAAGACGTTCGCCGGCGAATTCATCGGGCAAATTGTGGCAGGAGCAGGATCGCTTCGGCGTTCGACGGGGAAAAACAGGCATCCGCCGCATCGCGGTACGGCAGCCATTTCCAGGCGGTGTGCTCCCGCGGGTCCAGCCGCGGCGTCACCCGCTCCGGTACGCACAGGCCGAACAGATGCTCGGTGTTGTGGGTGATGCCGGGCGCATAGCGGGCACGCCACCGGGGGTAGATCTCGTAGATGTTCTGCAGTTGCCAGTCGATGAGCTTCGCGGCGAGTTCACTGCCCTCGCCGCAGAGAATGCCCGTCTCCTCCTCGACCTCGCGCGCAGCGGTGAGGCCCAGCGGCTCGTCCGCCACATCCTTGCTGCCGGTGACCGACTGCCAGAATTCGTCGGCGTCGGCACGCCGGATCAGCAGCACGTCGAGCGCTGGCGTGTGGATCACGACCAGCACCGACTCGGGGATTTTCCAGGGGCGCTCGCTCATGCTTGCGACCCCTGGCCGATCACGCTGCGGGTTGCGCGTTGCGCAGCTTGATGTGCAGTTCGCGCAACTGCTTTTCGTCGACCGGGCTTGGCGCCTGCGTCAGCAAGTCCTGCGCGCGCTGGGTCTTGGGGAAGGCGATCACGTCGCGGATCGATTCCGCGCCGCTCAGCAACATCACCAGCCGGTCGAGACCGATCGCGATGCCGCCGTGCGGGGGCGCGCCGTACTGCAACGCGTCCAGCAGGAAGCCGAACTTGTTCTGTGCGTCCTCGGCGCTGATCTTCAGCGCGCGGAACACCTTGCTCTGCACTTCCTCGCGGTGGATACGCACGGAGCCGCCGCCCATCTCGATGCCGTTGAGCACCATGTCATAGGCCTTGGCGATGCACTTCTCGGGGGCCGTGTCCATGAGGTCTTCATGGCCGTCCTTCGGCGCGGTGAACGGGTGATGCACCGCCGACCAGCGCTGTCCTTCCTCGTCGAACTCGAACATCGGGAAGTCGACCACCCACAACGGTGCCCAGCGGTCTTCGAACAGGCCGTTCTTCTTGCCGAATGCGCTGTGGCCGATCTTCACGCGGAGCGCGCCGATCGCGTCGTTGACGACCTTGGACTTGTCGGCGCCAAAGAAGATGATGTCGCCGTTTCGAGCGCCCGTGCGCGCGATGATCTCGGCCAGCGACGCGTCGTTGAGGTTCTTGACGATGGGGCTCTGAAGGCCTTCGCGGCCCTGCTCTGCATCGTTGACCTTGATGTAGGCCAGGCCCTTGGCGCCGTAGATCTTGACGAACTCCGTGTAGGCGTCGATGTCGCCGCGCGACATGCCGCCTTCGCCGCCTCCACCAGGCACACGCAGCGCAACGACGCGGCCGCCGGGCGTGCTTGCCGCCTGCTCGAACACCTTGAACTCGACATTGCGCATCACGTCGGTCAGTTCGGTGAATTCGAGCTTGACGCGCAAGTCGGGCTTGTCCGAGCCGTACTTGAACATCGCGTCGCCGTAGCTCATCACCGGGAACGGCGGCAGTTCGACCTCGGCAGCGGCGCGGAAGACCTTGCGGATCATGCCTTCGAACATCTCGCGGATCTCTTCCTCGGCCATGAACGAGGTTTCGATGTCGATCTGCGTGAATTCGGGCTGGCGGTCGGCGCGCAGGTCTTCGTCGCGGAAGCACTTGACGATCTGGTAGTAGCGGTCATAGCCGGCCACCATCAGCAGTTGCTTGAAGAGCTGTGGCGATTGCGGCAGAGCGAAGAAGCTGCCATCGTGCACGCGGCTCGGCACCAGGTAGTCGCGCGCGCCTTCCGGCGTGGACTTGCCCAGCATCGGCGTCTCGATGTCGATGAAGCCGTTGGCATCGAGGAACTTGCGCGCCTCCATCGTGACCTTGTAGCGCAGCATCATGTTGCGCTGCATCACGGGGCGGCGCAGGTCCAGCACGCGGTGCGTGAGGCGCGTCGTTTCCGAAAGGTTGTCGTCGTCCAGCAGGAAGGGGGGCGTCACCGATGGGTTCAGCACCTTCATCTCGTGGCAGAGCACTTCGATCTTGCCGCTCTTGAGGTTGTCGTTGACGGTGCCTTCCGGCCGCGCGCGCACCAGACCGGTCACCTGCACGCAGAACTCGTTGCGCAGGCCTTCGGCGGCGGCGAAGGTCGCGGCGCGATCCGGGTCGCACACGACCTGGACGTAGCCCTCGCGGTCGCGCAGGTCGATGAAGATCACGCCACCATGGTCACGCCGGCGATTGACCCAGCCGCAAAGGGTGACGGTTTGGTCCAGGAGGGCTTCGGTCACGAGACCGCAATAGATTGAACGCATGGGCATAGATGAATTCCGGGCGCCGGGTGGCGCGTGATTATTTGATCGCGATCGTTGCGGGGCCGCCGGGAACGACAACCCCCATCGAGACGATGTACTTGAGCGCGTCGTCCACGCTCATCTTGAGTTCGATGCAGTCGCTGCGCTTGAGCATCACGAAATAGCCGCCCGTGGGATTGGGCGTGGTCGGCACGTAGACGCCGAGGTAATCGCCGCCGCCGAGGTGGGTCAGGACTTCGTGGCCGGGCGTGCCGGTCACGAAGGCAATGGTCCAGACGCCTTCACGCGGCCACTGCACCAGCACCGCGGTGCGGAACGCGTTGCCGTTCTCGGAGAACAGCGTGTCGGAGACCTGCTTGACGCTGGAGTAGATCGAGCGAACGACCGGAATGCGGCGGACGACCGCATCGCCCCAGCCGAGCAGGCGCTTGCCGACGAAATTGCTGGCGATGGCGCCGACCGACAGCAGGATGGCCAGCGTCAGCAGTACGCCGAGCCCGCGCACCTTGTGCTCGGTGAGGTACTGCTGCCAGTCCTCGGGCAGCAGCCACAGCGTCTGGTCCAGCGTGCCGATGATCCAGTTCAGCACGCCCAGCGTGATGACCAGCGGAACGATGACCAGCAAGCCGGACAGCAGCCATTTGCGCAAGGCGAGCATGGCGGGATCTCAGTCGGTGCTGGATGAGGGTGCCGCCGCGGGCGCCGGGGCAGGCGCCGGCGATGGTGCGGTCGCGGGCGCGTCAGCCGTCTTGGCAGCGCCGCCTTCGGCGGACGGGGCCGGGCTGGTGCTCGCACCGTTGCTGTCGCCGCCCTTCTTGCCCCCGCCGTCGCGGAAATCAGTCACATACCAGCCCGAACCCTTGAGCTGGAAGCCGGCGGCGGTGAGCTGCTTGCTGAACGCGTTCGCGCTGCAAGCCGGGCACTCCGAGAGCGGAGCGTCGGACATTTTCTGCAGCACGTCCTTGGCAAAGCCGCAGGCGCTGCACTTGTAGGCGTAGATAGGCATGGGATGGGGGGGCGAAATGGGCGGCCGGCGGCCGCTCGCAAAGCCCTCGATTATAAGGGGCCCCCTCCCGCCCTCGCGCGGATCAGGCCGGATCGACAGCCAGCGGACGGTGCGGCGTACGTGTATTCGACACCCACTGCGGCGCCAGCGAGCCGGCCACCATCCCGCCAAACGAGGCCAACAGGCCCGCGAGTTGGGCCGGGAATTCCTTGCCCCAGGGCATGGCCAGGAACAGCAGCCAGATGCCGATGCCGAGCACCACCGCCGCCACCGCGCCCTGGGTGGTCGCGCGCTGCCAGTACAGGCCGCACACCAGCGGCACGAACGCACCCACCAGCGGCACCTGGTACGCGCCCGACACCAGCTCGTAGATCGGGGTGCCCTGCATCCGGATCGCATAAGTCAGCACCGCCGCGCTGAACAGCAGCACCGTGATGCGCATGGTCATCAGGTTGGCCTTGTCGCTGCCCGCCGGCCGGAACTGGCGCCAGATGTTTTCGGTGAAGGTCACGCTCGGCGCAAGCAACGTCGCGGAAGCCGTCGACTTGATGGCCGACAGCAGCGCCCCGAAGAACAGCACCTGCATCACGAAGGGCATCTTCTCGAGCACCAGCGTCGGCAGGACCTTCTGCGGATCGTCCTTGAGCAACGTGGCGGTTTCCTCCGGCATGATGAGCAGGGCGCTCGCCACCAGGAACATTGGCACGAAGGCGAACAGGATGTAGGCGACGCCACCGATGACCGGTCCGCGCGTCGCGGACTTGACGCTGTTGGCCGACATCACGCGCTGGAACACGTCCTGCTGCGGAATCGAGCCCAGCATCATGGTGATGGCCGCCGCGAAGAAGAAGACCATGTCCTTCAGGTTCGGCTCGGGCCAGAACTTGAAGAGATCCTTGCTGACCGCGAAGGCCACCACCCTGTCGGCGCCGCCGGCCATGTTGCCGGCGAAGACGGCAATCACCGCCAAGCCCAGCACCAGGATGATCATCTGGATGAAGTCGGTCACGGCGACCGACCACATGCCGCCGAAGAGCGTGTAGGCCAGGATCGAAACGACCCCGATCACCATGCCCATCGGAACGCTGATAGCCCCGCCGGACAACACGTTGAACACCAGCCCCAGCGCCGTGACCTGGGCCGACACCCAGCCAAGGTAGCTCAGCATGATGATCAGGGAGCAGGCAATCTCGATGGTGCGGCCGAAGCGTTCGCGGTAGTAGTCGCTGATCGTCAGCAGCGTCATGCGGTACAGCTTGCCCGCGAAGAACAGGCCGACCAGGATCAGGCAGGTGCCGGCGCCGAAGGGGTCCTCGATCACGCCGTTCAGGCCGCCTTCGATGAACTTGGCCGGGATGCCGAGCACGGTCTCGGAGCCGAACCACGTGGCGAAGGTGGTGGTCACGATCATGTACAGGGGCAGATGGCGCCCGGCGATCGCGAAGTCGGTGGTGTTCTTGACGCGCTTGGCCGCATACAGGCCGATCGCGATGGTGACGAGCAGGTAGACGATGACCAGGGTCAACAGCACGGCAAATTCTCCAAATCAGAAAAGACGCACGCGCACCAGCACCTGCATCGCGATCAACCCCAATACAAAACCTATGCCACCGTAGATGATCGCCTGCAGGAGACGGTTCGTACGCTTCTGAGCAGCCAGCAGCTCCATCAGTTCGCGGCGGTGGTCCGCGGGCCGATTTTCCAGGAAATCGTGCATGAGCCGCGGCAATTGCGGCAGCAATTTGGCGTAGCGCGGCGCCTCGGCGCGCAGTTGCTCGAAGAGCTTGCGCGGGCCGATCTGCTCGCTCATCCACTTTTCCAGGAAGGGTTTGGCGGTGTTCCAGAGGTCGAGCTCGGGGTCGAGCTGGCGCCCCAGACCCTCGATGTTGAGCAGGGTCTTCTGCAGCAGCACGAGTTGCGGCTGGATCTCGACGTGGAAGCGGCGGGAGGTCTGGAACAGGCGCATCAGCACCATGCCCAGCGAGATCTCCTTGAGCGGCCGGTCGAAGTACGGCTCGCACACCGTGCGGATCGCTGCCTCGAGTTCGTCGATGCGCGTGCCGATCGGCACCCAGCCGCTTTCGAGGTGAAGCTCGGCGACGCGCTTGTAATCGCGCCGGAAGAAGGCCACGAAGTTCTGCGCGAGGTATTCCTTGTCGGACTCGGTCAGCGTGCCGATGATGCCGAAATCGAGCGACACGTAGCGCCCGAAAGTCTCTGGCGCCAGGCTCACCTGGATGTTGCCCGGGTGCATGTCGGCGTGGAAGAAGCCGTCGCGGAACACCTGGGTGAAGAAGATGGTGACGCCGTCGCGCGCGAGCTTCGGGATGTCGACGCCGGCGGCCCGCAGGCGGTCGAGCTGCGCGATCGGCACGCCTTTCATGCGCTCCATCACGATCACTTCCGGGTGGCAGAAGTCCCAGAACATCTCGGGAATCATCACCAGCTTCAGCGGCTCCATGTTGCGGCGCAACTGCGCCGCATTGGCCGCCTCACGCACGAGATCGAGTTCGTCGTGGAGGTACTTGTCGAACTCTGCAACCACCTCGCGTGGCTTCAGGCGCTTGCCGTCGGCCGAGAGGTTTTCGACCCAGCCGGCCATCATGGCCATGAGCGCAAGGTCCTTCTCGATCACGTCGCGCATGCCCGGCCGCAGCACCTTGACCGCGGCCTCGCGCACCGTGCCGTTGCTCACGCGCACGGTCGCGAAGTGCACCTGTGCGATCGACGCGCTCGCCACAGGTGTCTCGTCGAACTGCACGAAGATGTCGCTGACCGGCCGGCGGAATGCGCGCTCAATGGTGGCGATCGCCACCTTCGACGGAAAGGGAGGAACGCGATCCTGCAGCCAGGCCAGCTCGTCGGCGATGTCGGCCGGCAGCAGGTCGCGCCGGGTGGAAAGCACCTGGCCGAACTTGACGAAGATCGGGCCGAGCCGCTCCAGCGCCTCGCGCAGGCGCTGGCCGCGCGGCGCGTCGAGCTTCCGTCCCACCGAGACGATGCGGGCCACCACGCGCAGCCACGGCTTCTGGAAACTGGTGAGGACGAGTTCGTCCAGGCCGTAGCGGAGCGCGACCCAGACGATGAAGATGCCGCGATAGACGCGGCTCATTCGGTGCCCGCAGGCCCGCCGGCCTTGCCGGAGCGCTCGCCGACAAAGTGCCGCAGCGCTTCCACCACGCGGCGGGCACCCGTCGCGATCGTGTGTGCGGGCACATCGCCGATGGCGCGCGCAAGGTCGTCCTCCACATCCCAGCGCACATGATCGACGAGCCAGTTGACCTCTGCCGCCAATTGCACGTCTCCCTCGATGCGAACGGCAGGCTTCTCACCGCGGAACGCGGCGCGTGCGAGGCCGAAGGGAGACTCCTCCGTCACGGTCAGCGTGAGTTCGGCCGTGGCGCCTTCGGGCGCCAAATCGAGCAAGCCCGCCGGCGTGGCGACGAACTTCATCGTCACGAAGCGCCATTCAAACTGCACGACACGGCCCTGTTGGCGCGTGAGGCGCTGCTGCGCCTCTGGCTCCTGCTGCAGCACATGGTTGAGGAAGAGCACCGCGCGGTGCTGGATCTCGTGGACCGCCCAGGCCGGCGGCTGCAGGCGACTGCCGACTCGGTTGAAAAGGTCGTCGAGAAAAGAAAATGGGGACGATGGTGTAACCATGTCCCCATTATCCGGGCTTGCGCCCCGATCGAATCGCCGGGCGCTTACTGAAGTGCCTGGACTCCGGCGACCAGCCAGCCGCTGGAGCCGCTGGTCGGCTTGGTCATGTTCCACACCTCGCGGAACGGGCTCGGACCGGACGAGACGTCCTCACGGATCATTCCGGAGAACTCCACGCTGGCGAGGTACGCGTCCGGCAGTTCCTCGATGCCCAGCAGCTTGGCGTCGAGCATCACGACCTCGGTCTTGTTCGGCTGACCGCCGGTATGGTTCTCGCGCTCAGCCAGTTGCTGTCGGATCTCGCCGACCATGCCGTCGGTCATCATCGAGCGCAACATGTTGATGTCCGCACGGTCCCATGCGTCCTGCAGCGTCACGAAGTTGCGCTTGGCTGCCGTCAGGAAGCCCTCGGTATCGAAGCCGGCGGGGATGCCCCAGCTTTGCGATCCGGCCAGCGCCGATCCGATCATGCTGCCGCCTGCGGCAGCGGCACCGGCCATCGACGAGCCGGACGGATGGGCGTGTGCGGGCGTGGCGTCGAAAGCAGCCGTGCTGCGCTCCCAGGGACGAGCCGAGGCGTCATTGCCGACATTGTTGGGGCTGTACTGCGCAGGCGCGGTGGCGTCTGCGGGGTTACCCGCACCCTGGAACGCGAAGCCGCCGGTACGAGGCGCGGCGCTGTTGCGCGAGCGCGCCGCGAAGATGCGCCACACGACCACGGCTGCCAGGACCAGCAGGCCGATCAGCAGGATGTTGCCGAAGGCGGCGCCGAGACCCAGCGAGTGGGCGAGCCATGCCAAACCGAGGCCTGCTGCCAGGCCACCCAGCATGCCGGCCCAAGGGCGCTTGGGTGCTGCAGCAGGGGCGGCGGCCGGTGCGGGCTTGGCCGCAGCGTTGTTGACGTTCTGGGCGGGAGCGCCCGGCGTGGCAGGGGTAGTCGCAGGCGGGGTCGCCTGGCGTTGGGTGACGTTACCGGACTGCTTGCCGAACGACTTTCCGCCGCCCATGCGGGCAGCGTCGGCATCGATGCTCACGACGGCCAGCGCACACACCAGCATCACGGACCAGAAATTCTTCATGACATCTCCTCTTCTTCGGCAAACAAAATGATTCAACACTTGATTCCAACATGCAGGGCCACGACACCGCCAGTCATGTTGTGATAGTCCACATGCCCGAAACCGCCCTCCTTCATCAGGGTCTTGAGTTCCTCCTGGGTGGGATGCACGCGGATCGATTCGGCGAGGTAGCGGTAGCTGGCGTCGTCGCCCGCGACCACCTTGCCCAGGCGCGGAAGCACGCTGAACGAATACCAGTCGTAGGCCTTCTGCAGCGGCTTGGCAACCTTGGAAAACTCCAGCACGAGCAGCTTGCCGCGCGGCTTCAGCACGCGATTCATTTCCTTCAGCGCGACGTCCTTGTGGGTCATGTTGCGCAGGCCGAAGGCCACCGTCACCACATCGAAATGGTTGTCCGGGAAGGGCAGCTTCTCCGCATCGCACACCAGCGTGGGCAAGGCGACGCCGGCATCGAGCAGCCGGTCGCGTCCGGTGCGCAGCATGGCCTCGTTGATGTCGGTATGGACCACTTCGCCGGTACTGCCGACCTTCTTCGCGAATGCGAGTGCGAGATCGCCCGTGCCACCGGCGATGTCGAGCACTTTCGAACCCTCGCCCACGTTGGCAACCATGACCGTGTAGGCCTTCCATGCGCGATGGAGCCCCATGGACATGAGGTCGTTCATGAGGTCGTAGCGCGTGGCTACCGAGTCGAAGACACCGCGCACGCGGCGGGCCTTGTCGCTTTCGTCGACCGATTCAAAGCCGAAATGGGTGGTACTCATGCTCCCGATGTTAGGCCGGAAGCGTTCACATCAAGCCGACGACCCCGCAGGGACACCGGACTTTCGAGATCAATGACTGCCGCAGGCGTGCCCGCCCTTTTCGGGCATCGGGGCATCGCGGTCCACACCTGCTGCGGCGAGGCGACGCTCGTACTCGGCCCAGAGTTCGTCCTGGCGGGTGCCGAGGTCGTAGAGCAGGTCCCACGAGAAGATCCCGCTGTCATGGCCGTCGCTGAAGGTCGGCTGCACGGCATAGTTGCCCACGGGTTGCAGGTCGATCAGGCCGACGTTGCGCTTGCCGGTCTGCAGCACTTCCTGGCCCGGTCCGTGGCCCTGCACTTCCGCCGACGGCGAATAGATGCGCATCAGCTCGAAGGGAATCCGGAAGGTCGCACCATCGGAAAAGCCCACCTCCAGCACACGCGACTGGCTGTGCAATGTGATCGACTGGGGCGTCGGTGCGCCCGATTTCAAACCTGCCATCAAAAACTCCTAGTCGCCAGTCGCTGGATCATGTCGCGCTCCAGTGCAGGCAATTTTGCTTCGACCTCGGCTTCCCGCCCGACGTCGGGCTGGCGCTGTGCCGCCACCCACACCGGGGATGGGAAACGCGTGTCCCAGTCGAAGCGAGCGATCACATGCCAGTGCAGATGCGGCACCATGTTGCCGAGCGCAGCAAGGTTGATCTTGGCAGGCGACAACGCGTCGCGCAGGCTCTGCTCCACCAAGGCCACCGCCTCCATGCACAGTGCGCGGTCCTCGGGCGACAGGTCGGACCATTCGGCCACATGATCCTTCCACACGACGCGATAGAACGCGGGAAAGTTCGCCTCTGCCGCATGGATCACCCGCAGCCTTGCCGCGTCGAAGACCAATCGGCCACCGAGGTCGTCGCACAAGGGGCAGCCCGAAACGCGCATGTCCGTCACACCAGCACGCGTTCGATGCCGCCCTGGTTGGCAGCCGCCACATACTCGGGCATCCAGCTCTCGCCGAGGATCTTGTTGGCCATCTCGACCACGATGTAGTCGGCTTCGAGCAGGCCGTTGTTCAGGTCGTTGCCGTAGCGGCTCAGGCCTTGCAGGCAACTCGGGCAGCTCGTCAGGATCTTGACGTTGTCCGCGGGCGCCACCTTGCCGGCGTCGCGCAGCGCGGCCTCGCCCTTGCGGAGTTCCTCTTCCTTGCGGAAGCGGATCTGCGTCGAGATGTCCGGCCGCGTCACGCCGAGCGTGCCCGACTCGCCGCAGCAGCGGTCGTTCTTGAGCACGTTGTCGCCGACGAGCGCCTTGACGGTCTTCATCGGGTCCTGCAGTTTCATCGGTGTGTGGCAAGGATCGTGATAGAGATAGCCGCCACCGCCTGCATCGGCCAGGGTGATGCCCTTCTCCAGCAGGTACTCGTGGATGTCGATGATCCGGCAGCCCGGGAAGATCTTGTCGAACTGGTAGCCCTGCAACTGGTCGTAGCAGGTGCCGCAACTCACCACCACCGTCTTGATGTCGAGGTAGTTCAGCGTGTTGGCGACGCGGTGGAAGAGCACGCGGTTGTCGGTGATCATCTTCTCGGCGCGGTCGTACTGGCCGCTGCCGCGCTGCGGATAGCCGCAGCACAGGTAGCCCGGCGGCAGCACGGTCTGCACGCCCGCATGCCACAGCATGGCCTGCGTGGCGAGGCCCACCTGCGAGAAGAGCCGCTCCGAGCCGCATCCCGGAAAATAGAACACCGCCTCGGTCTCGGGCGTGGTCGTCTTCGGATCGCGAATGATCGGCACGTAGTCCGCGTCCTCGATGTCGAGCAGCGCACGCGCTGTCTGCTTGGGCAATCCACCAGGCATCTTCTTGTTGATGAAGTGGATCACCTGTTCCTTGACCGGCGCCGGCCCGAGCGTCGCCGGCGGTGCAGCGGTCTGCTTTCTCGCGAGGCCGCGCAGCAGGTCGTTGGCCAGCCGCTGCGCCTTGAAGCCGACGTCGACCATGCCCGTGCGCATCATCTTGATGGTCTGCGGGCTGGTCGCATTGAGGAAGAACATCGCCGCGGCATTGCCGGGCCGGAAGGATTTCTGGCCCATCTTGCGCAGCAGGTTGCGCATGTTCATCGATACGTCGCCGAAATCGATCTTGACCGGGCACGGCGAGAGGCACTTGTGGCAGACCGTGCAATGGTCGGCCACGTCCTCGAACTCTTCCCAGTGCTTGATGCTCACGCCGCGCCGGGTCTGCTCCTCGTAGAGGAAGGCCTCGACCAGCAGCGAGGTCGCGAGGATCTTGTTACGCGGCGAATAGAGCAGGTTGGCGCGCGGCACGTGCGTCGCGCAGACCGGTTTGCACTTGCCGCAGCGCAGGCAGTCCTTGACGCTGTCGGCAATGGCGCCGATGTCGCTCTGCTGCATGATGATCGACTCATGCCCCATCAGGCCGAAGCTCGGCGTGTAGGCATTGGTCAGGTCCGCCTGCAGCGCGCGCCCGTCCTGCGCCTGGTGCTCGTTGCTGCGAAGCAGCTTGCCCTTGTTGAACCGGCCTTCGGGGTCGACCCGGCGCTTGTAGTCCGTGAAGGGCTGCAGTTCGTCGTCGCTCAGGAATTCGAGCTTGGTGATGCCGATGCCGTGCTCGCCCGAGATGACCCCGTCGAGGCTGCGCGCCAGCACCATGATGCGGGCGACCGCCGCATGGGCAGTCTGCAGCATCTCGTAGTTGTCGCTGTTGACGGGGATGTTGGTGTGCACGTTGCCATCGCCCGCGTGCATGTGCAGCGCGACCCACACTCGGCCCTTGAGCACACGCTGGTGGATCTCGTTGCATTCGGCCAGGATCGGCGCGAACTCGGCACCCGAGAAAATCGTCGCCAGCGGCGCGCGGATCTGCGTCTTCCAGCTCGCACGCAGCGAGTGATCCTGCAGTTGGGGGAACAGCGCGTCGACGTTGTCGAGCCACCCCTGCCACAGCGCGCGCACCTCGCGCACCAGCGCCACGGCCTGCGCCACGCGGTCTTCCAGCAACTCGGCCGACGGGATGTCGTTGGCGTCGTCGCTCTTGCCCAGCGGCAGGTTGCCGCGCGCCAGGAAGGCTTCAAGCTCGTCGGCGAGCGCAAGCTTGTTCTGCAGCGACAGCTCGATGTTGATGCGCTCGATGCCGTCCGTGTACTCGGCCATGCGCGGCAGCGGGATCACCACGTCTTCATTGATCTTGAAGGCGTTGGTGTGCTTGCTGATGGCGGCCGTGCGCTTGCGGTCGAGCCAGAATTTCTTGCGCGCCTCGGGACTGATGGCGATGAAGCCCTCGCCGCTGCGTGAATTCGCGATACGCACCACCTCGGAAGTCACGCGCGCCACGGCGTCGGCGTCGTCGCCGGCGATGTCGCCGAACAGCACCATCTTCGGCAGGCCGCCGTGCTTCTTCGACTTGGTCGCATAGCCGACGGCCTTGAGATAGCGGTCGTCCAGGTGCTCCAGGCCGGCCAGCAGCACGCCGGAGCGCTTCTGCTCGGCGAACATGAAGTCCTTGATCTCGACGATGCTCGGCACCGCATCCTTCGCGTTGCCGAAGAATTCGAGGCAGACCGTGCGCGTGTGCGCCGGCATGCGGTGCACGATCCAGCGCGCGCTGGTGATGAGGCCGTCGCAGCCTTCTTTCTGGATGCCGGGCAGGCCCGAGAGGAACTTGTCGGTCACGTCCTTGCCGAGGCCTTCCTTGCGGAAGGTCTTGCCGGGGATCTCCAGCCGCTCGGCGCGAAGAGCGGTCTTGCCGTCGGCGGCGAAGTACTGAAGTTCGAAAACCGCGCTTTCGGCGTCATGGATCTTGCCGAGGTTGTGGCCGACACGCGTGACCTCCAGCCACTCCGCCTGCGGTGTCACCATGCGCCAGGACGCGAGATTGTCCAGAGCGGTGCCCCAGAGAACCGCCTTCTTGCCGCCGGCGTTCATCGCGACGTTGCCGCCCACGCACGAAGCCTCGGCCGAGGTGGGATCGACCGCGAACACGAAACCCGCGCGCTCGGCCGCATCGGCCACGCGCTGGGTGACGACCCCCGCCTCGGTCCAGATCGTCGCCACCGGGTTGTCCAGCCCCGGCAGCGAGACCATCTCGAGTTCGGTCATCGCCTCGAGCTTCTCGGTGTTGATGACGACGCTGTTCCAGGTCAGCGGGATCGCGCCGCCCGTGTAGCCGGTGCCGCCTCCGCGCGGAATGATGGTCAGGCCCAGCTCGATGCAGCCCTTGACCAGTCCGGCCATCTCGGCCTCTGTGTCGGGCGTCAGCACGACGAAGGGGTACTCGACGCGCCAGTCGGTCGCGTCGGTCACGTGCGACACGCGCGAGAGCCCGTCGAACTTGATGTTGTCCTTGGCCGTGAGCCGGCGCAGCGTGCGCGTGGCCTTGCGCCGCAGGGCTGCGACGTCGCGGAACATCGTGTCGAAGGCCGAGATCGCCTGGGCCACCAGGCCGGTCAACTCGCCGACGAGCAGGTCGCGCTGGGCGTCGCTGTCGGGTGTTCGGCGCTTCTGCACTTCGGTCAGGCGGTGGTTGAGGGCGTCCACCAGTTGGCCGCGCCGGCGCGGATTGTCCAGCAGGTCGTCGACGAGGTAGGGATTGCGCTGCACGACCCAGATGTCGCCCAGCACTTCGTAGAGCATGCGGGCCGATCGGCCGGTGCGGCGCTCTGAGCGCAGGATCTGCAGGAGTTCCCAGCCTCGCTCGCCCAGCAGGCGAATCACGATCTCGCGATCGGAGAAGCTGGTGTAGTTGTAGGGGATCTCACGCAATCGCACAGGCTCTGCGGCCTGCGACAACAACGCCGTCAACGCGGTCGGAGCATTCATCGGGGAGTGGCCTCGGTCGGGCGCTGCGCGCCCATCAACCAGGGGCGTGAATTTTAAGGCAGGCCCACGGGACCTGCCGGAAGGTCAGAACAGGACGCGGCTGCGGATGGTTCCCGGCACCCTGGCGAGCTTTTCCAGGGCCAGGTCGGACGACTCCGCATCGATGTCGGTCACCACGTAGCCCACCTTCTCGTTGGTCTGCAGGTACTGCGAGGAGATGTTGATGTTGTTGTCCGAGAAGATCCTGTTGATCTCCGACAGGACGCCAGGCACGTTGCGGTGGATGTGCAGCAGCCGGTGCTTGCCCGGATGGGCCGGCAGCGCCACCTCGGGGAAGTTGACGGACGAGGTCGAAGTCCCGTTGTCGCTGTACTTCACGAGCTTTTCGGCCACTTCCAGGCCAATGTTGGCCTGCGCCTCCATGGTCGAGCCGCCGATGTGCGGTGTCAGGATCACGTTGTCCAGCCCGCGCAGGGGTGACTGGAACTCGTCCTTGTTGCTGCGCGGCTCGACCGGGAAGACGTCGATCGCCGCGCCCAGCAGCTTCTTCTCCTTGAGGGCCGCGGCCAGCGCTTCGATCTCGACCACGGTGCCGCGGGATGCATTGATCAGGATGGCTCCGGGTTTCATGGCCGCGATCTCGGCCGCGCCGATCATCCATTGCGTGGCCTGCGTCTCCGGGACGTGCAGGCTCACGATGTCGCTCTGTGCCAGCAGGTCGGGCAGGAGCCGCACCTGGCGAGCGTTGCCCAGCGGCAGCTTGGTGACGACGTCGAAGAACGCCACCTGCATGCCGAGCGCCTCGGCCAGCACCGAGAGCTGCGCCCCGATGGAGCCATAGCCGACGATGCCGAGCGTCTTGCCGCGGATCTCGAAAGCGTTGTCGGCCGTCTTGAGCCAGCCGCCGCGGTGCGCGACGGCGCTCTTCTCGGGCACACCGCGCAGCAGCAGGATGGCTTCGGCCAGCACCAGTTCGGCCACCGAGCGCGTATTGGAATAGGGCGCATTGAAGACGACGACGCCATGTTCGCGCGCCGCGTCGAGGTCGACCTGGTTGGTGCCGATGCAGAAGCACCCCACGGCCACCAGCTTCTGCGCCTCGGCGAAGACCTCGGCTGTCAGCTGCGTGCGCGACCGGATGCCCAGGAAGTGAACGTCGGCGATGCGCGCCTTGAGCTCGGCATCCGGCAAGGCGCCGGACAGCGACTCGACGTTCGTGTAGCCGGCCGCATGCAACACCTCGACCGCTGAAGGATGAATGCCTTCCAGCAGGAGGAACTTGATCTTGCTTTTGTCGAGGGACGTCTTGCTCATGCGAGTGCGGAGGCCCGCCCGAACCCCAAAGCCAGAGCCGGCAGAGCCGAAAAAAGGGAGCGCGATGCTAGCATGCTGCGCCGCAACATGCAGGCCGCGGGGCGTTGCACCAAAAAGGGTTTCCCCGGTTGGTGAACAATGCGGCCGGCGCGAAAAATATGTGACGCTGTCGTGTCATACAAACGACCTAGCATCCGCGCTTTTTATTTCCCCTCAGGAGTCTTCATGCGATTCAAAACGCTCGCCATGGCATCGGCGCTTGCCGCGACGCTGTTCACCCCCGCGTTCGCGCAAACCGAAATCCAATGGTGGCATTCCATGACCGCCGTCAACGGCGAATGGGTCAACGATCTGGCCAGGCAGTTCAACGAGAGCCAGAAGGAATACAAGGTCATCCCCACGTACAAGGGGACCTACGACGAATCGATGACGGCTTCGATCGCCGCCTTCCGCGCCGGCAATGCGCCGCACATCCTGCAGGTGTTCGAAGTGGGCACCGCCACCATGATGGCCAGCAAGGGCGCGGTCATCCCGGTGGCCCAGGTGATGAAGGACGCCGGCGCGAAGTTCGACCCGAACGCCTATATCTCCGCGGTCGCCGGCTACTACACGGCACCGAACGGCCAGATGCTGAGCTTCCCGTTCAACAGCTCGACGACCATCTTCTATTTCAACAAGGACGCCTTCAAGGCCGCCGGCCTGGACACGACCAAGGCGCCGGCGACCTGGCCCGAAGTGGTCGCCGCCGCAGCCAAGCTCAAGGCTGCCGGCCACAAGTGCCCGTTTACCACCGCCTGGCAGGGCTGGACCCAGCTCGAGAGCTTCTCGGCCTGGCACAACGTCGAGTTCGCGACCAAGAACAACGGTCTCTCGGGCCTGGACGCGCGCATGAAGATCAACTCGCCGCTGCACGTGCGCCACATCGACAACCTGGCGAACATGGCCAAGCAGGGCCTCTTCGTCTACAAGGGCCGCGGCAACGTGCCTGAAGCCAGCTTCGTGTCGGGCGAGTGCGCCATGATCAACACCTCGTCGGGCTTCTACGGCAACGTGGCCAAGAACGCCAAGTTCGCCTACGGCCTGGCACCCCTGCCCTACTACCCGGATGTGCAGGGCGCTCCGCAGAACACCGTCATCGGCGGCGCCAGCCTCTGGGTGATGTCGGGCAAGAAGCCGGCCGAATACAAGGGCGTGGCCGAGTTCTTCAAGTTCATCTCGACGCCTGAAGTGCAGTCCGCCAGCCACAAGCGCACGGGCTATCTGCCCGTGACCACCGCGGCCTACCAGCTCACCGAGAAGTCGGGTTTCTACAAGGAGAACCCGGGCACGGACGTGGCGGTCACGCAGATGATCCGCAAGGTCACCGACAAGAGCCGCGGCATCCGCCTGGGCAACTATGTCCAGATCCGCGCGATCGAGGACGAGGAACTCGAACAGGTCTGGTCCGGCAAGAAGACGCCGAAGGAGGCCCTGGACGCGATCGTGAAGCGCGGCGACGAGTTGCTCGAACGCTTCCAGAAGGCCAACAAGAGCTGACGTTGTCATCGCGGTTCAGGCCGCGCCCGACCGGCTAACATCCACCGCCCCGCCTGCCCAGCAGTCGGGGCGGAACTGTTATCAGGGGGGCGAATAACTTTTAATCGATATCGCTCATGGAAAAACGCGTCGTCTTTCGCTCGGGCTGGCTGCCCTGGGCGCTGCTCACGCCGCAGCTCATCGTCATCATCGTGTTCTTCTTCTGGCCCGCGAGCCAGGCGTTGATGCAATCGATGCAGATGCAGGATGCCTTCGGCACCTCGACCGAATGGGTCGGCCTGCAGAATTTCAGGGAACTGTTCAACGACCCCGCCTACATCGAGTCCTTCGAGACGACGGCCCTCTTCTCGATCCTGGTCGCCGGCATCGGCCTTGCGCTCTCTCTGCTGCTGGCCGTGTTCGCGGATCGCATCGTGCGCGGTGCCATGGTCTACAAGACGCTCCTGATCCTGCCCTATGCCGTGGCGCCGGCCGTAGCCGCGGTGCTGTGGGTGTTCATGTTCTCGCCCTCGCTCGGCGTGGTCGCCTATGCGCTCGGCAAGATCGGCATCGACTGGAACCACCTGCTCAATTCAAAGCACGCCATGACGCTGATCGTGATGGCCGCAGTCTGGAAGCAGATTTCATACAACTTCCTGTTCTTCCTCGCGGGCCTGCAGTCGATCCCCAAGTCGCTGATCGAGGCCGCTGCCATCGACGGCGCCCGGCCGTGGCGGCGCTTCTGGACCGTGCAGTTTCCCCTGCTCTCGCCAACCACCTTCTTCCTGCTGGTGATCAATGTGGTCTACGCCTTCTTCGACACCTTCGCGATCGTCGATGCGGCGACCCAGGGCGGCCCGGGCACGGCCACCCGCATCCTGGTCTACAAGGTCTACCACGACGGCTTCAAGGCGATGGATCTCGGCGGCTCGGCCGCGCAATCGGTGGTGCTGATGGCGATCGTGGTCGTGCTGACCGTGATCCAGTTCCGCTACGTCGAGAAGAAAGTGAACTACTGAAATGGTTGAACGCAGCCCCACTCTCGGCATCCTGGCGCACGCCGTGATGATCTTCGGCGTGCTGATCGTCGCCTTTCCGCTCTACCTGGCGTTCGTTGCATCGACCCACACGGCGCAGGAAATCGTGCAGGCGCCGATGCCGCTCCTTCCCGGCGGGCATTTCTGGGAAACCTACAAGTCCGCGTTGTTCGGCCGCACCGCCGGCGCCGGTTCCACCGCACCCGTCGCCCGGATGATGTGGGTGAGCCTCGTGACCGCGCTGGTCATCACCTTCGGGAAGATCGCGATCTCGCTCCTCTCGGCGTTCGCGGTGGTGTACTTCCGCTTTCCGTTCAAGAGCCTGTGCTTCTGGGCGATCTTCATCACGCTGATGCTGCCGGTCGAAGTCCGGATCGGCCCGACCTACCAGGTGGTGTCGGACCTCGGCATGCTGAACAGCTATGCGGGCCTGACCATTCCGCTGATCGCCTCGGCGACGGCGACCTTCCTGTTCCGGCAGTTCTTCCTGACGGTGCCCGACGAACTCATCGAGGCCGCCCGCATGGACGGCGCCGGGCCGATGCGCTTCTTCTGGGATGTGCTGGTGCCGCTGTCGAAGACCTCGATCGCCGCGCTCTTCGTGATCCAGTTCATCTACGGCTGGAACCAGTACCTGTGGCCGCTCCTCGCGACCACGAGCGAGGACATGTATCCGGTGGTGATCGGCATCAAGCGCATGATCGCGGGCGGCGACGGGCAGAACGAATGGAACATCGTGATGGCCACGGCACTTCTCGCGATGCTGCCGCCCGCCATCGTCGTGATCCTCATGCAAAAGTGGTTCGTCAAGGGCCTCGTCGACACCGAAAAGTGAACATACCCCCCCAGGCCTGCTCGCTTCGCGTAGGCGCCCACCCCCTTGCAGGGCAATACCGGCGGCCGGCAAAGCCGGTTCCGCGGTATTTCTGGAATGGGGCACGCATCGAGCCTCACTAATTAGATAAGCAACAACATGGCAGCTCTTTCGCTTCGCAACGTCATCAAGCGCTACGGCCACGGGCCGAAGGCCAACCAGGTCATCCATGGCGTCAGCGCCGAGATCGCAGACCGCGAATTCATCGTCATCGTCGGGCCTTCGGGCTGCGGCAAGTCCACGCTGCTGCGCATGGTCGCGGGCCTGGAGGAAATCAGCGCCGGCGAGATCCGCATCGGCGACCGCGTGGTGAACAACCTCGAACCCGCCGAGCGCGACATCGCGATGGTGTTCCAGAATTACGCGCTCTACCCGCACATGACGGTCTTCGACAACATGGCCTATGGCCTGAAGATCGCCA
This sequence comes from Variovorax gracilis, assembly GCF_030317115.1. GTDB lineage: Bacteria > Pseudomonadota > Gammaproteobacteria > Burkholderiales > Burkholderiaceae_C > Variovorax > Variovorax gracilis. Next base: position 172,344 of record NZ_JASZYF010000007.1, read on the forward strand.
AGGTGCCGGTGCCGGAGATCAAGACGCGCGTCGACAAGGCGGCCAAGATCCTGGAACTCGGTCACCTGCTGGCGCGCAAGCCGCGCGAGCTCTCCGGCGGGCAGCGCCAGCGCGTGGCCATGGGTCGCGCCATCGTGCGTCAGCCGCGGGTGTTCCTGTTCGACGAACCGCTGTCAAACCTCGACGCCAAGCTGCGCGCGCAGACCCGCCTGGAAATCCAGAAGCTGCACCGCGAGCTCGGCATCACCTCGCTCTTCGTGACGCACGACCAGGTCGAAGCCATGACGCTGGCGCAGCGCATCATCGTGATGAACGCCGGCGTGATGGACCAGTTCGGCACGCCCGAGGAGGTGTATTCGCGCCCCGCGACCACCTTCGTCGCCAGCTTCATCGGCTCGCCCCCGATGAACCTGCTGAAGCACGCACCCGGGGTGCGGCCGGGCACGATCCTGGGCATCCGCCCGGAGCACATGACGCTCGACGCGAGCGGCTGGTCGGTGCAGGTGGAGCACGTGGAGTTGCTGGGCGCGGAACGGCTGATCTACGGCCGCATCGGCGAAGAGCAGTTGATCATGCGTGTGGACGAAGGCCAGACACCGCCGGCCGCCGGCGACACCGTCAAGATCGCCGCGCGCCAGGACAAGCTGCACTGGTTCGACGCCGGGTCCGGCAAGCGCACCACATGAGCGACAGGACGCCGGCCTCCGATTGGCCGTATCCGCGCTGGATCGCGCACCGCGGCGCGGGCAGGCTCGCACCGGAAAACACGCTGGCTGCGTTCCGGCTGGGCGCCGAGTACGGCTATCGCATGTTCGAATGCGACGCGAAGCTCAGCGCCGATGGCGTGCCCTTTCTCCTGCACGACGCCACGCTCGATCGCACGAGCAACGGCCATGGCATGGCGGGCGATCACGGCTGGGCGGCGCTGTCCCGACTCGACGCGGGCGGATGGCACTCCCGGCGCTATGCCGGAGAGCCGCTGGCGAGCCTCGAAGCCCTCATCCGCTTCTGCATCGCCAACAGCCATGCGCTCAACATCGAGATCAAGCCGACCCCCGGGCTCGAGCGCCTGACCGGCGAAACCGTGGCGCGGGACGCCGCGGCGCTGTGGGCCGGCGCGTCCCTGCCGCCACCGTTCCTGACCTCGTTCGCGCCCGACTCGCTGCGAGGCGCTCAGGCCACGCAGCCGGAGCTGCCGCGCGGCTTGCTGCTGGATACGCTGTGGGACGGCTGGCTCGACACGGCGACGCAGCTCGGCTGCGCGGCGGTCGTCTGCAACTACGCGCTGTGGGACGCCGCCACCGTGGCCCGGGTGCACGCGGCCGGGCTGCGCGCGCTGAGCTACACGGTCAACGACGACTGGGCGGTGCGCCACCTCATCGCGCTCGGCACCGACGGAATCATCACGGACCGCGTCGACAGGTTCAGCCCGGCAAGCTGACGCCGGCGGCGCCAAGCATTTCGCTGGTGGAACGGACGCCTTCTATGATGAAGTCATGAGTTGGCTCCAACGTCTCGCGGCACTGCTGTTCGCCGCCGTGCTATGCGGCCCCGCATTCGCCCAGGGCGATTCGAGCGAAGTCGCCCCCACCGTTGCGGCATTGCGGTCCCGGCTCGATCGCATTCCGGCGACCGTCGACGTCAATGACAACGTCGCAGGCCTGATCGCGGAACTTCACGCCATCAGTGCGGCTACCGACAAGTTCATCACGACGCGCACGGGCGAGCTCAACGACCTCAATGCGCGTCTGGGCGAACTGGGCAATCCACCGGCGGCCGGCGCGGCGGCAGAAAACCCCGACATCACGCGTCGGCGCGCGACGCTGACCAAGGAGCGCAACGCAGTCGATGCCGACATCCGGCTGGCGCGCCTCGTCACCGTGGACGCCCAGCAACGGGCGAGCGACATGCTCGCCAAGCGGCGTGCGCTGTTCGAGGCCCAATTGACCGAGCGCTCCCCGTCGCCCCTGGGCAGGGAGTTCTGGCGCGACATCGCCGATGCGTGGCCCTCCGATGTCAATCGCCTGCGAGCGCTCGGCGCCGAACTGAAAAACGGCCTCGACGTGGCGCGGGAGCCGGCCCATCGCGCAGCCGTGCTGATCAGCATCGTCGTTGCCGTCGTGACCGCGCTGCTGGGCAACTGGATCGCAGAGCGCGCATTGGCGCAGCTCGCGGCGCGCTTCCTGCCAGGCGGCCGTTTGCGGCGTTCGCTGCTGGTGATCGCGATCGTCACTGCGAACGTCCTGATCGTCGGCATTGCAGCGCAGGGCGTCTACGCGACTTTCGACTTCCACGGCATCTGGGGACCGCAGAGCCGCAAGCTGGGACAGGCCGTGGTGCAGTCGAGCATCTTCATCGCCTTCGTGGTCGGCCTCGGACGCGCGCTGTTGTCCAACAGTCGGCCGTCATGGCGCTTGCCGCCGATGCCGGACGACATGGCCAAGCGCCTCGCACCCTTCCCCTGGCTGATGGCCATGGTTGCGGCGCTGGTGTGGGCGCCGACGCAGGTCAACGCGGTGGTGGAAGCCAGCTTTGCGGCCGTGGTCGGCTCGCATGTGGTGACGGCACTGGCTCTCACCGCCATGATCGGCGCGATGCTGCTTCGGCTGCGGGAGCCAGCGCACGCGGTGCCGGCCGAAGGAGCGGCGCCGCCTGCACCGGAAGGCCACGCGCCGGCTGCGGCTGCGGCTGCGGCTGCTGCCTCGCAGCCCGAGGTTGCCGAGCGCCCGCTCTGGGTCGGCATCCTGCTGGCGATCGTCGCGCTGGCGCTGGTCGTGATCTGGATCCTCGTCGGGACCGGCTATGTGGCGATGGCGAGCTTCATGGCGAGCCAGCTCAACTGGACCTGCATCGTCGCGGCTGCGTTCTATGTGCTGTTCAAGTTCGCCGACGACCTGTTCATGGCCGTGGTGTCGTCACGCAGCAATTTCGGACACCGATTGCAGGCGAGCTTCGGACTGGATCCCCGCACGCTGGACCAGGCGGCCGTTGCGCTGTCGGGCCTGAGCCGCGTCGCGCTCTTCTTCTATATGTTGATCGCGCTGGCGACCCCCTTGGGCACGAGCCCGGGCGAGGTGTTCCTGCGCAGCGGCAAGTTCGTCAGCGGCGTGAAGGTGGGCGAGATCCAGCTCGTTCCCGGCGCGATCTTCAGCGCGGTCGCGGTGCTCGTGGGCGGCTTTGTCGCCTTGCGCATCGTCAAGCGCTGGCTGGAGGGCCGCTACCTGCCGAACACGGCGCTCGAGCCCGGCATGCAGAGTTCGATCACCACCCTGCTCGGATACGTCGGCGGGATCGTGGTGGTCGCTTTTGCGCTTTCGGCGCTGGGCATCGGGATCGAACGCATTGCGTGGGTGGCAAGCGCACTGTCGGTCGGTATCGGTTTCGGCTTGCAGGCGATCGTGCAGAACTTCATCTCGGGGCTGATCCTGCTGGCGGAACGGCCGGTGAAGGTCGGCGACTGGGTGGTTCTGGGCAACGCCGAGGGGGACGTGCGGCGCATCAACGTGCGCGCGACGGAAATCCAGTTGGGCGACCGCTCGACGATGATCGTGCCGAATTCGGAGTTCATCACCAAGACCGTGCGCAACATGACCCTCGCGAACGCCGAGGGCCGCGTGCTCATTCGCCTGCCGCTGCCGCTGACCACCCACGCGAGCCGCGCGCGCGAGGTGATGCTGGCGGCGTTTGCCAATCACCCAGGCGTGCTGTCCACGCCCGCGCCGACGGTCACCCTCGAAGGCATCGAGGTCGGGTTCCTGATCTTCCAGGCGATTGCCTACGTGCCGAGCCCTCGCCTGGCTGGCGGGGTGCGCAGCGACGTCCTCTTTGCGATTCTCGATGGCTTGCAGGCGGCCGGCTTGCCGATGGCGGCCTATCCGGGCGTCCCGCCCATGCCCGGCGCGCCAGGCGCGCCACCGGTGCCTGCGCCCACCGCCGCAGCGCCCGTGGGGCCGCTGCTGGCGCCTTAACGGCGCCAGCCTCCGGCGACCAGCCACTGGCTGGTGCCGCATGCGACCACCAGTGCCGCGTAGGTGGTCATCTTTCCGTCGCGGCCGAAAATGATCAGCCCGGCCGCCAGCACCGCGACACCCACTACGAAATTGATAGCACCCTGAGCCCACCAGGCGGGGGCTCTGGCCGCTCGCCGCATCGAGAACCGGCCCAGGATGGCGCACAGGAAGCCGACGGCGAACGCCGGGGCGACGAAATTGAGCAGGTGATTGAGGAATTCCAGCGGGGCCATGGGGGAGAGGTGGCGCAACGGCGACCGGGTATCGCCGCGATAGCCACGGCCTTTTTCATTCTGCATGCCGTCTGCGGGCTGCTGATTTTATAATCAGGGGCTATGTCAGTCTGGGCCCTCGGCTTGAACCACACGACCGCGCCGCTCGACCTGCGCGGTCGTTTTGCGTTCGCCATCGACCAGATCGCCCCGACGCTGCACAGCCTGCGGCACTCTTTCGGGTCCCACCGGCACCCCAGCGTGGAGGCCGCGATCATCTCGACCTGCAACCGCACCGAGATCTATTGCGCCGCCGACCACCAGGCGCTCGACCACACGGTCGACTGGCTGGCCCAGAGCGGCGGCGTCGCTCCAGCCCTGCTTCGATCGCATGCCTACACGCTGCATGACGACCAGGCGGCGCGTCACGCGTTCCGGGTGGCCAGCGGACTCGATTCGATGGTGCTGGGCGAGGCCCAGATCCTCGGCCAGATGAAGGACGCCATCCGCGCCGCCGAAACCGCCGGCGCCCTCGGTAGCACGCTGAACCAACTGTTCCAGCGCTCCTTCGCCGTGGCCAAGGAAGTTCGCACGGCCACCGAGATCGGCGCGCATTCCATCAGCATGGCGGCCGCAGCGGTCCGGCTGGCCGGCCAGCTCTTCGAAGACCTGCAACGCACGCGCGTGCTTTTCGTCGGCGCCGGCGAGATGATCGACCTGGCGGTCACGCACTTTGCCGCCAAGCAGCCCAAGTCCATCGTCATCGCCAACCGCACGATCGAACGCGGCGAAAAGCTGGCCTCCCGCTTCGGCGGCGAAGCCATGCGGCTCGCGGATCTGCCGGGGCGCCTCGCCGAGTTCGACATCGTCGTGAGTTGCACCGCGAGCACGCTGCCGTTGATCGGCCTCGGCGCCGTGGAACGCGCACTCAAGCTGCGCAAGCACCGCCCGATGTTCATGGTGGACCTTGCCGTACCGCGCGACATCGAGCCCGAGGTCAAGGCGCTGGAAGACGTCTATCTCTATACGGTCGACGACCTCGCGCAGGTCGTGCAGCAGGGCCACGCCAACCGGCAGGCCGCCGTGGCGCAGGCCGAAGTCATCATCGATGCCGGTGTGCAGAGCTTCATGCACTGGCTGGACCAGCGCGGCACCGTGCCGCTGATCCGCCAGCTCAACGCCCAGACCGACGAATGGCGCGCCACCGAGCTGGCCCGGGCGCGCAAGCTGCTCGCCAAGGGCGAAAGCGTTGAGGCCGTGCTGGAAGCGCTGTCGCGCGGACTCACGCAGAAGATGCTGCACGGCGCCATGGCCGAGTTGCATGCCGGCGACGCCGTGGCGCGCGAGCACACGGCGCAGGCGATCTCGCGCCTTTTCCTGCGCAACGATCTTCGCGGCGATCCGCGCAAAGAACCTTAGCGACGCTCGTCGTCCGGCGGCACCTGCCGCCCCAAGCCGTTGCCGCGCCCGCGCGGCCCGTCCCTTTCGCCATTCCCTGCTGTCGTGAAACCATTCCTGCGTCACCAACTCGAGCGCTATGCGCAACGCCTCGGCGAACTGGACTTCCTGCTGTCGCGGGAGGACATCATGTCCGACATGGCGCAATACCGCACCATCTCGCGCGAGCACGCGGAGGTCACGCAGATTGCCGGCCGCTATGGCCGCTATGTCCAGCGCGAGGCTGATATGGCCGGCGCGCGCGAGATGCTCGACGAGCCCGACATGGCCGAGATGGCCCGGGAAGAGATCGCGAGCGCGGAGGCCGAGCTCGTCCAACTCGAGGACGAACTCCAGCGCCTGCTGCTGCCCAAGGACCCGGACGACGCCCGAAATGCCTTCCTCGAAATCCGCGCCGGCACGGGCGGTGACGAATCGGCTCTCTTCGCCGGCGACTTGCTGCGGATGTACACGCGCTACTCGGAGCGTGCGGGCTGGCGCTGCGAGATCGTGAGCGAAAGCGAGAGCGAACTCGGCGGCTACAAGGAAGTGGTGGTGCGCATCGTGGGCGACGACGTGTTCGGCAAGCTGCGCTTCGAATCCGGCGGCCACCGGGTGCAACGCGTTCCCGCGACCGAGACGCAAGGCCGAATCCACACCAGCGCCTGCACCGTCGCGGTGCTGGCCGAGCCGGACGAGACGCAGGCGGTACAGATCAATCCGGCCGACCTGCGCATCGACACCTATCGCGCCAGTGGCGCGGGCGGACAACACATCAACAAGACCGATTCGGCGGTGCGCATCACGCACATTCCCACCGGCATCGTCGCCGAGTGCCAGGACGACCGCAGCCAGCACCGCAACAAGGCCAAGGCGCTGCAGGTGCTGTCGGCACGCATCCAGGAAAAGGATCGCAGCGAGCGCGCTGCCAAGGATGCTGCACTGCGCAAGGGGCTGATCGGCAGCGGCGACCGAAGCGACCGCATCCGCACCTACAACTTTCCGCAAGGCCGGCTCACGGACCACCGCATCAACCTCACGCTGTACAAGTTGCTGGCCATCATGGAAGGCGACCTGGGTGACGTGCTGGCGGCGCTGCAGTCGGCACGCGAGGCGGAGCAGTTGGCCGAACTCGAAGCCAGCTTGCCAGCGTGACGCCTTCGGACATGCCATCGCCTTCCAGCGCGGTCCAGATGCTGGCCGCGGCTGCGGGCTTGGGCATCGAGCGGCTCGACGCGCAGCTCCTCTTGCTGCACGTGCTGGGCCGGCGCGGAAACGAGCGCGCCTGGCTGCTGGCCCACGACACAGACGTGCTGGCGGACGACGTGTGGCCCTCCTTTGCGCAGCTTTGCGCGCGCCGGGTCGCAGGAGAGCCGGTGGCCTATCTGGTCGGCGAGAAGGAATTTCACGGACTCGGCCTGCGGGTGGATCGGCGGGTGCTGGTGCCGCGGCCCGACACTGAAACGCTGGTCGAATGGGCGTTGCAGTGCCTGGATGGCCGGACGGCGCCGTCGGTGCTGGACCTCGGCACCGGCAGCGGCGCGATCGCGTTGGCGATCCAGCACGCGCGCCCGGACGCGCAGGTCACGGCCGTCGATGCCAGTGCCGATGCCTTGGCCGTCGCGAGCGCCAATGCAGCTCGGCTCGGGCTGGCGGTGCGCTTCAAGGAAGCCGACTGGCTGGCTGGCGCCGACGCGGGCCATGACCTGATCGTCTCGAACCCGCCCTATATCGCGGTCGGCGACTCTCACTTGCCGGCACTGCGCCACGAACCCGTTCAGGCGCTCGTTGCCGGCGCCGACGGCCTCGACGACATTCGCCGCATCGTGCAAGCAGCACCGGATCATCTGGCGGACGGCGGCTGGCTGATGCTCGAACACGGCTACGACCAGGCTGAAGCGGTGCGTCAACTGCTCGTGCAGCGCGGCTTCGACGAGGCCCAAAGCCGCGACGACCTCGCCGGCATCGCACGATGTTCCGGCGGGATCTGGCGCACGGTGAAATAATCCGCCCAGCCCAATTTCCAGGAGATCCCCATGTCCGAAGCCCAGCAACGCATCGACGACCTCGTCAAGACCAACGACCTCGTGCTCTTCATGAAGGGCAACGCCAGCTTCCCGATGTGCGGTTTTTCAGGCCGCGCGATCCAGATCCTCAAGGCCGTCGGTGTCGACACGCGAACGCTCAAGACCGTCAATGTGCTGGAAGACGACGCCATCCGCCAGGGCATCAAGGAATACAGCAACTGGCCGACCATCCCCCAGCTCTATGTGAAGGGCGAGTTTGTCGGCGGGTCGGACATCCTGATGGAGATGTACGAATCCGGCGAATTGCAGCAGATGCTGAACAACAGCCCAGCGTGACCATGTCTCGCCCCCAGGCTGCGCGCACTTCGTGTCGCTTCGCCTACCCCCTTCCGGGGGCAGCACCGACGGCCCGGCCAAGCCGGTTCCGCGGTGTTTCGCGGGAATCCAAACTGCCGGTACGGTCATGAGCCACGATCACGGCGATCACGGCGATCACGGGCATTCGCAAGCCGAAGGCGCCTGGAAGCATGACGGCGTGCGGGTGATCCCGGGCAACCAACTCGACACCAACACCGCGCAGACGCCCGGCATGAACCGGGCGGCTGCCATCAATTTCGCGCGGGTCGGGGCGCAGAAGCTCTGGGCGGGCACGGTCACCATCCATGCCAATGCCAAGACCGGCGCCCACCACCACGGCCACCTCGAATCCGTGATCTACGTGGTACGGGGACGCGCCCGCATGCGCTGGGGCGAGCGGCTGGAGTTCACGGCCGAAGCCGGTCCGGGTGACTTCATCTACGTGCCGCCCTATGTGCCGCACCAGGAAATCAACGCCAGCGAGACCGAAGCGCTCGAATGCGTGCTCTGCCGCAGCGATGGGCAGGCGGTCGCGATCAACCTGGACATCGAACCCGTCGAGAAGCCCGATACGGTGCTGTGGGTCGATCCGACCCACCCCCAAGGCGGCGTGTGACCGAGCCGCGACACAATTTCAAAACACTGAAAAGCGAGAAAACGTAGACATCCGGCGAACCCGGGCACGGCTTATGCTGTCCAAAGAGTGTTCGAAACCGGAGGTGTCCATGGATTCCCGCAGTCTCGTCCCCGCCTCGCCGGCATTCCAGCTGCCGGTGGCCCACCTGCGCAGCGTGTTCCAGACGCACGACGTCGAGCGCAAGCTCGCAAAGCTCCCCGATCGCGACCACGAACACCTGCGGACCACCTACGAGCGCATGCTCGAACGCGGCCCCGACCGCTTCCAGGTCAAGCCGAGCGGCGTTCCCGAAATGGCGGCGCTTTATGCGCAGTTGCCCAATTTCACCGAAGTGCTCGACGACGTGCGACGCCACGTCGCACTTGCGCAGGACAGCCGCGATGGCCTGGAAGTCACGCCGATGCTGCTGCTCGGTCCGCCCGGCATCGGCAAGACCCATTTCGCGAAGAAGCTGGCCGAGTTGCTCGGCACCGGCATGTCGCTGGTGCCCATGAATTCGATGACCGCCGGATGGCTGCTTTCGGGTGCCTCTTCGCAATGGAAGGGCGCCAAGCCCGGCAAGGTGTTCGAGGCGCTGGTCGATGGACAGTACGCGAACCCGGTGATGGTGATCGACGAGATCGACAAGGCTGGTGCCGACAGCCAGTACGACCCGCTCGGCGCGCTCTACAACCTTCTGGAGCACGACACCGCGCACGCTTTCGTCGATGAATTCGCCGAGGTGCCCATCGACGCCAGCCAGGTGATCTGGATCACCACGGCGAACGATGAGCGCAGCATTCCCGAGCCCATCCTGAACCGGATGAACGTGTTCGAGATCGAGGCTCCCTCGCCTGAAGCCGCGCGCCAGATCGCGCGGCAGCTCTACATCTCGATCCGCAGCGACCACGACTGGGGCCGGCTGCTGGCCGAGGAGCCCTCCGGGGACGTGCTCGACCATCTGGCCACGCTCGCCCCCCGCGAGATGCGCCGCGCGCTGATGACCGGCTTCGGCAATGCCCGACTGGCCGGACGCGACGAGATTCGCGTCGACGATCTCCCGCGTGCCAGCGTCGCCCGGAGCCGCATCGGGTTCGTCCAATAGAAGGCGTTCAACGGGTCATGGCACCATGTCGGTCTTCATCGACCGACCCATGACCCTGACCCAAAGCCTGCTGGTCATCGTTGCACTGATCGCAACGAGCGCCTTTTTCTCCCTCGCCGAAATCTCACTGGCCGCTTCCCGTCGCCTGCGCCTGCGCCAGATGGCGGACGAGGGCGACGTGCGCGCCGAGCGCGTGATGCGCATCCAGGAGCAGCCCGGCCACTATTTCACCGTCGTCCAGATCGGCCTCAATGCGGTCGCCATCCTCGGCGGCGTGGTCGGCGAAGGCTCGCTCAGCCCCTACTACGCGCGCCTGTTCGAAATGTGGCTCAGCGTGGAGGCATCGCAGAACGCCGCCTTCCTCGCATCCTTCGTCACGATCATCGCAGTCTTCCTGGTGTTCGCGGACCTGTTTCCCAAGCGGCTGGGGATGAGCAACCCGGAGCAGCTCGCAGTGCGCATGGTCGGACCGATGCAGGTCCTGATCACCACGTTCAAGCCGCTCGTCTGGTTCTTCACGGTCAGCACCGACCTGCTCTTCAAGCTGCTCGGCATGCCGAGCCAGCGCGACGAGAAGATCACGTCTGCCGACATTCTCGCCATGACCGAGGCCGGTGCACGCGCCGGGGTCCTCGCCGAGCGCGAACAGCAGGTGATCGCCAACGTGTTCGAGCTCGACACGCGGCTGGTCAACAGCGTGATGACGTCGCGCGATCGCATCGCTTGGTTCCTGCGTGACGACCCCGAGTCGGTGCTGCGTGCTCGCATCGTCGCGGAGCCTTTCTCGGCCTACCCGGTGTGCGAGGGCGATATCGACCACGTGCTGGGCTACGTCGACGCCAAGGACATGTTCCAGCGTGTGCTGAGCGGGCAGCCACTGTCTTTCGCGCAAGGCTTGCCATTGCACAAGGCGCTCGTCATCCCGGACCGGCTGTCGCTGACCGAGGTGCTCGAGCAGTTCCAGCAGGCGCACGAGGACTTCGCGATCATCGTCAACGAGTACAGCCTGGTGGTCGGCGTGATCACCCTCAACGACGTGATGAGCACGGTCATGGGTGACCTGGTCGGCGTTCAGGACGAGGAACAGCAGATCGTCAAGCGCGACGAGAACTCCTGGCTGATCGACGGCGTGACGCCGATCCAGGACGTGCAGCGCGCACTCGACATCGACGTGCTGCCCCATGACGACGAGTACGAAACACTCGCGGGCTTCCTGATGGTGATGCTGCGTCGCGTGCCCAAGAGGACCGACAGCGTGACCTGGGCCGGCTACACCTTCGAGGTGATGGACGTCGACAGCTTCCGCATCGACCAGGTGATGGTCACCCGCGCCAACGCCACGGGCAAGACCTGAGCCTCAGTCTTCCAGCCGGCGATCCTTGAAGACCCACAGTCGTTGGTTCGCAAAGACGGCGTCGGGGTAAGGCGCCCTGCCCCGGCTGCCGTTGTAGCGGCCGAGCGTCATGAACAGGTCGCCCCGTTCGCGCTCGAGGTAGTGCCGGAGGATCACGCAGCCGAATCGCAGGTTGGTCTGCATGTGGAACAGCTTGGAGGGATCGCTGTCGCCGATGACGCGTGTCCAGAAGGGCATGACCTGCATGTAGCCGCGCGCGCCAGCGCTCGATACGGCGAACTTTCGGAAGTTGCTCTCCACCTGGATCAGGCCGAGCACCAGACTGACATCGAGCCCCGAGCGACGCGACTCGTACCAGACAGTCTGCAGGAACTCCTTGCGCGTCGGCCAGTCGGGCAGTTTCTTCTTGAGCCGCTCGCTCATCTCGCCGAGCCATCGCAGGTAGGCAATGCGTGCCTCGGTGCTGCCGAACTCCGGCACCGGCGGCGCCTTGTTTTGGATCGCCGAGCTGAGCGCGGTGCGGACCGAGTCGATCAGCGGTTCCTCGATCTGCGCACCGGCCATGGCGCTGCGTGGCAGCACCAGGGACAGCGCCCCGGCAGCAGCGCTGCCGAGACACAGTCGTCGGGAAAGGCTGGACGCTGGCGCCCGCGCCGCAAGGCTCATGCCGCTGACAGCTTGCCGGTGAGGAATTCCGCGATGCCGGCTGCGGGCACCTTCGTTGCGGCGGTGTCGCGACGATGCTGGTACTCGAACTGGCCCTCCTTGAGGCCCCGGTCGGAGATCACGACGCGGTGTGGCACACCGATCAACTCCCAGTCGGCAAACATCGCGCCCGGGCGCTCGCCGCGATCGTCGAGCAAGACGTCGACGCCAGCCGAGAGCAATTGCTCGTAGAGGGCTTCGGCAGCGACCTTGACTTCCGCGCTGCGGTCCATCCCGATGGGGCAGACCACCACGGTGAAAGGCGCGATCGCGTCGGGCCAGATGATCCCGCGCTCGTCGTTGTTCTGTTCGATGGCCGCGGCCGGCAGCCGCGTGATGCCGATGCCATAGCACCCCATTTCGAGGAACTGGGGCTTGCCCGCTTCGTCGAGGAAGGTCGCATTCATCGGCTTGCTGTACTTGGTTCCAAGCACGAACACGTGGCCGACCTCGATGCCGCGTTCGATCGCCAGCAGGCCCTTGCCGTCGGGCGAGGCATCGCCGGCGACCACGTTGCGGATGTCGGCCACCGCATCGGGTTCGGGCAGATCACGACCCCAGTTGACGCCGGTGATATGGAAGTCGACCTCGTTGGCGCCGCAGATCCAGTCGGCCATGACGGCGACCTCGCGATCGGCGACGATCTTCACCGGCTGCTTCAGCTTGAGCGGGCCCAGGTAGCCGGGCTCGCTGCCGAAGTGCTCCTTGATCTCGGTGACGGTCGCGAAGCGGAAGCCGTTGTCCAGCCCCGGCACCTTGCTCACCTTGATCTCGTTCATGTCGTGGTCGCCACGAACCAGCAGCAGCCAGATCTGCGCGCCCTTGATGTTGCCGGTCGCATCCACGATGTCGGTGGCCAGGACGAGCGACTTGACGGTGGTCGAGAGCGGTACGCCCAGCAGCGCCGCCACATCCTCGCAGGTGCTCTTGCCCGGTGTGGGCGTGTTCGTCATCGGCTGGGTGGCGGCTGCCCGCGGACCGGCCGGCGCGAGCGCCTCGGCCTTTTCCATGTTGGCGGCGTAGTCGCTGTCGGGACAGTAGACGATCGCGTCCTCGCCCGTCGCAGCAATGACCTGGAACTCCTGGCTGACGTCGCCGCCGATGGCGCCGCTGTCCGCGGCCACGGCCCGGTAGCGAAGGCCGAAGCGGTCGAAGATCCGGCGATAGGCGTCCGCCATGACCTGGTAGCTGGCCTTCGCGGCATCGAGGTCGCGGTCGAAGCTGTAGGCGTCCTTCATGATGAACTCTCGCCCGCGCATCAGGCCGAAGCGCGGACGTCGCTCGTCGCGGAACTTGGTCTGGATCTGATAGAAATTCTTCGGCAGTTGCTTGTAGCTGCGGATCTCCTGCCGTGCGATGTCGGTCACGACTTCTTCGCTGGTCGGCTGGATCACGAAGGAGCGCTCGTGTCGGTCCTTGATGCGCAGCAACTCGGCGCCATAGCCCTGGAAGCGCCCGCTTTCTTCCCAGAATTCGGCTGGCTGCACCACGGGCATGGTGAGTTCGACCGCACCAGCCCGGTTCATTTCCTCACGCACGATCGCCTCGACCTTGCGGATCACCCGCAGCCCCATCGGCATGTACGTGTAGATGCCTGTCCCGAGCTTTTTGATCATGCCGGCGCGCATCATGAGCCGATGGCTCGCGACTTCGGCATCGGCCGGCGCTTCCTTGAGGGTGGAGATAAAGAATCGGGAAGCTTTCATCGGTCGCGGCGCAAAGGGCTACAGGTAGGAATGCTGGGGAGGCAGGCCTCGTGAGGACCTGGAACGGGTCGCTTGCCGAGTGCAACCCGGCATGCATAATCGACTCAGTTCAAAAATTGGGGTTTGATTATGCTCGACCGGGACGGCTTCAGGCCCAACGTCGGCATCATCCTGCTCAACCAGAGAAACCAGGTTTTCTGGGGTAAACGCATTCGCACCCATTCCTGGCAGTTTCCGCAAGGCGGCATCGATCGCGGCGAAAGTCCCGAGCAGGCCATGTTCCGGGAACTGCACGAGGAAGTAGGCCTCCATCCGGAGCATGTGCGCATCGTGGCCCGTACCCGTGACTGGTTGCGCTACGAGGTGCCGGATCGGTTCATCCGCCGTGACGCGCGCGGCCACTACAAGGGCCAGAAGCAGATCTGGTATTTGCTGCAACTGATAGGGCACGACTGGGACCTGAACCTGCGTGCCACCGACCATCCGGAGTTCGACGCCTGGCGTTGGCACGACTACTGGGTCCCGCTGGACGTGGTGGTCGAATTCAAGCGCGGCGTCTATGAGATGGCGCTGACCGAACTCGCCCGCTACCTGCCCCGGCAGGATTTCCGTAACCGCTTCCTGCGCAGCAACGTGCGCGCTCGCGAATTCGAGCGCCATCCGCCGGCTGCAGGCCATGAATCCCACTTCGAACTGCCCCCGGGGGCAAGTTTCGACCCGAATCCCAATGCCTCTCATCCAGCGCCCGACCCCAGCGACCCTCTTCACTTGCAGCGCTAAGCATGTTCTCGTCCTGACCGTTGCCAGCATGGTCGCCGCGTGCGGTTCGGGTTCAAGAAATACCGACAACCCGGACTGGGCGCAATCCGGCATGCCGCCGCCGCCCAGCGTGACGGCTCAGGCCGATGAATGGAAAGAAGGCGCAGTGCCGCCTCCTCCCGCCTTCGATGAAAAGAGGCTGCTCCCGATCGAGATGCCGCCCCACCTGAGCTTGAAGTACGGGATCGACCCGGCCACCATCGCGTTGACCGGCGACGGCATGGTTCGCTACGTGATCGTGGCCAGCAACAAGGCCGGCGGCGCCACCAATGCGTTCTACGAAGGCGTGCGCTGCGAGACCGAAGAGGTGAAGCAGTACGCCCGCTTCAACCAGGGGGCCTGGCACAACGTGTCCAATCCGGAATGGAAGCGTATCAACGACCGAAATTCCCGCTATGCCAAGGAGTTGTCCGCGCAAGCCCTTTGCCGTGGTCACGCCCCTCGTGCATCGGTCAGCGAGATGATCAGGCAGTTGAAGGAGCCGATCCGCGAGGTCCAGTAGGGTGCTTCAGCGCCCGTCGGGCATCAGCACCATGTTGTCGCGGTGGACCATCTCCGGCTCCGCGACATAGCCCAGCAGACGCTCGAACTCCGACGAAGGCTTGCGGCACAGCATCCGCGCTTCGACGCTCGAGTAGTTGGCCAGCCCGCGGCCCAACTCGGCGCCCTGCTGGTCCCGGATGGCGATCACGTCGCCCCGCGAGAATTCGCCCTCCACCGCGGTCATGCCGATCGGCAGCAGGCTCTTGCCCTCACCGCGCACCTTGGCAGCGGCGCCGGCGTCCACGAGGACAGCGCCCCGCAACTGCAAATGGTCCGCCATCCAGCGCTTGCGCGCCTGGTGCTTGGCAGTTTGCGCCACCAATAGCGTGCCAATGGGCTCCCCACGCGTCAGGCGCAAGAGCGCATCCGGCTCGCGGCCCCAAGCGATGACCGTGGACGCGCCAGAGCCGGCAGCGCGCTTGGCTGCGAGGATCTTCGTGATCATGCCGCCGCGGCCGATGCTGCTGCCGGCGCCGCCAGCCATCGCTTCGAGCACGGGGTCGCCTGCGGCCGCCTCGTGCACGAAGCGGGCATTGGGGTCCTTGCGAGGATCGGCGCTGAACAGGCCCTTTTGATCGGTCAGGATCACGAGGGCATCGGCTTCCACCAGGTTGGCGACCAACGCGCCCAGGGTGTCGTTGTCACCGAACTTGATCTCGTCGTTGACGACCGTGTCGTTCTCATTGATGACCGGCACGACACCCAGCGCGAGCAAGGTGACGAGGGTGGAGCGCGCGTTCAGATAGCGCTCGCGATCGGCCAGATCGGCGTGCGTCAGGAGCACCTGGGCGCTGCCGATGCCGTTTTCGCGCAGCTTGGTCTCGTACATCTGCGCCAGACCCATCTGGCCGACAGCGGCAGCGGCCTGCAGTTCATGGATTTCGTGAGGACGCACACGCCAACCCAGCCGCTTCATGCCTTCGGCGATGGCGCCGCTCGACACCATCACTACCTCCCGCCCGTCGCGCACCAGCGTGGCGAGTTGTCTGCACCATTCCCCGATGGCGCTCTCGTCCAGGCCACGGCCTTCATTGGTGACAAGGCTGGAGCCGACCTTGACGACGATGCGCCGAGCGTCACGAAGGGCAGTGGAACCGGTGCTGGAGGTCATTGGAGCTGTTGCGGTCGGGGAATGCTGCCGGAATCACGGTCCCGGCACTCAGGAAAAACGCGGATCGATCTCCGTCGAGGGCTGCTCGGCCACCTGCTGCGCCTTGACGTGCTGGTAGATCGCTTGCACCAGCGGCTCGCAACCCTCGCGCGTCAGCGCCGAGATCTCGAAGACGGGACCCTTGAACCGCAGCCGCTTGACGAAGTCCTTGACGCGCGCGGCACGCTCGTCGGTTGGCACCATGTCGAGCTTGTTCAAGACCAGCCAACGCGGCTTTTCATACAGGGCCGCGTCGTACTTCTTGAGTTCGCCCACGATGGCCTTGGCTTGGGCGACCGGATCGACACTTTCGTCGAACGGTGCCATGTCGATCACGTGCAACAGCAGGCGGGTGCGCTGCAAGTGCCGCAGGAACAGGTGACCGAGCCCGGCGCCTTCGGAAGCGCCCTCGATCAACCCTGGAAGATCGGCCACGACGAAGCTCTGCTCCGGACCAACGCGCACCACACCGAGGTTCGGGTGCAGCGTGGTGAAGGGGTAGTCGGCGATGCGCGGGCGCGCATTGGAAATGGCACTGATGAGCGTCGACTTGCCGGCATTCGGCATGCCCAGCAGGCCCACATCGGCCAGCACCTTCAGCTCGAGCTTGAGGTTCTTCTTTTCACCGGGCCAGCCGGGAGTCTTCTGACGAGGTGCGCGGTTGATGGCGCTCTTGAAGCGCATGTTGCCGAAACCGCCGTCGCCGCCCTTGGCGATGGTGATCACCTCGCCCGGCGTCAGCAGTTCGTACAGCACCTCGCCCGTTTCGGCGTCGGAAATGATCGTGCCGACGGGCATCTTCAGGGTGACGTCGTCGCCGGCGGCGCCGAACATGTCCGACCCCATGCCGTGCTGACCGCGCTTGGCGTCGTGGCGGCGCGAGAAACGGAAGTCGACGAGCGTGTTCAGGTTCGGGTCGGCCACGGCAAAGACATGGCCGCCTCGGCCGCCGTCACCGCCGTTCGGCCCGCCGAACTCCTTGTACTTCTCATGGCGGAACGACACACAGCCGTTGCCACCGTCGCCAGCGGCAACGTCAATGAAGGCTTCGTCCACGAACTTCATGAGATGTCCAGTTTACAAATGAAGAAGCCCCGGCAAAGCGGGGCTTCGAAAAGATCGAAGTGACTGGCTCAGGCCGGGGTCACGTTGACCGTGTGCTTGTTCAGTGCACCCTTGGTACCGAACGACACGTGGCCGTCGACCAGGGCGAACAGCGTGTGGTCCTTGCCCACGCCGACGTTGACGCCGGGGTGGAACTGGGTACCGCGCTGGCGCACGATGATCGAGCCTGCGCTGATCAGTTCACCACCAAACGCCTTCACGCCGAGCATCTTGGGCTTCGAATCGCGCCCGTTTCGCGTAGAGCCGCCGCCTTTTTTCTGTGCCATGGAATCAGCTCCTTAGCCGGCGATCGCGCCGATTTGCAGCTCGGTGAACTGCTGGCGATGGCCTTGACGTTTCTGATAGTGCTTGCGACGGCGCATCTTGAAGATGCGAACCTTGTCGTGCTTGCCGTGCGACAGTACCGTGACTGTTACCGTTGCGCCGGACACCAGGGGCGTACCAACCTTGATTGCGCTGCCGTCGCCGACTGCGAGCACTTGGTCGATCACGATTTCCTGGCCTACGTCCGCAGCAATCTGTTCTACTTTGATTTTCTCGCCGGAAGCAACGCGATACTGCTTGCCGCCGGTTTTTATGACCGCGTACATGTTGACCTCTTGGGAATAAGATGGCTCCACGGCGAATTCCGCAGAGCCCTAGATTCTAGCACGACAGGCATTTTCCGAGCCACCGGGCGGTAGCGGAGGCGAATCGGGCGGATTCGTCTCCCTATAATCTGCGACTTCCAGCCCTGCCATCGTCGCATCCCACGCAGCGCGCAAGCGCCCTTGCTTTGCCAGTTCCCGCCGCCGACACCTCCCCCGCCGCTGCCGTTCTCGACCTCATCGCTGAAGACATGGCGGGAGTCGACCGCGTGATCAGCCGCCGGCTCGACACCGGCGTGCCGCTGGTGCGGCAGGTTTCCAAATACATCATCTCCGCCGGAGGCAAGCGGTTGCGGCCCGCATTGCTCCTTCTCATGACCGGCGCGCTGGGTTATCGCGAGGAGCAGCGCTTCAACCTGGCGGCGGTCGTCGAATTCATCCACACGGCAACCCTGCTGCACGACGACGTCGTCGACGAATCCACGCTTCGCCGAGGCCGCCCCACCGCGAACGAGTCGTTCGGAAACCCGGCGAGCGTTCTCGTCGGCGACTTCCTCTATTCGCGCGCCTTCCAGATGATGCTGGATGCCAACGACGTCCGGGTCATGGAGATCCTGGCGGACGCAACCAACGTCATCGCCGAAGGCGAAGTGCTTCAGTTGATGAACATGCACGACGCCTCCCTCGACGAGGAAGCGTACCTTCGGGTGATTCGCTCGAAGACAGCCAAGCTGTTCGAAGCGAGCACGCGCCTTGCAGCCGTGCTGGCCGGGGCGACGCCTGAAGTCGAAGAGGCCTGCGCGACCTACGGGCAGGCGCTGGGTACCGCGTTCCAGGTCATCGACGACGTCCTGGACTACGCCGGCAACGCCAACGAGACGGGCAAGAACGTCGGCGATGACCTTCGCGAAGGCAAGACCACGCTGCCGCTGATTCTCGCCATGCAGCGGGGCACACCAGAGCAGCGCGACCTGATCAGCGCAGCCATCGAAGCCGGCGACACGACACAATTGCCTCAAATCGTGGCCATCGTGCGCGAAACGGGCGCTCTGGAAGCCACCCGCGCCGCCGCCGCCGCAGAGGCCCAACGCGCAATGGACGCACTGCGTGGTTTTCCTGCGAATCCGCACTCCGCGGGTTTGCTACAATTAGCGGCTCAGTTGCTTGAGCGACGCGCCTAAGTCACCACGAAGGACGACTCTCTCTCTTTTTGCAACCATCGGGGTGTAGCTTAGCCTGGTAGAGCGCTACGTTCGGGACGTAGAGGCCGGAGGTTCGAATCCTCTCACCCCGACCAGCCTTTTGGGCTGTAATTGCCAAATGCTGCGCGCTCAATTGCACGCGCAGCGGTTTACAGTCCATGGGCGATCAGCGATGATCGTGAAGCAATTTTTCACGTCTCTTACATTCGTTGAATGGCCGCCGCCGAACCCCTCGTCAAAGAAAGCACGTCGATCGCCCTTCCCGGGCTCGCACGCGCGCTGGTCTCGGCCGGAAAGCTGGCCGCGAAGGCCGCGGAAGACATCTACCAGAAGTCGCTGAGCGCGCGGACCAGCTTCATTGCGGAATTGACCGGTACCGGCGCAGTGTCGGCGGCCGACCTGGCCCACACCCTGTCGAGTGCGTTCGGCGCTCCCCTCCTCGATCTGGACGCCATCGACCCCCAGCGCCTTCCGAAGGACCTTCTGGACGCCAAGCTGTGCCAGGCCTACCGGGTTGTCGTCCTGAGCAAGCGCAACAATCGTCTCATTGTTGCAACAGCTGACCCTTCGGACCAGCAGGCCGCGGAAAAAATAAAGTTCGCGTCCCAGATGGGCGTCGACTGGGTCATTGCGGAATACGACAAGCTCTCTCGCATGATCGAAGCGGCGGCAGTCACTGCAGCCGAGACCATCGACAGCATCGTTGGCGCCGAGTTCGAGTTCGACGAAGTCTCCGCGGATACCTCCAACGAGACCGCCGACCCGGCAGTTGCCGAGGTCGAGGACGCTCCGGTCGTCCGGTTCCTGCACAAGATGCTGCTCGATGCATTCAGCATGCGGGCGTCGGACATTCATTTCGAACCCTACGAGCACAACTACCGCGTGCGCTTCCGTGTCGACGGCGAGCTGCGCGAGATCGCGAGTCCGCCAACGGTCATCAAGGACAAGCTCGCGTCGCGCATCAAGGTCATTTCCCGGCTGGACATCTCCGAAAAGCGAGTGCCCCAAGACGGCCGGATGAAGCTCAAGATCGGTCCGGAACGCGTGATCGATTTTCGGGTGAGCACCCTGCCCACGCTGTTCGGCGAGAAGATCGTGATCCGTATCCTGGATCCGAGCAGCGCACGCCTCGGTATCGATGCACTCGGCTACGACGCTGACGAAAAGGAGCGCTTGCTTCACGCCATCGGTCGACCGTATGGCATGGTTCTGGTCACCGGTCCGACCGGTTCCGGCAAGACCGTGTCGCTCTACACCTGCCTGAACCTGCTCAACAAGCCCGGGGTGAACATCGCCACGGCGGAAGATCCGTCCGAAATCAACCTGCCGGGCGTCAACCAGGTCAACGTCAACGAACGGGCGGGCCTGACTTTCGCTACGGCGCTGCGCGCCTTCCTGCGACAGGATCCGGACATCATCATGGTCGGCGAAATTCGCGACCTCGAAACCGCCGACATCTCTATCAAGGCCGCGCAGACGGGCCACCTGGTCCTCTCGACCCTGCATACCAACGATGCGCCGACAACGCTCACACGGATGCGCAACATGGGCATCGCGCCCTTCAACATCGCGTCCAGCGTCATCCTCATCACCGCGCAGCGGCTTGCGCGGCGACTGTGCACCGTTTGCCGCGCTCCCGCCGATGTACCGAAGCAGGCATTGATCGACGCCGGCTTCAAGCCTCACGATCTGGACAATTCCTGGAAGCCCTATCACCCGGTCGGTTGCTCGGCGTGCAATGGCGGGTACAAGGGTCGTGTCGGCATTTATCAGGTGATGCCGATCAGCGAAGAGATCCAGAAGATCATCCTTCGCGATGGAAGCGCGCTCGACATCGCGCGGCAGGCCGAAGCCGAAGGCGTGCGCTCGCTGCGCCAGTCGGGCCTCAAGAAAGTCATGCAGGGACTGACCTCACTGGAAGAAGTGCTGGCAGTCACCAACGAATAGCATCGAGAAGCGGAGATTCAATGGCAACGGCAGCAGCATCCAACCGAACCTTCAAGGAATACGTCTTTGAGTGGGAGGGCAAGGATCGAAACGGCAAGACGGTGCGCGGTGAAGTACGCGCGGCCGGCGAGAACCAGGTGCAGGCGGCACTGCGGCGCCAGGGCGTGCTCACGACCAAGATCAAGAAGCGGCGCATGCGCTCCGGCAAGGCCATCAAGCCGAAGGACATCGCCATCTTCACCCGCCAGTTGGCAACCATGATGAAAGCCGGCGTCCCGCTGCTGCAGGCTTTCGACATCGTCGGTCGCGGCAATGCGAATCCCAGTGTCGCCAAGCTGCTCAACGACATCCGCAGCGACGTCGAAACGGGCACATCGCTGTCGTCCGCGTTCCGCAAGTTCCCCAAGTACTTCGACAGTCTCTACTGCAACCTGGTCGAGGCCGGCGAGGCCGCAGGTATTCTGGAAGACCTGCTCGACCGCCTCGCCACCTACATGGAGAAGACGGAGGCGATCAAGTCGAAGATCAAGTCGGCGCTCATGTACCCGACGTCGGTGATCGTCGTGGCGTTCGTGGTGGTGGCGATCATCATGATCTTCGTGATCCCGGCATTCAAGCAGGTGTTCACTTCATTCGGCGCGGACCTGCCCGCTCCGACGTTGTTCGTCATGGCGATCAGCGAGTTCTTCGTGGCCTATTGGTGGTTGATCTTCGGCGTGATCGGCGGTGGCCTCTACTTCTTCATGCAGGCCTGGAAGCGCAACGAACGCGTCCAACAGGTCATGGACCGTCTCCTTTTGC
This sequence comes from Variovorax gracilis, assembly GCF_030317115.1. Classification (GTDB taxonomy): domain Bacteria; phylum Pseudomonadota; class Gammaproteobacteria; order Burkholderiales; family Burkholderiaceae_C; genus Variovorax; species Variovorax gracilis. The sequence continues at coordinate 194,047 of NZ_JASZYF010000007.1, forward strand.
GTGTGCCGATCTTTGGCGACCTGATCGACAAATCGTGCGTCGCGCGCTGGACCCGGACGCTGGCGACCATGTTCGCCGCGGGCGTGCCGCTGGTCGAAGCGCTCGATTCCGTCGGGGGTGCATCGGGCAACTCCGTGTATGCGGAAGCCACGACCAAGATCCAGCAGGAAGTCTCGACCGGGACCAGCCTCACGACGGCGATGACCAACGCCAACCTGTTCCCATCGATGGTGCTGCAGATGACCGCCATCGGCGAGGAGTCGGGCTCGATCGACCACATGCTGGGCAAGGCGGCCGACTTCTACGAATCCGAGGTCGACGACATGGTGGCCGGCCTTTCCAGCTTGATGGAACCCATCATCATTGTGTTCCTGGGTGTGATCATCGGCGGGATCGTGGTCTCGATGTACCTGCCCATCTTCAAGCTCGGCCAGGTCGTCTGATGCTCGTTTCGCAGGGGGTGGACGCCGCGCTGGCCGGCGTGCTGGGGCTCTTGATCGGCAGTTTCCTCAATGTCGTGATCTATAGGCTGCCCAAGATGCTCGAAGCACAGTGGGCGGCCGAATGCGCCAGCGCAGGCGGCGGCGACGCCGCGCCTGCCGAGCGATTCAACCTCATGGTTCCGCATTCGCGCTGCCAGCAATGCGGGCATGCGATTCGCTGGTATGAGAATGTCCCCGTGCTGAGCTATCTCGTGCTGCGCGGAAAGTGCTCGGCTTGCGGGACATCGATCAGCATGCGCTATCCGGTGGTCGAACTGGTGACCGGCGCGCTCTTCGCCTGGTGCGTGTGGCGCATGCCCGGGCAGATCGGCAGCCTGGCGTGGTGCGGCTTTGCGGCGGCGCTGCTTGCATTGGCGCTCATCGATTGGGACACGACGCTGCTGCCGGACGACATCACGCTCCCCTTGCTGTGGGCCGGCCTTCTGGCCTCCATCGCCGGCTTTACCGGAGTGCCGCTTGCGAGCGCCGTCTGGGGTGCAGTCGCGGGCTATCTCTCCCTATGGGCCATCTACTGGCTCTTCAAGCTCACCACGGGCAAGGAGGGCATGGGCTATGGAGATTTCAAGCTCTTCGCCGCTTTCGGAGCGTGGTTCGGATGGCAAGCGCTGGTGCCCATCATCCTGATGGCGTCCGTCATCGGCGTGGTCGTCGGCCTTGCGCTCAAGTTCAGCAGCAGGTTGCGCGAAGGTGGCTACGTGCCCTTCGGACCCTTCCTCGCCGGTGCCGGCTTGACGGCCATGATCTTCGGACCGGACGCGATTCTCCGCGTGGCCGGCCTCTAGGGCGAGAGGCCATGCGCATCGGCTTGACCGGCGGCATCGGCAGCGGCAAGAGCACTGTCGCGAGCATGCTGGTCTCGTTGGGCGCGAAGCTGGTCGATACGGATGCGATTGCGCGGTCGGTTGCCGAGCCCCGGGGGGCCGCAATGCCGGCCCTCGAAGCAGAATTCGGCCAGTCCATCCTTGCCGAGGACGGAGGCATGGACAGGGCGCGCATGCGAAGCCTGGTGTTCGCCGACATTCAAGCCAAGAAGCGGCTTGAGTCGATCCTTCATCCTCTCATCGGCGCGGAATGCGAGCGCCAGGCAGCCGCGGCGGCCTCGGGGCAAGCCATCGTATTCGACGTACCTCTCCTGGTCGAATCAGGACGCTGGCGCGCCATCGTCGATCGGGTGCTCGTGATCGACGCCACTGAAGAAACCCAGTTGCGTCGCGTCTTGACGCGTTCGGGCTGGGCGTCCGAGGCGGTTCGTGCGGTCATCGCGCAACAGGCCGAGCGTGCCCACCGCAGGGCCGCGGCCGACGCCGTGATCTTCAACGAGAACCTGGCGATGCCGGAACTCGCCTCCGAAGTACAGGATCTGTGGACGCGGTGGACAGGTATCGTCGCGCGATAATCAGTCGGCCGACCGGCCCATGCGCCGGATAACAAGAATGCGGAGCGCGAGACGGCTCCGCGAGCCACTTCCCACAAGATGCTCTTCAATTCGTACGCGTTCATATTCTGTTTTTTCCCGATCGTCTTTTTCGGGTTCTTCCTGATCGGTAAGCAGAACGCGCGTGCGGCAGCCGGCTTTCTCGCCCTGGCGTCGCTGTTCTTCTATGGCTGGTGGAGCGTCCAGGCGCTGCCGCTGCTGGTGGGATCGATCTGCTTCAACTACTGGGCGGGACTGCGCCTGACGCGAGGCCCCGGACGAACCGATGCTGGGCGAAAGCGCATGCTGGTATTTGCGCTGGTGGTCAATCTAGGGGTCCTCGCGACCTTCAAGTATGCGAATTTCTTCGTCAGCAATGTGAATGAGGGGCTCGGCGCGGCCGGGTACTCGCCGTTGCCGCTTCTGCATGTGGCCCTGCCCATTGGCATTTCCTTCTACACCTTCACGCAGATCGCCTTCCTGGTCGACTGCTGGCAGGACAAGGTCCACGAGCGCAGCTTCATTCACTACGTGCTGTTCGTCACCTATTTCCCGCACCTGATCGCCGGGCCGGTGCTTCATCACGCGCAAATGATGCCGCAGTTCGCGAATCCGGCGACCTACCGGATGGACTTGAACAAGGTTTCGCTGGGGCTCGCGATCTTCGTCTTCGGCCTGGCCAAGAAGCTCCTCATCGGCGATCGGATGGGAGAGTACGCGGACCTGATGTTCACCGGGGTGCACAACGGCACCCTTCCGACGCTGTACACCGCGTGGCTCGGCGTGATGGCCTATACGCTGCAGATCTACTTCGACTTTTCAGGCTACTCGGACATGGCCGTGGGCCTGTCGCTGTGCCTGGGCGTGCAGTTGCCGCTCAACTTCAATTCGCCCTACAAGTCGACCAGCATCATCGAGTTCTGGCGCCGCTGGCACATTTCGCTGTCCACCTTCTTGCGCGACTATCTTTATGTACCCCTGGGTGGGAACCGAAAGGGGCCGGCGCGGCGCTATCTGAACCTATTCCTCACCATGCTGCTGGGCGGACTCTGGCACGGCGCTGCCTGGACGTTCGTGATCTGGGGTGCGCTGCATGGCACCTTCCTGATGATCAATCACCTGTGGAACGCAAAGGTGCGCCGCAACGCGGCGCCCGGGCGCCTGGCCCGCGTGCTTGGCTGGCTCCTCACCTTCATCTGCGTGATGATCGCGTGGGTAGTCTTCCGTGCCGAAAGCATGAATGCGGCGATCGACATCTACAAAGGCATGCTGGGAATGCACGGTACCGCGCTTGGGGCTTTCCATGAATTCGGGCCCGTGCCGATCCGCAAGCCGGAGTTCTTCCAAACCATGCTGGTGGGTCTGTTCATCTGCCTCGTATTGCCGCCTACCATCACGCTGCAGCGCTGGGTACCTCAAGCCCAGGCGCTGGCCGGACGCCCGCGCGTCGCCAGGATCTTCACCGCGCTGATGGCGCTTGCGACAGTGATCCTGCTCGGACTCTGCGTGTCGAAGCTGGGCTCCTACAGCCCCTTCCTCTATTTCCAGTTCTGATATGACGCCCGCAAAACTCTGGCTGCAGATCTTTCTGGCCGGCTTTGCCATCATCGTGGCGATGCTGGTCACCACCTTGGCAACGACCGTTCCGTATGGCGATCTGTCCCGGATCGGCCAGATTTCGGATAACGAGTTCGGGTGGCAACTGGCCCAACCACACGTCGAACCGCAATACCTCCGCGCGTCGCCAGTGTCCGAAGCGGACATCCTTGTCATCGGCGACAGCTTTTCAATGACTTACCGATGGCAATCGGTGCTCACCAGAGCCGGCTATCGCGTCACGACAATCTACTGGGGCCAGATCGGAGAAGCGCTCTGTCAAGATTTCGACGCGTGGCTGGATAGCGCCGGGTTCCGCGGCAAGCTGGTCGTGCTCGAAAGCGTCGAGCGCCTACTCGGCGATCGCCTCGCCAAGACACAAAATTGCGCGAAGATGCAAAAGCCATTCGAATCCAAGACCGAGCCCTTCGTCTCGCCTCCCGAGCAAGTGCCAGGCTTTGAACTCAACTGGAAAGGCAAGCTGACAACCGGCTACAAGACCTACAGGAATACGCAAAAGGCCAAGGAATCGGCCGGCGAGACCCTGGCAAGCAAGCAAACATGGGCCCGCCCCGTCGTCGACGGCTGTTCGATGTTCAGCAGCCGTCTGTGCAACAAGGCATTGTTCTTCAAGGACGACGACGACAATGGCGAGATCACGCCGGAGAATGTGCGGCAAATGCGCGCGTTCTCCGACGCTCACCCAACCCGCTCCATCATGTGGATGGTGATTCCGAACAAGACGACGATCTACGTCAAGCCGGATCATTCGAAAGATTTTGTGACGGCGTTTCGCGACGCGGGCCTCGGCCCCGACCTTTTCACCTTTGCCATGGAGCAGAAGACGAAGGTTCGTGACTTCTATTTCCCCAATGACACCCATTTGTCGATGCATGGCCAATTGATCCTCGGGCAGCGCATGCTGGAGTCGGTGCGCAAGATACTGCCCGAGCCGCGCGCCAAGGCGTCTTGAAGCTATCATCCCGACAGGAAGCCCTCACGCGTGATCCTTTACGAGTACCCATTCAACGAGCGCATCCGGACCTACTTGCGGCTGGAGCACCTGTTCCGCCGTCTTGGGGAACTGGTCCCGGCCGATTCGGCCCTCTTGCACCACTACGCCCTCGTCACGATCTTCGAGATCATGGACGTGGCAGCGCGTGCCGATCTGAAGGCCGATGTCCTGAGGGACTTGGACAAGCACAAGAACGTGTTCAACAGCTACCGCGGCAATCCGGCTATCGCCGAAACGGTGCTGGATCAGGTGGTGAGCAAGCTGGAGAGCAACTTCACCACGCTCAACACGGTACCGGGCAAGGCCGGCCAGGCGTTGACCGAGAACGAATGGCTGATGAGCATCCGCAGCCGTGCCGGCATTCCCGGCGGTACCTGCGAATTCGACCTGCCCGCGTACTACGCCTGGCAAAACCGCCGGGCTCCGGAGCGGCGAGCCGACCTCGAGCGCTGGTCCTCCACGCTCGCACCCTTGGCCGAGTCCATCTACCTGCTGCTCAAACTGCTGCGCGATGCCGACGTTCCCTACAAGGTCATCGCAACGAATGGACAGTTTCAGCAAACCCTGCCACAAGGTCGGAGCTTCCAGCTCCTGCGCCTGCGCATCGACCCGAAACTGGGCCTGATTCCCGAGATCAGCGGCAATCGGCTGATGGTATCGGTGCGACTGATGCGCCACGAGGCCGACGACCGCCTGCACCACAGCACGGATGACACACCTTTCGAACTGACTCTCTGCGCATGAGCGGCACCCCTTCCTTTGGCGAGCGCATCGTGCGCTGTCCGGCGTGCGGCCAGGACAGCATCTACGCACCGAGCAACCCCTACCGGCCCTTCTGCAGTGCGCGCTGCAAGGGCATCGATCTGGGTGCCTGGGCAAGTGAAGAGTTCAGGATGCCAGCAGATGCGCCGCCGGACGACGACCCGTTCGGCGACCCCAAGCGGCAGCAATAGCTCGTCCGCGCGGGCAGCGCATGGCGATCAACGCGCTACCGCATGTGGATCGGGCATGCCGCGTTCGTCGGCAAGCCATCCCAGGACGGGCAGCGCACCGGGGAGCACCGGCTCGACCTCGAGCGGCAGTTGCTGCCAGCACATCGACTGGCCTTCGCGCATCTCGAAGTCGCCGTCCCAAGCCTTGACCTTGCACCAGTGAAGACGCACCAGCGCATGCGGATAGTCGTGCTCGGTGACCTTCCAGACCTCGGCGCCCGCAATGGTGATGCCGAGTTCTTCGTGCAATTCACGCCGCAAGGCCTGCTCGACCGTCTCACCCGCCTCGATCTTGCCGCCGGGAAACTCCCAGTACCCGGCGTAGGGCTTGCCTTCCGGTCGGGTCGAAAGCAGCAAGGCATCGTCCTCACGGATCAGGATGCCCACGGCGACTTCGGTGTGCTTGCGCAAATCCGTCATCACGAGACTCAGGCGGCGGCGCGGCCGGCGTAGTCGCGCGCGAACTGGTAGGCCACACGCCCGCTGCGCGAGCCCCGCTCGAGCGCCCAGACCAACGCCTCCGGCCGGGCGGCCTCGATGGCTTTCGCGTCCACACCGAAAGAGGACAGCCATTGCGCGACGATGGTCAGGTACTCGTTCTGGCTGAACGGATAGAAGCTCACCCAGAGACCAAAGCGCTCGGAGAGCGAGATCTTCTCTTCGATCACCTCGCCGGGATGCACTTCGCCGTCCTCGGTATGCGTGTAGCTGAGGTTTTCCTTCATGTACTCAGGCAGCAGGTGGCGCCGATTGCTGGTCGCGTAGATCAGCACATTGGGCGTGGCCGCGGCGATGGAGCCGTCGAGGATCGACTTGAGCGCCTTGTAGCCCGGCTCCCCCTCGTCGAAGCTCAAGTCGTCGCTGAAGACGATGAACTTTTCGGGTCGATTCGAGACCACTTCGACGATGTCCGGCAAGTCGGTGAGTTCGGCCTTGTCGACTTCGATGAGCCGCAGGCCTTGCGGCGCATAGGCCTGCAGGCAGGCACGGATCAGCGACGATTTGCCGGTGCCGCGGGCGCCGGTCAGCAGTACGTTGTTGGCCGGCCTGCCTTCGACGAATTGACGCGTGTTGCGTTCGATCTTCTCCTTCTGGACGTCGATTTCCTTCAGCGCATCGAGCGGCATCGTCGCCACGTGGCGCACCGGCTCCAGGGTGCCGTGGCCCGAACTGCGGCGACGATAGCGCCAGGCGATGGAAGCACTCCAGTCGGTGGGGGCGGCCAGGGGCTGCGGGAGGATCGATTCGATGCGGCTGATCAGTTGTTCGGCGCGCTCGATCAGGCGTTCGAATTTTTCGTTCATGACCTGTAGTCGGCGTTGATCGACACGTAGTCGTGGCTCAGATCGCAAGTCCAGACGGTGTCGGCGGCATTGCCGCGGCCGAGCGCGATGCGCACCGTGATCTCGCTCTGCTTCATTACGCGCTGGCCATCCTCCTCGCGGTAGGTCGGATTGCGCCCCCCCTTGATGGCCACATGAACGTCGTCGAGGTAGAGATCGATGCCCGTCTGGTCCAGATCGGCAATGCCCGCATAGCCGACGGCGGCCAGAATGCGGCCGAGATTCGGATCGCTCGCGTAGAACGCCGTCTTGACCAAAGGCGAATGCGCGACCGCGTAGGCCACTTGCCGGCACTCCGCCGCATCGCGTCCACCTTCGACACGGATGGTGATGAACTTGGTCGCGCCTTCGCCGTCACGCACGATGGCCTGCGCCAACTGGCGTGCAACGCCCTGCATCGCTTCCACCAACGCACGTCCCTCGGCGGATTCGAGCGAGGTGATGGTGCTGTGATCTGCCTTCTGCGTGGCGATGACCACGAAGGAATCGTTGGTCGACGTATCGCCGTCGATCGTCACCCGGTTGAATGACGCGTCAGCCAAGGCCTTCGCAAGCGGTTGGATCAAGGACGCATCGATCTTCGCATCGGTAGCCATGAAGCCGAGCATCGTCGCCATGTTCGGCCGGATCATTCCGGCGCCCTTGCTGATGCCGGTGATCGTGACCGTGGCGCCGCCGACCTGCACCTGCTGGCTGAAGGCCTTGGGCACCGTGTCCGTCGTCATGATGCCTTCAGCGGCGCGCGCCCAGTTCGACGGCGAGGCGTCGGCCAGCGCGGCTGGCAGCCCCGCCTCGATCCGGTCGATCGGCAGTGGCTCCATGATCACGCCGGTGGAAAACGGCAGGATCTGCTCCGGTGCGAGATTGAGCTTGCGCGCCAGCGCGATGCAGGTGGCACGCGCGCGCGCCAATCCGTCTTCGCCCGTGCCGGCGTTCGCATTGCCTGTATTGATCAGCATGGCGCGAACACCGAAGTTCGCGGCCAGGTGGTCACGGCAAAGCTGAACGGGTGCGGCGCAGAAGCGGTTCTGCGTGAACACACCGCCCACTGCGGCGCCTTCGTCGATCAGCACCACGGTCAGGTCTTTGCGGTTGGCCTTGCGCACACCGGCTTCGGCGACGCCGATGCGAACGCCGGGCACCGCGTGCAACGCCGAGGGATCTGGAGCGGAAAGATTCACGGGCATGGAGGGGTCCTGCTGACGGATACGGAAATCAGGTGAGCTTGCCGTGGCAATGCTTGAACTTCTTGCCACTGCCGCAGGGGCAGGGATCGTTGCGGCCCACTCGCGCAAAGGCGGCGGCGCCGGCGCTCAGGCCACCTGCGGCCTGGCGACGCAGGCTTTCTTCATCGACGCGCACTTCGACTTCACCGGTTTCGGTGGGTGCCGTGTAGGTGATGTTCGCCACGTTCTCGCCGCGGCTCTCCATGGCTTCGGCGGCCTGCTCGAGCTGCTCGGTGGACTGCACGCGCACGGTCATGAGCTGGCGCGTGACTTCGTTCTTCACCGAGTCGAGCAATTGGCCGAACAACTCGAAGGCCTCACGCTTGTATTCCTGCTTCGGTTGCTTCTGCGCATAGCCGCGAAGGTGGATGCCCTGGCGCAGGTAATCCAGCGACGCCAGGTGCTCGCGCCAATGCGTGTCGATGCTCTGCAGCAGGACCATACGCTCGAACTGCGTGAAGTTCTCCTGGCCGATCAGCGAGACCTTGGCATTGAATGCCTCGTTGGCCGCAGAGACGACCTTCTCGACCACGTCTTCGTCGCCGATCGCAGTCGCAGCCTCCACATCCTTGCGAAGCGGCATGTCGATGTGCCATTCGTCGGACAGCACCTTCTCGAGACCGGCGAGGTCCCATTGCTCCTCGACCGATTCGTTGGGGACGTACTGGCGGACCAGGTCCCCAAAGCAGCCCTCGCGCAGCCCTTCGATCTGAGCCGTCAGGTCGCCCGCATCGAGGATGTCGTTGCGCTGCTGGTAGATCACCTTGCGCTGATCGTTCGACACGTCGTCGTATTCGAGCAATTGCTTGCGCACGTCGAAGTTGCGTGCCTCGACCTTGCGCTGGGCACTCTCGATGCTGCGCGTCACGATGCCGGCTTCGATCGCCTCGCCGTCGGGCATCTTGAGCCGGTCCATGATCGCCTTCACGCGGTCGCCCGCGAAGATGCGCATCAGCGGATCGTCCAGGCTCAGGTAGAAGCGCGAGGAACCCGGGTCGCCCTGGCGGCCCGAACGGCCGCGCAACTGGTTGTCGATGCGGCGCGATTCATGCCGCTCGGTCGCGATGATGCGCAGGCCGCCCAGCGACTTCACGAACTCGTGATCCTTGTCCCATTGCGCACGCAGTCGGGCAGTCTCGGCGGCCTTGGCTGCGGGATCGATTTCCTCGTTGACCTCCACGGCTTCGATCGCCTTCTCGACGTTGCCGCCGAGCACGATGTCGGTACCACGACCCGCCATGTTGGTCGCGATCGTGATCATCTTGGTGCGGCCCGCCTGCGCCACGATTTCCGCTTCGCGTGCGTGCTGCTTGGCGTTGAGCACCTGGTGCGGCAAACCGGACTTCTCGAGCAGTCCGGCGATGATTTCGGAGTTCTCGATCGACGAGGTGCCGACCAGCACCGGCTGGCCGCGCTCGTAGCACTCACGGATGTCCTGGATGGCTGCGTCGTACTTCTCCCGGGTGGTCTTGTAGACCCGGTCCAACTGGTCCTCTCGCTTGCTCGGCCGGTTCGGCGGAATGATCATGGTCTCCAGGCCGTAGATCTCCTGGAATTCATAGGCCTCGGTATCGGCCGTACCGGTCATGCCCGCGAGCTTGGCGTAAAGACGGAAGTAGTTCTGGAAAGTGATCGACGCGAGGGTCTGGTTCTCCGCCTGGATCTCGACGCCTTCCTTGGCCTCGACGGCCTGGTGCAGGCCGTCGCTCCACCGGCGGCCCGTCATCAGGCGGCCGGTGAATTCGTCGACGATGACCACTTCGCCCTGCTGTACGACATAGTGCTGGTCGCGGTGATACAGGTGGCGTGCACGCAGGGCCGCATTCAGGTGGTGCATCAACGTGATGTTGGCCGGGTCGTAGAGCGAGGCGCCCTCGGGCAGCAGCTTGAACTCGGAAAGAATCTGCTCCGCCTTCTCATGGCCGTCCTCGGTCATGAAAACCTGGTGCGTCTTCTCGTCGACGGTGAAGTCACCGGGCTTGGTGACGCCCTCGCCGGTGCGCGGATCGGCTTCGCCTTCCTGGCGGACCAGCAGCGGCACGACCTTGTTGATCGCGAGGTACAGCTCCGTGTGGTCCTCGGCCTGGCCGCTGATGATGAGCGGCGTGCGTGCCTCGTCGATCAGGATGGAGTCCACTTCGTCGACGATGGCGTAGTTCAGCCCGCGCTGGACCCGGTCGCCCGGCTCGTAGACCATGTTGTCGCGCAGGTAGTCGAAGCCGTATTCGTTGTTCGTGCCGTAGGTGATGTCGCTGCCGTAGGCCTGCTGTTTTTCCTCGCGCGGCATCTGCGGCAGGTTGATGCCGACGGAAAGGCCCAGAAAGTTGTAGAGCCGGCCCATCCAGGTTGCATCGCGGCTGGCGAGATAGTCGTTCACCGTGACCACGTGCACGCCCTTGCCTGTGAGCGCGTTCAGGTACACCGGCAGCGTGGCGGTCAGGGTCTTGCCCTCGCCCGTGCGCATTTCCGAAATCTTGCCGTTGTGCAGCGCCATGCCGCCCAGCAACTGGACGTCGAAGTGGCGCATTTTCATGACCCGCTTGGACGCTTCGCGGACTGTCGCGAAGGCCTCGGGCAACAAGTCGTCAAGCGTTTCGCCCTTGGCGACGCGATCCTTGAATTCCTGCGTCTTGGCGCGCAGCGCATCGTCATCGAGCTTCTCGAACGATGGTTCCAGCGCGTTGATGCGTTCAACCGTCTTGCGATACTGCTTCAGGAGCCGGTCATTGCGACTGCCGAAAATTTGAGTCAGGAAGTTGGTGGCCATGAATGGAGATCGAAGCAAACTCGCTGCATGCGACTACTTCGACCGAAATCCCTAAGATAGACGAGAAGGAACTTGGGCGCGCTTTGCCAGAAAGCAAGCCGACCGGCCCGCAGGATTGCTGGCAAACCGTTGATTTTAGCCGCCTTGTCCGGCCCCACCGACCGCAGACCTTTCCCCATGAACCGCCGTTTCAACGCCGTCACCTTGCTCGAGGCCACAGAGGGCTCTCCCACCCTGGCCAGCCTGGCTGCGCGTGCGCGCGAATCAGGCGAGCGCCTGGCTGCGGTGCAAGATCTGATCCCCCCTGAAATGCGTGCCGGCGTCAAGGCCGGCCCTGCCGATGGGGACGTCTGGTGCGTGCTGGTCTACGGGAGCGCCGCGGCCGCAAAGCTTCGGCAGTTGGCGCCGATCCTCCTGGCGCGGCTGAAATCACGCGGATGGGATGTCGCGACGATCCGCATCAAGGTGCAATCGCGCCATTGAGCGCGGCGCGCGCCCCTCAGAGTTGCGCGACCACCAATCCCAGCGTAAGCGCAATCGACGTGCCGAAGATGACGAGGCCGACACGCCGGCGCCGATGGGTCAGCATCCAAAGCGCCACCCCAGAGATCGACAGGAAGATCAAGCTGCCCGCCAGAGTGTCCACCAGCAGGATCCACGCAACAGGCATTCCAACGCCCTTGTGCAGATTGGCCAGCGTCGCAACGAAACCGTTGCTCGTGGTCGTGACGCCCACAGAACGATTGCCGCGCCAGTAGTCAGCCTGCACGATGGCATCGGGGCCGCCGAAATTGAAGATCCAGCGTTCCGGCTGCATCAGGGGCTTCGTCGGGGCCGCACCATCGGCCGTGTCACCTGCCGGCGTGCGCTTCCCCTTCTCGGTCCACGCAACGGGTTTGGCGGGCTCGGTGCGTGTGGAATTCGGCGGTCCACTCTGGCCAAGCGCCTCCTGCAACCATGTGGCCATTTCTTCCGCAGTGGCTGGTGCCGGTTCGGGCAAGGTCAGTTGGGCATTGATACGCTGCTGCGCCATCGGCAGCTTGAGTACGGCGCGGTGATTGAGCCAGATGCCCGCCGTGCCGAAGATCAATCCCAGGATCGCACCCCACAGGCCGAAGCAGCCGTGAGTCTTGCGAATCCATTGCACGATCGTGGAGCGGCGCTGTTGCGAGCGCCTTCGGGCTTCGGTCGAAATGGACGAGGTGAAGGCGGTCACGCCTTGATCGGCGAGGCCGCTGTCAACGTGCTGCTGGATGGCGTTGTCCATGTCGTCTGGCCGAGTCCGCCCCCGCTGGCGGGGACTGGAAACCGGGAGCGATCTCGGGATGGTGATGGTGCGCCAAGTTGGACGTGTCTGGGCACTGGTGCGAGCATTTTCTAGTCCCATTCGGACGCACGGTAAAACAACCAACAAACTAGCCGGGCGGCGTAGGCGGGCTGAATCACGACCCTCGCCCTGCAGACACTGGGTAGGAGCGCAACTTACTCGTTGAACCGTTCAACGGCACGAACCAACTCAGGGCACGTTGACGTGATACTGGCGGACAGACAATATGTGGTCCGGGGCTCTTGGTGGGCTCCAATCAGGAACCGAGCAGTACAAATGAACTTGGCTGAACTAAGCGCCCTTACGGGCATATCACCAAGAATAATCAAGAGGTACATTTTGGAGCGATTGCTTTCCCCGCCTGTAGGGAAAACGCGGGCCGCCGTCTACAACGATGAGCATCGCCGCGAACTGATTCGTATCCGGGCGCTTCATATGAGTGGATGGAAACTTGACGAGATTCGCGACGAAGTGCGCCGGGGGCCGCGAAATGCAAAATTGAATCACCTGAAGTCCAACGCAGCATGGATTGTTGAACATCGAATTGTTCTCGCGCCCGGTATCAGCCTGCTTTTTGACAGTAGGGTGCCATATCAGCAAGCACAAATGGATGAAATCGCGACAAGGACTCGTCGATCACTCGAAAGTCTCAATCTGCCTCTCTTTGCCGAGGCGAAGGCGCCAATCGGCGGCGTAGGTCGAAGGCGAACAGGGGATCCGGCGCCACCGGAGGAGCAGGTGCGCCAACTGAGCGAAGGGTGACATGCACGGTAACAGCTGCATTCGCCGACCTCCAGTGTTCCATTCGCGCTATCCAGTCTGAAAACGGAACTCCCTCACAGAACTGCGCAAGATCCAAGATCAAGGCAAGTCCGACGCCTCCACGGCCAAGTGCACTAACAAGCGGAGGCGGACCCCGCTCGCTACGTTGACCTCCAACTAAGCATTCGAGGAGGCCTCGCTCTCCTTCGGAGCAGGATCAACTTCGAGGTAGAAGGTATTCGCTTCAAGCCGCAAATTTTCGGCGGGAAGCACTTGACGAGGCGCAGATACTTAGCGTTGTAGGTGATGCCGCAAATCAGGCACGCCTCGGCGACACACGCGCAGTTGTCCAAGCAATTCTGTGTGATCCACGAGTTTCATGGCCACGAGCGAATGAACCCCCTTCTCGCTCTACCATGTGCCTTCGACGCTCAACAGCTTTGCGCCGAGCAGCACTGTGCGCTGCTTCTCGGCGATCTGCGGCCAGACGATGATGTTCACGGTTCCGGTCTCGTCTTCGAGCGTCGCGAAGATCACGCCTTTCGCGGTGCTCGGCCGTTGCCGATGCGTCACGATCCCGCTCGCACGAACCTTTTGTCGATCCTTGGCCTTGCAACGAAGTTGCTGGGGGGATTCGAACGACCCGAGCGCGTGAACTCGGGCGAAGGCTGAAAAAGTGCGCTGCCTTCCGATTTCGGATTCGATTTCTCCAGCAGCGTCACTCGCGTTCCAAACACGGAGCAACCGCCACGTCCCCTCAACGTACCCGGGGCCATTTCCGTCGACGCCTCGACAGGCACTGGCCCATGTCCGAGAAGGTCTGTGTCAAGCACTCGCCGACCGAGCTGTGTACAGGCTGATTTTACCGCAGCGCCTGAGGCGAGCGCCACCCCCGACGAGCCATGCGGACCACCCCGACCCGCCATGCGCGGCCACGGGTGCAGGCTGTGCTCCGGCACCCTGCTGCTGCGTGCTTTGCCCTGCCCTCCTTGTCCTTCTCCGGGGGGTTCGCTCCGCCTTTTGGGCGCCGTTGGGCGAAGCGAAGCGCGGACCTTGAAACCGTCCAACAGACGCCAGACTCGCCGGGCCGAACCCACCGCATGTACCTCCTTCGGACAGCGACACCGCACGAAAGGGGCAAGCCACACTTCACCCTGAATTAATGTCAAAAAGACATTAATTGGCGATGTTGCTATTTTCAATAAATCAATTGAAATCAACGGGTTGCATTGACATGCGCTGGGCGACTATGCATACTTTTGCATTAATCGAAGTCCAGGCATCGGCTTGGGCGCTGCCTTCAGCCAACGTCGGGGGATTGACCATGTCGCGTCGCCGCAGGGGTGAACTGTCAAGCGTTGCGTTCCTCACGCAGCCGTCGAAGGGGGCAGCGTTACTCCAGGGCAGCGCGGTCGACCATCGGGGCTGGCGATGGGCGACGGCTCGGCGTTCCATCGGCTTCACGGCCCCACGATCCGAAGCGGCCGTTAGCGCGCACCGAGGCACCTGCGGATACGTTTTCATCGGAGCGGCAAGACCATGACCGGCGCCGACCTGGAGGGTCCCGGCCTGCGCCTCCTGAACCCCACGAACATCGTCTCGTCCCCATGGACGGACAGAGACCCTCGCGCGTTCACAACGAGCGAGTTCGACAATCTCAAAAAAAGCATCTGTTCCACGGGCAGGAACATCGTTCCAATCAAGGTCAGGCTCCTACAGGCCCCGCCCCCTGAATCGCCGACTGCACTCCGGCCGGAAGGCGACCGCAGGCCTGTGTACGAGATCGTCTACGGGTACCTTCGATGCCGCGCGTGTCTGGAACTCGGGATCGGCGTGCTGGCCATCGTCGCGGATGTTTGGTACGGGGACATGTTGATCGAGTACGTCCGAGAGAACCGGTGCCGCAGCGGTCCCAGTCCCTACGAAATGGGCCAGATGTATGCGCGGGCTGTGGGCACGGTCTTCCCCACTGCAAGGCGGCTCGCCGCGGCCATGGGCGACGACCACGCGGTGGTATTACAGTACCTGGACCTGGCGCAATTGCCACCTGAAGTGGTCCGCGCATTCGCCTCACCGCTCGATTTGCAACTTCGATGGGCAGCCAAGCTACGCTGCGCCCAAGAGCATGACCTGCCGGCGCTCTTGGCGCGCGCCGCTGCGCTGGAGGGCCGTGGGCTTCCCGCCCATCAAGTCATGGCTGCCCTCGTTCCAACTCCTGCTCGCTTCAACAGATCGAAGGAATGACGATGGCCACGGTGCGTTCGCTCAGAGGGGCTGTCGCCGGCTCAAAGAACTACTGGGTCTGGTGTGTCCCTGGCAGGAAAAGTCCCAGGACGATGCCGATCAGCATCCTGTGCATGACGGACGAAGGGCCGCGGTACTTGCCCACATCCATTGCGGCACCGCACAGCCTGCGCTCACGACCTGTACCGTACAGCGAAGTCAGGCCCGCGCAGGGCGACACCGACCTGGCGGAGGCCGTCTACGAATGGCAGATGGTCGGCGCAGCAGAAGTGTCGTTGGCAGAACAAGCGCTCGCCTACGAAGCGGCCACGGCGAGGCGATTTTTGGCGCCGGCGTCCCTCGTTTTCGCGCCCGCTTCAGCCCCGGTCGCGGACGAGAACCCGTATCTCGGCAGGAGCCTGTGGGTGCAAGTGACCGGGCGAGAAAGCGATGTCTCGGGCTTGGCTCGCCAGTGTGCACGAGCCCTTTGAAATCATCGTTGCCCGGGGCATCAGGGCGGCGAGGTGCTCGATTCCAGCTGAATGGTTGAATGAAGATGGCAACGCCGCCAACGTCCGATAGGAGCCGTCCATGTCCAATGTCTACTACGGCGATTTCGCAGAGACAGAGCGCGACTGGACTTGGTGCAGCCCCGTCGCGTGCAGCCCGAAGAACACGCCGCTCGCCATCAGGTGCCTGCCTCCTGACCGTGGGCCGTTCTTTGTGCCCACGACGATCATTGCGCCTGAAAGCCTGCGTCACCCAAACCTCCTCTACACCGAGATCGCCCCCACAAGCGACGACCGAAGGTTCACCCGCGCCGTCTACCAATGGTGCTTCTTGTGCGATCCGGCGTTGGACATGCGCGACGAGGTCGATCTGTGGCGCGCCCGGCTAACCGCGCATGCGGTCTGCACCGCCAGGCGCTTCCTGAGGCCGACCGACGCCCAATTTGCGCCCGCGAAGAATCCAATCCGGATCCCAGACTTGCATGTCGGGAGATCAATCCCTTCTCGTTCGAAAAAAGGGCTCTACGCACACGCTGGAAGGTTGGCTCGGAAGTCGGCGCGCGCCCTTTGAGGTCTTGATTTTCACGCGGACGAAGCATCCCGAAAAGTGCCTCGTACCGATTGGCTGCCTCGGCGAAGACGGTTCTGCGTTTCGCTTTGCCGAGTTGGTACTCCGGCCCGCCCTACGCGGTGGCAAAGCAAGTGTTCGACGAGGATCATTTTGAAGGGTGCTCACGGACGACGGCCGACTGAACGTGTCACGTTGGGGGGGGCCGGGATGCGCGTGGCGAGCGCGGGCAAATGACAAGACATGACGACCGAGCCTGGAGCGAGCAGATCGAGCCCTGGCAGATGGGCCGCAAGAACTGGCTCTTCGCCCGTAGTTCCCGGACACCACGCGCGCGTCGATGTACTCGCGCATCTCGTCTGGCAGGACCAGCGTCAGGGTGTGTCGCCGCATGAGGCCAAAGATCGGCGTAGTCCCGACGGGTTGTCATCTCGACCTCTCCGGCGCGCTGTCGCTCACGAACCTCAGGAAAACGTGCCCCGGGTTCGCGCCGAACAAGCAACCTACAGCCTAGGCGCACCTACGGTCGCAGGGCCGCAAGCCGAGCGGATTCGGGGCCCATAAACATGCTGAGTGGTGGCCAACCTGCGAGTGCTCACCAGGAGGAATCGGACGGCCACGACCTTGACCTGGTCACCCTGCGGGCGTCCACTTGAAGGCTGTCCTCCAGGAGTGCATGCATGGCGGCACGCAGACCGTTCTCCTCTTCCAGGCCGGGCGTCGTCCGGCGATCAGCGGCGCAGGCGCCCCGACCAGATCCGGCCAGCCAGCCTGACCTGCCGGCGGTGGCAAATGAGCGCCCTCCTCCGACCGAATCCCGTTCTGCAAGGCAAGGCAGGGAAGCCCAAGCGTTGGCGGAGTTGCGGCCGCTCGCAGTGCCCCTGCTGGACCCGCAAGCCGTCTCCGGTCTGACGCAGGCGGCGGTGGGCCAGTTTCTTCTGCAGGGGCAGTCGCCCAACACGGTGGCGTCGTACGGCACCGCCACGCGCTACTGGTCAGCCTGGTTTGCCGCACGCTACGGGCAGCCGCTCGCGCTGCCGGTGAGCGTCCCCGTGGTCTTGCAGTTCATCGTGGACCATGCCGAGCGCCTGGCGGACAGTGACGATGGCCCGGCGGCCTCGGGGCGTCCCGCGCGACTTGTTCATGATCTGCCCGAGGAGATCGATCGGCTGCTGGTGGCTACGCACTTCAAGGGGAAGGTCGGGGCGATAGCACTAGGAACCCTCGCTCACCGCATTTCGGTGCTCTCCAAGGTTCATCAGCTCAGGGGCCTAGACAATCCTTGCGCGTATCCGAGCGTGCGGCAACTGCTTCGCAAGGTACGGACGAGCTACGCACGACGTCAAGTTCGGCCACATCAACAGAAGGCGCTCACGCGCGACCTGCTGGAAGAAGTGCTCGCGACATGCGACACGCCCCCTATCGGGATCCGTGATCGCGCACTTCTGCTGTTTGCGTGGTCAAGCGGAGGTCGTCGGCGATCCGAGGTCGCGGAAGCCACGATGGAAAATTTGCAGGACCACGGGGATCGCGGTTATGTCTACGTGTTAGGACACTCGAAGACCAATCAGGAAGGACGTGCAACTGACTCGATGCAGAAGCCGATCGCTGGTCGCGCTGCTGCGGCACTGCGAGCTTGGCTGGACCTGAGCGGAGTGCGGTCGGGTCCCATCTTTCGGCGCGTCATCAAGGGCGGGCGGATCCTTGCAGAGCCTCTGGCGCCTCGCGCTGTGCGCACGATCGTCATGAACCGAGCAACGCGTGCCGGCCTCCCTGGGCACTACTCGGCGCATTCCCTACGCTCCGGATTCGTCACGGAGGCGGGGCGTCAACAGGTCCCCGCAGGCGATGCAATGAAGATGACGGGGCACAAAAATTGGGAAGCCTTCATGGGGTATTACCGAGTCGGCGACCTGCTGAGCAGCGAGACAGCCAGGATGCTTGATGGTCCCGGATGAAACGCGCCTGGCTGAGCACTTTGTGGGCTTCGACCATCCGTTGGTGGCGTGGACCGTTGAAACGCGCCGCCGACGCGGCATCATCGGAACATGGCCGACGACGACCGCTGCAACGATTTGGATACTTTCCTGCCGCCCCTGAGCCAGGCCGCCCAGCGCGCGGGCAGATCGCTGATGAAACTGAGCGAGGCCGAACTCCTCGCCGTGCTGGGCGTCGAGTTGCAACGCCGCGGCCTGCAGGAACTCGGCGCGCTGCCAAAGCCCCGCGCTCGTCCACCCAGGCGCTTGAAACCCGTTCAGCGCGAGCAGATGCTGCTCCTGCTACCCGTGCATGACGACATGACCGACGGCCGGTAGCGAGCCGAAGCACACAGCGCTCCAGCCTTCTGCGGCTGGCCACCCCGGATGGCCCACCAGCGAGCCAGACCGGAGGCCCCATGCCCCGCGACCGACCGCCCGCCTCCATGCCGGCCTGTGTGAAGCAGTACCAAAGACGGTGCCAGCCACTGATGGCGACGGTCTCTCACCGCCGAGCCAACGCCTGCACGCAAGTGGCCCGGGTCATCCCCATGCGATCACTGCGTGGCGAGGCTGGCGGATTGCGAAGTTGCAGGGACGTTGGGTGCAGATACTTGGGATAGGCTTTGGCGATATTCCATGGCTTCAGGGATGTCCTCGAATTCCAGCAGTTCGCCAGCGAGCGCGCTCAGATGCATCTTGGCCTCCAGCGGCGTTGCGCGGAAGAACTCGCGTCGGCGGTTGACGGCGTTGACCCGCCGCTCGCTCAGACGCGCATGCATCTGGCCCTCGATGCCCACGGCATCCTTGGAGAAGAAGAGCGCGTGCACGTCGAAATTGAACGGCACCGACGCGTCGCTCAGTTCGCGGATGCGATCCCTTGGATCGAGTCGGCGAGTCATACCGACCTTGACCATCGTCTCGCCAAATGAGCCGATGTTGGAGATCACGTAGACATAGCCGGCACGGATATTGGCGGCTCGATAGTCGACATCCGCCAGTGCCCGATCCACGTCGGCGAGTTGATCGCGCATGCGTGCAACCGCCTCCAGATCCCCCTTTGCTTCAAGCGCCGCAAGCGCGTTGGCGTAGTGTGTGCGCTCCTTCTCAAGGCGTTCGCGTTCGCGCTCCAACTCCTGCTGAGCCTTTCGCTCCTCCTTGAGCCGCTCGCGCTCGGCGCGATCGGCCTCCTTCTCTTCGGCCTGCTTTTGCAGAAAGTCGGCGGTCAAGGACAACTCGTCGATGCGGGCGCGCAGGTATTGCGCTGAAACCTGGATGTCCATGCTGCGACCGAGGCGCTCGATGGTCGAGGCCACCTTGCGCAGTCGTTCCACGGCGGCATCGAGCTTGTACGGCTTGAGCGAGCGGACGAGGTTGTCTGCCTCGGCATTGAAGGCGCGCAGCATAAGCTTGGAAAAGTCGCGCACCATCGCCTTGCCCTCGGTGGTGGAGCCGTTGACCGTCCAATTGGTGGTTGCTTGGATAGCGCCGCCATCCTTCTTGGCCATCTCCTTGATCGTCGCCTGCACGACGTCCAGAGCGAGGCGAAACGACACAGCATCGGTCAGCGGATGGCGATACTCGTAGATGCCTACCTCTTGGAGCATCACGACATCTTCCGTAACCACGATCGCTTGGCGTAGTTCTTCCTGTCTACGCAGCAAGAGGCTGATCGCCTCCTTGGCTTCCTCGCGCTCGCGCGCCAGGGCGTGCTTCTGGCGAAGCATTTCGTTCTCAATTTCCTTGGCCCGCTCTTCCAACTCTAGGAACGAGAAGGCGCCGAGCCGTTCGAGACGGTCCGTCGCTTCGCGCAATTCATGACGCAATTCCTGGATCTTGATGGACTGCTCGGCCGCCATGCGGCGAGCGCCGAAAAGGGGGACTTTGACGGCCTGGAAGTTGGTCTGGTCGTTGTTGTTCATGTGCTCTGCAAATTGACGAAGCCTCGATGGTCGAGATATTTGGGGCGGGTACCGGGCCTCCACGGTCCACGAGGTCGACGCGATCCCGGCATTGCGTGAATGGTTCACGAACTGGGCCGAAAGATGCGGGTCGAGCCAAGAGGTCTCGCGTGACTACAGGGCAGCGAAGCGGGCTGGCCCACCTCGTCGTTCGGCCTCATGCTGGCGCGCCGCCTTTCGTGGGGGTTTCGACTCCGGCGGATCTATACCCGTCCCTCGGGGCCACACGCAGGACGCACGGGCGCCCCTTAGCGAGTCTCAGCCATTGGCGGGCCATATCCCAGCTTGTCGTTGGCCAGGTGGATCACATCGCTGGTGAGCAAGCGATCAACCATCTGTTGGACCTTTTGCGGAACCGGTGCCAGGCCGAACTTGGTCTGGATGTGACGCTCCAGGGCCGGCAGACTCTTGGGGCGATTGGGAGCGCCAAGGTCCTTGACAAGATCACGATACATCTCGATCAGCGGCTTTTGGACGGGCCTCTTCTTGGCAAGTGGCCTTGCTTGCGGTGACGCCTTCGAATCTGCAGTCGGAGCCTTCCGCTTTGCCGGCTTCGCGCCGCTTGCGGCCTCCTTCTTGGCGACTGCCGCGCGCTTGCTCTGCTTGACCGTGCTGGACGAAGAAGGCTTGGAAGGCGCGGCGGTCTTGGTCGCCACTGCGGGCAGCGCCCTCATGCGCTTCACGGAGAACGCCAGCGTTCGTGCATGGGCAATTGGCGGGTCGTACCCGGTGTCCTTGGCCAACACCACGAATCGACCCTGAGGCTGCTTGGCGGCAAGGTAGCCAAGGTAGAACACCAAATGGAAATCCAACGAGTTCGCGCCGGTTCGCGAGATCGGAATGAGGGTCGACCGCGGGCTGTTGAGCTCGAAGTCCGCCTTGCGTTTGAGCTGGTTTGGGCCGTAGAAGACCCATGCCTGCCCTGCATCTCCCAGCCACGCCTCCACATCGCCTGGAGAGGGTTGGACATTTTCCAGATCCACCAGCAAGTGGACGCTGGTCGACGTGGTCACGCCGTGCCGCGGCAGCGCGGGTAGTCCGAGCAGCCCCAGAACTGTTGGCCAGCATTGGCACCCTTCTTAGCCGTCCGTCGCACCATCGCCTGCGCACACCTGGGACAGCTCGGCGCAGATACGTTCGCCGAACCGGTGCCTGACCCAGAGGAGCGTCCTGCTTCCCTGTCAGGCTTGGTCTGTGCTGCGCTCGTGGCAGCCTTGGCCTGCTTGAGTAGCTGGTGCAGCTTCGCCCCATCGATCAGCCGGACGTTGCGTCCGCTGGCGAACTCTTGTGCCTCGGCGGTGAACTGGCCGGAGGTGACGACAAACCCACCCGCCGCGCCCATGGCCGCCATCGCGCCATACAGCTCCCGCACCACGGGCACGCCGACCTTGAAGGCCCGCCATTGCTTGCACTGCACGAGGTAGCGCTCCCCGCTCTTGCGAAGCACCAGATCGACACCGCCGTCTGGGCCCGGCGTGTCGTTCTCTTCGACGGCATAGCCCTGGACTCGAAAGCCCTCGCCCACCAGCATCTCGAATTCGCGCCAACTCATGCCGTCCAGGACGCTAGGGGCGTCGGAACGCGTGGCGCTGGTCACCAACGACCTGCGCATGCGGCGTCGCCAGGCAGAGGCCGCGGCGCCAGCCAGACAAATAAGCGGCAGGATGTACTGGCCAACAGAAGCGAGCCCGCGCCCGACGCCCCCGACCATGGCACCGCTTAAGTCGCCCGGCTTGAACGCCACCAATGGCGCCGCTGCGATCCTATGAAGCAAGACGTAGCCAACAACAGCCAGGACGACACCTACATACCAAGGCAGTCGTGCAACCAGATCAATCAGGTCTTCTGCGGGGCTGGACTTCTTGCGGCGGGCCATCGACGATTCCGTTGTTTGGGCCAATTCTCACCGCGAGGCGCTAGCGATCACGCGGCGTTGAAGTTCGAGTGGGCAATACTTCACACTCCGCTGTGGGCTGCATGCCACGTGATTGCAGATCCCCTCGTGAAGTAGCGACCCATGGGGGCGGAAAATCCAGTGCGAGTTCCATCCCTGGCGCCACTGGTGGCGAACTAGGACTGCCGACCGGGAGGCGTCATCGGGTCGACTGCCTCGCGGCCATGGAGAGCAACGTCTACACTGCGATCGTGCCCGCGCGAGCCTTGCGCAATCCAAGGCAACGCGGCGCACTTCCGCAAGGAGTTGTACGCCAGCGTCCCCCCGAGGGAGGACCGATCTCTCCTTTTAGGTAATGCGTTCATAGCCAATGACGACTACCTGGAAACCGTCAACGCTGGGCAAGTTGCTCACTCGCGCACCTGACTGGACGCTCGAGCTGGACGGCGAGCGCCTTCGCCTCACGATTCGGGGTGAGACGACCCATTTCGACATCGGCCAGTTAGAACGGCTTTCCGTCAAACCGGGCCTGATCTGGGGCACGCTGATCATTCCGTTGGGCGATGCCGACAAGCTGGCACTCGACGGAATCTCCAACCATGACGCCAAGCAGTGCAAGCGCGCGATCGGCGAAGCCCTTGCGGCCAAGCGCCAATGCGACCAGATCGTCGGTTGGGTGGGAACGACCCTCGAAGCCTTCAAGCGGCAGATTGCTCGACGCGGTTGGCTCGGCCGCGAGTTTGCGCAGCGATTGGAGGCGTCGAAGCCTTCGTTCCCGACCTCGATCGCAGACTCCACAGCAGGCCGGCATCACCTGAGCCGCCAGCCGCAATCAGTTCAGGACGCAGTGCGGACGTGGCAGCGTCGCTTCGAAGAATTCGTCACGGAAGTGAACGAGCGGCACGCGGCCCAGGTGGCCGAGATGGATCGATCGTTCTTTGATCGGGTGGAGAAATCGCCACTGACCGCGGAGCAGCGCAAAGCGGTGATGTGCTTCGACAACCGCATGCTCCTGGTGGCCTCCGCCGGTTCGGGAAAGACCTCCACCATGGTCGCCAAAGCCGGCTACGCGCTTCGACACGGGTATTTTTCTCCCGAGCGCATACTGCTTCTTGCCTTCAACACGGACGCGGCAGCGGAACTGCGCGAGCGCGTCCGTGCAAGGCTGGGACCCTTGGGCCTACCCGCTGATCTAGTTGTCGCGAAGACCTTCCACGCCTTCGGCCTGGATGTCATCGGCGCGGCGGCCGGACGAAAGCCATCCCTCGCACCCTGGCTGGAAAGCGGCGAGGATCTGGCGACCCTGGTCGGTCTGATTGACGACCTGAAGGACCGCGATCCCGAGTTCCGAGTCCAGTGGGATCTGTATCGCATCGTGCTTTGGCAGGACCTCCCCAAGTTTGGCAAGGAAGAGGAGAACCCCAACGCTTGGAGCAGCGAGTCGCGTCGCGATGGCTTCTGGACGCTCAATGGGGAAGTCGTGAGAAGCCAGGGCGAAGTGGTGCTGGCCAACTGGCTCTTCTACAACGGAATTCGATACGTCTATGAGGGCGACTACGAACACGACACGGCCGATGCGAACTACCGACAGTACCGGCCGGACTTCTACTTGCCGGACGCCAAGGCCTACCTGGAACACTGGGCCTTGGACGAAAACGGCGACCCCCCGAAAGCGTTCGCGAGCTACAGGGAGAGCATGGCCTGGAAGCGTGCCCTGCATCAGCAGCATGGGACGATCCTGCTGGAAACCACCATGGCGCAGCTCTGGTCAGGTGAGGCGTTTGAGTATCTGAGCCGTGAACTCCCCAAGCTGGGCGTCAACTTAGACCCGAACCCCGATCGGGCAGTGCCCGGCCGCCAGCCCGTCGAGAATCCGCGCCTCGCGGTCACCTTCAGAACCTTCCTCACACATGTGAAGAGCAGCAGGTTGTCGATGCAGGACCTGCGCGAACGGCTGCAGCAACGGATCGCCGGCGACTTTCAATTCCGCCACGGAATGTTCCTGCGCCTGTTTGAGAAGATTCTGGGTGCCTGGACGGACAAGCTTCGCTCAGGCGGGTGCATCGACTTCGAAGACATGCTCAACATGGCCACCGATTGCGTGGAGTCGGGCCAATGGACCAGCCCCTATGAGTTGGTCATGGTGGACGAGTTCCAGGATGCAAGCCGAGCACGCGCCCGAATGGCAGCCGCGTTGGTCCACGGCGAAGATAAGTACCTCTTCGCGGTCGGGGACGACTGGCAGGCAATCAACCGCTTCGCGGGGGCCGACCTCGGGGTGATGACCGAGTTCGAATCTCTCTTTGGCAAAGGCGTCACACTGAAGCTGGAGACGACCTTCCGCTGCCCTCCTTCCCTGTGCGGCATCAGCAGCAAGTTCGTGCTGAAGAACCCGCGTCAGATCGCCAAGGAAGTGCGCTCGCCCATTCCCGACATCACGGAGCCAGTGCGCATCATCCGCGTAGAAGATGAACGATTCATCCGCGGGGCTATCGAGCGACGTCTCCAAGAGATCTCGAAGGAGTCGGC
Source organism: Variovorax gracilis (assembly GCF_030317115.1). Classification (GTDB taxonomy): domain Bacteria; phylum Pseudomonadota; class Gammaproteobacteria; order Burkholderiales; family Burkholderiaceae_C; genus Variovorax; species Variovorax gracilis. The sequence continues at coordinate 218,652 of NZ_JASZYF010000007.1, forward strand.
TGCAAGCGGAAGCAAAGTCAAAGTTCTTCTCCTAGGCAGGTACCGAAAGGACCAGGTCTACATGCCGGACTCGTACGATCGCCGTTGGGTAGAACCGTCTTTCCTCACCGTCCATTCATCCAAAGGACTTGAGGCCGATCACGTCATCATTCCGCGGGTCACGTCGGAGACGCTGGGGTTCCCCAGCAAGGTCGCAGATGACCCTGTGCTGCAATTGGCGATGCCGACCGGCGATGGATTTGAGTACGCGGAGGAACGGCGACTCTTCTACGTCGCCCTCACCCGCGCTCGCTCAACGGCAACGCTCATCACCGTTCGCCACATGGAGTCGGCCTTCGTCACCGAACTGCTTAAGGGTCAGGGCCTGCGCATTCTCAACGCCGATGGCTCTGAAGCTGATTCCGAGCTCTGCCCGAAGTGCGGCAACGGATTCCTCAGGCTCAAGAAGTCGAAGTACGGGCCGTTCATGGGTTGCAGCACTTTCCCGCGTTGTAGCTACACGCGCGATGCCCGCCGGCTTTCCGGATGATTCGGCGCGATCTGGCGAGCAGCAGAATTCGTCTTGTGATTGGCTGGTCAGGTTTCCACCACCTCGCCTTTGTGAGCTCTCAAAGGCGGGCGCGTGGCATACTGAATCGAGGCTCGGCCCAGATCGGGCCGCCGTAACCTGCCTCAGAGGAGACGCTGATGCTGACGATGGAAAAGACGGCCGACTACGTGAAGCGCTGGGTCGACGCGTTCGAGTCGAAGGACCTCGAACGCGTTCTGGGCTTCTACGCCAACGACGTGATCTTCCACTCCCCATTGGTTGCGCGGCTGAGCCACGACCCCAGCGGCACCGTGCAAGGCAAGGCCGCGCTGCGCGCCTACGTGAAGAAGGGCTTCGAGGTCTTCGACCACATCAAGTTCACCGTGCTTGACGTGCTGCGCGGCGTCGACAGCATCGCGATCCACTACAAGGGCATCACGGGTACACATGTTGTCGAGGTGCTGTTCTTCGACAAGGACGGCGTGGTCCGCGAGTCGTACGTGCACTACTCGTCTCCCGAGTAGCATCAAAGTCCCATGGGGCTGTTCATACTGTTCATCGCGGGGCGCGAGTTCCGCCCAAGGCATTAGGCCGACCTGTCGGCGAATGTTTTCTTTCAGCCGACTTGCAGGATCGCCGAAGCCCGTTCTGCAGTGCGATAGCCGACCTTCAGCGGAACGCCCGATCGCGACCGCTCAGTGCCCTTGGACTAAACCGCTCGCGCGGTAGCCCGCCGCTGAGGCTGCTGTAATGGCAAACATTGCGCCCCTGTCTATGTTGAGGAGCGAGGCAATCGGCCTCGTTCTTCGACAGGAGCACGATCATGACCCCTTCGACACCAGCGGTTTCTCCGCTGCGTCAGCGCATGCTCGACGATATGCGCATGCGCAAGCTCGGACCCAAGACCCAGGCTGCCTACGTTCGCGCGGTTCGGTACCTCGCCGGCTTTCTTCAACGCGCCCCCGACACGGCCACCGCAGAGGATCTGCGGCGTTTCCAGTTGCACATGGTCGATCGAGGCGTTTCGCCGATCACACTCAATGCAACCATCACCGGCTTGAAGTTCTTCTTCGACGTCACGCTCGACCGTGGCGAACTGATGGCCAGGATGAGCTACGTGCATGTGCCCCAGAAGATGCCGGTGGTTCTGAGTCGCGATGAAGTCGCACGCCTGATCGCCGCGGCCGCCAACTTGAAGTACCAGACGGCACTGTCCATCGCCTACGGCACGGGACTGCGTGTCAGTGAGATCGTTGCGCTGAAGGTCGGCGACATCGACAGCCAACGCATGACCTTGCGCGTCGATCAGGGTAAGGGCCACAAGGATCGCTACGCCATGCTGTCGCCGGTGCTGCTCAAGCGGCTGCGCGACTGGTGGCGGTACGCCAACGCGAAGGGCAAGATGCTGCCCAACGGCTGGCTGTTCCCGGGCATGAACCCGGTCGACCCGCTGACCGCACGCCAACTCAACCGCGCCGTTCACGACGCCGCCGAGGCGGCCAAGATCGACAAGCGTGTGACCATGCACACGCTGCGCCACACGTTTGCCACGCACCTGCTGGAGCAGAAGGTCGACATCCGCGTGATCCAGGTGATGCTGGGCCACAAGAAGCTGGAGACGACATCGGTCTACACGCACGTGGCCACCGAGATCCTGCACGAAGTGGTCAGCCCGCTGGAGAGGCTTGAACACGCGTAGAGCATCTCCGTGGCGCATTGCGCCCTGGAAGTCGCCGACATCTTCCGCATCCACGGTCCCGGCTGGCGCAAGGCGCAGCGTGGGCATCTGAGCCTGGGCCAGCTCAAGGTGATGTCGGCCATTGAACAGTGCCGCAGCGCGGCGCTGGGAGGCCACGTGTTGCGTTGCGAAGGCTGCGGGCTCGACCAGATCGCCTACAACTCCTGCCGCAACCGGCACTGCCCGAAGTGCCAGGCCAGCGCAGCGCAACGCTGGCTCGAGGCGCGTCAAGCCGATCTGCTGCCGGTGGACTACTACCACGTCGTCTTCACCTTGCCGGCGCCGATCAGCGCCATCGCGTACTACAACAAGGCAGAGATCTACGCGTTGCTGTTCGACGTGGCCGCCGAGACCTTGATGACCATCGCGGCGGATCCGAAGCATTTGGGTGCCAGCATCGGTGCGACCCTGGTGCTACACACTTGGGGATCGGCGCTGACGCATCATCCCCATGTGCACGGCATCGTGCCGGGCGGTGGCCTGTCGCCGGACGGGGAGCACTGGGTCGCGTGCAAGCCCGGCTTCTTCTTGTCGGTGCGCGTGCTGTCGCGGCTGTTCCGGCGCCGCTTCCTTGAAGCGCTCGAGCACGCTCACGACGCCGGCCGCCTGCATTTCTTCGGCGAGGACACAACGCTCGCTGACGCAAAGGTGTTCGCCGACTGGCTCGCGCCACTGCGCAAGTGCGAATGGGTCGTCTACGCCAAGCGCCCGTTCGCTGGCCCCGAAGCGGTGCTAGTCTATCTGTCGCGCTACACCCACCGCGTCGCCATCTCGAACAGCCGACTTCTAGCCATGGACGAGCGAGGCGTCACATTCCGCTGGAAGGATTACCGCGCCAAGGGCCGGACTCGCCACAAGACGATGACGCTCGATGCCGACGAGTTCATGCGTCGCTTCCTTCTGCACGTCCTGCCGAGTGGGTTCCATCGCATCCGCCACTACGGGCTGCTGGCCAACGGCAACCGAACCTCCAGCCTCACACGCATTCGCGAGTTGCTGCTACAGCAAGCCGATGCCGTTGCCCGAACGCCGGCCTCTGATGCCGAGGTCGAATCGGCGCGACCGAGCTTCTTCTGCCCACACTGCGGCGCGCCGATGATCGTCTTGCAGACCTTCGCTCGCGCTCAGCCCATACGCGCGCCGCCTCAACAGGCTTGGGCACCATGAGTACACATCTGCATCAGCCTTCCGTCCGAGCCTGGATGCGGGGCGGTCTTGCCCCCGCACCGGCGGACGGCCTTGTCGCCGGTCGCGTCGCTGGGCGACTCAACGTGCCGGCATCGATCCGCAGCGCCTCAATGACGCCATCTGTCGAATTCTTGAGTCGCGCCCCCAGTACCACCTCGATTCACGCCGCCGGAATCCCCATAGCCTCGTAGCCTTCTCAGGCCTCAGTGGCGCATTCCGCGGTTTCCTCCATGGAGGCTTGTCCAACACCTGCCCTCAGGCCGTTGGCGCGCTCAACGCTGTCACGCCGCGCGAGCAGGTATCGGACAACCCTAAACCGTTGCAGACATCTGCGTGAGCTTGTTTAACTGGGGCAACCGGCCCAGAAGCCGCCGTTCAGCGACGCGGCTCGATTCTCGAAAGCGGTCATTGCGCCCCAGCTATCGCGTGCCGGTCCCGCCCAAAGCTTTGTTAATAGCATCCATCAATTGCAGCCCAGGGTAGGGCTTCTGCAAAAAGTCCGAGGCGCCGTCTCTGATGGCTTGGACGGCCGCCGAAATTTCTACGCTGCCACTGATGAAAACTATGGGTATGTTTGCGCCCATCTCTCGCAGGCGCTTTTGCAGCGCGAGCCCATTCATCCCGGGCATGTGCAGGTCCAATACCAGACAGCCTCGCCAAGTCGGGTCCAAGGCATTCAGGAACTCCAACGCCGAACCGTAGACCCTTGCTGCGAGCCCGACGGAATCCACCAACTCGCGAATCGAATCGCGACAAGCCTCGTCATCGTCAATGATGAATACGGTGGGTTCGCTCATGCGGGCCGTGCACCTTTCGTTAAGGCCCTAGGCAGCACCCGGCCGTTAGGCTTCCGCCCTGCAAAACCGCTCCAACATTGACCGCTTTTTATCATAGTGAACATCATTTTGTTAACACTCTTAACATAGACTTCCAATTAAGTCCAAGAGGGCCGCGGCCGAGGAGGCGTCCGTTCTAAACTCGGTTCTTTTTCCGCTTTGGGACGCAATAGATGCCTGCCAACTCCCTCTCCAGATGTCGGCGGCGTGAAGCGCGTGCAGCCCCACTCGAGGTAGGGCAGGATGCGGCCCACACGCAGAAGTACGCGAACGTCGCCTTTCGGGAGCGCTACTTTCCGCCGACCCCAAGGCAGCCGGTGAATGCGAAGAATTTCTGAATCGGCCCACTTCGCTACTGCATTCGGTCACACGACCATTCCGCCGTTCGGGCTGATCGTCTGCCCGACCAGATAGTGCTCGTCGGACGCGAGGTAGACGGCCAGCGATGCGTACTCTTCCGGCTTGCCAAGGCGTCCGAGCGGGATCAGTTGATGCACGCCGGCCCGGGCTTCCTCGGACAGCGTCGCCAGGAAATGCTCCATCGGCGGTGTCAGCATGCCGCCAGCAGCGATGGCATTAACGAAGATGTTGGCCCCGGCGACTTCGATCGCGACGGATCGCGTGAACGCAAGCACCGCGCCCTTGGTCGCGCAGTAGGCCGGGTGGAAGGCGCTGAATCCGCCGGTGCCGGCAATCGAAGCGATGTTGATGATCTTGCCGGCCTTCTTCGCCTCCATGATGCGCAACGCCTCGCGGGTGCAATAGAAAACGCCATGCACGTTGACGCCCCAATACCTGTGCCACTCCTCGTCGGTGAAATCCTTGGTCACTCCCAGCGATTCCTTGGCCACGGGAGTCGTCATCATCCGGTAGAACTTCGAGCGCATCAGCTCATTGCGCTCGCCTGACTGCACCAGTGCGGCGTTGTTCACCAGGATGTCGAGCGTGCCAAAGGTCGCGACGATGTTCTTGAAGAGATTGGCGACGCTCTCCACCGACGAGACATCGAACTGCACGCGCAGGCAGCGAGCGCCGGTCGCCTCGATCTCGGCCTGCGCGCCGGACAGCGTCTCGGCGTTGATGTCAGCAATAACGATGTCAGCGCCTTCCCTGGCCATGGCAAGCGCAATGGCCTTCCCCAAGCCCTGGGCGCCGCCTGTGATCAGTGCAACTTTGCCTTTCAGCTTCATTCTCAATTCCTCGAGTTTGAGTGTGTCGGACTCAGGCCAGCCAATGCATCAATGCCAGCGCCAGCACGACTAGGAAAACCGTCTCGCCAACCATCAGCATCACCGGCTTGAGCCCGACGGCGACCAGGTCCTTCAATTGCGTCTTCATGCCGATGCCCGCGATGGCCGCCACCAGGCACCAGCGCGAGAAATCGCTGCCGCCTTTAGCGACGAGCGTCGGCAGCCAGCCCGTGCTGTTGATCGCCACCAGGAGCACGAAGCCGATGACGAAGCCTGGAAGCAGTGGCGGTCGCTTGCCACCGGTATCGCCGGCTTGGCGGCGCGACAGCATGACCGCAAATACGACTACCGGCACCAGCATGGCCACGCGCATCAGCTTGACCAGGGTGGCCACGTCGCCCGTCTGCTGCGACATGCTGTAGCCGGCGCCGACCACCTGGGCCACGTCGTGGATCGTCGCGCCGAGAAATATCCCGGCGGCACGCGGATCCAGCCCGACGGCCTGCGCGATCATCGGGTAGACGATCATCGCCAGCGTCGACAACGCCGACACGCCGACCACAGTGAACAGCGTCGCACGCTCTTTCAAGGGATGGTTCGGCAGCGCGGCTGCCAGCGCCATCGCCGCCGAGGCCCCGCAGATCGCGGTGGCCCCGCCACTGAGCAAGCCGAACACGGTCTGGAAGCCCATGAGCCGCGCCGCCAGCATCGACACCCCGATCGTCAGTACCACTGCCAGAACGACGATCACCACGGGCTGCCATCCGAGCTCGGCGACCTGGCCGACGGTGATCCGCAGTCCGAGCAGCGCGACGCCGATACGCAGCAGCGTCCGACCCGCGAATTCGATGCCCGGCTTGCAGGCACCCTCGCCGGAGAGGAAGTTCATCGCAATGCCCAGCAGTAGCGCGAACAGCATCACCGGCGCACCGTAGTGCTGCGACAGGAAGGTTGATGCCGCAGCGACCACGCCACAGGCCAGCACGCCGGGAAACAGCAAGCGCACGCGGCCGGGGACCGCGCCGATCGTGAGTGTGGTGGTCATGGCATCAGGCCGTCGGCAGCTTGTGGTCCTTGAACTGCTCGCGCAGACGGTGCTTGAGCATCTTGCCGGTCGTGCCGAGCGGGATCGTGTCACTGAACACCACGTCGTCTGGCGTCCACCACTTGGCGATCTTGCCGTCGTAGAAGGCCAGCAGTTCCTCGCGCGTGACCTCGACGCCGGGCTTCTTCACCACGACTAGGAGCGGGCGCTCGTCCCACTTCGGATGGAATGCGGCAATGCAGGCGGCCATGCCCACTGCAGGGTGTGCCATCGCGATGTTCTCCAGGTCGATCGATCCGATCCACTCGCCGCCGGACTTGATGACGTCCTTGGCGCGGTCGGTGATCTGCATGAAGCCATCGGCGTCGATGACAGCGACGTCGCCGGTCGGGAACCATCCGTCCACCAGCGGGTTGCCGCCGGCTCCCTTGAAGTAGCTGGCGACGATCCAGGGGCCGCGCACCATCAGCTCGCCCGAGGTCTTGCCGTCCCAGGGCAGTTCGTTGCCGTCGGCATCGACGATCTTGAGATCCACGCCGAACACGGCGCGCCCCTGCTTGGACTGGACCGCGAGCCGTTCTTCACTGCCCAGCGCCAGTTGCGCCGGCTTGAGCGTGCAGACGGTGCCCAGCGGGCTCACCTCTGTCATGCCCCAGGCGTGCAGAACCTGCACGTCATGGCGTTCCTGGAAGGCGCGCATCATGGCCGGCGGGCAGGCCGAGCCGCCGATCACGGTGCGGCGCATGGTGCTGAACGACAGGTCGTTCGACTCGACGTGCGTCAGCAGGCCCTGCCAGACGGTGGGAACGCCGGCCGACATCGTCACGCCCTCGGCCTCGAACAGCTCGTACAGGCTCTTGCCGTCCAGGAACGGACCGGGGTAGACGAGCTTGGCGCCGACTGCGCAACCGACATAGGGCAGGCCCCAGGCGTTGACATGGAACATCGGAACCACGGGCAGGATGGAGTCGCGCGCCGAGCAGTTCAGGGCGTCGGGCAGCGCCGCGGCGTAGGTATGCAGCAATGTCGAGCGATGGCTGTACAGCACACCCTTCGGGTTGCCGGTGGTGCCCGAGGTGTAGCAAAGGGACGAGGCGCTGTTCTCGTCGAAACTCGGCCACTCGAAACGATCGCTCGCGTCGGCCAGCAGTTCCTCGTAGCACAGGAGGCCGGGTATTTTGGTAGAGGCCGGCATGTGTGCGCGGTCGGTCATAGCGACGAACGCCTTGATCGTCTTCACCCGTGAAGCGATCGCTTCGACGATCGGCAGGAAGCTCAGGTCAAAGAACAGCACCTGGTCTTCGGCGTGGTCGGCGATCCACACCACCTGGTCGGGGTGCAGGCGTGGATTGAGCGTGTGCAACACTGCGCCCGAGCCGGAGACGCCGTAATACAGCTCCATGTGGCGGTACCCGTTCCACGCCAACGTGGCGACGCGGTCACCGAACGCGACGCCGCGCTGCACCAGCGCGTTGGCCACGCGGCGCGCCCGAGCGGCGAGCTCCCGGTAGGTGGTGCGGTGGATGTCGCCTTCGACGCGGCGCGAGATGATTTCCTGTTCGCCGTGGTGGCGTTCGGCATGCGTCAGCAGGGTGGAGATCAGCAGCGGTTGCTGCATCATTTGTCCGTTCATGATGTGTGTTCCTTGATTCGTGTTCATTCAGGCTGGAAGCCGATGGCCTTCAGGTTGGCAGCGTGCCTGTCGGACGCCGCACGCAGCGACTTCGACAGCTCGTCGGGCGTCAGCGGCAGGCCGATGTCCTGACCCTGTTCCTTGAAGCGCTCGATCACCTTCGGCTGCTGGAGCACCTTCAGCGTGGCCTCGCGAACCTTGGTTTGCACATCGGCCGGCACGTCGGGGGTGGTCCACAGGCCCATCCAGGCGACGTCGCCGATCTTTGGGTAGCCGAGTTCAGTGAAGGTAGGCACGTCGGGCAGCGCAGCCAGCCGCTTGGGCGCGCCGACCGCGAAGGCCTTGAGCTTGCCTGCCTTGATCAGCGGAACAGAAGTCGCTGGGCCGTCGAACATCAGTGCCACATGGCCGCCCATCACATCTTGGAGTGCGGGCGGCGAGCCCTTGTAGCCGACATGGGTCATGTCCAGGCCGGCCAGCTTGTTCAGCTCCTGTCCCATCGTGTGCGACATCGAGCCGGTGCTGTAAGAGGCATAGCTCACCTTGCCCGGATGGGCCTTCGCGTAGGCGATGACTTCCTGCAGGTTCGATGCCGGCAGCGACGGAGTGCCGACGAGCAGCAGGCCGGTTTGGGTGAGCTGGGCCAACGGCTTGACGTCCTTGAACATGTCGATGCGGGATTTCGCGACGTGCGGGATCTCGCTGACCAGTCCGTTGACGCCGACCATGAAGGTGTAGCCGTCGTGCGGCGATTGGATCAGGTCCTGGGTGCCGATGGCACCCATGCCACCCGCCTTGTTGTCAACGATCACCGGCTGGCCAAGCAGTGGCGTCAGTCCTTCGGCCAATGTGCGCGCGACGATGTCGGCGGTGCCGCCGGCTGGGGCGCCGACGACCAGACGGATCGGCTTGCTGGGCCAGGTCTGGGCCAGTGCGGTGGGTGCCATGGCCAGCAGGGAAGCGACCGTCAGGGCGCCGAGCATCGCGCGGCGCTGGGGTTTCGTGAACTGTTGCATTCGTGTCTCCGGAAATTGAAATGTGGTGTTCGTGTCGTCTGGCTGGAACAGTTGATTGCGTCGCCGAGTTCGAAGGTCGAAGCGCAGGCCGTGTGCGGGGCATCAGGCGGCGACGCGCATCGGCACGCCGCGCTGGCCCTGAGCCCGGTTGGGTGCGAATCCGACCCGTGCCAGCGTCTCTTCGGTGCTGCCGTAGGTCTCGCCGATCCGGTAGATGCTGTGCGCCTCGTCGCCGCTGGCGATGTCGCGGTTCAGAACCCGCGCGATGGCCACCATGGCCTCGATCTGCTGCACCGAGGTCATGCGCTCGCCGGTCGGACCGAACAGTGTGTCCTCGATGCCTACGCGCACATGCATGCCCATCGCGATGGCCATCGTGTTCATCGGATAGATGTGACGGTTCAAGGTCTCGAGCGTGAGCACCGCGCCGTCGGGCGTGCGGCGCACGAACTCCATCATGTCCGCCGGATTCAGACCGGCGAAGCCGCCGCCGATTGCCACGTAGTTCAGGATCAGCGGACCCATGTACACGCCGCGCCGAATGAGTCGCTCCACCGTCTCAAGCTGGGCCACGTTGCCGAGCATGAAATGTGGCTGGATTCCGCTGGCCGTGAGGCGCTTCAGGTGCTCGACATGCCACGATGGATTCGATGGCACGATCATGTCGGTGTAGGCTGCCTGCAAGGCGGGATTGGTGAGCGAGGTGCCAGCGACATCGGCCTCGGTCATCAGCTCCATCACATTCATCTGGCTGGTGTTGATCGCGATCGTCACCTGGTCGGGACGCGGGTTCAGGTCGGCCAGCATGTGGCGCGTGTCGTCCGTCATCCACTTGGCGGCCTGGCCGTCATCTTCCGGGGCGAAGGAGATGGAGCCGCCCACCTGCAGGATCATCTTGGGCACCGCTTCGCGAAGGCGCGCCAGCATCTCGTTGAACTTGGACAGGCGCTTGCTGCCCTTGCCGTCTTCTTCACGCACGTGCACGTGAAGCACGGTGGCACCCGCGTTCCAGCAATCGACCGCTTTCTGCACCTGGTCGTCCATCGACACGGCGATGTCGTCGGAGTCGCTGGCATCCCACTGGGGGCCGTAGGGCGCGACCTGAATGACCAGGGGCTGCTGGTTTTCGGGCAGGAGGGAGTCGTCGAAGAATTGCATGATGTGGGTCCTTGGGGTTCAGAAGGTGGGTTGCTGCAGGAGGATTGTTCCGGGCAAGGGGAGATGCCGATTGACCCGCTGTGACAGGCCTTTAACCTGTTGTGACACTACGCGTTAACCCCGAGCATCAACAAGCAACGGAAGGTGGGTATGGAGCGAGACCGCCCCACGAGAGGCATGATCCGCAGCGCTGCGCTGACGGACTTTGCTGCGGTCGCCCGCTCGGTCGGCGTGGACCCTATTCGGATGCTGGACGCAGCGGGGCTGGACCGCTCGTGCCTGATCGACCCCGAGATCCGTATTCCAGGCGATACCGTGCGCGGCCTGATCGCCAGTACGGCGCGTCTTTCCGGCATCGAAGACTTCGGGCTTCGAATGGCCGAGAACCGCTCCCTTTCAAACCTCGGTCCATTGGGGCTCGTGGTCAAGGAGGAACCGACGCTGCGCGAGGCGCTGCACGCTGTGGTTCGCTACATGCGCCTGCACAACGAATCTTTGCTGCTGCGAATCGAGGAGGCAGACGGCCGCGTCACGATCCATCAGCAACTGATCACGGCCCAGCCCAACCAGATCCGCCAGTCGGTTGAACTTGGCGTTGGCGTGCTGTTTCGCATCATGCAGCTGTTCCTGGGAACGGATTGGAAGCCGCTGTACGTCTGCTTCGTTCACACCGCCCCTGCCGATTTCACCCGGCACAGGCGCCTGTTCGGGCCGGTCGTTCAGTTCGATGCCGACTTCGACGGCATCGTGTGCCGCTCGGAGGATCTCGATATGCCGATCCGCGACTCCGATCCGGTCCTGGCCCAGTATGCGCGCGCATATCTCGACTCTCTGCTTGCAGCTAAGAAGGAAAACACCTTCGCCGACAAGGTGCGGGAACTGGTGGTCGTGCTGTTGCCTGCAGGCCAGTGCACCACGGCGCGTGTCGCACAGCACATGAACGTCGATCGGCGCACGCTCCACCGCCACCTGGCAGCAGAGGGCAGGCCCTTCACCTCGCTGGTCGACGAGGTGCGCAGCGAGTGGGTCATGCGGCATCTTCCCGCAGGCAACCGTGCTCTCAGCGATATTGCCGAGTTCCTAGGTTTCTCGGGGCTGAGTTCGTTCTCGAGGTGGTTCCGTACGCACTTCGGATGCTCCGTCACGCAATGGCGGGCGAACCAGCAAGCTCCCGAGGGCTGAAGCGCAGAGCAGGAGCCGCCGCGCCTCTGTCGCGAATTGACAAAGCGGTGTCACAACATGTCAACAGTGCGGCCCTTCAATGTCTGATGCTTGCACCCATGGGAACCAGGAACCGGCCCATCGCCTGCCTCGACATTCCAAGGAAGCCGCCATGAACACAGAGTCGCCGACTCGATCACCTGCCCTGTCGCATGGGGCCACACCCATCTGCGACCAGATGCGCGCAAGCGGCAACTGGAATCCGCTGTGGAATGAGTTCGCGGCCATGGATCCGGTGTGGACCGAGAAATTCATGACGATGAGTGCCCACTCCAAGTCCAGCGGCAGGCTCGACGCGAAGACGATCGAGTTCATCGCGATCGCCGTCGACGCCTCGTGCACCCACCTGTATGCGCCAGGCGTTCGGCGCCACATCCGCAGGGCCCTTCAGTTGGGAGCGACGAAAGAGGAGATCCTCTGCGTGCTGGAGTATGTCAGCGTGCTAGGCCTGCATTCCATGAGCCTCGGCGCTCCCATCCTCGCCGAAGAGATGCTGGCTGCCGCCGCGCATGCCGACACCGATTGAACAACATCCATTGGGGACTCCATGAAGCTCGATTCATCCCGCCGCCGGTTCGTACTGGCGTCTTGCGCATCAGCAGGATCGGCGCTCCTGCCGCTGGCATTCGCGCTACCCGTGGATTCCGCAGCGCAGGCGGCCCGGCCCTCTGACTGGCCAACGCGACCTGTCCGGATCGTCGTGGCGAGTTCGGCCGGCAGCATGTCCGATACCTTCGCGCGCATCATTGCCGACCATCTGACCAGGACCTTCGGGCAACCCTTCATCGTCGACAACAAGCCCGGCGGCAGCGGAGCCATCGCCAGCCTGGCGGTCGTGAAGGCACCCAACGACGGGCACACCCTTCTTTTCACAAACGCTTCGTTCACCGCCGTACTGCAGGCGATCAGCCCGCCGAAGAGCTATGACCTGATGCGCGACCTGACGCCTGTGGTCCAGATCGGGGCCAGTGGGCAGTTCCTGGCCGTCGTCCCCGCGTTCCCGGCCCACAACCTGAAGGAGTTGATCGCGCTGGTCCGCGCCCATCCGGACAAGTACACCTTTGGAACATTGGGCAACGGCTCGGTGGGCCACCTGGCCATGGCAGCACTGCAAAACCAGGAAGGGCTCAAGATCGGTCACGTGCCCTACAAGGCCGGCAACGAAGTCGTCCGAGACATGGTGGGCGGTGTTCTCGAGATCGGGTGGGTGGACGTCTCATCGTCGGTCGGCGCGATCCAGGCGGGGCAGATCCGTCCGATCGCGATCAGCGGCACGTTCCGCGCGCCCGCCAATCCCGAGGTGTTGACCATGACGGAGCAGGGCTATCCGTTCAAGTTGAACGGATGGACGGGCCTCTTCGCGGCGGCGGGTACTCCACCGGCAGTGATCCGCGCGATCAACTCCGAAGTCAACGCCCTTCTGCAGACGGAAGCGGTGAAGCAGCGCATGTTCCAGATGAACGTGGGCCTGGTGCCGGCCAACACGCCGGAGCAGTTTCAGCAGACCCTGCGCGACGACATCCAAGGCTGGACCCGGATCGTCGTCGCCAACGGCATCAAGCCCGAATGACATCCTCGACGACGAAAGCGGCCATGAACATCAACGCACCTTCTACCCACCGCGCCTATGCCCATCGAAGCGCCTGGCATGGCGACAGCATGGCCCAGCGTGACGACTGGATCGTCATGCTGACGCCCAAGCACAACGCCGAAATACGCGCGGCGCTGTCGCGCGCGAAACAGCAGGGAGCGCGCATTCCAGCACTCGGCAAGCAGCATTTCGCCCTTCCAACTTTGGGAGCAGAGTTGCTCGCCATCCGCGACGAGATCGTCAACGGCGTCGGCTTCGCGTTGGTGCGCGGTCTCGAGATTGACGAGTTGACGCTCGAGGACACGGCCCTGGTCTATTGGGGAATCGGCAGCCATCTTGGAGCCGGCAAGGCCCAGAACGCCCAGGGTGACATGCTCGGTCATGTCACCGACCTGGGTGTCGACTACCGCACAGACATGAACGTCCGCGGCTACCAGACGCGCCTGGGCCTGCCCTTTCACAACGACGCGCAGGACGTGGTGGGCCTGCTCTGTCTTCGCCCTGCGCGCGAGGGCGGCAAGTCCCGCATCGTCAGTTCCACCGCCATTCACAACGTTGTGCTTGAGCGCAGGCCGGACCTGCTGGCGGAACTCTACCGTCCCATCGCCGTGGATCGAAGGGGCGAGGCGCCAGAAGGAAAGCTCCCCTATTACCGCGGCTGCGTCTTCGAGTGGATCGGGGAGCGACTTTTTTGCCGATACAACCGGACGTACATGGAGAGCGCGCAACGCTTCGACGGCGTACCCGCGCTCACTCCCCTACAGATTGAAGCCTTCGAGTTGGTGGATGAACTATGCCGCGACCCGGCGTTGTATCTCGACATGGACTTCCAGCGTGGGGACATGCAGTTCATTTCCAACTACAGCGTGCTTCATTCCCGCACCGAGTACACCGACTGGCCCGAGCTGGATCGGCGCCGCTACCTCCTGCGCCTGTGGCTGGACACCGGCCTGATCGCGCAGTTGCCCGAGTCCTATCGGGATCGCTACGAGGACATGAAGTTCTGGGGAGCCAACCCCAAGCCCCCGATCTTCGATCACTCCGCACGCAGTGCCGAGCTCGCCCACTGAAGGGCATGCGGATGACCACGACACATAGCGAATTCCTGTCGCAGAACTTCAGCTTGGCCGGACACACCGCCATCGTGACAGGCGCTGGCTCCGGAATTGGGCGCGCAGGCGCGCTTGCATTGGCAATGGCCGGCGCGCGACTGATCCTGGTCGGACGTCGCTCTGAACCCCTAAATGACACCGCGCGGGCCATTCGTGCGGCAGGTGGGTTTGCGGAACCGCTACCCCTCGACGTCTCGGATACCGAACGATTCGAAGCTGCCCTCGCCGCGTCGGAGAATGAAGGCACGCCTACCATCCTCGTGAATAACGCGGGCGTCGGGGGCAGGGCACCCCTCTTCAATGTGCGGGCAGATCAGTTCGATCACATCTTCGGCGTCAACGTGCGCGCCGCAGCCCTGCTCGCGTCGGCCTTTGCGCGTCACCTGATCCGCCTGGAAAGTCCTGGACGCATCATCAATATCTGTTCGCTTGCAGCGCAGTCCCATCCGCATGGCCTGGGCGTTTACGGCGCCAGCAAGGCTGCGCTGGAACATCTGACCCGGACGATGGCCAGCGAGTGGGCGCACCACGGGATCAACGTCAACGCCATCAGCCCGGGCTACATCGAGACGGACATCAACCAGGCCATGTTCCAGACGCCGGCCGGCAAGGCGATGATCGACACACTGCCGCGAAAGCGTCTCGGGACGCCCGATGTTCTCAACGGCGCCCTGCTGCTATTGGCTGGGCCGGCGGGCGCTTTCATCAACGCGTCGACCTTGACGGTGGACGATGGGCAGAGGTTTGGTGTCCGGTGATGGCGTCACCGGACTTTCGCTGCTCGCGGCTTCAGGCCGGCGAAGATCGAGCGCTCGACCATAGTGGCGCCCGGACGGCCCGAGCAGCGCAACGCGATACATCACTCAGTTCGCAGGCGGTGCGAACTAGACCCAAGTCCACGCAAGGGTAAATCCGGCATCGCGACCTGCGCGACGTCGTCCGGTCGCTCCGACAATCAGGCTCATGTCTACAGTCACACTCCAACATCTCCCCGCAGCGCGCGGTGCAACGCGGCGCACCAAGTCCGGCCCTGCGCAAGGCCCGTTTGCCATCGAAATGATGGAACTTGGCACGCCAACCAACCCCATGCGCGTGCGCGTCGGCCGCAAGCCGGGCAACGGCAAGGGCGTGCCCCTGCTCCTGTTCAATGGCATCGGCGGGAACATCGAGTTGCTGGCGCCGCTCGCGGAGCGGATGCCCGAGCGCGAAATCGTCGTCTTCGACATTCCCGGCGTGGGCCAGTCGGAGCTGCCTCGCTGGCCCTACCGGCTTGGCGGCATCGCACGGCTGGCTGCGCAGATCCTGGACCGGTTCGGTATCGACGACGTGGACGTGCTGGGCGTCTCCTGGGGCGGCGCCGCCGCGCAGGAGTTCGCCTATACCTGCCGCAAGCGCTGCCGCAGGCTCATCCTCTGCGCGACCGCCCCCGGCGTGGTGATGGTTCCAGCCAGCCCGAGCGTGCTGTGGAAGATGGCGACGCCGAAGCGCTACATGAACGCCGAGTACTCGCGCAGCATCAGCGGCGACATCTACGGCGGTGATTTCCGCAAGAACCCTGCGCTGGCCACCGAACTGTTTCGCCACGTCAAGTACAAGTCGCGGCTGGGCTACTACCTGCAGCTTCTCGCCGCCTCGGGCTGGACCAGCGTGCACTGGCTGCCGGGGCTGCGCCAGCCCACGCTGCTGATGGCGGGCGCGGACGACCCCCTGGTGCCGCTCGCCAACGCGCGGCTCATGCACATGCTGATTCGGCATTCGGAACTGAAGGTCCTCGACTGCGGCCACATGTTCCTGATGACCCGTGCCGATGAATCCGTCGCGGCCATCCGCGAATTCCTGGACAGGCCCTGAAGTCTTCGGGGTGCCTGGCCGTTCCTCTCATTCATTCATTGATTGCCCCCCATCGCCATGAGCACCCCTGAGTTCACCTTCCAATCCCTCGCCGGCCTCGTTGGCCAACGCATCGGCTCGTCGTCCTGGATCACCATCGACCAGGCCCGCATCGACGAGTTCGCCCACTGCACGAACGACGCGCAGTGGATCCACGTCGACGCGGAACGCGCCGCCAAGGAGAGCCCCTTCGGCGGCACCGTCGCGCACGGATTCCTGACCCTGTCGCTGCTGGCGCCCACGGCCTTCGATGTCCTGATCTCGCACATGCAGCTCAAGCAGGCGGTGAACTACGGACTGGACAAGACCCGCTTCATCGCACCCGTGCGCGCCGGCAAGCGGGTGCGAAACCACATCAGCGTGGTGTCGATCGAGGACAAGGGCAACGGCCGCCACCTGCTCACCACCGAGAACACGGTGGAGATCGAGGGCGAGGACAAGCCCGCCCTGGTGGCCCACTCCATGGCCATGCTGATGGCCTGATCCCCGAAGAAGCACAAGGAGACAGAGAATGGCGACAACATCATCGGCCGTTGACAAGGCACCCCTGAAGAAGAAGGCGGCCATGCCGAAGCCGGCATCGCCGCCCGCGCGCAAGCGCGCATCGGCTAAGGCCGGCGCGCAGACGCCCCCGAAGGACGCGCCACCCACGGCGGCGAAGCCGGCCAGGAGGCCCGCCCGCACGACGCCCGATCCCACGACCGTGGTCAACGAACTCAGCGACCTGGTGGCCCGCGCCAGCGAAAACACCCTGGCGCCGAACCCGCTGATCGGGCTGCGGGCCAGCGATTTTGCGGAGGCCGCGCAATCGCTGCTCAAGCTGACGGCAGTCTCTCCGGGCGCCACGATCGGCTCGCTGGCCAAGTACGCAAAGTCCCTGGGCCAGATCGTGCAGGGCCGCTCCGAACTGGCGCCGGACCCCAAGGACCGACGCTTCGCGGACCCGGCCTGGCAGGGCAATTTCGCCTACAAGCGCCTGATGCAGAACTACCTGCTCGCGCACAACGAATTCAACAGCCTGATCGCCGGCTCCAAGCTGGGCGAGCGCGAAAAGGGGCAGGCGCAGTTCCTCACTGCGCTCGTGACGGACGCCCTCGCGCCGAGCAACTGGCTGATTGGCAATCCCGCCGCGGTGCGCAAGGTCGTCGACACCGGCGGCGCGAGCCTGGTGAAGGGCGTCAAGAACCTCGTGAGCGACATGCGGCACAACCACATGATGCCGATGCAGGTGGACAGCACGCCGTTCAAGATCGGCGAGAACATGGCCGCCTCGGCAGGCCAGGTGGTCTATCGCTGCGAGACCTTCGAACTGATCCAGTACACGCCCAGCACGCCGAAGGTGTACCAGCGCCCGCTGGTCATGGTGCCGCCGCAGGTCAACAAGTTTTATGCGGTCGACCTCGCGCCGGAGAAGAGCCTCGTCAAGTGGACGGTGGACAGCGGCGTGCAGATGTTCATGATCAGCTGGCGCAATCCCACGGCCGAGCACCGCGACTGGGGGCTCGAGCACTACGCGATGGCGGTGAACGAGGCGGTCGACGTGGCGCGCCAGGTCACCGGCAGTCCCGACGTCAACATGTGGGGCTCCTGTTCGGGTGGCATGACGCTGGCGGCCTACCTGGGCTACCTCGCTGGCATCGGCGACACCAAGGTGGCGAACGTGTCCTGGGCGGTGTGCGTGCTCGACGGCGCCCGCGCGATGGACGACACCACGCTGGGCCTGTTCAACTCACCCGCGGCGGTGCGCGCGGCGCGCGCCCGCTCGCGCAACAAGGGCGTGGTGGAGGGCTCCGAGATGGCCACCATGTTCGCCTGGCTGCGGCCCAACGATCTGATCTGGAACTACTGGGTCAACAACTACCTGCTGGGCAACAAGCCGCCGGCCTTCGACATCCTGGCCTGGAACGCCGACACCACGCGTCTGCCGGCGCGCTTCCATTCGGACCTTCTGGACATCATCGAGAAGAACCCCTACGTCAAAGCCGGCTCGATGACCATCAGGGGCGTTCCGATCGACATGTCGAAGGTGGACATCGGCGCCTATGTGATTGGCGGCATCACCGACCACATCACGCCGTGGAAGAGCTGCTATGCCACGGCGCGCGTGTTCGGCGACGACGCCACCTTCGTGCTAGCCAACGCGGGCCACCTGCAGAGCCTGATCAACCCTCCGGGCGCGCCCAAGGCCTACTTCTCGACCGCACCCAGTCGCCAGGCCGATCCCGAGGAATGGACTCGCGCTGCGGTGCGCCAGGAAGGAAGCTGGTGGCCGCACTGGCGGGCATGGATGCAAGAGCGCTCGGGCAGTCAGGTCGAGGCACCCAGAAAGCCAGGCTCAAGAACCCATCGCGCGCTCTGCGCGGCGCCAGGAGAGTACGTGCTCGAACGTTGAGGCTCTCTCAAAGGCGCTTTTGCTCCGTTGTGGCTATCAGCGGTGTTTTCGTGGATGCCCCGCACCTAGCCCGTGATGTCCTTGCCGAAGATGGAGCGCGCAATCACCAGTTTCTGGATTTCGTTGGTGCCTTCATAGATCTCGGCGATCTTGCAATCTCGGTAGATCTCCTCGACCCGGTAGTGCGAACCGTCAGCCGCCAGTTCCGACATGAACCCGTAGCCGCCAAATATCTGAACCCCATCGCGTGCGAACTCCGCAGCAAGGTTGGTCGCGTACCACTTCGCCATCGCGGCCTCTGGCTCCGGGAAGGCCTCCCCCGCATCCATGCGCAGCGCAGCCTTCATGTAGAGGTTGCGCGCGTTCTCGATCTCGGTGGCGCGCTCCGCGAGCTTGAACTGCCAGTGCTGGAACTGCGCGATCGCCTTGCCGAATGCCTGCCGCGGCTTCAGCCGCTCGACGCTGTGATCGAAGGTCGCCTGAGCCATGCCGACGCCGCTGGCCGCGATGCCGATGCGGCCGTAGGTCAATGTCTGCAGTGCGATCTTCAAGCCGCCACCCACTGCGCCAACGACGTTCTCGGCGGGAACCTGCACGTTGTCGAATAGATGTCCGCCGTGAGCTGGCCGTGGTTGCCCATCTTCCGGTCCGGTGCGCCGACGCGCACGCCCGGCGCATCAAGATCGATGACGATCTCCGTCATGCGCCCTTCCTCCGCGCACAGCAGAACGACGAAATCGGCTACCGGCGCGTTCGTGATGAAGCGCTTGCGGCCATTGACCACATAGCCCGCGCCTTCGCGGTTCGCAAAGGTCTGCATCGTCTTGATGCTCAGGTCCGTGCTCGCGTCGGGTTCGGTGGTCGCGAAGCTGCCGATCTTCTCGCCGGCCAGGAGCGGTGCGAGGTAGCGCTGCTGCAACTCGGGCGAAGCATGCTCCAGCGCATGGCCGGCCAGGATGCAATGCACATCCACGACGGCAGCGACGGAGTTCGAGTGGTAGGCCAGTTCCTCGATAAGCGCGGCGGTCGCGCAAGCGGGGTACTTCAATCCACGGCCCCCCACTTCGGCCGCGAAGGGAATGCGGAACAGACCCGCCTCGGCCATCTTGCGAAAGAGCTCGCGAGGGAAGTCGACTTGAGAGTTCGTAGTCAGACGACGCTCAGGCATCGGGCCGTTCCGCGACGACGTTCATGCGGTGTCGCAGCCCGGCAACCTCGCCGAACTGCTGCTTGTACCACCGCGAGAAAGCACTCAACGCAGAAAACCCGAGCAGCTCGGCAATCTGCGACAGTGGCCGCGTGCCGTCGTCGATGTAGTGCACGGCCAGTTCCCGACGGATGGTGTTCACAACCTCTCGGAACGCCGTGCCCTCGCGGACGAGACGCCGATGCACGGTCTGCCTATCGACGCCAAGTTGCTGCGCCACCTGCTCGATCGAGCATTTGCCAGAAGGCAGCAGCACCAGCAGGATGTTGCGCACGTTGTCGACCGTGCTCATGCGCGCCGAACCGGCGGAAGCTTCCAGAACCTGTCGCGCGTAGCGCGCCATCACCGGGTCGGCCATCGGATTCGGTGCATCCAGGTCGCTTGTCGTGCAGACGAGCCCGTTGAAATCCTGTCCGAAGTAGACGCCGTAGCCAAAGAGCTGAAAGTGCAGGCTCGGATCGCGCGGCGGTGCGTGCGCGAAGCAGACCCTCAACGGGTTCCACGCCGGCCCGAGGAAAAACTTCAGGTTCCGGAACATCACCCCGACAAGCAGTTCCGTCGACTGACGCGACGAGCCACCCTGGCCCACGAGAAATTCCTCCCGCATCACGGCGATGCCATTGGCCTCTTCAAGCTCCACGAACAACGATTCGTTGAGCACGTGGCTGTAGCGCATCATCGCCCGCACGACGCGCCGCACTGTCGGCTCCTCGCGCGCCACCAGCGCGACCGCGCCGAGGTTTGAAAGTTGCCGCGTTTCGGCCATGCGCAGGCCGAAGTTGTCCATGCCGCTGGCGGTCGCCGAGGTCTCGAGCAGGTCTCGAACCGCCTGGCTCGGAATGCGCATATCGGGATCGTGAAGGCAGCTCGGATTCAAGCCTACCGCAGCCAGCAAAGCCAGCGGATCAAGTCCGACCGCACGCGCCACCTCGGCGTAGTTGGTCAGGCTGGCACTGCGGACGAGGTTTGACATCGGGTTAACGCGAAGTGTCACATCAGGTTAAGCAGCTGTCACAGCGGGTCAATCGGCATCTCCCCTTGCTCGGAACAATCAGTCTTCCGAATCAGCTGCAGACGCGAAGGCAACGGGCAGCGACAACCTCAAGGAGACATGACCCGATGGATCGAAACAACGCACCAACACCCACACCGGTTTGCGACCGCCTGCGCGAGAGCGGCAACTGGAACCCCAACTGGGAACCCTTTGCCGAACTCGACCCGGCCTGGACCGAGAAGTTCATGGCGATGGGCATCACGCCCATGGTCTCGGGCGTGCTCGATGCAAAGACCATCGAGTTCATCTCCATCGCC
The DNA here is from genome assembly GCF_030317115.1 of Variovorax gracilis. Classification (GTDB taxonomy): domain Bacteria; phylum Pseudomonadota; class Gammaproteobacteria; order Burkholderiales; family Burkholderiaceae_C; genus Variovorax; species Variovorax gracilis. The sequence goes on from NZ_JASZYF010000007.1 coordinate 239,709, forward strand.
GTTGACGCCTCGTGCACCCACATGTACGGGCCGGGCGTGCGCCGCCACATCCGCAAGGCTCTGGCCCTCGGCGCCACGAAGGAAGAGATCACCGCCGTGCTGCAGTGCGTGAGCGTGCTGGGCATCCACACCATGAGCCTCGCCGCGCCCATCCTGCTGGACGAACTGGCGTCCGTATCCACGCGCTGACCGGCCGCCTCCAGCACTTCATTTTCTGAACCCCAAGGACCCACATCATGCAATTCTTCGACGACTCCCTCCTGCCCGAAAACCAGCAGCCCCTGGTCATTCAGGTCGCGCCCTACGGCCCCCAGTGGGATGCCAGCGACTCCGACGACATCGCCGTGTCGATGGACGCCCAGGTCCAGAAGGCGGTCGATTGCTGGAACGCCGGTGCCACCGTGCTGCACGTGCACGTGCGCGAAGAAGACGGCAAGGGCAGCAAGCGCCTGTCCAAGTTCAACGAGATGCTGGCGCGTCTGCGCGAAGCGGTGCCCAAGATGATCCTGCAGGTGGGCGGCTCGATCTCCTTCGCCCCCGAGGACGACGGCCAGGCCGCCAAGTGGATGACGGACGACACGCGCCACATGCTGGCCGAGCTGAACCCGCGCCCCGACCAGGTGACGATCGCGATCAACACCAGCCAGATGAATGTGATGGAGCTGATGACCGAGGCCGACGTGGCGGGCACGTCGCTCGCCAATCCGGCCCTGCAAGCGGCATACCGCGACATGATCGTGCCCTCCAACCCCTCCTGGCACGAGGAGCACCTGCGCCGCCTGGTGGCCAACGGCATCCAGCCGCACTTCATGCTCGCCCATCTCAGTCAACTCGAGACGGTGGAGCGACTCATTCGGCGCGGCGTGTACATGGGCCCGCTGATCCTGAACTACGTGGCGATCGGTGGCGGTGCCGCCGGCGTCAATCCGGCCGACATGATGGAGTTCGTGCGCCGCACGCCCGACGGCGCGACGCTGACGATCGAGACGCTGAACCGCAACGTGATCCCGCTCAACACGATGGCGATTGCGATGGGCATGCATGTGCGCGTGGGCATCGAGGACACGCTGTTCGGGCCGACCGGCGAGCGCATGACTTCGGTGCAGCAGATCGAGGCCATGGTGGCCATCGCGCGGGTTCTGAACCGTGACATCGCCAGCGGCGACGACGCGCGCAGCATCTACCGGATCGGCGAGACCTACCGCAGCACGGAAGAGACGCTGGCGCGGATCGGATTCGCACCGAACCGCGCGCAGGGCCAGCGCGGCGTACCGATGCGCGTGGCCGCCTGAGGCCTGGTCTCGTCCAGGAAGTGACAAGAAACAAGAGACAACCGCCATGAACCCCTCCCTGTCAGCCGCCGCGGCCTCCGTACCTTCACACGATCCAGGCCGCTTATCGCGCGTCTATGCGTGGGCGGTCTTTGCGCTCACCTTCGGGCTGATGCTGTCTGACTACCTGTCGCGACAGGTCATCGGCGCCGTGATTCCGGTCCTCAAGCTCGAGTGGGGGCTGCTGGACTCGCAACTCGGGATGCTGGTGAGCGTGGTCGCGCTCGTCGTTGGCCTGTTGACGGTGCCGATCTCGCTGATCGCCGATCGTTGGGGACGGGTCAAGAGCATCACGGTGATGGCCTTCGTGTGGTGCCTGGCGACCATCGCCTGCGGCCTAGCGCAAAGCTACGGACAGTTGCTCGTGGCTCGAGCTTTCGTGGGCGTGGGTGAGGCGGCCTACGGCGCGGCCGGTGCCGCGTTGCTGGCACATGTATTTCCCGCACGGCAGCGTGCGGCAGTTCTGGGCGCTTTCCTGTCGGCCAGCTTGTTCGGCTCGGTGCTCGGCGTGGTCCTCGGCGGCGCAGTCGCTGCGCAATCGGGCTGGCGCATGGCCTTCTTCGTCGTCGGCGCGCCAGGACTGGTATTGGCCCTGATCTATCCATTTGTCGTGCGTGACTACAAGACGGTCGAATTTGCTCCCCAGGGCAAGGGCAATGCCGCCACGGCGCGATTGAGCCTCGCCCGGATGGCGCGCGAGGTGTTCGCCGCCCGCTCCGGCAACTTCGCTTATCTCGCAAGCGGCCTTCAGATGGCGATGCCGGCGATGCTGATCGCCTGGCTGCCCACCTATTTCATCCGCTTTTACGGAATGGACGTCAAGAAGGCTGCCTTGATGGCTGGCGTGGCAGTTCTGGCAGCAGGCGTCGGCATGATCTTCGGCGGCGGCATGGCGGACCGCTTGAGCGCCCGGCATCCCAGGCGCCGCGCCCTGGTACCGGCTGTCTATTCTGTGCTCACGGCAGTGACCCTGATCGCTGGGTTTGCGTTACCGCCCGGTCCGCTGGGACTGGGCCTGATCTTCCTCGGCGCCCTGTTTGCGGCTGCACAGGGCGGGTGCTCCACGGCCCTCGCATGCGATGTCACTCACCCCGGGGTGCGTGCGACGGTCACTGCGACGATGACGCTGGCCAACAACCTGCTCGGCCTCGCTCCGGGCCCGATCATCGTTGGCATGCTCTCGGACACATTTGGGCTGAAGGTTGCGCTGACGCTGACACCGGTCCTGGCGCTCGCGGCGGCTGTCTTCTTTGTGCTGGCCTCGCGCAGCTACGAACGGGACACGGGGCGCCATCTCATCGACGGCGCTCAACCCGCCTGAGCGCACCTTTGCGCGCACAAGTTCATCGAACCCATTTCCATTTTCTTGCCGGAGCCTCCATTGGCCTATCCAACAAACTACTGTGTCGACACCTTGCATGACCACCTCGGTCATGATTTCGGCTGTTCGACTTCCACGCTGCTCGACCAGAGCCGCATCAACCACTTCGCCGAGTGCACCGGCGATGACCAGTGGATCCACGTCGATGTCGAACGTGCCCGCTTGCAGACGCCGTTCGCCAGCACGATCGCACACGGGCTTCTCTTGCTGTCGCTTGTTCCCACGGCGCAGTTCGAGTTGGGCGTGTACCCGCACGACGCCACTAACGTCCTGAACTATGGATTCGACAAGGTGCGCTTTCTCGCACCGGTGCCAGCAGGCTCGCGCGTTGTGGTCCAGGTGGAGCTGGCCGAAGTGGAGGCCAAGGGCCCTGGCCGCACGTTGGTGCGCTGCCGCAACACGGCCTTCATCGAAGGAGCACAGGAGCGCCCGGTCATGGTGGCTGAATCGATGGGCATGGTGCTCATGGATGCCTGACAAAGATCGGTTGCCGGCTCGTTCGCTAAGCACGGGCTGTCGACTTGTTATGAAAATAGATGGAGATAAAGCAATGAAAGTTCTCGTAGCTGTCAAGCGTGTCGTTGACTACAACGTCAAGGTGCGCGTCAAGTCCGATGGTTCTGGCGTGGACATCGCCAATGTGAAGATGAGCATGAACCCCTTCGACGAGATCGCCGTCGAAGAGGCCGTGCGTTTGAAGGAGAAAGGCGTTGTGACCGAAGTCGTCGCCGTGTCCTGCGGCGATGCGAAGTGCCAGGAGACCCTGCGCACGGCCATGGCCATCGGTGCCGATCGCGGCATCCTGGTCGAGACCACTGAAGAGCTCCAGCCGCTGGCCGTCGCCAAGCTGCTGAAGGCGCTGGTCGACAAGGAACAGCCCCAACTGATCATCCTCGGCAAGCAGGCGATCGACGACGACGCCAACCAGACCGGCCAGATGCTGGCTGCGCTGGGCGACCTGCCGCAAGCGACGTTTGCCTCCACGGTCGAAGTCTCGGGCGACAAGGTCAATGTGACCCGTGAAGTGGACGGCGGCCTGGAGACCATCTCCCTGTCGTTGCCCGCAGTCATCACCACCGACCTGCGCCTGAACGAGCCGCGCTACGTGACCTTGCCCAACATCATGAAGGCCAAGAAGAAGCAGCTCGACACCGTCAAGCCCGAGGACCTCGGCGTGGACGTCAAGTCGCGCCTGAAGACCCTGAAGGTCTCCGAGCCCCCGAAGCGCGGCGCCGGCATCAAGGTGCCCGACGTGGCCACCCTCGTCGAGAAGCTGAAGAACGAAGCCAAGGTGATCTGATCATGACCGTACTTGTTATTGCCGAACACGACCACGCCACGCTCAAGCCGGCGACCCTGAACACCGTGACCGCGGGCATTGCCTGCGCGAGCGGCGATGTCCACGTGCTGGTGGCCGGCGCGAACGCCGCCGAAGCCGGCAAGGCGGCCGCCCAGGTCGCAGGCGTTGCCAAGGTGATCGTGGCCGACAGCCCGAGCCTGGCCGAGAACCTCGCGGAGAACGTCGCAGCACAGGTGCTGGCGATCGCCAGGAACTACAGCCACATCCTGTTCCCGGCCACGGCCAACGGCAAGAACGTCGCGCCGCGCGTGGCCGCCTTGCTCGACGTCGCCCAGATCAGCGACATCACCAAGGTCGACAGCCCGGACACCTTCGAGCGCCCCATCTATGCGGGCAATGCCATTGCCATCGTGCAGAGCAGCGATGCGATCAAGGTCGCGACGGTGCGCACGACCGGCTTCGATGCCGCAGCGGCGACGGGCAGCAGCGCAGCAGTGGAAGCCGTCGACGGCGTGGCCGACAGCGGCAAATCGAGCTTTGTGGGCCGTGAAGTCACCAAGAGCGAGCGCCCCGAACTGACCGCAGCCAAGATCATCGTCAGCGGTGGCCGGGCGCTGGGCAGCGCCGAGAAGTTCACCGAAGTGATGGCGCCGCTTGCGGACAAGCTCAACGCAGGCCTGGGCGCCAGCCGCGCTGCAGTGGACGCGGGCTACGCCCCGAACGACTGGCAAGTGGGCCAGACGGGCAAGATCGTCGCTCCTCAGCTCTACATCGCCGCTGGCATCTCGGGCGCGATCCAGCATCTGGCCGGCATGAAGGACTCCAAGGTGATCGTGGCGATCAACAAGGACGAAGAAGCACCGATCTTCAGCGTGGCCGACTACGGCCTCGTGGCTGACCTGTTCACGGCCGTGCCGGAACTGATCAAGGCTCTGGACTGACCCAGTATCGAATTCAAGGAAATCCCCATGAGCTATCAAGCCCCCATCAAGGACATGCTGTTCTGCATGACCGAACTTGCCGGACTCAACGAGGTGGCCACGCTGCCTGGCTTCGAGGAGGCTGGCGCCGACACCGCGCAGGCAGTGCTCGAAGAATGCGCGCGCTTCAACGAAGGCGTGATCGCACCGCTCAACGCGGAGGGCGACAGGAACCCCTCCACCTGGAAAGACGGTGTCGTGACCACGACGCCCGGCTTCAAGGACGCTTATCGCCAATATGCCGAAGGCGGATGGCAGGGCCTGCAGCACCCTGCCGACTTCGGCGGCCAGGGACTGCCGAAGACGATAGGCGCGGCCTGCATCGAGATCAACAACAGCGCCAACCTGAGCTTCGCGCTGTGTCCGCTGCTCACCGATGGCGCGATCGAGGCGCTGCTGATCGCCGCCTCCGACGAACTGCGCCAGACCTATCTGCCGCGCATGGTCTCAGGCGAATGGACCGGCACGATGAACCTGACCGAGCCGCAAGCCGGCAGCGACCTCTCGCTGGTGCGCAGCCGTGCAGTACCGCAACCCGACGGAACCTACAAGGTCTTCGGCACCAAGATCTTCATCACCTACGGTGAGCACGACATGGCCGAGAACATCGTGCATCTTGTGCTCGCACGTGTCACCGGCGCGCCCGAGGGTGTCAAGGGCATTAGCCTGTTCGTGGTGCCGAAGTTCATGGTTGGCAGCGACGGAGGCCTGGGTTCCCGGAATGACGTGCACTGCGTCAGCATCGAACACAAGCTGGGCATCAAGGCCAGCCCCACCGCCGTCCTGCAGTTCGGCGATCACGGAGGCGCCGTGGGCTACCTCGTCGGCCAGGAGAACCGCGGACTGGAGTACATGTTCATCATGATGAATGCCGCGCGCTACGCGGTGGGCGTGCAGGGCATCGCAGTGGCTGAACGCGCTTACCAGAAGGCTGTCGCGTACGCGAAGGATCGCGTACAGGGCCGACCGGCCGACGGCTCGCTGCCGGGCGCCGGTGCGATCATCCATCACCCCGACGTGCGCCGCATGCTGCTGACGATGCGCGCGCTGACCGAAGGCTGTCGCGCGATGGCACTCACCGCCGCGTCGGCATACGACACCGCGCACGCGCATCCCGACGCGCAAGTCCGCGAGCGTGCTCAGGCCTTCTACGAATTCCTGGTGCCGCTGGTCAAGGGCTACAGCACCGAAGCGAGCGTGGAAGTGGCCAGCCTCGGCGTGCAGGTGCATGGCGGCATGGGCTTCATCGAGGAGACTGGAGCGGCGCAGTACCTGCGTGATGCCAGGATCCTCACGATCTACGAAGGCACGACCGCGATCCAGGCCAACGATCTCGTGGGCCGCAAGACGGCGCGCGACGGCGGTGCCTTCGCGCAAGCCATCGCCAGCGAGATCGAGGCGACGGAGACGGCACTGGTCCGTTGCGACAACGAGGAGGCGCATGCGGTGGCAGCCCGTCTGGCTGCGGCGCGCCATGCCTTTCTCGAAGTGGTCGACTTCGTCGTCATCCGCGGAAAGACGGACCCCAACGCGGTCTACGCCGGTTCAGTGCCCTATCTGATGCTGGCCGGCAATCTCGTGGCGGGCTGGCAGCTCGGCCGCGCGCTGATGGTGGCGGAGCGCAAGCGGGCCGACGGCGAGGATGCCGAGTTCATGCGACAGAAGATTGCATTGGCACGCTTCTACGCGGACCACCTGCTGACGCGCGTGCACGGCTTGCGCGACAGCATCGTGGACGGCGCGTACTCGATCAATGAATTCCTGCCGGAAGCGTTCTGACGACGAGAGCAGCCGCGCGAAGCAGGTCGTTCTTGATCGATCACTGAATCTTTGCTGAAAAACACCATGACGACCGCCAGCACGACGCTAGACCACGCTCCCTCACCGGCCACCCCCATCAAGGCCGCTCACATGCTGCTATTGCTGGGGTTCATGGGTGTGCTTACATCCCTGTGGAACGACATGCTGATTCCCATGTTGCCTGCTCTGCAGAAGGATCTGGGTGCGTCCCCACCGCAAGCGCAGCAGGTGCTGTCCCTGTCATTGTCGGCCAGCGCCTTCATGGCTCTGTGGCACGGGGTGCTGGCCGATGCGTTGGGCCGCCGAGTGGTGTTGCTCGCCTCGCTTGGGGTACTCACCGTGACTTCCCTCGCATGCTTGCTGGCGACTCGCATCGAACACTTGTGGGCGCTGCGCAAGTGCAGGGATTGGCGGCGGGCTCGGGTCTGATCCTCGGGCGCGCCATCATCCGCGATCTGTACAGCGGCGAAGCCGCACAGAAGATGATCGCCCGCACCAGCTTGATCCAGACCGCGGGCCCCATAGATCTGCCGGTATTGGCGGGCTGGCTGACCGTATTCTGGGGGTGGCGCGCGGTGTTCGCCTTTCTTGGTGCGGTCGGCGCGCTGATGCTGATCGTGTATGCGCGCAAGTTGCCGGAGTCGTTGCCGCCGGAGCGCCGTCAGCCCCTCAATGCCCGCAACATCCTGTCCGGCTACCGTGCCGTGTTTGGTTCGGCGCAGTTCATGCGCGTGTCGCTTGCGCATGGGCTCAATTGGGTCGCCATGTTCGTCTATGTGGCAGGCGCCGCGCAGTTCCTCGTGACGCTTCTTGGCCGTTCGGTGACGGAGATGTACCTGGTCTTCGGGCCGATCATGGTGGCGATGAGTCTGGGCTTTGCGACTCTGCCACGATGGCTGGAGCGCTTTCGCATGCGGGGCGCGATACGTATCAGCTATAGCTTTTTCTTGCTGGCCATCCTATTGAACCTAGGGCTGGCAAGTGCGGTCCCTCCAGGCTTGGCGCACTTGCTTCCCCTCGCGGTGGGGTCGTATGCCATCGGCATGTCCATGCCGCTACTCCTGGGCCATGCACTGCAGCCCGTGGGCAACAACGCGGGCCTGGCCGCATCCACCCAGATGTTCATTCAGTTCGCCCTCATGGCACTGGGTTCGGGCCTGATCGCGCCACTGCTGTGGGACTCGCTACTGCATTTAGCGCTGGGCAATGCGGCGCTGATTGTGTCTGGAGCCTTCTTCCTGCTGTGGCAAGGCCACGCCGAGCGCAAAGCCCTGAGTCAAAGTGCGACCGGCCCGGCCTAGCGCCTGGGCACGACGACTTACAAGTGGGGATCAGGGAAAAAGCAACTCGTGGCGAGCACCGATTCGCCGGCCGTGTCGACGATGCGCCGCCATGTTCGGCGACGCGCTCGCGAAAGACTTAGCGTGCCGCATCGAACTCGTCCAACATGGCAAGCTCATCTTGTACCATCCGACGCGAATACCCCCACGCGTCACCGCAGAGGATCGCCCGCCCGTATGCGCAGCAGCCTCGTAGTCCTCGTGTGGGGCCCTGTGCGGCGCGCGCCGCCCGTCCGGCCGCGCCTAGCGGTCACCGACGCCGCGCCGAACCGCTCGCCACGACGGCAGTATCGGGCGCGGATCCGGCAGCCACTGCCCTACATCGGCGGCTCGCGCGACCCCGGAAGATGAAACGGCATTGAGTGACCGCTTTATGCCAGCGAATTCGTCGCCTCGGTTGACCGGATTGGGGCCCGGAATTGCCGTCCAAAGGCCGAAGGGGAAATGCCGTTCTGCAGCGTTTGCCGCCCTTCGCGTCGCAGCGACCTGCGACTCAGGTCGGCCAACAGCCGTCCTTCGTAGCGGACCGCTTTCAGAGCACAAATCGATCGACCAAGACCCCCGCTGCTGTGCCGATCAACTCGGGCCGCCACGAAGCCAATCGCGCTGCCAAAGGTGATCCAGCAAAGCTGCCTCTGAACATGCGCCCGTACACCGTCCGGGGGGCTCGAAAAATAACCTCTGACAAAACACAAACCCCAGAGTAGATTGAACGGTGAGCGAAAGGATGGTCGTTATGAATGGCGCACAAGCATTGTTCAAAGCACTCATCGATGCGGGGCTCGACACCTGTTTCGCCAATCCCGGCACCTCCGAGATGCAGCTCGTCTACGAGATCGGGTTGACCCCGGGCGTCCGCGCCGTTCTCTGCCTGCAGGAGAACACGGTCACCGGCGCCGCCGACGGATACGCGCGCATGGCGGGCAAACCCGCCTTTACGCTGTTGCATGTGGGCAGTGGTTTTGCCAACGGCATGGCGAATCTCCACAACGCGGGCCGGGCCAACACGCCCATCGTCAACATCGTGGGCGCCAACGCGAGCTACCACCAGCCCAATTACCCCGAGCATGAACTGATCAACGGCAGGATCGTCGACCTCGCGCGCGTCGTTTCGCATTGGGCGCACGAAGCCAAGTCCGCCAGCGACCTGGCCGTCCTCGGTGCGCTGGCCGCGCGTTATTCCCGGATCGGTGCCGGGAAGATCTGCACGTTGATCGCGCCGACCAACTGCCACTGGGATCCTGCCGTCGCTCCACCGGTAGTTGCCGGAGCGATGGAGACACCGAAAGTCTCGCCAGAGGCCATCCAGGAAGTCGCGGCGCTGCTGGCCAACGGGAAGAGAACGGGGATCGTGTTGGGGAGCCACGCGATGTATGGCGAAGGGCTGGAACTGGCGGGGCGCATCGCCGCGAAAACAGGGGCCGTCCTGCTCGGCGAGACCTTTCCGTCCCGCTTCGCCCGGGGAGAAGGCCGCGTGCGGGTCGAGCTGATCGAGTACATGCTCGAGATGGCCGTCAAGGTCCTTGCGCCGTATGAGCAACTCCTCCTCGTGGGTGCGCTGCCCCCTGTTTCCACGTTCGCCTATGAAGGCCAGCCGCTCACGAAAGTGCCGGACGGCTGCCAGTTGGCCACGCTGGCGACCGTCGAACACGACCTGCAGGCTGCGCTCGGCGATCTCGCCAATGCGGTCGGCGCGCCATCCGCGGCGGTGACGCGCCAGTCGCGTTCAACAGCTCCCGCTCCGACGGGCGCACTGACGCCGAGCGCCATCGGAAAGAGCCTCTGCGCGTTGCTCCCCGAGAACGCGATCCTCGTGGACGAAGGGGCCACGATGTCATCGCCGATCTTTCATGCCACCGAAGGGGCACGCGCGCACGACTACCTGCATGCGGTGTGCGGTGGCGCCATCGGCGGCGGACTCCCCCTGGCCTTGGGCGCCGCGGTGGCGTGCCCGGATCGCAAGACGGTGGTCTTCCAAGGCGACGGCTGCGGGATGTACACAGTCCAAGCGCTCTGGTCGATGGCGAGGGAGCAGGCCAATGTCATCGTCGTCCTACTCAGGAACGACGCGTATGCGATCCTGGAAGTGGAACTCGCGCGGGTTCGCGAAGGCGACGCTAACGAAAGGATGGAATCAATGATGCATCTGAGCGATCCGACGCTCGACTGGATCAAGATCGCCGAGGGCCAGGGCGTTGCGGCCAGCCGCGCGACGACCGCGGAGGAATTCCACGCGCAGCTCGAGGCAGCGCTGGGCAGCAAGGGGCCGCGACTGATCGAGGCCCAGGTCGCTCAGGACATCAAGCCAGCTATCGATCTCGTCCGAAAGTAGGACGTATGAACGTCCAGCAAGTACCAAGCACTGATTTCGGAAAGTTGGTGGCGCGGCATCGCGCCTACTTTCTGACTGGCAAGACGCGCCCGGTCGAGTGGCGCGAGGCGCAGTTGACGGCGCTAGCGGCAATGATCATCGACAACGCCAAGGATTTCCACGCGGCCTTGTGGACGACCTGCGACGCAACTGGATCGAGGCGGACCTCATCGATGTTGCAACCGTCGCGCACGAAGCCGATTACGCGCGCCAGCAACTCAAGACCTGGATGCGCCCGGTCGTGACAGACGTCCCGCAGATGATGCATCCCGGCGAAGTAGGTGTGCGGTTCGATCCGCTCGGCGTCGGCATGATCATCGGGGCGTGGAACTACCCCTTCTTCCTGACACTGTCGCCGCTCATCGGGGCGATTGCGGGCGGGAACGCGGCAGTGATCAAGCCCTCGGAGGATCGCGCCCGCCTGTGCCGACGTTCTCGCGAAGCTGTTCCCTAGGTACATGGACAAAGATGCATTTTCGGTGGTGCTCGGCGCAGTGCCCGAGACTACCGCTCTGCTGGAGCAGAAGTGGGATCACATCTTCTACACCGGCGGACCGGCGGTCGGAAAGATCGTCATGGCCGCCGCGGCGAAGCACCTCACGCCGGTCGTGCTGGAGCTGGGCGGCAAGTGTCCAACGATCGTCCACTCCTCGGCGAATCTCGCCGTGGCCGCCAATCGAATCGCCCAAGGCCGGTGGCTGAACGCCGGACAGACCTGCACCGGCGTCGACCACGTCCTGGTCTTCAAGGACGTCAAGGAGCAGTTCTTGAGTCTCCTGAAGGACAGCGTCATCCAGTTCTACGGCAAGGACCCGAGCCGAAGCCCTGACTACGGCCGGATGGTCAGCGAACGCCATCACGCCAGAATTGTCGGACTGCTCAAAAGCGGAGAGGTCTTTCTCGGCGGGCAGCATGACTCGAAGGATCGGTACGTTGCCCCGACGATCCTGGTGAACACGCCGCTTGACTCTCCGGTCATGCAGGAGGAGATCTTCGGCCGATCCTGCCTGTGCTGGAAGTAGGTAGCGTTGAGGAGGTCATCAACTACGTGAACGCCCGGCCCAAACCTCTGGGGCTTTACGTGTTTGCAGAGGATCTTGAAGTCGCTGAACGCATCCTCGGCGCGACCGAGTCGGGGGACGCCGGAATCAACGATTGCACGATCCACCCGCTGGTGCCGGAACTGCCATTCGGCGGCGTCGGCAACTCCGGCATGGGCAAGTATCACGGCGATGGGGCTTCCGTGCGTATACGAACGCCCGCGGCGTTCTCTACCGCGGCACGGCCGAGGACCCAGGCGTCCGGTACCCGCCATACCCTTCCAAGCCAGGGACGTAGGGCCGCTAGCCAGCGCCGGGTTTCATTCGCAAGTCTATCTGGCCGTTGCCAGACATCGAGAAAGTGAAGAGGCGTTGCAGCCCATGCACGACAGCGCGGCTGCGTGTGTTACGTTTTTCTTGGTTGTAGGCGCGGGTGGACGTGCGGGATGCTTCAGCTTCATGCTCGTTGGACGACCGCTTCTCGCCGTTGAACTTCGACTGCGCAAGGTCGGCTCAGGGCCCTTCCCTACCTGTTGTCGGCGCTAGTCGTACGGCAGGTGCGCAGCGAGTGCGGTCAGCGAGGCATCACCAGCCGAACGACCGCTTGTCTCTGAAGCGGTCATAGGCTTCGCGCAGCCCAACGACCGTAACGGGCCCGGAATTGCCGTCCAAAGGCCGAAGGGGAAATGCCGTTCTGCAGCGTTTGCGGACCTACAGCCAGTCGCCATAAGAAGTCCGGTCACTGGCGCTGTCCGGACGTCCACGAGGAGCCTGCAGGCTGATCGATCAACGATGTTACAGGCAGTCCGGGGAGGACCGCTCTCGCTGCACTGCCGGCTTTGCCAGGACGGCCTCTTACGCCGGCACCGCGCCCAAAGCCGACTTGCGAGTTGAGAGATTCGTTGCCTTAAAGCCGTCGCTCGAGCATGCCCGAGCACCGGCGTTTCGGACCTCAGAGCGGCGCTTGGCACAGTGGTGCAAGCCGCCGAGCAGGCCGGTATTGAGTGTTGCGCATGCCCACCTAGCCGATGAAGAGCCAGGCAAGCCCGGCCTATCGCGTCCACTGCTACGGCAAAATTGGGCCAGCAGTCCAGTTGACCCCTACGCGGACATACGCTTGGTACTCTCCGTCGGTGCGTTGCACATAGACTTCTAAGTTCGAGCTGCTGCCTTGGAGCGCGCCAATCACCCGTCTGACATCAGTTCCAAATACGGTGACCCGATTCCAAGTCGGGAAAGGCCGCCACTTTGACGGGGCCGGTAGGAACCAGTGCTCGATCTGATTTCCGACTTCGACAAACAGTTGCAGCGGGCCGGCTTCGAGTTCATTGCCATTCGCATTCAGCGTCTCAATCATGCACGGCCCGGTGTATCGACCAAGCCCGAACGCGGCTATTTGGCTCCAAGAGCCGCCAGGCGCCAACTGCGCGAAATGGAACAACTGGTTTGCGGCAGCGCAAACATAGTGCAGCTCTCCTGTCTCCTGCTCCAACTCGCTGGTCAAGTTGCGACGGCTCGACACGAGGGCCGGTCCGCTCGCCGTGCCAGCCAAGGTAAGCGTGGCGCGCTTGTACCAAGTGCCTGGCGGGTTCGTCCAAGGAGAGCCGTTGTGTTTAGTCCAATGCTCAACAACGCCCGTCCGCGTCATCACCACAACCTCGAAATCTCCGGGCGCGCCGCGATTTCCCTGAACGAAACCGGGAATTCCTTGCGGTTGCAACGGCCCGAAGAGCGTCGCATCAAACCACATCTTGGATGCTTGGTCGTAGTAGATGTGGCGAAGGTTTCCTAGGCTGGAGCGGTACACGAGTTCGTAGTTCCGATTGAAGGAACTCTGGATGGCAGCAGGGCAATCCAGAGCATCCGGACCGAACCCTCGCCACTCGTCAGTGGAGCGAACCACTCCGCCGACGCTCCAAGGTCCAGCTCCGCTCTCCTGCCAGTCATGAACGATGCTCATGCCGCGCTGCAGGAACAGTTCACTATTCTGGTGAGCGGCTCCGTTCCCGCTTTCGATGATCACGCCATTGCGCTGGCGTCGTTTCGTCCACGGATCCGGGTTCGTGTTTCTGACTCCCCACCACTGCGTGTTCTCAAGCCACCCTTCGCCATAGGCGACCTGAACAAACCCAGCGTCGCCCCATCCGCTTCCCCACGAATTCTTGATGATCCAACACTTGTCTGTGTCATCGAAGCCGACCACCAGCATCGCATGAACTCCGCCGTTGCCCCCCGTCACGGTGGAGAAGATCCCAGATGCCGGGGCTCCCGTGAAGTCCGTTGGCAGCGTGCACATGAAAGCCATTGGACCCACCAGATTGAGCCACTTTTTCTTGTCCGACACGAGGCCCGAGCCGATCACGGTGTGGGCACCCACGTCGATCCGGACCGTCCGACCTGCGCGGTCCGGGGTTGGCGACAGCGGCATGGCCGTCATCGCAGCACCGTGCGGCTTGGCTGTGTAGAGAATGGCAGCCTCGCTCCAAGCCAAGCAATCAGGGTCGGCCACACCGAAGCGCTCGGCCGCGATAGACGCTTCGCCGGGATTCCCAAAGTCCCACCCCTGCTTGCCGGTAGCACGTCCTAGATCGCTCTCCGAACGACGACACCAGACGCCGTGCTCTATGCGCACCATGGACTCGTACAGCGCCGCCATCGAAAAAGCCCAGCAATTGACCGTACCTCCTTGGTTGCGAACACTCGCAACCCAGTTGGCGTTGAAACGGTTGCGCCAGTCGACGACAGCCATGCCTCAGCCTCCCTCGTCCGGAGCGCGTGTAGGCGCGGACTTTGCTCGTGATGACGGCTTACGCCGCGCGTCGTTTGTTTTCTCGTCCAAGGGCAGCAGCCCCTCGTCTTGCCAGACCGCGCGCAGCTCCGGGTTCAAGGGTGGTGTCGCATGCTTTAAAACCTCGTCCACGCCGCCCTTGCCTAGAACCCTACTTGCCGGTTCATACTTTCCGTCGCCGCCGGTGGTGTATACGGGAAGCCGCTCGTCATTCGACTTGGCCGGATCCGGTCGCCATGGGTTTCCCGAGGCGGCGAGAAGCTTGCGGAGTTCGCCGTACGTCGTGGGTGCACTCTTGGCCTTCTTCGCCACGGATCACTCCTCAGACGCTGCCAAGATCGGCGTCAACGATATTTAGAGGACGATCGGACTTTGACACGTCAAGCGGCGCCGTGCAACCCTCTGACTAAGACGTTCGATCAAGGTCCGCTTCTGGTCGGCTACTTCGGCTTGGGGCACCGCACCGCGGCCAGCCGCCTCCGGCAGAATCCGGGCCCGCAGCGGCCATTGCGAGCGTCGAACTCGCCGCCTGCAAGCAGACGCCCAGCGCTCGTGATTGATGGAGGTGCCCCATCATCGAAGCCTACTGTCCAGATCGGTGGCGAGGCTCGTCCGAAGCATGCTTCCTGTTTGCTGAAGTACTGCGAATCTTTGTTCGTTGTTGAGATCGCTCCACGCTGCGGCGATCTGCCTGATTCCCGTTCTCCAGTTGCTTGCAAGTTGGGGCGCCTGGTTCTGCCAATCGTCGAACGCGCGCTCAGAGAAGTAGTCCAGTACGCCACTCGCTTGGAGCTGGCCCGTCTGTTTCAGTACGTCTCTAAGCACGACCACTGGATCGTCCTCGACGACACCAGCCCTGTCTACGCTCCAATCCTCAGGAAACTCGGCAGTGATACGGAGGAGGTCTTGAAGTGCGAAGTAGAAGTCGCGTGCTTGTGGGGTGAGCAGCAGCCCTCCGCTCGCCGAGAAGTACCAGTTGCTTAGCTCTGATGAGAGCGCGCGGATAGTTGCTTTGTTTACGGCCGTTTCGTCATAGATTGCAAGGGGTCGAAGCTTTCCCCAGAGCGTTCCGTAGCTCTGGTACCGAAGTTCCTGCCGTTCCACACCCCTTGCCTTCTGAAGTTCTCTCGCGAGTTCCATCGGCCACTGGAGCTGCTCGATAGTGGCCTTCGCCGCCTCTTCCGCGGCAGTCTTGACGGCCGAGCTTGTCGCTTCCTTCACTAGGTACAGTGCGTACCCGCCGGCACCAACAAGTCCAAGCGTGAGCAGATTTAGTATGGTGTTCCATTCGACCATCGCGGCCTCCTCTCTTTCACTTACGCCCCACTCCGGGTGACGCCGATCCAGAGGTCACCGAGATCCTTGTCATCAAAGAAGAGCTTGAGGTCGACCACAGGTGCCGCTGGCAGCGCCATGCTCGTGAACTTTCCGATCAGCACGTTCCCCATGGTCACGTCCTTCGTGAGTCGTACGAGAGCGAGAGCTTCGGCCCGAACACAGCGCGGCCGGGGCTCGTCGGGATCGGCACCGTCATCGAGCCGGGGCCGGTCACTGGGTTTGCGGCGAACTTCTCGCCCTTCCCCCGTATGGCGCCGCCGCCTTTGGGCAGAGTCAGTGAAGGAGCCGACACGGCAATTGCCGTCTCATCATTGACAGGCCTGGGCGGCCTGTCGAATTGGGCACTGCGCGTGATGGCATGGCTGTGAGTCATGACATAGTTCCCCCAAGTCAGAATTCTTCAATCATGCTCCTGGGCCGAGGACCGCCAGCCATTGGTAGGCGACACGTCGCGTATGGTCCGCGCGAAGGCGGCCACGTTGAGGCGAGGACCCCCATGCGGGAGTAGAGCACGCACTAGAATCTCGCCGCATCCCTCACTTGTATGAGACGCGGATCCGGCGCCAGCTCCGCCGAAAGCAGACCGCCATGGATGACTCTTTGTGGCCGTCCGCCGAAGGCCAGCGATGCAACTCAAACGTCGGCAACGGTTGGGCACAGAGCAGCCAACACCGCGCCGCCACGCTTGTGCCTGAAGTCGAATTCCTGTGGACCAGATCAAGCGGCGGGTCAGCGCCCGCAAGCGGCGCTTCGTACGCCGCCTGCCGTCACCACGCATTAAACGTCGATCTGTTCAGCAATCTCCAAAGCATCGTCGACCTCAATGCCGAGGTATCTGACAGTGCTTTCCAACTTGCTGTGGCCCAGCAAAATCTGGACCGCCCGCAGGTTCTTCGTCTTCTTGTAGATGAGGGAAGCCTTGGAGCGCCGCATCGAGTGCGTACCGTACTCCACGGTATCCAGGCCGATGTCTTCCACCCATCTATGAAGGATTCTCGCGTACTGGCGCGTGCCGAGATGTGCGGCCCCAGTGACCCGGCTCGGGAAGAGGAAATCGTCGGAGCGCAAATGGTTGCGCTGAATCCAGGCTTCGACGCTTTCGCGAGTCGTCTGCGTGATCTCGAACTGGACGGGTCGCTGCGTCTTGCTCTGCGTGACCATGGCACGGCTGGCAACCCGGTCACCATGGCAGATGTCCCGAACGCGCAGTCCAACTAGGTCGCAGCCCCGCAGCTTGCTGTCAAAGCCCAGATTGAACAGCGCCAGGTCGCGCACGCGCTTGTTCATCTGCAAGTGAGTGCGGATGGCCCAGATTTCCTTTGCTTTCAACGGTGCCTTCTGCCCGATTAGCTTTCCCTTGTTCCACGGGCAATGGCTCGAACGAGCTTGTGCTTGCATGATGCGCTCCTTCATTGACGGACGGCGTTGGCCGTCCCTCCGTCGTGGCCGCGGCCACCCACGACTGCACGCTGGAGCCTTCTCTCAGTTCAATCGTAGACCGGTGCGCGCAAATGAGCGGCCTGCAGCGTCAGCGGTAGTTGGGGAACGGATCGCCATACGGCAGCTTCGCGCCCCCGAGCCGTCAGGCGCATGATGCGGAGCAAGGTGACCGAACGACTCAAGCCCCGCTTCACGTCTCCACCCAGCCGACGCCCTACCGATATGTTTGCAATACCCCCGTCAAGATGGCGATCCAAATTGCTGCAAACGTGAAGCTGCCGAAGTAGCTCGCAATCGGTGGGCTATTCGAGAATGCTTCAAGCCTGTGGAACGTGCGTGCCAAAACAACTTGCTCGACCTCTTGCCCCCGCGCGTTGTTTAGCTTCCGGAGCCTCCAAATTTCGAATGCAACGTACACCGAGGTACACGCAGTCGCAATACCTACCAGTGCGATCGTGACCCTGACCGGGCCCGGATATTTGATCGTTGCGGCAGCGGTCTCTGTGAAGGTCGCGCCCAGGATCGTGAACAGCAGTGTGTTAACGGCGAAGTACGCCCCGTAGCTGATCCACACGATCTGCATCAGAAGATGAAAGCTTGTTATCAGTTGTTGGTGCTCGAGACGAGCATCAACGATCCGTTGTTCCTGGTGCTTTGCATTGTCAATCACTGTAATCTGCATTGACGTACCTCGATCGAATTGGTTGAACGAACGCGCAATCTCGGCGCCCTCTGGAACGCGGGCGCTAGCGAGCAATATCTCCTGATCGGCGTTGAAGGTTCAACCCCAAACTTGCTTACGCAGCCGGATTTCGAGGACTGCTGCGGCAACGGGTGCGAGCCCTGCATCTTCGACCTGCACGACCTCGCCATGGACCGCTCGCATGGGGCCATCCCGAGGCGGCACCGGCAGCGAATGCTCGGCCGCCTGGTCTGTGGGCACCGATCGGCTCGGCCACCCTGCCCGGCTCGCAGCGAAAGCAGACCGGCGGACTTGTGCGATCAAACGTCCGGTCCCTGACGCTATCCTGCCGGGCAGGACCCGCATCCTAGTGGTCACTCGGCAAGTCAAGATGCTCGACTAGACTGACCACGGTAGCCCATCCCGCAGCACGAATTCTCCAACCATGACGCCGTCTGCCGTGTCCGACCCACAGCCGCAGCCTCCCCCGCAGCCGGATTTCGAAGACTGCTGCGGCAACGGGTGCGAGCCCTGCATCTTCGACCTGCACGACCTCGCCATGGACCGCTACCGACAGGCGCTGCGCGCGTGGCGCGAGCGCCATCCCGAGGCGGCGCCGGGCAGCGAATGATCGTCCGCCAAGTCTGATGTTGGCACCGAACGGCCAAGACAGCCAAGTCGCCCTGCCCGGCTCGCAGCGAAAACGGCCTTCCAGCTTGGCAACGTCGGACGACTGCAACTCGCGCTCTGCGGTCTTTCACAGCACCCCGTGACGTCGCCCCCTATCAATCCTGCTCGTCGCGTGCCTAGTGCCCGCGAGGCGGCAGCCGTTCCGATCGCGACACGGTCTATCGCTTGACCCCGACTTGAGCCAACCCGTCATCGAGTTGCCGCCTCAGAGCAGGTGCAAGAGCAGGAATGCGGCCGGCAATAGTTCCGAGATCACCGGCGTGGTAGCCGACTACGCAACTGCACAGATAAATCAGCAACTGAGCCGTCTCGGCGGGGTAGCGCGTGACCAAGTCACTCTCTTTCAAACCGTACAGGACACCGCTGTGCTCGATGCGGACAGGGGGCGAGCGGACAACTAGCGTTACCGCGGTCGGGAACGATTCGCTGAGGTCTGGCAACCACTCGATCATGGCCCGAATTTCGGCCTCCTCTAATTTGACAGGGACAGCCTGCAGGCGGTCTTGCCAATAGCGATGCAGCCAAGCGTCCCAGAGCTCCCGTCTGGCGGCAGGCTGCAACTGGCGGAGGTAATGGCCGACATGGGATGCGAAACCGATTCGGTCGTCCACTGAGCCGTACTTGAAGAGGGCAGGCAGAAGGTGAGCCATCGGGTCGGTGACATGAAACACCGCCAGGGCCGCATAGAACTCGACAAAGCGACGCCGTCGATCCGAGAAATCGACGTTGAGTCGTTCCAATGCTCCAATGAAAGCGGACATCAAAGCTTCGACCAACGCCGGATTCAGCCGGCCCCAGACGAGGAATCCGTCCCATGCTTGGCGGAACTTCTGGCGATCCTTGTCGCTGAAGAGCGGAACGACGTGTTGTCGCGTCCAGTCGTCGCTGAGTCTGAACAAGAAGGCAGTCTGACTGGCCAGAAGGGAGCGACCTAAGCCGCCCTTCGATGTGGCGTCCTGAGCCACCACCGTGAACCATTGCCGGTAGTTGTCGGGTAGAACTCTTGCGATTCCTCCCTTGCCGTGCATGAACAGCGACAAGCCACTGATCCAGAACTCGACGATCACGCCGGCCGGTCGGTTGATGGCGCGCGACAGCCAGTTGTCAACATCCTCGTCCTCAGCGTTAGACGGGAGAGCCTGCCAGACAGGTAGCGCGATTGCGTTGGCGTCTTCGAGCAGATCAAGGGCGAATGGCTTGCCGCCGTCCCTGACGAGCGCGTAGAGCAGATTCGCAACATCGTATGCGTGCGCTTCTCGCAATTCCCGCCTTGACGCAACAGCCAGCAGCCTGCGCCAGCCATCCACCCCAAGTTCGGCTTCCTGCAATCCTCGAATCACAGCGGGCCAAAGGTCCGATGGCCATAGCAGCCTTTCGCTCAAAGCCTCCGCGAATGCGAACGCCCAACTTGATTCCTGCTTGCAGGCGTCGCGGACGCTCGCTATCAAGCCGTCCCTGTCGGCCCCGTCGAAGCGGGTACCGTTGAAGTTGAGCAAGTCATCGAGTTGCTCACCGGGGGTGCGAGCCAAAAGCTCTTCAACGGACCAAGGGCTTTGCGAACCTACCCATTCCGCCGAACCCGTCCAATGAGTGAGATCGGGATGGTCGGAGGGAATCCAGTGCGGATACTGGGCGGTGATCGGCGCCAGTGCCGCTCCAGCCAGCGGGCAATCCGGCTTCGACTGCAGCAACCATGAGAGCCAGTTGAAATGCGCGCGTGCGGTTCGCATCTCGGCGGATTTGTCATCGCTCGCCGGCAATGTGTGTGCGAGCACGGCGTTCACAATAGCTTGGCGCATCTCTTCACTCGCCTTTCCGAAGCTCAGAAACGCCGCACGGTGAATCTCGTGATGTTCCAAGAAATTGTTCAGATCGACTCGATTCAGAAGCCATCTCAAGCGCTCGTCGGCCGACATTTGCGGAAGAACTGTAGTCGCGTGAATCGCCAGTCGCCGTAGCAAGGGGACGTCCGAGGCAATGAGTCTTTCGATCCATGAGTTGGCCAGAGCGGGCGTATTCCCTGCAAGCCATTCGAGAGCATCACGAGCCGCATCGATCAACACGTCAATTGCTTCCGGGTGCCGATCCTGCTCGTGGGCCTCTATCGCTGCCCGGCCATAGCTCACCGAATCCCAATCCTGAGTCGCAACCTCCCAGGCCCTGAGATCGTGATGCATCTCTTCCAGACGCTGGGAGATTCCAGAAAGCAATGGCTGCGCTGTCGAAGCGATCTGAGGTTGTAGATGTTTGGTCCAGACCTCATTCATGGACCAGTGGTCAGCGCGCAGGACGCATTCGGCGTCTATTCCTCGTTGCTCGCCATCTTTCAGCTCGTGCCAGACGAATTTAGGTTTGATGTTGAGCCTGTGTTGCCCCATTGAGAGCAAGACCTTCAGCGTCAGCCCGGGGAGGCCCTGGTCACCACACCGTTCGGCGAGCCACGGCAGCACGTGATGATCTGTGGCGGCGGGTGCCGTGGCGAGCAAGATCGACACCCAGCGCTTGAGTGCGGACTCCTCCAGCGGCTTATCCTTCACGACGCCCAGTTCACGGCCGATGGACCACCAAAAATTGGGGTTCAGTCTCATGCCATGTTTGGCAAGCAAGTCGAAGATCACGTTTGGATGTTCGATAGCAAAATGCTCTGCCAGCCACCATGCTAAGAGCTTGTCTCGCTCGCTCAGTTCTGCTGGGGAGAACAGTGCATCGAGATGCTTACGGGCACCTAACCACTCGGGCCATTCCGCGCTTCGTGCGACATTGGTGAGAAAGCGCGTGGTGTGCACCTCACGAAGCGCCTGTTCGACTTCGCCGCTGGCTTCCGCGTCGGCCGGGGGCTCTCTCCCGCCGATCTCCGCCATGCGGGTCTGCCAGTCCAAGGCCCCACGCGTCGCGCGCTCAGCGAGCATTTGAACGCCGTCGTAAAGCTCTTGATAGGCGCTAGGACCCTTACCTCGATTGAACCGAACAGGCTTGATGCCAAGGAGGTCCCAGCTTCCATCTTCGTCAGTGAGGGCGAAGCGTCCGACTGCAACCTCGGCGGGCAGCGCGCGGGCGAGATAGTTCATCACCACATCGTTGTGGCTATAGCCCACGAATAGCACCGTGTATCGGCGAAAGACATCCAAGAGGAAGCGTCTGGCCCAACCTTCGGTCAGGTAGGCCCGACCAAAGTCCGCATCGGTCAGGACCAGGTCTCGCGCATGTGGAAGCGCACCGTGCACATGGACGATGCCGGTAAAGTCGTAGCCGAGAGGCAGGGCCGGAGCGTGATAAACGCGCGGCTCTGAGCCGAACAAGGCGTTGGCTGCTGTTTCGAAGTGTCGATCGAAGTTTGTGGTCACGACCCGAACTCTCTCTGCCGTGCGAAAGAGGCGCAGCAGAGAACAATGCAGAGCATTCGGAGCACTTCCAACAGGAGACAACGATTGGGCCGCGCGCTCGTGTACTGCTACCTTGCGATGCTGCAGCGTTCCCAGAAAGCGGTCGAGTGGCTCTGACTCGGTTGGAGCCAGGCCAGTGCCCAGCGCGATGTCGTTGGCGAGTTTCCAGAAGCTGGCTAGATTGGATGGCGACCCCATTGAAACCCCGGCACCGGCAAACACGACGAGGTTGTCGTCGCGCAGCGCATCGAGAATGCAGTCGTCGAATTCGATCGTGCCCAGCCTTGTCATTGTGCGTCTCGCGTTGTACCTGAAGTTGTCGATTGATGGGTTGCATCAGAAATCGATACGCCGTCCTGGCGCGCGACTATCCGGATGTGCAGCCGTTTGGCGGAACGATGCACGCAGCTAGTTCTATGGGAAGTTGGGGCGGGGCTTGTTGTGGTGCGGGCTCGGTGCGGTCTGGATCGCTCATAGGGGCGCATCATGCACCCTGGAATGACCGCCCTACAGCCCCAAGCAGTCGACTAGATTCGCTACCGCGAACTTCCGCAACCAGTCTGAACCACTCGCTCCGATGCGACTTTAGATCGGCAGGGCGATCCGCCCTGCGCGGCGGCTGCTGATCGATGGTCGCGCGACCCGAGGGCGACTCGGTCCGGAGCCCGGGCCAAATTTGGCCGAGTGGCTGCCATGTTCAGCGCCGGCCATGCCGCGAAGAATTTGCTCCTGTCATTCACCCAGGAGCACACCATGCAAGCCTCTCTCGTCAGCACCGATTCCTACGCCAAGGTCATTCACAACTCCAAGCGCGTGCGCTGGGACATAGAAGGCGATGTTCTGCGCGGCCGCCGCTTCGATCTGAGCAAACCGTTTCTTCCCGCGGGATTGTCTCTGGTCGACGAACTCGGCTACATGCAGGTCGGCGATCGACGTCTCCTCAGCCAAATTCAAGGCCGGAGCTATGCATACATCTTCGGTCTGGTCGAGCGATTCATCAGCGTCAAGATGCTGGAGATCGGCCGCGCGCATGCGATGGGCGACCAGGTGGCGCTGGAAGCCCTGGTGCGGATGACGGACGAAGAGATCAAGCATCAGGAGCTGTTCCGCCGGCTCGAGACCTTGATGGACGCCGACATGCCCGCCGGCTACCGCCCCGCGGCGGAGCCGAACGCCGTGGCCGCCGCGGTGCTCAGCAAGAGTACCTGGGCCGTGCTGGCACTCACGCTGCACATAGAGCTGTTCACGCAGGCACACTACCGCGCCAGCATCGCCGCCGAGGCCGACATCTGCGAGTTGTGGCGCGATGTGTTCCTCTTCCACTGGAAGGAGGAATCGCAACACGCCATGCTCGACGAACTCGAGCTCCGGCAGGAAGACGCCCTGCTCGACAACGCGCATCGCGATGCGGCCGTGGGCGAGCTGATCGAGTTGGTCGGCGCCGTTGACGGCATCCTGCAGGCCCAGGCTGCCGCCGATGCGGCTTACTTCTTCGCGGTGGCGACGGGCCGGTTCACCGGCGCGCAGCAAGAGCAGATCGCGGCGACCTTCCTCAAGGCCTACCGCTGGCAATACATCGTTTCCGGCGCGATGCAGCCTCGGTTCCAGAAGGTGCTGTTCGCGATGCTGAGCGCTGAGCAGGCGGAGCGGGTCAACAGCGCCTTGGCGCCGCTGCTGTCGATCGCCCCGTCCGAAGGTTCGCCCATCGTCGCAATGGCCTGAACGCTAGCAGCGCGGCCAGACGTGTCGATGGCCTACGCCGAACACATGCGTTATGCCGATGTGCCGATCCCTGGCGGGCCGTTCACGCGCCGCCAGGTCGCCGGAGGCATTCCGAACTCGCGCCGGAACGCGCGACTGAACGTCGCGTCCGTTTCGTAGCCCACTTCTTCGGCGACACGGGCGACGCTCAGCGAGCTGCGTCGCAGGTAGTTCGTGGCAAGCGCCATGCGCCAGCCGCCGAGGTATTGCATCGGCGACTTGCCGACGAAGTGCGTGAACCTTTCGGCGAGGACCGACCGCGACACGCCCACCTCGCGGGCCATCGCCTCCACCGTCCAGGCGTGCGCGGGCCGTGCATGCATCAGCGCCAGACACTGGCCGACGGCCCGGTCGCGTAGCCCGGCCAACCAGCCGGTCTGCTCCGGCGGGAGCTCCGCTATGTACCGGCGCAAGGTCTCCACGACCATCACCTCCGACAACTTGGCCAACACGCCTTCGGCCCCGGGGCCTAGCGAGTTCGCTTCCTGCGCGACGTGCCGAAGCGATGCCTCCAGCCAGTGCGTCTCGCCCACGCTGCGCAAGCTGATCGTTGCCAGGCGCGGCAGCGCCGTCAGGAGGGGCTGGATCAGCCGAGGGTCGCACACCATGTAGCCGCAGATTAGCCTGGTCGCGTCGCCGCCGCCGCCGAAATGTAGTAGCTTCGGACGCTCTCGCAGGACCTCGTGAGCGTCCAGATGCAGCACATCGGCATCGGGCGACGATGACATCGTGTGCGCATCGCCGTGCGGAATGAGGATGACGTCGCCACTTTGCAAGCGCTGTATTTCATGGCCCTTGAGCGCGATCCGGCACGAGCCTTCCAGCACGTAGTGATAAAGCAGCACCCTCTCGGCACCCAGCGCCAACGTGCGCGCGATCGTCGTCTCAGCAGGCGTCTCGACGCACCAAGGCGCCGTGAAGCGAGCATTGAAGAAGAGCGCGCCATTGAGTTGCACGACCTTCAGGATTTCGGACAGGGCATCCACCTTTGGAATTTAAGCGGAAGGCGGTTGGCGCGGCAATGCGTGGCTGGCTGCGACACGAATTGGACCCAAAGCACGTTGGCCCAACTACGTGCACCCGGTTTCCCAACTTCGGCTTCCAGGAGTAGCTGACGTTGTTGGACACGCCGGCAAGCTTCCGCTGTCAGTCTGGAAGAGCCTTTCCGCCCGCTCCAGCCTCGAAGCCTCGCGACCTCGGTTAGGGGCCATAACCGGGCCGAATGGTGGCAATTCCCCAATTCCGCTCCGGCCGCATTCCCTTCGGCGCGGCTCGACCCGGGCCGCGACCCACTGGGCGACCCCGCTGCCCGCTCGCCGGCGCCGGCCTCGCGCTCACGATGCGACTCCCCGCCAACGGCTCCGCACGGCCCACCAGCGCGCGAAGGCGAGTTGAATGCATGACGATGCTCACCTACCTTCAAAACCAGTCTTGAGGCGCTCCCGCAGCGCGGATTTCTACTCCCCTTCTCTAACCTCCTCGAGCATCGTCTGCGCTTCGTCTTGAAGCACGTCCAACACCCGGCAGAAAACCTCATACTCCGCCGGTTCCAAGCGTGCTTGCAACCTTGCCTGCCGTTGCAGCGAGTGTGGAATTCCACTCCGTAGGCATTCGACGCCGGCGGGCGTCAACGACAAGATTTGCTTGCGGCGATCGCCAGCGTCGCTGACCTGAGTGATCAACCCTTTTTCCGTCAGTTCCAAGGCGACGCGACTGACCTGGCTATGGTCAAAGCTCGCCATGCGAGCAACTGTCCCAGAAGGCGACGTGCCGAGTCGATTCAAGATGACAAGGCACCGCCACTGCCGGCTCGTCAGGCCTATCGAACTTTGCACCGAAGCATCCACGAGCCTCGATAAGGCCTGCGCGAGCACAGAAACCCGGTAGGTGATCAGGGCCTCTGGCGAATGGGCCGCGACCTGAGAGACAGAAGCTCGCCGCTGCTTCTTTTGTGAAGACGGCAGCCTTGCGTCGTTTGCTGTGGCACTCGTTGTCATGGCACGCATTTTCCCCGATTCATGAACGATTTGGACCTTTTGGTGCTGGTGTGTTGCGGCCGCGGAGCCACGCCGTGCCCTGGGCCTGAGTTCTGACACCTTCAGGCCGAGGCGAGGCACGCATCCCGAGTGCCTGGGCCGGTGCCCTTGGCCCTGGCCCTTACTTTATGTGCTACTGCAATGGTTGCCATAGCACATATTATTCGATACTATTCGGATCTCACCTTCGGAGACACGCATGCACATCGGCCTTGGATCCAGCTCGAGCACCGCACCGGAACCCCGTTCCGAAGGAGCGCTGGCGGGCGTGCGTGTCATCGACCTGTCGCGTCTTGTCGCAGGCAACATGCTGTCGCTCCAACTTGCAGACTTTGGCGCGGACGTGATCAAGGTCGAATCGCCTCGGGATGGCGACACCCTGCGTCATTGGCGCGAGGATCTTGGACGGGGCCAGACGCTGGACGCATGGTGGCGCGTCTACGGTCGCAACAAGCGAAGCTTGGCGGTCGACCTCCGGGCCGACGATGCCATGGCGCTCGTGCGCAAGCTCATCGGTTCGGCTCAAGTCCTGATCGAGAGTTTTCGCCCTGGAACTCTTGAAGCCATGGGCCTGGCCCCAGCGAGCCTCCACGCGGTGAATCCGAAACTGGTCATCGTTCGGGTGTCCGGATGGGGTCAGAGCGGGCCCTACCGCGACCTGCCGGGTTTTGGCAGCCTGCTCGAAGGTTTTAGCGGATTCGCGTACAAGCATTCAAAGGATGGCGTGCCGCAACTTCCGAACATGGCGCTCGCCGACATGGTGTCCGGCTTGACCGGCGCTTTCGCCACCATGGTCGCGCTGCGCGAGGCGGAGGTCGGCGGCGGCCGCGGACAAGTCGTGGATCTGTCCCTTCTGGAACCGATGCTTGCAATCATGGGGCCTGATGTGACGGCCTGCGCTGCGACCGGTCGGGTGGCCGACCCCTCGCTAAAGATTGCATCTCCTCGAGGCGTCTACCGCTGCAGTGACGGGCGCTGGGTCGCGATGTCCGGCTCCACGGACGCGATGGCGCGTCGGGTGCTTGGCGCGATCGGGAAAGCTGAAATGGCCGACGACCCGCGTTTTGCAACCAACTCGGCTCGACTCGCCAACGATGCAGCGCTCGACGAGATGATCGGCAGCGCTATCGCAACGATGGACCGGGACGAATGCCTTGCGCTTTTTCGCTCCAAGGGCGTGACGGTGGGCCCAATCTATGACTCCGCCCAGCTGCTGGCTGACGAACATATCGTCGCCCGCAACTGCTACGTCTCCTTGGGAGACACCGACGCTACGCTGGTTCACAACGTCACGCCTCGGCTCAGTGGCACGCCCGGGATCATCAGACAAGGGGCGCCCTCGATCGGACAGCACACTTGCGAGCTCTTGCTTGAGGCAGGGGCAAGCGATGCAGAGATTGCGGCGATGTCGCGCTCGGGAGCCATCCGATGCGCATGATCAAGGACGCCCGAACGCTCCTGTTCGTCCCGGCGATCTCTCCGCACCTGATTGAGAAGGCAACTGGCCGCGGCGCTGACGTGCTGATAGTCGATCTCGAAGATTCGGTGCCCATCGAGAGGAAGGTCGAGGCACGCCAGATGGCCTCTCAGGCGATAAGCCGCCTGGCGGGCCAGACGCCTGTGCTGCTCAGGGTCAACTCTTCTGCCGACCTTTTGCGCGCTGACATCGAAGCGATGCCGCTGGCGCAGATCGATGGCGTCCTTCTGCCCAAGGTCGAATCGGCGGCGCAGGTGGTTGCTCTCGCCGAACTCCTGGCGCATCCGCGTGAAGGTCAGGTCGCTTCTTTGCCGATCGCCGCTCTTATCGAGACGCCTCTGGGCGTGATGCGTGTGGAGAGCATTGCATCTGCGCATCCGTCCGTTAGCGCGCTCGGCTTCGGAGCTGAAGATTACGCATCTGAGATGCGCGTCGAGCCACGTCCGGAATCTCTGCTGTGGGCCGCCCAAACAGTGACGAACTGCGCTCGCGCGTTCGGTTTGGCCTGCTGGGGTCTTCCTGGCAGCGTCGCCGAGATCAATGACATGGATGCGTTTGCCGATCTCGTCAGGCTCGGCCGCAGCATCGGTTTCAGCGGGACGGTCTGCATCCACCCACGCCAGATAGCGCCAGCGAACTCCGGCTTCGGGCCCACGACACAGGAGCTCGAGTGGGCGCGAAAGGTACTGGCCGCAGCCGCCGAAGCTCAGGCCAAAGGCGTAGGTGCCATATCTCTTGACGGGCGAATGATCGACCGTCCCATCGTAGAGCGCGCCAAGCGCTTGATCAGACCATGAAGGACCGAAGCAAGGCATGAACGACGATCTCAAACCCATCCGCAGGGAATTCACACGCGTGTCTGCTGCGCTAGCCGAGCAAGCTGCGCGGTACGGCTCATCGCTCATCGCCGATGTTGCGGGTAGGCGTGGTGCCCTTAACGGGCGCATTCAGCCGCTCTCCCGCTCCATGAAATTCGCAGGCCCAGCGCTCACGGTTGAAGTGCGCCCAGGCGACAACTTGATGATCCATGCCGCCCTTGCACTTGCAAAGCCCGGGGACGTGATGGTGGTGGACGGCGGAGCCTACCTGGGGGCTGCTCTGACGGGCTTCCTGATGGTGAGTCAGGCACGCACCGGCCGGTTGGCGGGATTTGTGATTGATGGCGCCGTGCGTGACGTCGATGAGACCTGCTCCAGCGGATTCCCTGTATTCGCCGCTGGCACAAACCCAAATGGGCCAACGAAGGCCATCGGTGGAAAGGTGAACTGGCCGATCTCCGTCGGCAATGTAGCGGTAAATCCAGGCGATCTGATCATCGGGGACGCTGACGGCGTGGTCGTGGTTCCGAGGGAGAAGACCGACGAGGTGGTCGCCGCAGTCCAGGCCAAGCTCGAGATGGAGCAGCAGTTCCTCGCAGGATTGGCACAGGGGAAGGTCAACAACGCGTGGGTAACGAACGCTCTACGTGCGGCCGCCATGCTCGGCGCTGAAGAATCGTTGTGACTGCCACTCCAGAGGTGCTGGTCACCGCGCGATTCTTCGATCAGCAAGCGGTTCAAGCGCTTCGCGAGCGCGGCTTTTATGTGGGCAATGGTGGCGTAGCGTATGACGCGGTAGACAACACCATCACACCGGAGATGCATGCAGCACTGGTAAGTGCAAGGGCTTGGATCGCCGGCATTCCGCCTGTATCCAGGGAGGTGCTAGAGCGATACCCGAATCTGAGGATCATCGCGCGGCGCGGCGTCGGCTACGACACGGTGGACGCGAATGCCGTCAAGGATCTGGGGCGAGTACTCACGATCACACCCGGAAGCAACGAGGCGACCGTGGCAGACCACACGGTGGGTCTGATGCTCGCGGTTGGCAAGAGATTCATGGAGTCGCATCGAAGAATGCAGGCGGGTGAAAGATCGGTCGCGGTGGGCACCGAGCTCTATCGCAAGACAGTCGGACTGGTAGGACTTGGACGTATTGCGCGGCAGGTCGCGCGCCGCCTCAAAGGTTTCGAAGTGCGATTGATCACTCACGATCCTTTCCCGGACCCGCGTGTCGCAGCAGAACTGGGCGTCGAGTATGTGTCGCTCGGCCAGTTGCTGAAGGAGAGTGATTTCATCAGCCTTCACGCACCCCTGACCAATGAGACGCGTCATCTTCTCAACGCCCAGACACTCGGGCAATTAAAGCCCGCGGCCATCGTCGTCAACACAGCGCGCGGCGAACTAGTCGACGACGTCGCGCTGCTCGGTGCCCTCAAGGCGGGCCGTTTGGGTGGTGCCGGACTCGACGTTCTGGGTTCGGAACACGACCCATCGCTGGATGGAGTCACCCGGGAGTTGCTGGCACTTCCGAACGTCGTATGCACTCAGCATACCGGTGGCTCAAGCCACGAGGGACTGCAGCGCGCGAATCTGCTGGCGGCGCAGTGCGTCATCGCTGCGTTGGAGAACGTCCCTATTCCTCCGAACTGCATCGTTGCAGACGGCCGTTCTACTTGACCCATCAATCTGCAGGAGACAAAACATGACTTCGATTCTCGGAACCAAGCGCAGAACCGTCTGCCTTTTCATCGCCGGTTCTGCCTTGGCCTTTTCGGCTGCGCACGCGCAGGACACTTTCCCCAGCAAGCCCATCACGATGATCGTGGGCTGGGCGACCGGTGGCTCTGCGGACAACGTGTCGCGACTCATAGCGCAACACATGTCCACCGCTCTGGGACAGCCCGTGCTGGTCGACAACCGGGCAGGCGCAGGCAGCAACATCGCATCGGAGTTGGTGGCCAAGAGCAAACCCGATGGCTACACCATCATGTTGGCCACCCCGGCCTCGCACGGCTACAACTCGGCTCTGTACAGCAGCCTGAAGTTCAGGCCCATGGAAGATTTCTCGCCCATCGGGATGATCAGCACCTCTCCGGGCACGATGCTCGTGCCGGTCGACTCACCTTACAAGTCGCTGCGCGACCTGATTGCCGCAGCCAAGGCCGCACCTGGCAAGCTGAACTACGGATCTGCGGGGGTGGGCTCCTCGCAGCATCTTGCGGGCGCACTGTTCAACAAGATGGCGGGCGTGGACATCGCGCACATTCCCTTCAAAGGTTCGGGGCCTGCCATGACCGAGATGATGGCCGGCCGCCTGGACGTGATCATCACGACGGGACCTCTGCCTTTCGTTCAGTCCGGCAAGGTCCGACCGCTGGCAATCGCCTCTCACCAGCGTCATCCCGCGATGCCGACCGTTCCCACGTTCGAGGAAGCAGGCTTGAAAGGCTACATCACCGACAACTGGTACGGTCTGGTTGCACCCGCAAACACGCCACGACCGGTGCTTGACTCTTTGAACGCGGCGCTTGTGAAGTCGCTGGCCAGCCCTGACGTGCAGAAGGCATTCGTTGAACAAGGTGCTTTCCCCGCCAAGGCCATGAAGCCTGACGAATTCTGGGCATATGTCAGAAAGGGAATGCCAGAGATGGCTGAACAAGTGCGAGCTGCGGGTGCAAAGATGGATTGACGGCAGCCACAGAGCCTCCGAAATACCGACCTGTTCGAAAATTCGAGGCGACTGCCGCGAAGACCTCGGAGAAGTCGCGGCGCGCCGGCGGGACGATCGCGACGCACGGGAGCATCTGACGTTTTAGACGGCCGCCCCTTGGGCCGGGGTAATTGAAAGATGCAGCAGGCGCTAGAGCAGCCGACGAAGTTCCTTGGATACGGGCCTGCGACGCACGCTGCCACGTAGAAAACATTCCAGCACCTGGGCGCTGGCGCGACGGGCGGCTTCGCAGCGAGGATTACGGTAGGGACGCCCATTGCTGGACGCCCCCCGCACAGATCCGTACGTGCCCGATTCGAGCATACGGCTCCTACCTTGGGTGAGTGACGGCGAAGCGCTGGTCGGGCCACGGATGAAGGATTCGGGGCGGCGGTAGCCACGCATCAGCGAGCTTCGTCATTCGTTGCCACGTCATGTGATCCTTCTGGCTTCGACGCCGCAGCGTTCGTCGCCAGAGATCGGTGACATAGTGGCGGAATGCGCCAAGCGCCCGGGCATTCGTCGGCACCGCGTGGTACGCGAAGAACCCCGTGACCACTGCCCTCAGCCATCGGCCCTGTTCGGGGATGGCGTGGTGCATGCGGCTACGCAGTTCCTCTTTGACCTCGCGAAGCTTCGCTCGCATGCGGTCGCCCCGGCTCTTGCGCTGGAGCTGGAAGGCTCCGCGTCGTGACCTGCCGCAAATGAACGTGAACCCCAGGAAGCTGAAGGTTTCTGGCTTACCCAACCCGTTGCGCTGTCGCCGCGCCGCCGCGTGGCGGCCGAACTCCAGCAGCCGGGTCTTTTCCCCGTGAAGTTCGAGCGCGAACTGCTCGAACCTCGTTCGCATCGCATCCCAGAAGCGCCTCGCGTCGGCTTCGTGCTCGAAGCCGGCAACAATGTCGTCGGCATAGCGCACGACGATCACATTGCCGGAGGCTTCTCGCCGCCGCCATTGCTGAGCCCAGAGATCGAAGACGTAGTGCAGGTAGACGTTGGCCAGCAGCGGCGATGCCACTGCCCCTTGAGGTGTCCCCTTCTCACTGACGCTCCAGTTCCCGTCTTCCAGGACGCCCGCCTTGAGCCACTTGCGCACAAGACGGATGACGCGCTCGTCGCCAATCCGGTGCTCCAGGAATCGGACCAGGCATTCCTGGCTGACCGAATCGAAGAAGCCTCGAATGTCGGCGTCGAGGATCCAGTTCACCGGCGTATCGCAGATCGCCACCGACAGTGCGTCCAACGCGTCATGCGGCCTGCGCCCGGGCCGGAACCCGTACGAGAACCCGAGGAAGTCTTCCTCATAGATGGCGTTGAGCACCGCGACGAGCGGCTCCAGGGTTGCGGCGAAGGCCCAAGACTCGCCCGTGGTGGGGGATGCCTCGCGCGGACCGTAAACTGACATGAGGCCGCCGGCGTCGGGCAGCTCACGGAATGCGAACATCGCCGGCAGGCGCCATTCCGCGGCCAGTCCCCAAACATTAAAGGTCATCCGCGTCGGCATCATGGTGAACCCCCCGCCGGGACCGCTCATCGAGCAATACCTCGGCATCGTCCGGCAGGAGTTCGCCAAGCTCGGCTATGTCGATGGAAAGAGCATCGCCTTCGACATCCGATTCGCGCGCGGCGATCTCGCCAAGCATCCCGAGTTCGCGGCCGACCTGGTCAAGGACAACGTGGACGCGATCCTGACCTTCGGCGGCCCAGCATCGGCTGCGGCAAAAAACGCGACGTCCACGATTCCTATCGTGTTTAGCGTCGTCACCGATCCGGTGGCGCTGAAGCTTGCGGCATCGATGCAGAAGCCAGGCGGCAATGTGACCGGATTCACCAACCTCGATCCGGGCCAGGCAGCAAGCCAGATCGAACTGCTGAAGGAAGCCATCCCGTCCGTCACGCGCATCGCGATTCTGAGCGAGGAGGGGCTCCCCGGCGCGGACTCCAACGGACTCGTGCCCATAGAGCGCGACAACTCCGGCGCAGCGCAGGCGCGGGGCTTGCACGCGCAAGTCATCCGGATCAAGGGGCCGATGCCGGACTACGACGGCGCGTTCGCGACCATGCTGAAGGACAACCTGCAGGCGCTCATCGTCCTCGAAGTGCCCCAGCAGATCGGCAACCGGAAGCGGATTGCGGACCTGGCGACGAAGCAGAAGCTCCCGACGGTGTTCCCGGGCGGATTGAGCGATGCGGGAGGGCTGCTCACTTACGGAACGACGGTCGGCGACACCTACGCGGGAATGCCCGCAGTCGTGGACAAGATCCTCAAGGGCACGCCCCCCGGCGAGATTCCAGTCGGCGTCATCTCGCGCCGGGAATTGATCGTGAACGCAACGACCGCTGCGGAGATCGGCGTCGCGATTCCGCAGCCGATCCTGAGCCGCGCCGACAAGGTCATCCGCTAGAGACGTTCTCGATCGGTGCGCACAATGCCCGCGTGCCGCCGCCACGACCAACCTAACTTGCTCTTCGTCGCCGTCTGCGACACGAAGTGCGTCAGCAAGGCCGCCAAAGCTGCTCATTTCTGATCTACCGGCATGTCACACGACATCCCAAACGACCTCGGGTTTCGAACATTCATTCTGAAACGCGGTCGCCGGAAGGCAGCTTTTTGGGTGGAGTCGTCAGTCGCAAAGAAAATTGCGAGAGACGCCCTTGGGCCCTGAACGCCATTTCGCGACATTGGAAAGCAGCCGCTCACGCGCGATTTCGTCTTGGTCGTCCGTTACTGCCCGCGATCCGACGCGGGCGTCGCACTCGAACTTCTTCAACGACGTCGGCGAGGTCAAGTTCCAGATTACACCGGCCGTTCGTCAAGAAAAGAGCCAAGGTCAGGTTTTCGGCGACCGCTGTCATTCAGCGGCTGAGTATGAAAGACGGCAGACAGCCAGAACGAGCCATGCGTGTTGGTTGCTCTGCCGCGCGCGCCCTCCCATTCGCGCCATACACCCCGGCCTACTCGCCATTGGCAAATCGGCCGAAGCATTGGGGCCGGTAACGCGGCCGAATGGTGGCAATTTCGCCATTCGCTCGGGCCGCCCTCCCTTCGGCGGGGCGCAGCGGGGACCGCGACCCAACGGGCGACCCCGCAGCCCGGTCACCGGCGCCTCGGTTGCAGCGGTGCATATCGCCTGAAACACTGCTCCGAGATTCTTGGCGGAGCCAGGGATGTCAAACGGAGCCACTGGCTGCGGTTGATCGCAGGCGACCGTGAAGGTCGGCCATCCGCTCGGGCGCATCGGCCCAAGCCGAGGGATCTGCCCGCGCCCGCCTCAGACTTCCAATCGATAAACCCGTCGAGCGGTCTCGCCATACAAAGACGCCTTTTCCTCCGCACTTGCGCCGGAGGTGAGGCGCTTGAAAGCATTCCAGAGTGCCGAGTACCCGGTGCCGAGCTTGTCGACGGGAAAGTTGCTCTCGAACATGCAACGCTGGACACCAAACAACTCGATGCAAGTGTCTACGTAGGGGCGCCATAGCGAAGAGAGCGCCTCTGAATCGGGCGGGGCCTCAAGCGCAACATAGTCAAAGGCGGCGAGACGAGTCACCATTCCGCCCAATTTGACGAACACGTTGGGGCAGCGGGCGACTTCGGTCATGCTGAGCTTCCAGCGGGCAAAGACCTCATCGCGCTTGCCGGCGTAGGGCCCATACCCCAGAGGCATACCCACATGTCCGAGCACGATCTGTAGCCCGGGCAAGGCCTTCGCAAGTTCCACAATGTCCGGCAGCTGCGGATGGAACACGACCGTGTCGTAGGACAGCCCAAGCCGCTGCAAGGATGACAGGCCGGCGCGAAAAGTGCCATCCAGCAAGAGGCCTGGCGGTGGGTTGGTATGGCTGTTGCCGACGATCGGATCGGCGTCCCAGCCCGCGCCGTGTCGAACGCCTCGGAATCGCCCAGCCCCAGCGGCAATGTGTGCCTCAAGCACAGCTTCAACGTTGGCACCCAAAGTCAGGTCAGCGAAGCCTACTATTCCCGCCGCAACGCGGGTCGGGCCAAATTTACCCGTTGCACTCAGCGCGGCCACGCCGGCGACGAACTCGGTTTCCCCTACGGGCCGCATTTCCATCGGACCGGAGGCCCGATACATCGCGAGGGTTTCGACGAACACCGTTGCGACGATGTTGTGGCCACTGTTCAGATCGGCTGCGAAGTCCTCAATGAGGTAACGATTGTTCGGCACGTTCCAAAGATGATGGTGAGCATCAACGATAGGTAGGTCAGGCTCAAGGACGGCTTCCGCCTTTTGGCGGGCCAGCCACTCGGCGCTTGGGGGGAAGGCGCGCCCGAACTGTGCGCGCCCTTGCGGCCGCTGCGCGGGAAAAACATCCATGGATCGACTCCTTACTTGAGGGTTGAACGTGGGCCTGCCACCTGCGAACAGGCGCTTCAAGCCAATAAATATAATTTATGCCAGCATCCGGCGCTAGGTCCCCCAGCGCGCACCTAGAGGAATAGTCCATCTCATACGTACAAACCCTCAGTCGACCTCCTGGCAAATATAAATTATATTTCGTCCACGCACACGACATCTTCAACCAGGTAGCCGCACATGACCGTCATCACTCACAGCAACTTCATCAACGGCGAGTTCTCGGCGTCCCAAGAATTTGTCGAGGTCTCCAACCCGGCCAACCACGAAGTGGTGTCCCGGGCGCCCGAATCTCAACGCGAAGAGGTCGATCTGGCCGTCTCCGCGGCGCGAGCGGCGCAGCGGGACTGGGCACATCTGCCGGCTATTGAGCGCGCAGGTTTTCTGCGCCAGGTTTCCGCGAAGGTTCGCGCATCGGCCTCGGAGTTGGCGCGCCTGGTTTCCCAGGAACAGGGCAAAGTGCTGAGCCTGGCCGCTCTCGAGGTCGCCTTCGCGGCGGATTACTTGGACTACATGGCCGAATGGGCGCGCCGTATCGAAGGCGAGGTCATCACAAGTGACCGGAGGAACGAGACCATCCTCTTGCTTCGCAAACCGCTCGGAGTCGTGGCAGGAATCCTGCCGTGGAACTTCCCGTTTCTCATGATCGTGCGAAAGATGGCTCCGGCATTGGTCACGGGCAACACGATTGTGATCAAGCCGAGTGAAGAGACGCCCAACAGCTGCTTCGCGTTCGCGAAGCTGGTCGCAGAAACTGACTTGCCTCGCGGGGTCTTCAACGTTGTCGGTGGATCCGCATCGGTAGGAAGTCAACTCTCGTCCCATGTGGGAGTAGACATGGTCAGCTTCACGGGGAGCGTTCGCGCCGGTCAAGCCATCATGGCCGCTGCAGCTCCCAACCTGACAAAGCTCAATCTGGAACTCGGTGGCAAGGCGCCCACTATCGTGCTCGACGATGCCGACATCGACTTGGCGGTGAGCGCCATCCGCTCCTCGCGAATCATCAATACGGGCCAGGCGTGCTCTTGCGCAGACCGCGTCTATGTTCAACGCCGCGTGGCCGATGAATTTACGGACAAGCTCGGCCAAGCCATGAAGGCGACGAAGTTTGGCGATCCGTTCGCGCAGAGCGACCTGGAGATGGGACCGCTGATCAATCGAAGCGCACTAGACAGGGTGGATGGTCTCGTCCGAGCTGCACTGGAGCAAGGGGCCACAGCCGTTACGGGAGGCGCGCGGGCCGACGTTGAGCGCGGCTTCCACTATCAACCCACCGTACTGGCGAATTGCAACCCGGAAATGCGGGTCATGCGCGAAGAAATCTTCGGCCCCGTGCTTCCCGTGCAAGTCGTCGAGAACGTTGAGCAAGCAATCGCCTTGGCAAACGACAGCGAATACGGGCTCACCTCTTCTATCTACACGCGCAGCCTCTCGAGTGCCATGTTGGCCTCGCGGGAGCTCAGTTTCGGCGAGACCTATGTGAACCGCGAGCATTTCGAGGCCCTGCAGGGCTACCACGCGGGGGTTCGCAAGTCAGGTATCGGGGGCGCCGACGGCAAGCACGGGCTCTACGACTACACCAGCACCCATGTTGTCTACATGCAAGCCTGAGCGGCGTCGACAGCCACTAACCCACATTTTCTGGAGACACAAATGAACCTGAACCGAGCCATCGTTCGATCCCTCAGCACGCTGCTCGCGGGCTTGAGCTTCTGCTTTAGCCTCACGGCGGCCGCGCAACCGCAAGCAGGCGAATTCCATGCGCAAAAGCCGATCAAACTCATCGTTCCGTTTCCCCCTGGCGGAGGTGCAGACATCACAGCGCGCGTGATGGCCAAGAGCGCACAGGAACGCCTTGGTCAACCGGTGGTGGTGGAGAACAAGCCGGGAGCGGAAGGTTCGATCGCGACGGACTTCGTCGCGCGAGCGCCCGCCGATGGATACACGCTGGAGATGGCGACCTTCGACACCCATTCGATCTACCCGCACGCCTATCCAAAGAGGCCGTCCAAAGCCTTGCAGTTCCGGGCGGTCGTGCCCGTCATCAAGAGCCAAATGGTACTGGTCGGAAGGCCAGGCTTGGAAGCCAAAGACACCACGGAGCTGATCGCGTTGTCGAAAAAGCGGCAGTTGACCTTCGCGAGTTGGGGGAAGGCCACGGGCTCCAGCATTGGAATGGCTGCGTTTGCTCGGGCCGCTGGGATGGAACCCTACCTTGAGGTCCCCTATCAGGGCGCAGGTCCCGCCGTATTGGGCGTGATCAGCAGCCAGGTCGACCTTATTGCCGTGCCGGTGCCGCTCGTGAAGGCTTACCCTGATCTGAAAATATACGGCGTCATGGGTAGCGAGCGCAGCCGCTATCTGCCTGACGCGCCCACCTTCCGCGAACAGAAAATCGACGTCGTCGTCGAAGGTTGGACGGGAATCCTTGCCCCTCCGGGAACGCCCGACAGCGTGATCGGTCCGCTCGCCAAGAGCCTCGGCGCGGCCGTTGCCGATCCTGAAGTTCAAAAGAGCATCCAGTCGGCATTTCTCGATCCATTCAACCAGAGCTCCACCCAGTTCCAGGCCTACCTAGACGAAGAAAGCGCGCGCTGGGCCAAGCTCGTCAAGGCTGCGAACCTCCAACTCGACTGACACGGATTGCGATTCACCATGACTTCCCGCGAATCATCAATGTTTGCAATACCTTCCGCCGGCAGAGCAGCGGCCAGACCCTATGGCAAAGCGCCGCCGCTGACCGGCGAGCACTTCACCCGAGACGTAGAGACGGTAGGTGGCTGCCATGGCTGAGACGAAACCTGGCATGCTCGCCGGCCTTCGGGTCATCGAGTACGCGGACGAAACGGGTGAGCATTGCGGCTTGCTCCTGGCGGGGCTGGGTGCCGAGGTGATCAAGGTGGAGCCTCATGGAGGCAGCCCGTCCAGGAGGATCGGCCCATTCTTCAATGACGAAGCGGGAGCCGAGAACTCCTTGTTCTTCTGGCACTTCAATCGCAACAAGCAGTCGATTGAACTGCCGCAAGATGGTGAGCAGGCTCGACAGACCCTGCAAGAGCTCCTGGTCGGCGCAGACGTGCTGCTTAACTCCAGCTGCGGCGAACTGGCCCAGCTTCTTGGTTGCAGCTTGCAGGATCTTCGCAAGCGAAACCCGAGCCTGGTCACGGCACGGCTCACGCCCTTCGGTGACGTAGGGCCCTGGAAAAACTTCAAGGGGAGTGACCTTGTTCACCTGGCCCTTGGCGGCGTGATGATGAACTGCGGCTATGACCCAGATCCATCAGACCACTACGACTTGCCGCCGATCGCACCGCAGCTATGGCACGCGTACCAGATCGCAGGTGACCAGTTGGCTATCGGCATTGCTGCAGCCATCATTCACCGAGAGCGAACCGGCGAAGGTCAGGACGTTTCGGTGGCGATCCATGAGGCAGTGTCGAAGAACACCGAACTTGATCTGATGTCTTGGATCATGCGACGCGCTCCTTTCTATCGGCAAACCTGCCGGCATGCCTCCGAGATCACGAGCCGCGTTCCCAGTCTCAGTCACACGAAAGACGGGCGTTGGATCATGACCGTGGGTGTTTCCGCCCGCGATGACGCCAAGCTCGTTCCTTTCCTTGGCCGATACGGCATGGCTGCTGACCTTCAACTCCCCGAAGAGGGCACTGATACAGGGGGCCGCAGCGTTCCTGGCGCAACCCCACTGAGCGACGCCGCAGCGCACAAGCTGGAGGTCATCCAACGCTTCGTTGGGGCTTACACCTATGACAATCTGCCATGGCGCGCGGCCCAAGACGCCGGCCTGCTCTGGGCGCCAGTGCGTAAGCCTCATGAGAACGCAACGGACCCCCATTGGGCAGCCCGTCAATCCTTCGCAGATGTCTGGCATCCCGAGCTCGGACGCAGTTTTCGGTATGCGACCAGCAAGTGGCTCAGCACCGCTACGTCTTGGCAGGTCGGTCGGCGCGCTCCCTTGCTTGGAGAGCACAACGGCAAAGCAGTCCGTGTCGAAGCAAAACCTCCACTGGAGGCCGCGCCCCTCCGGTCCGCCGCGGCACTGACTTCGGCTCTCTCGCCTCACGGAAAGCCCTTTCCGCTCCAGGGAATCCGCATCTTCGACTTCTCCTGGTTCCTCGCCTCGGCTGGAGGGACACGCATCGCAGCGGCCCTCGGCGCCGACGTCTTGAAAGTCGAATGGAAAGAGAACCCGGACACCCGAATGGCGGCAATGGCGCCCGTGGGTGGCCGCGAAGCCCGGGAAAGCGCGACGAGTCCTCTGCCGGGTGTGAAGGACGCGGATATGGGCGGGCAGTTCAACAACAAGAATTCTGGCAAGCGGGGCCTGTCGCTCAACATCCGGACGCCTGAAGGGCTAGAGATCGCCAAGCGCCTCATCGCGCAGTGCGATGTCGTGGCCGAAGGATTTTCGCCAGGCGTACTTGAGCGGCTCGGCCTGGGCTACGAGGTGCTTAAGTCGATCAAGCCCGACATCATCTACATCCAGCAGTCCGGCATGGGCGGCTACGGCACCTACGGTCGATTCCGCACCGTTGGACCTGTGGCTGCTTCATTCGCCGGCACCACGGACATGTCCGGGTTGCCCGAGCCGGCGCCGCCGGCCGGATGGGGCTACTCATACCTCGACTGGATGGGTGCCTACGGCTTCGCCTTGGCGATTTTGGGGGCCATCTATCATCGGCAACGTACCGGAGAAGGCCAGTTCATTGACTCCTCGCAGTGCGAAGCCGGCACGTTCCTCACCGGCCCCACTGTGCTGGATTGGTCTGCGAACGGAAGGACCTGGAGTCGTATCGGAAATCGCTCTCCGTACAAGTCTGCGGCGCCGCATGGAGCTTATCGCTGCGCACCGGATCCAGAACGCGGCGATGACAGATGGATCGCAATCGCCTGCTTTACCCAAGATGAATGGCTGGCATTCACCAGCGTCAGCGGTTTGCAGTCGCTTCGGGATGATGCTCGCTTCTCGAGCCTGGAAGCGCGCATGGCGCACCAGGACGAGCTCGATGTCCTCGTGAACAACTGGACGAAGAGCGTCGATGCTTACGAATGCATGACACAACTGCAAGGGGCGGGCGTCCCGGCCGGGGTATGTCAGACCGCCGGGGATCGATGTGACCGCGACCCTCAGCTCCAAGCACTCCAGTGGCTCACGGAAGTCACGGGAACCAAGATCGGACAGTGGCCCGTCGCTGAAGTACCGGCGCGGCTCGCAGCGACGCCCGCGCATTCGGCAGGCCTGGTTGGGCGTGGAGCACCGTGCTACGGGGAGGACAACGAACACATCCTCACCACGCTCCTGGATTACACGAAGGACGACGTCGCTCGTCTGCAGCGTGAAAACGTCATTTGAAAGCAGTACCTATGCCAAAGTCTCTCAAAAACAAGTTCGCCGTCGTAGGCGTCGGCAACACCGCATACGGCAGTTTCCCTGAGAAAAGCGACTATGGGCTAGGCGCTGACGCCTTCAAGCTCGCGCTCGAGGACAGCGGTCTCCAAAAGGCCCAGATTGACGGGTTGCTCTGCTGCCGCGTGCCCTACTACGCGCAGATGGGCGCGGTGCTGGGGATCGACCCACGCTGGACAGTCACTTTGCCCGGCCACGGCCGCATGTCGGGTATGGGCATCATTGAGGGAATGATGGCCCTTGAGTGCGGCGCCGCCGACTACGTGGCCTTGATCTACACGAACATTGGTAGGTCGCGCAGGATGAACTATGGCGGCGAAGACATGGCGGGAATTTGGGATCCCTGGGGGATGACGTCACCAGGTGCGGCCCATGCACTGATGTTCCAGATGCACATGGCTCAGTACGGCACCACCACACGACAGCTTGCCGAGGTTTCCGTCGCGTTCAGAGAACACGCCATCCTGAACCCAAACGCGGTCATGCGACACCCCATCACGATTGATGATCATGAGCGCTCGCGCCGCATCGTTGAGCCGCTGGGGTTGCTGGACTACTGCCTGGTCAACGACGGTGCGGTGTGCATGATTCTGACAACGAAGGAGCGGGCGCAAGATTTGAAGAAGCCGCCTGTTTACATCTCCGGCTACGGGGCGCAGGACGCGTTCTCCAGAAGTTCCATCTCGAACTTCGACGAAAACTTTTGGTACGAAGAAACCCGTTCGGCGGGGCAGCAAGCGTACGAGATGGCGGGCGTATCGAACAGCGACATCGATGGGCTCATGGCGTACGACAACTTCAGCCCGACGGTTCTGTTCAGCCTGGAGGGTTTGGGCTTTTGCGAGCGCGGCGATTCTGGGTCCTTCGTCGAGGGAGGCTCTCTGCGCCTGGGTTCCAGGCTTCCCACCAACACCGATGGAGGCCACCTTTCCAACTCGTACATGCAAGGTTGGGCGCTCAACGTCGAAGCAGTCAGGCAGGTTCGTGGCGAATGTGGCGAACGCCAAATACCGGACTGCAATGTCGTGCAGTACATCCAAGCCTGTCCCTGCACGCGTTCGATCATCTACACACGAGGCTGAAGCCATGACCCAACAAAGCATGTCCGAGACCTACACCAAGCCGTTGCCCAAGATCGACTCGCTCACACGTCCGTATTGGGACCACGCTAAGAAACACGAACTTTCCGTGCAACGGTGCACAGCGTGCGGTGACTGCCATTTTCCACCCGGGCCCGTGTGTCCCGTCTGCCTGTCCGACGACCAGGAGTGGCAGGTGGTCAGCGGCCGGGGAACTCTGGTTTCGTGGGGGAAGTTTCACAAGGCGTACTGGTCGGGCTTTGCCGACGAACTGCCATACAACGTCTGTCTGGTTCGCCTCGAAGAAGGACCGCTGATCGTGAGCAACTTCCGGGAAGACGGGGGGCCGCCGCCAAAGGTCGGAATGGAGGTTCGGGCAGTGTTCGACGACGTGACCGAAGAGGTTTCACTCGTGCGATTCACATCTGCCTGAAGGGCCCCGCGCGAGCGCAGCTCATTTTGCGCTTCCTTGCTTTGAGCCTGCGCTAGTTGGCTTCGTGCTCGGGCCAACTGGGCGC
Organism: Variovorax gracilis; assembly: GCF_030317115.1. Lineage (GTDB taxonomy): Bacteria > Pseudomonadota > Gammaproteobacteria > Burkholderiales > Burkholderiaceae_C > Variovorax > Variovorax gracilis. The sequence goes on from NZ_JASZYF010000007.1 coordinate 281,779, forward strand.
GCGCCCGGCACAGCATCGACTTGATGGCTCATTCACAAGATCAGGAGAACGTAATGGGAAAACTCGAAGGCAAAACTGCAATCGTCACCGGCTCAGGACAGAACATCGGAGCGGCGATCGCGAAGATGTTCGCACGCGAAGGGGCGAATGTCGTCGTCAACGGCTCTTCCAACAAGGAAAGTGTCAATGCAACCGTCGAAGCTATCAAGCAAGGCGGAGGCAGGGCCATGGGCGTGATGGCCGATGTTGGTGATCCCGAGCAAATCGAGGCCATGGTCAGACAAGCTGAAGAGATGTTCGGAGCTGTCGACATCACGGTGAGCAACGTCGGTCGCCGTTTGAAGTTGAAGTTTGAGGACATCAGTGTTTCAGATTGGCAAAACACCATCAACAGCAACCTGAGTTCATGCTTTTACATGGCTCGATCGGCCACGCCTGGCATGCGAGAGCGGCGCTGGGGTCGCCTGATCCACATTTCGGGATATGACGGCTTCACGGGTCACACTGGGGAACGCGCTGCGAATGTCACCGCCAAGGCGGGTATGCATGGCCTGACAAAGGCGCTGGCAAGGGAGCTGGGAGTGCACAACATCACATGCAACACGGTCGTGCCAGGCTACATCAACACGGTGCGGGACATGACCCAGTACAGCCACTTTGACCTTGAGAAAGTCGTCGCCTCGATTCCCCTTGGACACAGCGGGCACGTGGATGACATTGCGAAGGCCTGCCTATTCCTCGCAAGTGAAGGGGGCGACTTCATCAGCGGCCAAGCGCTGCACGTAAACGGTGGCGAGTTCATGTTCTAGTGCCCTCATTTCTTGCTGCTCCCAAAACCCCATGCCCGAGGTCTGCAGGCCCTTCGGCCCGATCGAACTATCGCCTTCCGGAGATTCAAATGCACGGTCTACGACCAACCTTTCTGCTTCCCGTCATGTTTTGCTTTGCGTTGGGTCCTCAAGCACTCGCCCAGCAAAAGTCGGAAGGCTTTCGGGCCGAGAAGCCCGTCAAGATCATCGTGCCTTTCTCGCCGGGCGGTACGGTCGACCTCGCGGCGCGTGTTCTCGCTAAAGCAGCACAAGAGCAGCTTGGGCAGCCGGTAGTGGTAGAGAACAAACCCGGAGCGAGTGGCGCTATTGCGGGCGAGTTCGTAGCGCGCGCACCCGCGGATGGCTATACGTTGCAGATGGCCAGCTTCGATACGCATTCCATCTATCCCCATGTTTATCCCAAGAGCCGATACAAGGCACAGGACTTCAGAGCGGTCACAGCGGTCGCGAAGTCTCAGCTCGTCCTTGCTGGCCGACCCGGTTTGGAGGCCAAGACGCTCCCTGAGCTCATAGCCTTGTCGCGCAAGCGCAAGCTGAGCTTTGCGAGCTGGGGAAAGGCCACAGGGTCGAGTCTCACCGTTCATGCATTCACCAGGGAGGCGGGCCTCGAGCCATTCTTGGAAGTGCCCTATCAAGGCTCTGCGCCTGCCGTGCTGGCGGTCGCTGGTGGCCAGGTGGACTTGATTGCCATGGGAGTGCCGGTTGCGAGGTCCCATCCCGAGCTGACCTTCTTCGGCGTGATCGCAAGCGAAAGAAGCCCTCATCTGCCCCACGTCCCAACGCTTCGAGAACAAAATATTGACGTGGTCGCTGAAGGATGGCTCGGCCTCGTGGCTCCGCCAGGGACACCCTCCAGCGTAGTTGAACCCCTGTCGAAAAGCATGAACGCGGCAGTTGCCGATCCCGAGACGCAAAAGGCCATTCGCTCGGCCAGCCTCGACTCGTTCATCCTGACCGCGCCGCAGTTTCAAGCCTTCTTCGACGAACAAAGCAATCGTTGGGAAAAAATTGTGAAGGCCGCTGGAATTGCGGAGTAGGCACAGCATGTGTGCTCAACGGACTGCTCAACATCAAACTTGGAGTTACTGTGGATCTCGGCATATCAGGTAGGCATGCGGTCGTATGCGGTGCGAGCAAAGGTCTTGGCCTAGGATGCGCACGCGTCCTCGCCAGCGAGGGGGCGCGAGTCACTCTCGTAGCGCGCGGGCGAGACGATCTGGAGCGCGCGGCGCAAGAGCTACAAAGAGAGGTTGGAATCGTTTCGACCGTCTGCGCCGATGTCTCGACCGAATTTGGTCGACAACGGATTGTTGAGGAATGCGGCGACGTCGACATCCTTATCAACAACGCAGGCGGACCCAAGCCCGGCGGATTCCGAGACTGGACTCGAGAGGACTGGATCTCGGCGCTGGACAGCAATGCTCTCAGCGCGGTGTTTCTGACGAGGGCTTTCATCGATGGAATGATCGCGCGACGATTCGGGCGCATCGTCAACATCACTTCAATCGGGGTGAAGCAGCCACAACCAATGCTGGGCTTGTCGACCAGTGCGCGGCTCGCCTTGACTGGGTTCGTGGCCAGCGTCGCGCGTGAGGTGGCAATGCACAACGTCACTATCAATAACCTGCTTCCGGGTTACTTTGACACCCTCCGCTTGCGCACGGCCCTGGAAGCGTGGGAGGGCCAAGGCGAACGTCAAGCTGCCCCAGCGCTCGAGGAGAAGATCCCTGCGGGGAGGTTGGGGACCCCTGAAGAGTTCGGCGCAATGTGCGCCTTTGTGTGCAGCAAGCAAGCCTCATACATGACGGGCCAGAACATCCTTCTCGACGGAGGCATCTACGCTGGCACCCTGTAGGTTGACCGCTATGGGGGGAGTTTCTGCACCGTCACTTCGCATTCGTGCTGGCGTCGATACCGGCATTCAGGAGAGCACCTTGAGCAATGATGTAGCCAATTCGGACAACGCCAACGCATCAGGCGTGACCTCAGCGGTCGTGGAGCGCGCGGCGCGCCTTTATCATGGGGAGCACACGGACGACGCACTGATGTTGGGAAAGCAGTGCATGCTCGACTGGTTCGGAGTCGCACTGGCAGGGGCTAAAGAGCCATTGGTTCAAATGCTCGTAGCCCAGGCGGAGGAAGAGGGTAGCTCTGCCGTCGCTACCGTTTTACAGCGGAAGATGCGGTACAGCGCGCGTCAAGCAGCCTTGATTAATGGCGCCATGGGTCACGCGATCGATTACGACGACACGATCGTCGCGGGACTCGGGCACATGACGGCGGCAGTCCTTCCTGCGGCCCTCGCTGCCGCAGAGACGAATAAAAAGAGCGGCGCGCGCTTGCTGGCCGCGTTCGTGGCTGGCTATGAGGCGGCGGTCATGGTAGGCCGTTTCGTCGGGATGGACCACTACAACCGCGGTTTCCATGGAACGGCGACCATCGGTGCTTTTGGTGCGGCGTCGGCGGCAGGCTTGTTGATGGACCTGGAACCGGAGGCGCTCGCGCGGGCCCTTGGGATTGCGGGTACTCAGGCCGCCGGGCTCAAAGGTCAGTTCGCAACCATGTGCAAGCCGTTGCACGCCGGAAAGGCCAGCGAGAACGGCCTCTTTGGCGCTCAACTTGCGCGCCGCGGCTTCACCAGCCGTCTGGATATTCTGGAGTGCTCGCAAGGCTTTGCCTTTACTCAGAGTTCGGGAGGCGACACAGAGGCGGCGCTGGCGCCGGCCAGTGGGGGAGCGCACATCTCGGAGAATTTGTTCAAGTTCAGTGCGGCCTGCTACGGCACGCACGGTGCAATCAGTGCGGCACGCCGGCTACGCGATGAGCACAACCTCGTTCCAGACCAGATCCGAAGGGTGGTACTTCGGGTTGAACCGGGTGCGGACTCCATGTGCAACATCGCCGCCCCAGAGACCGGCCTCCAAGCAAAGTTCAGCCTGCGGTTTAACACTGCGCTAGCGCTATTTGGTGAAGACACATCACTGCCATCAACTTACACCGATGAGCTTACCCAGCGCGCGGACCTGTGCTCTTTGCGCGACCGGATTGCCGTACGGCCAATGCAACGCGGTTGGCCTATGTGCCTCACTGAGGTCGACGTCGAGCTGAACGACGGACGGCTCTTACAGGCCAGTTGCGACACCGGCATGCCGGCCACTGACCTGGTCGAGCAGGGGCGCCGCCTGCACGACAAATTCGGAGTATTGGCAAGCGATGTCATCGGACAGGTGCGTGCCAAACAACTGGCGGAGGCGATCGATCACGTCGACCAAATTCCGGACATACGAGAGTTGCTCGAGATCGTCCGATAACAGCGTCAGTCCGAACGTTCTTCGGTACTCGTCTCCAAGGCGAGTGACTGTCGCCGCGCGATGCGCGGGTGGACCAGGCTTGGCTGCTCGGCCAGGTCTCACATCACGCAGGGGTGCCCCGCCTCACAATTTGCCGTCTAGGTAAGCGGTGACGTTCTTGACCGTGCCTTCATAGAAGGCGCGCAAATTGTCTTCTGTCGTATATCCGAGATGCGGGGTCAACAGTACATTGTTCAGCCCGCGTAACGGGTGTGACGGAGACAGGGGTTCTTCCTCAAAGACGTCGATTGCGGCCCCACCGATGCGGTTGCCCCGCAGCGTGTCGAGCAAGGCGTCCGTATCGACCAGGCCTGCGCGCGCGGTGTTTACCAAGAAGGCATCGGGTTTCATCAAGTCGAGCTCTCTGCGCCCGACCAGGTGGCGCGTACGTTCGCTCAGGACGACATGGAGGCTCACGAAATCGCTTCTGGCGAACAACTGGTCCTTCGTGACGTGGGTCGCGCCAGCATCGCTCGCCGATGCGGCGGTCATGTTCTGGCTCCAAGCGATAACCTCCATGCCAAACGCCTTTCCGATCGCCGCCATGTGACTTCCCAGTCGACCCAACCCGACAAGGCCGAGAGTCTGACCGCGTAGCCGTCGCCCGTAGGTCGTTTGCCAAGCGCCCTGGCGCATCGCGGGAATCTCCACCGCAAGATGACGGGAAAGCGCGATGATCAATCCCCACGCCAGCTCTGTCGTCCCATCAGTGCCGGGAGGTCCTTCCGCGTACGCCAAGCGGATGCCCCGCTCCTCGGCTGCCGCCGTGTCCAGAGTGCGATGATGGGGGCCAGTGATGGAGAAAAACTTTGCGTTCGGAAGCCGTTCAATCAGAGACCGAGGCATCGCCATCCGCTCACGGAGAAAACACAGGACGTCGAAATCGCGGAGTTCCGCAGCTGCCTCGACTTCCGAGAGGTGCCGGTCGAACACCTTGACCTCGGCGCGGGTTTGGACAGCGGTCCAGTCCGCGAGTCGCAGAGCAATCCGTTGGTAGTCATCGAGAATCGCAATCCGCATAGGGTCCACCTTCTCGAAAGATCAGGTTCTGCCAAAGGCAGGCGTGGAGTAAAATATAAATTATACGGCGCTCTGCTGCGTCTATCAGCGGGCACGTGTGTCCGCGCGTAGACCTCCGGGGCTCTGCAAATCGTGCAAGGAATCATCGTGGCGTTCGTGACAAAGTTGGATCAGGTTGCCGAGAAGCTGCGAGAGCGGATCATTGCTGGCGAGTACGCCCGAGGCGAGAAGCTCAAGCAGGTCCAAATCGCAGAAGAGCTTGGTGTGTCCGTTACCCCTGTCCGTGAGGCACTCAAGGCCCTCGAGATGGAGGGATACATCGTTAGCAGGCCTCACCAAGGACTGTCGATCCCAGAGTTCGATCTCGAGGATGCGCAGGAGATCCTTGAACTGCGGATGACCCTTGAGCGCCAGCTGACGCGCCGTGCGGTCGAACGCCTGACCAAGGAAGGCTTGGAAAGCCTACATGAAGCGCAACGCGATTACATCCGAGGGGCCAAAGCCAACGACCTTCAGCTTGCGCGGCGGGCCAATGTTAGGTTCCATTTTCGCCTTTACGAGTTGGCTGAGCGCCCGCAGACGCTGCAGTTTGTGCGCGTCCTTTGGGCCAAGTATCCTTTCATCACGTCCGAGCGTGGCCAGACTGCGCGCGCAAAGGTGGTCATCCAGGAACACAACGCCTTCCTCAAGTTCGCAGGCGCTGGCGAGGTCGACAAAGCGGTTGACGCCATGTGCTCTCACATCGGGTCTGGCTGGGATGACATATCGATGATCCGTACTGCGGAGTTGGCTGCGTCGCGCGATGAGCTAGTCGCGAGAGCGGCCTAGCAGCTCCCCTGAGGAGACGCACCGGCGATCGCCAGTGGTCTGCGATGCCATGAAGCGCGTCGCACCTAAACGCCGAATGCCTCCGACTTTTGGCGGATCTCGTCGATGAGCCGGTGCTGTCGTATCGCGTCCTCGAAACTCGGCGCATCGGTCGAGCTGGTCCGTTTGTCGCGGGCATAGGCCGCGTACAGGTACGCCACATCCTGAACGCTTGCATCCAGGTGCGAGACGGGCAGCGGCATGTATTCCGCAGGGGTCGGCATTAGTTTGAATGAACCGGTGTCGTCGCTCATCGCCCAGACGGCATGGTCTTCAGGGTTCTGAAAGCCTCGCGGGTTTGTGATCCGCAGGGCGCCTTTGGTCCCCGTGATGTCAATCTGCAGGCCCGTGCGGTTTACCTGTCCGCCTTCAAGCTGGACAGTGAACAAGCCACCTCCGGACAGCTTGCCCATAACCATCACTTGATTTGCTCCTGCCGACGGGACCTTTTCACCTGTCTCTGCAATGGTCGTTATGGGGAACTGGCTTTCCATCACCGCAGCCAGTTGTTCAGGGAAGCCGACGCCCTGGAAAAGGACATCGTGGAAGTGCCCGCCGTACACGGGCAGCAGGTAGGTGAAGTTCGCGGGATCGAGTACCCACTTGACTGCCTCCGGCATCACAGCGCCGAAGGCGTCCACCCCGACCGACATCCGAACCGACCTGATTTTCCCCACGTGCCCTTGGCGTACCAAATCGCGCCAATAGCGGTGGGCTGGTGAAAAGCGACGCTGCAGGCCAATGACGTGCTTAATGCCCTTGACCTTCGCCAACGTCAGAATCTGTTCTGACTCGGCTGTCGTGGTGGACAGCGGCCACTCAGTGTAGACATCCTTGCCCGCAGCAATCACGGCCCTTGCCAGGCGACCGTGCTCGGGAGTCGGTGCCAACACCACGACCAGGTCGACGTCGGGATCAGCGATGAGCTCCTCAGCGCTGCCGAATGAACGCTGAATGCTGAACTGCTTTGCATATCCTTGGACCTTCGTCAAATTCCGGCCTGCCAAGGCAACAATCTCGAACTGCTCCAGTGCTTGGAGCGCAGGGATGTGGCCGTACCGGGCCCAGCCTCCACTGCCGATTATTCCTACGCGAATTTTTGCACTCATCGTGATCCTTTGTTCCTAAGGGGTCATGGTAGGGCGCTATCCACCATGGATTAAGGTAGGCGCCGCTCAGCTTATCGATGACAATTTGTCCTGAATGAGAGGCGTGCAATGGACAAACTGAGCGGCCTAGAAGTGTTTGTACAAACGGCGCAGGCACAGAGCTTCGTGGCTGCTGGGCGCCTGCTTGGCATTTCAGCATCGGCGGTCAGCAAAAGCATCAGCCGGCTTGAAGAGCGCGTCGCGGTCCGGCTGTTTCAGCGAAGTACAAGGTCGGTTCGGCTGACTTCCGAAGGCGAAGTTTTTCTTGCACGCTGCCGCCGCATCATTGAGGACGTGGAAGCGGCAGAGAACGAGCTTTCGGCCTTGAACGAGCGGCCGCGCGGGCGGCTGAAGGTCGGTCTACCCCTTGCTGCAGGCCTGCCGCTCCCGGTGGTCTCGGCATTCATGGCCCGGCATCCCGAGATTGAACTGGACCTCGCTTTCAGCGATCGGGTCGCGGACGCGATCGATGAGGGTCTGGACGTGGTTATCCGCGGCGGCGAGCTGAAAGACTCACGGCTGGTTTCAAAGCGATTGGGTATATCCCGGCTGTGCCTCGTAGCGACGCCCGGTTATCTCAAGGCACGAGGAACACCTGTCAGGCCGGACGACCTCGTAAATCACAGCTGCCTGCACTATCGTTCCCCGACCTCCGGCAAGCTTGAAGACTGGCCCTTCCGAAAATCATCGTATACCAAGTCCGGCCTTGTGTTGCCGATGACTTTGGCTAGTAGCAGCTTGCTTGCGCTCCTTCATCTCGCCGAGGACGGACGCGGCATCGCTTGCGTGCCCGACTTCGCGGTGCAAGGCGCGTTGGCTGACGGGCGACTGCAGGTGGTGCTGGACACGCACTTAGACAGCGCGATCGTTTTCCAGATTTTGTGGCCGAGCAGCAAACATATGGCTCCGAAGGTTCGGGCGTTCGTCGACTTCGTGGTGGAACGGTTTGGGAGCGAACTCGACGCAGGCGCAGGCCAGCGAAAGAAGCGCCGCGTTCCGACAACGACCATTGACATGGAGCGTTGAGCGGTTGTTCCGGGGCCCTAACCCGCCCTACCGCGGACGCCAGATGATCCATAAACGGCTGTTTGATAGCGCCGCCCTTCAAGTGCAGGGTGGACCAGCGACGGAGCGGACGACCGTTGTCACTCGGCGGCCAAACTCGAAGGACAGCAGACATGGATGGGTCTTCGGGGGGGAATCCCCCTGCCCCCTCCTCTGCCCTGCACCGATCGCCCTGGTTTCATCTTTTCGATGGCTCCCATCTCGCAACCTCTGACAGGGGTGCATAACCAGGGCAAATGGTGGGCTTTCATCCTTCGTACGATCACCCTCTCCTACTCTCTGCGCCATCCAGAACGAACGCGCCGCTTCTTCGCCAGCGGATGATCGCGCGCAAGCGAGCACGAAAGGCTCTGCGACCAGCGACTCAAACTACAAGGTCGAACTCGGCCAGTTGGACCGACTACCGCGAGCGCACTCGTTGCCGCGATCGGCGACGCAAAGAGTCTCTGTAAATGGCCAGTGGTATCGGTGTAGTTGAGCGCGCGTTCTCCAACTGCCCCTGGGCTAGCGGGGCGCCTCTTCCGCGCCGCTGATCTCCGTGTATTCGGGGTCGAATGCGTGAACCCGCGTTCCTGGCTTTTTGTTGAGAAGAAGCCGCACCACGTCCGGCCGCGAATAGTGTCCCGTCGGGTCGTAAGCGGCCTTGGCCACGCCGATGAATCCGAGGTCGATGTCGGCGTACAGCAGACCCTCGGCGGTCTCCGGCAGCGGTTCGCACAGGGGCTTGGCATCAGGGCCAAAAATTTGGGCAAAGCCCCCACCTTCCAGCAGCAGCTGTCGTTTGGTTGGCGTGTCTGCCAGCATGTCCATCATTTCCTTGGACACAGTGGCACAGGGCGCTACGACGAAACAACCGCCCTCCAGCGCGTAGATCTGGCTCGCTGCGAGGTTGGCCTCCGCGCTGAGCTGAAACGCCGCGCCTCGATATACCGAAAAGCTGGGCCAAGCTGCGATATGAATCTGCTCGTGCTGCGAGTACATGGCGTATTTGGACAGCGGCTGGATGTGCTCGGCGCATGACAGGGCCCCCATGCGCCCGAGTGTGGTGTCATGCACCGCCAGATCGCTGCCGTCGCCTTCGCCATAGACGGTGCGCTCGGCATGGGTCGGCTTTAGCTTGCGACGCGTCGCGACCACCTTGCCCTGGTCATCGATGATGGCTTGCGCGATATAGAGTGTCCCACCCAGCCGCTCACAGAAACCAAGGACGACGAAGATGTTGTTCTGCGCCGCCGCGTCGCAAAGGCGCTGCCACTGAGGGCTGCCTACAACCAGAGCATTCTCAAAGTGTCGTTGCACGAACTGCATGCCCCACGCCGGTGAATCCAGCCAGATCCACCACGGGTATCCCGGCAGGAAGACCTCCGGGAAAGCAATCAGGTCGGCACCCGCCTTGGCTGCCTCCGCAATCAAGCGGATCGACTTGTCGATGCCATTGTCCAAGTTCAGGAATTCAGGCGCAGCCTGCACGGCGGCGACTTTGTATTGGTTGCGGACGGGATTGCTCATCGGGACGGCTCCAGAAGGTTGTCTGAACATTGACCACTTACGGACTAAATGATCGAATGCCTGAGTCGCCACGGCTGTGCTCACTGCGAACAATGGTTGTGCTGCATCCGACGCGCAGGCACACTCATTGCATGGACGTCCGTTGCCCCCCGGCTCTCGCCACCACGAGGTCTCCATCATGGTGAAGATACAGCAGACCCACCCCGAACCCGGCATCATCGTTGTAAGCGCCGACACCTCGTGCGAGCGCCCCGCCGATCGCGCCGAATTCTGGAACGAGGTCGTCCGCAAGCAGGTGGTCGAACTGGAATGCAAGACCGACACTGGCCAAGACCTCCTTTGCACGCTCGATGGGTTCTCGTGTTCGACCGGCTCGGCCAACGCCATCCACGTTGGAAAGATGTCGGTGCGCCGCTTGGCCAGGGCAGTCGATAGAGAACCATCCGATGCCGTTGTTCTGAATCTCCTCCTACGGGGCGAGATGCAGGTTGCTCAACTCGGCAACGAAGGGTTACTAACGCCCGGAGACTTCTCGATCTGCGTCGCCGACAGACCCTACGAATTGCAGATTCCGGTCGGCATGCAGGTTGCCAGCTTCCGCATACCCGTCGAGCAGATGGGATGCAACAGGACCGCGCTCAAGCGACTGGCTGCCCGCACATTCAGTGGCGAGAGCGGGATGGGTCCGCTCGTCAGGGCCTACGTCTTGGCCTTGATGAAGCAGCGGCTGACCATCACCTCAAAGGCGGCCGAAGCGGCGATGCGGCAATTGGCGTCCTTGCTTGGGGCCGCAGCGCAGGAGGCGCTACAGGAAAGCAGCGTGCAACGAACGGAGCATCGCGAGCGCATGGTCCTGCAGGCGAGGTACCACGTGGACCGAAACATCGACAGCGACGAACTCAGCGCCGCCTCGGTGGCAGCGGCGATGAGAGTCTCGACGCGGCATCTTCAGCGCGTGTGGGCCGACGAAGAGGATTCGCTTGTAGCCTACATCGCGAGGAAGAGACTGGAACGTGTCGCCGCCAGCCTGAGCAATCCGGCGCGGTCGATGGAGTCCTTAACCCAGATCGCGATGTCTCATGGCTACCTGAACATGAGCCATTTTTCGCGCGCGTTCCGCGAGAAGCATGGCATGACCCCCAGCGCGTTTCGGCAGGGCGCAGCTATCTCGACGGCAACGCATCGTGCGTAACCGGGGCCTTAAGGCCCTATTGACGCCGGCTGGCGAATAGGTCGACGAGGCTCAGACCTCGAGGACATGGCGCAGCACATGGAACGGTACCCGCCAGGTCTCGCCATCGCCGGTGCCGAGGGCGGCGGTGCGCTGGTTGATGCGCACGATCACGCCGGTGACGTTGCGCCCCTCCCGGTCATTGAACGTCACGGTGTCTCCGCGTTGGGAACTCGCGCGCAGGGGACGCCGGCCTGACCGGCTCGGGCGGCGGCTCATAGGCAGCTTGCTCATCGCGACGTCCCGCAGCGGCGCTTGTCGCACCTGGCGTCTCACCCCAGGAGGTTGACCTCGGATCTGGGCTTCGATCGCATACAGCGCGGCAATGCGCTGCAGCGCCTGCTCGGCGATCGACCCGGGCACGAAGCCTTGGCTCTCGTGCAGATCCGAGAACGGTCGCCTCGCGTGAGCCCAGCAAGAAGCTCCGACGACGTGCCCGCTCGAATAGATCTTGCCGTACCCGCCGTAGGCATCGGCTTGAAGGATGCCGCTGTAGCTCGCAAGGTGTGCCTGCGGATGCTCACCCCTGCGTTGGGCGAGTAGCGATACCAGGCCGCAGGCAGTTCTGTGTTGCCAGCCGGCCAGTCGTCTCGCACGTAGACCCACAAGCGACCGGTCTTGGTGCGGCCCCGGCCGGGATCGAGCACGGCCACCCACCGGCGTGTCATCGGCATGCACCTTCTCGCCGGCCAGCACGTAGCGCCCGAGCGCGGCCACCAGCGGGTCGAACAGCTTCTCTCTCTGGCCCACCCAGCCGGCCATGGTCGAGCGGTCGATGACGACGCCGTCGCGGCCGTAGATGCGGCTCAGGCGGTGCAGCGGAATGTGATCGAAGTATTTGGACACCAGCACGTTGGCCAAGAGTCCCGGGCCGGGGGCTACGCCGCGTGCGATCGGCCGGCTCGGTACGGCGGCCTGGAAGATCGCTTAGCAAGCGACGCACGACAGCTTAGGCCGCACATGACGGATCACCTTGAAGCGCGAAGGCATGTACTCGAGTTGCTCCGAGACGTCGTGACCAATCAGGCGAAGACGGCCGCCGCAGGCCGGTACAGGTGCGCGGGCAGCTTGCGATCGATCTCCGGTGCGTTGGCGGCGTCGGATTTGGCGGTCGCGAAGTTCACTGGCTGCATCAAGGGATCGCTGCAAGCCGTGCCGACCTTGGCGCATGAGCGCAACCTCACATGCCAAACGGTAATGACTTCTCCGTAAAACGGCAATGGCAATTGAAATGATGGAGTTTCATACTCACCGACGCCAAAACATCGCGTCATTCTGACGCTTTATACGGAGACATATAGATGGAAACAGATGAATATCGGAATTGTTATTCCGAGCCGCCACGCTACATCGAGTCAATTGCAATGTCGCATGGCTGCCCACTCCCTATTGCCGTTGGAGGACCGCTGCTGCGTCGCCTCGTCGGGCTCGATCAGCACAAAGGAGCATCACGATGAGCGCGTCGAGCAACCCCAACATACGTGCTGTTGATATTGGGCAGATTCTCGACGATGGGCCATGGACAACGATGCAGAAGCTGGTCGTCATTCTCGCGGCATTTGCCATCGTGGCAGACGGATTCGATGGGCAGCTCATTGGCTACGCCATACCCTCTCTCATCAAGGAATGGGGCCTGACGCGTGGCGATTTTGCCCCCGTAGTGGCATCGGGCCTTGTCGGCATGGGCATCGGCAGCGCGTGCGCAGGCTTATTCGCTGACCATTTCGGGCGCCGCATGGCGGTAATATTAAGCGTTGTCATATTCAGCATTGCAACCTGCGCCATTGGATTTGCCCCGAATCTTTGGGTAATCGCCGCGCTTCGCTTTGTCGCAGGCCTCGGAATTGGCGGCGCCCTGCCGACCTCGACGACCATGACGGCGGAATTTACGCCGGCGCGCAGCCGTACGATGGCAATTACTGCAACCATCGTCTGTGTTCCGCTAGGCGGCATGCTTGCCGGGATTTTTGCGAGTTTTGTGCTGCCCGCATTCGGCTGGCGTGGCCTTTTCTGGATCGGCGGTTTGCTTCCGCTCACGCTCGCCGTCGTGCTGCTGCTGAAGTTGCCGGAATCGCCGAGGTTCCTCGCTCACCATCACGCGCGCTGGCCGGAATTGACCAGGCTGCTAGGCAGGATGAAACGCCCGGTTCCAACGGGAACCGCGTTCGTCGACAGCAGAGAGCAAGAGGTCTCCGAAAACGCAGGCATCCGAGCGCTGTTCCAGGACGGGCGGGGACGTGACACCTTTGCGCTCTGGGGCGCCTGCTTCGCCTGCTTGCTCGCCGTCTACAGCGCCTTTAGTTGGCTGCCGACGATGCTGGCCAACGAAGGACTGAGCCCGGCCGTCGCCGGCTCCGGCCTGACCGCCTACAACCTCGGAGGCGTGTGCGGCGCGTTGATCTGTGCAGCGGCCGTTGCTCGCTACGGCTCCCGTTGGCCGCTGGCAATATTCAGCGCGGGCGGCGCCATCAGTGCCTTCCTTCTGGTCGGAGTGAATCCGACGCAAAGCACCTCGCTGCTGATCTTTGGCGTGGGCGTGCACGGACTGTTCGTGACCACCGTGCAATGCATCATCTATTCGCTCTGCGCCAACGTCTATCCGACCAACGTACGTGCGACAGGCACCGCAGCGACGCTCGCAATCGGCCGCCTAGGAGCCATCTTGAGTTCCTTTGCCGGAGCCGCGGTGATAACAGCCGGCGGTGCCGCGACCTACTTCACCATGCTCGGTATCGCCATGATTGGCGTACTGGTCTGCCTCTGGACGGTCAAGCGTCAGATTCGTCCGGTTCAAAAGCGGCAGCCCGGGCTTGAGGGAGCAGCGTCGTCGATGACCCACTAGCTCACGCCAGACGGACGACGGGAACTCGCGCGGTTCCCGTCCACCTCTGCATTCCTTTTCTCAATTTCCGATGCGTTTATGACCAAGACAGTCCACACCACTACCTACGAGCTGCTGAGAGAGCGCGGCATGACGACGATCTTTGGTAACCCTGGCTCTAACGAGCTTCCATTTCTCAAGAACTTTCCGACAGACTTTCGCTACGTTCTTGGTCTGCATGAGGGCGTCGTACTGGGTATGGCGGATGGTTACGCGCAAGCCACCGGTCGGCCAGCTTTCGTCAACCTTCATGCAGCAGCCGGCACGGGGAACGCGATGGGCGCGCTGACCAATTCCATGTCTTCGCATTCGCCGCTGGTGATCACCGCGGGGCAGCAGGTGCGCTCGATGATCGGCTTGGAACCGATGTTGACGAATGTGGATGCCGTATCGCTGCCGCGGCCGCTGGTGAAATGGAGCTACGAACCTGCCAGTGCGCAAGATGTGCCGCGGGCGATCAGCCAAGCAATTCACATGGCAGCGCTACCGCCTCAGGGGCCGGTGTATGTGTCGGTTCCCTATGACGACTGGGATGCCCCCAGCGCGCCGCAAAGCGAGTTGCTCTATTCGCGTGTCGTGAGCGGGGCGACAGTCCCATCGACGCAGGTGCTCGATGACCTGGCGGATCGGCTCGCGCAAGCTCGCAATCCAGTGCTAGTTCTGGGATCGGATGTGGATGCGACCAGAGCCCAGCCGGCAGCCGTCAAGCTTGCAGAGAAACAGCGTCTCCCCGTGTGGATTGCACCGTCGTCGGCGCGCTGTCCATTCCCGACAACGCATCCATTTCTACGGGGAATCCTGCCGGCCGGAATCGCCTCCATCTCGCGGCTGCTCGACGGGCACGACCTGATCCTCGTTGTCGGCGCGCCGGTCTTTCGCTACCACCAGTTCGAGCCTGGCGTGCTGCTGCCCGAAGGTGCCGAAGTGGTCCACATCACCTGTGACCCGCAGGAGGCAGCACGCGCACCTATGGGGCACGCGATCGTGGCGGATATTCGACTTACCCTAGAGTTGATCGCCCAGTCGGCCTCGGCCTCCGAACGGCCCAAGCCAAACGGTCGGTCCGCGCCCCCCAAGGCTCCACCGTCTGGCCATGCCCAGCGACTCGCGCCGGAGGTTGTATTCGACGTGCTCGCGGAGTTGGCCCCGCGCGATGCGATCTACATCAATGAGTCGACGTCAACGACCAACATCCTGTGGGATCGGTTGCCGATGGAAGAGCCCGGCAGTTACTACTTTCCCGCCGCCGGCGGCCTGGGCTTCGGAATTCCCGTGGCAATCGGCGTGCAGTTGGCTTGCCAGGACAGACGCGTGATTGCCGTTATCGGCGATGGCTCGGCCAACTTCTCTATCACCGCCCTCTGGACGGCGGCACAACATCGGGTCCCCGCCATCTTTGTGATCTTGAAGAACGGGACCTATGGCGCGTTGCGATGGTTCGCTGACACGCTCCAGGTCGAGGACGTGCCCGGCCTCGATGTGCCAGGCATCGATTTCTGCTCGCTGGCACGCGGATACGGCGTGCGTGCTGTCACCGCCGACACGGAACAAGGGTTCCGGGAGGTGCTGACGGCAGCCCTGGATCAAGAAGAACCCATCCTCATCGAAGTAGCAACCTGCTGATCAACTGAAACAACTGCAATGCAGCAATGAACGGAGACATTCATGGAAACAGCTCAACACACCACTTCTGCCGCCAAGAGCGCATGGCTTGACGAATCCAATTGGCGCGATGCCATATTCAATGGGCGCTGGGAACGCGTGGGTCAGCCGACCGATGTCTTTTCGCCAGCGACGGGCGAAGCGATCGGCCGCATCGCTCTCGTCGGCGCCGCGGAAGTCTCGCGCTCCGCTGCGACTGCGCGGGACGCCCAGCGCGCATGGCATCAACTCGATTTCGAACAGCGAGCCCGCATACTGCGCAAAGCGGCCGATCTTGCCGAAGCCCATCTGCCAGAGCTTGCGGACTGGATCGTTCGTGAAAGCGGCTCGGTGCGTGCAAAAGCCGAATTCGAAATGGGGATCACGATCCGCAGCCTGCGGGAAGCAGCCGCCATGCCCTCTCAACCGCAGGGGCTGGTGCTTCCCGGCAGCAGCGACCGAATCAGCCTGTGCCGACGGCTGCCCCTCGGGGTAATCGGCGTCATTGCGCCGTTCAATTTTCCGTTGTATCTCGCGATGAGAGCCGTCGCGCCGGCGTTGGCGGTAGGCAATGCAGTCGTCTTGAAACCGGACCCCCGGACAACGATCAGCGGTGGCGTCGTCATCGCGCAGTTGCTGGCCGAGGCCGGATTGCCCGAGGGCGTCCTCCATGTTCTTCCGGGTGGCGGAGATGCCGGCGCAGCGCTGTGCAGCGACCCGAACATCGCGATGATTGCTTTCACGGGCTCCACGGCAGCCGGGCGCAAGGTCGGAGAATTGGCAGGCCGACACCTCAAGAAGGTATCGCTGGAACTGGGTGGCAAGAACTCTCTTATCGTGCTCGATGACGCCGACATGGACCTCGCCGTCTCCAATGCGGCTTGGGGCGCCTACCTCCATCAGGGCCAGATCTGCATGGCAACCGGTCGCATCCTCGTTCAGCGCGGGATCGCAGAGGAATTCACGCGACGGCTCGCTGAGAAGGCGAGCAATCTGCCGGTCGGAGATCCTTCGACAAACCAGGTTGCACTTGGACCCTTAATCAATCGCACGCAGATCGCTCACGCCCAGGACATCGTGGACCGTTCAGTGTCCGCTGGAGCCAAGCTTGAAGCGGGAGGTACCCATGAAGGCTTGTTCTTCAAGGCGACCGTGCTCAGCGGAGTCTGTCCCGGAATGCCGGCCTTCGAAGAGGAGGTGTTCGGCCCTGTCGCGCCAATCACGACTTTCGAGACCGATGAAGAAGCCATCACCTTGGCCAACCAGACCGAATATGGCCTGTCCGCCGGCGTCATTTCGCGCTCCGTGAGTCGCGCGTTCAGCCTGGGCAATCGTCTTCGCACAGGCCTGCTGCACATCAACGACCAGACGGTCGCGGACGACGTTGTCAATCCGTTCGGAGGCGTTGGAGCCTCCGGAAACGGAACCAGCATCGGCGGCCCCGCCAACTGGGAAGAGTTCACGCAGTGGCAGTGGGTCACCGTGCGTGGCACGGCTCAAGCGTACCCGTTCTGACGCGTCGACCGTCTTGGCATTCGAGGGAGCACGCTCTTGGGCAAGCCACGCAACGTCGAGGACTACCGAAAGCTCGCGGCGGGTCGGTTACCGCGAATGGTATTCGACTACTTGGACGGCGCGGCTGAAAGCGAGCGCGGACTGCGGCGCAACGCTGCTGCCATCGAGACCATCTGCTTCGACCCCAAGCGGTTGGAGGACGTGAGTAAACGCGACCTCTCGATCGAGTTGTTCGGACGAAAGCAGCAGATGCCGCTCGTCATCGCCCCTACCGGTCTGAATGGGGCGCTATGGGCGGATGGCGACGTCATGCTCGCGCGTGCTGCGGCAAACGCGGGCATTCCCTTCGTGCTCTCCACTGCTTCCAACGTCACCATCGAGGAGGTGGCCGATCGGGCTGGCGGCGACCTCTGGTTCCAGCTCTACGTCGTTCAACGTACATTGGCCCGATCCCTGACCGATCGCGCGTTGGCGGCGGGCTACAAGACGCTTGTCCTGACTGTGGACGTGGCGGTCAACGGTAAGCGTGAACGGGACATGCGGAACGGCTTTGCGATACCGTTCCGATACTCGCCTCGCGCCATGTTGGACGGAGTCATGCACCCCTCTTGGCTGATGCGCCAACTGAGTCACGGGTTGCCGGCGCTTGCCAACTTCGCCAGCGCGGGAAGCACAGACGTCAATGCGCAGGCAGCGCTCATGAACCGCCAGATGGACGCCAGCTTTGCATGGGATGACTTGAAGGCGCTGCGGGATCTTTGGCCCCACACCTTGCTTGTCAAGGGAGTACTCAGCGCCGATGAAGCCGAGCGCTGTGTCGGGCTGGGGGTCGATGGCGTGGTGATCTCCAATCACGGCGCACGCCAGCTAGAAGACGTCGCCGCGCCAATTGCGAAGCTACCTGAATTCGCAGGACGGCTCCACCAGCCGATTTTGGTCGATAGCGGATTTCGCCGCGGTGCCGACGTTGTGAAAGCATTGGCGCTTGGCGCGAACGCAGTGATGTTGGGGCGCGCGACGCTGTACGGGCTCGCTGCAGGCGGGGAAGCAGGAGTCGCCGACGTGCTGCGGATCATCCGCCAAGAGATCGACACGACGCTTGCGCTGATCGGATGCGCTCGGGCTGCCGACCTCGGCTCGAAGTTCATATTGGGCCACACCGTGCCCCGCAGCCTTGGCGAGGCAGAGGGGTAGCGTCGGTCAATTGCGTTACTAGATAAAAACCTAGGGCGGCAAGTCGGCTCAACCTTCGAGAGCCGACTTCGCATGCAACTTCGCAAGGCGGCATCCACTACGTTTTCCGATCATCTTGCTGCCTATAGGCCTGGAAAAAACGTCGAGTCGAGAGAGGACTTTGTCGGTCCAACCGGTCCAACGAAGCACAGGTTGCTGCTTTTGAATCCATGTCCCAGAGAGCATGGCTTTTGCGCAAAAAGGCAATTTCAAGTTCCGCATCGAAATTCAATACTCACTCGCCCCCGCTTCGCAAAGCTTGCGCCGGAGCGCTGAGCACTTAAACCTACTGAGACAAACAACCTGGAGACAACATGTCCAAGATGACCCTCACAAACCCCCAGCTGGTTGAAGCACTCGCCGAAAGCCGGCGCAAGGCCAACCGCGTCGATCCGGCCGAGTGGGCGATGCGCGTCGAGCTCGCCGCCTGCTACCGGTTGGTTGCCCATTTCCGCATGACGGACTGGGTCTACAACCATATCTCGGCGGCGATCCCGGGCTCCCCCGATCACTACCTGATCAATCCTTTCGGGTTGCTGTACGAAGAGGTCTCGGCGTCCAACCTCGTCAAGGTCGATGTAAATGGCAACCTGGTCGATGACGATCCGTACGACGTGAACCCGGCGGCTTTCGTGATCCACGGCGCCATCCACCAGGCAAGACCCGATGCAGTCTGCGTGCTCCACACGCATACGGCCGCCGGCGTTGCCGTATCAGCGCAAGCCGAAGGCTTGCTGCCGCTCTCGCAGCATGCACTGCGTTTTCATGACCGCGTGGCCTACCACGGCTTTGAAGGAATTGCGCTTGACCTCGACGAGCAGCGTCGCCTAGTGCAGGATCTCGGCGCCAAGAAGGTCCTGATCCTGCGCAATCACGGGCTGTTGACGGTGGGCAAGACCGTGGGAGACGCCTTCAAGGAGATGTTCTTTCTCGAGCGCGCCTGCCAGATCCAGGTGGCAGCGCTTGCCGGGAACCGCCCGATGACGCTTCCTCCGCCGGAAGTCTGCGAGCACACTGCCTCGCAGTTCGACAACGATGCGTCCTTCCTGCAAGGCCGCGACTGGCGGGCGCTCCTTCGCCTGCTCGATCGAATCGACCCGTCCTACAAGGAGTAGCAGGCACTCTGCTGCAAATGGCTAGAGCCGCAGGAAGAATCAGAGGATTGCCGGCTGATGTTCCGCCGTGAGCAGGCGGAGCTCCTCGAGAAGCTTGACGGCGGGACTGGGAAGGATGCCCCCCCGCCGGCGGAAAGCCGTCAACGTTCGGGTGCCGGTCAGCCCGGGTATCGGCAGCGCGTCGAGCAACCGCGCCTTGATTTCTGCCTGGTACATCGGCTCCGGCAGCCAAGTCAAAAAGCCGGATTGGGCCACGAGATTCTTCAGCATCATGACGGAACGTGTTTCTACGAGGATCTCGGGCATACCCAGGCCTTGGGCCGCGAAGACCTGCTCCATGTGCTCGTATGGCGCTGTTCCTTTTGGCGTGGTCGTCCACCGTTCGCCGATCACGTCGGCCAGTCCAACCTCTCGCTTACGCCGCAAGGGGTGTTCCATGCCAGCCACGACGTAACTGCAGTCGTTCCACCGGCAATCCTTGATCGCGGTGATCTCAGCGGTGTCCGCAACGGACACACCCAGCGCCAGATCGATCTCATGCTTGAGCAGACCTTCCGCAAGCCGATCCCAGACCCCTTCGACGACGGACACACGCAGTTTCGGCCACTTCACCAGCACGCGGTCGATCGCCTGCGGAAGTGCGATGCAGGCGATGCTGCCTAGCGCGCCCACGCGAATCGTGCCCTTTGCCAGCCCCCGCATTGCATTGATCTCTTCGCTCGCGTGCTCCGACTCTCGCAGCAGCAAGGTTGCGTGCGGCAACAACGCGCCGCCGATGTCCGTCAGATGCATCCCCTTGGCATGACGCTCGAACAGGGGCGCGCCGACTTGATCCTCCAAGCGCTTGAGCGTGCGGCTGAGCGCCGGCTGCGTAATGTTGAGCGCAACCGCTGCGCGGCCCAAACTGCCGGTCTCCATGATCGTGGCAAATGCATGCAGGTGCTGCAGGTCGAAGGGCATGCAAAACGGTAATGGCTTTTCCGCGAAAAAGCAATTTCGTTTCAACGCGGTAAAACTGATAGTAGCGCCTGAGCATGCCACTCCGAATCACGGCAACCGGATACCGCAAAAAGTAGCGCCTTCGGCCGCAACGGTCCCTGCAACCGCTACCTCTATCTCGGTGCGCGACACCGCCTACGACCTGATGCGCAGTTCCGGTAATGACGTTGGTGTTCGGCAATCCCCGATCAACGAGTCGTCAATCGAGATTGCCTGAACACATACCCCATCCACCCGGAACCCTACTCATGACAACCCAAACTTCTCGCCGCCGCTTCCTTGAAACGTCCGGCGCAATCACCGCCTCTTCCCTTTTTGGTGGCGTGTTGAGCGCTTGCGCCACCACCACACGAACCCCGATGAGCAAGACCGAACAGGTTGCGTTGACCGCTTCCCAAGCTGTCGATGCCATTCGCAATGGCCGCCTGTCGGCGGAGGTCTACGTGACAACGCTGCTCGAACGTGCCGAGCAGCAATCGGGCCTCAACAGCATGATCGCGCTCAACAAGGCGGGCGCGCTGGCTGCCGCGCGCAAGGTCGATGCGGCGCGCGCCAGCGGGGCTACGTTGCCGCCGCTTGCAGGCCTGCCAATTGTCGTGAAGGACAACATTAACACTTCCGACATGCCGACCACCGGGGGCACGCCAGCACTGAAAGACGTTCGACCGACCGCGAATGCACCAACCCTGCAGCGCCTGATCGACGCGGGCGCGATCGTGCTGGGCAAGGCCAATATGCACGAACTCGCCTTCGGCACCACCAGCACCAACTTCACAAGCTTCGCGGGCACGGTCCACAACCCCTATGACGTCAGAAGGGTGCCGGGCGGGTCGTCGGGCGGAACCGGGGCGGCCATTGCCGCGCGAATCGCACCGGCGGGTCTCGGCACCGACACGGGCGGTTCGGTGCGAATTCCGGCCGCCTTGTGTGGCATCGCGGGGCTCCGGCCGACCGTTGGCAACGGCGGTGCTCAGCGCCGCTACGACGGCACGGGTGTCCTGCCGATCAGCCGCACCCGCGACACGATCGGGCCGATGGGTCGAACGGTAGCGGACGTCGCGCTGCTCGACGCAGTGGTCACAGGCGCTTCCATCGCCAAACCTGTCCAACTATCGGGCCTGCGCCTTGGCGTGCCCGCGAGCTTCTGGAAGGACACGGAGACGCAAGTAGCGACTGTCATGGCGAGCGCCCGGACCAGACTGCAATCCGCAGGCGTAGTATTTGTCGACATCGACACCGTCGGTCTATGGGAACTGGACGCGAAGGTGTCGTTCCAGGTCGTGCTGCATGAAGCCGGCCAAGACATCCCGGCCTACCTGGTAGCGACCGGCGTCAAGGGGGTCACGCTGGCTGACATCGCCGCCAAAGTCGCCAGTCCGGACGTAAAGGGTCCGATGGGCGCCGTATTGGGTGACGTGACCGCGGCGGAGTATCAGGCGGCGATCACGCAGTACCGCCCGCAGATGCAGGCGCTCTACGCGCGCTATTTCGCGGACAACCGCCTTGACGCGATGATGTTCCCGACCACGAGCGTTGTCGCTCCCGTCATTGATTCCCGGGACGGGTCTTCGAAGATCTCGGTCAACGGTGGACCGCTCGTGGAAACCTTTGCCACCATGATTCGCAACTCCGACCCCGGCAGTACCACCGGCGTGCCCGGCATCACGTTGCCCGCTGGCTTGACCGCAACGGGCCTGCCGGTTGGATTGAGCCTAGATGGGCCTATGGGAAGTGACGCGAAGTTGCTGGGCATTGGCCTGTCGATGGAATCGCTCCTCGGCGTATTGCCACCACCGACCCTGCCCCAGCTACCGGCATGAGCCAGCCGCAGTCGCACCGCGCACCCCACCGAAAATTCCCAATGAGAGCGCCGTCACCGGATGGCTGCGCGCGGGCGGCGCTTGCGCAAGTGCGCCGCATTCCCATGTCGAGCCATCTCTTCCAAGAGGTCCGTGCGCATTTGATGGCCGTGACGCCAACCGGCCATTGGCTTGAACCTATCCTCGCCCACCCGCTGGCCTTTGAGGACGGCTGTGCGCTACTCGGCGACAGCACTGGCCCGGCATCTTGTGGCGAAGAGGCGGTGTCGCGCTTCGCGACTTGAAAACTGGCGCCTTTCCCGCCCGTCTGGCCGTGCTTCGAACAGCAGCAGCAAACGACCGGACCATTTCTCGCCAGATGAGTGGTCAACCCGGATTCATCGCTTCGGCGCCATTTGAGGATTGCCGGCGTGGTCAGGCCTTCGTCGCTCGATGGGAGGCAGCGCACGCCTTCGCGGTGCAGGTTCCGCACTGGCCGCGACACCGGAGCGTAGCCCAGGCCGCAGCCACGAGGCCGACGCGGTCCGCACCTCGTCGGTCTCGCGCAGTCGCGGGCTTCAGCCCGCGCGAATGACACTTCTCCAGCACTTGAGCCGAGACGGGTGCTTGATTCGTCACTCGTTTGCACAACGTAGTTGATTCTTGACCTTCAGCAGAGCGGTATCCTGGCGTGCAAGCGCAACCTGCAGCACTCTGGCCGAGTTTTCAATCTCATCGAACGCTCGGCCGCATTGCTCAAAGACGACTTCGAGCTGCTCCACCAGCCGCTGATGGATAACCTCCTGCAACGCATCGTGAAGTCGTTCGTGATTGACAGTGCTCGGGCTGGGGTTTGGCAAAATGGACTCATTTGTGCCGTTGCCTGCGGAGACGACTTCATAGCCGAGATCGGCCGATATTTTGGCTTGTAGATCATCCCCGCCTTCAGGCATGCGGAATTCATGCTCTCCCAACTCCAGCGACACTTCGTACGCCAGGGTTCTCTGCAGAAGATCTCCCAATTCGCGGGACAACTTGGCTACGTCTCCTGAATGATCGAATTCCTCCAGCATGCGAGGCAACGATGAGGCCACCTGACGCCAAACCATTTTGGTTATTCGCGGCCGGAGTTCCTGCAGCCTTTCACGCTGCTGCATCATGCGGCTGAGCAGACGCGATAGCGCCGGCTGTATGCTGGCCTTGATCGTGCCCGAGACATTCTCTTCCAGATGATGCAACAGTACTTCAACGGGTTTGCGTTGCTTGTAGGCACGCGCAGGCCCAATGAGATCTAGCACCGCGCCACACAACCGGATGAATCCGCTCTCGCAGAGAGCCTGCGGCGTTTGCCTCTGCTCACGCGCGACATGAGCTGAAATCGACACGGGAGCCTTTAGCACGTCGGGCGGTACGCCCATCTGCCTCAGCTTACTTTGCGCACGCAGATGCACGTCGTCTTCTTGTAGTTGCCGATTGGCCGGCGTCTTATTGCGCAGTAGTTTGACGATTTCACCATCGAGCTCGTCTTCTTCGACAACGTCACTGCGAGTGATCACCGGCAACAGGGGCTTGCTACGATGCAACTCGCGCGCCATCTCGTTGAGCTCTTGCACCTGACCCGGCGAGGTGGAACTGGTCAGCCACAGGATTGCATCCGCGCTGTCGGTAAAGCGCTGCGTCAATGCGGCGTTCTCGGGCGTGACGGAATGCAGACCGGGCGTATCCAGCAGTACCATGCTGTGACCGAGGCTCACACCCTGCAGGCGCGCCGTGGTCTCGGTTGCACCCTCTTGGAGCGGCTGTGTCGTTCGAACAATGCGCCCGGCGTCAAGATGGAAGTACTTCACGACCCGGCCGTGGGCGGAAAAGCGCTCTGCCAGCAAATTGCACAACGAGCTCTTGCCCGCGTTGAACTTCCCGAAGACCAGCAGCATCACCCGGTCGTCAAAGGCCTGGGCCAGAAGCTTTGCGGGTTCGAGCAACGCCCATTGGCGCGTCCACCCAGTGGCGCTCGCTGAAAGCAACTCGTTGATCTCGTTGATCTCAAGTACCAGCACATGGGCGTCGCGCAGAGATTGCGGTCGCTGCAATTGATGCTCGGTCAATGCTCGCGTGAGTGTCGTTAGCCAGCCCTCCAGAAGCTGCGTCATCTCAGTCAAATCGACTTGCGTCAACTCGATGCCGTCGGCGGCCTCGATCAAGCGCAGTTCCGCAGCGTCGGCGTTAGTCATACTGTCTTCTCAAACATCTTCGGATCTTCGAGGCCGAGCAGTGCTTCCAACGCCCGCTCCGCGACGCACAGGTCGCGTTCGGCGGCAGCGATACTCGCAGACAATTCAACACGGTCAGCAGACATCTCAAAATAGCGCGCGAACTCTTTCTCCATTCGTTCACGGCCTGCTACCTCGCAAAAGATTTGCTGCAGGTCCTTGCGGTACTTCACATAGACGCCCAAGACAGCGATCATGATGCTATTTAGGCTGCGCACGGCCGTCCGCTGCGTCAACGGCAGTTCGGTGACGCCATGCTTGATCAAGATGGCGTTGATCTCGATGCAGGCCTTGGAATATGCCACCTGCAGCCGGTTTCGCTCGAGCTTTCCGGGTGTGACCTTGAACTGGTTCGCGAAGGAATCGGGGGCCAAGGAATGGTCAGGGCCTGGCACTTCGAGTACGGCCTGGATGTCGCCGGCGACCTTCTGCAGCGTCGCCGCCAGATCCTGATCGAAACGTTCGCGCTGGCGCGCCTGTCCCAGGCGCAGGCTGGACGCAAGAGCCAATCGCGCAGCCTTTAGCTGCTGCAGTTCGTCCCGGATATTTCCGACCAGGAATGCTGTCTCGAAGGATCGGGCATGCGGCACGCGTGCGGCAGCTCGCTCCAAGCTCTCTTGCAGCCCCGGGATGCCGCTGCGTACGCGCATCAAATTCTTGCTGTGCTCGATGCCATGGCGGTGCCGCGTAGCGGAGATGGTGTGCATCTCAAGCGCCGGAAGTTGCGCTTCGATAGTCTGCACCACTTGGCGGTAGTGCTGGTCGTGAGCGAGCTGATCCACCTGCGAAAGAACGAACAGCGTCTGTCGCCTGGTACGCTGGTCATCGCTACTCAGCGAGGCCAGGAGAGAGCGCTCGCTGGCATCCAGCTCACCTTCCTTGGCCGCGTGGACAAACAGCCGAATGTCGGATTCCAGCCAGGTTGCCTGTAGCGCATGCGCGTCGTCTTCCGTTTCCACATCCGCATCGAGGCCTGGCGCATCCAGCCATTGCACACCGCCGTGTTCGTGCGCCGAAAGTGCGACAGTCTCGCGTTTGTCCGCCACCGAGAAGGCGGCGTGCCCGATAAGTTCATTGAGCAGGCGGCTCTTTCCATGGTTGTACTTGCCGATGACGGCTACCACGGGCGGCCGCTTCTTATCTGCCAGGATCCGCAGGCGGGTCAGATCGTGGGCACGTTCTGGCAAGGCAGAAAGGACTGCGAGTTCGGCCTCGCGACGATCATGGAAAGGGTTCATCCGGGTCGCTTCATTCACGTTGGCAGAGGATCTGCTGCGCCGGCCTTTCGCAGGTCGCTTGGCGACAGCAGTCTGGTCCTGCTCTACACGATGGAAGACGGATGCTTGGCCAATGGCGTCACCGTGATTTCCATGAATGGGAAGAGCGGGAGCTTGCTGAGGGTGTCGTGCAGTTCGTCATTGCTTGCGACGTCGAACACGCTGTAATTGGCGTACTCCCCCACGACACGCCAAAGGTGAGGCCATTTGCCCGATTGCTGCAAAGCTTGGGAGTAGGCTTTCTCCTCGGCCTTGACGCGCGCAGCTTCATCGGGCGCGACGGTTGGCGGGATGTTGACGATCATATGTACGAGATAGAGCATGGTGTTCCCTGGGTGTCTATAAGGGCTTCGCGTTGAAGGCAAAGAATTCGAGGACAGCGCGCTCGAAGGCTTCTGGCGCTTCGATGTTGGAGAGGTGCGACGCCGATACCACTGACAGAAGCGCGCCCGGAATTGCCGCCTGCATGGCTTCGGCGTCGACGACAGTCGTGACGGGATCAGACGCACCGGCCAGGAGCAAAGTGGGCGTGGCGATGCGGTCGATGTCGCTGCGCAAGTCGGAAGCAGCAAGTGCATCACAGCACGCTGCATATCCCTCCGGAGCGATGCCGGCGATCCAGTCTTGGGCGCATGCCACGGTCTCGGGATTTGCATTCGCAAAGTCTTCGGTGAACCAGCGTCCAGGCGCCGAGTCCGCCAGCGTGCGCATGGCGGCTTCGCCGCCCCGTCGCACCGTGGCAGCGCGCTCGTTCCAAGCGTCCGTGGCGCCCAGCTTTGCCGCACTATTGCACACCGCGATGGCGCTGAACCGGGAACGTGCGTGAATACCCAGCCAAAGTCCCGTGTGGCCGCCCATGGAAATACCGCAAAACGCTGCCATGTCGATGTTCAACGCATCGAGTACCGCCAACACGTCATGACCCAGGTCGTGGAAAGAGTAGGGGCCCGCCGTGACCGGGCTCCCGCCGTGGCCGCGCGTGTCGTATCGGATCAACCGGTGGTCCCTGGAAAAGGCGCTGACCTGCGGGCCCCACATCTCCAACGTCGTACCCAGCGAGTTGCTCATGATCAATGCCGGGGCAGCCGCGTCGCCGTCGATGGCGACGCGGAATGCCCCTCGCGCGGTGAGCAGAGAAGTTGTCAACGAGTCGGTGCGCTGAGTCATGGTCTATGGATCACACTTTTAGGTTTCAATCGGGTCTGCATGCTCCCGACACAGCAGGTATGCAGGCATGCTTGTCGCACATAGCCCTGGCCGCACGGTGATAGCGATGAACGGCGACACAGATGACCAGTGGCAGCAAGAGGCTGGACCGTGAAGACCGGAATTCCGCCTTCGGGGCGCAGCCATCTCCACATGCTGATGATCGCTGTGGTCCCAGGCGCCGGGCAATCGCGCGCCCGCACCAACGGGGTTCAGCACGTGCACTACCGTGTACCGGTTTCGGAACGTTGCCGCAATTTTCAACAGATGCGTTCGTGTACATGGAGGTACGAGGTACCTATGGGGATGTCCTCCGCCAGGACGCGCGCTGTCGCCAAGCTTGAGGCATATAAGCTATGGCAGGCAGGCGCATCTCCATCGCACCCCCATCGGCCTCTTAGCGTCTATGCAGCCAGCCGCGGGCGATCGACGATCTGGTTGTCGACGCCGTTGACCAAAGCAGTCAGCCTTATGTCGAACACGATCTCGGTAAACGGGCCAGCAAGCCCTTCAGCTTCGATACTGGCCTTGTCGGTGTGCTCTGTCAGCGGGGGCACGAGTCCTTCCCGGGTGGCATAGGCGAAATCGTCGTAGACCAGTGGGTCCCCGTCAATGTTGATCTGCGTGGTCAACTTTCGGTGGCCGTCGGATGTAACGAAGAAATGGATGTGCGCCGGGCGATTGCCGTGCCGCCCCAACTGGTTGAGCAGGCCCTGGGTGGGGCCGTCCGGAGGACAGCCGTAACCCACAGGCACGATGCTTTGAAACTTGTAGCGGCCTTGCGCGTCAGTCATGATGGTGCGACGCATGTTGAACGGCTGCTGCTCGCCGGTCGGGTCAAAGTGGGAATAGAACCCCTTTGTGTTGGCATGCCAGACCTCTACCTTGGCGCCAGGCAGGGGCTTGCCGTCCGCACCGTAGACAGTGCCGTGCATGATCAGGGGGTGTCCCTGTTTGTCGCTTCCGTCGTCAAGTCGTGCGAAGCCCTGCTCCACCGGTGCTCCCTCCACGTACAACGGACCTTCGATCGTGCGGGGCGTGCCGTCGGTCACGCCCAGCGCTGCATCTTCCGCGTCCATGCGCATATCGAAGTACCGGTCCAAGCCAAGCCCCGGTGACAACAAGCCAGCTTCGCCACGCGCGCCGAGTTGGTTCACATAGGCAATGCCCGCCCAATACTCGTCAGATGTGACGTCCAGATCCTCGATCGCCTTGAATAGGTCGGAGAGGATGCGATGGACTATCGTCTTGGTACGCGGGTTACCGCCTTCCTGATTGAGGCCGCTGGCCAAGCGCAGGAAGTCTTGCACTTCGGTGGTATTGAAGATTTGAGCGCTCATTGATGTCTCCGTTTCATGGGGGGTTGGTGACTATGGTGTTTTGTGGCCAGGTGGCGGTTTGCTTTTTCAAACTTTGGCCCGAGAAGACTTTCCAAGCCGGCTGTCGCCCTAGCAAAAAGTGTCTGGACAGGCTCCTTAGCCAGTAACGGCGACGCTCTGTGAAGAGCGGTCACGCCGATAGAAGTCGAGTTTGTCCAAGTCGAGTTGCACGCCCAGGCCCGGTACCTGCGGCAGTTGCAGTTCGAAGTCACGGAAGTCAGGGCGCTGCACGACGATGTCGTCCTTGAGCAGCAGCGGTCCAAACAACTCCGTGCCCCAGGCAAGCGTCGGGCAGGCGGCAAAGACGTGCGCCGCGGCGATGCTGCCGATGCTGCCTTCGAGCAAGGTACCGCCGTAGATGCCTACGCCGGCGGCATCGGCGACGGCTGCAGCCCGCAGCGTGGGCCAGAGGCCTCCTGCCTGAGAGATCTTCAAGGCATACACGTCCGCCGCAGCCTCCGCGGCCAGATCGAATGCGTCGATCGCATCGTGCACTGCTTCATCGGCCATGATTGGCACGTCGAAGCGGGCACTCAGGCGCCGGAGCGCCCGGCGATTGCGACGTGCCACGGGCTGCTCGATCAGGCCGACTCCGATCGCTTCGAGAGCGGCGATCCCTCGCACGGCCGTGGTTTCATCCCAGGCCTGGTTCACATCGACCGTCAGCAACACATCATCTCCAAGGCCGCGGCGAATGGCCTCAACGTGTGCTATGTCCTCCGCAAGCGGATGGCTGCCGATCTTGAGCTTGAACACGTTGTGGCGGCGAGCCTCGATCAACGACAGCGCCTCCTGGACGTCACGCGCCGCATCGCCGCTGGCGAGGGTCCACAGCACCGGAAGTGCATCTCGCACGGCGCCGCCGAGCAAGGCATGCACCGGCAGGCCCAGGCGGAGCCCCTGCGCGTCAAGCAGCGCAATCTCCACTGCAGACTTCGCAAAGGAGTTTCCCTGCACCGACGCCGACACGCGCTTGAGCGCGACATTGATCCGGGTGGCGTCCTGCCCGATTAGCAGTGGAGCGACGTAGGTGTCTATCGCACCTTTGATGCTCTCCGGACTCTGATCCCCGTAGGCCAAGCCACCAATCGTGGTGGCCTCCCCAACACCAGTGATGCCGTCGCTGCACACCAGCCGCACGATGACTAGCGTCTGGCGCATCATCGTCGTCATCGCCAGCTTGTGCGCGCGAATCGTTGGCAGGTCCACCAGGACTGATTCGATGCTTTGAATGGTTGGGCTTGGGTTCATGGTTGGCAATCTTCGTTGCGAAAGACCGATAGGTCCAATATCGATGCGGTCTGCAAAAATACCTTCAAGGTATTGTTGATGAGGGTTTACACCAATCACCCGCTCGTGCCGTGGTTCGCGCCGACTGCCGCGTGCGACGTTTCCTCAACCTGGTGTTTGGCCGGTTGAACCCTGGGGGGACGCTCCTTCTTGTTGCGCCGCGCCTGCTCTGACCTGCGTCATGGACAGGGCACCGCCATGGAGCGTTGAGGCAAGCGCTTGCCCGGTCCTGTGCGTGATCAGGGAAGCGCTCCAAGGATCTCCTCCATCTCGGATTCGCCAAACCCGCGCAGTGTCGTCGTGCGGAGATTTCCCTGAAGCGCCAACGCCAGCGCAGCTCTCGTCAGCGTCTCATCATCAGGAGCCTCTACGGTCAACACCACATCGTATTGGCCAAGAGTAAAGATCCACTCGCGAGCGTTCACCCCCATCCGGGCGAACGCTTCGCGCGCAGCCCGAGACCTTTTGACGGTGTCTTTGACCTCGCGCGCCCCTTTGTCGGTCCAGTTGCCCAGCAACACATACTTGCCCATATCCATGCTCCTTTTGATCATTCACACACGACAATTTGCACGAACCCGCGTTTAGGGCGATGCCTGACCTACGGCTCATTTGCGTGCCAATGCTGGCTCTGAGATTCCGGCGCTGACGTCCTGGTGATGGGTCGAAGAAGAGCGGCCGTGGTTAATCATTGCCACTGCCACCGCCGCAACTACCGCAGGGATCGCAATAGCAACAAAGTTCTGCTGCAGCGGCAGCGTCATTGCCACTAGCGCGCCTATCACGATCGGCGCCAGAATCGCACCACTGCGGCCGACTCCCGAGGCGAAGCCGATGCCGGTGGACCGGATGGACATCGGGTAAAACTGACCCACGTATGCGTAGGTCACGATCTGGGTCCCGATCGTCGAGGCGCCGGCCAAGCCCACGAGGAGGAAGAGGGCCTCGGACGACATCTTGACCCCAAGCAGAGTGATGGAGATCGCAGCCAGCACATACATCGAGAAAAGCACCCACTTGATATGGAACCGGTCTGCCAGCCAGCCGCCTCCCACCGCGCCGATCATCGCGCCGAAATTCAGCACCAGGACGAACGTGAGTGCCGACCCGAGGCTATAGCCTGCGCTTGCCATCAACTTGGTCAGCCATGAACTGAGAGCGTAGACCATGAACAAGCACATGAAGAAGGCGATCCAGAACATCACGGTGCTGAAGCCTCTGCCGTCCTGAAAGAGATGGCGCACTGGTGCACTGCCAACCTTGTCTTCTGCAGGAAGTGCGAAATGATCACTTGCCTGCGGATTGAAGCTGGGGTCCAACTTCGAGACGATAACCTTGAGCTCATCGTGGCGGCCTTTCGCGAGCAGGAACGGCATCGACTCGGGCAGCGACTTCAAGATCACCGGGATCAAGAGCACCGGAAGGCCGGCGGCCAGAAATACCGATGACCACCCGTAGTTCTCGATGAGGCCTTTGCCCAGTAGCGCGGCGAGCATGCCACCGACCGCATAGCCACTGAACATCAGCGTCACCATGGTCGCGCGTATCTTCTTCGGCGAGTATTCGGTCATTTGCGCCACGACATTGGGCATAACGCCGCCGATACCCAGACCGGCAAGAAAGCGCGTAATGCTGAACGTCACCGGGTCGTGGGTCAGGCCCGCAGCGGCCGTGAACACGCTGAACAAGCCGATGCAAATCGCGATCGCCCACCGGCGGCCAATGCGGTCCGCGATAGTGCCCAGAAAGATCGCGCCGAACATCATTCCAAACAGCGCGGCGCTGACCATGAACCCGGCGCGCGTCGGCTCCACGCCCATCTCCTTCATGATCGACGGCAGCGCGATGCCGGCCACTGCCAGGTCATAACCATCGAAGATGATGATCAGGGCGCACCAGAAGAGAACGAGACCGTGAAAGCGGTTGAAGCGGGCTTCGTCGGCAACCTTGTGAACGTCGATTTGTCTCATGTGTTTTCTCCTGGCGTTGTTTGCAGGGATGGTTCAGCCGAGGTCGCCGCCGCCGACTGGAAGGATCGACCCGGTGATATAGGACGATTCGTCGGACGCGAAGAACAGGATGGGGGCGACCTGCTCATCGATCGTTGCGTAT
>NZ_JASZYF010000070.1 GCF_030317115.1 Variovorax gracilis
GCTGACGCAGCGCTGCATCCGCCGCGGCACACACCGCTCCACGCGCGAACTCGAGCAGAGCATCCGGGACTACCTCGACATCAACAACACCAGGCCAAAGCCCTTTGTCTGTGAGCGTCTGGCGATCCCATCTTGCTCCTCGGTGACTGGACCTTGAGGATGGTGCCCACCTATTGATTTGGCGGGCACCTATGAATCCCAATTCACTCAAGCGTCGGCGCACGCACGACCCTGAATTCAAGGCGAAGATCATGGCCGAGTGCGAGCAGCCCGGCGCCTCGGTCGCGGCGGTGTCGCTCGCGCACGGACTCAACGTCAACCTGGTTCGCAAGTGGCTCGTCGGGAGAGGGCTCAAGCGCGCGGGCCTATCGGCGCCACGTAGGGTCGCACAACGACCGCATGTCGAGCCGACCATACCTGCCAGTTCGACATCGCCGCCAGCGCTGCAATTCGTGCCGGTGGAACTGGCCTCAGCCGAGATCGAGGCCGCGCCTGCGGTGGATCGCTCTGTCGTGGAACGAGAGCGCGGCGAGGCCGACATCCACATCGAACTGCAGCGCGGCGAGACTCGCTTGACGGTGCAATGGCCTGGCTCGCAGGCAGCGCACTGCGCGACCTGGCTGGGCGAGGTGGCTGCGGCGGCGCTGAAGTGATCCGCATCGACAGGGTGTGGCTGTGCGCGCAGCCGCTGGACATGCGCGCGGGTGCCGAACGGCTGCTGGCCGCGGTCGTCTCGACACTGGGTGCCGCGCACGCCCATCATGGTTACCTCTTCGTCAACTCGCGCGCCACACGGATCAAGCTCATCGTGCACGACGGCTTCGGCGTGTGGTGCGCTGCGCGGCGACTGAACGCAGGGCGATTCGTATGGCTGTCGGCGACGGAGGCAGTACCGGCGTCGCTGGAACTCACGAGGGCGCAATTCGACGCCCTGGTAGTCGGCTTGCCATGGCAACGATTGCCGGAGATGGCCGTCATCACTCGCATGTAACTCGGCCCGGCGCTGCGCTCCCGCCGGTTGACAGCGCTTGCTCCAATGGTGCGAGGCAGAACGCTCTGGCACCATGCTGCGCATGCTTGGCACGCAAGGCCCTCTCCCCATCGACCTTGCACAACTGCCCCCTGAAGCTGCCGCGCTGATCGCGCAGATGCAGCAACGACTCGAGCAGCAGGACCAGCAGCTTGCCGAGCACGTCCGCGAACTCGCCCAGCAGCAATCCTTGCTCGAGCGCAAGGACCGCGAGCTCGCGCTGCGGCAAACGAAGATCGAGAAGATCAACTTCGAGCTCGCGAGGCTCAAGCGCTGGAAGTTCGGCGCCAAGTCCGAGGCGATGACCGCCGAGCAGCGCCAGCTCTTCCAGGATACCGTTGCGGAGGACGAGGCGAGCCTGCAGGCGCAATTGGCGGCATTGCAGGCCAGCTTGCCGGAAGCGTCGAAGACACCCAAGGCCCCTGCGCGCAAACCGCGCCGCCAAGCGCTGCCCCAACACCTGCGGCGCGTGGAGCACCGCCACGAGCCCGAGGACACGACTTGCGGCTGCGGGCAGTCGATGGTGCGCGTGGGCGAGGACATCAGCGAGAAGCTGGACATCGTGCCGGCAGAGTTCTTCGTTCACCGGCACATCTACGGCAAGTGGGCCTGCCGCTGCTGCCAGAGTCTGAAGCAGGAGGCGGCCGCCGCTGAGATCGTGGACGGCGGCATCCCGGCGAGTGGACTCGTGGCACACACGCTGATCAGCCGCTTCGTGGACCACCTGCCGTACTACCGGCAGGAGACGATCAACGCGCGATCGGGCGTGCACACCCCGCGCTCCACGCTCGCTGCTTGGGCCGGGTACGCCGGGGCGGCGCTGGAGCCGCTGTACGACGCGCACAAGCGCTTCGTGCTCCGCGCCCGGGTACTGCACGCCGACGAGACGCCAGTGGCTTTGCTCGATCCTGGGGCGGGCAAGACCCGCAGGGCCTACGTCTGGGCCTATGCGCGCGGCGAACTCGACGTGCAGGGCGGCGTGATCTTCGAGTTCTGCCTGGGCCGTGGCGGCCAGTACCCGGTCGCGTTCCTCAGCGGCGAGGACGGTGCGTGGAACGGAACGCTGCTGACGGACCAGTACGCCGGCTACGACTCCGCCATGGATGCTCGCGTGTACCCCATGCGCGTGGCCGCAGGATGCGTCGTGCACGCCCGACGCAAGTACGACGAAGTGGCCCGGGCCGGAACGAGCCCAGTGGCCGAAGCGGCGATCAAGCGCCTGGCTCAGATCTACCACCTCGAGGGAAGCTTGGCGACCATGCCCGCGGAACATCGACACAAGGGTCGGCAGGAATGTATGCAATGGGATGGACGCCCCCACCCGTAACGGCATCAACGTGCCAAAGTGGAAGTGTCACCAACCACTTGAACCGAGAGGGGCGTCCACCATGAAGATTACGACTGTTGGCATCGACCTGGCAAAGAACGTGTTTCAGGTCCACGGCATCGACGAGCGAGGCAAGGTCGTGCTGAAGAAGCAGTTACGGCGCGACCAGATGGCGCCGTTCTTCGTCAACCTGCCGCCGTGCCTTGTCGGCATGGAAGCATGCGGCGGTGCGCATCACTGGGCGCGCAAACTTCAAGGCATGGGCCACGCCGTGAGGCTGATGGCGCCTCAGTTCGTCAAGCCCTATGTCAAGACCAACAAGAACGATGCAGCCGACGCCGAGGCGATCTGCGAAGCAGTGGCTCGGCCGAACATGCGCTTCGTACCGGTGAAGAACGTCGAGCAGCAAGCGGTCCTCGCGTTGCACCGCGTGCGTCAAGGCTTCGTGAGGGCGCGCACGGCTCAGGCGAATCAAATCCGCGGGCTACTCGGCGAATTCGGCATCATCATTCCGCAGGGCATCGGCTACATCGGCACTCGCGTTCCCGAGTTGATCGAGGACGGTTCAAACGAGCTGCCGGGTGCGTTTCGACTGCTCGTGCAACGACTCCTCGATCACCTCAAAGATCTGGATCGCCAGGTCGATGAGCTCGAGGCAAAGATCCAAGCGTGGCATCGCAGCAATGATCTCAGCCGCAAGCTTGCTCAGGTTCCAGGCATCGGTCCGATCACAGCCAGCGCGCTGGTCGCTTCCATCGGCGACGCGAAGAGCTTCGACAGTGGTCGTCAGGTCGCTGCGTGGCTGGGCCTCGTTCCCAAACAGAACTCTTCGGGTGGCAAGGCGAACCTGCTGGGCATGAGCAAGCGCGGCGATACGTATCTCCGGACGTTGCTGATACACGGCGCGCGCTCGGTCATCTATCGAGTGAGCCAGAAGGCCGATGCATGCAACTGGATCAGCGCCGTCGTGAATCGACGCAACAAGAACGTAGCGGCGGTGGCGCTGGCGAACAAGAACGCGCGAATCGTCTGGGCTCTCCTGGCGCATGACCGGCACTTCGATGCTGGCTACGTGCGCTGAGGGGACGCCGCGGCCTGAGGCAGATAGCGATGATCACAACATAGCAGGGAGAACAAACCGCCGATTGCTCGGGCGATCATGAAGTGATGGCAAGACAGGTCAGACCGTGGTTGGCAAAGCCCGCGCCGGACGAGGCACCCAGAGTGCGTGTATGCGATCGAGGCGTCAACCAGCTCATCCCATCAGGGACCGCAGCCAAAAGCTGCAATCAAAGTCCGAATGTACGGGTGCAATCTTTACCTTCGAGCCGCACGAATTGAGAACCTGGCATAGGGGGCGTCCATGTACGTCCGGCGAACCCATCTTGAATTCGCGGTAGGAGCAAAGGATGCTCGTATCCACTAACTCATGGTGGATACGTGCACACTATCTCTCCTCAGGCTGCCGGTGATCGGCGGCGTCGCCGGCTGCACAGCGACGAGTTCAAGGCCAATGCCGTCGCCTCGGCCGCGCAGCCCGGCGTCTCAATGGCGTCAGTGGCGATGTCGCTGGGCATCAATGCGAACCTGCTGCGGCGTTGGGTGCGCGACGCGGAGGTGTCGCCGTTCAACTCGGCGGAAGGTAACACCCCCAAGCTCTTGCGTAGTCCCGAGCTCAAGTCCTCGCCGTCATCGTTCGTGCCCGTGCAACTGCCAGCGCCCGTCACGCCGCCGGGCGACATTCGCATGGAAGTCAAGCGCGGCTCGACGACTGTCGTGGTGACCTGGCCGGCGGCACTTGTTCTGGAGTGCGGGACCTGGCTACGCGAGTTGCTGCGGTGATCCGCATCGACGCCGTCTGGTTGGCGGTCGAACCGATGGACATGCGCGCAGGCACCGAAGCGGCACTGGGTCGTGTGGTGAAGGTCTTCGGTGAAGCTCGTCCACACCACGCCTACCTGTTCGCGAACCGTCGCGCCAATCGCATGAAGGTCCTCGTGCATGATGGCATTGGCGTTTGGTTGGCCGCGAGGCGACTGAACGCCGGCAAGTTCGTCTGGCCACACGACACGACGGGGACGCTGTCGCTGAGCAGACCGCAGCTCAACGCACTCGTTCTGGGCCTGCCCTGGCAACGCATCGGCGAGGCTGGGATCATCCGAGTTCTGTAGCGGTGCGCAATCGATGAATGTTCCGATGCCACTGGCGCACAGCCTCTGGCACGATCACCTTCCGTGATCGCCTCCCAGCAATTGGAATCGTTGGATCCGGAGCAGATGCGCCAAGCCATGCTGGCGCTGATGAGCGAGCTGTCCGCCAAGGACGAGCAACTGCGAGACCAGGCCGTCGAACTCGAGAGATCGCAACGCGAGGCTGCGTTCAAGCAAACCCTGATCGACAAGCTCACGCACGAGATGGCGGTGCTCAAGCGCCTGAAGTTCACCGCCACGAGCGAGAAGTTCAGGTCTGGCCTCAGTGCCGAGCAGACGAGCCTGCTTGAAGAGACCCTCGATGGCGACATCGCCGAGGTCACCGGAGAGATCGAGCGGGCCACCGCCAACAACAAAAATAAGGACACGAAGGACAAGGAACAGCCGAAGCGCCAGCTGCTGCCGGCGCACCTGCCGCGGCGCGAGCTGCACCACGAGCCCGCGAGCACTGTGTGCAGCTGCGGTTGCCAGATGAAGCGCATCGGCCAGGACGTCTCCGAGAAGCTCGACTACGAGCCGGGCGTGTTCACGGTGGAGCACCATGTTCGAGGCAAGTGGGCCTGCGCGCGTTGCGAGAAGCTGGTGCAGGCTCCCGTGGCACCGCACATCATCGACAAGGGGATTCCCACGACGGGCCTGCTGGCCCAGGTACTGGTGGCCAAGTTCCTGGATCATCTGCCGTTGTATCGTCAGGAGCACATCTTCCAGCGCGCTGGCATGGCCATCGCGCGCTCCACGTTGGCACAGTGGGTGGGGGATGCGGGGCGCAGCTACAGCCGCTGGTAGACGCCCTGGAGGCCGAGCTGCTTC
Organism: Variovorax gracilis; assembly: GCF_030317115.1. Lineage (GTDB taxonomy): Bacteria > Pseudomonadota > Gammaproteobacteria > Burkholderiales > Burkholderiaceae_C > Variovorax > Variovorax gracilis. Next base: position 5,378 of record NZ_JASZYF010000070.1, read on the forward strand.
GCCACGACGTGCTGCACGCCGACGAGACGCCGGTGGCCATGCTCAAGCCTGGCAACAAGAAGACTCACAAGGCGTACATCTGGAGCTACTGCACGACAAGCTACAACTCGACCAAGGCGGTGGTGTTCAACTTCGCCGAGACGCGCAGCGGCGAGAACGTTCGCGGATTCCTCGGCCAAGACGGCGACACGCCTTGGAAAGGCACGCTCGTTACCGACGGCTACTCGGGCTACAACGCGACCATTGCGAAGGGCGTGACGGCTGCAAATTGCATGGCGCATGCGCGCCGTAAATTCCACGAGCTGTGGGCCAACCACGGCAGCAAGGTCGGCGAAAAGGCGCTACGGTACTTCCAGTTGCTGTTCAAGATCGAGGCGAAGCTCGACCAACTTCCCCCGGACGAGCGGCGACGAATTCGCAAACGCAAGTCGCGGCGGGTGGCCGCATTGCTCTACAAATGGCTTCTCCTGCAGAGGCAGCAGGTTCTGACCCTGCCTCGATTTCACGTACAGCAAGAAGTTGGTAACTTCTGGAGTACGGAGAAAATGAAATGAGAGATGGCAAGTTGCCGAAGCGCCAATACACGGACGAGTTCAA
>NZ_JASZYF010000071.1 GCF_030317115.1 Variovorax gracilis
GCTCCGAGGCGCCTTCACCTTCGGACAACCGCGTTGCCCCTCGACCCAATTCCCAGCGGCGCCTGATCGCACCATGATGCAAGCGCCACAGCCGTCACATCGTCGGCATCATCCAAGGAGATCGCCGCGACAGCGTGTTCGGCATGTATCCGCCGATCAAACTCTGCACGCCCGATCCGTACCTGCCGCCCGATAGGGCTACGTAGTTGCCTTTAATTCGTCCGCGTGGAGCGAATGTCCGCTGACCGTTGATCAGCGGTCACGGGCTGGCGATGGCCGATCTGAGTCTTAGGCCGTCGCGGCGCGAAGGGCGGGTCCCGCTGCACACCTGCAGTCTTGACGACCGGCTAGGGCTGCGGATTCAACCGGTCGATGCAACACACTGAAAACTGCCGTTGGCAGTAGGAGTGTTGCAGATGGCGTACCGGACGCGAACCTACTACACAGACAGCCAGAAGGCATTGATGTGGGAGCGATGGAGGCAGGGATGGACCCTCCATCAGATCGCTCAGCTGTTCAATCGGCCGCACACGTCGGTACAGGGAATTCTGTCGCGCACTGGCGGCATTCGGCCGCCGGAGCGAAGCCGTTCACCGAAGGCACTGACGCTGGCCGAGCGCGAGGAGATCTCGCGTGCCATGGTGGCTGGCTTCTCGATTCGCTCGATCGCGGTGATCCTTGGGCGAGCTCCCTCCACCATCAGCCGCGAGATCAAGCGCAATGGTGGTCCGGGATGCTATCGGGCGACCCAGGCCGACCAGGCAGCCTGGGACCGGGCTCGTCGGCCCAAGCGCTGCAAGCTGGCCGAGAACCGGGTCTTGGCGCGCATCGTCACGGGCAAACTTCGCCTGCAATGGTCTCCGGAGCAGATTGCGGGGTGGCTCAAACACACCTACCCTTGCGACGAGACCTGCCACGTGTCACACGAGACCATCTACCGCAGCCTGTTCATCCAAGCCCGCGGGGCCTTGAAGAAGGAATTGCTGCAGCACCTGAGACGAACGCGAGGCATGCGACGGTCACGCCAGTATTCGCAGAAGACCGACACCCACGGAAGAATCGTTGACGCCGTCTCGATCAGCGAGCGCCCGGCCACGGTTGAAGATCGAGCGGTTCCTGGCCACTGGGAAGGCGACTTGCTCTTTGGAAGCGCGAACAGCCAGATCGCCACATCTCAGGGTTCTCCCAGCTTCAACTCAACGCGATCGCGAGACAATTGAAACGAGAGGCCGCGCAAGACGCTCGGCTTCCATACACCCGCTGAGATGTTCAGCGAATGTGTTGCATCGACCGGTTGAATCCGCAGTTGCAATCAGCCATCCAGACGCGCCGCGTCGAAATCGAGACTCTTTCAGGAAGTCTTCACGACCGCCGGCGGGTTCCATGTACCTTCACAGGCAGGCAGGATCGACGGCGGCGTCTGGTCCGGCACGTACGTCCGCATCAGCATGTCGATCGGCCCATCTGGCGCGGGCAACCAGTGCCCTGCTTGTCCTTGGTATTCGATAGACACCTTGTGTTGCGACGCCGACGCTCAGGCCGCTGGTCTTGTATCCCCAGCGCGGTCGTCAAGACATAGGGCCTGGCAATTTGCATCCAGCAACTGATGCTGCCCGAAGGGCTTTTCTAGGACGTCTACTGCGCCGTTCCTGATAGCTTGACCGGCCATGTGAGTGTCGACGCTGCCGCTGACGAACACAATCGGAAGGCGGGCGCCCATTGCGTGCAGGCGCTGCTGCAGAGCGAGCCCATTCATCGTCGGCATGCGCAGGTCCGAAACCAGGCAGCCGTGCCACGTGGAGTCGAAGGAAGTCAGGAACTCAACCGCCGATCCGAACACGGCGGCCGAGAGACCGACCGACAGGACCAACTCTCGAATCGAGTCGCAGCAAGCTGCATCGTCATCGACGATGAATACAGCGGGTTCGCTCACTGGACCACAGAGTGATCGCTGCACCGGGAGGAATGGGCCAGCGTAACAACACCCCTTGAGGTATGCGTCAAGCCGCGGCGGCCTTCAGCGCGGGCCTCTTGCGAATCATGTCTGCCGCCTTCTCCGCAATCATGATCGTCGGCGCATTGGTGTTGCTACCCACCAATGTCGGCATGATGGAGGCGTCTATGACGCGCAGTCCCTCCATGCCATGTACGCGCAGCTCCGCGTCTACCACGGCCATCTTGTCGGCGCCCATCTTGCAGGTGCCAACGGGGTGGTATTCGAGGCCAAACTTGTCCTTGATCGCCTGGGCAAGATCTTCATCCGACTGCACGTCTTTGCCGGGGAACAGTTCCTCCTTGCGGTAGGGATCGAACGCGGGCGAGGCCAGAATCTTGCGCACCAGTCGCACCCCGCCGATCAGCGTCTTCATGTCGTCCGGATGACTGAGGAAGTTGAAGTCGATGACGGGTTGGTGGGCCGGGTTGGCGCTCGCGAGGCTGACCGTGCCCCGGCTCTTGGGGCGGATGCAGCCGACGTGGCACGAGTAGCCATCGTTCGTCATCAGCTTCAGGTCGCGGCCCGAGTCATCGAACAGCAGCGGCAGCGTGCACAGTTCGATGTCAGGCACTTCAAGCGACGGATCGGTCTTCAGGAAGGCGCCAACCTCGGTAAACGAGGAACGCAGCTTGCCGAGATGGGCGCCGTAATACTCAATGCCTTCGCCGACCATCTGCAGCACCCCGCCTAGCGAGAGCTGGACGCCGCCGTGGTAGTGGCTGGTGGTGAGCACGGCCGTGTCAGGGTGCTCCTGCAGGTTCTTGCCGACGCCGGGCAAGGCATGGACCAGTGGAACTCCGTGCGCTTTGAGTTCATCGGGATGTCCAATGCCCGACAGCATCAGGAGCTGCGGCGAATTGAATGCGCCTGCCGAGACGATGACTTCACGGTTGGCCTTGACAGCCACGCGCTTGCCGTTGTGATCGATGGTGACGCCGACCGCGCGCTTGCCTTCGCAGTCGATGCGAATTACGTCGGCACCAGTCATCACAGTGAGGTTCCTGCGGTGCATCGCGGGATGCAGGTAGGCCACCGCAGTGCTGCAGCGCTTGCCGTTGTCGATAGTGAACTGGAAAGCCCCGAAGCCCTCGTATTGCTCGCCGTTGAAGTCGTTGCTCATCGGCACGCCGGCCTGCTCGGCGGCTTCGATGAACACCTTGGAAATCTTGTAGTTCATCTCGCAGTCCGACACGACCAAAGGACCCTCGTCCCCGTGGTACTTATCGGCGCCGCGGCGGTTGTGCTCGGCCTTGCGAAAGTAAGGCAGGATTTCATCGTAACTCCATCCTGGCGAACCCAGCGCGGCCCAACCGTCGTAGTCGGAGCGGTGCCCGCGGGTGTAGACCATGCCGTTGATCGAACTCGATCCGCCGAGCGTCTTGCCGCGCGGGCAGAACATCGGCTCGCCTTTGCGAATCGCCGGGTCGGACTTCGCCTCGTACGACCAGTCGTACTTTTTCGTGAACATGAACATGCCGAACGCGCCGGGCATGTGGATGAAGGGAAGAAAGTCCGAAGGGCCAGCCTCGATCACGCAGACTGTGACATCTGGGTCTTCCGAAAGGCGATTTGCAAGAACGCAGCCGGCAGAGCCAGCTCCAACGATGACGTAGTCATACATGAGGTGTTTCCTGGTTATGCGGGGCGGGCGCAAGCCGTCGACTTGGCCAAAGAAGGCCGCTCCAGTGGCAATTCTTGAGTCGCGGACTGTGATGGAGCAATCCGGACAAGGGGCAATCTTGTTGCCCTTTGGTGCTATTTCCAACTACGGCCGAGCCTGTCAGGATGCGCCGGCGAACGTCTGCACCAACTGGAGAGACCCATGGCTACCAAGCCCCCCAATATCGTCATGATCATGGCCGACGATGTCGGTATTTGGAACCTCAGTTGCTACCACCGCGGCATGATGGGCGGCAGCACGCCCAACATCGACCGCATCGCGAAAGAGGGCGCGTTTTTCACTGATTACTATGGTCAACAGTCATGCACCGCCGGCCGCGCTGCCTTCATCCTTGGGCAGACGCCCTTTCGCACGGGGCTTCTGAAGGTCGGCATGCCCGCGGCCAAGCAGGGCCTGCAGGACAAGGACCCGACCATCGCCGAACTGCTGAAGCCGCTCGGCTATGCCACGGCGCAGATCGGCAAGAACCACCTGGGCGACCGCAACGAATACCTGCCCACCGTGCACGGCTTCGACGAGTTCTACGGCATCCTCTATCACCTCAATGCGATGGAAGAGCCCTACGACGGCGAGTATCCGAAGATGGCCGGCTTCCATGACAAGTTCGGCCCGCGCAACATCATCGAGACCTACGCGACAGACGTCGACGATCCGACGGAGGAGCCCCGCTGGGGCCGCGTTGGCAAGCAGAAGATCATCGATGCCGGACCGCTCCCGCCGGGCCCCGGGATGGACCCCGAAGCCAAGTTCAACATGGAAGATGTCGATGCGGAGCTCGTGCGTCGCTCGGTCGATTTCATTGATCGCTCGGTGAAGGCGGACAAGCCCTTCTTCCTCTGGCACAACTCGACGCGCTGTCACGTCTGGACGCACCTGTCGCCCAAGTGGAAGGACAAGAGCGGCTTCGGCATCTATGCCGACGCGATGATGGAACTGGACTGGATCGTCGGCGAGATCCTCCAGAAGCTAGACGACGAAGGCATCGCCGACAACACCATCGTCCTGTTCACCAGCGACAACGGCGCGGAGATCTTCAGTTGGCCCGATGGCGGCAACCATCCGTTCCGCGGCGAGAAGGGAACGATCTTCGAGGGCGGATTCCGCGTGCCCATGGTGGCCAAGTGGCCGGGCGTGATCCAGCCCGGCACGATCATCAACGACATCATGGCGGCGGAGGACTGGCTGCCGACGCTCTTGGCCGCCGCCGGCGAGGCGCAGGTCAAGGAGAAGCTGTTGACCGGCTACAAGGCGGGCGAGAAGACCTTCAAGAACCACCTGGACGGCTACAACTTCATGCCCTATTTCAAGGGCGAGATCCCGGCGCCCCGGCACGAGTTCTTCTACTTCAGCGACAACGCCGACCTGATGGCGGTGCGCTACAACGCCTGGAAGGTCAGCTTCAAGACAATCGAGGGCAATCTCTTCAACGGCAAGCCCGACACAACCAACGTGCCGCTGGTGACCAACCTGCGGCAGGATCCCTGGGAGCGTTACCAGGACGAGAGCTTGCTGTACGGCCGCTGGTGGGGCGAGAAGCTCTGGACCATGATTCCCGCGGTGGGCATCGTGGGGCAGTTCCTCGGCACCTTCAAGGACTACCCGCCGAGCCAGGTGTCGGGCTCGCTCAGTGTCGAGAAGGCGCTCCAACTGCTGCAGGCAGGGAGCCGTGGCAGCGGCGCCTAAATGGTTTGGGCCCGATGCCTCCGTCGCCTTTGAGAGGCATCGCGGTGCGAGGGGTCGCGCCCCGCGCAACCCCGGTGTCGCAGAAAAGAAGGCTGGGTCGTTCATGGCCCCGCGAAGCTCAACGACTGCTCGCCGATTGCGGATTCAACCGGTCGATGCAACACACTGAGAACTGCATAGGCAGAAGGAGTGTTGCAGATGAAGTACCGAACGCGAACCTACTACACCGACAATCAGAAAGCCTTGAT
>NZ_JASZYF010000072.1 GCF_030317115.1 Variovorax gracilis
GTCGGTGGTCATGGCGAATGCTCCAAGGCGGTTGATGTGGGTTCGGGACCGCGTGCAGGCCCCGTCGTGGTTCATCACTGTAGGCAGATTCGGCCGCAGGGATCGTGCGTATCGAGGCGAATTCGCGCCTTCTACGCACGATTCATGTGACAATCTGTTCCATGCCCACAGAAACAACGCTCGATTCGATCGATCAGCGCATTATTTCGGTACTACAACTGAACGGCAGGCTGTCGTACGAAGAGCTTGGGACACAGGTGGGGCTCTCGGCCTCGGCAGCGCTGCGGCGCGTGAAGCGGCTCGAGGAAACGGGGGTCATTGCGGGCTATGTGGCCTTGGTGCGGGCCAAGAGGATTGGCCTGGGCCTGACCGCCTACATCAACGTCCGGATGGAGAAGCACACGGGCGGCGACAAGCGCAGCCCCATGGATCTCTTCGCAGCCGCCGTGCAGACCTGGCCGGAAGTCATCGACTGCGTCTCCCTGACGGGAGAGATGGACTATCTGATGCGCATCGTCGTGGCCGACATGGACCACTACACACGCTTCGTGATGGACACGCTGCTCAAGCATCCCAGCGTTCAGGACTGCAAGACAAGCTTCGTCATGCGGCCGGTCAAGGCAACGATGACACTCGTGTGATCGACCTGAGACATGCAGGGTGACGCGCCCGGGCGCCTCTACCCTCGGCGTCGCTTGGCGTCCGGACGAGGCGTCGCCAGCGATTGCAAATGCGCAGCCAGCGCCTTCGCCGCAGGCGACAGTCGATTTTCGTCGTAGAAGCAGATGGCAAAGCTGCGCTGCGCCCAAGGATCGGTCAGTGGCAGGACCTTGAGCCCGTAGGTCGTAGCCACGGGCTCCGCGACCTCGCGTGGAACCACAGCGATGCCGAGGTTCGCGCGGACACAGCGCAGCGAGGCATCGAAGGTGGAAACGACGGCCCGGTAGCTGATCGGCTTGCCGATGATGGCGGCCGCGCGCGCCAGCATCGTGTGCACGGCGGTCGACGCTGGAAGTCCCACATGGTCGTAGTCAAGCGATTCCTCGAAGGCACACCGTTTCCTGCCCGCGATCGGGTGCGATGGATTGGCGACGATCGCGAGATGGTCATTGCGATAGGGCCGTGTCTGCAATCCCTCGAGGTCCGCGGCGTCCCAGAGGACCGCGAGCGGCGCCAAGCCTTCGCGCAAGCCGCTGACGACATCGCGGCTGAGGGCCTCCTCGATGTCGATCCGGATCTCGCGGTGTTCGGGGACCTGCAGGAACGATGCGATGTCGTCGGGCAGGAACTCGGCAATGGAAGAGACCGAGGCGAGAACACGAACCTGACCCTTGATCCCCTTTCCGAAGGCAGCCATGTCGCGCGCGACCCGGTCCGCGCCGGCCAGCATGCCGCGTGCGTGTTCCAGCAGGATTTCCCCAGCGCCGGTGATCGCGACACCGCGACGATTTCGTTCCACCAGCACATTGCCCAGCGTGCTCTCCAGCTGTGCAATTCGCTTGCTGATGGCGGAGGCAACGATGTGATGCTGCTCAGCGGCGCGCGCGATGTTTCGCGTCTCGCAGACCGCGACGAAGAGCCGAAGACTCGTGAGATCAAGGTCGTGCATGGGTCAGGCGCAGTGTGACGTTCCAAAATGGAACGCTGGGCGTTCCAATTTACCGCTTTTCGCGCAAGGAGGGAATGCCTACAGTCTCCCCACGACGTCAAACCGTACGTCGAAAGACTGGAGACAAACCCCATGACACTTTCTTCCGCTAGCCTGCCGCGCAGCGCCGTCATCCGCGAAGTCGGTCTGCGCGACGGCCTGCAGAGCATCGCCACCATCCTGCCGACCGCGCAAAAGATCGAATGGATCCGTGCCGCCTACGAGGCCGGCCAGCGCGAGATCGAAGTCGGCTCTTTCGTGCCGGCGCGCCTGCTGCCGCAGCTGGCCGACACGGCCGAGCTGGTGGCCTACGCCAAGACGCTGCCAAAGCTCTTCACGTCCGTCCTGGTGCCCAATCTGCGCGGCGCCGAGAGCGCGATCGCTGCCGACGCCGACCTGATGATCGTGCCGCTCTCTGCCAGCCATGCCCACAGCCTGGCCAACTTGCGCAAGACCCCGGACGATGTGGTGGCTGAAGTCGCGAAGATCCGCGCGGCGCGCGACGCCTCGGGCTCGAGGATCCTCATCGAGGGTGGGGTCGGCACCGCCTTCGGCTGCACGCTGCAGGGGCTCGTCGACAAGAGCGAGGTGCTGCGCCTCATGCAGGCCCTGCTCGACGCCGGCGCTGACCGCGTGAGCATGGCCGACACCGTCGGCTACGCCGACCCGGGCATGGTGCGCGACCTGTTCGAGGACGCCGTGAAGATCGCCGGCGACCGCTTCTGGTGCGGGCACTTCCACGACACGCGCGGCCTCGGGCTCGCCAACGTGTACGCCGCCCTTGAAGTCGGCGTGAATCGCTTCGACGCCTGCCTGGCCGGCATCGGCGGCTGCCCACATGCGCCGGGCGCGAGCGGCAACGTCTCCACCGAAGACCTGGCCTACATGCTCGGCAGCATGGGCATCCAGACCGGCGTCGACATCGATCAACTGCTCGCGTTGCGCGCCCGCGTCGCCGAGTGGCTTGCTGGCGAGACGCTGCATGGCTCGCTGTGGCAGGCCGGCCTGCCCAAGACCTTCGGCCTCGCCGCCCAAGCCCTTTCTGCCTGAAGACGCCTGAACCCACCGGGAACCCATTTCATGACCACCGCTGCCAATCCCCTCCCCCTCGCCGGCGTCCGCGTCCTCGAGTTCACCCACATGGTCATGGGCCCGACGTGCGGGATGATCCTCGCCGACCTCGGCGCCGAAGTCATCAAGGTCGAGCCGCCGGGCGGCGACAAGACCCGCAAGCTGCCGGGCCTGGGCATCGGCTTCTTCCGCTCCTTCAACCGCAACAAGAAGAGCGTGGTGATCGACATCGGCACCGACGAAGGCCGCGCCACCGCCGCCGAACTCGCGGGCCAGTGCGACGTGGTGCTGGAGAATTTCCGGCCCGGCCTGATGGCCAGCTTCGGACTCGACTACGAGACCCTGTCGAAGAAATACCCGCGCCTGATCTACGTCACGCACAAGGGCTTCCTGCCCGGCCCGTACGAGAACCGCCTGGCGCTCGATGAGGTCGTGCAGATGATGGGCGGCCTCTCGTACATGACGGGCCCGGTCGGACGGCCGCTGCGCGCCGGCACCTCGGTCAACGACATCATGGGCGGCATGTTCGGCGCGATCGGCGTACTGGCCGCGCTGCGCGAGCGCGAGCTGACCGGCAAGGGCCAGGAGGTGCAGAGCGCCCTCTTCGAGAACTGCGTGTTCCTCTCGTCGCAGCACATGCAGCAGTACGCGATGACCGGCGAGCCCCCGCCGCCGATGCCCTCGCGCGTGTCGGCCTGGAGCGTGTATGACGTCTTCACCCTCGCCGACGGCGAGCAGCTCTTCATCGGCGCAGTGAGCGACAAGCAGTTCCTGACGCTGTGCCGTGTGATCGAGGCGCCCGAGCTGGCGGCCGATCCGGCGCTCGCCAACAACGCGCTGCGCGTGGCCGTGCGCCCGGCTCTGCTCGCGAAGCTCGGCGAGAACCTCAAGCACCACCGCGTGGAAGAGCTCTCGCCCAAGCTCGAAGCGGCCGGCATCCCGTACGCACCGATCATGCGGCCCGACCAATTGGTCAACGACCCCCACCTCAAGGCGAGCGGCGGCCTCGTGCCGATGGAATGCGAGGACGGCGAGTCCACCGACGTGGTGCTCCTGCCGCTGTTGATGGGCGGTCGCCGTCCGGGTGTGCGGCACGCGCTGCCGGGTGTCGGCCAGCACACCGAAGAAATCCTCGCCGGGCTGCCCAGCCACGCCACGGCCTGACACGCAACAAACCAAGACCCACGGAGACAAGACATGACCTTCCAGATCCAACGCCGCGGCCTGACCGCACTCGTTGCCGCCGCCTTCGCACTCGGCGCCACCGGCACCCTGGCCCAATCCTCCGACAAACCCCTGCGGCTGGTGCTGCCTGTGGGCGCCGGTTCCGGCGTCGACACCATCATGCGGGCGGCCACGCCGTCGCTCACCAAGGCGCTGGGCGGCCAGGGGGTGGTGATCGAGAACCTGCCGGGAGCCGGTGGCATCACCGGGACCAGCGTCGTCGTCCGCGCCCCGGCCGACGGCCAGACGCTGGGCGTGGTGTCCAACAACCACGTGGTGAATCCCAGCGTGTTCAAGAAGATGCCCTTCGACGCCATCAACGACATCACGCCGATTTCGGTCGTCGGCGCGACGCCCTTCGTGCTGGTGGTGAATCCGAAGGTGCCTGCCAAGAACGCCAAGGAACTTCAGGCGCTGCTGAAGGCCAAGCCCGACGGCTACAACTACGCGTCGTCCGGCAACGGCACCATCATTCACCTGGCTGGCGCGATGTTCCTGGATGCGGCCGGCGTCGACGCGCGCCACATTCCGTACAAGGGCGTCGGGCCGATGATCGCCGACATCCTCGGCGGGCAGGTCGAGATGGGCGTGGTGGCGGTGCCTGCTGTCCAAGGTCAACTCAAGAGCGGCGCCCTGCGCGCCATCGGCGTGATGGGCAAGACCCGCGTGCCCTCGCTGCCGAACGTGCCGACCATCGCCGAGCAGGGTTTCCCCGAAGTCGACGTTTCAGGCTGGTTCGCCGTCATTGGCCCTGCCAAGCTGCCGCCCGCAGAGGTCAAGCGCCTGCATACCGCCATCGTCGCTGCCTTCAACACGCCTGAAACCAAGGACGCCATGGCCAAGCAGGAGAACATCATCAATCCGATGACGCCCGAAGCGTCTGCCCAGTTCTTCAAGACGGAGCAGGAGCGCTATGCCAAGCTGGTCAAGAAGGCCAACATCACGGCCGAGTGACCATCGACCCCGCCATCGAAAGAACGGACATGGCCCTCTACAGCATCGGCGGCAAGGCGCCGCGCATCGCAGCCACCGCGTTCGTGGCACCTGGCGCCCATCTGATCGGGCAGGTCGAGCTCGGTGAACGGACCAGCGTCTGGTTCGGTGCGGTGATCCGCGGCGACAACGAACCGATCCGCATCGGCGAAGCCAGCAACATCCAGGAAGGCGCTGTGCTCCACGCCGACCCGGGCTTCCCGCTCGACATCGCCGCCAACGTCACCGTGGGTCATCAGGCGATGCTGCACGGCTGCACGATCGGAGAAGGCTCGTTGGTCGGCATCCAGGCCGTGGTGCTCAACGGTGCGGTCATCGGCAAGAACTGCCTGGTCGGTGCCGGGGCCATCGTCACGGAGAAGAAGGTCTTTCCGGACCGATCACTCATCCTCGGCGCGCCCGCGAAGGCGGTTCGCCAGTTGACGGACGAAGACGTCGCGCGTCTGATGGTCAGCGCGACAGACTACGCGGAGCGTGCCGCCACCTACGGCGCCGAGCTCACGCTCGTCGAATAGCTTTCTCATCTACTTCCAAGGTACCAAGCCATGTCTGAT
>NZ_JASZYF010000073.1:2500-5380 GCF_030317115.1 Variovorax gracilis
ACGGAACAGCTTGGAAAGGCTGGCCATAGCGGGTGATAGCCCCGTACGTGAAAAGACCTGTGTGGTACTGAGCTAACGAAAAGTAGGGCGGGACACGAGAAATCCTGTCTGAATATGGGGGGACCATCCTCCAAGGCTAAATACTCATCATCGACCGATAGTGAACTAGTACCGTGAGGGAAAGGCGAAAAGAACCCCGGGAGGGGAGTGAAATAGATCCTGAAACCGCGTGCTTACAAAAAGTAGGAGCCCGCAAGGGTGACTGCGTACCTTTTGTATAATGGGTCAGCGACTTACATTCAGTGGCAAGGTTAACCGAATAGGGAAGCCGTAGAGAAATCGAGTCCGAATAGGGCGATCAGTCGCTGGGTGTAGACCCGAAACCAAGTGATCTATCCATGGCCAGGATGAAGGTGCCGTAACAGGTACTGGAGGTCCGAACCGACTAGTGTTGCAAAACTAGCGGATGAGCTGTGGATAGGGGTGAAAGGCTAAACAAACTTGGAAATAGCTGGTTCTCTCCGAAAACTATTTAGGTAGTGCCTCAAGTATTACCGTCGGGGGTAGAGCACTGTTTTGGCTAGGGGGTCATGGCGACTTACCAAACCAAGGCAAACTCCGAATACCGACGAGTACAGCTTGGGAGACAGAGCACCGGGTGCTAACGTCCGGACTCAAGAGGGAAACAACCCAGACCGCCAGCTAAGGTCCCTAAAATTGGCTAAGTGGGAAACGAAGTGGGAAGGCTAAAACAGTCAGGATGTTGGCTTAGAAGCAGCCATCATTTAAAGAAAGCGTAATAGCTCACTGATCGAGTCGTCCTGCGCGGAAGATGTAACGGGGCTAAGCCAGTTACCGAAGCTGCGGATTTGCAATTTATTGCAAGTGGTAGGAGAGCGTTCTGTAAGCCTGTGAAGGTGCGTTGTAAAGCGTGCTGGAGGTATCAGAAGTGCGAATGCTGACATGAGTAGCGTTAAAGGGGGTGAAAAGCCCCCTCGCCGTAAGCGCAAGGTTTTCTACGCAACGTTCATCGGCGTAGAGTGAGTCGGCCCCTAAGGCGAGGCAGAGATGCGTAGCTGATGGGAAACAGGTCAATATTCCTGTACCGATGTGTAGTGCGATGTGGGGACGGATCTTAATAGGTCATCCGGGTGTTGGATATCCCGGTTTAGTTGGAAGTAGGCGTGCATTAGGCAAATCCGGTGCACATATACCGAGGCCAACGATCGAGCCAGCTTGCTGGTGAAGTGACTGAACGAGGTTCCAGGAAAAGCCACTAAGCTTCAGCTACACACGACCGTACCGCAAACCGACACTGGTGCGCGAGATGAGTATTCTAAGGCGCTTGAGAGAACTCAGGAGAAGGAACTCGGCAAATTGACACCGTAACTTCGGAAGAAGGTGTGCCCTATTAGTGTGAAGTGAACAACGGAGCATGAATGGGTTGCAAAAAATCGGTGGCTGCGACTGTTTATTAAAAACACAGCACTCTGCAAACACGAAAGTGGACGTATAGGGTGTGACGCCTGCCCGGTGCTGGAAGATTAAATGATGGGGTGCAAGCTCTTGATTGAAGTCCCAGTAAACGGCGGCCGTAACTATAACGGTCCTAAGGTAGCGAAATTCCTTGTCGGGTAAGTTCCGACCTGCACGAATGGCGTAACGATGGCCACACTGTCTCCTCCTGAGACTCAGCGAAGTTGAAATGTTTGTGATGATGCAATCTCCCCGCGGAAAGACGGAAAGACCCCATGAACCTTTACTGTAGCTTTGTATTGGACTTTGAACAGATCTGTGTAGGATAGGTGGGAGGCTTTGAAGCAGGGTCGCTAGATCTTGTGGAGCCAACGTTGAAATACCACCCTGGTGTGTTTGAGGTTCTAACCTAGGTCCATTATCTGGATCGGGGACAGTGCATGGTAGGCAGTTTGACTGGGGCGGTCTCCTCCCAAAGCGTAACGGAGGAGTTCGAAGGTACGCTAGTTACGGTCGGACATCGTGACGATAGTGCAATGGCATAAGCGTGCTTAACTGCGAGACTGACAAGTCGAGCAGATGCGAAAGCAGGACATAGTGATCCGGTGGTTCTGTATGGAAGGGCCATCGCTCAACGGATAAAAGGTACTCTGGGGATAACAGGCTGATACCGCCCAAGAGTTCATATCGACGGCGGTGTTTGGCACCTCGATGTCGGCTCATCTCATCCTGGGGCTGTAGCCGGTCCCAAGGGTATGGCTGTTCGCCATTTAAAGAGGTACGTGAGCTGGGTTTAAAACGTCGTGAGACAGTTTGGTCCCTATCTTCCGTGGGCGCTGCAGATTTGAGGAAGCCTGCTCCTAGTACGAGAGGACCGGAGTGGACACACCTCTGGTGTATCGGTTGTCACGCCAGTGGCATTGCCGAGTAGCTAAGTGTGGAAGAGATAACCGCTGAAAGCATCTAAGCGGGAAACTCGTTTCAAGATGAGATCTGCCGGGGCCTTGAGCCCCCTAAAGAGTCGTTCAAGACCAGGACGTTGATAGGTCAGGTGTGGAAGCGCAGTAATGCGTTAAGCTAACTGATACTAATTGCTCGTGCGGCTTGACCCTATAACTTTGATCTAAAGATCAAGGTGTTATGCCAAGTTGACGCATTCAAATCAATTCAACACCAAGCTGATTCCAAACTCTATGAATTCGTCGCCTTGATCCAATCAAGGTGACTACCCTTTATGCCTGATGACCATAGCGAGGTGGTCCCACTCCTTCCCATCCCGAACAGGACAGTGAAACGCCTCAGCGCCGATGATAGTGCGGGTTCCCGTGTGAAAGTAGGTCATCGTCAGGCTCTTACAGCCCAGAAAAGCCCAGCCCCACAAAGGCTGGGCTTTTTTGCGTCCGC
>NZ_JASZYF010000074.1 GCF_030317115.1 Variovorax gracilis
CAGCAACCCTCAAATCATCTCTTCCTACAATCCAATCCCACGCAACTCGGCATCGATCGCTCAAAACGGTCACGTTCCCGAAATCGTCGGTCACCATCGCCGAAATACGCACCAATCTAGTGATGGCAGTTGTCGGAAATGTCCTGGTACCGCATCCCTTTGCAGCGATTGGCACAGCCGTCACTGCCGTGTCGTTCTCGCAAGCACTCCAGCCAATCCTTGAGTCGATTGCTGCCGCGCAGGCGGCTGATTCGCTTTTCAGCATTTCGCCCATTGAGGCGCTCGCACGTCAACGGATAGACACCGCTGCGGTCGCCGCCTGGGCTGCTGCGGGAGGGAGACTGCGCATGGCGGCCGTCGATCTTGACGACGGAGAGTTGCGGTATACAACAGAGCGCGGTGAATTTCTGGATCGCGAAGGCGCCAAGTTGCTAGAGCGTGGATTGCCGGTAGCGTGCATCAGAGCAAATGCGGTGGTCGAGGCTATCAAGAGGGAAATCGTTGGTCTTGCAGCAAAAAGCAAGTCAACCCACGGCGGCGCCATATTCCGGGAGCTGTCTGACAAGTTCAAGGAGCTCGGCAAGGCCGTTCAGCTCCTCAACGAATGCATCGAGGGCAACCCCTTGGTGCTTGCGCCGAAGCGCGTTGATCGAATCACCGGGATGATTGCGTCTGCCTCCATGCCCTCGTTTTTCGAGCCAGTGAATATCTTCGGGCATGGGTACTCGGATGGCGGTTTGCGGACCGTTCTTCCCACAGAAATCGCTCTGAAGTGCAATCCGGCGCGTCTGATCGCCGTCCAGTCCTCAAGGGGCAATGTTGATGAAGCGCAGGTCAATGTGACTGGCATTATTCCTATTGGCCTGCGCGCCTTGCTGGACATCGCGATCAATGAGCTATCGCACCGCGATGCGCACCAGCCCAAGGGTTTGAGTCTGCCTTGGTTCCAGTTCATTGAACCCCGGCTCGACATCCACACCACCTTCACCGTTTACCCGGCGTTTGTCAGAAACCGAATGGCGTACGGCTACATGTGTGCGGCAGACGAACTCGACCCGCCGGCAAGCCGAGACTCCCTCCGTCGTGCCATGGCGGCCGCTGATCGAATCAGCGTGTTGAGGTATGGCGCCGCGCGGCTGGAGTGCTGGTTGCAAGGGGAGCCTATTCCTCCGTACATGGTACGAATGGATCCGCCGTCGATCCCCCCGCAGGCATTGCTCGTAGTTGAGACCTTGCTCGGGATGAGGACGCAGATCGCAGCTCTGGTAGATGAGCGTAGGC
Source organism: Variovorax gracilis (assembly GCF_030317115.1). Classification (GTDB taxonomy): domain Bacteria; phylum Pseudomonadota; class Gammaproteobacteria; order Burkholderiales; family Burkholderiaceae_C; genus Variovorax; species Variovorax gracilis. The sequence goes on from NZ_JASZYF010000074.1 coordinate 1,282, forward strand.
AGTTGGACGCCAAGGTCCCAGATGGCACATCAGGCGGATGGGATGATCCTGCTGCTTGGTCCCAAACGGAGGTGCACCCCTGGAATCGATCAAGCCTCCCTGCAGGCGCATAGCGCCCTAGACGGGGTTGTAGTACTTTTCGTGCATATATGGAACCGGCGCCGATTGCAAGCTCTCCTATGACGTCAAAACGGTCGATCAAACTAAAATGACTGGCTACGATCGCTGAAATCCGCACACAAGATATTCAACTACATGCGATTTTATTCTAGGAGGCTCATCATGTGCGATCCCCTGACTCGCGAACAAACTCTGACAATCTTTAAGCTGTACGAGGATAAGGGATGGGCAGTGAAACAGCAAATGCTTTCAACATTTGGTCTACTGACCCCGATTGTCTTCGGCCTCTTGGCATTCTGTGCGAAGGACTATTTTTCGCGCACAATCTCCACATCGACGATTGCAGCAGGCTGGGCAACCTTTTCATTATCTTTGCTATTGGCATTCTTAATTGTCCTGAGTCTAATACATTCCAATAAAGACTACACCCGATCGCACCAATTGTTGGCGCATGCCAAGACCAATGGGATTTTTCCGCAGGAAACCATGAGGATTCTTCAGGGTGAGGACACGAATCGCCATCCCTGGATGCGAAGTAGTAATTTCGGATACATTGGAGGGCAATTCATTGCCATACTGGGTTTAGGCGTCCTTCTCGTTGTGGTTTCCTTACTGTTCGCGTTGGCGATAACTCTACGCTCTTAGGGCGGGGTTAGCGGAGTAATCGGCCGACCCGCGCTCCAAGTCGCCCTGAAGAAGCTCTTTGCGCCGTCGGTGCTGGCGTAGCACCGTGGAACGCGGCGCCGGGGAAGACTGTGCTCCGCAAAATCTCGTCCGCTGTGCGGGGTACTGACGTTGAACGGCTGAATAGGAGAAGCGAGCGGCTCGGCGGCCGGCCGAGTCGGCTACAGGGACGCCGTTGTCGGTACCACCGAATGCTCGCAAGATTACCCCTGTTTGCTTGCCCACGCCGGCCTCGCGTTGCGCTTCAAGGCGTCCAGTACCAGATGTCAGCGTTGGTGATGAAGAGTCTCTCCCGGGCGAACATGCGCTTCAAATATCTCTTGCGTGGCCCTGCCCCGCCTTTCGCCAGGGACCGCTGCACAGCGCTCCACAAGATCGAACATCATGGTGAGGCCGGCACTACGGAACTTACGCGATCGTGAGCCGTGAGTCCGGCGAGTGAAGACACACGGGTCTGGAGTGCTACGCGCGCCTCAATCCGCTGGGACGGGCCACAGGTGCCACGGAGGTTTGCTCGTCGTCCGAGCCGCCGTTTGTCCGTGGAGCGGCGTCGCTCGGCACGTACTTCGTCCACTGTCAGCTTGTCGATACGCCTTGGCACAAGACCCCTTGGTACACCGACTCGATTCGGTCAGGCCCAGTGATGGTCATCCCCAGATCTTTCAAGAGTCCGTCCGATATGCCGTATATCCAACCGTGCAAGGTCACAGCCTGTCCACGCGACCAAGCGTCTTGTATCACCGTTGATTCCGCCACATTTACCACCTGTTCAATGACATTGAGCTCGCACAGCAGATCGTGCCGTCTCACGAGCGCAGCGCTTTCAAGCAGCTGCTTGTGCTTGGAGGCGACATCCTTGATGTGACTAAGCCAGTTGTCTGCCAAACCGACGCGCGTGTTGTTTAAGGCAGCTAGCACACCCCCACATCCGTAGTGCCCCACCACCATCACGTGCTCGACCTTCAACTGGTCCACTGCGAACTGAATAGTTGACAGGCAATTCAAGTCCGTCGCCACCACCACGTTCGCAATATTTCGATGCACGAAGACCTCACCTGGATCGAGCCCGGTGATCTGGTTGGCGGGAACCCGCGAATCGCTACATCCAATCCACATGTAGCGCGGGTTCTGCTGCGCCGTCAGCCGCCGGAAAAAGCCCGGTCGATCTCGCTCCATCTCCGCCGCCCACAGACGATTGTGTTCAAACAGTTCTTGCAGATGGACGTTCATACGGGTGGTCTTTGTTGTGGGATCACAGGACACGCCGGGTGATTTTGCCACCGCAAGACGCCAAGCTCCACGGTACTGAGAAGTCCGTTCTCAAGAATTTACCCAGCGTTGAGGGTTTCCAGGTAGTCGTCATCGGATATGAACGCATCCTAAAGAGCGAGATCAATTCTCCCTCTGGCGCCGCTGGTGAACAGCCGGCCTTGCGGAAGTACCCCGCGTTGCCTTGGACCGCATGTGGCTCGCGCTTCAGCAATTCCCTTGGCCGAAGCGTTCGGTTGGTCAGGATCATCTGGCTTTGATGGGCTTGCTTTTGCCGGTGTGGTTTGGTCGAATCTCTCCGTCGACGTCGCAGGTAGGGAGAGTCGATGCAATTTCAACGCAGAAAACTGCTCTTCGCGACGGATGCATTTTTGACGTTGTCGAGCATCAATGTCGCCAGAGTTCGCAAACGCTCCCGCGTCAGCCTGGCGAATTCGCGGTGCGTGCGGCGCGCGTCTTCGTCTGCGGGTATCGGCTCATGCACCACCGACCACACACGCTCGCCGCGATGATGGCGTAGCAGCATTGCCAACAGCTTGTCGCCATCGAGCCGGTTAGTTTTGGCCCGTCTGGCGTGTCGGTTCACCTCGATGCTGGAGGAGTCGACCACGATGTTGTCGACTCCCTGCTCAATCAGCCAGCGATGCAGCCACCAGCCGTCGCGACCGGCTTCGTAGCAGGAGAGCACCTTGGCCTGCGGCTCGAGTTTGCAGCGCTCCCGGGCCTTGAGAATGCAGTGCACAACTGCGGCCGTGTCGCCCGCATCCACGTTGTACCGGCTCGCGCCGTGGTGACCGTCGCTGACGGTCAACTTCCACTATTTGTCGCCGAGCTCGAAGCTCATATACAACTCGCCCGCGAGCGCCGTATCCTTGTCTTGTGGGGCTGTCTGGGTTGTTGACATTTCCATCTTATATGGACGCCTCCCGTGCAACAAGCGAGTTCTTGAAGTTCTGATTGGGCGGTAATGACTGCAGTCTTATATCCGGCCTGTTCGTGCAGATCGGACTGAAGTCCGCCGCTGGCCTTGATGGTCATTCGCGAGGTCGGTGCTCATCTCCTTTGGCGGGCTTCGCACGATGCTTGCCCAGATGGAAATCCAGCTTTTCCCAACCCGCGGTCCGACCGCTTCACCATCACTTCATCGACTCGACTCACGCACTCTTTTGCGGCTTTCGCTCCTATGGTCTCAATGTCTCACGTTGTGATCTAAGCCGCCTGCGCTCTCGCGCCGCAGCCACTTGGCGGATTACTCTTCCACTCCGCTTGGTACACCTGCCCGTGCGCCACAAGCGCCCAGGCCGTGCGAGCCAGCTTGTTGGCCAACGCCACCACCGCCACGTTGAGCGGCCGGCGTCGCAGCAATTCTTCGAGCCATGCGGGCTTGACCCTCACATGCGTGATCACCGCACGCGCGCCGTGGATGAGCAATGTCCGCAGGTAAGGGTCCCCCCGCT
>NZ_JASZYF010000075.1 GCF_030317115.1 Variovorax gracilis
CTGGAGGAAAACGGCATCCCGCTGCCGATCGTCTTCCTGACGGGACATGCGGACGTTCCCTCCACCGTGCAGGCACTGAAGGGCGGGGCGGTCGACTTTCTGGAGAAGCCGGTCCAGCGCGACGCCTTGCTCGCGGCACTCGGGCGGGCGCTTGCTCGCGACGCTGCCCAGCGGGAAGTCCGTCAGGAGGCCACGCGGCTTCGCGCGCTGTTCGCCACGCTGTCGACGCGCGAAAGAGAGGTCTTCGATCGCATCGTCGCAGGCAAGCTCAACAAGCAGATTGCCGACGAACTCGGCAGCAGCGAACGCACGATCAAGACGCAGCGCGCACACCTGATGGTCAAGCTGGGCGTGGACTCGGCGGCCGAGCTCGGGGCCCTTGCCGAGAAACTGAGCCGAAGCACTCCACGGGCCGCGCAGTGGCCTGCAGACACGGGCGGCTAGCTGACCCGCAGGAGAAGCTCGGGCGCGAATGCAGGCACGTTCAGCCTGGTGCGGTGCGCGGATTTTGAGGTGGCTCGACGGGTTCCAGCAATTCGCGCAACCCCTGGATCGCAACGCTCACCTGTCGGCAATGGGAAACCTCGAACCGCTGTGAATCCGGGTAACGCTCGAAAGCAGTCTGCAAAGACTCGAGGACGCCGAGGACGGCCGCCCTGGTCTCGAGGCGCCGCCGCGCCACGCGAACGCTGAAGTCGTCGAAGCGCTCTTTCTCGCGCTCAAGCTCATCACTGTTTGCCATTTCACCAAGCCCTTCAATTGAAAGCGAGAGTGCTGTGCCGCCGGATCAGGCGAGCTCGTTGATTCTGCTTGATTGCAGCGGCGCACGCTCCGACAGTCGTTTCATGCGCTTTGGCGCCACCTGCGCGCCTTGCAGGTGTCCCTGCGCGCGAAGGGCCAATCTGCCCTTTCGGGCAAGTGAATTGCCCCTCCACCTGATGGTTCTTCATCAGCTCCACGGCGACGATCGTGAGAGCGCGTCGCCCCATCGCCCGCGACGAAGGATCTCGATGACATCGCACTACCGCCGAATCCCGCTCAGCGCCTGCATCGCAGGGGCGGTTGCCCTTCTCCTCACGGGCTGTGCGACGCCCGGATCGGGCAACGCCGGCATCACCGCGTCCGACCACTTGGCCAAGGTCTCCAACGTCGGCTTTCTGACGGAGCCCGGCAAGCTGAAGGTCCAGGCCGCCAACGGCGGGTTCCTGTGCTGGCGGCAGGCCGGAGTCAACTGGAAGAGCTACGACAAAGTGATGTTCGAGCGCATCCAGGTTTACGTCACGCCGGCCACGGAGCAGAGCCCGATCGACCCCAGCGACCTCAAGACGCTCGTCGACTACTTCCACAGTGCGATGGTCAAGAGCGTGTCGCCCGGTGTGCAGGTCGTCAACGTAGCCGGCCCGGGCGTGCTGCGGGTCAGGCTTGCGCTGACCTCGCTGGTGCCGACGAACACGCTGGAGAGCATGGCCGGCACCGCCGTGCCTTACGGCTTCGTCGCCGAGATAGGCTCTGGGGCGGCCACGGGGCGCCCCGTCGGGTCGACGCCCTACCTGGGCAAGACCGGCCTCGAGGCGCAGTTCCGCGACGGCGCCTCGGGCGCGGTGCTGGCCGAATGCGCGGACACCCAGATCGGGCTCAAGTACGCGGCCGACCTCAACAAGGGGGCGACCACCGCGGCGGAGGCCTGGATGAACGGCTACGTGAGCTCCTTCACCAGTTGGAGCTACGCGCAGGACGCCTTCAACAAATGGTCGGCCGCCTTCGCCCGGCGATTCGCCGAACTGCGCGCCCAGTCCCCGCAATGAAAGCGCTGACCGCCATCTGCAGTCTCGCCGCCGCGACGGGCTGCCTGTCCGCATCGGCGCAGACCACCCTGCCTGCCGCCAACGAGTGGCAGTTCGAATTCATTCCCTACCTCTGGCTGGCAGGCATCCGTTCCGATCTGAAGCTGGGTCCTTTTCCTGGCAACACGCTGTCGGTGAGCTCCAAGGGCATCCTGGAGGCGCTGGACTTCGGGGCCATGGGCACTCTCGAAGCCCGCAAGGGCCCGTGGGGCGGGTGGCTCGACGTGCAATACGTGAAGCTGGGCGTGTCGAACCAGTTGGCCGGCGGTCTGCTGGGCGGCTACAACGTCAAGTTCGAGCAGACCATCACGACGCTGGCCGGCTTCTACCGCGTGGTCGACAGCCCGGTGGCGCTCGATGTGCTGGGCGGCGTGCGCTATGTCGATGCCAAGACCAATGTCGACTTCGCGCCCAGCCTGCGCGGCCTTGGGGGGAGCAAGGAGGAGAAGGTGGGCTCGACCGACGGCGTCATCGGCGTGCGCGCGATCGTCCCGGTCGGCGACAAATGGTCGCTGCTGGGCTACCTCGACGTCGGGGAAGGCGGCTCGAGTTCGAGCTGGCAGGCGATCGCCGGCGCCAGCTACCAATACTCCCCGGTCACCTCATTCAAGCTCGGTTATCGCTACCTGGATTACAGGCGCGACGATGCAATGCTCAACAAGGTGGCCATGGGCGGCTTCTACTTCGGCGCCGGATTCAAGTTCTGAACGCAAGCATGACGACCGAAACTTTCACATCGATCGATGTCGTCCAGGCGCCGCATCCGGGCATGCTGTGGATCCCGGGCGGTACCTTCCGCATGGGCTCGGACCACCACTACCCCGAGGAGAAGCCGTCGCACCGCGTGACGGTCGACGGCTTCTGGATGGATGCCACGCCGGTCACCAACGCGCAGTTCAGGGCCTTCGTCGACGCCACCGGCCATGTGACCTTCTGCGAACTCGCGCCTGATCCCAAGGACTACCCCGGCGCGCTGCCCGAGATGCTCAGGGCCGCCTCGTCGGTGTTCGTCGCACCGCCGGGACGCGTGAGCCTGCGTGACCACTTGCAGTGGTGGCGCTTCGTTGCCGATGCCAACTGGCGGCAGCCGCAAGGGGCCGGTAGCAGCATTGCCGGCAAGGACGACCATCCCGTGGTGCATGTGGCCTGGAGCGATGTCGAGGCCTATGCGAAGTGGGCCGGCAAGGAGATCGCGACGGAAGCCGAGTGGGAGTTCGCCGCGCGCGGCGGGCTTGAGGACGCTGAATACGCCTGGGGCAGCGAACTCGCGCCGGGCGGCATCCATCAGGCCAACACGTGGCAGGGCGAGTTCCCGTGGCAGAACCTGGCAGAGGACGGCTTCGCGGGCACGTCGCCGGTGCGCAGCTTCGCACCCAACGGCTACGGCCTGCACGACATGATCGGCAACGTCTGGGAGTGGACGCAGACCTGGTATTCGCCGCGGCATCCGGACGAGAAGCTCAAGGCCTGCTGCATCCCGGTGAACCCGCGCGGCGCCGCGAAGGAGCAGAGCTTCGATCCCGGCATGCCGGAGATCCCGATCCCGCGCAAGGTCATGAAGGGCGGGTCGCACCTCTGTGCGCCCAACTACTGCAGGCGCTACCGGCCGGCCGCCCGGATGCCGCAGCCGGTGGACACCTCGACCTCGCACCTTGGCTTCCGATGCATCGTGCGTCTTCCGGCACGGCCATGACCCTGGCGAACGACGCAGTCCCGGCCCGACTCGGGCGAATCCTCGCCTTTGCCGCGGTCGTCGAAGGCGTCACCGGCCTGGCCTCGCTCCTGGTGCCGGCCCTCGTCATCCGGGGGCTGTTCGGCGTCGAGGTCGAGGGCGCGTCGCTGGCGCTCGGCCGCGTCTGCGGCATTGCGCTGATCGCCCTCGGCTGGGCCTGCTGGCCGGGCGGACGCGGCCTGCAAGGCACCATGAAGGCGTCCCGCGCGATGCTGATCTACAACGCCTTGATCGCGCTGTACCTCGCCTGGGTCGGCTTGGCCCATCCGCCGGCAGGTTTTCTCCTGTGGCCGGCGGTGGTCCTGCATGCGGTCGTGGCGGCGCTCCTCCTCCATGCAGCGCGCACCGACACGTGAAGAGAAGGGCTCTGCTTCCCTTTCGGGCAATGGATCTGCCCTTCGACCCAGTTACCTTTCGCACGCCGACGCGCAATGATGAACCCAGACTGAACGCTGCCTCGCCGACCGGGCCATCCGGCAACGCAAGCTTCGGCACTCACATCCACCGGAGAGAAGGAGTCGCGCATGAACATGCTCCCACCGCACTTCTCGCGACGGCGTGGTCACCGGCGCGATGCCTCTTCCCAATGACATCGATCCCGACCCGTGTGGTTCTCGTGGTGGACGACGACGACAGCATGCGCCAGGCCATCGAGCGGTTGCTGATGGCCGCCGGACTGAAGACCGCGACCTATGCCTCGGCGGAAGCGTTGCTGGCGAGCGGC
>NZ_JASZYF010000076.1 GCF_030317115.1 Variovorax gracilis
CCAGTTGCGCCTTGGGTCGTCCGCTCATTGCAGCCTCGTCGAGTACACACGGTACACGACTGACCACGATGCTCGTGAATAGTTCAACGAACTTCTAACTCACGACACTAGCGCCGTTCATAACTTGGGGATTCCGTGTTGAGGAGGAAGGCATTCCAAGCCTGCCTGGCTGGCAGGTTGAGGCGCCGGCGAGTACGAAATAGCCGACAAGCCGTTGGCAAACCAGGCTACGTTTTGCGCCATGTGCGGGCAGACGCGATATGCACCTTTCTGTATTTCTTTGCCAGCAACGCAAGGATCTCCGGGTCCAGTGCCTCTTCCGGAAATCGTTGCGCGTCGAGTTGCTCGGAATACAAGACGATGCGCCTCGTGGTTCCCTTGGCGAGGCTCGCGCGCATCGCGGCGTCGATCGCCAGCGTTGTCAACTACGCCGAGGACACCGGAAACACGGCGGGCAAGCTCACCAACCGCGGCTTCGAGGGACTGGCGATCTCGCCGGACGGCGACACCGTCTTCGCGATGTTGCAATGTGCAAGGCTCGATGAGGGCAGCGGAGACGGCTCCGTCAATCGCATGGTTGCTTTTCAACATCCGCGCCGGCAATGCGAAGGCACAGTACGCCTATCGCATGGAGGGCAGTTCGCAAGGCCGTGGCATCTCCGCGCTCGTGGCGATCGATGACACTGAGTTCCTGGTTCTGAAACGCAACAATCGCGGGCTTGGGGTCGATGCCGAGGGCTCGCCACTGAACAAGAACGTGTTTCGCAACAGTGGAATCGACCTTGATGTGCCGGGTGCCGTGCTCACGCCCGTCGCCAAGGAGAACGCCACGCCATCGCTCGACCTCGCCTCGCCGACGACGCTGGCTCACCCATCACTCGTCGCACTGAGTGGGTGCTTCGCCCGAGAAACGGGAAGGCCTCACAATCGGCCCGCGGCTGAAGGACGGTAGCCATCTGGTGCTGGCCGGCACCGACAACGACTCCTCGGTGTCGCAGGATGCGGGCACCAGTGGGCAGCGTGACGTGTACTTCCGCTCACTCGGTGCGGGCGCGTTCGAGCGTAACGTCCTAACTCGCCGCGCACGCTGGCACGCAGCTCGTCACCGCAGGCTTCCATCCCGGCGCACAGCCTCGCCAGGAGGCCTGCGTTCTCGACGCCTGCCATCAGCTGCCAACGTTGGGCTTGAAGGACCATTTCGACGACGCCGCGCTCGCTTGCCATTGCCTCGAGGCTTCGCGCGGCCGCGGCGCATTCCGACAGGCATTTTTGCTGGTGGCAAAACTCGACACGCACCAAGAGCAAGCGCATGAGGGCCGAGCCGATCTCATGGTGCTGCGCCTCAGTCATCGCAGCTTCCAGCTCGGTCGGATCGACGCGCTGTCCGCAACGCAGTTGCGCCGCGCAGCGAATCGCTTCCAACGTCATAACGGTCTGCGCGTTGATGGACCATCCCCAGCGCCACGAGCAAGCGCTGCCGCCGCGCAGGGTCGATCGAGGCAGTTGTACCGTGAATCGCGAGCTCCAGATCGGCCACTGCGGCATCTGCATCGCTGGAAAGCGAGCATGCAATGCCACGCCGCTCAAGCAGTTCGATCCTCGCCTCCTGCGTACAGGCTGTAGGATGGGCATCGGCGATGCTCAGAGCGTGCGTGTAGTGCGCAACCGCGCTACGCATAGAAAAAAGCTGCTCGGACTGCGCTCCGGCTTGCTGGCACGCTTCGATGGCCCGCTTCCAGAGGGTGGCACTCTCCGCATGATGGGCGATCTGTGCCCATGGGATCGGCTCTGCCATCTGTTGGAGCTGCTCGCCCAAATGTGCATGCAGTTGGCGGTGCCGAACGGGAGCAATTTCCTCGGTTACCGCCTCGCGCAGAAGATCATGCGCAAATTCATAGCGGCCACCATTATCGAATTCGACAAGCCAGTGAAACTGCAATAGCTCCTCGAGCTGCGCGTACCCAGGCTCAGTCTGAGTCAGCAGCGCTGGCAGAAGCGCTATTTCAAACGGCTCGGCCAGGACTGCCGCTGCCTCCAGCAAGAGTCGCGCCGGGGCGCTCAGCTGGAGCAAACGCAGTTGTGCCCAGCGCCGGAGAACCGACGCGCCCCGGCCGTCGCTGAGCAAGGCGGCGCGCAGCAGCAACGGGTTGCCGCCACAGTGACGGTAGGCATCGTCCAGTTTGCGATCGTCGATCGCTTCGGACCGCCAAGCGTCGAGCGCTTGACGTTCGAGCGGCAACAGCATGATCGACTCTGCATGAGGCAGCTGGGCGAATGTGGCGCGATTTAAAGCAACCGTTGAGTCGGTGCCCACTCGGCATTCGGCGCCAGATCAGCGAGCTGCTCGAACGGATCAATTGGCTTCAGAGCCTTGCTGGGCGCCCTGCCCGACCTCATTGTGCGGCGCTTCTCACATCGCGTGGCCTCCAGGTCTCCGTCGGCCTAGATCAAGGAACCATCGCGCACCGTGGAGGTCGCCTGCTTCCTGCGCTACTGCCTGCTGACCGCCACCGACCACCTGATCCTGACGGTTCTGCATTGCGTGACCGATTTGTGGTGTTAGGCCGCCGCTTCGCGCTCCAGGCGACCACTGGACTGGATGCGGTTCAGGTAGCCGTAGATGCAGAGATTAAGGAGGACCGAGGGGTGATATGAAGGGCGCCCGTTGGTTGGATCCTCGGCGCCCGAGATTCGCGTGCCCCTCTGCCGCCTCCATCGTCGGGGGTTTGAAATTCTCGCCTGCCACGCCTAACCTGCTGAGCCCGGTGGTCGCCAGGTCATGGGCTCTCTGGTTTTTGGCTGCCATTCAGCATCGGAGCTAGATCATGCATGCCGACGTTCATTTTGATCCGGTGGATATGCCAATCACATCTAACCCCTGCGTGTGTTCTATCGAGCCTGGCCGATTCGACATACTCGCTCGGAGCCCCGACGGAAGACTGGCCTACAGACGCCTTCAAGATGCCACGTGGTACCGCTGGGAGCAACTCGGAACTCCGCAAGAAGTAATCTCCTCCGATCCCTGCGCGGTCAGTTCGGGCGGTCAGATGGATGTCTTCGCGAGAGGCACTGACAACGCTCTGCACCACATCGTCTACAACTCGGCCGTCCCCGATCGCCCGTGGACCCACTGGGAGCAGCTCGAACCCAACGCGATTGAAGGGGGGCCTTCGGCGTGTTCTTGGGGCCCCGGGCGAATCGACGTGTTCGTTCGTGGGACCGACGACAAGCTGTATCACAAATGGTGCGATCAGCCCGATCCGGACTTCGGCACCTATCACGATCTGGGTGGAGCATTGACATCCGATCCGGCCGCCGCATCGTGGGGTCCCGGTCGACTCGACGTGTTCGTTCGCAACATCTATGGCACAACCAGTCACAACTACTTTGAGAATGGGGGCTGGCAAGGATGGGAGGCGCTCGACGGTCAAATCGCGTCCAAGCCATCGGTCTGCAGCGCCGGTACGGGGATTCTCGATCTCTTTGCACTTGCAGAGGACGGAGGCCTGATTCAAAAATCTTTCGTCCTTGGCGTTGGATGGTTGCCCTGGGTGTACGTTGGAGCAAAGCTGGCGCGCCCTGTGGCTTGCCTTGCGAGCGCCGCGGCAACTGGCCGTCTCGACCTTTTTTCGCGCAATCCGGCAGGACATCTAACGCACTCGTTTAGACCAACTAGCGCGGCCACTTTCGGTCCGACACACCCCCAGGGTCAGGTCGCGATCGCGCTAGCGGGCGGAGGCTCCAAAGGCGACTTCGAAGTTGGGGCCCTGCATTTCCTGTACCAAAGCGAGAAGATTCGACCAGACATCCTGGCAACGACGTCGGTTGGATCGGTCAATGGGCTCAAGCTCGCGGAGGGCGATGGCGGTCCTGCTCAGGGGCTATCTGGGCTGATCGGGCTTTGGCTTGGTATAAACAGCTACAGGGATTTTTTTGTCGAGAAGGATTGGCTTCTCGACGCCCATCCCGTCGTGAAATTCGTTCGCCAGGCGGCTCTTGATTTTGCCTCGGCAAATTCTCCGGGTACTGAGGACGCTTTCTCGGATAGCGAGGCGCTTCGCCTCTTGCGAGGCGCGGAGCTTTCGGCTGTTGCCGAGCGCTTGGATAAGTTGAACCCTAAATCGGGGGTGGATTTTCTAGTCGCGGCCAATTGCGTATTTCGGGAGAGCGTGACCGGTGTTTTCGGCATCGTGACCGATGATTTCGGGAACGTGACCGGCGATTCCGGTGTCGTGACCGAAGAGGTTTCGAGCCAGATCTGA
>NZ_JASZYF010000077.1 GCF_030317115.1 Variovorax gracilis
CTTCGGTGAATGTGTCAGGGCCGCGCATCGGAGCAGGTTTCGTGAGTCTGCAAAGACAACGCCTCAGGTCCACTTTCGGGAGACCTTCGAGTGAGATATTTCAGCAGCCTGCTAGATGACCGCTTTCTAAATCAGGAGAAAAGGAGAATTCAAATGATCGAAAGATATGGACCTTGGAACCGGACCACCGGCTTGTTGGTCGCAGCCGTGCTCCTGGCGCTTTCGAGCGTTGCCCTGGCCACCGATCAGTCGCAGCAACGCCAACACGGCAGGAGCGCCAATCAGGCTGCCAAACAGGACGCCCGCTCGGACAAGGTGGATTGCCGGGCCGAAGACCAGAAGAGTAACGCCGCGTGCCGGCAGGAGAAGCGCAACACGAAGCAAGACGGTCGACAGGAAAAGCGAGACATCAAGTACTGACGGATTGCCGATCTCATGACCAAATCCCGGCGCTTCGTCGTGACATGCATCTCGACGGTCTTCGTGACGGCCGTCGCTGCGGGCCAGGATCCGGGATCGCCTTGTCGACCCCGCGATCTCGCATTCGATGACAAGAGCGCGGCCTGGACGCATGTACCTCTGTCCAAGATGAAGCATGACACGGTGTACGAGGTGGTGCACGAGGGCGACCGCTCGGCGGTGCTGCGCGCCACCGCAGACCGATCAGCCTCGCTATTCGTGGCGCGGCTTCAGCCTTCGCTGCGCCCGCCCATGACCCTCAGCTGGGATTGGAAGGCCCACGCATTGATTGCTGGCGCTGACAACCGCGACAAGGACCGTGAGGACGCGCCACTGCGTGTGCTGGTGGCCTTCGACGGCGATGTTGCCAGCCTGCCTGATGCGGAGCGAAAAAGATTCAGTCGAGCGAAGAATCTGGCCCGCCGCGAGATGCCTTATGCGGTGCTGGTGTACATCTGGACCGATCACGTCCCGGTGGGCACATGGATCTCCTCCGCGCACACGAGCCAGGTCAAGATGCTTGTTGTCTCCTCATGGGCAGGCGACCTAGGCCGCTGGCAATCGGTGCAGCGCAATCTTTCCGACGACTACAAGAGGGCCTATGGCGCCGAACCGGGCCCAGTGTTGGCTGTAGCCGTGATGACCGACACGGACAACACCGGCACCATGGCGGTGGGAAGCTACTCAAGCATCCGCGTCGATTGCGAGAGCCGCTGATTCTTATGTCGCGGGCTCTTGGCGTACCGATCCAGCAGGCGGATCTAATTCCCGTGGATTGACGGACGTCAATGTGGCGGTCACAAAGTTGCCGACAATCGCGGCGTGGCTCGCCACATCCAGAAAGAAATTCTCATGAAGCTCCTGACATCGCTCACGGCCTCGGTGGTGCTCGGCACGTTATTGCCTCTCGCCATCTCGAAGGACCAATCAGGCACTGAGATCACCGCTTCGACCAGGCCCGGTACGGGAACCATCAAGGAACTGGTCAAGGCCACTGGCGTCGTCGAGGCCATCGATCTTCAGACGCGCCATGTAACCATCAAGAATGCGAACGGCAAGCTGATTCCGCTGGCCGTCGGCCCGGAGGCGCGCAACCTCGAACACGTCAAGGTCGGCGACCGGGTCACGGTCCGCTACGCACAGGCCTTGACGCTTACGCTGGTGAAGGACGGCAATGAAATACGCAGCAGGGTCGATTCACCGGTGACCGGCAGCAGGACCGCGAAAGGCGAACGCCCGGGCGGGTCGATGGGCAGGCAAGTCGAAGTCACTGCGAATGTGGTCGCCGTAAACCGAAAGACCAAGATGGTCACGCTGCGCGGGCCGGAGTATGAGGTCGACCTGAAAGTGCGGGATGCAGATCAACTGAAGATGATCAAGGTCGGCGATCAAGTGCACGCGACCTACACCGAAGCAGTGGCGCTTTCGATCGACTGACGAGCGCCATCAGCGTTGACCGGCGTCGGGCAGGCCGCTCATCCCCCAAGGAGTACAAATGAACCCCGGAAGACTCGCAGCCTCCGTACTCGCGCTGGTGCTGACGGCACCGGTCGTCGCACAAACCGCGCCGGCCCCTGCTGCCCCGCCCGCCGGCAATACCGTCGACCCGGCGTCAATCCAGGCTCTCAAGGACATGGGCGCCTACCTGCAGACGCTGGATCGCTTCCGGACATCGACGTCGCTGACGGCCGAACGAGTGCTGAGCGACGGCCAAAAGCTGATGCACACCGCATCGGCTACGGTCGAGGCAGCGCGTCCGAACAGGTTACGCGCCCGCATGTGGAGCGTTCGCTCCGAGCGCGAAATCCTCTATGACGGCAAGACGGTCACGCTGTACGCGCCCGCTCAAAAGTACTACTCGACCGTTGAGTTCTCCGAGCCCAACAGCGTACTCGTCGAGAAGCTCGAAGAGCAGTACGGCGTCGAGATCCCGATGTCCGATCTGTTCACGTGGGGCACCCCCGCGGCGCCGGTCGACAAGATCGAGTCGGCCATGAATGCCGGGCAGGACATCATCGGAAACAGTCTCTGCGACCACTACGCGTTTCGCCAGGGCGACTTCGATTGGCAGGTCTGGATCACGACCGGCGGCAAACCTTTGCCGCGCAAGCTCGTGATCACCAATCGACGTGACGACGCGCGCCCGCAATCGATCAGTGTCATCGACTGGAATGTGGACCCGTCGTTCAATGAAGCGACGTTCAAGTTCAGGCCACCGAAGGGTGCGACCCGCATCGAAATTGTCCCGGTTAAGTCCAGGTAGAGGAGCGGTGACCATGAAGCGATCATTCAGCAGGATGCTTGCGGTTCCCGCGGGCCTACTGGTTCTCGTGAGTTTCGCGCTGATCCCGGCGGCCGAGGCGGCGCGGGACGGTGGCGGCGGAGGGAGGGGAGGTGGAGGAGGTGGAGGCGCTCGCGCAAGCGCGGGCGGAGGTGGTGGTGCCCGCGCGAACGCGGGAGGAGGCGGCGGCGCTCGCGCCGGTGGCGCTGGCGCTGGCGCTGCATCGTCTGGCGGAGGCAGGCAGGGTGCGCAGGGTGCGCAGGTCAACAATAGCAGGGCCGACGTGCGGACCAATGATGTCCGCAGCACCAGCGTGAACAATGTCAACAGCAATCGCAGTGCCAACGTCAACGCCAATCGCAACACCAACGTCAACGCCAATCGGAATGTCAACGTCAATGTCAGCGGCAACAATAATTGCTGCGGTGGCGGGTGGGACAATGACTACCACCCTGTGGCCGGTGCGATGGCCGTCGGGGCCGCTGTCGCCGTGACCTCGGCAGTGGTCGGCTCAGTCGTGCGCTCCGTGCCGGCCAACTGCGTCCCCGTCAACTACGGCGGCATGGTGTACCAGCAATGCGGCAGCCAGTGGTATCAGCCGCAGGGGTCTCAATTCGTGGTGGTGAATCCGCCTTATTGACAGGACCTCGCCGTTGTTGACGGTGCGATGGAGCATGGCTTGGTGCCACCGAATTAGAAAGAGACGCGCATACCCAGGTCGTAGCCATACGACTTGTCCGGCACCGGCGCGAAGCCATTGATGACCGGCGTGAAATAGGCCGGGCCCCCGACCGTCAGGGCGGCGCCGTTCTTGTTGCTCAGG
>NZ_JASZYF010000078.1 GCF_030317115.1 Variovorax gracilis
GGGCAAGACGATGGAAGAGATCGTCGACAGCGTGAAGCGGGTGACGGACATCATGGGCGAGATCACGGCGGCGAGCCAGGAGCAGACCTCGGGCATCGAGCAGATCAACCAAGCCATCACGCAGATGGACCAAGTGACGCAGCAGAACGCCGCGCTGGTGGAAGAGGCCTCTGCCGCCGCGCAATCGCTGCAGGACCAGACGGGCAGCCTGTCGCAAGTGGTGAGCGTCTTCAAGCTGAACCAGGACAGCTCGGCCGCCCGTGCCAAGGCACGCCTCGCGCCGGCGGCCGGTACGGCTGCCAGCGCGGCGAAGACGGTGCGCGCCAAGTCGCTGCCCGCTGCATCCCGCGAAAAATCGACCCGGACGGAACCCCGGTTGGCCGCATCCAGCGTAGGTGCGGCCGCGGGCGACTGGACGGAATTTTGAGCCCAGGCTCAGCATGACATAAGGCGGAAAGCCCAAGGGAGAGATCAATATGAAAGCGTTCTACAACCTCAGGATTGCGGCGAAGCTGCTCCTGTCCTTCATCGCGGTGCTGGCATTGACCGTGTTCGTCGGTGTCTTCTCGGTCGTCCAGCTCGCGAAGGTCAACCAGATGTCGACCGACATCACCGCCAACTGGATGCCGGCCACGCGCACCCTGCTTTCGATGAAGAGCGCCCTGTCGAGCTTCCGTTCGCAGGAGCTGGAGCACATCCTCGCCACCACCGATGCCGACATGACGCGCTACGAAAAGGTGATGGACGAAGCGTGGAGCGATCTGCAGAAGAACAGGGCCGAATACCAGACCCTCATCTCGGAGCCCGAGGAGAAGCGGCTCTTCGCTGAGTTCAACCAGGCGTTGAACCGCTACACGGTGGAGCACGACAAGGTTCTCGCCTTGTCCCGCGCGCAGAAGAATGAAGAGGCGATCGCCCTGATCCACGAGGAATCCTCGCGCGCCAATCTTCTTGCCAACGGGGCGCTCGCGCGGATGGTGGACGTGAACACGGCTGGCGCCAGGACTGCGGACGAAACAGCCGACGCGGTCTACGCGAGCGCGAGGTTCTGGGTGATCGGCATCCTGGCGGGCAGCGTCGCCCTCGGCCTCGCACTGGCCTTGTGGATCGCCCGCATCGTCGCGCGTCCGCTGTCGGAAGCGGTGAAGGTCGCGCAGTCGGTGGCCTCCGGCGACCTGACCAGCCGCATCGACGCGCAGACGAAGGATGAGACCGGCCTGCTGTTGACCGCCCTGAAGGACATGAACAACAGCCTGGTGAAGATCGTGGGCGAGGTTCGTACGGGCACGGACACGATCGCGACGGCATCAAGCCAGATCGCATCGGGCAATCAGGATCTGTCATCGCGCACCGAGGAGCAGGCAAGCTCGCTGGAACAGACGGCCGCGTCGATGGAGGAACTCACCAGCACGGTGAAGCAGAACGCGGACAACGCGCGTCAGGCCAACCAGTTGGCGGTGTCGGCGTCCGAAGTGGCGGTGAAGGGCGGTAGCGTGGTCAGCCAGGTGGTGGACACCATGGGCTCGATCAATGCGTCGTCGCGCAAGATCGTGGACATCATCGGGGTGATCGACGGCATCGCCTTCCAGACCAACATCCTGGCGCTGAACGCGGCGGTCGAAGCCGCGCGCGCCGGCGAGCAAGGCCGTGGCTTTGCCGTGGTTGCATCCGAAGTCCGCAGCCTGGCCCAGCGCTCGGCCGCCGCAGCCAAGGAGATCAAGACGCTGATCGGCGACTCGGTGGAAAAGGTCGAGGAAGGCAGCAAGCAGGTGGCCGAAGCGGGCAAGACGATGGAAGAGATCGTCGACAGCGTGAAGCGGGTGACGGACATCATGGGCGAGATCACGGCGGCGAGCCAGGAGCAGACCTCGGGGATCGAGCAGATCAACCAGGCGATCACGCAGATGGACCAGGTGACGCAGCAGAACGCCGCGCTGGTGGAAGAGGCCGCAGCCGCGGCCGGGTCGCTGCAGGAGCAGGCCGGCAGCCTGGTCCAGGCGGTCAGCGTATTCAGGCTGGGTCACCACCACGAGGCCGATCGGGCGCTGGCGCAAGCACGCTCGACGAGCCGGGCGGTGGTGCCCCGGCGTGCGCCGCGCGCGCAGGCGAGTCCGGCGGCCCAGCCGGCACCGCAACGCGTCGCGGCATCCGCAGAAAACTCGGGCGATTGGGCCGAGTTCTAAGTTTCGTCATCCCTCAAAGAAAGAAGAAGAAATGCAGTGGTTCCAAAAGCTTCGCGTGACTGCCCGACTGGTCATCAGTTTCCTGGTGGTCGCGGCGGTCGGAGCAGTCGTCAGCGCGCTCGGCATCTTCCACATGGGGCGCATCAGCGCGTCGACGGAGAGGCTCTACACCCACGAGCTTCGCGCCTTGCAGGCAGTGCAGGAGGCCAACATCCACCTGCTCTATGCGAGCCGGGCCCAGATGTCCCTGCTGTCGGCCGCCACGCGCGGCGAGCGCAATGCGGGTTCCACTGAGCTCAGGACCTCCATGGAGAGCCTTCAGGCGCGGGCCGCGGAGGTCAAGCCGCTGTTCGAGGAGAGCGAGGCCGGCAAGAAGCTCTTCGAGCAGTACGAGGCCTTGCTGCCGCCCTTGGGCAAGCGCATGGCGGACTTCGTGACGCTGGTGTCCAAGCAGTCGCTGGACAGCTCCCAGTTCGACGGCCAGGTGGTCGAGGACAGCACGCGTCTGCTGAAGGATTCGCGCGCGGTCGAGGAAGTGCTGAAGAACATGGTCGCCTACAGCAACGAGCTGGCGAAGGCCAGCGCGGAGAACGCGACCGACACCTACAAGACCTCGCGATTGATGATGCTGGTGATGGCGCTGATCGGCATCGTGGTCAGCGTGGGCCTGGGCATGGTGGTCGCGCGTCTCCTGGGGCGCCAGCTGGGCGGCGAGCCGGCCTATGCGGCGGACGTCGTCGGCCGCATCGCGACCGGCGACCTGAGCATGAATGTCGAAGCCGGCGCCGCGCATGCCGGCAGCCTGCTGTATTCGATCAAGCAGATGCAGGACCAGCTGACGTCGGTCGTCGGGAGGATCAAGTCGTCCAGCGACACGATCGCCACGGCGTCGAGCCAGATCGCCGCCGGCAACCAGGACCTGTCGTCGCGCACCGAGGAGCAGGCCAGTTCGCTGGAGCAGACGGCGGCGTCGATGGAGGAACTCACGAGCACGGTGAAGCAGAACGCGGACAACGCTCGCCAGGCCAACCAGCTGGCGGCA
>NZ_JASZYF010000079.1 GCF_030317115.1 Variovorax gracilis
GTTCAGCCGAGGTCGCCGCCGCCGACTGGAAGGATCGACCCGGTGATATAGGACGATTCGTCGGACGCGAAGAACAGGATGGGGGCGACCTGCTCATCGATCGTTGCGTATCGGTGCATGAGGCTGGAGTCCTTGGTCTGATCGACGATGGCCTGGTACCAGCTCCTCTCCTTGGCCGTCTGCCTGGCCGCGTTGCGCGGGATCTTTCGCGGCGGTGCGTCGGTGCCGCCTGGCGCGGTGGCGTTGATGCGGATGCCGTTCCTGGTCTGCTCCATCGCGATCGAGGCGGTGAGCGCATTGACCCCGCCCTTGGCCGCCGCATAGGGCACCCGATGAACGCTGCGCGTTGCGATGGACGAGACGTTGACGATGGTTCCCTTCTTCTTCTTGACCATGAAGGGCAGCACTGCGCGACAGCACCACAGGGTCGGGAACAGGGAGCGACGGATCTCTTTCTCGATTTCCTGCTCGCCGTACTGGTCATACGGCTTTGCCCAGATCGTGCCGCCGACGTTATTGATCAGCACGTCCACACGCTTGTACCGATTCAGCGCCTCGTCGACCATGCTCTGTGCCCCGGCAAAGGTCTCCAGGTCTGCCTCGAACGCGGCAGCCTTTCCTTGCGCAGTCGTGATCTCATCGACCACCTCGTGCACCAGTGGCGAGCGGTCCACCGCCAGGACGGTGCCGCCCTCGGCAGCCACTCGCAGCGCGACGCCGCGGCCGATGCCCTGCGCCGCACCGGTGACGATGACGACCTTGCCTTGGAATCGGCCTGTGCTCATGCTGTCACCGCAGCTTCGTTGGCAGATGAGAATTTCTCGAAGTGGAAGCTCTTTGGTGTGACACCGACGCTGCCCATCCACTTGCGAACGCCCTCCACCATTGGCGGCGGCCCGCAGACATAGACGTCGACATCGCCGTCGTTGAGGTGCGCGGGCGTCAGATGGTTGGTCACATAGCCCAGCCGGGGATGACCGCTTTCATTGTCGACGACCACAGTGAAATAGTCGAAGTTCGATATGACCGACTTCAGCTCGGCAAGGGTGTCGAGCTCGACCAGATCGTCATTGCTGTTGACACCGTAGGCGAGCAGGATCGGCTGGTCCGTCGGGTTGTCCTTGATCCACAGCAGCATCGACAGGAACGGCGCCAGGCCCGTTCCGCCTGCCAGCATGAGGATCGGGCGGATCGTGGGGCGCAGATAGAAGCTTCCATACGGCCCAGTGAACATCATGAAGTCCTCGGGCTGCGCCTTGTGACGCATGTAGCTGCTCATCAACCCATCGGGTACGTCGCGGATCAGGAACGACAGATCCGTACTGCGGGGCGCCGAGCTGAACGAGTACGAGCGTGTTTCCTTGCTCCCCGGCACCTGAAGATTCACGTACTGACCTGGCAGGAACGACAGCGGTCGCTCGGCCTGGAGCGAGAAGGACACGGTGGTTGCCGAGTCGCGCGCGATCTTGGTGAGCTTGCCACCATGCGTTCCGACCTCGGTCTTGCAGGCCGCTGCCGATGCCGGCACCCGGATCACGCAGTCGGACTTGGGCTTCATCTGGCAAGTGAGCACGTAGCCCTCGGCGGCTTCGTCTTCGGTGAGCGCGTCTTCGATATAGGCGCCCATCTCGTACTCGCCGCTCTCACAGTGGCACTTGCAGGTGCCGCAAGCGCCGTCACGGCAATCGAGCGGGATGTTGATCTTGGCGGCGTAAGCGGCATCGCAGACCAGCTCGGCCGGACCGCATGGAATGATGCGCGAGACACCATCTTCGAACTGCAGCGCAATGTTGTAGGCCATGTCACTTCTCAGAGGTGGTAAACGTCAAGCATGTGGTGGATGTAGTCGTTCTTCACCACCACGTACTTGTCCTTGATCAGCGGCTTGGGCCCGCTGGTGTCCAGGACGTAGCGACAGGTGCCGAAGTAGAGATCGACGATGTCGTAGCGGAAGCTGTGCGTCGTCCAGTTGAAGCAAACCTCACAGCGCCCCTCGTCCTGCGACAGGACTTCGAGGTTCGAGATCGAGCGGTTGTAGCGCGTGTCCGGCGTCGACGAACTTGCGCGTTCGGTCTCGATGCGAAACACCCGATCCTCCAGGCCCTGCTTGCTCGGGTAGTAGATGAGCGAGACCTCGTTGTGAGGATCCGTGGTGAGCTTGTCGTCGTCATCCCACGACGGCATGTAGTAGGTCACGTCGTCGGCGAAGCACGCCAGCCAGTCAGCCCAGCGCTTCTCGGCCTGTGCACGTGCTTCCTGGTAGAGGAAGGCTTGAATGGCTTCGTAGGACAGCATTTCATTCGCCTCCGTTGGCGTGCTCGGCCTTGAACGCCTTCTTCATGGTGTCCAGCCAGTACTCGTGCTGCCCGATGTACAGCCCCTCATCCTCGGTTTTGATGCAGCTCAGCTCCGGCTTCAAGCCGATCAGGTCGGCGCTGGCATCAGGTCCGCGAACCCAGTGCGTCGCGCCGCGGCTCATGTCGTTCCACTTGACCGCGCGCGCCTCGTAGCCGTGCTGGCAGGAGCGGAATTCCTCCAGGTCATCGGGCGTCGCCATGCCGGTGGCATTGAAGAAGTCTTCGTACTGGCGCAGGCGGCGCTCGCGCGACTCGGGCGCTTCGCCCTTGGGTGCAATGCAATAGATCGTCACCTCGCTCTTGTTCACCGAGATCGGCCGCACCACCCGGATCTGGGAGCTGAACTGGTCCATGAGATAGACGTTCGGGTACAGGCACAGGTTGCGCGACTTGCGCAGCATCCAGTCGGCCTTGCCCTCGCCAAACTTCCCGACCCACTCGTCGCGCTTGGCGAACAGCGGCCGGTCTTCCGGGTTCGACCAGTTGGTCCACAGCAATATGTG
>NZ_JASZYF010000008.1 GCF_030317115.1 Variovorax gracilis
CGTGTCGATCACGGTGAAGCTGATCAACCCGATCGCGATGGAAGAAGGCCTGCGCTTCGCCATCCGTGAAGGCGGCCGTACCGTCGGTTCGGGCGTCGTGGCCAAGATCCTGGACATCTGATCCGGGCGCACAAAGGAATCACCATGGCCACCAAGCAAAAAATCCGCATCCGCCTCAAGGCGTTCGACTACAAGCTGATCGACCAGTCGGCAGCCGAAATCGTCGACACCGCCAAGCGCACCGGCGCGATCGTCAAGGGCCCGGTGCCCCTGCCGACCCGCATGAAGCGTTTCGACATCCTGCGTTCGCCGCACGTCAACAAGACGAGCCGTGACCAGTTCGAGATTCGCACGCACCAGCGCCTGATGGACATCGTCGACCCGACCGACAAGACCGTGGACGCGCTGATGAAGCTCGACCTGCCGGCCGGCGTAGACGTCGAAATCAAGCTCCAGTAAGTACCTTTGCTTACCACCAAAGCCCGATTGCAGCAGTGCAATCGGGCTTTGTTCTTTGCCACGAACCTGTGGCATCCTAGATCCAAGACACAGCGGCCCCAGTGGCCGCTACGCAAACAAGGGCTCTGCATGGTACGAATCTGGTTATGGCGAGGATTGGCCTCGGCTGCCCTGACGCTGCTGGTGGCGTGCGGCGGCGGTGGAGGAGGTGGGAGCAATGCGTCGGCGCTGGGCTTGAGCGGTGCCAATGTCTCGGGCGCAACGACGGTCACGCTCGATGGCGTCGCGACCTACGACTCGGTCCCCAATACGACGGGCGCCCTCATGTATGCCGCCACGGCGCCAAAGCCGGTTCGGGGCGCCCTTGTGGAGATCGTCAACAACGTATCGTCGGCGATCCTGTCCACCACGACGACGGATTCCAACGGCGCCTACGCCGTTTCCGTGCCCTCCAGCACGTCGGTGATCGTGCGGGTCAAGGCCCAGATGGTGCAGGGCGGCTCGGGCGCGACCTGGGATGTCAGCGTTCGGGACAACACCCAGGCGAATGCGATCTACGCCATGGAAACCCCGGCGTTCTCCACCGGCACGGCGGCGGGCACCCGCAATCTCCATGCGCCATCCGGCTGGGGCGGATCAAGCTACACCTCGGGCCGTACGGCGGCGCCTTTTGCCCTGCTCGACACCGTTTACGCCGCGCAGTCCAAGGTCTTGTCCGTGGCGCCGGCCGCGGTCTTCCCCGCGCTGCGCGTCTTCTGGAGCGTCAATAACGTGCCCGCGGACGGCAACCCCGCCCTGGGCCAGATCGGCACCACCTTCTTCACCGACGATGGCGGGACGCCGGCCATCTATGTCCTCGGGAAGGAAAACGTCGACACCGACGAGTACGACGCTTCGGTGGTCGCGCACGAATGGGGTCACTACTACCAGTCGGCGTTCAGTCGTGACGATTCGCCGGGCGGCAGCCATTCCATGACCGAAAGCCTGGATCGGCGCGTTGCCTTCTCGGAAGGCTGGGGCAATGCATGGTCAGGCATCGTGCTCGATCGCGGCAACTACACCGACGCGGTCGGGGTCAGACAGGCGCAAGGTTCCAATATCGACCTGACGACGGGTGCCAGTCCCAATCCGGGCTGGTATCGCGAGGCATCCATTCATTCCATCTTCTGGAAGCTGAACAGCGCGGTCGGGTTCAAGCCGATTCACGACACGCTGACCAGCGCGCAGTTCAAGAACGGCCTGGCCGTCACTTCCATCCACCCCTTCACCGCGGCGTTCGGCGCGGCTGCACCCGCAGGCAGTTCGGCCCTGGCGGGGCTTCTGTCCGCGCAGAGCATCAGCGCCGCCCCCAATGACCCGTTCGGGACGATGGAGACGAACAGCGGCGGCATCTCCGGGGTGGCGAACCCGATCCCGCTTTACCGGTCCGCCGCGGTGGGCGGAAGCACGTCTGCCTGCGTTACCAACCAGGCCGGTCCGGGCAACAAGCTCGGAGACTACGTGTATCTCCGGTTCGCTACGCCTTCGGCGCGCAACTACACGATCACGGTGGCCGGCCCGGCGGGGTCGGACCCGGATTTCGTCGTCTACAGTGGCCGTCAGATTGCGGAGGCCAATGCCGTCAGCACGACGGAGACGAGCTCTGTCGGCCTGCCGGCCGGCGAAAGCGTTCTCGTCATCAACGACTTCAACAACTCCTCGGCAGCGACATGTTTCACCGTCACCATTCAATGAAGCGCGGGTTCGCGAACGCGGGACTTCGCGCCGGAGCCGGCGCGGTTGCATTGCTGTTGGCGCTTTGCGCCCATCATTCGGCCAGCGCCGACAGTGCGGGCCCTGCTGGCGCGACAAAGGCTGCGGGCGCGCCGGGCAAGATGAAGGCTGCCCCCATGAAAGGAAACGGTTCCGGCGTTGCCGTGCTGTTCCAGGTGAGCGACGCGAACCCGCAGGTGGGAAAGGCCGTTCCCGTGACGCTGACCTTCGAGGGCATCACCGACCCGAACGGAGCCACGCTGCGGTTGACCGCCGACGGCGGCTTGTCGCTCGGGACGGGTGAGGTGACGCGCACCCTTCCCGCGGGCGGGCCCAGCACGTTGACCGTGGAAGTCGTGCCTGCGGCGGAAGGCGTGGGCTATCTTCATGTCTTCACCACGCAATATGGCGCGTCCAGCGCGACGTCGATTCCGGTGCAGGTCGGGAAGGCATCGTCCGCGTTGCCCGCCAGCAAGGACCTCAAGCAGGGATCCGGCGGCGACAAGATCCTGCCGATGCCGGTGAAGTAACGAGCTTCGTTCTTCGATCCCGGCAGGCCGCTTGCGCCGTTGCGTACTTGCGGGCTATAATGTTTGGCTCTGCCCAAGTTGCGCTCGCCTGAGTGTTTCTTGCGCGGAACTTTATCAACCTTCTTCCGCATACCAAACGCTGTCGCCAATTGAAGTGGCAGCGGCGGGAGTTTTGGAGAAAACCAATGAGTCTGAGCAACTCCCTCGGGTTGCTGGGCCGCAAGGTGGGGATGATGCGTCTCTTCACCGATGACGGGGACGCAGTTCCTGTCACGGTGGTGGATGTGTCGAACAACCGCGTGACCCAGATCAAATCCCAAGAGAACGATGGCTACGTCGCACTGCAAGTGACGTTCGGTTCGCGCAAGGCATCGCGCGTGACCAAGCCCGAAGCCGGTCACCTCGCCAAGGCGGGTGTGGAAGCAGGCGAAATCATCCAGGAATTCCGCGTGACCGCCGATACGGCCGGTCAGCACAAGGCTGGTGGCGTCATCGCCGCGGCCAGCGTGTTCGCGGTGGGCCAGAAGGTCGACGTGCAAGGCACCTCGATCGGCAAGGGCTACGCTGGCACCATCAAGCGCCACAACATGAGCTCGCAGCGCGCGTCGCACGGTAACAGCCGTTCGCACAACGTGCCCGGCTCGATCGGCATGGCGCAGGATCCCGGTCGCGTGTTCCCCGGCAAGCGTATGACGGGCCACCTCGGCGACGTCACCGTGACGACCCAGAACCTCGACGTGATCCGTATCGACGAAGCCCGTCAATTGCTCCTGATCAAGGGTGCGATTCCGGGTTCGAAGGGTGGCTTCGTCACCGTGCGTCCGGCTGTCAAGGCCAAGCCGCAAGCCGCTGAAGGAGCGAAGTAATGGAACTCGAACTCCTGAACGAACAAGGCCAGGCCGCGTCGAAGTACGACGCCCCCGAGACCGTGTTCGGCCGTGACTACAACGAAGACCTGGTTCACCAGATCGTCGTCGCATTCCAGGCCAACGCCCGCCAAGGCACGCGCGCCCAGAAGGACCGCGAGCAGGTCAAGCACTCGACCAAGAAGCCTTTCAAGCAAAAGGGAACGGGCCGCGCCCGTGCCGGTATGACTTCCTCGCCGCTGTGGCGTGGGGGCGGCCGCATTTTCCCGAACATGCCCGACGAAAACTTCTCGCAGAAGATCAACAAGAAGATGTACCGCGCCGGCATGGCGTCCATCTTCTCGCAGCTCGCTCGTGAAGGCCGTCTGGCCGTGGTCGATTCCATCAAGGTCGACTCGCCCAAGACCAAGGCGCTGGCCGCCAAGTTCAAGGCGATGAATCTCGAGTCCGTGCTCGTGATCGCCGAGGAAGTCGACGAGAACCTGTATCTGGCCTCGCGCAACCTGGTGAACGTGCTCGTGGTCGAGCCGCGTTATGCCGATCCGGTGTCGCTGGTCCACTACAAGAAGGTGCTGGTCACCAAGGGTGCCGTCGACAAGCTCAAGGAGATGTTCGCATGAGCCGCATGAACCCTACTCCCGCACAACGTCAGTTCGACGAAGGTCGCCTGATGAACGTGCTGGTCGCCCCGATCGTGTCCGAGAAGGCCACGATGGTCGGCGAGAAGTCGAATGCCGTCACCTTCAAGGTGCTGCAAGACGCCACCAAGCCCGAGATCAAGGCCGCTGTTGAACTGATGTTCAAGGTCGAAGTCCAGGGCGTGTCGGTGCTCAACACCAAGGGCAAGACCAAGCGCTTCGGCAAGTCCGTCGGCCGCCGCGACAACGTTCGCAAGGCCTATGTGACGCTGAAGGCTGGTCAAGAGCTCAACCTCGTCGGGGAAGGCGCTTAATCATGGCCGTCATCAAGATGAAACCCACTTCGCCGGGCCAACGCGGCGCGGTGAAGATCTCGCGGGACCACCTGTACAAGGGTGCGCCGCACGCAGCCCTGCTGGAACCCCAGTTCCAGAAGGCCGGCCGCAACAACAACGGTCACATCACGACCCGTCACAAGGGTGGTGGCCACAAGCACCACTACCGCGTGGTGGACTTCGTGCGCAACAAGGACGGCATCCCGGCCAAGGTCGAACGCATCGAGTACGACCCGAACCGCACCGCCCACATCGCGCTCGTGTGCTACGCCGACGGCGAGCGCCGCTACATCATCGCCCCGCGCGGTCTGGAAGCCGGTGCAACGCTGCTGAGCGGTTCGGAAGCCCCGATCCGCGCCGGCAACACGCTGCCGATCCGCAACATTCCCGTGGGTTCGACGATCCACTGCATCGAACTGCAACCCGGCAAGGGTGCGCAGATCGCCCGCTCGGCCGGTACCTCGGCCACGCTGCTGGCCCGTGAAGGCGTCTACGCCCAGGTCCGCATGCGTTCGGGCGAAGTCCGCCGCGTGCACGTCGAGTGCCGCGCGACCATCGGTGAAGTCGCCAACGAAGAACACAGCCTGCGCCAACTCGGCAAGGCCGGTGTGAAGCGCTGGATGGGTATCCGCCCGACCGTTCGCGGCGTGGTGATGAACCCGGTCGACCACCCGCACGGTGGTGGCGAAGGCAAGACCGGCGAAGGCCGCCATCCTGTCGACCCGTGGGGCAACCTGACCAAGGGTTATCGCACCCGTAACAACAAGCGCACGCAGGTCTTCATCGTGTCGCGTCGCAAGAAGTAAGGGTTAGCAAATGACTCGCTCTCTCAAAAAGGGTCCGTTCGTCGACCACCACCTCGTGGCCAAGGCCGACAAGGCCGTGACGACCAAGGACAAGAAGCCGATCAAGACCTGGTCGCGTCGCTCGATGGTCCTGCCCGAGTTCATCGGCCTGACCATTGCCGTGCACAACGGCAAGCAGCACGTGCCCGTGTACATCACCGACCAGATGGTTGGCCACAAGCTCGGCGAATTTGCGCTCACGCGCACGTTCAAGGGGCACCCCGCGGACAAGAAAGTCCAGAAGAAGTAAGGAACGACCATGTCTGAAACACGTGCAGTCCTCCGCGGCGTCCGCCTTTCGGTCGACAAGGGCCGTCTGGTCGCCGACCTGATCCGCGGCAAGAAGGTCGATCAAGCGCTCAACATCCTGCAATTCACGCAGAAGAAGGCCGCTGTGATCGTGAAGAAGGTGCTCGAGTCGGCGATTGCCAACGCCGAGCACAACGACGGTGCCGACATCGACGAACTGAAGGTCAAGACCATCTACGTCGAGCAAGGCGCCACGCTCAAGCGCTTCACCGCGCGCGCCAAGGGTCGCGGCAATCGCATCAGCAAGCCCACGTGCCATGTGTACGTGACGGTTGGCAACTAATAGGCCTGGAAGAAATATGGGACAGAAAATCCACCCAACCGGCTTCCGCCTTGCGGTCAGCCGTAACTGGTCCAGCCGCTGGTACGCAAGCAACCGCGACTTCGCCGGCATGCTGGCCGAAGACATCAAGGTGCGCGAGTACCTGAAGAAGAAGCTCAAGAACGCATCCGTTTCGCGCGTGCTGATCGAGCGTCCCGCCAAGAACGCCCGCATCACGATTTACTCGGCACGTCCGGGCGTCGTGATCGGCAAGAAGGGCGAAGACATCGAGAACCTCAAGCGTGAACTCGGTCGCCAGCTCGGCGTGCCGGTCGCGGTCAACATCGAAGAAGTGCGCAAGCCCGAAATCGATGCCCAACTGATCGCCGACAGCATCACGCAGCAGCTCGAAAAGCGGATCATGTTCCGCCGCGCCATGAAGCGTGCGATGCAGAACGCCATGCGTCTGGGTGCCCAGGGCATCAAGATCATGTCGGCTGGTCGCCTGAACGGCATCGAAATCGCGCGTACCGAGTGGTACCGCGAAGGTCGCGTGCCGCTTCACACGCTGCGCGCCGACATCGACTACGGCACCTCGGAAGCCAAGACCACCTACGGCGTCATCGGCGTCAAGGTCTGGGTGTACAAGGGCGACACGCTGGGTCGCAACGACCTGCCGGCCGTCGAAACGCCGCGTCCTGACGAAGAGCGTCGCCCGCGCGGCCCGCGTCGCGATGGCCGCCCTGGTGGCGACCGTCCCGGCTCTGACCGCCGTGGCCCGCGCGCCGGTGCCCGTGGTCCGATCGGCGGCAACGTCGCTCCGGCCGATGGCAGCGACAAGCCCGCAGAAGCCACTGGCGCCGCCCCTGCGGCTCCGGGTGCAGACTCGAAACCCGCCGTTAAGCGCGTCCGCAAAGCCGCGCCAGCTGCAGCAGCTGACGGTGCCAAGACCGAGTGATCGGTCTTAGAACTACGGAGTAATAAACATGCTGCAACCTGCACGCAGAAAGTTCCGCAAGGAACAAAAGGGCCGCAACACCGGCATCGCGACCCGCGGCAACGCGGTGTCGTTCGGTGACTTCGGCCTGAAGTCGATCGACCGCGGCCGTCTCACGGCCCGTCAGATCGAAGCCGCACGTCGCGCGATCTCGCGTCACGTCAAGCGCGGTGGCCGCATCTGGATTCGTGTGTTCCCCGACAAGCCGATCTCCCACAAGCCCGCAGAAGTGCGGATGGGTAACGGCAAGGGCAACCCCGAGTACTACGTCGCCGAAATCCAGCCTGGCAAGGTGATCTACGAGATCGTCGGCGTTCCCGAAGAACTGGCTCGCGAGGCGTTCCGCCTGGCCGCTGCCAAGCTGCCGCTGCGTACGACCTTCGTCGCTCGCCAGCTCGGCGCCTGATCGAGGAGAACACCATGGCAACACGTAAGAAGAAGGAAGTCGCGGCCACGGCCAAGACTTCGAAGGCTGCCGAGCTGCGCAACAAGGACGTTGCGGGCCTGCAGACCGAAATCAAGGATCTGCAGAAGGCCCATTTCGGCCTGCGCATGCAGAAGGCCACGCAACAGCTGTCGAACACCTCGACGCTGCGCGTGACACGCCGCGACATCGCTCGCGCCAAGACCATTCTTGCTCAGAAGCAGCAAGAAGCCCAAGCCGCCAAGTGAGGAGTGAACATGACGGAAGCTAAAAAATCCCTCAAGCGCACCTTGATCGGCAAGGTGGTCAGCGACAAGCGTGAAAAGACCGTGACCGTGCTGGTCGAGCGTCGTGTGAAGCACGAGCTCTACGGCAAGATCGTGGCCAAGACCAGCAAGTACCACGCCCATGACGAAAAGGGCGAGTACAAGCTGGGCGATACCATCGAAATCACCGAAAGCCGGCCGATTTCGAAGTCGAAGAACTGGGTCGTGACCCGGTTGGTCGAAAAGGCCGTTCTGGTCTGATCCCAGGCGCTACAGCCCTTTCAAAAACGGCCCACAATGTGGGCCTTTTTTCTTTTTAGGAGCAATAGATGATCAAAGTTGGCGACACCCTTCCCCCGGCGACCCTGCAGGAGTATTCCGAGGTCGAAGGCGAGGGTTGCAGCATCGGCCCGAACGCGGTCGACGTGACCAAGGCTGCAGCTGGAAAGACCATTGCGCTGTTCGCGCTGCCCGGTGCCTTCACGCCCACCTGCTCCGCCAAGCACGTGCCGGGCTATGTCCAGCACTTCGAGGATTTCAAAGCCGCAGGCGTCGACGAAATCTGGTGCGTCAGCGTCAACGACGCCTTCGTCATGGGCGCATGGGCCCGCGATCAGAAGACCGGCACCAAGGTCCGCATGCTCGCCGACGGCAGCGGCGCCTTCGCGAACGCCACCGGCCTCACCCTCGACCTGACCGCACGCGGCATGGGCGTGCGCAGCAATCGCTATTCGATGCTCGTGAAGGACGGCAAGGTCGCGACCCTCAATGTCGAAGGTCCCGGCAAGTTCGAAGTCAGCGACGCCGACACCTTGCTCGCCCAAGCAAAAGCGTAGCCCCGCGCCGCTGATGTCGGAACACCGCGGAACCAGCTTCGCTGGGCCGCCGGTGTTGCCCCCGGCAGGGGGTAGGCGGCCACACGAAGTGGGCGAGCCTGGGGGCGAGTTCAGGAACACCGCGGAACCAGCTTCGCTGGGCCGCCGGTGTTGCCCCCGGCAGGGGGTAGGCGGCCACACGAAGTGGGCGAGCCTGGGGGTGAGCTACAGCTCTGTCTTGAGGTAGTGCGAACCCGCAATCGGGTTGTGATAGTACGGCGGCACGTCCACGAATCCCAGGTCTTCGTAGAGCGCCCGGGCCGACTCCATGTCATCGAGCGTGTCGAGCAGCACGCAGGCATAGCCCGCGCCGCGCGCCGCATCCAGGATGGCCTCGGCCAGTTGGCGCCCGAGCCCCACGCCGCGAAATGCGGGCCGCACATAGAGTCGCTTCATCTCAGCCGCGTTCGGATAGTCGGCGGTGTCCAGCGGGCGCAACGCGCAGCAGCCCGCCACGTAGGCCGACCCGCCTTGCGCTCGCTGCAACGGTTCCGCATCGACAGGAACGGCCGTGTCACTCACGTTGACCAGCGCCAGGAGCAGCGCGCCCCGCGGCTCCGCATAGTCTCCCGGAAGGTTGGCGAGCTCTTCGTCGAAGTTCTGAAAGCCGAGATCGACGCTGAGCGAGGCGGCATAGTCTCGAAAGATCGCACGCGCAGCCTCCAACTCATGCGGCTCGTCCGGCGTCATGAGCACGATCTCCGGCGTGTCCGCCAACGGCAGCGGGCGTGAAACCGAGTGGCTCATAGACGAAGCGATGCAATCCAGGTCGCGATTCCCGCACAGGCGGCGAAAACCGCGAACGCGAGCAGCCGAGATGCAACATCATCGCGGCTCGGCGCTGCGCTCCCGTCGATGACCAGCTTGTCGCCGGTGATCATCGGGCGTACCAGCCGGTGCCGCTTGACAACGACATAGAACAGCACGGCCAGCACGTGCAGGCTGACGAGCGTGATCACGGTCCATTTGCCCACCGTCGTATGCCAAAAGCTGGCAGCGCTGACGACCGAATTCGGGACGAACCGCGTCAGCGGCCCCGAGGCCGAGATCTCGTCGTCGGCCACCAGTCCCGTCGCGACCTGGGCGATCAGGAAGCCTAGCAATGCGAACACCGACAGGGCGCCCAGCGGCGAGTGACCGATCAATTGATCGGGATGGCCCCGGCCCCGGAGGTAGGCCACGACCGAGGTCGGCGCATAGAGAAAGGCGGAGAAACGCGACCATCGCCCGCCCACGAACCCCCAGACCACACGGAACAGCAGCAGCGACAGCACCGTGTAGCCCAGGCGGAAGTGCCATTCCATGACGCCGCTGAGACCGGTCGCAATCAGGCCGATCACCGCCGCTGCCAGCACCCAGTGGAAGAGCCGCGTCGGCAGATCCCAGACCCGGGTGCGAGGCGCACCGGCTTCGCCCAGGCCCCGATGGCGGGCGGCGGGCTCGAAGGAGGCGGTCATCGGCGAGGTCTGGGCATGGCGGCGGGACACGCAGATTAGCAAACTTCCGGCGCTGCGCGTTCTGCGGGTTGTCTCTAGTCGTGAGCGGCGGCAAGTCCCTAAACTGACCGTCGCGCCGTACCTCGCGACGCGACCACTAGAAGGAGACACGATGAAACGAGTGATCCTGATCACCCTGGCTGCCGCATGCGCCGCCATTTCCGCCCCGGCCGCTGCGCAGTTCGCCAAGACCGAAGACGCGATCAAGTACCGGCAAAGCGCGATGTTCATTCAGGGCCAGCACGTGGGTCGCCTGGGCGCCATGGCCGCCGGTCGTGTGCCGTACGACGCGGCGGTGGCGGTTTCGAACGCCGAGGTGGTAGCCCAGATTTCGAGGTTGCCGTGGGCCGGTTTCGGCCCGGGCACGGAAGGCGGCAAGGCCAAACCGGAGATCTGGAAGGAACAGGCCAAGTTCAAGGAACTCAGCGAGAGACTGATGGGAGAGACCGACAAGCTGCTGGTGGCCGCGAAAGCCGGCAATCTCGATGCGTTGAAGACAGCGATGGGCGCGGTCGGGGAGACCTGCAAGACCTGTCACGACACCTTCAGGAGCAAGTAGCTCGCCCCCAGGCTTGCCCACTTCGTGGGGCCGCCCACCCCCTGCCGGGCAACACCGGCGGGCCAGCGAAGCTCGTTCCGCGGCGTTCCTGGGAGTGGGCGCTCGCGCTGGCAAGCGTTGGGCTTATGCCTCGGCCAACAGCTTTTCTATGAGCTTGTGGAGTTCGGCGAAGTCCGGTTCGCCGACGTAGCGCTTGACGATTTCGCCGCGCTTGTTGACGACGTAGGTGGTGGGGGTGAGCTTCACATCGCCCCAGGCCTGGGCGACGGCGCCGGTGTTGTCGATCGCAACCTTGAACGGCAGCTTGCGGGTCTCGACGAAGTTGACGACGTAGCTGGGCGGGTCGTAGCTCATGGCCACGGCGAGGGTGTCGTAGCCGCGGCCCTTGTACTTGTCGTAGGTCGCGATGACCTTGGGCATTTCGGCAACACAGGTGACGCAGCTCGTTGCCCAGAAATTGACCAGCGTCACCTTGCCCTTCAGATCCTCGGTGGACTTCTTGCTGCCATCGAGAAGCACGAAGGTCGAGGCGGGTGCCGCGGAAACCCCGGTGTTCAGGTATACGCCCACGCCGACGGCCAGGACGAGGGCGGCTGCGGCGGCGTAGATGACTTTTTTCATGGGTGATCGAGGGAGCCGGTCGATTTTAGTTCCCATCGCCTGACGGCGCCCGGACCCCGGGTGCCGGTTGTTCCGGGGGGCGTTCGATAATCGATCTCCCGATGCCCCGTCGATCCATCTCTCGTCTCGCAGCCATGGCCCTGGCTGCCGCTGCTCTCGTTGCGTGCAATCCCACCTTCAACTGGCGCGAGGTCCCTGTCGGGAACGCCGGCGTGATCGCGCTGCTGCCTTGCAAGCCCGACCGTGCAACGCGCCAGTTGCCGCTCGGTACAGAGGCGGTCGCCGTGGACATGGCGGGTTGCAAGGCGGGTGGGGCCACCTTCGCCGTGGCCCACGCCTCGGCCAGCGATGCTGCGCAGGCTGAAAGCTGGATTCGGGCCTGGCGGGCGGCGACGCTCCAGCAGCTTGCGGGCGCCCCGGTCGAGGAAGCCCCTTCCAAGCTGCCCCGGGCGTCGGCATCGCCTGCACCGCTGCGCCTCGATACGCGAGGCCCGGCGCCGGGCGGCCAGTCGGGGGCGGCCCATGTCCTGTGGTTCGCCCAGCAGCGTCCGGACGGCGTGGCGATCTACCAGGCCACGGTCGTGGGGTCGCCGTCGTCCGCCGAGGCCCTCCAGACGTTCTTTGAAGGTTTGCGACTACCGTGATCCAGGAAACGCGAGAGGGCGCTCGGGAGCCGTTTGTGGGATGCTGCGTGTTGTCTTATTTCTACATCCGGCGGACGCCCCCGCATAATTGGCGGGCCATACGCCGACCTGCATGAACAGCATCTTCATCATCGCCCATTCACCGCTCGCCCAGGCGTTGCGGCAGTGCGCGCTGCATGTCTTTCCGGACAGCGAGCCTTCGATCGTCGCGCTCGACGTCCTGCCCAACGTGTCGCCGGAAGAAACCCTCGCCGCGGCGCGCATCACGCTGGCGCAGCTCCAACGCGCGCCGCGCTCGCAAGTGCTCGTGCTGGCCGATGTTTTCGGCGCCACGCCGTGCAACGTGGCGCAGAAACTGGTCGACGGCATCCGCTCGCGGCTCGTCGCGGGCGTCAACCTGCCGATGTTGCTCCGCGCGGTGAGTTACCGTAACGAACCGCTCGATACTCTGGTGCAGCGGGCGGTGACCGGCGGCACCGCGGGCGTGATGCAGGTGGCGGTGGCGGCACCGCAGAATCAAGCAAGAAGAAAGCACAGTGACCAAGACATCCGTGACCATCAGCAATAAGCTAGGACTGCATGCGCGGGCCTCGGCCAAACTCACCAAGCTTGCGGGGAGCTACCCCTGCGAGGTCTGGC
Source organism: Variovorax gracilis (assembly GCF_030317115.1). Classification (GTDB taxonomy): domain Bacteria; phylum Pseudomonadota; class Gammaproteobacteria; order Burkholderiales; family Burkholderiaceae_C; genus Variovorax; species Variovorax gracilis. Next base: position 12,518 of record NZ_JASZYF010000008.1, read on the forward strand.
TTGCGCGCGGCGACCGCCGCGTGAATGCCAAGAGCATCATGGGTGTGATGATGCTGGCGGCGGGCCTCGGCGTGACCGTGGAAGTCGAAACCAACGGCGAGCGCGAGCAGGAGGCGCTGGATGCGATCGTGGCGCTCATGAACGACAAGTTCGGGGAAGGGGAATGATGGCTGACCCCCAGGCTTTTTCACTTCGTGTCAACGCCCACCCCCTTTCAGGGGGCAATGCCTGCAGCCCGGCGGAGCCGGTTCTGCGGCATTTCACCAACGGCGCTTGCGCTTCGCGCTTGCTCACTTCCTAGGGGCGGGGGATGACTTTTGCGATCCACGGACTGCCTGTTGCCCGTGGCATCGCCATCGGGCGCGCCGTCCTGGTGGTGTCGAGCCGCATCGATGTGGCGCACTACTTCATCAAGCCGGAGCAGATCGAGACCGAGATCGATCGCGTCCGCATGGCTCGCGATGCGGTGGCCGAGGAGTTGCAGAAGCTGCAGGCCAGCGTCGCGCTGATGGGGCCCAACGACGCGCCGCATGAACTCTCGGCGCTGCTCGACGTCCATCAGATGCTGTTGCAGGACGAGGTGCTCACCGGCGGCGTCAAGCACTGGATCGTCGAGAGGCTCTACAACGCCGAATGGGCGCTGACCACCCAGCTCGAAGTGGTGGCGCGGCAGTTCGACGAGATGGAGGACGAATACCTCCGCGAGCGCAAGGCCGACCTGGAACAGGTCGTCGAGCGCCTGCTGCATCGCATGAAGGGGACGGCGGCGGTGCTCGCGCCCACCCCGCCGCGGCGCAAGCGTGCCGCGGAGAACGACGACGAGCAGTCCGACCCGACCGCGAACGACGCCTTCGACGCGCCGCTGGTGCTGATTGCGCACGACCTGTCGCCGGCCGACATGCTCCAGTTCAAGAAGAGCGTGTTCGCCGGCTTCGTGACCGACGTCGGCGGGCGCACTTCGCACACCGCGATCGTGGCGCGCAGCATGGACATCCCCGCGGTGGTCGGCGCCCGCAGCGCGAGCCAGCTCGTCCGGCAGGACGACTGGGTGATCATCGACGGCGACTCGGGCGTGATGATCGTCGACCCCTCGCCGATCATCCTGGCGGAGTATGGCTTCAAGCAGCGCCAGGGCGACCTCGAGCGCGGGCGGTTGTCGAGGCTGCGCCACAAGCCGGCTGTCACGCTCGACGGCCAGCGTGTCGAACTGCTTGCCAACATCGAGATGCCCGAGGACTCGGTCGGCGCGGTCAAGGCTGGCGCGGTCGGCGTGGGCCTGTTCCGCAGCGAATTCCTCTTCATGGGTCGCGAGGCGCAGCGCATGACGCGCCTGCCCGATGAGGAAGAGCAGTACCAGGCGTACAAGCGCGCGGTGGAAGGCATGCAGGGCATGCCAGTGACGATTCGCACCATCGACGTGGGCGCCGACAAGCCGCTCGATGGCAAGTCGGTGCGCGACGACGCGCACCTGAATCCCGCGCTCGGCCTTCGCGCCATCCGCTGGAGCCTCGCCGACCCGGCGATGTTCCTCACGCAACTGCGTGCCATCCTGCGCGCGGCAGCGCATGGCGAGATCCACCTGCTGATCCCGATGCTCGCCCACGTGAGCGAGATCCGCCAGACGCTCTCGCTGGTCGACTTCGCGCGCGCCGAACTCGACAACCGCGGCGTGGCGCACGGCAACGTGAAGGTCGGCGCGATGATCGAGATTCCGGCGGCCGCGCTGACGCTGAAGACCTTCCTCAAGTACTTCGATTTCCTGTCGATCGGCACCAACGACCTGATCCAGTACACGCTGGCCATCGATCGCGCCGACGAGTCCGTGGCGCATCTGTACGACCCGGCGCACCCGGCAGTGCTTCGGCTGGTGGCCGACACCATCGCCGAGTGCCGGCGGCAGGGCAAGGGCGTGAGTGTGTGCGGCGAGATGGCGGGCGACGTCGTGTTCACGCGGCTGCTGCTGGGCCTGGGCCTGCGCAGCTTCTCGATGCATCCTTCGCAGATCCTGGCGGTCAAGCAGGAAGTGCTGCGGGCCGACACGACCAAGCTCGAAGCCTGGGCGCGGGGCGTCCTGGAATCAGAAGATCCCGCCGCGGCGTTGGTTCGCTAGCTCGGGATGAAGCTCCCTCGACTGGGGGATCGTTTCGAGCCCGCCTTGTGGTTGAGAGCCGTACGGACTTCCCGGGAACCCCTTCGACGCCTGAAGCCGTGATTGAAAAATTTCGGTACATGCCGAAACCGCGCCGAAAGGACTTGCCGGCGCGCCGCCAGCACCATCGAGTCTCCCTGATCGATTTCGATCGTTGTTGAAGGAAGACTCTCATGAAACGCTGGTTCAAACGTTCCCTTTTCGGTATCGCGGGCGCGGCGCTGGTCGCCGGCAGCCTTGCGGGCTGTGGTCATCGCCATGGCTGGAGCAACGCCTCGGAGCAAGACCGGGCCGAGTTCCGCGCCAGGATGGTCGAGCGCGTGAGCGGCAAGCTCGAACTCGACGTCTCGCAGAAGCAGAAGCTCACGGTGCTGACCGAGAAGCTGCAGGCGCAGCGTGCGGCGCTGCGCGGCGGCGGCGATCCGCGTGCCGAGTTCCGTTCGCTGTTCGCCGGTGCCAAGCTCGACCAGGAGCGCGCGAAGAAGCTGGTCGAGGACAAGACGGCGGCGGTACAGGCCGGCAGTCCCGAAGTGATTGCCGCCGCGGCTGACTTCTTTGACAGCCTGAACCCCGCGCAGCAACAGAAAGTGCGGGACTTCATGGACCGCGGCCGCCGCTGGAGGGGGTAGATGCTCGCCCCCAGGCTGCGCGCACTTCGTGTCGCTTCGCCTACCCCCAACCGGGGGCGGGTCGGCCGCGTGGGAGCGGCCCTGCGCGGCGGCCCCCTGGAAGGGGAGGCTGGCGCGGTAGGTGGTGCCGTCTCGGGCGGCGTCTGCGCGACTCTGCGCGTCGAAGGTGCCGTGGTGCTTGTCGCAGCGGTCGTCGCCTACACGCAACTGGGTGCCGGCTGGGGCGCCTTCGCCATGCTGTTCCTGCTGCCCGACCTGTCCTTCCTCGGCTACCTGGCCGGGCCTCGCGTGGGTGCGGCGGCGTACAACGCGGCGCATTCGTACATCGGGCCTGTCGCGATGCTGGTGATCGGCTCGCTCGGTGATTCGCCTGTCGCGATGGCAGCCGGATTGATCTGGTGCGCCCACATCGGCTTCGACCGCGCACTGGGCTACGGCCTCAAGTACGCGACGGGATTCGCCCACACGCATCTAGGCCGCATCGGCCCGGTCGATCCTTGGTGACGGCCCGACGAGGCGGGCAAGCCTGTGAGCGAGCGAGAAGCGAGAATGTTTCATGCGAATCCTCCTGATCGACGATGACGAGCATTTGGGCGCGCCGCTCGCCAGCTACTTCGCGCGCTTCGATTGCGTGCTCGACAGCGCCACCAGCCCGAGCGAAGGCCTCGCCAAGCTCCGCGCCGCGAACTACGACGCCGCCATCCTCGACGTGATGCTCCCCGAGATGGATGGTTTCGCGCTGTGCCGCGAGATCCGCAAGGAAAGCGACATCCCCATCGTCATGCTGACCGCCCGCGGCGACGTGATGGATCGCGTCGTCGGCCTCGAACTCGGCGCCGACGACTATCTTCCCAAGCCCTTCGAGCCACGCGAGCTGGTCGCGCGCGTGCAGACCATCTTGCGGCGCCAGCGCACCGTGCCCGCCGCCGTGCCGGTGCAACGCCGCGTGTTCGAAGGCCTGTCGATCGACCTGGACAAGCGCGAGGTGCTGCGCCAGGGCGAGCGCGTCGACCTGACAAGCACCGAGTTCGAGTTGCTGGCCCTGCTCGCGGACCAGCCCGGCAAGGTGTGGAGCCGCGACGACATCCTGAACCGCCTTCGCGGCCACGAGGCCGAACTCTACACACGCGCCGTCGACATCGTGGTGAGCCGGCTGCGCAAGAAGCTGGAGCCACTGGACTGCATCAAGACACTGCGCAACGCCGGCTACACACTGGCCGTCGGCCGGGGCGGACCGGCGTGAGAGCGGAACGAGGCCATCGCTGGCGTCACCGCTGGCGCCATTCCTTGCGCGTGCGCCTGATCATCGTGTTCGTGCTGCTTGCGTTGGCCATGACGGCGGTGTTCCTCGGCGGCATGCAGCGCGCCTTCTCCACCGGCTGGCGCGACGCGGCCCGACCGGTCGTCTCCGACTACATGGATCGCATCGTGGCCGAGCTCGGAACGCCGCCCGATGTGGCGCGAGCGCAGGCGCTGGTGACGCGGCTGCCGATCTCCATCCGCATCGAAGGCCCGAGCGTCAACTGGGACTCGCATCCCGACCGCCGCGCCCACGGCTTCGGTCCGCGCGGCGACTGGCTCAGCCGCACCACCGCCGACGGGCATCGCGTGAGCTTCGGCGTCGGCACCTTGCCCTGGCAGCGAGAACCGCAAGGCATCGGGTGGATCACGCTGGCCCTGCTGCTGGTGCTGATCGTGCTGGCCTATTCCTATGTACGCCGGTTGTTGAGGCCGCTCGACGACATCCGCGCCGGTGCCGAGCGATTCGGCCGCGGGGCCTTCGACGTGCCGATTCCGCTGCGCCGCCGCGACGAGCTGGGCGACCTGGCGCAGCGCATCAACACGATGGCGCGCGACATCCAGGGCATGCTCGACGCCAAGCGCGCGCTGCTGCTGGCACTGAGCCACGAGCTGCGCTCGCCGCTCACGCGCGCGCGGCTCAACGCCGAGTTGCTGCCCGCCACGCCTGACGGCGAGACCGAACGTGCCGCGCTCCTGCGCGACCTTGCCGAGATGCGCGACCTGATCACCGACCTGCTCGAAAGCGAGCGGCTCGCCAGTCCGCATGCGGCGCTGCACCGCGAGCCCGTCGATCTGGCCGCACTCATCCGGGAGACGGCGAACGAGCATCCCGAAGTCCAGCGCATCACGCTGGACTTCGCGGAAGACCTGCCGACGCTGCAACTGGACCGGTCGCGCATTCGCCTCCTCGTGCGCAACCTCCTCGACAACGCGCTGCGGCACGGCGCCGAGGCCGCGGAGCCGCCGCGCATCGCCCTGCGAAGGGCGGGGCAGGGCGTCGAACTGGAGGTGCGCGATTTCGGCCCTGGCGTGGATGCCGCGCAACTGGAGCGGCTGACCGAACCCTTCTACCGCACCGACAGTGCCCGCCAGCGCGCCACGGGCGGCGTCGGCCTCGGCATGTACCTCTGCCGGCTGGTCGCCGAGGCCCACGCCGGCACGTTCACCGTGCGCAACGCCAATCCGGGCCTCGCCGTCAACGTCGTGCTGCCTGCCGCCTGAAATCGCTCGGGCTGCCGCCCGTGTGCTCGCGGAACACGCGGCTGAAGTGGGAGAGATTGCTGAAGCCGGAGGACATGGCGATGTCCGTGATCGGACGCGCGGCGTTTGCCGGATCCTGCAGGTCGCGGATGCTGCAAGCCAGGCGCTGGTGGAGGATGTAGCCGGTCAGCGTGTCGTCGTCGCCCGCGAAGGCGTTGTGCAGATGGCGCTTGCTGCAGCGCAGCGCCTGGGCAATGCCCTCGATCGAGAGCGCGGGGTCGCGCAGGTGCTGCGCCACGTGCTGCCGGATGCGGTCCTTGAGCGCCTCGCGCTGGGTGCGTGGCGTGTCCTGCCCGGCCAGTTCCATCAGCGAGAGCCGCACGAGCTGGATGATGAGTTCGCCCGCGCCGCGCGCCGCCGCCTCGCTCATGTAGGGCAACTCCAGGTAGGTGTTGCGCATGGTTTCCAGCGCCACGCGCGAGATGCCACTGCCGCCGCCGACACGACGCGCCACCAGGTCGCCCAGCGGAAGTCCGGGCGCGGCGACCTGCTCCTTCGGCAGCATCACGATCAGGTGGTCGCTGCGCTCGGGGTTCGCGACCGTGTAGTCGGCCGTGGTGTCGTAGAGCGTCCAGCCGCCGGCACGCACGGCGGCTTCGCGGCCGCGCTGCGCCACTTCCGCCGAGCCTTGCCAAGGCGCGACGATCTTCAGATAGGCGGCTTCGCTGCTGCGAGCCATCTGCGGCGTGCGCAACACGCGATGCCGATTGGCTTCGAGGCGCGTGAGGATCACGTCGCCGGCATGGGAGGCCGCGAGATGCCCGTCGAAATCGCGGTCGCCGTACAGATCCGACTCGAGCCCGCCGAAGTGGCGCCACACCCACTCGCGCCAGACCGGCGCGCGTTCGCGCGGAGGGACGCCGTCGGTCGACAGGAGCAGGGACGCGGTCATAGGCTGGATCGTTGAAAGAGCTGCGCCTATTTTCCGGTGCGTGGCTCGTGCCCACGCTTGCGGGTTAACCACTACCGGCGTGCACGCTGCGACAACAGCTTTGTGCGCAGCGGGCACAGCGGCGGCGGAACATTCTTCCTACGATTCCAGGACCGGACGCACCTCGACGCCCGGAAAGGAGACCGTATGTTTCGCCACGCCAATCGCCGCCGCTGGATCCAGGGAACCGCTACCGCGCTCGGCGCCGCCGCCGTTGCGCCGCGCCTTTTCGCGCAGGGGGCGCCGGTGCGCATCGGCTACGCCATCGCCCGCACCGGCCCGTGGGCCGCGGGCGCGCAAGTCAGCCAGGAGCCCAACTACCTGCTGTGGGCCGAGCAGGTCAACGCCGCGGGCGGGCTCTCGGTCAAGGGCGCGAAGCGGCCTGTCGAGCTGATCGGCTACGACGATCGCAGCGAAACCGAAACCTGCGTGCGCACCTACGAGAAGCTCATGGGCAGCGACAAGGTCGATCTCATCCTGCCGCCCTGGGGCTCGGGCGCAAACTTCGCTGTGGCGCCGCTCGCCAATCGCTTCGGCTATCCGCTGCTGGCGCCCACTGCGCTCTCGCGCAAGCTGATCGACATGCACCTGCCCTACTTCTTCTCGCTGCTGCAGCAGCCCGACAAGATGATGGGCGCGCTGGTCGACCTGATGGTGGCGAACAACGTGAAGACCATCGCCATCGTCTACATGGACGATCTCTTCGGCCTGGAGAACTTCGCGGCGCTCAACAACGCGCTCAAGAAGACCAGCATCCAGGTGGTGGATCGCAAGAGCTATCCGCTCGGCGTCAAGGACCTGGCCCCCGTGCTGCGCACGATGAAGGACCTGAACCCCGACGCCTTCATCGGCATCACCTACCCGCCGGACACCATCCTCGCCAGCCGCCAGTCGCGCGAAGTCGGCTTCAATCCGAAGTACTTCTACGCCTCGGTCGGCACCGCCTTCCAGCTCTACAAGAACGTCATGGCGGGCAATGCCGAGGGCGTGATCGGCATGGGCTCGTGGAACGCCAACACCAGCCCCGAGGCCAAGGCCTACTTCGAAGCCCACAGCAAGAAGTTCGGCAAGGAGCCCGATCGCTGGGCGAGTGGCCATGCCTGGGCCGGACTCGAGATCCTGCAGCAGTCGGTGGGCAAGGTGGGGCTCGACCGCAAGGCGCTGCGTGAGCACATCGCGAAGAGCGAGTTCAAGACCATCCTGGGCCCGATCCGCTTCGACGGCAGCGAAAACGCCTCCATCCCCGGGACCGTGGCCCAGTGGCAGAACGGCGAGTTCGAGGTGGTCTGGCCCAAGGACCGTGCCACCGCGCAGCTGAAGCCGAAGCCGGCCTGGAAATAAGGTGTCGCTGAGTGGATGGGCCGAGCTGCTGGCCGGCGGATTGATCACGGGCGGCATCTATGCGCTCGTGGCGATCGGATTGAACCTGCAGTACGGCCTGATGCGCATCATGAACATCTCGCACGGCGAGTTCCTGATGCTCGGCGCCTTCCTGACCTGGTGGGCGCACACGACATGGGGCATCTCTCCCCTGGTGTTCCTGCCGGTGGCCTTTGCGGTGCTGATGCTCATCGGCATCGCGGTGCACTGGCTGTGCTTCAGGCAAGTCGCCGCGAAGGCGCCCAACGTGGACGTGTTCGAGGCCCGCAGCCTCATGGTCGGCTTCGGCCTGATGTTCTTCGTGCAGAACACGGCGCTCCTGATCTGGGGCGGTGACCTGCGCGGCTACGAGTACCTGGCGGAGCCGGTGCAGGTGGCCGACATGCGTTTCACCATCAACAAGCTGGTGCTGTGCGGCGTCGCGCTGGCGCTCAGTGTCGCGCTCATTGCATTGCTCAAGCTCACGCTGCTCGGCAAGGCCGTGCGGGCGCTGATGCAATCGCCCGTCGGTGCGCAGCTCGTCGGCATCAACACCCGGCGGCTGCATCCGCTGATGTTCGGCATCGGTCTGGGCCTGTCCGGCGTGGCGGGTGCGCTGCTGTCGATGACCTACGAGATCTCGCCCTCGATGGGTGAACCCTACACAGTGACGGCGCTCATCGTCATCACGCTGGGCGGCTTTGGCAGCATCGCGGGCAGTGTTGTCGGCGGATTGTTGCTGGGCGTGGTCGAAGCGCTGGGCATGCACTTCACGAGCCCCTCGCTCAAGATGCTGCTGTCGTACGCCGTGTTCATCGGCGTCCTGATCTGGCGGCCCAACGGATTGTTCTCGCGATGAAGGCACATCTGGCCAACAGGCCCTGGCTGACGCTGGGCATCGGGCTGGCACTCGCCGCGGCGCTGCCCTGGATCGCCTCCGATTTCGTGGCCTCGGTGGCCTTGAGCTGCCTCATGTACATCGCGCTCGCCACGAGCTGGTCGCTGTTCTGCGGCGCCACGCGCTACCTGTCACTCGCGACCTCGGCCTTCTTCGGGCTCGGAGCGTATTCGAGCGCGACCTTGCTGGATGTGCTGCCCTGGCCGCTCGTGATCCTGAGCGGCGCTGCCGTGGCGAGCGTGGTGGCCGTGGCCATGGGCGCGGCCGTGCTGCACCTTCGCGGCACCTACTTCGCAGTGTTGACCTTCGGCATGACGGAGCTGATCCGGCATGCCGTGACCTTCGTCGAGAAGCAGGTCTCGGGCACCGTGGGGCGCGTGCTCTCGGTGGTGCCGTCGAACGAGACGGTCTACCTGACGGTGCTTGCCATCGCGGGCGCGGCGATCGCCACCGCGATCGTCGTGAAGCGCAGCCGTTTCGGCCTCGCGCTCTCGGGCATCGGCGCCGACGAGCAGCGTGCGCAGACGCTGGGCGTCGATACGCGGCGCTACAAGATCGCCGGCTTCGCGCTGACGGCCGCCTTTGCCGGTGCCGTCGGCGCGGCGATGGCGGTGCGTTGGACCTACATCGAGCCGGCCGCGGTGTTCAGCCCCTTCATCGGCTTCCAGACCGTGCTGATCGCGTTGATCGGCGGCGCGGCCAGCATCGGCGGTCCCGTCGTCGCGGCGATCGTCTTCAGCCTGCTCGCCGAGACCCTGCGGCTGCAGTTGCCCTACGGGTACATGATGGTGCTCGGGCTGCTGCTGATCCTCTGCGTGATGTACCTGCCCAATGGGCTGGCGTCGCTATGGCAGCGCAAGGCCGCGCTGCGGGGGAGCGGCCATGACTGAAGCTCGGATGCTGGCAGCGATTCCCTTGCTCGAGGCCCGCGAAGTCACGGTGCGTTTCGGCGGCCTGACGGCCGTGGATGCCGTCAGCGCACGGCTTCATGCCGGTGAGCTGGTCGGCATCATCGGCCCGAACGGCGCGGGCAAGACCACCTTCTTCAACGCGATCTCGGGCGTGATCCCGCCGACAGCCGGCAAGCTGCTGGTGCAGGGCGCGGTCGACCTCACGGGCCGCGGTCCGCATCACTACGCCGCGCATGGCATCGCGCGCACCTTCCAGACGCCGCGCGTGATGGCCGACATGACGCTCACCGACAACGTGCGGTTCGGCATGCAGTTCGCGGGACGCCATCGCACACCCATCGCCGGGTTGCGCAGCGAGGGCGACATCCTCGACATGCTCGGCCTCTCCGCACTGGCCGACCGAATCGCGGCGGACGTGACGCCATCGCAGCAGCGACTGCTGGAGATCGGCATGGCGCTGGGCACCCGCCCGCGCGTGCTGCTGCTCGACGAAGTGGCCGCGGGCCTGACGGAAGCGGAAGTCGACGCGATGGCGCGCCGCATCCGCCGGCTGCGCGACGATCACGGGCTCACCGTGGTGTGGATCGAGCATGCGGTCACGACGCTGCTGAAGTACGTGGAGCGCGTGCTGGTGCTGCACCAGGGCCGCAAGATTGCCGACGGCACGCCGGCCGAAGTGGTGCGCAACGCCGAGGTGGTCGAGGCCTATCTGGGCGATGAGATGGAGGGCGCGGCATGAGTTCGAGCCAGCTCACCGTTCGCGGTCTGGCCGCGGGCTATCACGGCTTTCAAGTGCTGCAAGGGCTGGACCTCGATGTGCCGCCTGGCATCACCGTCGTGCTCGGGCCGAACGGCGCCGGCAAGACCACGCTGCTGAAGGCGCTCGCCGGGCTCCTGCCGCGCGAAGGCGAAGCGGTGCTCGACGGCGTGGCGCTGCCCTCGGGCGAGGCGACGGCCTGTGTGCGCAAGGGCCTGGCACTGGTGGCGGAGGGGCGGCAGCTCTTCCCGCAGATGACGGTCACCGAGAACCTGGAGCTCGGTGCATGGCTCTCGCCGCCGCGCCTGCGCAACGAACGGCTGGCCCGCGCCTTCGAGGATTTTCCGCGCCTCAAGGAGCGCGCCAGCCAGCTCGCCGGCACGATGAGCGGCGGCGAGCAGCAGATGGTGGCCGTTGCCCGCGCCATGATGAGCGGGCCGCGCCTGCTGATGCTGGACGAGCCCTCGCTCGGCCTCGCGCCCCGCATGGTCGATGAACTGCTTGCCATCGTGCGCCGCATCGCGGCCCAGGGCGTGACCGTGCTGATGGTCGAGCAGAACGTGCGCAAGGCGCTGCAGGCGGCCGACCGCGGCTACGTGCTGGAGCGCGGAAAGATCGTTGCTTCGGGCGAGGCGCGGGCGCTCTTGGACTCCGACGCGATCCGGAAAGCCTATCTCGGCGTCGCCTGAAACAACCATTCCCTTACTTCGAGGACCCATCGCATGACCACCATTTCCATGCTCATCAACGGTGAGCGGCGCCAGGCCGCAGGCGGCGCCAGCTTCGAGCGGCGCAATCCGCTCGACGGCGAAGTTGCCACGCGCGCACCTGCGGCGTCACCCGCCGATGCCATCGCGGCGGTCGAAGCCGCGCACGCCGCTTTCGCTGCATGGTCGCAGACCGGCCCCGGCGAGCGCCGCGCGCTGCTGCTGAAGGCGGCGCATGCACTCGAAGCCCGCACCGATGCCTTCGTGCAAGCCATGGCCCGTGAGACCGGCGCCTCGGCGATGTGGGCCGGCTTCAACGTCCACCTGGCCGCCGGCATCCTTACCGAAGCCGCCGCGTTGACGACGCAGATCAGTGGCGAGGTCATTCCATCCGACGTGCCCGGCAGCCTCGCGATGGGTGTGCGGCAGGCGGCCGGCGTGGTGCTCGGCATCGCACCCTGGAACGCGCCGGTGATCCTCGCCACTCGCGCCATCGCGACGCCGCTGGCCTGCGGCAATACGGTGGTGCTCAAGGGGTCGGAACTCTGCCCCGAGACGCACGCGCTCATCATCGACGCCCTGAACGAGGCCGGGCTGCCGCCCGGCGTGGTGAACTTCGTGACCAACGCGCCGACCGATGCGGGCGCCGTGGTCGAGGCCATGGTCGCGCATCCGGCGGTACGCCGCGTCAACTTCACGGGCTCCACGCGGGTGGGCCGGATCATCGCGCAAACCTGCGCCAAGTACCTCAAGCCCGTGGTGCTTGAACTCGGCGGCAAGGCGCCGCTGGTCGTGCTGGACGATGCAGACGTCGATGCCGCGGTGAACGCGGCTGCCTTCGGCGCTTTCGCCAACTCGGGACAGATCTGCATGTCGACCGAACGCATCGTGGTGGACGCGGCCATCGCCGACGAGTTCGTCGCCAAGTTCGCGGCCAAGGCCAAGAGCCTGCCGGTCGGCGACCCGCGCGAAGGCCCTGTCGTACTCGGCTCGGTCGTCGACGCGAGCACGGTGACGCGCTGCAACGCGCTCATCGACGACGCGCTCGCCAAGGGCGCCAGGCTGGTGTGCGGCGGCCGCGCCGAAAGCACGCTGATGCCGGCCACCGTGCTCGACCATGTCACGTCCGACATGCTGATCTACCGCGAGGAATCCTTCGGGCCGGTGAAGGCGGTGGTGCGTGTCGACGGTGTGGAGCAGGCCATCGCGACAGCCAACGACAACGAGTTCGGCCTTTCTTCCGCTGTGTTCGGCCGCGACGTTGCGCGCGCCTGGAATGTCGCGCGCCGCATCGAGGCTGGCATCTGTCACGTCAATGGACCCACGGTGCACGACGAGGCGCAGATGCCGTTCGGCGGCGTCAAGGCGTCGGGCTACGGCCGCTTCGGCGGCAAGGCGGGCGTGGAAGCCTTTACCGAGCTGCGCTGGATCACGGTGCAGACCACGCCGCGGCATTACCCCTTCTGACGGCCTGCTGCTTGTCGCCTTCGCTACCGGCGCGCGCAGAGGCCGGGGCTACGATGCGGCTGCCCCAGACAGCCCTTCCAGGAGACACGAGCATGAGCAGCAGCACCCTCACCAATCACCAGGTCCGCCTCGCCAAGCGCCCCGAAGGCATGGCCACGCGTGACAACTGGCAGTTCACCACCGAGCCGGCGGGAGAGCCGGCCGAAGGCGGCGTCCTCGTCAAGACGCTGTCGCTCTCGCTCGACCCCGCCATGCGCGGCTGGATGAACGAGGGCAAGAGCTACATCCCGCCGGTCGAGATCGGCGCCGTCATGCGCGCCGGTGGCGTGGGACGCGTCGCCGCCTCGCGCAACCCGGCATTCGCGGTCGGCGACATCGTGTACGGCACGCTCGGCGTGCAGGAGTACGCCTTGATCCCGCAAGAAGAAATCAAGCGCAGCGGCCTGTCGAAGATCGACCTGAATGCCGGGTCGATCACGCAATGGCTCAATGTGTTGGGCATGCCGGGCATGACCGGCTACTTCGGCCTGATGGACATCGGCCAGCCGCAGCCCGGCGAGACGGTGCTGGTCTCTGGTGCTGCCGGCGCGGTGGGCCAGACGGTCGGCCAGCTCGCGAAGATCAAGGGCTGCCGCGCGGTCGGCATCGCCGGCGGCCAGGCCAAGTGCGAGTGGGTGGTGAAGGAGCTGGGCTTCGACGCCTGCATCGACTACAAGGCCGGGCCCGCCGCCGTGCGCGAAGGCCTGAAGACGCATTGCCCGAAGGGCGTGGACATCTACTTCGACAACGTGGGCGGCGAGATCCTCGACGCAGCGCTCGCCAAGCTCGCGCGCGGTGCCCGCATCATCATCTGCGGTGCGATCAGCCAGTACAACAACACCACGCCGGTGCAGGGTCCGAAGAACTACCTGAGCCTGCTGGTGAACCGGGCACGCATGCAGGGCATGGTGGTGTTCGACTACGCCGATCGCTACCACCTGGCGGTGGCCGAGATGTCGGGCTATCTCAAGGATGGCTGCATGAAGAGCCGTGAGGATGTGGTCGAAGGCATCGACACCTTCCCCGAGGCCCTGACGAAGCTTTTCACGGGCGAGAACTTCGGCAAGCTGGTGCTCAAAGTCGCGGACTGAGGGTTGCCCTCCAGGCCGGCTAGGCCTTGGCCCGGGTGCCCATCACCGCGGCCGAGATGATGAGGACGGCGGCGAGCGCGATGGTCCAGCTCAACGGCCGTTGCGTCACGATCAGCAGCAGCGCCGTCGATGCCAGCGGCGTGATGTAGCTCAGGATGCCGATCTGCCGCGCGTCGCCGCGCTTGAGCGCCATGTCCCAGAAGAAGAAGGCCGCGCCGAGCGGGCCGAGGCCGCACAGCGTGACGAGCAGCCAGTCGCGCGACGAGAGCGCGGCCGAAGGCTCCAGCAGTGCATGGCACAGCAGCGAAAGCGCGCCCGAGACCAGCCCGAACAGCCCGATCGCCGTGGTCGGAAAGGCCGGTACGCGCTGCGTCCACAGCGAGTAGCTGGCCCAGATGAAGGCCGAACCCAGCGCGGGCACGAATCCCCAGTAGTTGCCATCGGCGCTTGTGGATGCACCGCTGCGCGCGCCGAGGATCGCAATGGCCGCGCCCGCAAAGCCCAGCAGCGCAGCCACCACGTGCAGCGGGCGCAGCGACACGCCCGGCAGCAGCACCGGCGCCAGCACCACCATGAAAAGGGGCCACAGATAGTTGACGAGGTTGGCCTCGACCGGCGGCGCATTTCGCAGCGCGATGAACAGCAGGAAATGGAAGCCGAAGAGCCCGTAGACACCCAGCGCGAGCGTGCGCGCCGGCACGGCCCACGCGATGCGATTGCGCAGCACCAGCGGCCAGCTCATGGCGCTGCCGATCACCAGCGCGAGCCCGGTGAGCAGGAAGGGCGGCAGGTGCGAAAGCGAAGTGCCCAGCGAGGCGAGCGTGGCCCAGAGTGCGATGGCGGCGAGGGCGTTCAGCGTGGAAGACATGGCGCCCGAGCTTAAGCGGGCCGGTCGTCGCGCAACGCCGGTCGATCGTCGCGCCGCGACGATTCGGCCGGGTCAGCCGTGGCGGCTGGCGGCTCTGCGCAACGCGGCGGTCAATGCCGAAGGCGAGCGATAGCCCGTGCGGCGCGCCGTTTCGGCCACGGCCATTCCGCTGGCGCGTAACTGCCTCGCATGCGCCAGCCGCTGCGTGCGCAGCCAGTGCATGGCACTCACGCCCAACTCGTCGCGGCAGCGCTGCGCGAACTGACTGGGGCTGAGGCAGGCGACCGCGGCGAGGTCCGCCACGCCGAGCGGCCGATGCCAGCGCGCTTGCGCCCAAGTGGACAGTGCTCGCCAATCGATGGTGCGTCCGCGTGCATTCGGCACGTACGGGCCCCAGGCCTCCAGCAACAGGCCCTGCGCGTGATGAAGCGCCATGGCGGGTGGCGAAGGCTGCGCGAGGCAATCCGCCAGGTAGCGAGCCAGCGACAGCACCTGCGGGGCCACCGGCGAGCGCTCGGCGCACCGCGCCCACAGCGCCTGGGAGGTGTCGAGCACGAGGCAACGGCTGCCGTTCTTCGACTCGAAATCGTGACTGTCGCCAGGCTTCACGACCCAGCCATCACCGGCGCCGATGCGGCGACCACGGCCTTCGACCTCCAGCTCCAGCACGCCGTCGAGGCCCACCAGCACCTGGAAGTGATCGTGCGCATGGCTCCCGCGCGAGCCACCGTAGCGGCGCAGCGAGAGGCCGGGCGAAAGAGATGAAGGGTCGTGAGGCTGCATGGCGAGCCGGCGATTTTCCTCGCCTCGCCAGCGTCTGTCACCCCAGGCGCAAGAGCAGCGCCGACACGCCGCACACCAGCAGGAACGGAATGCTGATGCGGTGAAACTCGCGCAGCCCATTCGGCAGTTTCGCGAGGCGCAGTGCGATCAGGTTGGCGAGCGAGCCCAGCACGCAGCCGAAGCCGCCCACGCTCACACCCGCCGCCAGGGCGGGCAGGTCATGCACGAAGCCGTCGAGCAGGATGGTGGCCGGCACGTTGCTGATGAATTGCGAGGTGACGATGGCCGCCAGGTATGCGCGCCAGCCTTCGCCGATCGGCAATTGGCCGAGCAGCGTGGCGATGGCCGGGAGCTCGGCCAGTTGCCGCAGGTCCACGAACATCAGCGCAATGATCGCGAGCAGGGCCCAGTCCACGCCGAGCAGCACGCGCGGACGCAGCAGCAGGAAGGCGCCGAACACGGCCGCCAGTCCGGCGAGCATCCAGCGCTGGTCGAGCGCAATGACGAAGCCGACGAAAAGCACACCCGACAGGGCCAGCAGGCGAGGCTCCTGCGGGGCGGCTTCGCTCGACGGCTTCAGCGTGATCGGCGCGCGCGGCACCAGGAAGCGGATGGCCGCGAAGAGCCAGAACAGCATCACCGCCACGGTCGGCGCCATCATGGCCATGAAGCCGAAGAAGCTCTCGCCAGAACGGTGCCAGAGGAAGAGGTTCTGCGGATTGCCGATCGGCGTCAGTGCCGAGCCCGCGTTGACAGCCAGGGCCTCGATGACCACCAGCCGCGCCAGCGGCAGATGCGCCTGCGTCGCCAGCACGCGCGTCAGCGGCACCAGCAGGAACAGGCTGACGTCGTTGGTCACCAGCGCCGACAACACGGCCGCACTCGCCGCCAGAAGAAAGACCAGGTTGCGCAGCTCGGTCGTGCGCGACAGCAGCCTCGCCGCGGCGGCCTGCAGCATGCCGCTGCGCTCCACGCCCTGCGTGATCGCCAGCAGGCCTGCCAGTGCGCCGACGGTCTGCCAGTCCACCAGCCGGAGGTAGTCCATCGGTGCGCGCGGCCGCACCACCGCGAAGACGACGGCCGCCGCCAGCAGCACCCACAGCAGGCCGTTGCCGCCGCCGTGTTCGGCTTCGGCCGGGGCCGCGTCAGCGGGCGTCGAGTTCACGCAGCTCGCGCTTGAGCACCTTGCCGATCGCACTGCGCGGCAGTTCGTCGATGAACTGCAGGCGCGCGAGCCTCTGCGTCTTGCCCAACTGGGCGTTGGCCCATTGCAGGATCGCCTCGGCCGTCGTGTCATCGCCGGCTCGCCGCACCACGAAGGCCACCGGCGTTTCGCCCCATTGCTCCGACGGCACGCCGATCACCGCGGCGTCCGCGACCGATCCATGGCCGCGCAGCACCGCCTCGAGGTCGCTCGGGTAGATATTGAATCCGCCGCTGATGATCATGTCCTTCTTGCGATCGAACAGCGTGAGAAAGCCATCGTCGTCGAAACGGCCGACGTCGCCGGTACGGATGAAGCGCTTGCCGGCGGGGTCGAACCATTCGGCTTCGCGCGTCTTGCCCGGCTGTCCGTGGTAGCCGACCATCATGCCGGCCGAGTGGCCCACGACTTCGCCGGCCTCGCCGCGCGCGACTTCCTTGCCGGCCTCGTCGATCAGCCGGATGTCGCTGCCTTCGGCCGGGCGGCCGACGGTGTGCAGCTTGTCCGGATGCAGGTGGGCTTCGAGGATGCAGGTGCCGCCGCCTTCGGTCATGCCGTAGAACTCGATCAGGCCGCCGGGCCAGCGCGCGAGCACGTCGGCCTTCAGGGCCGCGTTGAACGGAGCGCTGGTGCTGAACTTGAACCGGAAGCTGGACAGATCGTGAGCGCCGAAATCCGCATGCGCCATCAGCCGCTGGTATTGCACCGGTACCAGCATCGTGTGGGTCACGCGATGGCGCTGCGCCAGCTTCAGGTAGCCGCCCGCGTCGAACTTGGGCATCAGCACGACGCAGCCGCCGAAGGCGATGGTCGGGAAGAACACGACCAGGGTGGTGTTGGAGTAGAGCGGCGTCGACAGCAATGTGACCGTCTCGGGACCGTACTCGTAGCTGGCGCCGCGCTTCACGTGTGCCCAACGCATGCCGTGGCCCTGCACGATGCCCTTGGGCTCGCCCGTGGTACCGGACGAATAGATGATGTTGAAGGGCCAGGCGGGTTGCGGATCGACCGAGGCAGGGCGGGCGCCCGCCGGTGCGAGCCAGGCTTCGACATCGCGTCCAGCCGCTGAACCGTCGAGGGCGACGCGCGGGATGGCGCCTTCCGCCGCCGGACCAATGACTTCGGCCGCCGCGGCATCGACGAAGAGCACGCGCGCCCCGGCGTCCTCGATCATCCGCGCGAGGCTGGCCGGCGTGGAGCCCGGCGCCAGCGGCGCGACCGCGATGCCCGCGCGCAGCGCGCCGAGGAAGACCGCCGCGTAATGCACGCTCGATGCGGCGCAGATCGCAATCGCGTCACCCGGTGCGAGGCCGTCGCGTTGCAGGCTGGCGGCGACGCGGTCCATGAGCGCGTCCAGTTCCCCGTAGCTCAGTGCGTGCGAGGCATCGGCCAGCGCAGGCTTCGCCGGGCGCTGCTGTGCATGGATGCGGATCAGGTCGGCAATCACGCCGAAGTCGCGGTCGATGGCCGCCTCGAAGGAAGTCATGGCTGAAGGCTCGGAAAAGGATGAAGCGTCGGGGATGGGCAATGTGGCGGCGCTAGGTTAGCCGATGCGAGAACGATTGGATGTCGCCACGTTGCCTGCCACGCCGTGCGCTTTCGAAAAAAATCCATGGGAATTGTCTGATTTGATCGGGCGAACGAGATATTTACTGCGCTTCTGGGAATATTTCTTGTTGCATCCAAGACTGTTCTCATTGGCAGTTCAATTGCGTCTGAATCGCGATGAACTATGGTTCAATGCCCTTCCTCCTGACAAAGCCAGACGGAATTCGCGCTCTTCGGGCATTTCTTTCATGTTCGATGAGCGTCATGAATTGGAATTTCGCGCCTCATTGGATGTTGAGCGCTTTATTGGAGGGGGAGCATCTGCCTGCGGGCGGGTGATGCGAGTGACATTGCAGGGATCAATAACATGACAAATACAAGTCGTGAATCCATCGAGCAACGGGTCGTCGAGCTATTCGGCGAAACGACCAGGCTCGATGTGGCGCAATTCCGGTCGGAATTGCTGCTGGCCGACACGGGCATAGATTCGCTCGGATTGGTTGAGCTCATCTTCGCAATCGAGGACGAGTATGACATTTCCATTCCATTCAATGCGAACGAGCAGGGCCGTCCCGATGCCGCTTTCGCGTCGGTGGGGCAATTGCTGGAGCAGGTGGTCAGCCTCGTCCAATCCAAGCATTCCGATTCGGCCGTCGCCGCATGAATCGCGTCGTCGTGACCGGCCGCGGCGTGCTGTCGGCCATCGGCCGCGGCGTGCCTGCCTTTTCGGAGGCGCTGCGCGCGGGCATCCAGGGCATCGTTCCGATCGAGGGCCTGCCGATCAAGGTCGCGGCCCCGGTGACCGGCTTTGATTCGTCGGCGGAATTCAGCGCGGGCGAACTGGCCTTCCTCGACCGCTCGGTGCAGTTCGCGCTGCTGAGCGCGCGGGAGGCCGTGGCGGAAAGCGGCCTGGCCATCTCCCCGGGCCTGGGGCCGCGCACTGCAGTGATCGTGGGGGTGGCCTCGGGCAACATCTGCAGCCTCGAGGAGTCCTACCGGTCCAACCTGGTGGACGGGCGCCGGCGGCTGCCGCCGTTCACGGTCCCGAAGATCATGGCCAATTCGCCGGCCAGCCACATCAGCATGGCCTTCGGCGTGACCGGCCCCGCCTTCGTCGTCTCCACGGCCTGCGCGTCTTCTGCCTATGCCGTCGGCTTGGGCTTGCAGATGATCCGCTCGGGCATCGTGGACGTTGCCATCGTCGGCGGCACCGAGGCGAGCCTCGTCGACGGCAATCTCAAGGGCTGGGATTCGCTGCGCGTCCTGGCGCCCGACACCTGCCGGCCGTTCTCCAGGGGTCGCCGCGGGCTGGTGCTGGGCGAGGGCGCGGCAACGCTGGTCCTCGAATCGCTGGCACATGCGCGCCAACGCAGTGCGCCCATCTTCGGCGAGATCCGCGGCTATGCGCTGACCTCCGATGCGCATCACGTTCTCAGCCCCTCGACCGATGGACAGGCCGATGCCATCCGTCACTGCCTCCGCGACGCGCAGATGAACGCCGAGGAACTCGTCTACATCAACGCCCACGGGACTGCCACCGCGGCCAACGACATCGCCGAGACGCGCGCGCTGCAAATGGCACTGGGCAAGACGGTGGAGCGGCTGCAGGTGTCGTCGACCAAGTCCATGCATGGCCACACGCTGGGCGCCGCCGGCGTCATCGAGTTGCTGGCCACGCTGGTGGGGTTGCAGGAACGCTTTGCGCCGCCGACCTTGAACTTCGTCGAACCCGATCCGGAGTGCGACCTGAACTGCGTGCCCAACCAGGCGCAGGCGCTGGGCAGGGGGCTCTGCGCGCTCAGCAACTCCTTCGCCTTTGGCGGGCACAACGCCGTCCTGGCGGTCGCTTCGGCGGCAGCCGTCTGATCGGTTCGCAAATGCTGGAGTTGGATGGCGTCTGCAAGACGTATCGGGAAGGGGACATTGAAGTCCATGCACTGCACGACGTGAACCTGAGCCTGGATGCGTCGAGCTTCTGCATGATCGTCGGCCCATCGGGCAGCGGCAAGTCCACCTTGCTGAACCTGATCGGCGCGCTCGACCGGCCCACGCGGGGCCGGGTCGTCATCGAGGGACAGGACATCAACCTCCTGCCGGACCGCGAACTCACGCGATTCCGCGCCGAGCGGATCGGATTCATCTTCCAGTCCTTCAACCTGATGCCGGTACTGACCGCCTACGAGAACGTCGAGTACGCGCTGCTGCAGACCGGCATGCCCAAGGCGCAGCGGCGCGCGCGCACCGACGAACTCATCGAGGCCGTAGGACTGGGCGCGCATCGAGCGCACCGTCCGAACCAGCTCAGCGGGGGCCAGCGCCAGCGCGTGGCCATCGCGCGTGCGCTGGTCAAGCGTCCCGCCCTGGTGCTGGCCGACGAACCGACGGCGAACCTCGATTCGTCGAACGGCCGTGCCATCGTCGCGCTGATGCGCGACATGCAGCAGCACTTCAGCACCAGCTTCGTCTTCTCCACCCACGACCCGATGCTGCTGGGACACGCGCACCAGGTGCTCCATGCCAGTGACGGCCGGGTGACGTGCGAAGCGCCCGCGACGACGCCGATGGAGCCCGCCGCATGCTGATGAACCTCTCCCTCGCCTGGCGCAACGTGCGCCGCAACCGACGCCGCACCGGCATCACGTCGATGACCATCGCACTGGGCGCCGCCGCGTTGCTGTTGCTCGGCGCGCTCATGAACTACGTCGTGCTGGAGTTCCAGACCTCGACGGTGCGGCGCAGCGGCCACGTCGCGGTGTTCCAGGGCGGCTACTTCCTGTATGGCGCGGGCAACCCCGCGGCCTACGGCATCAAGGACTACGACGCGCTGATGGGTGACATCCGCAGCGACCCCGCCATGCAGCCGCTGCTGCGAGTGGCGACGCCGGTCCAGATGATTGCCGGCGTGGCCGGGAACTACCAGGCCGGTGCCTCCAAGACTTTCTTCGGGCAGGGCGTGGTGCCGACGGACCGGCTCAGCATGCTGACCTGGAACCAACATCGGCTCGAAGGCATCGAGGCGAGGAGTTCGCCGTTGACGCGTGACGACGGCGTGGCCATGGGCTCGGGCATGGCCCGCATCCTGCACCTGTGCGACGGCGCGAGCCCCGATGGCTGCCCTCGCCATCCCACGGCCCGGACGCAGCCCGCTGTCTTGAGCCCGCAGGACGAGGAGCTCGTCGCGCTGAGCCGTCGGGAGCACGCCGTCATCGACGACGCCCAGGCGGGGGATGCGCCGCGCATCGAACTCCTGGCCGCGACGGCGGGCGGGGCGCCCAACGTCATGTCGGCTGCGGTGGAGCGGATCGACGTCCATGGCGCCAGGGAGCTCAATGACAACCTGATCGTCATGCAACTCGCCACCGCCCAGCGGCTGGTGTACGGCCGGGGCGAGCCGCGTGCGACCGCAATCAACATCCAGCTTCAGCGCACCGAGGACGTGCCCGCCGCGCGCGCCGGGCTGACGCGGCTCTTCAAGGAACGCGGGCTCGACCTCGAAGTCCGCGACTTCGTCGAACTCAATGCCCTCTACGCGCAGACGCAGGCCTTCTTCACTTTCCTGTTCGGCTTCGTCGCGCTGGTCATCGGCGCGATCGTGCTCTTCACCATCATGAACACGATGAGCATGAGCGTGATGGAGCGCTTCAGCGAGATCGGCACTGCGCGCGCGCTGGGCGTGCAACGCAGCAGCGTGCGGGGGCTCTTCATCCTCGAAGGCGCGCTGCAGGGGCTTCTCGGCGTCACGGTCGGCGTGGTGCTGGCGATGCTGATCGTGTACGTGGTCAATCGCAGCGGCCTCGTCTGGAGCCCGCCGACCTCCGCGGGCGTGCTGCCCTTCAAGTTGTACCTGTTCGGCAGCCCGGTCCTGATCGGCGGCACCTGGCTGCTGCTGATCTTCGTCTCGGCCGTCGCCGCGTGGCTTCCCGCCCGCCGCGCATCCCGCATGCCCATCGTCGATGCACTCCGCCATGTTTAGCCGCCGCCTCTTCCTGAAGTCTCTTTGTGCATCGCCGATCGTGGTCGCGCCGCCGGGCGCGCTCGCGCAGGACGCCGACCTCGCACGGCGCGCGGTGGTGCGCGCCGACCAGATCCGCAATCCTCAGCAATCCTTCCGCGCCCAGATGCGGCTGACCGAATTCCGCAACGGACAGGCGCGGGCCGCCGCCACCCTGGTGCTGCATTCCAAGCCTGAGGCCGGCACGGGACGATTCCGCAACCTGGCGCGCTATGTCGAGCCCGCCGCGGATTTCGGCAAGGCCATCCTGATGGATGACCAGGCCTTCTGGTTCTATGACCCGGCGTCGTCCGCCAGCATCCGGATCTCGCCCCAGCAGCGCCTCGTGGGGCAAGCGGCCAACGGCGACGTGATGAGCGTGAACTTCGGGCGCGACTACGCGCCGCGCATGATGGGCGAAGAGTCCATCCGGGACGCCGACAACGCCGAACGCAAGACCTGGCGAGTGGAGCTGACGGCGTCATCGTCGTCGGCGGTCTACCTGCGCATCGAGTACTGGATCGAGCGCGATACCTGCCGACCGGTGAAGGCACGCTTCTTCGTGGACAGTGGCCGCGCTCTCAAGGTGGCCTTCTATCGGAAGTTCAGTCGTCAACTCGGCGAGATGCGTCCCGGCGAGGTCGTCATCCTGGACGAGGTGGACAAGAGCGTGGCCACCAAGCTCGTGCTCACCGGCTACGCGGCGCAGGAGATTCCCGACAACTGGTTCAACCGCGAATACCTGCCCAGGCTGCGCGACGGCGGCGGGGCCGTGCGGACGTGAAGTGGTTGACGGCGAGTACCTGCGCATGCGTGCTTGGAATCCACGTCGGTGCTGAGGCGAGGCAGCTTGCGGACGATGCCGACCGCATTCCGTCGTCCGTGTTGCAGGACGGCGAGGAACCCTTGCTGAAGCCCCGGCGCATCGGCCCGGTCTACGTCGAATTGAACGTCGAATCGGCCGACCGGCGGCAGCCTGCGGTGCCGATCGCTTCGACGGCGCGGAGCCGCCAGATCGCGCGCGGCATCGTGGACGCCCGGGCGGAATGGCCGCTTCACCCTGAGCTCAGCGCACGGTTGAGCGCCCGCGCCGGCATCTCGCGCACGCGCGACGGCGGCACCTCGAGCGACGAGCAGTTCGACCTGCGCGAAGCCGCCGTGCAATGGCGGGCCAGCGACCGCGACGTGATCGAGGCGGGTCGCATCAACGTACGCAATGGCGCCGCGCTCGGCTACAACCCGACCGACTATTTCAGGTCGCGCTCGGCGGTCGACTACAGCACCCGCGACCCCGAGGTGCAACGCAACAACCGCCTGGGCACCGTCTTGCTGGCCGCCCAGCGCATCGACGCGCAGCGCGCGGTAATGCTCGCAGTGGCGCCGAAGCTGACCAGCCCCAAGGGGCTCGCCGAGGAGCAGCCTTCCGAGCGGCTGCGGCTGGCGGACACCAATGGCGAGGATCGCCTGCTGCTCAAGGCCGCCTTCGACGCGCCTTCGCTGTGGAGTCCCGAGCTGTTGGCGTTCAAGGACTCGCAGGGCTGGCGCTTCGGCACCAACCTCACGCAGGTCATCGGCGCGCAGACCACGCTCTTCTTCGAATATTCCGGCGGGCGCAGCCCTTCGCTGATGCAGCAGGCGCTGCGCAGCGGCGTCGCGCTCGGCGACCTGCCGTCCCGCGCCCTGGCCATGGGTCAGGCGCGGCCCGGCGAGTCGTGGCAGAACGATGCCGCAATCGGCGTCACGTGGACCGGCAGCTCGCAACTGAGTCTCAGCGCCCAGCTCAACTATCACCAGGCCGGGTTCGACTCGGCCGAGTGGCGAAGGTGGCTGGCCATGGGCTCGTCCGGCCCCGAGGGTGCCAGCATCGCGTGGTACGTGAGGAACCATGCGAATGCCATGCAGGAGCCCTTGTCGCAGCGCAGCGTCTTCCTGCGCGCGCAGTGGGACCCACTCGGGTTCCGCGATCTCTACTTCAGCGCCTTCCTGAACCGGAGCCTCGACGATCAGTCCTGGCTATTCCAGACAGCCCTCGAATACAGGCTGAGCCCGGCCAGCCGGTTGCGCGCCATGTTCCTCGCCACCGGCGGTAGCGCGGACAGCCTGTATGGCAGCGACCCCGTTCGCCGGGCCTTGCTTCTCAGCTTCACCCACTTTCTGTAGTCATGAGCGAATTCATTGCGGACTTGTTGTTCGCCTCCACTGCGCGCAGCCCCGAAAAGATTGCCCTGGTCGACGAGCGCGGCGAGCTGAGTTACGCCGCGCTGGCGCAGCGGGTCGAGTCCTTCGCTCAGGCGATGATCGCGCTCGGTTTGCGTGACAAGGGCCGCGTGGCGGTCTTCATGGACAAGTCCATCGACGCCTGTGCGGTCGTCCTGGCGGCGATGCTTGCAGGCGGCATCGCCGTGCCACTGAATCCCAAGCTCAAGCAGCATCAGTTGCGCCACATCCTGGCTGACTGCACGGCGCAACTGCTTTTCACCACGACGGCGCGCCACGGCGAGCTGAGCGGCTGCATCGACGACCTGGAGGTCCGCATCGTGCAATGCGACCAGCATGGCTCTCGCCTACTCGATCGACAGCCGCTACTACCGCGGCACGGAGCGCTGCGAGGAAGGACCTCCCGCCCCGGTGGCACCGGCTCCCGTCGAGCCGAAGACCTTCACGCTGAGCTCGGACGCGCTGTTCGCATTCGGCAAGTCCGACTACGCGGCGCTGAAGCCCGAGGGGCACGCCGAGCTGGCCCGGGTTGCATCGGAGATCAAGTCGGGTTCGCTGGATGCCGTCGCCGTGCAAGTGCGCGGCCATGCCGATCCCATCGGCTCCGCTGCCAGCAATCTCAGGCTCTCCGAGCAACGTGCGCGCACCGTCAGCCGCATCCTGGCGGAGCAAGGCATTCCGGCGAACCGCATCACCATCGAGGGTGTCGGCAGCGCCGAGCCGGTCGTTTCCTGCAAGGCCACCGGCCCCAAGGACGCGCGCGTGGCCTGCAACGCGCCGAACCGTCGCGTCGAGGTGATCGCGCGAGGCGCCAAGTAAGGGCCTGACCCGCGCATCGAGAAAAAAGCCCGGGGTCGCCTTGGCGGCCCCGGGCTTTTGCGTTTCAGGAACAACGCGATCAGGCGCCGGTCTCGGCCGCGTGCGAAGCGGCCGCATGCGCCTGCTGGTCCGCGTGGTAGCTGCTGCGCACCATTGCGCCCACGGCCGCGTGGCTGAACCCCATCTTGTAGGCCTCTTCCTCGAACATCCTGAAGGTGTCGGGATGCACGTAGCGGCGCACCGGCAGGTGGCTGTTGCTGGGCGAGAGGTACTGGCCGATGGTCAGCATCTCGATGTCGTGCGCGCGCATGTCGCGCATGACCTGCAGGATTTCTTCGTCGGTCTCGCCGAGGCCGACCATGATGCCGCTCTTGGTCGGCACGCCGGGGTGCAGCGCCTTGAACTTCTTCAGAAGGTTGAGGCTGAACTGGTAGTCGCTGCCCGGGCGCGCTTCCTTGTAGAGGCGCGGCGCGGTCTCGAGGTTGTGGTTCATCACGTCCGGCGGTGCGGCCTTGAGGATCTCGAGCGCGCGGTCGTCGCGGCCGCGGAAGTCGGGCACCAGGATCTCGATCTGCGTCAGCGGCGAGAGCTCGCGGATGTTGCGGATGCAGTCCACGAAGTGCTGGCTGCCGCCATCGCGCAGATCGTCGCGGTCCACGCTGGTGATCACCACGTACTTCAGGCGCAGCTTGGCGATGGTCTTCGCGAGGTTGAGCGGCTCGTCCTTGTCGAGCGGGTCGGGACGTCCGTGGCCGACGTCGCAGAACGGACAGCGCCGCGTGCACTTGTCACCCATGATCATGAAAGTGGCAGTGCCGTTCCCGAAGCACTCGCCGATGTTCGGGCACGAGGCTTCCTCGCAGACGGTGTGCAGGTTGCTTTCGCGCAGGATCTGCTTGATCTCGTAGAAGCGGGTCGTGGGCGAACCGGCCTTGACGCGGATCCATTCCGGCTTCTTGAGGACTTCGCCCTGCACCACCTTGACGGGGATGCGCGAGAGCTTGGCCGCGGCCTTCTGCTTGGCGAGGGGGTTGTAGTCCTCGGGGCTCTGGGCGTCGCGGACAACTTGGAGTGTGCTCATGGCTTCTCTTTGGCGGGGCTCAAGGTGCGAGGTAGGCGCTGAGCTTGTTGCCCAACACCCGCGCGGCTTCGTCCCAGGTTGTTTGAACGCCGATTGTAGAAAGATCGACGGTTTTCAGCGCCGCGTAGCCGCAAGGGTTGATGCGCGTGAAGGGTTCCAGGTCCATCGCCACGTTGAGCGCGACGCCGTGGTAAGTGCAATGGCGGCTGACCTTGATGCCCAGCGCGGCGATCTTGCCGAGGCCGCGAAACGGGTCGTCGGGATGCACGGGGCCGGTGAGCGAGGCGTGCGAAAAGGGGTCGTCGAGCCGCACGTAGATGCCGGGCGCACCGCCCACGCGGTGGCCGGTGACGCCGAAATGGGCCAGCGTGCGGATCACCGATTCCTCGATGCGGTAGACGTATTCCTTCACGTAGTAGCCGGCGCGCCGCAGGTCGATCAGCGGGTAGGCGACCACCTGGCCGGGGCCGTGATAGGTCACCTGGCCGCCGCGGTCGGTCTGTACGACCGGAATATCGCCCGGGTTCAACACATGGTCGGCCTTGCCCGCGAGGCCCTGCGTGTAGACCGGTCCGTGCTCGCAGATCCAGAGCGCGTCGGCCGTGTCCGCTTCGCGTTCCTGCGTCCACTGCCGCATGGCCGCGTAGGCCTCGGCATAGTCGACGCGGCCGAGCAGCGCGATTTCAGGCGCCCAAGTAGCGGTCAGAGCACCACCTTCACCATCGGATGGCTCGACAGCGCGCGGTAGATGTCGTCGAGCTGTTCGCGGCTGGTGGCCGTGACGGTGATCGTCACGCCCAGGTAGTTGCCGGCCTTGCTGGGGCGCAGCTCGATGGTCGTCGCGTCGAAGGTCGGGTCGAACTGCTCGGCGACCAGCGTCACCGCGTGCACGAAGCCGTCGACCTTGGCGCCCATGACCTTGATCGGGAATTTCGAGGGGTACTCGATCAGCGAATCCTTGCGTGCGTCGAGAGGTGCATCCGGCGGGGTGGGGGTGCTCATGCTGTGACTCCGTTGTCTTGCGTGCTGCGCGCCTTCGCCTGCTCATAGCCGGCATGCAGCGCCTGGTAGATGGGGCCGGGGCGGCCGGTGCCGATCGTCTGTCCGTCGAGCGTCACGACCGGCAGCACTTCCTTGCTGGCGGACGACAGCAGGAGCTCGTCGGCGGCGAACACTTCGTTGCGCGCGATGCGGCGAAGCGTGAAGGGGATGCCCACGTCGGCGCAGATCCGTTCGATCAGCCCGTAGCGAATGCCGGCCAGCACCAGCTCGTCCCTGGGAGGGCCGAATACGGCACCGTCCTTCGCCACCCACACATTGCTGGACGAAGCCTCGCTGAGCCAGTCGCCACGGAACATGATGGTTTCGGCCGCTCCGGCCTCGATGCTGATCTGGCGCGCCAACACCGCGCCCAGCAGGCTGGTGCTCTTGATGTGCGCCTTCTGCCAGCGGAAGTCCTGCGCGCTGACGCAGGTGACGCCCTTGGCGCGCACCGCCTCAGGCACCGGCTTCATCGGATTGACCATGACGAACACCGTCGGCGTGAGGCCCTTCGGCATCGCGTGGTCGCGAGGCGCCACGCCACGCGTCACCTGTATATAGACGCCCTGCATGCCCGCACGCACATCGGACGGCGCTGCATCGATCAGGCGCATGGCGACGGCGCGCCACGCCGCATGGGACAGCGGGTTCTTGATCTGCAGTTCGGCGAGCGAACGGTCGAGCCGCCCCATGTGCTCGTCGAAGCAGAACAGGCTGCCGCCGTAGACAGGCACGACCTCATAGACGCCATCGCCGAAAATGAAGCCGCGATCGAGCACGCTGACCTTCGCATCCCGTAACGGGGCGTAGCTTCCGTCGAGGTAGCAGAGGGAGTCGGGGAGGGCATCTGTGATCGGGTGCATGAGGAATTATGGTGGGGGCGCCCTGGTACTTTCCAACCCGGAGGCGATTCCGCAGCGGGCCGCAAGGATCATTTCCTCGATCGACCCCGCGAAGCGGCGGAAGGTCGTGGCTTTTTACTTATAATCAATGGCTTTGTAGAAATTCTGGGTCGTCATCCGGGCTTCATTCCAATGAAAACAATCGCCCGCGATGCCTCGAAGGACGTCCATGAGGACAGTTCCGACCTGGACGAGGATTTCAAGCCGTTGACCGCCGAGGAGGCCCAACGGCTGCGCGACAGGAAACCGTCGATCTCGCCGTGGCGCGTGATCGCGATTCAGGTTGTAGCGGGACTGCTGGTGGCATTGGCCGCCTGGGGTCTGACAGGGAGGCAAAATCTGGGATGGTCCGCCGGATACGGCGCGCTGGCAGTGGTCATTCCCTCTGCGGTGTTCGCACGGGGGCTGACCGGACGGTTTTCTTCCCTGAATCCAGGCACTGCGGTGTTTGGGTTCTTCTTGTGGGAAATGGTCAAGATGGCCTTGACGGTGGCGATGCTGATCGCCGCGCCAAGGCTGGTAGTGGCGCTGAGCTGGCCGGCAATGCTGGTGGGCTTGGTGGTGACAATGAAGGCGGCTTGGGTGGCGGTGATGCTGGCCCCCAGGCGCCTGAAACTTTGAGACGAGTAACGGATGGCTGCTGAAAACGCTGCGGAACACGGTATGACCGCTGGTGAATACATCGTTCACCATTTGACGCATCTTCAAAGCTCGAAGCCCGGAGGCGTCGCCGACCTCTCCGTATTCAATTTCGATTCGCTGTTCTTCTCGATCGCGCTCGGCGTGCTGGGCTGCTGGCTCATGTGGCTGGCCGCGCGCAAGGCCACTTCGGGCGTGCCGGGGCGCTTCCAGGCTGCGGTCGAAATCCTGGTCGAAGTCGTCGACCAGCAGGCCAAGGGCATCGTCCACAACGCCGAGAGCCGCAAATTCGTCGCTCCGCTGGCGCTGACGATCTTCCTGTGGATCTTCCTGCTCAACGCGATGGACTTGCTGCCCGTCGATTTGCTGCCCGCCATCTGGGGCCAGATCCACGGCGATCCGCACCATGCGTACCTGCGCGTCGTGCCGACGGCCGACCTCTCGGTCGCGATGGGCTTCTCGGTCACGGTCCTGCTGATCTGCCTGTACTACAACATCAAGATCAAGGGCCTGGGCGGCTGGGTGCACGAACTCTTCACCGCGCCGTTCGGCAATCACTGGGCGCTGTACCCCTTCAACTTCGCGATGCAGATGATCGAGTTCGTCGCCAAGACCGTGTCGCACGGCATGCGTCTGTTCGGCAACATGTACGCCGGCGAACTGATCTTCCTGCTGATCGCCCTCATGGGCGGCGCGTGGACCCTGTCGGCCACCGGCATCTTCCTGGCGCTGGGCCACATCATCGCAGGCACGGCCTGGGCCATCTTCCACATCCTGATCATCACGCTGCAAGCCTTCGTGTTCATGATGTTGACGCTGGTCTACGTGGGCCAGGCGCACGATCACCACTGATCATCCCGTTCGTTTTCGTTTTTCTTTTCTCTTCAACCAAAGTCCTCTAGGAGTCATCATGGAAGTTATCAGCTTTGTCGCACTGGCCGCCGGCCTGATCATCGGTCTGGGTGCTGTCGGCGCATGTATCGGCATCGGCATCATGGGCAGCAAGTACCTCGAATCGGCTGCTCGTCAACCCGAGCTGATGGGCGAACTGCAAACCAAGATGTTCCTGCTGGCTGGTCTGATCGACGCCGCGTTCATTATCGGTACCGGTATCGCGCTGTGGTTCGCAACGGCCAACCCCTTCCTCTCGCAAATCGCCAACCTGCCGAAGTAATCGGGTCCAGGCTTTCTCGTCGAACCCATGTCGTTCTTCGTTGAATGGCCGCGGATTCATTCCCAAAGAGAGGGTGAAAAGTGAGCATTACCGGTACCCTGATCATCCAGATGATCGTGTTCCTGATTCTTGTCGGGTTCACGATGAAGTTTGTGTGGCCGCCGATCGCGAAGGCGCTGGACGATCGTGCCCAGAAGATCGCCGAAGGCCTCGCAGCCGCCGACAAGGCCAAGAGCGAACTGTCCGCCGCCAACAAGCGCGTGGAAGTCGAGCTCGGCCAGGCGCGCAACGAGTCCGCACAGCGTCTTGCCGATGCCGAACGTCGTGCGCAGGCCATCGTTGAAGAGGCCAAGGCCCGCGCCACGGAAGAAGGCAACAAGATCGTTGCGGCCGCCCGCGTGGAAGCCGACCAGCAGGCCCTGAAGGCGCGCGAAGCACTGCGCGAGCAGGTCGCTGCATTGGCCGTCAAGGGCGCTGAACAGATCCTGCGCAAGGAAGTGAATCCGGCCGTCCACGCCGATTTGCTCGCCCGCCTGCAGACGGAACTCTGATCAAGCCATGGCAGAACTCGCCACCATTGCACGTCCCTACGCCGAGGCGCTGTTCAAGGCGTCTTCGTCGGACCTGGCCGGTGCCGGCGCATGGCTCGAAAAAGTCGCGGCCATTGCCAGCAATCCGGAGCTCCAGCAGTTCGCGGACAACCCCAAGGCCACGCCCGAACAGGTGCTCGGCGTGATCGCCGGCGCCCATGGTTCGTCGCTGCCGCCCGCAGCGAACAACTTCCTGACGGCACTGCTCGAGAACGGCCGCTTCACCGCGCTACCGGAAATCGCGAAGCAATTCCGCACGCTGGCGAACGCCCAGAGCGGCTCGTCCGATGCGGTGGTGTACAGCGCCTTCCCCATCGATGCCAGTGCGCTGGGAACCGTCGCCGCCGCGCTTGAAAAGCGCTTCGGCCGCAAGCTGCAGGTCACGGTCCAGCAGGATCCGTCGCTGATCGGCGGCATCCGTGTGGTGGTCGGCGACGAGGTGCTCGACACCTCCGTCAAAGCGCGCCTTGAACAAATGAAAGTTGCGCTGGCAGCCGCCTGAGGCCGTCAGCCCCCTTAAAGAAAGAAGGAAAGAGTCATGCAACTCAATCCCGCAGAAATTTCCGAACTGATCAAGAGCCGCATCGAGGGTCTCGGCGTCAGCGCGAACATCCGCAACGAAGGCACCGTGGTGTCGGTGACCGACGGCATCGTGCGCGTGCACGGCCTGTCGGACGCGATGCAGGGCGAAATGCTCGAGTTCCCGCCCAGCGCCGACGGCACGCCGTCGTTCGGCCTCGCGCTGAACCTCGAACGCGACTCGGTGGGTGCCGTGATTCTGGGCGAGTACGAGCACATCTCCGAAGGCGACACCGTCAAGTGCACGGGCCGCATCCTGGAAGTGCCGGTCGGCCCCGAACTCATCGGCCGCGTGGTGAACGCCCTGGGCCAGCCGATCGACGGCAAGGGTCCGGTCAACGCCAAGATGACCGACGTGATCGAAAAGGTCGCTCCCGGCGTGATCGCACGGAAGTCCGTCGACCAGCCGATGCAGACCGGCCTGAAGTCCATCGACTCGATGGTGCCGATCGGCCGTGGCCAGCGCGAGCTGATCATCGGCGACCGCCAGACCGGCAAGACCGCCGTGGCGATCGACGCGATCATCAACCAGAAGGGTCAGAACATGACCTGCGTCTACGTTGCGATCGGCCAGAAGGCTTCGTCGATCAAGAACGTGGTGCGCGCCCTGGAACAAGCCGGCGCGATGGAATACACCATCGTGGTTGCCGCCTCCGCTTCCGAATCGGCCGCCATGCAGTACGTCAGCGCCTATTCGGGCTGCACGATGGGCGAATACTTCCGCGACCGCGGCCAGGACGCGCTGATCGTCTATGACGACCTGTCCAAGCAAGCCGTGGCGTATCGCCAGGTCTCGCTGCTGCTGCGCCGCCCGCCAGGCCGCGAAGCCTACCCCGGCGACGTGTTCTATCTCCACAGCCGTCTGCTCGAACGCGCGGCCCGCGTCAACGCCGACTACGTCGAAGCCTTCACCAAGGGTGAAGTCAAGGGCAAGACCGGTTCGCTGACCGCACTGCCCATCATCGAAACGCAAGCCGGCGACGTGTCCGCCTTCGTTCCGACCAACGTGATCTCGATCACCGACGGCCAGATCTTCCTGGAAACCAACCTGTTCAACGCCGGTATCCGCCCCGCCATCAACGCCGGTATCTCGGTGTCGCGCGTGGGTTCGTCGGCACAGACCAAGGTCATCAAGGGCCTGTCCGGCGGAATCCGTACCGACCTGGCGCAGTACCGTGAACTGGCTGCGTTCGCGCAGTTCGCTTCCGACCTCGACGAAGCGACCCGCAAGCAGCTCGACCGCGGTGCCCGCGTGACCGAACTGCTGAAGCAGGCGCAATACAGCCCGCTGCCCATCTCGCTGATGGGTGCCTCGCTGTTCGCCGTGAACAAGGGTTTCATGGACGACCTGGACGTGAAGAAGGTTCTGCCCTTCGAGCACGGCCTGCACCAGTTCCTCAAGTCCAGCTACGGCCCGCTGCTCGACAAGATCGAACAGGCCAAGGCCATCGACAAGGACGCCGAGGCCGAGCTGACCGCAGCCGTCACGTCGTTCAAGAAGTCGTTCGCCTGATCGACCACGCAAGGAGCCCCAATGGCAGCTGGTAAGGAAATCCGCGGCAAGATCAAATCGGTGGAAAACACCAAGAAGATCACCAAGGCCATGGAAATGGTGGCCGCGTCGAAGATGCGCAAGGCGCAGGAACGCATGCGTGCCGCCCGCCCCTACAGCGAGAAGATCCGCAACATCGCGGCCAATCTCGGCCAGGCGAACCCGGAGTACACGCACGCCTTCATGAAGACGCACGACGCCAAGGCGTCGGGCTTCATCCTCGTCACGACCGACAAGGGCCTGTGCGGCGGCATGAACACCAACGTGCTTCGCGCCTTGACCACCAAGATGCGCGAAGAGCAGTCGGCTGGCGTCGCCATCGAGGCAGTCGCGATCGGCAACAAGGGCCTGGGTTTCCTGAACCGCGTCGGCGCGCGCGTGGTCTCGCATGTCACCCAGCTGGGTGACACGCCGCACCTCGACAAGCTGATCGGCCCCGTCAAGGTGCTGCTCGACGCGTACGCCGAAGGCAAGCTCAGCGCGGTCTACCTCTGCTACACCAAGTTCATCAACACGATGCGCCAGGAATCGGTGGTCGAGCAACTGCTGCCGCTGCAGGCCGACTCGCTGAAGGTCGAGAAAGGCCAGCACTCGTGGGACTACATCTACGAGCCCGATGCGCAGAGCGTGATCGACGAGCTGCTGGTGCGCTACGTCGAATCGCTGGTGTACCAGGCCGTGGCCGAGAACATGGCTTCGGAGCAGTCGGCACGCATGGTCGCGATGAAGTCGGCCACCGACAACGCGGGCAACGTCATCAACGAACTCAAGCTGGTCTACAACAAGACCCGGCAGGCAGGCATCACCAAAGAGCTGTCGGAGATCGTTTCGGGCGCCGCGGCGGCCGCGGGCGTCTGAGCCCTTCGGACCTCAACAGATTTAAATTTTTATCGGAGCAGACATGGCTCAAGCAGAAGCAGTTCAAGGCAAGATCGTTCAATGTATCGGCGCCGTGGTCGACGTGGAATTTCCGCGCGACAAGATGCCCAAGATCTACGACGCCCTGAAGTACGAAAGCGGCGGGCTGACCCTCGAGGTGCAGCAGCAGCTCGGCGACGGCGTGGTGCGCACCATTGCGCTCGGCTCGTCCGACGGCCTGCGTCGCGGCCTGATCGTGACCAACACCGGCGCACCCATCACGGTGCCCGTCGGCAAGGCCACGCTGGGCCGCATCATGGACGTGCTGGGTCGTCCCATCGACGAACGCGGCGACGTGGGCCAGGAACTCCAGGCCTCGATCCACCGCAAGGCACCCGAGTACGACGAACTCTCGCCCTCGCAAGACCTGCTGGAAACCGGCATCAAGGTGATCGACCTGGTGTGCCCGTTCGCCAAGGGCGGCAAGGTGGGCCTGTTCGGCGGCGCCGGCGTGGGCAAGACCGTGAACATGATGGAGCTCATCAACAACATCGCCAAGGCGCACTCGGGCTTGTCCGTGTTTGCCGGCGTGGGTGAGCGCACTCGCGAAGGGAACGACTTCTATCACGAAATGGCCGACTCCGGCGTCGTGAACCTCGAGAAGCTCGAGGACTCGAAGGTGGCCATGGTCTACGGCCAGATGAACGAACCCCCGGGCAATCGTCTGCGCGTGGCGTTGACCGGCCTGACCATCGCCGAGTCGTTCCGCGACGAAGGCCGTGACGTTCTGTTCTTCGTCGACAACATCTACCGCTACACGCTGGCCGGTACCGAAGTGTCGGCTCTGCTGGGCCGTATGCCTTCCGCCGTGGGCTACCAGCCGACGCTGGCCGAGGAAATGGGCCGTCTGCAAGAGCGGATCACGTCGACCAAGGTCGGCTCGATCACCTCGATCCAGGCCGTGTATGTGCCTGCCGACGACTTGACCGACCCGTCGCCCGCCACGACCTTCGCCCACTTGGACTCGACCGTGGTGCTGTCGCGTGACATCGCTTCGCTCGGTATCTACCCCGCCGTGGACCCGCTGGACTCGACCTCGCGCCAGCTCGACCCGCTGGTGGTCGGCGAAGAGCACTACAACGTGGCCCGCGCCGTGCAAGGCACGCTGCAGCGCTACAAGGAACTGCGCGACATCATCGCGATTCTGGGCATGGACGAACTCGCACCGGAAGACAAGCTGGCCGTGGCCCGCGCCCGGAAGATCCAGCGCTTCCTGTCGCAGCCCTTCCACGTTGCCGAAGTGTTCACCGGCTCGCCCGGCAAGTACGTGCCGCTGTCCGAGACCATCCGCGGCTTCAAGATGATCGTGAACGGCGAAGCCGACCACCTGCCGGAACAAGCGTTCTACATGGTTGGCGGCATCGACGAAGCGTTCGAAAAGGCCAAGAAGGTCGCTTAAGGAATCACCATGGCAGGCACCATTCACGTGGACGTGGTCAGCGCCGAGGAGTCGATCTTCTCGGGCGAGGCCAAGTTCGTCGCGCTCCCCGGCGAAGCCGGCGAGCTCGGCATCTACCCGCGCCACACGCCGCTGATCACGCGCATCCGCCCCGGCGCGGTGCGCATCGAGACGGCTGACGGCGGCGAGGAATTCGTCTTCGTGGCCGGCGGCATCCTGGAAGTGCAGCCCAACACGGTGACCGTCCTGTCCGACACCGCAATCCGCGGCAAGGACCTCGACGACGAAAAGGCCAACGTGGCCAAGGCCGCCGCCGAGGAAGCGCTCAAGAACGCCAAGACGGACATCGACATCGCGATGGCGCAGTCGGAACTCGCCGTCATGGCTGCCCAGCTCGCCGCCCTGCGCAAGTACCGTCAAAAGAAGTAAGCGGCAACGCTCCAGCTTCGAACAAAAGCCGCCTTCGGGCGGCTTTTGTCATTCACGCGTTGTTTTGACGTCAGTTCGGCTTGAATTTGGCCGAAGTTAAGTCTTGTTCGGCTGAAGCTCCCCCCCTAGTATTCGCCTGCGCTCCGACCGGTAACTCGGCGGAAGGCAAAGAAGAACACGACGGAGACAACGCTTGGCCCCCTGGAGCCGACTGACCGCGGACGAGATGCAACTGCTGGAGACCACCTTCTGGTCCGCCGGCGGGTCGCGCCATGGCATGGCCGAGCAGCTCGGTTTCTCCAAGAGCAAGGCCAATTCACTGATCGCCGGCCTCGTCGAACAGGGGCTGCTCGCGGAAGCGGGATTGCAGCGCTCGTCCGGTGGCCGTCGCCCCGAAAACCTGCAACTTCATGGTGGCCTCGGCGCGCTGGTGGGGGTCGACATCGGCGCCACGAGCCTCGACGTGGCCGTTCTCGCCCCCGACCTGACCGTGCTCGCGCACCACGCCGAGCCGGCCGATGTGCGCGAAGGTCCCGGCGTCGTCTTGGCCCGCGTGCGCGTGCTGGTCCGTGAGCTTCTGGCTCGGGCTGGCTTCGATGCCAGACAGGTCATCGGCATCGGCATCGGCGTGCCGGGCCCGGTCAACTTCGAGATCGGGCAACTGGTCAACCCGCCGCTGATGCCGGCCTGGGACAGTTTCTCGATCCGCGACTACCTGCGTGAAGACTACGCGGCGCCGGTGTTCGTCGACAACGACGTCAACCTGATGGCGCTCGGCGAGCTCTGGCGCCTGAAGCGCTCGCTCTCCAACTTCCTCGTGATCAAGGTGGGCACCGGCATCGGCTGCGGCATCGTGTGCCATGGCGAGGTCTATCGCGGCGCGGCCGGGTCCGCGGGCGACGTCGGCCACATCTGCGTCGACCAGGAAGGCCCGCGTTGCCACTGCGGCAACCTCGGCTGCGTTGAGGCGATGGCGGCAGGGCCTGCCATCACCCGGATGGCGGTGCAGGCGGCCGAGGCGGGCGAGAGCGATGCGCTGGCCGAATGCCTGCGCACGCAAGGCCGTATCGAAGCGGTCGATGTCGGCCAGGCCAGCCGTGCCGGGGATGCGGCAGCCAACGCCATCGTTCAGCGTGCCGGCAGCCTGATCGGGCAGATGCTCGCGTCGATCGTCAACTTCTTCAATCCGTCGCATGTGTTCATCGGCGGCGGCATCACGCGCATCGGGCCGTTGTTTCTTGCGGCTGTGCGGCAGAGCGTCTATCAGCGATCTCTCGCCCTGTCGACGCGTCACCTGGAGATCCAGTACACCCCGCTCGGCGCGCAGGCCGGTCTCATCGGCGCGGGTGTGCTGGCCATGCAGGAGACGCTCAAGGCCCGGGGAGTCGCGCCATGAGCCCCAAGGCCGCCGTCTCGGTCGAGTTCGACAAGGTCCTGAAGTCCTTCGGCCCCGTCGAGGTGCTGCACGGCGTGAGCTTCTCGCTCGAACCCGGCCGCATCTACGGACTGCTCGGCGAAAACGGCGCGGGCAAGTCGACGCTGATGAAGATCCTCGCGGGCTACGAATCGCTCACGGGCGGCAGCTTGCGGGTCAACGGCGAGCTGCACGAGTTCGCCAACTCGCGCGATGCCGAGGCGCTGGGCATCGTGCTGATCCACCAGGAGTTCAACCTCGCCGAAGACCTGAGCGTTGCGCAGAACATCTTCCTCGGCCACGAAAAGAAGAAGGGCTGGCTGCTCGACGACGCCGCGATGGAGCGCGACGCCGCCGCCGCGCTCGCGCAGGTCGGGCTGAACATCGATCCGACGACGAAGGTGCGCCGACTGATCGTCGCCGAGAAGCAACTGGTCGAGATCGCCAAGGCTGTCTCGCGCCATGCGCGGCTGCTGATCATGGACGAGCCCACCGCCACGCTCACGCCCGGCGAGACCGAACGCCTCTTCAAGCTGATCGCGCAACTCCGCGCGGACGGCGTGACCATCGTCTACATCTCGCACAAGCTCGACGAGGTGGAGCGCGTGACCGACGAGGTGATCGTGATGCGCGACGGCCGCTTCGTGACGCGCGCGCTGACGTCGGACGTCACCCGCCACCAGATGGCGAACCTGATGGTCGGCCGCGAGCTGGCCGACCTGTATCCGCCCCGCGACGTGGTCGTCACGGACACCGCCCCGGCGATGCAGGTACGCAACTTCACCGTGCCCGGCTGGGCCGACAACGCGAGCTTCGAAGTGCGCCCCGGCGAAATCCTCGGCTTCGCGGGCCTGGTGGGTGCGGGTCGCACCGAACTTTTCGAAGGCCTGCTGGGCCTGCGCCCCGCGAGTGGCACGGTCGAGATCCAGGGACGCGCGGTGACATTGCAAAACCCCCGCGAAGCCGCCCGCCACGGCCTGACCTACCTCAGCGAAGACCGCAAGGGCAAGGGCCTCCATGTGCACCTGGGCCTGCGCCAGAACCTCACGCTGATGGCGCTCGAACGCTACGCCAAGCCATGGCTCCAGCCCGATGCCGAACGCGCCGCGCTGGCGGAGGCCGTGAAGGACTACGGCATCCGCACCGGCGATCTCGATGCGCAGGCCTCGTCGCTCTCCGGCGGCAACCAGCAGAAGCTGGCGCTCGCGAAGGTGCTGCAGCCGCAGCCCAAGGTCGTGGTGCTCGACGAGCCGACGCGCGGCGTCGACGTCGGCGCCAAGCGCGACATCTATTTCCTGATCCAGCGCCTGGCCCGCCAGGGGCTGGCCGTGATCGTCGTCTCGTCCGAACTGATGGAACTGATCGGCCTGTGCCACCGCGTTGCGGTGATGCGCGCAGGCCGCCTCGTCACGACGCTCGACGCCGACCATCTAACCGAAGAGGAGCTCATCGCTCATGCCACCGGAACCGCCCCCAGCCACGCCTGAGGCCGCCGCGGCCCATCGCAGCGAAGCCAAGGTGCACTGGCTCCAGCGCCTGCACGGCCTCGGCCCTGTCATCGGCCTGGTGCTGCTGTGCATCGCAGGCACGCTGCTCAACAGCGACTTCGCCACGCTCGACAACGCGATGAACGTGCTCACGCGCACGGCCTTCATCGGGATCATCGCGGTCGGCATGTGCTTCGTGATCATCTCCGGCGGCATCGACCTGTCGGTGGGCTCGATGGCCGCCTTGATCGCCGGCTGCGTGATCATGTTCATCAACGCCATGGGCCCGGCGCTCGGTTCGCCGCTGCTGGCGGTGATGCTCGGCGCGGTGCTCGCCGTGGTGCTGGGCGCGACCTTCGGCCTCGCGCATGGGCTGCTGATCACCAAGGGTCGCATCGAGCCCTTCATCGTGACGCTGGGCACGCTCGGCATCTTCCGCGCCTACCTGACCTACTTTGCCGACGGCGGCGCGCTCACGCTCGACAACGAGCTGTCGGACCTCTACGCGCCGGTCTACTACGCGAGCCTGCTGGGTATTCCGGTGCCGGTGTGGGTCTTCTTCATCGTCGCGGTGATCGGCGGCGTCATCCTCAACCGCACCGCCTACGGACGCTACGTGCAGGCCATCGGCTCGAACGAGCAGGTGGCGCGCTATGCGGCGGTCGGCGTGGACGGCGTGAAGATCCTCACCTACGTGCTGCTCGGCGTCTGCGTCGGCATCGCGACCTTGCTCTACGTGCCGCGGCTCGGCTCTGCATCGCCCACCACCGGCCTGCTGTGGGAGCTGGAGGCGATCGCCGCGGTGATCGTCGGCGGCACCGCGCTCAAGGGCGGCGCGGGCAGCATCACCGGCACCGTCATCGGCGCGATCCTGCTGTCGGTCATCAGCAACATCCTGAACCTCACCAGCATCATCAGCGTGTACCTCAACGCGGCGGTGCAGGGCATCGTGATCATCGTCGTCGCCTTCCTGCAGCGCGGGCGACGCTGATGCGTGTGGGTTTCCGTCCGTTCCATTTCATTCACCACAAGGAGACAAGCAGCATGACTTCCATCACCCGACGCCTGGCGCTGAGCGCCGTCGCCGCCGCGAGTTTCGCGGCCTTTCCGGCCCTCGCGGCCGAGCCGGTGAATCTCGGCGTGTCGATCCCCGCGGCGACGCACAGCTTCATGGGCGGCATCAACTACTGGGCCAACCAGGCGAAGAAGGACCTCGAGAAAGAGCACAAGGACCTGAAGATCACCATCAAGACGGCAGCCAACGCGCCCGAGCAGGCGAACCAGCTGCAGGACTTGTCGACGGTGACGAAGATCAACGCGCTCGTGATCTTCCCCTTCGAGTCCGCCGCGCTCACCAAGCCGGTGGCCCAGGTCAAGGCCAAGGGCACCTACGTCACCGTGGTCGACCGCGGCCTGACCGACACCAGCGCGCAGGACGCCTACGTGGCCGGCGACAACACCGCCTTCGGCAAGATCCCGGCCGAGTACATCGCGAAGAAGCTCAACGGCAAGGGCAACGTGGTCGCGCTGCGCGGCATCGCCACCACGCTGGACAACGAGCGCATGGACGCCTTCAACAGCGTGCTCAAGAACTACCCCGACATCAAGCTGCTCGATGCCAAGTACGCCAACTGGAACCGCGACGACGCCTTCAAGGTCACGCAGGACTACCTGACGCGCTTCAAGAACATCGACGCCATCTGGGCCGCCGACGACGACATGGCCGTGGGCGTGCTGAAGGCGGTCGAGCAGGCCAAGCGCGACGACATCAAGGTGATCTTCGGCGGCGCGGGCGCCAAGGGCATGGTCAAGACCATCATCGACGGCAAGGACCCGCGCATCGATGCGGACGTGAGCTATTCGCCCAAGTTCATCTACGACGCGATCAAGCTCACGGCCGAGGCGCGCCTGAAGGGCGAGAAGCTGCCGGCGACGACGATCATTCCTTCGGTGCTGATCACCAAGGACAACGCCAAGAGCTTCTATCACCCCGATAGTCCGTTCTGAGCTCGCCCCCAGGCTGCGCGCACTTCGTGTCGCTTCGCCTACCCCCTGACCGGGGGCAACACCAGCGGACCGGCAAAGCCGGTTCCGCGGTGTTTCACCAACGGCGCGCGCTTCGCGGCGCATGAATATCCATGACTCACGATACTTTTCAACGCAGGCTGCGCTACGCCATGGTTGGCGGAGGGCGGGATGCATTCATCGGCGCGGTGCATCGCAAGGCGATCGCGCTTGACGGGCAGGTCGAGCTGGTGGCGGGTGCGCTGTCCTCAAGTCCTGAGAAGGCGAAAGCCTCGGGGCGCGATCTGTTCCTTGCGGACGATCGCAATCACGGGGACTGGCGGGCGCTGCTGGATGACGAGCTGAAGCGGCCGGCCGATGAGCGGATCGACTTCGTTTCGATCGTCACGCCGAACCATGTGCACTTTCCGGTGGCGCATGCGTTTGTGGAGGCTGGCTTTCACGTCGTGTGCGACAAGCCGCTGGTGCATACCGGCGATCAGGCCGATGCGCTGGTGGATGCGGTGGCGCGCAAGGGCACGGTGTTCGGCGTCACGTACAACTACACCGGGTATCCGATGGTTCGGCAGGCGCGGGAGATGGTGCGCTCGGGCGAGCTGGGCGAGATCCGCAAGGTGGTTGTCGAATACAACCAGGGCTGGCTGGCAACGCGGCTCGAAGGCGAGGGCAACAAGCAGGCGGCCTGGCGCAGTGATCCGGCGCGCAGCGGGGCTGCAGGGGCGATTGGCGACATCGGGTCTCATGCGGAGAACCTGGTGGCAACGGTCACGGGGCTGGAGATTGAAAGCCTTTGTGCCGACCTGAGCTCGATGGTGGCCGGGCGTGCACTCGATGACGACGGCAGCGTGCTGCTGCGCTTCCGGGGCGGGGCGCGCGGCGTGCTGATTGCGTCGCAGATCAATACGGGGCTGGAGAACGATCTGCGGCTTCGCGTCTCGGGCTCGCTGGGCACGCTCGTGTGGCGGCAGGAGCGGCCGAGCGAACTGGTGCACCTTCCGCTCGATGGGCCGAAGCGCATCCTCACGCGGGGAGCGCCCTGGCTGTGCGAGGCGGCACAGCGCGCCAGCCGGTTGCCGGCCGGGCATCCGGAAGGCTTCATCGAGGCTTTCGCGAATGTCTATGGCGGCGTCGCGGCGGATATTCGCGCGCGGCTTTCGGGCGTGCAGGCCGATGCGCTGGCCGCGGACTATCCCCACGTGGAGGATGGCGCGCGCGGGGTGCGTTTCATCGAACGCACGGTGGCGTCGGCGCACGGCGAGGCCAAGTGGACGGCGTGGTGAGCTGAGCCGTACGGGC
This sequence comes from Variovorax gracilis, assembly GCF_030317115.1. Classification (GTDB taxonomy): domain Bacteria; phylum Pseudomonadota; class Gammaproteobacteria; order Burkholderiales; family Burkholderiaceae_C; genus Variovorax; species Variovorax gracilis. The sequence goes on from NZ_JASZYF010000008.1 coordinate 53,974, forward strand.
AAGTCGTAGGCCCCTGCCGACAGCGCGTCGCGCCGGGGTCGCGACGCAGGATCGGGCGGCACGACCTACGATGGAGGTCGCCCCATGACCCATCCATCGTCCGATGTCCCCGCTTCGAGCGACCTCGTCGTCGCTCGCCCCGAGGGCCTCTATTGCCCGCCGGGCGATTTCTACATCGACCCGTGGCGTCCGGTCGATCGCGCCGTCATCACGCACGCGCACTCGGACCACGCACGCGTGGGCCACGCCCACTATCTCGCGCACACCGACAGCGCGGGCACGCTGCGCACCCGGCTCGGCGAGATCACGCTGCAGACGCTGGCCTATGGCGAGAGCATCGTCCATCACGGCGTGCGGCTGTCGCTGCATCCGGCGGGCCACGTGCTCGGATCGGCTCAGGTGCGGCTGGAGCATGGCGGGCGGGTGTGGGTCGCGTCGGGCGACTACAAGACAGAGCCTGACGGCACCTGCGCGCCCTTCGAACCGGTGCCTTGCGACACCTTCGTCACCGAGTCGACCTTTGGCCTGCCGATCTACCGCTGGCCGACACAGCAGGTGCTGTTTGCCGAGATCAATGACTGGTGGCGTGCCAACGCGCAGCAGGGCAGGGCGTCGGTGCTGCTCTGCTATGCGTTCGGCAAGGCGCAGCGCATCCTGCACGGCGTGGATTCGAGCATTGGGCCGATCGTGGTGCACGGCGCGGTCGAGCCGTTGAACGCCGTGTATCGCGCAGCCGGTGTCGCCTTGCCGCCGACCTTGCGCGTGAGCGATCCGGGTGTCGATGCGGCGCTGCTTCAACGCGCGCTGGTGCTCGCGCCGCCGTCGGCGCAAGGCACGCCGTGGATGCGCCGCTTCGGCAACTACTCGGATGCCTTCGCGAGCGGCTGGATGCAACTGCGCGGCACGCGGCGGCGCCGAGGCGTGGACCGTGGCTTCGTGATGTCCGACCACGCCGACTGGCCCGGCCTGCAGCAGGCCATCGCCGGGACCGGCGCGGAGCGCGTGTTCGTCACGCATGGCATGGTCGCCGTGATGGTGCGATGGCTGAGCGAGAACGGCCTGGATGCGCAAGCCTTCAGCACCGAGTACGGGGACGAAGATGCAGACGGCTCCGTTGAGGCAGGCGCCGCCGCGGCACCACCATGAAGCAGTTCGCCGCGCTCTATCGCGAGCTGGACGCAACCACTTCCAGCCTGGCGAAGCAGGCCGCCCTGCAGCGCTACCTGCAAAGCGCCACGCCCGAGGACGCGGCCTGGGCCGTGTACTTCCTCGCCGGCGGCAAGCCGCGCCAACTCGTGCCTGCCAAGCTGCTGAGGCTGCTGGCGCAAGAGTCGGCAGGCTTGCCCGAATGGCTCTTCGACGAGAGCTACGAGGCCGTCGGCGACCTGGCAGAGACCATCTCGCTGCTGCTGCCGCCGCCGGACGAAACGCACGACCTGGGGCTCGCGGCCTGGATCGAGCAGCATCTGCTGCCCCTGCGCAAGTCCCTGCCCGACGCACTGGCGGATGCCCTGCGTTCGCAATGGAAGCGGCTGGCCATGGAGGAGCGGCTGGTGTACTTCAAGCTCATCACCGGCGGCTTTCGCGTCGGCGTCTCGCGCCTGCAGGTCACGCAGGCCCTGGCGGCTGTCGGCGCGCTCGATCCCAAGCGCGTCGCGCAGCGGCTCATGGGCTACACCCATATCAGCGGCCAGCCCACGGCGGCCGACTACGCCGCGCTGATCGCGCCGGAAAGCACCGGCGAGCTCGACCGGCAGACGAGCGGCCAGCCCTATCCCTTCTTCCTCGCGCATCCCTTCAACCTGCCTCTCGAAGCATTCGAGACCACGCTCGGTCCGCCCTCGCAATGGATCATCGAATGGAAGTGGGACGGCATCCGCGCACAACTGGTCAAGCGCGCCGGGCAAGTCTGGTTGTGGTCGCGCGGCGAGGAGTTGGTGACCGATCGCTTCCCCGAGCTCGCGGTGATGGGCGAGGCGCTGCCCGAAGGCACCGTGCTCGACGGCGAGATCGTGGTGTGGCGCGACGACAGGGTGCAGCCCTTTGCCGACCTGCAGAAGCGCATCGGGCGCAAGACGCTCGGCCTGAAGCTGTTGCGCGAGACCCCCGTCGTGCTGCTGGCCTATGACCTGCTCGAATGGCAGGGTCGCGACCTGCGCGGCTTGACGCAGCAGGAGCGCCGCGTGCTGCTCGACGACCTGCTCGCCGATGCGCAACATCCCTCGCTCGTTGCCAGCCCGATGCTGCATGGAGAAAGCTGGGACGATCTCGCACGGCAGCGCGAAGCCGCCCGCTCGATGGGCGTCGAGGGGATGATGCTCAAGCAGCGCGATGCGCCCTACGGCGTCGGGCGCACGAAGGACGTGGGCGTGTGGTGGAAGTGGAAGATCGATCCGCTCTCCGTCGACGCCGTGCTGGTCTACGCCCAGCGCGGCCATGGCCGCCGCGCAAGCCTCTACAGCGACTACACCTTCGCCGTGTGGGATGGGCCGCCCGAAGCCGGGGACCGCAAGCTCGTGCCCTTCGCCAAGGCCTACTCGGGGTTGACCGATGCCGAGATGGCGCGCGTGGATGCGGTGATCCGCAAGACCACGATCGAGAGCTTCGGCCCGGTCCGCAGCGTGCGGCCGACGCTGGTGTTCGAGCTCGGCTTCGAAGGCATCGCCCGGAGCACGCGGCACAAGAGCGGGATCGCGGTGCGCTTTCCGCGCATGCTGCGCTGGCGCGAGGACAAGCCGGTGGAAGAGGCAGACACCCTGCAGACGCTCGCCGCGCTGCTGCCCTCATGAAGATCACGAAGCGCGCACTGGATGAATGGTTCGCCGCCCGCGGCTGGAAACCCTTCCAGTTCCAGCGCGACGTGTGGAAGGCCATCGCGGACGGCCGTTCGGGCCTGCTGCACGCGACCACCGGAGCCGGCAAGACCTATGCGGTCTGGCTCGGTGCGCTGCTGGCGTTCGCCGGCGAGGCGAAGGAGCGGCGGTCCGGCACCCGCCATGCGCCGCCGCTCACGGTGCTCTGGCTGACGCCGATGCGCGCCCTGGCTGCCGACACCTTGCGCGCCCTGCAACAGGCCCTGGAGGGCCTCGGTGCGGAGGCACACGACTGGAGCGCCGGCGCGCGAAGCGGCGATACCGGCGCGGCCGAACGCAGCGCCCAGAACCAGCGGCTCCCCACGGTGCTGGTCACCACGCCGGAGAGCCTGTCGCTGCTGCTCTCGCGTGCCGATGCCAAGGACGTGTTCGGCTCGCTGCGCATGGTGGTCGTCGATGAATGGCACGAACTGCTCGGCAACAAGCGCGGCGTGCAGGTGCAGCTTGCGCTGGCTCGGCTGCGGCGCTGGAACGCGGGGCTTCGCGTGTGGGGGATGTCGGCCACGCTGGGCAACCTCGACGAGGCGATGCGGGCGCTGCTGGCCGGCGAGCCTGGCGTGCTGGTGCAAGGCGACGTGCCGAAGACGCTGGTCATCGATTCGCTGCTGCCCGGCCGCGCCGAGCGCTTTCCGTGGGGCGGGCACCTGGGCCTCACGATGCTGCCGCAGGTGATCGACGAGATCGCCGCCAGCACCACTACGCTGGTCTTCACCAACACGCGCTCGCAATCGGAGATCTGGTACCAGGCGATGCTCGAAGCGCGGCCGGACTGGGCCGGACAGATCGCGCTGCATCACGGCTCGCTGGATCGCGCCGTGCGCGAATGGGTCGAACTGGGCCTGAAGAACGGCGACTTGCGTGCGGTGGTCTGCACGTCGAGCCTGGATCTGGGCGTGGATTTCCTGCCGGTGGAGCGCGTGCTGCAGATCGGTTCGCCCAAGGGCGTGGCGCGGCTGTTGCAGCGTGCAGGGCGATCGGGCCATGCGCCGGGGCGACCGTCGCGGATCACGCTGGTGCCGACCCACAGCATCGAGATCGTGGAGGGCGTGGCTGCACGCGCAGCGATCGCAGCCGGCCACATCGAGGCCCGGATATCGCCGGAACAGCCGCTGGACGTGCTGGTGCAGCACATCGTGACGATCGCCCTGGGCGGCGGCTTCCTGCCCGATGCGCTGTACGACGAGGTGCGCCAGACCGTGGCCTACGCCAACCTGTCCCGCGAAAGCTGGCAGTGGTGCCTGGACTTCGTGTCGCAAGGCGGGCCGTCGCTCGCGGCGTACCCGGACTACCGCCGCGCCGTGCCCGATGCGGAGGGCATCTGGCGCGTGCCCGATGCGCGGCTGGCGCGTCGCCACCGGTCGAACATCGGCACCATCGTCAGCGATGCGAGCATGTCGGTGCAGTTCGTCAGCGGCGGGAAGATCGGCAGCGTGGAGGAGGGCTTCGTCGCGCGGCTGAAGCCGGGCGACTGCTTCCTGTTTGGCGGGCGGCTGCTGGAATTGGTGCGCGTCCACGAGATGACGGCCTGGGTCCGGCGCGCGAGCGGCAAGCGGCCCGCCGTGCCGCGCTGGAACGGCGGGCGCATGCCGCTGTCGAGCACGCTGGCCGACGCCGTGGTTCAGCAGCTCGCACTCGCGGGCGAAGGTCGCTACGACACGGCCGAACTCCAGTGCGTGCGCCCCTTGCTCGACATCCAGCAGCGCTGGTCTGCGCTCCCGACGCCGCAGACGCTGCTCGCCGAAGTGCTGAGGACGCGCGAGGGATGGCATCTGTTCCTTTATCCCTTCGCCGGGCGACCTGTGCATCTGGGCCTCGCGAACCTCATCGCGTGGCGCGTCGCGCAGCATGAGCCACGCACCTTCTCGATCGCGGTGAACGACTACGGCTTCGAGTTGCTGAGCGCGACCGAAGTCGATTGGCCGACCCTCTTGCCGCAGGTGCTGGTGGCCGGGCACGACGCCCAGGCGCTGGAGGCCATCGCGCAGCGAGACGAACGCACGGCACTCCTGCATGAAGTGCTCGCGTCGCTGAACGCGACCGAGCTGGCGCGACGGCGCTTCCGCGAGATCGCACGGGTGTCGGGGCTCATCTTCCAGAGCTTTCCGGGCGAAAGACGAAGCAACAAGCAGCTTCAGGCCTCGTCATCGCTGTTCTACGAGGTGTTTCGCAAGTACGACCCGGCGAATCGCCTGCTGCAGCAGGCGGAAGCGGAACTGCTCGCGCAGGAACTCGAAATCGGGCGCCTGCGCGCCAGCCTCGTGCGCATGGCGACACAGCAGCTGGTCGTGCAATCGCTGGCGCGCCCCACGCCCTTCGCGTTTCCGCTGATGGTGGAGCGCTTTCGCGAGAAGCTCTCCAACGAAAACGTGGCGGACCGCATCGCGCGCATGGTGCAGCAACTGGAGACGGCGGCGGGCGGCGCGATGCAGGTCGGCGGCGCGGACCAGGTCAAGGAGACGCTGCGCTTCGGCCAGGAACAGGCGGCGGATGCAAGCGTGCCCGGCGACGCGGCGCCGCGCAGGAAGCGAAAGACCTCCCGGCCCCTTCCTCCGCTGTAAGCCGGCACGGGCGGGCCGCGCATCTGGGAAACTCGAAACGTGTCTTCTACCCCCAAAGCCTGCCGGATCGAACTGGCGGGCCAGCAGATCGATCTCCTGCCCGACCCGGCCCTCTGGTGGCCGGCCGAGCGCGTGCTGTTCATTGCCGACCTCCACCTGGGCAAGGCGGCCACCTATCGTTCGCTCGGCCAGCCGGTGCCCAGCGGCACCACGCAGGAGAACCTGGCGCGCCTCGATCGGCTGATCGATCGTCACGGGCCGGAGGAGATCGTGTTCCTCGGCGACTTCCTGCACGCGGTGCAGGCTCGCACCGCGCAGTTGCTGGCCGCGGTCGAGGCGTGGCGCGAGCAGCATCGGGCGCTGGCCTGCACGCTGGTGCGGGGCAATCACGACAGCCGGGCCGGCGATCCGCCGGCCTCGCTGCGAATCCGCGTGGTGGATGAACCGCATCCCATGGGGCCCTTCGCCGCCTGCCATCACCCGCAAAAGCAGCCCTCGCACTTCGTGCTGGCGGGCCATGTCCATCCGACCCTGAAGTTGTACGGGCGAGGCCGCGACAGCGTGCGCGTCCCGTGCTTCGTGCAGGATGGGGATCAACTGGTCCTGCCCGCCTTCGGCGAGTTCACCGGCGGCTGGCGCGTCGACGCCGCGCCGGACCGTCGTTTCTTCGCTGTCGGCGGCGATGCCGTGTGGAAGGTGTGAAAATTCGCCACGGACGACATCACTCTATGGATAACCCTGGCGAATTGCATTCCGGCGCGGACCTCCGCGAGCACGCCGTCTACCTGCTGACGGAAATCGCGCCCATGGCCGGCATGGCGCTCGAAGAAGCGCGCGTCGTGGTCGATGCCATGCGCCCAGTGCACGTGCTGCCTGACACGTTGCTGTTCGAGGAAGGGGACGCGGTCGACAACGACTACATGGTCCTCGTGCTGGACGGCCAGGTGCGCGCGGAGACGAACACGGGCATGCCGGGGGAGGAAGTGGTGATCTCCGTCATCGGCCCGGGGAGCCTGATCGGCGAGATGGGTGTCATCGACGGCGGCCCCCGCTCGGCAAGCTGCACGGCGATCACCGAGGTCAAGCTCGGCGTGCTCTCCCGTGCGGCGCTCATGACGCTGATCGTCGAACATCCCGCCGCTGCGGCGCGGCTGATGCTCGGCTTGTCCAAGGGGCTGGCCGAGCGCTTGCGCGAAAGCAACCGGCGACTGCGCACGCTTTCGCAGGTCACGCGCGCCTTGCAGTCCGAACTCGACGCGGTGCACTCCGTCAATCGCAGGCTGCTCGACTCGCAGGATCTCTGAAGCTTCGCCCCGGAGCGCGTCAGAGGACCACGGGTGCGTCAGGCAGTTCGTTGCTGTCGGCCTGGCCCTCGGCGAGCGGGAAGTGCTCGACCAGCAGCGCCGAGACTTCTTCCAGCGCCTGCGTGAGTCCGTCCTCGAACCGACCTTCGCGGAACGCCGCACCCATGCGTTGCGCCATCGCGGCCCAATCGTCGTCGCTCACCCGCGCGTCGATGCCGCGGTCGGCCACGATCTCGATCGCGTGCTCGGCGAGCAGCAGGTAGATCAGCACGCCGTTGTTGTCCGCGGTGTCCCACACGCGCAGCTTGCCGAACAGCGTGATCGCGCGCTCCCGCGGCTGCGCGTCGCGCCACAAGTAGGACATCGGCAGGCCGGCCTCGACGCAGATGCGGATCTCGCCGCTGTGCCGCCTCTCGCTCGCGCCGACCCGGCGCTCCAGGCGTTCGAGCACAACGGGCGGCAAGGCGCGCCGCACCTCGGCCTCGTCGATCCAACGATGGCGCCAGAGCCGTCCGAGACGGGAAAGCATCGTCGCCATGGTCACCAGTCTCCCGAGGCGCCGCCGCCACCAAAGTCGCCGCCACCGCCCGAGCTGAATCCGCCGCCGCCCGAACCGCCGCCCCAGCCGCCACCGCCGCCGCGTCCCGCGCCCCAGCCGCCCAATCCGCCTCCGAGACCGCCGCCCAATGCACCACCGCCGAAGCCGCCGCCGCGCCGTCCGGCGCCTGCACCGAAAGCCATCGACAGCAGGGTAAAGAGCAGGGCCGCGAGGCCCGCCAGCACGGCGATCACGATGCTGGACGTCAGCACCATCACGACGACGCCTGTGAGCCCGCCCATCGCGAGCGAGCCGGGGATCTTGCCGAGGATGCGGCGCGCGATCGGCCCGCCCACCAGCACGGCGATGAAGAAGAACACCGCGAGGTCCTGCCAGTTGAAGCCCTCGTTGCCGCCCTGTCCGCCGCTGAAGTCACCGCCGCGTGCATCGACCTCCGGCAGCGCCTCGCCCTTGACCCTGGCGATGAGTTGGTCGGCCGCCGCATCGAGTCCGCCGGCGAAGTCGTTCTGCCGGAAGCGCGGCTTCATCGCGTCGTCGATGATGTGCGCGGCTGCGAGGTCGGGCACTGCGCCCTCCAGTGTCTTCGCGACCTCGATGCGCATCTTGCGGTCGTTCTTGGCGACCACGACGAGGATGCCATCGCCGACCTGCTTGCGGCCGATCTTCCATTCGTTGCCGACCCGGTTGGCGTAGCTCGCGATGTCCTCGGGCTGTGTGGTCGGGACCATCAACATCACGATCTGCGAGCCCTTTTGCTGCTCGAAAGCCTGCAGCTTGGCTTCGAGCGCCTCGCGCTGCGCCGCGCTCAGCGTGCCCGTCTGGTCGATGACCCGCGCGTTCAGCGCCGGAATCGGCAGCAGCCCCTGCGCATGCGCAGCGAAAAGCGCGCACGCCAGCAACAGGAAGGCCGTCAACGCGTGCCGGATGCGGACAGCCGTCATGGTGCGTCGCCGCGTCTACTTCTTCGGCGCGCTGAAATCGACCGACGGTGGCGTCGAGATCTGGGCTTCGTTCTGCACCGTGAAGTTGGGCTTGGGGTCGTAGCTGAAGACCTTGGCCGTCAGGTTGGTCGGAAAGCTTCGCGCGAGCACGTTGTATTCCTGGACGGTCTGGATGTAGCGGTTGCGCGCCACGGTGATGCGGTTCTCGGTGCCTTCCAGCGTCACGCGCAGGTCGCGGAACGCCTGGTTGGCCTTGAGGTTGGGGTACTGTTCCGCCACGACCATCAGCCGCGACAGGGCGCCCGACAGTTCACCCTGCGCCTGTTGGAACTTGTTGAAGGCCTCGGGGTTGTTGAGCGTCTCGGGCGTCACCTGGATCGATGTGGCCTTGGCGCGCGCCTCGATCACCTTGGTGAGCGTTTCCTGCTCGAAATTGGCTTCGCCCTTGACCGTGGCGACGATGTTCGGCACCAGGTCGGCGCGGCGCTGGTACTGGTTGAGCACTTCGCTCCACGCCGACTTGCTCGCCTCGTCGAGGCGCTGGAAATCGTTGTATCCGCAGCCCGCCAGCGACAGCGCTGCGAGGATGATCAGTAGCCAGCGTTTCACCATGGGGGTGCTCCCTTGTTGCGAAGTTCGCGAAGGTAGCATAGATGGATGGTGGTCGACCCACTTCAAGTCCTGCAGGCCGCGAACCGCCGGTCCGCGCCCAGCCTTGCGTCCGGCGATCCGGCTGGCACCCTGTTGATCGCCGGCGCGACGGGTGCGCTCGGCCATGAACTGGTGCGGCGCCTGGCCGGCAGGCATCGCTTCGACCACACCCACGTGCTGGCCCGCGAGCCGATTCGCGACGGGCTGCCGGGCGTAGAAACCGTGCTCGCTCCGAACGGCCCGATCGCGCAATGGCCGCTGTTGAAGGCCGACACCGCGCTGGTCCTGTTCGAGCCGCCGCGCCTCTACTACGACCGCGAGCGCGCGCTGTGGACACCGGAGCCCGCGCAACTGCCGGCGCTCGCCGCCTGGCTGCGCGCATGCGGCGTGCAAACCCTGGCCGTCGTGCAGCCCCATGCGCAAGGACGGTTGCCGGAGGCGCTGAAGCGCGGCCTCGCCAGCCTCGACGAGCAGGCCGTCGTGGCGCTCGGCTTCGAACGCGTGATCCTCGTGCGTTCGGCACAGAAGCCGGCGAAGGAGCGCTTTGCGAATCCCGCCGAGCGGCTCGCCGCGTGGATGCTGTCCATTACCCGATTCATGGTGCCGGCGAGCGAACAACCGGTGCGTGCGTCCAAGGTGGCCGAACTGGTCGACGTGGCCTTGCGCATCGCGCCGCCCGGCGTGCACGTGGCCGCGCCCGAGCTGGTCTGGCAGGCGGCGCAGGGCGAGTTGCGCGCCGTCGTGCAGGGCTGGGTGGCGCCTTCCTTGCCGCATTCATGATGCGAAACGGCGCTACCCCGCGTCACCTCGGATTTCTCGGCCCGATGCAAAATCGCCGCTTCCCGACCGCATCACCATGTCCACCAAGACCAAACTCCGCGCCGCCACCGTCGGCGGCACCGCCGACGACATCGAAGCGGCCTTCTACGAGGCCCTGCAACGTGGCGACGTCGATTCGCTGATGGGCTGCTGGGCCGACGAGGAAGAGATCTTCTGCGTACACCCCGGCGGCCCGCGCCTCGTGGGCGCCGATGCGATCCGCGCCGCGTTCGAGCACATGTTCGGCAATGGCGCCATCCATGCGACGCCGGCGCGCGTGCGCAAGGTCGAATCGCTGGCGAGCGCAGTGCACAACGTGCTGGAGCGCATCGAGGTGCTGACCGCCGAAGGGCCGCGCCATGCCTTCGTGCTGGCCACCAACGTCTATCACAAGACCCCGCAAGGCTGGCGCATGGTCGCCCACCATGCCAGCCCGGGCAGCGCCCAGGATCCCGGGGACACGGGCGATGCCCCTCAGACGATTCATTGATGAAGGCTCTCCCCCAGGCTTGCCCACTCCGTGTGGCCGCCCACCCCCTCTCCGGGGGCAACCCCTGCGGCCCGGCAAAGCCGGTTCCGCGAGGTTTCACGCATCGTGTGCGCCGGTTTCAGGCGCTGCGCGTTGTGGCTTTCGGGATGGACGACTGAGATGGACTATGTTGCGCCCCGCTGGTTGCCTGGAGGCAACCTGCAGACCATCTGGCCCGCGCTGTACGCGCGGCGGGTTCATGCGCCTCTGCCCGATTACCGCCGCGAGCGCTGGACCACGCCGGACGGTGATTTCATCGACGTCGACTTTCTCGAAGGCACTGCGCCGCGGCCGAGGCCGTTGCTTGTGGTGTTCCACGGCCTGGAAGGTTCGTCGCGCAGCCACTATGCCGAAGCCTTTGCCGCCTTCGCGATGGAGCGGGGCTGGGATTACGCCGTGCCGCATTTTCGCGGCTGCAGCGGCGAGCTGAACCTCGCGCCGCGCGCCTACCACTCGGGCGATTTCGAGGAGATCGGCTGGATCCTCGAGAGGCTGCGCACGCGACAGGATCAGAACGGTGGCGGATCGATCATGGCGGCCGGCGTCTCGCTCGGCGGCAATGCGCTGATGCGCTGGACGGAGGAAGCGGGCGGCGAGGCGTCGAAGCTGGTCAGTGCCGTCGCGTCGATCTCGGCGCCGCTCGATCTCGCGGCGGGAGGCGCGGCCATCGGACGAGGTTTCAACCGCCTGGTCTACACGCGCATGTTCCTGTCGACCATGAAGCCCAAGGCGCTGGCGAAGCTGGCGCAGCATCCGGGCCTCTTCGACCGCGACACGCTCATGGCGGCCCGGAACCTGTACGACTTCGACAACGTCTTCACCGCGCCGCTGCACGGCTTTCGCGACACGGACGACTATTGGGCACGGGGCTCGGCCAAGCCGCACCTGCACGCCATCCGCGTCCCCGCGCTGGTGGTGAACGCCGCCAACGATCCCTTCGTGCCGGCCAGCAGCCTGCCGCGCGCCGGAGAGGTCGGAAGCTACGTCACGCTATGGCAGCCCGCGCACGGCGGCCACGTCGGTTTCCCGCTCGGCCTGCCGCCCGGCCACGTTCGCGGCATGCCCGAACGCGTAGTCGACTGGTTGGCCGGTCGCTGAACCGACTCATCCGAAACACCGGAAGCGGCTCCGCCGTACCGCCGGTGTTGCCCCCGGCAGAGAGTGGGGCGAGTGCAGAAACACCGCGGAACCGGCTCCGCCGGGCCGCCGGTGTTGCCCCCGGTAGGGGGTAGGCGGCTACACGCAGTGAGCAAGCCTGGGGGCGAGTCCAGAAACACCGCGGAACCGGCTCCGCCGGGCCGCCGGTGTTGCCCCCGGCAGGGGGTAGGCGAAGCGACACGCAGTGCGCGAAGCCTGGGGGGGAGCAAAATGCCCTGATGGACGACATCGTCAAACAGGCACTGGCCAAGTGGCCCAACGTTCCGCATTGCTACGGTTGGCTCGGGCTCGACGCGCGCGGCAACTGGTACTTGCGCGACGACCGCACGCAGGCCACCGGGCCGTTTCCCGTCGCCAAGGGCTCGCTGCTGCAGCATGAAAAGCTGATCGACTTCATCCAGCGCAACTACGAGCACGACGATCAGGGCCAGTGGTTCTTCCAGAACGGCCCGCAGCGCGTGTACGTCGAGCTTGAGGCCGCGCCCTGGATCTGGCGTGTGGGCGACGATTTTTCAGTCATGTCCCATTCGGGCCTGCCGGTCGAGCCGTCCGCCTGCCTGCTCGACGAGGAGGGCAGGCTCTATCTGGTCGCACCCCTGGGCTTGGGCCTGGTGCATACGCTGGACATGGGCATCGCCGCCGAGGCCGTGGAGCAGGGACGCTGGGTGCCGGAAAACGTCCGCACCCATGATTTGCCCGCGCGCTTCGGTCATGTGATGAGCCCGGCCGCGAGCCAACCCGTCAAGCCTGCCGCGCCGCACTGAACGAACGACGCAATGAAGAAAGCCCGCAGGTCGCGGGCTTTGTCTCGTGTGGAAGGCGGGGCTTCCTACTTTGCGCTCGCCTCTGCGGCAGGTGCAGGCGCGGCAACGGGTGCCGCTGCTGCCGGTGCCGCTGCGGGTGCAGCCGCTGCATCGGCAGGTGCCGCCGCCGCCGCATCGCCCGCCGCAGGACGCTCGGGCACGGGGAACTTGGCGCCGCCTGCATTGGCCAGGTAGACCACCGCGCGGCCAATTTCCAGGTCGTCGAAGTCGCCGCCACCTTGGGCAGGCATCGCGCCCTTGCCTTTGAGCGCATGCTCGAGCAGCGTGGCGAAGCCCTGGCCGATGCGGGGGGCCCAGGCCGCAGCGTCGTTCAGGTGAGGCGCGCCGGGAATGCCCGGGCTGCCGTGGCAAGCCACGCACTGGGCCTTGAACACGGTTTCGCCGGTGGCGAGGGGACGGTTGGCATCGCGGATCTCGATGGAGCCCACCTTCTTGAGGCGCTCCGCGATTTCGCGATCGCGGTTTTCCTTCGAGACACCATAGAGCGACATGCTGTCACCCTCGGCCGAACCCGAGGGATGGGTGCCCGAGACCACGTACGAAACGAGTCCCGCAATGATCAGGATGGGCGCAATGAAGGAGAAAAATACCGCCAGCAGCAGTTGCTTCGGGTTCTTGATCGGGCCGGTGTGGGCTTCTTCTGTCGCCTGGTAGTGCGGTTCGCTGCTCATTGCGTCCTCGGTATCGGGGGCTTTTTTCGGATCAACCGGCGATTATAGAGAGGCGTCCTGGGCGCCCCTCTTTCACACATCAATGTGTGGCCCAGCCGCCACCCAGCGTCTTGTACAGCGTCACCTGGTTCTGCAGCAGCGATTGCCGCGTCTGCGCCGTCGCGAGCTGCGACGTATAGAGCGAGCGCTGGGCGTCCAGCAGGTCGAGCCCGCTGGCAATGCCATTGCGGTAGCGCATGTCGGACAGCTTGAAGCGCACCTCCTCGGCGTTCGTCTGCGCCACGAGGGCGCGCAACTGATCGTCGAAGGTGGCGCGGCCCGCGAGCGCATCGGCGACTTCGCGGAATGCCGTCTGGATGCTCTTCTCGTACTGCGCCACCGCGATCTCGCGTCCCGCGCGGGCCGAATCCAGAGTGGCCTGGTTGGCGCCGGCATTGAAGATCGGCAAGGTGATCTGCGGCGCGAACGCCCAGGCCTTCGACCCGCTCTTGAAGAGCCCCGAGAACTCGGAGCTTGCCGTGCCGACCGACGATGTCAGCGTCACGCGCGGGAAGAAGTTCGCACGCGCCGCGCCGATATCGGCATTGGCTGCGATCAGCTGTTGCTCCGCAGCGCGGATGTCGGGGCGCTCACCCAGCAGATCGGACGGTAGCCCGGCCGGCAGCTCCTGCATGGGCGCCAGGGCCTTGAGCCCCTCCTTGCTGCCCTGGGTCGCTTCGGGCGGCACCGGCGCGCCGATGAGCTGCGCGAGGGCGTTCTCGTTCTGCATGCGTACGCGCTGCTGCTGCGCATAGGCAGCGCGCGCGGTTTCGGCCTGCGATTCCGCGAACCGGAAGTCGATCTCCGACGAGACGCCGTTGTCGAAGCGCAGCTTCGTGAGCTTGAGCGACTCGTCCCGCGTCACCATCGTCTGGCGTGTGATCTCCAGCACTTCGTCATCACCCAGCACCGCGAGCCATCCGTTGGCCACGGAGGCGATCAGGCTGATCTGCGTCGCCTTGCGCGCTTCCTCGGTGGCGAGGTACTGCGCGAGTGCGGAATCCTTCAGGCTCGCGATGCGGCCGAAGAAGTCGATTTCCCACGCCGTGAAGCCCAGCCCGACCGAGTAGCTTTCAGAGATGCCAGTACCCAACAGCGAAGGCCGCTGCCGGGTGCCGCTTGCACTCGCGTTCACCGCCGGGAACAAGGCCGAGCGCGTGATCTGGAACTGCGCGCGCGCCTGCTCGATGTTGAGCACCGCGACTCGCAGGTCGCGGTTGTTGGCGAGCGCCAGTTCGATCAGCTTCTGAAGCCGCGGGTCCGTGAAGTAGTCCTGCCAGGCGATCGTCGCAGCCAACGGCTGCCCCGCACTCGAAGGCTCCGCATTCGGAAACGTCGCCGGCACCGGTGCCGCTGGCCGCTCGTACTTCGGGATGAGCGAACAGCCGCTCATCAGCAGGGCCGCGCCCAGCGCAGCGAGGCTATGGGTGTACTTAGTTTTCATGAGATTCCTCGATGCCAGCCGCCTGCGCATGGCGCTTGTCGGCCTCGTGCTGGCGCTCGCTGCCCTTGAACAGGCTGCGCACGACCACGAAAAACACCGGCACAAAAATCACCGCGAGCGCGGTACCGGTCAACATGCCGCCCAGCACGCCGGTGCCGATCGCGCGCTGGCTCGCCGAGCCCGCGCCCGTCGCCAGCACCAGCGGCAGCACGCCGAGGCCGAATGCGAGCGAGGTCATCACGATCGGCCGGAACCGCAGGTGCGCCGCGGCCAATGCAGACTCGATCACGCCCTTGCCCTGCGCCTGCAGGTCCTTGGCGAACTCGATGATCAGAATCGCGTTCTTCGCCGAGAGGCCGATGATCGTGATCAGGCCCACCTGGAAGTACACGTCGTTCGCCAGCGAGCGGAACATCGTCGCCAGCAGCACGCCCAGCACGCCCAGCGGCACCACCAGAATCACCGCCAGCGGAATCGTCCAGCTCTCATACAGCGCGGCCAGGCACAGGAACACCGCCAGGATCGCGAAGCCGTACAGGATGATGGCCTGCGAGCCCGCGAGCTTTTCTTCACGCGACTGGCCGGTCCACTCATAGCCGAAGCCCGGGGGCAGCTGCGCGGCGAGCTTTTCCATTTCGGCCATCGCGGCGCCCGAGCTGTAGCCCGGTGCCGCCGAGCCGGAGATGCGGATCGCCGGGTAGCCGTTGTAGCGCACCGTCTGCTGCGCGCCCGTGACCCAGCGCGTCGTCGCAAAGGCCGACAGCGGCACGGGCAGGCCCTTGCTGTTGCTGGCGTTGAGCTTGAGCAGATCCTCGGGTTGCATCCGTGCCGGCGCATCGGCCTGCACCACCACCCGCTGCAGACGACCCCGGTTGGGGAAGTCGTTCACGTAGGTCGAGCCGAGCGCGGTCGACAGCGTCGTGTTGATCGCATCGAAGGTCACGCCCAGCGCGTTCGCCTTGTCGCGGTCGATGTCGATCTGAAGCTGCGGTGCGTCTTCGAGACCGTCCGGCCGCACCTGCGTCAGCAGTGGGCTCTTGCTCGCCATGCCCAGCAACTGGTTGCGCGCGTTCACCAGCGCCTCGTGGCCCGCGCCAGCGCGGTCCTGCAGGCGGAAGGTGAAGCCGCTCGCGTTGCCCAGTTCAGGAATGGGCGGCGGGCTCAGCGGATAGATGAAGGCATCGCGCACGCTGGAGAGCGCGCCGAAGGCCCGACCCGCAAGCGCATCGGCCGACTGGCTGTGCTCGTGGCGCTTGTCCCAGTCCTTGAGCGTCACGAAGGCGAGACCCGCGTTCTGGCCCTGGCCCGAGAAGCTGAAGCCCAGCACGCCGACCATGCTCTGCACTTCAGGCTGCTTGAGGATGTAGGCCTCGACATCCTTGATCACCGACAGCATGCGCTCCTGCGTCGCACCCGGCGGCAGTTGCACGTTGATGATGATGTTGCCCTGGTCTTCCTGCGGCAGGAAGGAGGTCGGCAGCTGGCGGTAAACCACCACCACCGCGCCGATGATCGCCGCGTAGATCACGAGGTAGCGTGCCGCACGCTTCAGGATGCGCGCCACGATGCTCTCGTAGCCCTTGGCCGTGCGCGAGAAACCGCGATTGAACCAGCCGAAGAAGCCCTTCTTCTCGTGGTGATGCCCGGCTTCCACCGGCTTCAGCAAGGTCGCGCACAGCGCCGGCGTGAGCGACAGCGCCATGAAGGCCGAGAAGCCGATCGACGCCACCATCACCGCCGAGAACTGGCGATAGATGTTGCCAGTCGAACCCGCGAAGAAAGCCAGCGGCACGAACACCGAGATCAGCACCACCGTCACGCCGATGATGGCGCCCGAGATCTGCCGCATCGCCTTGCGCGTGGCTTCGAGCGGGGAGAGACCTTCCTCGCTCATGATGCGCTCGACGTTCTCGACCACCACGATCGCATCGTCCACCACGATACCGATCACCAGCACCATGCCGAACATCGTCAGCACGTTGATCGAGAAGCCCAGCGCGAGCAGCGTCGCGAAAGTGCCCAGCAGCGCGATCGGCACGACGATGGTCGGGATGATCGTGTAGCGCCAGTTCTGCAGGAACAGGAACATCACCAGGAACACCAGCGCCACCGCCTCGAACAGCGTCTTGACCACTTCGGTGATCGAGATGCTCACGAAGCGCGAGCTGTCGTAGGGGATGGTCCACTTCACACCTTCGGGGAAGAAGCGCGAGAGCTCGTCCATCTTGGCGCGGATGGCCTTGGCCGAAGCCAGCGCATTGCCGCTTGGCGCGAGCTGGACGCCGATACCGACGGCCGGCTCGCCGTTCAGGCGCGCCGAGGTCGAATAGGCCTGGCCGCCCAGCTCAATGCGTGCGACGTCGCGCAGCCGCACGGCCGAGCCGTCGGTGTTGGCGCGCAGCACGATGTTGCCGAACTGCTCGGCCGTCGTGAGCTGGCCGTTGACCACCACCGTGGCGGCGATCGCCTGGCCCGGTACGTTGGGCAGGTCGCCGATGATGCCGGAGGACACCTGCGCGTTCTGCGCCCGGATCGCCGCGTTCACGTCGGCCGGCGACAGGTTGAAGCCCTGCAGCTTGGCCGGTTCGATCCAGATGCGCATGGAGCGCTCGGTGCCGAACAGCTGCGCCTGGCCGATGCCGGCGACCCGCTGAAGTTCAGGCACGACGTTGCGCGAGGCGTAGTCGCCCAGCGCGATCGGATCGTAGGCCGGGTTGTCGGAGGACAGGATCGTGAACAACAGGAAGTTGTTGCGCGACTTGTCCACGCGCACCCCCTGCTGCGTCACTGCCGCCGGCAGGCGCGGCGTGGCGCGCGACAGGCGGTTCTGCACGTCGACCTGCGCGAGGTCGGGATCGGTGCCCGTCTGGAAACTGATCGTGATCGTGCCGGTGCCGTCCGCCTGCGCGACCGACTCCATATAGATAAGGCCCGGCGAGCCGTTCATCTCGCGCTCGATCACCGACAGCACGCTGTCTTCCAGTGTCTGGGCCGAGGCGCCGGGGTAGGCCGTGCTGATGACGATTGCCGGCGGAGCCACCGGCGGGTACTGCGAAATCGGAAGCTGCGTGATCGCCACGCTGCCCATCACGATGATGAACAGCGCGATCACCCACGCAAAGATCGGTCGGTCGATAAAGAACTTGGCCATGCGGGCGCGCTCCTTACTGCTTCGCGGCGGGAGCCGGAGCGGCTGCCGCGGCAGCAGGAGCGGCCGGTGCAGAAGGTTTCCACGGCACTGCCTTCACGGGCGTGCCGGGCGGCATCATCTGGAGCTTCTGGAAGCCGTCGACCATCACCTGTTCGCCGGCCTTCAGGCCTTCGAGCACCACCCACTGGTTGTTCTGCGCGGCGCTGATCTTCACGTTGCGCTTGGTGAGCTTGCCGTCGGCCTCGACCACGGTCAGCGTGTCACCCTGCTGCGTGCGCGTGACCGCCTGCTGCGGGACCGTGATGGCGTTGGCGGCCTGCGCCTGTTCCACCCGCACGCGCACATACAGGCCGGGCAGCAGCTCGCCCTTGGGATTCGGCACTTCGGCGCGCAGCGTGACCTGGCCCGTGGTCGCGTCGACCGTCAGGTCGGAGAACAGCAGCCGGCCGGGCAGGGCGTATTCGGTGCCGTCTTCGAGCACGACGCGCACGCTCGCGGCATTCGGGCCGCTGGCGCGCTTGAACTGGCCGGCTTCCATCGCGCGGCGCAGGCGCAGCACGTCGGTGGCCGACTGCGTGAAGTTCACGTACATCGGATCGATCTGCTGGATCACGGCCAGCTCCGTCGCGTCGCCCTGGCCCACCAGCGCGCCTTCCGTCACCAGCGCGCGGCCGATGCGGCCGGAGATCGGCGCGGTCACGGCGGCGTAGCCCATGTTGATCTTGGCGGTCGTCAGCGCCGCGCGGCTCACGCCCACGTCGGCCTCGGCCGTCTTCTGCGCGGCGACCGCGTTGTCGTATTCCTGCTTGCTGACCGCGTTGGCGGCGACCAGCGGCTTGTAGCGCTCGGCCAGCGCCTTGGCCTGCGCCGCATTGGCTTCGGCGCGCGCCAGGCTGGCCTCCGCGCTGCGCTGGGCAGCCGCGTAGGGGGCCGGATCGATGCGGAACAGCGGCTGGCCCGCCTTCACGTCGCTGCCTTCCTTGAAGAGCCGCTCCAGCAGGATGCCGGCCGCACGGGCACGCACCTGCGAAACGCGCGAGGCTTCGAGCCGGCCCGGCAGTTCGGTGATCAGCCCGACATTGGTCGGCGTGGCGACCACCACGCCCACTTCGGGCGGCGGCGGCGCGGCACCACCGGCTCCGGCCGCGGGGGCAGCGCCCTTGCCGCAGGCCGTCAGTGCCAGGAGCACGGCGGTGGCGGCGGCAGCAGCCGCAAGACGCGGGGAGAACAATGAATGGCGCGAGACATGCAGGACGGGCATGCGATTCCTTTGAAGCGAGGAAGAGGACGATGCATGGTTCGCGCCAGTGCCTAAAGCAACACGGCGAACATGACCATCGGGAAAGGGCTGTATCTTACATACATTCATGCATGTATAGTGACACCCGTGCGCAATCGCGCATTCTAAGAAGGGAGACTAAGTGGTTCGTCGTACAAAGGAAGAGGCGCTCGAGACGCGGCATCGGTTGCTCGATGCGGCCGAAGTGCTCTTCCAGGCCCAGGGGGTATCGCAGACCTCGCTGCAGCAGATCGCGCAGCAGGCTGGAGCCACGCGCGGCGCGATCTACTGGCACTTCAAGGACAAGGCCGACCTTTTCAACGCCATGATGGACCGCGTCAAGCTGCCCCTGGAGGCGGCCGCGCAACAGGTGACCGGCGGCCCCGAGGCCGACCCCATCGACGACGTCGAACGCATGATGGCCGAGGCGCTGAAATTGATGACCAGCGACCCCCAGGTGCGCCGCGTTTTCGACATCGCCACGCACAAGGTCGAATACACGCACGACATGCAATCGGTGCACCAGCGGCACCTGGACGCCCGCAACGCCTGCGTGATCGATTTCGAGAAAGCCATGCTCGCCGGCGCCCGCCGCGCCCGCATCCGCCTGCCGATCCCGGCCGCGGCGGCGGCGCTGGGGCTGCACGCGCTGATCAGCGGGTTGATCCAGGACTGGCTGCTCGACCCCGAGGCTTTCGACCTGGTGTCGACCGGGCGCCGGACCTTTCGGGTGTACCTTTCAGGGCTGGGTTTTGTCAGGCCGTTGGCGGGCGGTGGCTGATAGGCGATAATGGAGGGCTCCTGACATCGTCAGGCGACACCCATCTCGCTGTATTTCAACGGATAGAATTCGGCCCTCCGAAGGCTGAGATCCAGGTTCGATTCCTGGCGGCGGGACCAATTCAAAGGCTGGAAGCGTCCGCATGCTTCCAGCCTTTTTCGTTTCTCCTCCGCACAAGCCCTATCAGATGCATGAGTGCATGCTGTGAACGCGCATGGATTTGGCTAGGCGCTGCCTCCGGGAACGTCCGCGGCCATGCCTGACGCCTCGGGCCATTTCGCTGCCGAAATTTTTGGCCCTTGCCGTTCTAGGAGTGTTCCAAGGCCTTCACCAGTTCCGCCGTCGTCAAGATCACATGCGCATAGGTTGGCCCATTGATCTCATGCGCCACCTTCATCGCCTCCATCGAGAACGCCGCAGTCGCATCACGCACCAGCGTCACGTGATACCCCAGCTCCACCGCGAACTTGCCTGTCGTCTCGATGCACGTATTCGCCAGCAGCCCGATCAGCACCACCTTGGTGACCCCATGCTGCCGCAGTTGGATATCCAGATCCGTGTTCGCAAACCCGCTGGAGCCGCGGTGCTCCTTGATCATCACGTCCCCGTCCTGCGGCTGAAAATCCGGATGCCACTCGGCGCCCCAGCTTCCTTCCGCGAAGAGCTGGATGCGGTGTCCGCCCAGCTGGTAGGGCGTCGGGTGCGCCCACCCGCTGAAGTCCGAGGGCTTCGCGCGGTTGTGCGGCACATAGAACACGGGGATGCCCGCCTTCCGGCAAGCCGCGACGACCTGGCGCATGTGCGCGATCGTGTCCGTCTGGTCGATCACTGCCTTGGCGCGGCCTTGCAGCTTGCCGCCCTCCGACAGAAAGTCGTTGTACGGGTCGACCAGCAGCAAGGCGGTGCTCATGGTCAGCCCTTGATGAACGCGAGCAAGTCCGCGTTGACCACGTCCGGATGCGTCGCACACAACCCATGCGGCAGCCCCGCATACACCTTCAACTCCGCCCCCTTCACCAGCTTCGACGACAGCAGCGCCGAATCCGCAATCGGCACGATCTGGTCATCGTCCCCGTGCATCACGAAGGTCGGCACGTCGATCTTCTTCAGGTCTTCGGTGAAGTCCGTTTCCGAGAACGCCCTGACGCAGTCGTAGTGCGCCTTGATGCCGCCCATCATCCCCTGCAGCCACCAGTGCTGGCGGATGCCTTCGGAGATCTTGGCGCCGGGGCGGTTGTAGCCGTAGAAGGGCAGGGTGATGTCGCGGTAGAACTCGGCGCGGTTGCCGGCGACGCCGGCGCGGATGCCGTCGAACACGTCGATCGGCAGGCCGCCCGGGTTGGCTTCCGACTTGACCATGATGGGCGGCACCGCGCCGATCAGCACGGCCTTGGCGACGCGCTTCGTGCCGTGGCGCCCCAGGTAGCGCGCGACTTCGCCGCCGCCGGTGGAGTGGCCGACGTGGATGGCGTCCTTCAGGTCCAGCGCGGCGGTGAGGGCGGCGAGGTCGTCGGCGTAGGTGTCCATCTCGTTGCCGGTCCACGTCTGGGTCGAGCGGCCGTGGCCGCGGCGGTCGTGCGCGATCACGCGGTAGCCCTGCGCCAGGAAGAACAGCATCTGGTTGTCCCAGTCGTCCGCCGACAGGGGCCAGCCGTGCGAGAAGACGATGGGTTGGCCTTGGCCCCAGTCCTTGTAGTAGATCTCGGTGCCGTCTTTGGTGGTGATGGTGGGCATGGTCAAGCTTCCTTTTGGGAGTGGAGGGAGGGAGGATGGCGGTGCCGGCAGTATGCTCGGATACCCCGCCGGCGACGACCTCCCAAGGGGCACTTCGACCCTCTCCGGATTGCGAATCGGCGCATTGGCCTTTGGAGATAGAAAACACCCCCATGGCTTCCGACCTTGCTCGCTCCTGGCTGACTTTCAGCGCGCCCGTGGCTGCGGCGCAGGCGGCCGGGCGCCCGGTCGTGGCGCTCGAATCGACCATCATTGCCCACGGCATGCCCTACCCGGAAAACGTTCGCACGGCGCGCGAAGTCGAGGCGCTGATCCGCGGCCTGGGCGCCGAGCCCGCGACGATCGCGGTGATGGACGGGCGCATCCGCATCGGACTGTCCGACGACGAGCTGGAGCTGCTCGGCCGCTCGAAAGAGGCGCAGAAGGTCAGCCGCCGCGACCTGCCGGCCGTGCTGGCCGGCGGCGGGCTCGGCGCGACGACGGTGGCCGGCACGATGATCTGCGCGGCGCTCGCCGGCATCGAGGTGTTCGTGACCGGCGGCATCGGCGGCGTGCACCGTGGCGCGCCGGAGAGCTTCGACATCTCGGCCGACCTGCAGGAACTGGCGAAGACGTCGGTGGCCGTGGTGTGCGCGGGCGCCAAGTCCATCCTCGACATCGGGCTGACGCTCGAATACCTGGAGACGCACGGCGTGCCGGTGCTCAGTTGCGAGCAGGACAATTTCGCGGCCTTCTACACGCGCGACAGCGGTTTCAGGGCGGACTACCGGCTCGACGACGCGGCGGCGCAGGCCCGCTTCATCCGCACCAAGTGGGATCTGGGCCTGGCAGGCGGCGTGGTGCTGAGCACGCCGGTCCCCGAGTCAGCCGCGATGCCGCGCGAGGAGATCGACGCGCTGACGCGGCAGGCGCTGGACGAGGCCAAGGCGCAGGGCATCGCCGGCAAGGCGGTGACACCTTTCCTGCTGGCGCGCATCAAGGCGCTGACGGGCGGGCGCAGCCTCGCGACCAACATCGCGCTGGTCAGGCACAACGCCGAGGTGGGTGCCAGGCTGGCGCTGGCATTGGCGGCCGGGTCGCGTCGCTAACATGCCCGGTTCAGTGATCAATCCAAGGGAAGCAGAGGCCGCATGACGAACGAGAGCAACCAAAGAGCCGCCGAGTTGAAGAAGATGACGCTCTGCGCCTCCTGCGCCGGCATCCAGCGGAACTGGCGCCGCGCGCCAGGACACGCCGAGCTGGTCCAGCAGTCCAGCCGCAAGGCGGTGCGCAGCGACGACGATGGCGGCAGCCACACGGTCACCCTCACCAGCTACCGCTGCGACGCCTGCGGCACGCGCTGGGAGTACGAGAACGACAAGACCAACCAGCAGGCGGGCTGGTCGGTGGTCGGGCAGTAGGGCCGGCTTCCACGGCGGCTTGTTGCGCGGAGGGTTTGTGACTTACCAACTGCACTACTGGCCCTCGATCCAGGGCCGCGGCGAATTCGTGCGTCTGGCGCTGGAGGCTGCCGGCGCGGCTTATGTCGATGTGGCGCGCGAGCCGCCCGCCAAAGGCGGTGGCGAAGCGGCGCTGGGTCGACGCCTCGGCGATCCGGGCAACCCGCGTCCCTCGTTCGCGCCGCCTTTTCTGGTCGATGGCGACATCGTCGTCGGGCAGACCGCGGCGATCCTGCTCTATCTGGGGCCGCGCCTCGGGCTCGCAGGTCTCGGCGAGGCCGACGGGATCTGGGCTCACCAGTTGCAGCTCACCATCGCGGACGTGGTGGCCGAAGCGCACGACACGCACCATCCGCTGTCGACGGGCCTCTATTACGAAGACCAGCGCGAAGCGGCGCTGGAGCGCGCCAAGGCGTTTCGCGAAGAGCGCATCCCCAAGTTCCTCGACTGGTTCGAGCTGATCCTGCAACGCAATCCCGCCGGTGATCTCCATTTGGTCAGCGATGTGCTGACCTATGCCGACCTGTCGCTCTTCCAACTCGTGGCGGGCTTGCGCTACGCGTTCCCGAAGGCGACGGCAAGGGCGCTCGCGCGAACCCCGGCCGTCGCCAAGCTCGCGACGAACGTAAGCCGCCGCCAGCGGGTGCACGACTATCTGCAGAGCCCGCGCCGCATCCCCTTCAACGAGGACGGCATCTTCCGGGCGTATCCCGAACTCGACGGCTGATCGCCAATGCGCGAGGCGCCTAGTCGTTGGGCTCTTCGCGCATGCGCAGGGCCGCGTCGTAGAGCGCATTGCGCGGGGCGCCGCTGATCTCGGCCGCCACGCGCACGGCGCTCTTGAGCGGCAGTTCGTCCAGCAGCAGGCGCAATACGCGCTCGCCTTCGACGCCGTCGTCGGCCGCCGTGGGCTTGGGATGCAGCACCAGCGCGAACTCGCCGCGCGTGCGGTCGCGGCTTGCCCGGAACCAGTCGGGCAAGGCGGCGGCGGTGACGGTGGCGATCTCCTCGAACTGCTTGGTGAGTTCGCGGCCCACGGTGATCTGTCGCTCCCCCAAGGTCGCCAAGGCACGCGCCAGCGCTTCGATACGGTGAGGCGCTTCGAGCAGCACCACGCTGCGAGGCTCGTCGGCCAGTTCGAGCACAGCGGCGTCACGCTCGCCCGACTTGCTGGGCAAAAAGCCCGCGAAGACGAATGCGCTGCCGGCGTCCCCCGATGAAACCAGCCCCGCTGCGCCGACCAGCGTCGTCACGCTGCTGGCACCGGGCAGCGGCAGCACGCGGTAGCCGGCCTCGCGCACCGCGGCAACCAGCCGCGCACCGGGGTCGCTCACGCCGGGGGTGCCGGCGTCGCTCACGTAGGCAATGCGTTCACCGTTCGCGAGCTTCGCGATCACGGACTGAGCGGCCTCGGCCTCGTTGTGCTGGTGCAGCGCCAGAAGCTGGGCGGAGGCCCGCTCGATGCCATAGGCGCGCAGCAGGCTTTGCGTATGGCGGGTGTCCTCGCAGGCCACGGCATCGACGGTCTGCAGGACATGCAGCGCGCGCAGCGTGATGTCCGCGAGATTGCCGATCGGCGTTGCGACGACGTAGAGCGTCGCCTGCGGATAATGCTGCGCGCCCGCGGCATCGCGTGCCGCCTGCAGGGCGGCGCCGAACGAAGCGGGTGCGAGTGAGGTCAATGGGTTTCTCCAGAACAAGACGACAGGGAGGTCGCCGCAGGTGACGACAAAGCAGCGAGGCGACGCGGCGGAAGATGCCGCGCTCGACCACTTGCAGGCGGCCGGCCTGAGCCTGGTCGCGCGCAATTATCGAACCCCCGGCCGCGGTGGCGGCGAGATCGACCTGA
Source organism: Variovorax gracilis (assembly GCF_030317115.1). GTDB lineage: Bacteria > Pseudomonadota > Gammaproteobacteria > Burkholderiales > Burkholderiaceae_C > Variovorax > Variovorax gracilis. The sequence goes on from NZ_JASZYF010000008.1 coordinate 78,577, forward strand.
TCATGCGCGATCCGGGCGACGGCACGCTGGTGTTCGTCGAGGTGCGGCAGCGTGCGAGCGGCACGCATGGCGGCGCCGGGGGCAGCATCACCGGCGTGAAGCAGCGCCGCATCGTCTTCGCGGCGCGGCACTACATCAGCCGGCTCCGCGTGCTGCCGCCATGCCGTTTCGACGTGGTGCTGATCGAGGAGCGCATCGAGTGGATCCAGGGCGCGTTCGATGCGGGTTGAGGCGTTCGCGGAACCCATCGGCCGAACCCGGCTCTACGTCGCTACACGTTTTGTTTCACCGAGCGCGTCTCATCGCGCAGTTATCATCCCGCCCCATGCTTGAGCAACGCATCCAGCAGCATTTCATCGACAGCGCCGACCTGAAGTACCAGGCAGGCCCCCTTCTCGGTAAACCCATTTCGCAAGCGATGCAGGCGCTGCTTGCGTGCGTCACCAGCGGCGGCAAGATCCTCGCGTGCGGCGCGGGCGTGTCCGGCTTCCTGGCGGCGCAGTTCGCCTCGCAGTTCGTCGGCCGTTTCGAGCGCGATCGTCCCGAGCTGGCCGCAATCGCCTTGCCCGGCGACCCGACCGATCCCGCCGCCGACACGCCCGATGCACTCGACGCCGACCGCTTCGCGCGGCAGGTCCGGGCGCTCGGCCAGGCCGGCGACGTGCTGCTCGCCCTGAGCGCGAGCGGCCAGTCCGCCGCGGTGCTGGCGGCGGTCGAAGCCGCCCACGCACGGGACATGACAGTCGTGGCACTGCTCGGCAACGCCGGCAACGCGGGCGGCGGTTCAGGCGGGGCGGTGGGGCGCGCGCTGCGCGAAACCGACGTCCAGGTCACCGTGCCGCACGAGCGCGGAGCGCGCATCCACGAGGTGCACCTGCTCACGCTGCACTGCCTGTGCGACGGCGTCGATGCGCAACTGCTCGGCGATCAGGACAGCGATTCCTCGCTCCTGTCCGTCTGAACCTGCTTCACTGCGCGGCGGCTGCGCCTTGCTTCGACGGCTGGTTGGTGGCGTCGATCCGCTTCAGCAGGTCGCGATAGGTCGGTGATTCGCGTAGCAACTTTCCGCCGAGGGCGCGCAGGCGGTCCACGGCCTCGTCCGGCAGCACGAAGCTGGTGGGCAGGTTCATGAAGTAGCGCTTTTCCTCAGGGTCGTGGATTTCATCGAAGCTCACGTCGATGGCGTCGAAGGTCAGCTTCAACACCGATGCTTCGGCCTGGGCCTTCGACATCCCGGCGAGTCGGCGCTCGGCGATCGCGAGTTCCCGCTTGTCGGCCCAGCGCTGGGCAATGTCCTTCAGCAGCTCGACCGATTCGTAGGAGAAGTGATCGATCGGCACGCTCGACGATTGCAGCAGCTGCGAGACGATCCCCGGCGCGATGGCTCGGCGGTCCCAGTCGGTGTCCGGCGCCGAGCGCGAGTTGACGACCACCACCACGATCCGGCGGATGTGCTGCAACCCCACCTGCTCCTGGAAGGCCGGGCTTGCCTCCACTTCTTCCAGCGCTTCGAGCAGGCCGCGCAGGCCGAGGTTGTCGGACACGCCGCCGTCGACCACGTGCAGGTACGGGCGGTTCTTGCTGTCCTGGAAGCTCTGGATGTCGCGGTAGCGCAGCAGGGCGCGGCCGGCCGGGCGCTCGGGGCCGTCGGCCTTGGTGACGTCCTTGACCCACGCGGGCATGACCGCGCCGCAGGTTCCGCCGTAGTTGTGGTACGTGACCGGCGACAGCACGGCGGGCACGGCGGACGAAGTCGCGGCGGCCCGGGCGAGCCGCACCTTGCCCAAGTCGGAGCACAGCAGGTCGAAGTGGTCCTGCGAGAACGGAAAGCGTGCGCCGGTCGAGAGGTCCGTGCCGGTCACTGCCGTCACGGGCGTGGGCTTGTCGATCAGGTCGTCGAAGGTCGCGCCGCCGAAGAGGATCTGGTCGTAGTAGTCGGCCGCGAACTCGGAGCGCCCGTAGAGGCCGCTGCCGAGCGCAAACCAGTTGATGGGGTTCAGCGCACCCCAGGTGAGCGCGCCCTGCACGTTGCGCTTGAGGAAGCGCGGCTCGTACTCCGTGAACAGCCGATCGCCATAAAGCGCATAGGCCAGCGCGGTGAAGCTGCCGCCGGAGACACCGGCAATGGCATCGACTTCCGACAGGAGGTTGACGGGCTGTCCCTTCACCATGACGCTCGTGCGCCGCAGTTCTTCCAGCACGCCGTACGAGAAAGCCGCTGCGCGCGTTCCACCGCCCGAGAAGGTCAGCAGGAACAGCGTGTCCGCGTCATTCTTGACGCCGTGCGTGCGCTTCAGCATGTTGCCGACGCGGTAGCCGCTGTCCAGGTCGACATGGTCGATGGGCGGATTGACCGGCGCGAAGGAGTTGCATCCGGCGAGAACCAGCGCAGCGACGGCGCCCGTCATCCTTCGGACAAGTTGTGTCTGCGACCCGGGAGACTGCTTCAAGGGGCTTCCTTCCTCGTTCCAACATCTGCGAACCGACACGAATCGGCTCGCAACAACCGCGCCACCGACCGGTGCGCAAGCCGTCGCCGAGCGCGAATTGTAGGGACGCACTTTGTCTGACGTGTGTAGGAGCCAGGCGATGACACGCGGTAACGGGCGGTCGAATTCGCTGGGCTAAACTCGCCGCGATCAGAGGCAGGGAGCGGGCAGAAGCACTCGCCGGCACAAGTCCGCCACAGAACTTTTGCGCACCGACCCACTCATCCAGCAGGACGACGCACAGGCTTCCGAACGGAATGCCACGGCCGGCCTGCGCATCGTCCATCTCACACCCACAAGCACTGGAAGGTCCTATCTATGACGACGAGATCCACTCAACGCATCGCGATGGCATTGGCCGCAGGCGCCGTACTGGTCGCCGGCCTTTCCGCCTGCGTTCCGCTGGTCGTCGGAGGGGCCGCTGCCGTCGGCGTGGGCATGGTGGCCACGGACCGCCGCAGCTCCGGCGCGCAGGTGGACGACCAGGGCATCGAGCTGCGCGGCGGCGCGCGCATCCGCGAGATCGCCAACGACAACATGTACGTCAGCATCACGAGCTTCAATCGTCAGGTGCTCCTGACAGGCTCGGTGGGCACGGAGGCGGATCGCATCAAGGTCGAGGAGGTCATCCGCCGCGTCGACAACGTGCGCTCGGTCGTCAACGAACTGACGGTCGGCCCGCCGGCGAGCTTCCAGGACCGTTCGAACGACACCTTCATCAGCGGCAAGGTCAAGGCCTCGCTGCTCGACGCGAAGGACATCTTCGCGAACTCGTTCAAGGTCGTGACCGAGCGTGGCACGGTGTACATGATGGGCATCGCGACCCGCCGCGAGACCGATCGCGCCACCGACATCGCACGTGGCGTGTCGGGTGTGACGAAGGTGGTGCGCGTGGTGGAGATCGTCAGCGAGCAGGATCTGGCGAATATCCAGAGCCAGCAACAGCCGCAGCCTTCGCAAGGCGGTGCCACGCAGGGCGGAACGGGCGCAGCCCCGGCTTCGACTTCGCGTGTTCCGCTGCCGCCGATGGAGCCGCTGCCGTCGACGCCTTCCGGCGGCGGTGCGACGACCTCGCCCGTCCGCTGAGGCGCCGCCGCCTTACTTGAGCCGGGTGATCAGGCTCGACGTGTCCCAGCGGTTGCCGCCGGACTGCTGCACGTCGGCGTAGAACTGATCCACCAGTGCTGTCACCGGAAGCCGGGCGCCGTTGCGCTTGGCTTCGTCGAGCACGAGGCCGAGGTCCTTGCGCATCCAGTCGACCGCGAAGCCGAAATCGAACTTGCCTTCGATCATGGTCTTGCCGCGGTTGTCCATCTGCCAGCTCTGCGCCGCGCCCTTGCCGATGACGCCGAGCACTTCGTTCATGTCGAGTCCGGCGCGCTGGCCGAAGGCGATGGCTTCGGAGAGGCCCTGCACCAGGCCGGCGATGGCGATCTGGTTGACCATCTTCGCGAGCTGGCCCGCGCCGCTCTCGCCCACACGGGTGACGGCGCGCGCGAAGGCGGCGGTCACGGGCTTGATGCGATCGAAGGTGGCCGCATCGCCGCCGCACATCACCGTCAGCACGCCGTTCTGCGCGCCGGCCTGGCCGCCCGAGACGGGCGCATCGATGAACTGCAGGCCGCGTTCGATCGCGGCCTTGGAGAGTTCACGTGCCACGTCGGCCGAAGCCGTGGTGTGGTCCACCAACACCGAGCCCTTGGCCATGCCCGCGAAAGCGCCGTTGTCGCCGAGCACCACCGAGCGAAGGTCGTCGTCGTTGCCGACGCAGCAGAAGACGATGTCCACATTGGAGGCCGCGCCCCTCGGCGTGGCCGAGTGGGTCAGGGTGCCCTTGGCCTGCGGCTTGAACTCTGCCTGCCAGGCGATGGATTTGGCATCGGTCCGGTTGTAGACCGTCACGTCGTGACCCGCCAGCGCGAGGTGGCCGGCCATGGGATAGCCCATCACGCCGAGGCCGAGGAAGGCGACCTTCTGCGAGGGGATGGAATCGTAGGTTTTGGGGTTGAGGCTGCTCATCCCCCTAGCTTAGCTCGGCACGTTCCGAGACCTTCAGGAACACTGCGGAACCGGCTCCGCCGGGCCGCAGGTGTTGCCCCCGGCAGGGGGTAGGCGGCTACACGCAGTGAGCAAGCCTGGGGGCGAGCCTAGACAATCGCGAAGTGCTCGGTTCCGGCTGAGAGATCCGTGGATCGCGCCCGCTGGCTATTGAGCTTGATCTGCAAGCGCAGGTCGTTCGCCGAGTCGGCATTGCGGATCGCATCCTCGAAACTGATCGCATTGCCCTCGAACAGGTCGAACAGCGCCTGGTCGAAAGTCTGCATGCCGAGGTTGCGGCTCTTCTTCATGATTTCCTTGATCTCGCCCACCTCGCCCTTGAAGATCAGGTCGGAGATCAGCGGCGTGTTCAGCAGGATCTCGACGGCGGCGATGCGCCCATGCCCGTCCTCGGTCGGGATCAGGCGCTGCGACACCAGCGAACGCAGGTTCAGCGACAGGTCCATCAGCAACTGCGCACGGCGCTCTTCGGGGAAGAAATTGATGATCCGGTCCAGCGCCTGGTTGGCGCTGTTGGCATGCAGGGTGGCCATGCACAGGTGGCCGGTTTCGGCAAAGGCCACGGCATGTTCCATGGTCTCTCGGTCGCGGATTTCACCCATCAGGATCACGTCGGGCGCCTGGCGCAGCGTGTTCTTGAGCGCTGCTTCCCAACTGTCGGTGTCGATGCCGACTTCGCGCTGCGTCACCACGCAGTTCTTGTGCGGATGCACGAACTCCACCGGGTCTTCCACCGTCACGATGTGGCCGAATGAGTTCTCGTTGCGCCAGTCGATCATCGCGGCGAGCGTGGTCGACTTGCCCGAGCCGGTCGCGCCGACCAGGATGGTGAGGCCGCGCTTGGTCATCGCCACGTCCTTGAGCACCTGCGGCATGCCCAGGCCGTCGATGGTCGGCAGCTTGGCGGGGATGGTCCGCAGCACCATGCCGACCTTGCCCTGCTGCACGAAGGCATTGACGCGGAAGCGGCCGATGCCCGTCGGCGAGATCGCGAAGTTGCATTCCTTCGTGCGCTCGAACTCGGCCGTCTGGCGGTCGTTCATGATGGAACGCGTGAGCGCCAGCGTGTGCTGCGCGCCGAGCGCCTGCTGCGACACCTTGGTCACCTTGCCGTCGACCTTGATCGCCGGCGGAAACTCCGCCGTGATGAACAGGTCGCTGCCGTTGCGGCTCACCATGAGCTTCAGCAGGTCGTTGATGAACTGGCTGGCCTGATCGCGTTCCATCTGAGCTCCTAGTGCAGTCGTGAGGGCAGCCCTTGTGCCCTCTCATTCGAGAAATACCGCAGAACCGGCTGTGCCGGGCCGCAGGTATTGCCCCCTGCAAGGGGGTTGGCGAAGCGACACGAAGTGCGCGCAGCCTGGGGGTGTGCCATATCAACCTGGGAAATTCTCGGGGATCTTGGCCTTGCCCCGCGCTTCTGCGGAGGAAATGACACTGCGGCGCACGAGGTCCGTGAGGTTCTGGTCCAGCGTCTGCATGCCCTGGCCGCTGCCGGTCTGGATCGACGAATACATCTGCGCGACCTTGCCTTCGCGGATCAGGTTCCGGATGGCGGGCGTGCCCAGCATGATCTCGTGCGCGGCCACGCGGCCCTGGCCGTCCTTGGTCTTGCACAGCGTCTGCGAGATCACGGCCTGGAGCGATTCGGACAGCATGGCGCGGATCATTTCCTTCTCTTCGCCGGGGAAGACGTCGATGATCCGGTCGATGGTCTTGGCGGCGGACGAGGTGTGCAGCGTGCCGAACACCAGGTGACCCGTTTCTGCCGCGGTCATCGCGAGGCGGATGGTTTCGAGGTCGCGCATTTCGCCGACGAGGATCGCGTCCGGGTCTTCACGCAGCGCGGAGCGCAGCGCATTCGCGAAGGAGAGCGTCATGGGCCCGACTTCGCGCTGGTTGATCAGGCACTTCTTGGATTCGTGCACGAACTCGATCGGGTCCTCGACGGTCAGGATGTGGCCGTACTCGGTCTCGTTGAGGTAGTTGATCATCGCGGCCAGCGTGGTCGACTTGCCGGAGCCGGTCGGGCCGGTCACGAGCACGAGGCCACGGGGCTTGAGCGCGAGGTCGCCGAAAATCTTGGGCGCGTTGAGCTGCTCCAGCGTCAGGATCTTGGACGGAATCGTCCGGAACACCGCCGCGGCGCCACGCGCCTGGTTGAAGGCGTTCACGCGGAAGCGCGCCAGGCCGTCGATCTCGAACGAGAAGTCGACCTCCAGGAACTCTTCGTAATGCTTGCGGTGCGTGTCGCTCATGATGTCGTACACCATGGCGTGGACGGCCTTGTGGTCGAGCGCGTCGACATTGATGCGCCGCACGTCGCCGTGCACCCGGATCATCGGCGGCAGGCCGGACGACAGATGCAAGTCGGACGCCTTGTTCTTGACGCTGAAAGCAAGCAGTTGGGTAATGTCCACGCAATTCCTTGGTGACGTTTTGATACGACTTTGAAGATTATGACGATGATTGGCGACAAGCTCCAGCAAGTTCAGGCTCGAATCGTGACCGCGTGCACAGCGGCCGGACGCGATCCGGCGAGCGTGCACTTGCTTGCGGTTTCGAAGACGTTCCCGGCCGAGGCGGTGCGCGAAGCCCATGCGGTCGGCCAGACGGCCTTTGGCGAGAACTATGTTCAGGAAGGCGTCGCCAAGATCGAGGCCCTGGCCGATCTGCGCAGCCGGCTCGAATGGCACTGCATCGGGCCGCTGCAGAGCAACAAGACGCGCGTGGTGGCCGAGCATTTCGACTGGGTGCACAGCATCGATCGCCTCAAGATCGCCGAGCGGCTGGCGGAGCAGCGGCCGGCGCATCTCCCACCCTTGCAGGTGTGCCTGCAGGTCAATGTGGATGGGGGCGCCAACAAGTCGGGTGTCGCAGCCGAGGAAGCGCTTTCCCTAGCATGCGCTGTGGCGGCGTTGCCACGTTTGCGGCTCCGCGGGGTGATGGCGATCCCTGAACCGGCGTCGGATTTCGCTGCGCAGCGCGAACTGTTCCTGCGCGCGGCCGGAGTGTTCGATCAGATCAGGGCGTCAGGGATTGAACTCGACACGCTCTCGCTGGGCATGTCCGCGGATCTGGAGGCGGCCGTTGCGGCCGGCAGCACCATGGTCCGCATCGGCACCGCCATCTTTGGAAAGCGATGAGCGCTGTTCCCGACCTAGATGCCCAGGGGTAGTCTGGCGCTGCTTTTCACCTCTTCCATCACCGCGTAGGTCCGGGTCTCCCGCACCCCCGGCAGTTGCCACAGAACCGTGCCGGCGAACGCGCGATAGGCCGCCATGTCGGCCATGCGGGTCTTGAGCAGGTAGTCGAAGCCGCCGGCGACCATGTGACATTCCATGATCTCGTCGCGCACCTGCACGGCTGCCTTGAATTCGTCGAACACATTGGGCGTGGTGCGATCGAGCAGCACCTCGACGAACACCGTGAAGCCGCGCCCGAGCTTGTGCGGGTCCAGCCGGGCCTCGTAGCCGAGGATGAAGCCTTCGCGCGTCAGGCGCTGCACGCGCGCGAGCACGGCGGTGGGGGAAAGGGCCACAGTCTCGGCCAGCTTGAGATTGGAAATCCTGCCGTCTTCCTGAAGAACCTTCAGGATTTTCATGTCGATGCGGTCCAGATCGGAGGGGATGTCGCTCATGGGTAGTGAATTATCCGGTCGAGAGCGAATATTTGGTGAATAACTCGCCGGGGGAAGGCGGAGCATCAGCCCACTCACTATCCATACGGTCCGCCATGCGCCTCCCCACCCCCTACCGACCCGAAGCCGAGATCGTTTCTCACCGCCTCGCCTCGTTGAAAGGCGCGCTCGACTGGGCGCTGGCGGTGCCCACCGCATCGCCCTGGGTGCGCGCCGTGCGCGACAAGCCGCCGCCGTTCTGGGCCATGGAAAGCCTTCTGCGCGAATACCCGATCTCCAGCGCGGAAGGCCTGGCGCTCATGCGACTGGCCGAGGCGCTGCTGAGAGTGCCGGATGCCGAGACGGCCATTGCGCTGACCGCCGACCAGCTGGGTCGAGCCGACTTCGAGGGTAGCGCCGACTCGACGCTGGCGCGACTTTCATCTTCAGCGATCGCGCTGTCGAAGAAGTTCCTCCCGCACTTTTCCGACGGGGAGGGCGAGGCAGAGTCCGAGCCGGGGCTGATGGCGAGGCTGGGTGCCCGCACGGTGGTGGCCGCGACGCTGCGCGCAGTGCAGTTGCTGGGCCGCCAGTTCGTGCTGGGCCAGACCATCGACGAAGCGATGGGCGAGGCCCGGTCGGCTCACAGGAAGCATGCCGCGCTGCGCTTCAGCTACGACATGCTGGGCGAAGGTGCCCGCACCGATGCGGATGCGCTGCACTACCTCGACAGCTACATCAACGCCATCCACTCCATCGCCTCCGGCGCCGACCGCGCCGGCACGCCGGAGCACAACGATGGCATCTCCATCAAGCTCAGCGCGCTGCATCCCCGCTATGAAGACGCCCAGCGCGAACGCGTGATGAACGAACTCGTCCCGCGCGTCTGGCAACTGTGCGAACTGGCGGCCGACGCGAACCTCAATCTCACGATCGACGCCGAGGAGGTGGATCGCCTCGAACTGTCGCTCGACGTCTTCGAAGCCCTCGCGGCGCAGGTCGCGGCCAGGCGCCCTCGATGGCGCGGCTTCGGGCTCGCGATGCAGGCCTACCAGACGCGCGCGCTGGAACTGGTCGAGCACGTCACGGCGATCGCGCGCAAGTACGAACTGCGCCTGATGTGCCGGCTGGTGAAGGGCGCCTATTGGGATGCGGAGGTCAAGCGGACCCAGGAGTTGGGATTCCCGTACTACCCGGTGTTCACGCACAAGCACCACACCGATCTGAGCTACCTGGCCTGCGCCCGTGCGCTGCTGGCCGCGCCGGATGCGATCTACCCGCAGTTCGCGACGCACAACGCCGGGACCATCGCGGCGATCCTGCAGATGGCCGGGGATGTCCCCTTCGAATTGCAGCGTCTGCACGGGATGGGCGAGGGCGTCTACCGGGAGGTGATGAAGAGCACCTCCGCGCCGGTGCGCGTCTACGCGCCCGTGGGCAAGCACAAGGACCTGCTGGCCTACCTGGTGCGCAGGTTGCTGGAGAACGGAGCCAATTCGTCCTTCGTCAACCAGCTGGGCGACGAATCGGTGGGCATGGATCAACTCCTGGTGTCCCCGCTGTGGCTGGAGCGCGAGGCATCGTTGCCCTTGCCGAACGAGCTTTACGGACCGCCGCCTGCGCGCCGCAACAGCAATGGCGTCGACTTGACGGTGGAAGCGATGCGCGCCCCATTGCTCGATGCTTTGGCCACCACCACCGTGCCGGTCGTGCCGGAATTCGAATCCCATCGCGCGGAAGCTGCGGTGTCGGCCGCCGCCGCCTGCTACCGCACGTGGACCCGCACGCCCGTCGCGCAACGCGCCGCCTCGCTGCGCCACGCCGCGGACGCGCTCGACGCCGCCCTCCCGCGCTTCTGCGCGCTGCTGGTCAAGGAAGCGGCCAAGACCTGGGGCGATGCAGTGGCCGAAGTCCGCGAGGCGGTCGACTTCCTGCGCTACTACGCCGACGAGGCCGAACGGGTCATGCAGCCGGTCGCGCTGCCCGGACCGACAGGCGAGAGCAATGAACTGCGCCTGACCGGGCGCGGCCCGTGGGTGTGCATCAGCCCGTGGAATTTCCCGCTGGCGATCTTTCTTGGGCAGGTGGCCGCCGCGCTCGCCACCGGCAACACCGTGCTGGCCAAGCCGGCCGAGCAGACGCCTGCCGTGGCATTGGAGGCCGTCAGGCTGCTGCATGCGGCCGGCGTTCCGGCCGATGCGGTGCAACTTCTGCATGGCCCCGGCGAAACGGTCGGCGCCGCGCTGGTCGCGGCAACCGGCGTGGCGGGCGTGGTGTTCACGGGATCGACGCAGGTCGCCAAGGTCATCCACCGCGCCCTTGCATCCAAGGACGGCCCGATCGTGCCGCTGATTGCCGAGACGGGCGGCATCAACGCGATGGTGGTCGATTCCAGCGCGCTGCCCGAGCAGGTGGTCGATGCGGTGGTGCAGAGCGCATTCCGCTCGGCCGGCCAGCGCTGCTCGGCCCTTCGCCTGTTGCTGATCCACGAAAGCATTGCCGACGACGTGATCGAGATGATCCGGGGCGCTGCCAGGGAACTGGTCGCCGGCGACCCGGCGCTGCTCGCGACGGACGTCGGCCCCGTGATCGACCGCGAGGCCTTCGACGGCATCCAGCGCCACCTGCAGCGCCTGAACTTGGAAGCGAAGGTGCTTGTCGCCCCGGCGCGCCCGGCGCAGGAGGTGCCCAACCTCGTGCCGCCGCATGCCTTCGAAGTACCCTCCATCGACAGCGTGAAGACCGAGATCTTCGGCCCGGTGCTGCACGTCGTGCGCTGGTCGGGCGACCCCCAAGCGGTCATCGACCGGATCAACGCGCTCGGCTTCGGACTCACCCTCGGCATCCAGACCCGCATCGACAGCCGCGCCCAGGCGATGGCCGCCCGGGCCCATGTCGGCAACATCTACGTCAACCGCAACATCATCGGCGCGGTGGTCGGGGTGCAGCCCTTCGGCGGCGAAGGCCTGAGCGGAACCGGCCCCAAGGCCGGCGGACCGCACTACCTGTTGCGCTTCTGCGCGGAGCAGACGCTCACTATCAACACCACTGCCGCGGGCGGCAATGCGGCGCTGCTTGCCGCCATCGCATAACCGCCATAGCAATGCGCATAGGCGTGGCGCCGCGCCCGGCGAAGGACTATGGTCGCGCCTATCCGTTCAACAACAAGGGATCGCCATGAGTTCCGTCCTCTCCTACGTCCAGCCGACCGCCAACAGCCCCTGGGGCACCTACCTGTCGCAAGTCGACCGCGTCGTGCCCTACCTGGGTGACCTGGCGCGCTGGGTCGAAACGCTCAAGCGTCCGAAGCGCGCGCTGATCGTCGACGTGCCGATCGAGATGGACGACGGCTCGATCGCGCACTTCGAGGGCTATCGCGTGCAGCACAACATGTCGCGCGGCCCTGGCAAGGGTGGCGTGCGCTTCCACCCGGACGTCACGCTGGAGGAAGTCATGGCGCTCTCCGCCTGGATGACGGTCAAGACCGCGGCGGTCAACCTGCCGTACGGCGGCGCCAAGGGCGGCATACGCGTCGACCCCAAGAAGCTCTCGCTGAAGGAGCTTGAAAAAGTCACCCGCCGCTACACCAGCGAGATCGGCATCATCATCGGCCCGCACAGCGACATCCCCGCGCCCGACGTGAACACCAACGCCCAGATCATGGCCTGGATGATGGACACCTATTCGATGAACGTCGGCGGCACCGCCACTGGCGTGGTCACCGGCAAGCCGCTGCACCTGGGCGGCTCGCTCGGCCGCGTGAAGGCCACCGGCCGCGGCGTGTTCGTGACCGGCCGCGAAGCGGCCCGGCGCCTCGGGCTCGACCTGCGCGGCGCGCGGATCGCGGTGCAAGGCTTCGGCAACGTGGGTTCGGTGGCGGCCGAGTTGTTCGCCGAGGCGGGCGCCAGGATCGTCGCGGTGCAGGACCACACCGGCACGATCTTCAACGACAAGGGGCTCGACCTCCCGACGCTGGTGCCGATCTCCCGCACCGACGGCGTCGTCGCCTTCAAGGGCGGCGACGTGATCGACAACGAGGCCTTCTGGGACGTGGCCTGCGACATCCTGATCCCCGCCGCGCTGGAAGGGCAGGTGACTGCCGAGCGCGCGCAGAAGACCAAGGCCAAGCTGGTGCTCGAGGGCGCCAACGGGCCGACCGTGCCGACCGCCGACGACATACTGGCCGAGCGCGGCGTGCTGGTGGTGCCGGACGTGATCTGCAATGCCGGCGGCGTGACGGTGAGCTACTTCGAGTGGGTGCAGGACTTCTCGTCCTTCTTCTGGGACGAGGACGAGATCAACGTGCGACTCGACCGCATCATGATGAACGCGCTCAACAACATCTGGGACAAGGCCGACCACTACAAGATCAGCCTGCGCACCGCCACCTACGCGGTGGCCTGCGAGCGCATCCTGATGGCGCGCCAGGAGCGCGGCCTCTACCCATGATCCGCCCATGATCGAGGTGCCCGCCGCGGAACTGGCGCGCATCGAAGCCCTGCTGACCGACGGGCGGCGCAAGCTGCTCGGGCTGGTGGGCGCGCCTGGTTCGGGCAAGTCGACGCTTGCGCTGGCGTTGTTGCGGGCGTTTGCAGGGCGTGCGCAGGTGGTGCCGATGGACGGGTTTCATCTGGCCAACGCCGAGTTGCAGCGCTTGGGTCGCGCCGTGCGCAAAGGGGCGCCCGACACCTTCGACGGCGCAGGCTATGTCGCGCTGCTGCGGCGCCTGCGCGAGCAGGGCGCGGAGGAAATCGTCTACGCGCCCGAGTTCCGCCGCGAGATCGAAGAGCCGATCGCCGGCGCGATCGCCGTGCTGCCGGAGACGCAGTTGGTCATCACCGAAGGCAACTACCTGCTGCTCGACGATGGTCCGTGGGCCGGGGCGGCGGCTCTGCTCGACGAGGTCTGGTACGTCGACGTGGCGGATGAGCTTCGGCTGGACCGGCTCGTGCGGCGGCACGAGCAGTTCGGCCGCAGCCGGGCGGAGGCGCTGGCATGGGTCGAGCAGACGGACGAGCCCAATGCCCGCCGCATCGCCGCGACACGCGCCAAGGCGCATCGCGTGGTCCGCTTGGGCGGCTGAGCCGTCAAGTTGCCGGCCCAGGGGAACGCGCGACCCTCCGGCATGTCAAAAGGGGCGCCGGCCCGCCGTCTTGCGGCTAGCATTCCGAGTCTCGTCCTTCCATGCCCCTCATGCGCTCTCCGATTTCCCATGCAGCCGCTGCCGCGCTGCTGTTCTCGTTTCTCGTCGCGGGTTGCAGCACGGCAACGCGTCGCGTTTCGTACGAACCGGAAGTGTTCGATTCCACCACCACGCACACGCGGACCTACGTGGCGACCGAAGCCCAGACCTGCGAGGCGGCACGCCGCGCGCTGCTGAGCCAGGGCTACATGATCACCGCCGGCAATCACGAACTGGTCACCGGCCGCAAGAGCTTCCAGCCGGCGGCCGAGGTGCATGTGGAAGTGGAGTTCCGCGTCGTTTGCGCACGCGAGAGCAATGGCCGGAACGGGCCGCGCAGCACCATCGCGTTTGCGAGCGCGCTGCAGGATCGCTACGGCATCAAGAAGGTCAACAACTCCGCGACGGTGGGTGTGGGGGCGATCGGCTCGCTGTCGCTGCCGTTCTCGTCCAGCGACGACGCCTTGGTCAAGGTCGCGAGCGAAACGCTGACGGACGAGCGCTTCTACGACCGCTTCTTTGCACTGATCGATCGCTTCCTGCCGGAAGCGGCGGAAGAGACACCGGCCGAGGCGCGGCCTGTTCTGCCGTCGCAGCCGCTTATCGAGGCTCCGCTGCGCGACGTGCCCCTGACGCCGTCGCGCGGCTGAACCCGCCCGTTCAGGCCTCGGTCCGGTTCTTCGCCCGGGACAGCGCCGATTCCAGCTGTTCGACCGTGAAAGGCTTCTGGAGCCATAAAGTGCCTTCGATCGGCTCGGCTGGTGCCGGCCGGCCGGTGGCGAAGATCACTTCCAGCTTCTGGCGCGTGCGCAGGCTCTCCACCAGATCCATGCCCGAGAGGGCGGGCAGGCCGATGTCGGTGAGCAGGACGTCGAAGGCACCGTCCAGGTAACGGTCCTTGGCGGTCTCCGCGCTGCGCACGCCGGCAGCCCAATGACCGAGTAGCTGGAGCATTTCGACGGTGGCCGCGAGCGCATCGGGATCGTCTTCCACGACCAGTACGCGCAGCCCTTTAGCGCTTTCTCCTTTAGCGCTGTCTGTCCGTCCGCCCGTTGCGTCCTTCGCCGTGCTTGCCATCGTCGTTTTCTTGTGAAAACGCCAATCTAAGGATGACAAGCCGCGGATGGAATACCCGAAGCGCGGATTTGCTTGTAGGAGGCCTGCCCTTGGAGCCGGAGCAGCGTTGTGCGATTCTGCGGGGATGATCAAGATCGGAACGCTGTGCTACGTGGTCCCGAGTTGCCTGGCCAGCCCGCTCACCCGGCAGGCTGTCGGCAGGATCGTGGAGGTGGTGTCGACACCGTACGAGGCACCGGACTGGACTTATCTGCCGGGCACGTACTACGACGTCGCCTTCGAGGGCTGGACCTTCTACTGCCGCAGCGACAAGCTGCGGCCCATCTCGGACCCCGGCGCGGACCTCTCCGAGACGGACTACAGCGAGACCGAACGGGCGGCGTAGGCCGGCAAGCCCGTCAGCCCGCACAGGCGCTGCATCACGCCATAACCTTGGGCGAGCGCGGCGGAATAGGTCGCAAACGAGCGCTCTGCGCGGTGCAGCGATTCGTAGCGGCCGTCACGCCGCACGTCCTCGTGGATCACCCAGTAGAACGACCCATCGGTGGGTTGTTCCACCAGCAATCCAATCTTGCGCATGCTCATTTCAGTACCCCGACTCCGGAAAACGAATACTTAAGACTGTAGTTCCTGGCTTCGGTCTTCTGGCTGGAGAAAGTTCACGCTTCGATGGAATTTGACGGCAGCCAACCGTCGCGGCGTGCGTGCTCAGCGCGCCAGCGTCGACTTGCCGAACAGGCTTTCGATCAGCTCGACCGCCACCTCGGCCGTGCGATTGCGCACATCCAGCGCCGGGTTGAGCTCGACCACGTCCAGCGATCCGAGCCGACCGGTGTCGGCGATCATTTCCATGCAGAGCTGCATCTCGCGCCAGGTCGGCCCGCCGCGCACGCCGGTGCCGACGCCGGGCGCATAGTCGGGGTCCAGGCAGTCGAGGTCGAAGCTCACGTGCAGGTGGGTGTCCTCGTCCACGTCCTGCAGCGCTTCGGTCATCGTCGTGCGCATGCCGTGCTCGTCGATGTGGCGCATGTCGAACACGTTGAGCCCGAGCGCGCGGATGGCCGACTTCTCGTCAGCATCGACGCTGCGGATGCCGATGAAGCGGATGGCATCGTGCTCGAAGGCCGCGCGCTCGCCGCTCCAACCCGTCAGCGCCGCCGGCCCATGGCCGAGCAGGCAGGAGACCGGCATGCCGTGCAGGTTGCCGCTGGGCGTGGTGGTCTCGGTGTTGACGTCGGAGTGGGCGTCGAGCCACAGCACGCGCAGCTTCTGCCCGCGCCGGCGCGCGTGCCAGGCGATGGCGCTGATGGAGCCGACGGCGATGCAGTGGTCGCCGCCCAGCAGAACGGGGAGATGGTTCGCGCCCAGCGCCTCGTCGACCGCGTCGTAGACCAGCCGGTTCCAGGCGACGACCTCGTCGAGATGATGCAGGCCTTCCGTTGGTGTGATCCAGGGGGTCGCGGGCCCGGCCAGGTTACCCCGGTCGATGACGTTGAAGCCGAGGCGTGCCAGCATGCCCGCAAGATTGGCCACGCGGAGTGCGTCGGGACCCATGCCGGCGCCCCGCGTGCTGGCGCCGATGTCGGTCGGCGCGCCAACCAGTTGAAGAGTAGCGGTCATGGGCTGGAGCCTCCGTAAGGTGTCGAGCTTTCGGCACGTAACGGTACAGCATGCACATGACAAGAGGCCAGTCGCATCGCGGCCGGAGCCTCGGGCGTCGCTCAGGCGGTTGCAGTCTTGCGAGCGGCAGGCTTGCGCGCCACGGTCTTCCTCGATGCAGTCTTCCGGGCAGGGGTCTTGCGGGGCCTCGCGGCGGCGGCCTTGGCGGGGGGCGACGCGGGCACCCCTTCAGCTGCGGTCGCCGGCGTATCGAGGGCCTTCACCTTGGCCAGCAGCGCGCGGTGTTCCTCGACCAGGTAGTCCGCGATGTCGTCCACGTCAGGCACCGCGCGCCGGCAGGCGATCAGGCCGAAATCCAGCATACCGTTGTAGCTCTGCACCGTCATGTTGAGCGCCATGCCGTGGCTCGGGATCGACACCGGGTAGTAGGTCAGGAGCTTCGCGCCCGCGAAATAGAGCGGCACCGGCGCGCCCGGCACGTTCGAGATCACCACGTTCGCCACGGGCGGCAGCCGGTCCGCGAAGCGCGAGCGGCCGTACATCGAGGCCAGCCCCGACATCAGCCATGGCGCACCGAAGGACGGGAAGTCCGTCGGTATGGCGGCCTTGATGCTGCCCATCAGCGACTTGGTGGCGGCCGACGATTCCGCGATGGCCTTGATGCGCTCGATCGGATCGGCCACATCGGTCGCCAGGGTCATGACGGTCATCGAGACCTGGTTGTTCGAGGTCGTGTCGCCCGGCTCGCGCAGCGTGACCGGGATGGCGGCGGTCAGCGGCTTCCTGGGCAACTTGCCGTGATCGGAGAGGTAGTGCCGCAACGCACCCGCGCAAAGGCCCAGCACCACGTCGTTGAGGCTCGCGCCCAGCCGCTTGCCTATCTGCTTCACCTCGGCGAGGGGAATGGAGCGCACGGCGTAGGCGCGCTGGTTGGTGATCGCGACATTGAGCGGCGTCCGCGGGCCGAGCAGGTTGAGGTTCTTCGGCAGCTTCCAGAGGCTGCCCGCCTGGTTGGTCGGCTGCGGCACGACGAGGCTCTTCACCGCGCGCGCCATGTCGGGAAAGGTCTTCACCAGCTTGACGTACTGCTGCAGCGTGTTGGTGAGCGCCGCGCCCGCCAGCTCGGCCACGCCGAGCTGATAGCGGTTGCGCCGCGCCATCTGTCGCGGGGCCTTGATCACCCGCGGCTCGGGTGTCAGGTCCATGATCGCCTCGGCGAAGGCCGCGCCGGCCTGCCCATCGATGCCGGCATGGTGCAGCTTCGAATACAAGGCGACGCGGCCGCCCTGCAGGCCGTCGATCACGAAGAACTCCCACAGCGGCCGGCTGCGGTCCAGCAGCGTCGAATGCAGGCGGGCCACGTACTGCTCGAGCTGGCGGCTGCTGCCGGGGCGCGGCAGGGTGACGCGCCGCACGTGGTAGTCGAGGTCGACATCGTCGTCGTCCACCCATACGGGGTTCGACAGCTCGAAGGGCATCAGCGCGAGCTTGCGCGTGAAAACCTCGGACAGATGCATGCGGCTCTGCACGTGTGCCTTCACGTCCTCGTAGAAGTCGCCCTTGTAGCCGCTGGGCAGCTCCAGCACGTGAAGGCCGCCGACATGCATCGGCGTCTCGGGCGTTTCGGTGTGCAGGAAAGTCGCGTCCAGGCCGCTGAGATGTTTCATTGGGTGTTCCCTCTTGGCGTTGTTCGGGCAGCGTCAGGCACGGCGCGAGGCGAAATGATCCCCAATGTCCACAGGGCGGAATAGCGGGTAACCCCGATGGCGCGGGCCCTGCCACGGGGCGCCTCTCGTCGTAGCATCGCCCTGGCGGTAAATTGGGGCAGTTGGACTAACTATCGAACGGTTCTAGTTTTTCACGCCTAGGGCTTTCAGAAGAAGATGACCCCATCGCGTCGGAAACCATGACGCGAGTGCCGCAGGGACCGAATCCCGGCGGCTTGGGTCCATCAACTTCCAGGAAAACATCATGTCCACGCAAACGATCTCCACCGCTGCCATCCACGTCGTCGGCCAGTACAACGACGCAGGCAAGACCCTGGTCAGCGCCTACCGCGCTGGCGCGCATCGCCTGCTGGGCGGCGCCGCATCGCGCTACAGCAACTTCCTCGGCAAGCGCGAACTGCCGCTGCTGAACGAAGACATCAAGGCCCGCCTGCTCGGCGCGCAGGAAAAAGTCACCGGCTTCCTCGCCAACCGCCTCGACATCGACACCAGCCGCGTCGTCAACCTGATGGACCGCGTCGCCACCGGCGCCACCAGCGGTATCGAATCGGTCGCCAACGTCGTCTCGCGCGTCGAAGCGCCGATGGGCACCTCGGTGATCAACGCGCTCAGCCGCGTGAACCAGCCGATCGCCAACGTGTCGGTGAAGATCGCCGACAAGATCGCCGAAGGCGCCAAGCAGATCGAAAGCCGCGTGGCCGGCACGACGACCACCGCCAAAGTGGTCAAGGCCGTGAAGGCGAAGGCCAAGCCGGCGACCCGCCGCGCCGTTCGCACGACGAAGCCCAAGGCGGCCTGATCGCCATGGCGGCCTGCCGCACGCCTTCTTTTGAAACGTTTTCCTGGAGCAACGCATGGCGACTCGCCGCGATGAAACTGTCAGCGTGAAGAAGAAGTCGGCGGCCCCGGCCAGCACGAAGGCCGCGCCGGCCAAGAAGGCTGCCGCACCGCGCAAGCGGGCCGCGGCCAGGAAGGCCCCGGCGCCCGAATCCATACCCGCCAAGAAGGCGGCCGCTCCCTCGGAGCCGGCCGGCGCCAAGGGCCTGCTGCGTGCGGGCCTTCAGGCTTTGGGCAATGTGCGCGACGACGTCGTCAAGCGCCAGACCAACGTGATCGAAAGCCTGCTGGGCATGGGCAAGGCCGAGCCATCGGCCGACGGCAAGCCCGCGCCTGCACGCTTCCCCGGCCTCGACACTTTCGGCATCCGCAAGTTCGAGGACGTGTTCGACCAGCGCGTCGCGACCTCGCTCCAGCGCCTGGGCATGCCGAGCGCGGAGGAAATCAAGGAACTGCGCGAGCAGATGCGGCAGGTGCTGGAACACCTCGAGCGGGCCGAAGCCGCCCGACGCAAGCGCTGAGCCCATCGGACCGAGCCCGCACCAGCCCGTGGCCAGCTCCAATACGCGAGAACGCATCCTGCAGGCCAGCCTGGCGCTGTTCAATGCGCAGGGACTCGCAGCGGTGTCGACGCACCGCATCGCAGCGGAGCTGGAGATCAGCCCCGGCAATCTGCACTATCACTTCAAGGCCAAGCAGCTCATCGTCGACCGCCTTTTCAGGCGTTTCGAGGAACGACTTGAACTGCTCAACGGGTCGTCGGACACTGTGCGGGCGATCGACGACCTGTGGCTGGCGCTGCACCTGCGCTTCGAGGCCATCGACGCATACCGCTTCGTGTACCGCGACATGGCCTATCTTTCGAGCGAATACCCCGAACTCGGCGAGCGTGCCCAGGCGCTGACCGCGCAGAACCTGCTGGCCGCGCAGGCGCTGTGCGAGACGCTGGTCGCCGCCGGCGTCATCGAGGCGACGGCCGAGGAGGCCCAGATGCTGGCGCTGCAGATGGTCTTCACGACCACCTGCTGGCTGTCCTTCGAGCGCCTGGTGCCGGGGCGCGACGCGCTGCGGCAGGCGGACCCGGGTTTTGCGGCTTTCTACACGCTGACCCTGATCGCACCGTATGTATCGCGCGAATCAAGGGCTTACCTTGATTACCTGCGGGGCAAATACCTCGGATAAATGGGTTGATGTCCGACGGCATTTCGACCTCGCGACCGCACATTCCCAAGAACGACCAGGACCTTTCAATGATGACTGCCGCCCACAAACCGATCGCCCCGCCTTCGCGGCTTCTTCTGCTCGCAGAGACGCGCGCCATCTGGGAGGCCGGGGCTGCCGTGGCCTTGTGGCCGCTGCTGCAACTGGCGCCGCGCGGCGATGGCCATTCGGTGCTGGTGCTGCCGGGGCTGGTGGCGAGCGATCTGTCGACCAAGCTGCTGCGCCGCTATCTCAAGAGCCGCGGCTACGACGCGCACGGCTGGGGCCTGGGGCGCAATCTCGGTCCCCGCGAGGGCGTGGAGGCGGGCATGTTGCACAAGCTCGAAGCCTTGCACGAGAAGAGCGGACGCAAGGTGAGCATCGTTGGATGGAGCCTCGGCGGCGTGTACGCGCGCCTTCTGGCGTCGACCCGGCCCGAGCTGGTGCGCAGCGTGGTCACGCTGGGCAGCCCGTTCGCCGGCAGCGCGCGCGCCACGAATGCATGGCGTGTGTACGAAGGCGTGAGCGGTCTGAGTGCGGAGGACCCGCGGCGCATGGAGCACGTACGGCCGACGCCTTCGGTGCCGACGACTTCGATCTTCAGCCGCAGCGATGGCGTGGTGGCGTGGCGCTGCAGTGTGGAGGAGGCGGGCCCGCAGTCGGAGAACATCGAGGTCGTGGCGAGTCACCTGGGGCTTGGGGCGCATCCGGCCGTGCTGTATGCGCTGGCGGATCGGCTGGCTCAGGCTGAGGGGCAGTGGAAGCCGTTTGATCGCGGGACGTTCGGGCCGTTGGTTTATCCGGATCCTGCTCGGGCGCACTGAATAGCTTTCCTCGTGTGAGCGGTGGCGTCACGGCACCCACCAATAGCGCAGCGCATGAAAGTAGACCGGCGCGGCGAAGACTACCGAGTCGAGCCGATCGAGCATCCCACCGTGGCCTTCAATCATGGTGCCCCAATCCTTCACGCCGCGATCGCGCTTGATGGCCGACATCACGAGGCCACCGAAGAAGCCCATCAGGCAGATCGCGAGCGCCATTAGCGCTGCTTGCCAAGGGCTGAACGGCGTGGCCCAGTAGAGCGCAGCGCCCAGCGCCGTCGCGCTCGCGACGCCGCCGACCAGGCCCTCCCAGGTCTTCGAGGGTGACAGCTCAGGTGCCACCTTGCGCCGGCCGAGCAGCTTGCCCCACACATACTGCAGCACGTCGCTGCCCTGCACCACGATCACCAGGAAGGCGATCAACAACAGGTTCCGCCCTTCGAAGCCCCGAATCTGCAGCGTCAGCAGCGCCGGCACGTGGCCGATGCAAAACACGCAAACCATCAGGCCCCACTGGACCTTGGACGTGCGCTCCAGGAAGCGCTTGGTGTCGCCCCCCATGGCAGCCAGGATAGGCAGAACCAGGAACGCATAGACGGGGATGAAGATCACGTAGAGGCTGTACCACTCGATCCAGATCAGGAAGTACTGCACCGGCAGCACGATGAAGAAGGCCGCCGCCATCGCGTGATGATCGCCGCGCCGCGTGTAAGCGAGGCTCATGAATTCGCGCAGCGCGTAGAACGAGATCAGGTAGAACAGCACGATGACACCGCCCGCGCCGAAAGCGAAGGCAACGCCGATCACCGCGACCATCACCCACCACGCGTTCACGCGCGAGTTGAGGTTGTCGATCACCGAATGCGCCTGACCCTGGGCGACGCGCCACTTGAGCAACGCGCCGATCGCCGAAGCGAGGACCAAGACGACTGCGACGCCGCCAAAGAGCATGAGCGTGGTGTGGGTGGAGGAGGACGGATTCATGGTGTGTCGCGGATGGCTGCGCTCTCATCGTCGGCGCGGTCGTATTCGGGGCGCAGATCGAGCATCGCGGCGCGCGCCCGGGCCATGAAGGCCGCCTTGTCCTCGCCGTCCGTTCGCATGATCGGCTTGCCGTAGCGCACGGTGCAGGCGAGCGGAATCGGCACCAGCGTGCCCTTGGGCAAGACGCGGTCGAGGTTCTCGATCCATACGGGCACCAGCCGCACTTGCGGACAGGCGAGTGCGAGGTGGTACAGACCGCTCTTGAGCGGCAGCAGGACGTCTTCCCCGATGTTGCGCGTGCCTTCGGGAAACATGATGAGCGAGTCGCCCGATCGAAGGGCCTCCGTCATCTGGTCGACAGGGTTGGCGCTCGCGTCGCTGCCGGACGTGGCGATGCCGCTGCGGCGGATCATCAACGCGTTGAACACATCCCGCCCGATGAAGCGGCGCATCGCCGAGATCTCCCAGTAGTCCTGTCCGGCCACGGGACGTGTCAGCGCACGCAGCTCCGGCGGCAGCGTGGTCCACAGGAGGACGAAGTCGCCGTGACTCGTATGGTTGGCAAAGTAGAGGGTCTGATCGGCCTTCGGCGTGGTGCCCGACCAGATTCCGCGCACTCCGGTCAACAGCTTGGCGAAGACGGCGATCAGCCGCGCCGCAAAGGCTGCGGCCAGTCTGCGTGCGCAGGTTGGGGATGAAGAACTCATTGGGAATCCTTGGGGTGCATGGCGCTCAGCGCCAGTCCTGCATGGCGAGGGCCACGGCAAACAATGCGGTCTGCAGCGTCACCAGGATGCCGTGCTTCTGCATCAGTTGACGGGTGCCGGCGATTCGATCGGCGATGGGTCGCGGCGTATCGGCGGTGCGGCGAAGACCGAGTCCTTGCAGCGCACCATCCAGCGCGGCGAACGAGCCGATGGTGCCTCGCGCCAAGCCTTCGAAGAGCGCGGTGTCGAGCCTCAGCCGCAGTCCGAAGTAGCGCTCGGCCAGCCCTGCAACGCCGACGGCGGCATAGGCGATCCATGCGCTCAAAGACAGCGAACGCCCCGTGAGCGCCAGCACCAACCCAGCGATGGATGTAAGCGCGAGGCCCCAGGCCGCGACGGCGCCGCAGCCGCGCAAGACCCCGGCCGCCGCGGCGCACAAGGCGCGATCGTTGTCGTTCATGATTCGCTGTGTCGTGGCAAGGCCAGTCGATCGAGAGTGGCGAGCCAGTCGGTTCGCAGCACGATCTGCGGACGAGCGCGACGCACAGACTCATGGGCCGCGCCCATGGTGCGTGCCGTGCCGTGCAGGCCAAGCCAGCCGATCACCGAGGCCGCGCTGCGCGAGAAGCCGAGCGCGCAGCAGACCCATACGGTCTGGCCGGCCTCCCGCCGCGCGTCGATGGCGTTGACGGCCCGTTGCAGTTGCAGGGGGCTCGGCACCGTGAGGTCAAGCATCGGCACACAGCGAGCGCCCGGCACGTTTGGCAATTGCAGTTCAGCGCAGAGGCTCAGGAGCGCGGGCTCGCCGGCAGCTTGCCACTCGGCGCGCGTCGGCCGGCGGCCGAGCCGAAGGCCAGGCGCGACTTCCACGGAGGCCGGTAGGCTGCGCGTCCACAGCCGCGCATTCAGCGCGGCGCCCAAGCGGTAGGGCGCGAAGAGCCAGCGGGCGGCCCAATGCATGCGGCCGCGGCAATCCATACGGAAGCCGCGCGCGCCCAAGCCCGCATAGTTGAGCGCCACGAGCACGAGCGACAAGGCCGGCCAGCAAAGCCAGAGCATCGCGCCGCCCATGCCGAGTGCCAACGTGAAGCAGAGCACTCCGCCTGCTGCATAGCCCCCGGCGAGCTTCCAACGCTGCGGATCGCGCGCCAGCTTCCAGCAACGCGGCAGCGTTACCACGCGTTCGAGTGGCCAAAGCCAGACGCAAACCAGGCCCAGCAGTGTCCCTGTCGGGATGTCGATGAAGTGATGCTGCCAGGTCGTGAGCACGGACCCGCAGATGGCCAAAGTCCAGGCATGCAGTACGGCGCGAGACCACCGCGCGCGCACCAGGCGCCGATACCAGTCCCACAGAATCACCGCCAATGCGATGTGCAGCGAGGGCGCCTGGTTGAACGGCTGGTCGAAGGCGCGCAGCGCATCGAACAGCAAGGCCGGTGCGCCCCCGACGGCCGGCTGGTCGAAGCTGGAGCGCAGCGGCCACGCGACGAAGCAGGCGACAGCCACCACCTGCGCGGTCAGCAGGCGCGCCACATGGCGGTCGAGCGCATGTCGGTCGCGCGCCAGGAAGAGCGACAGCGCATAGAACGCGTTGAGGGTCCAGTAGGGAAAGATCGTCCAGGCCCAGAAGGGCATGCCGCGTTCCCAGTCGAAAACCATCGAGGGGACGTGCGCGCGCGTCGAGGCCCACCAGTTGGCGAAGCCGTAGGTCGCATAGAACAGTGGCCCGAGCAGCGCGAGCCATGCGACGGCGCGCTTCCAGGGTCGCTTCTTCGCGCCACCTTGCATCATGGCTTGATGCGCTGCGCCAGCGAGACAGTGAAGATGCCCCACTCGTCGATGCGCTGAGTGAGCTTCCTGAAGCCGGCTGCCTCGACCAGTTGGTCCATCTCGGCCTGTGTTCGGCGGCGCATCACCCAGGCCTCGCCCTGGCGATGGCTGGTGAGTGCGCGCGCAATCATCTCGAGCTGCGGGTGCCACGGCTGGCCGGTGTAGACGAGATAGCCTCCTTCTTCCGTCGCGTCGCCGATGCCGGCCAGCGACCGGCTCACCATCTCGTTGTCGGGGAACAGCTCGTAGAGGCCAGACACCACGGCCAGCGTCGGTCGGGGCGCGACGGTTGCCAGACTGCTGCGATCGAAAGCGTCGGCCAGCACGAAGCGGGCGATGTCCTGCAAGCCTTTCTCGGCGATGAGCGCGTGGCCGTCACGCACGTTGATGTCACTGTAGTCGCGCAGCAGGATGGACGCGGGCTTGATCGGGCTGGCGAGCACAGCGTCGAGCACATAGCGGCCATGGCCGGCGGCGATGTCCATCACGTGCACATCGCACCGCGCGTCTGCGAGGCGCTGCATCGCTTCGCGCAGCAGTTCTTCGATGTGGAGCTTGCGTTGGCGGATGCCGCGCCAGCCAATCGAGCTGAGGTAGGTCTTGTCGATCGACCGTCCCATCGGTCCCGCGCCCTGCGGCTGGTTCCGATAGACGTAGTCGAGCGTGCTCCCGGAGTCGAAGCCCGTCGCATGCCCCAGCTTCACGCCCCGCGACAGCAGGCGGCCCACGCGCAGCCCTGCACGCGTTGCCGCCCAGTACGCCCCACGCGGCGAGAGTATCGGCAGCGGTTTCGCCAGCGCGCGCGATTCGTCGGCCGTTTCGCCGTGCACGTGGGCGTCGCGCAGGTCGACAGCTTGCGGCTGCTCCGCGAACAGGCGCTGGATGAACGCCCGGGTGGCGCGGACCGCCGTTGCGCGATCCTTCTCGCCGAGGGTGTCGTGGAAGAAGCCCGGCAGTTCCAGCTTCTCCTTTACCGAACTGCCGAGCCGATCGAAAAACCGATGCTGGGGCTTGTGATGCACGACCCAGTCGGCGCCGGAGACCAGAAGCTGCACCGGTAGGGTGATCGCGTTGGAATCCTTCACCACGCGGTCGGCCGCCTCGTACAGGCCCAGCAGGATGTTGACGGCAATCGGTCGTGAGATCAGCGGATCGCTTTCGTAGCTCGCGATGCGCTCGGGGTCGTGAGTGAGGAATTTGGCCTTGACGTAGCTGTTCACGAAGAAGAGACCTCTGAGGCGGTGCATCAGCGCAAGCCCGGCCCGCGCAAAGGGCACGTAGAGCTTGACCTTGAAGGCGGGCGACGCCAGCGTGAGCCCGCGCACCTGGGGCGCGTAGTCGTGGGCCCAGGTCGCGACTAGAACCGCGCCGACACTTTGCGCGATCAGATGGATGTCGGAGGCAGGCACGCCGTGCGCCTGGTTGATGTGGCCGACAAAGGTCTGCACGTCGCGCACCGAGGTCGCGAAGCTCGGGCTGTATCCGCGCCGCCCGGGCGACTTTCCATGGCCGCGCGCATCCCAGGCGAAGAAGTCGAAATCCGGAAGGTCGAGTTCATCGACCAGGTGCGCCATACGAGCGCCGTGCTCGTGGCCGCGATGGAACAGCACCACGGCGCCGCGACGCACCGGCCCGGTCACTGGCCAATGACGATAGAAGAGCTTCACATCGTCATGCGTTTCGAAGTGATGTTCGAGCGGGCTGCGGGAGTTGGTCATGGGGTCCTGTGTCAGCGGTGGGGCTTGGGGCCGTCTTCGGCCAAGGCGTGTCGAGTGCGGTTCACGATGGTCCAGGCGACCAGCGATGCCATGAGGGGCATAAGGCAGGCGGCCCAGTCCGGTAGCGGCCAGCCGAGCGCGACATACAAGCCGAGCGCGCCGAACAGGAAGGCCCGATCGGTCTTGCCGAGCGGGCCGTCGTACCGGCGTGAGGCGCCGACGGTCATGCCGAGCGCCCCGGCGAACTCGCTCATACCCGCGAGCACGATGATCAGACCGATCCAGAAAGGGCTGAAGGGAGCGATCAGCGCGAAGGGCAGATAGAGCGCTGCATCGGACAGCACATCCGCCAGTTCGTTGAGAAAGGCGCCGAGCGCAGTTTGCTGGTTGTGTTCTCGGGCGAGCATGCCGTCGATGGCATTGAAAGCCATTCGCAGGAACATCCAGAGAGGGATCAGGGCAAAGAAGACGGTCGATGGCACTGAAAAGAAGAGCCACAAACCCAGAGCGACCGAGATCGCACAGGCTGTGACGGTCACCTGATTGGCGGTGACGCCGAGACCATGCAGATGCACAACCAAGGGCCGCAGCAGCGCCTGAAATCGCGGTTTCAGCTCATAGATCGACATAGCGCGACTCCCGGGGATCTTTACTCTGGGGCGAGACCGCCTGCAGGGTTCATGGATGGCGAAAAAGGAGGGTTGCCGACATCGAGGAACCGCCGCGTTGGGCGGGAGCCGAAGCGCCTCTATCGGCGCTGACAACCGTGGGAGGGAATCTTAGAAGTTACGGGTCGCGGCGAAATCGGATCAATCTGAATCTGGCAGCTCGCGTTCGTCCGTGGAGAGGCCTTCATAGAAGCCGGGCCCTTGCGTTGGATGAGTGCCGTTCATTGCCCGCATTTCGAGGGAGCGCAGGCCATCCTGCCTGGGCTCATTGCATCGGGATTTTCTCGTTTCGGCGCGGCGTCGTCGGGCGGTGTACCTTGTGCCGGCCGACGACACGAGACGCTGTGGTCGAATCGTCCGCCCCTAAGCCCCCGCCCAAACATCCAACACATACCGCTTCCGAGAAATCATCCCGTCCATCCAGGCCGCCCCATCCTGCCCATGCTCCCGCGCGATATCCGAGAGTGCACGCCGCACATCGGGCTCCATGCGCGACCCATCCCCGCACACATAGACGATCGCGCCGTCATCGAGAAGACGCCAGACGCGCGCCGCCTGCTCGCGAATCAGATCCTGCACATACACCTTGCGCTCGCCCGCGCGCGAGAACGCCGTGTGGAGTTGCGTCACGCCGCTCCCCGCCCAGTCCTTGAGTTCGTCGGCGTAGATGAAATCCTGCTCCGGATGCCGGCATCCGAAGAAGAGCATGGCATCGCCCGGTGTCGTGCCGTTGGCGATCATCGCGGCGCGTTCCTGCAGAAAGCCGCGGAAGGGCGCGAGGCCCGTGCCCGGCCCCACCATGATGACCGGGCGCGCCGGATCGTCCGGCAGGCGGAAGCCCTCCGCCGTGGTTTCCCGCACCACGCCGTGCACCATTTCCCCGGCCTGGGTGCGCGAAAGGAAGTTGGAGCACACACCCTCGAACCGACCAAGGCCCGAACGCGCCGGACCTGCGACCACGCCCACCGTGACGCTGCAGCGTCCCTCATTGACCTTCGGTGAAGAAGAGATGGAGTAGTAGCGCGGCGTGAGCGGCGACAGCATTTCGAGGAACTGCGCGAACGGAATCTGGCAAGCAGGAAATTCCTCCAGCAGATCGAGCACCGACTTGCGCTTCTGCAGCACCTCGCTCTTGTAGAGCTGCGCCGAACTCTCGTCCGCGCCCGACAGCGCCACCAGCTTCGGCTTGGTGAAAGGGCACTCCGTGTGCGCCGCGAGCTGCGCGATCTGCTTGCGCGTGGCCACGTCCTGCAACTCCACATAGTCACCCAGGAGGCGATCGACCGCG
Organism: Variovorax gracilis; assembly: GCF_030317115.1. Classification (GTDB taxonomy): domain Bacteria; phylum Pseudomonadota; class Gammaproteobacteria; order Burkholderiales; family Burkholderiaceae_C; genus Variovorax; species Variovorax gracilis. The sequence continues at coordinate 106,402 of NZ_JASZYF010000008.1, forward strand.
ATCACCTCGTCCACCGGCAACGCCGCCTTGCGCCCCGGCACCGCATGAAGCCGCACATGCGCATTGCGATCGAAGCCGAATCGCGCCATGGCGCGCTCCACCTGCGCCGGACCGTTGCGCGGCACCACGCTCAAATGGTCACCGGCGCGATAGCTCACGCCTTCGGGCAACTGCAACTCGACATGGCGCGTCGATCGCGCTTCACCGGCGTCGCTGCTCGCGCCCTGCAGCTCGCGGTTCTCGATCACGCGCATTGGCACGGCACCGAGCGCGTCGACGAGCGCGTTCTTCTGCGGCGGCGGCAGCTCTTCCAGCGTGTAAAGCGGCTCGCTTTGCGCGGGCGTGTCCGCGCCCATCTTGAGGTCGAAGGCCGTGACCAGCGTCGGCCACAGCGCATCGCTCCAGTCCTGGAAGGCGCCGTCCATGTCCTCGCGCGCATCGCCCTCGCCACGCGGATGCACGCGTGTTGCGCCGAGCGCGGCCAGACGCTCGTCGATGCGGCGCGGCACCGATTGATAGGTCGACGCCCAATCGGTATTGCCGCAGCCGAAGACGGTGAAGCGCACGCCATTGAGCGAATCGTCGGCCTTGTCGAGCCAGCGATGGAACTCCGCCGCGTTGTCGGGCGCCGCGCCGTTGTACGACGCGCAGACGATCGCGACCGCGCCGTTGGCAGGCAGGCGCTCCGCATAGTCGTCGAGCGAGGCAAGCTGGGTCGAGAAGCCGCGCATTTCGCCGGCCTCGGCCAGCTGGCGCGCCAGGTCCTCCGCCGTGCCGAGATTCGAGCCCTGCAGCACCAGCAGCGAAGTGCCGTGGCGCGCCGCATGCGGCCTGGCCGCCGACGGCTTCTCGGCAGTGGCCTGCACGGCTTGCACCACGCCTTCGCTGCGCGCGCGTGTCGCCGGGTCCCGCAGCACCGCCTTGATCCTGAAACCCTCCGGCTTGATCGTCAGCGCTTCCTTGATCTTGAGCTGGTAGGCCGTGTGATCGACCAGCGTGAAGCGCTGCAGGATCATCCCCAGCGTCAGCACCGCTTCCTGCAGCGCGAACTGTCGCCCGATGCACGCACGCTGCCCGTTGCCGAAAGGCTTGAAGGCATTCACCGGCCGCTCCCGCTCGGCCTCGCGGCTGAAATGATCGGGGTTGAACCGGTCCGCATCCTCGCCCCACACCGCCTTGTCGCGATGCAATGCGAGCGCATGAAGGATCACCATGTTCCGCCGCTTGATCGTGTACTGCCCGCCGATCGTCGTGTCCTCCTTCGCGGCCAGGGCGATCGCAGGCGCGGTCGGGAACATGCGCAGCGATTCCTTCAGCACCTGCAGCACATAGGTCAGCCGGTTGACCTGCGCATAGGTCGGCTTCACCGAGGGGTCGGGCCCGAACACGTGGTCGACCTCGGCCTGCGCCTTGGCCATGGCTTCGGGGTTGTTCAGCAGGAAGTAGATGGCGAATGACAGCAGCCCGCTCGTCGTCTCATGCCCGGCGATCAGGAATTCGATGCACTCGTCGCGGATCTGCCGGTCGTCCAGCCGTTCGCCGGTCTTCTTGTCGACGCCGGCGATCATGTAGCTCAGCAGGTCGGGCTTGGTCGCGATGTCGGCGCCGCTCTCGCGCCGCTCGCGCACGATGTCCTCCACCATCTTGTGCATGTAGCGCACGTCCTTGCGCTGCTGGGCCAGCTCCTTCTTGAGCATGAACTCTTCCAGCGGAATGCCGCGGCGGTTCTGCACCGTCTCCAGCGTGCGCACCATCGCATCCACGAAGGGATGGAAGCCTTCCCGGTAGAAGGAATTGAAGCGATAGCCGAAGCCGCACAGGCCGATGGTGTCGAGCGTGAGCGCCGTCATGTCGCGCACCACGTCGATCTCCTCGTCGAAGTTCAGCCGCTCCCACTTGGTCGCCAGCTGCTCCGCGATGTCCAGCATCATCGGGTGGTAGGCCTGCATCGCGCGCTGGCTGAAGTTGGCCAGCAGGATGTTGTGCGGCTTCGACCAGGTCGACTCGTGGGTGTCCGAGGTGAAGAGGCCGTGCGACAGCGCCCGCAGCCGGCGCAGCGTGCCCTTGGTGCTCTTGTCGAATCGCTTCTCGTCGCAGAGCTCATCGGCCAGCGCGGCGGACGACACCACGATCACCGGCATCCCCGGCATGTCGAGCCAGTAGATGGCGCCCAGGTCCTGGGCAATCCGCCACATGTCCAGCACCGGCGAGTCGGACCCGATCGACAGGATGTTGCCGACGAAAGGCTTCTTCGCCGGATGCGGAATCGGATACAGCGCGTTCTTGCCTGCCATGGTCATGCCCTTTGCTCGTGCCGATTGCGGACCGCGGGTGCGGGTCCCGCAGTATCTCGACGGCAGAGGGGGGCGGCAGGCCGGGGTATTCCCTTATCAGGGACGTGGCATCTTGCAGTCCGTGCCTTGCGCGAGTTCGTTGCCGCTGTAGATCGCGTCGGTGCGGAAGCCGTAGTTCGTGCCTTCCCAGCCGACCTTCACCGTCTTGCCGTCGACCGGCGCAATGGTGTTGACCACCTGCGGCAGCAGCAGTTGATGGTCTTCGGCGCGCATGCGGACCGGGCCGACCACGGAGTCGAAGCTCAGGTCCTCGAGTGCGAGGGCCACCTTGGGCGTGTCCGTGCTGCCGGCCTTGTTGATGGCGGCGGCCAGCAGGCGCGGCGTCATCTCGATGCGCGGCGCGAGGAAATCCTTGCCTGTCTTGGCCTTGTAGCTCTTCGCGAGGGCATCGACCTTGGGCGAGTCGGCCTGGCCAGGATGCCATTCGGCGACCCAGGTCAACTGGCCGATCCTGGCCTGCGACACGGCGAGCACCGTGCCCGGGACCGAGCCCGCGCTGTGGTTGAAGTAGCGCAGGTTGTAGCCCGCATCGCCTGCGGCCTTCAGCAGCAGGGTCATGTCCTGGCCCCAGTTGCCGGTGATGACCGAGTCGGCGCCCGACTGCTTGACGTTAGCGAGGTAGGGAGCGAAGTCCTTCACCTTGCCGATCGGGTGCAGTGTCTCGCCGACGAACTGGATGTCGGGCCGAGCGAGGCCGACCAGTTGCCGGCCATAGCTGGCCCATTGCTTGCCATGGGCGTAGTCCTGGTTCAGCAGGTAGACCTTCTTCACCTCCGGCGTCTTCTTGATGTAGTTGGCGAGCGCCTTCATCTTCATCGCCGTGTTGGCGTCGGTCTGGAAGTGCCAGAAGCTGCACGACTTGCCCGTGAGTTCCGGGTCGATCGACGAGTGGTTCAGCACCAGCAGCTCCTTGCCGGGGTTCCGCTGGTTCCAGCGGTTGACGGCCTGCACCAGCGCACTCACCACCGAGGAGCCCGAACCGCCCGTGACGATGGCGCGCGCCCCCTGGTCGATGGCTGCCTGCAGCGCGCTCTGGCTCTCCTGCGCCGAGAGCTTGCTGTCGAACTGCAGCAACTGGAGCTTGGTGCCACCGAGCACGCCGCCCTTGGCGTTGATGTCCTCGATGGCGTACTGCGTGTGCGTGAGCATCAGCTCGCCCACGTTCGCGAAGGGGCCGGAGAGCGGGTCGATGTAGGCGATCTTGTAGGTCTGCTGGGCGTGGGCGGCACCGGCCGTGAGAAGGGCGGCGGCCGCGATGGGCGCGAGCAGGCTGGGGAACTTCATGGACTGTCTCCGTAAGGGGTGAGGGATGGGACGAGGGAAGGGCCGTGCTCAGCGATTGCGCTCGCGCAGGCCCAGCACGCGCCAAGCCAGGCGTGACAGCTCGGCCGCCACTTCGTCGGGCGAGAGGCGGCCGTCGGGCCGATACCAGCTGTAGAGGAAGCCCGGCAGGCTCAGGGCGGCAAAGGCCGTGATCTTGGTTTCGCCGAAGTCCAGGTCGCCATCGCGCCGTGCTTCTTCGAGCAGCGGAAAGAGCTGGTCGTAGAAGTGATGCGCGAGCTTCTTCTGCGCGTCGAGGTACTCGGGACGATAGACCTGCGGCTCCTTGTAGGCGAAGAAGGCGCAGGGATGGTGCGCCACTGTCGCGCGGATCAGCCGCTCGATGCCTTCCTTGACCTTCTCCACCGCGGGGCGCGTGTCGCCGGCCGCGAAGTCCATGGCGGTGAAGCAGTCGACCGCAGGCCGCCACGACAGGGTCTCGAAGATCTCCTGCTTGTCGCGGAAGTAGTAGTAGACGAAAGGCTTGGTCGCATCGAGCGCGCGCACGATCTGCGCCATCGTCGTGTTGGCATAGCCCTGCGCCGCGAAGAGCTGCGCCGCGGCCTGCAGGATGCGCTCGCGCTGTACGTCGGTGCCGGCGGTGGCGGCGCGCTGGCGACCCGTGCCTTGAGGCAGATCGGTTCTCATGGAGTGCGTATCGCCGTGCCCAGAGGGTTTGTGCGGTGTCGCCGAAGTTATACCCATGGGTAGGATTGTTGGTGCACCATGCGGCGATGGCAAGCGGCCAAGCCCTATCGATAACCCTGTGAGAGTGACGCCATGGAGACAACCCAGCTTCCCGACCGCCCGCAGCAAGCGCTGCACGAGTACCTGCGCACGCATGCGCGCGAGCGGGGCGACCACCCGGCCTGCATCTGGTACGGACAAGCCTTCAGCTACACCGAGCTGGACGCCGCCAGCGATGCCTTCGCTGCGAGGCTGCAGGCCATCGGCGTGCGCAAGGGCGATCCGGTGGTGCTTTTCCTCAACAACTGCCCGCAGTACCTGGCGGCGCACTATGGCATCCAGAAGATCGGCGCCATCGTGTGCCCGAGCGGTCCGCTCAACAAGGAGCACGAGCTGGCCTACCAGGTCAACGACCTGAAGGCACGCGTGATCGTCGCGGCCTCGTCGCTGATGCCGGTGGTCGACAAGGTCCGCGCGGCGAGCGCGCTCGAACACGTGTTCGTCGTGCACTACGCCGACCTGCTGCCGGCGACGACGACGATCGACCTGCCAGCCGACCTCGCTGCCGCGCAGCGCGAAGCGCGCAACGTGCCGTCGGATTGCGAGGATTTCCTGGCCGTGATGAAGAGCGGCAAGCGCCCGACGCCCGTCGAAGTCTCCCTCGACGACGTCGCGCTGATGACCTACACCTCCGGCACCACCGGTCTGCCCAAGGGCGCGATGCTGAGCTACGGCAATGCGCTCTTCAAGACGCGCGCCGCCGCCGATTGCAATGGTGTGACCGGCAGCGACGTGCTGTTGTCGATCGCGCCGCTCTATCACATCGCCGGCATGCTGATGGGCGTCAATGTGCCGGTGTTCACGGGTGCGACCTCGGTGCTTCTGCATCGCTTCGAGCCGCGCGCCGCGTTGCAGGCGATCGATCGCTACAGGGTGAGCTGGTGGTACAGCATCGCGCCGATGAACGTGGCCTGCATGCAGGTGGAAGGCATTGCGGGCTTCGACCTGTCGAGCCTGCGCATGAACCCCGTCACCAGCTTCGGAATCACCTTCACGGAGCCGCTCGCGCAGCAATGGCGCGGCTTCGCGAACAACTGCAGTTCCTTCGAAGCCGCCTATGGCCTCAGCGAAACGCACACCTGCGACACCTACACGCCGCATCACGCGCCGCGCTGGGGCACGCAGGGCATCGCGGTGCCGGGCGTGACGATCCGCATCATCGACACCGACACTGGCGAACAAAGGCCGGTGGGCGAGGTCGGCGAGATCGTGCTCACGAGCGCGGGGTCCTTCAAGGGCTACTGGAACAAGCCCGAGGCCACTGCCGCAACGCTTCGCAACGGATGGGTGCACACCGGCGACATGGGCAAGCTCGATGCGGATGGTTACCTCACCTTCATCGGCCGCTTCAAGGAAATGATCAAGGTGTCGGGCTACAGCGTGTTCCCCGAGGAGGTCGAGACCATCCTCATCAAGCATCCCGCCGTGGCGCAGGCCGCGGTCATCGCGCAGCCCGATGCGGACAAGGGCGAAGTGGTCAAGGCCTTCATCGTGAAGAAGCCGGGCACCGAGCTCGGTGCGGACGCATTGATCGCCTGGTCGCGCGAGAACATGGCCAGCTACAAGGCGCCGCGCGCGGTGCGCTTCATCGATGCACTGCCCACCACCGGCGCCGGCAAGGTGCTGCGCCGCCTTTTGAAGGATTGAACGGATGATGAAGAAGGTCCTGATTGCCAATCGCGGCGAGATCGCCGTGCGGCTGGTGCGCGCGCTGCGCGATCTCGGCATCGCGAGCGTCGCCGTCCATGCGAAGGACGATGCCGCCGCACTGCATGTGCAACTGGCCGACACGGCCGTGGCGCTGGGCGCAACGGGCCCTTCGGCCTATCTCGACATGGCAGCGCTGATTGCCGTCGCACGCGATCACGGATGCGATGCGGTGCACCCCGGCTATGGCTTCCTGAGCGAGCGTGCCGACTTCGCGCAGGCCTGCGCGGATGCGGGGTTGCGATTCATCGGCCCGACGCCGCAACAGCTGGTGCTGTTCGGCGACAAGGCGCGCGCTCGCGCGCTGGCCGAGCAGTGCGATGTGCCGGTGATGCCGGGCAGCGCCGGTGCGGTGACCCTGGCCGAGGCGCAGGCGTTCTTCTCGGCTCAGCAGGCCGAGGGCGCCGGCGTGATGGTCAAGGCCATTGGCGGCGGCGGCGGACGCGGCATGCGGGCGGTGCTGAATGCGGCCGACCTGCCGGAAGCGCACGCACGCTGCATGTCCGAAGCCAAGGCGGCCTTCGGTGTCGAAGGCGTCTATGTCGAACGCCTGATGCGCAATGCGCGGCACATCGAAGTGCAGGTGCTGGGCGACGGCCATGCGGTGGCGAGCCTCGGCGAGCGCGAGTGCACGCTGCAGCGGCGCTTCCAGAAACTGGTCGAGATTGCGCCGAGCCCTTCGTTGCCCGAAGCGCTGCGGGAGCAGGTCACGCAGGCTGCACTGCGCATGGCGAAGGCCGTGGGCTACCAGAGCCTGGGTACCTTCGAATTCCTGGTCGATGAACATTCGACGAAGCTGCCCTACGTGTTCATCGAGGCCAATCCGCGCTTGCAGGTCGAGCACACGGTGACGGAAGCGGTCACGGGGCTCGACCTGGTCCAGTTGCAGGTCGGCGTGGCGAACGGCCAGACTCTGGCGGACCTGGGCATCGACACCCAGCGCACGGCGGCGCAGCGTGGCTTCGCGGTGCAGTGGCGCATCAATGCCGAGACGCTCGATGTGCAAGGCAACGCGCGGCCTTCGGGCGGCACGCTGGCGCGCTTCGATCTGCCGGCTGGTCCGGGTGTCCGCGTCGATTCGCACGGCTATGCGGGCCTGGCGCCCTCGCCGCACTACGACACGCTGCTGGCCAAGCTGATCGTTCACTCATCGTCGCCGCGCTTCGCGGACGTGGTGCGGCGATCGCTGCGCGCGCTGGAGGAGTGCCACATCGACGGCATCGCGACCAACCTGGCATTGCTGCGCGCGATCGGCACGCGGCCCGAATTCGAGACGCAGGCGGTGCACACGCGCTTCGTGGAGGCGCATCTGGCAGATCTGCTGGCGGCTGCCGCGCACATCGGTGATGCGGCCATGAAGGCCGCGCGGCCTGCCGTGTCCAGAAGCGAAGTGGCGGCGCCGTCGCAGGATGACGATGACGGCCTCGTCGTGAAGGCGCCGATGCCCGCCAAGCTGGTACAGCTCGAAGTGGATGTCGGCGACATCGTGCCGGCCGGGGCGCAACTCGGCGTGCTCGAAGCAATGAAGATGGAGCACCTTCTGCACGCACCGCTTGCGGGCCGCGTCGTCGCCTTGCTCTCGCAGCCCGGCGACTATCTGGTCGAAGGGCAGTCGCTGGTCAAGCTCGAAGCGGTGGACGCCCACGCGGTCGAAGCGGAAGCGCTTGCGGAACGCGACCTCGACGAGATCCGCCCCGACCTGCAGAAGGTGATCGACCGCCACGCACCGACGCTCGACGCGAACCGGGCGGCCGCGGTGGCAAAGCGCCGAGCGCAGGGAGGCCGCACCGCGCGCGCCAACATCGCCGACTTGTGCGAGTTGGCCGACGACCCCGGCAACTTCACCGAGTACGGCGCGCTCGCGATCGCGGCGCAGACGCGCCGCCGCACGTTGGAGGACCTGATCGCCAACACGCCGGCCGACGGCATGGTGACCGGCATCGGCAGCATCAACGCGAAGCAGTTCGGCCCCGAGAAGTCGCGCTGCGTGGTCATGTCCTACGACTACACCGTGCTCGCGGGCACGCAGGGCATGCGCAACCATCACAAGACCGACCGCATGCTCGGCATCGCGCACCAGTTGCAATTGCCGGTGGTGCTGTTCGCCGAAGGCGGTGGCGGCCGCCCCGGCGATACCGACATGCCGATCGTCGCCGGGCTGAACAACCACACCTTCAGCCAGTTCGCGGCACTGTCGGGCAAGGTGCCGGTGGTGGGCATCGTGCACGGGCGCTGCTTCGCGGGCAATGCGGCGCTGCTGGGATGCGCCGACGTGATCATCGCGACGGAGTCGAGCAACATCGGCATGAGCGGCCCCGCGATGATCGAAGGCGGCGGCCTCGGCACCTTCGCACCGGAGCAGATCGGGCCCAGCAGCGTTCAGTCGCGCAATGGCGTGATCGACATCCTCGTGAAGGACGAGGCGCACGCCGTCGCCGCCGCCAAGCAATACATCTCGTACTTCCAGGGGCCGACGAGCGATTGGGAATGCGCTGATCAGCGAGCGTTGCGTCATGCGGTGCCGGAAAACCGGTTGCGCGTCTATGACGTGCGCGCCGCGATGCGGGGCGTCGTCGACACGGGATCGATGCTCGAACTGCGCGCCGGCTTCGGCGCCGGCATCGTGACGGCGCTGGCGCGAATCGAAGGCAAGCCAGTGGGGCTCCTCGCGAACAACCCGCACCATCTCGGCGGCGCGATCGACGTGGAGGCCGCCGACAAGGCCGCGCGCTTCATGCAGCTTTGCAACGCGCATGGACTGCCGCTGGTGTCGCTGTGCGACACGCCGGGCTTCATGGTCGGCCCCGAGATCGAGGCGCAGGCGCAGGTGCGCCATGTGTGCCGCATGTTCATGGTCGCATCGCACTTGCGGGTGCCGTACTTTGCCGTGGTGCTGCGCAAGGGCTACGGGCTCGGCGCGCAGGCGATGACGGCGGGCGGCTTCGATGCGCCGGTGTTCACCGTGGCGTGGCCCACGGGCGAGTTCGGCGCGATGGGACTCGAAGGCGCGGTGCGTCTCGGCTTCCGCAAGGAGCTCGAAGCCGCGGCCGAGGGCGCCGAGCGCGACGCGCTGTTCAAGAAGCTGGTCGCGCAGCAGTACGCCAACGGCGAGGCGATCCACATGGCGCAGACGCTGGAGATCGACGCGGTGATCGATCCGGCCGACACGCGGGCGTGGCTGGTGCGAGGGCTCGCTTCGGCCGCAGTGGCCCAGCGGCCGGCCACGGCGTACGTCGACACCTGGTAGGACGCTGCAAGAAGGGTCGACACAGCTCTACACAACACTTCGCTCGCGGCTTACAGGCAGTTCACATGGGGCAGGGAGGATGAAGCTTCCAACAACTCAAAGGAGTTACCCATGAAAAAACTCGCAATCTCTTTCGCGATGGGCGCCGCTTCCCTGTTGTCGCTGGGCGCCGTGATGGTGCCGACCGCGGCACAGGCGCAGGCCGTGGTCTCGGTCCGCGTGGCGCCGCCGCCGGCACGCTATGAGCGCGTGCCCCCGCCGCGTCCGGGTTATGTCTGGGCTCCCGGCCACTATGAGTGGAACCACGGCCGCTATGTCTGGAATCGCGGCAACTGGATGCGTGCAAGGGAGGGCTATGCGTACCGCGCGCCGCAATGGCAGGAGCGCGGTGGCCACTGGGAATACCAGGCCGGGCGCTGGGACAACGACCGTGACGGCGTGCCGAACCGGTATGACCGCAAGCCGAACAATCCCTCGCGAAGCTGAGGCGGGTGACCGGCCTTCAGGCTGAGCGAAAAGCCGGCCATGCGGAATGCATGGGCCGGCTTTTTTTATCTGTGCTGAAAGGATCGGCTCAGAAGAGCTTGAACACCAGCGGCATCAGCAAGGCCGCGAGCACCACCTGCATTCCCAGCGCGAGACCGGCATAGGCGCCGGCATCGGCATCGACATGAAGCGCCCGGGCCGCGCCGATGCCGTGCGCGGCGGTGCCCAGCCCGAAACCGCGCGCGGCGAAGCCCTGGGCGCTGGTGCTGATGCGGAGCGCGTCAAAGAGGTACTTGCCCGAGAGCGCGCCGATCATCCCGGTGAGCACCGCGAACACGGCCGAGAGCGCCGGGATGCCGCCGATCTTCTCCGCGATGCCCATCGCCACCGGTGCCGTCACCGACTTGGGCGCGAGCGACAGGACGACGTCGTGCGGCAGGCCCATCGCCCAGCCGAGCGCCACGGCCGACCCGCCCGCGGCAGCGCCGCCGAGCAGCGAAGCAAGCAGCAACCGCCCGAAGCGCGCGCGCAACTCGGCACGACGCTGCCACAGCGGCCATGCCAGTGCGACGACGGCCGGGCCCAACAGGAAGTGGATGAACTGCGCGCCTGCGAAGTAGGTCGGGTAGTCCACATGCGTGAGCAGCAATCCGCTCGCCAGCACCACCACCGACCACAGCACCGGGTTGGCCCACGGCGCGCCGCCGGCCTTCATGTATGCCGCGTTCGCAAGCAAGTACACGACCAGCGTGGCGGTCAGCCCGAACAGCGGCGTGGCGGAAAGATAGATCCAGAGTTCGACGAAGCGGGGCATGCGCTCAGGCCTCTCGCTTGCGGTCGGGCCAGTAGAGCACCAGCGCGGTGACGCCGAGTCCGATCCACGTCGACAGCGCGATGATGACCAGCATGCGGCCGCCGTACTGACCCAGCAGCGCGAGGTGCGTCATGACGCCGACGCCGACCGGCACGAAGAGCAGCGAGAGATGTGTCAGCAGAAAGCCCGCGCATTCGGCCACCGGCTTGCGCACGACTTCGAAGCGAAGTCCCGCGAGCATCAGCATCATGCCGAGCACCGGCCCGGGCAAAGGAAGCGACAAGCCGCGTGAAAGCAACTCCCCTACCGACTGGAACACCAACAACCAGGCCATGCCGCGCAAGCCATTCATTGGCCCACCCCCAGGCTTGCCCACTGCGTGTGGCCGCCCACCCCCTTCGAGGGGGCGTCGCCTGCGGCCCGGCAAAGCCGGTTCCGCGGCAACCTCCGTTTGGGTGTATTCATTTCAGAAGCGGGGGAGATCGGCGAAGGGCTGTGCCTGTCCGCCGCGGAACACTTGCTTGCCGTACTCCGCACAGCGCTGCAGCGTGGGGATGACCTTGCCGGGGTTCAGCAGTCCGGCCGGATCGAAGGCGCGCTTGACGCCGAACATCTGCTCGTTCTCGGCGGCGGTGAACTGAACGCACATGCTGTTGAGCTTCTCGACGCCCACGCCGTGCTCGCCCGATACCGTCCCGCCCATGGCGACGCTGGTCTCCAGGATGTCCGCACCGAAGAGTTCGCAGCGATGCAGTTCGTCCGGGTCGTTGGCATCGAACAGCACCAGCGGATGCAGGTTGCCATCGCCCGCGTGGAACACGTTGCAGCAGCGCAGGTTGTACTTCTTCTCCATCTCCTGGATGGCGAGCAGGATGTCGGCCAGGCGCTTGCGCGGGATGGTCGAGTCCAGGCACATGTAGTCGGGGCTGATGCGGCCGGAGGCCGGGAAGGCGTTCTTGCGGCCGCTCCAGAACTTGAGGCGCTCGTCCTCGTTCTCGCTCACCGCGATGGCCGTCGCTCCGCAGCCGCGCAGGACGTCGGTCATGCGGCCGATTTCCTCCTCGACTTCCTCGGGCGTGCCGTCGGATTCGCAAAGGAGGATCGCCGCGGCCTCCAGGTCGTAGCCCGCGCGCACGAAATCCTCGACGGCGGCGGTCATCGGCTTGTCCATCATCTCCAGGCCGGCGGGGATGATGCCGGCGGCGATCACGGCGGCCACGGCGTCGCCCGCTTTGCGCACGTCGTCGAAGCTGGCCATGATGCAGCGCGCCAACTGCGGCTTGGGCACGAGCTTGACGGTGACCTCGGTCGTCACTGCCAGCATGCCTTCGCTGCCGATCACGAGCGCCAGCAGGTCGAGCCCGGCGCAGTCGAGCGCCTCGCCGCCGAATTCGACAGGGTCGCCCTCGGCCGTGAAACCGCGCACGCGCAGCACGTTGTGCAGCGTCAAGCCGTACTTGAGGCAGTGCACGCCGCCCGAGTTCTCCGCCACGTTGCCGCCGATGGTGCAGGCGATCTGGCTCGAAGGATCGGGCGCGTAATAGAGGCCGAAGGGGGCCGCCGCCTCGCTGATCGCGAGATTGCGCACGCCGCATTGCACGACGGCGGTGCGGCTGACCGGGTCGACCTTGAGGATGCGGTTGAACTTGGCGAGCGAGAGCGTCACGCCCACGGCATTGGGCATCGCGCCGCCGGACAGTCCCGTGCCCGCGCCGCGCGCCACGACCGGCACGCCGAGCGAATGGCAGGTCTTGAGCACGGCCTGGACCTGGGCCTCGTCCTCTGGCAGCGCGACCACCAGGGGCCTTTGCCGGTAGGCGGTGAGGCCGTCGCATTCGTAGGGCGTGGTGTCTTCGTCGTTGGACAGCACCGCATGCGACGGCAGACTGGCCCGCAAGGCACTCACGACCCTGGCTCGAAGCTCCGTGCGGGCGGGCGAAGCGACCGGGGGTTCCACCGTCTCAGTGTTCATGCCGCCATTGTGTACGCCTTGGTCGATGAAGGCGCCGATCCGAAGCTGAAAACACCGGCCGCGGCGAGCTTGCCGGCTTCCGCCCGCACCACGTCGGCGACCACGGCGATGGCCGAGTTCTGCGCCCGTTCGATGCGCGTCGCCAGCATCAGCATGCGGTGCAACTGCACGCCGGAGACTTCGGACAGGCGCACGGTGTCCATGCGCTGTTCCTTGAAGACCGACACCGGCATGACGGTTGCCCACCGCCCCTGCCGCACCAGCTCGCGGATGGCATCGACCGAGTCGATCTCGGCCTGGATGTTCAGGCGTGTCCCGAGGGGAGCGAGGGTGCGCTCCACGATGCCGCGATGCAGCCGTGTCATCAGCAGCGGCACCTTCGCAAGCGTGGCCAGCGGCACCACCGGCGGCATGTTGCGATCCGCGGGTGTGATGAGCGCGAAGGGTTCGGCCAGCAGCGGCTGATGGGCGAGGGTGCGGTTGGGCTCGGGGTTGGTGACCACGGCCATGTCGATCCGTCCGCGTTCCAGGCTTTCCAGCAGTTGCGGCGTGAACGCCTCGCGCACGACCAGCCGGACGCCGGCCAGGCCGTGGTGGCAGCGCTCGAACACGCCCGGCAGCAGGACCCGGGTGAGCGTGGGCGACACGCCGAGCACGACGGTGGACTCCGAGGTCGCATCGCCGCTCGTCAGCAGTTGGCGTACGCGCGCCGATTCGGCCAGCATGCGCTGCGCGGATTCGTAGAGCGTCGCGCCTTCCTGCGTCAGCCGCACGCCGCGCGGGCCGCGCTGCAGCAACTGCACGCCCAGTTCCGCCTCCAGGTCGCGCAACTGGCGGGTCAGCGCGGATTGGGCGATGGACAGCGCCGTGGCCGCCGCCGTGAAGCCGCCAGCGTCCGCGATGGCGACGAAATAGCGCAGGGTCCGAAGATTCATGGCGGGCGCCTTGGGGTTGAGCAATCGCAGAATGATATGGCTGCGAACCGATTCGGCATTGGACGTTGGTGCGCCCCTTACCTAGACTGCGTCCGAAATCATTAGCACGGAGACAAGGCCGGGGCGCGGCGCGCTGCGGAAGCCCCGCCAAGAAGAATGACGACCGATAGCAAAAGCATATGGATTTCCAGTGAGCGCCTGAAGCGCTTCACAGCCGCCGCGCTGGTGCGTGTCGGCCTGCCGGCCGCCGACGCCGACTGCGTCGCCGGGCTCATGGCCGAGGCCGACCTCCAGGGCTCGGACGGCCACGGGATCATCCGGCTGCCGCAGTACGTGCAGCGCATCGAGTCGGGCGGCATCAATGTCCGTCCCGATATCCGCGTGGTCGAGGAGCGCGCCGCCATGGCGGTGGTGGACGGCGACAACGGCATGGGCCATCTCGTGGTGTCGCAGGCGGTGCGCATCGCGATCGAGAAGGCGCGCAGTGCGGGGGTCGCCTGGGTGGGCACGCGCCACAGCAACCACGCAGGGCCGGCCTCGCTCTACGCGCGCATGCCGGTGGCGCACGACATGATCGGGCTGTACTTCGCGGTCGGCAATGCCAACCACCTGCCGCCTTGGGGCGGCATGGAGATGCTGCTGTCGACCAACCCGATCGCCGCCGGCATTCCTGCCGGCGAGGAGCCGGCCGTGGTGCTGGACATGGCGACCACCGTCGCGGCCTACGGCAAGGTGAAGGCCAAGGCGAAGCGGGGCGAGCAGATGCCCGAAGGCTGGATGATCGACCGCGAAGGGCGCCCGCTCACCGACCCCCGGCGCGCACACGAGGGCTTCCTGATGCCCATCGGGGGCCACAAGGGGTATGGCCTGGCGCTCATCGTGGGGCTGCTGGCGGGCACGCTGCAGGGCGCGGCGATGGGGCGCGACCTCGTCGACTTCAACGCCGACCACGTCACGCCGACCAACACCGGCCAGGCGATCCTGGTGATCGATCTGGCGGCCTTTGGTGGCGCGGGACCCTTCAAGGCGTCCGTCGATGCGCTGGTGCGCGACATTCGCAACAGCGAGCGCCTGCCGGGTGTCGAGCGCATCTGGCTGCCGGGCGAGCAGAGCCACGGCCGGCGTGCGGCGTACGAGAAGAGCGGCGTGCCGGTCGCGGCCGCGCTGGTCGACGATCTCGACCAGCTGGCCTCGCGCCTCGGCATCCCCGCGCTGCGCTGAACCGCAATGAAAAAGAACGGAGACAACCCCACATGACATTCCTGCAACGCCTCCTGGTCGCCGCGTGGATCAGCGCCGCGGCGATGGCTTCTTCGGCGCAGCCGGCCTTCCCGACCAAGCCGATCCGCATGGTGATCCCGCTCGCGGCGGGCAGCGCGGTGGACAACGGCGCGCGCGTGCTGACGCAGAAGATGGGCGTCGAACTGGGTCAGCCCTTCGTCCTCGAAAACATCCCGGGTTCCTCGGGCCTGATCGGCGCCGACCGCGTCGCGCATGCCGCGCCGGACGGCTACACCATCGGCGGCTTCAACGACAGCGTGCTGACGATGATTCCGCACATCTACCCCAAGGCCGGCTGGGACGCGCTGACCGATTTCGCGCCGATCTCGCTGGTCGGCACCATCGAGTGGGGCCTGGTGGTCCCGCCGGATTCGCCGCTTCGCACGGTGGAGGATTTCATCAAGGCAGCGAAGGCGTCGCCCGGCAAGCTCAACTTCGGCTCGGGCGGCAGCGGCAGCCCCCAGCACATCGCGATGGCGATGTTCGCCTCGCGCGCCGGCATCAGCGTGACGCATGTGCCGTACAAGGGCGCGACGCCGGCGGCGGTCGCGGTGGCCGGCGGGGAGGTCGACGCGGCTTTCCAGGGGTTGGGCACCGTCACTTCGCTGATCCAGGGCGGCAAGCTGCGCCTGCTGGCCGTGTCGACGCCGAAGCGCCTGCCGCAGTACCCGAACGTGCCGACGGTGGCCGAATCCGGGCTGCCGGACTTCTATTTCAACTCGTGGTTCGCGATGGTCGCGCCCAAGGGCACGCCGAAGGAGGTCATCGACCGGCTGCATGCAGCCATGCGCAGCGCGCTGGACGACCCGGACACCAACGCCAAGCTCGTCGGCCTGGGCATCACCGTGCGCGGCACCTCGCCGGAGGAATTCGGCCGCGCGATCGGCGAGCAGTACGCGCTCTACCGCAAGGTGATCCAGGCGAACAACATCAAGGCCGACTGAGCGGCCGGCTCAGCGGAAAACCACCGTCCGGTGGCCGTTCAGCAGCACGCGGTGCTCGCTGTGCCACTTGACGGCGCGCGCAAGCACCTGGCTCTCGGTGTCGCGGCCGCGCGCGGTCAGGTCTTCGACCGTGTCGGTGTGGTCGGCGCGCTCCACGTCCTGCTCGATGATCGGACCCTCGTCGAGGTCGGCCGTCACGTAGTGGGCGGTCGCGCCGATCAGCTTCACGCCGCGGTCGTGCGCCTGGTAGTAGGGCTTGGCGCCCTTGAAGCTGGGCAGGAAGGAATGGTGGATGTTGATGGCGCGCCCGGCAAGCTGGGTGCACAGATCGTTGCTCAGGATCTGCATGTAGCGCGCCAGCACCACCATTTCGGCGCCTTCGGCCTCGATGATCTCCAGTTGCTTCGCTTCGCCCTGCGCCTTGGTGGCGGCCGTCACCGGGATGTGGTGGAAGGGCACGTTGTAGCTGGCGGCCAACTGATAGAAGTCGCGGTGGTTCGAGATGATGGCGCGCACGTCGATGGCCAGCAGGCCGCTTTTCCAGCGGAACAGCAGATCGTTGAGGCAGTGGCCTTCCTTGCTGACCAGGATGACGGTCTTCATCGGCTCGGCGGCGGCATGCAGCTTCCAGCGCATGTCGAACTTCGAGGCCAGGTCCGCGATCTGCTCGCGCAGCGCGGTTTCGCTCTGGTCGCAGGCGAAGCGCACGCGCATGAAGAACAGGCCCGTGCCATGGTCGTTGTACTGCGCCGCTTCTTCGATATTGCCGCCGCGCTCGAGCAGGAAGCCGGAGACGGCATGGACGATGCCGGTGCGGTCGGGGCAGGAAAGGGTGAGGATGTACGCGGGATTCATAAGGCCGGCCATTGTCGCAGGCCCATCGCCGGGCGTCGCCGGTGCCAAAATGCCCGTTCCAGCAAGAACGAACCCGCAGGAGCGATTCATGGCCTTCAACGACTTCAGCATGGACAACCAGTGGTTGCCCTTCACCCCCAACCGCCACTTCAGGAAGGACCCGCGGGTCTTCGTGGCAGCGGACGGGATGGAGTTCACCACGCACGACGGGCGCAAGGTGATCGACGGCATCTCCTCGCTGTGGTGCGTGGGCGCAGGCCATAACCGCAAGCCGATCAACGAGGCGATCAAGAAGCAGCTCGACACGCTCGACTATGCGACGGCCTTCCAGGTCAGCAACGACAAGGCATTCAAGGCCGCAGAGACGATCGCCGCGATGGCGCCGGGCGACCTCAACAAGGTGCTGTTCTGCAATTCGGGCAGTGAAGCAGCCGACACCTCGCTGAAGGTCGCGCTGGCCTATCACCGCGCGCGCGGCGAGGGCCATCGCAACGTGTTCATCGGCCGCGAGAAGGGCTACCACGGCGTCGGTTTCGGTGGCATGTCGGTGGGCGGCATCCCGGGCAACCGCAAGGTGTTCGGCTCGGCCTTCCTGCCGCGCGTGGATCACATGCGATTCATCCACGACCCGGCGAACCACGCCTACATCCACAACCAGGAGCCGGTGTGGGCCGAGGACCCGCTGGCCGACCTGGAGCAGCGCATCCTGCCGCTGCACGACCCGAGCAACGTGGCGGCGATCATCGTCGAGCCCATCGCGGGCTCGGCCGGCTGGTACGTGCCCCCCAAGGGCTACCTGCAGAAGCTGCGCGAGATCTGCGACAAGCACGGCATCCTGCTGATCTTCGACGAGGTCATCACCGGCTTCGGGCGCATGGGCACCAACTTCGCGTCGGACTACTACGGCGTGGTGCCCGACATGCTCAACTTCGCCAAGTGCGTGACCAACGGCGTGATCCCGCTGGGCGGGGTGATCTGCCGCGACAAGCTCTACGACGAAATGATGAACACCTCGGCGCCGGAGCACGTCGTCGAGTTCTTCCACGGCTACACCTATTCGGGCCATCCGGTGGCTTGCGCGGCCGCGATCGCGACGCTCGAGCTGTTCCAGAAGGAGCAGCTGTTCGCGCGCGCCGGCGAGATGGGCAAGGTGCTGGGCGATGCGTTCCACAGCACTTTCAAGGGGCTGCCGAACGTCATCGGCATTCGCAGTCTCGGGCTGGCAGCGGCGGTCGAGCTGGCGCCGATCGCGGGCTCACCGGGCAAACGGGCCTACGACGTCTTCCTGGACTGCTATCACAAGGGTGCGCTGGTGCGGCCGGCGGGTGATGTGCTGGTCATCGCGCCGCCGTACATCGTCGAGAAGTCGCACATCGACACGCTGGTCAATACGCTGGCCGACGCCATCAGGAAGTCCGCCTGAGAACTGAATTCCCCAAGGGGCCGTGTCAGCCTTGGGGGCGGGCCGGCGCCTTGACGCCCGCGCAGTAGTCTTTCTCGGGCAGCGCCGGGGTCGCCCAGACGACGTCGAAGGCGCCGTCGGTGGCATCCGCCGGCCCCGCCCGCATCCGCACCACCTTGACCGACACGTCGGTCGGCATGTGCTGCGGCACGCCCAGCCGCTTGTTGCTGTGACCGGCGCCGCTCACCAGCAGCACTGTCTTGCCCGGCTGCTTCGCCTTGACGACGGCCTGGGCCATCGCGCGGTCGCGTGCGATCTGGATGCGGGTCATCGGGACGATCTGCGCTTCGGGCAGCAGGTTGCAATGGCCGCTGCGCACGGCCTCGCGCTGGGATGCGCGGGCGTCATCGTTCAATTGCGCGTCGAGCGAGACGTCGGACATTGCATCCTTCATGTGGGCGCGCTGCAGGTTGGCACCGACCACGGGCACGCCCGCGCGCACCGCCGCCATCACCACCGGCCCGTAGGCGGCCCAGGGCCAGCCCTTGTCGTTCCAGCTCAACGCGGCCTGGACCTGCGCTTCGCTCGCATCGGTCGGCAGATGGGCGGTGCTGTTGCCTTCCTCGGCCATCTCGATCGCAACCGCCGCCAGCCGGCCGCGCCCGGCCAGCGCCAGAACCGTTTCGCGCTCGATGACCTGGTGTTCGGACGCGTCGTGCTGTTCACCCAGCAGCAGGGCATCGGCGGGCAGCAGCGTCGCGACGCGGCGGTCGATCGGGGCATCGGCGGCGGGCGCGAAACCCGTGCAGCCGGAAAGCATCGCGGCACCGAGCAACGGCGCCATGCAGGACAGTGCGAAAGAGCGTCGAAAAAACATGCAGCCATACTAATGCTCGGCCTGAGCGCTCAGCCGCCGTCCTATTTCGATTCTTCCTGTCCGTGTCCCTCCGCTTCCCGATCCGTGTTCTTGCCACGCTCCTGCTCGCATTGGTGGCGGCTGGCGCGTGCGTGGCGCTGCGTACGCCGCTGCCCTGGATGATCGGCCCGCTGCTGGCGGTGTCCGTCGCCTCGATCGCCGGAGTGCCGACCGCGAGCCACACACCCTTGCGCAATGCGGGGCAGTGGGTCATCGGCGTCGCGCTGGGGCTTTATTTCACGCCGCAGGTGGTCTCCCTGGTTGCGAGCGTGTGGTGGGCGATTGCGCTCGCTATCGCCTGGGCGCTCGCGATGGGCTGGATCTTCGGGCTCTGGCTGCATCGCCTGCATGTGAAGCGCATGCCGCACATTCCGGTGCGCACGATGAGAGCCACGACTTACTTTTCGGGCGCGATCGGCGGCGCGTCGGAAATGACCTTGCTGGCCGAGCGCACTGGCGCCCGTACCGACCTGGTGGCCGCCGCGCACAGCCTGCGGGTAGTGCTGGTGACGATCCTGGTGCCGTTCGGGATGCAGTGGAGCGGCATGCACGGGCTGGAAATCAATGCGTCGAGCACCCGAGCGGTGCATGGCGGCGGCCTGGCCTTGCTTGCGATGGCGACCGGCATCGGCGGGCTCGCCATGCGCGCGACGGGCCGCACCAATCCGTGGTTCATGGGGCCCTTGCTGGTGGCGATGGGGCTCACCGTGGCCGGGCAGCAGTTGTCGGGCATACCCACGTGGCTCTCGAATGCCGCTCAGCTGGTGATCGCCGTGAGCCTCGGCGCCCGATTCAGCCGGGAATTCCTGCACACGGCGCCGCGCTGGCTGGCGACGGTGGCGGTCGGGACGCTGGGCTTGATCGCGCTGTGCGGCGCGTTCGCATGGGGCTTGTCGCGGATGACCGGGTTGCATCCCGCGACGATGATCCTGGGAACCTCCCCGGGCGGGATCGCCGAGATGTCGATCACCGCGAAGGTGCTTCAACTCGGCGTGCCGGTGGTCACGGCGTTCCAGGTCTGCCGGCTGGTGGCTGTGCTGCTGATCGTCGGCCCGATGTACGGGTGGGTGGAGCGCCGGGAGCGCCGCGGCGCTCAGTGAACCAGAACGGGGGTGTGCGCCAGCTCGGCGTAGCCCTCGAGGGTGTCTTCCACTTCTTCCTGGGTCGGCGTGTTGAGCTGCCAGGCCGCAATCTGCTGCTGGAAAAGCTCGGCCCACGAGCCGTCGAGGTAAACCTCTTTGCCCGAGCGCTTGTCGACGATCTCGAAGCCGTGGCGCGCCAGCACCGGCAGGTGGGGCGCCACGGGCGCTTCGCCTTCCGTCGGCTGCACGTGCACGACGACGAACGAGTCGGAGTCGTAAAGCATTTGCATTTCGGGTCCTGTGAGGATGTCGATGGCGTTCATGGTGGTTAGATAGCAATCAACGCGCCAGTTTCAATATCGATCGTTGCGTTGTAGGCACTTGGCTGTATCTTTTTGTTTCTCCGATGCTAATGGCTAGTTCGAAGGCCGCAACGGTACTTGTTCACGCAGTTGCATGTCGGCGAAGTCGCCGCCGGCCTGGGTGAGCCTGAGGCGCACGGGGAGATAGCCCAGCTCGGGCGCCAGCCACACCTCGACCTTGTCGTCGAAGGGCAGGCGCGGGTTGCGGGTCAGTTTTCGCACCGTGAAATTGCCGGCGGGCACGCTCAGCTGTTCCTCTTCGCCGACGTTGAAGGTCCAGATCTCGGCATCGCGCGGACCGACCGTCTGGACGGCGATCACCGACCCCGGCGGGTAGCGCGGTGGGTCTCCGGCCAGCAGGGCGCCCAGTTGCATCAATACGCTCAATCGGTCCTGCGCGCCCGCCAGGAGCATCACGCTGGGCGTGTTGTTGCTGAACACGACCAGGCCCTGGTCCCTCGCGAAGTGCGAGGCGACTTCGGTCTTGCGCTTGTCCGAAAAGCGCAGCGGCTCGATGCCCGTCTTGCCGATCGCGCCGGTGCTCGTCCAGCGGCGCAGCGTCTTGAACAGGAAAGTGAGCGAGAGATGGGCGTCGTAGCGCTCTCCGTCCTGCAGCCAGGCCAGTTCGCCGAAGACGCCTGACATCGGTGTCGTGCCCACCTGGGCGGTCGCCGCGAAAGCCAGCCGCACGGAACCCGGAATGTGCAGGGGCACGGCGCCCGGCATGTTGGCCGCGGAGGCTTCGTTGGCTGCGGCGGCTTCGGCTGTGCCAACGTCGCCCGCACCCGCGGTGGATGCACCAGGGTCGGTAGCGCCCGGCGACACCGGCCCTTCGGCGCCCCCTGTATCGATGGCGTTCTGCGCCAGCAGGTCCTGCGGCGTGTGTTCATGCGTGGGCTTCGGCGCAGACGCCGCGGGACGGGGAGGGCGGGCGGCCGCCGTCCTCGGAGGCGCCGGCCGGGGCGGCGGCTTGGCCTCCGCCTCCGGTATCGCAGGCGCGGCCGCGGGCGGCGGCGCGATGACGATGGTCCGCGTGGTGAACGTGTTGTCCAGCGGCGCCTGCCGGGTGCCCACGGTGACCGGCGTGACACCCAGCAAGGCCAGGTGCGCGGCGACCACGGCCAAGGTCAGCAACGCCAGTGCGCGCCAGGGCAGGCGCGCATCGTCGGGTCCGGCAGGGGAGGCGAGCGAGGGCATCAGAGGTGTGGATCAGGCGCCGCCCGCGAGGTTCACCTCGGTACACTGCCGCCCGTCCAACCAGTTTAGTAGCGATGCCGCGCCGGCATCCGCCGCCACCATGAAACTCGCCACCCTCAAAGACGGTTCGCGCGACGGCCAGCTCGTCGTCGTCTCGCGCGATCTCGCCAGCGCCCACTACGCCACCGGCATCGCCAGCCGAATGCAGCAGGTGCTCGACGACTGGGGCTTCATGAGCCCGCAACTGCAGGATCTGTACGATGGGCTCAACGCGGGACGCGCGCGGCACGCCTTTCCTTTCGACCCCGTCCAATGCATGGCGCCGCTGCCGCGCGCCTACCAGTGGGCCGACGGCTCGGCCTACATCAACCACGTGGAACTGGTGCGCAAGGCGCGCAACGCTGAAGTGCCCGACAGCTTCTATATCGATCCGCTGATGTACCAGGGCGGCAGCGACGACTTCATCGGCCCCTGCGATCCGGTCGTGGTCGCCAGCGAAGCCTTCGGCATCGACTTCGAGGCCGAGATCGCCGTCATCACCGGCGACGTGAGAATGGGCGCCACGCCCGCGCAGGCGTTGGACGGCATCCGCCTCGTGATGCTTGCCAACGACGTGAGCCTGCGCAACCTGATCCCCGCCGAGTTGGCCAAGGGCTTCGGCTTTTTCCAGAGCAAGCCTGCCACGGCGTTCAGCCCCGTGGCCGTCACGCTCGACGAGTTGGGCGATGCCTGGCAGGGCGGCCGCGTGCACCTCACGCTGCAAAGCACGTGGAACGGCCGCAAGGTCGGCATGTGCGACGCGGGCGACGAAATGACCTTCCACTTCGGCCAACTCGTCGCGCACATCGCCAAGACGCGCAACGTGCGCGCCGGCAGCATCGTCGGCAGCGGCACGGTGAGCAACAAGGGTTTCGAGCCGAAGGGCGGACGCATGGAATGGCCCAAGGGCTACAGCTGTATCGCCGAGAAGCGGTGCATCGAGACCATCCAGGACGGCCAGCCCAGCACCGAGTTCATGAAGTACGGCGACACCATCCGGATCGAGATGAAGGGGAAGGATGGACAGACGATCTTCGGGGCGATCGATCAGGAAGTGGTGGCACCTGGGACGGGCAAGTAGCGCCCTACACACTTGCGCCGCGCAGCAGGTCTTTCAGGCTGCCGATCCCCAGCCTCCGGAACGCGCGGTACTGATGCGTCCGCACCGTGGTGAGTTCGATGCCGATCTCGCGCGCCGCTTCCTTGCCCGTCTTGCCGGCCAGCAGATGGCCGATCACCTCGCGTTCGCGCAGGCTCAGGACCAGCAGGCGCGAAGCCAGGGACGGCTCCACCGCCTCGCGCGCCGCCACGGCGATGCGGCCGTGCGCGGCGGTGGCGTCCGCCAGCAGTGCGGCGTGCGTTTCAAGCAAGCTGAAATCCGTCGGGCCGAAGTCGGGCTGCGCGAGGCTGCGATAGAAGCTCACCGCGGCGCGCTGGCCGGTCGGCAACAGGAGCAGCACCGAAGCGCGCTCGCGGATGCCGACGTCGCCGTAGCAGGCCGCGCGGTAGGCGGGGTCGGCCACCTCCTCGGCGTGCTGGTGGCCCAGCCACAGTTGCGGGCGCTTCGGCAGCTTGCGCGCGGCGAGCCAGGCCATGTTGGGGTCGAGCAGGTCGAAACGCTGGGCTACGTAGCGCTCGGCCGTGCGCTCCGCAGTGTTGCCGTAGGAACTGGCGGCTGAGACGGTTTCGATGCGGCCCGTCGCACTCACCGCGAACACGGTGCAGAAAGTCACCGGCAGCACGCGATGCATGGCGACGAGATAGCTGGCGGCGAGGTGCGATGTGCCGATGCCCGCAAGCACGCCGCTGACGACGGGCGTTGACACGGCATGTTCGGCGCCATGGATGGGCCAGCGCTTCATCAGGTTCCCAGGGTTAACACTTCGTATGAAGTTACGACATCGGCTGCAAGGCCGCATCAGGACAATCCTGCACATGACTACCGCTGTGACCCCACCCACCGCACGCGCAGGCGACGCCGCCACGGGCCCGTTGCCGCCGGTCGCCGGCGAGCTGCCGCCGTCGGTCGGCGAATTCCACTACACCCAGTTCAAGCCCTGGCTACCTCCGCTGGAAGAGGGCGTCGAGCCCGGACGCCATCCGGTCGTGATCGCGGGCGGCGGCCCCGTCGGCATGTCGCTTGCGCTCGGGCTGGCGAACCACGGCGTACGCTGCGTGATCCTCGAAGCCGACGACACGGTCTGCGTCGGCAGCCGCGCGGCCTGCATTTCGCGCCGGAGCCTGGAGATCGTCGAGCGTCTCGGCGCGCTGCCGGCCTTCCTGGCGAAGGGCCTGCCCTGGACGGGCGGGCGCAGCTTCTACAAGACCGACGAAGTGTTCCGCTTCGAGATGCCGCACGCCGCGCAGCAGAAGTTGCCGCCGATGATCAACCTCGAGCAGTACTACATCGAGCAGTACCTGCTGGACGAGATCTTCCGCCGCAACGAGGCGACGCCGGGCCTGATCGACATCCGCTGGGGCACCGAACTTACCGGCTTCACCGAAGACGCCGACGGACTCACGCTGGAGGCGCGCAATCCGCTGGCCGCCTACGCGCTGCGCGCGCAATGGCTGGTCGGCTGCGATGGCGGACAGAGCTTCGTGCGCAAGACGCTCGGCCTCAATCTCGAAGGCACGGGCTACGAAGGCCGCTACGTGATCATCGACATCGAACTGCACAGCAAGCACCCGACCGAGCGGCGCGCCTGGTTCGATCCGCCGTGGAACCCCGGCTCGACCGTGCTGATGCACCGCCAGCCCGACGACATCTGGCGCATCGACTACCAGTTGCGTGCAGGGCAGAGCACCGAAGAAGCGCTCCAGCCCGCCGCGGTGCAGGAATTCGTCCAGCGGCATCTGGAGGCGATCGGCGAAGGGCGCCTGCCGTGGAAGACGGTGTGGACCTCGGTCTACCGCGCCGGCGCGATGACGCTGGAGAGCTACCGCCACGGCCGCGTGCTGTTCGCCGGCAATGCGGCGCACGCGATGCCGATCTTCGGGGTGCGCGGGCTGAATTCGGGCTTCGACGATGCCGACAACCTGGCGTGGAAGCTGGCGCTGGTGGTGAAGGGCGTGTCCGCCGCTTCGCTGCTCGACAGCTATTCCCAGGAGCGCATCGCGGCCTTCCACATCAATGCCGAGAGCGCAATGCGCAGCACCGAATTCATGTCGCCGCCCTCGCGGGGCTTCGACCTGCTGCGCGAGGCGGCGCTTTCGCTGTCCGGCGCGCACCGCGAGATCGCGAACCTGATCAATCCGCGCCAGACGCAAGCCGTTTGCTACGACGCCTCGGCGCTGTCCAGCGACAGCGATGAACTTGCGTCCGGACCCCACCCCGGCGAGGTGATGCCCGACCAGCCCCTGGCCCGCGGCCTGCATCTCACCGACCGGCTGCGGCCAAACTTCACCGTGCTCGTGCTGAACATGCGTGGCACGGACGCCGCGCTCGCCGCCGACATCGCCACGGCACAGGCCGGGCCGGTGCCCGTCGTGATGCACGAGCTTCCGCCCGGCAGCGCCGAAGAGTCCGTCTTCCAGGCCCTCGGGGCCGAGCAGGGCGCCATCTATTTGTTGCGTCCCGACGGCCACGTGGCCGCGCGGTGGCGCCGCGTGCCGCAGGGTGCGCTGTTGCGGGCGCTGGCACGTGCCGCCGCGCTCGCCGGAAAGGAGTTGGCATGACCGCCTTGACCCACGACGCGCGCGACCGCGTCTATGCCGAATGCGCCCGCGCCATCAGCGAGGCCGGCGCCGAGCGAGAATCGCTCTTCCTCGCGCGGCTTGCCCTGCTGCTGTTCGAGCAGGTCGGCGACGAGACCCGATGCCGCGCCGCGCTGGCGCATGCGCTGGATGGCTTGCCCATGCCGTCCCTGTCCGCGGCGCCGGCCGATGCATCGCCGGCCTGAACTTTCATGACGACCCGCAAAAAACCAGGAGACTTTCAGATGGATCGCAGAACCCTGCTCACCACCCTCGCTGCCACCGTGGCCGCCAGTGCAGCGCCGTGGGCGCGCGCCCAGGGATTCCCCGAGCAGCTCATCAAGTGGGTGGTGCCGTACCCGGCAGGGGGCGGCACGGACGTGATCGCCCGCACGCTGGCCGAGGCGATGCGCCAGCCGCTGGGCCAGCAGATCATCGTCGACAACCGGCCCGGCGCGTCGACCAACATCGGCGCCGAGCTGGTCGCCAAGGCGAAGCCGGACGGCTACACCATCCTGTCCGCCGACAACGCGGTGCTGGCCTTCAACGAGCATCTGTTCAGCAAGCTCCCTTTCAATCCCGAAAAGGACTTCACCTACATCGGCGCCATCGGCAAGTTCCCGCTCGCGCTGGTGGTGCATCCGGACTTTCCGGCGCAGGACTTCAAGGCCTTCCTTGCCTACGTGAAGGCCAATCCCGGCAAGGTCAACTACGCATCGCCCGGCAACGGTTCGCCGCACCACCTGGCGATGGAGATGTTCAAGAACCGCACAGGTACCTTCATCACGCACATCCCCTACCGCGGCGCCGCGCCGGCGATGGCCGACGTGATGGGCGGTCAGGTGCCTTGCATGTTCCTCGACCTGGCCTCGGGCCTGTCGATCATCCAGGGCAAGAAGGTGCGCGTGCTCGCCATCGGGACCGGCGCCCGTTCGAAGCTGCTGCCCGACGTGCCGACGCTGGCCGAAGTGGGAGTGCCCAACTCCGAGGTGTTCGCGTTCCAGGGCATCCTCGGACCGGCCGGCATGCCGCCCGCCGTCGTTACCCGGCTCAACACCGAGCTCAACCGCTCGTTCAGCACGCCCGCTGTGATGAAGCGCTTCAGCGACTTCGGCATGGAGGCGATGCCCGGCACGCCGCAGCAGTTCGCCGAGCTGTCCCGTGCGGAATCCAAGCGCTGGGGCCCCATCATCAAGGCCGCCGGCATCAAGCTCGACTGATGGCCAGCCGGTTCGCCCTGACCTACTTCGCGTAGGCCTTGCGCGAACCGTCCTCGAACACTTCGTCGTCGCGCTCCAGCCTGCCGCTCGCATCCCAGGCGCGCTCGCGGGTGATGCGGCCCTTGTCGTCGTAGATCGATTCGGCGATCAGCATGCCGGCGTCGCTGAAGCGCTGGTGCGTGCCGATGGCGGTCTGGCGGAAGCGGTCCGTGGCCACGTAGCGTCCGACGGCGGCCCGCTGGCCGTTGTCGTGGAACTCGGTGATCTCGATCTGGCGGGGATCGCCGCCCACGCCATAGACCGCCTTGCTGAGCGGCTGGCCGTTCAAATAGAAGCTCTCGTCGCTCACGGGCTCGCCGGCGGGGTTCCAGCGCTGGTCGCGCACGAGCGTTCCTTTCTCGGAGAACTCCTGCTCCCGCTGCTTGGTCGCGCCACGCTCGCTCAGCAGCGAGACCACTTCGCGCCGCTTGACGCCTTCGGACGAGAAGCGTCGCTCGGTGCGCTGGTTGCCCGTGGTCTCGTCGAGCGCGGCGGGTTTGCCGTTGTCGTACAGCTCCTCGCTGCGCACCCGCTTGCCGGCCAGGTACGAGAGCCGCGAACGCAGTATTCCCTTGCTGTCGAACAACTCGACTTGCGACGGCACCACGCCGAAGCCGCAGAGCCTGGCGTCGTCTGCGGCCGGCGCCAGCACCGGCTTGTCGCCGCATCGCAGCGCCGAGAGCTGGCCGCGCTCGGTGAACTCGACCGAGGCGCGCTCGCCCACTGCATCGGCGAAATAGGTGACCCGGCGCAACTGGCCTGACGGGTAGTAGCTGCGCACGAGGCCCGTCTCGTGGCCGTCGTCGTAGGTTGCGTCACGCAGTACCTGGCCGCCGGGCGAGAACTCGCGGGCGCGGCCTTCCATGTTGCCGCGCGCATTCACGCTGTAGTCCTTCACGAGCTTGCCGTTCTCGTAAAGGCGCACGGGCCCCTGGAACGTGCCGCTCTGGATCTGCTGCTCGCGCACCAGCGCGCGCGTGTCGCGGTCCCTGCAGCGCATCAGGCCGGTCTTGCCGGCGGTCGTGTTGCCGTTGGCCGGATTGACGGCAATGCCGTTGATCTCGCAGTCCTGCACGGCCTGCGCATTTGCGTGGAAGACAACCGGAAACAAGACCGCCAGCCCGGCCATGCGCCAGGACATCGACTTCATGCCAGGGACCGAAGGGGAGTTCATGCGTTGTAGACGGTGTCCAGGGACCGGAATCCCTTCGCCTCGATCGGGTTGCCGAAGGGGTCGCAGAAGAACATGGTCCATTGCTCGCCGGGCTGGCCTTCGAAGCGGACCTGGGGCTCGAGCACGAAGTCGATGCCGGCGGCCTCCAGGCGGTCCGCCATCGCCCGCCAAGCCGGCAGTTCCAGGACGATGCCGAAGTGCGGCATCGGCACCATTGCGTCGCCTACGCGGCCAGTGCGCGAGGTGGCGAAGGGTTCGCCCAGGTGCAGGGAAATCTGGTGGCCGAAGAAATCGAAATCGACCCAGGTATCGGTGCTGCGGCCCTCGGCGCAGCCGAGTACGCCCCCGTAGAAGCGCCGGGCTTCGTCGAGATCGCGGACGTGAAATGCAAGGTGAAAGATAGACATGTGACTTTCTGTGTCGAATTGATCATTTTCCACAAGCCGGGGCGACATGGCGAGCGGGTTGATAATCGCGGTCCATGTCCGCCCTGCGCCGCGCCCACCGACTCGTCAGCTTCGTGCTGATGTGGTTCGTGCTGTCGCTGGGTGTGGCAGTGGCTTCGCCGGTGGTCCAACCCAAGGCCGTTGAACTGGTCTGCTCTGCCAGCGGGGCGGTCAAGGTGGTCGTCCAGACCGACGACGGCGCCCAGGAGATGGGCGCCTCCCATCTGGATTGCCCGCTGTGCGTGCTGAGCGGCGCACCGCCGCCGACGCCTGTGGTTGCCTTGCCTGCGGTTCAGCCGCTGGCGCATGCCGTCCAATCCATCCCCGCCGCGCGCATCGCCGCGGCCACCGCCGCGCCGTTGCCGGCGCGCGGGCCTCCGCGCTTCCTCTGAGCTGCATCCGCTGATCTCGCTGCACGCCCGTCGGGCGCATGCGCGCTGATCGACACCAGCCAATGCACCGGTGCCCTGAAGGGGCCGAGGAGCGCTTTTCAAGTGAACAAGAAGACCCTGCTGTCGCTCGCCATGGGCGCAGCTTTTCCGTGGCTCGCCGGCCCTGTCGCCGCCCAGGCCCCATCTCCCGAGGCCGCCGCGACGGCGGACGACAGCCCCGAGCGCGTCAAGTCGCTCGGCGTCGTCACCGTCACCGGCGGTCAGCCGACCTCGCTGCCCACCCAGATCCCGACCACCATCGAGAGCGTGACGCGCGAGGAGATCGAGACGCGCATCAACGCCACTGACAGCGAGGATGCGCTGAAGTACCTGCCC
This sequence comes from Variovorax gracilis, assembly GCF_030317115.1. Lineage (GTDB taxonomy): Bacteria > Pseudomonadota > Gammaproteobacteria > Burkholderiales > Burkholderiaceae_C > Variovorax > Variovorax gracilis. Next base: position 135,404 of record NZ_JASZYF010000008.1, read on the forward strand.
AGCCTGCTGGTGCGCAAGCGCTACATCGGCGACTACAACCACGCCATCCTGTCCACCCGGGCTTCGGGCACCGGCAACAGTGCGCGCTCGGCGGTGTATGCCGACGGCATCCTGTTGTCGAACTACCTGGGCAACGGCATCGCCAACGGCACCAACTACGCCCCTCGCTGGGGGCTGGTGACGCCAGAGGAAATCGAGCGCGTGGACGTGATGTACGGCCCCTTCTCCGCGGCGTACCCCGGCAACTCCGCCGGGGCGGTGGTGGACTACGTCACCCGCATGCCGACGAAGCTGGAGGCGCACGTCAAGGCGGGCTATTCGTCGCAGCCCTTCGACCTGTACGACACGCACCAGACCTTCAACAGTTGGCAGACGAGCGCGTCGCTGGGAAGCAGGAGCGGTGACTGGTCGTGGTGGATCGACGTCTCCCGCACGGACAGCCAGGGCCAGCCGCTGACCTTCACCACCGCGACCCTGGCATCCGGCACGCGGGGCAGCGCCGGCACATCGGTGACCGGCTTCGTGCCGGGACTGAACACGACCAACATGCCCTGGTACATCCTTGGCACCGGGACGCAGTACCACACGGTACAGGACCACGCCAAGCTGAAGCTGGCCTACGACTTCTCGTCCACGGTGCGCGCAACCTACACGCTGGGCTGGTGGCAGAACACCTCCGAAGGACGGCCGGAAACCTACCTGAGCAACAGCGCCGGGGCGCCCGTGTATGCCGGGCCGATCAACATCCTGGGCCGCAGCTTCACGTTGGCGCCCACCGCCTTCCCGCTGACCAACGACAACCAGACGCAATACATGCACGGCCTGTCGGTCAAGAGCAACACCAAGGGCGAGTGGGACTGGGAAGTGGCGGCGAGCCTGTACGACTACGCGACCGACCAGCAGCGCCAGCCGACCGTTGCCTTGCCCCTGGCCGCCGTCGGCGGCGCCGGGACGCTGCAGGACCAAGGCGGCACCACGGGGTGGAACACACTGGCGGCCAGGGGCACCTGGCGGCCGCAGGGCATCGGCGGCGCGCACATCGTCGACTTCGGCGTCGGCCGCGACGCCTACGAGCTGGGCATCCTGAAGACGAATGTCCTGGGCAACTGGCTCAACGGCCCGCCGACTACCCTGGTGAGCAACGTCGGCGGCAACAGCGAAACCCTGAGCGCCTGGGTGCAGGACGCGTGGTCCTTCGCACCCCTGTGGAAGGCGGTGCTCGGTCTGCGCTACGAGGATTGGAAGGCCGACAACGGCTTCACCCAGATCGCGACCAGCGCCATCGCCTACGCTCCGCGCAGCCAGTCCGACGTGTCGCCCAAGGCGGCACTGGCCTACCAGCTCACCGAAGACACGGTGCTCAAGGGCTCGGTGGGGCGCGCCGTGCGCTTTCCGACCGTGGGCGAGTTGTACGGCGCCACGACGGGTGGGGCGCTGTCGTTCATCAACGACCCGTTCCTGAAGCCGGAGAAGTCATGGACCAGCGAACTATCGGCCGAGAAGGACCTGGGCAACGGCCTGGCCCGCGCCACGGTGTTCCACGAGACCACGGACGACGCGATCTTCAGCCAGCTCATTCCCGGATCAACCACGGTGTCGCGCGTGCAGAACATCGCCAAGGTCCGGACGACCGGCTTCGAGCTGGCGTACACCGGGCAGGACGTGGTCATGCGCGGACTCGACCTGGGCGGCAGCCTGACTTTCGCGGACTCCAAGACCGTGGCGAACCCAGGCAACCCGGCCAGCGTGGGCAAGTGGCAGCCGCGCGTGCCGCGCTGGCGTTCCACCGTGTTCGCCACGTACAAGCCCGACGATCGCTGGGCCTTCACGGTGGCTGCACGCTACAGCGGCAAGCAGTATTCGACCCTCGACAACAGCGACGTCAACGGCTACGCCTACACGGGGGTGAGCCCCTATTTCACCGTCGACTTGCGCGTGCGCTACCAGATCGCCCGGCAGTGGTCGGCCGCCTTCGGCATCGACAACGCCAACAACTACCAGTACTGGAACTTCCATCCGTATCCGCAGCGCACCTACACCGCTGAACTCCGCTTCGACCTCTGACTCCACTTCTCACAAAGGAATCGCCATGAACACCCCATTCCCCCTCCGGCACGTTGCCGCCTGCATCCTCATGGCCGGCGCCGGGAGCGCCTTTGCGCATGTGACCCTGCCGCCCGGCGGGGCGAGCGCCGGCAGCGAGTACGAAGCCGCATTCCGCGTCGGCCACGCGTGCAAGGATGCCAAGAGCACCACCGGCATCACCGTGCGCCTGCCCAAGGGCTTCGCCTTCAGCGACGCGCAGGCCCGCAAGGGTTGGACGCTCGACGTGCAGAAGCCGGCGGGCGACAGCGCCGGCGAAGTCCGCTGGACGGCCGAATCCGCGCAGACTGCGCTTCCGGGCAGCGAGCGCGCCGAGTTCGTGGTGCGCGGCAAGCTGCCGGCGACCCCGGGCGTGCTGTGGTTCAAGGTGCTGCAGACCTGCGACACCGGGAGCGCCGACTGGGCTCAGATCCCCGCCGGCGGCAACTCGACCGAAGGCCTCGAAAGCCCCGCGGCGCGCCTCGACGTGCTGGCGCCCGGCGTGGCGGCGGTCGACGTGCGCGATGCATGGATCCGCGCGTCGGTGCCGGGCCAGAGCGGCACGGGTGCCTTCATGAAGCTCAATGCGCCGTCGGGCACGCGGCTGGTCGGCGCCACGACGCCGGCGGCCGGCGTGGCCGAAGTGCACGAGATGAAGATGGAGGGCGACACCATGCGCATGCGTGCCGCCGGGGCCATCGAGTTGCCGGCGCGGCAAACCGTCGAACTCAAGCCGGGCGGCTATCACCTGATGCTGATGGACCTGAAGAAGGCGCTCGCGAACGGCAGCACCGTCCCGCTCACGCTCCAGTTCGAGGACGCCAAGGGCCAGAAGAGCACCAAGGAACTCGACGTCCCGGTCCTCGCGGGGAGCGCCGCGCCCGCCGGCGGCGAACACAAGCACTGACGCGCCCAAACCGAGCCCAAATCCATCCGCTTGGAGTAAGCTGCCCGGACAAGAACCACACCACCGGAGACCGCCCATGAGCGACGCTAGCAAGCCTTTCGCCTTCAGCCAGTTCGTCCCGGGCTTCGACTTTCTCCGGAACCTGGCGAGCGGCAGCGCGTCAGCCGGCGCGAGCGCGGTGCCCGGCATGCCCAGCCTGTCGAGCTGGGTCGCGCCGACGCTCAGCGTCGAGGAAGTCGACAAGCGCATCCAGGAACTCAAGACGGTGCAGTACTGGCTCGAACAGAATGGCCATGCGCTCAAGGCGACCATCCAGGCGCTCGAGGTGCAGAAGATGACGCTCTCGACCTTGCGCGGCATGAACGTGCGCATGGAAGACCTGGCCAGCGTCTTCACGCGGCCGCCGAGCGCTCCGGCGCCCGTGTCCGCGCCTTCATTCCGTGCCGCGCCGCCGGAGCCTGAACCGGAGCCGGAAGTCGAGGAGGAAGAGGAAGAACAGGAAGAAGAGGAAGAAGTCGAGGAGGCGCCGACCGCCAAGGCCAAGCCGTCGAAGGCGTCCGCGGGCGCGGGCGCGGCGGCGGATGGCACGGGCGTCATCGACCCGATGCAGTGGTGGGGTGCACTCACGCAGCAGTTCCAGCAGATCGCCAGTTCGGCCATGCAGGACGCCTCCCAGCTGAAGGTGCCGGCCATGGCTCAACCACTGGCCGACGCGGTCGGCAAGGCAATGACGGCGGCGCCGGCCCCGGCCAAGTCGACGGCACGCAAGCCGGCCACCGCTGCCGCCACGAAGACGGCAAAGAAGAAGACACCTGCCGCCGGCAAATCATCGGCCCCTGCACGCAAGCGCGCGCGCGGGCGCTGACCACCCGCAACGAACCCAGACAGAAAGCCGCGCGCATGAAGCTGTTTCCCTCCGGTCACGCCACCCATCCGCAATGGCGCATGGCGGCCGGGCTCGTGCTCGCCCAACTTCGGGCGCAGATGGCGCTGCCCGACTACGCCCGCTCACCCTCCCTGGGTCTGCTCTACATCACCGATCACTACGCGGCCGACGCGCAGGAAATCCTCGACCACCTCGGCGCCGAGCTGCCCGAGATCACCGACTGGTCCGGCACCGTCGGCGTGGGCGTGGCCGCCAACAACGCCGAGTATTTCGACGAGCCGGCGCTCAGCGTGATGCTGTGCGAGATGGCGAGCGACCAGTACCGCGTGTTCTCGGGCGTGGCGCCGCTCGCCAGCTCGGAGATGAGCGGCTTTGCGGCGCACACGGCGCTCGTGCACGCCGATCCGCGGACGCCCGAGCTGAGCGAACTGATCGCCGAGATGGCCGATCGCACCGACACCGGCTACCTCTTCGGCGGGCTCTCTTCGGGGCGCGCCGGTTCGCTGCAGTTCGCCATCGGCGGCAACGGCAACATCCGGGGCCACGGCGCCGTGGGCGGGGTGTTCTCGGGCGGCTTGTCGGGCGTGGTGTTCGGCGAAGGCGTGCGCCTGGTGTCGCGCGTCACGCAAGGCTGCCAGCCGGTATCGATCGAACGCGAGATCACCGAGGCCGACGGCAACCTGTTGCTCAAGCTCGATGGGGAACCGGCGCTGGATGTGCTGCTCGACGACCTGCAGGTGTCGCTCGATGCGCCGGAGCAGGCGGTCGACGCGGTGCGTGCCACGCTCGTCGGACTGTCCGAGGCAGGCAGCGACGGCTTCCGGCGCACGCGTGATCTCGGTGCCGACGTGCGGGTGCGCCACATCATCGGTCTCGACCCGACGCGTCGCGGCGTGGCGATCGCGGACAACGCCGAAGCCGGCATGCGCATGAGTTTCTGCCGGCGCAACGCGCAGGCAGCGCGTTCCGACCTGATGCGGGTGTGCGCCGAGATCCGCGAGGAGCTGGAACCGGAAGAGCAGACGCTCGCTACCGCACGCGCGGTGGCCGCTGGCGAGGCGGAGGCCGCGCCGCATCCGGCCCGCCGCATCGCGGGTGCCGTCTACGTGAGCTGCTCCGGCCGCGGTGGTCCGCACTTCGGGGCGCCGGGCGCGGAGCTGCAGATCGTGCGCCATGCGCTGGGCGACGTGCCGCTGGTCGGCTTCTTCGCGGCCGGCGAGATCGCGCGGAACCACCTGTACGGCTACACAGGCGTCCTGACGGTCTTCACCGGCAACGACTGAGCCGGCGGCGCCTCACGCTCTCACGCGGGCTGGAGCGTCGGTGAAGCATTTGCGTGCAAGCCGGTGAACGCAAAGTCCACTTCCGGCGCGAGCCCGCTCACTATGCGGGCAATCGACTTCCCCGATCCGCACGCGTGCGTCCAGCCCAGCGTGCCGTGGCCGGTGTTGAGGAACAGGTTCGGGAGCTTCGTCCCGCCGATCAGCGGCACGTTGCTCGGCGTCGCGGGACGAAGGCCGGTCCAGAACTGGGCCTGCTCGGTATCGCCGGCGCCGGGGAACAGTTCTTCGACGCGACGCACGATCGCCTCGCAGCGCACACGGTTCAGGTCGCGGTCGTAGCCGTTGAGTTCGGCCGTGCCGGCGATGCGGAGCCGGTCGCCGGAAGCGGATGTGTAGCGCGAGAACACCAGCTTGTACTCGTCGTCGGTCAGCGAGACCTGATGCGCCTTGGAGGCGTCCTTCACGGGCAGGGTCACCGAGTAGCCCTTGGCCGGGTAGATCGGCAGGCGGATACCCAGCGGCGCGGCATACAGCGGGCTCAGCGACCCCATCGCCAGCACGAAGGCATCGCCGCGGATGGGCTGGAAGCGGCCTTCGTTGTCGGTGGCCTCGACGTGGTCGATGCGGCCGCCGGCTTCGCGCAGCGCGGTCACCGTGTGGCTCATGAGGAACTTCACGCCGGCGGCCGTCGCGAGCGCCACGAGTTCGCGCGCGAAGCGGTTGGCATCGCCGGACTCGTCCTCGGCCGTGTAGGTGGCGCCGGCCAGTTGGGGGCGGATGTGTGCCAGCGCGGGCTCGATCTTCACCGCCTCGTCGGCCGAGATCACCTGGCGATCGCAGCCCAGAGCACGCATCTGCTCGGCGGGCGCGAGGGCGGCGTCGAACTCCTTCTGCGTCGTATAGAAGTGCAGGATGCCCTGCGTGCGCTGGTCGTAGCCGATGCCGGTGTCGCGGCGCAACTGCTGCAGCGTGTCGCGGCTGTAGGTGCCGAGCCGCACGATCTGCTCGATGTTGTGGCGGGTTCGCGCTGGCGTGCATTCGCGCAGGAACTGCAGCCCCCAGAGCCATTGGCGCATGTCGGCGCGAATGCGGAAGAGCAGGGGAGCATCTTCCTTGCCAAGCCATTGCAGCACCTTCAGCGGTGCGCCCGGATTGGCCCAGGGCTCGGCGTGGCTCACCGAGATCTGCCCGCCGTTGGCAAAGCTGGTCTCGGCGGCCGGCGTGGCCTGCCGGTCGATGACGGTCACTTCGTGGCCGAGTTGCTGGAGGTAGTAAGCCGAGGTCACGCCGAGCAGGCCGGCGCCAAGAACGATCACGCGCATATCAAGACCCTTGAAGGTTGCAGCGCTTGAACGGAATGGGAACGGAAGCTGAAAAAAGAAAAAGCAACCGGACCGGTCGTCCAAGTTGCCGCTCCCCCTGTCCTCGGTACCTGAGAGATTCACCCATTGCGCCCGCAACGGGTTTGCTCCTTCGGTGCATCACATGGTGTGATGGCTCTCCAGACGGCTTTGACAGTTGGTGCAGTACAGGCCCGTCTTGCGAGCCGACCTGAGCGTTTATGGGAGTTTGCGCCTTCGGTGGAGCCGCTTGCGCGGCCCGCTCTCCTGCAGTGCCGCGATTGTAAGGGGCAGCCGCCCTTTGCGCTACAGGCCGCGGAAGGCGAACTGCAGTTCGGGCCGCAGGCCGCTGACGATGCGGGCGATGGACTTGCCCGCGCCGAGCGCATTGATCCAACTCGGCGTGCCGGGCGCGGTGTTGAGGAAGAGGTTGGGCAAGCGCGTCTTGCCGATCATCGGCAGGCTGTTGGTGCTCACGGCATGCATCTCGGTCGCGAGGGAGGCCCGCGCCGTATCCGCCGCACCGGGCAGCAGCATCTCGACCCGGCTCAGGATGGCGTTGAAGCGGTCCGAATCCGGCTCGCGATCCTCATCGAGGCCGGCGCGCACGGTGGCGGTGACGCGCAGGTGGTCGCCTTCGGGCGTTTCGATGCGGTTGATGCGCAGCTTGCCTTGCAGGTCGCGCAGCGCGACGCGGGGCGCGCGGGCAGCATCCTTGACCGGTATCGTGACGATGTACTCGCGCACGAAGCTCAGCGGCATGTCGACGCCCAGGTACTCCGCGTGCGGAACGCTCGATGCGCCCAGCGCCAGCACGTAGGCCTGTGCCCGCAGCGTCATCGGCCGGCCGGCGGGGTCGAGCAGTTCGACGCGGTCGATCCGGCCGTCCCGGTCCTTCAGCGACACCACGGTGTGCTTCGTGAGGAATCGCACCCCCGCCGCGCGGCACAGGAAGACCAGGCTGGCGGCGAACTGCGAAGGATCGCGCGCGGGGTCTTCGACCGAGTAGGTGGCTCCTGCGAGTTGGGTGCACATGGCCCGCAGCGCGGGTTCCATGCGCATCGCATCGTCGGGCGAGAACAATTGCTCCTCGCAGCCCAGTTCGGACCAGTGCGGCGCCCGCGCCAGGCGGGCGCGGAAGGCCTCGGGGCAGGTGAAGACGTTCAACAGGCCGCCGACGCGCGAGCCGTGGGGCAACCCCGCCTCATCGCGCAGCACGCGGGCGCTCTTGCGGCTGTAGGCGGCGAGTCGCACGAGGTGTTCGCGCGGATCTCGCTGCGCGCGCGCGCCGATGGCCCGATCAAGCAGTTTGGAGACGCGGCGGCGCATGCCTGCGCGCAGCCGGGCCCATCTGCCTTGCGTACTGCCGATGCGCGTCGAACCGGAGCCGGGGCGATGCGGTGTCGCTGCGCCGTCCTTCGGCGCCACGCGGCCGCGAGCCTTGGCAGCGGGTGTGGCATGCCGGTCGACCACGATCACTTCGTGGCCGAGCTGTTGGAGGTAATAGGCCGATGTGACGCCGAGCAAGCCGGCACCGAGCACAACCACGCGCATGTCCAAATCCTTGTGGGATGACATGAACGGCGGGTGTTGGTGCTCCTTGTGCGGAGCGCCGTGACCCGAGGTTCAGACTGCCGCTCCCCCTGTCTCTGTTACCTGAGAGATTCATCCGGTGCGACCTGCAGCGGACTTGCTCCTTCGGTGCGCCACATGGCGTGGCGTCTCTCCAGTCGGCGATTGATCAATAAGAAGCAGTGACCGAACCGCGAGTGCGGTTCACCTGAGCGTTCATGGGAGTTTGCGCCATCGGTGGGACGCGTGGCGTCCACTTTTCTGCAACCCTCCATTTTATAGAAGAAACCGGTTTCTGTGTGTTTCAGCCCCGGCGCAGACGCGTGAAGAGCTCGAACTCCCAGTTGCGCATGCCCAGCAGCAGGGTGTAGCCCTCGCGCTCCTTGGGGGACAGCTTCTGGTCGGTCTGGTGCTGCTGCGCGAAGTCCTGCGCGACGCGCTGCAGGCGGTCCAGGAAGGCCGGCGCGAGCGACTTGCTGATCGATCCATGCACCAGCAGCAGCCCCTCGGCGGGCCCGTCGAAGCCGCCACGGTAGTAATCGAGCACCACGTTCTCGCGGAAGAAATCCATCACGGGGCCATGAGGGCGCCAGCGAAAGGTCTTGGCCAGCTTCAGCCGGTAGCGGTTCAGCGGGCGCAACTCGATGATGCCGATGCGGTCCAGCTGGGCCAGGTAGCCGATGCACTCGGCCTCGGTGATGCGGTAGGCCGCGACGATCTGCTCCAGCGTCCACTGGCTCAGTACGCAGATCGCCAGCAGCAGCAGCTTCTTGTCCTTGACGACGGCGTTTTCCTGCTCGAGCGTCAGCTCCTTGAGCAGAGGCTGAGCGTCGGCCACACGGCGGGCCAGCTCGGCGAAGTCGATCTTGAGGGCCCGGCAGATGGCGTCGACCCGGGTGAGCGGCATGTCGCCCTTGGCGAGCATCCGTTTGACGCTGGATTCGGCCATGTCCAGCGACTTGGCGAGGTCCCCGTAGGTCATGTGGGCGTTCTTGAGTTCGTTCTTGAGGGCCTGGACCAGGTCGACGGTGGTGCTCATGGGGGAGGCGGGTATTGCCGGTTGATACCGGCAGTGGTGGAAAAGTAGGCCGTATCGATTTTCGATGCCGATCGACGGGTTGACAACCTAGATTCCACCCCAAGCCAACCACCGGAGCCCGCCATGTCCCTGTTGTCCCTTTCCCACCGCGAACGATGCCTGCTGTCGCTGTTCGTCCTGCTCGTGCTGGCAGCGGTCGTGGGGCCGGCGCTTCCGGCGTCCGGGCTCGGTGCGGCGCCCTTCGCCGACACCCATGCCTGGCGCGGCCTCCCGAACGCGATGGACGTGCTCAGCAACCTGCCTTTCGCCGCGATCGGCATCTGGGGCCTGCGTTGGCTGCACTGGCTCGATCGCGCGAACGAGGAAGCCCAGGATGCGGCGCCGCTGCCCCAGGCCGCGTTCCAGCCGCCCGTCAATTCGCTGGATTGCGCCTGGATGTTCTTCGCCGGCCTGATCCTCACGGCTGCGGGATCGGCCTTCTATCACCTGGAGCCCGACAGCATGCGCCTGGCGGCCGACCGCGCTGGCATGGCCGTGGCCTTCGCGGGGCTGGTGGGCTTCGCGGTGTGCGAACGGGTGAGTTCACGTGCCGGCTGGCCGGCTGCCTGGTTCACGCTGGTGGGCGGGCTGCTGGCGGCGGCCATCTGCCACGCGACCGGGAACGCGCTGCCGTGGGTTCTGGTCCAGTTCGGTGGCATGGCGCTGATTGCGGCGCTGGCGCTGACGAAGCCGATGAATGGCGCAATTGGCCTCAAGCTCGGCTGGGTGATCTTCTTCTATATGCTCGCCAAGATGTTCGAGCTGGCGGACCACGCGATCTTCGAAGCGACGCAGCAGTTCGTCTCGGGGCACAGCCTCAAGCACCTGACCGCGGCGCTGGCCGCCCTGCCTGTGCTGCATGCCTTGCAAGCCATGGAGCGGCAAACCCTGCGGCACAATCCGGGCGCCGCCGCCGTGACGGCCTGAGGACCCTGCCAGCAAGGCTCTACGAATGACAACAACCGCCGACGCGTCTTCCTCCAGCGTGCCCGACCCGCATGGGCACGCCAACCAGTTCGCTCTCCTGAGCCAACGGCGCTTTGCGCCTTTCTTCTGGACCCAGTTCGCCGGCGCTGCCAACGACAACCTTTTCAAGTTCGCCTTCACGGTGATGGTGACCTACCAGCTGCAGATCAACTGGATGCCGCCCGCCATGGCGGGCCTCGCGATCGGCGCGCTGTTCATCCTGCCTTTCCTGCTGTTTTCCGCCACCGCAGGGCAGCTCACGGACAAATACGACAAGACGAAGATGATCCGCTTCGTCAAGAACCTTGAGATCGCGATCATGCTGGTTGCCGCGTGGGGGTTCTTCCGGGCGGATGCCGCGGTGCTGCTGGGCTGCGTGTTCCTGATGGGGCTGCACTCGACGCTGTTCGGCCCGGTCAAGTTCGCGTATCTCCCGCAGGTGCTGGATTCCCGCGAACTGACTGGCGGCAACGGCATGGTCGAGATGGGGACCTTCGTCGCCATCCTGCTCGGGCAGGTCGCGGGCGGCCTGCTGGTCGCGCTGCCGCAGGTCGGCCATGCGACCGTGGCCGTCGCATGCGTGCTGTTGGCCCTGGTCGGGCGCGGCGTAGCGCAGGCGATTCCGCCTGCACCGGCCACCGACCCGGGCCTCACGATCAACTGGAACCCGATCAGCGAGACCTGGCGCAACCTCAGGCTGGCGCACGGCAACCTCGTCGTGTTCCGCTCGCTCCTGGGCATCTCCTGGATGTGGTTCTTCGGCGCCGTGTTCCTGAGCCAGTTCCCGAGCTTCGCGAAGGAAGTGCTGCACGGCAACGAACAGGTTGCCTCCCTCCTGCTCGTGGTCTTCTCGGTCGGTATCGGCATCGGCTCGCTGCTGTGCGAGACCCTGAGCCGCCGCCAGGTCGAGATCGGCCTGGTGCCGCTCGGCGCCATCGGCATGAGCGTGTTTGCCATCGATCTGTACTTTGCGTCGCGGGCCCTTCCCGCCCTGGGCGACATGGGGCTGGGCAGCTTCGTGCAGCAGCCTGCCCATTGGCGCGTGATGGCCGACCTGGGCCTGCTGTCGCTGTTCGCGGGCCTCTACAGCGTGCCGATGTACGCGCTGATCCAGCTGCGCAGCCAGCCCACGCACCGTGCGCGGATCATCGCGGCCAACAACATACTCAACGCGCTCTTCATGATCGGCAGCTCGATCATCGCGGGCGCCTTGCTCAAGGCCGGCTTCACGATCCCGCAGATCTTCCTGTTCACCGGCATCGCCAATGCGGTGGTGGCGTTCTACATCTTCATGCTGGTGCCGGAGTACCTGCTTCGTTTCGTGGCGTGGGTGCTCTCCCGCTTCGTCTACCGTTTCGATGTGAAGGGCGACGAGCACATTCCTGCCGAAGGCGCCGCGGTGCTGGTCTGCAACCATGTGAGCTTCATCGATGCGGTGCTGCTGATGGCCGCGAGCCCGCGCCCGATCCGCTTCATCATGGACTACCGCATCTTCCGCGTGCCGGTCCTCGGCTGGCTTTTCAAGCTGGCCAAGGCGATCCCCATCGCGCCACAGAAGGAAGACCCGGCCGCCTACGAAGAAGCATTCGCGCAGGCCGTGCAGGTGCTGCGCGAGGGCGATTTGCTCGCGATCTTCCCCGAGGGCGCGATCACGCGCGACGGCAGCCTCCAGCCCTTCAAGGGCGGCGTGATGAAGATCCTGGAATCCGCGCGTGCCGAAGGCATCGACGCGCCGGTGATTCCGATGGCGCTGACCAATCTCTGGGGCTCGTACTTCAGCCGGGTCGAAGTGCGCGACGGGCAGAACGTCGCGATGGTGCGTCCGTTCCGGCGCGGGTTCTACAGCCGCGTCGGGCTCAACGTGGGCGATGCGATGACCCAGGCCGACGTGCAGCCCGAAGCCTTGCAGCGGCGCGTGAGCGGGCTGCTGAGCGCATGACGGCCGCCTGATGGTCCTTCCCCTTTCGGAAGCGTTCTGGCATTCGCTGACCTGGTTCGGTGACAGCGGCTTCCTGCTGCCCGCCGCGCTGTGGATCGCGGTGTGGCTCGGCATCCGCAACGCCACCCGGCCGTCCGCCCTGCTGTGGCTGCTGCTTTTCGGCACTGCCGGGAGCCTCATCGCCGCATCCAAGATCGCCTTCCTGGGCTGGGGCATCGGGAGTGCCACGCTCAACTTCACCGGCTTCAGCGGCCATACGGCGATCTCGGCCAGCGTCTGGCCGGTCGCATGCTGGCTGACGGTCTCGCGGTGGGAACACCGCGTGCGTGTGGCGGCGGCGTCGATTGGCCTCGTGTTTGCCGCGCTCATCGGCGCTTCGCGATTGGCGCTCTACGCGCATTCCAAGTCGGAAGTCGCGGCCGGCTTCGCACTCGGCGTGGCCGTCAGCGGCATCTTTCTCTGGCAGCAGCATCGCTTGCCGCATCCCCGTGTGAGCTGGACCCTGGTGCTGCTCAGCCTCGCCACACCCATCCTGTTCCTCCGGCCCGGCAACCCGGCGCCGACGCAGGGCGCGCTCGAAGTGATCGCAATGCGCCTGGCCGGCACCGACCGGCCCTACACACGCGCCGACCTGCTCGCGCGACGCCAGAAGGCGCCCGGTATCGAATAGAGATACCGGTGGCGCAGCAAGTCGCCACCGGTGCATTAGTTCACGCCTTGCGGCGGGAGTGCGAAACATCATTCGCGCACTTTCACTTCGCCGCGAGGCTTTCATGCACCCCTTCTCTTCCAACGTCTCCATCCAGCGCGACACGCGTGCCTGGCAAATGCAGGTCTGGATTTCGTTCGGGTTGGCCGTGTTCCTGTGCGCCACCGGCCTGACCTGGCTGCCGGGACAGGCGCTGGATCGAGCCTTCATGGTGATGGGCTACGTGTTCTGCCTGTCGGCGGCTTTCGTGCTCGCGAAGTTCGTGCGCGACAACCAGCGTGGCGCCCCTCTGACGGCAGGCGATACGCCGATGTGGAAGCTGGTCGTCTGGGGCGGCTTCTTCACCGCGATGGGGCTGACCGGCTGGGGCCTGCTGCGGATGGAAATCAGCGAGACATACAAGGCCTTCCTCGGCGTGAGCTGGCTCTTCCTGATCAGCTCGGCCTTCACGCTGGCCAAGACGCTGCGCGACCGCCACGAAGCCGATCTCGCCGAAGCGCGCCTGCAAGGCCGCCGCGAAGCCCGTGCCGAAGCGGGCGCGGACCAATGACCGATCAATCCGTTCACGACCTTTCTCAAGGAGTGCCCACCATGAAGCAGTATCTCGCCACTGTTGTTGTCGCCGTCCTGGCGGCCCTGGCCAACGTGCTCGTTCCGGCAGAGGCTCACGCCCAGAGCGAAGCTTCTGCGTTGTCGATGTTGCCGGTCGCCTCCGTCGTCGGGGCCGCCTCGGTCGCCGGTGCCTCGGCGAGCGCGGTCGTGGCCGTGCCGGCGGCTCTTTCGGTCGGTGGCGCCGTGCTGACCGTGATCGCGGTCGAGGCATCGGTCGACGGCACGGTCTTCCTGCTCGAGCGGGCATCCGACGGAGCCCGGGCCAGCGTGAAGGTGGCGGGCCGGGTGGCCCACGGCGCTTCGGTCGTCGTCGGCTCGACCCTCACGGTCAGCGTGATCGGAACCGGCGTCATCCTGTCGGCGGCGGGCGAAGTGCTGGCGTTCGTGCCCAATGCCATCGGCCGCGCGCTGCTCTACAACGAGAAGCTGTCATGAAGCGCGCGTCCACCAACTTCGGACCCTACGAACGCGAGTACCAGGCCCGCGTGTCACGCTCGCGGCGCCTGCTGAGGACCGCGTTGCAGATGGTCCTGACGGCGGCGGCCGTTGCGCTGGCGGGCGTGTTCCTCTTCCCGCTGAACGCGCATGCGGGCCGGTCGTGCGAGCAGTCGAAGCCGGATGCCGCCGCGCTCATCAAGGGCATGCAGCTGGCGGAACGCACGGCCCGGGAACTCGACGCGGGCGGCGCGCGCGTCGTGGTGCTTGCCCGCGCAGGGCAGGACCTGGGCAAGTACGGGCTGCGCTACTCGCATCTCGGGCTGGCCTACAAGACGGAAACAGGCACCTGGCGCGTGGTGCACAAGCTGAATCAATGCGGCACTGCGGTCGCGACGGTGTACCGGCAGGGTCTGGGCGACTTCTTCCTCGACGATCTCTGGCGCTACGAGGCCGCCTGGGTCGTGCCGACACCTGCCGTGCAGGCGCAATTGCTGGCGGCTCTCAACGAGCCGCCCGCGCGTGTCACCCGGCTGCACACGGCGCACTACAGCATCGTGAGCTATGCCTGGGGCCACAAGTACCAGCAGTCGAACCAATGGGCCGTCGAGACGCTGGCCGCTGCCATGGAGCCGGCAACCATCCGGACCCGCGACCAGGCCCAGGCCTGGCTGCACGTCAAGGGCTATGAGCCGACGACGCTCCGGCTCGGGCCCCTGACCCGGCTCGGCGGCCGCGCCGGCTCGGCCAATGTGGCTTTCGATGACCACCCGAACGAGAAGCGCTTTAGCGACCGCATCGAGACGGTGACCGTCGACTCGGTCTTCGCCTGGCTGCCTCGCGCGGGGCTCGGCGCCGCCCCGGTGGTGCTCAAGCTCTAGACCAGAATCGTGCGATTCACGAACTGAACCTGCAACACGAAAAAAGGAAAGCGATGAGCAAATCCCTGCGCCTGTCCGAAAAATGGTTTCGCCGCGGCCTTTGGCTGGTTGCGGTGGTCTTTGCGAGCTTCCTGATCGGACTGGGCAGCACCATCGTCGGCGATCTGCCGCGTGTCGAACACAGGCTGGAGCTGGACGACTTCATCGACCGGGCCGTCGCGGAGCCGCTGCGCAACACGGTCCGCGATGCCAACCTGGCCGAGCAGCAGGCGACGCGCGAACGCGAGCAGGCCGATCTCAAGCTCCTCACGGCCCAGCAGGCGAGCCGGGCGGCCCGCGAAACCTTCGCGAACTGGCTCGCGACGCGGCGCGCCACGGCGCAACCCGATCAGGACACCGAACTCATCGCCCGCACGAAGGCGCTGGATGCCTTGAAGGCCAAGGAGGACGAAGCGCAGCGCGCGGTGGGTGCGCAGCGCCAGGTCGCGCTGGACGCCCGCCAGTCGCGCCAGCGCGCGCAGCAGCAGCTCGCGGAGCTGGAGAAGGATGCGCATACGAAGCTCGATGCAGAGTACCGCCGCGTCGAGCTGCGCGTGTTCGGCTACCGGCTGGCACTCACGCTGCCCTTGCTGGCGATCGCCGGTTGGCTGTTCGTCAAGAAGCGCAAGAGCACGTGGTGGCCCTTCGTCTGGGGTTTCATCTACTTCGCGCTGTTCGCGTTCTTCGTGGAACTCGTGCCCTACTTGCCCAGCTACGGCGGCTACGTGCGCTACGCGGTCGGCATCGTGGTGACCGTACTCGTGGGGCGCTACGCGATCATTGCGCTCAACCGCTACCTCGCGCGCCAGAAGCTCGCCGAGGCGCAGCCGGACACCGTGCGCCGCAACGAGCTGAGCTATGACACGGCCTTGGCGCGCCTCGCAAAAAGCGTGTGCCCCGGATGCGAACGGCCGGTAGACCTCAAGAATGCCGAGATCGACTTCTGCCCGCACTGCGGCATCGGCCTCTTTGATCACTGCCACGTATGCAAGGCGCGCAAGAGCGCGTTCGCAAAGTTCTGCCACGCCTGCGGGACCGGCGCCACTTCGCCAAGTCCGCCAAGCCCGCCGGATCTGTTGTCTCAGGTCCAGCCGGCGTCCACCACGTAGTTCTGCGCGGTGCACATCTTCGAGTCGTCCGCGGCGAGGAAGAGCGCCATGCTGGCGATGTCCTCCGCCATCACGCGGCCCGGCAGGCACTGGGCGGCGTCGATTTCCGCGCCCGACTCGGGCTTGACCCAGAGCCGCAGCTGGCGCTCGGTCATCACCCAGCCCGGCACGATCGTATTGACGCGGATGTTCTGTTTGCCGAGGTCGCGCGCCAGCGAGCGTGTGAGTCCCTGGATGGCCGACTTGCAGGCCTGGTAGACCGGGTAGCCGGCGCCCTTGATCATCCAGCTGACCGAGCCGAAGTTGATGATCGAGCCGCTGCCGAGTCCGCGCATGTCGTCCGCCACCGCCTGCGCGGCAAAGAACTGGTGCTTGAAATTGACCGCCATGAGCCGGTCGAAATCCTCGCTGGTGACGTCGGCCATGTCGTGGCGGCGGTCGTTGGCCGCGTTGTTGAGGAGCACCTGGATCGGCCCGAAACGCGCACGCACGGCGGCGATGGTCGCGCGCAGCGCGTCCACATTGGTGACATCGCACTCGCTGAACAGCACCTCGTTGTCGGCGCCCAGTTCGGCCGCCAGTGCCTGCCCGGCCTTGACGTCGAGATCGCAGAAGCCGACGCGGGCACCCTGCGCATGGAAGGCGCGAACCAGCGTCTCGCCGATGCCGGAGGCGCCACCGGAAATGAAGACGGTGCGGCCAACGAGCGACGGGTAGCGGGCCGATGGGGCGAGGGAGGTCGATGCGGTCATGAATGGATCCATGCGGGAAGAGGTCGGCCAGGCGACTGCGCGGCCGGCGCGATTTTGACCCTCAACGGTGCCGCGTGCCACCCGTGTGAACGAGAATGCCGCGACACAACGATCGGTGGCGCATCGAATGAACGAGACTCGACCTTTCTCAGCGTCCGAAGCCCTGCTGCAGCTCTCGGCCGGCTCCCTGCATCTGACGCTCGCCCCGGAGATCGGTGGCGCCGTGGCGTCGTTCTACGACGAGCAGGCCGATGGGCGTTTCGATTGGCTGCGTCCCGCGACCGACGACGCCTTGCGCCGGCGCGATCTGTTCGCGATGGCCAGCTTTCCGCTCGTGCCCTGGTGCAACCGCATCCGCGACGGCCGGGCGCATTTCGACGGGCGGGACATCGCGATCGCACCCGGTCACCCTGCGGGCCCTTCGGGCAAGCACCCGCTCCACGGCATTGGATGGCTGCGGCCGTGGCAGGTGGCGCAAGCCTCGTCCTCGCAGGCCCAACTGGTGCTGAAGGTCGAGGCCGATGCGCAATGGCCCTGGCGCTTCGAGGCATCGCAATGGTTCGAACTCGACCCGACGGGGCTCCGCTGCACCGTGACGCTGACCAACCGTGACACGGTGCCGATGCCCGCGGGCATCGGCCATCACCCCTATTTCCCGCATCGCGAAGGCACTCGCCTGCAGGCGTCCACCGGGGCGATGTGGCGGGGCGACGCGGAAGTGATGCCGGCGGCATTGGAAGCGACGACCGAGGTAGGGCAACTGCGTGAAGGCGTGCTTCTCGCCAAACTGGACCTGGACAACAACTTCACCGCTTGGGAGCACCGGGCCCGAATCGAATGGCCCGCGTCATCCCGCACGCTGGTGATGGGCGCCGAGTCGCCGCTCGATTTCTTCGTGCTGTATTGCCCAAGCGGCGCCGATCATTTCTGCGCCGAACCGGTGAGCCAGTGCACGGATGCGATCAACCTGTCGGACCGCCACAGCCCTGAAGAGGTGGGCGGCGCGGTGCTCGCGCCAGGCGAAACGCTGGCGGGGAGCTGGACCCTGCGGGCCGCGTAAACCAATCAGACACCGCGCGCGCGGTCGGCCTTGAACCGGGCGCGAAACTCCGCGAAACGCCCCGCCTCGAGCGCCTCGCGAATCTCGCGCATCAGGTTCAGGTAATAGTGCAGGTTGTGGATGGTCGTGAGCATCGGCCCCAGCATTTCGCCGCACCGGTCGAGATGGTGCAGGTAGGCGCGGCTGAAGCCGTCGCGGCCGCCGTCGTTCCACGCCACCCCCGAGGCGCCAGCGCAGGCGTGGCAGGTGCAGCTCGGGTCGATCGGCTGCGGGTCGCTCTTGTGGCGCGCGTTGCGCATCTTGAGGTCGCCGAAGCGCGAGAAGAGCGTGCCGTTGCGCGCATTGCGGGTCGGCATCACGCAGTCGAACATGTCGACGCCTTGCGCCACGCCTTCGACCAGGTCTTCCGGCGTGCCGACGCCCATGAGGTAGCGCGGCTTGTGCGCCGGCAGCTTGTGCGGCGTGTGCGCCATGATGCGCAGCATCTCGTCCTTGGGCTCGCCCACGCTCACGCCGCCGATCGCATAGCCGGGGAAGTCCATCTCGACCAGTTGGGCCAGCGATTCCTCGCGCAGGTTCTCGAACATGCCGCCCTGCACGATGCCGAAGAGGGCGTTGGGGTTTTCGAGCTTCGCGAACTCGGCCTGGCAGCGACGGGCCCAGCGCAGGCTGAGTTCCATCGACTTGCGCGCTTCGGCCTCGGTCGTCACGTGGCCCTGTGTGTCGTAGGGCGTGCACTCGTCGAACTGCATGACGATGTCGCTGTTGAGGATGGTCTGGATCTGCATCGAGACCTCCGGCGTGAGGAAGAGCTTGTCGCCATTGACCGGCGACGCGAACTTCACGCCTTCCTCGCTGATCTTGCGCATTGCGCCCAGCGACCAGACCTGGAAACCGCCCGAGTCGGTCAGGATGGGCTTGCTCCACTTCTCGAACTGGTGCAGGCCGCCGAAGCTCGCCATGACGTCGAGGCCGGGGCGCATCCAAAGATGGAAGGTGTTGCCCAGGATGATCTGCGCGCCCATCTCTTCGAGGCTGCGCGGCATCACGCCCTTGACGGTTCCGTAGGTGCCCACCGGCATGAAGATCGGGGTCTGCACCACGCCGTGGTTCAGCGTGAGCGTGCCGCGCCGGGCGTGGCTTGCCGGGTCGTTGGCGAGGAGTTCGAAGTTCAGCATGGTGTTCAGTTCTTTCGTGCCAGGAGCATCGCGTCGCCGTAGCTGAAGAAGCGGTAGCGCTCGCGGATCGCGTGGGCGTACAGCGCCATCACTCTTTCGTAGCCCGCGAAGGCGCTGACCAGCATCATGAGCGTGCTCTTGGGCAGGTGGAAGTTGGTGACGAGCAGGTCGACGTGCTCGAACGCGAAGCCCGGCGTGATGAAGATGCGCGTGTCGCCCGTTGCCTCGCCGCTCTTCGCCCAGGATTCGAGCGTGCGAACGGTGGTCGTGCCCACGGCGACGATGCGGCCGCCGCGCGCTTTCGCGTCGGCGATGGCGCGCTGCGTGGACGTCGGCACCTCGTAGCGCTCGGCATGCATCGTGTGCTCGGCGATGTTCTCCGTCTTGACGGGCTGGAAGGTTCCGGCGCCGACGTGGAGCGTGACATTGGCCCGCTGCACGCCGCGCGCTTCGAGCTCGCCCAGCAGCGCGTCGTCGAAATGCAGTGCCGCCGTCGGCGCGGCGACCGCGCCCGGTACGCGCGCGAACACGGTCTGGTAGCGGCTCTCGTCATCCGACGAATCGGTGTGCGTGATGTACGGGGGCAGCGGAACGTGGCCACAGCGGGCCATCAGCGCGTAGGGGTCTTCGCCGGACGGGCTTTCGAAGCGGAAGCGGAAGAGGGCGCCGTCTTCCTCGGGCCACCGGCCCAACAGCGTCGCGCTGAAGCCACCGACCATCGCGAGCGTGGTGCCGACTGGCGGCTTCTTGCTGACCTTCATGTGCGCGACGACTTCATCGCCCTGCAGCACGCGCTCCACCAGCAGTTCCAGCTTGCCCCCCGTGGGCTTTTCTCCGAAGAGGCGTGCCTTGACGACGCGCGTGTCGTTGAACACGAGCAGGTCGCCGGCGCGCAGCAGCGAGGGCAGTTCCCTGAAGATCCGATCGACCGTGGGGTCGGCGGTGCCGTCGAGCAATCGGGAAGCGCTGCGTTCGGTGGCGGGGTGCTGGGCCACCAGTTCGGGCGGCAGGTCGAAATCGAAATCGGAAAGCGTGAAGGCGCGCATGGTGCTTGAGGGCCGGACGGGCCCGTGCCAAGGAGGCGTAAGGGATGGGGTCGAAGAGGCGGGCAGAATTGTCCCATGCCCGCCGCCGCCAAGTCCCCGCCACTGGAAAAGCCCGTACCCGACGCCGCACCTGCGCGGGCGCCCGGCACGGGCCTGAGCGTGGTGCAGCGCGCGCTGCGCAAGCTCGGCCTGCTCCGGGATATCGACTTCGCGCTCTACCTGCCGATGCGCTACGAGGACGAAACGCGGGTCGTGCGGCTGGCGGACGTGCGCGACGGCGAAATGGCGCAGATCGAAGCCGTCGTGACCGACAGCGAGGTCGTCTTTCGGCCCCGCCGCCAACTGATCGTGACGGTGGATGACGGCAGCGACACCTGCCAGTTGCGCTTCTTCAATTTCTATCCGTCGCAGCAGAAGCAGTTGGCGGTCGGCGCGCGGGTGCGCGTGCGGGGCGAGGTGCGGGGTGGATTCCTGGGGCGGCAGATGATGCATCCAGCCGTCAAGGCGGCGGGCACCGCGCTGCCGGAAGCGCTGACGCCGGTCTATTCGACGATCGCCGGGCTGGCCCAGCCGGTGCTGCGGCGCGAAGTGCGTTCCGGTATCGCGCGGGCCGTGCTCGACGAGACCTTGCCCGCAGGTGCCGCGCCGCATGGCGCATGGGACCTGCGGCGGGCGCTCTCGTTTCTTCACTACCCCGCGCCCGACGTCGCGATGGCCACGCTGGAGGACCACAGTCACCCCGCCTGGCAGCGCCTCAAGGCCGATGAACTCCTTGCGCAGCAACTCTCGCAATTGCAGGCGCGCCGTGCGCGTGCAGCGCAGCGTGCGCCGGTGCTCGACACGGCCGCATCCGGCGGTCCGCTGCACACCGAACTGCTGGCCGCGCTGCCGTTCGCGCTGACCGGCGCGCAGCAACGCGTCGGCGTCGAGATCACCCGCGACCTGGCGCGAGACATTCCGATGCATCGCCTGCTGCAGGGCGACGTCGGGTCCGGCAAGACCGTCGTCGCGGCGCTGGCGGCCGCGCGCTGCATCGATGCGGGCTTTCAGTGCGCGCTCATGGCGCCGACCGAAATCCTCGCGGCGCAGCACTTCGGCAAGCTGGTCGGCTGGCTCGATCCCCTGCTGGCCGAGCGCGGCTTGCGCGTCGCGTGGCTCACGGGCAGCCAGAAGAAGAAGGAGCGTGACGAGATGTCGGCCGCGGTCGAGAGCGGCGAGGCCGCGCTCGTGATCGGGACGCATGCCGTCATCTCGGAGAAGGTGCGATTCAGGAACCTGGCGCTGGCGATCATCGACGAGCAGCACCGCTTCGGCGTCGCGCAGCGGCTCGCCTTGCGCGGCAAGGCCGGCGGAGAGCTGGAGCCGCATCTCCTGATGATGAGCGCGACGCCGATCCCGCGCACGCTGGCGATGAGCTACTACGCCGACCTCGATGTCTCGACGCTCGACGAGTTGCCGCCAGGACGCACGCCCATCGTCACCAAGCTCGTGGCGGAGCATCGGCGCGACGAAGTGATCGACCGGATCCGCTTCCAGGTCGAGCAGGGGAGGCAGGTGTACTGGGTGTGCCCGCTGATCGAGGAGAGCGAGGCGGTCGATCTGCGCAACGCCACCGCGACGCGCGACGAGCTGGCCGATGCGCTGGGCGAGAAGGTGAGCGTCGGGCTGTTGCATTCGCGCATGCCCACGGCCGAGAAGCAGGCGGTGATGGAAAGCTTCACCGCCAACCAGCTTCAGGTGCTGGTCAGCACGACGGTGATCGAGGTCGGCGTCGACGTGCCCAACGCCTCGCTGATGGTCATCGAGCATGCGGAGCGCTTCGGGCTCTCGCAGTTGCACCAGTTGCGCGGCCGTGTCGGGCGCGGCGCCGCGGCATCGGCCTGTGTGCTGCTGTATGCGCCCAATGAAGGCGGACGGGTCGGCGAGGCTGCTCGCGCGCGCCTCAAGGCGATGGCCGAAACGGGCGACGGCTTCGAGATCGCGCGCCGCGACCTGGAGATTCGCGGGCCCGGCGAATTCCTCGGCGCTCGTCAGTCCGGCGCGCCCTTGCTGCGTTTCGCGGACCTGAGCACGGATGTCATGTTGCTGGACTGGGCGCGCGAACTGGCGCCCCGGATGCTCGACCGGCACCCCGACCTGGCCCACCAGCACGTCGACCGCTGGCTGGGCAGCAAGGCCGAGTTCCTGAAGGCCTGATGCGGCCGGGCGGGTGCCTTCAGGCGTCGGCGTCGGCCACTGGGTCGGCGAAGGCCGCGGACGTCGACGCGCCCTCCCGGCGGGTCAGCTTGCCGTCCACTGTCGCGCCGGCATCCATGCGCAACCGTTGATAGTCGATGTTGCCGGTGACGTGTGCATTGGCTTGCAACTCGACGAAGTGCTCGGCGAACACGTCGCCGATGATCTTGCCGTTGATGATCACGTCATAGCCATGCACGTTGCCGTTGACCGAGCCGCGATCGCTGAGCACCAGCAATGTCTCGCTGCCGGGTTTGCCGCTGATGTTGCCGTGCACGTGGCCGTCCAGGCGCAGGCCCTCGCTGAACGCGAGGTTGCCGGTCAGGTGCACGTCGTGTGCGACCAGGGTTGCGAACCTGGCCTGGCGGATACCCGCCGACTTCTTCTTGTTGCCGAACATGACGATCCTCTGGTGGGGAATGGAGGGCGCTTCAGGGCTTCTTGGCGCGTTGGCCGCGCAGGAAGCGGAGTTCCGTCTCAAGGCGGCTGACTTCCGCGGCCGAAGCGGTGGCGGTTTTCTGCAGTGCGGCGCGCGCCGCCTCCTGTTGTGCCAGCGCCAGCTCGGTTCTCGCCAGTTCGGCCTGGACCAGCTCGTCGGAGGGAGGGGGCGGGCAGGGCGCGGCGTCGACCGCGTTGCGTTGTGCGTGCCATGTCATGGCGGCAGCGCCAGCCGCGAGGCATGCCGCGCAGAGGAGTGCCGACGTCGCCACGCGTGCGGCGAACGAGCGCACCGGCTGCGGCGCATAGCGGCGCGTCGCGAGGCGGCTCGCGCCGCTGTCCTGATGCGGATCAGCCATGCTTTCCCTCTGCAAACAGGCTCAGGTAGTGAGCGGGGTCCATCGGCTCGCCGTTCTCCAGCACTTCGAAATGGAGGTGCGGGCCGGTGGAGCGCCCCGTCGAGCCGACGTCGGCGATGTGCTGCTTGGGCAGCACCAGATCGCCCTCTTGCGCTATCAGGCGGGAGGCGTGTCCGTAGCGGGTGACGAGCTGGTTGCCGTGGTCGATCTCGATCACCTGGCCGTAGCCCGGCTTCTGCCCGGCAAAGACCACGCGACCGCCGGCCGTCGCGAGAATCGGCGTCCCGGCCTGGGCCGCGATGTCGATGCCTGAATGAAAACTCAGGCGACGGTCGAAGGGATCGAGGCGGTTGCCAAAGGACGAGCCGAAGCGGCCGCCGTGCACCGGCAGGCGTCCCGGCAGTGCCGACCATGCGACCGTGTGCATGATGGCCTCCTGCTCGAGCTGCTCCAGCGTTTCGGCAATGCACGCGAGTTGAAGGCGCGTGTCGTCGACCTCCGCGTTCGAAGCCGCCGTGTCGGCGCAGCGCCGTGGCGGCAAGGCCGGGCCGCCGGCGGCATCGCGGGAAGAGGCGCGATCGGCGCTGACTTTCGACAGTGGCTTCTGCGTCTTCAGCCGCGCCTGGAGACTGCGCAATTCGCCGATGTGCGTGGCCAGGCGGGCGATGCGGGGCTCCATCTGCGCGACCGATGCGTTCAGTTTGCCGAGTTCGTCGACCACGTATGCGCGCTCGACGCCATTCGAGCCCTGGCTGGCGGCCCTGTGCTCGGCCCAGCGGATGCCGATGGCGGCGCCCGCGGCAAGCGCGATGGCCGCAGCCAAGGCCGCGGCCGCGCCGGCGATCATCAGCGTCGTGCGGCGGGTAACGAACTGGACGGATCCATTGCTGAGATGGCGGCCTGGGCTGAACATGAGTAAGTGGCGTATTCGCATAGGGACGTGTCGAAATCAGGCGCCATCCGGCCGTCATGGACGGCCCGACCACAAAGGTGGTCATGCGCGTGGGGGAGAGAAGCCCCTGATCTCGGTGTGCGGCGCGCCCGAAAATTCCAGAAGCCTTGGGTTCAAGCACCTGGCCGGCGGCACATGCCATCGGGGCCAGGACACTGCGCGCGTGGGCGCCGCAGTTGCTCGATGAAGTGATTGTGTCCGTTGGCTTCCGCCAGTCCCATGGGAAAAATCCGAAAGGGCGGGAGATGTCGCCGGTCCCGGGACCCCGTGCGCATAATTGACGAAAACTATGACGCTTACGGAACTCAAATACATCGTCGCCGTGGCACGCGAGCGGCATTTCGGCAAGGCCGCGGAAGCCTGCTACGTCTCGCAGCCCACTCTGTCGGTCGCGATCAAGAAGCTCGAGGACGAACTCGAGGTCAAGCTTTTCGAGCGCAGTGCCGGCGAGGTCTCGGTCACGCCACTGGGTGAGCAGATCGTGCAGCAGGCGCAGAGCGTGCTGGACCAGGCCGCAAGCATCAAGGAAATCGCCAAGCGCGGGAAGGACCCGCTGTCCGGTCCGCTCAACCTGGGCGTGATCTACACCATCGGCCCCTACCTGTTGCCCGACCTGGTGCGCCAGAACATCGCGCGCACGCCGCAGATGCCGCTGGTGCTTCAGGAGAACTTCACCGCCAAGCTCCTCGAGATGCTGCGCGCCGGCGAGATCGATTGCGCGATCATGGCCGAGCCTTTCCCCGACACGGGGCTGGCCATGGCGCCGCTCTACGACGAACCTTTCGTCGCGGCGCTGCCGGCCCATCACCCGCTGGCGGACCGCGAGTCCGTGACCTCCGACGAGCTCAAGAAGGAGACGATGCTCCTGCTGGGCACCGGCCACTGCTTCCGCGACCACGTGCTGGAGGTGTGCCCGGAGTTCGCCCGCTTTTCAAGCAACGCCGAAGGCATCCGCAAGAGCTTCGAAGGCTCGTCGCTGGAGACCATCAAGCACATGGTTGCCTCAGGCATGGGCGTGACGCTGGTGCCGCGCCTCTCGGTGCCGGCCGATGCGCTCAAGCCCAAGAGCAGGAGCCGCAAGGAGCCCGAGCAGATCGTGCGCTACGTTCCAGTGCGCGACACGCAGGGCGGCGAGCCGCCGACGCGACGCGTGGTGCTGGCGTGGCGGCGAAGCTTCACGCGGTATGAAGCCATCGCGGCCCTGCGCAATGCGATCTATGCGTGCGAACTGCCGGGCGTCAAGCGTCTCTCGTAGCAAATTGCGCCATCAGCCTACGAACCCGGTGCGTCCCGGCCGCGACACCTGCGATAGAGTGCAGCTGTTGCGGGGCCCGCGCCCGGCCTTCCTGCGTTTTTTGCCGTCAATCCACTGAAGAAAGATCTCATCACCATGGCCAAAGTCGTGAAGAAACCCAAGTCGCCCGTCACTGCCGCACCGTCCGCATCCGCCGGCAAGGTGCCCAAGAAGGGCGGCGTGGTGGTCGCTGAAGAGTCCGGCAGCCGCAATGCCCCGATCATCAACATCGGCATCGACCGCCAGGACCGCGCAGCCATCGCCGAGGGCTTGAGCCGCGTGCTGGCGGACACTTACACGCTCTACCTGACCACGCACAACTTCCACTGGAACGTGACGGGTCCGCATTTCAACTCGCTGCATGCGATGTTCATGACCCAGTACACCGAACTCTGGGGCTCCACGGACGTCATCGCCGAACGCATTCGCGCGCTGGGCCACTACGCACCGGGTTCGTACGCCGAGTTCAGCAAGATTGCGACCGTGCCGGATGTGCCGCAGAACCCGCCCAAGGCGATGGAGATGGTGCGCATCCTGGTGAAGGGGCACGAGACCGTCTCGCGCATCGCGCGCGAATTCATTCCCGTGGCCGAAGAGGCCGGCGACGATCCGACCGCCGACATGCTGACCGCGCGCTGCACTGTGCACGACCAGACGGCCTGGATGCTGCGTTCGCTGCTTGAAGACTGATCCCGCCGCCGGCCCCGCCACGGGCGCGGCCCAGCCTGCGCCCGCGCCGCATCGCGGGCGTTTTGCGTTGTACCTCGACCTGATCCGCTGGAATCGCCCGGCGGGTTGGCTGCTCTTGCTCTGGCCGACGCTGGGCGCCCTCTGGTTTGCGGCCGACGGATGGCCGGGCTGGCACCTGCTCATCGTGTTCGTGCTCGGCACCATCCTCATGCGCAGTGCCGGGTGTTGCGTCAACGACGTGGCCGACCGGGACTTCGATCGCCACGTCAAGCGCACGGCGCAGCGGCCCGTCACCAGCGGTGCGATCTCTGTAGCGGAGGCGCTGGTCGTCGGCGCCGTGCTCGCGCTCGCAGCGTTCGGACTGGTGCTGACGACCAATCGCGTCACGGTGCTGTGGTCCTTCGCGGCGCTGGCAGTCACATTGGTCTATCCGTTTGCGAAGCGCTTCGTCTCGATTCCGCAGGCGGTGCTGGGCATTGCGTTCAGCTTCGGCATTCCGATGGCCTTTGCAGCGGTGCAGGGCAAGGTGCCCGCGCTGGCCTGGTGGCTTCTCGCAGGCAATCTGTTCTGGGTGCTGGCCTACGACACCGAGTACGCGATGGTCGACCGCGACGACGATCTCAAGATCGGCATGAAAACCTCGGCCATCACTTTCGGGCGGTTCGACGTTGCGATCGTCATGGCGAGCTATGCGATTTTCCTGGCCGTGTGGGCCGGAGCGGGTGCGGGCAAGTCGCTGGGCGCGATCTTCTTCATCGCCGTCGGAATGGCGGCTGCGCAAGCGCTATGGCACTGGCGGCTCATTCAGGACCGGACGCGCGACGGCTGCTTCAAGGCCTTCCGGCTCAACCACTGGCTGGGCTTCACCGTGTTCGCCGGCGTCGTGGCCGGCTACGCGTTGCGGTGATCGAGGCTGTCTTTCTTCAGCCGCCCCCGAATTCCCGGCCGAGCTCGGCGGCGCGCTGATGCGCGGCGCGAATGGCGTCCTTGAACTTCGCCTTGATGTCGGCACTCTCCATGGCCGTGATGGCGGCGTACGTGGTGCCGCCCTTCGATGTCACGCGCTGGCGCAGGACCGCCGGCGGTTCGGTCGCGCTGCTGGCCAGGGCGGAGGCGCCGGTGAATGTGCCTACAGCGAGTTGGTGCGCCTGTTCCGGCGTCAGGCCGAGGTCCACGCCGGCTTCCGTCATCGCCTCGATGAAATAGAAGACATAGGCCGGACCTGAGCCCGAAATCGCCGTGACGGCGTCGAGTGCCGTTTCGGCGTCGACCCAGATCAGGTCGCCAGTCGGGGCAAGTACCTGTTCGGCCAGTTTCCGACCACCGCTGTCCACGGCTTCGCGCGCAAAGAGACCGGTCATGCCCTGTCCGACGAGCGCCGGCGTATTGGGCATGGCGCGAACCACCCGCTCCGTGCCGAGCCAGCGGGCAATGCTGTCGGACGGAATTCCCGCGGCGACCGAGAGATGGAGGGCGTCGGGCGCCAGGCCGCGCACCGGCTTGGCCGCCTCGGCGAAGCTCTGCGGCTTGACCGCCCAGACCACGACCTCGCAGCGCGCCAGGCCGCTGCCGGCTTCGGCCTGTGCCGTGATGCCGAAATCGTGAGCGAGCCTGGCGCGGGCTTCGGCGAACGGCTCGACGACTTCGAAGGATTCCGCGGGCGCGCCCTGCTTGATCAGCCCGCCGATGATGGCGCTGGCCATGTTGCCGCCGCCGATGAACGCGACGGGTGGCAAGGGTTCCGGCTCACGGCGGGGCAGGAAAGTGACTGCGATGTTCATGACTTATCCGGTGAATTCGAATGCTGCGAACTGGGTGATCTGCAGCGGATTGAAATTGTCGTCGCTCACCGCGACCAGCAGTCGGCTGCCGTTCGGCAGATCGGGGCCCCAGCACAGGCCCTCGCTGTTGTCCAGGCGGGACAGGCCCAGTGCGGCGAAGTCGGCGACCAGCTTCTTGGGCGCGGCAGTGTGATTGTCCGGGCTCAGCGCTTCCAGGGCCAGGGTATCGGTGGCGGTGCGGGTATCGATCTCGTAGAGCCTCAGCGAATTTCCGACCCCGGTGGCGTAGGCGCGCTCCAGGACCAGCATGCGGTGGGCGTCGATCATCAGCACCTCGCTGACGCCGTTGTCGGCGGGCATGCCCGGCACCAGGGGGCGCAACGGGATCGCGTCCGGGAGGTAGGCGATCTGGCGGGTGGCCTTGCGGGTTGCCAGGTCGATCTGCGTGAACCGGCAGGGCCCGCCCGGCGCCGCCACGGTCGGGATGGGGCCGTCCTGAATCAGCGCGCTCTCCATCGCGAGCCAGGCGTGGGTTGCGTCGGGGGTCAATGCCAAACCTTCCAGGCCCAGGTTGTCCCTCGTGCCGCGCCGGCCTGTCGGGTCGGGCTGGAATGTGTCGGGGAGCGGGATTTCGCGGATCAGCGCACCGTCGCGTCTGGATTCGTAGAGCGTCGGGCCGAATCCGCGTGGCGCATCGCCCTCGCTGGTCCAGAGGACCGTGTC
Source organism: Variovorax gracilis (assembly GCF_030317115.1). Taxonomy (GTDB): domain Bacteria; phylum Pseudomonadota; class Gammaproteobacteria; order Burkholderiales; family Burkholderiaceae_C; genus Variovorax; species Variovorax gracilis. The sequence continues at coordinate 163,750 of NZ_JASZYF010000008.1, forward strand.
GGTGTCCGGCCGCAAGCGGAGTGCTTCAGGATCGGGAACCGGCGTGTTCCGGGGGGCGCGCCGGCGCGATGGCCACGGCGTGCCGTCGGCTTGCCGGAACACGGCGACATCGACGAGGCGAGGTGCCTCGGCCCCGGGTGCGGCGGACCACTGTGCACTGTAGAAACGAGCCGGTGCCAGGTCTGACCGGTCATCACTGAGAAGCAGGTACTCACGTCGGAGAGGGTCGTAGTCGATGCCGGACAATCCTCCGACCGCCGTCCCTTGAAAACCCAGTCGATGCGGCCAACGTGCTTCGGCGACAAGCCGCAGCTGCTGTGGGCCCGGCGCCACAGCGATTCCACTCTTGCATCCCGCAATCCCGCTTGCGAGGGGAATCGCCGCAGCGACCAGCATCTGGCGGCGGGTAACCGGCGTTGAAAGTGTGGATGGGCGCTCGTGCACGCCCCGAAGTCTACGGTTTTGCAAACTTGCGCAGCGCAGGTTGTTGACGAAGCCGGCAGACTATGTGACAATCGCAGGCTTCGCTTGAAAAGGCGAAAGCTTCTGCCCAGCGGAAGCGCACTGAAGTGGTTTTGGTGCGTGGACGACGGGCCCAAGACTGACCGCAGATCTGTTCCGGAGTGTCCGGGGCGGCAAACGGTACAAGTTGGGAATATCACAAAATGATCCAAACTGAATCCAGGCTCGATGTGGCCGACAACACGGGCGCGAAATCCGTCCTGTGTATCAAGGTGCTCGGTGGCTCCAAGCGGCGTTATGCCAGCGTGGGCGACGTCATCAAGGTCAGCGTCAAGGAAGCCGCTCCGCGGGGTCGCGTCAAGAAGGGCGAGATCTACAGCGCAGTGGTGGTCCGCACCGCCAAGGGCATCCGTCGTGCTGACGGTTCGCTCGTCAAGTTCGACGGCAACGCAGCAGTGTTGCTCAACGCTAAGCTGGAGCCCATCGGCACCCGCATCTTCGGACCGGTCACGCGCGAACTGCGCACCGAGAAGTTCATGAAGATCGTGTCGCTGGCCCCCGAAGTTCTGTAAGGACAACAACGCCATGAACAAGATTCGCAAAGGCGACCAGGTCATCGTGTTGGCCGGGCGCGACAAGGGCAAGCGCGGCACTGTGTCGCTGCGCAAGGATGATTCGCATCTGATCATCGACGGCATCAACATCGTCAAGAAGCACACCAAGCCGAACCCCCTCAAGGGTACGACCGGTGGCATCGTCGAGAAGGCCATGCCGATTCACCAATCCAACGTGGCGATCTTCAATGCTGCGACCGGCAAGGCCGATCGCGTCGGCATCAAGGTCACGGACGGCAAGCGCGTGCGCGTCTTCAAGTCCAGCGGCGAAGAAATCAAGCTCGCCTAAGGGGTACTCACATGGCACGTCTCCAACAACACTATCGCGAGAAAGTCGCGAAGGACCTGACCGAAAAGTTCGGCTACACCTCGCCGATGCAGGTTCCGCGTCTGACCAAGATCACGCTCAACATGGGCGTGGGTGAAGCAGTCGCCGACAAGAAGGTCCTCGACAACGCTGTCGCCGACCTCACCAAGATCGCGGGCCAGAAGCCCGTCGTGACCAAGTCGAAGAAGGCGATCGCCGGCTTCAAGATTCGCGAGAACCAGCCGATCGGCTGCATGGTCACGCTGCGCGGTGTGCAGATGTATGAATTCCTGGATCGTTTCGTGACCGTGGCACTGCCGCGCGTTCGCGACTTCCGCGGGATCTCCGGCCGCGCTTTCGACGGCCGCGGCAACTACAACATCGGCGTCAAAGAGCAGATCATTTTCCCTGAGATCGAATACGACAAGGTCGATGCCCTGCGCGGTCTCAATATCAGCATCACGACGACGGCCAAGACCGACGAAGAAGCCAAGGCGCTTCTCGCTGGCTTCCGTTTCCCGTTCAAGAACTGAGGTGGTTTGTGGCTAAAGTAGCTTTGATCGAGCGCGAGCTCAAGCGAGAAAAACTGGTCGCAAAGTACGCCGCCAAGCATGCGGAACTGAAGGCGATCGCCAACGACGCGAAGAAGAGCGACGAAGAGCGCGCAGCTGCCCGCCTGGGTCTGCAGAAGCTCCCGCGTAACGCCAACCCGACGCGCCAGCGCAACCGTTGCGAAATCACCGGTCGTCCGCGTGGCACCTTCCGTCAATTCGGTCTGGCCCGCGCCAAGATCCGCGAACTGGCTTTCAATGGCGACATCCCCGGTGTCACCAAGGCCAGCTGGTAAGCCAGGCAGGAGCAAACAACATGAGCATGAGTGATCCCATTGCCGACCTGCTGACGCGTATCCGTAACGCGCAGATGGTGGCGAAGCCCACCGTGTCGGTCCCGTCTTCCAAGGTGAAGATCGCGATCGCACAGGTGTTGAAGGACGAGGGCTACATCGACGGCTTCAAGGTCAAGACCGAAGCCGGCAAGAGCGAGCTCGAAATCGCGCTGAAGTACTACGCTGGCCGTCCGGTCATCGAGCGCATCGAGCGCGTGAGCCGTCCTGGCCTGCGTGTCTACAAGGCCAGCGCAGCCATTCCGCAAGTCCAGAACGGCCTCGGCGTTGCCATCGTCACGACCCCCAAGGGCGTGATGACCGACCGCAAGGCGCGCGCTACCGGTGTCGGTGGCGAAGTGCTGTGCTACGTCGCCTAACCGAGACATCGAGGAGAAACTGAAATGTCCCGAGTAGGAAAAATGCCGGTCACCATCCCCGCAGGCGTGGATGTGTCGATCAAGGAAGACCAGATCAACGTCAAGGGCACGGGCGGCACGCTCAGCCTGCAGCGCAATGCGCTGGTCAATGTCTCCAGCAATGATGGCAAGCTGAGTTTCGAGCCCGCCAACGATTCGCGTGAAGCGAACGCGATGAGCGGCACGTTCCGTCAGCTGGTGAACAACATGGTCGTCGGCGTGACCAAGGGCTTCGAGAAGAAGCTCGCCCTCGTCGGCGTGGGCTACAAGGCTGCCGCTCAAGGTGCCAAGCTCAACCTGCAAGTCGGTTATTCGCATCCGGTCAACTTCGACATGCCCCAGGGCGTGACGGTGGCGACCCCGACGCCGACCGAAATCGTCATCAAGGGTGCCGACCGCCAACGTGTTGGCCAAGTGGCCGCTGAGATCCGCGCTGTTCGTCCGCCTGAGCCCTACAAGGGCAAGGGCATCAAGTACTCGGACGAGAAGATCGTGATCAAAGAGACCAAGAAGAAATAAGGGGCAGCAAAATGATGTTGACCAAAAAAGCACAGCGTCTTCGCCGCTCGCGCCAGACCCGTATCCGCATTGCAACGCAAGGCGTGGCGCGTCTGACGGTGAACCGCACCAATCTGCACATCTACGCCACCGTCATCTCCGACGACGGCTCCAAGGTGATTGCCACCGCATCGACGGCCGAAGCCGAAGTGCGTTCCGCGCTGGGTGGTTCCGGCAAGGGCGGCAACACCGCTGCGGCAACCGCCATCGGCAAGCGCATCGCTGAAAAGGCGAAGGCTGCCGGCGTCGAGAAGGTCGCTTTCGATCGCGCAGGTTTCGCGTACCACGGCCGCGTCAAGGCGTTGGCCGATGCAGCTCGCGAAGCTGGCCTGCAGTTCTAACCGGACACGAGATTCAAAATGGCAAAGATTCAGGCAAGAACGCAGAACGAAGGCCCCGAAGACGGTTTGCGCGAGAAGATGATCGCGATCAACCGCGTCACCAAGGTGGTGAAGGGTGGTCGTATCCTCGGTTTCGCAGCACTCACCGTGGTGGGTGACGGCGACGGTCGCGTCGGCATGGGCAAGGGCAAGTCGAAGGAAGTGCCGGCCGCAGTGCAGAAGGCGATGGAAGAAGCACGTCGCAACCTGGCGAAGATCTCGATCAAGAACGGTACGCTGCATCACCGCGTGACGGGCCACCATGGCGCCGCCTCGGTGGTCATGATCCCGGCCCCGAAGGGTACCGGCATCATCGCCGGCGGCCCGATGCGCGCCGTGTTCGAAGTGATGGGCATCACCGACATCGTGGCCAAGAGCCATGGTTCGTCGAACCCCTACAACATGGTTCGCGCCACGCTCGACGGGTTGAAGAACTCGACGACGGCATCCGAAGTGGCTGCCAAGCGTGGTCTGACCGTCGAAGAACTCTTCGCCTAAACCGGGAGTATCGAGATGACGACGCAACAACAAACCCTCAAGGTGCAACTGGTCAAGAGCCCGATCGGCACCAAGGAATCGCATCGCGCCACCGTGCGTGGTCTGGGCCTGCGCAAGCTCAATAGCGTGAGCGAGCTGCAGGACACGCCCGCGGTGCGCGGCATGATCAACAAGATCAGTTATCTGGTCAAAGTGCTCTAAACAGAGTCGCTGAGAGAGACGTATATGGAACTCAATGGCATCAAGCCGGCAGCCGGCGCCAAGCACGCCAAGCGCCGCGTCGGCCGTGGTATCGGCTCCGGCCTCGGCAAGACCGCGGGTCGCGGTCACAAGGGTCAGAAGTCGCGTGCAGGCGGTTTCCACAAGGTCGGCTTCGAAGGCGGTCAAATGCCGCTGCAGCGTCGCCTGCCGAAGCGTGGCTTCAAGTCGCACCTGCTGAAGTACAACGCCGAAGTGACGCTGGCCGCGCTCGAGCAACTCGGCCTGGCCGAAGTCGACGTACTGGCGCTGAAGCAAGCCGGCCTGGTCGGCCAGATCGCCAAGGTGGTCAAGGTCATCAAGTCGGGCGAGCTCACCAAGGCCGTCAAGCTGACGGGCATCGGCGCAACCGCCGGCGCCAAGGCTGCGATCGAAGCCGCTGGCGGCAGCATCGCCTAAGTACACGGACTGAAAGAAGTACTTCGTGGCAACCAACGCGGCAACGCTCGCAAAAACAGGCAAGTTCGGTGACCTGCGTCGCCGGCTCGTCTTTTTGCTGCTCGCGCTCGTGGTCTATCGCATCGGGGCTCACATTCCGGTGCCGGGCATCAATCCGGACCAACTCGCGCAGCTGTTCCAAGGCCAGCAAGGCGGCATCCTGAGCCTGTTCAACATGTTCTCGGGCGGCGCCCTGTCGCGCTTTACCGTGTTCGCGTTGGGCATCATGCCGTACATCTCCGCGTCGATCATCATGCAACTGATGACCTACGTGGTGCCGACCTTCGAGCAATTGAAGAAGGAAGGCGAAGCGGGTCGTCGCAAGATCACGCAGTACACCCGCTACGGCACGCTGGCACTGGCCCTGTTCCAGTCGTTCAGCATTGCAGTGGCGCTGGAGTCCTCGGCCGGCCTGGTGATTTCGCCCGGCTTCGGCTTCCGGATCACGGCCATGGTCAGCCTCACCGCTGGCTCGATGTTTCTGATGTGGCTCGGCGAGCAGATCACGGAGCGTGGTCTCGGCAACGGCATCTCGATCCTGATCTTTGCGGGTATCGCAGCCGGCCTGCCGAGCGCGATCGGCGGCTTGCTGGAACTGGTTCGCACCGGTGCCATGAACGTGCTCGTCGCACTGTTCATCGTGGCGGTGGTGGTGCTCGTGACCTACTTCGTGGTGTTCGTCGAACGTGGCCAGCGCAAGATCCTCGTGAACTATGCGCGGCGCCAGGTGGGCAACAAGGTCTACGGTGGCCAGTCGTCGCACCTGCCGCTGAAGCTGAACATGGCCGGGGTGATTCCGCCGATCTTCGCATCGTCGATCATCCTGCTGCCGACCACCGTGGTGGGCTGGTTCAGCACTGGCGAGAGCATGCGCTGGATCAAGGACATCGCGAGCGCCCTGCGCCCGGGTCAGCCGATCTATGTGCTGCTGTACGCTGCCGCGATCGTGTTCTTCTGCTTCTTCTACACGGCGCTCGTGTTCAACAGCCGCGAAACGGCCGACAACCTGAAGAAGAGCGGTGCGTTCATCCCGGGCATTCGTCCTGGTGACCAGACCGCGCGCTACATCGACAAGATCCTGGTTCGCCTGACGTTGGCCGGCGCGGTGTACATCACCTTCGTCTGTCTGCTGCCGGAGTTCCTGATCCTCAAATACAACGTGCCGTTCTATTTTGGCGGCACCTCCCTGTTGATCATCGTGGTTGTCACGATGGACTTCATGGCCCAGGTACAGAACTACATGATGTCTCAGCAGTACGAGTCACTGCTAAAGAAAGCCAATTTCAAGACTTCGTAGGTGTAGATGTCGAAGGACGATGTCATCCAGCTGCAGGGTGAGGTTCTGGAAAACCTTCCCAACGCAACATTCCGGGTGAAGCTGGAAAATGGCCACATCGTCCTCGGACATATTTCCGGAAAGATGAGGATGCACTACATCCGCATCCTTCCTGGTGACAAAGTCACCGTTGAGTTGACGCCCTACGACTTGAGCCGGGCGCGCATTGTGTTTCGGGCGAAATGAGTCGCCGGGTTGAAAGAGTTTTAGGAGAATGAAATGAGAGTTTCGGCTTCGGTCAAAACCATTTGCCGTAATTGCAAGATCATCCGCCGCAAGGGTGTGGTGCGTGTGATCTGTACCGACCCGCGCCACAAGCAGCGCCAGGGTTGATTGAACGAGTATTAGAGGACGCACATGGCACGTATTGCTGGCATCAACATTCCGCCGCACAAGCACGCTGAAATCGGCCTGACCGCCATTTTCGGCATCGGTCGCACCCGCGCCCGCAAGATCTGCGAAGCGAGCGGCATCGAGTATTCGAAGAAGATCAAGGATCTGACCGACGCCGATCTGGAGAAGATCCGCGACCAGATCGCACTCTTCACCATCGAAGGTGACCTGCGTCGCGAAACGACGATGAACATCAAGCGCTTGATGGACATCGGTTGCTATCGCGGCTTCCGTCACCGTCGCGGCCTGCCGATGCGCGGCCAGCGTACGCGCACCAATGCTCGCACTCGCAAGGGTCCGCGCAAGGCAGCGCAGTCCCTGAAGAAATAAGGATAGACCAGCATGGCTAAAGCTCCTGCCAACAACGCTGCACAACGCGTTCGCAAGAAGGTTCGCAAGAACGTTGCGGACGGCATTGCACACGTGCACGCCTCGTTCAACAACACGATCATCACGATCACCGACCGCCAGGGCAACGCCTTGTCGTGGGCGTCTTCGGGTGGTCAGGGCTTCAAGGGCTCGCGCAAGTCGACGCCGTTCGCTGCGCAGGTCGCTTCTGAAGTCGCCGGCCGCGCTGCGGTCGAGCAAGGCATCAAGAACCTCGACGTCGAGATCAAGGGCCCCGGTCCTGGTCGCGAATCGTCGGTGCGCGCCCTGGCCGCTCTCGGCATCCGGATCAATTCCATTGCCGACGTGACCCCGGTGCCGCACAACGGCTGCCGTCCGCAAAAGCGTCGTCGCATCTAAGGCGAAGACGCCCGGCGCAGCCCGCTTCACAGCGGCTGCGCATTTTGTTTTTTCAACAAGCCCACCGCTGTCGGCACGCCGCTGACGGCTCCCGCACCCCAGTGCGGTAGATGACACAGAAGGAAGATCAAGTGGCACGCTATCTCGGCCCCAAGGCCAAACTCTCCCGCCGCGAAGGCACCGACCTGTTCCTGAAGAGCGCCCGCCGTTCGATCCAGGACAAGGCCAAGTTCGACTCCAAGCCCGGCCAGCACGGCCGCACCTCGGGTCAGCGCACCTCCGACTTCGGCCTGCAACTGCGCGAGAAGCAGAAGGTCAAGCGCATGTACGGCGTGCTCGAGAAGCAGTTCCGCCGCTACTTCGAGGAAGCCGATCGCCGCCGTGGCAACACCGGCGCGAACCTGCTGTTCATCCTCGAATCGCGCCTGGACAACGTCGTCTACCGCATGGGCTTCGGCTCGACCCGCGCCGAAGCACGCCAACTGGTGTCGCACAAGGCGATCACGGTGAACGGCCAGTCGGTCAACATCCCGTCGTACCTGGTCAAGACTGGCGACATCATCGCGGTGCGCGACAAGTCGAAGAAGCAGACCCGTATCGCCGAGGCGCTTCAACTGGCCCAGCAAGTCGGAATTCCGGCTTGGGTCGAAGTGAATGCCGACAAGGCCGAAGGCACCTTCAAGAAGGTTCCTGATCGCGACGAATTCGCAGCCGACATCAACGAATCGCTGATCGTCGAACTCTATTCGCGTTGATTTTTCAGCTCGCACCTACGGGCGCGGGCCGATATTTTTGTTCACGTTCCTGCCTCGCACTTCGCTGCGGGTCAGGTGCTTCACCAGCCTTACCGGTGTAACGAGCCGGGGGTATTGAGAGGAAGTCTGCATGCAAACCACCCTGCTGAAACCCAAGACCATCCAGGTCGAGCAACTCGCGGCCAACAAGGCCAAGGTCACGCTCGAGCCGTTCGAGCGCGGCTACGGCCACACGCTCGGCAATGCACTGCGTCGCGTTCTGCTGTCGTCGATGGTCGGCTATTCGGCCACCGAAGTCACGATCGCCGGCGTGCTGCACGAGTACTCGTCGATCGATGGTGTGCAGGAAGACGTCGTCAACATTCTGCTGAACCTCAAGGGCGTGGTGTTCAAGCTCCACAACCGCGATGAAGTCACGCTGAGCCTGCGCAAGGACGGCGAAGGCGCGGTCACGGCATCGGACATCCAGACGCCGCACGACGTCGAGATCATCAATCCCGACCACGTGATTGCCCACCTGTCGCAAGGCGGCAAGCTGGACATGCAGATCAAGGTCGAAAAGGGTCGCGGCTACGTGCCCGGCACGATGCGCCGCTATGCGGACGAGCCGACGAAGTCGATCGGCCGTATCGTGCTGGATGCGTCGTTCTCGCCCGTCAAGCGCGTGAGCTACACGGTTGAAAGCGCCCGCGTCGAACAGCGCACCGACCTGGACAAGCTGCTGGTCGAGATCGAAACCAATGGCGCGATCACGGCCGAAGACGCGGTCCGCGCCTCGGCTAAAATCCTGGTCGAGCAACTGGCTGTGTTCGCGCAGCTCGAAGGTGGCGAACTCGCTGCATTCGATGCTCCCGCACCGCGCAGTGCCCAGCAATTCGATCCGATCCTGCTGCGCCCGGTCGATGAACTCGAACTCACGGTCCGTTCGGCTAACTGCCTGAAGGCCGAAAACATCTACTACATCGGTGATCTGATCCAGCGCACCGAAAACGAGCTGCTCAAGACTCCGAACCTGGGTCGCAAGTCGCTCAACGAAATCAAGGAAGTGCTCGCTTCTCGCGGCCTGACCTTGGGTATGAAGCTCGAAAGCTGGCCGCCGGCCGGCCTCGACAAGCGCTGATTTTTTTGGCGGCCCGCGAGGGCCGCAGTGCACCGGGCAGTACCTGACACGGCTGCCTGTTTTTATAAAGTAAAGGAAAGCACCATGCGTCACGGACACGGACTCCGCAAACTCAACCGCACCAGCTCGCACCGCCTCGCGATGCTGCAGAACATGATGAACTCGCTCATCGAGCACGAAGTCATCAAGACGACGGTCCCCAAGGCCAAGGAACTCCGCCGCGTCATCGAGCCGATGATCACGCTGGCCAAGAAGCCCACCGTTGCCAACAAGCGCCTCGCATTCGACCGCCTGCGCGACCGCGACAGCGTCGTGAAGCTCTTCGGCGAACTCGGCCCGCGCTACCAGGCGCGTCCGGGCGGCTACACCCGCATCCTGAAGATGGGTTTCCGCGTGGGCGACAACGCGCCGATGGCGCTGGTCGAACTGGTCGACCGTCCTGAAATCACTGAAGTTTCTGCCGACGAGCAAAACGCCGCAGAATAAGCTATAATTCCATCTTGCCGCGCGATGGAGCAGCCTGGTAGCTCGTTGGGCTCATAACCCAAAGGTCGCAAGTTCAAATCTTGCTCGCGCAACCAAATTTCCCGGCGACTGAAAGTTGCCGATGAAAACAAAAAAGCCCACTTCTGTGGGCTTTTTTGTTTTTGCGCCGCAGCGTCGAGAAACACCTGCCGCCGGTCTCTGTTTTCCAGGAATGCGACGGGTCCGCCGCCGCCGGCCCGCCGGCATTGCCCCCTGCGAGGGGGTGGGCGAACCGACACGAAGCGCGCGAAGCCTCGGAAATGGTCAGGGTATGACCGCTGTGACCTCGATCTCGACTTTGGCACGGGATTCGACCAGCGCCGCCACCTGTACACAAGTCATCGCCGGGAAGTTCTTTCCCATGGCCTCTCGGTAGACGGGACCCAGTTCGCCCAGGCGCCGGTTGTACTCGTCGCGGTCCACCACGTACCAGGTCATGCGGACCATGTGTTCGGGCCCCGCGCCAGCTTCACGCAGCACTTCGACGATGTTGCGCAGGGCCTGACCCGTCTGTTCGATGAAATCGTCGGATTCGAACTGCTGTTGCCCATTCCACCCGATCTGTCCTCCGACGAACACCATCGTCCCGCGCGCGGCGACGCCGTTTGCATAGCCCTTGGGGGGCAGCCAGCCAGGGGGCTGCAAGAATTTCATCATGTCAATTGCCTCAGTTTGAATCGTTGGAGTTTCCCGGTTTCGGTGCGCGGCAGGCTCGCGACGAATGCAACTTCCCGGGGGTATTTGAAAGGAGCGATGGTTGCCTTGACGTGGTCCTGCAGTGCCTTGACCAATGCCGCGTCGCCTGTATGGCCGGGCTTGAGCACGCAGAACGCCTTGACGATCATTCCGCGCTCTTCATCCGGCTTGCCGATCACGCCGCATTCGGCGACAGCCGGGTGCTTGAGGAGCGCATCCTCGACCTCCGGCCCACCGACGTTGTAGCCCGCCGTGACGATCATGTCGTCGGCGCGCGACTGGTAGAAGAAGTAGCCGTCCTCGTCCTCGACGAATGCGTCGCCGGGGTAGTTCCAGCCATTGCGCACGTAGTCGGCCTGCCTGGGATCGTCGAGGTAGCGGCAACCGACGGGCCCAATGATGGCCAGCCTGCCGACCGTGCCGCGCGGCACGTCGTTGCCCTCGTCGTCCACGATCTTCGCGGTGAAGCCCGGCACGGCCTTGCCGACGGCGCCGCGCCGGACGTCGTTGCCGGCCGCCGAGATGTAGATATGAAACACCTCGGTGCCGCCGATGCCATCCAGCATCTCGATCCCGGTGGCTTGCTTCCAGAGCTGCCGCGTCGCGTCGGGCAAAGCCTCGCCGGCGCTCACGCTGATGCGCAGGCTCGGCATGCCGGCCGCTTTGGCGAAGGCCGCCATCTGCCGATAGAAGGTGGGCGCGGTGTAGCAGATGGTGGCGCCGACATCGCGAATCACCTTCACCATGGTTTCCGGCGTGTACGGCGTGTCGTGGAAGTACACCGACGCACCGGCCCACATCGGGAAGATCAGCAGGCCGCCGAGCCCGAAGGTGAATGCCAGCGGGGGAGACCCGACCACGATGTCGTCGCTGCCGGCCTTGAGGATATGGCGCGGCCAGGTCTGGCACATTGCCAGCACGTCGCGGTGCGTCGTCACCGGCGCCTTGGGCTTGCCGGTGGTGCCGGAGGTGAAGGCCAGCAACGCGATGTCGTCGGCAGCCGTCGGACAGGCCTTGAAGGCATCGCGCTTGGTGGAAGCTCGCGCCTCCAAGGAATCGGCCGCTTCGGGACGGTTGAAAGCCACGATCGTCGCGAGCACCGGATGCGCCTGTTGCGCCGTCTGCAACTCGTCGAGCAGCTTGCCTTCGCACAGCGCGGCGACCGGCTGCGACTTCTCGATGATGTCGCCCAGCTCCTTGGCGCGCAGCAGCGGCATGGTGGCGACCGCGATCAGCCCGGCCTTGACCACCGCGAGCCATGCCAGCGCCATCGCGACCGAGTTGCCGCCGCGCAGCAGCACGCGGTTGCCGGGAACGAGTCCCAGGTCTTCGGTCAGCACCTGGGCGATGCGGTCGACCTCCACCGCGGCCTGCGCGTAGGTGAACGTCCGGGCCGGCGAGCGCAGCATCGGCTTGTCGGCGAAGCCCTTGGACAGGGCCTTGTCGAGCAGTTCCTCCACAAGGTTCAGCTGGTCCGGCAAGCGGAGCTCAGGCAGGTCGTACCGGAAGATCGGTAGCTGATCCGCCGGGGGCAGCCGGTCATGCACGAAGCGATCGATCTGGGCACTTGGGGTCATTTGTTCCTCAGGACGGCCTTGCCAATGATCAGTTGCTGGACTTCCGTTGCGCCTTCGTAGATGCGCAACGAGCGGATGTCTCGATAGAGGCTCTCGACTTTCGTGCCCACCTTCACGCCGAGCCCGCCATGCATTTGCAGCGCCATGTCGATCACGCGGCTGGCGTTCTCGGTGGCGCACATCTTGGCCATGGCCGCGGCCGCGGTGAGATCGCCGGTGGCGGGCTCGCCGCGGCGTTCGCTGTCGTCGCGCATCCAGGCGGCGCGGTAGGTGAGCAATGCGGCGCTGTCGATCAGCGCGGCCATCTCGCCGAGCTTGGCTTGCGTGAGCTGGAAGTCCGCCAGCGTCTGGCCGAACATCTTCCGCTTCTGCGCGTGCTGGATGGCTTCGGACAACGCGCGCCGGGCCATGCCGAGCGCGGCGCCGGCGACAGAGGCGCGGAAAATGTCGAGCGTGCGCATCGCCAGCTTGAACCCGCCGTTCAACTCGCCGAGCTGCGCGCTGCGCGGCACGGTGCACCCGTCGAAGCGCAAGGTCGCCAGCGGGTGCGGCGCCATCACTTCGATGTGGCCGGAGGTGTCGAGCCCCGGCGTCTTCGCGTCGACGATGAAGGCCGTGATGCCGCGCGATCCGGCCGTCGGGTCGGTTTTCGCGAACACGCAGTAGAAGTCGGCGATGCCGCCATTGCTGATCCAGGTCTTCTCGCCCGTCAGGCGCCATCCGTCGGCAGTGGGTTCGGCGCGCATTGCCATCGCCCCGACATCCGAACCCGCATCGGGTTCGCTGAGCGCGAAAGCCGCGATCTTCTCGCCACGACCCACCGGCGCGAGGTAGCCGGAGTGCTGCTCCGGCGCGCCTGCCAGCGTGATCGCGCCGCTGCCCAGTCCTTGCATCGCGAACGCAAAGTCCGCCAGCGGCGAGTGGAACGCGAGCGTCTCGCGCAGCAGCACCAGGGCGCGCGAATCCAGCCGGTCCAGCGCACCGCCGGACGCGGCCGGCACGCAATATCGCAGCCAGCCGCCTTGGCCGAGCCGACGGACCCAGTCGCGGCAAGCGGCACGATCGTCGCGTTCGTCGACCTCCTGCCCGGACGCCCAAGGCAGCAGGTCACGCGCGAGCGCGCGATGCACGTCGTCGAAGAAGGGCAGCGCGAGGTGCGCCGTGGAGGGGTCGACAGCAGATGCAGCCATGGATCAATCCCCCCCGAACACGGGCTTGCGCTTGGCCGCGAAGGCCTCGTAAGCGCGCTTGAAGTCTTCGGTCTGCATGCAGATCGCTTGCGCCTGCGCCTCGGCCTCGATGGCCTGGTCGATGGTCATGGACCATTCCTGCGACAGCATGGTCTTGGTCATGCCGTGTGCAAAGCTCGGGCCTTCCGCAAGATCGCGCGCGGTCGCGGTGGCGGCGGCCAACAGCGCATTGCTCTCGTGCAGTGCGTTGAAGAAGCCCCAGGCGTGGCCTTCCTGTGCCGTCATCGCGCGGCCGGTGAAGAGCAACTCGGACGCACGACCCTGGCCGATCATTCGAGGCAGGAGCGCGCAGGCGCCCATGTCGGCGCCAGCCAACCCGACACGCGTGAACAGGAACGCAGTGCGCGTCGCAGGCGTTCCGTAGCGAATGTCGCAAGCCAGCGCGATCATCGCGCCGGCGCCGGCACACACGCCATCGATCGCGCCGACGATGGGCTGCGGGCAGTGGCGAATGGCTTTCACCAGATCACCGGTCATGCGCGTGAATTCCAGCAACTCGGGCATGCGCATGCGCGTGAGCGGGCCGATGATTTCGTGCACGTCGCCGCCGGAGCAGAAGTTGCCGCCTGCGCCTGTGACGACGATGGCCTTCACGTCGGTGGCGAAGTTCAGCGCGCGAAAGAGATCGCGCAGTTCGGCGTACGAATCGAAAGTCAGCGGATTCTTGCGCTCGGGCCGGTTCAGCGTGATGGTGCCGACGCCCGCGTCGAAGGACCACGAGAAATGCTCGGCCGCGTACGCGGCCTTGGGTTCGAACTGTGCGCGCATGGGGCTGTCCGCGCCGATGTAGTGCTTCATAGAGTCTCCGCCATTTGGTGTGAGTGTTGCTTGACCTTGCCGAGCAGCTTGTGCAACTGGGCGATTTCCTTGGGGCTCAGCGCCGAGAACGCATCGCAGATCCAGGCCTCGTGCTGCTGCGCCATTTCGTTGAAGAGCTTGCGGCCGCGCGCCGTGAGGCGCACACGCCAGGCGCGGCGGTCGCCTGCGACGTCCACCCGCTCCACGAGGCCTTCGGTCACCAGCTGATCGGTGATGCCGGTGACGTTGCCGCCGGTGACCATCATTCGGCGCGACAGCTCGTTCATCTTCATCCCGTCGGGCGAGCGCTCCAGCTGCGACATGAGGTCGAAGCGGGGCAGGGTGGTGGCGAACTGCTCGCGCAATTCGTTGCGAACCTGCTTCTCGATCAGCTGGGTGCAAGTCAGGAGGCGCAGCCAGAGCCGGAGTTCATCCGGGTGCTCGCTGTGCGCGCGCGCTTCGAGGTCCATGCTATTGCTCCTCTTCCGGGACGCGCGGCGCCGCCGCCATGGCTGCCGCGAGTTGCTGCTGCTTGGAGATCTCGCGGTACATCTGGTCGCGGCCGCTCAGGTACTGCTTGGGCCAGTCGACGTCGCGGTTCTGCAGCTTGGCTGCTTCGTGCAGCGTCCATGCCGGGTCGGCCAGGTGCGGGCGAGCGATGGCGCAGAGGTCGGCGCGACCGGCCGCGATGATGCTGTTGGCCTGGTCGGCGTCGGTGATGGCGCCGACCGCGATCGTGGAGATGCCGACCTCGTTGCGGATACGGTCCGCGAACGGCGTCTGGTACATGCGGCCGTACACCGGCTTCGCTGCCCGCGTGGTCTGGCCGGATGACACGTCGATGAAGTCGCAGCCGGCGTCCTTGAAGGCGCGTGCCACCACCACCGCATCGGCGTCGGTGTTGCCGCCCGGCGCCCAGTCGTGGGCCGAGATGCGCACGCTCATCGGACGGTCCGCCGGCCACGCCGCACGCATCGCACGGAAGACTTCGAGCGGATAGCGGCACCGGTTGTCGATGTCGCCGCCGTATTCGTCGGTGCGCAGATTGGTCAGCGGGCTGATGAAGGACGACAGCAGATAGCCGTGCGCGCAGTGCAGCTCCAGCCAGTCAAAGCCGGCTTCGGCGGCGCGCCGGGTGGATTCGACGAACTGGTCACGCATCCGGTCCATGTCGGCGCGCGTCATCTGGGCGGGCAACTGGTTCTGCTCGCCATAGGCCAGCGCACTGGCGGCCAGCAGCGGCCAGTTGCCTTCGGGCAGCGGCTCGTCGGTGCCTTCCCAGCCCACCTGGGTGGAACCCTTCGGCCCGCTGTGGCCCAGCTGCATGCCGATCTTCGCGCTCGACTGCGTGTGCACGAAGTCGACGATGCGCCTGAAGGCTGCGGACTGCGCGTCGTTGTAGAGCCCGGTGCAGGCCGGCGTGATGCGGCCTTCGGGCGTCGGGCTGGTCATCTCCACGAACACCATGCCGGCACCGCCGAGCGCGCGCGCACCGAGATGCACGAGCAGGAAGTCCTGCGGAATGCCGTCGACCGCGCTGTAGGTCGCCATCGGCGACACGATGATGCGGTTCTTGAGCGTCAGGCCACGCACGGTGAGCGGCATCAGCATCGGCGGCAGCGCCTTGCCGCCCGACAGCCACTGCTCGTAGCCGCCCAGCCATTCGGTATCGCGCAGGCGCAGGTTCTCGTGGCTGATGCGCTGCGAGCGCGTGAGCAGCGAGTAGGCGAACTGCTCGATCTCCATGCCGGTGTAGCGCTGAACGTTCTCGAACCACTCGGTCGAGTTGCGTGCGGCGTTCTGGATCTTCAGCACCTCGACGCTGCGGCGTGCCTCGTAGGCCTCCAGCACGTGATCGATGCCACCGCCCGAGGCGAACTCGTTCGCCAGGTCGATCGCATCTTCCAGCGCGAGCTTGGTGCCCGAACCGATCGAGAAATGCGCCGTGTGCGCCGCGTCGCCCATCAGCACGACCGGCACGGTCTTGCCGTTGACGCTGACGCGGTGCGTCCAGTGCTTGCAGACCACCCGCGGAAAGCGGATCCAGTTGGCCGAGCCGCGCAGGTGGGTGGCATTGCTGATGAGCGAATGGCCGTCCAGGTATTTCGCGAAGAGCTTTTCGCAGAAGGCGATGGCTTCCGGCTGCTCCATCTTGTCCAGGCCGTGCGCCTGCCAGACTTCTTCCGGCGTCTCGACGATGAAGGTCGAGGTCTTGTCGTCGAACTGGTAGGCGTGGGCCTGGAACCAGCCGTGCTCGGTCTTCTCGAAGGCGAAGGTGAAGGCGTCGAAGGTCTGGTTCGTGCCCAGCCAGACGAAGCGGCATTGCCGCAGGTCGATGTCGGGCTCGAACACCTCCGCGTAGCGCTGGCGGATGCGGCTGTTGAGGCCGTCGCTGGCGATCACGAGGTCCGCGTTGTACTGCTCGGCCAGCGCCTGGTCGTCCGTGGCATCGGTTTCGAAGACCAGGTTGACACCCAGCGCGAGGCAGCGCTCCTGCAGGATGTTCAGCAACCGCTTGCGCCCGATGCCGCAAAAGCCGTGGCCGCCGGAGCGCACCTGCCGGCCCTTGAAGAAGACCTGGATGTCGTCCCAGTGGTGGAACTCCCGGCCAATGATGGTCGCCGTCTCGGCGTCCGCCGCGGCCAGGTTGGCCAGCGTCTGGTCGCTGAGCACCACGCCCCAGCCGAAGGTGTCGAACGGGCGGTTGCGCTCGATCACCGTGACTTCGAGACCCGGCTGGCGGGCTTTCATCAGCAATGCGAAGTACAGCCCCGCAGGGCCGCCGCCAATGCACAGGATGCGCTGAAGATTCGGAGTGAAGCTATTCATGGATAAATAGTTTAGACATAAACGATCTGATGTCAACCCGGGTGAGCCCGGGATTGCGTGGCGGGGCCCCAGTTGACGGGGGCTGTCCGCGGTGGCAAAAATCAACCCATGCAAAGCCTGATTCCGAAGATCGAGTCCCAGCTTTCCACACTGTCCGTGCCCATCACGCTGCAATTGCCGGACGGCCGGCAGGTTGCGAAGCCCGGATCTCGCGTCACTCTTGCTTTCAACGAATGGTCTGCCCTGGCCAAGCTGGCGGGGCGCCAGATCGGTGCCCTCGGAGAGGCGTACGTGGAAGGCCGCGTCCAGATCGAGGGGGCCATGCGCGACCTCATCGACGCAGCGGTCGGCCTGCTGCCCGGCAATCCCGCCGAGACAAACACGGGCTGGTGGAGCCGGATGCAGCGCCGCGCCAAGTCGCGCGGCTCGCACTCGCTGGGCAAGGATGCGGCGCAGATCGAGTTCCACTACGACGTGTCCGACGACTTCTACGCACTGTGGCTCGATCCGCGGCGCGTGTACTCCTGCGCCTATTTCCGTGACCTGGACACGACGCTTGCCCAGGCGCAGGAGGCCAAGCTCGACCACATCTGCCGCAAGCTCATGCTGAAGCCGGGCGAGCGCTATCTCGACATCGGCTCAGGCTGGGGCGCACTGCTGATGTGGGCCGCCGAGCATTACGGCGTGGATGCGACCGGCATCACGCTGTCGAAGAACCAGCACGCCCATGTGCAAGGGCTGATCGAAGAAAAAGGGCTCCAGGGCCGAGTGCGCGTCGAGTTGCGCGACTACCGCAAGCTCGATACCGCGAGGCCTTACGACAAGATCTCGTCGGTGGGCATGTTCGAGCATGTCGGCAGCGCCAACATGCCAACCTACTTTCGCAAGATCCATGCGCTCTTGGCGCCCGGTGGCATGGTGATGAACCATGGCATCACTTCAGGGCAGCTCAACTACCGGCAACTGGGCGCCGGCATGGGTGACTTCATCGAGAAGTACATCTTCCCCGGCGGCGAACTCCTGCACGTGACCCACGTCCTGCGCGAGACCGCGGCCGCGGGCCTCGAAATGGTCGACACCGAAAATCTCCGGCCGCACTATGCGCGCACGCTGTGGGCCTGGTCCGACTCGCTCGAATCGCAGCTCGATGCCGCGCTGGAGGTGCTGAAGCGCGGTGGCGGGCGGCAGGGCGAGAACGCCGAGCGCATCCTGCGGGCCTACCGGCTGTATCTGGCCGGCTCGGCCATGAGCTTCGAGCAGGGCTGGATCTCGCTGCACCAGATGCTGGCCACCAGGCCGGACGGCGAGGTCGAGGGCCGTCCGCTGCGTGGCTCACAATCGGAGTACCCTTTTGTTCGCGACTACATCTACAAGTGAGTGAGGCACCATGCTGTATCGATTCCAATCTCGGGCAACTCCCCCCTTCGTGATGCTCGAGGTGCATGCGCGCCAGCTCTTCGACATCATCGGAAAAGCGCCGACACCGAAGGGTGTCATCACGGGCGAGCAAATGCCGGCTGCCATTGCGGCGCTGGAAGCGGCCATGGCCAACGAGGGCCGCAATGCACACAACGCGGACTCCTATGCGGTCGAAGGCCACGACGAGGATGCGGAGAAGCAGCACATCGGCCTGCGCCAGCGTGCCGCTCCCCTGCTGCACATGCTGAAGGACTCCCTCGCGGACGGCAAGGACGTCGTCTGGGAGGTTTAGGTAGGCACACCCCCAGGCTTCGCGCACTTCGTGTCGCTGCGCCTACCCCCTTGCTGGGGGCGCCGCATGCGGCCCGGCGGAGCCGGTTCCGCTGCGGCTCACGAATGGGTGGCCGAGTCACCCGATCCGGCGGGTATTGCCCCCTGGAAGCGGGTGGGCGTCCGCACGAAGTGGGCAAGCCTGGGGGGTCAGTCCACCTTCGCGCCTGACGCCTTCACGACCTTTGCCCACTTGGCGTGTTCGTTGTCGATCAGCTTGGCGAATTCGGCGGGGGTGTTGCCGCTGGGGATGGCGCCTTGGGCGACCAGCTTTTCCTTGATGGCGGGCGTGCCCAGCGACTTCGCCACCTCCTGCTGGATGCGGTTGATGATGTCCGGTGGGGTGCCGGCGGGGGCCAGCAGGCCGAACCACGAGCTGGCCTCGTAGCCCTTGAGCGAGGGGCCGCCGGCTTCTTCGACCGTGGGCACATCGGGCAACGCGGGTGAGCGCTGCGAGCTGGTCACCGCCAGCGCCTTGAGCTTGCCGCCCTTGATCTGCTGCATCGAGGACGGCAGGTTGTCGAACATCACGTCGGCATTGCCACCCACCAGGTCCAGCAGCGCCGGGCCCGATCCGCGGTAGGGGATATGCGTCATGAAGCTGCCGGTCATGGTCTTGAAGAGCTCGCCGGCCAGGTGGATGGAGGTGCCGCTGCCGCTCGACGCCATGTTGAGCTTGCCGGGGTTGGCCTTGGCGTACTTCATGAAGTCTGCGACGTTGTTGATGCCGAGCGCCTTGGCCTTGTCGACGTTCATCTCCATCACGTTCGGCACCGCAGCGACCAGGGTGATCGGCGCGAAGTCCTTGATGGGGTCGAAGGGGAGCTTGGGATACAGCGCGCGGTTGATACCGTGCGTGCCGACCGTGCCCATGAGCAGCGTGTAGCCGTCGTTGGGCGACTTCGCCACGATCTCGGCACCCACGTTGCCGCCGGCGCCGGCCCGGTTGTCGACGATGAACTGCTGGCCGAAGGCCTTGGACAGCTCCGGCGCGATGGCGCGTGCCAGGATGTCGGTCGTGCCACCCGGCGCGAACGGCACGACGATGCGCACAGGCTTGGTCGGCCAGGTGGACTGCGCAGCGGCCGGCCCTGCGGCGAAGGCCACGGCCGCCATCGCGGCGAGGGCCAGCGCGGAGCGGCGACGGAATGGGGAGGAGAGGGTCATGCTGGAATTCCTGTGAATGAGAGCGGGTCGGGTGCCGTCTCGGTGCACCTGTTTTTACAGGTGAAGCGTACCCGGCGGCGCGGGTGAAAACCCCGGCCGCGCCCGGCTCAGGCCGCTGTGCCCAATTCGACCGTCCCGGCCACCGAGGCGATCAGCTTGTCCAGCGTGGCGTTCATCTCGCGCAGTTCCGCCGGATCGACGCGGGCGAACAGTTCTGCCTCGCGCTCGCGCGCCTGCGCACTGACCGTTGCGTACAGTTCCTTGCCGATGCTGCTCAGATAGAGCCTGCTGCGCCGCAGATCGGTCGGGTCCTCGTGGCGGTGCAGGCGCTTGTGGCGCTGCAGGCCGGCCAGCGCACGGCTGACCGCCATCTTGTCCAGGCCCGTGAGATCCGCGACCTGTGTGGCCGTGAGTCCGGGCTGCGCACCCAGCACCGCCATCGCGCGCCACTCGTTGAGCGTCAACTGGTGGCGCCGCCCCACGCGCTGCTGGAAGGGCCGCGCCGTCAGGTTGACGACGCGGACCAGCTTGAAGAAGACCGAGTCTTCCAGCCCTGAGTTCATCCGAGCAGCGCCCTGGCGCCCTTCACGATCTGTTCGATGCCCACACGCGATTGCGCCTCCAGCACCGGCGCATAGCCGACAGGAATGCGCGGCGCGCCCAGCCGCGCGACGCGGCAGCCGGTCGCCTCGGCGGCGGTCGCGGCGATTTCTGCGCCGAAGCCTGCCGCCTGCACTGCTTCGTGGACCACCAGCAGGCGCCCGCTGCGACCGCAAGAGGCGAGCACCGCCTCGCGGTCCCAGGGCCAGAGCGTGCGCAGGTCGATCAGATCGACCGCAATGCCTTCCGCCGCCAGTGCATCGCAGGCGGAGATGCACGCGTGCATCTGCTTGCCCCAGCTCACCAGCGTGAGCGCGTCGCCCCGGCGAACATGCGCCGCCTTGCCCAGCGCCACCTCCACGCCTTCGTCCACCGGGCCGCGCACACCCCAGAGCGTCTTGTGCTCGATGTACACCACCGGATCGCCGCAGCGCAACGCGGCTCGCAGCAGCGCGTAGTTGTCCTGCGGCGTCGACGGGCACACCACCACCACGCCCGGCAGATGTGCGAACCAGGCTTCGAGCGATTGCGAATGCTGCGCCGCCGAAGAGTCCCAGATGCCGCCCGGCATGCGGGCCACCAGCGGCACGCGGCCCTGGCCGCCGAACATGAAGCGGTTCTTGGCGGCCTGGTTCACCAGTTCGTCCATGCCGCACAGCGCGAAGTCGACCACCCGCATCTCGACCACCGGACGCAAGCCGGCGAGCGCCATGCCGACGCCGGCGCCCATGATCGCGGCCTCGGAGATGGGCGTGTCGATCACGCGCTGCGCGCCGAAGGCGTCCTGCAGGCCCTTGTACTGGCCGAAGATGCCGCCGCGGCCGACGTCCTCGCCGAGCACGACCACGTTCGGGTCGGCTTCCATCTCGCGCCGCACCGCCAGCACGGCCGCCTCGGCGTAGCTGAGTTCCTGCCTGGTCGTGGGGGCGAGTGCCGCGCCGCCTCCGGCCATGTCGCTCGTCATATCCATTGGCCGGCTCCGGTGGTTTGCACGTCGGTGAATGCGGCACTGGCGTCGGGCCACGGCGCGGCGTCCGCGGCGGCGAGCGCGGCATCGACTTCCGCATGCGCCTCGTTCTCGATCGCGGCGAGCGTGGCGGCAGTGATGCCATCGGTCATCAGTTGAGCGCGGGCATGCGCGATCGGGTCGGTTTCCAGCGCCGCAGCCAGCTCGGCCGGATCGCGGTAGGCGGCCGGGTCGACCGACACGTGGCCCTTCACGCGGTAGGTGAGGGCATGCAACAGGCGCGGTCCGCTGCCGGCGCGCACCTCGGCGACCAGCCTGCCGGCCGCAGCATGCACCGCGAACACGTCATTGCCGTCGACCTGGGTTGCCGCGATGTCCATGGCCTCGGCGCGTGCCGATGCGCCATCGCCGGCCGTCATCGGTCCGCTGGCGGTGGTCGCGCTCCAGCGGTTGTCCTCGCAGACGAAGAGCACCGGGAGTTGGTACACCCGTGCCCAGTTGAGCGCTTCGAGAAAGGGTCCGCGGTTGATCGCCCCGTCGCCGAAGAAGCACACGGTGATCGCGTCCTTCTTCTGGAGCTTCTGTGCGTGCGCCGCGCCCACGGCGATCGGGAGCCCGGCCGCGACCACTCCGTTGGCGCCCAGCATCCCGACCGAGAAGTCGGCGATGTGCATCGACCCGCCCTTGCCGCCGTTGAAGCCCGTCGCCTTGCCGAACAGCTCGCCCATCATCCGGCCCAGGTCCGCGCCCTTGGCCAGCGTGTGGCCATGGCCGCGATGGGTGGAAGTGAGGTAGTCGGCCGGGGCCAGGTGGGCGCAGACGCCGGCCGGCACCGCCTCCTGGCCGGTGGAAAGATGAAGTGGGCCGCGCACCTTGGCACCGCCGGCTGCCTGCTGCCCATAGGCGCTCACGCCGCCCTGGCTCGCCGTCTCGGCAGCGTTCTCGAAGGCGCGGATGCGCACCATCGTGCGGTAGAGCGCGGTGCGCGCCGCCGCTGAATTCGCAAAGTCCATATCGTCTCCAGCACTTGCACAGCGTGCATTCGGAGCGAAATCGTATCGCCCGTGACCAATCCGGATGTAGCGCATTTACCCGCAGGGAATGTCCCGATGCCGCAGCCGAGGGACCGCTGCGATAGTTAGTTCGTTACTCGAACTAATTAGAGCCAACGATTCATCCCAAGCCTGGAGACCCGCACATGAAGCTCGCACGCACCCTCACCACCCTGGCCTTCGGGCTGACCGCCATCGGCGCCTGCGCGCAAACCGTGGTGGGAGTGAGCTGGTCCAACTTCCAGGAAGAACGATGGAAGACCGATGAGGCCGCGATCAAGGCGCAGCTCGAAAAGCTGGGTGCCAAGTACATCAGCGCCGATGCCGGCGGTTCGCCCGAAAAGCAGCTCGGCGATATCGAGGGGCTGATGTCCAAGGGCGCCAAGGCGCTGATCGTGCTGGCGATGGACAAGGACGCCATCCTGCCCGCCGTCAACAAGGCCATGAAGCAGAAGGTGCCGGTGGTGGCCTATGACCGGCTGATCGAAACGCCGGGCGTCTTCTACATCACCTTCGACAACGTCGAGGTCGGCCGCATGCAGGCGCGCGCGGTCTACAAGGTCCAGCCCAAGGGCAACTACGTGATGATCAAGGGCTCGCCCACGGACCCCAACGCCAACTTCCTGCGCGCCGGCCAGCAGGAGGTCATTGCCGACGCGGTAAAGAAGGGCGACATCAAGATCGTCGGCGACGAATACACCGACGGCTGGAAGCCCGAGGTCGCCCAGAAGAACATGGAGCAGATCCTCACCAAGGTCGGCAACAAGGTCGACGCGGTGGTGGCGGCGAACGACGGCACGGCAGGCGGTGCGGTCGCGGCGCTCACGGCCAAGGGTATTCGGGGCATCCCGGTGTCGGGGCAGGACGCCGACTTCGCCGCGCTCAACCGCGTGGCGCTCGGCACGCAGACCGTCACGGTGTGGAAGGACTCGCGCGAACTCGGCCGTGAAGCCGCCTCCGCCGCCGTCGCACTGGCGCAAGGCAAGCCGGCGGACAAGGCGGCCGACTGGAGCGGCGGCGAGAAGAAGCTCGCGATCTCCTCGCGCTTCCTGACGCCGGTGCCGATCACGCGCGACAACCTCGACGTCGTGGTCAAGGCCGGTTGGATCAAGAAAGACGAGCTGTGCAAGGGTGTGACTGGCGACAAGGCTCCTCCTGCCTGTAAATGAAGCACATCCCCAGGCTTGCCCACTTCGTGTGGCCGCCCACCCCCTTGCAGGGGGCAACACCCTGCGGCCCGGCGGAGCCGGTTCCGCGGTGTTTCCCGAATGGAGTCGCCAGATGAGTTCGTCCCCGGGCTTGTGGCGCCGCAGCGGCGTCGACCTCCGCCTGCTGCTCATGAGCGTGCTGCTGGTGGTGATGGCGATCGTGTTCCACGTCATGTCGGGCGGCGTGTTCCTGTCGCCCGAGAACCTCTACAACATCGCGCAGCAGACGGCGGTGGTCGGCATCGTGTCGACGGTGATGGTGCTGATCATCGTGGCGCGCCACATCGACCTGTCGGTGGGCTCGGTGATGGGCTTCGTCGGCGTGCTGGTCGCGTACCTGCAATACACCGCCGGCTGGTCGTGGCCGGCGGCGAGCCTCGCAGGGCTGGCGGTGGCGTTGCTGGTGTCGCTCTACCAGGGCGGGCTGACCGCCGTGCTGGGCGTGCCATCGTTCGTGGTCACGCTGGGCGGGCTCATGTCGTTCCGGGGGGCCGCGTTCCTCGTGGCGGACGGCAAGACGCAGCCGGTCAACGACGAATTCTTCCAGCGCCTCGGTGGCGGCTATGACGGCGGCATCGGCACCACGGCGACGTGGGTGCTGGCGGCGTTCGTCGGCGTCGTGCTTTTCGCCCGGATGCTGCAGAAGCGGCGCGCGCGGCAGCGCCATGACATGCCGGTCGAGCCTTTGTGGCTGGACCTCCTGCTCACCGCGGTGCCCGTGATCGTCGTCTTCGCCTTCGCCGCGACCATGAACAGCTATCAGATCTCGTCGAAGACCGAGGCGCAGGGCATGCCGATCCCGGTGCTGATCTGGGCCGTGGTGGCAGTGGTGCTGTCGTTCATCGTGCATCGCACGCGCTTCGGCCGTTACGTGTTCGCCATGGGCGGCAATCCGGATGCCGCCGCGCTGGTCGGCATCCCGGTCAAGCGCGTGACGCTGATGCTCTTCGCATTGCTCGCGGTGCTGGTGACCATCGCCGCCATCGTCTCCATCGCGCGCCTGAACGCCGGCACCAACTCGCTGGGCAGCGGCATGGAGCTCTACGTGATCGCCGCCGCGGTGATCGGCGGCACGGCGCTGGCCGGCGGCAGCGGGTCGATCTTCGGCTCGGTGCTCGGCGCGCTGATCATGCAGTCGCTCGACAGCGGCATGCTGCTGCTGGACGTGCCGATCGGCAAGCGCATGGTGATCATTGGGCAGGTCCTGATCATCGCGGTCGTCTTCGATGTGCTCTACCGCAAGAAATTCGGGGAGAACTAGATGACCCCCAACCCACCCCTGGTCGAACTGCGCGACATCCACAAGGCCTTCGGCGGCGTGAAGGCGGTCGACGGCGTCAGCGTCAACCTCTATCCCGGCGAAGTGGTCGCGCTGCTGGGCCACAACGGCGCGGGCAAGTCGACGCTGATGAAGATGCTCGCTGGCGCCTACCCGATCGACTCCGGCGACACGCTCATCGCAGGCGAGAAGGTCAACATCCGCACACCCTCCGAGGCGCAGGCGCAGGGTATCGAGACCATCTACCAGACGCTTGCGCTCGCGGACAACCTCGACTCGGTCGCCAACCTCTTCCTGGGTCGCGAAAAGCTCACGCCCTGGCGCACGCTCGACGACCATTTCATGGAAGGCCAGGCGCGCAAGGTGTTCCAGCGCCTCAACAAGAACTTCACCAACATCCGCGTGCCGGTGCGGCGCCTCTCGGGCGGGCAGCGGCAGGTGGTGGCGATCTCGCGAGCGCTGTACTTCAACGCCCGCATCCTGATCATGGACGAGCCCTGCGCGGCGCTGGGGCCGGAAGAAACCGCGATGGTTGGCGCGCTGGTGAGGCAGCTCAAGGCCGATGGGGTCGGCATCTTCCTGATCACGCACGACATGCCCGATGTGTTCGGCCTGAGCGACCGGCTGGCCGTGATGAAGAACGGACGGCTCGTCGGCACCTATCGCACCGACGATGTGACCGAGGACGAGGTGCTGGGAATGATCATTGCCGGCAAGCGGCCCGAGGGAAAGCCACAGGCCGAGCACGCGACGGCGTGACGGCCGGGATGGAGCCCGGATGAAGACCATCGGCGATCAGCAATTGGTCCGGCGGATCAATCGCAGCGTGCTGCTACGGCTCTTGCGCGCACAGCCGGGACTTTCACGCGCTCGGCTGGCCGCGGAAAGCGGCCTCACCAAATCCACCGTCAGCCTGCTGGTGCGCGAGCTTCTCGATGACGGCTGGCTCGACGAGGCCGGTGCGCCGGTCGTCGACGGGCTCGGAAGACCCTCGACGCCCCTGCGCATCAACGTCGGGGTGCGCGCGCTGATCGGGGTGGAGATCGCGATCGAGGTCGTGCGCGTCGTGTGCGTCTCGCTGCAGGGCGAAGTGCTCTATTCCGATGCGCAGCCGCTTCGCGACCACGCGCCATCGGTGGTGTGCGCGCAGGCCGCACGCATGGTGGCCGCCGCGCATCGCCGCTTGCTGGTATCGGGGCTGCGGCTGTCGGGCATTGGCGTGGGGGTTCCCGGTGCCGTGCACGATGCGACCGGCGTCGTGCGCTTCGCGCCCAACCTTGGCTGGCGCAACGTCAGCCTGCTGCCGGGGCTCACCGATGCGCTTGCGGGCGAGGGCATTTCGGGCGTCGCCGTGCAATTGCAGAACGACGCCGACACGGCGGCGCTCGGCGAATACGAGTTCTCGGACGGCGAGGGCGAGGACCCATTGATCTTCGTCAGCTGCGACGTCGGCGTCGGCGCCGGCATCGTGCTGAACGACCGGCTCTTCATCGGCGCCCAGGGCATGGCCGGGGAGATCGGGCACACCGTGCTGCAGATCGACGGGCCGCGCTGTTCATGTGGGCGGCGGGGTTGCGCCGAAGTCTTTCTCGGCTCGCGCGTGCTGGACCGCGAAGCCGGCGAGCTTCGCCGTGCGGCCGGCTTCCTCGGCGTGCTTCTCCAGAACCTGTGGGTTACCTTCGAGCCGCGCGCGATCGTCGTCGGCGGCAAGTCATGCGAAGCGCACCCGGAATTCCTGGGGCTGGCGATCGAAACCGTGGGCCGCTACGCCGAAAGCGCGGGCATGCCGCCGCCTGTCGTGCGAGCGGCGCGCTATGGCGAATGGGCGCCGGCAGTCGGCGCGGCGGCGCTGGCGCTGCATGAGTACCTTCGGCCCCTGCATCCGAACTCGGAGGCGCGGCGCGAGCGCGCGGCAGCGTCCGAATCGGCGGTGTAGCGCTTCATTCGGCTTCGTTCGCCCGCCAGCTCTTGAGATGGCGATACAGCGTGCCACGCGACACGCGCAACTGCCTCGCGGCATGCGAGATGTTCCCGTCGTTCGTAGCCAGGGTTTCTTCGATCAGCTTGCGGCTGTGGCCGCGCAAGGTGCCATCGCCTTCGGCGAGTGATGCCGCAGCGACCGCAGGTGGCAGCTCCGCCTCCACGGCCTCCGCACTCGCTTCGGACACGACGGACTGCATCGCCGGCGCCATGCTCACCGCATGTCCGAAATCCACGCCGTCGCGAGCCTGCAGCCGGGCCTGCAGCCACACGCCGAGCCCGCTTGCCAGCCGAACGGGCTGCGCGGCTTCGCCGCGGCCCATGCGCAACAGGCCCGCGAGGTCGAGGCCGAACAGCATCTCCACATCGCAAGGCTCGGCTTCCGGCACGCCGCCGATCAGCCGTGAGCCGGCCGCGTTCAGCCAGGCGACGGTGCCGTCCGGCGCAATGCCCGCCAGCGCCTCCAGCGGCGTGCCGAGCAGCGTCGGACTGGCCTGGAAGCGCAGCACCAGCCGGTCCTGCGACTGGGCCAGCAAGAGGCGGTTCTCGATGGTGGTGGCATAGAGCGCGACCATCGACGCTGCATCGAAGCCGAAGCGTCGCGATTCCACCGTGAGATCGAGCACACCTGCCAGCCGCCCGTGGACGTCGCGGATCGGCGCCGCTGCGCATTGCATTTCGCGCAGGTATTCGAAGTAGTGCTCGGCCCCATGCACCGTGCAGGCCTGGCCGGTGGTCGCGACGATACCCGGCGCCGTGGTGCCGACCACGCTTTCGGCAATGTTGACGCCCAGCCGCGCCGTCTTCTGCAGGATCGGTTGTTGCGCGTTCGACGGATGCTGCGTGACATGGACGATCACCCCTTGCGCGTCGGTCAGCAGCACGCGGCAATCGGTGCCGGCCAGCGAGCTTTCCATGCCCGCCAATTCCTGTCGCGCGGCTTCCAGCAGTTCGCGGTTGCGTCCCAGCGTGGCATGCAGCCGGCTCGGCGTGACCGCATCGAAGGCCACGACGCGCCGCCGATCGCTGTGCGTCCGCGTGCAGCGCATCCACGACTGGATCACGGCCTCGCCGATCAGCCCCGAGGGGCGCACGCCTTCCTCGAAGAACTGCTGCCGGGCCAGCGCCACGCGCTCTGCGGAAGTCTTTGCGAACAACTGCCGAGGACCACCCGCCGGATTGCGTGTTGACAAGGGCATGCCGTCTCCAGAGTGGGAAAAGACGTCGAATCTGTTCCGCAATGGAACAGTCCGGCTCTAGGGAAATCCCGAGGATGAACAAAGCGCGCGCCAGGGCGATCCTTCGCTTCACAACGACAGGAGACGACACGATGACCAAGACCCACGCCGCGCTGGCGCTCGGCGCGTTGCTGTGCCTGGCTGCCGCGACCGCATCGGCCCAGCCCGCCAAAGGCTCCCCCGAGCACATCAAGGCCGCTACCCAGCGCGTGGATGGCTCCTTCATCCGCGCCAATGCCGCGAAGACTCCCGACTGGCCCAGCTACGGCCTCGACTACGCGGAGACGCGCTTCAGCAAGCTCGACCAGGTCAACGCGGGCAACGTGAAGGACCTCGGGCTCGTGTGGTCCTACGACCTGCAATCGACGCGCGGCGTCGAGGCCACCCCGCTGGTCGTGGACGGCATCATGTACGTCACCGCCTCATGGAGCGTGGTGCACGCGATCGATGCGCGCACCGGCAAGAAGCTCTGGACCTACGACCCGAAGGTCGACCGCTCCAAGGGCTACCGGGGCTGCTGCGACGTGGTCAACCGTGGCGTGGCGCTCTACCAGGGCAAGGTGTTCGTCGCCTCGTACGACGGCCGCCTGATTGCGCTCGACGCGGCCACGGGCCAGCCGGTCTGGGAGAAGGACACGATCATCGACCACGCGAGGTCGTACACCATCACCGGCGCGCCGCGCGTGTTCAAGGGCAAGGTCATCATCGGCAACGGCGGCGCCGAGTACGGCGTGCGCGGCTATGTCACGGCCTACGACGCTGCCACGGGCGACCAGAAATGGCGCTGGTTCACCGTGCCGGGCGATCCGTCCAAGCCCTTCGAGGACGCATCGATGGCCAAGGCCGCGAAGACCTGGGACCCGAGCGGGAAGTACTGGGAAGCGGGTGGCGGCGGCACGGCGTGGGACACGCTGACCTTCGACCCCGAACTCAACCTCATGTACGTGGGCACCGGCAACGGCTCGCCGTGGGCCCACAGCAAGCGCAGCCCGAAGGGCGGCGACAACCTCTACCTGGCGTCGATCGTCGCGCTCAACCCGGACACCGGCAAGTACGTCTGGCACTACCAGGAGACGCCCGGCGACAACTGGGACTACACCTCGACCCAGCCGATGATCCTGGCCGACATCAAGATCGACAACAAGCCGCGCAAGGTGATCCTGCATGCGCCGAAGAACGGCTTCTTCTTCGTCATCGACAGGACCAACGGCAAGTTCATCTCGGCGAAGAACTTCGTCGAGGTGAACTGGGCCAGCGGCTTCGACAAGAACGGCCGGCCGATCGAGATCGCCGCCGCGCGGCAGAACACGAAGCCCGGCGACAGCATCCCCGGCCCGTTCGGCGCGCACAACTGGCATCCGATGTCCTTCAACCCGCAGACGGGGCTGGCGTACTTGCCGGCGCAGAACGTGCCGCTGAACCTGATGGACGACAAGGACTGGAAGTTCAACGAGAACAGTCCCGGACGGCCGCATGCCGCGCTGGGCTGGAACACCGCCATGTTCGCCAACGCGCAGCCGCCTGCGAGCAAGCCGATGGGCCGCCTCATCGCATGGGACCCCGTCGCGCAGAAGGAAGCGTGGGGCGTCGAGCACGCGTCGCCCTGGAACGGCGGCACGCTCACCACCGCCGGCAATCTCGTGTTCCAGGGCACGGCCGACGGCCGCCTGGTCGCCTACAACGCCAAGACCGGCGAGAAGCTCTGGGAGACACCCACCGGCACCGGCGTGGTGGCCGCGCCTGCCACTTTCATGGTCGACGGCAAGCAGTTCGTGTCGGTGGCGGTCGGCTGGGGCGGCGTCTACGGCCTCGCCCAGCGCGCGACCGATCGGCAGGGCCCGGGCACGGTCTACACCTTCGCCGTCGGCGGCAACGCACCCAAGCCGGAGTTCGTGCAGTACCGCATGGACAAGCTCCTGCAAGGCGTCAAGTACGACCCCGCCAAGGTCGAGGCCGGCACCATGCTCTACGTCAGCAACTGCGTCTTCTGCCACGGCGTGCCGGGCGTGGACCGTGGCGGCAATATCCCCAACCTGGGCTACATGAACTCGTCCTATATCGAGAACCTCGACAAGTTCGTCTTCAAGGGCCCGGCAATGGATCGCGGCATGCCGGATTTCAGCGGCAAGCTGACCCCGGAGGATGTGGAAAAAATAAAGGCGTTCATCCAGGGAACTGCAGACGCCATCCGACCGAAATAGTTGCTCGCCCCCAGGCTCCGCGCACTTCGTGTCGCTTCGCCTACCCCCTGCCGGGGGCAACACCGGCGGCCCGGCGGAGCCGGTTCCGCGGTGTTCCACCAACTCAAAAGCCCCGCATGCGGGGCTTTTGCTTCTTGATCTTCACGGGCTGCCGCGGAACTGGCTTCGCCAGGCCGGAGGCGGCGCCCCCGGCAGGGGGTAGGCGGCTACACGAAGTGAGCAAGCCTGGGGGCGAGCCCTTTAATCAGCGTAGACGCCCGCGGCCTTGATGATGGGGCTCCACTTGGCGATCTCGGCCACCACGAACTTCTTGTGTCCGTCGGGTTCGACGCGGCCATCATTCGCCACCACCGCGCCCAGGCCTTCCTGCTTCTTGATGAAGTCGGGGTCCTTCAGCGCGACCTTCAGTGCGTCGTTGATCTTCTTGGTGACAGCCGCGGGCGTGCCCTTCGGCGCATAGAGGCCGTGCCAGATGGTGACCTGGAAGTCCTTCAGGCCCGATTCCTGGAGCGTCGGCAGGTCCTTCAGAAGCGGCGTGGTCAGGCGCTTGTTCGTGGTCACCGCGAAGGCCTTGACCTTCTTGGCCTCGATCTGCGGCGAGGTGTTGGTCGTCTGGTCGCAAAGCAGGTCGATCTGGCCTCCGATGAGGTCGGTGATGGCAGGCGCCGTGCCCTTGTACGGCACGGGCGTCATCTCGGTCTTCGTGGCGGTCTGGAAGAGCAGGCCGCACAGGTGCGAGGCGGAGCCGACACCGGCATTGCCGAGGTTGATCTTGCCCTTGTTGGCGGCGATCCAGGCGGACAGTTCCTTGTAGTTGTTGGCCTGCATGCTGGGCTTGGAAATCAGCGTCATCGGCACGTCATTGACGATGCCGAGGTATTCGAAGTCGGTCTCGACCTTGAAGGGCACGTTGCGCACCAGGGTCGGAATGGTCGACATTCCGATGTGGTTGAGCAGCAGCGTATAGCCGTCCGGGTTGGCGCGCGCCACCTTGGCCGCGCCGATCGAGCTGCCGGCGCCCGGCACGTTGTCGACCACGATGCTGACGCCGCCGAGCGGCTTGCGCAGCGCTTCGGCCAGGTCGCGCGCGACGCGGTCGGTCGGGCCGCCGGCCGCGAAGGGCACCACGATGTTGATGGGCTTGCTGGGGAAGTCCTGGGCGTGGGCTCCCACCACCGCTGCGGCGATGGCCGTCAAGGCGAGCAGTTTCTTCATGATCTCTCCGAATTGAAAATTGGCCGCGATCTTATCGGCTGACTGCACCCTGACCACAGCTGATTTTCCCGAAGACCTTGATCGAGACCAAGAAATGCGCGCGGCCGGTGGTTTTCGCCGCAGCCGGTGTGCGCCGGCGCCATCGCGGGTATCGTGCCTCCTCTATCCACGGAGTGCGAGACATGTTGAAACTGAAGGACCCGACCCTGCTGCGCCAGCAGGTTTTCATCGCAGGCGAATGGGTGGATGCGGACAACCGCGAAACCATCCCGGTCACCAATCCGGCCAATGGAGAGCAGATCGGCACCGTGCCGATGTGCGGCACCGACGAGACCGTGCGTGCCATCGCAGCCGCTGAAGTCGCGCAACGCGCCTGGGCGCAACGGCCGGCCAAGGAGCGCTCCGCCATCCTGCGCAAGCTCAACGACCTGATGCTCGCGAACCAGGACGACCTGGCGCTCATCATGACCACGGAGCAGGGCAAGCCGCTCGCCGAGAGCAAGGGCGAGATCGCCTATGCGGCGTCCTTCATCGAATGGTTCGCCGAAGAGGCGCGCCGCGTGTACGGCGACACCATCCCCGCACCGCAGGCGGATCGCCGCATCCTGGCGCTCAAGCAGCCGGTCGGCGTGACGGCCGCGATCACGCCCTGGAACTTCCCGACCGCGATGCTCACGCGAAAGGCCGGCCCGGCATTGGCGGCGGGCTGCTCCATGGTGGTCAAGCCCGCGACGCAGACGCCGTTCTCGGCGCTCGCCTTCGCCGAACTGGCCGACCGCGCCGGGCTGCCCAAGGGCCTGCTGTCGGTGCTGACCGGCTCGGCCTCGAAGATCGGCGGCGAGATGACGCGCAGCCCCATCGTGCGCAAGCTGAGCTTCACCGGCTCGACCGAGGTCGGCCGCACGCTGATGAAGCAATCCGCCGACACCATCAAGAAGCTGTCGCTCGAACTCGGCGGCAACGCGCCGTTCATCGTGTTCGACGATGCCGATGTCGATGCGGCCGTCGAGGGTGCGATGGTCTCCAAGTACCGCAACACCGGCCAGACCTGCGTCTGTGCCAACCGCATCTATGTGCAGCGGGGCGTGCTCGAGGCTTTCACGCAGAAGCTGATCGCGAAGGTCAATGCGTTGAAAGTGGGCGATGGCACCGAGCCGGGCGTGAACCAGGGCCCGCTGATCGACGACAAGGCCGTCGCCAAGATCGAGCAGCACGTCGCCGACGCCGTCGCCAAGGGCGGGAAGGTTCTGGCCGGGGGCCGGCGTCACGCGCTGGGCGGGCGTTTCTACCAGCCCACGGTGATCGGTGGCGCGACGGCGGACATGCTGGTCGCGCACGAGGAGAGCTTCGGCCCGCTGGCGCCAGTCTTCGCGTTCGACACCGAAGCCGAGGCGATCGCGCTGGCCAATGACACCGAGTTCGGCCTCGCCTCGTATTTCTACAGCCGCGACATCGGCCGCGTCATGCGCGTCGCCGAGGCGCTCGAATGCGGCATCGTCGGTGTCAACACCGGCCTTATCTCGACGGCCGAGGCGCCCTTCGGCGGCGTCAAGCAGTCGGGGCTGGGCCGAGAAGGCTCGAAGTACGGCCTCGACGACTTCCTGGAAATCAAGTACGTGTGCCTCGCGGGGCTGGGTCTGTAGCTCGCCCCCAGGCTTGCCCACTTCGTGTGGCCGCCTACCCCCTGCCGGGGGCAACACCGGCGGCCCGGCGGAGCCGGTTCCGCGGTGTTTCTGGACTCGCTCGGGGGCAATACCGGCGGCTCGGCGGAGCCGGTTCCGCGGTGGTTCTGGGCTCGCGCTTCGATCGGCTGAAACGCCTCGGGGGACGGGGTTGAATGCAGAATTGCGTGGTTCCTGTACGAAAGCGTCCCGCGAACTCCGATCGATGACTGAAAGCAACAAGGCGCTCGACGCCGCCATCGAGCTGTTGCGCACCGCACGGCGTATCGTCGTTTTTTCCGGCGCGGGCCTGTCGAAGGCCTCCGGCATACCGACCTACCGCGATGCCGACGGCCTGTGGATGAACCAGAACGCCGTCCAGTTCTCGCACATCGAAGACCTCGAGCGTGATCCGGCCGGGTTCTCGAGGTTCTGGGCTCATCGCCTCGCCGTCGTCGAGGCGGCCAAGCCCAACCCGGGCCACCTTGCGCTGGCCCAACTGCAGCGCCTGCGCCCTTCGACGCGCCTCGTCACGCAAAACGTGGACGGCCTCCTGACGCTGGCCGGCGGCATGGACGTGCTGGAGCTGCACGGCTCCCTGCGCCGCTGGCGTTGCGATCACTGCGGCAACCGTCGCGGTCCGTGGCTCTTTCAGCGGTGCACGCGTTGCGGCTCGCGCGCACGGCCGGACGTCGTGATGTTCGGCGAGATGCTGAATCAAGGCGTGCTGCTGGACGCCCAGACGGCGGCGCAGGAAGCGGACGTCTTCATCGTCGTCGGCAGCACCGCGGTGGTCTACCCGGCCGCGGACCTGCCGCTACAGGCGCTTTCCACAGGCGGCAGGCTCGTCACGCTCAACATCGAGCCGCTGCACCTGGACGCCTCGGCGTCCGCGGTGCTGAGAGGCGCTTCGGAAGACCTGCTGCCTCGCCTGGTGGCGGGCCTGGGCTATTCCAGCACCACCCTCGGAAAGTAGAACGAGACCACCCAGTTCGGCACATCGACGATGGAGCTGATGCGCAGGTCCGCGCAGACGTTGCACAGCATGTAGGCATCGATCGGCTCGTAGCCATAGCGCAGGCTCAGGAGCTTCCCGCGCAGGTGCTGTAAATGTCGGCACGCGCGTCGTTGCATCCGCTTGTGGCGCTCGGGCGGGCCGCGCAGAATGGCAGGCACCGGCCCTTCCTGGAGGAACAACCCATGAAATCCGTGGCGGAAATTCTCAAGGCCAAAGGCGATTCGACGGTTTATTCCATCGAGCCCACGGCCTCGGTCTTCGATGCCGTCAAGCTGATGGCACAAAAGAACGTCGGCGCGCTGCTCGTCATGGAGCGCGATCGCATCGTCGGCGTGGTGACCGAACGCGACTACGCGCGCAAGGTC
Source organism: Variovorax gracilis (assembly GCF_030317115.1). Taxonomy (GTDB): domain Bacteria; phylum Pseudomonadota; class Gammaproteobacteria; order Burkholderiales; family Burkholderiaceae_C; genus Variovorax; species Variovorax gracilis. The sequence goes on from NZ_JASZYF010000008.1 coordinate 198,293, forward strand.
GTGCTGATGGCGCGTTCGTCCAAGGACACGCCGCTGCGCGATGTGATGACCGCGGCCGTGATCTACGTGCGGCCCAACCAGACCAGCGAGGAATGCATGGCGCTGATGACGGAGAACCGGGTGCGCCATCTGCCCGTGATGGATGGCGGCAAGCTGATCGGGCTGATCTCGATCGGCGACATCGTGAAGGGCATCATCTCCGAGCAGAACTTCATCATCGAACAGCTGCAGCACTACATCTCGGGAGAGCATCGCTGAGCCGCAGCGCTCCACCCTCATGCCACTGACGCCCGAGGATCTCCAGCGCATCGCGGCGGTCACCCTGGCCCACTACGACCGGGGCGCGGAGGACTTCTGGCTCGCCACGCGCGACCACGACGTGAGCCAGAACATCGCGGCGCTGCTGCAGTTCATCGACGCGTCGCCGCCCTTCGCGATCCTGGACTTCGGCTGCGGACCCGGGCGCGACCTGCTGACGTTCACGCAACTCGGGCACGTGGCAACCGGACTCGAAGGTTCACCGCAACTGGCGGAGATGGCGCGTGCGCAAAGCGGGTGCGAGGTGCTGCAGCAGAACTTCCTCGCACTGGAGCTGCCTCCCAGCCGCTTCGACGGCGTGTTCGCCAACGCGGCGCTCTTTCATGTGCCCGCGCAGGAGTTGCCTCGGGTGCTGCGCGAGCTGCATGCGACGCTGAAGCCGGGCGGCGTGCTGTTCAGTTCCAATCCGCGCGGCGATGGGCAGGAAGGCTGGCGCGGCGACCGCTACGGCGCGTTCCATGATCTGGCGAGCTGGCGCGACAGCATGACGGAAGCCGGGTTCGCCGAGCTGGCTCACTACTACCGTCCGACCGGGTTGCCCTTCGAGCAGCAGCCGTGGCTGGCGAGCGTGTGGCGCAAGCCGGTGAACTAGACCGCCACGCTCAATCGCTCTCTTCACCACCCCGCATGCCGGCTTCCCCGGTCCCGCGCACCAGCAGTTGGCGCAGCCGATCCCGCAGGGCCGGGATGGCCGCCGCAGGGCCCGCCGCGGCTTCCCACTGCCGATAGATCTCGCGTTCCCTCGCCAGGCAATGGCCGAGCGCTGCGAGATTCCGCTCGTTATAGGCCCAGACGCCCTCCACCACGAAGTTGCCCGGCGTCTCGTGATCGGGCCGCGGCGTGATGGTGACGCCTTCGGCGCCGATGTCCTGCAGCAGCGCCGAACGTGCCGATGCGACCTTCATGCCGTCGCCGTGCATTTCGATTTCCCGGCTGAGCGAGTAGCTGATGGTCTGGATGCCGTGGAACTGTTCGGCAAGGTAGGAAGTGACTTCGAGCAGGACCAGGGGGCCGAAATTCCGCCTTTGTTCCTTGACGAACCTGGAGGGCAGGAAGCGCTCGATGTGCACCTCCGTCCCGTCGCGGCTGAGCCTGACCGGGTCGACCGCGCCCAGGTGGACGCTGCCGTCATGCACGTGCATCGGGGCGCCGAGCTCGTAGCGCTCGCCGTCGCGTCCCGTGATGCGAAGTCTCTCGAAAGTCATCGTTCGAGAATGCCACGTGCATCCTGACGCGACGCCCCGGGCGACACGAGGCAATTCCCGTACACCACGAAGACCGCACAAAAACGCAGGAAATCTGCGGCGGTCCGGCGCTCAGGCGGTCATGAGATCGTCAAGAAGCCGGTAGTCGGGCAGGGTGGTGTCGATCGCACGGCCGGCGCGCAGCACCGTGCGATCGAACTGCGTGCGCGCGAGCATCTCCGAATAGTTGCGCGCCTTGAGCACGATCAGGTCTGCAGGCGCCCCGGCCTTCAGCACGCCGCGATCGATGCCCATGATCGCGGCCGGCGTCTCCGTGGCCGCGCGGATCCAGTCGCCGAGCGGGTGGTCCAGGTGCAGGATCTTCACGGCCTGCGTGAAGGTGTCGAGCATGTCGTGGTCGCCGTAGGCGTAGAAGGGGTCGCGGCAGTTGTCGCCCGCCACCGCGACGCGCAGGCCGCGCGCCTTCATCTCGTGCAGCACCGTCACGCCGCGCCAGCGGGGCGTGCGGGCCTCCTGGCTGCGGTCCTGCAGATACATGTTGACGGTGGGCAGGCTCACGATGTCGATGCCCGCGTCCCTGCAGGCGGCGATCGTCTCCTCGATGAACTCGTCGGTCTGCAAGGCGAGGGAGGTCACGTGGCCGCAGAGGATGCGTCCGTCGAAATCCTGCGACACCGCCGTGCGCGCAACGCGGATGAGCGCGCGTGCGTTCGGGTCGGTCGATTCGTCCACGTGCAGGTCGAGGTTCAGGCCGCGCTCGGCCGCGAGCTTGAACACGCGGACCAGCGCTTCGTCCATGTCCGGCGGCATGGTCTCCGCCGGGAAGCGGGCCGAGCGCGTCACGCAGCCGAGCTTGCCGCCGCTCTCGGCCACGATGTCGGCGAGTTGGCGGCCTTCGTCCGTCAGGAAGATGTCGAGGGGCGCGATGGAAGACACCTGCAGGTCGATGCGCCCGGCCCAGCGTTCGCGCATCTCGCGGAACACGGGAAACGAGATCGATGCCTGCGGCGCCAGCGAATCGAGATGCGTGCTGATCGCGACCACGCCCTTGGCATGGGCGGTGCACAGGCCGAACTCCATGCGCCGGCGCACGTCCTCGGCATTCCAGCGCGTGGTGCGGTCGCGCATCGTCGCCAAGGAGGCGCCCGCGCCGTCGCCGGTGAGGTTGGGCTGGCGCGGCCAGATGTGCCCCTTGTCGAGGTGCGTGTGGCAATCGACCATGCCCGGCAGCACCATCGACGCGTCGAGATCGGGGCCGAGTTCGGCGGGCATGGCGCCTGCGGCGTCGATGGCGGCGATACGGCCGTCGTCCACCAGGAGATCGATGGCGGCGAGCCCGTCGTCGGCGTTGCCGGGTAGCCCGGCGGGAACGAGGCACCGGGGAGCGCGCAGGTTGCGCAGGGCGAAGCGGGATGTGGCGGGCGGCTGGAAGAAGGAGTGGGTCATTGCGGAAGGACCGAAAGCAGTTTCCGCGCCCGGCCCGCTACTTGTAGCTGCGTGCGTCCTCGATCACCTTGCCGTCGTTGGGCAGGCTTCCCGGTGCGACCAGCTCCACCGTGCCTCGCAGCTTGGTGACATCGCGGATCGCCTCGCCGATGCGATCGGCCAGGCCCTCGGCCGCCGTGGGGCATTCGAGACGCAGCGTCATGCGGTCGTCGGCCATCTCGCCTTCGACCACCAGCCGCGCCCGCTGCACTTCCGGAAAGCGGCGCGCGATTTCCGCGATCTGGCCCGGGTGCACGAACATGCCGCGCACCTTGGTCGTCTGGTCCGCGCGGCCGAGCCAGCCCTTGATGCGGGCATTGGTTCGGCCGGTGGGGCAGTCCCCCGGCAGCAGGGCCGAGAGATCGCCCGTGCCGAAGCGGACCAGCGGATAGTCGGGATTCAGCGTGGTCACGACGATCTCGCCGACCTCGCCTGCCGGCACGGGGTCGCCGGTGCCGGGCCGCACGATCTCCACGATCACACCCTCGTCCAGCACCAGCCCTTCGCGCGCGCTCGTCTCATAGGCGATCAGGCCCAGGTCGGCCGTGGCGTAGCACTGCACGCCGGTCACGCCACGCTCGGCGATCCAGTCGCGCAGGCTCGGCGGAAAGGCTTCGCCCGACACCAGTGCCTTGGTGAGCGAGGGCAGGGGCACCTTCCTCTCCGCCGCCTTCTCGATGATGATCTTCAGGAAGCTCGGCGTGCCCGCATAGCCCGCGGGCCGCAGGTCGGCAATGGCGTCCACCTGCTGCTCGGTCTGCCCCGTGCCGCCCGCGAAGACGGTGCAGCCCAGCGCACGCGCGCCGCTTTCCATGATGGAGCCAGCCGGCGTCATGTGATAGCTGAAGCAGTTGTGCACCAGCTCCCCGCTGCGAAAGCCCGCCGCGTACAGCGCACGGGCGGTGCGCCAATAGTCCCGAGCCTCGCCCTCGGGCTCGTAGATGGTGCCGGGGCTCGCGAAGACGCGCGTCATCCGTGGCCCGAAACGTATCGCCGAGAAGCCGCCGAACGGATCGCTCGCGCGGCGCTGCTGCTGCAGAGCGAGCAGTTCCGACTTGCGCGTGACCGGCAGCTTCGCCAGCGCCTCGCGGCTCGTGATGTCGTTCGGCTTGACGCCGTCGAGGATCTTCGCGAAGGCCGATGCGGCGGTCTGCGCCTGCATGATCTGCCGAGGCAGCGCGGCCAGCAGGTCCCGTTCGCGCTCGGCCGGCTCTCGAATCTCGAGCTCGTCGTAGTAGTCCTTCGTCATGCCAGCCACCGTTTTCTTCGCTTGTAGCTCTTGACGTCCCTGAAGCTCTTTCGGTCTGCGCCACCCACGCCGAGGTAGAACTCCTTCACGTCCTCGTTCTCGCGCAGGCTCTTCGCCTCGCCGTCCATCACGATGCGGCCGTTCTCCAGGATGTAGCCGTAGTCGGCGAAGCGCAGCGCCATGTTGGTGTTCTGCTCGGCGAGCAGGAAGGTCACGCGCTCCTTCTCGTTCAGGTCCTTCACGATGCCGAACACCTCTTCCACGATCTGCGGCGCGAGGCCCATCGAGGGTTCGTCGAGCAGCACCATGTTCGGGTTCGCCATCAGGGCGCGGCCGATCGCGCACATCTGCTGCTCGCCGCCCGAGGTATAGGCGGCCTGCGAGGTCCGCCGTGTCTTGAGGCGCGGGAAGTAGGTGTAGACCTTCTCCAGCGTCTGCGCGACCGCCGCCTTGCCGTCGGTGCGCGTGTAGGCGCCGGTCATCAGGTTGTCCTCGATCGTCAGGTGCGCGAAGCAGTGGCGCCCCTCCATCACCTGGATCAGGCCGCGCTTGACCAGCTCGGCCGGCGACAGCGCCTCGATGCGCTCCCCGCGCAGCTCGATCGTGCCCTTGGTCACCGCGCCGCGCTCTCCGGCGAGCAGGTTCGAGACCGCGCGCAGCGTGGTCGTCTTGCCCGCGCCATTGCCGCCGAGCAGCGCCACGATGCCGCCCTCCGGCACCACGAGCGATACGCCCTTCAGCACGAGGATCACGTGGTTGTAGATGACCTCGATGCCGTTGACGTTGAGAAGAATGTTGGTTTCGCTCATTGAAGCTCTTTCAAGCGATCGCTACGCTCCCCTCTTCTCGGGAAACACCGCGGACCCGGCTTCGCCGGTCCGCAGGTGTTGCCCCCTGCAAAGGGGGTAGGCGAAAGCGACACGAAGTGCGCGCAGCCTGGGGGTGTACTCAGCTACTACAGTCGGCCACGTCGCGGCGGGTGAGTTTCTTTTCGCCCGCGTACTTCTCGCCCGCGACCTTCACCATCGGCTTGATGATCTGCTCGTCAGCCTGGTACCACTCGGGCGCGACGTTCCACTTGCTGCCGTCCCAGGTCTCGATGCGCGCCCAGGTCGAGCCCATGTGGTCCTGGCACGAGGTGCTGATCGGGCGCATCACGCCGGCGAAGCCCAGCGCATCCAGCTTCTTCTGGTCGAGCGCAAGGTTCTCCAGGCCCCAGCGCACCTGCTCGCCGGTCATGACCTTGCCCTTGCCGAAGCGCTCCTGCGCGCGTCGGACGGCCTCGATGCCGAGCATCTGGATGATCACGCCGCGGGTGTAGAGCACCGAGCCGACCTCTTCCTTCGGCCCCGTGCCCTGGCCCTTGTCGTGCACGTTCTTCAGGATGTCCTGCATCACCTTGGGTTCCGTGCCCGAGGTGTTGAGCGCGAGCGCGTTGTAGCCCTTGGCATTGGCGCCGACGTCCTTCACGTCCGGTTCGGCGCCGGCCCACCACACGCCATACATCTTCTCGCGCGGGTAGCCGGTGGCGACGGCTTCCTTGAGCGCGGTCGAATTCATCACGCCCCAGCCCCAGAGCAGCACGTAGTCGGGCCGCGACTGGCGCACCTGCAGCCAGGCGGACTTCTGCTCGATGCCGGGCGCCGCGACCGGAATCAGCGACAGCTCGAAGCCGTTCATCTTGGCGCGCTCCTGCAGCAGCGGGATCGGTTCCTTGCCGAAAGGCGAGTCGTGATAGACCAGCGCGATCTTCTTGCCCTTGAGCTTGTCGGCGCCGCCTTCCTTCTTGGCAATGTGCTGGATCAGGATGTCGGCCGCGGTCCAGTAGCTGCCCATCAACGGGAAGTTCCACTTGAACACGTTGCCGTCCTGCGAGGCCGACAGGCCGTAGCCCAGCGTGATCAGCGGGATCTTGTCGACGGGCGCCTTGTCGGTCAGTGCGAAGGTGATGCCGGTCGCCTGCGGGTCGATCAGCGTCGCGCCCTTGCCCTTGAGGCGCTCGTAGCATTCGACGCCCTTGTCGGTGGCATAGCCGGTTTCGCATTCCTCGAAGCTGATCTTCACGCCGTTGATGCCGCCGGTCGCATTGATGAGCTTGATGTAGTCCTGCTTGCCGTTGGCCCAGGGCGTGCCATTGGGTGCATAGGGGCCGGTGCGGTAGACCAGCAGCGGAAAGAACTGCTCCTTGGCCTGCGCCTGCGCGAGCGATGGCGCGATCATCGCGCCGAGGGTGCTGGCCGCCAGGGCGGCGGTCACAGCGAGCGATTTCAGTTTCATGCCAGTCTCCTTCAATTGGGCACGCGATCGTGCAGGTTGGAATGTGGGGCAAGGTCGAGCAGCCAGATCCGTCGAAGCGCGCTGCCAGCAGCACCACGGAACCGGCCTTGCCGGGCCGCAGGTGCTGCCCCCTGCAAGGGGGTGGAGAGCGACACGAAGTGCGCGGGCCTGGGGATGTGCATATCTAGTGGGGGAAGGGCCAGAGGCGGAGCTTTTCCTTTGCCGTCGACCAGAGTCTTGCGAGGCCATGCGGCTCCACGATCAGGAAGAACACGATGAGCGCGCCGAAGATCATGAATTCGAGGTGCGACGCCAGCGCCGTCGAGATCGAGATGCCGAACCAGCCCGGCAACTGGTTGAGCAGGATCGGCAGCAGCACGATGAAGGCCGCGCCGAAGAAGCTGCCCATGATCGAGCCGAGTCCGCCGATGATCACCATGAAGAGCAACTGGAACGAGCGGTCGATGTTGAATGCCGCCGGCTCCCACGTGCCCAGGTGCACGAAGCCCCACAAGGCGCCTGCCACGCCGACGATGAACGAACTCACCGCGAAGGCCGAGAGCTTGGCGTAGACCGGACGAATGCCGATCACCGCGGCGGCCACGTCCATGTCGCGCATCGCCATCCATTCGCGGCCGATCGCGCTGCGCACCAGGTTCTTGGCGAGCACCGCGAAGACCACCAGCAGCGTGAGGCACAGCAGGTATTTCTGCACGGCGGTCTCTACCGGAAACCCGAAAAGGTTGAGCCCCGAGGCGGTCACGGAGCCGGACGACGAATTGTTGGTGAGCCAGTTGATTCGCAGGAAAGCCCAGTCGACGAAGAACTGCGCGGCCAGCGTTGCCACCGCGAGGTACAGCCCCTTGATGCGCAGGCTCGGGATGCCGAAGAGCACGCCGACGGCTGTCGAGCACAGCCCGCCGAGCAGCAGCGACAGGATCAGCGGCATGCCCTCGATGCGCACATGGAAGTTGTAGGCCGCGTACGCACCCACGGCCATGAAGGCGCCGGTGCCGAGCGAGATCTGTCCGCAGTAGCCCACCAGGATGTTCAGTCCCAGCGCAGCGAGCGCGAGAATGAGGAAGGGAATCAGGATCGCCCGGAACCAGTACTCCGGCGCGGTCAGTGGCACCACGGCGAAGGCGAAGACCAGCAGCGCGAGCATCAGCACGCGGTCTTGCAGGATCGGGAAGATCTGCTGGTCGGCGCGGTAGCTCGACTTGAACTGGCCGTTCTCGCGATAAAACATCTCAGTGCCTCCGGTGCGCCGTGACGGCCATTCCAGGAATACCGCGGAACCGGCTCCGCCGGTCTGCTGGTATTGCCCCCTGCAAGGGGGTGGGCGGCCACACGAAGTGGGCAAGCCTGGGAGTGAGCTTCATACTCTGTCGATGATTTTTTCGCCGAACAAGCCCTGCGGCCTGACGAGAAGGAAAACGAGCGCCAGCACGTAGGCGAACCAGATCTCGATCCCCCCGCCCAGCATCGGGCCGAGGTAGATCTCCGACAGCTTCTCGCCGACGCCGATGAGCAGGCCGCCGATGATGGCGCCCGGTATCGACGTGAGCCCACCAAGGATCACCACCGGCAGCGCCTTCAGCGCCACCAGCGACAGCGAGAACTGCACGCCCAGCTTCGATCCCCAGATGATCCCCGCCACCAGCGCAGCGAAGCCGGCGACCGACCAGACGATGACCCAGATGCGGTTGAGCGGAATGCCGATCGATTGCGCGGCCTGGTGGTCGTCGGCCACCGCCCGCAGCGCGCGGCCGGTGGATGTCTTCTGGAAGAACAGCGCCAGCACCACCACCAGCGCGGCGGCGACCAGCGCGGCGATCAGGTCCTCGCGGCTCAGCAGCAGCCCGCCCTGGAAGGTGTTCTCCAGCACCATCAGAGGCTCCTTGGGCATGCCGACGTCGATCTTGTAGATATCGTTGCCGAAGAGCGTCTGGCCCAGTCCGTCGAGGAAGTAGGCGATGCCGAGCGTGGCCATCAGCAAGGTGATGCCTTCCTGGTTGACCAGCTTGCTCAGCACCAGCCGCTCGATGAGCCAGGCCACCGCGATCATCACGACCATCGCGGCAACGAAGGCCAGCACGTTGGCGAGCACCAGGCTCTCGAAGCCGAGCCACCGCGGAATCCATTCGGCGAAGCGCGCCATCGCCAGCGCAGCGAACAGCACCATCGCCCCCTGCGCGAAGTTGAAGACGCCCGAGGCCTTGTAGATGAGGACGAAGCCGATCGCGATCAGCGAATAGAGCATGCCGACCATGAGGCCGCCGAAAAGCGTTTCGAGGAAAAAGCCCATGATTACGTTCCCACCCCCGTTGCTTGCTCGCTGCGCGTAGCCGCCTCTCCCCTGCGAGGGGGCGCCGCCAGCGGGCCGGCGAAGCCGGTTCCGCGTCGGCCGCTCGAAGCAGTTGGATCGGCGAATGGTCTTGTCATGCTCAATGCTCCACGCCCAGGTACGCGCGGACCACGTCGGGATTGCCGCGCACCTCATCCGGCGTCCCGTCGCCGATCTTCTTGCCGTAGTCGAGCACCACCACGCGATCCGAGATGTCCATGACCACTCCCATGTCGTGCTCGATCAGCACGATGGTCGTGCCGAATTCGTCGTTCACGTCCAGGATGAAGCGGCTCATGTCCTGCTTCTCCTCCACGTTCATGCCGGCCATGGGCTCGTCGAGCAGCAGCACCTGCGGCTCCATCGCAAGTGCGCGGCCGAGGTCGACGCGCTTCTGCAGGCCGTAGGGCAGCCGCCCCACCGGCGTCTTGCGATGAAGCTGGATCTCGAGGAAGTCGATGATGCGTTCGACGAACTCGCGCTGCGCCAGCTCCTCGCGTTCGGCCGGGCCCCAGCGCAGCGCCTGCGCCAGCAGGCCGCTCTTCATCTTGAGATTGCGGCCCGTCATGATGTTGTCGAGCACGCTCATGCCCTTGAACAGCGCCAGGTTCTGGAAGGTGCGCGCCACGCCCATCTCGGCCACCTGGCGCGAGTTCATGTGCTTGAAGTGCTGGCCGCGAAAGGTGATGGAGCCCTGCTGCGGCTGGTAGACGCCGTTGATGCAGTTGAGCATGGAGCTCTTGCCCGCGCCGTTGGGGCCGATGATCGCGCGCACTTCGTGCTCGCGTACGTTGAAGCTGATGTCCGTCAGCGCCTTGACGCCGCCGAAGCTCAGGCTGATGTTCTGCACGTCGAGGATGACCTCGCCGATCTTTCGGTTCATTTCGGCCCCCACGCTCGGCACTTCGTGTTCTCGCTGCTCCCCGAGGGGGCGCGGGCTTGCCTGGGACGGCCCGGCGCTGCGCTCGTCATGCTGCCGCCTTCATCGGGGCGAAGCACTTGGCCTCGACGATGTTGAGCGTGGCGCTCACCACACCGGTACGCCCATCCTCGAACTTGACTTGCGTCTCGATGTATTGCTCCGACTTGCCGCCGTAGAGCGCATCCACCAGCACCGCGTACTTGCCGGCGATGAAGCCGCGACGTACCTTGCGCGTGCGGGTGAGTTCGTCGTCGTCCGGGTCGAGTTCCTTGTGCAGCACCATGAAGCGCGCGATCTGGGTGTCGGCCATGCCTTCTTCGGCGGCGAGGTCGGCATTCACCTTGGCAATGCAATCCGCCACCAGTGCCAGCACGTCGGGCTTGCCTGCGAGGTCGACGTAGCCGCCATAGGCCAGGCCGCGTCGCTCGGCCCAGTTGCCCACGGCCTCGTAGTCGATGTTGATGAAGGCGCAGACCTGGTCGCGCTCATGGCCGAAGCACACGGCCTCCTTGATCTGCGGAAAGAACTTCAGCTTGTTCTCGATGTAGTTGGGCGCGAACATCGCACCCGCCGCAGCGCCGCCCGGCGCGGCCATGCGACCCACGTCCTTGGCGCGATCGATGATGCGCAGATGGCCTTCGGCATCGAGCACGCCTGCGTCGCCCGTGTGGAAGTAGCCGTCGGAATCGAGCACCTCGGCCGTGGCATCGGGCCGCTTGTAGTACTCCTTGAGCACTGACACGCCACGCACGAGCACCTCGCCATCGGGCGCGATCTTGAGTTCGATACCGGGTGCCGCGCTGCCCACGGTCTGCAGCTTGACCTTGCCGTCCTGCTGCAGGCACACGTAGGCGCAGGTCTCGGTCTGTCCATAGAACTGCTTGAGGTTGACGCCGATGGATCGATAGAAGCGGAAGAGATCGGGCCCGATCGCCGCGCCCGCCGTGTAGGCCACGCGGATGCGGCTCATGCCGAGCACGTTGCGCAGCGGTCCGTAGATCACGAGGTTGCCTAGCGCGTACATCAGCCGGTCGCCCAAGCCGACCGATGCGCCATTGAGGATGTCCGCGCCCACGCGCCGCGCCAGCGCCATGAACCTGGCATACAGCCAGCGCTTGGGCGCGGCGGCGTCTTCCATGCGGATCGACACCGCGGTCAGCAATCCCTCGAAAGTGCGCGGCGGGCCGAAGTAGTAGCTTGGCCCGATCTCGCGCATGTCGTTCATCACCGTCTCTGCCGATTCCGGGCAGTTGAGCGTGAAGCCGCCGACCAGCCATTGCGCGACCGAGAAGAGATGGTCGCCGACCCAGGCCATGGGCAGGTAGCTCATGATGTTGTCGCCGGGCCCGAGTTTGTCGGTCTCCACGCCGCCCCGGCCCGCTGCGATGAAGCTCGCATGCGTCTGGCACACGCCCTTGGGACGGCCCGTGGTGCCGGAGGTGTAGAGGATCACGGCCACGTCGCCGGGTTCGCCGGCGGCCACGCTCTGGTCGAAGGCGCCCGGATGCGCGGCGTCCCAGGCGCGGCCGAGTTCGCACAGCTTCTCGTAGCCCATGAGGCCCGGCTGGTCGTAGTGGCGCAGCCCGCGCGGGTCGTCGTAGATGATGTGGCGGATCGAGGGCCGCGTTTCGCGGCATTCGAGCAGCTTGTCCACCTGCTCCTGGTCTTCGGCGATCACGAACTCGACCGAGGCGTCCTCCAGCATGAACACCATCTCGCCGGCCACCGCGTCCTGGTACAGCGGCACGGGCACGCCGCGCATGCTTTGCGCGGCGACCACCGCCATATAGAGATGAGGGCGATTGGCGCCGACGATCGCGAGGTTGTCGCCTGCCTTGAAGCCCAGGCTTGCCAGCCCGCAGGCGAACTCGCGCACCTCGCGCGCGACCGCCGCCCAGTTCCAGGTCTGCCAGATGCCGAGGTCCTTTTCGCGCACGGCCGGCGCGTCAGGTTGCTGCTTCGAATGCTCCAGCAACAGGCGAGGAAAGGTGTTGGCTGTGGTCTGCACGATGGGGCGGACTGTAGAACCAACTTTGACGCCAACTTGTCGTTACGACGACAATCCTAGGGACACTACTCCCCGGAGTTTCCCGATGCCGATCGGCAGTGACAGCGGCACCTCATCGATCCGCGACCGCGTGCGTCCGGCCACCGCCGACGAACTCGACAACATCCCCTGGCTGCGCACGCTGGCGCCCGTCGAGCGCCGTCGCGCCGAAGTGGCGGTGGTGGTCGGCGACGCCGAGCCCGGCGACCTGGTCTGCCGCATCGGCCGCCCGCCCACCTACTGGTTCGGCGTCGTCGAAGGGCTGCTCAAGATGAGCAACGACAACGCCGACGGCACCTCGATGACCTACAGCGGCCTGCCGCCCGGCGGCTGGTTCGGCGAGGGCACGGCGCTCAAGCGCGAGCCTTACCGCTACAACATCCAGGCATTGCGGCGCAGCGTGGTGGCGGGGCTGCCCGTGGATGACTTCCACTGGCTGCTCGACCACTCGATCGGCTTCAACCGCTTCGTGATGAACCAGCTCAACGAGCGGCTGGCCCAGTTCATCGCCGCGCGCGAGGCGGACCGGTTGAACAACCCGGACGCACGGGTCGCGCGCAACCTGGCGGCGCTGTTCAATCCGGTGCTGTTTCCCGGCGTGGGCGAGTTGCTGCGCATCACGCAGCAGGAGCTGGCCTATCTCATCGGGCTGTCGCGCCAGCGTGTCAACGAAGCCTTGCGTACCTTGCAGGCACAGGGCGCGATCCGCGTCGAATACGGCGGGCTGCGTGTGACCGACCTCGAAGCGCTGCGCGCGAACGGAATGGCGGGGAAGGGTGCGGCCTAGGAACTACGCGTCGACAGGCAGGGTCTCGCGCACCAGCTTGTCGTCGGCATAGGGCCGGAGGTAGGCGGCCGTTTCCTCGACCGGGCAGTGCAGCCAGTCGTCGATCCATGCATCGCGCAGGATGACGGTGCGGCGGCGTTCGGGTTGCTCGGTCGCAGCCAGGGTCAGCAGGGCGAAGCTCTCGACGCACTCGCCGGCGGGCGAACGCCAGCCGTTCCACAGGCCGGCCAAGGCGAGGGGCTCGCCATCGGCTCGCGATACGCGCACCACCGAATCCTCGGTGTCGCCGGGCTGGAACAGGCAGTCCGCCAGGATCACGCAACGGTGGCCGCGCTTCCAGGGTTGGTAGAAATTGCGCTCGGCGGAGGCGGTCTCGCCGCGGGCCTCGTGCGTGTCCTGGTCCTGGCCGTCCTTCGAGAAAAGCGGGATCAGGCCCCAGCGCCCGGGGGCGATCTGGAATCGCTCCGGCGGAATCTGCTGGCCGACGCCATCCGCCCGGGGGCGTCGCACGAAAACACCCTGCTGTCCCGGCCGGACGATCGCGCCGTCGGGATCGCAGGCAATACCGAAGCGCTGCGCGAAATGTCTTGGCTCGCTCGCTGCTTGGTAGTGGGTGGGCATGGCCGGGAATGTAAGAAGGGCGGACGATTCTAGTCAACACGCCGATACCATCGGGTCGGCGCGGCACCGTCGCCCGCAAGACCTTTCTCACGAAATCGCCCATGACTTCATCTCACCTTACCGTCATCACCGGCGCATCGCGCGGCCTGGGCCGCGCGATGGCCGAGCAGTTGTTGCAGCCCGGCCGGCGTCTGCTGTGTATTTCGCGCCAGAGCGACGAGCGGCTCGCCGCGCTTGCCCGCGAGGCCGGCGTCGAGCTGGAGCAGTGGCAGCAGGACCTGGCCGACCCGGTCGCGGCGGCCGCGCGCCTTGCGGCCTGGCTGCAGGGACTGGACGCGCAGCGCTTCGACAGCGCAACGCTCGTCAACAACGCCGGCACCGTCGGGCGCCCGCGGCCCTTGTCGGAAGCCGTGGCCACTGAACTGGCGCAGGCGCTGCGCGTGGGGCTGGAAGCGCCCATGCTGCTGACCTCCGCCTTCCTCGGCGCGACCAAGGGCTGGCGCGCCGACCGCAAGGTGCTCAACATCTCGTCGGGCCTGGGCCGCAACGCCATGGGCAGCCAGGCGCCCTACTGCGCCGCCAAGGCGGGCATGGACCATTTCTCGCGCGCCGTCGCGCTCGAGGAGAAGGGCGTGGGCGGCGCCCGCATCGTGTCGCTCGCGCCCGGCGTGGTGGACACCGACATGCAGGTGCAACTGCGCGAAAGCGAGCCTGGCATGTTCCCGGACTACGTGCGCTTCCAGAAGCTGAAGGCCGAAGGCCTGCTCGATTCGCCGGCCTCCGCCGCCGCGAAGATCCTCAAATACCTGGACCGCGTGGATTTCGGCAGCAATCCCGTTGCAGACGTGCGCGATCCCGCCTGACTATTGCATCGTGAAGCGGTCGCGCGTGGCGCGCGCGCATTCGTTCATGACGGTCAGGCCGCGAAGCACCGCGTCATTGCCGATGACGAAGGGATTCGGCTGCAGCCCGGGCTGCTGGCGCAGCGCCTCGAGCCGCGGCAGCGCGTTGTCGTAACCCGAATGGTTCGACAGCAGCACATCGACTTTCTGCTCCTTCGCCACCGTGCTCATGCGCTCGGTGGCCTGGATGTAGCTGTCGAGCCGCGGGATGTCCTTGCCGAAGTTGAAGGCCGTGCCGCCCCAGAGCAGGGTGCGGTAGCTCCGGCCGCCCGATTTCACGTCGAACACCGGCGTGATCGTTCCCATCGTGTGGCCCGGCGTGAGGTAGACCGTGACGGTGGTGTCGCCCAGCGTGATGCGATCGCCGTCCTTGACGGCCAGGTCGCGCTGAGGCGGGGCGCCCCAGAGCGGGGTCGTGAACTCAAGCTGGGTTTCGGTCATCTTCCAGTCGACTTCGCTCATCACGATGCGTGGCCGGTACTTCTGCACGAGGTATCTGGCGCCGCCATAGTGGTCGCCGTGCCCGTGCGTGACGATCACGTACTTGATCTGCGCCGGGTCGAGCCCGAGCTTGCGCATGCCGCCATCGATCAGCGCCGTGGCCTCGGCCTCGTTGTTGAGGGCGTCGATAAGGATGATGCCGTCCGAAGTCTTGATGGCCCAGGCGCTGACCCAATCGGCGCCGACGTAGTAGAGATTGTCGAAGGCCTTGCCGGGCGGGGGCGGCGGCTTGTTGATGAGGGCCGCGATGCCCCGGTCCGCCTCGGCTTGGGGCGGCCTGGTGGCGGGTGCCGGCTTGCAGAGCACCAGCAAGGGCTGGAGGTCCGTGCCCGCGGCCTGCGTGGCTGCAGCAACGTGCGCTGAAACGGTGGACTGAGAAGCCGGCTGGGCGCAACCCGAGAGGATCGCGGCAAGGACACATGTGCCGACCAGGGGCCGGATGCTGGATCTGTTCGTCAAGAGCGATCTCCTCGCCGGTGCCCGGCTTGATGGTTCGAGACCGCGATTCTGCGACGTCTACTCGATCGTTGCACCCGAGTCGTGCACGATGCCGCGCCACTTCTGGTAGTCGGTCTTCAGCAGCGTGCCGAACTGCTCCGGCGTCATGCTCTGCGGCTCCGCGCCCTGCGCGATGATCGCGGCCTTCATCTCGGGCGTCGCGAGCAGCTTGTTGACCTCGGCGTTCACCGTCATGACGATCTCCTTGGGCGTGCCCGCGGGCATGAAGAGGCCATACCAGGTGCTGACGTCGAAGTCCTTGTAGCCCAGCTCGGCCACGCTGGGAACATCGGGCAGCGAGCTGCTGCGGCGCAGCGAGGTCACGGCCAGCGGGCGCAGCTTGCCCGACTTGATCTGGCCCATGGCCGAGGGCAGCGAGGACACCATCAGGTCCACGTTGCCGGCCAGCACGTCCATCATCGCGGCGTTGGAGCCCTTGTAGGGCACATGTCGCATCTTGATGTTGGCAGCGGTCTTGAAGATCTCGCCGGCCAGGTGGATGGTCGTGCCGTTGCCGGGCGAGCCGTAGGTGATCGAATCGGGCGCCGCGCGCGCGGCGTTGACGACGTCGGCGAGCGTCTTGAACTTCGATTCGGTGCGGGTGACGATCACCACCGGCGTATAGGCCACGTGCGCCACGGCGGTCAGGTCCTTGGTGGGGTCGTAGCTGAGGTTCTTGTAGAGCCAGGGCGCGACGACCATGTTGTCCTTCTGGCCCATCACCATGTCGTAGCCGGTGGGAGCGGAGCGCACGGCCTCGGCGATGCCGATGGTGCCGCCCGCGCCGGCGCGGTTGTCGGGCACCACGGTCCACTTGCTGGTTTCGGTGAGCTTGTTCGCGACCAGGCGCGAGAGGATGTCGGTCCCGCCTCCGGGCGGGAAGGGCACGACCATGCGGATCGGCTTGGTCGGGTAGGGCTGGGCCTGTGCGGCGGCGGCAAATGCCAGCCCCAGGGCGACGGAGGTGATGAGCTTTCGGATCATGGGATGTCTCGTTGTGTCGAGGCGCCGCCGAGGTGCGGCGCTATGCGCCGGCAGTGTGCCCGACCGAGACAGCGCGGGTGCTCGCAATTCGAGATGGCCGCCGTATCGAACGGCGAGTCCCGCGAGAGCGGCGCTCAGTGGATGGTGGGCGGACCCAGGTCCTCGGCGGGGTCGACGTATGCCGTGACGATGGGGGTGCTGCCGGCATTCGCGCCGCGGTCGTCGGCGCGACGCTGCAGCGCCGCGATGCCGGCCATCATGGCCGCGCCGTAGGTCGGCATCGGCCCGGCGGCGGCGTCGATCGGGCGGCAGTCGCAGCCGTCCTGCTTCTGCAGCACCCAGTAGAAGTGGCCGGCGATCGGTTCGTCGACGACCAGTGCGATTGCTTCGGTGTCCATGGCGGTGATCCCTTTCGTCACTTCGGATGCAAGGGTTGTACGCATCGCGCGGCCGGCCGGATAGCAACGAATTCACGGCGCCGGGGCCGTCATTGCAAAAGCGCGGGCATGTGTGGAATACGCACACCTTCCAGAGGGCGCCGGGCGGGCAACGGGCTGGCATTTACGCTTTCTTTACAGCCTCTGCCCGACTCTCTTCCCCCTTTTTACGCACGGCTGCCGAAACTGGATGCCTTGTCTCGCATGCAGGAGTGACAGATGGACATCGTGTGGATTGCCGCCCTGCGCCGCATGGGCATCAAGACCGTGATGAGCCCTTGCGCTCGATGCGCAACCTTCTCCTTGATCGGCGATCGATGAGATAACCTGCGGCGCCGCCAATGAACGACGACGCCCGACCCGACCCCGACGCGCTTCTGGCCGAGCTGCGCGCGGAGGAGCATCGCGCGCAGCGCGGCAAGCTGCGCATCTACTTCGGTGCCAGCGCAGGTGTCGGCAAGACCTGGGCGATGCTGAGCGCCGCGCAGCGCGAACATGCCGCGGGGCGCGACGTGCTGATCGGCGTGGTCGAGACGCACGGCCGCAGCGAGACCGCGGCATTGCTCACAGGCCTCGACGCGCTGCCCTTGCGCGAGGTGGCCTACCGCGGCCGCCAGCTCGCCGAATTCGATCTCGATGCCGCGCTCGCACGCAAGCCGGCCGTGCTGCTCGTCGACGAACTGGCGCATTCGAACGCGCCTGGCTCACGCCACGCCAAGCGCTGGCAGGACGTGCAGGAACTGCTCGCGGCGGGCATCGAGGTCTGGTCGGCGCTCAACGTCCAGCATCTGGAAAGCCTGAACGGAACGGTCGGCGCGATCACCGGCGTCCGCGTGCACGAGACCGTGCCCGACACCGTGCTCGACGAAGCCGACGAGGTGGTGCTGGTCGACGTCACGCCCGACGAACTCACGGCCCGGCTGTCGGCCGGCAAGGTCTACCTGCCGCAGCAGGCCGAGCGCGCGGCGCAGAACTTCTTCCGCAAGGGCAACCTCATCGCGTTGCGCGAGATCGCGCTGCGCCGCACGGCCGAGCACGTGGAAGACGACGTGCGCGGCTGGCGCGTGGAGCAGTCGGGGCCGCAGGGCGATGGCGGCCCGCCGGCATGGAACACCTCGGGCGCGATCCTGGCCTGCGTCGGCCCGCACGAAGGCGCGGGGCAGACCGTGCGCACGGCGGCCCGGCTTGCGGGACAGCTCAACGTGCGCTGGCACGCGGCCTATGTCGAGACGCCGCGGCTGCAGCGCCTCGATGCGGCGCAGCGCGACCGCATCCTCGCCGTGCTCCAGTTGGCCGAGGAACTCGGCGCCGAGACGGCGGTGCTCACGGGGACCGACATCGCGGAGGAACTCGCGGCCCAGGCGCAGCGCCTCAATTGCGCGACGCTGGTCGTGGGCCGTGCCGAGCCGGCGCAGGGTTGGGCGTGCTGGTGGCCTTCGCCCCCGCTGGCGCGCGAACTCGCAGGCCATGCGCCAGGCGTGGACATCGTCGAGGTCGCCCGTGCCGACAGTTCGCGCCGCCTCGCGCACGCTCGTCCGGGCGGGCGGCGGGGAGATCCGGCGGTCGAAGACGCCGACCGCCCGCGTGCGCGCTGGCCCGGCTATGCCTGGGCGGCGGCCACCAGCGTCGCGATCACGCTGCTGGCGACGCCGCTGGTCGGCGTGCTGGAACTGGCCAATATCGTCATGCTGTTCCTGCTCGGGGTGGTGGGCGTGGCGATGCGCTTCGGACGCGGTCCGGCCGCCTTCGCCGCGATGCTCAACGTGGCGGCCTTCGATTACTTTTTCGTCTCGCCGCGGTTGTCGTTCGCGGTCAGCGACGTGCAGTACCTCGTGACCTTCGGCGTGATGCTCGGCGTCGGCCTGCTGGTCGGCCAGTTGACGGCGGGGCTGCGTTTCGCGGCGGGGGTGTCGTCGAGCCGGGAACGCAGGGCGCAGTCGCTGTTCGAACTGACGCGCGAGTTGTCCGCCGCGCTCGAAAGCGCCCAGGTCGCCGCACTCGGTGCTGCTGCGGTCCAGGGGCATTTCGGCGGCCGTGCGCAGGTGCTGGTGACCGATGCCAATGACCGCCTCGTGATGCCGGCAGAGCCCCCGCCGGGCTTCGACGCCAGCGTGGCCGACTGGACCTTCCGGCAGGGCCAGCCGGCCGGCCTCGCGACGGCCACGCTCGCGGCGCAACCCTGGCACTACACACCCCTGAAGGCCCCGATGCGCGTGCGCGGCGTGCTCGCGCTCGAACCCGCCCAGCCGCGCTGGCTCTTGATCCCGGAGCAGGCGCAGCAGCTCGACACACTGGCCCGGCAGATCGCGATCGCGCTGGAGCGCGTGCACTACGTCGAGGTCGCGCAGCAGGCCGTGGTCGAGATGGAATCGGAGCGGTTGCGCAACGCGCTGCTCGGGGCCATCTCGCACGACGTCCGCACGCCGTTGACTGCGCTGATCGCGTTGGCCGAATCGCTGCAGACCTTGCCCGATGGCACCGACGACCAGCGTGCCGCGGCGCGCGCCATCGTCGCGCAGGCGCACCAGCTTCACGCGCTGGTGAGCAACCTGCTGGACATGGCGCGGCTGGAAAGCGGCATCGCTGGCGGAGCCGTCAACCTGCGGCGTGACTGGCAGTCGGTCGAGGAAGTGGTGGGCTCTGCCATTCGCGCCGCGCGGCCGGCGCTGGGCGACATGGCGGTACAGACCGCGTTGCCCGCGGAATTGCCGCTGGTCGAGTTCGATGCGGTGCTGATTGAGCGCGTGCTGGTCAACCTGCTGGAAAACGCCGGCAAGTACGGCGCGCCGCCCATCGCCGTCGGCGCGCATGTCACCGACCGCGCGCTGGTGCTGAGCGTGCGCGACCACGGTCCGGGCCTGCCGCCATCGCTCCGTGGTCGCGAGCAGACGCTGTTCGACAAGTTCACGCGTGGGCAGGCAGAGTCGGCCACGCCCGGCGTCGGTCTGGGGCTGGCGATCTGCAAGGCGGTGGTCAGCGCGCACGGCGGCGCGATCACGGCTGCCAACGCGGCAGGCGGGGGGGCAGAATTCACCGTCACGCTGCCGCGCCGTGCGCCACCCGAGCCGGCAGAGTCGAGCGACATTTCCATCTGAGAGCCAAACCAAGCCATGCCCAGCCCCACCGCCATCGTCATCGAGGACGAGCCGCAGATCCGCCGCTTCGTGCGTGGCGCGCTGGAGTCAGAAGGCTGGCAGGTGCACGAGGCCGGCACGTTGCGCGACGGCCTCGCGGCGGCCGGCACGCGGCAACCCGATTTGCTGGTGCTCGATCTGGGGCTGCCGGATGGGGACGGCGTTTCGCTGATTCGCGACGTGCGCGGCTGGTCGGCGGTGCCGATCATCGTGCTCTCGGCCCGCACCGACGAGGCCGACAAGATCGCGGCCCTGGATGCCGGCGCGGATGACTACCTCACCAAGCCCTTCGGCACTGGCGAGTTGCTGGCCCGGGTGCGCGCCAACCTGCGCCGTCCGCGCACGGCCGGCGGCGGCGAAGAGCCCGAGCCGGTGTTCCGCTTCGGCGAGGTCGAGGTCGACCGCACGGCACGGCTGGTGCGCCGCGCGGGCGCCGAGGTGCATCTCACGCCGACCGAGTACCGGCTGCTGTCGGTGCTGATCGCCAATGCCGGGCGGGTCATCACGCAGCGCCAGTTGCTGCGCGAGGTGTGGGGCCCTTCGCATGGCGAGCAAAGCCACTACCTACGCATCTACATGGGCCACCTGCGCCAGAAGCTCGAAGCCGATCCCGCGCAGCCCCGGCACCTGCTCACCGAGACGGCGGTGGGGTATCGGCTGGTGCCGTGAGTGTGTCCCGGCGCGACGGCCGTCCGCGCGCGAGCAGCACGACGGCTACCCCGCCGAGCACCGCGACCGATGCAACCACCAACCGCAGGCTGACGGATTCGTCGAGAACCAGCACGCCGCCGAAGGCCGCGATCACCGGCACGCTGAGCTGAACGGTCGCCGCGCTGGTCACCTTCAGTTCGCGCAGCGCGGCGTACCAGATCACGTAGCCGATGCCGGAACTCAGGATGCCCGAAGCCAGTCCGTAGGCGATGCCGGCGAGATCCCATTGCATGGACGGCAGCATGGCCGCGCTGACGGCCAGCGCCAGCGGCGCGGCACGCACGAAGTTGCCGGCCGTGGCGCGGGTGGGGTCGCCGGCGCCCTTGGCGCGCAATGAGTAGACGGCCCACGCCACGCCGGACGCAGCCATCAGCAGGGCGCCGTGCAGTGGCGGCGCCGACAGGCCGGGCAACAGCAGGAAGACCAGTCCGCCGACCGCCAGCGTGAAGCCGGCGACCTGCCAGCGCGACAGCCGTTCGCCCCGGTAGAGGCCCCAGCCGATCATGCTGATCTGCACTGCCGCGAAGAGCAGCAGCGCGCCGGTGCCGGCCGGCAGGCTGATGTAGGCGAAGGAGAAGGTCTCCGCATAGACGAACAAGGCCGCGGCAGAGGGCCAGCCGCCTCCGAGGATCTTGATGCCCTGCCCGCTGCGCTGCACCGCAATGAGCCAGAGCACGAGGGCACCCGAGGCCAGCCGCACGGAAGTGAAGGTCGCCGCATCGATGCCGGTGTGCAGCAGGGCCAGCCGACACAGGAGCGAGTTGCCGGCAAAGGCGAGCATGGCGAGCGCGGTGAGAGCAAGCAGTTTCATGGTGGATGCATGGACGTCGCGGGACGATTGGAACACTGCCGCCTCCGTGAATCGCGGAGAATCGTTCGCCACCCGAACCCGTCTGCGATCCCATGCCCGATACGCCCGCCACCTCCCGTCTCAACAAACGCATGGCCGAACTGGGCCTGTGCTCGCGTCGCGAAGCGGACGACTGGATCGCGCAGGGCTGGGTCAAGGTCAACGGCCAGGTGGCCGAGATGGGTGTGAAGGTGACGCCGGCCGATCGCATCGAGGTCGACAAGAAGGCGCAGAACCAGCAGCAGCAACAGGTGACGATCCTGTTGCACAAGCCGATGGGCTATGTGAGCGGGCAGGCCGAGGACGGGCATGAGCCGGCGGTGGTGCTGATCAATCCGCGCACGCATTGGCGAGAAGACCCGAGCCGCAATCGCTTTTCGCCGCCGCAGCTGCGCGGTCTGGCGCCGGCCGGCCGGCTGGACATCGATTCGGTGGGGCTGCTGGTCTTCACGCAGGATGGGCGGGTTGCGCGCCAGTTGATCGGCGAAGACTCGAACATCGAGAAGGAATACCTGGTGCGCGTGTCGTATGGGCCTGTTGCGCAGAACTCGCAAGCCGCCTTTCCCCGCGAAGAGCTTGCCAAGCTGCGGCACGGGTTGAGCCTGGATGGTCAGGCGCTCAAGCCGGCGCGGGTCGAGTGGCAGAACCCGGAGCAGTTGCGCTTTGTGCTGACCGAGGGCAAGAAGCGGCAGATCCGGCGGATGTGCGAGCTGGTGGGGCTCAAGGTCGTGGGGCTGAAGCGCATTCGGGTCGGGAATGTGGTGTTGGGGAATTTGCCTGTGGGGCAGTGGCGTTATCTGGGGGCGCACGAGCGGTTCTAGTTGGCTTGCGCGGGGCCGGGCGTCGTTGTCGGGCGGTGTGCCCTGTGCCGGCCGACGTCACCGGCCGCTTCGCGGCTGCCCTGCGCTGCTCGCGTAACCCCCCTGAAGCGAGCACCGCAAGGAAGCCCGAAGGGCCGGCGCAGCGGGGTCGGCCGGCCCGCACCGCCTACCGGGCGCCCGCCCCAAGGGAAAAACGCGACCCTCATGCACAACTAAGATTTCCAGCGTAGCCTCCCCCAAACTGTGTGTCACACAAGGAGCCCCCGTGCGCGCATTGCTGGTGGAAGACGACGAGATGATCGGCCGCAGCCTCATGCATGCGCTCGACAACGCAGGCTGGTCGGTCGACTGGGTGCGCGACGGCGCGTTGGCCCATAGCGCCCTTGCTGATGGTGGCTACACCTGCGTCCTGCTTGACCTGGGCCTGCCCAAGGAAGACGGCACCGAGGTTCTGCGACGCGCCCGCAAACGCGGTGACGCCACGCCAGTGCTGGTGCTCACCGCCCGTGACGGACTCGACGACCGAATCCACACCCTGGACCTCGGCGCCGACGACTACCTGCTCAAGCCCTTCGAACTGCGCGAACTGCTGGCGCGCATGCGTGCCGTCGTGCGGCGGCGGGACGGTGCCGCGCACTCCGTCATCGGCACTGCTGCGCTGCAACTGGACCTGACCACTCGCGACGTCATTGTCAACGGCGTCCGCGAAGTGCTCACCGCTCGCGAATTCGCCTTGTTGCATGCACTGCTCGAACGACCCGGTGCCATCCTCTCGCGCGAGCAACTCGAAGACCGAATCTACGGCTGGGGCGAGGAAGTCACCAGCAACGCCATCGACGTGCTGATCCACGGCATGCGGCGCAAGCTCGGCGCCGAGGCCATACGCAACGTGCGTGGGCTCGGGTGGCGGGTCGTGCCGGCGTGACCGTCCCGGGCTTTCGACCCCGGTCGCTGCGCGCGCGCCTGCTCTGGTGGCTGGTCGCGCTGCATCTGGTGGCCATCGCGACCACCGCCTGGCTCTCCTACGTGGCCTATGGCCGGCTGGTCAACAACTTCATGGACGACCAGATGCGGCTGGTGGCCGAGTCGCATGCGACGCACCATCGCTTGCCCACCCTGCAGCCCGCCAGCGACGAGGACGTGTTCCGGCGCGGAACCTTCGTCGTGCAGATCTTCGCCGCCGACGGTCGCACCCTCCTTGCCAGTTCATGGCCCGCGCTCGACATGCCGCTGCAGGCCGAGTCCGGCTTCAGCGACGTTCGCTTGGGCACCCAGGGCCGCGACGCGTGGCGCGTCTACACCGCCGAGGAAAGCCCGGCCGCCGACATGCCAAAGGTGCAAGTGCTGCAGAACGACAGCTTCCGCCGCACCCGCATCGTGCGCCGCGCCTTGCTGGAAAGCCTGCCGATCCTCGTGCTGCTGCCGATCACGCTGCTGATCCTCCTGCTCATCGTGTCGGCCGCATCGCGCTCGCTTCGCGCCGTGGCGCGCGACGTCGCTGCGCAGGAGGAGGGCAATCCGGCCGAGTTGCCCGTGACCAGGGTGCCGGAGGAAATCGCGCCGCTCGTCACGGCCTTCAACAGCCTGCTCGCCCGCCTGCGCAACACCCTGTCGGCCCAGCGCCGCTTCATGCAGGACGCCGCGCACGAGCTGCGCACGCCGATGACCGCGATCGGCCTGCAGATCGAGAACCTGCGCGCCCATGTGCCCCCGGGCGATGCGACCGAACGCTTCGCGCAGCTCGAAGGCGGGGTGAAGCGCGCCCAGCATCTGATCGAGCAATTGCTGCGCCTGTCGCGGCAGGACGCGCCCGCGGCCAGCGCGCGCGGGCCGGTCGACATCGCGGCCCTGCTGCGCGACAGCGTGAGCCAGCTACTGGTGCTCGCCGACCAGCGCCACGTGGACGTCGGCTTCGAGGGCCGCATCACGCCGCTCGTGACCGCGCCCGTCGCCGAGCTGCGCAGCGTGTTCGACAACCTCATCGACAACGCAGTGCGCTACGCGCCGCAAGGCGGAGTGGTCGATGTGCGGCTCCACGAGATCGATGGACATGCAGTGGTCGACGTGACGGACAACGGTCCGGGGATTCCGGCAGAGCACCTCGGGCGCGTGTTCGACCGGTTCTTCCGCGTTGCAGGCGCACCGCCGGGCGGCAGCGGGCTCGGGCTCGCCATTGCGCAGACGGCCGCGCTGCGGCATGGCCTGCGCATCGAGCTGTCCAACCGCAAGGACGGCCCCGGCCTGCTCGCGCGCGTGTTCCTGCCGCGCTCATCCTGAGCTAAGTCTTTGCTCATTCCCGCCTCATTCAGGCCACCTAGAGTCAAGCCAGCCCACTCCAGGAGACCCTGATGCATGCTTCACTCAAAGTCCTCGCCGCCGGAACCTTCGCGACGCTTGCCGCATTCGCTTCGATCACCGCCAGCGCGCAGTCCGACGGGTCGGACTATCGCCCGATGCAGACGAACGGCGCGGTGTCCAGTGACGAAGTGAGCGCAGGCGCCATGGCGGCAGCGCGGCCGACCGGCACCGAATCCATCGGCCAGTCGACGGCCGCACCGATGGTCAGTTCGCAGCTCACCCGCGAAGAGGTGAGGAGGGGCGCCATCGAGGCATCGCACCCCATGAACACCGAGTCCATCGGCCAGTCGACCGGCATGGCCGGCATCACCTCGGGTACGCCGCACTGAACGTTCGCGTCCCCGTTGGCCTGCGCTTTCGCGCGCAGGCAGGCGCTATCCTCGGGTTTTCTTCGTGAGACCCGGGATAGCCCATGCGCCTTGCTGCCTCCAAATCCACTGCCGTCGCCGTTGCGCTGTTCGGCTCCCTCGTGGCAACCAATGCCGCAGCGCAGGGCACCGTCAACGCGCTGTGCAGCACGGATGCGGGATGGTGCGAAGCGGCGGCGGCGGAGTTCACGCGGGCCACCGGCATCCGCGTGCTGCAGGCGCACAAGGGCACCGGCGAGATCGGGGCCCAGTTGCGCGCTGAAGCGGCCAATCCAAAGACCGACATCTGGTGGGGCGGCACCGGCGATCCCTTCCTGCAGGCGGCGGAGCAGGGTTTGCTCGACCCCTACCGGCCGGCCTACATCAACGACTTGTACGACTGGTCCGTGCGGCAGTACGCGATGTCGGGGAACATGGTCGGCGGCTTCTACACGAGCGCCATGGGCTTCGGCTTCAACACCGACGTGCTCAAGAAAAAGAAGCTGCCCGAGCCGCACTGCTGGGCTGACCTGGTCAAGCCCGAATACAAGGGCGAGGTCGAGATGTCACACCCCGGCACGAGCGGCACCGGCTACACCATCGTCGCCGGCCTGGTGCAGTTGATGGGCGAGGAACAGGCTTTCGACTATCTCAGGAAGCTCCACCGCAACACCATCGCCTACACGCGCAGCGGCCAGGCGCAGGCGCCCAATGTGGCGAAGGGCGAAGTCGCGATCGGCGTGAGCTTCATCTTCGGCTTCGACAAGTGGCGCTTCGACAAGTACCCGGTGAAGGCGGTGGCGCCCTGCGAAGGCACGGGCTACGAGATCGGCGGCATCGCGCTAGTGAAGGGCGCTCGCAACAAGGCCAATGCCATCCGCTACTACGACTGGTTGATGAGCCCGGCGGGGCAGGCGATCGGCGCCAAGGCAGGCAGCCTGCAGTCGCCGGCCAACAAGACCTTCAAGCCTGACCCGCGCATTCCCTCGATGGCGGATGTCCGGCTTATCAAGTACGACTTCGAGAAGTACGGCAAGGCGGCCGAGCGCAAGCGCCTGATCGATCGCTGGACCCGCGAGATCGAGTCAGAACCTAGATAGCTCCGGGTACTTTCAGCCAAATAATTACGCGTAAGACTTTGCAACCGTCTTCTCCCGGCGACGGGCGCACTGCCTTGGCGAGAATTCGTCACGATGGCCTCGCCGGTGCGTGTCTTGTAAAGTTCTTCGTTTGCCGAAAGCGGCGTTTTCTCTTCGATTTGCTCTCCGTGCCATGACTATTCCCAAGACCAAACTCCCCTTCCAGGCCGAAGTCGCGCAACTGCTCTACCTCGTCACGCACTCGCTCTACTCCAACAAGGAAATCTTCCTGAGAGAGTTGATCTCGAATGCGTCGGATGCCTGCGACAAGCTGCGCTTCGAGGCCATCGACCAGCCCGCGCTGTACGAAGACCAGCCCAACCTGGACGTGCGCGTGTCCTTCGACAAGGACGCGAAGACCCTCACCATCACCGACAGCGGCATCGGCCTGAGCCAGCAGGAAGCCATCGACAACCTCGGCACCATCGCCAAGAGCGGCACCAAGGAGTTCATGAGCAAGCTCTCGGGCGACCAGAAGGCCGACGCGCAGCTCATCGGGCAGTTCGGCGTGGGCTTCTACTCGGGCTTCATCGTGGCCGACAAGATCACGGTCGAGTCGCGTCGCGCGGGCGTGCCGGCCGAAGAAGGCGTGCGCTGGACCAGCAGCGGCGCCGGCGATTTCGAGGTCGACACCATCACGCGTCCGCAGCGCGGCACCAGCGTCATCCTGCACCTGCGTGACGATGCCGACGAATACCTCAACGCCTGGAAGCTCAAGTCCATCATCGGCAAGTACTCCGACCACATCTCCCTGCCCATCCTCATGGACAAGGAAGAGTGGAAGGAAGGCGAGGACAACAAGGGCGGCGCGATGGTCAAGACCGGCGAGTGGGAGCCGGTCAACCAGGCCAACGCACTCTGGAGCCGCGCCAAGAAGGACATCACCGAAGAGCAGTACGTCGACTTCTACAAGAACATCAGCCACGACTACGAGGCGCCGCTCGCCTGGAGCCACAACCGCGTCGAAGGCAACACCGAGTACACGCAGCTTCTCTACATTCCGGCCAAGGCGCCGATGGACCTGTGGAACCGCGACAAGAGCGCGGGCGTGAAGCTCTACGTCAAGCGCGTCTTCATCATGGACGACGCCGAGGCGCTGCTGCCGAGCTACCTGCGCTTCGTGAAGGGCGTGATCGACTCCGCGGACCTGCCGCTCAACGTGAGCCGCGAGTTGCTGCAGGAGAGCCGCGACGTGAAGGCCATCCGCGAAGGCAGCACCAAGCGCGTGCTGGGCATGCTGGAAGACCTCGCGAAGAAGCAGAAGACCGGCAGCGAAAGCAGCGAGGGAAAGATCGACGTCGGTTCCGGCGAATCCGTGCCCACGCCCGAGCCGACCGAAGGCGTGACGGACGTCGTCGACAAGAAGGCCGCCGACAGCACGCCTGCCGCCGAAGCGGCTGCCGGCTACACCGACGAATCCGGCAAGTACGCCAAGTTCTACGCCGAGTTCGGCGCCGTGCTCAAGGAAGGCCTGGGCGAGGACTTCGGCAACCGCGAGCGCATCGCTAAGCTGCTGCGCTTCGCGTCGAGCACGACCGACACGGTGAGCGTGAGCTTCGCCGACTACAAGTCGCGCATGAAGGAAGGCCAGGACGCGATCTACTACATCACGGCCGATACGCTGGCCGCGGCCAAGAACAGCCCGCAGCTCGAGATCTTCAAGAAGAAGGGTATCGAGGTCCTGCTGATGACCGACCGCGTCGACGAATGGGCGCTCAACTACCTGACCGAGTTCGACGGCACGTCTCTGCAGAGCGTGGCCAAGGGCGCGGTCGATCTCGGCAAGCTGCAGGACGAGGCCGAGAAGAAGGCGGCTGAAGAGGCTGCGGAGTCGTTCAAGCCGCTGCTGGAGCGGCTCAAGGAAGTCCTCAAGGACAAGGCCGAGGACGTGCGCGTCACCACGCGCCTCGTGGATTCACCGGCCTGCCTCGTGGTGCAGGACGGCGGCATGAGCACGCAGCTCGCGCGCATGCTCAAGCAGGCCGGGCAGCCGGCACCGGAAGTGAAGCCCGTGCTGGAGGTGAATGCCGAGCATCCGCTGGTGAAGAAGCTGGAAGGCTCGGCGCACTTCGAGGATCTGGCGAACATCCTGTTTGATCAGGCTTTGCTGGCCGAGGGCGGGCTCCCTTCGGATCCGGCTGCGTACGTGCGGCGCGTGAACGCCTTGCTGGTCTGAGCACACCCCCGGCTGCCCCCTTCGTGCGGCCGCCCCCCCCTCCCAGGGGGCGCGCCGCTGACGGCCCGGCTTGGCCGGTTCCGCGGCGGGTCGAGATCAGGCGGCGGCGTCCGACTCGATGAAGCTCTCACCCGTCGTCAATGGCGCATGCCGGTACGTTGCCGGCGTACGGCTCAGCTTGATGGGTGACGCAACGCCGCGGTAGCCGCCTTCCAGTTCCACCACCATGCCACGATGGGCCGTGTGCGGGTGTTCCAGCGCGGCGTCCACCGACAGCACCGGCGCCGCAGGCACGCCGGCGGCCATCAAGGTCTCGACCATCGCGCGCCCATCGAAGTCCGCCAGCGCGGCTTCGAGCCGCTGCTTGAGGCCCTCGCGGTGAATCGAGCGCGCGCCCGCGGTGCGGTAGAGCGGATCGTCCGCGAGCGCGGGTTGTCCTATGCAGGCGCAGAAGCTTGCGAACTGCCGGTCGTTGCCGACCGCGACGAAGATCGGGTCCGTGCGGGTCGCGAGTGCGTCGTACGGGTAGATGTTGGGATGCGCATTGCCGGTGCGCCGGGGCACCGCGCCATCCATGAACCAGTTCGCGGCATGCGGATGCAGCAGCGAGAGGCCGCTGTCGTACAGCGCCGCCTCGATGAACTGGCCCCGGCCGCTGCGCGTGCGTTCCTGCAGTGCAAGCAGCACGCCGATCGTCGCGTTGAGGCCGGTGACCATGTCGACCACCGGCAGCCCGACGCGCAGCGGGCCGCCGTCGGCCTCGCCGTTGATGCTCATGATGCCGGTCATCGCCTGCACCGCGGCGTCGTAGCCCGGCAGCGCGCCGAGCGGGCCGTCGGCGCCGAAGCCCGACACGCGGCACCAGATCAGCCGGGGAAAACGCTTCGACAGCTCGTCGTAGCCGATGCCCCAGCGTTCCATGGTGCCGGTCTTGAAGTTCTCGACCAGCACGTCGGCCTCGGCCACCAGCGCCAGCAGCGCGTCGCGCCCCTCGGCGCTGCCGAGGTCGAGCGCCATGGTGCGCTTGTTGCGATTGAGCCCGTGGTAGTACGACGCCACGCCTTCCTTGAAGGGCGGCCCCCAGGTGCGCGTGTCGTCGCCTTGGGGCGGCTCGACCTTGAGCACGTCGGCGCCGTGGTCGCCGAGGATCTGGCCGCAGTACGGGCCGCCGAGGATGCGCGAGATGTCGAGGACGCGGATGCCGGCGAGTGCGCCGGTCTTGGCAGTCGGGGTCATGATGATCTTTCTACGAGCTTGAAGGTGCCGGTGGCGAGCGCCAACAGATCGCCTTGCGCATTGCGCGCCTCGCCGCGCGCGAAGCACAGAGAGCGGCCACGTCGTTCGCAGGTGGCCGTGGCGATGACGTCGCTGGCGCAGGGCGCGACGAAATGAAGCGACAGGTCGATCGTCACGACACCGTAGCGCGTCGGCGCATGCGCGCGGGTGGCGCTTGCCAGCGTGCAATCCATCAGCACGGCGAGGGCGCCGCCGTGCACGTCGCCGCGGCTGTTGGTGTGTGCCGGGTCGGGCGGCATGCGCACGCGCGCCCGGTCATCGCCGATCTCCTCGCCGCGCAGTCCGAAAGCTTTCGCCATCGGCATGGGCAGGCCGAAAAGCATGCCGGGGGCTTCGTTGTCGAAGGTCACGGCCATCAGTCCAGCAGCCCGGCCTTGCGCAGGCGGTCGACACGGTCCTTCTCGCGGGCCAGGCTCGCCAGCGCGTACTTGCGGTAGTCGTCGGAGCCCATGTAGTTCATCGGCTGGTTCAGCTGGTCCATCACACGCTGGCTTGCCGGGGATTCCAGCGCCTTCCTGAAGGCGTCGTGCACGACCTTCACGCGTGCCGGGTCCATGCCTGCCGGTCCGGCGATGCCGTAGGGCGAATCGATGAACGCGTCGATGCCCTGTTCCTTGAGCGTCGGCAGGTCGGGGTAGCGCTTCACGCGCTTCGGCGTGAGCATCGCGAGGTAGCGCATCTTGCCCGCCTCGATGTGCGGCACGGCCACGCCCGAGAGCGGGGCCGCATCGATGTGGCCGCCGAGGATGGCATTGGCCACGTCGGCGTCGCCCTTGTACGGGACCATGTTGAATTGCAGGTTGGCCATGGCGCCGACCTCGTCCATCACGATGCGCGGGGTGCCGACGGCGCCGGTCGCGCCGATGTTGATCCGGCCCGGACGCTTCGCGGCATCGGCGGCGAAGTCCTTCCAGGTCTTCCAGGGCGCATCGGCCTTCACGGTCAGGCCGAAGGTGTAGTCGGACAGCATCACGATGTACGAGAAGCTGGTGGCCGGGTCGAAGGCCACCTTGTTGACGTAGGGCTCGCGGTACACCGATGCGGGCAGCACGGCCAGCGTGTACCCGTCGGCCGTGGCGCGCGGCATCGCTGCAGCGCCGTTGATGCCGTTGGCGCCGGGGCGGTTGTCGAGCACGATGGCCTGGCCGAGCACCTTGCCGGCTTCGTCGGCGAGCGTGCGCAGGTGCTGGTCGGTCGGGCCTCCGGCCGCATAGGGAACGATGAGCGTGATCGGGCGTTCGGGGAAGGGCGCGGCCATCGCTGCGCCGGCCCCCAGGGCCAGGGTGGCGGTGGCTGCGGACAGAAGCCTTCTTCGGGTGAGCGGGAACTTCATGACGTATCTCCTTGATGTCGTTGTGCGTTCAGTCCAGTTGCGCGCCTGACTGCTTGACGACGGAGGACCACTTCGTCACCTGCGCCCCGATGTACTTGCCCAGTTGCTCCGGCGTGTTCGAAGGCGCCGGCTCCAGCCCCTGTGAGGCGAACAACTGCTTGACCTTCGGCGTGGCGAGCGCGTCCGCGAAGGCCTTGTTGAGCTTCGCGATCGTGGCCGGCGGCGTACCAGCCGGCGCCACGATGCCGAAGAACACGCTGACGTCATAGCCCGTGACGCCTTGCTCGGCGAGCGTCGGCAGGTCGGGCAGGGCCTGCGAGCGCTGCGCAGTGGCGATGCCGAGTGCGCGCAGCTTCCCGGCCTTGACGTAGGGCAGCGCGGTCAGCACGTCGGTGAAGCTCATCGACACCTGGCCGCCCAGCAGGTCGTTGAGCGCCGGGCCGGTGCCCTTGTACGGAATGTGCTGCAGATCGGTGCCGGCGATGCCGTTGAAGAGCACGCCCGCCAGGTGCGATGAGGCACCGTTGCCCGACGACGCGTAGCTCAGCTTGCCCGGATGGGCCTTGGCATAGGCGATGAGCTCGCGCACATCCTTGGCAGGCACGGAGGGATTCACGACCAGGATGTTGGGCAGGTGGCCGACCTGGATCACCGGCGCGAAGCTCTTCACCGGGTCGTAGTTGATCTTGCGATAGAGACTGGAGTTGATCGCCAGCGGGCCGGAGGTGCCGAACAGCAGGGTGTGGCCGTCGGCCTCGGCACGTGCCACGTAGTCGGCGCCGATGTTGCCGCCCGCGCCGGCGCGGTTCTCCACGATCACGGGCTGGCCCAGGTGGTCCTTGATCTCGGCCGCGAGCGTGCGCGCCATGGCGTCGGTAGGGCCACCCGGCGGGAACGGGATGACCAGCGTCACCGGTTTGGTCGGAAAGGTCTGCGCCTGGGACGTCGACACGACAGGCAGTGCGGCGATGCAGGCGGCGAGAACGAAGGTCTTGAGCAGTTTCATGTTTGTCTCCTTGAAGTGTTTCTTGTGATGAATACGTGGGGTCTCAGGCCATTGCGGCTACCTTGGCGCGCAACGCGGTGGTGTCGGTGCTCCATGACTCGGGAACGCCACCTGCGTCGAGCGGATCGCGCGGCAGGACGCGATGCAGCAGCACCAGTTGTGCCCACTGGATGCGCTGCGCCGAGCCGGTGCGCGAGCCTTCCCAGGCCATCGCGATCGCGCTGCAGGTGTGATAAAGCGCCGAAGCGGCCTGGCGCGCCAGCAATTCGCCGCCCTCTTGCGAAGCGTGTTCGGCCAGCGCGGCGGCGCGCAACAGCGCATCGCGCAGGGCGGCGGCGAATGCAGGCGCCACCACGGCCTGATCCAGCAGCATCGAGAAATGGTCCTGCAGCGCGGGCAGCGAGTTCTCCCGCTTGACGGCGCGCAGCACGTCCAGCGCGACGATGTTGCTGGTGCCTTCCCATATCGAGCCGAGGTGCGCATCGCGAACCAGGCGCGGATCGGCCCATTCCTCGATGTAGCCGCAGCCGCCGCGCACTTCCATGGCGTCGCCGGTCACCTTGCGGGCATCGCGGCAGGCGCGGAACTTGATGAGCGGCGTGAGGATGCGCAACAGGGGGTAGGCGGTCTTGTCGCCGCTGTCCGAGCGGGCGAGTGCCAGCGCGGTCTGGAACACCATCGTGCGGGCCTGCTCTGCCGGCAGGCGCAGCTTCTGCAACTGGCGCTGCATCAGCGGCATGTCGGCCAGGCGCTTGCCGAAGGCGCGGCGTTCGCTCGCGATGTACTCGGCCTCCGCCACCGCACGGCGCATCAGGCCGGCGGCGCGCACGCCGTTCGACAGGCGCGAGTTGTTGACCATGTCGGCCATCTGCTGGAACCCACGGCCCGCCTCGCCGACCAGGTAGGCCACCGCGCCTTCGAGGCGGATCTCGCCGCTGGCCATCGAGCGCGTGCCCATCTTGTCCTTGAGACGCAAGATCCGGTAGTGGTTGGCGCTGCCATCGTCGAGCTGCTTCGGCAGCAGGAACAGCGACACGCCCTTCATGCCGGCCGGCGCATCGTCGGCGCGCGCGAGCACCATCGCGAAGTCG
Organism: Variovorax gracilis; assembly: GCF_030317115.1. Classification (GTDB taxonomy): domain Bacteria; phylum Pseudomonadota; class Gammaproteobacteria; order Burkholderiales; family Burkholderiaceae_C; genus Variovorax; species Variovorax gracilis. Next base: position 231,135 of record NZ_JASZYF010000008.1, read on the forward strand.
GCGTCGGGGTTGGAGCAGAACCACTTGTCGCCGCTCAGGCGCCATTGGCCGGCGTCGTCCAGCCAGGCGCGCGTGACGGTCGCGGCAATGTCGGAGCCGGCGGCCTGCTCGGTCATGAACATCGCGCCCTGCGCGAGCGTGTCGAAGTCCAGCGACTGGAAGCGCGGCAGAAAGCGCTCGACCAGTTCGGGGCTGCCGAACTTCTTGAGCGTGCGCGCCAGCGAATCGGTCATCGAGACCGGGCAGCACAGGCCGAACTCGGCCTGCACGAAGAGATAGGTCAGCACGTACTTGACCAGCGGCGGCATCTTGCCCTTCCAGCCCAGCGTCTCTTCGCGGTGCGACATCGCGGCCAGGCCGAACTCGCTGAGCGCGAGGCGCTCCATCTCGACGTAGGCCGGATGCTTGATGACCTTCTGGTCGTCGATGCCGGTGCGCGTGCGCAGTTGCAGGGTGGGCGGGTTGTGGTCCGCCACTTGCGCCAGCTCGTCGAGCCGGCCACCTGCCAGCGCGCCGAGGCGCTCGAAGTGGTGCTGCATGTGCTTCAACAGCTCGGGCGGCAGGTACAGCGCGAGCAGCGTGTGCAGTTCGGTGTCGGTCGTGAAGAGGTTCTGCCCATGGCGGTCGGGCACGGGATGGGCGGTGGTGTTTCCGGTCGATGCGGCGGTGCGGGTGGTCATGGCCTGTCTCCTTGGGCCGCCATCTTTGAGTCTCCAACGATTTCTGTCCAATATCAGATATGTCTTGATTGATCTGATTTGCCTATTGTGAAAAACTGCGTCGGATGGAACGCATGGAACTGCGACACCTGCGCTACTTCGTCGTGCTGGCGAAGGAACTGCACTTCGGCCGCGCCGCGCGGCGGCTGGCGATTTCACAGCCGCCGCTGAGCGTCGCCATACGGCAGTTGGAAGACGCCGTCGGCGCGCGCCTCTTCGATCGCAACAGCAAGGAGGTGCGCCTCACCCCGGCCGGCGAGGCGCTGCAGACATCCGCGACCCTGCTGCTGCGCCAGGCCGAGGAAGCGGCGCTGCAGGCACGCGACGTGTCCCTGGGCTCGGCCGGGCGGCTGCGCATCGGCTTCGTCGGCGCGATGCTCTATCGAGGACTGCCGCCTGCGCTACGCAAGTTCCAGGCGAAGCACCCTGCGGTGCGGGTCACGATGGTCGAACTGAACTCGGGCGAGCAGATCGTCGAACTGCTGCATGACCGGCTGGACCTCGGCTTCGTGCACACCAGCCGCATGCCGGCGGAACTGCGGCACGTTCTGCTGGTGTCGGAGCCTTTCGTGGCCTGTCTGCCGGTCGATCACCGGCTGGCGCGACGGCGCACCGTATCCACCGCCAGCTTGCGCGACGAACCCTTCGTGCTGTTCTCGCGCAGCGTGTCGCCCGACTATCACGAGCGGATCCTGTCCATCTGCGCGCAGGCCGGCTTCCGGCCCGAAGTCCGCCATGAGGTGCGGCACTGGCTGTCCGTGGTGTCGCTGGTCTCGCAGGGCATGGGCGTGGCGCTGGTGCCGAGCGCCATGCGCCACACGGCGCTGCGGGGTGCGGTGTTCCGGCCGCTGGAGGAAGAGGTCGCGCGGTCCGAAGCGTTCTGCGTGTGGCGCGACGGGCCGGAGAATGCCGTGGTGCAGGGCTTCCTGCGGGCGATGCAGGTTGACCCGTCGTCGGCCGCCTAGGCGTAGAGAGGCTCTTCTTCCATCGCCTCACACTGGTCCTGCAGCATCTGTATCTGCCCTTTCCAGTAGTCGCTCGACCCGAACCATGGGAAGTTGATCGGAAAGATCGGGTCTTCCCAGCGTCGCGCCAGCCATGCGCTGTAGTGGATGAGGCGCAAGGTTCGCAAGGGCTCGATCAGCGCGAGTTCGCGCCGGTCGAAGTCGCGGAACTGTTCGTAGCCGTCGAGCAGGCCGCTCAGTTGGCCCGTGCGCTGCGCGCGATCGCCTGACAACAGCATCCAGAGGTCCTGCACGGCGAACCCGGTACGTGCGTCGTCGAGGTCGACGAAATGCGGGCCGCCGTCGGGGCGGTCGGTCGGCGTCCACAGGATGTTGCCGGGGTGCACGTCGCCGTGCAGCCGCAGCTTCTTCATGGCCTGCTCGGCAGACTGCGCGTCGGTGCCGAGCGCCGTGGCCGAGATCATTTCGAAGGCCGTGTTGCAGGCTGTTTCCCACTCGCGCTGCACGTCCAGCGGCACCATCTCGTGGCCCAGCAGCCAGTCGCGCGATGCGATGCCGAAGGTCTGCAGGTCCAGTGCCGGACGCGCTGCGAAGGGCGTTCGCGCGCCGACCCCGTGGATGCGCGCGAGAAAGCGGCCGACCCATTCGAGCACCTCGAAATCGTCCAGCTCCGGTGCGCGTCCGCCGCGGTAGGGGCTCACGCTGAATGCAAAGCCGCCGTGCCGATGGAGCGTCGCGCCATCGATGGCGATCGGCGGCACCGCCGGCACTTCGGCAGCAGCGAGTTCGAGCGAGAAGCCGTGCTCTTCGAGGATCGCGGCATCGGACCAACGCCCGGGGCGATAGAACTTGACGACCACGGCGCTGCGGTCTTCCAGGTAGACCTGGTAGACGCGGTTCTCGTAGGAGTTCAGCGCGGTGAGCCGGCCGTCGCCGTGCAGCCCGAGCGTTGCGAGCGCATCGAGCACGACGTCGGGCGTGAGGGTTTCGTAGGGATGGCCGGCCGAAGCCGCATCGGGAGAAGGGGTAGTTGAAGGCGCCACGGCGACATTGTCCGCCCTGGCTGTTGCACCTTTGGGCAAATTGACACTGCCAGCCCTTCGGAGAAGAATGAATTCGACTTTCTCGGTTCTCGCCCCGGCATTCTTGCGGTAGTCCGCCATGTAGGAGACCTGTGGAACAACCGAATGGACCTTTCACGAAGGCACAGGAACTGCGCAGCTTCCTGTTCCTTTCCGTGGTCATGGCGCCGGTGCTCGCGGGCATCATCGTCGCGGGCTACGGCTTTCTGGTCTGGATGTATCAACTTCTTCTTGCGGGACCGCCCGGCAGTCGAGGTTGACGCTTTCCGCGCAGCGCAACAGCCACCTTTCGAGAAAGGAAGCCAAAGTGCCCGAGGAAGTGCATATCAGCAGCCTGGTCGTGCATGCCACCCCGAAGCGTCTTCAGCGTGTCGAGGACGCCATTGCGCTGATGCCCGGCGCACGGATATTCGGCAGTTCGCCCAATGGCAAGCTGGTTGTCACGCTCGACGCCGACAGTGCCGACGAGATGCTCTCCAAAGTGAATGCGATCCAGCGAACCGATGGCGTTCTGTCTGCCGCGCTGGTGTACCAGTACGCCGATTCCGTGGAAGCGATGAACGAGGAGATCCCCGATGCCCATTGACAGGAGGGACTTCATTCGCCAAACAGCGGCGGCGACCGCGGGCGCAGTGGCGGGCATTCCCCTGACGGGTATCGCGCAGGCGGTCGCTCCAGATGCTGCCGGGCTCAAGTGGTCCAAGGCGCCATGCCGCTTCTGCGGCACCGGCTGCGGCGTGACGGTGGCGGTCAAGGACAACCGCGTGGTGGCGACGCACGGCGACCCCGAGGCGGAAGTCAATCGCGGCCTCAACTGCGTCAAGGGCTACTTCCTGTCGAAGATCATGTATGCCGACGATCGCCTGCTGACGCCGTTGCTGCGCATGAAGAACGGCCAGTACGCGAAGGACGGTGAGTTCACCCGCGTCTCGTGGGACCAGGCCTTCGACGTGATGGCCGCGCAGTTCAAGCGCGTGCTCAAGGACAAGGGCCCGACGGCTGTGGGCATGTTCGGCTCCGGCCAATGGACCATCTGGGAAGGCTACGCCGGCCTCAAGCTCATGAAGGCCGGCTTTCGTTCGAACAACCTCGACCCCAACGCGCGGCACTGCATGGCCTCGGCAGCGGTGGGCTTCATGCGGACCTTCGGCGCCGACGAACCCATGGGCGTCTACGACGACATCGAGGCGGCCGATGCGTTCGTGCTGTGGGGTTCGAACATGGCCGAGATGCATCCCATCCTCTGGACCCGCGTGACCGACCGGCGGTTGAGCGGGCGCAACGTCAGGGTGGCGGTGCTGTCGACCTTCGAGCACCGCTCCTACGAGCTGGCGGACATCGAGCTCACCTTCACGCCGCAGACCGACCTGGCGATCCTCAACTACATCGCCAACCACATCATCACGACGAACCGCGTGAACCGGGACTTCGTCGACAAGCACACCTCGTTCCGGCTGGGCAATGCCGACATCGGCTATGGGCTGCGGCCGGAGCACCCGCTGCAGAAGGCAGCGAAGAATGCCGGCGACGCGGGCGGCTCCAAGCCCATGACCTTCGACGAGTTCGCGAAGTTCGTCTCCACCTACGACCTCGACTACACCGCCAAACTCAGCGGCGTGCCGCGCAACCGCCTGCAGGCGCTGGCCGAGATGTACGCCGACCCGAAGGTCAAGGTGATGTCCTTCTGGACCATGGGCTTCAACCAGCACACGCGCGGTGTGTGGTGCAACAACATGGTCTACAACATCCACTTGCTCACCGGCAAGATCGCGACGCCCGGCAACAGCCCCTTCTCGCTGACGGGCCAGCCTTCGGCCTGCGGCACGGCGCGCGAGGTCGGCACCTTCTCCCATCGGCTGCCCGCGGACATGGTGGTCACCAATCCCAAGCACCGGGCCGAGGCGGAACACATCTGGAAGCTGCCCGAGGGCACCATCCCCGACATCCCCGGCTTTCATGCGGTGCTGCAGAACCGCATGCTCAAGGACGGCAAGCTCAACGCCTACTGGGTGATGGTCAACAACAACATGCAGGCCGCCGCCAACCTGAAGGAGGAAGGCTATCCCGGCTACCGGAACCCCGACAACTTCATCGTCGTGTCGGATGTCTACCCGACCGTCACCGCACTCAGCGCCGACCTGATACTGCCGGCGGCGATGTGGGTCGAGAAGGAAGGTGCCTACGGCAATGCCGAACGCCGCACGCAGTTTTGGCACCAGTTGGTCAGCGGGCCCGGCGAGGCACGCTCGGACCTCTGGCAACTGATGGAGTTCTCGAAGCGCTTCACGGTCGAGGAAGTGTGGCCCGAGGAGCTGATCGCCAAGAAGCCCGAGCTCCGGGGCAAGACCTTGTTCGAGGTGCTGTTCCGCAATGGACAGGTCGACAAGTTCCCGACCTCGCAGATCGAGGCCGGCTACGACAACGACGAGGCGAAGGCCTTCGGCTTCTACGTGCAGAAGGGCCTTTTCGAGGAGTACGCGAGCTTCGGCCGCGGCCACGGCCACGACCTGGCGCCCTTCGAGACCTATCACCAGGTCCGCGGACTGCGCTGGCCCGTGGTGAACGGCAAGGAAACCCTGTGGCGCTACCGCGAAGGCTCGGACCCGTACGTCAAGGCCGGTACCGGATTCCAGTTCTACGGCTTCCCGGACGGCAAGGCGCTGATCTTCGCGCTGCCCTACGAGCCGCCGCCGGAGTCGCCCGACAAGGAGTACCCCTTCTGGCTGTCGACCGGCCGCGTGCTGGAGCACTGGCACTCGGGTTCCATGACGCGCCGCGTGCCCGAGCTGCACAAGGCAGTCCCCAACGCCGTGTGCTACATGCATCCCGAAGACGCGCGGGCCCTGGGCGTGCGGCGCGGCATCGAGGTGGAGATCAGCTCACGGCGCGGCAGCATGCGCACTCGAGTGGAAACACGGGGCCGCAACAAGCCGCCGCGCGGACTGGTGTTCGTGCCGTGGTTCGACGCCAGCCAGTTGATCAACAAGGTCACGCTCGATGCGACCGATCCGATCTCCTACCAGACGGACTTCAAGAAGTGCGCGGTGAAGATCGTCAGGGTCTGAGCCGTCCAGGGACACCGGCATGACCCCACGCAAGCTCCTCCCGCTGCTCGGCCTGCTGGCCGGTTTCGCGTGGGCCCAGTCGGGCGGGCTGGTGGACCCGGCGCGCGGCCCGGTGCCGATCCCCGACCCGACGGAGCCGCCGCGTCTGGGCAACGCGGTGAACGACGACGTGCGGCGCCCGCGCAACTACGACATGCAGCCGCCCACCATCCCGCACCGCGTGGACGGCTACCAGATCGACAAGAACTTCAACAAGTGCCTCGATTGCCATGCGCGCACCCGCACGGATTTCTCGCAGGCGATCCCCGTGAGCCCGACGCACTACATCGACCGCAGCGGGAAGGTGCTGCCGCAGATCTCGACGCGGCGCTATTTCTGCATGCAATGCCATGTGGCGCAGGACCCGGTGCAGCCGCTGGTGGGCAACGGCTTCGAGAATGCCGACACGATCGCGAAGCGGGCTGCAGAGGCCGCCCAGCCCAACAAGAAGTAGCAGCGGGGACGCCACACCATGATGAACCTCCTGAAGCGCTACTGGGCCATCATCCGCCGGCCGAGCGTGCATTTCAGCCTGGGTTTCCTGACGCTGGGCGGCTTCATCGGCGGCATCATTTTCTGGGGTGCCTTCAACACGGCGATGGAATTCACGAACACCGAGAAATTCTGCACCGGCTGCCATGAGATGCGCGACAACGTGTTCGCCGAGCTCAAGCCCACCATCCACTACACCAATCGATCAGGGGTGCGCGCGATCTGTTCCGACTGCCACGTGCCGCACAACTGGACCGACAAGATGGCGCGCAAGATGCAGGCCTCCAAGGAGGTGTGGGGCAAGATATTCGGCAGCATCTCGACGCAGGAGAAGTTCCGGGAGGAACGTCTTCGGCTCGCCCAGAACGAATGGGCGCGCTTCAAGGCCAACGACTCGCTGGAGTGTCGCAATTGCCACAACTACGAGTACATGGATTTCACGCGCCAGAGCGTGCGCGCGCAGAACATGCACATGACCTTCCTGGCGAACAGGGAGAAGACCTGCATCGACTGCCACAAGGGCATCGCCCACAGGCTGCCCCACATCCCGCCCGGACAGGCGCCGACCGACACCCCGGGCCAGGTCGTTCCCAAGGAAGGCGAGGAGGCACTGGCGCCCGCCGGCGGGGCGCCGGGCGGTGCCAAAGCGGGTGGCTGAGGTCTTGCACGACGGTCTTTGCGTTCGCGAGCTGGCATGCGCGCGCGGAGGGCGGCGCGTGTTCGCCGGCGTCACATTCGATGCCGCGCCCGGCGACGTGGTGCAGGTGCGCGGGTCGAACGGCAGCGGCAAGAGCAGCCTGTTGCGCTTGCTGTGCGGTCTTCTGCAACCGACCGGGGGCGACGTGCATTGGCGCGGCCGGCACGTCGGCGCGCATGAAGCCGACTTCGCCAGGGAGGTGGCCTACATGGGGCACGCAGGCGGCATGAGCGGCGAGCTCACGGTGCGCGAGAACCTGCGCTTCTCGCTGCACGTCGCGGGCAGCGCGAGCGGGGATGCAGCTTGCCGCGACGTGCTGCAAAGGTTGCAGCTCGCGGACCGCGAGCACGAGCGCCTGCGCCATCTCTCCCAGGGTCAGCAGCGTCGCCTGAGCCTCGCGCGCGTGCTCCTGAGCCAGCGGCCGCTGTGGCTGCTCGACGAACCCTGTGCCGGCCTGGACGCCGAAGGCGAACGGAGCTTCGACGCCTTCCTGGCCGAACACGTCCGCCGCGGGGGCATGGCCGTGGTGACGACCCATCGCGACATCGGCCACGATGGCCCTTGCGCGCAAACGCTGGACATGAACAGGCTGAGCGATGGCTTTCGCCCTACCGATCATCGGCCGTGAGGTCCGCACGGCCTCGCGCCGGCCGATGGACGCGCTCAGCGCGCTGCTGTTCTTCATCGTGGTCGGCAGCGTGTTCCCCCTGGCCGTCGGGCCGGACGCTGCGCTGCTGACCGCCATCGGTCCTGGCGTGGTGTGGGTCGCTGCCCTGCTCGCGGTGATGATCTCGCTGCATCGGCTTTTCCTGCCCGACCTGGAGGACGGCGCGCTCGAACAGTTGCTGCTGTCGCCGCGCTCGCTGACGGGCATTGTCTACGCCAAGATCGCTGCGCATTGGCTCATCACCTGCCTGCCGCTGGTGGCTGTCGCGCCCCTGATGGGATTGCAGTTCGGGCTGCCCGCCCAGGCGATCGGCGTGCTGCTGGTGTCGCTGCTGCTGGGCACGCCGACGCTGGTGCTGCTCGGCGCGCTCGGTGCCGCGCTCACGCTCGGGCTGCGCGGCAATGTGCTGCTGGCGCTGATCGTGCTGCCGCTGTGCGTGCCGGTACTGATCTTCGGCAGCGGCGCAGTCGCGGCGAGCCACCAGGGGCTGCCGGTGAACCCGCACCTGTCGCTGCTCGGCGCCTGCCTGCTGGTGGCGGCGTGCCTGTGTCCCTGGGCGGTGGGCGCAGCCCTCCGCCTGGCGGTCGAATGAGAGACCCGCCATGGACTCGCTTCGACCCATCGACCCTCACGCGTTGACGCCGACTCCGGCGGGACGGCGCGGGCATTGGCGGCAACTTGCATCGCCCCTGGTGTTCCATGCCTGGGCCGGCCGCATGGTGCCGTGGTTCGCGGCCTTGGCCGGGGTGCTGGCGGCGGCGGGGCTGGTGGTCGGCTTCGTCGTGGCGCCGACCGACCACCAGCAGGGCGAGGTCTACCGCATCATCTTCATCCACGTGCCTGCAGCGTGGATGTCGATGTTCATCTACCTCGTCGCGGCCTTCCACGCCGCGATGGGGCTCGCCTTCCACACGCGGCTGTCGGCGCTGATGGCGCGGGCGCTGGCGCCCACCGGCGCGCTCTTCACCGTCATCGCGCTGTGGACTGGCGCGGTGTGGGGCAAGCCGACCTGGGGCACCTGGTGGGTGTGGGATGCGCGGCTGACCTCCGAATTGATCCTTCTCTTTCTCTACCTGGGCTACCTGGGCCTGGTGTCGGCCATCGACGATCCGCGGCGCGCGGACCGCGGCGGGGCGATCTTGCTGCTGGCCGGCGTGGTCAACGTGCCCATCATCTATTTCTCAGTGCAGTGGTGGAACACGCTGCACCAGGGCGCATCGGTCAGCTTCACGGCCGCGCCCGCCATGGCGCACACCATGCTCGCCGGCATGCTGCTGATGACGGGCGCCTGCTGGGCCTATTCGGTGGCGGTGGCCCTGGTGCGCGTGCGCTGCCTGATCGTGGAGCGCGACACCTTGGCGAGGCGGCGATGAGCGGCAGCAACGCGACCCTCTACATCCTCGCGGCTTACGGCGTCGCGGCGGTGCTGATCGCCGGTGAGGTCTGGGGCCTGGTGCGTCGCAGTCGCGCGCAAGCCCGAGCGTGGTTGCCTTCGGAGCCGCACGATGAAGCCTAGGACGCGGCGGCTGGCGATCATCGGCTCCGGGTTGCTGGCGTTCGGTCTTGCCGCGCTGCTGGTGCTGAACGCGCTGCGCTCGAACCTGGTCTTCTTCTTCAGCCCAAGCCAGGTCGCGGCCAGCGCCGCGCCGCGCAATGGCGCCTTTCGCATCGGTGGCCTGGTGGAGAACGGCTCGGTGCAGCGAGGCGCCGACGGCTTGACCGTCCGCTTCGTGGTGACCGACCTGGCGCAGCGCGTGCCTGTGAGCTATCGCGGCCTGTTGCCGGACCTGTTCCGCGAAGGCAAGGGCGTGGTGGTGGCGGGCCGGCTGCTGCCTGACGGCTCCTTCGAGGCGACCCAGGTGCTGGCCAAGCACGACGAGAACTACATGCCGCCCGAAGCAGCCGCGGCCCTGGAACAGGCGCGCCAGGCCCACACGGCGCCCACGCTGGAGGCAGCGCAGTGATCCCGGAGCTGGGCGTCTTCAGCCTGGTGCTGGCGCTGCTGGTGGCAGTGGTGCAGGGCAGCCTGCCGCTGGCGGGCGCGCACTGGGGCGTGGCGGGCTGGATCCGGCTCGCGCGTCCGGCGGCGCTCGGCCAGTTCTTGTTCGCGGCCATCGCCTTCGCGTGCCTGGCGTGGTGCTTCCTGGACAACGACTTCTCGGTGCTCTACGTGGCGTCGAACTCGCATGCCGACCTGCCCACCGCCTACCGGTTCGCGGCCGTGTGGGGCGGGCACGAAGGCTCGATGCTGTTGTGGCTCTGCCTGCTCAGTGCCTGGACCGTGGCGGTCGCGCTGTTCAGCCGGCAGTTGCCCGAGGCCTACGTGGCGCGCGTGCTCGCGGTGATGGGATGGCTCAGCGTGGGCTTCCTGCTGTTCCTGCTGTTCCTCTCGAATCCCTTCGCCCGCCTGATGCCGCCCGCGCTGGAGGGGCGAGACCTGAACCCGCTGCTTCAGGACCCGGGCATGGTGGTGCATCCGCCGATCCTCTACATGGGGTATGTGGGCTTCTCGGTCGCCTTTGCCTTCGCGATCGCCGCGCTGCTGTCGGGTGAACTGAATGCCGCGTGGGCGCGCTGGTCGCGCCCCTGGACCGTGGCGGCCTGGATATTCCTGACGCTGGGCATCCTGCTGGGCAGCGCCTGGGCCTACTACGTGCTCGGCTGGGGCGGCTGGTGGTTCTGGGACCCGGTGGAGAACGCCTCCTTCATGCCCTGGCTCGTGGGCACCGCGCTCATCCATTCGCTGGCGGTGACCGAACAGCGCGGTGCCTTCCGCAGCTGGACCGTGCTGCTCGCCATCTGCACCTTCTCGCTGAGCCTGCTGGGGACATTCCTCGTCCGCTCGGGCGTGCTGACCTCGGTGCATGCCTTCGCGGTCGATCCCGGGCGCGGGCTCTTCATCCTGGCCTTCATGGTCGCGGTGGTCGGCGGCTCGCTGCTGCTCTTCGGCTGGCGCGCGCCGCGCATCGGGCTGGGTGGACGTTTCGGCCTGCTGTCGCGCGAGTCGCTGCTGCTGTCCAACAACGTGGTGCTGACGGTGGCGGCGATGGCGGTGCTGATCGGCACGCTTTATCCGCTGGCGCTCGACGTGCTGGCCGGCCAGAAGATTTCGGTCGGGCCACCGTACTTCGAGGCCGTGTTCGTGCCGATCATGGTGCCGGCGATCTTCCTCATGGGCGTGGGGCCGGTTGCGCGCTGGAAGGATGCGCCGCTGCCCGAACTGGCGCGGCGGCTTCGCTGGGCCCTTGCTGCCAGCGGCGTGGCGGCGCTGCTGTTGCCGTTCACGCTGCCCGCCGGGCAGCGCGGGTGGTCGGCGATGTCGACCTTTGCGCTCCTGCTGGCCGCCTGGGCCGTCGCCAGCGCCGCGGCACACGCCTGGCAGCGGCTGGGTGGCGCGCACGGCGGCTGGCTCGAACGCGCGCGCCGCCAGCCGCGCGGCTGGTACGGCATGCTGGTCGCGCACGCGGGCATCGGTGTCTTCATCTTCGGCGCGACGATGGCCAGCGGCTTCGAAAGCCGGCAGGAACTCAGGCTGCACCTGGGCGAGCAGGCCGTGCTGGCCGGCTTCGAGTTCCGCTTCGAAGGCATCGCGCCGGCCAGCGGGCCGAACTACGACGCGCAGCGCGCCACGGTCCAGGTCGCGCGCCATGGCCAGCCAGTCGTGACGCTGCATCCGGAAAAGCGCATCTACCGCGCGCAGCAGATGCCGCTGAGCCAGGCGGCCATCGACGTCGGCCTGACGCGTGATCTCTTCGTCGCGTTGGGCGAGCCGGCCGGCGACGCGGCGTGGACCATGCGCCTCCATGTCAAACCCTTCATGGCGTGGATCTGGGCCGGCTGCTTGCTGATGGCCTTCGGAGGCCTGCTCGCGGCAAGCGACCGCCGCTACCGCCTCGGCATGGCTGCGCGCAACGCTGGAGTGACCGGCGGCGCCACGGCCACGCTGCAACAGCGGGAGGCCGTTTGATGCGCTTCAAGCTGCCTTTCGCCATATTCATCGTCCTGGCAATCCTGCTGGCGGTGGGCTTGCGTCGCGACCCGAAGCTGCTTCCTTCGGCCTTGATCGACAAGCCGGCACCCGCCATCGACCTTCCGCTGCTGCACGACCCGCAGCAAAGATTGAGAGTCGAGGGCCTGCGCGGGCAGGTCTGGCTGCTGAACGTGTGGGCCTCGTGGTGCGCGCCCTGCCGTGACGAACTGCCGGTGCTGATGGACCTCGCCGGCAAGGACGGCGTGGCACTCTATGGCCTCAACTACAAGGACAAGAGCGATGCGGCGCGCAGCTGGCTGCAGCGCTTTGGCAATCCATACCGGGGATCGGCTGTCGACAGCGACGGGCGCGTCGGCATCGACTACGGCGTCTACGGTGTGCCCGAGACTTTCGTGATCGACGGCGCCGGGCGCATTCGCTACAAGCACGCGGGTCCGATCAGCGCCGAGCTTTGGCGTGACCGATTGCTGCCTGTCGTGCGGAGCCTGCAATGAGCCGCTGGGCGTGCCTCGTCCTGCTGTGGGCGTCGATGCTCGGCGGCGCTGTAGCCGGCACGATCGAGGACAGGGAGGCGCGCCTTTCGGCCAGCCTGCGCTGCCTGGTGTGCCAGAACCAGACCCTCGCCGAATCCAACGCGCCGCTCGCCGCCGACATGCGCCAGCAGATTCGCGAGCAGCTCGGGCAGGGCCGCAGCGAGCAGCAGATCCGGGACTACTTCGAGCAGCGCTACGGTGCCTTCGTGCGCTACGACCCGCCTTTCATGCCGTCGACCTGGCTGCTGTGGCTGGCACCCTTCGTACTGCTGGCCGCGGGCTTCGCGGCGCTGTGGCGCGTGGTGCGTCGGCAAGACCGATCGGAACCTGAACCGCTGACGCCGGCCGAGCGCGAAAGAGCGGACGCGTTGCTGAAAGGGGACGCGTGGTGACGGCCCTGTGGCTGGCCGCCGTGGCGCTGCTGGTACTGGCGCTGCTCTTCGTCGTGCCGCCCCTGCTCGGGCCTTCGGCAGCACGTCCGCTGGCGCGGGCCGACGCCGTGCGCAGGCTTCATGCGGACCAACTCGCACGCATCGAGAAGGACTTCGAATCCCATGCGCTGAGCGCGCAGGATCGTGCGCAAGCCATCGACGAATTGCAGCGGCAGGTGCTCGACGAGGCCTTGCAATCGACTCCGCGCGCCGGTCTTGCGTGCCGGCCCTGGATGGGCTGGGGCGTTGCAGGCATCCTCAGCGTCGCCCTGCCTGCCGCCGCGCTGCTGCTGTATCTGCAGGTCGGCAACCCGATGGCTGCTGCGAGCCAGATGCTGGCGGCGGAGCGATCGGGCTCCCACGAGGGCGAGGGCGGCGAGGTCGAGACCGTGGTCGGCCGGCTCGCGGCGCGCCTGCGCACCCAACCGGGCGACGTGGAAGGCTGGATCGTGCTGGCGCGCTCCTATGAGTACCTCCAACGTTATGACGATGCGGTGGTCGCCTACCAGAAGGCGATGGCGCTGGCGCCGAACCAGCCCCAGTTGCTCGCCGACTACGCGGACGCGCTGGCATCAGCCCGCGACGGCGATCTGGGCGGTCCGGTGCAGGCCGCCATCGACGCCGCGCTCGCCATCGATGCCGACCATCCGAAGGCCCTCGCGCTGGCCGGCATGGCCGCGTTCAAGCGGGGCGACCTGCCGCAGGCCCGGCAACGCTGGGAGCACGTGCTGGCGTTGCTGCCGCCGGGCTCCGAGGCAGCCCAGAAGATCGGCGCCAATCTCGCCGAACTGGACGCGGCGAAGCAGTCGGCGGCGCCGCGCGCCTTCGATCCGGTGCGCAAGCGTGTCGGCGGCACCGTGTCCATCGCCACATCGCTGCGGGAAAAGACTTCGCCGCAAGACACCGTGTTCGTGCTGGCCAGGTCTGCCGCCACCGGGCGCATGCCGGTCGCGATACTGCGGCTGCAAGTCAAGGACCTGCCGGCGAAGTTCGTGCTCGACGACAGTCTTGCGATGTCACCGGACTCCCCGATCTCGCGCTTCGACGTGGTGACGATCGAGGTGCGCGTGACGCGCTCGGGTCAGGCGGCGCCGCAGCCCGGTGACTTGAGTGGCTCGGTTGCCGACGTGGCTTTGGGCCATGAGGCCGTCGTCCTGGAGGCGGACCAGGTGATCCGGTGAGGGCCGGTGGACAGCCCCGGCCCGTGCCGCGCGGTCACCGTGAAGGAGACGCGGCAAGGGACAGGACGTGGCCGACGCGCGGATCTCCGCGTCCGGCCAGCACCTCCGCATAGGCGGTCTGCACCTCCGTACCGCCGACATGGTGTTCGGCGCGAAGCCATGGCGCCTTGGCATCGGTCACGCGTGCGATGAAGGCGTGCCAGGCCTGCACCATGCGCTGGCCGAAAGCATCGGCACCCCATTCCGTGGTGCGCTTCTTGATCTGCGCTGGCGCGAAGAACAGTGTCGCTCGTGGGCCGGGCAGGTCCTTGCCCGAGCCGCTGGCGGCCAACTGGTCGACGTGCGTGCCGCCGATCGACGCGCTGTGCTTGAGATTCGTGAAGCGCGTGTGGATCGCGCGGCGCAGCGCGCCGTTGCCGGCGAAGTCCACGTACACGCAGGGCGTTTCGGCTGGGAGCTGGTCGAGTTCCTCGTAGGCCAGCACGCGGCTGTAGCAGCCCAGGCTTTCGCAGAAGGCCTTGTTGGCCGCCGAGGTGAGCCCCATGACTTCGATGCCTTCGCGCTGCGCCAACTGGAAGGCCGTGCCGTAAGCCGTCTTGCTCGATGCGCTCGACAGCAGCGCCGCGCCGGGGCGCGCGCCGAAGAACTCGTTGTCGTCGAAAAAGTCGTCGATCAGCCAAGAGGTGATGAAGAGCGGCCGCAGCAGCGCCTGGATGTCCTCGGTGCCCGCGGTGTAGAGCGGATCGGACTTGCAGCGGAAGTACTGGTTGTAGACGGCCGGCAGTGCGGCGCGATGGGCGGCGCCCTCGGTGAAGCGCTCGGGCGACAGGCGCTCGGGCGTCAGCACGGCGGAGGAGGCCATCGGGAAGTATCCGTAGAGCCGCTCGCCCGTCGCGACACCGGGATGCAGCGAAAGAACGACCGTCGCGAAGCCCCACACCGGGATCGTGCCCCAGCCTTCCTCACCCGTCGGGAAGAACTGCCAGTAGTTCATCGCGTCGCCGAACGCGGCGTAGGTGATGTTGTTGGAGGTGAGGGCGAAGCTGTCGATGCGCACCCGGATCTGCCCGTCTGCGAGGCGCTGGTCCTCGGCGGTGCGCAGGCGGGTGGAACTCAGGTCGTCCTTGCGGATCAGCAGGTCGGTCGTGCTCATGGTTTCTCCTTGTGCGTCCTGGGCGCTGCGATGTGGCGGATGACCTTAGCGCAGGCTTGCGTCGATTGCATGAAAAAGGCCCGGCAGTTCGTCGCGTAGGCGACGCCCTGCCGGGCCTTGATCAAGGCCGGTGGCCCGCGGCGATCAGGCGATCGAGAGTTCGACTTCGACGTTGCCGCGCGTGGCGTTCGAGTACGGGCACACCTGGTGCGCTGTTTCGACCAGCAGCTTCTTCTGCGCGTCGTCGAGGCCCGGCAGGGTGATCGCGAGCTTGACCGCGATGCCGTAGGCGGCGCCGGCGTCGATCGGGCCGAGCGAAACGCTCGCGTCGATGGCGACGTCCTCAGGCACCTTGACGTTGATCTTGGGAGCCACCGCCTTCATCGCGCCGATGAAGCAGGCCGAATAGCCGACCGCGAACAGTTGCTCGGGGTTGGTGCCGGGCTTGCCGGAGCCGGGCGAGCTGAGCTTGACGTCCAGCGAGCCGTCGCTGGTCTTGCCGGAGCCGTCGCGGCCGCCGATGGTGTGGGCTTGCGCGGTGTAGAGCACTTTGTCGAGTTTCTTGACCATGGTGGTTCCTTCGGTGGTTGGAGAGAAAAGGATGCTTCGACGAATCGAGGCGTGGAGGGGAAAACTAGGCGGCCTTGATGCGGTCCCGCAGGCCTTGCATCTGCTGCGTGAGCTTCGCCAGCTCGTCCAGGGAGCATTGCGAGGAGGCCAGGAGGCAGGCCGGGACGCTGCCCGCACGCGCCTTGAGCTTGCGGCCGGCGGCGGTGAGGTTGACATGAACGCGGCGCTCGTCGCCCACGTCGCGGATGCGCGCCACCAGGCCGTTGGATTCGAGCCGCTTGAGCAGCGGCGTCAGCGTGCCGGAGTCGAGGAAGAGACGCTCGCCAAGC
This sequence comes from Variovorax gracilis, assembly GCF_030317115.1. Classification (GTDB taxonomy): domain Bacteria; phylum Pseudomonadota; class Gammaproteobacteria; order Burkholderiales; family Burkholderiaceae_C; genus Variovorax; species Variovorax gracilis. The sequence continues at coordinate 247,049 of NZ_JASZYF010000008.1, forward strand.
TCCGACACCATCAGGCCGTCTCGCTCCCACAGCACCAGCATCACGAGGTATTGGGGGTAGGTGAGCTGGAGCTTTTCGAGCAGGGGCTTGTACAGCTTGGTCATGGCCAGCGACGCCGAATACACCGCGAAGCAGAGCTGGTTGTCGAGCCGGAGCATCTCGTCGACTGAAGGGGCGGCAGGGGCTGGGGAGCGCATGGGTTGAAGTGTAGCCAGCAATTAAATTGCGTGCAATTTAATTTTGTAGCCGAATGTTTCGCTTGCGGCGCCGGGCGCCGCATTGGAATCAACGTCCGCTGAATCGCGCCGGCCGCCGCTCGACGAAGGAGCGCACGCCCTCGGCCGCGTCCTCGCTGTTCGCCAGCCCCTGCTGCACGGGAATGAAGTCTTCCACCGCCGCGAGCGGGCCGTGTTCGATGGCCTTCATCACGTTGAGCCGCGTCGCCACCACCGCCAGCGGCGCTTGTGCCGCGATGCGTTGCGCGATGCGCAGGGCCTCGTCGAGTTCCTGTCCGGCCGGCACCACCTTCTGCACGAAGTTCAGGCGGAAGGCCTCGGCGCTGTTGAACTCGTCGGCGGTCAGCAGGTGCAGCATGGCATTGCCCAGCCCCGCCCGCTCGGCCATTCGCAGCGTGGCGCCGCCGGTGGCCATGATGCCGCGCTGGACTTCCATCTGCGAGAAGCGGCAGTTGTCAGCCGCGACCACGATGTCGGCGCCGAGCATGAGTTCGATGCCCACCGTGAAGCAGATTCCCTTGACCGCGACCACCATCGGCTTGGTGCGGCGACGGTAGCCGGGCAAGCCGAAATCGTGCGGCTCGACGAGCCCGTGCGGAATCGCCTTCTCGCCGCGCTTCATGAACTCGGACACCGCGGGCAGGTCGAGCCCCGCCGTGAAGTGGTCGCCGAAGGCATGCAGCACGCCGACGCGCAGCGCCGGGTCGTCGTCGAGCCGCGTGTAGGCCTCGGCGAGCTGCTTGAACATGGCAGGCGTCCAGCCATTGCGCTTGGCCGGACGGTTGATGCCGATCAGCAGCACGTGGTCGAGCACCTGGGTGTCGATGCAGCCTTCGGGCGGCGGGGTGGTGGGCGTGGCGGTCATGGGTGTCTGTCTCCGGTTGTTCAGGGGCACTTCCCCTTCGGGAGCCGCCGCGGACCCGGCGTCGCCGGTCCGCTGGCGGCGCCCCCTGGAAGGGGGTGGGCGGCCACACGAAGTGGGCAAGCCTGGGGGTCAGTACGTATACACACCGCGGCCGGTCTTGCGGCCGAGTTGGCCGGCGGCGACCATCTCCTTCAGCAATGGGCAGGGGCGGTACTTCGAGTCGCCGAACTGCTCCAGGTACACCTCCATCACGGCCAGGCAGACATCGAGCCCGATCATGTCGGCCAGCGCGAGCGGCCCGATCGGCTGGTTGCAGCCGAGCTTCATGCCGGCGTCGATGTCCTCCGCCGTCGCGAGGCCCTCGGCCAGCACGAAGAAGGCCTCGTTGATCATCGGCACCAGGATGCGATTGACCACGAAGCCCGGCGCGTTCTTCACCGTGATCGGCGACTTGCCCAGTTTCACCGCCAGTTCCTTCACCGCGTCGTGCGTCGCATCGCTGGTGAGGTAGCCGCGGATGATCTCGACCAGCGCCATCATCGGCACCGGGTTGAAGAAGTGCATGCCGATGAAGCGCTCGGCGCGCGAGGTCGCGGCGGCGAGCTGGGTGATCGAGATCGACGAGGTGTTCGACGCGATGATCACTTCCGGCGCGAGCATGGCGTCCACCTGCTTGAGGATCTTGAGCTTCAGCTCGTGGTTCTCGGTGGCGGCCTCGATGACGAGTTGCGCGGACTTCAGGTCGTCGTAGTTCGTCGAGCCCTTGATCAGCGCCAGCGCCGCGTCCTTCTGGGCGGCGGTGAGCTTGTCCTTCTTGATCAGCCTGTCGAGGCTGCCCGCCACCGTGGCGACACCCTTGTCGACTGCGGCCTGCGCGATATCGACCATGACGACGTTGACGCCTGCCACGGCGCAAGCCTGCGCGATGCCGTTGCCCATTGTTCCCGCACCAATGATGCCGACCGTCTGGATAGCCATGAGAAATGCTCCTTGAACTGAAAGATGAAAGGGGAGGGAGGCGCCCGTGCCGCGACGCCCCATGCCCGAGATTGTGAAACAGCAGCCGCCCGGCACCGTTGCCGCGTGTGACAGCGGGAGTGATTTAAAGTGCCGCGTTCAGATCCCCAGCCTCGGACCCGCACCATGACCACCCTCGGCACCCCCCTCTCTCCCTCCGCCACCCGCGTGATGCTCCTCGGCTGCGGCGAACTCGGCAAGGAGGTGCTGATCGCACTCCAGCGCCTGGGCGTGGAAACCATCGCGGTCGACCGCTACGAGAATGCGCCCGGCCAACAGGTGGCGCACCACGCGCGCACCATCACGATGAGCGACCCGGCGCAGCTGCAGGCGCTGATCGAAGCCGAGAAGCCGCAGCTCGTCGTTCCCGAGATCGAGGCCATCGCCACGCCCATGCTCCAGCAGCTCGAGGATGCCGGCGTGGTGCGCGTGATCCCGACCGCCCGGGCGGCGCGCCTCACGATGGACCGCGAAGGCATCCGCCGCCTGTCCGCCGAGACGCTGGGCGTGCCGACCAGCCCCTACAAGTTCTGCGACTCGCTGGCCGAACTGCAGGCCGCGATCGACGGCGGCATCGGCTACCCCTGCATCGTCAAGCCCGTGATGAGCAGCTCCGGCAAGGGCCAGAGCAAGATCGACGGCCCGGCCGATGTGCAGAAGGCCTGGGACTACGCCATGGCCGGCGGCCGGGTGAGCCACGGCAGGGTGATCGTCGAAGGCTTCATCGACTTCGACTACGAGATCACGCTGCTGACCGTGCGCGCGCTCGACGGGGCCGGCGTGGTGCAGACCCACTTCTGCGACCCCATCGGCCACGTCCAGGTGAGCGGCGACTATGTCGAGAGCTGGCAGCCGCATCCGATGGCGCCGGCCGCGCTGCAGAAGGCGCAGCAGATCGCGCAGGCCGTGACGGCCGACCTCGGCGGTCAGGGGCTGTTCGGCGTGGAGTTGTTCGTCAAGGGCGACCAGGTCTGGTTCAGCGAAGTCAGCCCCCGCCCGCACGACACCGGCATGGTGACCATGGCGACGCAATGGCAGAACGAGTTCGAGCTGCATGCCCGCGCCATCCTCGGCCTGCCGGTCGACACCACGCTCAAGAGTCCGGGCGCCAGCGCCGTCATCTACGGCGGCGTGGATGCCACCGGCATCGCCTTCGACGGAGTGGCGGAAGCGCTCTCGGTGCCGGGTGTCGATGTGCGCCTCTTCGGCAAGCCCGAGAGCTTCGTCAAGCGCCGCATGGGCGTGGCGCTGGCGCATGCCGACGACGTCGATGCCGCGCGACGCAATGCCAAGGAAGCGGCGTCGCGCGTGAAGCCTCGCCGAGCCTGATTCATCAACACCCACCCGGAGCGACCATGCTGCATCCTCAAGCCCAGGCCTTCATCGATCTCCTCATCCAGCGCGGCGTGCCGCCGACCCACACACTGCCGCACACCGATGCGCGCAAGTTCTATCGCGAGCGGCGCGCCATCACGCAGCCGGACCCGGGCGAAGTGGCCGAGGTGCGCGAACTGGTCGCCGAAGGGCCGCACGGCCCCATCCCGATGCGGCTCTACCGTCCTCTGGGTTCGGCTGCGAAGCAGGTGCTGCCGGTGCTCGTCTACTACCACGGCGGCGGCTGGACCATCGGCGACCTCGACACGCACGACACGCTGTGCCGCGAACTGTCCAACCTCTCGGGCTGTGCCGTGGTGGCGGTGGACTACCGCATGGGCCCGGAGCATCGCTTTCCCGCGGCCGTGGACGACGTGCTCGCGGCAACGCGCTGGGTGCGCAAGGAAGCCGTCGCGCTCGGCGTGGACCCGGGCCGGCTGGCGGTGGGCGGCGACAGCGCCGGCGGCAACCTCGCTGCCGTGGTCGCCCTGGACGCGCGCGACGCCGGCGACCTGCCGATCGCCTTCCAGCTCCTGATCTATCCCGCGACCGACATGCGGCGCGGGCACCCGTCGCACAAGACGAACGGGCAGGGCTACGTGCTGACGCGCGACACGATCACGTACTTCCACGACCACTACATCACCGACGCCGCGCATGACCTCGACTGGCGCGCTTCGCCGCTGCTTCACAAGAACCTCGCGGGCCTGCCGCCTGCGCTGGTGCTGACCGCGGGCTACGACCCGCTGCGCGACGAAGGACTCGACTACGCGCGTGCGCTGACTGAAGCGGGCAACCGCGCGACCTACGTCTGCTTCGAACGCCAGATCCACGGCTTCATCACGATGGGCCGGCTGCTCGACGAGGCCAATGCAGCCGTGGCGCTGTGCGCCGGCGAACTGCGCCGCGCACTGATGCCGCGAGCCTAGTGCCCTAGGGAAAGTCCCCGCGCAAACGGTACCCCCGTTTCCGCTTGCGCAGCTACGATCCTCCGAAACGACGAGGGCCCTGAGGCCCAGCGTCGCCAAGCGGAGGAAAGGGCATCTTGGTGACCAGACAACCGGCAGGCGTGGCGCGCGGGAGCCACGGCGAGCGTCTCATGTGGATCACGACGCAGCGCGTGTTCTATGCAGGACTTCTTGGAGCGGCGGCGGAACGCAGCCTTGGCGGCCACGGCGTCTACGTGTCGCCGACGGGCGCACCGCTGCGCCTCCGCATCGGCGGCAGCGCATGGCAGAGCGGCGAGCTGCTGGTGGTGCCGCCGCAAGTGCCGCATCAGGTCGCGACCGATCATCGCTTGATCCTCAATCTGCTCGTCGAATCGGAATCCGTCGACCCCGCGCTGCTGCCTGACTTCCTCCAGCATTGCGGGCCGGTCCATGCGCCGCTGTTCGTCCGCCGCGTCCGCGATGCGCATGCGCGCCTGCTCGAAGCGTCCGGCCGCGAAAGCTTCGACGGCTTCGACTTCGACACGCTCTTCTTCGGCCAGCCGCTCGCACCGCGCCCGCTCGATGCGCGAATCCGCGCCGTGGTGGACCGCATCAACGCCGACCCGGCGGCGCCCACCTCGGCCGAGGAATGTGCAGCGGCGGTGAAGCTCTCGTTCTCCCGCTTCCTGCACTTGTTCAAGCAGGAGACCGGCGTGCCGTTCCGCGCCTTCCGCGCCTGGAAGCGCGCCCGCAGCCTGCTGCGCCACGTGCGCCAGACTGCCACGCTGACCGACATCGCGCTCGACACCGGCTACCCGGACTCGACCCACTTCAGCCACTCGATCCGCCAGGTCTACGGCCTGCGGCCCAGCGACATCCTCGCGGGCTCGCGCCGGCTCGCCGTGCACCAATGACGCGCACGCCCGCGCTACGCCGGATGCGGGACAACCCTCTGCGTGGCGCGCAGTGCTCACCGCTATAAACCGCGAAACCCGAACGAGACCCCCTTGCAAATACTCCAGCTCCTGCTCTCAGGCATCGCGCAAGGCTGCATCTATGGTCTGATCGCGCTGGGGTTCGTGCTCATCTACAAGGCCACCGAAACGGTGAGCTTCGCCCAGGGCGAACTCATGATGCTCGGTGCGTTCTGCGCCTTCGCGGGCATGACGCTGTTCGGGCTGCCGTTCTGGCTCGCGGCGTTGCTGGCGGTGGTCGCCATGATCGCCTTCGGCGTGCTGCTGGAACTGGTGGTGATCCGGCCGATCCTCGGGCAGCCGCAGTTCTCGATCGTGATGCTGACGATCGGCATCGGCTACGTGGCGCGTGGGCTGATCACGATGATCCCCGCCATCGGCACCGAGACGCACGCGCTGCCGGTGCCCTACAAGGACCAGATCTGGAAGGTCGGCGAGCTGGTCGTCAACGTGGAGCAAATGGCGATCATCGTGGCGACCGCAGTGCTGTGCGGGCTGCTGTTCGCGATGTTCCGCTACAGCAAGCTCGGCATCGCGATGCAGGCTTCTTCGCAGAACCAGCTGGCCGCGTACTACATGGGCATTCCGGTGAAGCGGCTCAACGGGCTGGTGTGGGGGCTGGCGGCGGCGGTCGCGGCGATCGCCGGCATGCTGCTGGCGCCGATCACCTTCGTGCACGCGAACATGGGCTTCATCGGGCTCAAGGCATTTCCGGCGGCGGTGGTGGGAGGCTTCGGCAGCCTGCCGGGCGCGATCGTCGGCGGGCTGGTCATTGGCATCGTCGAGTCGTTCGCCGGCTTCTACCTGCCGGACGGCTTCAAGGACACGGCGCCGTACATCGTGGTGCTCGTGATGCTGATGGTGAAGCCCAACGGCCTCTTCGGCGAGAAGCTGCGCAAGAAAGTCTAAGGATGAAGCTCACCCCCAGGCTCGCGCACTTCGTGTCGCTCTCCACCCCCTCTCCGGGGGCAACCCCGGCGGCCCGGCAAAGCCGGTTTCGCGGGGTTCCTGGACTGGGCTGCATTGGATTGCTGCGTTGTGGGTCTTGGGTCGCCTTGGTGGAAATCTGAGATGCGCTACATCTTCAAGACCAGCTACACGCAGGACATCGACCTCGCCAGGCACGGCGGCCAAGTCTTCTGGTACAGCCTGCTGGGCGCGGCGCTGATCGTGGCGCCTTGGGCGCTGCCGGAGTACTGGCTCGCGCAACTGACCTTCGTGCTGATCTACGGCATCGTCGGGCTCGGGCTGATGCTGCTGGCGGGCTTCACGGGGCAGTTCTCGATCGGGCATGCAGCCTTCCTGGGCACGGGGGCCTACACGCAGGCGGTGCTGAACAACCTGGGCGTGCCGTTTCCACTGGCGCTGGTGGCGGCTGCGGCGCTGTCGGCGGCGGTGGGCGTGGTCGTCGCGCTGCCGGCCTTGCGGGTGAAGGGCATCTACCTGGGCATCGCGACGCTGGCGTTCGGCTTCATCGTAGAGGAGGTGTTCGCGCGGTGGGAGAGCGTCACCGGTGGCAACTCGGGACTGCATGTGAAATCGCCCAAGCTGCTGGGCATCGACGTGGGGTCGAGCGAGAGCTTCTATCTCGTGTGCCTGCTGGTCGCGGTGCTGTGCACGCTGGCGATCCTGAACCTGCTGCGCTCGCCCACCGGGCGCGCCTTCGTCGCGATCCGCGATTCGGAGATTTCGGCGCAGAGCATGGGCATTCATCTGGCGCGCTACAAGACGCTGTCGTTCGCGATCTCGGCCGCACTGGCGGGTCTGGGCGGCGCGTTGTATGCGCACAAGCTGAGCTTCATTTCGCCGGACCAGTTCAGCATTCTCCAGTCGATCGATTTGCTGTTGCTGGTAGTGATCGGCGGGCTGGGCTCGGTGCACGGCGCGTTCCTCGGCGCGATTTTCCTGATCGCGATGCCGCAGTTGATTGCGTTGGGGAAGGACTGGTTGCCGCCGGTGGTGGGGCAGGCGCCGGGCTTGCAGGGTCTTGTCTACGGGCTGGTGTTGATCGCGTTCGTGCTGTTCGAACCGCTCGGGCTGTATGGGCGGTGGCTCAAGATTCGTACGTGGCTTCAACTCTTTCCCTTCTATCGCAAGGGCTTGTTCAAGCGGCAGAAGTCCTTCACCAAGTCGGATCGCCTGAGATGAAGCTCACCCCCAGCCTCGCCCACTTCGTGTGGCTCAGACACCCCCTTCCAGGGGGGGCAATCCCGGCTGCCCGGCAGAGCCGGTTCTGCGGGATTCCTGGGCTTGTGTGCGTCCCGCCAAACGCGGTGGGGCGATGAGATGAGTGATGCAGCCGTTCTTCTCTCCGCCAACGACCTGAGCGTGCGCTTCGGCGGTGTGCTCGCGGTCAACAAGGTGAGCTTCGATGTGCGGCGCGGCGAAGTCTTCACGCTGATCGGTCCGAACGGTGCGGGCAAGACGACGGTCTTCAACCTGATCAGCCGGATCTACACCCCGACTACGGGCGACATCGTCTGGCACGGCGAGGACAAGCCGATCGCGTTGACGCAGCAGGCGCCGCACGAGATCGCGGCGCTGGGCATCGCTCGAACTTTTCAGAACATCGAGTTGTTCGAGCATGCGACCGTCCTGCACAACCTGTTGATCGGCCGGCACACGCATCGCAAGACGGGCTTCTGGAGCGAGGTGTTTTTCACCCCGGCGACGCGCCGCGCGGAGATCGCGGCGCGCGAGAAGGCGGAGCAGGTGATCGACTTGCTGGACTTGCAGCATCACCGCGACTCGATGGTGGCGGGGCTGCCCTACGGGGTGCGAAAGGTGGTCGAGCTGGCGCGTGCGCTGTGCACGGAGCCGAAGCTGCTGCTGCTCGATGAACCATCGTCGGGGCTCAATGTGGAGGAGACGGCGGACATGGCGTTCTGGATTCAGGACATCCAGCACGAGCTGGGCATCTCCGTGCTGATGGTGGAGCACGACATGTCGCTCGTGTCCAAGGTGTCTGACCGCGTGTTGGCGATGAACATGGGGGAGGCGCTGGCTACCGGAACTCCGCGTGAGGTTCAGTCGGATTCGCGGGTGATCGAGGCCTATCTGGGGACCGTGGATGACGTGAGTAGTTTGCGGAGGGTTGCGTAGTGGTTGCTGCGGGCGCTTTGTTCGATGGGAGGGCGCCCGGCATACGGTGCGCGCTGGCCGACCCCGCTGCGCCGGCCCTTCGGGCTTCCTTGCGGTGCTCGCTTCAGGCGGGGGCCGCGCAAACTCGCTTCGCTCAAACACGCGCGGCCCTTTTTCCGCCTGAAGCTGCGCTCCTCAGCGGCGCAGAGGGGTCGGCCAGCGCGCACCGCATGCCGGGCTTCGTGCGTGTGCGACGGACGAGTGCGCCTCCAACGTCCGTAGCCTGCGCGTTATCACTACCGTTGAAGCGGACAGTTCAACTGCAGCGTCCCTGCGACGGCGGGCGGTGTGCCCTGGGCCGGCCGTTGAGGCACCGCCGAGCAGCGCAGCGGTGCGCGGAAAAAGGGCCGCGCGTGTTTGAGCGAAGCGAGTTTGCGCGGACCCCGCGTACCGCGAGCAGCGCAGGGAAGCCCGAAGGGCCGGTGACGTCGGCCGGCACAGGGCACACCGCTCGCCGTCGCCACCCCCGACCGTCACCGTGGAGCGCCCGAACATGAGCGAAACAGTCCTCCAGCTACTGAACGTAGAAAGCGCCTACGGCCCCATCAAGGCCATCCGAGGCGTCAGCCTCAAGGTCCGCGCAGGAGAAATCGCCACGGTCCTGGGCTCCAACGGCGCAGGCAAGACAACGATCCTGAAGACCATCTCCGGAATCATCGACCCCCGAAAGGGCAGCATCGAATTCCAGGGCCAGAACATCACCGCCAAGGACCCCGCATACATCGTCCAGCAGGGCCTGAGCCATGTCCCCGAAGGTCGCGAAGTGTTCCCGCTGCTGTCGGTGCGCGACAACCTCCTGATGGGCGCCTACACCCGCAAGGACCGCGACGGCGTGGCCCGCGACATCGAAACGGTCTACACGTACTTCCCCATCCTGAAAGAGCGCGCGACGCAGGACGCCGGCCTGCTCTCCGGCGGCCAGCAGCAGATGCTCGCCATCTCGCGCGCCATCATGGCCGCGCCGCATCTCATCCTGCTCGACGAGCCCAGCCTCGGCTTGTCCCCCAAGCTCACCAAGGAAATCTTCGAGATCGTCGTGCGCATCAACCGCGAGCGCGGCACCACCATCCTGCTGGTCGAGCAGAACGCCAACATGGCGCTCAATGCCTCCGACTATGGCTACGTCCTCGAGAACGGCCGCATCGTCATGGAGGACACCTGCGACCGCCTGCGCGAGAAAGAGGACATCAAGGAGTTCTACCTCGGCCTCAAGGACGACGGCGTGCGCGGCGAGCGGCGCTGGAAGAAAAAGAAGACCTGGAGATGAAGAACAACGCCATGCGAGCAAAGGCACCCGCCGGCCTGTGGGACCTGGAGCACCTCCAGCCCCGGCAGACCATCGCGGTCCCCGGCGACACCATTCCCGCCATGTTCTGGAACGCGGCCCGCCTGCGCGCCGACAACGTGTGGATGCGCCAGAAGGAGTTTGGCATCTGGCGCACGTGGACGTGGCAGCAGACCGCCGACGCCGTGCGAGAGATCGCCGGCGGGCTGATGGCCATCGGCTTTGCCTCCGGCGAATGCGCTTCCATCCTGTCGAACACCGTCGTCGAATGGGTACTGTGCGACGTGGCCGTACTGAGCTGCGGCGGCGTCTCCAACGGCATCTATCCGACCGACGCCGCATCGCAGGTGCACTACCTGTGCGAAGACTCGCGCACCACCGTCCTCTTCGTCGAGGACGACGAGCAGCTCGACAAGGCGCTCGAAGTGCGCGGCGCCCTGCCATTGCTGCGCAAGATCATCGTGTTCGACATGGAAGGCCTGCGCGACTTGCGCGAGACCGATGTGATGAGCCTCGATGCCCTGCGCGAGCTGGGGCGCGACTACCTGAAGAGCCATCCGCAGGAACTGGAGCAGCGCGTCGCCGCCTGCCGCCCCGAGGACCTCGCCATCCTCGTCTACACCTCCGGCACCACCGGCAAGCCCAAGGGCGCGATGCACAGCCATCGCGGGCTGGTCTACACCGCGCGCGGCTACAACACCCTGATCGCGCAGGACGAGCACGACGAGCGCATGTGCTTCCTGCCGCTGTGCCACATCGCCGAGCGCATGGGCGGCGAGTACTTCGCCATGTACACCGGCTCCGTCCTCAACTTCGTCGAGAACCCCGAGACCGTGCCGGAAAACGTGCGCGAGATCGCGCCGACCGTCTTCACCGCCGTGCCGCGCGTGTGGGAGAAGTTCTACTCAGGCGTGATGATCGCGCTCAAGGAAGCGAGCGCGCTGCAGCAGGCGGCCTACGGCTGGAGCATCGGCGTGGGAACCGCCATCGCCGATCGCGTGCTCGCCGGCCAACCGGTCGACGCGATGCTGCGCTTCAAGTTCCGCATCGCGCGCTGGCTCGCGCTGGACAACGTGCGCAAGCTGATCGGCATCCACCGCGCGCGCTTTCTCGTGACCGGCGCCGCGCCGATCTCGCCCGACCTGGTGCGCTGGTATCTCGCGCTGGGCGTGCCGATGCTGGAGGTCTGGGGCATGACGGAGTCGTGCGGCGCCTCCACCGGCGTGCCCGCGACGCGCATCAAGCCCGGCGCCATCGGGCCGGCAGCGGGCTACAACGAAGTGCGCATCGACCCCGCCACCGGCGAGATCCTGGTGCGCGGCACCAACGTGTTCATGGGCTATCTCAACCTGCCCGAGAAGACCGCCGAAACCATCGACGCCGACGGCTGGCTGCACACCGGCGACGTCGGGACGGTCGACCAGGACGGGTATTTCCGCATTACCGACCGGATGAAGGACATCATCATCACGGCAGGCGGCAAGAACATCACCCCGAGCGAGCTGGAGAACGAGCTCAAGTTCAGCCCCTACATCACGGACGCGGTGGTGATCGGCGATGCCAAGCCCTACCTCACGGTGATCGTCATGATCGACCAGGAGAACGTCGAGAAATTCGCGCAGGACCACGACGTGCCCTTCAGCAACTACCAGAGCCTGACGCGCACGCAGGAAGTGCAGGACCTGATCCAGGCCGAGATCGACCGCGTCAATGCCAAGTTCGCGCGGGTCGAGCAGATCAAGAAGTTCTTCCTGCTGGAAACCCAGCTCAGCGCCGAGGACGAAGAACTCACGCCCACGATGAAGCTCAAGCGCAAGCTGGTGCAGGCCAAGTACGCGGAGCGCATCGAGGCGATGTACGCCTGATTTTTTTGCCAACCTAGAGGAGACAGCGGATATGAAGATCAAGTCACTCATCCCCCTTGCCGCGGCCTCTGGCCTGGCGCTGGTTTCCGGCCTGGCCGGGGCGCAGCAGCAGGGCGTCAGCAAGGACGAGATCAGGATCGGCACGATCCAGGACCTCTCCGGTCCGCTCGCCGGCTTCGGCAAGCAGGCGCGCAACGGCATGCAACTGGGCGTGGACGAACTCAACGAGCAGGGCAGCGTCAACGGCCGCAAGCTCAAGCTCTTCGTCGAGGACTCGGGCTACGACCCCAAGAAGGCGGTGCTGGCGGCGCAGAAGCTGGTCAACCAGGACAAGATCTTCATCATGGCCGGCCACATCGGCACCGCTCAGAACATGGCGGCGATGCCGGTGCAGTTCGACAAGAACGTGGTCAACTTCTTCCCGATCACGGCGGCGCGCGAGATGTACGAGCCGCTCAACCGCCTCAAGTATTCGTTTGCGGCGACCTACTACGACCAGATCCGGATCGCGCTGCCGAAGATGATCAAGGAGAAGGGCGCCAAGAAGGTCTGCACCATCTACCAGGACGACGAGTTCGGACTCGAAGTGCAGCGCGGCGCCGAAGCCGGCCTGAAGACCGCGGGCCTGGAGCTGACCGAGAAGACCTCCTTCAAGCGCGGCGCGACCGACTTTTCGTCGCAAGTCGCGAAGATGAAGGCCGCCAACTGCGACCTCGTGGTGCTCGGCACCATCATCCGCGAGACCATCGGGACCGTGGGCGAGGCGCGCAAGACGGGCTTCAACCCGACCTTCCTCGGTTCGAGCGCGGCCTACACCGACCTGATTCACAAGCTTGGCGGCAAGCCGATGGACGGCATCTACGCCACCATGACCGTGCAGAACCCCTACACGGACGAGCAATCGCAGCCGCTGCGCTTCTGGGCCAACAAGTACAAGACCAAGTTCAACGAGGACCCGACGGTGTTCTCGGTCTACGGCTACATGATCGTGCAGAGCTTCATCCAGGCCGCGAACAAGGCGGGGCCGAACCTCACGACGGACGCGTTCATCAAGGCGATGGACAGCAGCACCTTCGAGCCGGACATGTTCGGCGCGCCGAAGATGACCTTCACCGCCACCAAGCGTCTCGGCAACGAGCAGTCGCGCCTGTCGCAGATCGTGGATGGCAAGTGGAAAGTCGTATCGGACTACGTGGCACCCTGACGCGGCGAATGAGCCCGCAAACAAAAAGCCGCCCGAGGGCGGCTTTTTTTGAGGCTCCCCTTCCAGAGATACCGCGGAACCGGCTCCGCCGGTCCGCAGGTATCTCCCCCGGAAGGGGGTGGGCGGCTACACGAAGTGAGCCAACCTGGGGGAGACATCAGTCCTCTACGAACGCCTCTTCGCGCTTCGCCTTGATCGACGGCAGCAGCACGATGCCCAGCAGCAGACACGCCGCCACCAGCAAGCCGGCCGACAGCGGCCGCGTCACGAAAACGCTCCACGTGCCGCGCGACAGCAGCAGCGCCCGGCGCAGGTTCTCTTCCATCATCGGCCCCAGGATGAAGCCCAGCAGCAGCGGCGCCGGCTCGGTCCGCAGCTTGATGAAGAGATAGCCGATGAAGCCGAAGGCCGCGACCATCCAGATGTCGAAGGTGTTGTTGTTGGTCGAGTACACCCCGATCGCGCAGAACAGCACGATGGCCGGGAACAGGAACTTGTAGGGCACCGTCAACAGCTTGATCCACATGCCGATCAGCGGCAGGTTCAGGATGATGAGCATCGCGTTGCCGATCCACATCGAGGCGATCAGGCCCCAGAAGAGTTCGGGGTTGCTGGTCATCACCTGCGGGCCGGGCTGGATGTTGTGGATGGTCATCGCACCCACCATCAGCGCCATCACGGCATTGGGCGGAATGCCCAGGGTCAGCAGCGGGATGAAGGAGGTCTGCGCGCCAGCGTTGTTGGCCGACTCGGGCGATGCCACACCGCGGATGTTGCCCTTGCCGAAAGCCACTTCGCCGGGCTTCATGCGGATCTTCTTTTCCAGCGCATAGGCCGCAAACGAAGCCAGCAGCGCGCCGCCACCCGGCAGGATGCCGAGCGCGGAGCCCAGGGTGGTGCCGCGCAGGACGGCAGGCGCCATGTTCTTGAAGTCCGCCTTGGTCGGCCACAGGCCCTTCACCTCGGAGGTGAACACCTCGCGCTCCTCATCCGGCTGCGAGAGGTTGCCGATGATTTCGCCGTAGCCGAACACACCCATCGCGATCACCACGAAGCCGATGCCATCGGTGAGTTCCGGCACGTCGAAGCTGAATCGCGCGACACCCGAGTTCACGTCGGTGCCGACGATGCCGAGCAGCAGGCCCAGCACGATCATTGCGACCGCCTTGAGCAGCGAGCCCGAAGCGAGCACCACCGCGCCGATCAGGCCCAGCACCATCAGCGAGAAGTATTCGGCCGGACCGAACTTGAAGGCCAGCTCGGTCAGCGGCGGTGCGAAGGCCGCCAGGATCAGCGTGCCGACGCAACCTGCAAAGAACGAACCCAGGCCGGCAGCCGCCAGCGCGGGACCTGCCCGGCCCTGCCGCGCCATCTGGTAGCCGTCGATGCAAGTCACCACCGAGGATGACTCGCCCGGCAGATTGACCAGGATCGCGGTGGTGGAGCCTCCGTACTGCGCGCCGTAGTAGATGCCGGCCAGCATGATCAGCGCCGACACGGGGGGCAGCGCGTAGGTGGCGGGCAGCAGCATCGCGATGGTCGCGACCGGGCCGATGCCCGGCAGCACGCCGATCAGCGTGCCCAGGATGCAGCCGACCAGGCAGTACAGCAGGTTGGTGAGCGTGAAGGCGACGCCGAAGCCGGTCGCAAGGTTGTGAATCAGATCCATGAAGGTCTCCTCAGCCCGAAACGAAGGTGGGCCAGACCTGGATCTGCAACTTGAGCGCCCAGATGAACGCCACATAACTGCCTGCCGCCAGGATGGTCGAGAGAACCAGCACGTCGCGCAGCTTGAAGTGCTCGCCCGCGAGGCTGGAGATGATGGTGAGCGCGTAGATCGCGATGATCATGCCCATCGCCGGCACGCCGACGCTCGGCAGGCCGCCGAGCAGAACGCCGAAGGCGAGGTTGGCCGCGATGACGAAGAACAGCGGCTTCCAGGCCCATTTGCCGATCGGGTCGCCGTCGGCCGTCTCGACCACCAGCGACTGGAACATCACCAGTGCGCCGAGGATCGCCAGCAGGATTCCCAGCATGAGCGGAAAGTAGCCGGGCCCCATGCGGGCCCCGTCGCCGATGTTGTAGGTGGTGGCGCCTATGGCAAAGGCGCCCCCCACCGCTGTGAACATGACTCCTGAAAAGAAGTCAGCCTGACTCTTGATACGCATTGTCTCGACCCTCGTTGATGAGCCTTCGAGGGTCGTCGTCTGCGCCTGACTGTTCACTGACCGCTGCTGTACGGACTTCCACGTACAGGGATGCGGTGCCCAATGAAAAAGGCTCCCGAAGGAGCCTTTTTGCCGTGTGTGCTGACGAGGGCTTAGTAGCCGCCGCGGCCACCGCCGCCGCCGCCGTAGCCGCCACCGCCGCTGCGGTTGCCGCCGCCGTAGCCGCCGCCACCACCGCCGCCACCGTAACCACCGCCGCCGCTGCGGCCACCGCCGCCGCCGAAGCCGCCGGGCGAACGGGGCTCCATCGGACGGGCTTCATTGACGGTCAGGCTGCGGCCGTCGAGCGCTTGGCCGTTCAGGCCTTCGATGGCTGCCAGCGCTTCCGCGTCGGTGCCCATTTCGACAAAGCCGAAGCCCTTGGAGCGACCGCTGTCGCGTTCCATCATGACCTTGGCGCTGGCGACCGAACCGTACTGGCCGAAGGCCTGTTCGAGGTCGTTGTCGCGGATGGAATAGGCGAGGTTGCCTACGTAAAGTTTCTTGCCCATGGAGGGACTCCTAATCAAACCTAACAGACAAAGCGATGGAGTCCCAGAATCACAACAAACTAAACAGCGCTGTGGCGCGAAACTGACCGATCACCCGGATCACGCGCGGGCAACGAGTGGCCGCGACGTCCCGGCATTTTCCTTCACTATGGAACTTTTGGGTGAAATGCTTTTTATTTTTGAACCTATTTGTATCCGTGTGAACCGTATTTGCGACGTATTCGCGATTCAGGGCCTTTTTCGGAGCGGATTCAGCAGCGCCTTGAGCCCGTTGTGGTCGATTTCGTGCATCAGGGCGAGCAAACGGCCAATCTCTCCTGCGGGAAAACCCTCGCGCGCGAACCAGGTGAGGTAGTTGCCGGGCAGATCGGCGATGACACGGCCCTTGTATTTGCCGAAGGGCATTTCGAGGGTCACCAGACGTTCCAGGTCGTCCGGCTTCACGGCAAGCTCCGCGCTTTCGCGCCGCGGTGTTCGACTTGGAAACGGTCCGGCAGCCCATGGTGGCTATGCTCCTTCATCTCTGCGACCCTCGCTTTTCCATTCATCGGCTCCATTCAGGCCCGCTTCTTCATGCCATTCCAATCCCTGGGACTCGATCCTGCCCTGGTGCGTGCCGCCGCTGACAAGGGCTACGTCGCGCCCACGGCCATCCAGCTCGAAGCCATCCCGGCGATCCTGCAAGGGCGGGACCTGCTGGGCGCGGCCCAGACCGGCTCCGGCAAGACGGCGGCATTCTCGCTGCCCCTGCTGCAGCGGCTGGCGCGTGAGCCACGCTCGTCGCCGCGGCGCCTGCAAGCGCTGATTCTCGTGCCCACGCGCGAACTGGCGGCGCAGGTGGGCGAGTCGATGCGCGGCCTGGCGCAGCACCTGCCGGTACCGGTGAAGATCGCCGTCGCTTTCGGCGGCGTCTCCATCAACCCGCAGATGATGGCGCTGCGCGGCGGCGCCGACGTGATGATCGCCACGCCGGGCCGGCTGCTGGACCTGATCGACCACCGCGCGCTGCGCTTGTCCTCGGTGTCGACGCTGGTTCTGGACGAGGCCGACCGTCTGTTCGATCTCGGATTTGCGGATGAGCTCGGACGCATCCTCGCGCTGCTGCCGAAGGAGCGGCAGAACCTGTTGTTCTCGGCCACCTTCCCGCAGGCGATCCAGTCGCTGGCGGACGGACTGCTCAACGACCCGGTGCGCGTCGAAGTGCAGTCCGAAGCGGCGGAGGAGCCCGCCATCCTGCAACGCGCGATCGAGGTCGATGCCGCGCGGCGCACACAACTGCTGCGCCAGCTGGTCAAGGACAGCGGCTGGACCCGCGTGCTCGTGTTCGTCGCCACCAAGCACGCCTCGGAGATCGTGGCCGACAAGCTGCGCAAGGCCGGTATCGAGGCCGAGCCTTTCCACGGCCTGCTCAGCCAAGGCAAGCGCACGCAGGTGCTCACCGACTTCAAGGCGTCCAGGGTGCAGGTGGTCGTCGCGACCGATCTCGCCGCGCGCGGCATCGACGTCGCCCAGCTCCCCGTGGTGGTGAACTACGACCTGCCGCGTTCGGCCGTCGACTACGTGCACCGCATCGGCCGCACCGGCCGCGCAGGCGAGAGCGGCTTGGCCGTGAGTTTCGTCAGCGCGGCCACCGAGGCGCACTTCAGGCTCATCGAAAAACGCCAGGGCCTCAACGTCCCGCGCGAGCGCGTGGCAGGCTTCGAGCCCGTCGAAACCGCCGTGCCCGCAACCGCGGGCACCGGCGGCATCAAGGGCAAGCGCCCCAGCAAGAAGGACAAGCTGCGCGCCGCCGCGCGTTGACCGCCATGCCCAATCCCAGGAATACCGCGGAACCGGCTTAGCCGGTCCGCCGGCATTGCCCCCGGCAGGGGGTTGGCGGCTACACGAAGTGAGCAAGCCTGGGGGCGAGTTCAGTAATACCGCGGAACCGGCTTGGCCGGGCCGCCGGTATTGCCCCCGGCAGGGGGTAGGCGGCCACACGAAGTGGGCAAGCCTGGGGGCGAGCCTCACCCCGCCTTGAGAAGCCGCCGAGCCTCGGCCACGATCGCATCTGGCGTGATGCCGAAGTGCCTGTACAGGACATCGGCGGGGCCGGAGGCACCGAAGCCCGTCATGCCGACGAAGCCGCCCCTCTCGCCAAGCCAGCGGTCCCAGCCGAAGCGCAGCGCAGCTTCGACGCCGATCCGCACGGTGCCGCCGGGCAATACCGAGGCCCGGTAGGCATCGTCCTGTGCCTCGAACAGTTCCCAGCACGGCATCGACACCACGGCCGTCGGAATCCGGTCGGATTGCAGCGCGTCGCGGGCCTGGAGAGCGAGTGCGACTTCGGAACCTGTCGCGACGAGCGTCACCGTCGCGCGCACGCCGCCTTCCGCCGCAGCCAGCACGTAGGCGCCGCGGCGCGACCGGTTGCTGTTGTCGTCGCCGGCATTGCGGCGGCGGACCCGGGGCAGCGCCTGTCGCGCGAACACCAGGCTCGATGGCCCGCTGCGATGCTCGAGTGCCGCCTCCCAGCATTCGGCTGCCTCGACCGCGTCGGCCGGGCGGAACACCAGCATGTTCGGCATGGCGCGCAAAGACGCGAGGATCTCCACCGGCTGATGCGTCGGCCCGTTCTTGCCGAGGCCGATCGAATCGTGGCTGAAAACGAACTTCACCGGCAGCCCCATCAATGCGGCCATGCGCATCGCGGGTCGCTCGTAGTCGGAGAAGGCGAGGTAGGTGACGCTCAGGGGGATGACTCCGCCGTGCGCCGCCATGCCGTTGGCCATCGCGCCCATCACGTGTTCCCTGACGCCGCAGTGCACGTACGCGCCGCCGCGGTCGTCGGCCGTGAAGGCGTTCAGGCGGCGCTTGTGGCTGGTCGGCGCTTCGAGGTCGGCGCAGGCGACCATGCGCTCGGGCAGTACGTCGGTGAGCAGGTCGTTGATCTCGGCCGAAATCAGGATGCCCCCTTGCGACTGGTCGTCGCTGTCGAGCATGCGGCGCTTGTAGCTGTGCAGCACGTCGCGCCAATCCAGCGGCAAGTCGCCGGCCATGACCCGCTCGAACTCGGCGCGATCGGCCGCCGGCAAGCCGGCCAGCCTGCGCTGCCACTCGTCGTAGGTCGGCGTGCTCCGGCGCCCGGCGTCTCGCCAGGCCTGGAGCACCGGTGCCGGCACCTCGAACGGCGCGCCGGGCCAGTCGAGCGCCTGTCGCGCGGCATCGGCGTCTTCGGGGTACAGCCTCGCGCTGTGGCCGCCACGCTGGCCCTGGAGCCTCGCGATGCCGCGCGCAATCACCGTGCGGCAGGCGATCATGGACGGGCGCGGGTCCTGCCGCGCAAGGGAGAGGGCTTCGGCCACCGCCTCGATGTCGTGGCCATCGACCTCGATCACGTGCCAGTGGGCGACGCGGAATCGCTCCGCGACGTCCTCGCTGATCGAGAGCGCGGTGCTGCCGTCATCCGTGATGCGGTTGTCGTCCCACAGCAGGATCAGCTTGCCCAGCCGCAGATGTCCCGCCAGCGAGATCATTTCCTGGCCGATGCCCTCTTGCAGGCAACCGTCGCCGACGAATGCATAGGTGAAGTGGTCGACCAGACCCGAGCCGAAGCGCGCGCCGAGATAGGCCTCGGCCACCGCCATGCCGAAGGCGTTCGCGATGCCCTGGCCGAGCGGCCCGGTCGTGACTTCGATGCCGCTCGACGGATCGAACTCCGGATGGCCTTCGCAGCGCGAGCCGAACTCTCGAAAGCCCTGGACCTGTTCCAGCGAGATGTTCTGGTAGCCCGTCAGGTACAGCAGCGAATACAGCAGCATCGAGCCATGGCCGTTCGACAGCACCACGCGATCGCGGTCCGGCCAGGTCGGGTCGGCCGGGTTGAACTTCAGGTGGCGCGTGTACAGCGCCGTCGCGATCTCGGCCATGCCGAGCGGCACGCCCTGGTGCCCCTCGGTGGCACGCACGATGGCATCGATCGAAAGGAAGCGGATGGCATGCGCCAGCGGCGCGAGTGCGTGGGACGTCATGGCCCACCTCAGCCCAGCCAGCCCTTGATCTGCGAGACCATCGCTTCGGCGGAGATGCCGTAGCGCTCATGCAGGGTCGGCAGCGCACCGGCATCGAGGAAGGCGTCGGGCAGCGCGATCTGGCGGAACTGCGCCGGTGCATTGCCGCTGCGCAGCAGCAGGCCGGCCACCGCCTCGCCGAGCCCGCCGATGACCGAGTGGTTCTCGGCGACCACGACCAGGCGGCCTTCCCGCTTCACTTCGCGCAGGAGGGTTGCCTCGTCCAGCGGCTTGATGGTCGGCACGTGCAATACGGCCGCGTCCACGCTGTCGCGGCGCAGGGCGTCGGCCACCTCCAGCGAGCGCATGGTCATGAAGCCGCTGGCGATGATCAGCACGTCCTTCCCGCCGCGCAGCAGCTTGGCCTTGCCGAGCTCGAACTTGTAGTCGTACTCGTCGAGAACGAGCGGCACGTTGCCGCGCAGCAGCCGCATGTACACGGGCCCTTGATGGGCGGCAATCTGCGGCACCGCCTGCTCGATGTCCAGCGCATCGCAGGGGTCGACGATGGTCATGCCCGGGATGCCGCGCATCATCGCCAGGTCCTCCGTCGCCTGGTGGCTGGGCCCGTAGCCCGTGGTGAGGCCCGGCAGGGCGCAACACATCTTCACGTTGAGGTTCTCTTCCGCGATCACCTGGTGCACGAAGTCGTAGGCGCGGCGCGTGCCGAAGACGGCGTAGGTGGTCGCGAACGGGACGAATCCCTCCTTGGCCATGCCGCCGGCGGCACCCATGAGCAACTGCTCGGCCATGCCCATCTGGAAGAAGCGCTCGGGATAGGCCTGCGCGAACAGGTGCAGGTCGGTGTACTTGGCGAGGTCCGCCGTCATGCCGACGATCTCCGGGCGCTCGCGCCCCAGTTCCACCAGGGCCTTGCCGAAGGGCGCGGCCTTCACGCGCTGCCCTTCGCTGGCGATCGAGGCGATCATCGCCGAGGTCGTGAGGCGTGGCTTCTTCTCGGTCGTCGCGGTCATCAGAGTGCTCCTTCGTGCCGGGCCTGGTCCAGGTGCGCGATCGCCTGTTGCCACTCGGGCGGATCGACGCGGATGAAATGGTTCTTCTCGCGCTCCTCGAGAAAGGGCACGCCCTTGCCCATCAGCGTGTCGACCAGGATCACGCGCGGCTTCGCATCGGTCAGCGCACGCGCGGCATCGAAGGCGGCCACCACCGCCGGGAGGTCGTTGCCGTCGATCCGCTGCACGTGCCAGCCGAACGCGGCCCACTTGTCGGCGAGCGGCTCGAAGCCCAGCACCTTGCCCGAGGGGCCGTCGGCCTGCTGGTTGTTGATGTCGACCAGGCAGACCAGGTTGCCGAGGCCGTGATGCGCCGCCCCCATGGCCGCCTCCCAGGTCGAACCTTCATCGAGCTCGCCGTCCGACATCGAGTTGTAGACAAAGGCCGGGTTGCCCTTGTGGCGCAGGGCGAGCGCCATGCCGACGGCGATCGGCAGGCCCTGGCCCAGCGATCCGCCGGACATCTCCATGCCGGGCGTATAGGTCGCCATGCCGGACATGGGGAGGCGGCTGTCATCGCTGCCGTAAGTCTCGAGTTCCTCCTCGGGGATGATCCCGGCCTCGATCAGCGCGGCGTAGAAGGCGATGGCGTAGTGGCCGTGCGAGAGCAGGAAGCGGTCGCGCGACTCCCATTGCGGATCTTCCGGCCGGTACTTCATGGCATGGCCGTAGGCCACGGCCAGCACGTCGGCATAGCCCAGCGCCTGGCCGATGTAGCCCTGGCCCTGCACCTCGCCCATGCGCAGGGCATAGCGCCGGATGCGGTAGGCGCGCTCGGAAAGCTTCGATGGATCAGACATGGTGTTCCTTTGGATGAAGGGCGGGGGCGGAGGTCAGCGGATCGTGAGCCAGGGCAGGTAGGCGAAGCCCAGCAGCAATCCGATCGCCACGAAATAGAAGGGAATCAGTTCTTTCACCACATCCCCGATGCGCACCTTGGCGATGGTGCTGGTGATGAAGAGCGTGGTGCCGATCGGCGGGTGGTACAGGCCGATGGAGAGGTTGACGATCATCATGATCCCGAGCTGCACGGCGTCCATGCCGACCGCCGAGGCCAGCGGGACGAACATCGGCGTGAGCAGCAGCACGGCCGCGGGCAGGTCGATGAACATGCCGGTGGCCAGCATGATCAGGTTCATCGCCAGGATGATCAGCCAGGGCGATTGCAGCGTTTCCTTGGCAAAGCGCGTGAACTCGGCCGGCAGTTGCTCGTAGGTGACGATCCAGCCGACCACGCTCGAAGCCATGATGATCAGCAGCACGACACCGGTGGAGATGCCCGCCTCGATGGCTGCGTGCTTCAGCTTGGCCAGGGTCAGGTCGCGGTAGACCACGACCGCCACGACCAGGGCGTACAGCGTGGACATGACGCTCACTTCGGTCGGCGTCGCAATGCCGAAGCGCAGGAAGACGATGATCAGCACCGGCATCGCGAGCGCGGGCCCCGCGTGGGCGAGCTGGCGCCAGAACAGGGGCCACTCGAAGGGCGTGGTGTCGCGGGGAAAGCCGCGGCGGCGACCCTGCACGTAGCACACGGCCATGAAGCCCGCGCACATCAGCAGGCCCGGCAGGATGCCCGCCACGAACAGCGCGCCGATCGATGCACCGGAGACCAGCGCATACACGATCATCGGGATGGACGGCGGGATCAGGATGTCGATGGTCGCCGCCGCGGCGAGCGTTCCGGCCGCGAACGGCGCCGGGTAGCCCAGCTTCTTGAGCCATGGGATCAGCATCGAGCCGATCGCCGAGGCATCGGCCACGGCCGAGCCGGAGACGCCGCCGAAGATCGTCGACGAAAGCACGCCGACCTGGGCCGGCCCGCCGTGCACGCGACCGATCATCATCGACAGCAGGGTCACCAGGCTCTGGCCCAGCTTGCCGCTGACCATCAGCGCGCCGGTCATCATGAAGAAGGGAATGGCGATCAGCGGAAAGCTCTGCGTCTGCGAAATCATCTGCTCGATCGCCAGGTGCACCGGCACCTTGTCGATGATGAGCAGCCCGCCGACGGAGGCCAGGACCAGCGCATGGGCGATCGGGATCGACAGCAGCGCCGTGACGATGAAGAGTGCAATGATCAGTGCGGTCATGGTCAGGCTCCGTGGGCGAGGGCTTCGGCGGCCTCGGGCTCCGCCACGGTGGCGTCGGCCCAGATCTCGGGCAGCTTGCACAGCGTCACGATGCTCAGCAGCGTGAAGCCCAGCATCAGGGCCCACACGCTCACCGAGCCGGGGACTTGCAGCATCGGACTGCGCTCGTCGGCTGCGATCTCCGCCAGCGGCCAGGCCGCGACCGTGAGCGAAAGGTAGAGCACGGCCACGGCGATCGATCCGCCCGCCAGCACCCAGCGCCGCGCGGCGCCGAGCTTCTGCGTGAGGAGCACGACGGCGATGTGGGAGCCATGCTGGGCGGCCAGCACCACGCCGGCCATGATGAGCCACGGGAACATCAGCTCCGGCAGCTCGGAAGCCGACGCGAGGCTGGTGCCAGCCACATAGCGCAGCGCCACGTTCGCGCTGAGGATCACGAACACGACGGCCAGCGTGAGGTACAGAACGCCCCTGCATGCGGCACCGATGCAGCGGTCGATGGTTTGTAGGATCGCCATGAAAGTCTCCTTGCTCGCCCCCAGGCTCGCGCATTGCGTGTCGCTCTCGACCCCCGGCCGGGGGCGATACCGGCGGCCCGGCGAAGCCGGTTCCGCGGTATTCCTGGTTTTTGCGGCGTTATGGTGGTGTGGGTTACTGCGCCTGCTGGACGACGCGCTTGACGAAGTCGCCCGCAGGGCCGGCGGCCCACTTGGTGTAGACCGACTTCGTCGCCTCGGCGAAGGCCTTGCGGTCCACCGTGTCGATCTGGATGCCCTTGCCCTTGAGTTCGGCGACGAGCTTCTCGTCGGCCTCCTTGGAGAGCTTGCGCTGGACCTGGGTGGCCTCCGCCGCGGCTTCGGTGAACACCTTCTGGTCCGCAGGGCTCAACTTGTCCCAAGAGCGCTTGCTCATCACGAAGGGATTGGTTTCGTACTTGTGGCCGGTGAGCGAGAGGTACTTCTGCACTTCGTACAGCTTGGCCGACGAGATGTTCGTCAGCGGGTTCTCCTGGCCGTCCACCACGCCCTGCTGGAGTGCGACGTACAGCTCCGAGAACTTGATCTGCTGCGCGTCGGCGCCGAGTGCCTGCATGATGTCCATGGTCATGGCATCGGGCGGCGTGCGCAGCTTGAGGCCCTTGACGTCCGCCGGGGCCTTGATCGGCCGCTTGCTGTTGGTGACGTGGCGGATGCCGTTGTCCCAGTAGCCCAGCACGACCATGCCCTTGGCGGCGGTGCGCTTGGACAGGTCCTCGCCGATGGGCCCGTCGAGCAGTTGCCAGGCCTTCTGGATGTCGGCGAACAGGAAGGGCAGGCCCAGCGCCGCGTACTCCGGCACCACGTTCGCCATCGCGCCCTGGCTGTTGGCCGAGATGTCGAGCGAGCCGGAACGCAGGGCGGTGACCATGGCGGCGTCGTCCCCGAGCTGCGCGGAATGCGCCACCTGGATCTCGTAGCGGCCGTTGGTCTTGGCCTTGACGGTGTCGGCGAACTTCACGGCCGCCTCATGGCGCGGATTGCCCGGCGCCGCGCCGTGGCCCAGGGTGAGCTTGACGGCCTGCTGCGCGAACGCAAGGCCCGAGGCCATCAGTGCGCCGATGAGGAGGGGGAGGGCGAAATGTCTGCGCTTCATGGTCTTGTCTCCGTTGTAGTGATGGGTGGACTCAGTGAATCAACATGCCGCCGTTCACGTCGAGCGTGATGCCGGTGCAATAGCCGGACAGATCGCTGGCGAGGAACAGGCAGGCGCCGGCGACGTCGGCGGGCACGCCGAGGC
The DNA here is from genome assembly GCF_030317115.1 of Variovorax gracilis. GTDB lineage: Bacteria > Pseudomonadota > Gammaproteobacteria > Burkholderiales > Burkholderiaceae_C > Variovorax > Variovorax gracilis. The sequence goes on from NZ_JASZYF010000008.1 coordinate 271,589, forward strand.
GGCCGATGGGGATGTCGGCGGCGATCTGCGCCTTGCGCTCGTCGGTCAGCTTGTCCTTGTTGATGTCCGTGCTGATGAGGCCGGGCGCGATCGAGTTGACGCGGATGCCGTCGGCTCCCAGTTCGCGCGCCATGGCGCGGGCCAGCCCGAGCACGCCCGCCTTGGCCGCCGAATAGTGCGGGCCGCCCAGGATGCCGCCGCCGCGCTGTGCCGAGACCGACGAGATGCAGACGATCGAACCATTCTTCTGGCGCTGCATGTGCGGGATCACCGCCTGCGAGGCGAGCAGCGTGCCGCGCAGGCTGACGTCGAGCACGGCGTCATAGTCGGCACCCGTGATGTCCACCGTCTTGCGCGGCTGGGTGATGCCTGCGTTGTTGACGAGGATGTCGATGCGGCCGAATCGCTCGACCACGCGCGCCACCGCCGTGTCGATCTCGGACTTGACGGTGACGTTCGCGACCAGCCCCAGGTGGTTGTCGCCGAGCCGGGCGGCGGCCTGCGCCGGCGTCGCGGCTTCGAGATCGGTGATGACGACTAGCGCGCCGTGCGAGGCGAGCAGGCGGGCGGTGGCGAATCCAAGGCCGTTGAGGCCGGCACCGCCGGTGATGAGGGCGACGCGATCGGTAAGCAGCACGGTGTGTCTCCTGTGGGTGTGTGCGGGATGGGGGTAACTATGGACACCCGCACGCATGAAGACAAACGACACTTTTTCAGCGATGAGTGAATCGCCTTCATAAAGGGTTTTCCCGTGCGGTCGTCCTTTCCTCCGCTGAGTTGCTTGCTGGCTTTCGAGGCCGCGGCGCGTCGCCTGAGCTTCACGGCGGCTGCGGTCGAACTCAACCTCACGCCCTCCGCGGTCAGCCACCAGATCGCCAAGCTCGAGCAACTGCTGGGCGTTCGGCTGTTCGAGCGGACCGTGCGCAGCATCGAGCTGACCAATGCGGGCCGCGAATACATGAGCCGGGTGTCGGTGGCGCTCGACACGATCAGTTCGGCCACGGACAACGTGCGCAAGGGCGTTCGGAATTCGCTGTACGTGCACGCCGCGCCGAGCTTCGCGAGCCTGTGGCTGATGCCCCGGCTCGCGGTCTTCGCGAAGGCGCATCCGGGCATCGCGCTGTCGCTGTCGTCGTCGGCCGTGCACTCGGATTTCTCGAGCGGACAGATCGACATCGATATCCGCTACGGTCTGCCCAACTGGCCGCACTTGCACGTGCAGCCGGTCTTCGAGGAGCGCATCCAGCCGATGGCAAGCCCGGCGTTCATCGAGCAGCATCGCATCGAGACCCCGGAAGACCTGCTGCACGTGCCCTTGATCCAGTCGGTCGTCAACGTCGTGCAATGGGGGGACTGGTTTCGCAGCCGCAACGTCGACGTCGCGGTCGGCCAGTTCGCCTATCGTTTCGATCGCACTTCAATGGCCCTCGATGCGGCGGTGCAGGGTCTTGGCGTCGCGCTGGACAGCTCGTCCATCGCCGCGGGCCATCTTCACCAGGGGCGCTTGCGCAAGGTCTTCGACAAGGACTGGTGCGTGAAGGTCCTGGCGCACTTCCTGGTGTGTCCGCAGCGCCACTCCCAGCGCAGCGAAGTCGCCAACTTCATCGACTGGATCCAGAGGAGTTCGGCCGACCCGGAGAGCGCCGACCTCGGCGGCGGCTAGGCCCGCCTTGCCGCCGGAGCATCACTCCCTCGGCGGCTTCTTCGCGATGCCCATCGTCTTCGCGAGGATGCCCAGCATCACTTCGTCGGCGCCGCCGCCGATCGAGGCCAGCCGGCCATCGCGGTACAGGCGCGATACGCGGTTCTCCCAGGTGAAGCCCATGCCGCCCCAGAACTGCAGGCAGGTGTCGGCCACCTCGCGGGTGAGCCGGCCGCACTTGAGCTTGGCCATCGAGGCCAGTTCGGTCACGTCCTGGCCCTGCACATGCAGGTCGCAGGCGCGGTAGGTGAGGGCGCGCAGGGCCTCGACCTCGGTCTTGAGTTCCGCGAGCTTGAACTGCACCCACTGCTGGTCGGCCAGCGTGCCGCCGAAGAGCTTGCGCTGCTGCGCCCATTCGATGGTCTCGGCGATGCAGTCGTCCAGCGGCAGCAACGAACTCGCGGCGCACCACAGCCGTTCTTCCTGGAACTGCTGCATCTGGTAGACGAAGCCCTGGCCTTCCTCGCCGATGCGGTAACGCTGTGGCACGCGGACGTTGTCGAAGTAGATGAGCCCGGTGTCGCTCGAGTGCATGCCGATCTTGCGGATCTTCCTTGCCTTCTCGATGCCGGGGCTGTCCATCGGCACGATGACCAGCGACTTGTTGCGATGCACCGGCCCGTCGCCGGTATTGACCAGCATGCACATCCAGTCTGCCTGCAGGCTGTTGGTGATCCACATCTTCTGGCCGGTGATGAGGTAGTCATCGCCGTCCTTGCGCGCGTGGCTCTTGAGGCCTGCGACATCGCTGCCGGCGCCGGGCTCGCTCACGCCGATGCAGCCCACCGTGGCGCCGGCTATGGCGGGCACCAGGAATTCGCGGCGCAGGGCGTCGCTGCCGAAGCGCGCGAGCGCGGGTGTGCACATGTCTGTCTGTACGCCGATCGCCATCGGCACGCCGCCGCAGCTCACGTGGCCCAGCGCCTCGGCGAGCGCCATCGCGTAGGAGTAGTCGAGGCCGGCGCCGCCGTATTCCTCCGGCTTGTTGAGCCCCAGGAGCCCGAGCGCCCCGAGCTTCCCGAACACCTCGTGCGCAGGAAAGCTCTCGGCGGCCTCCCATTCGTCCACATGGGGATTGATCTCCTCGTCGATGAAGCGACGCATCGTCTTCTGGATCTCGAGATGCTCGTGCGTGTACTGCATGCCTTGTCTCCGGTCGGTCCACTGTCAGCTTTGCCGACTCTAGGTCCGGCCGAGTCCGCCGTGCTTGCGGGAAGTGGCTACAGGGTGCTGCGAAGGGCGCCGGCCGGTCCTCCATCGCCCAGGCAGCCCAGCCCCTGCAGCGCCGTTGCCACGGCAGTGTCCAGCGCGGTATGCGGCTCGCTGCCAAGGACCGACAGCAGTCGTGCATTGCGCAGGCGCACCGGCTGCTCCCAGAGGTAGCGCATCTCGCGCAGCTCCCGGAACAGGGGCACGAAAGGCGACGCCAGGGTCACCAGCCACCAGGGAAAGCGCCTGGCCGGCAGATCGGGCCGCCCGCACGCTCGGCGGATGGCTGCCTGCATCCGGGTGCCGTCCGCATCCCAGTGCCCAGCCATGTGGAAGGTGTCGAAGGCGGCGAGCGCGCTTTCCCGTTCGACGAGTTGGACGATGGTTTCCGCCACGTCCGGCAGGTAGGCCCACTGGTGGCCGACCCCGCGACGGCCCGGGTCGGTGGTCGCGGCGAGCGGCCGGCCGGGCTTTGCCAGCTGGGCGAACCAGTTATTGCCGGAGCGTGGCCCGAAGAAGTCGCCGGCCCGCACGATCAATGTGCGCACCCCGCGACCGGCGGCTTCGCGCAGGCGCTGTTCCATCTGGACGCGGATCGCGCCCTTGCGCGTGTCCGGATGCTGCGGCGAGGTTTCGACGAGGTCGGGGAACGCGTCCGGACCGTAGTTGTAGACGGTGCCTGGCAGCGCGATGCGCGCACCGGAGGCTTCGGCCGCGCGGATCGTGCTTTCGAGCATCGGCAGCACCAGCGTCCTCCAGTTGCGGTAGCCAGGCGGATTGACGGCATGGACGATCAGCGACGCGCCCCGCGCGGCGGCGATCACGCTGTCGGCGTCGAGCGCATCGCCCGCCACCCATTCCGGCTGCGCCGTGCCGGCCGGCCATTGCGCCGCCGCTTTCGCCGGGTCACGCGCCAGCGCCCGAACCCGCCAGCCGCGCCGCAGCAGCGCTGCCGCCGTTTCGCCGCCGATCCCGCCCGTCGCGCCGAGCACCAAGGCCATACCTAGTTCCATGAGCATTCCTTTTCGTGAAAGGTCAATTCTTGGGGCGGGGCTGTGTAAACACAATTGTCATGGCGATGCCATCGGCTAGCATGAAATGTATGAGCTTGAATCCACTGGACTGGGAAAGCCAGCGCGCCTTCCTCGCCGTCCTTCGCGAGGGCAGCCTGTCGGCCGCAGCCCGGGCGCTCGGCATCGCCCAACCCACGGTGCGCCGCCGCCTGGATGCGCTGGAGCGTTCCATCGGCGTGGCGCTTTTCACCCGCTCGCCCAGCGGCCTGACGCCGACCGATGCGGCGCGGGAGCTTGGCACCCACGCGGAAACCATGGCCGCCGCGGCCGACGCATTTGCGCGCGCCGCCTCGGCGGACACCGATGCCGCGTCGGGCACGGTCCGCATCACCGCCAGCGACGTGATGGGCGCGGAGGTGCTGCCTGCGGTGCTGGCCGAATTGCAGGATGCGCAGCCAGGCCTGGTGTTCGAACTGAGCCTCACCAACCGCAACGAGGACTTGCTGCGGCACGAAGCCGACATCGCGGTGCGCATGGTGCGGCCGACGCAGGCCGCCATGGTGGCCACGCGAGTCGGCGTGGTGGAGCTGGGTTTCTACGCCAGGGCCGCTTACCTGGAAAAGCACGGGACGCCGACAGCGCTCGATGAACTCGGTCGATTCGCGCTGATCGGCCCGGACCGCGAGACCGCCTACCTGAGCACGTTGCGTGCGCTTGGCGTCGATTTGAAGCGCTCGATGCTCAGCTGCCGCACCGACAGCCAGGTTGCGCAACTGGGCGCGATCCGCGCGGGCCTCGGCATCGGCATCTGCCAGAAGGGGCTCGCGCTGCGCGACCCGTTGCTGGTGCCGGTGCTGGCGAACGAGTTCCGCTACGAGCTGGAGACCTGGGTCACCATGCACGAGGATCTGCGGCGCATGCGACGGGTGCGCGCGACCTTCGCGCACCTGGTCGCCGCGCTGACGTCGTACTGCAACGCCGGCAGCGCCCCGGCCTGATCACGCCCTTCGAGCCTTCAGCGCTGTGGCCGGATCCGGTAGAGCGCGTTGTTGCGGTCCGCCGTCATGTAGATCGTCCCGTCGCTTCCGACCGCCACGCCGGTCGGCACGTAGGGCGGCGGCATTCCCGGACCGCCTTCGAGGCCGATCGGCAGGTTTTCCGCGACGGTGCGCCGCGTGCCGCTCGCGATGTCGATTTCAACCAGCCGCCGCGCCGCGCTCTCCGCGACGATGAAAGTGCCCCACGGTGTCTGAGCCACCCCTTCGGGCATCGCCAGCCCCTCGGCGACGGCGCGCAGCGGAGCGCTGGCGTCGAGAGGAATGCGTGTCAGCTTGCCCGCGGCCTCGGTCACATAAAGCGAACCATCCTTGCCCATGGTCATCTGCACCGGCCCGGCCAGGCCGCTGGCGATGACTTCCTTGTTCTCGAACTTCGGCCCGCTCGCGCGGCTGACGCTGCCGGTTGCAATCTCGGCGTAGATCACGCTGCCGTCGGGCATGGGAATGGCGTCGACCGGCGCCTTCAGGCCGTGCAGCACACCGGTGGTCTTGAGCGTCTTCCGGTCCACCAATTGAACCGTGCCGGTGAACCACGACGTCAGCGCGAAGTGCGTGGCCGACAGGCCGACCGCGAACGGGTACTCCAGTTCCGGATCGCGCTGCATGCGGAAGATGTCGCGCACCGCACCGCTGGTGGCGTCGACCTGGCGGAAGCCGAAGATGTCGGCCACCCAGAGGTCGTTGCCGTCGATCTTGATGCCGGCCGGCACGGCGAGCTTGCCGCCGGTGAGCAGTCGCAATTCGCCGGTTGCGGGATTGAAGGCCTCGATGGAGTTGTCCGCCATGTTCGACACGTAGACCGTGCCTTCCGGCGCGATGGCGAGGTTGTCGAGCGATGGCTTGAGCTGCTTGGCGACGGTCTTGCGGCCCGTCGCGAGGTCCACGCGCACCAGTTCGCCGCTGCGCGCATCGACCACCCACAGGTTGCCCTTGCCGTCGAGATTCGCCGCGGCGGGGATCTTGAATCCGTCGGCGATCACGGTCATGGCGCCGTTGGCCGGATCGATCTTCACCACCTGTCCCTTGAACCACAACGGGCCGTAGAGCATCCCGTCCGGGCCGACCTCGAAGCCATTGAAGCCACCCATGTCCTTCTTGATCAGGCGCGGAGGCTTCTGGCCCGCGACGTCGATCTCCCACAGCGCGTCGCCCAGGAACACCTGCGATGCATAGAGCTTGCCGTTGCGCCGGTCGAAGTCGAGCGAGTTGAGGCCGGGCAGGTCCTTGGCGAGCACGCGCATCGGTGCGCTGTCGCTCTCGCGCATGCGCAGCGTGCCCATCAGGTAGTTGGTCCACGCCAGCTCGCCCTTGGGGCCGATCGCGATGTCGTCGGCCTGGCCTTCGACGCTCTTGATCAGCACGCGCGCGGCGCCGGTCTGGCGGTCGACTTCCCACAACGCGTTGCCGACCACCGATCCTGCGAGCAGCCGACCCTGGCGATCGACCGCGAGGCCGTGCACGCCCGAGAAGGAGGAGGGTGCAACGATCGCTTCAGGCGCTGCCCATGTGCCGGGCCGGGTGGGCGGCGCGGTGGTCGTGCAGGCGCCCAGAAGGAATGCCGACGCCAGCAAGGCGCCGCCGAAGATCCGCTTCATGTTGTCTCCTCGTTGTGGAAGTCCCCGTCGCAGTCTAGGAGCGGAGCCCCGCTTTGCAGTCACCCCCGGGACAAGCGCGAGCGCGCGCACGCCTCAGGCCCGGAAACGCCTTCGCGTCAGTCCCAATGCAACCCAGTACGCGACGACCGTGTACACCACCAGAACCAGCGCATGTCGCCACCAGTCGAGCGGCCACTGGTCCATGAAGAGCGGCCGCACCAGCGCCACCGCGTTGGTCAGCGGCAGCCACGCGGCGACCGCTCGCACCACGCCGGGCAACTGGTCCAGCGGAAAGAACACGCCCGACAGGAACATCATCGGCGTCATGAACAGCGTGAAGTAGTAGGTGAAGAAGTCGTAGCCCTTCGCCAGCGCATTGAAGATCAGCGCGATGCACGAGAAGGTGATGCCGACGCCCACGAGCACGAACCATGCGATGAAGAGCTTCGGGGTGTGGCTGATGCCCAGGCCGAGCATCACGAACAGGATCGCGGTGGTCGTGAAGATCGCCTTGAAGCCGGCCCACAGCATCTCTGCCAGCACCACGTCGTCGAGCCCGACCGGCGCATTCATGATGCCGTCCCAGGTCTTCTGCACGTGCATGCGCGAGAAGGCCGAATACAGCGCCTCGAAGGAAGCGGCGTTCATCGCGCTCATGCAGACCGAGCCGCTGGCGAGGAAGAGGATGTAGGGGATGTGGGTGCCGTCGACCTGCACATCACCCACCAGCGCGCCCATGCCGTAGCCGAAGGCCACCAGCCAGATCAGCGGCTCCGCGATGTTGCCGATCAGGCTGGGGATGGCGAGCTTGCGCCACACCAGCAGGTTGCGCAGGAACACCGGCCACCAGCGCATCGAGAGTTCGGGCGGGCGCCAGACGGAGCGCATCGCTGCGACAGGGGAAGAAGAAGCCAGGCTCGACATGCGAATCAACCATCCTCTCTGATCTGGCGGCCGGTGAGCTTGAGGAACAGGTCCTCGAGATTGGCCGGCCGATGGAAGGTGCGCAGGCCGCTGCGGTCGCCCAGCGCCGCCATCAGGCCGCGCGCATCCTGCGTATAGAAGAACACCGTCTCGCCGCTGACCTCGACGCGGGCCGCGTAGTCTTTCAGCGGCGACTGCGCCAGTTCGAGCGCGCCGTTGCCGTAGAGCTCCACGACGTCGGGTTCCAGGTACTCGGCGATCAGGTCGCGCGGCCGGCCTTCGGCGATCTTGCGCCCGTGGTCCAGCACGAGCAGGCGCGAGCACAGGCGCTCGGCCTCGTCCATGAAGTGGGTGGTCAGCAGGATCGACTTGCCTTGCTGCAGCAGCACCTGCAGGCGCTCCCACATGAGATGTCGCGCCTGCGGGTCCAGGCCGGTGGTCGGCTCGTCGAGCATCAGCAGCCTCGGGTCGTTGACCAGCGCGCGCGCGAGCGACAGGCGTCGCCGCATGCCGCCCGAAAGCTCGCCTGGCTTCGCGTCGGCCTTGTGCGAGAGCGCGGCGAATTCCAGCAGCTGCGGGATACGCGGCGCGATCTCCGCGCGCCGCAAGCCGAAGTAGCGCGCGTAGACCAGGAGGTTTTCCGCACAGGTGAAGTCGGGGTCGAGCGTATCGAACTGGCTCACCACGCCAAGCTGCGCCTTGATGGCGCGCGCATCCTCCGGCATCGAGAGGCCGCCCAGCGCCTCGATGGTGCCGCCGTCGGGCGAGGTCAGCCCGAGGCACATGCGGATCGTGGTCGTCTTGCCGGCGCCGTTGGGCCCGATCACGCCCAGGCATTCGCCCGGTGCGATCTCGAAGGACAGGTCGTCCACCACGGTGGTCGTGCCGTAGCGCTTGTGGAGGTGGCTGGCGTGGAAGAGGGGCGTCGGCACCGCGGCATTGTGGCGTATGAACAAGGATTCGATGTCGGTGCAAGCAATGCCGGATACCCCGCGGAACCGGCTCTGCCGGGCCGCAGGGGTTGCGCCCCGAGAGGGGGTGGGCGGCCGCACGAAGTGGGCAAGCCTCGGGGAGATCGCTAGAGACTGAGGCCTGCGAATTCGCTCTTCATCCAGTCGATGAATGCCCGCGTGCGTGCTGGCAGCAGGCGCGCATGGGGGTAGATCACGCTCACCGGGCGCGGCGGAAGCTCGAACTCGTCCAGCACGATCACGAGCCGCCCCTGCCTGACGAAAGGCATCACCTGGTAGGAGAAGAACATCCCGAACCCGATGCCCGCCGCGCAGGCCTCGACGGCTGGTGCGATGTGATTGAACTCCAGGTTGCCGCGCGCAGCGATCGCCAGCGGCCGGCCATGGTCGCGAAAGGTCCAGTGCACCGTGCTGCTCGGATGTATGCGCACGCAATTGGCATCGAGCAGCTCGCGCGGATGCCGGGGCGTGCCGTGCGCCTGGAGATAGGCGGGGCTCGCGACCACCACGCGCCGGATGCTGCCGAGTTGCTGGGCGACCAGCGATGAATCCTCCAGGGCGCTGATGCGGATGCCGACGTCAATGCCTTCTTCGAGCAGGTTCACGCTGCGGTCGTGCAGCAGCACGCTGCAGCGCATCTTGTCGTAGCGCTGCAGGAAGCGGACGATCGCCGGCGACACGTACATGTGGCCGAACAGCACCGGCGCCGTGACGGTGAGCTGCCCCGCGGGTTCGGCCGCGTCGACGGTGAGCGCCTGGTCCGCAGCGTCTGCGGCGGCCAGCACCTCGCGTGCGCTTTGCAGGTAGCTGCGGCCTTCCTCGGTGAGCGAGATGCGCCGGGTGGTGCGATGGAACAGCCGCACCCCCAGATGGGATTCGAGCGCGGCGAGTGAGCGCACCACCGCCGGCAGCGAGGTGTCGAGCGCGTCGGCCGCTTTGGTGAGGCTGCCCCGGTCGGCGATCTGCACGAAGGTCTGCATGGCTTTAAGACGATCCATGAAGCGATTAAACCGGAAAACGCAGCAGTCAACTCCATCTGGACCCATTACTTCATCAGACAGAAGAAAACAGAATCGAGCCATTGCACACAGCCACAGGAGAACCGACATGACAACCGCTCGTCCCGCCCGACCCATCAAGGTCTACGGCCCTTCCATATCCGGCCACACGCATCGGGTGAAGTTGTTTCTTTCGCTGCTCGGGGTGCCCTTCGAGACGGTCGATGTGAACTTGCGTGCCGGCGAACATCGCACTCCCGAATTCCTGCAGCGCAATGCCTTCGGACAGGTGCCGGTGATCGAGGACGGCGACACGACGCTGGCCGACTCCAACGCGATCCTCGTCTACCTCAACGAGCGCTATGCCGCCGACCCGGCGCGCTGGTATCCGCGCGACCCGGCCGGCGCCGCCCGGGTGCAGCGCTGGCTGTCGGTCGCGGCCGGACAGCTCGCGGCGGGTCCGTCGGTGGCGCGTGTCATCGTGCTGTTCGGCCAGACCAGGGACGCGACCGAGGTCATCTCGCGCAGCCACGACCTCTTGCGCGTGATGGAGCGCGAACTGGCGGAGCGCCCGTTCCTCGCAGGTTCCTCCGCGACGCTGGCGGACATCGCCAATCACACCTACATTGCCCACGCGCCGGAGGGCAATGTGTCGCTCGAAGCGTATCCCCGCGTGCGCGATTGGCTGGCGCGGGTAGAGGCATTGCCGGGTTTCGTGCCGATGGCGGCATCGCGCATCGGGTTGGCAGCATGAACGCCGCGGATGCCCTTGCATCGCCCTGGCATGAGGGCGAGCGTGCGATGCAGACTCTTGCCGGGGTTCGCGAGCGCATGGATGCGCTCGGCCCGCGCGTGATCCGGGACTACATGCCGGAGCAGCATCGGACCTTCTTCGCCCAGCTGCCTTTCCTGATCGTGGGCAGCCTCGATGCGGCGGATCAGCCTTGGGCGAGCGTGCTCGCTGCGCCACCCGGCTTCGCGCAATCACCCGACGAGCATCACCTGCGCATCGACGCGCGCCCGCTCGCAGGTGACCCGTTGGCGTCCGCGCTCTCGGCGGGCGCCCCGCTCGGGCTGCTTGGCATCGAGCCGCACACGCGGCGCCGCAACCGCATGAACGGCGTCGTTGAGCAGGCCGACGCCCGCGGCTTCTCGGTCGAAGTGCAGCAGAGCTTCGGCAACTGCCCCAAGTACATCCAGGCGCGAGAGCCCCTCTTCACGAGCGGGGCCCACGACGTTGCGAAGGCGCGGCGCAACGACCGCATGGACGAGGCAGCGCGGCGGATCGTGAGCAAGGCCGACACCTTCTTCATTGCCACGGCCCACCCTGCGGCCGGCGATACGACGGCGTCGCATGGCGTCGATGTGTCGCACCGTGGCGGCCGGCCGGGCTTCGTTCGATTGACGGGCGAGGGGACATTGACCGTCCCGGATTTCGTCGGCAACTCGTTCTTCAATACGCTGGGCAACATCGCCGTCTATCCGAAGGCCGGCCTGCTCTTCGTCGACTTCGAAACCGGCGACGTGCTCCAGCTGGCCGTGACGGCCGAGACGATCTGGGACGGCCCCGAACTCGCGAGCTTCGCGGCCGCGGAGCGGCTGCTTCGCATGCAGGTCGTGTCTGCGCTGCTCATGCCTGCTGCATTGCCGCTCCGATGGGGCCATGCGGCGCTCTCGCCGTTCCTTGCTCCGACGGGACAATGGCCGAAGGCTGCATGAGCTTGGGCTGCCGGTGGAACGTGGGGATCCGCGCATTGACCGAGGGACGATAGTTCCACCCCCGTTCGAGCAGCGCATCGGCATCGAGCCCACGAGAGAGCAGCGCCTGGAGCCCCGCCGCTGCGACGGTGCCTGCCAGCGCCTGGCCGGGACAGGCATGCGGCCCCTGGCCGAAACCCAAGGTCCGGCGTTCGGCGCGCATCAACTCGAAGGTGGCAGGCGCCGGGTTGAGCGAGGGGTCGCGGTTGGCGGCGCCCAGGACCACCAGGACGGCCTCGCCCGGTGCGAGTTCGATCCCCGCGATGGTCGTCGGCTGCGCGACGAAGCGGCGTGTGTTCTGGATCGAAGGATCGTGGCGGGCCACTTCGTCCACCAACGCGGGAAGCAGCTCCCAGCGCGAGTCGACCCGTCGGCGCAGACCGGGCTCGCGCGCCAGCGCGACGAGGCTGTTGCCCAGCAGCCCGGCCGTGGCCTCGCAGGTTTGCGACAGCAGGCCGACGAGGTTCGCGACGAGGGCGCGCGATCGATCGGCCGGCGCCTGCTCCTGCACCGCCGCCAGCAATGTGCCGTGGCGCGCGGGCCGGGCGACGATCAACGACTCGAAGCGCGCCATCAGGGCCGCGGCGGCCTCACTGGCGGCGTCGAGCTGGGCGGCGGTCGAGAGCGGGGACAGGCAGGCGACGAAGTCGCGCACCCAGTCCGAGACGCGGGGCAGCGCTTCGCTCGCGAAGCCGAGCAGGTGCGCGACGCCGCGAACGGGCATTGCGAAGCAGGCGTCGGACGGGGATTCGGCCGGCATTCCGTCGGCGACCTGGAGCACCGTGGCGTATGCCGCGCGCAGATCGAGTCCCGCCAGCGCGCGCTGCAGCACCGGCTTGTGGGCCGCGTGCGTCGCACCGTCGTTCATGCGCACCAGCCGCCCGAACACTTTGCCCGCCGGCGTGCCGGCGATCGCGCCCGGCACCGGCTCCGTCGGGGGCCGCACTCGCAGCGCATCGTTCGCCAGCACTTCGCGAACAATGTCCGCCCGGCTGGCGACCCACACATGCAGGCGTTCGTCGCGGACCAGCGCGGGCCCGTTGCGCAGCGTGGCGTACCACGGATAAGGATTGCAGTGCGTGACGGCGGCGATCGCATCGGCCGGTGGATCCATGTGTTTCATGCTCGCAGTCTGGTGCTTTTCGCGCGTGCACACTTCGTTTACGATCGAAGTATGGATGCATCCACCGCCGACTCCCATCTCGCGCGCCTGGCCGGCGCCATCGCCGAACCCGCCCGCGCCCGCATGCTGTGCTGCCTGCTGGATGGCCATGCCCGCACCGCCACGGAACTGGCCGCGGTGGCCGAGGTAGCCGCTTCAACGGCCAGCGCGCATCTGGCGCGGCTCAAGGAACAGCGGCTCGTCGAGTCGGTCGCGCAGGGCAAGCATCGCTACTTCCGCCTCACCGGCAGCGAGGTCGCCGCCGCGCTCGAAGGCTTGCTGGTGATCGCCGGCGCCCCGCGCAACGAGTTCCGCCCTACGACGCCGAGCCGCCTGCGCAGCGCGCGAACCTGCTACGACCATATGGCCGGGACGGCGGGTGTCGCGCTGCATGACCGCCTGCATGCGCAAGGCTGGCTGCAAGAGGTCGCGGAAGGCGACTACGACCTCACGCCCGAAGGCGCCGTCGCGCTCGAAAGCCTGGGCATCGACGTGGAGGATGCGCGCAACACCCGCCGCCGCTTTGCCTGCGCCTGCCTGGACTGGAGCGAACGGCGTCCCCATCTGGGCGGTGCGCTCGGCGCCGCGTGGTTGCAGCTGTCGCTGCGCCGCGGCTGGGTTCGTCAGGACCTGGACGGCCGCGCACTCGCCTTGACGCCCAAAGCCCACCGCGAAATGCCCGAACTGTTTGCTCCCTGAAGGCACGCAGCCCAGACCGGGAAACCTCACGGAGCCGGCTCGGCCGGGCCGTCGGGGTTGCCCTTGGAGAGGGGGCGGCCACACGACGTGGGCAAGCCTGGGGGTGATCTACTGGAACGCTACTTCGGCGAAGCTTCGGAGCTTTCGGCTGTGCAGGCGGCTGGAGCCTTCCTGGCGCAGGATGTCGATTGCGGCCATGCCGATGCGCAGGTGCTGCTCGACGCGCTCGCGATAGAACTGGTTGGCCATGCCGGGCAGCTTGATCTCGCCGTGCAGGGGCTTGTCGCTCACGCACAGCAAGGTGCCGTAGGGCACGCGGAAGCGGAAGCCGTTGGCGGCGATGGTCGCGCTTTCCATGTCCAGCGCCACGGCGCGGCTCTGGCTGAAGCGGCGCTGCGGCTGGTTGCCGGGCAGCAGTTCCCAGTTGCGGTTGTCGGTGCTGGCGACCGTGCCCGTGCGCATGATCTTCTTGAGTTCGGTGCCCTGCGTGCCGGTGACTTCGGCCACCGCCTTTTCAAGCGCGAGCTGGATCTCGGACAGCGCCGGGATCGGCACCCACAGCGGCAGCTCCTCGTCGAGCACGTGGTCTTCGCGCACATAGGCGTGCGCAAGCACGTAGTCGCCGAGTTGCTGCCCCTGGCGCAGACCGGCGCAGTGGCCGAGCATCATCCACGCGTGCGGCCGCAGCACCGCGACGTGGTCGGTGATGGTCTTCGCGTTGGCCGGGCCGACGCCGATATTGACCATCGAGATGCCCGTGCAGTCCTCGCGCACCAGGTGGTAGCCGGGCATCTGCGGCAGGCGCCCCGGCGGCGTGCCCTGCGATCCGTCGAGAAGCTCGCCGTACAGCTCGCTCGAACCCGGGGCCAGCCCGCGCCGGCGGGTGACGACGTTGCCCGGCTCGATGAAGGCGATGTATTCGCTGTTCTCGTCGGTCATGGCCTCGTGGCCGAGCCGCACGAATTCGTCGATGTAGAACTGGTAGTTGGTGAACAGGACGAAGTTCTGGAACCACTCGGGCGCGGTGCCGCTGTAGTGGCGCAGGCGGTGCAGCGAATAGTCGACTCGCGCCGCGGTGAAGAGCGACAACGGCTGCGCCTCGCCGGGCTTGGCCTCGAAGGTGCCGTTGGCGATGCCGTCGTCCATCGCGCCGAGGTCTGGCAGGTCGAACACGTCGCGCATCAGCGCCCGTCGCTCGGCGGACATCGTGCCTTCGATGTGGTCGTTCTCGGCGAAGGAGAAATGGATCGGGATCGGCTGCGTGCTGGTGCCGATCTCCAGCTCGACGCGGTGGTTCTCCAGAAGCAGGCGGAACTGCTCGCGGTAGTAGCGCAGGAAGAGGTCCGGCCGCGTCAGCGTCGTCTCGTAGCGCCCCGGCCCCGACACGAAGCCGTAGCTCAGGCCCGCGTTGGCGACCGGCGTGTTCCGCGAGACGGTGTGCGTGTGCACCCGCACGAAGGGGTAGCAGGCCCGCACGCGCCCCGGCAGGCTTTCCCCCGCCACGAAGCGCTGCATTGCCTCGCGAAGGTGCTGCAAACCACCGTTGTAGATGAGTCGGACCTGCTCCAGGGCAGCGTCGGGATCGGTAAAGCGGGCTGGCGCAATGAAAGCAGGCATGTAAGGCATGAGCCATTGTGGCGCACGCGGCCGTCACCGCCACCGGTTGGCCGGCGCAGCCCGGCCCCTTCGCAAGACACCGCGGATCCGGCTCCGCCGGTCCGCAGGTGTCGCCCCCTGCAAGGGGGTAGGCGCAGCGACACGAAGTGCGCGAAGCCTGGGGGTGTGCCAGGTCAAGGCATGGGCTCCCGCATCGTGACGAATTCTTCCGCGACGGTGGGGTGGATGCCGATCGTGCTGTCGAACACCGCCTTCGTCGCACCGCAGCGCATCGCGACCGCGAAGCCCTGCACGATCTCGCCTGCATCGGGCCCCACCATATGCAGCCCGACCACGCGGTCGCTGGCCTTGTCGACCACGAGCTTCATGAAGACGCGTTCCTTGCTCTCCGAGAGGGTGTGGTGCAGCGCGCGGAACTCGCTCGAGAAGATCGTGACCTTGCCGAACTTCACGCGTGCCTCGGCCTCGGTGTAGCCGCAGGTGCCGATGTTCGGATGCGTGAACACGGCGGTCGGGGTGTACTCGTAGTCGAGCTGCCGCTTGCCCTGGCCGAAGAGCGTATCGACCACCCGCATGGCTTCGGCGAGTGCCACCGGGGTGAGCTGCTGGCGGGAGGACACATCCCCCACCGCATAGACCGACGGCACCGAGCTGCGGTAGTGCGAATCGACGACCACGCCGCCGCGCTCGTCCAACTCGACGCCCGCGGCTTCGAGGCCCATGCCCGCCGTGTTGGGAACGCGGCCGGTCGCGAAGAGGATGGTGTCGGCCTCCACCCGCTGCCCGCGCGAGAGCAGGGCGCACAGCCCGCCGCTTTCGAGGCGAGTCACCATGGTGATCTCGGCATTGAAGCGGATGTCGATGCCGGTGCGCGTCATCTCGTTGGCCAGGAACTGGCGAAGGTCCTCGTCGAACTCGTTGAGCAGGTGCGCGCTGCGCTGCACCTGCGTCACCTCTGCGCCGAGCCCATTGAAGATCGACGCGAACTCGCAGGCGATGTAGCCCCCGCCGACCACCAGCAGCCGCTTCGGGAACGGGTCGAGGTCGAACATCGCGTCGGAGACGACGCCATGCTCCCGGCCCGCGATGTCCGGCACGAAAGGCATGCCGCCCGTCGCGATGAGCACGTATTGCGCCGTGTGGCGCTTCTTGCCGACCTGCACGGTGTGCGCATCCGTGAGCTGCGCCCAGCCCTGGATGAGCTGGACACCCGCGGCTTCGAGCAGGCTGCGGTAGACGCCGTTGAGCCGGGTGATCTCGCGCGCGCGGTTGAGCTTCAGCCGCGCCCAGTCGAAGCGTGTTTCACCGACATCCCAGCCGTAGCCCGCCGCCTCCCCGAAGGACTCCGCGTACCCGGCGGCGTAGCTGTAGAGCTTCTTGGGAATGCAGCCGACGTTGACGCAGGTGCCGCCGAGCTCGGCGCATTCGGCGAGCGCGACGCGGGCGCCGCGTTGGGCGGCCATGCGGGCCGCCCGCACGCCGCCGCTTCCGCCGCCGATCACGAAAAGGTCGAAGTCGAATGTGGGCATGGGAACTCCTTCGCGCCGACTGTAGCCGGCGGGCGAAGGAGTTGCCGGGCCCGCGCTACGGGCGGTCGGGCTGTTGGTTGGGGTCCCGGCCGGGGAGGCCCGAACGTTGCTGCCGTTGCTGCTGCTGTGCCTGCAATGCGCGTTGCTGTACCTCTTGCGCCTGGCGGATGGCCTGTTGCTGCTGCGCCTGTTGAGCCTGCAACATCTGCTGCTGCGCCGCCTGCATCTGTTGTTGTGCCTGCACCTGCTGCTGCACGCGCAAGGCCTGTTGCTGCTGGATCTGCTGCATCTGCTGGGCTTGCGCCTGGGCGGCCCGCTGCTGCATTTCCTGTTGCTGACGCAGAGCCTGCTGCTGTTGCTGCTGGATCTGCTGCATCTGCTGTGCCTGGGCTTGCGCGGCGCGCTGCTGGTTTTCCTGCTGCTGCCTCAGTGCCTGTTGCTGGAGTTGCTGCGCCTGTTGCGCCTGCATCGCCTGCGCCGCGGCGCGTTGCTGAATCTCCTGCTGCTGCCGCTGGGCCTGCTGCAATTGCTGCGCCTGCACGGCCTGCGATGCCGCGCGCTGCTGGACCTCCTGCTGTTGGCGCTGCAGATTCTGGAACTGCTGGGCTTGCTGCGCCTGTTGGGCCTGGATGGACTGCACCGCCGCACGCTGCTGCACTTCCATCTGTTGGCGCTGCGCCTGCTGAATCTGCTGTTGCGCCTGTTGCATCTGCTGCGCCTGCTGGAACTGCTGCTGTTGCCGTGCCTGGAATGCGGGCGGCGGCATCATCGTGGCGGGCCGGCCGAAGGGGCCGAGCGGCCGATCGCCGCGCAGCGGTACCGGCGCCCCCATGCCCATCGGAACGCTCACCAGACGGTCCGGCGGCACGCGGATGACGTCGCGCCGTGCGACGGGGCCGCGGCCGAAGACGTCCGTGGGCACGATCGTGACCGCGCCTGGCGTCTGAGGATTCGCGTAGCCGCTGCGTCCGCCGCGTCTTTGCATGAGGGCGGCGCGGTTGGCTTCGTCGATGTAGCGCTGGCTCGCGTGGTAGCCCGGTCTCCAGGCCTCGCCGGGCGCGAGCGGGAACCAACCCACGCCGTGGCGGCCACCGGGTATCGGCAGGTTGGGGTTCGCCCCGCCGCCGACGAAGCCGACGACGGCCGGCGAATAGATCGGGCGGGCGTGCGGCCGGCCGGGCACCCAGCCCCAGCGCGGGCCGATGCGTGCCCAGCGGCCATAGTGTGCGGGCGCGAAGCCCCAGGGGGCGGCGTCGATCCAGGTCCAGCCCCACGGCGCCACGTCGACCCATTGACCGTCGCGATAGGGCGCCCATTCGGCGTCCACGCCGCGCGGATACCACACGTTGCCGTAGTCGGGATCGCTTTGCCAGTCGCCATAGGCGTCGAGTTGCTGATAGCCGACCACGTCGCGCGACACGTAGCGCGCGGAGATCGACTGGTCCTCGATGCGGTCGCGCTCGGCCACCCAGCGATCGAATTCGCCGGCGGGGCGCACGGGCGCGCCGTTGGCGGCTGCGAGGTTGCGGCCCGAGGTCGTGATCTGCTGATGCGCCCCCAGCGGCATGGATTCGCCGCCTTCGCCGTACAACGTGACGCGGCCCGTGGCGACGGCGACCCGCGTCGTGTCCGAGGCGGGGTCCGTCTCGATGCGGTAGTCGCCCGGCGCATCGATGACGACGGCGAGGTTCCCGGTGTCGACCTCCACGCGCTGTCCGGCGAGGTCGTCGCGCACGCGCACTTGCAGGCTGCCCTGCGCAGCGGTGATGCGCGCGGTGTCGTCGTCGATTTCGGAGAGGGTGATGCTGGTCTGCTCGTCCAGCCGCACCGCGGACGAACCGACATACAGCTCGGCACGCGCGTTGCGGTCCGTCCAGAGGCGGTCGCCGGTGGTGAGTGGGCGATTGGGTACGACCTCGTACCAGCTGTCGTCGCCTGCAGGCGAGAAGCTCACCGCACCCTGGTGGAGGTTGAGGCGGCCGACCCGTCCGGGCGGGTCCTGCTGCGCGGCAGCCTGAAACCCTGTCAGGAGCAATGCGAATCCCAGCAGCCACGCGGCCGCGCGGCCCGGAAGCAAGGTGCTGCGTTGTCTCATGGATGTTCCTTTGTCATTCCGGATTCAACGCGCGAGCACGCATCCGGGCTGGCATCCGCCATGCAAAGCAACGCAAATATCTCGTGCCGGAGGCAACCGCGTGTAAGCCCGGCGCGCGTGCCGGTGTGGGCTCAGTGCACGGCGCCGGCGGACGGCTGCGGATTGGAAAGGAAGAATCGCAGCATTTCGGCGCTGGCATCCGGCCCCGAAGGGTCGGTGTACGAGCCCTTCGGACTGCCGCCCGCCCAGGCATGGCCCGCGCCGTGCAGCACCCAATGCTCGACCGCCGGGCGCCCCTCGGCGCTGGCGTACGTGCGCCGGGTGAAGGTGCGGCCGCGCGTCGAAGTGCCACTGGCCTCTTGTGGCGCGGGAGCGGCGGCGTTCGGCTGCCCGGCGAGCGCAGAGGCGACCACCTGTTCGCCGTTGCGCGGATGGACCGTGGCGTCGGCATCGCCGTGGAACACGATGGTCGGCGGCATCCGGCCGCCCGCTGCGCCCTTGGCATGGCCGCTCTGCATCGCCGACAGTGCGGACATCAGGTCGCTGGCCGAGCCGGTCGGCAAGCCCGAGTGCACGCCCACCGCCGCGAACAGGTCCGGGTGCGTGCGCCCGAGGATGTCCGCCATCGCGCCTCCCGCGGACAGGCCGGCGACATAGACGCGTGCCGGGTCGACCGACTGCGCGGCCATGACCGAGCGCGTGAGGGCGGCCAGCAACGCCGGCTCGCCCCGGTCTCTCTGCTGGTGCTGGGGCTTGAACCAGTTCCAGCATTTCGACGAATTGGCGTGCTGCGTCTGCGCAGGGTAGAGCACGAGAAAGCCATGCTCGCGCGCCAGCTGGTTCATCTGCGTGCCGGCTGCGAAGTCTTCCGGGTGCTGGGTGCAGCCGTGCAGCATGAGCAGCAGCGGACGCGGCTCGCCCGCGCCCTGGGTGGGCACGAAGAGCTTGTACGCGATGGACCGGTGCTGATGGGCGAAAAGGCCGTCGATCCACTGCTCCTCTTGCGTCTCGGTGGCGGGCAAGGGTGAGGGTCTCGGGGCGAGCGGCGGCTCGACTCCCGAGGGAGCCGCTTTGACGAAGCGTGCCTCGACGTCGACGACCAGGGTGTCCTCGTTGGCGGCCCGGGGGGGCGGGGGCGGGGGCGCGGCGTCGGCAGGACGCGTGGCGGCGGATTCACCTGCGCCCAGTCCGCCCAGCGCGCGCTGGATGGCGCGCGTCGCTTCGTGCAGGTTCCCGGCGCTGGTCAGGCGGGTGGCCTGCCGCATCAGCCGTTTGAAAAGGGGATTCATGGGGGCCTTGGGTTGGAGTGAAAAGTGGTGGAACCCGGTCAATGGACCCGGTCGGCCAATGCGGCCTTGACGGCAGGGCTCGCGTGCAGCGCGCCCAGGACGGTGATGGACCCGATGGTCTCCAGCGCCAGCTCGGGCGTCACGTCGGCCGAGATGCTGGCAAGCCCGAGCACGCGGATCTCGAGCTTCTCGCCGGCGCGGCGAACCGCTTCAAGATCGCCGACGCCGAACTGCTGCAGCCCCAGCACCAGCATCTTTCGGGCCACCACCTGTTTCAGCGCATCGCCGTGGGCGGTGAGCTGGTTGCGGATGGCGGTCCGGATGAAGTCGGTGCGGTTCGAATAGAACCCTTCGGCCACGAGCAGGTCGATATGGCCGAGGTCGACGTAGCCGAGATTGATCGTGATCTTCTCGGCGTCGGGCAGTTTGGAGCGTTGGACGACCGGGGCGAGGGCTGTTTGCATGTCGCCATCCTAGCACCATCCGGTTGGATGGTGGATGGATGGTTTTTTCTAGGCTTCAGCCTCTAGCCGCCGTAGAGGTACTTCGGCAGCCAGGTCGTCAGGCCCGGCCAGATGTACATGAACACCATGCACAGGATCACGATGAGCATGTACGGCATCATCCCGGCGAAGATCTGGTTGAGAGTCACGTGCGACGGCGACACCCCTTTCAGATAGAAGGCCGACATCGCGACCGGGGGCGACAGGAACGCCGCCTGCAGGTTCACGAACACCAGCACGCCGAAAAGCAGCGGGTCGATCTGGAAGTGCGCGAGCAACGGCAGGAAGATGGGAATGAAGATCACGATGATCTCCGTCCATTCGAGCGGCCAGCCGAGCACGAAGATGATGGCCTGCGACAGCAGCAGGAACTGGAGGGGCGTCAGGTTCATGCCCATCACCCACTCCTCGATGATGCGCTGGCCGCCGAGCAGCGCGAAAACCGCGGAGAAGAGCGCCGAGCCGACGAAGAGCCAGCACACCATCGCGGTCGTCTTCGCGGTCAGGAAAACGGCCTCCTTGATGCGCTGGAAGTTCAGCGTCTTCGCCTGCCAGGCCATGAGGAAGGCGCCCGCCGCGCCGACCGCGGCCGATTCGGTGGCCGTCGTGATGCCGAAGAGGATCACGCCGAGCACCACCAGCGTCAGGATGCCCAGCGGCATCACCGACGACACCAGCATGCGCAGGATCTCGAACTGCTCGGCGTCCATCTTCGCGTAGTACCAGACGAGCAGCGCGAGGACGAACGCGCAGGTCAGCCAGAAGCCGGTGTAGAAGGTCTGGGGCACCGCTTCGGCGTGCGGCGCGGCGACCGGCTCGCCGAGGGCCTGGAGGCCTTGTTCTGCCTTGGGCGCCGAGCCTTCGGCGCCGGGGGGCTCCTGCAGTGCTTCTGCACCGGGCGGCTCCTGCAGCCCTTCGGCGCCGGGCGGTTCGGCCAGTGCGGTGCTCCCTTGTGACGCCGGCTGGGACTGCGTCACCTCCGGCGGTGGAGGCGTGTTGTCCTTCTGCGAATAGATCGTCACGTACCACCAGATGGAGCCTAGCGTCACCACCGCCAGCAGCAGCGGCACGAGGGCGACCGTCAGGTAGCGCACCAGCATCAGCCAACTGAGGCGCACGCCCGCTGCCGCCGCGCCGAGCGCGCGCCCCGGCGCAAGCACCGCCGCAGCCAGGGCCGGCAGCAGCCGTTGCGAGTAGCCCGCGGCAATGTGAGCCACCTGCGGCGAGATCGGCGCGCGCTGCGCCTCCGGCGGCAGCTTGGGCGCGACTTTCGGCTGGATCAGCGCCCATCCGATCACGTAGAGCAGGTACAGGAAGGCGAGGAAGAAGCCCGGGAACATCGCGGCCGCATAGAGCTTGACGACCGATTGCCCGGCCACCGCCGCGTACACGATGATCATCACGGAGGGCGGGATCAGGATGCCCAGCGTGCCCCCGGCCGTGATGACGCCGGCAGCGAGCCGCGTGTCGTAGCCGGCGTTGAGCATCGGCCGCATCGCGATCACGCCCATCAGCACGACCACCGCGCCGACCAGGCCGCTTGCGATGCCCCAGAAGGTGCAGATGATCAGCGTGGCGACCGCGAGCGATCCCGGCACCCGGCGGAACGCCAGCTGCACGCTGTGGAACATCTTGTCGACCAGCGCGCCACGCTCCATCACGTAGCCCATCAGCACGAACAGCGGGATCGACAGCAGCGTCTCGTTGGTCATCGCGCCGAAGGTGCGCTGCACCATCAGGTCGAACACGCGGTTGTCGAACCATGGCACGGCCGGGTCGTAGAAGGCGGCGAAGCCGAACAGCATGCCCAGGCCCATCAGCGTGAACGCCGTCGGAAAGCCCAGCATGATCACGACCACGATGAGCCCGAGCATCGTGAGCCCCATGGCAGCCTGGCTCATGATGTGATCCTCCCCAGGCTTGCCACTGCGTGTGCTTCACGCACCCCCTCGCGGGGGCGATCGCCTTCGGGCGGCCGTGCGGCGCTCATGCCGACTCCCTCCCGCGCTGCCGTGCCGCTTCGTCCAGGTCCTTGGCGCGTTCCATGACGTCGCGCCGCGCTTCCTCGTCCACGAAGGTGCTGCTGGCGAGCTGCTGTTCGACCACGTCCATTTCCTCCGCGTCCTTCAGGCGCGGCGTCCACTCGCCGGTGCGCAGGCACACCACGCAGCGCAGGATCTCCGCGAGGCCCTGCAGCATCACGATCGCGCCGGCCACCGGAATGACGAACTTGAAGGGGTACACCGGCAGCGGCGTGGCGTTGAAGGTCTGCTCGTGCATGGCCAGCGAATCCTGGTAGTAGCCCCAGCCGGCCCAGGTGAGGGCGCCGATGCCGGGGAGAAAGAAGACGATGTAGAGGACGAGGTCCAGCGTCGCCTGGGTGCGCGGCTTCATGCTGCCGTAGAGGAAGTCGCCGCGCACATGCCCGTCCTGCGACAGCGTGTAGGCGCCGCACATCATGAAGAGGGTGCCGTACATCATGTTGTTGACGTCGTAGATCCAGGCGGTCGGCGCGTTGAGTGCGTAGCGCTTGAAGACTTCGGCGCACACCACCAGCATCAGGGCGACGATGAGCCAGGCAAAGGTCTTGCCCGTCCACGTGCTCAGGCGGTCGGCGGCATGCAATATCTGTTGGGTTGTCATCGGTGGCCCGAGGTACGACAGACAAAAAGACGCCTTCCGGCCGGGACCGGAAGGCGGGTGCCGCAGCGACTGCGGCTGAGGTGGATGATGTTCAGGCCTTCTTCGCCTGGCCGGAGAAGTAGTGGTTGTAGGCCATCTTGAAATCGATCATGTAGTCGTTCTGCCATTGGCCGGCGGGCTGCGCGAAGGCCTTCTGCGATTCGAGCACCTTCTTGAACAGCGGGTTCTCCTCCGACTTCTTGGCGATGGTCTTGTCCCAGGCGGCGAGCTGGGCCCGCAGGATGGCATCGGGCGTCTTGTAGAACTTGACGCCTGCCTTCTTCATCTCGACGTAGTCCTGGGTGTTCCGGGCGACTGCCTTCCAGCTCATGTCGGCGCTGGCCGCCTGCACGGCGTAGTCGATGACGGAGCGCAGCTCCTGAGGCAGCGCGTTGTACTTGCCCTTGTTGAACAGGATCTCGAACTGCTCGCCGCTCTGGTGGAAGCTCTGCAACATGCAGTTCTTCGCCACGTCGGGAAAGCCGAGCACGCGGTCGCTCGATGCGTTGTTGAACTCGGCCGCATCGATCAGGCCGCGATCCAGCGCGGGAACGATCTCGCCGCCGGGCAGCGGGTTCACCGCCGCGCCCAGCTCAGTGAAGATGTCGACCGCGAGGCCGACGGTGCGGTACTTCAGGCCCTTCAGGTCCTCGACCTTGGCGATCGGCTTCTTGAACCAGCCGAGCGGCTGCGTCGGCATCGGACCGTAGAGGTAGGACACCACGTCCATGTTGATGGACTTGTAGATTTCCTCCAGCAGCGCCTTGCCGCCGCCGTAGTAGTGCCACGCAAGCACCATGTTCGGGTCCATGCCGTAGGCCGGGCCGGAGCCCCACAGCGCCAGCGCGGAGTTCTTGCCGTAGTGGTAGGCGACCACGCCGTGGCCGCCGTCGAGCGTGCCCTTGTTCACCGCCTCGAGCAACTGGAATGCCGGCACGACCGCACCGGAGGGCAGCACCTCGATCTTCAGGCGGCCGCCCGCCATGTCGTTGACCTTCTTGGCGAAGTCGTTGGCGTACTCGTGGAAGATGTCTTTCGCCGGCCAGGTGCTCTGGAATCGCAGCGAAGTGGTCTGTGCCATGCTGACCATCGGCGCGGACATCGCGCCGGCCGCCACGGCCGCTCCTTTCAGCAGACTGCGTCGACGGGTCGGTTGTTTGTCTGTCATTGCGTGTCTCCGTTGGTGTGTCTGGACAATCCAGACTGCCATCTTTAATACGTAAACATTCGTGACAAAGAGGGTTTTCACGAACTGGAGAAAAATTGACCTCATCGGCCGACCCCTCCAGAGCGAAAGCAAGGCACCGCCACCCGCAGTAACCCTAGAAAACACAAGGACGAAAGCACCATGACCCAGCCGGACACGAATTCGCCAGACGCGGCGAATGCTTCCACGGGAGGCAGATTCGGCGTGAAACCCGCCGCGGGCTACGCCGGCGACGTGACGCCCGAGCAGGCGGCACAGTGGATGAACAACGGCGACGCCGTGCTGGTCGACGTGCGAAGTGATGCAGAGCGCGAGTGGGTCGGCTACATCCCCGGCGCCGTCGGCCTGGCCTGGAAGCAATGGCCAGGCATGGCCTTCAACCCGGCCTTCGACGAAGGCCTGCGCACCGCCGTGCCGTCAGGCAAGAAGGCGGTATTGCTCTGCCGCAGCGGTGTCCGCTCGATCGCCGCCGCCAAGCGCGCCACCGAACTGGGCATCGAGGCCTACAACATCCTCGAAGGTTTCGAAGGCGACGCCGACGAAGCGGGCCATCGCGGCCACAAGGGCGGCTGGCGCCTCCGCGGCCTCCCCTGGAAACAAAACTAAAAAAGGAAGCCTTGAGCGAATTCAGTAACACCGCGGAACCGGCTTCGCCGGGCCGCAGGTGTTGCCCCCGGCAGGGGGTGGGCGGCTACACGAAGTGAGCAAGCCTGGGGGCGAGCTCAGTAGCACCGCGGAGCCGGCTTCGCCGGGCCGGAGGTGTTGCCCCCGGCAGGGGGTGGGCGGCTACACGAAGTGAGCAAGCCTGGGGGCGAGCTCAGTAACACCGCGGAGCCGGCTTCGCCGGGCCGCAGGTGTTGCCCCCGGC
>NZ_JASZYF010000080.1 GCF_030317115.1 Variovorax gracilis
AGGAGGTAGAACTGCAACAACGCGCGACCTCCTTCGACCAGGCACGCGCCGCGCTCGATGAAGCCCTCGCGTCGTCACGCCAGGCGGTCGCTGCCATGGAAGCCCAGATGCACGCGCAGCAACAGGAATCCGCGCGGCTGCTCAGCGACTCGGAAGCTGAAGTGCGGCGCCTTCGCAAAGCGCTCGACGAGACCATCGCTGGCAAAGAAGCCTTGCGCGAAAAGTTGGCGATGGAACTGAGCGCCAAGCAACGCGCCGCGGACGAAGCCGAGGAGCGCCATGTCGCCCATGAACGTCGCCTGCTTCACGAGATCGATCGCGAGCGAGCGGCCACCCGTCAGGCCACCGCCGAACTCGCCAAGGAACGAAAGGGCCGTCTCGCTGAAGCGCAGACTGGTCTCGCTGCGCTGGGGGCTGCCGAACAGGCGCTAGAGAAGGCGGAAGCTGCGCACCGCGACGCAGCGGTTATCTGGTCTAGGCAGCATCAGGCGACTGAAGTCGAATTGGCCATCCTGCGAGAGCGGGTTGCCAGCGCTGAACAGCGGGCTGCGGACCACGCGTCTCACTTGGATCGCCAAAAGGAACAGTCTGCTCGCGAAATAGTCCAGCTGCGCGAGAGTCAGGCGGCCATGGCGAGCGCCCTGCAACAGATGAGGGCCAGCCGCGACCAAGGTGTGCCTCCAGCGACGCGTTCGACAAACGCACCCAAGAGCAGGCGCCGATGATTGCGGTGTCCTCAAATGGGCAGTGGCAGCAAGGTGACGCTGCGCGGCCGTCAGCCGCCTGAGCTGATCGCCCGATGCCGCGCGGCCCGCGGCGCGGTCGAACCCACCACTCTGTTGCATCCCCCCGCGAAACGGCAGGGCGCGAGATTAGAAAGACAGGCAAAGGGACAGCCCTATGTCTTAACGATCGATCGCAACAATGCGAGAGCTAGGCGCGCAGAAGCAATGGAGGGCAGCCGACCTCACATCATTTCCAATCCTTCACATGCCTCGCCTTGCCTGATCAAATGCAGTTAGTTTGACGTTGCCGGGCATTTTCGGCCGACGGTCCAACCGCGATCCGTTTGAGCGCTGCCGCTGCCACCACGCTGAGTTACCCTTCCAGAACTCGTCGCCGGCCTCCTCCTCAGGAGACATGCGAGTTCAACGTCGAATGGATGCGGCCGCGGAAGACATGCCCAAAGCTCCTGCTGAAACCCTCGGCGCCTTCTTGCATCGTCAGGAAGTTGCGACGCTGGTCGACGTCCTTCTCGAACTTGCGGAGGTCGATGAAGCGGTCAAGGACCGCCTGCTCCGCCTTCAATTGTCCGATCGCCCTGAGAAGTTGGCTGCCGGTTTCAAGAAGACTCTTGCGGCGTGGCAACGATCGACGCGGTCCTACTCCTATCGCGAAGCGCCCGCTTACGGTCGGAAGCTCCAGACGTGGCTGGATCAGGTGGCACGCGAACTGGTTCCCAAGGACCCCGCAGCCGGCCTGACCTTGTTTGAAGCAAGCCTTCATCGAGGCGGACGAGCAATGGTTCGAGCATGCCGACGATTCCGGAGCCGACATCGGCAACGCGGTACGTTCAGCCTGTAGGCATTGGCTTCAAGCGGCTGCGAAGTGCGAGACGCCGGCCGACGTCTGGCCCGATCGCGTGATGAGGCTGTATCTAGAAGACAACTACGGCGCGCGAGAGGAATTGCTCCGAAGCGCCAACCTGCTGCTCGGGGAATCGGCGCTTCGCGTCTTAGCGGGCCAGTTTGAAGCCCGGATGGCCAAGGTCCTCGCTGGTGCATCCAATTTGCCGAGACTTCCGCATGAGGTGTTTCACCTTTCAGCCGCGCTCTCGCTGCTTTCCGAAGCGCTGGGTGATCCCGATGTCTCGGTTCGAGCAGTGCTGCAGTACAGCCCGGTGCCCAATGAGTTGCAGAAGCAGACCTTCGTGCAGGCCTATCTCGACGCCGATCGCCCCGAGGATGCCCTCCCTTGGCTCGAGGGCAACTGGGCAGACAACGAAGAGACTCGCGAAGGCTTGCTGGCCGACACATTGGAGCGGCTCGGTCGCTTCGAGGCAAGCGAACCGGTTCGCCGGCACATGTTGGAGGAGCACCCTTCGGTGTTCCACCTCCGGCAATGGCTCCAGCATCTTCCAGAAGCGAACCAGGCCGACGCGCTGGCCCGCGCACGCCAGATGGCGCTTGGATTGTCGGATCCGGCGACGGCAGCAAGTCTGCTGATCGAAGTCGGCGATATCGATAGTGCCGAAGCCAGGTTAATGGCGGAATCGGAGAACCTGCGTGAGAAGGACTTCTACGCGTTGGAGGTCCTGGCGAAGGCTCTGCGCGCTCGGGAGCGCTGGCGCGGAGAGACGGTCATCTACCGAGCGCTGTTGCTTGATATTCTGACGCGCGCATACGCCAAGGCTTACCGGCACGGTGCCCGCTACTGGGCACGGCTCTGCGAGATCGCCGAATTCGGCGCCGTACTCGCCCCGCTGCGATCGCACGAAGACTTTGCTGCTGAGGTGCGGCATCGGCACGGACGCAAGCCGGCTTTCTGGGCTCAGGTCGACGAAAGGCGCGATGGTACTGCTGCTGCTGAGAACGGTGATGGAGCTTTCGAGTTCGACTAGTTGCACCTTGACATCTTTGTGTCCTGGGGGCGCCGATAGCGTACGTCGATGAGCTTTGCCGGATGACTGACTGCTATTAAGCGACCGACATGTCCGATGTACGGCTGCAATGGGCCAATTCTGTTGAAAAACTCCCTAGAAATTTGACCCGTCTCGACTATGTTGGATGCATCTCACCGAGGAGTGCATCGACATGATGGGTCATCAAGGCGGCGTGC
>NZ_JASZYF010000081.1 GCF_030317115.1 Variovorax gracilis
CGCAGGTAGCCGGCCGCCTGTTGCGGCTGCGCCTTGCATAACTCGACGGCCTTGAAGATTGCGCGCAGCACGTGCTTCGTCGCCACCGGGTTGCGCTGAACGTAGTCTCGATTCGCACCGATCATGCAGCAGTAGTACTGCGACCAAGGTCGATCGACGTTGGTGTCAAGCAGCACCTGGCCGATCTTCTTGGCCCGCAACTCCTGCGGCTCTGGCGGGAAAGCCAAGAATGCATCGGCACGCTTGCCGATGAACGCGTCCATCGCACTGCCGCCTGGGCGCGCCAGCCACGTCACATCATTCGGCTGGAATCCCGCATACGAGAGCATGCTTGTCAGAAGAATCTGATCGCCACCAAGGTACTTCTCGCAGACCACGGTCTTGCCCTTGAGGTCGCTCAGACTGCGCATGTTGCCGTGCCCGAACAGTTCCCAGCAACCCAGATGCACGCCGGCCAGCAACACTACACCCTTGCCCGCATCCATCACCGGCAGGAAGCCGGTCGTGTACCACATCGTGATGTCTGCTTTGCCGTTCGCTAGCGCTTCCGGGCCGGCGCGCGTGCCCAGGGCAAGGTATTGGACGTCGCTGAACCCCTCGTTTCGCAGCAGTTCACCGGCGAGGTACTGCGGCGCAATACAGATCGATGGCGAATGGCAGAACCGCACCGATCGAGTTTCGGGTGGCGAGTCATCCTCGGCTACGGCCGTGCTGTGGTTGAAACCCAGCAACCCGGCGGCACCGAGGGCGGTCGCATCCTCAAGAAATGCTCGGCGGCTCAGTTGCAGCGACGTGATTTGTTTCATGGCGGTTGGCCTGGTTCAGTGAGGGGCCGATTCAGCGACCGGCGGTCTTGCTCACAGTCAGATCAGCCAGGAAGGCTTTGATTGCGCGGCTGATGGCCACAGTGGCCTGTGGATCAGCGTCGTACCAAATGGTGTGACCGGCGATAGAGTCGATTTCGACGGCGCGTGCCTTCGGAATGAGCGCCACTTCCGCGAGGATGTTCTTCGGCGAGAAGATTTGATCCTTTGGCGCGTAGATGTAGAGCGCTCTTGCCTTGATCGACCTCAGCGCCGCCTCTATGTTGCCGTTGAAGCCCGGCGTGTCGCCGAGCCAGAAGTTGTAGAACGACTTATAGAGGTAGTAGAGGTCGCGGGCATCCTGAACGTCCAGGTAGTAGGCTCCGAACGCCACGCGCCAGCGCTGATAGGCCTCCGGGGTGTCGAGGTGCTGGTCCCACCACTCGGGGGTGTAGAAGTAGAGTGTTTGGACGGACAGCGCTTGCGTTGCGCACTCCTTCGGATTCTCGTCATAGTTGCCGCCGCCCCAGCCGGTGCAGGACTCCAGCATCGAGACCATCAATGGCCAGCGGAAGCGGCCGGTGCTGGTATCGAAGCTGCTGGCGACAAGCGGGATGATGCCATCCACGAAGTCGGGGTAGCTCACCGCTAACTGAGTGCTATACACGCCGCCAGACGACATTCCAGTCACCGCAAGCAGGTGCGAAATGCCCAATCCCTCGGTGACCAGCTTGTACTGTGCGTTCACCATGTCGCGCCCGCTATATTGTGGGAACGCCATCTTCAAGCCACTGTTGGTCGGGCTCGTCGAATGTTCGTAGCCGATCTGCGTAGCCCCGAGGGCGTCGGAGCAGATAATGAAGAACTTGTCGGTGTCGAGGGCGCGCCCAGGCCCGATGTGATGATCCAAACCGTGATGGTTGCCGCCGAATCCGTGCAAGAAAAGGATGGCGTTGTCCTTTGCTGCATTGAGCTTGCCGTGCGTGACGTAACTCATCTTCAGGTTCGGAATCACGCCGCCGCTCTCAAGCTTCAGATCCCCAAGCTGAGCCATCTGATGGGGCGGCTGGTCTTCCCAGTGGGCACAGCTTTGGCCCGCCACGCAGAGTGAAAGCCCGAAAACTATGCACGGCCACAGCTTCAGCAGCGCCTTCATCACTTCCCTCCTTTTTTAAGTACGGGACGGGATGGTCGGCAGACCAAACTGGGGAAAGTTACTCCTCCGCGCGCGGACTGTCGAGTGTGATCCGACATACCTGGGTGGCGGCCGAGCGGGGCCGAGCGTCAATAGCGATCGATCGACGCGCGGACGCCCCTGGGTCGTCGTCTATAGAGGCTGTCGGAATGGATATAGGATGAAACGAATGGGCGCGCCGAGTCCGCTGTACTCAAGCCGGCGCGGGATGCCCTGATCGCGTAGGCGCCTGCGGCGGCTTGGAGTCTAGGCTCGACAAGATGATGCGACCGGGCAGACGAGTTTTCGACAGATTGGCCGAGGAGAGGCTTCCGTCTTCGTCATGAACTCAAAAGATCTCATGGTCTCGATGGTTGCTTGCAACGCCGCCGTCCGTCCAAACCGAGCAGCAGGGCATACATCGCGTCCTGCAGAACTTCGTCGAGGATGTAGCGAAAGCGGTTATCAGTGCAGCGGTTGGGCCGATTGCGTCGACCGGCCGCCGCCCCTCCCCGCGACGGAGCGATTTCGATGTCGAAAGACGTGGCGAACCTTTGTTTGCAGTGCCAGAATTCAATTCACGACCCGGTATGCGGAGGGAGCGCCAAGCGAGAGAGTGCCCGCGTGTTCGCCTGCGATGAACGCCAAGTTTCAGTTGCTCATCTGTTTTGCTGGTGCGACGGCGGGGCAAGGTGTGCATACAGCGCCAACGCAGCCATCGGACCTGGAATTGACGACAGTCTATTGCGTGGGCGTGCTGAAAAATCGACTGGCTATGCTTCACGAGGATTCACAGCCGCCGAAAAGCGCGACAGATGCTCTCCGACGGGACTT
>NZ_JASZYF010000082.1 GCF_030317115.1 Variovorax gracilis
TGCGTATTTCGGGAGAGCGTGACCGGTGTTTTCGGCATCGTGACCGATGATTTCGGGAACGTGACCGGCGATTCCGGTGTCGTGACCGAAGAGGTTTCGAGCCAGATCTGACCGGTTTCACGGTCTCACGGTCGGTGCCGACGTTGCGTATGAACCAACCGCTGGGCATAGCCTTGCGCCCTTTGAGGGCCGGGCCTGATGCCACAGCAACGCATGGACATACGCATGATCAAGGACATACTCAGACTCAAGTACCAGGGCAACCTTTCGCACGAGCGCATTGCCCAGAGTCTCTCGATCTCCAAGGGGGCCGTTGCCAAGTACCTCAGCCTGGCATGCGGCGCCGGGCTCGATTGGGCATCGACGGCCGAGCTCGACGAAGCATCGCTTGAACGCCGACTGCTGGGCGGCGGTGCGGCACTCAGCCGCGTGGTCGAACCGGACTACGCTCATGTGCACATCGAATTGCGCCGCAAGGGCGTGACGCTGATGCTTCTGTGGGGCGAATACCGCGCGGCCAACGAGGGTCGCAGAACTTGGGCATACACCCAGTTTTGCGGGCACTACAAGGCATTCGCCAAGACCCTCAAGCGCTCGATGCGTCAGCAACGGCGCGCTGGCGAGAAGCTCTTCATCGACTACGCCGGACCGACGCTCGCGTTGGCGGATGGATCGCGCGCGCAGGTCTTCGTGGCCGCCATGGGCGCATCCAGCTACACCTTCGCCTGCGCGACGGCCGACCAGAGCATGCGATCCTGGCTGGGGGCGATGGCACGCGCGTTGACGTTCTATGGCGGCGTGCCGCAGTTGATCGTGCCTGACAACCCTCGTGCGCTCGTCAGCGAGGCCTGTCGCTACGAACCCAGGCTCAACACGACCGTGCAGGACTTCGCGCGCCATTACGGCGTCTCGATTCTCCCGGCGCGCCCTTTTTCTCCGAAGGACAAGGCGAGCGCCGAATCGGCGGTGCAAGTCGTCGAACGTTGGCTGATGGCGCGCTTGCGCCATACCGTGCTGACGGATGTGCACGCCGCCGACGCGGCGCTGGCGGCATTGCTGCCCTCGCTTAACGAGCGCCGCTTCCAGAAGATCGAAGGCAGCCGCGCCAGCCTGTTCGCGACGCTTGATGCGCCGACGCTGGCTGCATTGCCTGCCCAGCGCTGGCAGTGGGCGACCTTCAAGACGGTGACTGTGCACATCGACTACCACGTCGAGATCGAAGGCCACCGCTACAGCGTCTCGCACTCGCTGGTGGGGTTGAAGCTGGAGGCGCGCGTCACCGATGCCCTGGTGGAGGTGCTGCACCGCGGCGAGCGCGTGGCATGCCATGCCCGCAACGCACACCGGGGTGGCTTCACGACGCTGGATGAACACATGCCGGCGGCCCATCGGGCGCACAAGGAATGGACGCCCGAGCGGCTGATCCATTGGGGCGGTGACATCGGCGTGAACACCGGGCGCTTCGTCACGCAGTTGCTGCACCGCTTCCGCCATCCCGAGCACGGCTACCGCAGCTGCCTCGGGCTTCTCAGTCTGGCCAAGCGCTACGGGCCGCAGCGCGTCGAGGCGGCCTGCACGCTGGCGCTCGAACTTGGCGCCGGGCAGTACCGCCATGTGCGCGACATCCTTATCAACGGGCGAGACCTGATCGAGCGACCCGCGCCTGCACCCGAATGGGTGTCCCCCGAGCACGACAACCTGCGCGGTGCCTCCTACTTCCACTGAAGGACTTCCACATGATGATGAACAACACCCTGACGCAGTTGCGTGACCTCAAGCTCGCAGGCATGGCCGCCGCCGTCGAGGAGCAGCTCTCGAGCAACGCGAGCGCGGGATTGAGCTTCGAGGAGCGACTGGCGCTGATGGTCGACCGCGAGGTGCACTACCGCGACGACAAGCGTCGAGCGGCGCTGTTGAAGAAGGCCGGCTTGAAGTATCCCCAGGCCTGCATCGAAGACGTGGACAGCCGAGCCGGGCGCGGCTTCGAGCGAAGCTCGCTGATGAGCTTGGCGCTGTCGCGCTGGGTCGAGGATGGCACAGCGATCCTGGTCAGCGGAGCCACAGGTTCGGGCAAGTCGTGGTTGGCCTGCGCGCTGGCGCAGTACGCTTGCCGACGCGGGCGTTCGGCGCTCTACCTGCGCGTGCCGCGCCTGGCTGAAGATCTTCGTGTGCTGCACGGCAACGGTGGCTTCGGTCGTTGGCTCGCGGCAGTTGCTCGCACCGACGTGCTGCTGCTGGACGACTGGGGGCTGGCGGCCTTGGACGGACCGACTCGCGCCGATCTGATGGAGGTGATCGACGACCGTGCGGGATCGCGCCCGACGATCGTCACCAGCCAGCTGCCGGTGGAACACTGGCATGCGTGGATCGGCGATGCCACGATCGCCGACGCCATCCTGGACAGGTTGCTGTCGCGCAGCCATCGCCTGAATCTCAAGGGCCAGTCGTTGCGCCCAGGCAAGGCGGCCACTGAGAACGCTGAAGTCAGTCAAACAGAAAAACAAGAACGCGACACAACCAGCTAGCGCCAGTCGTGCGCGACTGCAGAAAACCTCAGACAAGGAGCGTCTCAGCAACCCTCAAATCATCTCTTCCTACAATCCAATCCCACGCAACTCGGCATCGATCGCTCAAAACGGTCACGTTCCCGAAATCGTCGGTCACCATCGCCGAAATACGCA
>NZ_JASZYF010000083.1 GCF_030317115.1 Variovorax gracilis
AGGAGCTTCGCGAACGATTCGATCCTGCTGACGAACTCGATACCCAAAGAATCCAGTGCTGCGTCGCGGGCGGCCCAAGGTTCGAGACGAGTTTTTCAACAGAATTGGCCCAAACTTCCACTTCGGCGGCCAAGAAAGCTGGCGTTTGTCGCAGCGATCGCAAGGCCGGCGCCGGCGACCTGGCGGCGGGGTCGCGCCGTGGCTCGCGCCCATGTCGCGCCGCGCCAGAGGGAGGGCGGCCCCAACGTATTCGCGGAAACGCAACCATCCGCCCGCGGGGATGGGAGCCATCGAAAAGCTGCAACCCGGCGCGATCGGCTCAGGGCAGAGGAGGGGGGCAGCGCGATTCCCCCAAGACTTATCCAGACTGTCTGCTTTTCTTCAAATTTGGCCGCCAAATGACAACGGTCGCCGAAAGCTCACTCGCCGAGCGGTTCTACGCTTCTGGAAGCGTAATGAACTTCATGCTGGCGTCAGCACTGAAACGCTGAAGGCGGACCCTACTACCGACAGACGAACTGTTCCGAACTGACCTCACCGGACGTCATCGAGCCTGTAGCAAACGCCCGAATAGAAGTGCCGTCGCGGCGCACAAACAGTTCCCCGCCCAGCACGGCGTCAAGCGCACCGGGCGGGCCAGCAGGCTTAGCCATACGAACCGCACGAAATGCCCCGAGTGTCTTGCTCTCAGCTAGAAGTTGATACGCCCACTCATCGTTTGATGCATTGGAGGCACGAACCGTGATGCCGTTGCCGCTGCGCACAATTTCAATTTGCCGGGAGCCGAACAGCTTGCCGATCTCGCTGTTGCAAGCGAGCGTTTGCGCAGTTGCCGGAGCAAGCAAGGTGGCGACTAGCGTAGAGATGACGAGCTTCTTCATGTGACCTATGAGGCCAACGACGCTGCGACCAGCGGACACATCGGCACGGCGGGCTCCATTGTCGGCGAAGGTACGAAAAACCCGGAGATCACGCCGAAGGTCAGCTTCTATGGGGACTTTTTAGTCAAGTGCTTTTTAGCATCGCATCGGTTGTTGCTGAGCGGATGAGACAGTGGCGTGGCATGGGTGATGCATCCACCTGATCCGAGGTCGGGGTATGGCGAGCGTTCGAGCCAGTGCCCGGACGAACTTCTATCCGTGTAGGGCGTGCAAGCCCTGCACCTCATGCTGCATGCGCGCGAAGATGCGCACTGGCAAACCCCGGTTACCGACGCGCCCCTTCTTTCTGATCGGTCACTTCTGTACAGTGACCCGCTGACCTTGCTGGCGCGTCGACCTTTGATCATGTTGATGCGTTCCTTGGCAAGCCGTGCTTCAGTGCGAGGGCTGGCGGGGCCTCAAGCGGTGGCTGGCTTGAGCGTCGCCCCGGCCGGAATCTCGCCGTTCTGCAGATAGCGCCACAAGACGATCACCAGTTTTCTGGCCATGGCCACGATGCCAACGCGTCGCGTGCGCTTGCCTGCGCCAGCGAAGCGCCGGTTGAACCACTGGGTCAATGCGCTTTCAGGCTGCAGGCGCAGCCAACTCCAGGCGAGTTCAATCAGCATCGTGCGCGCTCGCTTGTTGCCTGCCTTGCTGATGCCTTGCTCGATCTGGCTGTCGCCGCTCGCATATGGCGTGGGTGCCAACCCCAGGCAGCCCGCCAACTCGCGCCGGTTGGCGAAGCGCCGCCAGCCGAAGAGTTCCTTGACCAACACCCAGGCACCCTTGGGTCCGATGGCGCGCAACAAGGCCAGTTGCGCCACCAGCGGCTGCTTGCCATCGGCCAGTTCTTGGCGCCGCGCAGCCTCCAGCGCCTTCACCTGCTGCTTGACTAGGGTCAGCCGCGCGCTCTCGCGCTCGATCTCGGCGCGCAAGACAGGCGGCACCTGCTCGCCATGGCGCGCCCACCAGGCGGGCCAGTCGCGCCCGCCGATGATGACGTGCGGGCGCAGGTTGTGCAGCACCAGCAGCGAGCCGATGCGGTTCATGTGTGAGGTGCGCTCCTTCGTCAGCCGTGCAAGCTCGCGGTGCGTGCGGCGCGCGTCTTCGTCCTCGGGCGTGGGCTCATGCACAACCGACCACACACGCTCGCCGCGATGATGGCGCAGCAGCATCGCCAACAGCTTGTCGCCATCGATGCGGTCGGTCTTGGCCCGCCGGGCGTGCCGGTTCACCTCGATGCTGGAGGAGTCGACCACGATGTTGTCGACTCCTTGCTCGATCAGCCAGCGGTGTAGCCACCAGCCGTCGCGGCCTGCTTCGTAGCACGAGTGCACCCGAGCCCCCTCGAGCTTGCAGCGCTCCTGGGCCTGGTCGATGCAGTGCGCAACTGCGGCCGTGTCACCGGCGTCCACGTTGTAGCGGCTCGGGGTGTGTCGGTCATCGCTCGCCGTCACCTTCCAGGACTTATCGCCGAGCTCGAAGCTCATGTACAGCTCGCCCTGGATCGCCGTATCCTTGCCTTGTGGGACTGTCTGGGTTGTCGACATTTCCATCTTATATGGACGCCTCCCGTGCAACAAGCCAGTTCTTGAAGCTCTGATTCGGCGGTAACGACTGCGGTCTTATATCCGGCCTGTTCATGCAGATCGG
>NZ_JASZYF010000084.1 GCF_030317115.1 Variovorax gracilis
ACTTCCACTTTGGCACTCGATGCCGTCGATTGCGAGGCCCCCACCGTCACCAGCGGCAATCCTCCACCTTCGCAGTCGTTTAGCGGGAGGGAGGCGTCCATACCATCTCCTTTGCCAAGAAGTTAAGGAAAACGCGTTTTAGCGAAACGGGTCTCGCTCAGGTAGTCCCACATAGCATCTTTCATTCGATAGAGCGGTTCTGGCGCAAGCAGTGCGACCCAATCTAGAAGCGGGCGTCCGCTCCGTCCTACGGTTTGGGGAGGCGGGCAGCCGGTGTCGAACCTAGACTGTCGCCAGCGCCTTGCATCAGGCCCACGGCGCGCCGCCAAGCCTGGCGTCCACCTCGACTAGGAGAAACGAAATGCCCTCGGAAACCTACGACTTAGCCGGTCTGCGTGCCGCATTGACGGCCGCCGGCGAACCCTGGATGGCGGGCCCGAACCGATTAACGCAGATGACACCCGACGAGCGGCGCCGGCTGCTCGGCGTCAAGCCGCCGCCGGGCGCGCCGTCGATCGCCGACGTCGCGCGCGACGTGCGGGCGAGCAAGGCCGAACGTGCCGCTGCGGCGCGCGTGAAGGCCGTCGGCGCGCCGTCGGCCTTCGACCTGCGCAATGTCGGCGGCGCAAACTACGTGACTCCGGTGCGCGATCAGGGCAACTGCGGCTCGTGCGTGGCGTTCGGCACCCTGGCCGCGGTCGAGAGCACGCTGTCGCTACAGCGCGGCGACCCGAACCTGGCCGTGGACCTGAGCGAGTCGCACCTGTTCCACTGCATGGGGCCGGGCAGCGGCGGTGCAAGCTGCAACAACGGCTGGTGGCCGACCTATGCGCTCGACCTGCTGCGCGACCAGGGCGTGGTTGACGAAGCCTGCTATCCGTATGTCGACAACGACGCTGGCTGCGGCGGCCTGTGCGGTGACGCGGCGAACCGCGTCCTGAAGACCACCGGCTGGCAGGACCTCACCGGCAATCCCGCGGGCATCAAGGAATGGGTCTCGACGCGCGGCGCGGTGACCGCCTGCTTCATCGTCTACGACGACTTCTTCGCCTACCAGCCCGGGCAGATCTACCGCAATGTGGTGCAAAGCGCCGACCCCGGCGGCCATTGCGTCGCGATCGTAGGCTACGACGATGCTGGCGGCTACTGGATCTGCAAGAACAGCTGGAACACGTGGTTCGGCGATCAGGGCTACTTCCTGATCGCGTATGGCGAAGTTGGCATCGAAAGCTGGGGCAATTTCGGCGTCACCGGCATCGAGAACACAGGCTGGCAGACCGACACGGTGACCGGCCTGTGGACGATCAACGAGGAACGCAACGCCTGGGCCTATTTCTCGCGGCTGGGCTGGCGCAAGGTGTCGCCGGACAGCGATGCGATCTTTCTCGACCAGCTCATGCATCTGGCCGCGGCGAAGGCCTCCGGTTCGCAGGTCAGCTTCTACGAGTTGCAAAGCGTGATCAAGCAGGTCTACGTGTTCTGAGCGCCTGCATATCAACCCACTTCACAATTGGAGCTTTCGATGAACCCATCACAACCCAGAGTCACCCAGCCGCAGGGCGCGCCCTACATGCCCCAGGCCGCGGCCACCAGCGGCGGCCCGAGCCGCCCAAGCTTCGGTCCGGCCGCCGCAGCGGCGGCAGGCGCGAAAGCCGGCTGCGGCTGCGGCGGCGCGACCGCTGATGCCCCACGCGGGCCGTCGCCCGCGGCATTGGCCACGATGTCGGCCTCGTCGCCGTCGATCCGGCCCGCTTCGGCTGGTGCGGCTGTCGGTGCCACGGCCTGGCACCAGAACGTGCGCATTACCGCGCTCTGGTCGATCAATGAGGAACGCAACGCCTTTGCGCATCTCGAGAACATCGGCTGGAGGAAGCTCGCGTCGCATCTGCACAGCGCACACTTGGCGCTGAACTTGCTCGCCAGCCATGCGCGGCAGGCCGGCGGCGTCAATTCGCTGCGCGAGGAAGACGACGGCATGCTGCACGAGATGTACGTCTGGTAGCCCACGACGACGCACCGATGCCGACGCACCACTGCACGCAGACCGACGACG
The DNA here is from genome assembly GCF_030317115.1 of Variovorax gracilis. GTDB lineage: Bacteria > Pseudomonadota > Gammaproteobacteria > Burkholderiales > Burkholderiaceae_C > Variovorax > Variovorax gracilis. The sequence goes on from NZ_JASZYF010000084.1 coordinate 2,054, forward strand.
GGCGCAGGCTGCACTTGCGTGCGGGCGACCGCCTGCGTATCGAGCTGCCCGAGCGCACGACCGGCCACCGCTGGCAGGTCGTGGCCAGCGGTGCACTGGCGCTGCCACCGGCGGTGCCGGCCGCCAGCAGCGCGTCGATGCCGCGGCCCGGCGCTGGCACATTGCGCGCGTTTGAGGCCGAGGTGCGGGCTATCGGCACGCACCTCGTCGTGATCGAACTGCGCAGGCCGTGGGAGCCAGCAACGCTGGCCGCGGCGGCCACCTACACATTGCTGGTCGACGTGTCACCCTAACATCCCCGGCGCGATCCCGGGCTCGGTGGGGTCAGCTGTCAATACTGTCACATGGAGATTTGCGGTAAGGGGTAATCGTCCTCTACGTGCATGTATGGACCCAGCGCCTATTGCAAGCTCTTTTCGGTCACATGACGTAAACGGTTTGCATGCACGTATACGGCTTGCCGGTGGGCGCGTCGGAACATGCCCGCAGCCTCGATGAGATCCGCACACCCGAG
>NZ_JASZYF010000085.1 GCF_030317115.1 Variovorax gracilis
CTCGTGGTGGACGACGACGACAGCATGCGCCAGGCCATCGAGCGGTTGCTGATGGCCGCCGGACTGAAGACCGCGACCTATGCCTCGGCGGAAGCGTTGCTGGCGAGCGGCCCGATGGTGGGTGCGGACTGCATCGTGAGCGACTTCCATCTGCCCGGCATGTCCGGCCTGGACTTGCTGAGCGAGTTGCGCAGGCGCGGAAACTGGCCGCCGGTCATCGTGATCACCGCGCATGACGCCCCGCAGCTGCGCGACGAGGCGATGCGACGCGGCGCCTCGGGCTATCTCGCGAAGCCGTTCCACAGCAAGGACCTGCTGGCTGCGATCGAGGTCGCGGTGCAGGCCGGCGCGATGCCCTGAGCCGGGGCATCGGCAAACGAATCCGTGTTTCCTCAGCTCAACTTCAAACAAGGATGGAGGTCGAATGAAAAGAGATCGAATGTTCCTGGTGGGCGGCGTGCAAGCCGCCGCCGCCGTGCTGGCCGCGACGCTGGTCGCAGTGCCTGCGGGCGGGCAGGTCATCACGGGAGAACTGGGCGCACCGAGCGCAACCACCACGGTGCCCGCCACCCAGCTGCCGCCGCAACCGCCAAAATTCGGCGGCGTGATCAAGGAGACCCTGGAGGGCTCCAAGGTCTGGTGGGCGCCGCGCGTGGTGCCGCCCAAGGGCGCTCCGAACGTGCTGCTCATCATGACGGACGATCAGGGCTATGGCGTCAGCGGCACCTTCGGCGGCGTCGTTCCGACACCCGCACTCGACCGCGTCGCCAAGTCCGGCCTGCGCTACACCCAGTTCAATTCGACGGCGCTCTGCTCGCCCACGCGGGCCGCCCTGCTGACCGGGCGCAACCACCACTCGGTCGGCTTCGGTGTCATCACCGAACTGTCCACGGGCTTCCCCGGTTACGACTCCATCATCGGCCCCGACAACGCAACGATCGGCGCCATGCTCAAGGGCAACGGCTATGCCACTTCGTGGTTCGGCAAAAACCACAACACGCCGGACTTCCAGTACAGCGTCGCCGGGCCGTACGACCAATGGCCGTCGGGCATGGGCTTCGACTATTTCTATGGCTTCCAGGGCGGCGAGACCGACCAGTGGACGCCCTACCTGTTCCAGAACAACCGGCAGATCTTCCCGTGGATCGGCAAGCAGGGCTACAACCTGATCACCGACATGGCCGACGAGGCGATCAACTACATGCAGGGCGTCAAGGCCTCGGCACCTGACTCGCCGTGGTTCGTCTACTACGCCCCGGGCGGCACGCATTCGCCGCACAACCCCAAGCCCGAATTCGTCGAGCCCTTCAAGGGCAAGTTCGATGCGGGCTGGAACGTCCTGCGCGAAACGATCTTCGCCAACCAGAAGCGGCTGGGCGTCATTCCCGCGGATGCCAAGCTGACCGATTGGCCCGACAGCCTGCCCAAGTGGGAGACGCTGAGCGCCGACCAGAAGAAGCTGTTCGCCCGTCAGGCCGAGGTGTTCGCCGGCTACGCGGCCTACACGGACTTCGAGATCGGGCGCGTGATCCAGAAGGTCGAGGACATGGGCCAGCTCGACAACACGCTGATCATCTACATCGTCGGCGACAACGGCACCAGTCCCGAAGGCACCATGAGTGGCACTCCTAACCAGTGGACCTCGTACAACGGCATCCTGGACTTCCCGATTGCCGAACAGCTCAAGTTCTACGATGCCTGGGGCTCGGCGGCGAGCTATCCGCACATGGCCGTGGCATGGTCCTGGGCGTTCGACACGCCCTTCAAGTGGACCAAGCAGATTGGCTCGCACTTCGGTGGCACGCGACAGGGGCTGGCGATCTCGTGGCCCAACCGCATCAAGGATGCCGGCGGCATTCGCACGCAGTTCCACCACGTGATCGACATCGTTCCGACCATCCTGGAGGCCACCGGCATCAAGGCGCCGGAGATGATTAACGGCATCAAGCAGAAGCCGATCGAAGGCGTGAGCATGGCCTACTCTTT
>NZ_JASZYF010000086.1 GCF_030317115.1 Variovorax gracilis
AGGACATCGTTGATCAAAGTTAAAAGATGGTGGCCCGAGCCGTGGATGTCTTGCAAATAGTCGAGTTGCCGGTCGTTGACGTCCCCAACCATCTTCTCGGCCAACACCTCTGAGAACCCGATGATTGCGTTCAACGGAGTGCGCAATTCGTGGGACATGGCGGCAAGGAATTCCGACTTGTGTCTGTTCGCCGCCTCGATCTGGCTACTCTTCTCCCGGATCTCGCGGTACAGGCGCCCCAACTCTTCGCTCATATGATTGAGATTGCCGGCCAGTGCGCCCAGCTCGTCGCGATTGGGTACAAGCACCTGGCCCGTGAAATCCCCAGCTGCGATTTGGTCGAAGCGCTCGCCCATCTGCCGCAACGGGCCGATCAGGGATACCGAGATTGCGTAGCCGAGCCCCAGCGCCAGGAGGATGCTTCCGACGGCAAACGCCACGACCCATCTCCGTGACACCGAGTAACCGTCATGACTCTCGTCGATGCGCACCAGCATTTCAGCCTCGGCCTTGTTGACGAGTTCGTTGGTCAGTCGCTCGAGCCGTTCCGCAAGGGGCCCTACGCGCTCGACTTGCGCAATTCGCCCCTCCGTCACCCTGCCGGACCTCACCAGTTCGATCACTTCGGCCACCGCGGCGGTGAACCCCTCGTACGCAAGTCGAACGCGCTGCAGCACCTCGACTTCATCCCGCGCAACGAACCTCAGCCGGTCCAGGTCATAGCCGAACTGATGCAATTGACGCAGGGTTGCGTCCAGGGCGGCTGGGTCGGGCGCCAGCATCGCAGTTGCCACGCTGTACAGCTGTGCAGTGGTGCTTTGCTCTATTTGCCGGTATGCGGCGATCTTGCGCTGCAGTTGGACAAACTCTTCGGCGCGTTGGTTAAGCCGACCCAGTTCGGCCAGGCTCACCGCACCGACTGCGATCAGAAGTCCCACGATCGTGAGAAACGCGACCAGCAACTTTGTGTGGACTGTTGCCGGCGCCCGCGCCACGGCCAATGGCAGCCATCGAAGCAGTGGTTCGACCATTTGATCGCCAACCTCTGCTCTCGGTCAGTGTCACTCGCTGGCCAGCATTTGCAGGTCGCGCCGCATCTCTCGGGAGTCGAAATTGGTCCCCATGTATTGCACCCGCATCATGCCGGCACGATCGACGAGGGAGGTCAGAAACAAGTGGTCAACGCCACCAGCTTCTGCAAACTTCGCATACGACCCAAAACCTCTTACTACATCGTCGATGCCCTTTGGCGCTCCAGTCAGGAAGTACCAACCCGGCACATCGGCGCCAAACGACGACGCATACGCTCTAAGACGTGCCGGCGTATCGTTCAACGGGTCCACGGTGATGGCCACGAATGCGTACCTGGCGCCAAACTCACTGCCCATGGCTCGCCCAATCTCGGCCAGCTTGGCCACCAGGATGGGGCAACTGGTGGAGCAGGTCGTGAACACGAAGGTGACGAGCAAGACCTTGCCGCGCAGATCGGTAAGCGCAACGCGAGGACCCATCGAAGAAACAAGTGCAAATTGTGGTGCAGGCCCGAGGATGGGCAGGCGCGCGATGCCGTCCGACGCGGCACGTGTAGTCTGTGCCTCCACAGGCAGCGGCGCAATCGCCAGCCAGGCGCAGGCAGCCGCATTCAGGAGGTGACGACGGTTGGGCATCGATTGATTCTTCATGTCGTCGATTCCTTGCTGCGCGCGGATCCTGCGGCCAGACGATGAAGCGGCTATGCCTTCAGCTCTCGCTTCAGCTCGTTGAGAAACCGCCAGTCCGTGCTCTCGGCAATGAGCTTTTGAGGCGTGGATTTGATGAGCCCCACGTC
>NZ_JASZYF010000087.1 GCF_030317115.1 Variovorax gracilis
CTTCGACCTCACCGGGCGCACTGCGCTCATCACCGGTTCCAGCGCGGGCATCGGCTTCGCGCTGGCGCGCGGGCTGGCCGGCGCCGGCGCCCGCGTGATCCTCAACGCGCGCAATGCCGGCAAGCTGGAGCAAGCCGCCTCGCGGTTGCGCGACGAGGGCGCCACGGTCCTCACCGCCGCTTTCGACGTGACCTCGGGCGATGCGGTGAACGCCGCCATCGCCCGCATCGAGGCCGACAACGGCGCCATCGACATCCTGGTCAACAACGCCGGCATGCAGCGCCGCGGGCCGCTCGACCAGTTCGAGGAGGCGAGCTGGCACGAGCTGATGAAGACCAACGTCGACAGCGTGTTCCTCGTCGGCAAGGCGGTGGCGCAGCGCATGATCCCGCGCGGACGCGGCAAGATCGTCAACATCTGCTCGGTGCAGAGCGAGCTCGGCCGCCCCGGCATCGCGCCCTATACGGCCAGCAAGGGCGCAGTGAAGATGCTGACCAAAGGCATGGCCATCGACTGGGGCCAGCACGGCATCCAGGTCAACGGCCTCGGGCCGGGCTACTTCAAGACCGAGCTGACCGAGGCACTCGTCAGCAACGAGGACTTCACCAAATGGCTGGTCGGGCGCACGCCCTCGCGCCGCTGGGGCGATGTCGAGGACCTGGTGGGCGCGGCCGTGTTCCTTTCGAGCGATGCTTCCAACTTCGTCAACGGCCACATCCTCTATGTGGACGGCGGCGTGACCGCCACTCTCTGAGAAAGACCATGGAAGCACTCGTCATTCATGCCCCCGGCGACCTGCGCGTCGAAGAGATCGAAACCGCCGAGCTCGGCGCCGACCAGTTGCAGGTGCGCGTGCGCTGCGGCGGCATCTGCGGCTCCGACCTGCACTACTACCAGCACGGGGGCTTCGGCACCGTGCGCATCCAGCAGCCGATGGTGCTGGGCCACGAGGTGGCGGGGATGATCGAGGCGGTGGGCTCCGCCGTCACGGGCTTTCAGCCGGGCGAGCGCATCGCGATCAGCCCGAGCCGGCCTTGCGGCCTGTGCCGCTTCTGCCAGCAGGGATTGCAGAACCACTGCCTGGACATGCGCTACTACGGCAGCGCGATGCGTAACCCGCACGTCCAGGGCGCGTTCCGCCAGCAGATCGTGGTCGAGACGCACCAGGCGCACAAGCTCGCGGACACGGTCAGCGACGGCGAGGGCTCGATGGCCGAGCCGCTGTCGGTGGCGCTGCACGCGGTGCGGCGCGCGGGCCCGCTGCTGGGCCAGCGGGTGCTGGTGACCGGCTGCGGGCCGATCGGTGCGCTGGCGATCATTGCGGCGCGCCGCGCCGGCGCCGCGCACATCGTCGCGACCGACGTCGGCGCGCTGACGCTCGACAAGGCGCTGAAGGTCGGCGCCGACGAGGTGGTCAACGTGGCCGAGGAGCCCGATGGCCTCAAGCGCTTCGCCGCCGACAAGGGCAGCTTCGACGTGCTGCTGGAGGCCAGCGGCAACCCGCGCGCGCTGGTCGGCGCCTTCGAGGCGCTGCGCCCGCGCGGCGTGATCGTGCAACTGGGGCTGGCCGGCGGCGAGATCCAGTTGCCGATCAACACCATCGTGGCCAAGGAGTTCGACCTGCGCGGCGCCTTCCGCTTCCACGAGGAATTCGCCGTCGCGGTGGAGTTGCTCAACAAGGGGCTGGTGGACGTCAAGCCGCTGATCTCGGCCACGCTGTCCTACCGCGATTCGGCGCGCGCCTTTGCGCTCGCAGCCGACCGGTCGCAGGCGATGAAGGTCCTCCTGAACTTCGATTGAGC
>NZ_JASZYF010000088.1 GCF_030317115.1 Variovorax gracilis
CCGATCTGCATGAACAGGCCGGATATAAGACCGCAGTCGTTACCGCCGAATCAGAGCTTCAAGAACTGGCTTGTTGCACGGGAGGCGTCCATATAAGATGGAAATGTCGACCACCCAAGCAGTCCCACAGCGTGAGGATACGGCGATCCAGGGCGAGCTGTACATGAGCTTCGAGCTCGGCGATAAGAAGTGGAAGCTGACGGCAAGCGATGGCCGCCTCGGCCCGAGCCGGTACAACGTGGACGCCGGCGACACGGCCGCAGTTGCTCACTGCATCGGCAAGGCCCGCGAGCGCTGCAAGCTTGAGCCGCAGGCCCAGGTGCACTCGTGCCATGAAGCCGGCCGCGACGGCTGGTGGCTGCATCGCTGGCTGATCGAGCAGGGTATCGACAACATCGTGGTCGACTCCTCCAGCATCGAGGTGAACCGACACGCCAGGCGGACCAAGACCGATCGACTCGATGGCGACAAGCTGTTGGCGATGCTGCTGCGCCACCATCGTGGCGAGCGTGTGTGGTCGGTGGTGCATGAGCCGACGCCTGAAGACGAGGATGCGCGCCGCACGCACCGCGAACTCGCCCGGCTGACTCAGGAGCGCACCTCACACACGAACCGCATCAAGTCGCTGCTGGTGCTGCACAACCTGCGCCCGCACGTCATCATCGGCGGGCGCGACTGGCCCGCGTGGTGGTCGCGCCATGGCGAACAGGTACCGCCATTGTTGCGCGCCGAGATCGAGCGCGAGAGCGCGCGGCTGACGCTGGTCAAACAGCAGGTCAGGGTGCTGGGGGCCGAGCGGCGCCACGAACTGGCCGATGGCAAGCAGCCGCTGGTGGCGCAACTGACCCAGCTGCGCGCCATCGGATCGAAAGGCGCATGGGTGTTGGTCAAGGAGCTGTTCGGCTGGCGGCGCTTCGCCAACCGGCGCGAGCTAGCCGGCTGCCTGGGGTTGGCACCCACGCCATATGCCAGCGGCGACAGCCAGATCGAGCAAGGCATCAGCCGGGCCGGCAACAAGCGAGCGCGCGTGTTGCTAGTCGAACTCGCCTGGAGCTGGCTGCGCCTGCAGCCCGACAGCGCCTTGACCCAGTGGTTCAACGGGCGCTTCGCCGTTGGGGGCAAGCGCATGCGCAGAGTGGGCATCATCGCCTTGGCGAGAAGACTGGCGATCGCCCTGTGGCGCTATCTGCAGTATGGCGAGATCCCGGCCGGGGCTACGCTCAAGCCGGCCGCCACTTGAGGAAGGGGCCTGACACTCTCGCACCGACATACCGCTTGGCAAGGAACGCATCATCATGATCGAAGGTCGACGCGCCCGTGACAACCCAGGGTCACTGCGAGTAAGTGACCGTCTGTTTAGATGGGGCGCGCCGGTAACCGGGGTTTGCCAGTGCGCTTCGCGCGCATGCAGCATGAGGTGCAGGATGTTCACGTCCTGCACGGATAGAAGGTCGTCCGAGCACAACTGGCTCGAACGCTCACCAAACCCCGACCTCGGATCAGGATGCATCACCTATGCCTCGCCAGTCACCTCATCCGCTCAGCAAGAACCGGGGCCGTCATGAAACACCGTCAGTACCGTTGATAAAAGGGCTTGACAAAAGAGTCCCCATAGAAAGGGTTGTGGGACAGCTGCCCGGCAGACGCGCAGCGCATAGATCGACCATGACCTGAGGGCAGGTGTCCCTCAAGCCTCGAGGGAGGAAACCGCGGAGCACAGCGCGGCG
>NZ_JASZYF010000089.1 GCF_030317115.1 Variovorax gracilis
TTCGGCGGCGATCTTCTTCGCCTCGTCGCCCGTCGGCCGGGAGCGCTTCAGCACGACGAAGGCGCAGATCGCCTCGCCCGTCGTGTCGTCGGGGCGGCCGACCACGGCGGCCTCCGCCACCAGCTCGGTGCAGGAGACCAGTGCCGACTCGATCTCCATCGTGCCCATGCGGTGGCCCGAGACGTTCAGCACGTCGTCGATGCGCCCGGTGATGGTGAAGTAGCCGCTCTTCTCGTCCCGGATCGCGCCGTCGCCCGCCAGGTAGTAGCCCTTGAGCTCGGGCGGGAAGTAGCTGCTCCTGAAGCGCTCGGCCTCGCCCCAGATGGTGCGGATCATGCTGGGCCAGGGCTTCTTCACCACCAGGATGCCGCCCTGGCCGTGGGGCACGTCGTTGCCGGTCTCGTCGACGATGGCCGCCGCGATGCCCGGGAAGGGCAGCGTGCACGAACCCGGCACCAGCGGCGTTGCGCCGGGCAGTGGCGTGATCATGTGGCCGCCCGTTTCCGTCTGCCAGAAGGTGTCCACGATCGGGCAACGCCCGCCGCCCACGTGCTGGTGATACCACTGCCAGGCCGCCGGGTTGATCGGCTCGCCCACCGAGCCGAGGATGCGCAGGCTCGACAGGTCGTAGCGCTGCGGGTGCACGGCGGCGTCGCCCTCGGCCAGCTTGATCAGCGAGCGGATGGCGGTGGGCGCGGTGTAGAACACCGTGACCTTGTGATCCTGGATCATCTTCCAGAAGCGCCCCGCATCCGGATAGCTCGGCACGCCTTCGAACACCACCTGCGTCGCGCCCAGCGCCAGCGGGCCATAGGCGATGTAGGTGTGGCCGGTGACCCAGCCGATGTCGGCCGTGCACCAGAACACGTCCTCGTCCTTCAGGTCGAAGGTCCACTTCGTCGTGAGCGCGGCATGCAGCAGGTAGCCGCCCGTGGAGTGCTGCACGCCCTTGGGCTTGCCGGTCGACCCCGACGTGTACAGCAGGAACAGCGGATGCTCGGCGCCCACCCATTCGGGCTCGCAACTCTGCGGCTGGCCTTGCGTCTCCTCATGCATCCAGCGGTCGCGCGACGCATGCCAGGCGATGTCGCCGCCGGTGCGGCGATACACGATGACATCCTTGACGCACTCGCAGCCCCCGAGCGCGATCGCGTCGTCGACGATGGCCTTGAGCGGCAGGTGCTTGCCGCCGCGCGCCTGCTCGTCGGCGGTGATCACCATCACCGCGCCGGCGCCTTCGATGCGATCGCGAAGGCTCTGCGCGGAGAAGCCGCCGAACACCACCGAATGGGTGGCGCCGATGCGCGCGCAGGCCTGCATGGCGACCACGCCCTCGACGCTCATCGCCATGTAGATGACCACGCGGTCGCCCTTCTTCACGCCGCGCGCCTTCAGCGCATTGGCCAGGCGGCAGGTGCGTGCCAGCAACTCGCCGTAGGTGACGCGGGTGACCTGGCCGTCGTCGGCCTCGAAGACGATCGCGACCTTGTTGCCGAGGCCGCGCTCGACGTTGCGGTCGAGGCAGTTGTACGAGACGTTCAGCGTGCCGTCCTCGAACCACTTGAAGAAGGGTGCGTTGCTGTCGTCGAGCGACTTCGTGAAGGGGGTCTTCCAGCTCACGAACTCGCGGGCCAGCCGCGCCCAGTAGGCGCCAGGATCGGCCTCGGCCTCGGCCACCAGCGCCTGATAGGCCGCCATGCCG
>NZ_JASZYF010000009.1 GCF_030317115.1 Variovorax gracilis
GGCGGCCATCGGCGATGCCGGCATCGGGCGCGTGGTGGCGGTGGCGGACTGGCTGCCGAACGTGCAGACGGCGCAGTCCGAGGCCTTCTACCGGTCCTTCCGCGAGCGCTTTCCGAAGGCGGCCGACGACTACGTGCACATGCGCATGCAACTGATGATCGAGGCGCTGGCACAGGCGATCGAACGCGCGGGCAGCGTCGACACGGTGGCGGTGGCGCGCGCGCTCGAGAAGGCCGACGTCACGCTGGCGGGCCAGAGCGGCCACATGCGCGCGGCCGACCATCAGTTCCAGCAGACCCTGGTCGTGGGTGTCATGGACAAGCAGGGCACGCCCGGCGTGAAGTTCGACGTCGAAGGCTCCGGCTACGGCTTCCGCGTCGTGAAGACCATTCCCGCCAGCCGCGCCGAAATGCCCAGCAGTTGCAGGATGGGCCGTCCGGACTGACGACGCGAAAAGTGCAGGCCGCTCCCTTGCGGAGCCCGGATCAAGTGACGAAGATGCGTCGAATCCCCCGCCGGCACGGGGCTCGAGGAGATCATCCCATGAGCATCGAAGCAGCCGAGAAGCACCGTCTTGACGAAGCGCATGCGAACCGGGCGGCCTGGAAGAAGTGGGGGCCGTACCTCAGCGAGCGGCAATGGGGAACGGTCCGCGAGGACTACAGCGAGAACGGCGACGCCTGGAACTACTTCTCCCACGACCAGGCCCGCTCGCGCGCCTACCGCTGGGGTGAGGACGGCCTGGGCGGCATCAGCGACGACCACCAGGTGCTGTGCTTCGCGCTGGCGCTGTGGAACGGGCGCGACCCGATCCTGAAGGAGCGCGCCTTCGGCCTTGCCAACAGCGAGGGCAATCACGGCGAGGACGTGAAGGAGTACTACTTCTACCTCGACTCGACGCCCACGCACTCGTACATGAAGTACCTGTACAAGTATCCGCAGGCGGCCTATCCCTACGCCGACATCGTCTCCACCAACCGCAGCCGAGGCAAGCAGGATGCGGAATACGAGTTGCTCGACACCGGCGTGTTCGAAGACAACCGCTATTTCGACGTCTTCGTCGAATACGCGAAAGGCGCGCCGGACGACGTGCTGGTGCGGATCACGGTCTTCAACCGTGGCCCGGAAGCGGCGTCGCTGCACCTGCTTCCCACGCTGTGGTTCCGCAACACCTGGTCGCAGCCGGGGGGAGGCTCCAAGCCGACCATCGAGCGCGTGGGTTCCACGGGGGCTTCCGTTCGCGCCCGCCATACCGATCCGCTGTTCCTGGAATCGCTGGGCAGCTACGACCTGCATTGCGACGCCGAGGTGCCGCTGCTCTTCACCGAGAACGAAACCAACAACGCCCGGCTGTTCGGCGGAACCAACGCCTCCGCCTTCGTGAAGGACGGCATCGACAACTTCATCGTCCACGGCGACACGGGTGCGATCAACCCGGCGCAGCAAGGCACCAAGGTGGCCGCGCACTACCAGCTCGACGTCGCTGCCGGGCAGTCACGGGTGGTGCGGCTGCGCCTGAAAGCCAGCGAGGGCGGCGTCCCGGCCGGCGCCTTCGGAGATTTCGATGCCGTCTTCGCGGACCGGCTCCGGGAGGCTGACGCGTTCTACGCCTCGGTGACACCCCCTGCCATCCGCGATGACCCAGACCGCGCGAACGTCATGCGCCAGGCGCTGGCAGGCATGCTGTGGACCAAGCAGTACTTCTACTACGACCTCGACCTCTGGCTCGACGAGCACGGCGCGGGCACCCAACTTCCGCTGCCGGAGCGCCGCCGGGTGCGCAACAGCGAGTGGGGACACATGTTCAACGACGACATCATCTCGATGCCGGACAAATGGGAGTACCCCTGGTACGCCGCGTGGGACCTCGCCTTCCACATGATCCCGCTGGGCATGGTCGACCCCGACTTCGCCAAGCAGCAGCTCGACCTGATGCTGCGCAACGACTACCTGCATCCGAACGGCCAGCTCCCGGCCTATGAATGGAACTTCGGCGACGTGAATCCGCCCGTGCACGCCTGGGCGACGATGCAGCTCTACCTCATCGACAAGGAGCGCCGGGGAGGGCAGGGCGACATCGAGTTCCTGAAGTACGCCTTCTCCAAGCTGCTGGTCAACTTCACCTGGTGGGTCAACCGCAAGGACCGCACCGGCGCCAATGTCTTCGAGGGCGGCTTCCTCGGGCTGGACAACATCGGCGTGTTCGACCGCTCGTCGCCGCTGCCCACGGGCGGCTATCTCGATCAGGCCGACGGGACGGCATGGATGGTGTTCTTCAGCCAGCAGATGTTGCGCATCGCCGTCGAGCTGGCGCTGGAGGAGCCGCTGTACGAGGAGTTCGTCGAGAAGTTCTTCCAGCACACGCTGTTCATCGCCGGGGCGATGGACCGCGTCGGTGACCGGCACGACGAGATGTGGGACGAGGAGGATGGATTTTTCTACGACGTGCTGCGTCTCCCGGACGGCAACGCCACGCGCCTGAAGGTGCGCTCCATCGTCGGCCTGTTGCCGTTGGCCGCGGTGGCCGTGTTCGAAGAGGACATCCTCCAGAAGCTGCCGAAGTTCGGCGATCGTGCGCGGCTGTTCCTGGCGCGCCACCCCGAACTCGCGGCCAGCATGCATCTGCCGCAGAAGCCCGGCGTCGCCAACCGCCGCATGCTGGCCATCGTCGACGAGCAGAAGCTGCGCCGCATCCTTGCCCGCATGCTCGACGAGAACGAGTTCTTCGGCCCGCATGGCATTCGCGCGCTGTCGCGCATTCATCTGGAGCACCCTTACGTCTTCGAGCACGCGGGGCAGTCGTACCGCGTGGCGTACGTGCCGGGCGATTCCGACTCGGGCATGTTCGGCGGCAACTCCAACTGGCGCGGGCCGGTGTGGATGCCGATCAACTTCCTGCTCTACACCTCGCTGCTGCGCCTGTACGCCTACTTCGGCGACGACTTCAAGGTCGAGTGCCCCACCGGCTCGGGGCAGATGAAGACCCTGCTCGAAGTGGCGAAGGAACTGGGCGAGCGGCTCACGCGGATCTTCCTGCGCGACAGCGGCGGCGGCCGGCCGGCGTACGGTGCGGCGTCGAAGTTCCGCGACGACCCTCACTGGCGCGAACTGTTGCAGTTCTTCGAGTACTTCCATGGCGACACCGGGGCCGGGATCGGCGCGAGCCACCAGACCGGCTGGACCGGCTGCGTGGCCCGCGTCATCCAGCTCAACGCCGTGCTGAACCGGGACCTTCTCCTGATGCCGGGCGCGGAAGCTGCGGCAGCGCGCGCGTTGCACGGCAGGCAAGAGCCTGGACTCGAAACCCGGCGGTGATTGCCGTGCCGAAGCCGCGCTATCCGGTGCTCTACCAGATCAACACGCGGGTCTGGCTGACCGCGCTGTCGCGTTCGCTCGGCCGGCGGGCGACGCTGGACGACATCGCCGACGCCGAACTGGATCGACTGGCGGAGATGGGTTTCGACTGGATCTGGCTGCTGAGCGTCTGGCAGACGGGGGAGGCCGCGCAACGCATCTCGCGCAGCCACCCGTCGTGGCGGCGCGAGTTCGAGCACACGCTGCCCGACCTGCGCGAAGAGGACATCGCGGGCTCGGGCTTCGCGATCACCGGCTACCGCGTGCACGACGGCCTGGGCGGCGACGGGGCATTGGCGCGATTGCGTGCGCGCATGAGCGAACGAGGGCTGCGCCTGATGCTCGATTTCGTGCCGAACCACATGGCGCCCGATCATCCGTGGACGGACGCGCACCCGGACTATTTCGTCCACGGCACGGAAGCCGACCTGGCGCGTTCGCCCCAGAACTTCACCCGGGTGGAGACAAAGAGCGGACCGATGCTGCTCGCCTACGGCCGGGACCCGTACTTCGACGGCTGGCCCGACACGCTGCAGCTCGACTACGGCAACCCGGCGCTGCAGGCGGCGATGATCGGCGAACTGGAACGCATCGCCGGCCAGTGCGACGGCGTGCGCTGCGACATGGCCATGCTGGTGCTGCCTGAGGTGTTCGAGCGCACCTGGGGCATCCGTGCCGAGTTGTTCTGGCCGAAGGCGATCGCCGCGGTGCGTCGCGCGCATCCCGCGTTCCTGTTCATGGCCGAGGTCTACTGGGACATGGAATGGACCCTGCAGCAGCAAGGCTTCGACTACACCTACGACAAGCGCCTGTACGACCGCCTGCACGAGCAGCGCGCCCGCCCCGTGCGCGAACACTTGTGCGCGGAAATGACCTATCAGGACCGGCTCGCACGCTTCCTGGAGAACCACGACGAGCCGCGCGCGGCGTCGACTTTCGCGCCCGATGTCCATGCTGCCGCCGCGGTGCTGACTTTCCTCTCGCCCGGCCTGCGCTTTTTTCACCAAGGGCAGTTCGAGGGGCGGCGAATCCGGATCTCGCCGCACCTGGTCCGCGGGCCCGATGAGGCCGTGGACGCTGCGCTCCAGCAGTTCTACGAGCGGCTGCTCGCCGTGCTGCGCCTCCCGGTCGTCCGCGACGGCGGCTGGTCCCTGCTGGAATGCGTTACGGCATGGGCCGGCAACCCCTCGGCGGACCACTTCATCGCTTTCCGTTGGGAAGACGCCGGGCAGCAGCGGCTGCTCGTGGCCGTGAACTGTTCGCCGCAGCAGTCGCAGTGTTTCGTGCGGATTTCCTTCCCGCAGATGGCGGGGCGCATGTTGCGGCTAAGGGATTTGCTCGGCCCGGCGATCTACGACCGGGCTGGTGATGATTTGCTGGCCCGTGGACTGTTCCTGGACATGCCACCCTGGGGCCAGCACGCCTTCGACGTGCAATGGATGGCCTGATCGCGGTTCAGGCACCGGCCATGTGTTCCATCGCCTCGAAATCCCGCGTTTCCAGCAGCACGGGGTAGTGCGGCGCCTCGTGATGGCGCTCCAGCGCGCAGGCGTCGATGATCGCCGCGTTCGCCTTGTAGGCCTCCACCAGGGTGTCGCCGCCGCCGTCAGCACCGAACAGGTCGCGCAGCGGGTCTTCCGCGATCTCGGCGATGACTCGCTCGCCGGCAGGGCCTTCGGGGTAGATCGCGAACCGCACCGTGGCCGTGTCGAAACAGTAGATGGCTTCGCTCATTTCATTGCCTCCACGATCAGCGCAGGCACGCCAGGCGGATGCATTGCCATGCCCTCGCATGCCGCTCAATGATCCGCGCCAGCACGCCGGACGTCCAATGAAAAAGTGTTTCCTCTCCGGTCAGTGCGGGCATTTTTCTTCCTGCTACTTCTCCAGCACGTAGCCCCCGGGTGCGGCGCACAGCGGACGATGGAGACGCGAGCCGGGCTTCCTGGGTGCGGCGATCGGGTCGCCCGAGCGCTCCTGCATCCACGCCCGCCAGTGCGGCCACCAGCTACCCTCGTGACGCACTGCGACGCGTGCCCATTCGTCCGGGTCGGCCTGCCTGCACGGAGCGGTCGAGAAGAAGGCCTTGGGCGCCCCCGGCGGGTTGATCAGGCTTTGCAGGTGGCCGGCGTTGGCAAGCACGAAGGTCGAGTCCTCGCCGAACACGCGCGCCGTGCCGTAGCAACTCTTCCACGGCGTGATGTGGTCGGTGATGCCGCCGATCACGTAGGCGCCGATGTCCACCTTCGACAAGTCGATCGGAACGCCCCGGATGCTCATGGCGCCCGGTTGGACATACGGGTTCTTTTCCATGATGTCCAGCAGGTCGGAGTGGAAGCGCGCCGGCAGCCGCGTCGTGTCCGCGTTCCAGGCCAGGATGTCGAAGGCCGGCGGCTTGTTGCCCAGCAGGTAGTTGTTGACCCAGTAGTTCCAGATCAGGTCGTTGGGCCGCAGCCAGGCGAACATGCTCGCCATCTCGGAGCCTTCCACCACGCCCTTGCTGCGCGAGCGGGCGCGCGCCGCGCGGACGGCGGCGGGCGAGTTGAAGAGGCCCAGCGTGGTGTCGTTCATCGCCCGGGCGCCGTCGAGCACGCACACGGCCCACGACACGTTCGCCACCTTGCGGTCGCCGAGCGCCGCGAGCCAGCCGAGGTAGGCCGCCAGCGTCATTCCGCCCGAGCAGGAGCCCCACATGTTCACGTCGGGGCTGCCGGTGATCTGGCGCGCCACGTCGACAGCCGTGTCCACCGCCATCGCGTAGTGCTCGACGCCCCAGTCGCGGTGTTCGGCCGTCGGGTTGCGCCAGCTCACCATGAACATCTGAACGCCGCTGTCGACCGCCCACTTCACCAGGCTTTTCTCCGGGGCCAGGTCAACGGCATAGAACTTGTTGACCTGGGGCGGCACCATGACCAGCGGACGCTGGTACACCTCGGGCGTGGTGGGTGTGTACTGGATCAGTTCGAAGGTCTCGCAGCGGTAGACGACGTCGCCGGGCGAGGTCGCCATGTTCTCGCCGATCCTGAACGGCGTGCTGTCCACCTGCATCGGCATCATGTGGTTGTGCCGCATGTCGTGCACCAGGTTCTCCAGGCCGCTCACGACGCTGCCGCCGCCGGTGTCGACGATCTTCCGCACCGCAGTGGGGTTGCCCGCCAGCCAGTTGCTCGGCGCCAGCGCATCGGTCACCAGCGCGGTCAGGAATTGGGCCTGGCCCTTCTCGCGGTCGCCCAGCGTGGAGCCCGCGATCAGGCTGCTGAATTCGTTGTGCGTGAGCAGGTAGTTCTGCATCAGCCGCTTGTAGGCGAAATTGCCCTGCCATGCGGGGTCGGCGAAGCGCCGGTCTTTCGGGTCCGGCGCCAGCTCGGAGCGGCCCTGGAGGATGTGCCCCAGCGACTTGGCGTAACGGGCCAGCGACCCGACCGTGGCGCCAGGAGACACCGTCGCCAGCTTGAGCAGCGATTGCGCCGCCTCCGCGAAGTCGGCGGGCCGCAGCCCGATGAGCGGGTTCGGGGCCAGGGTGTTCTCGCTGGCCCGCTTGATCAGCTCGGTGAGTTCGTTGACCACCGCGACGGGATCGGCGGCGGCGCGCCTGCGTTTCGGTGCCGCAGCGGTTTTCTTCATGCTGACCGTCTCTGCGGCCAATGGTTTCATCGTCATGCTTGTCTCCTCGTCTCTTCGGGGCAGGGGTCAGGCGATCAGCATCGCCGTGGCATTCGCCACCAGCGCGGGCTTGTCCTCGCCCTCGATCTCGACGGTGTTCTCGGTGGTGAGCAGGTGTCGGCCGTTGCCCTTGTCCTCCAGCGACACCACGCTGATGTGGTTGCGCACGCGCTTGCCCGCGCGCACCGGCGCGAGGAAGCGGATCTTGTCCAGGCCGCAGTTGACCGCCTGCTTGAGCGCCATGCGCGAGATCAGCACGTCGAAGACCGTCGGGGCCAGCAGCGACAGCGTCAGGAAGCCGTGGGCGATGGTGCCGCCGAAGGGACTCTCCCTGGCGGAGCGTTCCACGTCCACGTGGATCCATTGCGTGTCGTTCGTGCAGTGGGCGAATTCGTCGATGCGCGTCTGGTCGAGGGTGATCCACGACGAGGAGCCGATGCGCTGGCCGGCAAGGCCCGCAAGGGATTGGAAGGTGATGTCGGGTGTGTTCATGGCAGTGAAGGATTCAGGAAGGAGGAGGACCGGCGCCCGGCCGGCTCAGGGCTTGTCCAGGAATTCGCGGATGGCCGCGACCGACTCGTCGGCCCGGGTCATCAGGAACATGTGTCCGCAATCGAAAATCTTGAGTTGCGATTTGCGGATCAGCTTGTGCATCAGCCGCGCATTGGCGAGCGGCACCAGCGGATCGTCGGCGCCCGCCATCAGCAGCGTGGGCTGGCGCAGCGTCGGCAGCCAGTGGATGCTGGTCCAGCCCGAAGCGGCCAGCAACTGCAGGTAGTAGCCCAGCCGCGACTTGTATTTGACGTGGCGGAACATGTCGGTCGCGAGCGCCGGGTTCCGGCGGAAGTCGCCGCCGTAGATGTCGCCGCTGATGCTGCGCGCGTATTCGGCGTTCATGTAGCGCTTGGGCGTCGCCATCTTCCACAGAACACTCGGGCTGGAGGGAACCATCACCACGCCCGGCGCGGTCGCGCACAGGATCAACCGGCGGCAGCGACGCCCAAGGGTGCAGGCAAAGGCTTGCGCCGCCGCGCCGCCCCAGGAGACGCCGAGCACGTCGACCTCCCCGATGCCCAGGCGGTCCAGGATGCGCGCGGCCAGCCGCGCGATGCCGCCGAGACGGTAGGGCCAGCGCGGCAGTTCCGACTGACCGACGCCCGGGATGTCGAAGACGACGATCTCGCGCTCGGGCATCTTCCCCACCAGCGGCGCCAGCAACTCGATGTTGCCGCCGATGCCGTTGAACAGCAGCAGGGGCACACCCGTGCCGTCGCCGGGCTGGTGGCCGACGCGCACCATCCTGGGGTCCTCGTCCGTGCCGAGGTTCATCATCTCGATGATCAACGGGCCTCGCGTTCGTGTGGCTGCCGTCATGAGAATTCCGGATTCCGCTTGCCGGCCCACGCCTGGATGCCCTCTGCGGCTGCGGCTGTGCCGTCCATCGGGTCGCGCAGGGCGCATGACAGCGCCATGGCCGAAGGCAGGTCCAGATCGTTGCTGCGGAGAATGAGTTGCTTGGCCGCACTCACGCCTTCCGGGCTGTTGCCGGCGATCTGGCGCGCAAGTGAGAGCGTTTCGTCCAGCAGACGCTCGTCGGGTACGACGACTTCGACGAATCCCAATGCAAAGGCCTGTCGGGATGAGAAAACGCGGCCTGTCAGAACCACCAGGTTCGCGCGGCCGCGACCCACCAGCCTGGGCAGGCGCACCGGTCCGCCCGCGCCGGGGAACGCGCCGACCTTGCTCACCTCGGGCAGGGAAAAGATGGCGCGGTCCGAGGCGACCCGGATGTCGCAGGCCAGTGCGATCTCAAAGGAGCCCGCGATGGTGGGACCGTTGAGCATCGCGATCACGGGCACCCGGAACGCTTCAAGCTTCTCGATGAAGCGCAGCACCGTGTCGCGCGCCTTCTTCGTTTGCCTGGGGGCCAGAAGGGCGCGTTCCTTCAGGTCCGCGCCCGCTCCGAAGGTCGGGCCCGCGCCGGTGATGACCAGCACCCTGAGGTCCGGCCTGGCTTGCAGGCTGGTCAGGCAATCCTCCAACTCATCGGCCATCCTTGCGTTGATCGCATTCCTCCGGCCGGGCCGGTTCATCGTCAGCACAGCGATGTGCGGATGCACATCGGTGACCTCGATCGTCGTCCAGGCTTTCAATTGGCGCCCAGCGAGAACCCGTTGCCGGACAACTGCACGTGGGCCTTGCGCCCGCGCCCGGCGAGGCCGGCCACGAGATCGACCACCGGGTGCCGGAGGCTGAAGCTGTCGTCCGTCGCCGTCGGCCCGAGGCCGTTGATCTTCTCGTCGCCGTACATGTAGCGCAGCAGCAACTCGTCGTCGCCGATGTCCTTGTAGCGCCGGCGCAGGCCCGGCAGCACGGGCTCGATGGCGGGTGGCTCCAGGGCCACGTCCTTCGAGCCGTTGGCGATGATCCTGTCCTTCACGTTCGCGTCCACCGGCAGCGGCAGCTCGCCGAAATAGCCGCAGACGTACTTCTTCACCTCGTCCGGCACGACCTTGTAGCGCTCGTTGTTGAGCACGTTCATCACCGCCTGCGCCGAGACGATGGCGGGATAGGGCGTGACCATGATCGGCGAGCCGAGCTCCACGCGCACCCGTCCGATCTCCTCCAGCACGGCCGGCAGCTTGTCGGGCATGCCCGCGAGCTTGAGCTGCGACTCGAGGTTGCTCATCGCGCCGCCTGCGAACTGCGTGATGTAGTGGCTGGGCTCGTACTCGGCGGGCACGCCGACGGGCTGGCCTTCGCGCTCGGCCAGTGCGCCGAAGTAGTCGCCGACCTCGTCGAGAAGCCCGTCGTCGACGTTCACGTCGAGGCCGATCTCGCGCAGGTTGCGCGCGATCATCTGGGCGGCCGGCAGCGAGTTGCCGTTGGCCAGCGGGTCCACCGCCGTGAGGATGCTGTCGGCGCCATGCACCGCGGCCTCGATCGCGAGCAGCGGCCCGAGCCCGGTCAGGCAGTGCGTGTTGAACTCCAGCCAGGCGCGGTCGCCGATGGCGTTCTTGATCGCCGGCACGAGCGTGCGCACCCGTTCGATGGTCAGGATGCCGGCCGCATCGGCCAAGGCGACGGTCCGCACGCCGAAGCGCTCGACGGCTTCGCGCGCCTTGCCGGCATACAGCGCGTCGTCATAGCCGGGCGCGATGTTGTAGCCCAGCAGCAGCGTGACGTCGGCCCCGAGCCGGTGCGCGGTGGCGATGCTCGAGGCGAGGTTGTCGTTGCACATCAGCGCATCGAAGAGCCCGATCTCGCGGATGCCGTTGGCGATCTGCCGTTCGACGAAGAGGTCGGTGATGTCGTCGGCCACAGGGAAGAAGCCGCGCATCAGGTTGCTGCGGATGGCCGCGCGCAGTGGCGTGTGGCGGATTCGCTGACTGAGCAGGCGAATGCGCTCGAAGGGGTCCTGGTTGAGGAACAGCACGCTCGCATCGAACTGCACCAGGGCGATCGCCTGCATGGAGAGGAAGCCGGCGCGGTCCATGCGCTCGGCGATCGGCAGCATGTGCTCGGTGCGCATGCGTGTGGCCCAGAGGCATTGCTGCCCGTCGCGCAGCGTGTCGTCGGTCAGGTGGACGGTGCGGCGCTTGCCGGTGCGCGCGGTTTCCGCGGCAACGAGTTTCTTGAGATGGTCGAGCATGGCTTCAGCCCTCCGTGCCTTGGAGTTGGATCGAGACGCCGGGGCCCTGCACGCTGAGTTGCGCGTAGGGCGCGGCGCGTGCCGTGAGTCCGGCGAGAAGGGCTTCCGCCGGCGTCATGCCGACGTAGCGCAATGTTTCGGGCGCAGCGGCGGCGGGCAGCGCTCGGGGTGCCACGCCGCAGGTGGCTGAAATCACCAGCGCGGCATCGCTCGCCTCGGGGTGGGCCGCGCGCAATGCGTCCACCGACGGTGCGGCCGCCTTCGGCAGCGCGCCGACCCGGCTCGCCAGGCTGGCTTCGACGTTCTTCGACGTGGCGCCGTAGACCTGCTGCAGCGCACGCCGCACGCCAGGACGGATCTCGGCATAGCGGGGCACGCCCTGCAGATGCAGCAGCGCCTGCTCGGCGATCGACCGTGCAAAAGGCGCCAGCATCGGCGGCGCGCCGACTTCACTGCGCACGCGGGCGCATTCGTTGGCAAAGGCATGCAACTGGTGTGTGAGGCCGGCATCGGCCAGCTTTCGCATGAACTGCGCGGCGATCTCGCCCGGCAACTCGTGCATGTACGGCGCCAGGTCGAAAACCCAGGCGCGGCTCGGCGCGAAGCCGTGGCAGTCGGCCATCTCCGCCAGAAGCCGGTCGGCCTCGCCGACGGCGTGCAGCAACTGGTCGCTGGCCGGAGCGCCTTGCTTCAACAGGCGCAACGATTTCAGCAGCGTCCCGAGCGCCGGCACCGAGGCGCCGTTCGCGACCGGCGCGAACGCAGTGTCGAGCCCGTCGATGCCGAGGCGCATCGCTTCGAGCGCGACCATCGGGGCAAGCGCCGTCTGGCAGCGCAGGTGCAGGTCGAGCGGTGTGCTGCCGAGGCTGCGGCGCAGGGCCGGTAGCAGGGTGGCGAGCCGGTCGGTGGTCAGCAGGCCGGATTCGTCGCGAAGCATCACGCGGTCGGCACCGGCACCCGCCAGGACGGACGCCTTCGCGCGCAGGTCATCGTTGCCATGCGTCGATTCCTGCGCGTACGGCAGGGCGGCAATCGTCGTCAGGCCGAGCGACCTGGCCGCCTTCATTACCGGCGCCATGCGCTCGATGCACAGCAGCGGGTCGATCAGCACGATCTCGGAAACACCGCGCTGCGCCACTTCGCGCAGCCACAGCGTGGCGACTTCCGTCGAGACGACGTCGCACGCGCGCTTGCCGTGGTCGGTCAGCAGCGACAGAGCCGCACGCAGCGGAACGCCGGGGCAGCGCTCGCGCAGCAACTCGATGCGCTGCCAGGGGTTTTCGCCGCGCGCCACGCACTGTTGCAGCGTGGCCGGTGAGGCGATCTCGACCGCCGCGGGACGAGTGGCGGCCAGCCGCTGGGCGAGGGCGAGCGCCATGGGCGTCGTCATGCCACCGGCCCAGCGCGCGCTCTGGCCGTCGGTCAGGCTGACGTCGGTGTAACGCACGGCATCGGTCATGGCTGGACTCCGGCTTCGGCCTGCGCCGCCTTGGCGGCCTGGGCTGCGGCCTTCTGCGCGGCCTTGCGTTCAGGCAGGAAGGTTTCCTCCACCCAGCGCGTCGTGACCTTGCCCTTCACGAAATCGTCATGCGCCAGCACCGAGTCATGGAAGGGCGCGGTCGTCGCGGGCCCTTCGACATGCAGGCCGCCGAGCGCCTGGCGCATCCGCGCGATGGCCTGCTCGCGCGTCGGTGCATGCACGATCAGCTTGCCGAGCAGCGAGTCGTAGTAGGGCGGCACGGTGTAGCCCGCATAGCAGTGGCTGTCGACGCGGATGCCTTCGCCGCCCGGCACATCCCAGCGCGAGATCAATCCGGGGCGCGGCAGGAAGTTGCGGTCCGGGTCCTCGGCGTTGATGCGGCATTCGATCGCATGGCCCTGCAATTGCACTTCCGCCTGCGTGAACGACAGCGGCAGGCCGGCCGCGACGCGGATCTGTTCGGCCACCAGGTCGTAGCCGGTGATCATTTCGGTCACCGGGTGCTCCACCTGGATGCGTGTGTTCATCTCCAGGAAGAAATACCGGTTGTCGCGCTGGTCGACGACGAATTCGATGGTGCCGGCGCCGCAGTACTCGGCATTGCGCGTCAGGCTCACGGCGCACTCGCCCATGGCACGGCGCATGGCCTCGTCGACGGCGGGGGAGGGGGCCTCCTCGATGAGCTTCTGGTGGCGGCGCTGCGTCGAGCACTCGCGCTCGCCGAGGTAGACCACGTTGCCGTGCATGTCGGCCATGACCTGGATCTCGATGTGGCGCGCATGCTCGATGAATTTCTCCATGTACAGCGTGGCATCGCCGAAGGCGGACTGCGCTTCGTTGGAGGCCGAGCTCATCAGCGATTCGAGTTCGCTCTCGTCGCGGACGATGCGCATGCCGCGGCCACCGCCGCCAGCCGTGGCCTTGATCAGCACCGGGTAGCCGATCTCCGCGCCGACACGCTGTGCGTGCGCCACGTCGGACAGGGCACCCGAACCCGGCACGCGGGGCACGCCGGCCTTCTGGGCCAGGCCCACCGCCGTGATCTTGTCGCCCATCGCATCGATGGCATCGGCGGAGGGACCGATGAACACCAGCCCTGCATCGACGCAGGCGCGCACGAAGGACGAGCGCTCGGAGAGAAAGCCGTAGCCGGGGTGCACCGCATCGCAGCCCGTCTGCAGCGCCGCCTCGACGATCCTTTCGGCGCGCAGGTAGCTTTCGGAAGCGAGCGGCGGACCGAGCACGACGACTTCGTCGGCCATCCTGGCGGCCATCGTCTCGGTGTCAGCTTCGGACACGCCGACCACGGCCTCGATGCCGAGGGTGCGGCAGGCACGGATCACGCGCACGGCGATTTCGCCGCGGTTGGCCACGAACACGCGCCGGATGTCGCGCTTTGCAACGGGAGGGGAAACAGTCTTGCTCATGGTCAGGCTCCCTGCGTCGGCTTGATCAGCATCACGATCTGGTCGTGCTGCACAGGCTTGCCGTTCTCGATCACGATGCGCTCGACCGTGCCCGTGACGCCGGCCTTGACCGTGTTGAACATCTTCATGACCTCGACCAGACAGACCGTGTCATCGGCCTGCACGGTGCTGCCAACGGCGACGAAGGGCGGTTGGTCGGGGCTCGGCCGCAGGTAGAAGCTGCCGACCATCGGTGAGCGCACCGCGACCAGGCCTTCCGGCACCTCCGTCAAGAGTTCGGGCGCGGCCGCGCTGGAGGCGCCGGCCGGTGCTTCCGACGTCTGGGTCGACTCGGCAAGGCGGCTTGCCGTGGCCTGGGGAACTCGCTCGACCCCGGTTGAGGAAGCGCCGGGCTTCCTGGCGTGAAGTTCGAAATCACCCACCGTGACGTCGAGGGATTCGAGGTGTGCGGCGCTGTCGAGGATCTCGAGGATGCGACGTACGTCGGTATGGGATAGGGGCATGGCCTTTGTCTCCAGTACGGCGGGAGTGTCCGCCTTTCGTTGCGCAGCGGCGTTGCTGCAATGCCTGGATTAAATCATGGGCACATTCATCTTGTCAACAATCTGAATGTCGAGTAAAGTTCGGCCATCGGCACTCCGCCGCCACACCACGAGGCACTCGAACATGACCACTGCGACAAAGATCCGCTCCGACATCACCGGCACCGTCTGGAAGATCCTGGTGAAGCCAGGCGACGTCCTCCAGGCCGACGACACCCTGATGGTTCTCGAGTCCATGAAGATGGAAATCCCCGTGGTGGCCCCCGAGGCCGGCCGCGTGATCGAAATCCTCATCGCCGAGGGCGCGCCCGTGCGCGAAGGCCAGGAAGTCGCGCTCTTCGAGGAGGAATGAGCGCCATGAAGAAAGCGGTTGCGGACATGCAGGCGGCGCACGGCTCGGAAGCCGAAGCGCCGCCGATGCGGGCCGGCACGGCGGGCCGCCAGTTGATGACGCTGGCCGAGCAGATCGCCGAGCGCGTCTTCATGTCCATCGCCAGCGGCGAGTACGCGCCGGGCGATCGCATTCGCGAAGAGACGATTGCCGAGCAACTCGATGTCAGCCGCGGCCCGGTGCGTGAAGCGCTGCGCATCCTGGAGAAAGACGCCGTCGTGCGCATCCAGCCGAATCGCGGAGCGCATGTCACGCAGCTCACCATCAAGGAAGTGGGCGATCTGTTCGAGATTCGCCGCGACCTGATCGGCGCGATGGTCCGTCGCCTGGCACCTCGCGGCGGCGACTTCGCAGCGGCGATCGACGCCGGCGTGTGCGAGCTCGAAACGGCGGCCCAGGCCGGTGGCAGTGCAGAAGCGTATCTCGGGGTCAGCAACCGGCTCGGCCGCCTGCTCGCCGACGCCTCCGGCAATGAACGGCTCGCGGAAATCCTCGGTTCCCTGGCGCGGCAGACGCGTCGCTATTCGATGCTCGGGCTCGCAAGCGCGGCGCGCCGCAAGGAATCCGCACGCACCTGGCGGGCGATGTCGAAGGCCCTGGAGGCCGGCGACGCCAGCGCCGCCGCCGACGCCATCGAAGACCTCATCGACGCCTTGCGGCGCGAAGCCATCCGGCAGCTGGCCCTGCCTCTCCCCATCCACACGAAGGATTGAATCCCATGAATTCCGAACGAATCGCAGGGCATGCCCTGTCCTGGGCGGCGGCGCAGTTCCGCGACCGTCCGGCCGTCGTCTTCCGCGACCGCAGCTACAGCTACACGCAGATCGAGCGGCGCAGCAACCAACTTGCCAACACGCTCATCGGCCTGGGCCTGACACCGGGCGAAAGGTTCGCGGTGCTGCTCAACAACTCGGTGGAGAGCATCGAAAGCCAGTTCGGCGCCGAGAAGGCTGCGCAGTGCTACGTGGCCCTGAACGCGCGTCATACGGTGCGCGAGCAGGCCGGCATCCTCAACGACGCGGGCGCCTCGGTGCTCATCGCCGGGGCCGAGTTCCGCGAGACGGTGCAGCAAGTGCGGATGCTGGTGCCCTCGCTGCGGGTCGTGATCGGCGTGGGTTGGCACGACGCGCATGTGCTCGACTACGACATGCTGCTCCAGCGTGCCTCGGATCGGTCGCCATGGCTCAAGGTGCCCGCGAACCTGCTGCTGCGCATCGCGTACACCTCGGGAACGACAGGCCAGCCCAAGGGCGTCGCCTACAGCATCGCGCGCTTTGACGCACGGCTCGCCAACCATTTCGGCGCCATGGAGTACGGCCTGGGCATCGACGACGCGATGCTCCACGTGGGGCCGCTCACGCACGCCGCCGGCGTGCATCTGCTGCCGTGCTACCTGCGCGGCGCACGCAACATCGTGGCCGACCGCTTCGATGCCGAACAGGTGATTTCGCAGATCGCGAGCGATCGCATCACGCAACTCATGGTGGTGCCGACCATGATGAGCCGCCTGCTCGAAGTGCTGGCCGCGAACCCCGATGCGGATGTGTCCGCCCTCCAGCGCGTTCACTACGGCACCGCGCCGACGCCGGCGAGCACGTTGCACGAGGCCCTGGAACGTCTGGGGCCGATCCTGCGCCAGCAGTACGGCATGACCGAGGCGGTGCAGCCCCTCTGCGTGCTCTACCCGCACGACCATCTGCAGGACGGCCGGCCCTCGGAGCGCATCACTTCCTGCGGCCGCCCGACGATGAACGTCGACATCACCGTGCGGGACGCCGATGGCAATCCGCTGGAGGCAGGCGAGATCGGCGAGATCGCGATCGCGCATCGTGGCATCGGCGAAGTGGCGTTCTGGCGGCGTCCCGAACTGGAGCGCGAATCCATCCGCGATGGCTGGTATTACAGCGGCGACCTCGGTCGCTTCGATGACGAGGGCTTTCTCTACATCGTCGGACGCAACAAGGACATGATGATCAGCGGCGGCTTCAACGTCTACGCCCGCGAGGTCGAGGACGCGCTGCACACCCACCCGGCCGTGGCCGAGGTGGCGGTGCTCGGCCTGCCCGATGCCGAGTGGGGCGAGGTGATCGCGGCCTTCGTGGTGCGCCGCCCCGGAGAAGCGAGCGACGCCGACGCGCTCGCGAGGCACTGCGCCGAGCAGATCGCCGGCTACAAGAAACCGCGCGTGATCGAGTTCGTCGACGCGCTGCCGCGCAACCACGCCGGCAAGGTGACCAAGAACGACTTGCGCGATGCCTGGCTGGCTCGCCATACCCAAGGTACCCAAGGAGCAATCTCCAAATGAACACGACATTGACAACGAAGCCCGCAGCGGGCGAATGGACCGATGACCTCGACGAGTTGGCGCAGCGCCGCGCCATCGCACGCGAACTGGGCGGCGAGGAGCAGGTGGCGCGCCACCACGCGGCCGGCAAGCTCACGGCGCGCGAGCGCATCGATCACCTGCTCGACGCCGGCAGCTTCAAGGAGATCGGCGCGCTGGCCGGTTCCGTCAAGTACGGCGCGGACCGCAGGCGCGAGAGCTTCACGCCCAGCAATGCGGTCGTCGGCGTCGGCAGGATCGCCGAGCGGCGCACGGTCGTCTCGTCCGACGACTTCACGATCCGGGCCGGCTCATCCGAGGGCTCGGTGTCGGAGAAGTGGATCTTCGCCGACCGCTATGCCTTCGAGTACAAGCTGCCGATCGTGCGCATGGTCGACAGCGCCGGCGGCAGCGTGAAGCTGCTCGACAAGCTGGGCCACACCAAGATCCCGGGCTACGCCATGCTGCCGATGACGCAACTGCTCGGCGTCGTGCCCGTGGTCGGCATCGCGCTCGGCGCCTGTGCCGGGCTGGGCGCGCTGCGAGTCGCCTCGTCCCACCTCGCCATCATGATTCGCGGCAAGAGCCAGATCTTCGCGGGCGGCCCGCCTGTCGTGAAGCAGGCGCTGGGCCTGGACATCGACAAGGAAACGCTCGGCGGCTACGACGCGATGCACCGCTACAGCGGCACCGTGCAACTGGCCGTCGACACCGAGGAAGAGGCGCTTCAGGCCACGCAGCGCTTTCTTTCCTATCTTCCGGGCAATGTGTGGGAACAGCCGCGGCGCGTGGCCTGCGAGGACGCGGTCGATCGCTGCGATCCATGGCTCAACCAGGCGATCCCCGCCGACAAGCGCAAGGTCTTCCAGCCCCGCAAGATCCTGAAGGCGATCTTCGACCAAGGCTCGGTGTTCGAACTGTCGCCCGACTTCGGCGGCTCGACCATCACCTGCCTCGCCCGGCTGAACGGACATGCGGTGGGCGTGATGACGAACAACCCGATGGTGATGGGAGGCGCGCTGACGCGTGCCGCGGCGCTGAAGATGGCGCGCTTCGTCGACCTGTGCGACACCTTCCACCTGCCCATCGTCAACCTGGCCGACCAGCCGGGCGTGATGACCGGCCCCGACGCGGAACGCGAAGGCACGCTTGCGGCCGCGATGCAGGCCTTGAACGCGATCGAGCAATCGGGCGTTCCGTGGCTGGCGATCGTGCTGCGGCGCTGCGTGGGCCTCGCCGGCGCCATGCTGAGCCCGTGGCACGGTCCCTCGGGCACCGCGCTGCCCAACCGCTACGCCTGGCCGTCGGCCCGCTGGGGGTCGATCCCGGTCGAGGGTGGCGTCGCCGCGGCGTACAAGAAGGACATCGCCGCAGCCGAAGACCCTGTAGCGCACCGGCTCGAACTCGAAGCGCACTATCACGCGATTTCGTCGCCGATGCGCACGGCCGAGCGCTTCGGCGTGCTCGACATCATCGAGCCCGCGACGACGCGGCCGCTGCTGTGCGCCTGGGTGGAAGATGCGTACCAGGCGACGAGCCGGCGTCTCGGCCCGGTCGGGCGCACGATGCGCTGATCATTTTCTTTGCGTAAAGGCACGCTGGCCGTTACATTCGTTTTCGATCAGGAGGAGATCCGACATGCTTCAGCCCAGTGAGCGTTCGACGAAGTGGCGCGCCGGTCGTTTGAGCGCCCGCCTGTGGACGGCGATAGCGCTGTCATGCGGGTGGGCCTCCCGTGTGCACGCATCCTTGCTGGAAGGCGATGCGCTTGACACGGCGGCGGATGTCATGTCCTATGTCGTGCTGGTACTGGTGCCGGTCCTCGCGATCGCGCTCTTCTGGATCGTGCACGTGCTGCCCGAGAAGATCGCCGAAAAGCGCCACCATCCGCAAAAGGATGCGATCCACACCCTGTGCCTGCTTTCGCTCGTGTTTGGCGGATTGCTCTGGCCGCTGGCCTGGCTCTGGGCCTATACGCGGCCCATCGGCTACAAGATGGCCTTCGGCACTGAGAAGCATGAGGACTTCTTCGTCGAACATGGCGAAAAGGCTCATCGCGACGAGCTGGAAAGCGAGCACCTCGACCATCTCCTCGACGAACTCAACATGCTCGGGCGGCGCGGCAGCCTGACACCTGAACTCCAGCTGGTGCGCGAGCGCGTTCTGGCCGCGCGAGAGCGAAGCAGCGTGGCCGTGGCAACGCCGGAAGGGGGGGCCGCGTAAATGGAAGCCATCCTGCTCGGCATCTATGCCTTCTTCGTCTGGCTGATCTTCTTCAAGTTCAAGTGGCTGCCCTGGAACACCATCTCGATGGTGATCGTCGTGACCATCCCGGTGGTTGCGCTCACCTTGCTGGTCCTGCTGCTCAACATCTTCGCGCCGTCCACGGCCGACGTGCGGGTCTTCAAGTACGTGGTGAACATCGTGCCCCAGGTGAGGGGGCGCGTGATCGAGGTACCGATCGAGCCGAACAAGCTGATCAAGCGCGGCGACGTGTTGTTCAAGATCGATCCGACGCCGTACCAGTTGCAGGTCAAGGCGCTGGAAGCCCAACTCGCCAATGCCGAAGGCGGCACGCGCAAGATGCGCGAAGAACTGAAAGCCGCGACATCGAAATCCGGTGCGGTGCGGGCTCAACTGGAACTCGCGCGCCGCAGGGTCGAACAGAACCGCCAGTTGGTCGCGGCAGGGGCCGGGGACCGATTTGCGCTCGAACAGGCGCAAGCCAACCTGGCGGAGCTGCAGGCGCAGTTGGCATCATCCATTGCCGGTGAGGCGCAAGTGCGTGCCACCCTGTCGGCGACCGTCGACGACGATCAGGCAGAAATCGCGCAGATCAAGGCGCAGCTCGAAAACTCGCGATGGGAGTTGTTGCAGACCACCGTCGTCGCGCCAGCCGACGGCTATGCGATCAACCTGCAATTGCGGGTCGGCTCGATGACGGCGGCGTTCCCCGTGACGCCCGTGATGACCTTCGTCGAGAACGAATACCAGGTCATCGCGCTCTACCAGCAGAACGAACTGCACCAGGTCGCCCCCGGCGACGAAGCCGAGTTCTCGTTGAAGACGCGGCCGGGCGTGATCTTCAAGGCCAAGGTCGAATCCATCATCTGGGCGCAAGGCCAGGGCCAACTGGCGAATGCGACCCAGTTGCCCACGACCGGCATGGCGCCGATCCCGCCGGGGCGTTTCGGCGTGAGGCTCGACGTGGACGCCCGGCACCAGGACGAATTCTTCGCTGCGGGCGCCGTGGGCGAGGGCGCCATCTACACGCAGCATCTCGCGCTGATCCACATCATCCGCAAGATCATCCTGCGTGTCGGCTCCAAGCTCGACGTGCTGATCCTCAAGCTGCATTGAGAGTCGCCATGAGCACGCACTCCATCCGCCTCTGGTCGATGATCGCGCTCGCGGCACTCGGCGCGGCGGGCTGCGCGCTGAAGTCCCCGCCGGACCGTGCTGCGCTCGCGAGCGAGGCGCTGTCCAACGCGCCGGCACCGGCCGCATGGAAGGCCGGCGCGACGGCCGGCGGCGTGGTCGACGACTGGATCGCGAGCTTCGGCGACCCGGTGCTCAACCAGCTGGTCGCTGAAGCGCTCGCCTACAACAACGACCTGCGCGCATCCGCCGCGCGGGTCGAGCAGGCGGCAGCGGGCGTGAAGGCCGCGGGAGCGCAGATTTGGCCTGCCATCGACGTCATCGGCCGGCGCGGCGGCAAGATGGGCGGCGATGGGTCGGGCCTCAATGGCTGGGTGATCTCGGCCTCGTGGGAAATCGACCTGTGGGGCCGCGTGCGTTACGCCCGCCGTTCCGCCGAAGACCAATACGCATCGACGCAGGCCGACCTGGCGGCGGCACGGCAATCGATCGCCGCGCTCGTCGCCAAGTCGTGGTTCCTGGCGACCGAGGCGGCGCTGCAGCGCCAGCTCGCGCGCCAGATGATCGATACCAGCAAGCAGTCGGTCAATCTCGCGGACCAGCGCTGGCGCATCGGCGCGTCGAGCGAAAGCGATGTCGTGCAGGCGCAGGCGAGCCTGAAGACATTCGTCGACGCCGAGCGGCAGCTCGACTTGACCTACTCGAAGTCGCTTCGTTCGCTCGAACTGCTGCTCGGGCGCTATCCGGGCGCGGACCTGAAGCCGGCGGCCGCCTGGCCGCGCGTCGACATGCCGGTCGGTGCGGGCGTGCCGTCGGAACTGCTCGAACGCCGGCCGGACATCGTCGCCGCGGAGCGCCGAGTCGCCGCGGCCTTCGACCGCACCCAGGAGGCCCAGGCTGCGCGCCTGCCGCGCGTGTCGCTCTCGGCGGGAATCTCGTCGATCACGAGCGAGATGTTCGTGCTGAAGGACCGTGACAACCCGAGCGCGAGCATCGGCGCGGGCCTGGTCGCGCCGCTGTTCCACGGCGGTGCGCTGCTGGCGCAGGTGGAGGCGCGCACGGCCGAGCAGCAGCAGGCCGTGGCCGCCTGGGCGCAGACCGCGCTGAAGGCCTTCAACGAGGTTGAAACGGCACTTGCCGAAGAAGCCACATTGCGCGAGCGCGAGCCGATCCTCGACGCTCAGGCGAGGGACGCGCAAAAGGTGCTCGACATCGAGAACACGCGATATCGCGTGGGATCACGCGACCAGCGAACAGTGACGCAGCAGGAGATGAGCGTGTATGCCGCACGCTCGACCTTGCTGCGCGTCCAGGCCGAGCGGCGCGTGCAGCGGGTCAATCTCCTGCTGGCACTCGGCGGCGGCTTCGGCCCCGGCACTGAAAGCGAATCGGCCGTGCAGGGCCAGGAGAAACGGCCATGACCACGACCCGAACGCACCTCGCCCTGCGGTGCCTTGGCGCTTGTCTCTTGCTGCTCGGCGGTTGTGCCACCCGGCCGATCAATCCTCCGATCACCCAGGCGAACCCGGGCAGCGGTTACCGCTTCGAGACGCGGCAGGCCGAAGTCAAGGACAAGGACGCACTCGTCATCCTGGCGTTCTCGGGCGGCGGCACGCGCGCCGCCGCGTTTTCGTACGGCGTCCTCGAATACCTTCGCCGCACCGAGATCGTCACGCCGAAGGGCAGGGCCCGACTGATCGACCAGGTCGACATCATCACCGGCGTCTCGGGGGGCAGTTTCACCGCGCTGGCCTATGGCCTCTATGGCGACAAGCTGTTCGACGACTATGAGCAGCGCTTTCTCAAGCGAGACGTGCAGGGCGCGATCATTTCCGGCTCGCTCAACCCGGGCAACTGGGCGAAGCTGTCGTCGTTGGGATGGGGGCGCTCCGAGCTGGCGTCCCAGCTGTACGACGAAGTGCTGTTCAACAATGCCACCTTCGGCGATTTGAACCGCGGGAAAGGACCGCTCATCCTCGCATCCGCGACCGATATCTCGAGCGGCGCCCGCGTCGTCTTCCAGCAGGGCACGTTCGATGTGCTGTGCTCGGACCTGAGCGCCGTGCCGTTGTCGCGCGCTGCCGCCGCCTCGTCGGCGGTGCCCGTGGTGCTCTCGCCGGTCACGATCAACAACTACGGCGGCACCTGCAACATGACGCCTCCCGCGTGGGTGAAGCGCTTCACCGACACCGACAACCCGCCGCGACCGGCGGCCAGGGCGATACGCTCCCTCCGCTCACTGGGGGACTTCGCCGACAGCAAGAAGCGGCCCTATCTCCATCTGGTGGACGGTGGCGTGTCGGACAACGTCGGCATGCGCGGCGTGCTCGATTCACTGGAGATCCTGGAGGCCATGCAGGAAGCCGGCATGCCGACGCAACTCGACAGCGCGAAGCGGATCGTCGTCTTCATCGTCAACTCGCTGTCCGTGCCGCCGACGAAATGGGACGAATCCGAATCGCCGCCCGGCAGTGTGCAGATCCTGCTCAAGTCGAGCGGCGTTCCGATCGACCGCTATTCCTTCGAGGCCGTCGAGCTTCTGAGGGACATGGCGGCACGCTGGAACACGATGCGCAGGATCCGCACGTCGGCGGCGATGGCAGACAACAAGGACCCGGCGCTCGCGTCGGCGATACGGGGGCCGGACGCCGAGATCTACGCCATCGACGTCTCTTTCGCCGCACTCAAGGACAACGCGGAGTTGGACTATCTCAACCAGCAGCCGACCACCTTCGTCCTGCCCGACGAGGCGGTCGATCGCCTGCGAGCCGCGGCGGGCACGATCATTTCGGATTCGCCCGAGTTCAAGCGGCTGCTGAAGGATGTGGGCGGCACCCTGGCGGCCGCACCGAAGCCGGCTGCGCGTTCAACGTCGAAGGACTAGGCCGGCCCTTTTCCGAAGCAGAATCCAGGTGCTTCAACGTGGACCTCGGTCCAGGAAGGGAAAAGATGGAACTGGAAGAAGTCAACGCGCGCCTTCGTTCGCTGGAACTGCGAGCTGTCGCCCACACAGCGGCGATCGCGGTCCTGCTCCAGGAGCAGCCCAATGCCGCCGCCAAGCTGCATCTGGTCTCCGAGCACCTGGTCGACGCGCCGCCGATCCCGATGTCCGATGAGGACCTGGTGAAGGTCGCGGCGTACATCCAGGCCATGCTGGGTGGTCCCTGGGTCGACTGATTCCTGCCGTCTCGTCGGCGGAAGCTGCCGCGCGTCGCTCAGCGCCTCGGCGGCAAGGCGAGGTAGTTGGCGACCAGGCGCACGAGGGCGTCTTCCACCTCTTTCTTCTGCGGTCCCTTGAATGGATCGGGCAACGCCAGGACCGCGCGCAAGACCCCGAACACGCTGTTCGTCAGCACGAAGGCTTCCGCCGGCTTCAGGCTGCGCGCCTTGCCGTCGAAGGCAACGATGCCCGTCGATGTCATCAACTCCACGATCGTCGTGCGCAATGCGCGCAGGGGACTGTCCGTTGTCCCGGTGAGCGCGTGCTCCAGCAAGACGCGATGCACGCGGGTTCGCCCGCCATAGGCAGATAGAACCGTCCTCACGATGGCACGCATCCGGTCGCCCGGGTCCTCGGGCGGCGCCTCGGTCAGTGCCTGCAGCACGCCGTCGGCCATGGCCTGTAGCTCGCGCTGGGCCAGCGCGTCGAGCAGTGCCGCCTTGTCCCGGAAGTACTGGTAGAGCGTGCCGATGCTGACGCCCGCGACCTCCGCGACGCGGTTGGTGTTCAGCGCCGGCAGCCCGCCTTGATCGAGAAGCCGCGTCGCGGCCTCCAACATGAGTTCGACCTTCTCCAATGACCGGGCCTGGCTGGGCAGCCGGCGCGCAGGCTCCTGTCTTTGCCAGGTTTTCGGGGGCATGGTGCTCGACGCCTAGGGTCCGCCCGGCGCAGGGCCTGTGGCAGTGGCGGATTGCGCCCAGCGTTCCGCGCTGAGCCGGTAGAGGCAGCACCTCCTCAAGGCGCTGCCTTC
Source organism: Variovorax gracilis (assembly GCF_030317115.1). Taxonomy (GTDB): domain Bacteria; phylum Pseudomonadota; class Gammaproteobacteria; order Burkholderiales; family Burkholderiaceae_C; genus Variovorax; species Variovorax gracilis. The sequence goes on from NZ_JASZYF010000009.1 coordinate 24,182, forward strand.
CGGATAGGCGGGATGATCGAAGTCTTCGTTGGCGTTGGTCATTCCCACGCGTTCCATCACCGCGCGCGAAGGCAGGTTCAACCGCGTGGTGAACGAGACGATCTCCTCCAGGCCCAGGCGCCCGAAGCCGACCCGCAGCGCCGCCTTCGAACTCTCGGTCGCATAGCCCTTGCCCCAGTGCGCCCTGGCCAGCCGGTAGCCCAGCTCCACGCACGGCATGAACGGAAGGGCTCTTCTGGGGATGGACAGGCCGATGAAACCGATGAAGGTGCCGGACTCTCGCAACTCCGCCGCCCAATTGCTCCAGCCCCGGTCGTCGATGGCGCTTCGCCAGGCGTCGATGTCGCGATCGCTGCCCTCGCGCGACACGGTGCCGGCGAAGAAGCGCATGACCGCCGGATCCGCGTTCAGGGCGGCGTACGGCTCGCGGTCCGAGTCGCGCCACTGACGCAGGATCAGCCGTTCGGTAGTGATTTCGATCGCCCTCGACATGCGGCGATTGTGCTGGATCAGCCGGGTGGCGCTGGCGCCACATGCCTCTTGGCGGGATGATTCCGTGCAGGGCATCCGGCCTCGCTCTTGAAAGGACTGACGCAATGAACATCGCTCGTACCGTGTCGCTCATCGGCCTGTCCATCGGATGGCTCGCGGCCTCGCAGGCCTTCGCCGCGACGCCGAGTTTCAGTTGCGCCAAGACTGACGGTGCAGCGGTCAAGGCGATCTGCAGCGACGACACGCTGGCCGCCCTCGACCGCGAGACGGCTCGCCTGTACGGGCTCGCACGCGGCACGCCGGGCCTGAGTCTGAAGCGCAAGAACGAGTTGACGGCGATGCAGCGCGGATGGATCAAGGGCCGCGACGACTGCTGGAAGGCGAGCGACCTCAAGGCCTGCATCCGCGATGAATACGTCGGCCGCATCGCCGAACTGCGCGCAGGCTACAAGGGCGCGCGCGGCAAGGGCGGCGTCAGCATCGGCCCGGTGGCGGTGACCTGCCCGGGCAGTCCTGCGATGAATGCGACCTTCGTGAACGTCGAGCCGCCGCTGGCCTTTCTGGCCGGAGGCGACCGCAGCTTCGTCATGACCATTGCGCGATCGGGTTCCGGGGCCAGGTACACCGCGCAGTATCCGCAAGGCGAAGCGACCTTCTGGCAGAAGGGTCCAGAGGCCATCGTCCAACTGCCGGGAGACAAGGAGCAGACCTGCCGTGTCGGTCCGCTCGAATGAGCCGGCTTCATGGCTTTTCAAGTGATGCGATTCATAATGTTCCGGACCAGGCACACCCCGACCCAGTGGAACATCCCTCGCCGCTCACGACCCGATTCAGCACCGAAGAGCGATACCGCCTGCTCGTGGAGGCGGTCGCTGACTACGCCATCTACATGCTCGACGCCGAGGGCTTTATCGTCAGCTGGAACCCGGGCGCGCAGCGGCTCAAGGGTTACACCGAACAGGAGGTCGTAGGGCGGCACTTCTCCGTGTTCTACGAGCCGGACGACGTTCGCGACGGCCTGCCCGGCCGGGCGTTGGCGACCGCGGCCCGCGAGGGGCGCTACGAAGCGGAGGGCTGGCGCCGCAAGAAGGACGGCGGACGGTTCTGGGCGCAGGTCGTCGTGAACCCCGTCGTGGCCCGCGACGGCGAACTCCTTGGTTTCGCGAAGGTGACGCGCGACCTGACGGAAAGGCGTGCCGCCGAGGAGGCGCTGCGGCGCAGCGAGGACCAGTTCCGGCTCCTGGTGCAGGCCGTGACCGACTATGCGATCTACATGCTCGACGTCAATGGCGTGATCACCAGCTGGAACGCGGGTGCGCAGCGAGCCAAGGGCTATGCGCCGCAAGAGGTCATCGGGACCTCCTTCTCGCGCTTCTACCGGCAAGAGGACCGGGACCGCGGCCTTCCCGCCAGGGCGCTCGCGACGGCTGCGGCCGAAGGCCGCTTCGAGGGAGAAGGCTGGCGCGTGCGAAAGGACGGCACCGAGTTCTGGGCCAACGTCGTCATCGACCCCATCTTCGGCGCGAACGGCGTCCTCATCGGCTTCGCCAAGGTCACCCGCGACATCACCGAAAAGCGCAACGCGCAGCTCGCCCTCGAGCAGGCGAGGGAAGCACTGTTCCAGTCCCAGAAGCTCGACGCGATCGGGCAGCTCACCGGCGGCGTCGCACACGACTTCAACAACCTGCTGATGGTCGTCCTCACCAGCCTGGAGCTGTTGCGCCGGGGGCTGCCTGAAGACCAGCGGCTGCACCGCCTCCTCGACAACGCGGTGCAGGGCGCCAAGCGCGGGGTGTCGCTCACCCAGCGGATGCTCGCGTTCGCGCGCCGGCAGGAGCTGCGCCCCGTCAACGTCGATGTCGTTTCGCTCATCAGCGGCATGCGGGAAATGCTCGAGCGCACGCTGGGCCCGACGATTCGCATCGATACGAACTTCCCGGAGGCCTTGAGTCCGGTTCGGGTGGACCACAACCAGCTCGAGCTCGCCATCCTGAATCTCGCCGTCAATGCGCGCGACGCGATGCCCAACGGTGGCTCGCTCACCATCGAGGCGAGCGAAGTGGAGGGCACGCCCGCGGACAAGCTCGCGCCAGGCCGGTACCTTCGGCTTTCGCTCGCCGACAGCGGCAGCGGGATGAATGCCGCCACGCTCTCGCGAGCCATCGAACCCTTCTTCACGACCAAGGGAGTCGGAAGGGGAACGGGCCTGGGCCTGCCCATGGTTCTCGGGCTGGCGATCCAGTCGGGCGGCAAGTTCGCGCTGGAGAGCTCCGAGGGCGTCGGCACAAGTGCCTTGCTCTGGCTGCCGGTCTCGACCGAGGACAGTCCACCGATGCCCGCTCCAGCGCTTGCGTCGGAAGTCCGGGGCAAGGTGGCCGCGCGCCTGATCGTGGCTGTCGACGATGACGCCCTGGTGCTTGCCGGCACGGCGTCCATGCTGGAGGATCTGGGTCATTCGGTGATGTGCGCCGGCAGCGCGACGGAAGCGCTGGATCTGGTTCGGCGCACGCCGGGCATCGGCATGGTCGTCTCCGACCAGGTGATGCCGGGCATGACCGGCGCCCAGTTGTTCGAGGTGTTGCGTGCCGAGCGGCCCGAACTGTCGCTCATCCTCGCATCCGGCTACGCCGACCTGCCCGCCGATCTGGGACCGCTGACGTTGCGGCTCGCCAAGCCATTCGACCAGGCGCAACTTGCCGAGGCGATTTTCCGGGCGACGATGGCCTGAGGCCTGGCCCTCATAGAAATGGATGTGATCAATGGACGACGACCTCGACGCACGAATCCGCTCAGGCAAGGCCCTGAGCGAATCGATGGGCAATTTCCACGTGACCGGATGGGATGCTGACCGCAAGGTGCTGAAGGCTGCGTTCACGGTTCGGCGCGAGTACTGCCACACGAACGGCACGATCGCCCAGGGCGGCTTCATCACGGCCTGGCTCGACGCGGCGATGGCGCACGCGGTGATTCACGACACCGGGCATGCGCAGACGGTCTTCAGCCTGGAGATCAAGGTCAGCTTCTACGAAAAAGTGGGGCCGGGCGAAGGCCGGGTCGAGGGGCGCGTGATCCGGCGTGGCAAGCGGGTGACCTTTCTCGAGGCCGCGCTCTACAACCCGGACGGCAAGTTGGCGGCGGAAGCCACTTCGACCGGAATACTGGCCGACCTCTAGGAGCGCGCGGGCGTCAAGCTGCACTCGAGCCAGCGAGGGCTCCATGCAGCTTCATCCCCGGCACATCCAGCGTCGTGCGCAGGATCGTCCCGGTCGTGGACTCGGTGCAGTAGAGCACCTTGCGTTCCGGTCCGCCGTAGGCGAGGTTCGTCAGCGACATGCCTTCGACGCTCCGCAGGACGATCACCGGCTCCGAGCGATGGTTCAGCACCCAGACGTACCCGAGGCCGGGGTTGGCCACGAGCAGGCAACCCGCATCATCCATGGCTAGCCCGTCGGGCCCGCTCGGTCCGTAGGAGGTGAAGAACTGGCCGACCTTCGCCACGCTGCCGTCCTGCATCAGAGGCACCCGCCATATGCAGTTGCCCCGCGTCGCGGCAACGTAGAGCACGCGCTCGTCCGGTGAAAGCGCGACGCCGTTCGGGCTCGGCACGTTGTGCAGCAGCAGGTCGAGGCGGCCGTCCGGCGCGAGCCGGTAGACGCGACCCGTGGGCTCGTGCATTCCGCTCTGGCCCTGGTCCGTGAAATAGAGGTGGCCGCGCGAATCGAAGATCAGGTCGTTCACGCCGCGGAAGCGCTCGCTGTTGCGTCGCTCCAGGTAGGGCCGCACCACGCCGCTGACCACATCGAGCGCCATCAGCCCGTTCTTGTAGTCGGTGATGACGAGCGTGCGTTCGCCGGCGAATTTCATGCCGTTGGGCTCGCCGTCGAACTCGGCCACCAGTTCCCAGTCGCCGGCAGGGTCGATGCGGAAGATCCGTCCCCACGGGATGTCGGTCACATACAGGTTCCCGGCCGCATCGAAGACCGGCCCTTCGAGAAAGCTGTCGACGGGCGCTCCGCCTCGGTTCGCGTCGGCCCAGGCCGAGCGCTGCCCCGTTCGCCGAAAGCGCTCCGGCATGCGGGTGAAGACATCGAGATCGCGAACATCGGGCGGGCGCAGCAGCAGCATGGTGGGTCTCCTGTGGGTTCGCAGCCCGGCTATTGTTTCTCGACCTTGGCGGCCGCGGCCACCGCGCTCCACAACTGGGTGTTGTCGCGCAGCATCTTCGTGAAGGCCTCGCCCGACACCACCGAAGGCACCGAGCCGAGATCGGCGGAGAACTTCTGCACGTCCGGGCTTGCCATGGCGGCCGCGACTTCCTTCTGCAATCGCTGCATCACCGGCGCGGGCGTTCCCTTCGGCGCCCACAGGCCCGTGAAGTTGATGACGCTGTAGCCCTTGATGCCGGCCTCGGCGAAGGTCGGCACATCCGGCAAGGCCGCCAGGCGTTTGTCGCCGCTGATGCCCAGCAGCCGAACCTTGCCGCCCTTGACCTGGCCCATCACGCCGGGCGTCGATGCGATCTGGAAATCGATGGTGCCGGACAACAAAGCCAGCGTGGCCTCGCCCGCGCCCTTGAACGGAACGTGGGTGACATCGATCTTCGCCGTGCTGGCCAGTGCCTCGGTCGAGAAGTGCGGCGTCGTTCCGGCGCCGCCGGTGCCGTAGTTGAGCTTGCCGGGGTTCGACCTGGCGTAGCCGATGAGGTCCGACAAGGTCTTGAAGCGGGAATCCGCGCCGACCACCAGGGCCATCGGGGCGAAGTTGAAGGCGGCCACAGGGACCAGGTCTCGCTCATGATCGAAGGGCAGCTTGTTGAAGACGTGCGGCAGGATCGAGTAGGTCGTGTCGTTCGCCATCAGGGTGTAGCCGTCCGGCGCCGCCTTGGCGACCTGCTGCGCACCGATGGTTCCGGTTGCGCCGGCCTTGTTCTCGACGAAGAAGCTCTGGCCGGTCTGTTCGGTGAGCTTCTGTGCCACGCGGCGCGTCACCTGGTCCACCGCGCCTCCTGGCGGATACGGAACGACGATGCGGACCGGCTTGGAAGGGAAGTCAGCCTGCGCGAAGGCGGTTCCGGCAGCGGCGCACAGCGCCGCCGCACCGAGTGCGGCCCGCATGGCCTTGCTTGAAATGCTCATTGAATGTCTCCTGATGAATCGGATCAGCGCTGTCAGGCAGTCGCCTGCTGCCTCGCCAGAACGTCGAGTGCGTTCTTCGCTGCGGCGACCCCCATGTTCACGTAGGCATCGCTGGTCACGCCACCGATGTGCGGGCTGAGCACGAATCCCTTCTCGCCCTGGAAAGGATGCCCGGAGACCATGGGCTCGACCGCGAAGCTGTCCAGTCCCGCAGCCATCACGTGGCCCGAGCGAACGGCGGCAAGAAGCGCGTCCTCGTCGACCAGGCCACCGCGTGCCGTATTGATCAGGATCACGCCGCGACGCGTCTTTGCCAGCGTCTGCGCGTTCACCATCTTGCGGTTGTCTTCCGTCAGGGGGCAATGCAGGGAGATCACGTCGGCTTCACGCCAGATCGTTGGCATGTCCACCAGTTCCAATCCTTCGGGAGCGTTCGTGGCAAACGGATCGAAGCCGATCACACGCATGCCGAGGGCACCGGCCATGCGTGCAAAACGCAGTCCGATCGCGCCAAGCCCGACCAGCCCCACGGTGCGGCCGTTGAGTTCAAGGCTCTTGTGCGTGGCCTTGTCCCAATGCCCGCCGTGCATGCGCGCGTCGAGGGCAACGACCGACTTCGCGCAGGCGAGCATCAGTGCCAGTGCCTGCTCGGCCACGGCCGCGGCATTGGCGCCGGCGGCGGCGACCACTTCGATGCCTCGCTCCCCGGCGGCGGCCTTGTCGATCGTGTCGGTGCCGCTGCCGTGCTTGGAGATCACGCGCAGGGAGGGCGCCGCATCCATGGCCGCCGCACCGACCTTGCTGTAGCGCACGATGATCGCGGCGGGGTCGTGGCGCTCGCAGAGCGCCACCACATCGGCCTCGCTCGGCGCCTTGCCGGCGAAGACCACCTCGTGTCCGCGCAGGAGTTCGAGTGCCTGGGGCGCCAGGTCCGCGCCGGTGACGAGAACCGTGCTCACAGCGTCTCTCCTTCCTTGAGGACGCCGGCGGCGCGCAGTGCGCCGTCGAGCCACGAGGCTGCCGTGTTGCCTTCCTTGATTGCCGCGATGCGCTTGGCTTCGTCCTGCACCTTCTTGCGTGCCGCGCCGACCAGCGACGCGATCTTCTCGCGCTCGACGACCATCACGCCGTCGCCGTCGCCGATGACGAAGTCGCCGGCGCGCACCGTCACCCCGCCGACGGTCACCGGATGCCCGATGCGGCCGCCGATGTTCTTGGTCGGCCCGTTCGGATTCGTTCCGACCGAGAAGACCGGATAGTCCATCTCCTCGATCTCCAGGCTGTCGCGCACCGCGCCGTCCACCACGACGCCGGCAATGCCGCGCTGGCGGCACGCGGTCATCATGATGGTGCCCATGAGCGCCGAGGTCTGGTCCGCCTTGCCGTCGATGACGAGGACGTCACCGGGCTTCGCCAGCGCGATCGCCGCATGGATCATGAGGTTGTCGCCCGGCCGCACTTCGACGGTCAGGGCCGGGCCGGCGACCTTCATGCGGCTGCGCAGGGGCTTGATCCGGCCATGCAAGGCGCCGCGTCGGCCGGCCACGTCGGCAAGGATCGCCGGCTGGAATTCGGAGGCCTGCTTGACGATGTCGGCGGGAACGCGCTCGAAGTCGCGAATGATCTCGGGAAGGGGGTGGCTCATGATGGGTCTCTTTCGGTGGAGGGAGGTAGAGAAGACAAGGGGAAGTGGGTCAGTCGACCTTGGCGCCGGAGTCCTTGACGACCTTGCCCCAGCGAACGATGTCGTCCTGGATCAGCTTGCCGAACTGCTCGGGCGTGCCGCCCAGCACGTCCGCGCCCTGGCCTTCGAGCTTCTTGCGCACGTCGGCGTCCTGCAAAGCCTTGTTGAAGGCGACATTGAGCTTCGCCACGGCGTCCTTCGGCATGGATGCCGGCCCGGCAATGCCGAACCACGTCACTGCCTCGAAGCCCTTGAAGCCGGACTCCGAGATGGTGGGCACGTTGGGCAGGTCGTTGACGCGCTTGTCCGAGGTGACCGCGATCGCCCGCATCTTGCCGCTGCGGATGTGGCCGATGAGGGTCGGGACCGACGACATGTAGAGCTGGATCTGCCCGCCGATCAGGTCGGTCGCGCCCTGTGCCGCTCCCTTGTAGGGCACATGCGTGAACTTCACGCCCGCGACTTTCTGGAACTGCTCGACGGCCAGGTGGGCCACCGTGCCGCTGCCGGAGCTGGCGTAGTTGATCGAATCGGGCTTGGCCTTGCCGGCGGCGATCACGTCGGCCAGCGTCTTGTAGGGCGAGTCGGCCGCGACGACCAGCACCAGCGGCGAGCTTGCGACCAGCCCGACCGGCGCCAGGTCCTTCTGCGGGCTGTAGGGCAGCTTCGAGTACAGCGTCGGATTGATCGCCAGATTGCTGGTCTGCCCGAGCACGATGGTGTAGCCATCCGGTGCCGACTTGGCGGCCGCGTCGACGCCGAGGTTGCCGCCCGAGCCGGGCTTGTTGTCGACGATCAGCGTCCAGCCCTGCTGGGTCGCGACCTTGGTCGCCACTTCGCGTGCGATGGCATCGGTGCCGCCGCCGGCCGGGAAGGGCACGATGAGCTTGATCGGCCGCGAGGGATAGGCCTGCGCGAAGGCGGCGCAGCTGGCGACGGATGCGACGACGAGCAGCGCGGCGCGGCGCGAAAGTTCGAGCTTCAGGATGGTCAAGGTTGTCTCCGGTTCGTGATCTGTGTTCGGGCCTCTCCAGGCTTGGACGGACTGTAGATTTGCGTTCCGATACGTACAATGGGGTTGCACCAGACGGAACATGACCCATGCAGCGGAACAAGATCCAGGACAAAAAAACCAACGAATCCATCGATGCCGAGCCAGCGGCAGAAGGCCAGGATTCCGGCGGCGTCACCGCCGTCACGCGCGCGCTTCAGTTGCTCGAGGCGTTCGGCATGCAGGACCAGCGTCTCTCCCTGGCGGAACTGACGCGCCGCAGCGGCATGCACAAGACCACTGCGCTGCGGCTTCTCCGGACGCTGGCGCACAGCGGCTACGTCGTGCAGCGGGAAGACGGCGAGTGGCGACTGGGGCCGGCCGCGGGCTGGCTGGGCGCGCGCTACCAGGCCGCGTTCGACGTCAACAACGTCGTCGAGCCGATGCTGCGCGAACTGACGCAGGCCACTGGCGAGAGCGCGGCCTTCTACGTCCGCGAAGGAAACATCCGCACGTGCATCGTGCGGGTCGAAGGCCCGCAGCCCATTCGCCACCACGCACGCATGGGCTCGGCCCTGCCGCTCGACAAGGGCTCGCCCGGCAGGGTCATCCTCGCGTTCTCGGGCGAGCCTGGCGCGCTGTACGAAGAGATCAGGCAGCGCGGCTACCACTTCTCCATCGGCGAGAGAGAGGAGGGCGTGGCGACGGTGTCCGCCCCCGTCTTCGGGCTGAACTGGCGGCTGCTCGGTTCCGTGTGCATCTCGGGGCCTGCCGACCGCTTGCCGAAGAACAAGTTGCTCCGGCACGCGAAGACGATCATCAAGGCCGCGAATCAACTGTCCTACGCGCTGGCCGGCACTTCAACGCCGCAGACGCCCAAGGTGGTGTCCGCCTGGCATCCGTAGGGGGGAGGCGAGAATGCTCGCCGCAAGAATCCTTCGGCAGTGCTTGACCGACACACGGAGTTCCCGGCATGCAATGGACAGAAATCTTCGGGTATCTCGGCGCGCTGATGACGCTGACGACCTTCTCCATGAAGACGATGCTGCACCTGCGCATCGCCGGCATCGTGTCCAACCTCGTCTTCATCACCTACGGCGCCCTGGGCCATGTTCACCCCGTGCTCCTGCTTCACCTGACGCTGCTGCCCTTGAACGTGTGGCGCCTTCGGCAGTTGCTGCAACTGACCCGCGAGATGAAGCTGATCACTTCGAGCCGGCTCTCGATGGAATGGCTCAGGCCCTATTCCCGCCGCAAGGCGCTTCAGGCCGGCGACACGCTTTTTCGGCGGGGCGACGCGGCTGGAGAAGTGCTGTTCGTGCTCAGCGGGCGGTTCCGTGCGGTCGAGGCGGACGTTGCCCTGGAACAGGGCGAACTCATCGGTGAGCTTGGCCTGATCAACAGGGAGCACACGCGAACCCAGACCGTCGTGTGCGAAGAGCCTGGATCGCTCCTGGTCGTCACCTACGACGAGGTGCGGCAGATGTATTTCCAGAATCCGAAGTTCGGCTTCTTCTTCCTGGAACTCGTGGCGGAGCGATTGACGCGGGACGCCAGGCGAACGGCGTCGACGCCGGATGCGGCCTGACCGCGTTCTCAGCTCGAACGCAGGATCTCGCCCATCCTCTCGCCGATGATCACGCAGGGCGCCATCGTGTTGCCGGTCGTGACGTTCGGCATGATCGAGCCGTCGGCGATCCGCAGATTGCGAATGCCGTAGACGCGCAGCTTGGCATCCACGACGGACAACTTGTCCTTTCCCATCTTCGCGGTGCATGTCTCGTGGAAGTAGGAGACCGCCGCGTCGCGGATGAAGTTGTCCAGTTCCGGGCCCTTCATCGGCCCGGGCATGATCTCCCGCTTCACGAAGGGTTTCATCGGTGCCGAATTGCCGATCTCGCGGCACAGTTCAACGGCCTTGCGCATCGCAGCCATGTCATCCGGATGCTCCAGCACCTTCGCATGGATCTCCACGCCGTCGCGCGGGTTGGTCGAAATGAAGCGCAGGTAGCCGCGGCTCTTGGGCCTCACGATGCCGGGGCCGATGGTCCACGCCGTCGGCACGGCCAGCTTGCCCGTGATCTCGGACGAGAACGGAATCTCGATCTGGAACGGTTGCATGTCCGGTGTCTCCAGCTTCGGATCGCTCTTCCAGAAGAAGGTGGCCTCGGCCGAGTTGTTGCGCGCCGGCACGGCTTCCGGGGGTTCCCACATGCATGCGGCCACCATCGTGTGGTCCTGGAAGTTCTGTCCGACGCCCGGCAGGTTCGATGCGACCGGGATGCCGAGGCGCTTGAGTTCCTTCGCATCGCCGATGCCGGAGTTCATGAGGATGCGCGGCGTATTGATGGCGCCCATCGACAGCACCACCTCCCGCGCAACGCCGATCTTGCGCGCCTTGCCGTCCCACTCGAACTGGACGCCCGTCGCCTTCTTGCCATCGAGCGTGACCTTGTGGACCAGCGCCTGCGTGAGGATGGTCAGGTTGGGCTGGTCCATGATCGGATACAGGTAGTGAGAAGGCACGTTGCGTCGGCGTCCGTCCTTGATGCACAGGTTGGCGATCGAGGCACCGCCCGGGCCTTCCATCATCCGGCCGTTGTGATCCTCGAACGCCGGTATGCCCACCGCGGCGCAACCCTGCACCATCGCCGGTGCCAGCGGACTGGGGTCCGGCGCGGGCTGCATGAACACCAGTCCGCCTTTTCTGCGGTAGGCGGGATCGGGTGGGCCCTGCCAGTCCTCGATGCGCTTGTAGATCTCAAGCACATGCCGGTAGCCCCACGCCTCGTCGCCCGAGGCGCGGGCCCACGAGTCGAAGTCGTTCTTGTGGCCGCGTGCCCAGACGGTGGCGTTGATGCTGCTGCCTCCGCCAATGGCCTTTCCCATGGGCATCGCGATCGACCGGTTGTTGAGTCCCGGCCTCGGCATGGTCTTGTAGCCCCAGTCGAAGGGGCCGCCGATGTTCGTGTACCAGACGGCCGGGTTCAGGATGCTCGGCGCGTCCGCGGCACCTCCGGCTTCCAGCAGCAGCACCTGCACGTTCGGGTCCTCGGCGAGTCGGCGCGCCACCACGGAGCCGGAAGAGCCGGCCCCGCAGACGATGTAGTCGTAGCGCGCCTTCAGTTCGCCGCGCAGTTCCGACTGATTGGCGCCGATGGCAAGCGCCTTGTCGGCCATGGTCACCGCGGCCAGCCCGGTGATGCCGAGTGCCGATGCCGCCTGCAGGAATCCGCGCCGGTCGAGCCGGCCGGCCATCAGTTGCGCCTCGATCCGGTCCAGCTTGCGCCCCGTGACCTGGTCGTGGATGTCGTTCGTCTTTTTCATTCCGGTTCCTCGTGGGCTGCCGGACGGAAGCCAGCATGCGGCATTGTTGAAACTCGGCGCCAGGCGCACTATCCGTTTCGCGCAGCACTGTCCAATTTGCGCAGGCGCTGCGTTCAGGGTTTTCACGGATCGCTGGCCTCGTGCGGAGGACACAGGATTTCGCGTCAGCCGAACAAAGGTCTGTCCATGGCTCTTGAACATGTCCATACGCGCGACCTCGCAGAAGCCATCGAAACCGTTGGGCAGATCTATTGCGAGCATCAGCTTTCGCTGGATCGCAGGGCAAGCGGCATCGACACCACGCTGGACGTGAGCGGCGCGGCGCAGCAACCGATCGTGCGGCTGCGCTATGGCGCGGCGGTGAACGTGGATGCAGGCAGCTTCCCCGACCTGTACCTCATCATGCGTTGCGTCGATGGGAGCGGGCGCGTGCGCCAGGGCCGGCGCGAAGCGGGCTGGCATCCGGGCGTGACGGTTCCCGTTTCCGCCAACACGGGCACCGATTTCGGGTTCGGGCCCGAGTTTTCGCAGGCGACCATCAAGGCCGACAAGCAGAAGCTCGACGCGCTTTGCAGCGCCTGGCTCGGGCATCCGCTGGGGGACACGCTGCGCTTCGAGCTGCGTCCGTTCTCGCCATCGCTGGAGCGGACCTGGAGTTCGACGCTGGACCTGCTGGAAAGCACGGCTGCCGCCCCGCTGCCTCCCATGGCGGAAGCCGCGTTGCAGGAGTTCGTGCTGACGCTGCTGCTGGAGGGGCACCCGCACAACTACAGCGATGAATTGGCCCGGCGTGCGGACCGCGTGTCGTCACGGCTGGTCAGGCGCGCGGAATCGCTCATGAAGGACCATGCGCACGAGCCGCTCACGGTGGCCGACGTCGCACGCGAACTGGGCGTGAGCATTCGTGCATTGCAGGCCGGATTCCAGAACTGCCGCAACTACACCCCGACCGCTTTCCTGAGAAGCGTCCGCATCCACCGCGCCCGCCAGGGATTGCTGGATGCGGACGCCTGCACCACGGTCACGGACGTGGCCATCCGCAACGGTTTCCTTCACCTGGGCCGGTTCAGCGCCTTGTACAAGACCTGCTTCGGGGAGAGCCCGATGCAGACGCTGGCACGCAGCCGCGCAGCCGGGGCACGCTTGCATCCTCTTCCCTAGAAGAGTGCGCGTATAAAGCGTCCCGGGGAGACACCACTTGAAAATCATCATCCTCGGCGCAGGCCGAATCGGCGAGAGCGTGGCCGGCACGCTGGTCTCGGAGCGCAACGACATCACCGTCATCGACACCGACGCTGCGCGCCTGCGCGAGCTCGAGGAACGCTTCGAATTGCGCGGCGTCGTGGGCAGCGGCATCGAGCCCGACGTGCTGGCCGAAGCCGGCGCGCGCGATGCCGACATGCTGATCGCCTGCGCCGCGCAGGACGAGACCAACCTGGTCTGCTGCAAGGTCGGCTACCAGATGTTCGGCATTCCGACGCGCATCGCCCGCGTGCGCTCCAGCGCTTACAAGGAAGACAGCCCGCTGCTGGGCAAGGAAGGCTTTGCCGTCGACTGCGTGATCTGCCCGGAGGAATCGCTGACGCGCTACATCGGCAAGCTGGTCGAGTACCCCGAGGCGTTGCAGGTGCGCGAGTTCGCCAACGGGCTGGCCTGCCTGGTGTCGGTGCGCGCGGTGGCCGGCGCGCCCCTGGTGCGCCACAGCATCGCCGAACTGCGCGAATGCGTGCCCGATGCCGACATGCGCATCGTCGCGATCTACCGCCGCTTCGAGAACGAGCCCGACCGCTTCATCCTCTGCGAAGGCCAGACGCTCATCGAACCCGGCGACGAGGTGTTCGTGCTGTCGGCGCGCGAGCACCTGCAATCGGTGCTGTCGGCACTGCATCGCTACGACCAGGGCCATCGCGCGGTCGAGCGCATCATGATCGCGGGCGGCGGCCGTGTCGGCCTGCGGCTCGCCAGGCAGCTCGTCGAGACCGGCCGCAACTACCAGATCAAGGTGCTGGAGCGCAACCACTCGCGTTGCGTGCAGCTCGCCTCCGAACTTCCGCACGGCGTGCTGGTGCTGCACGGCGACGGCACCGACGAGGACCTGCTGGAAGACGAGGGCATCGAGAGCATCGACCTGTTCCTCTCGCTCACCAGCGACGACGAGGACAACATCATGGCCAGCCTGCTGGCCAAGCGCCTGGGCGCGACGCGCGTGCTGGCGCTGATCAACCGCCGCAGCTATGCCGACCTGATGCACGGCACGCAGATCGACATCGCGCTGTCGCCCGCGCAGACCATGCTCGGCGAGCTGCTGGCCTATGTCCGGCAGGGCGACGTACAGGCGGTGCACAGCCTGCGTCGCGGCGTAGCCGAGGCGCTGGAGATCGTGGCGCGCGGCGACCGCAAGACCTCGCGCGTCGTCGGACGCAAGATCTCGGACATCCAGTTGCCCAAGGGCGCGCAGTTCGGCCTGGTCATGCGAGGGCTGCCGGAAATGGGGGAGGGCGTGATCCCGGCCGGCGAGGCGCCGCCGACACCGGCGAAAGTCATCATCGCGCGCGGCGACACCGTGATCGAGAGCAACGACCACGTCGTGATCTTCGTGCCGCGCAAGCGGCTGGTGCGCGACGTCGAAAAGCTGTTCCGTGTGAGCGCCACCTTCTTCTGACCCCCTCGGCCCCGTTTTCATGAGCGACTTCTTTCCCGTGTTGCGCGTGCTCGGCGCGCTGCTGACCTTTTTTTCGTTCGGCATGTTCGTACCGTGGGTCATCTCGTGGACGCACGCCGACGGCCTGCGCCACGTGTGGGCGATCTCCGCCGGGATCTCCTTCGTCTGCGGTGCCTTGCTCTGGGGCGGCCTGCGCCGCTACAAGCGCGAGTTGCAGGCGCGCCATGGCATCTTCCTGGTGTCGCTGACCTGGGTGCTGCTGCCCCTGTTCGCCACGCTGCCGCTGATGTGGGCGCTTGATTTCATCGGCCGGCCGGTCAACTTCACGCATGCCTATTTCGAGTCGGTTTCGGGCCTCACGACGACCGGCGCGACGGTGCTCGCCAAGCTGGATGAGCTTCCGGTGTCGATCAATGTGTGGCGCACCTTCCTGCAGTGGATCGGCGGCATGGGGATCCTGGTGCTGGCGGTGGCCATCCTGCCTCTGCTCGGCGTGGGCGGCAGCCAGCTCTTCAAGGCCGAGGTGGCCGGCCCGATCAAGGACAGCAAGCTCACGCCGCGCGTGAAGGACACGGCCAAGGGGCTCTGGGGCATCTACGCGACCTTCTCGACGGTCTGCTTTCTCGCGTACTGGGCCGGCGGCATGACGGCCATCGACGCGATGATGCACATGTTCGCCACCGTGAGCCTGGGCGGGCTCTCGTCGCACGACGCCAGCTTTGCGCACTTCGGGTCGCCGCTGCTCGAAGGCGTTGCCGTGGTTTTCATGCTCGCGGCCAGCTGCAACTTCGCGCTGTATTTCGTCGCGATGCGAAAGGGCCACTGGCGCGGCTTCTGGCGCGATCCGGAACTGCGCGCCACGCTCACCGCGCTGATCGGAGGCGGCGTGCTGGTGGCGATCGTGCTGTGGGTGAAGGGCGTCTACGGGCCGGTGGATGCGCTGCGCTACGGCCTGTTCCACACCATCTCGGTCGGCAGCACGACCGGCTTTGCCACCGTCGACTACCTGGCGTGGCCGGTGTTCGCGCCGCTCTTCATGCTGCTGCTTTCGGGCGTGGCGACCAGCGCGGGATCGGCCGGCTGCGGCATCAAGATGGTCCGGGTGCTCATCCTCGTGAAGCAGGCCCGCCGCGAGATGACGCGCCTCGTGCATCCGCGCGCGGTCCAGCCGGTGACGCTGGGCAACATGGTGGTCGACCATCGCGTGATCTTCTCGGTGCTGGCCTTCATGCTGGTCTACGGCGTGACCACGATCTCGCTGAGCATGCTGCTGGTGCTGACCGACCTCGACCCGGTGACGGCCTTCAGCGCCGTGCTGGCCAGCGTGAACTGCACCGGCCCGGGGCTGGGCACGGTCGGGCCGGCAGGCAATTTCAGCGGCCTGACGAATTTCCAGGTGTGGGTCTGCACTTTCGCGATGGTGCTCGGCCGGCTCGAGATGCTGAGCTTCATTGCGCTGCTGACGCCGTCGTTCTGGCGCAAGTGAAGTTGTTGCACGCGGGCCGATGTAGTAAGGTCCGCCGCCACCAATTTCCGGAGGAACAGATGGCCCACATGCCCGAGCGCTTCATCCCATGAGTCTCGACGAAATGACTCAGGCGGTCATCGCTTTCATACGTGCGCACGAGGGCTGGGGCGTTCCGATCGTGCTGGCCCTCGCGTTCGGGGAATCGTTGGCATTCATTTCCCTGCTGCTGCCGGCCACCGTGATCTTGTTCGGTGTGGGTTTTCTCATCTCGGGCAGCGGCATCGCGTTCTGGCCGATCTGGTGCGCCGCAGCCGTCGGGGCCTTCCTGGGGGACTGGTTGTCCTTCTGGATCGGCGGACGACTGAAGGGCGACGTTGCGAAGTACTGGCCTCTTTCCCGCCACCCGGACCTGATCCCGCGAGGCCATCGGTTCTTCGAGCGCTGGGGAGTGGCCGGCGTATTCTTCGGTCGCTTCTTCGGCCCCTTGCGGGCATCCGTGCCGCTGGCGGCGGGCATCTGCGAAATGCCCGCCGCCACATTCCAGATCGCCAACATCGCCTCTTCGATCGTCTGGGCAACCGGCATCCTGGCTCCCGGCGCGTTCGGCATCCAGTGGATGCAGAAGTGGCTCTGAGCGGCCTGCTCGCAGCGACGAACGGCTACCATTTCGCGAACGACGTCGATGCAGGCGCTGGCCATCGACGCCGCCTTGGAGACTCACTTGGCAACCTTCCCTGGCTTCGCGGGCATCGCCGACGAGCTGTTGCTCAAGGTGTCGCCCCCGCGCGTCCCGCGCCATCTCGTAGCGCGGGCGCGCCTGCTTTCGGGCGAGGGCGGCCAGCTCGATTGCCCGGCGATCCTGGTGCAGGCGCCTGCCGGCTTCGGAAAGACCTCGCTGCTCGCGCAGTGGCGGCGCCAGCATCTGGCGCAAGGGGCCGTTGTCGCGTGGCTGTCCGCACAGGAGCGCGACGAACCGCGACGGCTTTCGCAAGGCCTTGCGCTGGCGGTCCGCCAGGCAGCGGGGCGTCCGACTTTCGGGCACACGCTGCTCGAAGCGCCCCCCGGCCTCGGCCAGCTCGAAGGCATCACGGTCTGGCTCGCGGAAGTGGCACAGACCGCATTGAACGTCGTGCTGATGGTCGACGAAGCCGAGCGCCTGCCTGCCGACTCGCGTGGCGCGCTGGCCTACCTGATGCGCAACGCGCCGCCCAATCTGCGCACCGTCGTCGCAACGCGTGTCGATTGCAATCTCGACATCGACGACCTCATCGCCTACGGCCAGTGCGCCGTCGTCGGGCAGGAAACGCTGCGCTTCCGTCTCGAGGAAACGCTCGAGCTGGTCCGGGCGCGCTTCGCCGCGCGGGTCGACAGCGACACGGCGGCGCGTCTTCACGAGCTGACGGAGGGATGGCCGCTGGGCCTGCAGCTCGCATTGACGGTGGTCGAGCTGGCTGCCGATCCTCGCGCCGAAGTGCAGGCGATGGCAACGCATGGCGGCAAGCCGCGCGACCAGCTCGTCGGCACGCTGCTGGCGAACCTGGACCCGGACGACCTCGCGTTTCTCACCCGAATTTCCATCCTCGACAGCCTGCATGCCGACCTTTGCCGCTCGGTCGCGCGGGTGGACGACGCTGCCGAGCGGCTGGAGCGGATGTGCAACGACACCCCGGTTTTCATCACGAGCGAGCGGGGTGAATGGCTGCGGGTCCACAACCTGGCGCGCGACGCATTGCGCCAGCGTTTCGCGATGCTTCCCGCCGACGAGCAGGCCCGGTTGCACGCACGCGCGGTGCCGTGGCTGGCCGAGCGGGGGCGCCTCGAAGCGGCGGCGGGGCATGCGCTGCTCGCCGGCCAGCACGACCTCGCCTACGAACTGGCGGAGCGCAGCCTGTACGAATCGACCATGCATGGCCGCATCGACGCGGTGGTCGAGTGGGTGGAGCGCCTGCCTGCGGCGGAGCTCGATCGGCGTCCGCGCCTCCTGCTCGCCATCGCGTGGGCCCTGGCGATCAGCGAACGGCACGAGGAAGCCGGACGGCTGGTCGCCCGCATCCTCGCCTTGCCGGGGGCGGACGACGAGCTGCGTTGCGAGTGCGCGCTCATCCTGAGCGGCGCGGCGGTGTTCGCCGACGAACCCGATCGCTTCGCCAGCCTGCACGACCCATGGGCCGAGGCTCCGCCCCTGGACGATCCGCTGCTGAAGCAGATCCACGCCAACCGCACTGCCTTTCGCACGCTGCTGGACGGCGATCCGGCCCTGGCCCGCCTCAGGCAGCAGCAGGCGCCGCGGGTGCCGGGCGGCCGCACACCCGACTATGTGAAAAGGTGGGGCGAATTCATCATCGCCCTGAGCTACGTGTGGGAGGGCCAGGTGCTGCTGGCCGACAACCTGCTGCGGCCCTCGCTGGCGAGTTCCGAGGCGGCCCTGGGCCGGCGCAGTTCCTTCGTGGCGATGCTGGCCGCGCTGCTGGCTTCCGCCGTCTGGGAACGCGACCGGCCGGACGAGGCTGTGGCTCTGCTGGCCAACCGCCTCGACGTGGTCGAGCGCAGCGGACTGCCCGAGGTGCTGCTCCTGAGCTACCGGACCCTGGCCCGTATCGCCGTCGCGGAGGGTGCGGAGCATCGCGCGATCGAACTGCTCGAAGCGCTGCACGCGGTCGGCGTATCGCGCCGGCTGCCACGGCTGCGCATCGCCAGCCTCGCCGAGCAGGTGCGCCTGCATGCGCGCCACTACCGGGGCCAGACCTGCCGTGAGCTGTGCGACCGGATCGATTCGGTCCTCGCCGAGGCCGGCCTGCCCGAGGGGCCGCTCTGGCGACGCAGCGTCAGCCCGCTGCGCGAACTCGGGCGGGGCCTGGCGGCCATTGCGGCGCAGGACTGGCGCGGCGCGCTCGAAGCGCTGACGCGGGCCGACGAAGTGGCGCAACAGCTCAAGCAGGGCCGTCTTCACATCGAGATCGTCGGGCTGCGGGCCTTCGCCCTCGACCGCTGTGGCGAGAAGGCGGCGCAGCCGCTGCTGCGGGAGGTGGCGGGACTGGCGCGCGCCTACGGCCTGCTGCGCGTTTTCGACGACGCCCACCCCGACCTCGGCACGTGGGCGCGGGAGATCGAAGGGAAGGGAGGGGAGGCCGCGCCGGCCGAGGAAAAGCGTCCTGCGGCCCCGGCGCGGCTGCAGGCGACGCCGAGCACGGCCCTCACCCCCAAGGAGCGCGAGGTGCTGGAATTGCTGACGCGCAACCTGTCGAACAAGGAAATCGCCCTGGCGATGCAGGTCGGCGAAGAAACGATCAAGTGGCACATGAAGAACCTCTTTGCCAAGCTCGATGCAGGTTCGCGCAAGCAGGTGGTGCTGCGCGCGCGCATCCTCGGCCTGCTGCAGTAGGCGCCGGCCGGCTGTAACGCCCTGCCACACAAATGACCCCACCCCCCTCTGCGATGGGGGGGTGCGCGGGGCTGTCTCTCCTTAACCTTCGTTGACTCGAGCGCTGCCCCACAGGGCCGGCGCCATCCGCGACACACGAGGGCCGATCTGGCCACCAAGGAGACAAGCAGCATGACCCCGCCCAGTTCCGAAAATCCGCTTCAAGGCGCACCCGCCGTCGTTCACGCGTCGGCGCTGAAGACATCCCTCCATGTGGAGCCGCTGACCTGCACCATCGGCGCCGAGATCGGCAATGTCGACCTGGGTGCCGCGTCTCGCGACCCGGCGCTCGTGGCGGAGATCCGCAGCCTGCTGCTCAAGCACCGGGTGCTTTTCTTCCGCGACCAGGAGATCACGCGCGCCGAGCACGTGGCCTTCGCGCGCCACTTCGGTGAGCTGGAGGACCACCCGGTTGCCGGCAGCGACCCGGACTATCCGGGACTCGTGCGCATCTACAAGTCGCCCGACACGCCGAACGACCGCTACGAGAACGCCTGGCACACCGACGCGACCTGGCGCGAGAAGCCGCCGTTCGGCTGCGTGCTGCATTGCGTCGAGTGCCCGCCGGTGGGCGGCGACACGGTCTGGGCCAACATGGTCGAGGCCTATGCGCGGCTCCCCGAGGAGATCAAGACCAAGATCGCCGGCCTCCGGGCCCGCCACAGCATCGAGGCCAGCTTCGGTGCCGCGATGCCGATCGAAAAGCGCCTGGCGCTGCGGGCGCAGTTTCCTGATGCCGAGCACCCGGTGGTACGCATCCATCCGGAAACCGGCGAGAAGGTGCTGTTCGTCAACGCCTTCACGACCCACTTCACCAACTATCACACGCCGGCCAACGTGCGCTTCGGCCAGGACGCCAATCCCGGAGCGAACCTGCTGCTCAACTACCTCGTGAGCCAGGCCAACGTGCCGGAGTTCCAGGTGCGCTTCCGCTGGAAGAAGAACACGGTTGCCTTCTGGGACAACCGCTCCACCCAGCACTACGCGGTGATGGACTACCCGCCCTGCCATCGAAAGATGGAGCGTGCCGGGATCATGGGCGAAGCGACTTACTGAGCCGCAAGCCCGCCCTCGATTTCACTCCAACGACACAGAAAGACGAACCATGAATTTCCTCGACGGATCGCTGTTCCCCGAAAACCAGGACAAGCTGGTCATCACCGCCGCGCCCTATGGCCCCGAGTGGATTCCGGCCGATTTCCCGCAGGACATCCCGGTCACGATGGAAGAGCAGGTGCAGAAGGCGGTCGACTGCTACAACGCCGGCGCCTCGGTGCTGCACCTGCACGTGCGCGAACTGGACGGCAGGGGCTCCAAGCGGCTGTCCAAGTTCAACGAGCTGATCGCCGGCGTGCGCAAGGCCGTGCCGGACATGGTCATCCAGGTCGGCGGCTCCATCTCCTTCGCACCCGAGACCGACGGCGCCGCAGCGCAGTGGCTGAAGGACGACACGCGCCACATGCTCGCCGAGCTCGATCCGAAGCCGGACCAGGTCACGGTCACCGTCAACACGACGCAGATGAACGTGCTGGAGCACATGGAGGCGGAAGACATCGCCGGCACGTCCCTGGCCGACCCGGAGATCAATGCGGCCTACCGCGAGATGATCGTGCCCTCGGGCCCCGGCTTCATCGACGAGCACGTTCGCCGCCTGAGCGCCGCCGGCATCCAGAGCGCATTCCAGTTCTACAACATCAACAGCTATGAAACCGTGGAGCGCCTGATCCGCCGCGGCGTCTACAAGGGCCCGCTGGTGATGAACTGGGTGGCGATCAGCGGCGGCATGGACGCCCCCAACATCTACAACCTGGCCAACTTCCTGCGGGCCATCCCCGACGGCGCGATGCTGACGGTGGAAAGCAGCATGCGCAACGTGCTGCCCATCAACATGATGGGCATGGCCATGGGCCTGCACGTGCGCTGCGGCATCGAGGACAACCTCTGGAACCAGTCGCGCACGGCAAAGATGACGACCGTGCAGCAGATCGAGCAGCTGGTGCGCATGTCGCGCGAATTCGGCCGCGAGGTCGCGAACGGCAAGGAAGCCCGCGAGATCCTGAAGATCGGCGTTTTCTACGACACCGTCGAGGAAACGTTGGTGGCCAACGGCTTCGCGCCCAATCCCCCGGGACGCCAGCAGGGTTACCTGCGCAAGGTGGCGTGACCATGAATGCAGCGCTCGCCTTGCCGACGGTTCTCATCGTCCCCGGACTGCGCGACCACGTGGACGCGCACTGGCAGACGCTGCTGGCCGCCGAACTGGAGGCCCGCGGCCGCAAGGTGCGCACGGTGCCGCCCATGGGGCGCGAAGACCTCGATTGCGCAGCCAGGGTCGACGCCATCGAGCGCGCTGCCAACCTCGTCGCGGGGCCGCTGGTCATCGTCGCCCACAGCGGCGGGACCTTGATGGTCGCCCATTGGGCACGGCGCACGCGGCGCCCGGTGCAGGGTGCGCTGCTGGCGACGCCGCCGGACTTCGAGCGGCCCATGCCGGAGGGCTATCCGACGATCGAGGCCCTCCACGACGCAGGCTGGCTGCCAGTGCCACGCAGGACGCTGCCCTTCCGCAGCATCGTCGTTGCCAGCCGCAACGACCCGCTCGCGGCCTTCGACCGTGTCGCCACGCTCGCGCGCGACTGGGGCAGCGAGCTGATCGACATGGGCGAGGTCGGGCATCTCAACCCGGCCTCGGGATACGGACCCTGGCCGCTGGCCCACTACCTCCTTCGCGACCTGTCCACGCCGCTTTCCATGGCCGACTGACGCGGCCGCGATCCAACACATCCCCCAAGGAAACCTCATCATGTCCAAAGCCATACGCCTGCATCAGACGGGCGGCATCGAAGTGCTCCAACTCGAGAACGTCGAGGTCGGCGATCCCGGTCCCGGCCAGGTCCGCGTCCGTCACACCTATGTCGCGGTCAACTTCATCGACATCTATTTCCGCACCGGCCGCTACCCGATGCCGCTGCCCAACGGGCTCGGCTCCGACGCCGTCGGTGTCGTCGAGGCCGTCGGCCCCGGCGTGACCGATCTGCAGGCCGGCCAGCGCGTGGGCTATCTCATGGGCCCGCAGGGCGCCTACTCGGACGTGCGCGTGATGCCGGCCGAGTGGCTGATCCCGCTGCCCGACGGCATCTCCGACCGCACGGCCTCGACGCTCATGATGAAGGGCATGACCGCGCAGTACCTGTTCCGCCAGGTCTATCCGCTCAAGGGTGGGGAGACCATCCTCTACCACGCGGCCGCCGGCGGCGTGGGCCTGATCGCCTGCCAGTGGGCGAGGGCGCTCGGCGTCACCATGATCGGCACCGTCTCCTCGGACGAGAAAGCCGCCATCGCCAGGGAGAACGGCTGCACGCACACCATCGTCACCACGCGCGAGAACATCGCCGCGCGCGTGCGCGAGCTCACCGACGGCAAGGGCGTGCCGGTGGTCTATGACTCGGTCGGCAAGGACACCCTGCAGGCGTCGCTCGACAGCCTGCAGCCGCGCGGCACGCTGGTGAGCAACGGCACCTCGTCGGGGCCGGTCGTGATCGACACGATGCAGCTCGCAGTCAAGGGCTCGGTCTGGGTCACACGCCCGGCGATGGTCCACTACGCCACGCCGCGCTCGCACATGCTCGACATGGCCACCGAGCTCTTCGACCTGGTCCTGGCCGGCAAGATCCGCGGCGAGCCCAAGCAGATGTTCGCCCTGGCCGATGCCGCCGAGGCGCACCGCGCGCTGGAGTCGCGCCAGACCACCGGCGCCACTGTGCTGGTGCCCTGAGGCACTGCCGACCACCCGGTACAACTGCCATGACGCCCACACTCCAAGCCCGCCCAGGCGACGCCGAGGGCTACCTGATCGGCCGGCGCCAAGCCTGGTTCGCGTTCGCGATGACCCTCGGCCTGATGATGGTCGACTACATCGACCGCCAGGTCATCGTCTCGCTGTTCCCCTATCTCAAGGCTGACTGGGGCCTGTCCGACAAGCAACTCGGCGCTCTGGTCTCGGTCGTGTCGGTCACCGTCGCGCTGGGCGCGCTGCCGGTCGCGCTGATCGCCGACCGTTCCAGCCGCGTGCGCAGCATCGTCGCCATGGCCACGATCTGGAGCATGGCCACCATCTCCTGCATGTTCACGCGCAACTACGGGCAACTGCTGGCGGCGCGTTCGCTGGTCGGACTCGGCGAGGCCGGCTACGGCTCGGTGGGTGCGGCGCTGATCGCGAGCCACTTTCCCTCGCGGCTGCGCGGCGCGCTGCTGGCCGGGTTCTTCGCCTCGGCATCGATCGGTTCGGTGCTGGGGGTGATGCTTGGCGGGCTCATCGCAGCGCGCTGGGGCTGGCAGGCCGCGTTCGGCGTGGTCGGATTGCCCGGCCTGGTGCTCGCACTGCTCTATCTCAAGGTCCGCGACTACCGCACCGTCGAACTCACGCCCCGGCTCGAACGGGCTGCGCGCTCCACGCGCAGCGCGGCGATCGCGGTGGCGCAGGGGCTGTTCCGCTCGCGCACGCTGCCGTGGGTGTGCGTGGGCGGCGCCGCGCAGCTCGTCGTCGTCTCGGCCGTGTGGTCGTGGCTGCCGAGCTTCCTGAACCGCGTGCACGGCCTCGCGCCCGAGCAGGCCGCCGTGCGTGCAGCCCTGGTGGTGCTGTGCGGCGCGGTCGGCAGCGTGCTGTGGGGCGCAATGGTCGACCGCGCCGGCAAACGCCGTCCGCATGCCAAGCTGCATGCGATGGCACTGCTGTGCGTGGCCTCGCTGCTGGTGCTGGGCACGGCCTTCGGCGCGCAGCGCTTCGGCATCGTCCTGTCGGCGCAGGCCCAGTTCGCGCTGATTGCCTTCGGCGGCTTCCTCATGACCTGCACGGTGGGCCCGGTCTCCGCCGTCGTGATCGACGTCATCCATCCCGGCGTGCGTGCCACCGGCTCATCGGTGCTGGCGCTGTTCCAGAACCTCTTCGGGCTGGCCGCCGGTCCCTTCATCGCGGGCGTGCTGTCCGACGCCTGGGGCCTCCAGACCACGCTGGCCGTCATGCCGGCCTTCGGCATCCTGGCCGCGCTGGCCTTCATGGCCGCGGCGCGCAGCTACGGCGGCGACCTGCTGCGTGCCAGCGAAGCGCCGGCCGATGCATCCGGCATCCCGCCCATCCCGTCGCGCAAGGCCATGGCCTGAGCGTCCCCCATCCACTTCCCATCCTCCAGGACAAGACACCATGAACGGCCTCATGCAGCATCAGCCGCTGCTGATCTCCTCGCTCCTCACCCATGCCGAGCGCCACCACGGATCGCAGGAGATCGTCTCCCGCCGCGTCGAGGGCGACGTGCACCGCTACACCTTCCGCGATCTCGCACAGCGCGCACGCCGCATGGCCCGCGCCCTCGCGGCGATGGGCATCGAGCCCGGCCAGCGCGTCGCCACGCTGGCATGGAACGGCTATCGCCACCTGGAGCTGTACTACGCGGCCTCCGGCTCGGGCGCCGTCCTGCACACGCTCAATCCGCGCCTGCACGCCGACCAGGTGACGTGGCTGGCCGACCATGCGGAGGACCAGGTCCTGTTCTTCGACATGACCTTCCTGCCGCTCATCGAGGCCGTCGCCTCGCGCGTGAAGACCATCAAGGCCTTCGTCGCAATGACCGATCGCGCCCACATGCCGGTGTCGCCGAGCCTGCCCGGCCTGCTGTGCTACGAGGACCTGATCGATGCGCACGAGCCGGACTTCGCCTGGCCCCGCTTCGACGAGAACGCCGCCTCGTCCCTCTGCTACACCTCGGGCACCACGGGCAACCCGAAGGGTGCGCTCTACAGCCACCGCTCGACGATGCTGCACACCTTCGCCGCGGCCATGCCGGATGCGCTGAACTGCTCGGCGCGCGACGTCATCCTGCCGGTCGTGCCCATGTTCCACGTCAACGCCTGGGGCCTGCCGTACGTCGCGTGCATGGTCGGCGCCAAGCTCGTGCTGCCCGGCCCCTGGCTCGATGGCAAGTCGCTCTACGACCTGTTCGAGAGCGAGCGCGTGACCCTTTCGGCCGGCGTGCCGACGGTGTGGCAGGGGCTTCTTGCGCACGTCGAATCCAACCGCCTGCGCTTCAGCACCATGCGCCGCACCGTCATCGGCGGCTCGGCCTGCCCGCGCGAAATGCTGCAGACCTTCCAGGAACGCTACGACGTGCACGTGCTGCACGCCTGGGGCATGACCGAGACCAGCCCCGTCGGGACGGTGTGCGCGCTCAAGCCCGCGCAGCTCGCGCTCGAAGGCGAAGCGCGGCTCGCGGTGCAGGCCAAGCAGGGCAGGGCGGTGTTCGGCGTCGACATCAAGGTGGTGGGGGAGGACGGCAGCGAACTGCCGCGCGACGGCACGAGCGCCGGCGAGCTGATGGTGCGCGGGCCGTGGGTCATCGCCGAGTACTTCCGTCACGATGGCGGCGACCCGCTGGTGCGCGACGCCGAGGGCACCGGCTGGTTCCCCACGGGCGACATCGCGACCGTCGATGCGGATGGCTTCATGCAGATCACCGACCGGAGCAAGGACGTCATCAAGTCCGGCGGCGAGTGGATCGGCTCGATCGATCTCGAGAACATCGCCATGGACCATCCTGGCGTGCACATGGCCGCGTGCATCGCGGCGCGCCATCCCAAGTGGGACGAGCGGCCGCTGCTGGTGGTCGTGAAGAAGCCCGGCGCGCAACTCACCCGCGCCGAGCTGCTGGGCTTCTACGAAGGCCGCATCGCGCGCTGGTGGACCCCGGACGACGTGGTCTTCGTCGACGAGATCCCGCTTGGCGCCACCGGCAAGATGCAGAAGAACAGGCTGCGGGACCTGTTCCGGGACCACCGGTTGCCCACGGCCTGACGCACGATGTCCACCCTGTCCATCGCCGCCTGGCCGCAGCGCGGCCGACTGCTCTTTCCCGGTGTTCTGGCAAGCATCGTGGTGGCGGCAGCCGCTACCTTCCTGTCGCAGCACTACGGTGCGCCGGTCATGCTGTTCGCGCTGCTGCTCGGAATGGCCATGAACTTCCTCTCGAGCGACGGCCCCTGCGCGCCCGGGATCGACCTGGTGGCCCGGCAGGTGCTGCGCGTGGGCGTTGCGCTGCTGGGCCTGCGCATCACGGCCGCGCAGGTGGCGGCGCTGGGCTGGCAACCGGTGCTGCTGGTGCTGCTCTCGGTGGCGCTGACCATCGGCCTGTCGATGCTCGCCGCGCGCCTGATGGGGTTCCAGCGCGTGTTCGGCCTGCTCACCGGCGGGGCGACGGCGATCTGCGGCGCATCGGCGGCGCTCGCGCTGGCGGCGGCGCTGCCGGCGCATCCGTTGAAGGAGCGTGCAACGCTCTTCACCGTGGTCGGCGTGTCGGCCCTGTCGACCCTGGCCATGATCGTCTACCCGACGCTGGCCCACCTGCTGGGGCTCGATGACCGCCAGGCTGGCGTGTTCCTCGGCGCCACCATCCACGACGTGGCGCAGGTGGTCGGCGCGGGCTACGGCATGTCCCGCGAGACCGGGGACGTCGCCACGCTGGTGAAGCTGATGCGCGTGGCGATGCTGCTGCCGGTGATCGTGTTCGCCGTCGCGTTCGGCCGTGCGGCCGCGCGCTCGGGCCAGGTCATCGGCAAGCGGCCGCCGCTGCTGCCGTGGTTCGCCGTCGCCTTCGCCGCGCTGGTCGCGGTCAACAGTGCCGGCTGGATCGCCGGACCCATCGTCTCCCTCGGCGGCGACCTGTCCCGTTGGTGCCTGGTGTCGGCCATCGCCGCCATTGGCATGAAGACCCATCTGCGGGATCTCGCCTCGGTCGGCCTCAAGCCCGTGATGCTGATGCTGGGGGAAACCATCTTCCTCGCGTTGCTCGTGCTTGCATTGCTGCGCTGGGCATCTTGAAATCACCATCCAGAGTTCAACCATGACCTTCGATTCCAAAGCCCGCCGCACCGTGTGCGCCGCAATGTTCATCGGCGCCGGCCTGTTCGCCCTCGGCGCGCAGGCGCAGGCGCCCGCGAAGTGGCCCGAGAAGCCCTTGCGCATCGTCGTGGCCGGTCCGGCCGGCGGCTCGGCCGACGTGATTGCGCGCGTGGTGGCCGACGGCCTTTCGCGCGAGATCGGCCAGCCCGTCATCGTCGATCCCAAGCCCGGCGCGGCTGGCGTGCTTGCGGTCAACGAACTGTCGCAGGCGCCGCATGACGGCCACACGCTGCTGGTCGGCGTCAATTCGCTGGTGAGCGAGATTCCACACATCGTCAACCTCAAGGTCGACATGGCGCAGGAGATCAAGCCGGTGGCCGAACTGGCACGCGGCGGCCTTGTCATGGTGGGCTCACCCTCGCTGCCCGCGCGGAACTTTGGCGAGCTGATGACCTGGGTGAAAGGCCAGCCCGGCAAGGTCAACTACGCCTCCTACACGGCCGGCACGGTATCGCACGTCCTGGGCCTGCAGCTCAACAAGGCGGCCGGCATCGACATGGCGCATGTGGGCTACAAGGGATCGACGCCGGCCCTGACCGACGTGATGGGCGGCCACGTGCAGCTCATGTTCGACGGCATGGCCACTTCGCTGCCCCTCATCAAGGCCGGCAAGCTCAAGGCCTTCGCCGTCAGCACGCCGAAGCGCTCCCCGATGCTTCCGGACGTGCCGACCTTCACCGAACTCGGCTACCCGCAGCTCGAAGCGATCGGGTGGATGGGCTTGTGGGTCAAGCCCGACGTGCCCGCGCCCGTGCAGGCGCGCCTGCGCGAGGCGGTGCTCAAGGTCCTGGCGCAGCCTGCGGTGCGCGAGCGCATCGAGGGGACGGGCCTGGAGGCCGCGCAGCCGCGCAGTCCGGAGCAGATGTCGAAGTCTCTGCAGGCCGACTACGCCCGCATGGGCGAGGTGCTGAAGTCGATCAACTTCAAGCCGGAGTGACTCGGGCGACGGAGTCCGGCGCCCGGGATATCGAGCCTCCTCAGACCCCGGGAACGGGTGCCTTGTGCCAGCTCGAATCCGGGTCGAAACGCTTCATGGCGCGCGCGGCAGCGTCGGTGCCGGGCCCGAGGTCCTTCTCGTACACCACGCCCTCGTGGTTCACCACGAAGGTCATCACGCCCGATTCACCGTAGCGCACCGGCCAGGCGACCAGGCCGAACCCGCTGCGCATACGGCCGCCGATCACGTAGTCGTACGCGCCACCGGGAGCATTCGGGCCTTGCGCCTTCAGGATCTTGAACAGGTAGCCGTGGTAACCCTGGCCGGGCTTCGAGCCGCCGTAGATCGGACCCAGCGGGCTCAGAGGCTGGCCGGCCACGTCGGGCCAATAGAGCCCGTCGCGCCGGCCGGGCGTGCTGACGATCTTCTGCGCGTATTCGAGCACGCCGTTGCCGTCGTGGTCGGTCCGCGCGTATTCACGCTGCGCATCGAAGTACGCCAGCGCCGCCTGCATCGCCGCGAATTCGTTCCGGCCGATTCGGCGGGTCTGCATCATGTCGGCGCCGGCGCGCGGATCGAAGCGCCATCCGCTTCCCGCCTTCACGATGGGTATGGGCAAGGTCCAGTCGCCGTCGCCCGCCGCCAGCAGGGCCTTGTCATTGCCTTCCGCAACGATGCCGTGCTTGCGCGACCACGCTTCGAGAAAGGCGTAGATGTCCTCGCGATCGAGTTCTCCGGGAGGCACGAAGCGCCGCCATTCGGGACCCAGCACGATGTGCAGCGCTGCGAGGTCGTTGGTGGCGATGGCGTCGGTGAATGCCTGCGCCGCGGCCTCCGGTGTCGGATAGACGCGCTGGGCCGATGCGGGGGCGCAGGCGAGCGCCGCGGCAGCGATGGCCAGGGCGGCGATAAGCCGAAGTGCATGGGGCATGGCGTGCTTTCCGGTGAATGATGAGAGGGACATGGCTCGCTCCTTGTGCGCTAGCGGCGACCACCACCGCCACGACCGCCGCCGCCGCCGCCGCGTCCACCGCCACCGCCACCGCCGCCGCTCATTCGGGCGCCACCGCCCCCACCCCCGCCACTCGGCCGGGCGTGGCCGCCTCCGGCGCCCGCCGATTGCCGGCTGGCCGCGCCCCGATCCATCTGCTGGCGGGTGTCCCTGCCGTCGCCTGCGCCGCGCAGCGCGTTGTCGCCGCCGCCCCGGTGCTGCACCGGCTGCGCCGACCCGCGATCGGCCTGGCCGAAATTGCCCCCGGCGCCACCGCGATTGCCGCCGCCGCGGTCACCGCCGGCGAAGTTGCTTCCTGCACCGCCACGATCGCCACCGCCGAGATTGCCACCGGCACCGCCGCGATCGCCACCGCCACGATCGCCACCGCCGAGATTGCCACCGGCACCGCCGCGATCCCCGGCGCCCGCACGGTCGCGGCCCGTGCCCTCGGCCGCCCGCTGTGCACGGTCCCGGGTGCCCGGGTCGTTGCGCAGGTTCTCGCGTCCTGCGCCCGGGTCCATGCCCCGTTGCTCCAGCGCCGACTGCGCCTGCTGGCGTTGCGCATCGCGCGCTCCGTCGCGGCCGCGGTAGTCCGCACGTTGATCCGCACCGCCCACGCCGCGTTCGAACTGCTGCTGGCTGCGCGCGTCACGGTAGGGCACGCCCTTGCGGTTGGCCGCGTTGTGCTGCCAGTTGCTCTGGTTGGCCGAGATCTGGCGGTTGGTGTTGATGCTGTTGTAGCGGTTGGCATTGATATTGACGTTGCCGCCGCCCCAGTTGCAGTTGCCCCAGAGCGCACCCACCGCCGCCACGCCCACGCCGAAGGCGATGCCCGTGGCGAGCGCCGCACCCGGATACCAGCCGGCCACCGGCGGGTAATAGTAGGGCGGGTAGGCCGGGTAGGGCCATGTGCCATACACCACCGCGGGGTTGTAGGCGGGCACGTAGATGGTCTGCGGGTCCGCCGGCTCGATCTTGATGACCGTCTGCTGGGTCTGCGGCTCCTGCTCGACGACCACGTTCTGCTGCGGCGTCGACTTGAGATTGCCCGAGCGCTGGGCCTGGGTGCGAAGGCGCTGGGCCGCGTCGAGGACGTCCTTCGACGAAGCCAGGAAGGCGTCGCCCAGCTTCTGCACCCAGTCGGGCTGGTCTCCCATCATCTGGATCACCTGCGGGAAGGCAACCAGCGACTGCACACTCGGATCCCAGGACTGGTTCTGAACGGCCTTCACGGCGGCGTCCCCCTTCTGGCTGGGGTTGGCCTTGGACCATCTCGCGGCGTCGGCCACGTCGGCCGGGTAGGTGGCAGCCATCAGAACCTGCGACAACAGCGAATCGGGATACAGCGCGATCGGCGCCATCATCTGGTCGAGTTGCTCGCGCGTGAAGGCAGGGGCCTCCTGCGCGGCGGCGAGGGTGGAACATGCGAGCGCGAGGATGCCGATCAGGGCGCGTGCAGTCCGCGCCGTGCGCAGGCACATCGCGGCAGCCAGGTGTCGGGTTCGAGTGTTCATGGCACAGCCTTTCACGGGACCAGCGGCATCGCTGCCACCCCAGCATAGAAAACCGAGGGCGCTTCGACCATCGCACCAAAGTTGGATGGCGCGGCACGCTGGAGGGGGAGTGGATTGCGAGTACCCCGCACCCCCCAATCAAGAGGGGGAGCCGCAACCCTTCCAAAACCCAGAATTTCCCCCGTGAGTCGAGTGGCCGTGCGCTGACGCCGGCTCACACAGTCACAACAACATCTGGAGCCCTCTTGAACCATCCGAGACCCCTCTCAGGGGCCACCCTTGGTCGTCCCTCTGCCCGACTCAGCGCGGTCGGCATCGCTGTACTCGCCGCCGTGTTCGCCACCGATGCCGCCCACGGCTTCGAGATCAACACCGGCAATCCCGACCTCGAAGTTCGCTGGGACAACACGGTGCGCCTGAACTACGGCAACCGCGTGGAAAGCCGCGACAACAAGATCGGCAATTCCGTCGTGTCCGACGAAGGCACCTACAGCTTCGACCGCGGCGAAGCGGTGACCGAGCGCCTGGACCTGCTGACGGAACTCGACATCGTCTACAAGAAGAACTTCGGCGCGCGCGTCAGTGCCGCAGGCTGGTACGACGCCGCCTATGGCGACAACAGCCGCACCAACCCGCTCCCGCCGCTGTCGAACATCCCGAGCTACGTCAACAAGCGCTACAGCGACTACACGTCCCGCTTCTACCAGGGCCCTTCGGGCGAAATGCTGGATGCCTTCGTGTTCGGCGGCGCCGACATCGGCAACGTGCCGGTGCGCGGCAAGCTCGGCCGCCAGACCCTCTACTGGGGCGAGTCGCTCTTCCTCGGCGGCAACCTTCACGGCGTGGCCTATGCGCAGAACCCGCTCGACCTGCAGAAGGGCTTCGCCACGCCAGGCGTGGAGGCCAAGGAACTGTTCCGTCCGCTCAACCAGGTGTCGGGGTCGGCGCAAATCACCGACACGCTGTCGGTGGGCGCGCAGTACATGTTCCAGTGGGAGGCATTCCGCTACCCTGAAGGCGGCACCTACCTGGGCCCGGTGGACTTCGTGTTCAACGGCCCCGACCGCCAGTTCCTCTCGCAGGCTCTCGGCTTCGCGGCCCGCGGCAACCCGTCGGAGCCCGGGCAGAGCGGCGAAGGCGGCCTGTCGGCGCGCTGGAGCCCGACGTGGCTCGACGGCACGCTGGGCTTCTACTGGCGCAACTTCGCCGACAAGCTGCCGCAGACCTTCCTGACGCGCGTCGGTCCCGGCATCAGCCGCTACAACCTCATCTACGCCGACAACATCGACATGTACGGCGTGAGCCTGGCGAAGAACATCGCCGGCATCAGCGTCGGCGCCGAACTCTCCTATCGCCACAACACGCCGCTCAACAGCACCGTGCTGGGCATCGCGCCGGGCCTGCCCGCGCCAGGCGAGACCAACGGACCGCGCGGCGACACCTACCACGGCCTCGTCAACGCCGTCGGCGTGATTCCGAAGACGGCGGTGTTCGACACCGCCTCCTGGGCGGTCGAGCTGGTCTGGTCGCAATGGTCCAAGGTGCGCAGCGGCGCCAATCTCTTCTTTGCCGAAGGCTTCGCGCCCTGCGTCGGCAAGGACAAGTGGGACGGTTGCACGACCAAGAACTACCTCGGCACCAGCATCGCCTTCACGCCCACTTGGTTCCAGGTGTGGCCGGGCGTGGACCTGTCGATGCCGCTCACCTATGCCATCGGCCTGAGCGGCAATGCAGCCACGATCTTCGGCGGCAACCAGGACAACGGCAACTACAGCATCGGCCTCGGCGCCGACGTGTACCAGAAGTACCGCTTCGACCTGAAGTACATCGACTATCTCGGCCGCTACCGCGCCAACGCCACGCAGGTGATCGCGCAGAACGGCTTCACGACGCTGCTGAAGGACCGGGGCTTCATCAGCCTGACCTTCAAGACCACCTTCTGAGTCTTTCCAGGGCCGCTCGCGCGGCCATCCAACCACCCCGGGGGCATCAAGGAACCCCGGGGGCGGACCTCCTTTTTCCTTGAAGGAAACGAAGATGAACATCTCACGACAACTCCTCGCCGGCCTCGTCGCCGCATCCACGGGCCTGACGGCGCATGCCGCGCTCAGCGCCGACGAAGCCAAGGCGCTCGGCGCCGCACTCACGCCGGTCGGCGCCGAGAAGGCCGCCAACAAGGACGGCACCATCCCGGCCTACAGCGGCGGACTGACCTCGGCACCCGCGGGCTTCAAGGCCGGCGACGGCGTGCGGCCCAATCCCTTCGCGGGCGACAAGCCCCGCCTGGTCATCGACGCGAAGAACATGACCGAGCATGCGGACCGCCTGACCGAAGGCACCAAGGCGCTGCTGCAAAAGTACCCCAGCTTCCGTGTGGACGTCTACCCCACGCATCGCAGCGTGGCCTTCCCCAAGTTCGTGACCGACAACACCGTGAAGAACGCCGTCAACGCGAAGACGGCCAACGACGGCCGCTCCATCGAGGGCGTGCACGCGGGCTTTCCGTTCCCGATCCCCAAGGACGGCTACGAGGCGATGTGGAACCATCTCGTGCGCTTCAACGGCCAGAGCTACGAAGCCAAGTACCGCAACCTCAACGTCGACGCCAACGGCCGCCCGGTGCTCGCCACCGAAGGCGTGAGCGTGCAGGACTATCCGTTCTGGGACACCGCGAAGCAGGATGCCGACACCTTCTGGCGCATCAAGCTCACCTACACCGGCCCGGCGCGCCGTGCCGGCGAGGCGCTGATGATCGTCGACCCGCTCGACATCGGGCAGAAGGACCGCCGCGCCTGGAGCTACCTGCCCGGCCAGCGCCGCGTGAAGGTCGCGCCCGATCTGTCCTACGACACGCCCAACCCCGGCACCGCCGGCGCCACCACCTTCGACGACACCTTCATCTTCAACGGCTCGATGGACCGCTTCGACTTCAAGCTGCTCGGCAAGAAGGAGATGTACGTGCCCTACAACGCCTACGAGGCGGTGTACCAGGCCAAGCAGGACGACCTGCTCAAGCCCAACCACCTGAACCCGGATCTGGTGCGCTGGGAGCTGCACCGCGTGTGGGTCGTGGAGGCGAAGCTGCGTGACGGCAAGCGTCACGTGTACGGCAAGCGCACCTTCTACCTCGACGAGGACTCCTGGTCGGCGCTGGCATCGGACAACTACGACGCACGCGGCCAGATGTACCGCGCCGGCTTCGCCTACATGGCGCCGAGCTATGACCTCCCGGCACCGTACACCGACATGTTCGGCCACTACGACCTCGTGTCGCGCGTCTATTCGCTGACGGGCTTCATCGCCGAGACCGGCGGCATGCGCCACACCAAGCCGATGTCCGACCGCGACTGGACGCCCGACTCGCTGGCCGGCACCGGCATCCGCTGAGCGCACCGCAAGCCCGCACGGAAACAGGGAGCAGGACCATGACATTCGATCCAACGCGGCGCTCGCTCGTCGGAGCGCTGGCGCTTGCCTGCGGCGGGGCTGCCGCCGGCGCCTGGGCCGCGCCGGCCGCACCCGGCGCCGAGTGGCGCGACGTGCTCGACACGCCGGCCGCGCGCAGCACGCTGGGCGCTCGCTCGCTCATCAACGGCCTGGCTCGCGCGGGACATCGCATCGTCGCCGTCGGACAGCGCGGGCACGTCCTGCTGTCCGATGACGGCGGCGCAAGCTGGCGGCAGGCCGAAGTGCCGGTCAGCTCGGATCTGGTCGCGGTCTGCTTCCCGACCGAAAGACAGGGCTGGGCCGTGGGCCACGACGGCGTCATCCTGCGCAGCACCGACGCGGGCCAGAGCTGGACGCTCCAGCTCGACGGAAGGCGAACGGGCCCGCTCATGGTCGACTACTACCAGCGCCGCGTGGCTGCGGCGCAGGGGGCCGAGGCCCAACGCGCCGCGGCCCTCGTCGACGAGGCCAAACGCTTCGCCGCCCAGGGCGCGGAGAACCCCTTGCTCGACGTCTGGTTCAAGGATGCGCAGACCGGCTATGCGGTGGGCGCCTTCGGCCTGGCCCTGCGCACCGACGACGGCGGCGCGCGCTGGGAGCCGCTCACTCATGCGCTGGACAACCCCAAGAGCCTGCACCTCTATGCACTCCGGTCCGTCGGCGAAGACATCTTCATCGTTGGCGAGCAGGGCCTGCTGTTGCAGCTCGATAGCGCCACGGGCCGCTTCGCCGCCCGCGAGACGCCCTACAAGGGCACCTTGTTCGGCATCGTCGCCGGCACGCGCGCGCTGGTCGCGTTCGGGCTGCGCGGCAGCGTGGTGCGCAGCACCGACGGCGGCCGCAACTGGTCGCAGGTCGCCACCGGCGTGCAGTCCGGATTGACCGCGGGCCTGCGCCGCAGCGACGGCAGCATCGTGCTCGTCAGCCAGGCCGGCCATGTCCTTGTCAGCCGCGACGACGGCGCGAGCTTCCAGCCATTGCGCGTCGAACAGGCCATGCCCGCAGCCGCGGTGGCCGAAGCGGTCGGCGGCGCCCTCGTCATTGCCGGGCCGCGCGGCGCCGCGCGCCCATTGCCGCTGTCCTGAACGCGGCCGGAGTTTCCTCATGCATACCCCCATTCCTTCCGAGAAGGATGACGAGCACACGACGCTCGCCAATTTCGACCCCCGCTCCGGCTCCCTGCTGGAGCGGCTGGTCTTCAACCACCGCCTCATCGTGATGCTCGCCTGTGCGTTCGTCACGCTGGTGCTGGCCGCGCTCGCGGTGAGCCGCTTGTCGCTCAACGCCAGCTTCGAGAAGATGATCCCGCACGGTCATCCCTACATCCAGAACTACCTGGAACACAAGAACGACCTGCGCGGCCTGGGCAACTCGCTGCGCATCGTGGTCGAGAACCAGCGCGGCGACGTCTACGACGCGGCGTACCTCGACACGCTGCGCAAGATCAACGACGAGCTGTTTCTCATGCCCGGCGTCGACCGCGCCTGGCTCAAGTCGCTGTGGACGCCTTCGGTGCGATGGACCGAAGTCACGGAAGAGGGCTTTCGCGGCGGCCCCGTGATGCCCGACGGCTACGACGGCTCGCCACGCGCCACCGACGAACTGCGCGGCAACATCGCGCGTTCGGGGCTGGTCGGCAGCCTGGTCGCGAGCGACTTCCGGTCCAGCATGATCGTCGTGCCGCTGCTCGACAAGGACCCCACCACCGGCCAGCGCATCGACTACCGCGCGCTGTCGCATGCCATCGAGCAGTTGCGGACGCGCTACGAGGCCGCGTCGCCCGGCGAGTCCCCGGCGGTGCGCATGCATGTGGTCGGCTTCGCCAAGCTCGTTGGCGACCTGATCGACGGGCTGCACCTGATGGCGCTCTACTTTGCCGTGGCCGCGCTGATCGCCGCAGCCATCATCTATCTCTACACGCGCTGCGTGCGCAGCACCGGGCTGGTGATCGCATGCTCGCTGGTCGCGGTCGTGTGGCAGCTCGGACTGGTCGCGGCCTTCGGCCTCGAACTCGATCCCTACTCGATCCTCGTGCCATTCCTGGTGTTCGCGATCGGCGTCTCGCACGGCGCGCAGAAGATGAACGGCATCATGCAGGACATCGGGCGCGGCGCCCACCGGCTGGTCGCGGCGCGCTTCACCTTCCGCCGGCTCTTCCTCGCCGGCCTCACGGCATTGCTGGCGGACGTGGTGGGCTTCGCCGTCCTGATGGTGATCGACATCCCGGTCATCCAGGAGCTGGCGCTGACCGCCAGCGTCGGCGTGGCAGTGCTCATCTTCACCAACCTGATCCTGCTGCCGGTACTGCTGTCCTATGTCGGCGTGAGCCCCGAAGCGGCGGCGCGCAGCCTGCACGCGGAAGAGGACGCGGGCAAGGCGCGCGGCTTCGAGCGCCTGTGGAACTGGCTCGGGCATTTCGTCGAGCGCCGCTGGGCCTTGCGCGCGGTCGTGGCGAGCGCGGCGCTCGCCGTGCTCGGCTTCGGCGTCAGCCAGGGCCTGAAGATCGGCGACCTCGACCCTGGCGCGCCAGAGCTTCGGCCGGACTCGCGCTACAACCGCGACAACGCCTACATCACGGACCACTACGCGCTGTCGAGCGACACCTTCGCCGTGATCGTCAAGACCGCGAAGGAAGGCTGCCTCAAGTACCCCACGCTGGTCGAAGCCGACCGGCTGGCCTGGACGCTGCAGCAGCTTCCCGGCGTGCAGACCACGGCGGCGCTGACCGGCGCGGTGCGCCAGATCACCGCGGGCAGCAACGAGGGAAGCCCCAAGTGGCTCACCATCGCGCGCAACCAGGACGTGCTGAACTACGGCGCGCAGCAGGCCAGCGTCAACAATCCGGACCTGTTCAACACCGAGTGTTCGGTGATGCCGGTGATCGCCTACCTGTCGGACCATCGGGCCGAGACGCTCGACGGCGTGGTGCGCGCGAGCGCCGAATTCGCGCAGGCCCATGACAGCGAGGACCGCCAGTTCCTGCTGGCCGCAGGCAGCGCCGGCATCGAGGCCGCCACCAACATCGTCGTGCGAAAGGCCTGGGGCCAGATGCTGATGCTGGTCTACGCAGCGGTCATCGTGCTGTGCTTCATCACCTTCCGAAGCTGGCGCGCGGTGGTGGTCGCGGTGGTTCCGCTGGTCATCACCTCCGTGCTGTGCGAGGCGCTCATGGTGGTGCTGGGCATCGGCGTCAAGGTCGCGACCCTGCCGGTGATTGCGCTCGGCGTGGGCATCGGCGTGGACTACGCGCTCTACCTCCTGAGCGTGCAGCTGGCCTTCCAGCGCAAGGGCGAAACGCTGGCGGTCGCCTACCGCCGCGCGCTCCAGTTCACGGGCAAGGTGGTGGTGCTGGTCGGCATCACGCTGGCCGCGGGCGTGGTCACCTGGGCCTTCTCGCCGATCAAGTTCCAGGCCGACATGGGCATCCTGCTGGCCTTCATGTTCGTGTGGAACATGGTGGGGGCGGTGGTGCTGATTCCCGCGCTGTCGCACTTCCTGCTCTCCGGGCGCCAGGCGGGCCAGGAATCGGAAAGCTCGCCGAAGCCCAAGCGCAGGCGCGAGCGCTTGCGCCTCGCCCTGGGACGGGCCAGACTCGGCCACTGACCGGGCGGCGCCCGACACCCAGACGGAGGTCCACATGAAGGCTTTCACGATCAGGCGCGGCAACCCGCTTGCGGTGCGCACGGTGGCAAGCATGGCGCGCACGCTCGCCGGGGCCGTGGTGCTGGGACTGGCGGGGTGCGCCTACTACGGCTACCCCGTTCCTGGCGCGATGCCCGCCAGCTTCGACCGTTCCTTCGCCGCCGCCGCGGGCGCCATGCGCGACCAGGGCCTGCAGGTCAGCGTCGAGGACCGCAGCAGCGGCACGGTCGTCGGGCGCGCCGGGCAGGGCACCGTGACAGCCTCGGTTCGCCAGCAGGCCGACGGCAGCGTGCGCGTGCAGTTCGACGCCACGGGCCCGAGGGACCCGGGGCTGATCGATCGCGTGTCGCGCAGCTATGACGCGCGCATGGGGCGTTGAGTCAGGCGTCGCGAACGACCATTGCTTCGACGGACGCCCTGGCGGCGTCGAAGCGCCGATGGGGCGCGAACGAAAACGCCGCTGGTCCTGCGGAGCCTGCGGCTTTCGTCGCAGGGGTGATAGCCGGGCTTCCACGCCAGATCACGTCTCTTGTGACGCGACGGCGCGGAGTATAGCGACGGCACTTATCGTTTGAACAAGCCCCTCCCAGCCTTACGCCCGTACGCAAATTCTCTTTGCATGGCCGGCGAGTGCGTCCACTATGGCCGGCTGCTTGCCTTCGCACCATGCTGCCGCCCTTCGATTACTTGCTGACGAGCTGCGTCTCTGCCGACGTTGCCATGGCCTCGCATGCGCAAGCCGAAGCGCTGGCCGGCCTGCGGGCGCAACGCCTGGCGAGCCTGCTGGATTCGGCCGCCCGCGGGTCCGCGCTGTATCGCAAGGTGTTGGCGGGCCGCGATCCAGCGCAATGGTGCCTCGCCGATCTCCCGATCGCACGCAAGACCGAACTGATGGAGCAGTTCGACGGGTGGGTGACCGATCCGGCGCTTCGCCTCGACGCGCTGCGCGACTTCGCATCCGACTCCTCCTGCATCGCCGATGCCTTCTACGGCCGATACGTGGTGTGGGAAAGCTCGGGCAGCAGTGGCGAGCCGGCGGTTTTCGCACAAGATGCCAGGGCATTGGCGGTGTATGACGCGCTCGAATTCTGGCGCGGGCCGGCGCGCCAGCGCATGGCGGACCCGTGGTCAGTCGGCGAGCGCGTCGCCTTCGTCGGCGCGACGGGCGGGCACTTCGCGAGCTGGGTGTCGATCGAGCGCTTGCGCCGCTTGAATCCGGCCTTGGCAGGCAGCCTGCACGGCGTCTCGTTCCTGCAGCCGACCCGCGAACTGATCGCGGAACTCAATGCGCTGGCGCCCACCGTGATCGCCACCTATCCCAGCGTCGCCGTGCTGCTGGCCGAGGAGCGGCTCGCCGGACGGCTCGAAGCTGTGCCGCACGCGCTGTGGACGGGCGGGGAAGACCTCTCGGCGACGACCCGCGCACATTTGCAGAAGGCCTTGAATTGCCGCGTGGCCAACAGCTACGGTGCCTCGGAGTTCCTTGCGCTCGCCTCCGAATGCCGCCTTGGCAATCTGCACCTGAACAGCGACTGGGCGATCCTCGAAGCGGTCGACGAACATGGCCGCGAGGTGCCGGCCGGCGAGGCCGGTGCCACCACCTTGCTGACCAACCTCGCCAACCATGTGCAGCCGTTGATCCGCTACGACCTCGGTGACCGCGTCACGCTGCACGCGGCGGCTTGCGCGTGCGGTTCGCATCATCCGGTGATCGATGTCCTGGGCCGCAACGACGACTCGCTGCAACTGGGGCGACCGGGCGATCCGATGGTCCGGATCACACCGCTCGCCGTCAGCACGGTGCTCGAAGACGACGCCGGCCTGTTCGACTTCCAGTTGGAGCAACAGGGGCCATGCCACCTGTTGCTGCGTACGGGCCTGCATGGCGAGGCGGCGGATGCGAGCTTGCGACGGGCGCGCGCTGTGCTCTCGGCGTTTCTGGTGCGGCAGGGCGCGGACGGCGTTCACATTCACTGCAGGAGCGGCGAGACGGGGCAGCGCGGCCGCAGCGGCAAAGTGCAGCGGGTTGTTTCCCTGCTTGAAGCGCCGGCGGGAGTTCACTAGGCTTGCGCCGAACCCCATTGCGTGGAGAAAGACATGAGTACCGCAAGTCCATTGCCCATCGCCTACGGATTCTTCCAACCGCTGCTGGATTGGCAATCCGCCCTTGCCGAGAGTTGGCTGCAGGCGCAGGACCTCCAGCTCCAGATGCTGAGCACCTGGCACCATCCCTTCACCGCAGTCCACCAGGAACTGTGGGACCTGTGGGTGGCCCATTTCGGAGGCGGCGTGCCCCTGGACGCCTAGTGCCTGGGCGTGGCCTGATGCCTGCACGTGCTCAATGCGATGGCCTGCGTCGTTGCGTCTCGAAGAAGCGGAGCATCTCCTCGCTCGCATCAGGGCCCATGGGGTCGGCAAAGGAGCCGGCCAGGCTTCCGCCCGACCACGCATGCGCCGCGTCGTGCAGCGTCCAGTGCTCGCCGCGCACGCCCGTACCCGGGCGAAGGTAGTTGCGGCGGGTGAAGCGCCGGCCATCAGGCCCGGTGTGCTCGCGGGATTCGAAGGGACAGTCGGCTCCCAACGATGCTTCGATGACGTGGGTGCCGTTGACGGCGTTCACCACGGAATCCCGGTCGCCATGGAAGACGATGGTCGGCATCTCGCGCGGCACGCTCGCTTCGCGCGGAGCGCCGCGCAGCGCGGCGAGGCCCGAGGTGATGTCGGACCCGGCGCGTGCCGCCAGTCCCGAGTGCACGCCGACGGCGGCATAGACGTCCGGAAAAAGATCACCCAGCAACGCGGCCATGGCACCGCCGGCCGAAAGCCCGGCGACGTAGATTCGATGGGAGTCCACTCGTTGTTCACGCGCGACTTGCAGTGTGAGTGCGGCGATGCGGGCCGGGTCGCCCTGGTCGCGCGTCTGGTGCGCCCGCTCGAACCAATTCCAGCACTGGTGGGCATTCGCGCTGGTCGGTTGCGCTGGATACAGGACGACGAATCCATGCCGCTCGGCCGCCGCGTTCATCGCGGTGCCCGCCGCGAAGTCGATGGGATTCTGGCCCGCACCGTGGAGCATCACGAGCAGGGGCGCCGCGTGGCGCGGCGCGGTGGCCGGCACGAACAGGCTGTGATCTTCACAAGTCGCCGTCATCGGCAAGAAGGGATCCGTTGCGGCGGCCCCTGGTGACGCCGCCGGAAAGAAGGAGGCACTCGCGTCCGAGGCCATCTGGAACCAGGAGAGGAAAGGATTGAATGTCGTGAGGCTGCTTGGCATGCCGCACTTTGCGTGCCGCGGGTTGCTCCGGCCCGTGAGCCATCGGCCTGCCAACGAGTAGGAGCAAATGCCGCGCTCGCTAGTCCACGGTGGTTTCGATGACGAACTGGCCTCGTTCGATGCTTCGGAACCTGGCTGTATAGGCCTTTCCGGAGAGCGCCGCCGCGGGGCCGGTCGCCAGCTTGTAGACACCCTTGGCGATTCCGGTGAAGCCGGTCACTTTGCCGTCGGCCATGGTAAGCGAGTAGCTTCCGTCGGTCACCACGTAGAGGATCAGTTGGCCGGGCTTGCGAGTCACTCCATTGCCTGTCACCGCCACGCCCGCGCCCTTGTCGAGTTCCCAGACGTTCATTCCCGATGTGACCGCGCCGTCGAGAAAGCCGCCCTGGCTGACGCAGCTGTACGAGCCGACCGAGAGCATGTGGCCTTCGCGATCGCCCAGGGGCTCCTGCGTGGCCACGCCGACGTTCTGGCAGGTCGACCTGAATGGTGGAGTACTTGTCTGGCCGAAGCAGTCGAGACACAGGAGTGCCAACGGCACGGACGCGAAGACGCTTGTTGCTCTTGATGCGCGCATGATTTCCTCCTCGTTGGGTGAGGCCACGTCAGCGCTGCGCGGTCGCATTGCTCCCGTCAGCGCCTGAGCATCGTCTGGCTGCCCGCGCGGGAAGTCAATCGCCAACCGGGAGGAGAAGCCATGCCGCACGCGGGCCGCAGAGTTGCTCGCGGGCGACAGAAGGCAGGCTTTCGTGAACAACTTGACGCGACCACGCGTGCGCTGTATTGCGCTGTGGGCCGGCTGCGCCTAGCCTTGCAAAGAGTTCCCCGGTATTTCCTTTCGCAAGAACCACTTACCTTGCACTTCGCATGTTGGTTGCATCGTTGATCCTTCTGCTCCTTGCCGCGTGGGAGCTTCGCCTCCAGCTCAGGTTGGGAAAGGCGGCGTGCATCAGCACGCAGCGCAGGGGTTGGATGGTCATCGAGGTGCGGCGACGAGTTTCCATGCAGCGGTTGCCGCAGCATGTGTCGGACTTTCCCGTTCCGCGCGAGGAACGCATCCAGGTGCGTCGTTGGCTCGGCATCGTGTACTGGCACCAGGAAGTGAGCGTGGCGCTTCCGAATACCGCGTGCGAGCACCTCTCGGACATCACCGCCCAGGACTTCGATCGCCAGTTTCCGGCCTGGCTGCGTCTCGCCAAGGGCCCGGGCTGAGCGGCTGCCAACGGATCAGTTCGCCATCGCGGCGACAGGCGCAATCGACTTGGCGGCTATGGTGCGCTTACCATCGAACCGGACTTCATTGTGGAAGAGAGAGCTTGAAATCTTCAGAAGCATTGCACTCGAACCGGGCCGCGATTCGCCGCGTGGTCGAGTCCCATCGAGCCCGGAATGCCCGGGTGTTCGGCTCTGTTGTGCATGGTCAGGACACAGACAACAGCGACCTTGACATCCTGATCGACCCGGCGCCTTAGACAACGCTGCTCGACATTGGTGCGATCCGCCATGAACTCGGCATATTGCTCGGCGTGACGGTGGATGTCCTGACACCTCAGTTCGCCATCGCGGCGAACAGGCGCCATCGGCCCGGCACGCCCTTCAATGCATGGTCGCCCCGGTCCTCGAAGCACATGCCTGACCCCGCGACCAGGTCCTTGACCGTGCTGGAGACCAGCACTTCGCCCGGATTCGCCTGCCCTGCGACCCTCGCGCCGATGTGTACCGCGAGCCCGCCGAACTTCGGCCCCATGACCTCGCACTCGCCCGTGTGGACCCCGGCGCGTATCTCGAGGCCCAGGAGCCGAGCGCCGCTGCCGATGGCTG
Organism: Variovorax gracilis; assembly: GCF_030317115.1. Classification (GTDB taxonomy): domain Bacteria; phylum Pseudomonadota; class Gammaproteobacteria; order Burkholderiales; family Burkholderiaceae_C; genus Variovorax; species Variovorax gracilis. The sequence continues at coordinate 66,939 of NZ_JASZYF010000009.1, forward strand.
CGGCGCAGCGAATCGCGCGCAGGGGTCCGTCGAAGGCGGCAAAGAATCCGTCGCCGGCCGTATCGAGTTCACGTCCTCGAAAGCGCTGGAGCTGACCGCGCGCGAGGCCGTAGTAGCTGTCGAGAAGCCGGTGCCAGCGCGAATCGCCCAACTCGGCCGCGCGTTCGGTCGAGCCCGCGATGTCCGCGAACAGGACCGTCGCGAGAATGCGGTCCGATTCACCTGCACGGCGCTCGCCGGTGAGGAACTCCTCGATCTGGCCGAGGCAGGTGTCGGGGTCACCGATCCAGAAGAAGTGATCGGCACCGGGGAGTTCCACCATCCGTGCGCCAGGAATGTGCTGCGCGAGATAGCGCCCGTGCTCGATGGGAACCATGCGATCGCCGCAGCGGTGGAGGATCAGGGTGGGAACCCGCACGGCCGACAGGACCGGCCGCGCGTCGATCTGAAAGGCCATGCGCATCATCGCGATCGCGGCACCGGGACTCGAGGCCATGCGCTGATGACGCGCCCACCATTCGCGAGCGGCCGGATTCGCTGCCACCGAAGGCGCGAAGGCGGTCAGCAGAACCCCTTTGCCCCAGCCCGCTTCCATGCGCTCGAGCATGCTCGACCAGTTGTCCGGATCGGTGCCGAAGGGGTAGTCCGGCGCCCACGCGACCCGCGCATAGGCGGCCAGCAGGACGAGGGCATGGACACGCTGTGGATAGGTGGCAGCAAACAGGAAGCTCAGAGGCCCGCCTTCGGAAGCGCCGACGAGCGCCGCGCGCTGCGAACCTGCCGCATCCATGACGGCGCGCACGTCGTCCATGCGTTGCTCCAGCGTCGGCAACTGCTCGATCGGCACGGGATCGGACATGCCCGTTCCCCGCTTGTCGAAAAGGATGAGGCGGGCAAACGCGGCAAGGCGCCTGAAGAACTGCGCCATGCGCGGGTCTTCCCAGCAATGCTCGACATTCGAGACGAAACCCGGAATGAAGACCAGGTCGAGCGGACCCTCGCCCAGGACCTGATAGGCAATGTGGCAGTCGCCACTTTTTGCATAGCGGGTTTCGGGCACGTCGTGCATGGCACCTCCGATCGAGCGCCTGGCCGGCTCGTCGGGCGAATCGTTCATCGAACGGCGAAGCAGCGCAACGGGGGATCGACGATGTCCGGCGCTTCCTGCGCCCCCGCTCAGCCCATGATGTTCACGCCACCATCCACGAACAGCGTCTGCCCGGTCAGCCGCCGCGCATACGGTGTCGCGAGGTAGGCACAGGCAAAACCGACATCGTCGATGTCGACCAGCTCGCCCACCGGCGCGCGGTTCGCGGCCTCGGTGAGCAGCAGGTCGAAATCCTTCAGGCCGGAGGCGGCGCGCGTCTTGAGCGGGCCGGGAGACACCGGGTGAACGCGGATGCCCTTGGGGCCGAGCTCGTAGGCGAGGTAGCGGCAGGTCGCCTCCAGCGCCGCCTTGACCGGACCCATCACGTTGTAGTTGGGCACCACCTTCTGCGCACCGAGATAGCTCATCGCGATCATGGTGCCGCCTTCGGTCATCAGCGGCGTCGCGAGCCGCGCCATGCGGACGAAGGAGTGGCACGACACGTCCATCGCACGCCCGAAGCCCTCCGCCGAACAGTCGAGCAGGCCGCCCTGCAGGTCGGCCTTCGGCGCGAATGCGATGGAGTGCACCAGGATGTCCAGTCGTCCCCACTGGTCCCCGATGGCATTGAACACGGCTTCGAGTTGCCCCGGCTGCTCGACATCGAGCGGCAGCACGATGGGCGCGTCCAGCTTCTTCGCCAGCGGCTCGACGTGTGGCCGGGCCTTCTCGTTGAGGTAGGTGATCGCCAGCTCGGCGCCGAGGCTCCGGAAGGCGTTCGCGCAACCGTAGGCGATCGAGTATTCGTTGGCGATGCCCACCACCAGGGCCTTCTTGCCGGCGAGGACGGGGTTGTGCTGGGGCGACATGGCGTTCATCCTCTTGCGAGCAAGTCCCGCGTGTGCCGGGCGATCATCAGTTCTTCGTTGGTCGGGATCACCCATGCGGCGACCTTGCTGCCTGGCGTGCTGATGCAGGGGCCCCGGCTCGCATTGGCTTCGGGGTCGAGCTCGACGCCCAGCCATGCGGCCTGCTGGCAGACTCGCTCGCGCACCGCGGTGGCGTGCTCGCCGATGCCCGCAGTGAAGACGATGGCATCGAGCCCGCCCAGCGCGGCCGCCAGCGATCCGAGTTCGCGGCCGATGCGGTAGATGAAGAGATCGACCGCCACCTTGGCCTGCGGCTGGTCGGATTCGAGCAGCTCGCGCATGTCGCTCGACACGCCGGAGACGCCGAGCAGCCCGGACTGGCTGTAGATCAGCTTCTCGACGGCGCGCGTATCCATGCCGCGCTCGTCCATGAGATAGAGGATCACGCCCGGGTCCAGGGCGCCGCAGCGCGTGCCCATCGGCAGGCCGTCGACGGCGGTGAAGCCCATGGTGCTGGCGATGCTGCGGCCTGCCTGCAGGGCGCACATGCTCGCACCGTTGCCGAGATGCAGCACCACCGTGTTGCCGTTGGCTGCGCGCGTATCGAACTTCGGCAGCACCGATGCGATGTACTCGTACGAGAGCCCATGAAAGCCGTAGCGCCTCACGCCGGCATCGGACAGCTCCTTCGGCAGCGCGAACATCTGCGCCACCGGCGGATTGGAGCGATGCGCGGCGGTATCGAAGCAGGCGACCTGCGGCAGGTCGGGTGCCCGATGCAGCAGGGCGCGGATGGGCTCCAGGTTGTGCGGTTGGTGCAGCGGCGCGAGCGGCACCAGCTTTTCGAGCCGCGCCACCACGTCGCTGTCGACCCGCACCGGCGCCGCAAAGTCCATGCCGCCGTGCACCACCCGATGGCCGACCGCGGCCAGCCGGTGCTCGTGTCCGTGCGTGGACCTCAGCCACTCGACGATGTGCACGATGGCGCCGTGGTGATCCAGCTTGGCGTCGGCATCCCAGCGCTTCTCGGCGACTTGCTTGCCGGTCGCGTCCTTGCCGACGAAGCGCGGCGCGGCGGTGTACAGGCCGGAGACCTGTCCGCCCGCGACGAAGGGCAGATCGTCCCTGCCCGCGAACAGCGAGAACTTGAGGCTCGACGAGCCGGCGTTGAGGACGACGATCGCATCGCTCATTGGGTAACCTCCATGCGTCGCACTGCCGTGCGAGCGCCTCCGGGCGGCCGCGCGGCGCTCATGTGATCACCTTCGCCGAGCTGTCGCGCCGCGCGTGCGCCACCAGCACCGCGACGGCGCACGAGGCGAGGCGCGCAGTCACCGAATCGGCGCGGCTGGTGAGGATGATCGGCACCTTCGCGCCCAGCACGATGCCGGCCGAGTCGGCATTCGCGAGGAAGCTCAGGCTCTTGGCCAGCATGTTGCCGGATTCGAGGTTGGGCACGATGAGCACGTTCGCCCGCCCGGCGACCGGCGAGACGATCTTCTTGATGCCCGCGGCCTCCAGGTCGATCGCGTTGTCGAGTGCGAGCGGCCCGTCGAGGATGCCGCCGGTGATCTGGCCGCGATCCGCCATCTTGCACAGCGCCGCGGCCTCGATCGTCGAAGGCACCTTGGGGTTGACGGTCTCCATGGCCGACAGGATGGCGACACGCACCTCGGTCTGCCGCAGCGCGCGCGCCAGGTCGATCGCGTTCTGCACGATGTCGACCTTCTCTTCGAGCGTGGGCGCGATGTTCACGGCCGCGTCGGAAATGATCAGTGCGTCCTCGTGCGAGGGCACGTCCATGACGAAGCAGTGGCTGATGCGGCGCGCGGTGCGCAGGCCGGTGTCCTTTCGCACCACGGCGGCCATGAGCTCGTCGGTGTGCAGGCTGCCTTTCATCAGGGCCTCGGCCTTGCCGGCCTGCACCAACTCCACCGCCTTCGTGGCGGCGGCATGGCTGTGCGGCGCATCGACCAGTTCGCAGCCCGAGATATCGAGATTGTTCTCCTTGGCCACGGCTTCGATCTTCGCCACAGGTCCGACGAGGATCGGCCGGATCAGCCCCAGCCGTGCGGCATCCAGCGCCGCCGAGAGCGAACTCGCGTCGCACGGATGCGCCACCGCCGTGCCAATGGCCTCGAGCGATTTCGCGAACTCGATCAGGCGGTCGTACTTGTCGTGACTCATTGGGGGACCTCCGTGCCTTTCATTCAGATACCTTCGGCGCGGCGCTCATGCCGCCCTGCGTGGCCGCACCGGCGCATCGAGGGACAGGATGCTCGCCACGTGGCGGAAACGCTCTTCCTGGTGCGCCGTCGGCTTGCCGCGCGCGCTTGCCACTTTCCGTGCCGCCTCGAATCCCTTGCGGCGCTGGTGCATCTCGGGCACCAGGCCGGGCAGGGCGGCGATGGCACGCTCCTCGTCCATCGCGACCACGAAGGCCTGCCGCTTCATCGCGGCCTTGACCGTTGCGAGGGAGGGGCGGTGCTCGGGCTCCATCTCGTCGATCATTCGCCGCATCAGGTTGTAGGGACGCTCGTCGACCACGTTTTCCTCCCGGCGCACGTACAGCAACAGTCGTGCCCACGCATCCACCGGCGTGCCTTTCTCGAACTGGGATTCGATCTCCTGCCGCTTGAGGCGCTTGAGCTCGTCCTGCTCCCAGGTGGCCGACTTCGGCCCGCGGCGGCCCAGTGCGTCGGCCCCGAGGCCGACGGCCGCGGCGAGCCACGGTGCCTCGTAGATCGCCTTGAACATGCGCTCGGACATCTCGTCGCGCACGTCGCGCACGCGGTCGAGCGATTGCTCGATGCGTGCGGAGACTTCGCGCTCTGCCTTCGTGAAGGGGTTGTCCGGCGCGGCAGGGCGGCGGTTGGCGCGCACGTTCTCGGCCATCGCCTGCACCCAGAACATCCATGGATTGAGATTCGACAGACCCCAGCGCTCCATCCGCGCCGGGTTGGCCGCCCGCGTCGCCTCGGCGCTCGCTTCGCTCGTCATGGCCTTCACCAGGGGCGAGGCGAAGGTGTCGTAGAGCCCCTGGTTGATCTGGGCCACGCGGTCGACCACCTCGAAGGCCTGCTCATCCTTGCGCCCATCGTCGAAGGCGAGGATGTCGTCGATGGTGCGCGGCACGAACTGGATCAGGTAGCGGCCTTCGAGGTAGGCAAGGCCAGGCATGTCGGGCTGGGTGTCCTGGATCACCGCCTCGTAGAGGCCGGGCGGCAGCGTCTCGATGAGATCGAGCGCGCTGGCCAGTTCGGAGGTTTCGCGCTTGGCCACGCCGGCGGAGACGAAGATGCCCAGGTGGCCGATCTTCTCGTGCAGGCAGTAGACGATGGTCTGCTCGTTCAGCCGGATCTCGTCCACGCTCGAATAGGAATCGGGGATCCAGTTGAGCGCCTGCTGCGGCGGCGTGATGTTGTCCCCCCACGACGCGAACACGACGATGGGCGTGCGGATGTTGCGGATGTCCACGCGGTGCTTGCCATCGAAGGACTCGACCTCGCCGGCCGAGAGCTTGTTGCCGACGAAGAGGTTCTTCGTGATCCACTCCATCTCCTCCTTGTTCATGAGGAAGAGGCCGCCCCACCACTTCTCGAATTCGAGGAAGCGCTCCCGCTCGGTGTCGACCTGCGAATAGAGGTTGTAGAGCTTGGACCAGTAGGTGTTGGAGGGATTCAGGCCCTCGAAGTTGCTGACCAGGTGGGCGCCGTCGAACTTGCCGTGGCCCAGGTCGCCGGCCAGCGAGGCCAGCCAGGTGCCGCCCATCAATCCGCCCGAATAGCGCATCGGGTTCTTGCCCTCGACGCCGGCCCAGTACGACACGGGCGAGCCCGCCAGCAGGATCGGGCCGACTTGCATGGGCGCCAGCGCCGCGAGCATGATCAGCGCCCAGCCGCCCTGGCAATTGCCGATGACGAAGGGCTTTCCTTCGGTTTCGGGATGCAGTTCGTTGACCTTCTTCATGAAGGCGATCTCGGCGGCGCAGACCGACTCGATGGTCTGGCCCGGCATCGGGTACGGAAAGAACATCACGAAGTAGCACGGGTGTCCGTGCTGCAGGGCGATGCCGATCTCGCTGTCCATCTTGAAGCCGCCGATGCCCGGTCCATGGCCGGCACGCGGGTCGATCACGACGAAAGGCCGCTTCTTGGGGTCCGTCTTGGCGTGGCTCGCGTCGGGCTTGATGCGCACCAGCGCGTAGTTGGCGGGCTTCGGGAACTCCCTGGCGTCGAGCACCATGTCGTAGTCGAAGACGAGGACCGGCGGCTTGCCCGACTTCGTGTGTTCGAGGTACTGGTTGCCGCGCTCGCGCAGTACGTCCATGGTGAGGATGGACCGCTGCCAGGCGTCGATGCCGTATTCGGCAGCGGCCTGGGCGGCTCGCATCGGCCACAACGCGGACAGGGCGGAACGGGAGAGGTCGGGGGGAGGGGATTTCTGGGCCATCAATGCGCTCCTGGATTCGAAGGGCGATCGTCCTCGCCCTTTGTTTCAGTACCGTGGCGGCAATCCATATGCACGTGGGTCACGCTGCCTTCGCGCTTCAGTTGCAGCGGCAGGCCGCTGGCCTTGAATACTGCCAGCATCGGCGTGTTGTCTGCCAGCACTTCGGCCTTCAATGTATCGAGGTGCGACGCCTTGGCGATCAGGGCCAGATGGCGCATCAGCAGTTTGCCGATGCCCAACCCCTGGTGCGGATCGTCGACCGCGAAGGCCATTTCGGCGCATCCCGGTTCCGATACGACGTAGCGGCCGCCGCCCGCGATCACCGGATGGCCGTTTTCCTCCAGTTCGGCGGCCAATGCAACGTGGCTGGCGAAATCCACCTCCATGTAGTAGGCAATCTCGCGCTCGGTGAAGTTGTGCTTGGCCGAAAAGAAGCGGCGATAGATGGAAGCCTCGCCGGTGCGGCCGACCGCCGCGAGCATCGATTCGCGGTCGGAAGGCTTCAGCGCGCGGATGCGCACGGGGCGGCCGTCGCGCAGGGTCTCGAGCGCAAGGTACTCGGCTGCATTCATGAGTCGGGCCTCTGGTGCGCGTGTTCCGGAAGATGTGAGCTTGCGCTCGCGCGTCGCAGCCTGGGAATCCAACCAAAGTAGGATTTGCGCCCCGGCGGGCAGGCACTAACGTGGGTGCGTTTCCATTCGTGCAGAGGGTGACCCATGCAACAGCAGACGCACATCGTCATAGGAAACCTCCCGGACGACGTCACCGAGGAGGGCATCCGCGAGGCGCTCAGCAGCTTTGCGCAGGCGGACAAGATCCGCCTGGCCAACGAGAGCGGAACGCCCACCGCGCTGATCGACGTGGAGATGTCGCGTGCCCAGGCCGAATCGCTGGCCCAGCGCATCAACGGCCGCTCCTACGAGGGCCGAGTTCTGCGGGCCTGGGTGCCCAAGATGGACTGGTAGCGCAAGCACCGGCCGACCTCACGCGAGCGGATCATGGGCCCGTCCTCATTGTTCGATCGCGTCGTCTCGGCACTGTTCGGGCGGGCGGACTCGCGCGCCGACGATGCCGAAGAACGGCAACTGGTCTCCGACATGACCGAACTCGTGGTCGAGACCGTGGACCCGCGCATCCGCCTGCAGTCGCGCTATGCGGACAAGCTCGAAGGCTGCGTGCGCAAGACGATCGCGCACCTGCGCGCGATGGGCGCGCAGCCGCTGGATCCGCTGCTGCTTTCGCGTGCGACCTGGAGCGGCGATCCGCGGCTGAATGCCTATTTCGCCTCGGCCGACGAAGTGCCCGCCTTCCTCGGCCGCAGCAAGGAGCTGCGCGAGTTCTTCCGCGTGCCGTCGAACCGGGAAGCCGGCGAGGCCTTCGCGCTGCTGGCGATGAAGCGCGAGGAACGCACCGTTCTGGGCGTCCAGCAGGATGGCGACCGCGTGCAGCACGACGTGCCGCTGGCGACCGTGAGCTTTTCGGGGCACAAGCTGTTCGCGCCCTCGGCCACGTTCGATGCGACGCGCCTGGAGGTCGGGCGCCGCATCATCCGGCGGCTTGCGCAACTGGCGCTCAAGCGCATCGTCGACCTGGACATGAAGGCGGCCGAACTCGGCGAGCGCAAGGCGTGGCTCGCCGCGCGCCTGCGGCTGGTCAAGCTCGCGGTGGACGGTGCCGCGGGACTTCTGGAGGACACGACCGAGACGCGATCGCAGATCGCGGCGATCGAACGCGAGCTCAAGGAGACGGTGCACGACTACATCGAGACGAAGGCGGGCGTCGCGACGCTCGACGCCTTCATCAAGCACATCGATGCCGTGTTTGCACATCCCGAAAAGCAGGTGAGCCTGCAGCGGACGCCCATGCGCCTGAGCCGGATGGGTGTGCGGGTGGACGCGGACCACCCCGGGCCGCTCAACGAATTCATCATGACCGAGCTGGCCATCGGCGAGGGCGTCAACGTGGTGATTGCCATCGTGCGGTGTCCGCTGGCCGAATTGCCGCCGGAAGAAGACCTGCTCTCGAACGCCGAGCGCTTCATCTAGGGACGGATCACTGGTGGCAGGAGGCAAGCGAAATGTCCAAGACGGGCCCCTTGCGAATCGTCTACGTAGTCGATGGCGATGCTTCGGTGCGCGAAGGTCTCTCGCGCCTGATGGACTCCGCGGGCCTGGAGCCGCGACCCTGCGCGTCGGTGGAGGAGTTCCTGGTCAAGGTGGACGGGAACCATCCCGCGTGCGTGTTGCTTGACGTACCGAGCGCATGGAAAAGCGAAGCGGACGTGCGCACGTCGTTGCATGCGGTTGCGGGGAGGCTGCCTGTCATCGCCTTGTCATCGAGCGACAGCTCCACCGCCCGGCGCAGGGCGCGCGAACTGGGGGCGCAGCACTTCTTCCGCAAGCCGGTGGATGCCGCGGCGCTGCTGGATTCCATCGAATGGGTCGCCCTCAGCGATGGACGAAATGCTCCCTCTCCTTGATGAGGAAGCCGTCACGGCTCCCTCGCGCCGCTTGACACCCGCCAAGTCGCGGATCGATGATTTGCAGGTTTGCCGACCGTGTGCGCCGCGGCACGGAGCGTTGTTCGGGGGAAGCGAGGAGGAAGCAATGAGCCGGGAACCGGCCAGAGTCTCGCCGGATGCCGACGCCGCTGAAAGGCGCTCGGATGCTGAAGCCATCCTGTTGGAGCGGCTCGCTTTCGAACGCCTGCTCGCCGAGCTCTCGGAAAGTTTCGTCGACGTCTCCAGCGCCGACTTCCTTAGCAAGGCCGAGCGGTCGCTGTCCAAACTGGTTTCATTTCTCGGCTATGACCGGTGCACCTTTGCAGAACTCGTGGCCGGGGACTACCTGCACGTGCTGTGTTCGGCGGCGGCCAGTGGCCGCGAACCGCTTCCGCGCGGGCGCTTCCCGTACCGGCTGCCCTGGTTTCTCGGCGAGCTGAGGGCCGGACGCGTCGTATCGTTGGCGAGACTGCCGGACGACCTGCCGCCCCACGCGATCGACGAGGCGGAGCATTGCCGTAAAACGGGCTTGCGCTCGCACCTTTCCATACCGCTGCGCATTGGCGGGCGCGTGACCAGCGTGCTCTCGTTCGCGGCCATGCGCGCCGCCCGCACCTGGCCCGCCGACATGGTGCCCAGGCTCAAGATCGTTGGAGAGCTTCTGGGCAGCGCGATGGCCCTGGCACGCACGGAGGAGGAAGCCCGGCAGTTGCGGCGGCGGGTCTGGCATGCCGACCGCGTGGCGCGCGTCAGTGCGCTCACGGCCACGATCGCCCACGAGCTGAATCAACCGCTGGCCGCCATCCTGAGCAATGCGCAGGCCGGTCTCAAGTACCTCGAGCGCGGCGATGCGAAGCTCGATCTGATTCAGGGCGTTCTCGAAGCCGTGGTGCGGGAAGACAAGCGGGCCGCGGACACCATCCGCTCCATGCGCGCCCTGCTGCGCCAGGACGAGACCGAGCGCGAGCCGATCGACCTCGCCGTGGCCTTGCGAGAGGTGCTGCGGCTGATGGAGAGCGAAATGCTCGGGCAGGGCATTCGCGTCGAGACGCAGTTCGACGAGGGATGCCGGGTCATGGCGGACAAGGCGCAGATCGAACAGGTCGTGCTCAACCTGCTGCTCAACGCGGCCTCGGCCATGCGCGCGGGAGAGCCCGCGCAGCGTCGTGTACGGCTCGGCATGGCGCGGCGCGACGGCGGGATGATCGAGGTCGCGGTGCACGACACGGGCAAGGGCATCGCGCCAGGACAACTGGAAACGATCTTCGAGCCGTTCTGGACTTCCCGGCAGGAAGGACTCGGCCTGGGCCTGGCGATCTGCCGCTCCATCATCGAAGCGCACAACGGACGCATCTGGGCCGAGTCGAACGTGGACGGGGGGGCGAGATTCTGCTTCGAGCTGCCGGCAGCGCCCCAGGCGCCGGATGTCGCGGACACACCCCCTGCGTCGATCGAGCGCGAGATGCCGGCGCCATCCGACGGCACGGAGGCGATCGTGTGCGTCATCGACGATGACCCGGCGGTGAGGGAAAGCCTCGGTCGCCTGCTCGGCGGCGCCGGATGGATGGTCGCCTCCTATGGCTCGGCCGACGCGTTTCTCGCTCAACCGCCTGCGGGCGACGTGGCCTGCATCCTTCTCGACATGCGCATGCCGGGCCTCTCCGGGCCGGCGCTGCAGCGGCGACTGATGGAGAAGGGGTGTGCGCCTCCGATCATCTTCGTCACCGGGCACGGCGAAGTGGCGGCGGGCATCGGCGCGATGAAACTGGGCGCCTCCGATTTCCTCGAGAAGCCGGTGGATGCCGAAGTGCTCGTGGCAGCGGTGGGCCGCGCGGTCGAGCGACACGCCGGCCAGCGCCGGTTGGAGCATGCGCAGGGCGCGGCCAAGGCCCTGGTCGCCCGCCTGTCGCCCCGCGAGCACGAAATCATGCAGCACGTGATCAGGGGGCGCCTGAACAAGCAGATCGCTTCGGACTTGCTGATCGCGGAGCAGACCGTCAAGCAGCATCGCGGCCGGGTCATGGAAAAGATGGGTGTGCGTTCCGTCGCCGAACTCGTGCAGGCCTGCGAGGCCGCAGGGCTTCTTTCGAATCAGCCGCCCTGAAGCGGATCAAGACACGTTTTGCGTCATAACGAGGAGACAAGCATGGAAACCCAATTCGCATTCGATCTCTCGAGCAGGAATACGGAGGGCGCATGGCGCGGCTTCACGCCGGGCCTGTGGCAGGACCGTGTCAACGTCCGGGAATTCATCCAGCGCAACTACACGCCCTACGAGGGAGACCACGCCTTCCTCCAGGGGCCCACGGCGCGCACCCAGAAACTCTGGGAGACATTGAAGCCCTTGCTCGCGCAGGAGCGGGAGAAGGGCGTGCTGGGGGTATCGCAGGTGCCGTCGAGCATCACCGCGCACGCGCCGGGCTACATCGACAAGCCCAACGAGATCATCGTCGGGCTGCAGACGGATGCACCGCTGGTTCGCGCGATCATGCCCTTCGGCGGTTGGCGCGTGGTGGAGGACAGCCTGCGCGCCTATGGCTACGAGCCCGACCCGAAGCTGGTCGAGGTCTTCACCAAGTACCGCAAGACGCACAACGTCGGCGTGTTCGACGCCTACACACCCGAGATCCGCAAGGCGCGTTCGTCGCACGTGATCACGGGCCTGCCGGATGCCTACGGACGCGGGCGCATCGTCGGCGACTACCGCCGGGTGGCGTTGTACGGCGTCGACTTCCTGGTCGCCGACAAGGAACGCGAGAAGCACGAGTTGGACGAGCGGCACTCGACGGAAGAAACCATCCGCCTGCGCGAGGAGCTGTCCGAGCAGATCCGCTCGCTCAAGGAGCTGAAGGAGATGGGAGCGGCCTATGGCCACGACATCTCCGTGCCGGCGGCCAATGCGCGCGAAGCGGTGCAGTGGACTTATTTCGCGTACCTCGCAGCCGTCAAGCAGCAGAACGGGGCAGCGATGTCGGCCGGGCGCCTGTCCACCTTCTGGGACATCTACTTCGAGCGCGATCTGCGCGAAGGCACGCTGAACGAAGCGCAGGCGCAGGAGATCATCGACGACCTGGTCATCAAGTGGCGGCTGGTGCGCTTCCTGCGCGCGCCGGAATACAACCAGCTTTTCTCCGGCGACCCGGTGTGGGTCACGGAAGTCGAGGGCGGCATGGGCGAGGACGGCCGCACGCTGGTCACGAAGTCGGCCTTCCGGATGCTGCACACCCTGAACAACCTCGGCCCCGCGCCGGAGCCCAACCTCACGGTGTTCTGGTCGCCACGGCTGCCCGAGGGCTTCAAGCGCTTCGCGATCAAGATCTCGATCGACACCAGCTCGATCCAATACGAATCCGATGACCTGATGCGGCCCAAGTGGGGCGATGACTGCGCCATCGCCTGCTGCGTTTCCGCGATGCGGCTGGGCAAGCAGATGCAGTTCTTCGGCGCACGGGTCAACCTGCCGAAGACGCTGCTCTATGCCCTCAACGGCGGGCGCGACGAGCTGACCGGCGACCAGGTCGGACCCATGCTGGCGCCCGTCACGGGCGACCTGCTCGACTACGACCAGGTGATGGAGCGCCTGAGCCCGATGCTGGACTGGCTGGCGAAGACCTACGTCAATGCGCTCAACGTCATCCACTTCATGCACGACAAGTACTGCTACGAGGCGATCGAGATGGCGCTGCACGACCGCGACGTGCTGCGCACGCTGGCTTGCGGCATCGCCGGTCTCTCGCACGCGGCGGACAGCCTCTCGGCCATCCGCTACGCGAAGGTGCGGCCGATCCGCGACGAGCGCGGGCTCATCGTCGACTACGAGACCACGGGCGAATTCCCGTGCTTCGGCAACAACGACGACCGTGTCGACGACATCGCCCGCACGCTGGTGTCGATGATGATGAACAAGATCCGCATGTACCCGAGCTACCGCAACGCGCAGCACACGCAATCGGTGCTCACGATCACGTCCAACGTGGTCTACGGCAAGGGCACGGGCAACACGCCGGACGGCCGCAAGAAGGGCGAGCCTTTTGCGCCGGGCGCCAATCCGTCCAACGGGCGCGACACGCACGGCGCGCTGGCGGCGCTGATGTCGGTGGCGAAGATCCCGTACGACGATGCGGAGGACGGCATCTCGCTGACACTGTCGGTGGTGCCCTCGGCGCTCGGCACCGAGAGCGAGCGCATCACGCGCGGCAGCGATGCGCTCGACGCCTATTTCGTGAGCGGCGGCTTCCACGTCAACATCAACGTGCTGAACCGCGAGACGCTGCAGGACGCGATGGCGCATCCGGAGAAGTACCCGCAGCTCACGATCCGCGTGTCGGGCTACGCGGTGAACTTCATCAAGCTGACCAAGGAGCAACAGCTCGACGTGATCAACCGCACCTTCCACGGCGCGATGTAGGGCGACGGGAAAGCGCCATGGCCCAGTCATTGACCGGCAGCCGGTACGAGCTGCACGTCTCGAAGAAGGGGGCGGCGGACACGAAGTCGCAGGACTACTACACGATCCACCCGGCCGACCTGGAGGAGTCCGGCGACCCGGGCGAGGACATCGTCGGCTACGTGCACTCCTGGGAGGTCGGCAGCACGGTGGACGGGCCAGGCATCCGCTTCGTCGCCTTTCTCACGGGTTGCTTCCTGCGCTGCCAGTACTGCCACAACCCGGACACCTGGCACCGGAACAACGGACGGCCGGTGACGGTTGGCCGTGCGATGCAGGAGATCGGCAAGTACGCGCAGGTGCTGAAGATCAGCCGCGGCGGCATCACGCTCTCGGGAGGCGAGCCGATGGTGCAGAAGGCTTTTGCCATGGAGATCTTCCGCCGCTCCAAGCAGCTCGGATTGCACACCTGCATCGACACCGCCGGGCGACTCGGCGAGCGCATGACGGACGAGGATCTGACGCAGATCGACCTGCACCTGCTGGACATCAAGTCCGGCGACCCCGCCATCTACGAGAAGGTCACGCGCCAACCGCTGCAGCCGACGCTGGACTACGCACGCCGCCTCTCGACGCTCGGGCGGCCGATGTGGGTGCGCTTCGTGCTGGTGCCGGGCCTCACCGACGACTTCGACAACGTCGAGAAGGTGGCCGACATCTGCGCCGAACTGCGGTCGCTGGAGCGGGTGGAGATCCTGCGCTTCCACCAGATGGGGCGCGACAAATGGCAGCAACTCGGGCTCGAGTACCCGCTGCGCGACATCGAGCCGCCCTCGGCTGAACTGTCCGATCGCGTGCGCGGGCAGTTCCGCAGCCGTGGCCTGACGGTGTACTGAACCCTGACAACAAGAAGAAGGAGAAGAACTATGGAGACCTTGAGCAACGTTCTGGCGCAGCAGCCGATGATGGCGCTGTTCCTGACCATCGCCATCGGCTACCTGCTGGGAGAAGTCAACATCAAGGGCTTCTCGCTGGGCGTGGGTGCGGTGCTTTTCGTGGCGCTCTTCATGGGTTGGCTGTCGCCCAAGTCGGCGCCGGCGCCCATGGTGGGCACACTGGGGCTGGCGCTCTTCCTGTACGCCGTGGGCGTGCAGTACGGCAAGCAGTTCTTTCTGGGCCTCACGAGCTCGTACGGGCAGAAGGCGAACCTCATCGCGCTGACCGGTGTGCTGCTGGCCGGCGTGGTGAGCATGCTGTTCATGAAACTGTCGAACCTCCCGCTCGGGCACTCGCTGGGCCTGTTCGCCGGCGCCGGCACCAGCACGCCGACCTTGCAGGCGGCGATCGTGACGCTGGGCAACGACGATCCGGCGGTCGGCTACTCGGTGGCCTATCCGCTGGGCGTGGCCGGGCCGATCCTGTTCCTCTACGTGACCTTCATGCTGCTCAAGCCGAAGATCCAGGCGCCTACCGGCGGTGGCCTCGAGATGCTGGAGATCGCGCCGGAGGAATCTGCGCTGAAGGGCAAGACCATCGGCGACCTGCTGACCGGCTTGCCCGCGGGCATCGAGATCGCCGCGCTGCGGCGGGCGCACCACAACCTGCCGGCCTCGCACACCATGGCACTGGCCGCGAACGACGTGCTGCTGGTCACCGGACCGAGCCGCGAAGTGCTCGAACAGGCGGCGCGGCAACTCGGCGAGGTGCATTCCGGCCGGATGACGGGGGATCGCCGCGACCTGGACTACATCCGGATCTTCGCCTCCCGTGCGACCGTGGTCGGCCGCTCGCTGGGCGACCTGAAGCTGCCGCAAGGCAAGCCCAATGCGCTCGTGCAGGTGCGGCGCGGTGACACCGACATCCTGCCGCGGCCAGACCTGGTGCTGGAGTTCGGCGACCGCATCGGCTTGCTCGCGCATCGCGATGACTTCGCGGCGCTGCGCAAGTTCTTCGGCGATTCGATCAAGGGCACGGCGGAATTCAGCTACATCTCCATCGGGTTCGGCATGGCGCTCGGATTCCTGCTCGGCGCGATCAACTTCCCGCTGCCCGGCGTCGGCAAGCTCGCGCTGGGCCTGTCGGGCGTTCTGATCGTGGCGCTGGTGCTCGGCAGGATGCGCCGCACCGGTAGCCTGAACTGGACGATACCGCTGTCGGCCAACCTCGTGCTGCGCAACCTGGGTCTGACGCTGTTCCTGGCGCAGGTGGGCATGGCATCGGGGCCCAAGTTCGCGGCCACGGTCTCGCAGACCGGCTTCCTGATGCTCGGGCTGGCGGCCGTCGTCGTGGTGGCGCTCGTGCTGCCGATCCTGGTGCTGGGGCTGGGCGTGTTCAAGATGCCTTTTGACGAGGTGGCCGGCATCGTGGCGGGTGCGTGCGGCAACCCGGCCATCCTGGCCTACTCGAACAAGTTGGCGCCGACGGACAAGCCGGACATCGGCTACGCGATGATCTTTCCGGGGATGACGATCATCAAGATCCTCTTCGTGGACATCGTGCCGGCGCTGGTCGGCGGGTGAGCGCCGTGGCGTCACGACGACGTGCCCATGAGTCAATCACTTGAGACGACCAACGCCGGCAACATGACAGGATTGGCCTATCTGCCGGTCAGCCTGTTCGGCTCGGTGATGGGCTTGTGCGGTCTTGCGCTGGCGTGGCGGCTCGCGGCGATCGAGTTCGGCCTGCCCGGGTGGGTGGGCGAGGTGCTTGGCTATGCGGCGGCCGCCGTCTTCGTCACGCTGGTTCTCGCCTATGCCGTCAAGTGCCTCAAGTCACCCACTGCAGTGCGTGCCGAATTCGCACATCCCGTCGCGGCGAATTTCTTTGCGACCCCGATCATTTCGTTGTTGCTGCTGCCGGCTGTTGTTGCGCCTTACGCGCTCGCGTTGGCCAATGTCCTCTGGGTCGCCGGCACCATCGCCATGCTGGGCTTCGCCTGGTTGATCGTGAGCCGATGGATGAGCGTGCGTCAACAGATCGCGCATGCCACGCCAGCCTGGATCGTCCCGGTCGTCGGAACGCTCAATATTTCGATCGCCGGCGTTCCCTTGAACCTACCCGGCTCGCATGCGGTGTGCGTATTCGCACTGGCGGTGGGACTGTTCTTCGCGGTGCCACTCTTCACGCTGATCCTCTCCAGGCTGATCTTCGAGGAGCCGATGCCCCAGCCGCTGCAGCCTTCATTGATGATCCTGACGGCACCTTTCGCCGTCGGCTTCTCGGCCTATCTCAATGTTGCGGGACGGCTCGATCTTTTCGCGGAGCTGCTCTTCTATCTTGCAGTCTTCATGCTCGCGGTTCTGCTGCCCAAGCTGGTGCGCCTGCGCAGTTGCTCGCCCTTCCATACTTCGTGGTGGGCCGTGAGCTTTCCACTGGCGGCCATGACGCTCGCTGCGCTGAAGTTCTGCATCGATCAGCCGTCGTGGCTGGCACAGGCGTTCGCACTCGCAATGCTCGCGTTCACGACCTTGGTGATTCTGTCGCTCGGCTTTCGTACGAGCATGGGCATGGCTCAGGGCGAATTGCGCGCGCTGACGCTCTGACCATGCCTTGAGGGGACTACCTCGAATGACCGCACTGGTGATCGCCGAGCACGACCATGCCGCTATCAGGTCGCCGACCCTGAATACCGTCACCGCCGCATTGGCATGCATGGCCGGCGACGTCCATGTGCTTGTCGTCGGTTCGAACGTGGGAGATGTGGTCACGGCGGCGGCCGGGATCGCGGGTGTGAGCCGGATCGTCGCCGTCGACAGCCCGATCCTCGCCGACACGTTGGCCGAGAACCTGGCCGCCCAGATCGTGTCGATGTCGCAGGGCTACAGCCACATCCTTTTCGCGGCGAGCGCCAACGGCAAGAGCGTCGCCCCGCGCGTGGCCGCATTGCTGGATGTCGCCGCGATCAGCGAGATCACCCGGGTCATCTCGCCGGACACCTTCGAACGGCCCATCTACGCGGGCAACGTGATCGCCACGGTGCGCAGCAGCGATGCGATCAAGGTCATGACGGTGCGCTCCACCAGCTTCGATGCGGCTGCCGCTACCGGCGGCAGTGCCGTGGTGCAGAAGGCCGAAGCGGTGGCCGGTTCGGGCAAGAGCAGATTCCTGGCCCGGGAGGTCCACCGCAACGAGCGCCCGGAGCTGACGACGGCCCAGGTCATCGTAGCCGGCGGACGCGGCCTCGGCAGCGCCGAGAAGTTCATGGAGGTGCTGGCGCCGCTGGCGGACCGCTTGAACGCGGGCCTCGGCGCGAGCCTGTCCGCCGTCGATGAAGGCTACGCGCCGAACGACTGGCAGGTGGGCCAGACCGGCAAGATCGTGGCGCCGCAGCTCTATATCGCCTGCGGGATTTCAGGCGCGGTCCAGCATCTGGCCGGCATCCAGGATTCGAAAGTGATCGTGGCGATCAATGCGGACGAGGAAGCCCCGATCTTTTCGGTTGCGGACTACGGGCTGGTGGCCGATCTGTTCGTCGCGGTGCCGGAACTGGTCGCCGCGCTGGGGCCGGTACCGCGATGACCGGAACGACGCTTGCCGCCGAACCAGCGCGAGAACCGCTGCTGAGCCCGGTGGACCGGATCTCGGAGATGCTCTTCGGCCTGCTCATGGCGCTCAGCTTCACCGGCGCCGTGTCGGTGACGGAGGCCGGGCGCGCCGAGATCCGCGTGATGTTCTTTGCGGCATTGGGATGCAACCTGGCGTGGGGACTTGTCGACGCCGTCATGTACGTGGTTCGCACGGTCGCGAATCGAGGCAAATGGCTCACGCTCCTGCAGTCTGTGCGGGCCGCATCGGACGCACAGGCGGGCCGTGCGGTGCTCGGACGCTCGCTATCGCACGACATGGCCGGCCTGGTCTCCCCGGCGGAAGTCGAAGCCATCCGCGTCCGGATGGTTGCGCTGCCCTCCGTGCCGGAACGGCCCACGCTGGGCTGGAATGACCTGCGCGCGGCGTTGGCCGTGTTCGTCTTCGTGGTAGTCGCCACCTTTCCCGTGGTGCTGCCTTTCGCGTTGATGCAGGACGTCTCGACGGCGAAGAACGTGTCGCGCGCCGTCGCACTGGCCATGCTGTTCCTCGGTGGACTGGGCCTCGGGCGCTATGCGGGCTACGGCAGTTGGAAGGTCGGCCTCCTGATGGCAGGGCTGGGCACGCTGCTCGTGGGTGCGATCAAGGCGCTCGGCGGATGACAGCCGGCTTGCGGGCCTTCGCCGCGCTCGGGGCTTTGATCGCCACGGCTGTGCTCGCCGAGGACGACAAGGACAACGCTTGGGAGTTCGCCGTCACCGCGTACCCCACGATCGTTCGCGGTGGAGGCAACTACACCTCGGCGATCATGGTGGCGCAGCGCTCGGCGCTGCATCTCGAGGCCAGGGTCAACTACGAATCGGTCGGGGCGCGCTCGGCCTTCATCGGATGGACCTTCGCCGGCGGGGAGGAGCTCACGTGGGAACTGACGCCGCTGCTCGGAAGCGCCTGGGGCAACATCGAGGCTCTCGTACCCGGCCTGGAAGCGAGCGTGGGCTGGCGGCGATTCGACATCTACGTCGAGGCCGAATACGTGCGCGTCCGCGAGGAAGGCAGCCGCTATCTCTATGCCTGGAGCGAGTTGGGCTATCGGCCGGTCGAGTGGCTTCGCGTGGGGCTCGCCGCCCAGCGGACCCGGGCCTATGGCGGAGACCGCGACATCCAGCGCGGGCCGTTCGCGCAAGTGACCCGGGGCCGAATCACCATCGGCGGCTTCTGGTTCAACCCGGGGTCGAAGGACCAGGTCTTCGTCGCGTCGATCGGCGCGGTGTTCTGAAGATGACGCGCGTCGCTCAGCGGCTCGGTGCGATGCCTTCGAACTCGTCGAGCACGTCCATCGGCGTGATCCGCCGGCCGAAGTAGCCGACGCGTTCTTCCAGCCCTTCTCCGCGCAGGATGTCGCGCGCGAGGGCGTGCGCCGAGGCGATGCGCATGGTGATGCCGGCCGCGCGCAAGTGCTCGTGAAGCCGGGCCAGCATGCGAGCGCCGGCCAGATCGATGTTGGCCGAGGTCGACAGGTCGCACACCACCAGCCGTATCGGCTCTGCCGACGCGCGCACCTTGGCGAGCACGACGTCCTGCACGTGCTCGACGTTGAAGTAGAGGATGGCGGCCTCCACGCGGAACACCAGCGCGCCGGGGAGCGGTTCGTTGTCCGGATTGCGCGCCATGTCCGAAAGGCCGCGCGTGCCGGGAATGCGCCCGAGAAAGGCGACGTGAGGCTGCGCCACCCGCCTGATGAGCAGCAGCAGGGACGCGATGGCGGCCAGCATCACGCCCTTGAGGATGCCCAGCACCAATACGCCGGCAAAGGCGATCATCGCCACGCCGAACTCGTAGCGGCTCGCCCGCCACAGCGCGCGCAACTGGGGAATGTCGAACAGTCCCTTGACCGCCACCAGCACGATGGTCGCCAGCACCACGTTCGGCAGGTTATGCAGCAGGGGTGCCAGGTAGACGAGGCAGATGGCAATCGTGATGGAGGCGAAGACGAGCGCCAGCGGCGTCTTCGCGCCCGCCTTGTCGTTGACGGAAGACTGCGACAGCCCGCCTGCGACCGGGTAGCCCTGCGCGAATGCCACTGCCACGTTCGCGGCGCCGAGCCCGAGCAGTTCCTGCCGTGCATCGATGGCGTAGCCGTGCCGGTCGGCCAGGGTGCGTGCCGCGGATACGCCTTCGACGTAGGCGAGCAGCAGGCAGGCAAAGGCCAGGGGAAGGACGTCGTCCACGTCGCGCAGGCGCAGGCTCGGTGCATGGATGTCGGGCAGCCCGGTTGGCACCGGGCCCAGCACGGGCAGGCCGAGGCCGGCCAGCGGCGTGGCGGAGAGCAGGGCGATCGAGAGTGCCACCACGGCCAGTGCGACCGGCCGGCCCGGCAGCAGCTTTTCGCCGGCCAGCAACAGGGCGAGGGAGGCCAGCCCGAAGCCGAGGACAGCGAGGTTCGTGCCCGGGAGTTGGCTCACCAGCACCACGACCCGCTCGAAGAAGTGCTCCCCGCCGCCCTTGACGCCGAACAGCTTCGGCAACTGGGTCATGGCGATCGTGAGGGCGGCGCCGGCCTTGAAGCCGAGAAGGATCGTCTCGCTCACGAAGTTCATGAGCGAGCTCAGGCGGAGGAGCCACGCGAGGATGCTCAGCCCCGCCATCACCAGCGCCGTGAGTGCGGCGAGATCCATGGCACGCGCCGCATCGCCCCCGGCCATCGCGGCCGCCATCGTCGGCGCGATGAGGATGGAGATCGCGGACGTGGGGCCGACCGCGAGTTGGCGCGACGAGCCGAAGAGCGCATAGAAGAGACCCCCGGCGAGGTAGCCGTACACGCCGCAATGCGGCGGCAGCCCGGCCAGCATGGCGTAGGCCAGCGAGACGGGGATTGCATAGGCCGCCAACGTGACGCCGGCGACCGCATCGTGCCGCAGCCATGCGGCGCGGTATGCGGGCAGCCATTGGGCAGGCGGAAACGCCGCGCGCCACCCGCCGACGGTCTCGGGGGGCATGGCGGCTTCTGCCGGGACGGCGGCGATCTTCTCGGTGGGGTGCGACATGCGGCCAGCGTTTACGAGCCTGGGCATGAGCTTGCTCCGTCGCACACCGGCGTGGAAATCCGACCAAAGTAGGATTTGCGCGCCCTGTGCACTGCGCTACCTTGAGGGGAACGACGTAGAAGAGCGAGGTGGATGCCATGCAGTTGAAGCACCGACCGACGGACAAGCAGGAGCACGATCCGGTCACCGACCGCGATGAAGCCAAGGCCAAGGACGCCGAACCGTCGAAGGGCCGGCTCAAGCAGAGTCAGTACGACAAGGAGCTCGAGCGCCTGCACGTCGAACTCGTCAAGTTGCAGCAGTGGGTGGTGCACAAGGGGCTCAAGGTCTGCATCGTGTTCGAGGGACGCGACGGTGCCGGCAAGGGCGGCACCATCAAGGCGATCACCGAACGCGTGAGCCCGCGGGTGTTCAGGGTGGTCGCGCTGCCGGCGCCGACCGAACGCGAGAAAAGCCAGATGTACGTGCAGCGCTACCTGCCGCACCTGCCGGCCGCGGGCGAGGTCGTGATCTTCGATCGCAGCTGGTACAACCGCGCCGGCGTGGAGCGGGTCATGGGCTTCTGCACGGAGGAGATGGCCCAGGAGTTCCTGCGCGGCGTGCCGCTGGTGGAGCGGGCCATCCTGGACTCGGGCGTCATCCTGCTCAAGTACTGGCTGGAAGTCGGCCACGAGGAGCAGACGCGACGCCTCGAGGCCCGCATCCATGACCCGCGCAAGGTCTGGAAGCTGTCGCCGATGGACATCAAGTCCTACAGCCGCTGGAACGACTATTCACGTGCGAGGGACGACATGTTCGCGGCGACCGACACGGAGTTCGCGCCTTGGCACGTCGCGCGGTCCGACGACAAGCGCCGTGCGCGCCTCAACATCATTTCGCATCTCCTGAGCAAGGTTCCCTATCGCGAGGCGCCGCGGGAGAAGGTGAAGCTGCCCAAGCGCAAGATCAACGATCATCGCGAGTCCACCCATCCGGTGAGGTACATCGAGGAAAAGTACTGAAGGGGAGGCGGCTTCGAGAACCGGAGCCACGGCGCGAAGCGTTGCCCGCCCGGGCTAGTCATTCGTGTCGGTTTCGGGGGCCTGGACCAGCAGGACAGGCATGGTCGCCATGCGCGTGACGTCCTGCGCTTGGCTCCCCCACAGGATGCGTTCGATGCCCTTGCGGCCGCGAGTTCCGGCCACGATGAGATCGGCCTTCCAGCCCTGCGCGTCTTCCGCGACCAGTTCCGACAAGCTCAGGGTCAGCGAGGTGAGCAGCATCGTCTCGACCTTCGCGCCGCCGCGCTCCGCGCGTTCGCGGCCTCGCTGCAGAAGCTCCTCGCCTTCCGCCTTCATCTTGGGCAGCAGCGAGGAATAGGAAGCGTGCGATGCATGGCCCGGCCTGAGCTTGAAGGTGTTGAACGCGTGCACGAGCCGCAAGGTGGCACCGTGGAGCCGGGCCAGGCGCACCGCCTCGTCGAGGCCGGCCAGCGACGTGTCGCTGCCATCGAGGGGGACAAGGATTCGCTGGTACATGGCCGGGCCTCCTCTATTCCAACTCGGCATTCCGGTAGTCGGCCAGCGTCGTGCGGCGGAACTCGACCACGGGGATCAGCTTGTCCTCCGTGCCCGAAAAGCGGGCGCGGACGTTGGTCTGTTCGCGGACCCAGCAACCCCGGGCTGTCCCGCCGTCCCAGGAATTGAGGTAGCAGATGCGAAACGGGCTGGCGCATTCTTCCTGCGCATCCGTCAATTGCAGCATGTGGAACGCGCTTCCGGTTGCCACGAACAGGACGCTCGGCTGCATGTCACAGCCGAGAACGAATGCGCAGGCGACGACCAACGCCGCGACTGAAGAGGTCTTCATGCATGGCGCTCCAGTCGTTGTCGGGGGATGGCTCGATTGAGCGCCCAGCCGTCGCGGCCGTCAACCTCAATGTTGATAGGCACTCACGTTGCTCGGGGCGTGGCTCGTGTCGCGAGGGATTCGAGCCAGCGCCGCTCCGAAACGATCGCGATGGCGTGGCCAGCCTGCTGCAAGGCCAGCGCATCCTTGATCGTCTGGCCGAGGGGCGTCCCGGCCCAGTCCGGCGAGACCTTGGACCCGATCACCAGGTAGCGCACGTTACGGCTGACTGCCGCCGCCGGCCATCCGCCAGCCCGTTCCAGAAGCCGCTCGCATGCGGGCCTCGTTCCATAAAGGAAATCGCCCGCCAGGCAGACCAGCGAGTCGCGCACGGCGACCTCGACGGTGTTGTCCAGCGGAAGCGCGAATTCGGCCGCGCCGTCCCGGTCATTGAACACGAATTCCCCCGCAGCCAGCTGCTTGAGCGTGGTCATCAGGTAGGCGCGCTCGTCCTCGCTCACATGGCCGTCCGCCAGGACGGTTTCGATCGCGCCGCTGACTGCGCTGCCGGGCCACAGCTGCGCGACGTCGGGGTACTGGGCCAGCCAGGCCTTGAGAAACTCGATCTCCAGATCGTGAAGATGATCATCAGCGACCATGGCTTCCATGATGCCGATCAGCTTTTCGATCGCGTGTCGCATGGCTGGGTCTCCTGTCGGGGCTGGGCTCGGAATGCAGTTGCACTCCCGGATCTGGAGGCAATGTACCAGCCAGGGCCTTGCCGGAACGCGCAGCATCGCTGCGACGACGATCCGCAGCCCTTCGGTCAACGGATCGTGGAGAGACGTCCGCCGCTGTTTCCGTTGCCGGAGCACTCGCTCACCAGCTCGGCGGACTGCGTGACCTGTGCGGCCATCCGATCGTTCAACGACTTCCATCCGCGATGCTTCGTCGGGAGAATCACGGAAACGCACCCGGCGCCGGCGCACGCGACGACGGCAACTACGAGCAACCAGTCCACCCAATCCATTCGGAAGTCCCACTCAAGTTTGGTTGGGCCGCAGTGTGTTGGCTCCTGGCGCGTACGTACATCCCCAAAAGTGGGGAGATTCGCCGAGAGGAGCCATGAAACGAGATCCGGGCGGAGCTACGGCTTGTCGTGCAGCGTCTTGATCGCCGCGATGGCTTCGTGCCTTGCCTCGATCAGCGCCGATTCCTCCGACCGCGCGCCGGTCTGAACGTTCTCGACCGGCTGCCTGTCATCGATCTGGAACGACCATGCCCAACGGGCTTCCGCCTGCCAGGCCCTGATTTCGACTTGATGCCCGTGGTGCTCGAAGCTCGTATCGGCCATGTCGTGCCTCCGACAATTGGAGTGGGAACCCGCCATTGTTGCGGCGTTCGTCGGCAGCGGAGCAGCTACGCCGGCATTCATTTGCGTGCAGCATCGGCCACCCGGGCGCACCGCGTTGTCCCTGGGCATTGATCCGCCTATGTTGGCCAGCTTCGCTTCAGTGGCCTTCGGGGCTGTCCTTGAAGGCCTCCCTGACTTCTTCCAGCGCCGCTTGCACCAGGCCCAGGGCAGCCTCGAGGTCGTGCACGCCGTCGCGTGCGACGCCGGGCGGCGGATTCAAGGCGATTGCCATCCGCTCGCAAGCGACTTCCCACTTCAGCCGGGCCTGAAGTTGCGCGCCCCTCTTGTCCATGCCTGACCCTTGTGTGTGCGTTGCGATCCTACTCCGGCAACTCCTGAGCGCCCACTCACGTTCAAACGGGAAGCGTTACGGTGGTGTCAAACAAGGCAGGATTTCCATGGCAGCTCTATCCGTATTCCTCGTGGAAGACAACCACAAAATCCGGGAGCATCTTGTCCCTGCGCTGGCGGACCTGGGATCGGCAAGCGTGATGGCGATTGCCGAGTCCGAGGACGAAGCGATCGCGTGGCTGGGCAAGCACAAGGGGCAATGGGACCTTGCGGTCGTCGACCTCTTCCTGGAGAAAGGCAATGGCCTCGGCGTGATCGAGTGGTGCAACGGACGAGAACCCCGGCAGCGCGTTGCCGTGTTAACGAACTATTCGACGGACGTGATGCGGGAAGCCTGCTTGAAGGCCGGCGCGGATGCCTTCTTCGACAAGTCGACCGAGCTGGAGGCGTTCTTCGAGTTTTGCCTGGACATCCACCGGTAAGCCCTCCGCATGTAGGAATCCGCGCCTTGAACTTCTTGGCCAGGGGCGCAGAATGGTCGGTCAAACTTCAGGAGACGTGTCATGGACAAGCGATCTTTCCTGGCTGGAGCACTTCTGGCCGTGCTCGCAGCGGCATGTACCACCACCTCCACTACGGGCGGCGACCCGGCCGCCAAGCGCGCCAGCATCGATGCATCTGTCGACAGCGCACTGTCCAAGCTCTACACCCAGGCGCCCGGCTCGCGTGAGATGACCGGCAAGGCGAAGGGAGTGCTCGTATTCCCGGCAGTGGTCTCGGCCGGACTGGGCATCGGTGGCTCCTACGGCCAGGGTGCGCTGCGCGTCGGCGGCAAGACGGACGGCTACTACAGCACGACCGCGGCATCGGTCGGCCTGCTGGCCGGCGCCGACTCCAAGGCCGTCTTCGTGCTCTTCATGACGCAGGAGTCGCTGGACAAGTTTCGCGCGAGCAGGGGCTGGACGGCCGGCGCCGATGCCTCGGTCACCATGCTCAAGGTCGGTGCATCGGCCGCTGTTGACACCCAGACCATGCAGCAGCCCGTCGTCGGATATGCCCTCAGCAATGCGGGCCTGATGGCCAACCTCAGCCTCGACGGCACCAAGGTCAACAAGCTCGAATTCTGATCCTGGTCATCACGCAAAGCCTGTTGGACCGGCCGGATAGGGAGCGAACCGGCTTTCGTTCTCATTCACATCGAGCGGTCGGCCAACGAACGGGAATGCCCGCTGCGGACAGCGAGTGCGCTCGCAAACCTTGCATCCCATGCCGATAGGCGTGGCGATCTCCGGGTCGTCGAGGTTCATGCCGCGGGAATAGACCAGCCGCGGCGCATGACGGATGTCGCAGCCCAGCGCCACCGAGAAGGTCTTGCTCGGTGCGCCATAGCCGCCCTGGTCTTTCGAGACGGTGCGAGCAATCCAGAGATAGGTTCGACCGTCCGGCATGCGCGCCAGTTGCGGCAGGATCTTGCCCGGCTGCGAGAAAGCCTCGTACACATTCCACAAGGGACAGGTGCCGCCCGTTTTCGAGAAGTGGAAGTGAGTGGCCGACTGCCTCTTGGAGATGTTGCCGGCGCGGTCCACGCGGATGAAGAAGAAGGGCACGCCCGGCGCGTCGGGCCGCTGCAGCGTGCTCAGGCGATGGCAGACGGTTTCGAAGCCGACGCCGAAGCGGCGCGAGAGCCTGTCGATGTCGTAGCGCAAGGTCTCGGCGGCTTTCAGGAACGATGCATAGGGAAGCAGCAAGGCGCCCGCGAAGTAGTTCGCCAGACCGATGCGCGCCAGGGTTCGCGCCTGCAAATCCCTCCGGAAGTCCGGCGTGTCGACCAGCGCATCCAGCAGCGTGGACTGCTCCAGCAGCGCGAGTTGCGTCGCCAGCTGGAACGCCTTTTGTCCGCCTTCCAGCGATGCCGACAAGCGCAGTGTCCGGCTGCCCGGTTCATAGGCCCGCTGGCTTTCGTCGGCATCGTCATGTGATGGAACCGCATGCACGCCGTGTTCCTGCATGAGTCGTTGGCTGAGCCATTCGGGCAGCGGCCCGCCTTTGGCGCGCGCTTCGGTCGCGAGCGCCTCCGCAGCCCGGTCCACTTCATCGAAATGATTCTGGTGGGCAAAGAAGAAGTCCCGCACCATCTCGAAGGCCATGGGACGCGATGGCGCGATGTCCGCGCGATCATCGCCCAGGCGCAGCGCCATGGCTTCGAGGCGCTGCGTTGCATCGATGTTGCGGCGATGCAGGGCCAGCAGCGCCCGGCCGACGACGGGCATCTGCGAGGCGATCTCCAGCAGTTCCGGCAATGCCACTGGCTCCCCACCCGGGTTGTCCGCCAGGGCCTCGCGCATGCCGGCCACCAGACGAGCTTCCTCGTCCTCGGAGAACTGCTGCACGTCCACGCCGAGCGTGCGGCTGATCTTCAACAGGACGGCAACGGTCAGCGGCCGCTGGTTCTGCTCCAACTGGTTCAGATAGCTCGGCGAGAGGCCGAGAGCGTTGGCCAGCGCGACCTGTGACATGCCGCGCTCCGCTCGCAGCTTGCGCAGGCGCACACCCATGAAAGTCTTCTTCATCGTCATCTCCAAGGGTCTGTGCAATTCGCAGTATTCGCAATATTCTCAATTTCGAGGATTCTCATTCGCAAAGATTCGCTCTTTCAGTTCTTCCGCAGGCTGTTGATTGTGCGTAGATTGCGAAGTATGACAACACCCACCGCCACCCGACCCGCACCCGCAGGTTTCAAACCCAAGAAGTCCGTTGCGCTCTCGGGCGTCACGGCCGGCAACACCGCCTTGTGCACCGTGGGCCGAACCGGCAACGACCTGCACTACCGGGGCTACGACATCCTCGACATCGCCGAAGTCTGCGAATTCGAGGAGATCGCGCACCTGCTGGTCCACGGCAAGCTGCCGACCGCCGCCGAACTGCGCGCGTACAAGGCCAGGCTCAAGGCCATGCGCGGAGTGCCGGCCAGCGTGAAGTCGGCGCTGGAGCAGATTCCGGCAGGCGCACATCCGATGGACGTGATGCGCACCGGCGTCTCAGCGCTGGGATGCACGCTGCCCGAGAAGGACGACCACAACACGCCGGGCGCGCGCGACATCGCCGACCGGCTGATGGCCTCGCTGGGCTCCATGCTGCTGTACTGGTACCACTGGTCCACGCAGGGCAGGCGCATCGAACTGGAAACCGACGACGGTTCCATCGGTGCGCACTTCCTGCACCTGCTGCATGGCACCAGGCCCAGCGCCGCGTGGGAGCGCGCCATGCACACTTCGCTGAACCTGTATGCCGAGCACGAGTTCAACGCGTCGACCTTCGCGGCGCGCGTCATCGCAGGCACCGGCAGCGACATGTACTCGGCCATCGCAGGCGCCATCGGCGCGTTGCGCGGGCCCAAGCATGGCGGCGCGAACGAAGTCGCCTTCGAGGTCCAGAAGCGCTACGACTCGCCCGACGAGGCCGAAGCGGACATCCGCCGCCGCGTCGAGGCCAGGGAAGTGGTGATCGGCTTCGGACATCCGGTCTACACCGTGAGCGACCCGCGCAACGTCGTCATCAAGGGCGTGGCCAGGTCGCTGTCGGATGAAGCGGGGTCGAGCAAGATGTTCGACATCGCGGAGCGCCTCGAGTCGGTCATGTGGGATGCCAAGAAGATGTTCCCCAATCTCGACTGGTTCAGTGCGGTCAGCTATCACATGATGGGCGTGCCGACGGGCATGTTCACGCCGTTGTTCGTGATCGCGCGCACCAGCGGCTGGGCCGCGCACGTCATCGAGCAGCGCATCGACAATAAGATCATTCGCCCGAGCGCCAACTACACCGGGCCCGAAGACCTGGCCTTCCTGCCCATCGGCGACCGCCGCTGACAAGGGAACCGCTCCCACGCATGAATACCTCCTACCGAAAAAAACTGCCGGGCACCGCGCTGGACTACTTCGACGCTTGCGAGGCCGTCGACAGCCTCCGGCCTGGCGCGTGGGCCAGCTTGCCCTACACCTCGCGCGTGCATGCAGAGAACCTGGTGCGTCGCTGCGACCCGGCCATCCTCAACGACTCGCTTCTGCAGTTGATCGAGCGCAAGCGCGAACGCGACTTCCCCTGGTTCCCGGCGCGGGTGGTGTGCCACGACATCCTGGGCCAGACCGCGCTGGTGGACCTCGCCGGCCTGCGCGACGCGATCGCGGACAGGGGCGGCGACCCGGCCAAGGTGAACCCTGTGGTGCAGACCCAGCTGATCGTGGACCATTCGCTGGCGGTCGAGTTCGCCGGCTTCGATCCGGATGCGTTCGCCAAGAACCGCGCCATCGAAGACCGGCGCAATGAAGACCGCTTCCATTTCATCGAATGGACCCGAAAGGCCTTCAAGAACGTCGAGGTGATCCCCCCGGGGAACGGGATCATGCATCAGATCAACCTCGAGCGGATGTCGCCGGTGGTCCACGCGAAGGACGGCGTGGCCTTCCCGGACACGCTGGTCGGAACCGACAGCCACACCCCCCACGTGGACGCACTCGGCGTGATCGCGATCGGCGTGGGTGGCCTCGAAGCCGAGAGCGTGATGCTGGGCCGCGCTTCGTGGATGCGGCTGCCCGACATCGTCGGCGTGGAGCTGACCGGCAAGCCGCAGCCCCACATCACGGCGACCGACATCGTGCTGGCGCTGACGGAGTTCCTGCGCGATCAGAAGGTCGTCGGTGCCTATCTGGAGTTCCATGGCGAGGGCGCGTCCGCGCTGACGCTGGGCGACCGCGCGACCATCTCCAACATGACGCCGGAGTTCGGCGCCACGGCGGCGATGTTCTCCATCGACCGGATGACCATCGACTACCTGCGCCTGACCGGTCGCGACGACGAACAGGTTCGCCTGGTCGAGATCTACGCGAAGCAGGCTGGCCTGTGGTCCGATCAGCTGCTCACCGCCGAATACGAGCGTGAGTTGCGTTTCGACCTCTCCTGCGTCGTGCGCAACATGGCGGGTCCGTCGAATCCGCACAAACGACTGCCGACTTCGGACCTGGCCGCACGCGGCATCGCGGCGAAGTGGGAGCAAGTGCCCGGCCAGATGCCTGATGGCGCAGTGATCATTGCTGCCATCACCAGTTGCACCAACACCAGCAATCCGCGCAATGTGATCGCTGCCGGCCTGTTGGCCCGCAACGCGAATGCGCGCGGCCTCGTGCGCAGGCCCTGGGTCAAGACCTCGCTGGCGCCCGGCTCAAAGGCCGTGCAGCTGTACCTCGAAGAAGCCGGCCTGCTGCCGGAACTGGAAAAGCTGGGATTCGGCATCGTGGCCTTTGCCTGCACCACCTGCAACGGCATGTCGGGCGCGCTCGATCCGGTCATTCAGAAGGAAGTGATCGACCGCGACCTCTACGCCACGGCCGTGCTGTCGGGCAACCGCAACTTCGACGGCCGCATCCACCCCTATGCCAAGCAGGCATTCCTGGCGTCACCGCCGCTGGTCGTGGCCTATGCCATTGCCGGCACCGTGCGCTTCGACATCGAGAAGGACATACTCGGCTTCGACGCCGCAGGCCGGCCCGTGTGCTTGAAGGACATCTGGCCGAGCGATGCCGAGATCGATGCGATCGTCGCCAGCAGCGTCAAGCCGGAACACTTCCGCCGCGTCTACGACCCGATGTTCAGGATCGGCGTGGCCACCGACGAGCAGACCAGTCCGCTGTATGACTGGCGCCCGCAAAGCACCTACATCCGCCGCCCGCCTTACTGGGAAGGCGCGTTGGCCGGCGAACGCACGCTGCACGGCCTGCGCCCGCTGGCCGTGTTGCCCGACAACATCACGACCGACCACCTGTCGCCGTCCAACGCGATCCTGCCGGACAGCGCGGCAGGCGAATACCTGCACAAGATGGGCTTGCCCGAGGAAGATTTCAATTCCTACGCCACGCATCGCGGCGACCACCTGACGGCACAGCGCGCGACCTTCGCCAACCCGCAGCTCGTCAACGAAATGGCTGTGGTCGATGGCAAGGTCAGGAAGGGTTCGCTGACCCGCCTCGAACCCGAAGGCGAGGTCGTGCGCATGTGGGAAGGCATCGAGACCTACATGCTGCGCAAGCAGCCGCTCATCGTCATTGCCGGCGCCGACTACGGCCAGGGCAGTTCGCGCGACTGGGCGGCCAAGGGCGTGCGGCTCGCGGGCGTGGAGGCCATCGCGGCCGAGGGCTTCGAGCGCATCCACCGCACCAACCTGATCGGCATGGGCGTGCTGCCGCTGGAGTTCAAGCCCGGCATCAACCGTCTGACGCTGGGCCTGGACGGCACCGAGACCTACGACGTGGTGGGCGAACGCCGGCCACGCGCGGACTTGACGCTGGTCGTCCACCGCAAGAATGGCGAAAGAGTCGAAGTGCCCATGACCTGCCGGCTGGACACGGCCGAGGAAGCCTCGATCTACGAGGCCGGAGGCGTGCTCCAACGTTTTGCGCAGGACTTTCTTGCGTCCGCACAATCCGACTGATGCCACACATCTCACAGATCAAGATCCCGGCCACGTACATGCGTGGCGGCACCAGCAAGGGCGTGTTCTTCCGCCTGGACGACCTGCCCGACGCCGCAAGGGTGCCCGGTCCCGCGCGCGATGCGCTGTTGTTGCGCGTGATCGGCAGCCCCGATCCGTACGGCAAGCAGATCGACGGCATGGGCGCAGCGACGTCCAGCACCAGCAAGACAGTGATCCTGTCCAGGAGCAGTCGTCCCGATCACGACGTGGACTACTTGTTCGGACAGGTGTCCATCGACCAGCCTTTCGTGGACTGGAGCGGCAACTGCGGCAACCTGTCGGCAGCGGTCGGGCCGTTTGCGATCAGCAACGGCCTCGTCGATCCGGAGCGTGTGCCGCGCGACGGCGTGGTGACCGTGCGAATCTGGCAGGCCAACATCGGCAAGACCATCGTGGCGCACGTGCCTGTTGCGGACGGTGCCGTGCAGGAAACGGGCGATTTCGAACTGGACGGCGTGACCTTCCCGGCCGCCGAGGTGCAGCTCGAATTCATCGATCCCGCGGACGAGGGCGACGGAGAAGGGGGCGGCACCATGTTCCCGACCGGCCGCATGGTGGACGAACTGGAAGTGCCCGGTATCGGCACGTTGACGGCGACGCTGATCAACGCCGGCATCCCGACCATCTTCGTCAACGCGGGGGACATCGGCTATACCGGCGCCGAGCTGCAGGATGCGATCAATGGCGATGCAGCGGCGCTGGCGATGTTCGAGACCATCCGCGCGCACGGCGCGTTGCGCATGGGCCTGATCCGGAACATCGACGAAGCCGCCCAACGCCAGCACACGCCCAAGATCGCCTTTGTCGCCAGGCCCGCTGGCTACACGGCGTCCAGCGGCAGGACGATCGCGGCTGGCGACGTCGATCTCCTGGTGCGCGCCTTGTCCATGGGCAAGCTGCACCACGCCATGATGGGGACTGCGGCGGTGGCCATCGGTACGGCGGCCGCGATCCCCGGCACGCTGGTGAATCTCGCGGCCGGTGGCGGCGCGCGCACGGCCGTGCGCTTCGGCCACCCCTCGGGCACGCTGCGTGTGGGCGCCGAGGCGACATGCGTCGACGGCCAGTGGAAGGTCACCAGGGCCTCGATGAGTCGCAGTGCCCGTGTGCTGATGGAAGGCTACGTTCGCGTGCCTGGCAACAGTTTTTGAATCGCAGGAATCACGAATGTCCACCCGCAAGCAACTCAGATCCCTGGTCGAGGCCCGCCGTGGCGTCATCGTGCCGGGCGCGTTCAACGCGCTGTCGGCCAGGGTCATCGAAGACCTGGGCTACGAGGCCATCTACGTCACCGGCGCCGGCGTCACCAACATGTGGTTCGGCATGCCGGACCAGGGATTCATGGGCCTGCACGAGATCGCCGACCACACGGCTCGCATTCGCGACGCGGTGAGCGTTCCCTTGATCGTCGATGCCGACACCGGTTTCGGCAACGCGCTGAATGTCCGCCATACCGTGCGCGTGCTCGAACGTGCCGGCGCCGACTGCATCCAGCTCGAAGACCAGGTGGCGCCCAAGCGGTGCGGCCATTTCTCGGGGAAGGAGGTCATCTCGACCGAAGAGGCCGTGAGCAAGATCAAGGCGGCGGTCGACGCGCGGCACGATCCCGACTTCCTGATCATGGCGCGCACCGACGCTTGTGCCACGCAGGGCTTCGAGGCCGCCCTCGAACGAGCCGGGAAGTTCGCGGAGGCGGGTGCCGACATCCTGTTCGTCGAGGCGGTGACCACGGCGGACGAGATTCGTGCGTTGCCGCAGCGATTGAGCAAGCCGCACTTGATGAACATGGTGATCGGCGGCAGGACGCCGATCTTCGGTGCGGAGGAACTGGGCCAACTCGGCTATGGCATCGTGCTCTACGCCAATGCGGCGTTGCAGGGCGCGGTGGCGGGCATGCAGAAGGCGCTGACGGTGCTGCGCGATGCCGGGCGCATGGACGAAGACCCGGCATTGGTCGTGCCGTTCGCCGAGCGGCAACGTCTTGTCGGCAAGCCGGAATGGGACGCGCTGGAACAGCGCTACACGTGAACCGCCGCTACGGCGACCGGTGCAGGCGCGGCGCGGAGAGCGCGTCGAAGCTGTTCTGAAGCGCCTCGTCGACGTCGCGCCATCGCGCCGACAGGTTGCCGGCTTCGAGTGCGGACTGGAGCGCGCGCACGTCCTTCGCGCTCGGTGCCACCTTGATCTGGGCAATCGCCGCCGTGGTGTTCCCGGCCTGTAGCAGCACGAGGACCTTCTTTACCCACTCGTTCGGTCGTGCCATGTGTTGCGTTCGTTGTGCATGGTCGATCAATGTACACCGGCATCGCAGCGCCTTAGTGCGGGTTCCCGCCGATTCAATGCAAGGCACGCTCAGATACATTCGTCGCCGAGAGGGTGCGCCGCGCCTTTGCAAAACCGGGATGAGACAAGTTGTGCTTCAAGCCAGGAGTGTCGGAGTGATCGTTGCGTCAGCGCCTTCGCCGGATCGCGCTGACCAGTGAGCATGTCCGATTCAGGATTGCCAGCGACAGGTCGGACCGCCAGATTCCTGGACGGGGGCGGTGCCGTTGGTGCATTGATGCGTTCGCACGACTGGTCGGAGTCGCCGCTGGGCCCGCCGGAAGCCTGGCCGCAGCCCTTGCAGACGGTCGTCGGGCTCCTTCTTCAATCGCGCTTCCCCATGTTCGTCGCGTGGGGCGACGAACTCGGCTTCCTCTACAACGACTCTTACGCCGAAATCCTCGGCGCCAAGCACCCGCGCGCCCTGGGCATGCGCTTCCACGACATCTGGTCGGAGATATGGTCGGACATCAGCCCGCTGATCGATGCCGCCATGGCGGGCCAGGCGATCTATCGCGAGGACCTGCCGCTCGTGATGAATCGCAAGGGCTACGACGAACAGACGTGGTTCACCTTCTCCTATTCGCCGCTGCGGGACGAGAGCGGCGTGATCGCCGGGATGTTCTGTGCGGTCTCGGAGACGACCCGCAGGGTGCTGGCAGAGCGCGGTCTGCGTGACCTGAACGAGACGCTCGAACGTCGGGTGAGCGAAGCGCTCGCGCAGCGCAAGCTCCTGGCCGACATCGTGGAAGGCACCAATGCCTTCGTCCAGGTGGCCGATCTCGACTATCGGTGGCTTGCCATCAACCGGGCGGCGGCAGACGAGTTCGAGCGCATCTTCGGCCTTCGGCCCAAGGTCGGCGACAGCATGCTGGAAATGCTCGCTTCGCAGCCCGAGCAGCAGGCCGCCGTCAAGCGCGTATGGGGCCGCGCGCTGGGCGGGGAGGAATTCGTGGAGATCGGCGAATTCGGAGATCCGGCGAGGGATCGCCGGTTCTACGAGATGCGCTACAGCACCTTGCGCGAGGGAAGCGGCGCGCGCATCGGCGCGTACCAGTTCGTGTACGACGTCACCGAGCGCGTACTCGACCAGCAGCGCCTGAGAAAGGCCGAGGAGGCGCTTCGCCAATCCCAGAAGCTGGAGTCCATCGGTCGGCTGACCGGAGGCGTGGCACACGACTTCAACAATCTGCTGGCCGTGTTTGCCAACGGTTTGCACCTGTTGGAGCGCGACATGACGGCGGAGCAGCGGGAGCGCATCCACGCAGCCATGCGCCGTGCCGTGGCGCGGGGAACGGGACTGACGCACCAGCTGCTGGCGTTCACGCGCAGGCAGGCGATCAATCCCGAGTCGATCGACCTTGCGGCCCAGCTCCAGGGCATGCGCGAAATGCTCGAGCACTCGCTGCGGGGGGACATCCGTGTGGAGATGGACTTCGCAGCCGATCTGTGGCCGGTCGAGATCGATGTGGGCGAGTTCGAGCTGGCGATGTTGAATCTCTTCGCCAACGCACGGGACGCGATGCCTGAGGGCGGCGTCATCACCGTCGACGCCAGGAACGTGATGAAAGCGGCAGAGGAGGGTGTGCCGACTGCCTACCTTCAGCTTTCCGTCGCCGACACGGGGAGCGGGATGCCGCCCGAAGTTCTGGAACGTGTGTTCGAGCCCTTCTTCACGACCAAGGAGGTTGGCAAGGGGTCGGGATTGGGGTTGCCGCAGGTCTATGGTTTTGCGCAGCAATCCCGCGGCCAGATCAGGATCGACAGTCGGATTCAGGCCGGCACCACAGTCACCCTGCTATTGCCTCGCTCGCTGCAGAAGCCGCCCGTGCCTGTCGATGCATCGAGCGCGCCTCCTCTTCGCGGCGATGGCAGCGGCCGCCAAGTGCTTCTCGTCGAAGATGACGCGGAAGTCGCGGCGCTCACGCGCGAGATGCTGGGGCACTTGGGGTTCACGGTCATCCACGCGGCAAGCCCTGTCGCGGCGCTGGGCGCGTTGGCCAATGCGCGAAGCATCGACGTCGTGTTCTCGGACATCATGATGCCCGGCGGCGTCAGCGGCCTCGACCTCGCTCGCGAGATCAGGCGCCGGCGACCAGGGATGCCGATCGTGCTGACCACTGGGTATGCCGGAGCGGCGGCCGGAATGCACAACGCGGAATTCCGCCTGCTGCTGAAACCGTACAGCCTCGAAGCGTTGGCCGATGCACTGAGCGTCAAGCCCCGGTGACCCGCGCCATCGCCAATCGGTCCAGGGCCCGAGCACATCCGCTTTCACGTCAGTTCGACTTCTCGATGTCACCCGGCTTCCATCTGTTGTCCAACGCCGTTTCGGTCGGCGCGTAAAGGCGCAGGATGGCGAAGTACCCCTTGCCGGGGACTGTCGCGAGCCAGTTGCCCTCCTTGCCGCCGGGCGCACGGGGGCCCAGGTACAGATCGGTGCTGCCATCCGCATTCGCTGCGGGCTTGTCCCGCGAGCCGAGGGAGGGGAAGGGTTGGCCATTGGCCAGGCCCGATCCGTTCTCGGCCTCGTAAAGTGTCACCGACCAGAAGTTGGCGGCCGGTATGTTCGGTGGCAGATTCAGCTTGTAGCTGCTCCCGCCGGAAAGCGGGACACCGCGGGCGTCGACGAAGGCGATCATGTATTTCGCCCCCTTGCCCGGCACCTGCGAAATCATCCCCGGACTGACGGAGTAGTAGTCGGTGAAGAACCAGATGCGGGTATCCATATCCAGGTAGGCGCCATTGGTGCGATGCCACGACAGGTCGAGTGGCCCGCTTGGATTGGTGGTGGTCCCATCGGCAATCGGATTCAACCAGCGTCGATCGGGATAGACGCGGAAGCTGCGACCGCTGACAACCTCCTCGAAGCCCACCACGCGGCTCATCTTGTAGCCCGTCCTGGCAGCGCGATCGAGAATGGCGCGACGGTCCGCCGAGGGCTCGAAGGGCCGGCCTTTCACGATGCCCACGGTGGCCAGCATTCCTCGCCAGTCGGGGTCGGCCAGGTTGGTGCCCTCGCTGTCCACCAGCAGCTTGAGTTGATCGAAGGCGCTGGCATCGCTCGCCGGCAGCATGTTGGCCGGCACACCCGACGCATCCGGAAACTGCATCGGCTTGCGAGCCTTCGACCCCAGTGGATAGATCCTGGTCGCTTCCATCACCCTCACGGCGGGTGAGAGATCCTTCGGGTCCTGGTAGAAGGAGCGCAGGAATACGAAGACGTTGTGGGTGCCCGAGCGGTAGACGTAGTACCCGCGCGGCACCTTGCCCTTGTAGCCCGGAGGCAGGATCAGGAACTTGCCGCCTTTGCCGCCATCGGGCCCCGGTAGCCCGACGTCGCCGAAGAACCTGCCACCATCGACCGGAATCGGCCGCTGCCAGAAGTCGAGCAGGATGCCCTGCAATCCGGGCGCCGCCTCCAGGACCATGGGTCCTTCCTTGCCCAGGTCCAGATAGCTCATGGCGTAGATGACGTCGGAATTGGGCGTGGTCACCAGGGTCCTGGCGTCCAGGCGCTTCTTCCACACAGGCAGCACGTTGTAGCCGGCGCCAAAGGCTTTCTCCGAGCCGGTCTTCATGCCCATGGTGTTGACCAGCGGCAAGGCCCACAGGTAGGTCTGCGTGGCGCGCTGGAAGAGCAACTCGTCGCGAAGTTGCACCGCTGTCGCCGGCGTGGGCCGGTTCTCGGCCATGGGGCTGTTCGCAAGGGCATCGAAACGCCTGATCCGCGCGGCCTGGGCGGTGTCCGGCCTGGCGCTCGTCCCGTCTGACGGGGGGAGCGCCGAAGTCGTGTCACCCGAACTGGCGCAACCCGTGAGCAACGCGCCTGAGCACGCGACCAGCAGGCCTGACGCGGCTACCACGCTCGACGTGATTCGGTTCATCCGGACATCCCACAACAGAAGCATCGCGACGGGCCCGCGCACAGTCGGGCGCAAGAGCCCCAGCCGCGGAATATGCACCCAGGTCGCCCCTCGGAGCAACAGTTGACCAGAGAGGTCAGGCCGCGAAGCGTTTTGCGACTAATGAAGACTGATTGAAACGAATGACAAGGCGTAGCGTAGAGGCAAGAGGCGGCTCGGCCGTCTTTTTTAATGGACATTTGCCCCGGGGGAACATTTCAATGAGCAAGGAACTGGACAGGCTGAAGCACCTCGTCGTCAAGATGCAGGGGCGCTACGGAGAGGGCGATCCCGATGTGCAGCAGTTGATCGAGGATGTGAATGCCCTCGAGACCTTGGAAGCGCGCGAGCGCCGCGCATCCGCCGAACGAGCGGGCCCGCCGCAGTGGCTCCGCGCGGCGCGTTGGGGCGATGGAGCGGGCTCCCTGAGAAACTGAACCAGCCGAACCGAGCAGCCGCGAAGCTCATCGATTTCTCCCGGCCTGGGTCCTCGCGAGCGTCGAGCGGCCCGCCAATGCGAAGACGCCGCGTCCGATGGCGGCGGTGA
The DNA here is from genome assembly GCF_030317115.1 of Variovorax gracilis. Classification (GTDB taxonomy): domain Bacteria; phylum Pseudomonadota; class Gammaproteobacteria; order Burkholderiales; family Burkholderiaceae_C; genus Variovorax; species Variovorax gracilis. The sequence continues at coordinate 104,631 of NZ_JASZYF010000009.1, forward strand.
GCATGATCAGCGATGCCATCGCCGCCGCCGGCGCCACATCGCCCGCATCGTCCATGTTCAGCACCGCGATCGCGGCCAGCGTGGTCTGCGGCGAATAGAGAAAGACCACCGCCGAGACCGTGGTCATGGCATTGACGAAGAAGTAGCCCGCGACGTTGAACACGGTCGGCAGCGCCACCGGCAGGTGCACGCGCCAGAGCGTGCGCCAGAAGGGAACGCCCATCGACTCCGACACCAGTTCGTACTCGCGGTCGAGCTGACGCAACGCCGTGAGCGACGTCAGGTGCGCAACCGAGAAGAAGTGCGCCACCGTGCAGATCACGAGAATCGCCAGGCCGCCGTAGAGCCCTCGCAGCGGATTCGACGGCGAGTTGAAGAAGAAGATGTAGCCCACGCCCAATACCAGGCCCGGCACGGCGAGCGGCAGATTGGCGAGCAGGTTCAGTCCCTCTCGCAGCAGGCCGAAGTGGCGCGGCTTCTCGACCAGGTAGGCAGAGACGAATGTGGCGATCGCACCTGCCAGCGCAGCGCACACGGCAAGCCGCAGAGAATTGAAGTAGCTGCCCCAGCCGCCGCCGTCCATGTTGCTGAAGTCGTAGTTCTTGAGAGAGGGTGTGAGCTTGTAGGGCCAGTAGGTCGCCAGCGAGGCGAACACCGCCATGCCGATCATCACGACGATGCAGGAGGCGATCAGCACGCAGGCGGCCAGCAGCGCGCGGTCGCGCGCCGGCACAGGCTCCGGCACGTGGGGCGTGGCGCGTGCGGACAATGCCGCAGCCTGCCTGCGACGCACCCGGCGCTCGACCAGGAAGGACAGCACGGCCGGAATGAGCAGTACGAAGCCGACCACCGCGCCCATCTGGAAGTTCTGCTGGCCCACCACCTGCTTGTAGATGTCGGTGGCGAGCACGCCCGTCTGGCCACCCACGACCTTGGGCACGCCGAAGTCGGTGATGACCAGCACGAACACCACCATGCCTGCGACGATCAACCCGTAGCGCGAAGCCGGCAAGGTCACGGTGCGGAAGATGCGCCAGCGCGAGGCGCCGAGCGTCTGGGCCGCTTCGTAGAGCCGGCCATCGGACGTGGCCATCGCGGTGGTGAGGATCAGCAATGCATGCGGCAGGGTCCAGAACACCGAGCCCAGCACGATCCCCAATGGCCCGTAGATCGACACGTCGCCGAGCCAGCCCTTGAAAACGCCCTGGTTGCCGAAGAGGTAGACCAGGCTGATGGCCGGCAACAGCGATGGTGCGAGCAGCGGTATCAGTGCGATGGCGCGCAGCAGCCCCTTGCCGCGCATGCACGAGAGCGTGAGCCCGTAGGCGTACACATAGGCGATGCCGGTGCATAGCACGGCGCTGACCACCGAGAGCCAGACACTGTTGAAAGCCGAGCGGACGAGCGCGGGATTCTCGGCGTAGCGAGCGAAGTTCGCGAGGCCGACGAACGCGCCTGCCCGATCGAAGAAGCTCTGGCCGACCAGCGCTCCCACCGGCAGCGCCACGGTCACGATCAGCAAGGCGACGGCGAGCAGCACGCCGGCGCCGGTCAGCCAGCGGTCGCGGTCGAAGGCGCTGCGCTGGCGCGGCAGGTCTGTCGCGGGAGCAGGGATCGTCGACGCGGCGCCCACGGGTTCGACGTGCGCAATGGCACTCAACGCGTCAGCACCGAAAGCGCGTGCTGCGGCAGCTGGATGTGCACCATGCTGCTGGGCACCAGCGGGTCCGCGCCGCGATGATCGGCCGGCAGGTCGGCTTCGATCTCGATGCCGAGCGGCTCGCAGGCCAGGCGCGCGGCCGTCCGATTGCCGAAGAATTCGGTGTCCAGAAGACGGGCCGCGAAGCTGTTGATGCCCACGTCATCACCGAAGCGGCGCACCACCACATGCTCCGGCCGGATGCCGATGGTGGCCTGCGCGCCCACGCCGACTTCACCGGGCGCGCAGACGAGTTCGCTGTCGCGCACACGCATCCTGCCGTCGGGCAGCACGGTTGCAGGCAGCATGTTCATGCGGCCGACGAAGCTCGCGACAAAGCGCGTGCGCGGGCGGTGGTAGAGGTCATCGGGCGTGCCCGCCTGTTCGATGCGGCCGTCGTGCATCAGCACCACGCGGTCGGCCATCGACAGCGCTTCCTCCTGGTCGTGCGTGACCATGATCGTCACGACGCCGAGCCGCTTCTGCAGCGCGCGGATTTCGCTGCGCAGGCTGGTGCGCACCTGCGCGTCGAGCGCGGACAGGGGCTCGTCCAGCAGCAGCAGGCGCGGATTGGGGGCGAGGGCGCGAGCCAGCGCGACACGCTGCTGCTGGCCGCCCGAGAGTTGCACCGGGTATTTGTCGGCGTGCGCGGCCAGGCCGACCAGGTCGAGCATTTCGCGCGAGCGCTTGGCGATCTCCCGCGCCAGCGCGCCGGTCGGCTGCAGGCCGTAGGCGATGTTCTGCGCCGCCGTGAGGTTGGGAAAGAGCGCGTACGACTGGAACACCACGCCGAAGCCGCGGGCCGCCGGCGGCAGTCCGGCGATGTCCTGGCCGCCCAGCATCAACTGGCCGTGGTCCGCGTGCTCGATGCCGCAGACGATGCGCAGCAACGTCGTCTTGCCGCAGCCCGAAGGCCCGAGCAGGCACACGAACTCGCCGGGTTCGACGTCCAGGTCGATCCCGTCGAGCACGCGGGTGTTGCCGAAGGATTTGCCGATGCCGCGCAGGGAAAGAAAGCTCGTCATGCGCGATCCGTCACTGCGGCGCCTTTTTCTCGGACTTGGACTCGTAGCGCCTGGACCACTCGGTGAGGATGCGTTCGCGGTTGGCCGCGGCCCAGTCGAAGTCGTTCTTCGCGAGCAGCTTCTCGACGTCGCCCGGCACGAACTCCAGCTTCTCCTGGATGCCAGGCAGCGCGAGCACTGCGAAGTTCCTGGCGTAGAGCTCGTTCGCCTGCTTCGTCACGGCCCAGTCGGCCAGGGCCTTCGCAGCCTCGGGCTTCTTCGTCGTCTTCATGACGCCGGTGGCTTCCATGTCCCAGCCCAGGCCTTCCTTGGGCAGCACGATGTCGATGGGCGCGCCGTCGCGCTTGGTCTTGTTGGCGCGGTACTCGAAGGACATGCCGAGCGCGAACTCACCCGCGCCCGCCTGGCGGCAAGGCTTGCTGCCGGACTGGCTGTAGATGCCGATGTTCTGGTGCAAGGCGTCCATGTACTGCCAGGCCTTCTGCTCGCCCATCATCTGGATCCAGCCCGAGACCATCAGGTAGCCCGTGCCCGAAGCGGCGGGGTTCGGCATGGTGATCTGGCCCTTGTAGACCGGGTTCGTGAGGTCGGCCCAGCTCGTGGGCTTGGGCAGGTTCCTCTTCTGCGCCTCGGCGGTGTTGAAGCACACGGCCGAAGACCACACGTCCATGCCGACCCACTTCGGCGGGTTGGCGCTGTCGCGCATCGTGGGCTTGATGGCGTCCAGGCCCTTCGGGGCGTAGGGCTGCAGCATGCCTTCCTTGTCGAGCAGCATCAGCGAGGTGGCGGCCAGGCCCCAGACCACGTCGGCCTGCGGGTTGGCCTTCTCGGCGAGCAGCTTGGCCGTGACGATGCCGGTGGAGTCACGCACGAACTTCAGTTCGATGGAGGGGTTGTCCTTCTCGAACGCCGCCTTGTAGGCCTGCACCTGGTCGGCTTCGAGCGCGGTGTAGACCAGCAACTCGGTACGGCCCTGGGCGGCCGCGCCAACGCCGACGGTCAGCAGGACGGCGGGCAGGGCCCATTGAAAAGTGCGACGCAACATGGAGATCCTCTTGGGTTTTTGGGGGGTCTGGCTGGCAGCGGACTGCCGGGTCGGCGCGCGGCTGCGCGCGCAACCTGCGGATCATCCGCAGCGTGTGTGACAGGCGTTTGTCAGGTCCGCGGGGAGTGACAGCGCCCCGACGACACGGGACGCTGCCACCAGCAATCCCGTGATGTGCGCTCAGTCGGCGAATGCCCAGAGGTCGACCCACTGCGCGCCGTTGTCCGCCAGAAGGCGGAACCTCGCGGGTGCATAGTCGGTGTCAAGCGCGAGCACGCCCGAGGCGGTTGCGGGCAGGCCGCCGCAGGCGTCCGTGCTTGTCGAGAGACTGAGCTTCAGCGTGTTCGGGAGCACGCTTGCCGACACCTTGCCGGAGAGCTTGCAGACTGAACTTCCCGCAACGATCGCGCCCTCCGCCGTGAGGGTGAAGTCGGCCACCACGCCGGCCGTCGTCCCGGTGCGGTAGCGCCCGGCCAGCTTTGCGATGTCCCCACCCGCGTCCGCGAGAGCGTTGCTTTGCAGCAGGGTCACGGTCACGTCCTTGTCGGAGGCCGGCACGCCGACCCACGCGCCGCCTGCGTCGCGCTTGTACGCCTGCTTGGCGTGGTCGTCGCTGTCCCCGAATACGACCAGCCGGCTGCCATCCGCCGCGGCGTAGTACTTGCCCACGGTGGGGGAGTCGGCGTCGCCGGTGCTGACGACGTAGCTGCCGGTCGGCAGGTCGTCGACGCTGACTTTGGGCGTCGTCGGTGCAGGCGTCGTGGCCGCGGGAGTCGTTGTCCCGAACCCGTTGCCGCCGCCTCCGCCGCAAGCTGCCAACAGCAGCGCCGCGCAGCACGGGGCCATCCATGCGCCTATGCGATTCATGCTGTGCATCTCACTGGCCCAGCAGATCGCGCAGACGCAGGCGCAGCCATTGCTGGCCCGCCGGCCGGTGGTCGAAGCCGACCTGCATCGCAGTGACCGATACCTTGGTCTTCGACACCAGCGCTTCATCTTCTGACTGAGCGGCGGTGGCAGCCGTGCCGGCCGCCCCTCCGATGCCGTAGGGCGGTGTGTTGTTGAACTTCAGGGCGTACAGCTCGAAGCTGCCGTGGCGCGAGAAAGCCCAGGACAGGCCTGCCGTTGGTGCATTGGGGAAGTTGACGTTGAGCGCCAGCCCTTCCGGCAAGAGCGCTCCTGTGCCAGCCTTGGCCTGCAACTCCTTCACCAGCTTGACCGAGAGTTGCGCCACGACCTTGGAATAGGCATTGGCCAGACCGGCGTTGTCGGTGGTGTCGGCGCCGGCGCTCAGGGCGACGGCCGGGAGGCCGCGTCCCGCGGCGAACTGCGCGTTGCCCACGGTGCCCGAGTTGTTGACCACGCGCCCCACGTTCTGCCCCTCGTTGGGGCCCGACAGCACCAGGTCCGGTGCCTTGCCCCAGCGCGCCTTGGCCAGCACGTCGAGGCCATACATCGTGGCCATCACCGGCGTGCCGTGCACGTAGTTGTAGTCGCCGTTGGCGTAGCCGGCCTTGGTGAACGGTCCGACGGCCGGTGCGCCGGTGGCAGCGGCACCGTTGTGGCAGCCGCCTTCGGCATCGATCTGGGTCTTGTCGTTGTCAGGAATGATCGTCGTGGTGCTGTACATCACGATCGCGGCACCCCGGCCGCTCTGCCCGGTGCAGGGCACCGACACGATCACGTCGTGGCCTTCGGCCTTGAGTGCTTCGTAGAGGGCCTTCAGGTTGCTGGTGAGGCCATCGTCGTTGGACAGCAGGATGTTGAGCGCGAAGGCCGGACTGGCCAGGCCGAGCAAGGTCGCCGTCGCGGCGAGACGTAGTTTCATGGGAAAGGTGGAGCTAGGTGGATCGAATCGCCGCAAGGCGATCGTGCGGCAGCAGCAGCACGCCGCGCAGCTTAGGCATGGGCAATGACACGGGCGTGACACGGCCTCCGCAAATCACCGCGGTCGTGACAAAGATGGAGTGGGCGCGGCTCTTGCGTGGCCCAAGCCATCCACACCGCAGGAGTGAGCCATGAAACCCGTCTCGGAACTGCTCAAACGTCGCGACTCGGCGCCATGGTGCATCGGGCCGGACGCCACCGTGTTCGAAGCGATTGCCCTGCTGGCCCGTTTCGAAGTCGGTGCGCTGATGGTCGTAGCGCACGGCAAGCTCGTTGGCGTCGTCTCCGAACGCGACTACACGCGCAAGGTCGGACTCCAGGGCAGGAACTCCAAGGAGACGAAAGTCTCCGACATCATGACGCCCGACGTCATGACCGTGACCCCGGCTTCACGCACGCGGGAGTGCATGACCTTGATGAGCCAGAAGCGAATTCGGCATCTGCCCGTGGTCGATGGCGACAACGTGATCGGCATGATCTCCATCCGCGATCTGATGGATGACATCATCGCCGACCACGAGCAGACGATTGACCAACTGCGCGCGTACATCCAGAGCTGAAATGCGCCGCGGGCATCCGGCTTGCGCCTTGGGGCAAGCCGGCATTCAACTCTCGGCAAAGAACTGGCTGGGCGTCTGGTCGAACTGCCTTCGAAACATGGTCGCAAAGGCGCTGGGGCTTTCGTAGCCCAGCGCAAGGGCGACGTCGATGACTTTCTCGCCCGTCGCCAACAACTCCAGTGCCCGCAGCAAACGTGACTGTTGCCGCCATTGGCCGAAGGTCATCCCGGTTTCCTTCAGGAACAGGCGCTGGATGGTCTTCACATCCACGGCCAGCCGTTCCGCCCACTGGACCGTGGTGGAGGAGTCATCCGGATGCTCGTGCAGGCGCTCGCAGATGCGCAGCAGCCGCGGGTCGGACGGCATCTGCAGGTGGAGCGGCAGCACGGGCAGTGCGCGCAGTTCGTCCAGGATCAAGCGCATGACGCGGCCGTCGCGGGTGCCGGGCACTTAGGGTTGCCGCACCTCCATGGCGCTGCGGATGAGTTCCCGCAGCAAGGGCGATATGCCGACGGCCTGCGTCTCGCCGAGGAGCCTGGGTGCGGCATCGGTCGCCACCTGCAGGCTTCGCATGTGCACTTCACCGATGCAGCGGATCTCATGGGTCATGCCCGCCCGCATCCAGATGGCGCGGGTGGGAGGCACGACCCAGCGACCGGCCTCCGCCTGCACCACCATGACGCCGCGCACTGCGTAGATCAGTTGGTGCTTGGCATGCGCATGCGGCTCGATGTGCCAGCCAACAGGGTAGTCGGTGGCGCGCCCCGTGACCGGCGAGCGCGCCTCGTCGATCTCCTTGAGCGTCTGATGCAGTGCGCCGGGCCGGCGAGATCGGTCCATGTCGTTTTCGCGAGGGTTGCTGGTGGATTGGCGCAAGACAGGCGCGACGTTGCTTTCGATAATTCTGGCACGCCGGGTATTTCCCACCGGCCTTCCATTCGGGATTGAAAGCTATCCATGTCGACTTCCGCCGCATCCACGGTGGACGCGAGCCGCCCGCCCATCGGTGCCGCAAGCAGTCCAGCCGCAGCCGCCCACAAGGCCAAGCCCGCCTTCGGCATCCTCGGGGCCCTCAGCACCTCCCACATGGTCAACGACATGATGCAGTCGCTGATCCTGGCGATGTACCCGATCCTGAAGGGCGAGTTCTCGCTGAGCTTCACCCAGATCGGGCTGATCACGCTGACCTATCAACTCACGGCCTCGCTGCTGCAGCCGCTCGTGGGCGTGTTCACCGACCGGCGTCCGCAGCCGTACTCGCTGCCTGTCGGCATGTTCTCCACGCTCATCGGGCTGATGTTGCTGGCCGTCGCGCCGAGCTTCGGCGTCCTGTTGCTGGCGGCAGCATTCATCGGCATCGGGTCGTCCATCTTCCACCCGGAATCGTCGCGCATCGCGCGGCTGGCTTCCGGCGGGCAGCATGGCTTCGCACAGTCGGTGTTTCAGGTGGGCGGCAACCTGGGCACGGCCATTGGGCCCCTGTTGGCGGCAGCCGTGATCGTGCCTTTCGGCCAACGCAGCGTGGCCTGGTTCGGGCTCGCCGTCCTGCTGGGCATCGGCCTGCTGGTGCAGGTGAGCCGTTGGTATTCCACGCACCACGTCGCCGCCGGCAGCAGCAGGAAAGCGGCTGGCGCATCGCCGTATCCGCGCAAGGTGGTGATCGGCGCCATCGCAGTGCTGCTCGTGCTGATCTTCTCCAAGTACTTCTATGTGGCAGGCCTGAGCAGCTTCTACACCTTCTATGTGATGGAGCGTTTCGGCCTGTCCGTGCAGAGCGCGCAGTTGCACCTGTTCATCTTCCTGTTCGCCTCCGCCGTGGGCACCGTGCTGGGTGGCCCCATTGGCGATCGCATCGGTCGCAAGCCGGTGATCTGGGTATCCATCCTGGGCGTGGCGCCGTTCGCGCTCCTGTTGCCTCATGCCAACCTGTTCTGGACGACCACGCTGACCGTCGTCATCGGGCTTGTGCTGTCTTCGGCCTTCTCGGCGATCCTGGTCTATGCGCAGGAACTGATGCCGGGCAAGGTGGGCATGGTGTCGGGCCTGTTCTTCGGTTTCGCCTTCGGCATGGGCGGGCTTGGCGCCGCGGTGCTCGGCATCGTCGCGGACCGCACCAGCATCGCCTTCGTGTACGAGGCGATCGCCTACCTGCCGCTGCTGGGGGTCGTGGCGGCATTTCTCCCCAGGGCTGTTCGCCGAACGTGACCAGGTTCGCCGGCGTCCCGATCACTGCTTGACGTAGGTCTTCAGGTTCTTGCACGCGCTCTCGAACATCGATTCGAAGTACATCTTCGACAACGGTCCGCCCAGGCTGAACCAGTGGGGCCACGACTCTCCATCCTCGAAGATGGCGAACACCTTGGACGGCGATGCATCCAGGTCGGCGACGTTCTTGAATTGCAACGGCGCCGTGTCGAAGAACGACGCATCGACGGGGCGACATTGAAAGTGCATGTGAACCTCCACGATGGCCGCACGCGAGCCGCTGGTCCGTCATTCTGGAACTCGCGTTCCGGGAGGCCAATCCCGGCAGCCACGGACGGCACGTACGTGGCTGCGGGCGCGGCGACCGCTTCGGACGGAGATCCCGGCCTTGCTGCGTCTAAACCAAAGGCTAGTTGCGCCACGCGACGGCCTGCGGATGATCACCTGCTCCTCAAGACCGGTCACGAAGGAGCGACAGCATGGCGAAGAGCAAGAAGCCGAACATTCTGGTGATGTGGGGCGACGACATCGGCCAGTCGAACCTGAGCTGCTACACGAAAGGGATGATGGGCTACCGCACGCCCAACATCGATCGGATCGCCAAGGAAGGCATGATCTTCACCGACTCCTACGCCGAGCAGAGCTGCACGGCAGGACGGGCCTCGTTCCTGACCGGCCAATGCGGGCTGCGCACCGGGCTCACCAAGGTCGGGTTGCCAGGCGCCGAACTGGGCCTCAAGTCCGAGGACATCACGGTTGCCGAAGCCCTCAAGCCGCTCGGCTACCGCACCGGCCAGTTCGGCAAGAACCATCTGGGCGACCGCGATGAACATCTGCCCACCATGCATGGTTTCGATGAGTTCTTCGGCAACCTCTATCACCTCAACGCGGAGGAAGAACCCGAGGAAGTGGACTATCCGAGCGTGAAGGACTTCCCCGAGTTCAAGAAGAAGTACGGACCTCGGGGCGTGCTGCATTGCTGGGCCGACGGCAAGGGCGGGCAGAAGATCGAGAACACCGGCCCTCTGACCAAGAAGCGCATGGAGACCTGCGACGACGAGTTCATGGCGGCGGCCAAGAAGTTCATCCAGGCCGCGCATGATGCGGACGAGCCGTTCTTCGTGTGGTTCAACACCTCGCACATGCATGCATGGACGCACGTGAAACCCGAGAGCCGCGGCCAGTCCGGCCGCTGGCAGTCCGAGTACCACGACGTGATGATCGATCACGACAAGTGCATCGGCGAGATGCTCGATTTCCTCGACAAGCTCGGCATCGCGGACAACACGTTCGTGCAATACAGCACCGACAACGGCCCCCACATGAACACCTGGCCCGACGCGGGCACGACCCCGTTCAGGAACGAGAAGAATTCGAGCTGGGAGGGCGCGTATCGCGTGCCCTGCATGGTGCGATTCCCCGGCAAGATCGCGGCAGGTTCGGAGTCGAACGAGATCGTGAGCCACCTGGACTGGTTCCCAACGATCCTCGCGGTGGCCGGCGAGCCCGACATCAAGGAGAAACTCAAGAAGGGCCACAAGGTCGGCAAGACCACCTTCAAGGTCCATCTCGACGGCTACAACCTGCTTCCGTACCTGTCGGGCAAGGAGCCCAAGAGTCCGCGCCCCGGCTTCATCTACTTCACCGACGAAGGCGATGTTGCGGCGCTTCGCTACGACAACTGGAAGATGCTGTTCATGGAGCAGCGCGTCACCGGCACGCTCAAGATCTGGCAGGAGCCCTTCGTGGTGCTGCGCACGCCCTACATCTTCAACATGCGGATGGATCCGTACGAGCGCGCGCAGATCACGTCGAACACCTTCTACGACTGGATGTTCCGCCACATCTTCCTGCTGGTGCCCGCGCAGGCCATCGTCGCGGAGTTCCTGGCGACCTTCAAGGAATTCCCGCCGCGCCAGAAGGCCGCGAGCTTCAGCCTGGACCAGGTGATCGCCAAGATGACCGAGGCGTCGGGCGGGGGTGGTCATTGAAGAGGCGCGGCCGCGACGCGCTGGGCGGCCTGCTTCCAATTGTTAACTTATGTATCTCGATGTGAAATTTCGCACATGGCGATTCGGAGGGCCTCTGTCAACCTAGGGGATGTCCTCCATCGATCGTTTCCCGGGCGTTTCCAGGGCGCAATGTCGGCCGTCTTGCCCATGGCCCTGATTTGCCCCAACTGCCAGGCGCGAAACCGGTCCGTTGCCAAGTTCTGCATCGAGTGCATCACCTCGCTGCCGACCGGTTGCGCGGATACCGATTTCGCTCCCACGATGCGAGCGCCAGCCAAGACCTCGTATGCGGGTCTGGCCTCGGCATTGAAAGGCCACTTTTCGAAGCCGGCTGGAGCGCCAGCGGCCAAGGCAGGGCCCGCCCATGAAACCGCTGCACCCTCCAAAGGGCTTTGGATCAGCGTCGCCGGCCTGATCGCCGCGCTGGTCGTCGGGTCGGCGGGGTGGATGGTCGCGGGTGCGGGCGGCTGGTATCTCTACACCGCCGGCAGTGCGCAGGTGGACCCTCCGCCAGCGGGCAGTACTCCGAAGGAAGCCTCGCGCGCGGAGGACGTTCATCCTCACGCCGAAGCGGCTCCTCCCGTTGTACCGAAGGTCGAGGCTTCGGACGTTGGCGCGGAGGCTGCACCCGCGATTGCGGACGCAGCGGCTCCACCCGGCGCCGGCAGCGTTGCAGCCGGTCCGGCCACGGTGCGCGCGGCCGCCCCCCGGGCTCGTCCTGCAACATCCGCGGCGCCGCCGCGCGTCCAGGTCCATCAGCCTGGCGCGAGCGAGTCCGTGGCAACGCCTCCAGACCTGGCCGAGGAAACCAGGCCGAAGCCGAAGCCGGTAGCACCACCCGAACCCAAGGCCGCCTGCTCGGCGATGAACTTCATCGCGGCAGCGCAGTGCATGGCAAGGCAGTGCGTGAAGCCCGAGTTCAAGTCGCATCCGCAGTGTGAAGCCGTGCGCCGGCAGCAGCGGCTCGAAGAGGAAAAGCGCAACCCGGTCGCCCCGTGACACGCAACCCGTGTCAGTCGACCGTGATGCCGTTGGTCTTGACCAGAGCGGCCCATCGCGCGATCTGCGACTGCAGGAATGCGCCGAATTCCTTCGGCGTATTGCCGACGGGCTCGATGCCCATCGACAGCAACCGGCGTCGGGTCTCCGGCTGATGGGTGGCGTCCCTCACGGCGGCGGACAGGCGCTCGATCACGGCCGGTGGCGTGGCCGCGGGCACGAAGAAGCCATTCCATTCGACAACTTCGAAGTTCTTGAAGCCGCTCTCCATCACGGTCGGAACGTCGGGCAGCGCTTCCATGCGCTTGGCGCCGGTGGTCGCCAGCGCCCGAAGCCGGCCTGATTGCACATAGCTCAAGCCGGACACGGGGTTGGCAAAGTAAGCCGAGACCTGGCCCGCCAGCAGATCGGTGATCGCAGGCGCACCGCCCTTGTAGGGCACGTGCAGCCAGTCGATGCCGGCGTCGCGCTTGAGCATCTCGGCCGCGAGGTGCGCGGAGCCGCCGGCGCCGTAGGACGCATAGCTCAGCTTGCCGGGATTGGCGCGCGCGAAGTCGATGAACTCCTTGAAGGTCTTGTAGGGCGCCGAGCTCGGCACCACGAGGATGTTGGGCATGTTGATCGCCTGCGACACAGGCACCAGGTCCTTGACCGGGTCGAAGGGCAGCTTGCGCAGCACCGCGTTCACCGCGTAGGGGAAGGTGTCGAAGAGCACCGTGTAGCCATCGGCGGGCGCCTGCAGCACGGCCGTGGCGGCGATGATGCCGCTGGCGCCGGGCCGGTTCTCCACCACGATGGGCTGGCCCAGCAGCGCCGACATGGGCTGCGCCAGCAGGCGGGCGTTGCCGTCCGCGCCGCCGCCTGCTGCGTAGGGCACCACGAGCCGGATGGGCTTCGATGGAAAGGCCGGGGTCTGCGCCGCGGCAGGCAGCGCGGCCAGCGCGACGCCGCCCAGCAACAACTGCCGCCGCGCGGGCGAAAAATCTCTCACGGTCATGCTTGTCTCCTCTGGTTCCGTTGGCAATAAGAACTTCTGCAGAATGCAAGGCTCGCCCCCGAGCCCAAGAAAAATTCATGAAGCTCCAGTTTCTCCAGACCCTCGTTGCGGTGCTTCGACACGGCTCGTTCGCGGCAGCCGCGAAGGAAGTGAACCTCACGGCCAGCGCGGTAAGCCTGCAGATGCAGCAACTCGAGGCCTACTTCGGGCAGCCGCTCTTCGACCGCTCGGCGCGGCAGGTGCGGCCCACGGCTTTCGCAGCCGAGGTCGCGGGCACGATGCAACAGACCCTCGATGCGCTGAAGGCGCTGCGCCTGCGCGAGGACTCGGTGGTCTCGGGCCGCATCCGCCTGGGGACCATCGAGTCGGCCCAGGTGAGCCTGCTGCCGACCGCGATGCAGGTGCTGCGCGACCGGGCGCCCGCGCTGGAGTTCGAGATCACGCGCGGCGTCTCCGCCGCGCTGCTCGACGACGTGAAGGCCGGCCGTCTCGACACTGCCGTGCTGGTGCGGCCGAAGTCCGGCGGATCGAGCCGGCTCACATGGTTTCCGCTGGCCACCGAGACCTTCGTGATGATCGCGCCGCCACATGCACGTCGCGGCTCGCCCGTGGAGATGCTCCGGCGGCACAACTGGATTCGCCTCGACCGCGTCACCACCGGTGGCCACATCGCGGCGCAGTACGTCAACCGCATCGCGCCGCGCACGCGCTGCACCTTCGATCTGCCGGGCACCGACGCGGTGGCGGCGATGGTGTCCGCCGGGCTCGGCGTCTCGGTCGTGCCGGCCCTGCGGCAGGAGGTGCTGCAGGCCTATCCGATGCAGCAGATTCCGCTTGGCAAGGACGCGCCGGTGCGTCACATCGCGATGGTGTGCCGGCCCGCCGATTCCGAAAGCCGGCGCGTGCAAGCCTTGCTGGAAGCCTTCGAGGTCGCGGTGCGCCGGCGTCATCAGAAGCCGTAGAGCGCTTGCGGGTTGTCGACCAGCACTCGCTGCCTCAGCGTCGCGTCGTGCACCCAGCCGCCGATGCGGTCGAGCAGGGCGGCGTCGTCCGGCTTCACGGTCTTCTCGGTGGGATGCGGCCAGTCGCTGCCCCACACGAGCCGCTCGGGCGCGTGCGCGAGCAAAGCCTCGGCCACGTGGGCCCGGCTGTCTTCCGCGCCCGCCACGTCGTCGAGATAGGGCGCCGACAGCTTGACCCAGGTTCGGCCGCGATCGAGCAGGCGGCGCACCACGGCGAAGGCCGGGTGAGCCGGTCCCTCGGGATGCGGCATCCGCGCCAGGTGGTCGAACACGATCGTGCAGGGAATCCGGTCGAGCAGGTCGGCGTGCGCTGCAATCTGGTCCGCGCGCCAGTGCAGTTGCACGTGCCAGCCGAGGGGCTCGATGCGGCGGGCGAGTGGCTCCACCATGTCGAAGCGCGTGACCGCGGTTGCCGCGTCGAAGAGCGTGAAGCGGATGCCGCGAATGCCGCCTTTCTCCAGCGTGCGCAGGGTGGCATCGTCCACGTCCGGATGCAGCACGGCAACGCCGCGCGCCCCGGCCGCACCGAGCTGCCGGATCGCATCGAGCGTGACGCTGTTGTCGGTGCCGTAGACGGTCGGCGTCACCACCACCGTGCGCGACGTGCCGAGCCGGGCCTGAAGGCGCCGGTAATCGTTCGCCGTGGCCTGCGCGAGCACGCGGCCCGGGTCGCCGATGGACGGGAAGCGCGTGTCGTAGACGTGGATGTGCGAGTCGCAGGCCAGCGCAGGCACGGCCAGCGCCGGCGGTGTGCTGCCTGTGGAGTGGGGGACTGGTTCGTGCGGGGTCATCGGGGTGCTTCTGCCTGTTGCTCGACGATCTGCTTCACGTGCTCGCCGATCGCCAGCGACGCAGTCAGCCCTGGAGACTCGATGCCGAAGAGGTTGACCAGCCCGTCGATGCCGTGCTGCCTCGCGTCCTGGATCACGAAGTCGGTCGCCGTGTTGTGCATCGACGATCCCGGCCCCGCGAGGCGAGGGCGGATGCCGGTGTAGCCGGGCTGCAGGTCGTCGTCGCGCAGGCCGGGGTAGTAGCGGCGGATCGCCTCGCGGAAAGTCGGCGCCCGTGAGTCGTCGAAGTGATAGTCCACGCCGTCACGCCAGTCGAGGTCGGGGCCGAACTTGCATTGCCCGCCCAGATCGATCGTGACGTGCGCGCGCAATGCGCCTTCGCGGCCGGTCGGATAGACGAGGTGGTTGAAGGGCGATTTGCGCCCCAGCGTGAAGTAGTGGCCGACGGCGAAATGCAGCGGCGGGATCAGCGCGGCGGGCATGCCCGCGATGGCGCCTGCGACCCGCTGCGCGCCGAGGCCGGCGGCGTTGATCACGTTCCTGCAGCGCACCCGCGTGTGCGCACCGACCTGCAGCACAACGCCGTCGGCGGTGGCTTCGCCCGCCACGACCGCGCTGCGCAGCGCCAGCGTCGCGCCATGCCGCTCGGCATCGCCGAGGTAGCCCAGCATCAGGCCATGGCTGTCGACGATGCCGGTGGAGGGCGAATGCAGGGCGCCGACGCAGCGCACTTCGGGCTCCATGGCGTGAGCCCCGGCGGCGTCGATCAGCCGCAGGTCCGTCACGCCGTGCGCTGCGCCCAGTTCGATGTAGCGCTTCAGTTCGGGCAGCTCGGATTCCTGCGTCGCGACGATGAGCTTGCCGATGCGCCGGTGGCCGATGCCGAGTTCGGCGCAGTAGTCGTAGAGCGCGGCCTTGCCGGCGACGCACAGGCGCCCCTTCAGCGAACCCGGCGCGTACGAAATGCCGGCATGGATCACCTCGGAGTTGCGCGCGCTGGTCTGCGTGCCGAAGGCACCCTCGGCTTCGAGGATGACCACCTCGCGGCCGGCCATCGAGAGCGACCGGGCAATGGCGAGCCCCACCACGCCAGCGCCGATGACGGCGCAATCGATCGTGTCCATCAGTCCGGGCCCTTTGCGCCGGCGGCCGGGTCGCCGAGTCCGAGCCGTCCGTTGTGCTGGCCCAGCGTCGGCGCCGCAAAGGGCTCGGGGCCGTGCGTGCGGCCGAAGGTGACGGCACGCGTGAAGCCGCGGTAGCTGCCCAGCGTCGGATGCGCGAAGGTCGCGACCATGTCCTCGGCCTCCGCCTGCGGGAAGTCGAACATGTCCTCCACCGTGCGCGCCGCGGCGCACGGCACTTCCTCGCCGAAGATGCGCTCCCATTCGAGCGCGCTATGCGAGGCCAGCGCGGCATGCAGCAGGGGCACGATCTCCTCGTGGTGGCGGGCGCGTTTGCGCACGGTGTCGTAGCGCTCCGACAGCAGCGACTGCAGGCCCGTCTTCTCGCAGAGAGCGCGCCAGAAATGCGGCGTGTTCGCCGAGATGTAGAGATGGCCTTCGCGCGTGGGGTGGATGCCGGTGATGCCGCCCGAGCGCATGTCGCGCCCGACCTCGCGCGGCTCGCCCTCGGCCCAGACCAGGCGGGCCGACTGCATCGCGAGCGCGGAGCGCAGCAGCGAGACGCCGACCTGCTGGCCGACGCCGCTCTTCTCGCGCTCGTAGAGCGCCGACGCGACACCGGCCGCCACGAGCGCCGCGGCGTAGTAGTCGACCACCGAACCATAGAGGATCTGCGGCGGCTGGCCCGGTTGCGCCTGCATGGCGCACATGCCGGTCATGGTCTGCAGCACCTGGTCGTAGCCGGCCTTGTCCTTCAGCGGACCGGCCTCGCCGTAGCCGGTGACGGTGCAGTAGATGAGCCGCGGATTGATCGCCTTCAGCGTCTCGTAGTCGATGCCCAGCCGCGCGGGCACGCTGGGCCTGAAGTTGTGGACCAGCACATCGGCCCCGCGCACCAGTGCACGCAAGGCATCGAGGTCGGCGGGCTGCTTGAGGTCGAGCACCACGCCGAGCTTGCTGCGGTTCACGCCAAGGAAAGCGCGGCTCTCGGCCTCCAGCGTGGAAGGGTACTTGCGCAGGTTGTCGCCCGCGGGCGGCTCGACCTTGATGACCTCGGCGCCCTGGTCCGCCAGCAGCGAGCAGCCGTAGGGGCCGGCGATGTAGGCGCTGAGATCAAGCACACGCAGGCCGGAGAGGGGGCCGGCCGCCGGCGTGGACCGGCTTGCAGATTCGTTCATGGCACCAGTCCCAGTCGCCGTGCGCTCGCCACGATGGCGCGGGCGCGTGCCTCGAAGGGGGCGTCGATCATGCGGCCATCGACCACATAGGCGCCCACGCCACCGGCCGTCGCCGCATCGGCCGCCTCCACCACTTTCAGCGAATGCGCGATCTCGGCATCGGTCGGCCGGAAGGCCTCGTTCGCAAGCGCCACCTGGCTCGGATGGATGCAGCTCTTGCCCAGGAAGCCCATGCGGCGCGAGAGCGCGGCTTCCTCGCGGAATCCATCGACGTCGCGCACGTTGGCAAAGGCGCTGTCGTAGGCGTAGACGCCCGCTTCGCCCGCCGCCATACGCACCGCGAACATGGCCTGCCGTACGGCGGAGGCCTCGCGCCGGTCGATGCCCAGCGGCTCGAAGAGATCGCCCAGGCCCATCTGCAGGCCCACCACGCGCGGATGCGCGGCGGCGAGCGCGGCGGCCGCGCGCAAGGCTTTGGGCGTCTCGATGTTGAGCAGCAGGCCGATCGGCGTGCGCACGGCGTTGTCGCGCTCGGCGCGGGCCAGCGCCTCGGCGGCGGCCTGAACGTCGGCCGGGCTTTCGGGCTTGGGCAGGTTGATCACGTGGACGCCGCGCTGTGCGACGGCGGCGACATCGGCGGCGAAGTGCGTTGTGTCAAGGCCGTTCACGCGGACGATCCAGGTCTTGCCATACGTGGCGCCGCCGGCTTGAAGAAAGCCGCGCACCGCGTCGCGCGCCTCGGCCTTGCGCGCCTCGACCACGGCGTCTTCCAGATCCAGGCAGATGCCGTCGGCGTCACTCGACACGGCTTTGGCGAACAGTTCGGGGCGCGACCCTGGCACGAAGAGCTTGCTTCTCATGCCAGCTTCGCCCGCGGATCGTGGCGCGCCAGGCGGCCGAGCAAGTGGTCGACCTCGGCACGCGCGGCCGGTGTCAGCACCGCCGCAGGCTTGCGCTGCGCCGCGGAGCTGAGCAGGCCCCGGCGCTGCAGCACGTACTTGCGCACGGCCAGCCCGACACCCGGCTGCTGCTCGTAGCGCAGCAGCGGCAGGTGGGCGTCGAAGAGGTCGTGCGCCTCCTCGCGCTGGCCTGCGGCCGAGAGCCGCACGACGTCGCAGAGCATGTCGGGGAAGGCATAGCCGGTGTTGGCGCCATCCGCGCCGCGCTCCATCTCGTAGTCGAGGAAGAGGCCGTTGTTGCCGCAGAGTATCGGCAGGCGCCGCATCGAGCCCTCCTTCTCGAAAGCCCGGAGCGCCGAGATCTTCTCGAGCCCCGGCCAGTCCTCGTGCTTCAGCATTGCGCACGACGGAATCTCGGAGACGATGCGGCGGATCACGCCCGGCGTGATCTGCACCGAGAAGGTGAGGGGGTAGTCCTGCAGCACGAAAGGCACGTCGGCGCCGATGGCTTCGGCCGCCTGCCTGTAGTAGCCGACGATCTGGTCGTCGGTGCGCAGGGTGTTCGGCGGCGCGATCATCACGCCGGCCGCGCCGTGTTCCATCACTTCTTGCGTGAGCGCGCGCATGGCCGCGAAGCCGGGCGCCGAGACGCCGACGACCACCGGCAGGTTGGGCGCGCGGCGGATCATCTGCCTGGCGACTTCGACGCTCTCCTGGTGCTCCAGCTTGGGCGCCTCGCCGAGCTGGCCGAGCACGGTGATGCCCGTCGCGCCGCACTGCAGGTAGAAATCCGTCAGGCGGTCGATGGATGCGGTGTCGATGCGGCCGTCGTCGAAGAACGGCGTGGGGGCGATGGGATAGACGCCTCGGGCGTCGCTGGGCAGTCGCATGATGCTCTCCTGTGGAAGCGCAGTGTGCCTCCGCCAGCGGGCGTCGAGCACAAGAAAAACTTGGGAATCGATTAACAAAACGTCGTCGAAGAAGCCGTCCGTTGTCCCTAGGATGGCCGGCGAGACCCTATTCCTCTATGGAGACAACCATGCCCTGTTCCTTGCTCACTCCCCGCCGCGGCGCGATCTCCGCCATCGCGGCGGTCGCCGCCTTCGCGCTGCAGCCCGCCGCCTTTGCACAGGGGGATGCCTTCCCCGCCAAGCCGATCACGATCGTCGTGGGCAGCGCGGCGGGCGGCTCGAACGACGTGTTCGCGCGCGCCATCGGCAAGCGCCTGTCGGATGCGTTCGGCCAGCCGGTCGTGATCGACAACAAGCCGGCCGGCGGGGGCGTCATTGCGAACGCCACGGTGGCGCGCGCCCCGGCCGACGGCTACACGCTGGTGGTGCTGTCGTCCACCTTCACCACAGGCGCCGCGATTCGCACCAACCTGAACTACGACGCCATCAAGGACTTCAAGCCGGTCGCCATGCTGGCCAAGGGGCCGCTGCTGGTCACCGTGAACAAGGACTCGCCCTACAAGACCATCCAGGACCTGGTCGCCGCAGCCAAGGCCAGCCCCGGCAAGCTGAACTACGGCACCTCGGGCGCGGGCAGCATCAACCATTTCGCGACCGAGTTGTTCGCGGGCGCTGCAGGCATCAAGATGACCCATGTCCCCTACAAGGGCATGGGCCCGGCGACCACCGACCTGCTCGGCGGGCAGATCGACGTTCTGGTGGCGAGCGCGCCCTCGATCCTCACGCAGGTGCGAGGCGGCAAGGCGCGTGCGCTGGCCGTGACGACGGCCAGGCGTTCGCCGGTTGCGCCGGAACTCGTGTCGCTGGAGGAGGCGGGCTACAAGGGCAGCGCGCTCGACCTCTGGTGGGGCGTGCTGGCACCGGCCGGAACGCCGCAGGCCGTGGTGGACAAGCTCAATGCGGAGATCAACAAGAACATCCAGTCGAGCGAGATGAAGGCCTTCTTCATCAAGGAAGGCGCGGAGCCGGCGCCGATGAAGCCGGATGAGTTCGCCAGGTTCATCGCAACGGAGATCGAGCGCTGGAAGGGCGTGGCGAAGGCTGCCGACATCCAGCCCGAGTAAGCCGCCCGGGCGTTGATGCGCCGCACCAAAGCGGAGACCGATGCGCCAGAACGGCGCACGCCCATCTTCCCGGCAGCCGGATCGGGACTGATTTCGGTGCCGAACCGGGCCAGGAGACCCCGGATCTGCATGGCACGGAGATTGCACTATCTCCGTCACTGCCCCCTGGCGCTGATGCCGCGGGGTGGTGCCTCCGCTAATGACGGCGGGATTCGAGCGAACCGAAGGCAACGACGCTGCCGGTTCGCTGTTCCAACCCGATTCGCATCCGTTCCACGCGGGGGCTTCACTGCAACAGGCTGACTGGCAGCCTGTCCGGTGGCCTGTCCTCCCGTCATGAGACCGGGTGGGTGCAGGACCCGAAATGAAGATTGCAGTGATTGGCCACGGCATGGTGGGCCACAAGTTCCTCGAACAACTCCACGAGCTGGGCGTCGCGGATGCGGAGGTCACGGTGCTGTGCGAGGAGCCTCGCCCCGCCTACGACCGTGTGCATCTGTCCGAATTCTTTTCCGGCAAGACCGCCGAAGACCTGTCGCTCGTCGAGCCGGGCTTCTTCGAGCGCACCGGCTACACGCTGAGACTGGCCGCCCGGGCGGTCGCCATCGAGCGGCGCGACAACACCATCACCACCGCCGATGGCGAAGTGGTGCACTACGACAAGCTCGTGCTGGCCACCGGATCCTTCCCCTTCGTGCCGGCAGTGCCGGGCCGCGACCGGCCGGACTGCTTTGTCTACCGCACCATCGAGGACCTCGAAGCGATGAAGGCCTGCGGCGCCCGCTCCAGGACGGGCGTGGTCGTCGGCGGCGGCCTGCTGGGCCTGGAATGCGCCAAGGCGCTGCGCGACATGGGCCTGGAGACGCACGTCGTGGAGTTCGCGCCGCGGCTGATGGCCGTGCAGGTGGACGAGGGCGGCGGGCGCGCACTGCGCAACAGCATCGAGGCCCTGGGCGTGCACGTGCACACCGGCCGCAACACGCTGGAGATCACAGACGGCGCGACGGGCCGGCACCGCATGGTCTTCGCCGACGGCACGCACCTGGAGACCGACATGATCGTGTTCTCCGCCGGCATCCGCCCCCGCGACGAGCTGGCGCGCCAATGCGTGCTGGCGGTCGGCCCGCGCGGCGGCGTGGCGGTGGACAGCCATTGCCGCACCAGCGACCGCGACGTCTACGCGATCGGCGAATGCGCCTCGTGGAACGAGCAGACCTTCGGCCTGGTCGCACCGGGCTACGACATGGCCCGCGTGGCCGCGAAGCACATTGCCGGGCAGGACGACGCGGCCTTCACCGGCGCCGACATGAGCACGAAGCTGAAGCTCATGGGCGTGGACGTGGCGAGCATCGGCGACGCGCACGGCAAGACGCCGAGGTCGCGCTCCTACCAGTACATCAACGAGCACAAGCAGATCTACAAGAAGATCGTCGTCAGCGAGGACGGCAAGCAACTGCTCGGCGCTGTTCTCGTTGGCGACGCGGCTGAATACGGCACCTTGCTGCAGATGGCCCTCAACGGCATCACGCTGCCGGCCGATCCGGAATTCCTGATCCTGCCGTCGAGCGACGGCAAGGCCAGGCCCGGCCTTGGCGTGGACTCGCTGCCCGACAGCGCCCAGATCTGTTCGTGCAACAGCGTCACGAAGGGTCAGATCTGCGCCGCGGTCGGCGAGGGCGCTTGCACCGTCGCCGAACTGAAGGCCTGCACCAAGGCCGGCGCCACCTGCGGCGGATGCGTTCCGCTGGTCGGACAGGTCATGAAGGCGGAGATGGCCAAGCGCGGGCTGGCGGTCGACAACCATCTCTGCGAACACTTCCCCTACTCGCGCCAGGAGCTGTACCACCTGGTGCGGGTCGGCGAGATCCGCAGCTTCGACGACCTGCTGGCGAAGCACGGCAAGGGCCTGGGCTGCGACATCTGCAAGCCCACGGCCGCGAGCATCTTTGCCTCGTGCTGGAATGAATTCGTCCTCAAGAAGAATCTGGCCGGCCTGCAGGACAGCAACGACTACTTCCTCGGCAACATCCAGAAGGACGGCAGCTACTCGGTGGTGCCGCGCATGCCCGGAGGCGAGGTCACGCCCGAGGGGCTGATCGCCGTGGGACAGGTGGCGAAGAAGTACGGCCTCTACACCAAGATCACAGGCGGCCAGCGCGTGGACCTCTTCGGAGCACGGGTGGAGCAACTGCCGTCGATCTGGGAGGAGCTGATCGCCGCCGGCTTCGAATCCGGCCACGCCTACGGCAAGTCGCTGCGCACCGTGAAGAGCTGCGTGGGGTCGACCTGGTGCCGCTACGGCGTGGACGACAGCGTGGGCCTCGCCGTCGAACTGGAGAACCGCTACAAGGGTTTGCGCGCACCGCACAAGATCAAGTTCGGCGTCTCGGGCTGCACCCGCGAATGTGCCGAGGCGCAGGGCAAGGACGTGGGCATCATCGCCACGGACAAGGGCTGGAACCTCTACGTGTGCGGCAACGGCGGCATGAAGCCGCGCCACGCCGAGCTGATCGCCACGGACCTCGACAAGTCAGGCCTGATCCGGCTGATCGACCGCTTCCTGATGTTCTATGTGCGCACGGCGGACCGCCTGCAGCGCACCAGCACCTGGCGCGAGAGCCTGGAGGGCGGCCTGGACTACCTGAAGGGCGTGCTCGTCCAGGACACCCTCGGCCTCGGCGCGGAGCTCGAAGCCCAGATGCAGCACGTGGTCGACACCTACCAGTGCGAGTGGAAGACCGCCGTGAACGACCCCGTCACGCGGCAGCGATTCCGCTCCTTCGTCAACAGCGAGAAGCCGGACGAGCACATCGTGTTCGTGGAGGAGCGCGGCCAGCGCCGCCCCGCGCGTGCGGAAGAACGCGCCGAAGCCGACACCGACGTCGCCAGCGTCTGAAACCCGGAGGACATTCCACATGACCACAGAAGCTTCGAGCTGGACCGCCGTGTGCGCCGCCAGCGACATCCTGCCCAACACCGGCGTGTGCGCCCTCGTCGATGGCGTGCATGTCGCGATCTTCCGCGTCGGCCAAGAGCAGGACCTCTACGCCATCGACAACGTCGACCCCAAGGCGGGGGCCAGTGTGCTCTCTCGCGGACTGGTCGGCAGCCTGGGCGACCGCATCGTCGTTGCCTCGCCGCTCTACAAGAACCACTTCGACCTGCGCAACGGCGAATGCCTGGAAGCGCCCGAGCACTCGGTGCGGGCGCATGCCGTGCGCGTGCAGGAGGGCCGCGTGCTCGTCGCGCTTGCCTGATCCCATCGCCAAGCCTCCAACCCAACCAATCACTACTTCTTCAAGTTCCCAAGGAATTCCCATGGCCTATCTGGCACCTGCCGAGTTCGTCACCAAGATGGTCGACGCCGGCGAATCCAAGCTCCTGATGTCCACCCGCGACACGCTGATCCGCTCCTACATGGCCGGTGCCATCCTGGCGCTGGCGGCGGCCTTCGCGGTCAGCGTCAGCGTCAACACGGGCAACGCGCTGGTCGGCGCCATGCTCTTCCCGGTCGGCTTCATCATGCTGTACCTGATGGGCTTCGACCTGCTGACCGGTGTCTTCACGCTGGTGCCGCTGGCCGTGCTGGACAAGCGCCCCGGCGCCACCTGGCGCGGCTGCTTTCGCAACTGGGGGCTGGTGTTCGTCGGCAACTTCGCGGGCGCCCTGACGGTGGCGGTGTTCATGGCGGTCATCTTCACCTTCGGCTTCAGCGAAGCGCCCAATGCCATCGGCGAGAAGCTGGGCCATATCGGCGAAGGCCGCACGCTGGGCTATGCCGCTCACGGCGCGGCCGGCATGCTGACGCTGTTCATCCGCGGCGTGATGTGCAACTGGATGGTGTCCACCGGCGTGGTCGCCGCGATGATGTCGACCACGGTGTCC
This sequence comes from Variovorax gracilis, assembly GCF_030317115.1. Taxonomy (GTDB): domain Bacteria; phylum Pseudomonadota; class Gammaproteobacteria; order Burkholderiales; family Burkholderiaceae_C; genus Variovorax; species Variovorax gracilis. The sequence continues at coordinate 127,991 of NZ_JASZYF010000009.1, forward strand.
GGCAAGGCGATCGGCATGTGGATGCCCGTGATGATCTTCTTCTACATGGGCTTCGAGCATTCGATCGTCAACATGTTCCTGTTCCCCACCGGCCTGCTGCTGGGCGGCAAGTTCACCTTGATGGACTACCTCATCTGGAACGAGATCCCGACGGTGCTGGGCAACCTGGTCGGCGGCCTGACCTTCGTCGGCCTGACGCTGTACTCGACCCATTACAAGACGGCGCCCAAGCGCGCCCTGAGCTGAGCGGCAGCTTGCAGAAGGCGTTGCGCGTGACGCTCGGCCAGCATTCGCTGGCCGGGCCACATGGTGTGAACCAGGACTTCCACGGTGCGATGCTGCCGGAGGGCGCGCTGCGCAGCGCCAAGGGCATCGCGGTCGCGCTCGCCGACGGGATCGGCTCCAGCCGCGTGAGCCAGGTGGCGAGCGCCGCGGCGGTGCGCGGCTTTCTCGACGACTACTACGCGACTTCCGATGCCTGGTCGGTGCGACGCTCGGCCCAGCGGGTGCTCGGCGCCACCAACTCGTGGCTGCATGCCCAGACGATGCGCAGCGACGCGCGCTTCGACAAGGACAGCGGCTATGTGTGCACCTTCAGCGCGCTGATTCTCAAGGGCCGGGACGTGCATCTGCTGCATGTCGGAGACGCGCGGGTCCTCCGCCTGCATCCCAACGCGCTGGAACAACTCACGGAAGACCACCGCATCCATCTCTCATCGGTCGAGTCGTACCTGGGCCGCGCACTTGGCGCGGGCCCCCACGTGGAGATCGACTATCGCTGCTGGGAGGCAGAGGTCGGCGAGGTCTACCTGCTGGCCACCGACGGCGCCTACGCGTACCTCGACGCCGAAGCCGTCCACGAAGCGATCGCCCGGTGTGGCGACGACTTCGACGAGGCCGCCCGCTTGCTTGCCGCTGCGGCACATGCGAAGGGCAGCGACGACGACAGCACCGTGCAACTCCTGCGCATCGATCAGCTCCCGCCGGCGGATGCGGCGCAGTTGCAGTTGCAGCGCGAGGCCCTGGCGATCGCGCCCCCGCTGGCGCCGCGGGCCAGGTTCGAGGGCTTCACGGTCGTGCGCGATCTGCAAGTCAGCTCGCGCAGCCATGTGCACCTGGCCATCGACGAGGCGAGCGGGCAGCAGGTGGTGTTGAAGCTGCCTTCGGTCGACCTGCGCGACGACCCCGACTATCTGGACCGCTTCGTCCTTGAAGAATGGGTGGCGCGGCGCGTCGACAGCATCCATGTGCTCAAGGCGAGCCCGATCGACCGGACGCGCGGGCACCTCTATGTCGCCATGGAATACGTCGATGGACAGACGCTGGCGCAATGGATGATCGACCACCCCGCGCCTGCGCTGGACAGCGTGCGCGGCATCGTCGAGCAGCTGGCGAAGGGCCTGCACGCCCTGCACGGCAAGGAGATGCTGCACCAGGACATCCGCCCCGAGAACGTGATGATCGACCGCACGGACACCGTCAAGATCATCGATCTGGCATCGACCCACGTGGCAGGGCTGGCCGACAGCGCGCGAGGCAACCGCGCACTCGCCATCGAAGGCACCCTGCAGTACACGGCGCCGGAGTACTTCGCCGGCCAGGGCGGCAGTGCACGTTCCGACCTGTTCTCGCTGGCGGTCATGGCTTACCAGATGCTCACGAAGCAGTTGCCCTACGGCCTTCATGTGTCGCGGGTCCGGTCCAGCGCGGACGCGAACCGGCTGCGTTATGTGCCGGCGCGCCACTATCGGCCCGATCTGCCCGAGTGGGTCGACGCCGTACTGCAGAAGGCGCTGCACCCGGACCCGGCCAAGCGGCAGGAGGCGGTGTCCGAGTTCGTGCATGACCTTCGGGCGCCGGGCCACGAGTTCATGCGGCCGAGGCTGCCGCCGCTGATCGAACGGCATCCCGTGCTCTTCTGGCAGTACACCACCGTGCTGCTGGCTGGTGCCGTGGTGCTGCTGGTGGGGCTGCGCGTCATCGGTCGGTGACCGGGCGAAGCGGGTCCTGCGTCAGCGTCGGGGCCGCTCGGCGGCGCCCGTGCGCAGGCACTGCATCAATTGCTCGGTCGCCGGCGTCGGCTTGCGCCCCTGCATCGTGATCATCCCCACCGGCGGCAGCTCGATCGGCACCGGCAGCCTGAGCGCCTTGACGAGCCCCTCGCGCTCGAAATGCCGGGCGACGCCGAGCGCCAGGAAACCGACGGCCGAGCGCTCGCGGATGCAGCTCAGCGTGACCAGGAACGAGGCCGTCTCTACGATATCCACCGGCGGCAGCAGCCGGTGCTTGTAGAACATCTGTTCCAGTTTCATGCGTGACGACGCCCAGGGCGGCGGCATCACCCAGGGCAGCTGGCCGAGCTGGCGCCAGCTCGGCCTGGCGGCGGAGGCCAGTTCATGGTCGGGTCGAACCACCACGCACATGGGCTCGGCATACAGGGCTTCGGTGCTCAGGTCCGGCGCCGCGTATCCGGGTTCGAGGCGCCCGACGAAGAGGTCCAGCTCGCCGACGCGCAGGCGCGGCAGCAGGCGCGTCAGGTCGCCTTCCTCGATCATGACGGTGGTCTGTTTCGAGCGCTCCTTCAGCAATGCGACGGCCCGCATCAGGAGCGAAGGCGTGGCGACGACCATGGCACCGACGCTCGTCCGGCCCGCCGCGCCGCTCGCCACGGCGGCGATTTCGTCGCGCGTGCGGCCGTAGTCGGCCAGCACCGATCGCGCGAAACGCACCACCGCCGTGCCGTATGCGGTGGGCTCGGTGCCGCGCGTCGAGCGCATGAACAGAGGGAGGTCGAACATGCGCTCGATCTCCACCAGCGTCTTCGAGACGGCCGGCTGGGTGACCGAGAGGAATTCGGCGGCGCGGCCCAGATGGCGGAACTCGTCGAGCGCCACCAGCAACTGCAGATGCCGCAGCTTGAGGTTGGACCGGAGCACGCGATCGATGTCAGGCATGGTTCATAACCCAAACGGAAAGAAGAGAGTCCCAATTCTCATTGGATTGTCATGTTGAACACTTGAACAATCGGGCTTCCACGAAGAAATCAGCAACCATCTTGAATGACTAACTCAAGCAATGCCCGCAATCTCGTGGCTCCAAGGCGACTTGGTGCGAGCGATGGCGTTCAGGATGATCAGCAGCTTGTGCATACAGGCCACGAGGGCGACCTTCTTGGGTTTGCCGGCGGCCAGCAGCTTTGCGTAGAAGGCTTTGAGCACCGGATTGAAGCGCGTGCCGACGAGCGCAGCGACGTAGAGCACGCGACGCACATCGGCGCGCCCGCCGAAGATATGGCGCTGGCCGCGCAGAGTGCCCGAGTCTCGGTTCATTGGCGCCAGGCCTACCAGCGAGGTGATCTGCTTGCGGTTGAGGTGGCCGAGTTCGGGCAGTTGCGCCAGCAGCGTGCTGGCGGTCGTGGGGCCAACGCCTTTGACGGAGGTCAGCAGTTTGGCCAGGTCGGCGTGGTGAGCCTGTACATGTTCGCGCAGTTGCCCGTCCACGTCGTGGAGCTGGGCGGCGATCGCATCCATGATCGCCAGGATGCTGGCCTTGGCCTTCGGGTGGGCCAGCGCGAGGCGCTGGCGCTCGGCCACCAGCATGGCGACCAATTGGCGTCGACGCGTTACCAGCGCGGTAAGTTCGCGCTGCTGCTCATCGAGCAGTGCACGCGGCTCGTGACCCTGCGCGTCCAGCAAAGCAGCGAAGCCACGCAACACCTGCGCGTCGATGCGATCGGTCTTGGCCAACTTGCCCATGCAGCGCGCAAAGTCGCGTGCCTGGCGCGGGTTGATGACCGACACACGCAGGCCCGCCGCAGCCAGCGCGAGCGCCAGGAGCCGCTCATGGCCGCCCGTGGCCTCCAGCAGGATCAGGCGCGGCGCCAGCGGCACCAGCACCTGGCACAGCTCAGCGTGGCCCGCCTCGTCATTGCCCAGACTCAAGGTTTGCGCCTCGCCGCTAACAGCCACCTCGAAGCTGGCCTTGGCGACATCGATGCCCACGTAGACAGGTTCACTCATAGCGGTTCTCCGGCTCCCAGCCTTATGAATACGAAATGTGTTCGTTCAACCATTCGGGATGCAGCAGAACAAAGAGACCACCACCGCGCGCCCTGTGCTGAAGTTCGAGCTCGGGCTCGCAGGAGACCCAGGCTACGCGGTGGCGAGTCAACCCGTTCACTGATCGACGCGCTTGCCTGCTCATCGACCACTGAAGTTTGAATTATTTGAAAGATATAAGGAGACAAGACCCCATGCGATCCAATCGTCGCCAGTTCATGCTGGGCAGCCTCGGCGCGGCCATCCTCCCATTGGCGACGACACACGCCTTCGCGGCCGGCTACCCCGATCGTCCCATCACCTTCATCTGCCCCTGGCCCGCCGGCGGCACGGCGGACGTGACGATGCGAGCGCTGTGCGCCGCGGCCGCCAAGGAACTGGGGCAGTCGGTCGTGGTGGACAACAAGGCCGGGGCCTCCGGGATGATCGGCCTCAAGGCGCTCGCGAGCGCCAGGCCGGACGGCTACACGATCGGCCAGATCCCCATCTCGGTCACGCGCTTCTCCCAACTCGGCATGGTGCAGGTCGATCCGCTCAAGGACCTGAGCTACATCGCGCGCGTTTCGGGCCAGACCTTCGGCATCGCGGTGCGCGCCGAGGCGCCGTGGAGGACGCTGAAGGAACTGGTGGCCGATGCCAAGGCCCAGCCCGACAAGATCACCTACGGCACCGCAGGCCTGGGCGGCGCGACCCATGTCGGCATGGAGGAGTTCGCCATCGCCGCGGGCGTGAAGTTCAATGCGATTCCCTTCAAGGGTGGCTCGGAAGCGCTGCAGGCGCTGATGGGCGGCCACGTCGACGTGCTGGCGGATTCCAGCTCGTGGGCGCCGCACGTCAAATCGGGCAAGCTGCGGCTGCTGGCCACGTGGGGCGAGCAGCGCACGGCGGAGTTCAAGGACACCCCGACGCTGCGCGAGTCCGGCTACAACGTCGTGGTCGATGCGCCCAACGGCATCGGTGCGCCGAAGGGCCTGCCTGCGGACGTCACGGCCCGGCTGCGCGCCGCCTTCAAGGTCGCGGCGGCCAGCCCCGAGTTCACCGCCGCCTGCGCCCGGATCGATGCGCCGCTGATGTACCTGGACGCGCCGGACTACGAGAAATACGTGAGCGCCAGCGTGGCCAAGGAGAAGGACCTCATCGAGAGGCTCAAGCTCAAGGAACTGATGAGCAAGAACTGAGGCCCAGCGCCAGGAGATCCGAATGAGCGCAGTTGCCATCCCTTCCGTCGCCGGCGTCTCGCCGCTGATCCGGCTGCACGACAACGACAACGTGCTGGTCGCCCGTGCGCCGATCGCGCTGGGCCAGGCCTTGCCGGAGTTCGGCCTGCGCATGCGTGCGCAGGTGCCCGCAGGCCACAAGATCGCGGCATGCCGCATTGCCGCCGGCGAGAAGGTGCGCAAGTACGACACCGTGATCGGTGCGGCGATGCGCGACATCGAGGCCGGCGAGCACGTGCACACGCACAACCTCGAACTGGTCGATTTCGATCGCGACCCGGGGTTCTGCGAGGACGTGCGCCCGGTCGACTACGTGCCCGAGGCCGAGCGCGCCACCTTCATGGGCATCGTGCGCCCCGACGGCAGCGTCGCCACGCGCAACTTCATCGGCCTGATCTCGTCGGTGAACTGCTCGGCCACGGTGATCAAGCAGATCGCCGCCCACTTCACGCCCGAGCGGCTGGCGCCGTACCCGAACGTCGACGGCGTCGTGGCCTTCGCCCAGAGCAGTGGTTGCGGCATGTCGTCGCCCAGCGAGCATTTCGACGTGCTGCGCCGGACCATTGCCGGCTATGCGCGCCATCCGAACCTGGCCGCGGTGCTGATCGTCGGCCTCGGCTGCGAACGCAACCAGGTGGCCGATCTCGTCGAGTCCCAGGGCCTCGTGCCCGGCCCGAACGTGCGGACCTTCGTGATGCAGGACACCGGCGGCACCCGTGCCACCATCGCCGAAGGCATCAGGGCCATCGAGGCGATGCTGCCCGCGGCCAACGACGTGAAGCGACAGCCGGTCAGCGCCGCGCACCTGAAGATCGGACTGGAATGCGGCGGCTCCGACGGCTTTTCCGGCATCACCGCCAATCCCGCGCTCGGCGCGGCGATGGACATCCTGGTGCGCCACGGTGGCACGGCGATCCTGTCGGAGACGCCCGAGATCCACGGCGTGGAGTTCATGCTGACGCGCCGCGCCGTGAGCCCGGCGGTGGGGCAGAAGCTGCTCGACCGGCTCGCCTGGTGGGAGGAATACACGCGCGGCCACAACGGCCAGTTCAATGGTGTCGTGGGCCCGGGCAACCAGGCCGGCGGGCTGGCGAACATCTTCGAGAAGTCGCTCGGATCGGCGATGAAGGGCGGCACCACGCCGCTGCAGGCGGTGTACGAATATGCGGAGCCGATCGACAAGGCCGGCTTCGTCTTCATGGACTCTCCCGGCTACGACCCGGTGGCCTCGACCGGCCAGATCGCCAGCGGCGCGAACCTCATCTGCTTCACGACCGGACGGGGCTCGATGTTCGGCTCCAAGCCATCGCCCACCATCAAGCTCGCCAGCAACACGGCGATGTTCACCCGTCTGGAAGACGACATGGACATCAACTGCGGCCTGATCCTGGACGGCGAACTCGACGTGCAGCAGATGGGCGAGCGCATCTTCCAGCACATCCTGCGCGCGGCATCGGGCGAGCCGACCAAGAGCGAACTGCTGGGCCTCGGCGATCACGAGTTCGTGCCATGGCACATGGGTATCGTGAGCTGAGCTCAACCCCTCCTTACTTCCGAAGCCATGCCTCTTACCCTATCCCAGCCCGGCCTGCTGCGCAGTGCCAACTTCATTGCCGGCGAATGGCGCGCCGCGACCGGCCGCACCCTGGACGTGACCGACCCCGCCACGGGAGGCCTGATCGCGCGGGTACCCGACAGCGGTGCCGACGAGGCGCGCGCCGCGGTCGATGCCGCGCACGTCGCGTTCGCCGACTGGCGCAAGGTGCCCGCCAAGCAGCGCGCGCAGATCATCAAGCGCTGGAACGACCTCGTGATGACCCACCAGGACGACCTGGGCAAGCTGGTCTCGCGCGAGCAAGGCAAGCCGCTGGCGGAAGGGAAGGGCGAGATCGCCTATGCAGCCAGCTACATCGAGTGGTTCGCCGAGGAGGCAACGCGCGCCAACGGCGACCTCATTCCTGCGCCCGTGCCGGGGCGCCGGATGTTCGCGCTGAAAGAGCCGGTGGGCGTGGTCGCCGCGATCACCCCGTGGAACTTTCCGGCGGCGATGATCGCGCGCAAGATCGCGCCCGCCCTGGCGGCGGGCTGCACGGTGGTCTGCAAGCCGGCCGAGGACACGCCGCTGACCTCGCTGGCCCTGGTCGCGCTGGCCGAGCAGGCCGGTGTTCCGCCCGGCGTGCTGAACATCGTCACCGCCTCGCGCGAACGCACGCCCGAGGTGGTGGACGTCTGGCTCGACGACCCGCGCGTGCGCAAGATCACCTTCACCGGCTCCACGCCGGTGGGCAAGCACCTGGCTCGGCGTTCGGCGGACACGCTCAAGAAGCTCTCGCTGGAGCTGGGCGGCAATGCGCCTTTCATCGTGTTCGAGGATGCCGATCTCGACGCCGCGGTCGAAGGGCTGATGGCCGCCAAGTTCCGAAACGGCGGACAGACTTGCGTGTGCCCCAACCGCGTGTTCGTCCACACGAGCGTGCACGACCTCTTCGCCGAAAAGCTCGGCACGCGCGTCGCGCGGCTGAAGGTGGGGCCCGCCACCGATCCGGCCTCGCAGATCGGGCCGATGATCAATGCCCGCGCGGTCGAGAAGATCGAGCGCCACGTGCGCGATGCGGTCGAGCGTGGCGCGCGCGTCGTCACCGGCGGCAAGCGCCTCGCCGCGCTGGGGCCCAACTACTTCGCACCCACCGTGCTCGTGAACGCCGACGCGACGATGGCCTGCGCCTGCGAGGAGACCTTCGGACCCGTGGCGCCGATCACGCGCTTCGATTCCGAGGACGATGTGATCACGCAGGCGAACGACACGCCCTTCGGGCTGGCCGCCTACTTCTACTCGCAGGACGTGCGTCGCATCTGGCGCGTCGCCGATGCGCTGGAGTCGGGCATCGTCGGCATCAACGAGGGCGCGCTGGCGGCCGAGGCCGCTCCCTTCGGCGGCGTGAAAGAGTCGGGCTATGGCCGCGAGGGCTCGGTCCACGGCCTGGACGATTACCTGCACACCAAGTATGTGTGCCAGGGCGGATTGGATTGAACCCGGGCCACACGATGAACAATCCCTTCAAGCACGCACTGGCTGCCCGGCAGCCGCAGATCGGCCTCTGGCTGTCCATGGCCCAGCCCTACAGCGCGGAAGTCTGCGCGACAGCCGGCTTCCAGTGGCTGCTGATCGACGGCGAGCATGCACCCAACGACGTTCGCAGCACGCTGGCGCAGTTGCAGGCGGTGGCTGCCTATCCCGGCCAGCCCGTGGTGCGGGCCGTGACCGGGGACACCGCGCTGATCAAGCAGTTGCTCGACATCGGCGCGCAGAACCTGCTGGTGCCCATGGTCGACACGGCTGAACAGGCGAGGGCATTGGTGGCGGCCACCCGCTATCCGCCGGAGGGCGTGCGCGGCGTCGGCGCTGCCGTGGCCCGGGCCTCGCGCTGGGGCGCGCGGCGCGACTACCTGGGCGCCGCCAATGACGAGGTCTGCCTGCTGGTGCAGGCCGAGACCTCGACAGCGCTGGGCAACCTCGAAGCGATCTGCGCCGTGGACGGCGTGCACGGCGTCTTCATCGGACCGGCAGACCTCGCCGCATCGATGGGCCACCGCGGCGCGCCGGGTCACCCTGAAGTCCAGGCCGCGATCGACAAGGCCATCCGAACCATCGTGGCGAGCGGCAAGGCGGCGGGCACCCTGACGGCAGACGTCGCTCAGGCCCGCAAGTACCTCGCGCTCGGCGCCACCTTCGTGGCAGTCGGCATCGACGTCACGTTGCTTGCGCAGGGTGCGCGCAGGCTGGCAGGTGAATTCGGGCTGGGCACCGAGAGCGCCATGAGCGCTGCGGGCGCATCGGCCTACTGAGGGGGAGGGTCGACGGAGGCTCCGCTGGACCGCGCAGCGCCACCGGTTCACGAAGAAGATTGTTGCGATTGCCCCGGAGGGCGCCGTTCGCTTCGCGGCATACTCGAAGCGATCCCAACTCACCCCCAGAATCTTTCCGAATGGACAAAGAAGTCGTCCCCGCAGTCCTTGCGGTCATCAATGAAAAGCGCCTGCGAGGCGAGAAGCGCACCCCGGTCGAGATCATTTCCAAGATGGGTGTCTTCGATGCCCGAGAAAAAGCGTCCGAGCAGGCCTGGCTGGCCACCGGTGACAACATCATCGCCACCATCTGGGCGGAGTTCGTCAGCATCGGCGCCGGCGGGCGCTGGTTCTATCTCGAATCGCTGGATACACATCACCGCATCGGCGGCGGCGACCGCAGCGCACTGCAAGTCCAGCGCGCCAAGGATCGTCTCCAACTGCTCAAGCGTGCGCTGGACGCAGGCCAGGGCGTAAGGGCGGTGCTTCAGACAAACCGCGTCGCCATCGCCGACATGGAGACCGACAGGGCCGCCAGGGTGTCGACGCGGGTGCCCGACGACGAGGAATGGCACGTGGCCGTGTGGGATGCCGATCTGAAGATGGCGGTCCTGGTTCGCGGCGCCCGCGGCTGGCTGCCGACGGACGAAGAGATCGAAGCCGCGCGAGCGCGAGGCAGTATTCCCGCTGCGGCCCAAGTGGCTCCCTCCGGCCAGGCGTCGCGGGAGGAAGTGCAGGCCGCCGCGATGGACTACCTGACGCGCCACTTCGCAGGCTACGGCTACAAGGCGGAGGACGTCTCCAGCCAGAAGCTCGGCTACGACATCGAGGTGTCGGACAAGAAGGGAAACACCTTGCTCAAGCTCGCGGTGAAAGGCACCGCACCCGGAATCACCGGCTTCCAGCTCACGGGCGACGAGCGCGCGTGCGCCAAGCGGGGCGATCCGTGGCGGCTTGCGGTGGTCACGGACGCCATCGGCCCCGCGGCACAGCACAAGCTCTACAAGCCTGCCGAGATCGACCAAGCGCCCGGGCTCGAACCGCTCCTTCAATAGCTCCGCGATCCGCGCCGGACGTGCCATGAAACGACGCTCTCTCCTCGGCTTGCTGGCAGCGGCGCCGCTGGCCCAGTCCCTGACGGCTCGCGCCGCGACGCAGGTTCAGGTCTACAAGAACCCCAGTTGCGGCTGCTGCACCGCATGGGCAGACCACCTCAAGGCGGCCGGCTTCTCGGTCGCGGTGACCGAAACCGATGACACCGGGCCTCTGCGCAAGCGCCTGGGCGTGCCGGATCGCCTGGCCGGTTGCCATACGGGCGTCGTGGAGGGCTATGCCCTGGAAGGCCACGTGCCTGCGGCGGAGGTCAAGCGCCTGCTGGCGTTGAAGCCGGACGCGGTGGGGTTGGCCGTCCCCGGCATGCCGGTCGGCTCGCCCGGCATGGAATACGGCGACCACAAGGAGCCGTATCAGGTCATCCTCATCGGGCGCAACGCCCGCGACACCGTGTTTGCCAGCTACCCTCGCTGAGCCGGGTCCCGGGCCGGGACTCTTCACCCGACACGGCTGGAGCCTACAGCCGGATGGGCACCAGACCGACCGTGTCGCTCGCCTTCCCTCCTATGCTCGGGAGCGTTGTTTGCGTTTCAAGAGGTGCCCATGCCCGCCAATGCCCAGGTTGTCGGAAAAGTCGAATATCGCGCCGGCGACGGGCCGTCGATCGTCATCCCGCCGGGGCCCATCGAGGTGCAGCTGTCTTTCGACAGCGCAGTGCTGAGCTGGGGCGACGAAGGCGCGGTACAGACTACGGCGCTGCCCATCGCCGAGTACCAGCGCTATGTCGCGGAAGGTGCCATCGTGGAAGGCAAGGGATAAGCCGCACTGCGTGATGGAGGAAGAAATGAGAACCGACGTTTTCCTGGAGGGCGGCGACGTGGAGGCGCACATGCTGTTGAGGATGGGCGTGCCCGGACTGGACGACATCCTGGGCGGCGGCCTGACGCCGCACAGGCTCTATCTCCTGGAGGGCGCGCCCGGCGCGGGCAAGACCACCGTGGCGATCCAGTTCCTGCGCGAGGGCGCCGCGCGCGGCGAGCCGGTGCTGTACGTGACGCTGTCGGAGAGCCAGGCCGAGCTCGACGGCGTCGCGCGCTCGCATGGCTGGGACATGGGGGGCATCGAGGTGCGCGAGATGCTGCCGGCGCAGGACGCGCTCGAGCCGGACGAGCAGCACACGATGTTCCACCCTTCGGAAGTCGAGCTGAGCGAGACCACGCTGCGCATCCTCGCCGACGTCGATGTCATCAAGCCCACGAGGGTGGTGTTCGACTCGCTGTCGGAACTGCGCCTGCTGGCGGGCGGCTCGTTGCGTTACCGACGCCAGATCCTCGCGCTCAAGCAATTCTTCACCGGCCGCCAGTGCACCGTGCTGCTGCTGGACGACCTCACCGCGACGGAGCAGGATCTGCAGGTGCAGAGCATCGCCCATGCAGTCATCCGGCTGGAGCAACTGAACCCCGACTACGGCGCGGCGCGGCGGCGGCTCGTGGTCAGCAAGTACCGTGGCAAGGAATTTCGCGGTGGCTTCCACGACTACAAGATCGTCCGGGGCGGCTTGCAGGTGTTTCCGCGGCTGGTCGCGGCGGAGCATACGGCGCCATTGAAGCAGACGCGGATTCCCAGCGACCTGCCCGCGCTCGACGAATTGCTCGGCGGCGGCCTGGAAAAAGGCACCAGCACGCTCTTCGTGGGCGCGCCCGGCACGGGCAAGTCCAGTGTCGCGGTGCAGTTCGCCATCGCGACCGCCCGGCGTGGCGAGTGCGCCGCCCTGTTCATCTTCGACGAGAGCATCAACACGCTGCGCACGCGCTGCGAAGGGATGGGGATGGATCTCGGTTCGTACATCGATTCCGGGCACATCCGCGTGCGCCAGATCGATCCGGCGGAGTTGTCGCCTGGCGAGTTCGTGTACGAGATCCGCGTTGCCGTCGAAGAACTCGGCGCGACGGTGATCGTGATCGACAGCCTCAATGGCTACCTCAACGCCATGCCGGACGAGCGCTTTCTCATCGCGCAACTGCATGAGCTGTTGACCTATCTCGGCCAGAACGGCGTCGCTACCATGCTGATCGGTGCGCAGCACGGCCTGATCGGGATGCAGATGCAGACGCCTGTCGATGCGAGCTATCTCGCGGATGCGGTGGTGCTGCTGCGCTACTACGAATTCGAAGGCGAGGTGCGGCAGGCGATCTCGGTGCTCAAGAAGCGCGGCGGCGCGCACGAGCGCACGATCCGTTCGTTCGAGTTGACCTCCGGCGGCGTGCGCGTTGGCCAGCCGCTGCGCAATTTCCGCGGCATTCTCACGGGGATTCCGGTGCCGATCGACGGGGTCCGTTCAACATCGTGAGCGACGCGCCTTCCGAGTTCGAGTTTCGCGTCCTGCTGCGGGCGGCGACCTCGAAGGACGCCATGATGGCGAGCGCCGTGCTGCGGCGCGCGCAGTTCGACCCGCAGATCTGCGCGGACATGGGCGAGCTGGTGCGGGAGTTGTCGGCCGGCGCCGGCGCCGTCATGCTGGCCGAGGAAGTCATTGCCGGCCTCGCCATGACGGAGCTGAAGGTCGCCCTGGCTTCGCAAGGCCCATGGTCCGACCTGCCGGTGATCGTGCTGGCGCGACAAGGTGCGGACTCAAGGGCCATCGCGGAGGTGATGGACGAGTTCGCCAACGTGACCGTCATCGAGCGGCCGATGCGCGTGGCGGCCCTCGTGAGCGCGGTGCGCACGGCCTTGCGCGCGCGCCGCCGCCAGTACGAGTTGCGCAGCGTGCTGGACAGCTTGCGCGACGCCGACCAGCGCAAGACCGAATTCCTTGCCACCCTGGCGCACGAGTTGCGCAATCCGCTGGCGCCCCTGAGCACCGCCTTGTCGCTGCTCGCCCGCAAGAAGCCGTCTGCGGAGGAAGCCGCGAAGTACTACGAGCTGATGGGCCGCCAGGTCGACCACATGGTGCGCTTGGTGAACGACCTGATGGAGGTGTCGCGCATCACGCGCGGGAAGATCGAGCTGCAGATGCGCACCGTGTTGCTCGACGCGGTCATCGACGATGCAATCGAACTGAGCCGGCCGCTGGTCGAACGGGCGGGCCACACGCTGTCCGTCAAGCTGGGCGACGAACCGCTGGTCATGCGAGGCGACGCCGTGCGCCTGACACAGGTGTTCTCCAACCTGCTGAACAACGCGGCCAAGTACACGCCGCCGGGCGGGCACATCAAGGTGCTTGCGCGGCAGCTCGACCGGCACGCGGTGGTCCAGGTGAGCGACACCGGCACGGGCCTGTCGCCGGACATGCTCAGGTCCATCTTCGAGATGTTCGTGCAGGTGAGCGGAACCTCCAAGGCCGCGCAAGGCGGGCTCGGCATCGGCCTGACATTGGTCAAGAGTCTGGTCGAGCTCCACGGCGGCAGCGTGGAGGCCGCGAGCGAGGGCCTCGGCCATGGCGCGACGTTCACCGTCCGGCTCCCCTTGGCGAAGACCGCATCGGCGCCCAGGCCGCGCGCGATCGTGTCGCAGGACGGGTGGGCGCGTTCGATCGAAGGCGTGGTCCTCGTCGTCGACGACAACCGCGATGCAGCCGACAGCCTGGCCGAACTGCTGGGAACAATGGGCGCCGCCACCCTGGTGGCCTACAGCGGGGAGGAAGCGTTGCAGCTCGCCAGGTCGAACGACATCGACATCGCGGTGCTCGACATCGGCATGCCCGGCATGGACGGCTGTGACCTGGCGCGGCATCTTCGGGCCGAGCCCGGCGGCGCGCAAACGATGCTCATCGCGCTCACGGGCTGGGGCCAGCAGGGCTACAAGGACCGCATCGCGGCGGCGGGTTTCGACCACCACCTGCTGAAGCCGCTGAATCTCCCGGAGTTCATGGCCGCGCTCGGCGGCACGTGAGCCACGGACTCGACCCCTGCGGCTCGGTCAGTTGAGCCGTTGCCCCCCGGCCGCATCGAAGAGGTGTGCCTCGCCGGCCAGCGGCCACAGCGCCAGCCGGTCGCCCGGACGCGCCGCGATACGGTCGCGGAACGCGGCCATGACGGGCTGAGTGCCCAGGCGCAGCGCGACCTGGGTTTCCGAGCCCGTCGGCTCGACCACGATCACGTCGGCGGAGGTGCCCCGGCTCGGGTCGATCGTGAAATGCTCGGGGCGCGCCCCGTACAGCACGCGGTCGCCGTGCAGTCCGCCGGAGATGTTCGCCAAAGGCAGCCGCAGTCCATCGTCGGTGAGCACGTGCGGCGCGCCGTCGAGTTGCAGCCGTCCCGGAATGAAGTTCATGGCCGGCGAACCGATGAACCCGGCGACGAAGGCATTGCGCGGGCGGTCGTAGAGTTCCAGCGGCGCGCCGATCTGTTCGACCAGGCCGTCCTTCAGCACGACGATGCGATCGGCCATGGTCATGGCCTCGACCTGGTCATGCGTGACGTAGACCGTCGTGGTGCCCAGACGCTGGTGCAGCGCCTTGATCTCGGTGCGCATCTGCACGCGCAGCTTGGCGTCGAGGTTCGACAGCGGCTCGTCGAAGAGAAAGGCCTGTGGCTGGCGCACGATCGCGCGGCCCATCGCCACGCGCTGGCGCTGGCCGCCGGAGAGCTGGCGCGGCCGGCGCTGCAGCAGCGCGCCCAGGCCGAGCGTCTCGGCCGTCTGTTGCACGCGACGCTCGATGTCGTCCGGCTGCAGGCCCTGGATCTTCAGGCCGAAGCCCAGGTTCTGCGCGACCGTCATGTGCGGATAGAGCGCGTAGTTCTGGAACACCATGGCGACGTCGCGGTCGCGCGGCGCCACGTCGTTGATGCGCCGGCCGCCGAGTTCGATCTCACCGTCGTCGATGCTTTCCAGCCCCGCGATCATGCGCAGCAGGGTCGACTTGCCGCAGCCCGAAGGCCCCACCAGCGCGACGAACTCGCCGTCGCGGATGTCGATGTCGATGCCGCGGATCACCGAGGTGCCGCCGAATTGCTTGAAGAGCTTGCGAACGTGGATGGATGCCATGGAGTGTCAGTCCTTGATGCTGCCGGCGGTCAGGCCGCGCACGAGGTATTTGCGAACGAGCACGGTGAAGATCACCACCGGGAACATCACCAGCGTTCCGCTGGCAGCGATCTTGGCCCACTCCCAGCCTTCGTATTGCAGGAAGTTGACGATCGCCACCGGCGCGGTGATGGCGTTGGTGCGCGTGAGGATCAGGGCGTAGAAGAAGTCGTTCCACGAGAAGATGAAGCACAGCACCGCCGTGGCCGCGAGTCCCGGCGCAGTGAGCGGCAACGCGACGCGCCAGAACGCCTGCCACACGCCGCAGCCGTCGATCCATGCCGCTTCCTCCAGCGAGGCCGGCACGGCCTCGAAGAAGGTCTGCATGAGCCAGATGACGATGGCGAGATTGAAGGTCAGGTAGACGATCGCGAGGCCGATCACCGTGTCCTGCAGGCCGAGGTACTGGTAGGCCAGGAAGAAAGGAATGGTGAAGGCGATCGGCGGCGCCATGCGCGTCACGAGAATCCACAGCGCGATGCGGTCGCGGCCCTTGAAGTTCCACCGCGTCAGCGCGTAGGCCGCGGGCACGCCGATCAGCAGCGAGAAGCCCGTCGACAGCGAGCTCACGAGCAGGCTGTTCCAGAAGGACTTCAGGAAGTTGCCCTGCAGCAGGCTCGCGAAGCCCTCCAGCGTAGGCGTGAACAGGAGCCGCTCGTCGAAGATGTCGGCGGCCGGCCGGAAGGCGAGTTGCACCAGCCAGAGGAAGGGCGACAGCACGAGCAGCAGCAACAGCGCGACCGTGACGGCGCGGCCGTGGGCGGACAGCCAGCGAGCGAACCGGGCCCGCGTTGCCGGCGGCTTCGCGGCGATCGGGCGCAGGGATGGGCGCTCGTCCGTTTCAGCCGGGCGCACGGCGCCGGCACCGATGGCGGGATTAGCGCTTGTCATGGTCACTCCAGCCCAGCCGGCCCACCAGCCAGCTCAGAATGAAGACGCCGGCGAGCATCACCGTCGCGATGGCGCTCGCGTAGCCCCAGTAGGAGAAGTTGAAAGCCTGGATGAAGCCGTAGTAGTTGGTGACCTCGGTGACCGAGCCGGGCCCGCCGTTGGTCAGCACATAGATCAGCGGAAAGGCCTTGAAGCTGTCGATGAGGCGGAACAAGCCGCACACCACGAGCACTGGCCGGATATAGGGCAGCACGATGTAGCGGAACAGCTGCCAGCGGTTCGCGCCTTCGAGCGTTGCGGCTTCGATGGGGTCGTCCGGGATCATCTGCAGCGTTGCCAGCACCATCAGCATGGTGAAGGGGAACCACTGCCAGGTGTCCGCCAGCGAGATCGCCCAGAGGGCGGTGTCCGGGTTGGCGATCAGCGAACGCACGGGCCAGCCGAGCGTTTCGAGCGTGCGGTGGATCGGGCTCACGTCCGGCGTGTACATGATCTTCCAGATCAGCGCGACGACGATCGGCGGCAGCACCATCGGGATCAGGAACACCGTGCGCGCACCCTCCAGCAGGCGCGACTTGCCGTTGAGCAGCAGCGCCAGCCCCAGGCCCGCGAGCAGCTGCAACACCACGCTCGACGCGGACAGCTTGAGCTGCACGACGATGGAGGCCAGGAAGCGGTCGTCGTGCAGCAACTGCCGGTAGTTGACCAGCGGGTCGTCGAAGCGAAAGCTCGCCGCCGGGTCCGTGAGGCTCAGCGGCGTGAAGCTGGCGATGACCAGGGCCGCCGCCGGTACCAGGGTGATGAGCAGCAGGACGGCCAGCGACGGCGACAGGCCGAGGAGGAACGCCCGCCGCCTTTCGGCCTGCCAGCCCGCTGCAGGAAGTGCGTGTGCCATGGCCCCTCGACTACAGCTTGGCGCCGGCGCGCTTCAGCTCCGCGATGGTGTTGGCCTGCGCCTGCTGGAACGCCTGCTTCGCCGAGAGCTGGCCGCTCGCGATCAGTTCGATCGCCTTGTTGAGCTGCTGGTCGACCTGCGGGTAAACCGAAACCGTCCTGTACTTCATGTGGCCGGATTTCGCCGCCAACTCGATCGAATCGAGCGAGAGCTGCGCGAGATTGCTGCCGTTGATGATCTGCTTCTTCCGGAACTCCTCGGAGTCGATGTCGGAGCGGCGTGCCGGTGATCCGTAGCCAGCGGCGACAGCCCGCGACGTCGTCTGCTTGCTCAGCGCCCACTGGATGAATGCCCAGGCCGCTTCCTTCTGCTTCGATCCTGCGGGAATGCCCAGCCCATGGACGGCAGTGCCGGGAAAGCGTCCGGCCGGCCCCTTGGGCACCAGGCCGAACTTGACGGTCTTGATCGTCTTGCTGGTGGCCGGATCGCCCAGTTGCGCCAGATGCAGTTGCCCGGCATCGGTGAAGTTCACCCGGCCCAGCTTGAGCGCCTGCGTCACCTGATCCGGCTGGTAGGTGATGGCCCCGTCCGGCCCGAACTCCTTCAGCAGGTTGGCGTAGTACTCGCCAGCCGCGATCGCCTCGGGGGTGTCCAGCGTGGGGAACAGATCGTCCGGCGCCTTGCGGAACACGTCGCCGCCGAAGGCATGCAGGTAGGGCACGAAGGTCCAGCCGTAGTGGTTGTCGGCGACGAAACCGGCGACGCGCTCCTTCTTGTTGACGGCGCGCAGCACCTTGACGAGATCGTCCGTGGTGTCCGGAAAGGCCAGTCCTGCCTTCTCCACCAGGTCGAAACGCGACGACGCGGTGAGCAGCGCTTCGGCCGTCCAGGGCACGCCGTAGAGCTTGCCGTCCTTGCCCGTTTCCGGCGCGCGCGCGCCGGGCAGGAAGTCGTTGATGTCCCAATCGGCCGGCGTGAGGTTGGGGTTCTTGATGTAGTCGTCGAGTGGCGTGAGCCAGCCCGAGTTGATCCAGCGGCTGGAGTAGATGAAGGTGACGTTGACCACGTCGTACGCCGAGCCCTTGGTCGACAGCTCCAGGTCGGCGCGCTGGTTGTAGACGGGAAAGGAGGGCGCGTCGAAGTTCACCTTGGCACCGGTCAGGGCCTCGAACTCGGGCAGCCACTGCTGCAGCAGCTTGGGATAGGCGGCGCTGAAGGTGGAGACATTCAGCGTGACGCCGCTGAATTTCTTCGCGGCGCCCTGGGCAGCGGCGAGGCTCGGCAGGAGCGCGCCGGCGCCGAGCGCGGCCGATGCCTGGAGGAGACGGCGACGCTGGAAATCGGGATGGGGAGGATGGGTCATGGCAGAGGGTCTCCCGATCTCAGGCGGTCGTGGCGATGACTTCGTCGATGCGCGCATCGTTGGTGGCCTCGGGCCGGCTGCGCGTGCGGCTGCGCTGCCCGTCGATGGACACCGCGGGCTCGCCGTGCACCGTCACCCGGCGCACGAGGCGGGGCTGGTCGCCGTAGTCGTTGATCGCGAAATGCTGCGTGGCGCGGTTGTCCCAGATCGCCACGTCGTGCTGGCGCCAGCCCCAGCGCACCGTGTTCTCCAGCCGCGTGACGCGGTTCTGCAGCAGTTCGAAGAGGCGCGCCGATTCGGTGCTCGAAAAGCCCACCAGCTTCTTCACGAAGTGGCCCAGCAGCAGCGAACGCTCGCCCGAGACCGGATGAACGTGCACCACCGGATGCTCGGCCTCGAACACGGCCGAGACGAACACGTTGCGGTGATGGTTGAGGCGAGCCTCTTCCACCTGCACGCGGTCGGCACCGTAGTCGTAGTCATTGCTGTGCACCGCCCAGAGTCCATCGGCCAGTTGCTTGAGTTGGGCCGGCAGGCGCTCGTAGGCGGTCGCGGTATTGGCCCAGACGGTGTCGCCGCCGTAGGCCGGGATCTGGACGGCGCGAAGGATGGAAATCTTCGGGAAGGCATCGACGAAGGTCACGTCGGTGTGCCAGGAGTCCGCCCGTCCGCCGCCCTTGGACGCATCGAGCTCGAACAACTGGGTGCCCTTCGGCGAAGGCACGGTGGGGTGCGCGACGGTCCGGCCGAACCGCGCGCCGAAGGCCTGGTGCGAGGCGTCGTCCAGGTGGTTCTGGCCGCGGAAGAACAGCACCTTGTGCTTCACCAGCGCGGCGTTGAGCTGCTCGATCAGGTCCTGGGAAAGGTCGGCGCTCAGCTTCAGGTCCTGGACTTCGCCGCCGATGTGGCCGGCCACGCGGCGAATGCGCAGATCGCCGAAGCTCGTATCGATGGAAGAGGGTGCGTTGGTGCTCATCGGGAAACTCTCGGGGTTGGGGAGGATGAATCAGAGCGCGCGATTCTGTGGTCGCGACTCCAAACCCCGAACTACCGAATCGTTGCTTCCAAATGAGCGAATGTTCTGAGGTGATTAGCGCGGATGCTTAGGCGCTTTCCGGATAAGCCTCATGCCTCCGGCTACTTCAGCTTGGCGTCCTCCCGCTTGGCTTCAGCCATGGCCTCTGGCTCCAGTTCTTCGGCGTAGCGGTTGAGCCGCACGAAGAGGCCCCATCCGGCCAGGATCACGCCGACGGAGCACAGCGTCGCGGCCGCGTAGAGGAGGAGCGACGGGGCCTCGCGTGCCTTGAATGTGGCGACCAGCGCTTCGACCGCGACCGCGACGACGATCACGACCATGAAGCGCGAGAGGAACCTCCGAACGCGGGTGGGAGCGCTGATGTGCGCGTCGCGGATGACTTCCTCCTCGGCGATGGTCTGCGAGATCTGCAAGGCGACCACCGCCGCCGCCAGCAAGCCCATGGCCTCGATGATGGCCTCGGCCGCCGAGGCGTCGAGCCCGCCGGTGAATGCCGTCCAGGCCACGCGCGCGGCGATCGCGATGAGCATCAGCGCCGTCATGGCGAAGAGGGCGGCCATGAACGCATGGACCGCCGAGTAAAGGCCGAGGAGCAGTTTCATGGTCGCAGATGGTAGGGGGCGGCGGGCGCTTCCTGCCGCCTGTTTTCCATCTGTAGTCCCCCGCCTACGCATCAAAGTGCCGGGCTCCGACAATCTGCCTGTGAGTGGACTCCTATTGGCGGAATACGATCTTTCGCCGCAGGGGGCCCGGACTGCGATGGAGGGGACGCGGAACCCCACAAGGCCTCGTTGCGATCTGTTCCCCGCGCGTTTTCCACCGAGGCATTCATGAACGTCATCGACCAGGTATCCCCTTCGGACACCGTGCAGCACATGGTGGTATTGCTCGATGCGATGACCCGGCTGCGCAAGGGAGATCCCAAGGTCCGGCTTCCGGCACATTGGGACGGCCTCTCCGGCAAGGTCGCGGATTCCTTCAACGGCCTCGTGGAACAGAATGCCATGCTGGCCTCGGAGCTGACGCGGCTGCGGCAGGTCGTCGGCAAGGAAGGCAAGCTCAAGCAGCGGGCGGTGATGCACGAGGCGCGCGGTTTCTGGGGTGAGTCGATCGCCTGCGTCAATTCGCTCATCGACGACCTGGTGCACCCGACCAGCGAGGTCGCCCGGGTCATCGGCGCAGTGGCGCAGGGCGACCTGTCCAAGAGCATGGCGCTCGAGGTCGAAGGGCGCGAACTCGAAGGCGAGTTCCTGCGCACCGCCAGGACGATCAACAAGATGGTCGAGCAACTCGGCAACTTCTCCGCCGAGGTCACGCGCGTGGCGCGCGAAGTGGGCACGGAGGGCAAGCTGGGCGGGCAGGCCAAGGTCAAGGGCGTGGCCGGCACGTGGAAGGACCTGACGGACTCGGTGAATTCCATGGCCGGCAACCTGACCGACCAGGTTCGCAACATCGCCGACGTGACCACGGCGGTCGCGAAGGGCGACCTCTCGAAGAAGATCGACGTCGACGTGAAGGGCGAGTTCCTGACGCTGAAGAACACGATCAACACGATGGTCGACCAGCTGCGCTCCTTCGCCTCCGAGGTGACGCGGGTGGCACGCGAAGTGGGCACCGAAGGTTCGCTGGGCGGGCAGGCGCGGGTCGAGGGCGTGTCGGGCACCTGGAAGGACCTCACGGATTCCGTGAACTCCATGGCGGGCAATCTCACCAGCCAGGTGCGCAACATCGCCGACGTGACCAAGGCGGTGGCGGCCGGCGACCTGTCCAAGAAGATCACTGTCGACGGCAAGGGCGAGATTCTGGAGCTGAAGAACACCGTCAACACGCTGGTCGATCAACTCCGGTCGTTCGCGGCCGAAGTCACGCGGGTGGCGCGGGAGGTGGGCACCGAAGGAAAGCTGGGCGGGCAGGCCGACGTGCAGGGCGTGGCCGGCACCTGGAAAGACCTGACCGAGTCCGTGAACTTCATGGCCGGCAATCTCACTTCCCAGGTGCGCAATATCGCGGAGGTCACGACGGCCGTTGCCGCTGGAGACCTCTCCAAGAAGATCACCGTGGACGTGAAGGGCGAGATCTCGGAACTCAAGAACACCATCAACACGATGGTCGACCAGTTGCGCTCGTTCGCGGCCGAGGTGACGCGGGTGGCGCGCGAAGTGGGCACCGAAGGCAAGCTCGGCGGCCAGGCCGACGTGCAGGGGGTGGCCGGCACGTGGAAGGACTTGACGGACTCGGTGAACTCGATGGCGTCCAACCTCACGAGCCAGGTGCGCAACATCGCGGACGTGACCAAGGCCGTGGCAGCCGGGGACCTCTCGAAGAAGATCACGGTCGACGTGAAGGGCGAGATCCTGGAGCTGAAGGCAACCATCAACACCATGGTGGATCAACTCTCCTCCTTCGCCGACGAAGTGACGCGGGTCGCGCGGGAGGTCGGCACCGAGGGGCGTCTTGGCGGGCAGGCTGAGGTCAAGGGCGTCGCGGGCACCTGGCGGGACTTGACGGAATCCGTCAATTCGATGGCCGGCAACCTCACGAGCCAGGTGCGCAACATCGCGGACGTGACCAAGGCGGTGGCGGCGGGCGACCTCTCGAAGAAGATCACGGTGGACGTGAAGGGTGAAATCCTCGAACTGAAGGCCACCATCAACACGATGGTGGATCAACTGCGTTCCTTCGCCGCCGAAGTCACGCGGGTGGCGCGCGAGGTGGGCACCGAGGGCAAGCTCGGCGGGCAGGCCGACGTGCAGGGTGTGGCCGGCACGTGGAAGGACCTCACGGAATCCGTCAACTTCATGGCAGGCAACCTCACCAGCCAGGTGCGCAACATCGCGGACGTGACCAAGGCAGTGGCAGCCGGCGACCTCTCCAAGAAGATCTCGGTCGACACCAAGGGCGAGATCCTGGAGCTGACCAACACCATCAACACCATGGTGGACCAGCTCTCCTCTTTCGCGGCCGAAGTGACGCGGGTCGCGCGCGAGGTGGGCACGGAGGGCAAGCTCGGTGGCCAGGCCGACGTGCAAGGCGTGGCCGGGACCTGGAAGGACCTCACCGAATCGGTGAACTCGATGGCGTCCAACCTGACCTCGCAGGTGCGCAACATCGCCGACGTGACCAAGGCCGTCGCGGCGGGCGACCTCTCCAAGAAGATCACGGTCGACGTGAAGGGCGAGATCCTCGAACTGAAGAACACCGTGAACACCATGGTGGACCAGCTGCGCTCCT
Source organism: Variovorax gracilis (assembly GCF_030317115.1). GTDB lineage: Bacteria > Pseudomonadota > Gammaproteobacteria > Burkholderiales > Burkholderiaceae_C > Variovorax > Variovorax gracilis. The sequence goes on from NZ_JASZYF010000009.1 coordinate 150,606, forward strand.
TCGCCGCGGAGGTGACGCGGGTCGCGCGCGAGGTGGGGACTGAAGGGATCCTGGGCGGGCAGGCCGACGTGCAGGGCGTCGCCGGCACTTGGAAGGACCTCACGGAGTCGGTCAACTTCATGGCCGGCAACCTGACTTCGCAGGTGCGCAACATCGCGGAGGTGACCACCGCCGTGGCCGCGGGCGACCTGTCGAAGAAGATCACCGTGGACGTGAAAGGCGAGATCTCGGAACTCAAGAACACCGTCAACACGATGGTGGACCAGTTGCGATCGTTCGCTGCGGAAGTGACCCGGGTCGCGCTCGAGGTGGGCACCGAGGGCATCCTGGGCGGGCAGGCCGATGTGCAGGGTGTCGCCGGCACGTGGAAGGACCTCACGGACTCCGTCAACCTGATGGCCTCCAATCTCACCTCGCAGGTGCGCAACATCGCGGACGTGACCAAGGCGGTGGCGGCAGGGGACCTCTCCAAGAAGATCACGGTGGACGTGAAGGGCGAGATCCTGGAGCTGAAGGCGACCATCAACACCATGGTGGACCAGTTGTCGTCCTTCGCCGCGGAGGTGACCCGCGTCGCGCGCGAGGTGGGCACCGAGGGCCGGCTGGGCGGACAGGCGCAGGTGCGCGACGTGTCCGGCACCTGGAAGGACCTCACCGAGAACGTCAACTTCATGGCCGGCAACCTGACGAGCCAGGTGCGGGGCATCGCCAAGGTGGTGACGGCCGTGGCCGACGGCGACCTGAAGCAGAAGCTGACCGTGGAGGCCAAGGGCGAGATCGCCGCGCTGGCCGAGACGATCAACAGCATGACGGACACGCTCGCCACTTTCGCCGACCAGGTCACGACGGTGGCGCGCGAGGTCGGCGTCGAAGGCAAGCTCGGCGGCCAGGCGAAGGTGCCCGGCGCGTCCGGCACCTGGAAGGGCCTGACCGAGAACGTCAACCAGCTCGCCGCCAATCTGACGACCCAGGTCCGCGCGATCGCCGAGGTCGCGACGGCGGTGACGCAGGGCGACCTGACGCGTTCCATCACCGTCGAGGCGCAAGGCGAGGTAGCGGCGCTGAAGGACACGATCAACGAGATGATCCGCAACCTGAAGGACACGACCCAGAAGAACACCGAGCAGGACTGGCTGAAGACCAACCTGGCCAAGTTCAGCCGGATGCTGCAGGGCCAGAAGGATCTGCTGACAGTGGGCCAGCTGATTCTTTCCGAGTTGGCGCCGGTGGTCGGCGCGCAGCAGGCGGAGTTCTATGTGCTCACGAACAGCGGAGGCTCCGCCAAGCTGAAGCTCTTCGCGAGCTACGCTTCCGGCGGGCAGAGTTCGCACGGCAAGGAGATCGACATCGGGCAGGGGCTGGTCGGCCAGTGCGCGATCGAGAAGTCGAAGATCCTGCTCACGAACGTGCCGAGCACCGCCTTCAAGGTGGCGACAGGGCTGAGCGAAGGCGCGGCGATGGACGTGATCGTGCTGCCGGTGGTGTTCGAGGGCGAGGTGCGCGGCGTGCTGGAGCTGGCATCGCTCGAACGCTTCAATCCCGCGCACCAGGCCTTCCTGGACCAGTTGACCGAGTCGATCGGCATCGTCATCAACACCATCTCCGCCAACATGCGCACCGAGGATCTGCTGACGCAGTCGCAGTCGCTCGCGCAGGAGCTCCAGAACCGGCAGCAGGAGCTTCAGCAGACCAACGAGGCGCTGCAGGAGAAAGCCCGCCTGCTGGTGCACCAGAACCAGGAGGTGGAGCGCAAGAACCAGGAGGTCGAGCAGGCACGCCAGGCGCTGGAAGAGAAGGCGGAACAACTGGCGCTGACCTCCAAGTACAAGTCCGAGTTCCTGGCCAACATGTCGCACGAGCTGCGCACGCCGCTCAACAGCCTGCTGATCCTGTCGGACCAGTTGTGCAAGAACGGCGACGGCAACCTCACGCCCCGGCAGGTCGAGTTCGCGAAGACGATCCATCTCTCGGGCAACGACCTGCTGATGCTGATCAACGACATCCTCGACCTCTCGAAGATCGAGTCCGGCACGGTGGCGGTGGAGGTGAGCGAAGTACGGCTGGAAGAACTGCGCCGCGCCGTCGAGCGCAGCTTCCGCCACGTGGCCGAGTCCAAGCACGTGGACTTCGAGATCAACGTGGTCGAGCCGCTGCCGGAGACTGTCGTGACCGACGTCAAGCGGCTGCAGCAGATCATCAAGAATCTCCTGTCGAACGCCTTCAAGTTCACGCACCATGGCTCCGTCTCGCTGTCCATCACCCGGGTCGAATCCGGCTGGTCGCGCGATAGCGAGGAACTCGGCCGGGCCAGCCACGTGCTGGCGTTCTCGGTGTCTGACACGGGCATCGGCATCTCGGCGGACAAGCAGCAGATCGTGTTCGAGGCTTTTCAGCAGGCCGACGGGTCCACCTCTCGCAAGTACGGCGGCACCGGGCTGGGCCTGGCGATCAGCCGCGAGCTTGCGCGCCTGCTCGGTGGCGAGATCCGCCTGGTCAGCACGCCGGCGCAGGGGAGCACCTTCACGCTCTACCTTCCGCAGAGCTACAGCCCTGCGCGCGGCGCGCGTTCGGTCCGGGCGGGCGTCATCGACGCGGAAGTGCTGAGCAGGCCCGTGCGCAACCGGCTCGTCGATGCGCGACCCGTCGCCTCGTCGGACATCGAGGCGGGCGCAGCGGCTGACACGCGTCCCGCGGAAGACGACCTGTCCGCGCTGAACGTCGCAGGCGACGATCGCGACATGACACTTTCAGGCGATGACGTGGCCTTGATCGTCGAGAACGACCTGGCCTTCGCCAAGGTGCTGATGCAGGCCGCGCGTGCGAGTGGCCTCAAGGCCCTGGTCAGCCCCAGCGGGGCGGGTGCGCTGGCTTTGGCGCGCGACTACCGTCCAAGCCTGATCACGCTCGACATCCATCTGCCGGACATGGACGGGTGGCGCATCCTGGAGCGCCTCAAGAGCGATCTCGCGACGCGCCATGTGCCGGTCTGCGTGGTTTCCACTGACGATTCGCGAGCCCGCGCGCTGAGTTCGGGCGCGCTGGGGTTTCTGTCCAAGCCGCTGCAATCGATCGACGAAGTCGAAGCCGCGATGAACCACTTGCGCCGCTATGTGCATGCCCCGTCGCGCAAGTTGCTGGTGGCCGTGTCCGGGGATTCGCCGGTGCGCGAAGCCTGCCGCGAAGCGTTCGGCGGCGGCGCCGTCGACGTGGTCTGGACCGACAGCGCCGATGAAGTACGGCGCGAACTGGCGGTCGGCGACGTGGATTGCCTGATCACCGATGGCCGTGTGGCCGGGCTGAGCCGACTGGATGTCGTCGAGCCTCTGGAACAGAGGTCGCCCGTCCAGCAACTGCCCGTGATCGTCTACGACCCGCAGCCGGCCGGGCAGCCGCGTGCCGACGAAATTCCAGGGCTGGATTGGCGGCACGGCCAGGGCGAGGGCGCCTGGCGGAACGTTCAGACGCTGGACCAGCTCATCGAAGCGGGCACCTTCTTCCTGCACCGTCCGACCGCCGGCATGTCGGAGGCCGAGCGCCGCGCGGTCGAGGCCGTGAACGACGTCACCGGCAGCCTGGCCGGCAAGAAGGTGCTGATCGTCGACGACGACATCCGGAACATCTTCGCGCTCGCGACCGTGCTGGACCAGCAGGGCATGGTGATCGTCTCGGCCGAGAACGGCCGCGACGCGATCCGCTTCGTGCAGGAAGATGCCGAGATCGACATCGTCCTCATGGACATCATGATGCCGGAGATGGACGGCATGGAAACCATGCGCGAGCTGCGGCGCCTGCCGCGTGGCAAGCATCTGCCGCTGGTGGCGGTGACTGCCAAGGCGATGAAGGGCGATCGCGAGAAGTGCATCGAGGCCGGAGCGTGGGACTACCTCTCCAAGCCGGTGGACACGGCCTATCTTCTCGTCGTGTTGCGAGGCTGGCTGTGCCAGTGAACCTGACCGGCACGGCGATCCCGGCTCCGGTCGGGTCGGCCGATCGCGCCAACATCCTGGTCGTGGACGACCTGCCCGAGAAGTTGCTCGTGTTCCAGACCGTCCTCGAGGATCTCGGGCAGAACCTCGTGCTGGTGCGTTCGGGCGAGGAAGCGCTCAGGGAACTGCTGCAGCGGGAGTTCGCGGTCATCCTGCTCGACGTGAACATGCCCGGCATGGACGGCTTCGAGACCGCGGCGCTGATACGACAGCATCGCCGCAGCGCCCATACGCCCATCATCTTCATCACCTCCTACGCCGACGAGATGCAGACCGCGCGCGGCTATTCGCTGGGTGCGGTCGACTACATGCTGTCGCCGCTGGTGCCGGAAATCCTGCGCAGCAAGGTCGGCGTGTTCGTTTCGCTCTACCTCATGCAGCGCGAGGTGCAACTCCAGGCCGATGCGCGCGCGGCGATGATGGCCGCCGATGCCGCACGGCGTGTCGCGGAGGAGAGCGACAGGCGCTCCGCCTACCTGGCCCATGCGAGCCGGGCGCTGAGCGTATCGCTGGAGATCGACGTCGCGGCGGCCCAGTTGGCCGAGTTGCTCGTGCCCGCGGTTGCCGCAGCCGCTGTCGTGCTGCCCTCGGACCCGGACTTCCCGCCGTGCAAGGCGGTGGTTGCCGCACGGGCGCGTTCGGGCGGTCGGCCGATCGTTTCCAGGACCGACGCGCCGCTCGATGCGCTGCTGGTCGCAACGCTCGGCAACGCCATCGAGCATGGAGCGTTCATCGCCCTCGCGCCGGGGATGCTCGGCGCATTGGATGCCGGCTCCCTCGGCATCGGCGGCAGCGCAGTGTCGCTGCCTCCCATTCGATGGGCGGGCGCGATGCCCTTGATCTTCGGTGGCCGCGTGCTCGGTGCCGTGCTTGTGCTCTCTGGAGATGATCCGGAAGGGCAGGGCGGGGCCGAAAAGACATTGCTGGAAGAGCTTGCGGTGCGCGCTGCTGCCGCCTTCGAGAACGCGAGGCTCTATGGGGTGCTGCAGCGCGAGATTGCCGAGCGCAAGGCCGCGCAGGAGGAATTGCAGCAGGCCGACCAGCGAAAGGACGAGTTCCTGGCCATGATGTCCCATGAGCTGCGCAACCCGCTGGCCCCCATCCACACGGCGGTCGAGGTGATCCGAAGGGTCGCGGCACCGAATCCCAAGGTGTCATGGGCGCTGGACATCGCGAACAGGCAGCTCCAGCAGATGACCCGTCTCATCGAGGAACTGCTCGACGTCACGCGGATCAGCCAGGGCAAGATCACCCTGAAGCGCGAGTCCATGGACCTCAACAAGGTCATCGCGCAGAGCGTGGAGACCATCCAGCCGGCGATCAAGAGCCGGCACCAGACCCTCAGCGTGGCCATCCCGGAGCGGCCGGCCTGGCTGCACGGCGACGCGGCAAGGCTTACACAGGTCATTGCCAACCTGCTTCACAACGCGTCGAAGTACAGCCCTGAAGGCACGCACATCTTCCTGCGGTCGACCATCGAGGATCGCGAGGTGGTGGTGACGGTGAGCGACCAGGGCATCGGCATCGACGACGAACTGCTCCCCCGCATCTTCGACCTGTTCGCACAGGGGAAGCGAGGGCTCGATCGCGCGCAGGGCGGATTGGGTGTTGGCCTGACTTTGGCGCGGAGGTTGACTGAAATGCATGGCGGTCGCATCGAGGCCACCAGTTTCGGCAAGGACAAGGGCTCGGAGTTCAGGGTGCGGCTCCCGTGCATCACCCTGGTGCGCCAGGAGGCCAAGGCCGCGCAGCCGCCGGAGGTCACCAGCGAAGGACAGGTTGTTCATCGGGTGCTGGTTGTGGACGACAACCACGACGCCGCGCACGCGATCGCGACCGTGCTGGAGATCGACGGCCATACCGTGCTGACCGCATCGGATGGCGAGGAGGCGCTGGAGGCAGTGTCGGTGCATCGCCCGACGGTCGTGCTCCTCGATATCGGACTGCCCTTGCTGGACGGCTACGAGGTGGCCCGGCGACTGCGCCGCATGCGCGAGACGGAGAACGTGCTGCTCATCGCGCTCACGGGCTACGGGCAAAAGGAAGACCGGCAAACCGCATTCGACGCCGGCTTCAACCATCACTTCGTCAAGCCCGCGGACGCGACCGCCTTGCTGAACTGCATCAGGGCGTGGCGCCATTCGCCGGGGGGCGACAGCGCCGATGCGCAAGCCGGCGCCTGAGTCGACGCAAGGCTAGCCGGCGTCCTTCAAGGCCTTCTTGGCCTTGTCGGCCGAGCTCTGCGACCGGTTCTGGTGATAGCCCGACTTGACGTTGTTGACCGTCTTGCCGACGGGTCCGCTCTTCTTGGCCTCGCTGTCCGCCCGCTTTTCGTCGATCTTGTGCTTGGCGGCGTCGGTGACCTCCGAGGCCGCCTTGCCGACTTGGGCGCCGGCGGTCAGGACGGTGAGGGAGGCGGCGAGAGCGAACAGGATCTTCTTCATCGGGTTTCCAGGTTTTGTGAGGACGGTGCGGATCGTTGCAGCGCTCCGTGAGCCGCCGTGTCAGCCGTAGCCGCGCGCATCTCGGCCTCCGGGCCGATAGTCCGTGTCAGTTTTCCGGATGCCGCGCGCCTGGCGGGGGCGCGCGGGACGCCTCATGCAGCGAAAGGTGGCACGGCGGGATGCCTGCTCTCCCACTGGGCCTGGTGCTCGATGCAGAACTTCGCCGTCGGCTGCACCATCAGGCGGGCAAACGGAATAGGCTTCTCGCATTCGTCGCAGAAGCCGTAGCGGCCTTCGCGGAGTCGCTCGCGGGCGTCCTCGATGTTGCGCAGTTCCTCCTGGTCGCGCTGGAGCTGCACGTGGTCGAGTCCGGCGAGCAAACGCTCGTCGGCATCGTCGACATGGTCCTTGACGTCGCGAGGGCGAGCCTCGGGGGAGGCCACGCCCGCTTCCTTGAGCGAACGCACTTCGGCTTGCAGTTCGGCGGCGCGCCGCGACAGCAGGTCGCCGATCTGCTTCAGCTGTTCATCGGACAGACGGGCCACGGGTTGCTCCTTGCGTGCCGTTCACGGGCACGTCGAGGCCGAAGTTCACACTTGAACGGGAGACGCCACGTCAGCATTCGTCAACGCGGCGGGAAGGATTTCGCGCCGGCGCATGATCAGGCGCGCAGCAGCGCGTTCAATTGGTCCACGACTTCGGCCCAATCAGCGTCCTCGCTGATTTCCTCACGCAGGAACTGCGCCTGGCCGGTACTCCAGAACGGTGCATCCGCCAGCCGCAGTTCGTTGCTCAACGGCCTGTGCTGGGCAACGAACTGGTCGATTTCGGCGGACGTGTTGCCGAGCCCGAGCTGAGCGAACAGATCCGCGATGGTGTGATTGCCTGAATCCATGGGGATGCTCCTCGGTTTGCTTCGCTCACCAAAAGCGCCAGAACGGGCGCCGACGTGCCGGCGAAGATTCCAGCGGGGCGCTCAACGTCGATGGAGGGCCAAAGCGACGCCGCACTTCGGTTTCGTGGCGATGGGCGGCTCCTCGCGCATTGCGGTGGCCGCGCAGCGCCAGCAGGCGAAGCTGGTGTGCGCGATCGAGAAGCTCTTCGTCGGATAGTTCGCCGGGCTCAGTCATGCCGCAATTCTGCACAGGGCAGCGCTTGCAGGCCAGTGCCGCCTGTCCCGCAGTTGCTTTTTCATCAACCGTCGTGTCGCCGCACAGGATGGGGCTGGCCCAAAAGGGCAATGAGTGCATCCAGGTCGACCGGCTTGACGACATGATGGTCGAAGCCCGCTTCGCGCGTGCGCAGCCGGTCCTGTGCCTGTCCCCACCCGGTCTGGGCGATCACCACCACGCCGCGGCCCCAATCGGTGGCCCGGATCCGGCGGCACACCTCGTACCCGTCGAACTTCGGCATTCCCAGATCCAGCAAGGCGACGTCGGGGCGTGTGGCGCTCGCCAGTTCGATGGCCTGGGCGCCGTCGTATGCGACCTGGACAACGTGACCGAGCGCCTGCAGGGCGTGCGCCAGGCTGTCCGCCGAGTCCTTGAGGTCGTCGGCCACGAGGATCCGATACGTGGCGCCTTGGGCGCTGCCGCCTTCGGGGCGCACGTCGGGCACGGCAAGCGTCTCTTCAGGCAAGGCCATGGGCAGGCGGACGAGGAACTCGCTGCCCTGGCCCGGGCCCTGGCTGCTGGCGCTGATCGTGCCGCCATGCAGTTCGAGCAGGCCTTTCGCGAGAGCCAGGCCGATGCCTTGCCCGCCCTGCGCGCGGTTCAGCGTGGATTCGACCTGGCCGAACATCTCGAAGATGTGTTCCATGTGCCGGGCTTCGATGCCGATGCCGCTGTCGGTCACCCGCACGACCGCCTCGTCCCCGTCACGTTCGACGCTCAACGCGATCGACCCCTTGGGCGGCGTGTACTTCGCCGCGTTGATGAGCAGATTCGAGAACACCTGCGCCAGCCGGATCGCGTCGCCTTCCATGCGAAGCGCCTGGGCCGGCAGCGTGACGTTGAACGAATGCCCGCCCGCGTCGATGAGCGGTTGTGCGATCTCGATGGCCTGCTCGATGGCCGTGGCGAGGCTCAATGGCTGGATGCGAAGGTGGAGCTGCCCACGGCTGAGTCGTGACGCGTCGAGAAGGTCGTCGAGCAAACGGGCCATCTGCGTCACTTGCCGATCGATGACGTCGTGGCACCAGTCCGCAGTCTTGCCGGTCGAGCGGGGATGGCGCAGCACGGCGACCGCATTGCGGATCGGCGCGAGCGGATTGCGCAGTTCGTGCGCCAGCATCGCGATGAAGCGGTCCTTCTTGCGGTCCGCATCCCGCAGCAGGTCTTCGGCACGCTTTCGCTCCGTGATGTCCATGGTGACGCCGAAGCTCCGGATCGGACGGCCTTCGGCGTCGTATTCGGCCTGGCCGCGATGCGCCAGCCATGCCTCCGTGCCGTCCGGGCGCACGATCCGGAACTCGTGCCGGAAAGGACGGCGATGGGCGATCGCTTCCGCGCGCAGTCGCGAGAACGTCTCGCGATCGTCGGGGTGAAGGAGTTCCGTCACGCTTCCAGGGGTCGGGACGAATTCCTCCCGGCTGACGCCAAAGAGGTCGTAGGTCTGAGCCGACCACCAGAGAACACCGTCCTTGATGTTCATGTCGTAGGCACCCATTCGGCCGGCGCTGAGGGCCAGCTCCAGCCTCTCGTGCTCGATGCGCAGGCGCTCCTCGGCCTGCTTGCGCTCGGTGGCGTCGGCCATGATGCTGACCAGGCGCAGCGCACGGCCGTCGACCGCACGCTCCACGACCAGCCCGCGGCCCGACAGCCAGAGCTGCGTGCCGTCGGGCCTCACGATCCGGTATTCCGCGGCAAAGGAATCCTGTTCGTCCGCAATTTCGTGATAGCGACGGGCCAGGTAGCGGTCATCGGGATGCAGGGCCGCGGCGTATTCGTCGTTGGGTCCGCCGACCTGGCCCCGGCCATCGGGGAGGGCGATGCCGAACAGCTCCATGCCCTCGGCGGTCCATCTCCGGGTCATCGTCTGGTAGTCGGTCTCCCAGGAGCCCATGCGGCCGGCCTTCAGGGCGGAGCGGAAGCGGGCTTCGCTCTCGCGCAGGGCATCCTGTGCCAACGCACGCTCGCCGGCATCGGCGCAGGCCCCGTCATCTTCCGTTGCAGGGCCGGGGTCGCTGATGCGGTCGTTCATGGGGCAGGAGTTGCTTTCATCAAGTCTGAAGCTGCCATCCGAACCCTTGCCGCTCAAGGGGGGAAACGAGAGCAGCACGGCTGCGTCGGCGGTATCCGGACGCCTCTCGCGCTTGCATCCTACGCGGCGGCTGGCGCCTGCATCCCAGCATCCGTGCACCCAACACACCCAACACAAGGAGTTCCACGATGCCCACCTCCAAGCGCGCCGCGCCTGATGCCTGCAGCCTTCTCGACGCCGATCATCGCAAGGTCAAGAAGATGTTCGGCGACTACGAGACCCTGACCAAGTCGCGAGCCGCCAGCGCTGCGCAGAAGAAGCGCGAGCTTGCCAACGAAATCTGCATGGAGCTCACGGTCCATGCGCAGATCGAGGAAGAGATCTTCTACCCCGCGCTGCGCGAGGCGATCAAGGAGACCGATTTGCTTGACGAGGCCGAGGTCGAACACAGCACCGTCAAGGACCTGATCTCGCAGCTCGAAGGCGCGACGGATGCGGACGACATGTTCGATGCCAAGGTCAAGGTGCTGGGCGAATACATCGACCATCACGTGAAGGAAGAGCGCAACGAGATCTTCGTGAAGGCCCGTGCGGCGAAGGGGCTGGATCTGGTCGCGATGCGGGAACGACTGGCCGCGCGCAAGGAAGAGCTGATGGAAGAGATGTCGGCGACAGCTTGATGCCCTGGGTCTCGAGAACGCCGGGCAGTTGCAGTTGCCATCCTGTGGCAAGCTTCCGGCTTTCATCGGCCAAGGGCTCAGTTTGTCGATTCTTGACGGCATCCGACAGTGGGCGCGCCGCGTCAAGCGAGACGCGGTGACCCTGTGGTTTGCCTGTCGCCACCCGGCCACCGCATGGCTTCCCAAGGTCATGGCCGCCCTGGTCGTTGCCTATGCATTGAGCCCCATCGATCTCATCCCTGATTTCATTCCTGTGCTCGGGTACGTCGACGACGTGCTCTTGCTGCCGGTGCTGATCTGGCTGACGATCCGGATGCTTCCGCAACACGTGCTCGAGGACTGCCGCAGCAAGGCCGACCGGTGGCTGCGCGACGGCAACGCGAAGCCCCGCAGCGGCTGGGGCGCTGCGCTCGTCGTCGCCATCTGGATCGGCGTGACTGCGCTGCTGTGGGCCGTGCTGCGAACGCGCTAGCGGCTACGACCCGCCGGCCTTCGTGCTTCGGTCCGCATCCGCGATCCGCTTGCGCTGGACGACGTTGTTGCGCAACGCGTCTTCGGGATGGGCGAAGGTGACCTTGCCATTCTTCACCGTGCCCACCACCAGCATGTTCGCGGAAAGGGCTTCCCGGTCGTCGCGGAAAGAGTTGTCGTACGTGGTGACCACGCCGTAGTACGCGCGCTTGGGCTGCTCCAGCGCCTGCTTGATGTGCTGGCCGTCGAGTTTGTCGCCAGGCAGGCTGAGCACCGCATGGGCGAGGAGGTAGGTCGCGTCGTAGGCCTGCGCCGCCGCCATCGGCACGGGAATGCTGGCTGCATTGAACTTCCGCGCGTAGTTCGAGAGGAAGGTGGCTCTCCGCTCGTTGGTTGGCTCGGCCACAAAGCTCAAGGCCATCAATGACCCCTCGGCCGCATCCTTCGAACCACCGATGAAAAGCGGGAACGAAAGGGCCCATGCCCCGACCTGCGGCACCTTCCAGCCGAGCGCATGACGACCGTTGGCGACGACGGCATTCTGCGGTGCGATCGTGTAGATGAAGAGAACGTTGGCACCAGCGTTGCGCGCCTCCTTCAACTGCTCCGTGACGTCCTGGACGCCAAGGTCGAAGCGACCGACGTAGACGGCCTTGAGGTTCTTTTTCTCCAGCGCCTTCTGCACGTCCTTCAGGCCGGCTTCGCCGTAGCCGGTGTTGTCCGCAAAGATCGCGACCTTCGTCAGCTTGCGCGCAACGATCTCTTCCACCATGAAGGGCGCCTGGATGGCATCGGCCGGCGCATTGCGGAAGATGTAGCTTTGCGCCGGCGGAAACCTGGTGGTCACGGGCGTGCCGGTCGTGCAGGGCACGAGCAGCGGCACCTGGTTTGCCTGAAAGACCTCGATCGACTTCATCGCGACGCCCGTGTTGCAGAAACCGATCGTCGCGATGACCTTTTCCTTGACGAGCTCTTGCGACAGTTTCAGTCCCAGGTCGGGGTTGGCCTGGTCGTCCTTGATCACGAGTTCCAGGGGGCGCCCGAGATAGCCGCCGAATGAGTTGATTTCGTCGATGGCGAGCTTGACCCCGTTGAGCATGGGCAGCCCGAAATCGGATGACGGGCCCGTCAGAGGGCCGATGAGCCCGATCTTGAGGGTGCCGGCCGGAGTTGCCGAAGGGGGCGCCGTGACTGATGCGGAGAGAGATGCGGGCGCGGCTTGAGCGAGTGCGCCGCTTGCCGCGATCAGGGCGGCAAGGAAGAACATGATCTTTGTCATGGTGGGTCGGACCTTTTTTTTGGGGAGCGGATGCGTTGAAGGCGCGCGCATCGTCATCGTCGCGGTCATGTCTACGGACCCGTATATATCCTTAGGGCCTCCCCGGATCCTCGGCTTTTCGTGCAAAAGTTTGCAGTTCGGGGGCTTTCAGTGCAGTTGCAGCCGGCGGGCCGCGCAGGGAATCAACAGAAACCAAAGTATTCAGTTTCAATATAATTGCTCGTTCCTGCACGGAGCGAAAGCATGAGAGCACTGACATCCATCCTGGTAGGCATCACGCTTTTTGTCGGCTGTCTTGCCGCATGGTGGTTCTTGTGGCCGGTCTGGAAAGTCGAGGCCCATGTCCGGCAGCAACTTCCCACGAGTTTTGCCACCTTCTCCGGCGTGAAGTACAACCGGGCGACCGGCGCGGGTTGCGGGTATGTCAACGCCGGTAACAGCCAGGGCGTGCTCCACGGGACGACGCATTTCATCCTGCTACCCGACGGCAGCTTGAAATTCGACCCCTCCGATCGCGTGGCAGGCACCACGCTTCAGCAACTGGAAGCGATCCGGAAGCATTCCGACTATCTGGCACTGGTCTACGCGCGCTGCGCTTGAGGTACGCACGGCCGTTGGGTCGGCGGCCTACTTCAATGAGCGGGCGCGGCCGACCGAAGCCGTTGAACGCCCGACCGACATTGCGTGATCTCCAGGAAAGGTCGGCAATGACCGAATACAGAAACAACGCTGCGGGGACGAATCGCAGCACAGGTTATAGGCTGGGCTCGCCATGAGCACCGCCGCTTGGCCGAGACAACTGTGGATCGTGCGGCATGGGCAGAGCGCAGGCAATGTGGCGCGCGACGCGGCGGAGTCCGGCGGCCTGGCCGTCATCGATCTGGCCTGGCGGGACATCGATGTTCCGCTGTCGGAGCTTGGCATCCGGCAGTCCATTGCCTTGGGGGACTGGTTCGCCGGCCTCCCGCCGCGCGACCAGCCCGAGGTGATTCTTTGCTCGCCGTACGAGCGCGCGCGCCAGACGGCGCATCTGGTCGCCGAACGCGCGCGCATGACAGAACCGGCCGCCACACTGCGTCTCGACGAGCGGCTTCGCGAGAAGGAGTTCGGCATCCTCGACCGCCTCACCAAGTTCGGCATCCAACAGAAGCATCCGGAGCTGAACGAGCAACGACTGCATGTCGGCAAGTTCTATTTCAGGCCACCCGGGGGAGAAAGCTGGTGCGACGTGATCCTCCGGTTGCGCAGTCTCATCGAGATGATCACGCGCGAGTATTCGCAGCGGCGTGTGCTGGTGGTTGCGCACCAGGTGATCGTGAACTGCATGCGCTATTTGCTGGAGCACCTGGACGAGAAGCAGATTCTCGAGATCGACCGCCAGGGCGACGTGCCCAACTGCGCCATCACCTCCTACCGCGCCGTGCGCAGCCATGACGACGACGATGTGCTGCAACTGGACCTGGTCAACTTCCTTGCACCGCTGCGCGAAGCGGCCACGCCGGTGACCACCGCGCCGGATGTGCCGTCGGCGGCAAAGCCCTGATTGGCAATGGGAAGTTCAGTGACTCGGCCCAAGCGCCTGACGCCTGGTGCGTTGGCTCGATGGCCATTGCCGAAACCGGCCGAAGATGCGGACAAGGAGGTTCGCGGCCACGTGCTGATCGTCGCGGGCAGCGAGGAGATGCCGGGCGCCGCGTTGCTGGCTGCAGTGGCGGCATTGCGGGCGGGCGCAGGCAAGCTGACCATCGCGGCACCGGCGTGCGTCGCGCAGGGGCTGGCGCTCGCGATCCCCGAATCGCGCGTCATCGGCCTTCCGCAGGCGCGCAGTGGTGGTTTGCTCATTCGTGGCTCCGAGTCGCTCGGGGCCACGGCGCCACAGGTCAGCGCCGTGGTCATCGGGCCGGGCATGCAGGGGGAACGGGCCATCGTCGCCTTCGTCTGCGCGCTGATGCCGATGTTTGGCCACGCGACCGTGGTGCTGGACGCCTTGGCCATGTCAGTCGTCCGCAGGAGCGCGCTGAACCAACCCGTGGTGCTGACTCCGCATGCCGGGGAGATGGCCTACCTGAGCGGAAAGAGCAAGGAAGCCGTCTGCGCGGACCCCGCCGGAACGGCACGCGAGGCTGCAATGCGATGGGGCGCGTGCGTGGCGCTCAAGGGTGGCAGCACCGTCATTGCCTCGCCGGGCGAGGAGCTTTGGAAGTTCGACGGCGGATCGGCGGGACTCGCAACGTCCGGCTCCGGGGACACGCTGGCAGGATTGATGGGTGGACTGGCCGCGCGTGGCCTCCCGCCGCTCGCCGCGTGCGCCTGGGGCGTCGTGGCGCACGCCGGCGCTGGAGCGGCTCTGTCGCGCTTGCACGGCCCTTTGGGTTACCTGGCACGCGAGTTGGCCGTCGAGTTGCCTGCTCAGTTGCACGCGCTCAGCACGCGCAGATCAGCGCATTGAACCGGCGTCGGGCCAGGCATCCGGCACGGACGATGCGATGGCGGCCGAGGCCTTGTGTCTGCGTGTGACTACACGCCGCGACCGGTCGCCGCCCTAGCGTCCGATGGCCTTCACTCTTTTGGCCCACTCCCATGATCATTCCTCCGCGCCGATTCTTTCTCCGCACAGCGGCTTGTCTTGTTGTCGGGGCTGCGAGTGCGACGCCGTGGCTCGCGAATGCCGCGACAAGGCACCCCGCGCCGAGTCCCGCCGACGCGTCGGGACGTCCCTCGCTCGACAAACTCAACGCGGCGAACGAAACGCCAGTGCTCGCGCAAGGGGCGCGCGGCGCCGCCGTCATGCGCGCGCAGATCCTGCTCGACCGAGCCTGGTTCTCACCGGGCGAGATCGACGGGGGATTCGGCGCCAACATGCGTCGCGTCGTCACGGCCTACCAGAAGTCGAACGGCCTCGGCGCGAGCGGCAAGGTCGATGCCGCCACGTGGGCCGCGCTGATGGCCGACACGGCGCCGCTGTTTGCCATTCATGCCCTGACCGAGAAGGACGTGGCCGGTCCCTACGCGCCGACGCCGAAGGAGATGGCCGACCGCGCCAAGCTCAAGTCGATGGGCTACGAGAACCTTCAGGAAGCCATCTCGGAGGCGCACCACATGTCGCCCAGGGCCCTGGCAGACCTGAACCGCGGGGCGAAATTCCAGGCCGGTGACGAGATCGTGGTTGTCAACGTCACGGGCACTGCGGATGCCAGCGTTGTGAAGGCCGCGAAGTCGATCGAGATCGACAAGAGCGAGCACATGCTGTTTGTGCTCGACGGCAGCGGCCGGCCGTTGGCCGGATTCCCGATCAGCATCGGCGGGCCGCTCGACCCGCTGCCTCTCGGCAAGATGAAGATCATCAACGAGGTGAAGGACCCGACCTTCACCTATGACCCATCGATCCTCAAGAAGGCGCCGGCCGACGCGGTGAAGGTGAATGTCGCAGCGGGGCCGAACAATCCGATTGGTAACGTATGGATGGGGCTGTCGAAGCCGCACTGGGGTATCCATGGCACGCCGGCGCCCGATCGCGTGGGGCATGAGGAAACCAACGGCTGCATCCACCTGACCAATTGGGATGCAGCACGGGTGTCGCAGTTGGCGAAGGCGGGCTTTGCGGTCGAGGTCAAGGCCTGAAGGACGCCGATGCGCCTGTCGCGACGACAACTGGCGACTGCGGCTGCGACCGCGGCCGCTCTGCTCGCGGCCCCCGGCTGGGCGATGGCCCAGGCCGGCATCGAGCAATCCGGTGCAGCGCTGCTCGCGGCCCGCACCTTGCAATTCCCGGTCGACGGCGTCAAGCCAGAGGCCGTGCGCGACACCTTCGACGATGGCCGCCCGGGCCACCGCCACGAGGCGCTCGACATCATGGCGCCACGCGGCACGCCGGTCCGGGCAGTGGACGACGGCCAACTGGTCAAGTTGTTCGACAGCAAGCCGGGCGGCCTCACCGTCTACCAGTTCGACCCGACGAGCCGCTTGGCCTACTACTACGCACACCTCGACCGCTATGCCGAAGGGCTCCGCGAGGGCATGCTGCTTCGGCGTGGCGACTTGATCGGCTACGTCGGCACGACGGGCAATGCTGCGCCCGACGCGCCGCACCTCCACTTCGCGGTGTTCCTGCTCGGGCCGGAAAAGCAGTGGTGGAAGGGCGAAGCGCTGAACCCGTACAGCGCCTTGCGTGCGGTCCGATGATGCAGCGCAAAAAGAAAAAGCCCGCTACACGGATGTAGCGGGCTTTCCAGAGGCCTTGCGGCTTGTAGTGGCTCCTCGACCTGGGCTCGAACCAGGGACCTACGGATTAACAGTCCGGCGCTCTACCGACTGAGCTATCGAGGAACAAGCCTCAGATTATAGCGTGGTTTTTTGGCTCTTTCAGCAGACACGCATCGAATCGCAGCTTCTACGCAAAAAACTTCGAGGCAGCTCGTCGCCGAATAAAAACACGTAAACCTAATCGTTCATTTTGCGTTGCAGAGGGCCATCAGGCGGGCGACTGCAGCTTCGGGATCCGCATCGGCCACCAGCGCGCGAACCACCGCGACCGAGCCCACGCCCGTTGCCAACACTTCCGGCATGCGCGCCGCATCGACGCCGCCGATGCCGACTTGCGGATAGCCGCGCAAGAGCCGTGCGTAGACGCCCAGGCGAGCGACGCCTTGCGGTGCCGTCGCCATCTGTTTCAGCGTGGTGGGGTACACGGCGCCCATCGCGATGTAGCTCGGACTCACCGCGTCTGCGCGCACCATCTCCGCGTAGCCGTGCGTGCTGACACCGAGCCGAAGGCCGGACGCGCGAAGGGTCTGGAGTTCCGTCGGCGAGAGGGCGTCCAGATCCTCCTGTCCGAGGTGCACCCCGTAGGCGCGCGCAGCGATGGCTACACGCCAATGGTCGTTGATGAAGAGGAGTGCGTCGGTGCCTTGAACCGCCTCGACGGCCGCATGTACCTCGCGCTCGATCGCCCGGGCGTCGCCGGACTTGAATCGCAACTGAACCGTGGGAACACCGGCGCGTGCCATCCGTCCGACCCATTCGGCATCGGGCAGCACGGCGTAGAGGCCGAGGTTCATGGGGCACTGCGGGAGTGCGTCGTCGCGCGAGGACGGTGGGAACGGGCGCATGCCGAAGTCGGCGGGGTTGTCAGGCCACGCATTCGCATCGAACGATGCGGTGCGCTGGGTTTGTGCGCGCCAGGCGTTGGCCAGGCATTCGGCGTCCACTTCGATGAAGCCGAGGGTGGCGCACGCTTGCTTCGCGCCACGATACACGGCGTCGTCGGACGAGAAGGACGTTGCGCCGTTGGACGTTCCGCCAAAGCGTGAAGCGTGCGCTGCAACGATGGCTTGCGCGACGGCGGTGGAATCGGTCATTGCGGTCATTGCAGTCATTGAGAAGACGCGTGATGCCAGAACGGCGTGCCGAGGACCGGCGTGCTCGGCTGGGCCGATTCCTGCGCAGCCATCGCGCCCGCGCGGTGCGCGTCGCGTCCGGCCTGCACCGCGTCCGCGAACGCTCCGGCCATGGCGACCGGATCCTGCGCCAGCGCGACGGCCGTGTTCAACAGGACCCCGTCGTATCCCCATTCCATGACCTGGCATGCATGCGAAGGCAAGCCCAGTCCGGCATCGACGAGCAGCGGCACCGACAGCCGTTCGCGCAGCACCTGCAACGCATAGGGATTGACGGGCCCGCGCCCGGTGCCGATCGGCGCGGCCCATGGCATCACCGCCTGGCAGCCGACGTCGACCAGGCGCTGGCACAGCACCAGGTCCTCGGTGCAATAGGGCAGCACCTGAAATCCGTCACGGATCAGTTGCGACGCAGCGTCGACGAGGTTCAGCGTGTCGGGCTGCAAGGTGTAGTCGTCGCCAATCAATTCGAGCTTGATCCACGGCGTGTCGAAGAGCTCGCGCGCCATCTGTGCCGTGGCGATTACTTCCTGCACGCTGTGGCAGCCGGCCGTGTTCGGGAGCACCGGCACGTCGAGGCGCCGCAGGAGTTCCCAGAAGCCGTTGTCGCTGCCGGATGCGTTGGGCGTCGCGGTCTGGCGGCGCAGCGAGGCTGTGAGCATCGCGGGCCTGGCGCGGCGGACCGCGGCTTCGAGCACATCAGGCGACGGATAGCGCGCGGTGCCCAGCAGCAGGCGGCTCTGGAAGGTCTGTCCGTACAGGACGAGCGGGTCTTGGTTGGATGCAGTGGTCATGGCGTGGCCCTGGTTCTAGCCGCCCGTCACGGGGCGGATCACTTCGATGCGGTCTTCGGGTCGCAGCGGGTGCGAGGCGTAGTTCGAGCGCGGGACGAATTGACGGTTGACCGCCGCGGCAAAGGGCGGCGTCGCGTTGATGAGGACGAGCGCATCCGACAGCTTCGCCCCCGGCGGCAGCGTGTGGGGTACGTCGTTGATGAGGATGTTCATGGGGTTGTGGGTTCCAGGCTGGGCGCCAGGTCGAAGCGGCTTGCGAGCGTGGAATGGCCGCTCGCGAGCAGTTCCATGGCGACGTCGAGGATGGCGGGCGCGATCATGAAGCCGTGGCGGTAGAGGCCGTTGATCTGCATCACGCCCGGCCGCGCCTGGCGCACGGCCGGCAGGTTGTCGGGCAGGGTGGGCCGGCATTGCGTCGCGATCTCGATGATGCGTGCCTCTGCGAAACCGCTGTGCACCGAGTAGGCCGCGCTCAGCAGTTCGAGCGTCGATCGCACGCTGGCGGGCGACATGTCGTCCGATTCGATCTCGGTAGCGCCGATCACGAACAGGTTGTCGGGCTTGGGCGCGATGTAGAGGGGATAGCGCGGGTGCACGAGCCGCGTGGGCCGCTGCAACGTCACCTCTGGCGCGTGCACGCGAATGACCTCTCCGCGCACGCCGCGCAGCGCATTCCACTGGGGGCGTGCTCCGAGGCCGCGGCAGTCGATCACGCGGTCGGGTTGTCGGGGCTCGCCAGGAGCGAAGTCATCGAGGCTCCGGGGCTCGTGCCAATGCAGCCGAACGCGAGGCGATTCCTGCAGCGTCGCGAGCAGGGCGGCGAGCAGCGCACGGTTATCGAGCTGGCCTTCGTCAGGCAGCAGCAGCCCCTGCGCAAAACGCGCGCCCAGCGAAGGTTCCAGCGCCGCGATCCCGCTTGCGTCGAGCGACTTCATCTTGGGCAACTCGGGCACGACTTCGCCTGTACGCGCGAGAACACGCGCGAGGCGCGCGGCTTCCGATGCGTCCTGCCGGTGCCACAGCACCAGCGTGCCTTCACGCTGGAAGAAGACGGGCGCGGCCAGCGACGCAATCAGCGCCGGCCAGCGATCGAGCGCGTAGTGGCCCATGCGTACCACCGAAGCCGGCGCAACGGCGGATTCCGCCAGCGGCGCCAGCATCGCGGCCGCGACACGCGCGGCGGCACCTTCGGCCTCGGGGCCGCCCGCCTCGAACAATTCCACCCGGCAATCGGCCTGCGCCAACGCTAGCGCGAGCAGGCGCCCCATGAGACCGCCGCCAAGGATCGCGGCAGACCGGAATGGAAGATCGAACCTGTTCACGTCAGCTCACCGCGCCAATCGAGACCGGCGCGTCCAAGAAAAGCCGGGAATATCGCGGAACCGGCTCCCGCCGGGCCGCTGGTATTGCCCCCCGAAGAGGGGGTGCCCGAGCCATGCGAAGTGGGCGAGGCTGCGGGTAAGCTCATGCCATGACCATTGCATTTTCCCGTTACGCCCGCGTGCTCTCGATCGCCGGTTCCGACAGCGGCGGCGGCGCCGGCATCCAGGCCGACCTCAAGACTTTTGCGGCATTGGGGTGCTACGGCATGACGGCGATCACCGCGCTCACCGCGCAGAACACGCTGGGCGTGTCGGGCATCCACGGCGTGCCGCCGGCCTTTCTGAAGGCGCAGATCCAGGCCGTGGTGGAAGACATCGGGGTCGACGCCGTCAAGCTCGGCATGCTGCATGCGCCCGAGATCGTCGAAGTCGTGGCCTGGGCCATCGACCACTACAAGCTTCCGAACGTGGTGCTCGACCCGGTGATGGTCGCCACCAGCGGCGACAGGCTGATCGCGGCGGAAACCGTTCAGGTGCTGGTGCGCGATCTCTTTCCGCGCGCAGTGGTGGTCACGCCCAATCTGGACGAGGCAGCGCTGCTCATCGGCCATGCGATCGACGGTGTCGACGCGCTGGACGACGCGGCCAGCGAACTGCTCGCGCTGGGTGCGCGCGCCGTGTTGCTCAAGGGCGGGCACCTGCCGGGCGACGATGTGGTCGATCTGCTGGCGGAGGCCAGTGGCGACAGGTTGCGGCTTGCGTCGACGCGCATCGCCAGCCGGAATCTGCACGGCACGGGCTGCACGCTGTCGTCGGCCATCGCCGCGCACCTGGCACTCGGCTGCGCATTGCCCCTGGCCGTCGAACGGGCGCGCGGCTACGTGGTCGCCGCCATGGAAGCGGGCGCGGATGTGAAGGTCGGTGCGGGCCACGGACCTCTCAACCACGGCTTTGCGCCAATGCCGACGGTCCGCCTTCCGGCGAGGAACGCGTGATCCACGCCAGCACGAAGGTGATCGCCAGGGTCGGCAGCGCGGAGCCCCACTGAGGCGCCCACGCCGCGCAGCCGTGATAGATGGCGATGCCGCCGATCCAGATGGCCGCGGCGGCAATGTCCACGCGACGCGTGCCGACTGCCACGACAGCACCGCCCGAGCCCAGTCGCCCGAGGATGACGCCGTAGAGCGGTACGAAGACCGAGCTCAGCAGCAGCAGGAAGGGTTCGAGAGAGTGCATCGGCAGCACCAGCGCGAAAGCAATGCAGACCCCGGCGAGCATCAGGCCCCAGCGCCGCACGCTCCAGCGCGGCTGAAGGCTGTGGGCCGAGACCGAACCTGAATAGACGTCGCCATAGGCGTTGTCGAGTTCGTCGATGAGGATCAGGCCCAGCGCAACCAGTCCGCCCTGCGCCAGCAACAAGGCCGTCACCAGGCCGGCCCCGGGCTCCGCGACGCTCACCACCATGACGCCCAGCGCGTAGCACCAGATGTTGGCCACCGCATAGCCGACCCAGGTTCCGCTGAACGCTCCGCCGAGGCCGCCCGAACTGCGCTTGCCGTGGCGCGCGTAGTCGGCAACGAGCGGAAGCCAGGAGACAGGCATCGCGATCACCAGGTCGAGAGCGCCGAACATGCCCATGCTGCCGTCGCCAGGGCGCGTCCAGAACGCATCAAGGCCCTTGGCGTGGAGTCGCGTTGCGAACTGCCACGTCAGCCACAAGAGCGAGAGCACGACGAGCGGCAGCCCGAACCGGCTGACGAAGCGGCGCACCAGCTTCACCATGGAGCCGGCCAGCAGGGCGAGCAGGACGCCGCCCCACAGCAGTGTCGTCACCAGCGAACCCAGGTTGCCGTCGAGCGACCAGCCGAAAGCCTGGCGACCGATGGCCTGCGTGCCTTCGCGCATGATCACGATCTCGAAGGTGGTCCAGCCGATCAACTGCACGATGTTCAGGACCACGGGGAGGCGAGCGAAGGCGCTGCCGTAGGTGGCATGCATCAGGCCCGCGCTGGCGAGGCCGCTTTCGCAGCCGAGGCGCGCGGTCCAGGCCAGCAGGCCCGCGCCGATGCACGAGCCGAGCACGATCGCGAAGACCGCGTCACGCGTGCCGACCGCTGGCACCAGGTAGGCGCCGATCTGCATCACCAGAAGGCCGACCCCGAGGCTGAACCACAGCGCCATGTGGTCGTGCCATCGAAACACGCGTCCGGCATCGCGCAGCGGCGTCAGGGCCTCGTTGGCACCGTTCGGTGCGGCATCGTTGTGTGTGTTTGCCATCCATTTGCTCCATGCAAATTGTTTGGCAGGTGGGCGAGGCCCGGCGGTGGGACCGGCACGTGAGAAAACGTGGCGGCCGCCGGACCAGCTTCCCTGCGCGAGGATTACCTCAGTCAGGTTCAAAGGGACTCTCTCAGCCGGCCCATGGTTGTGGTGGGTCGGCACCCCTAGCGTTGCTTCAGTCTGGCGAAGCAGGGTCGATTGTAGAGCGGTGGATTCCCCTGCGGCGCGGTGGCGTTCGGCGCCAGGCGGGCGTCAAGGGGAAATCAGGCGTGGCGCACGGAGGCTCGTGGCTTTCGCGGCGCCAAGGCCCGGTTTTCCGGGACGTCGCGTCGAGGGGCCGCTCGAGCGGGATCGGCGGCGAGCTTCTGGAGGATGAAGCGCTGGCCCAACCGCATCGTCACCCAGAACACCGCGGTGACCGCTGCGGCCAGCAACAGGCCGGCGACGATGTCGAACGGGAAATGAACCCCGACGTAGACGCGCGCCCATCCCGTGAGGACGGCGATCGCCAGCATCGCGAATCCGGCGCCTCGCAGGGTCGAGCGCATGCAGAAGATGAGTGCAACGGTCAACATCACGGATGCATGCGCGCTCGGCAACGACCCGCGTGCGCCGTGCACGATGTGCGCCGGGCTCAGTCCGAGGGCGAAGGGGCGCGGCAGGTTGATGGCGTCCGCCAGGGCGTGGGCGGTGAGCGCTGCCACGGCGGCAGCGACGAGCGTTCCCATTGCATAGGCCCTTTGCGGCGGGCGTCTCCAGGCCACCCAGCCCATGATCGCGACGCAGGCCCACGATGCCCCTTCGGCGATGACTGACGCGATCCAAAGCAGTTGTGGTTGGGGCATGTGGCCCGCGGCCAGCCACTGAAAGAGGGAGATGTTCAACTCCTGCATGCGGGCATCGTAGGCTCGCGCAGTGTCAACAGCATGAACCCGAGGTTCACACCCCGTTCAGGATCGCAACGATCTGCGCGGCCGCCTCCTCCAAGGTGTGGAGGTCAGTGATCGACGCCGAGCAAGGTGTGCAGCCGCGTGCTTGTCGTGGTGTATTGCAGCGGGATCGACTTGCCGGGAAACACGATCGCCGTCGCGCCCCAAGCTGCGAGCGTGGCTTCGTGGAAGCCGCAGACGATCAGTTTCTTCTTGCCGGGATAGGTGTTGATGTCGCCCACCGCGAAGATGCCGCGCTCGCGCGTTTCGTACTTCTCGGTGTCGACCGGCACCTGCTTGCGAACGAGTTCCAGGCCCCAGTCGGCGATGGCGCCCAGCCGTGGCGAGATGCCCAGGCAGCCGATGAGGGCGTCGAAAGGCAGCGCGACGGTTTGGGCGTCGGGCGTGGCGATCTGCAACTGCGCGTCGTCGAAGCCGACCGGCTGCCCCACGGCCAAGTGCATCGTCCCTGCGCCGACGCGCTCGCGCAGCGCGGCGACAGTGGTGTCCTCGGCCTGGAAGACATCACGCCGATGGAGCAGCGTGACGCGCTTCGCGATCGGGGCAAGTGCCAGGGCAGTCTCCAGCGCAACGTCGTCGCCGCCGTTGACCACCACGGTCTGTCCGGCAAAGGGTTCGAGCGCATCGGGGTGGTAGAAAAGCCGGGTGCCTTCCAATTGTTCGATGCCTGGGACGGCGATGCGCTTGGGCACGAAGGCGCCGACGCCTGCCGCGATGATTACGGTTCGCGCGAGGAAAGCGCGCCCCTTGTTCGTCCCCACCAACAGGCGTCCATCATCCTGCCGGGTAAGGGTCGCGACCTGTTCACCGAGGTGAAATACCGGATGGAAGGGCGCGACCTGCTGCAGCAGCGATTCCACCAGGCCCCGCCCGGTGGTCACCGGCGTGCCCGGGATGTCGTAGATCGGCTTGTCGCCATACAGCTCGACGCACTGGCCGCCGGCCCGGGGCAGGGCGTCGACGATGTGGCAGGAGATTTCGAGCAGGCCGAGCTGGAAGGCCTGGAACAGCCCGACTGGGCCGGCGCCGATGATCAGCGCGTCGGTTTCGACGGGGCGAGCCGAAGTGCTCAGCGCACCAGCTCCGAGACCTTGTCGGTCTTGTCTTTCCACTCTTCGGCATCGGGCAGCGCCGGCTTGCGCTTGGTGATGCTCTTCCAGCCATCGGCCACGGCCAGCTCGGCATTGAGCTTGATGAAGGCCAGTTGGTTGGCGGGCAGGTCTTCCTCGGCGTAGATCGCGTTCACCGGGCACTCGGGAATGCAGACCGCGCAATCGATGCACTCGTCGGGATCGATCACCAGCATGTTCGGCCCTTCACGGAAGCAGTCGACGGGACACACGTCGACGCAATCGGTGTATTTGCAGCGGATGCAGGATTCGGAGACGACGTGGGTCATGGTTCTTGGCTGACGGGAGGAATGATCGGGAAAACCCCGAATTTTAGGCCTTTGCGGCCGCGGGACGCACCAGCACGGCGGCGGAGGTCCGGTGAGAGGCGGTGTCGACGAGGATCAGCGAGCCCAGCGCGCGCGATTGCGTGAAGGGCAGCACTGCCAGCGGCTGCTGCAAGCTCAGCACCACGTCGCCGATGGCGTTGGCTTCGAGCTGGTCGGCCGGCTCGGAGTCGAGGGTCGTGATGTTCACGCGATCCACGATGCGCGCGACCTTGGCCTTGACCCAGCGATGACCCTGCAGCGCCCAGTACACCCGGCCCGCGACGAGCGGCTCGTCGTCGAGCCAGGCGATGGTGGCGGTGATCTCGCGCGACGGTTCGAAGGCACCGGGCTCGAGCAGCCAGTCGCCGCGCGACACGTCGAGTTCCCGATCCAGGACGATGCCGGCGCTGTGGCCCGCGTGCACGGTCTTCTGTTGGCGTGTGTGGCTCAGCACCTGCGCGACAGTGGCGGTCTGGTTGCTCGGCAGCACGGTCACGCGTTGGCCAGGCTCGATATGCCCGCTGGCGACGCGGCCCCAGAACACGCGGCGGCCGCGCGAGGTGTCTGCCGAAGCGGAGAACTTCTCGACCCACTGCACCGGGAAGGCGAAAGGCACGGCTTCGTCCTGCGCGGTGACCGGCAGTTGCTCCAGCAGTTCGAGCAGGCTGGGACCCTCGTAGCCGGCCCAGTCGGGATGGCGCGAAGCGACGTTCCAGCCCTTGAGCGCCGAGATCGGCACCGTGGCGGCGACTTCCACGCCAGCGGCTTCCGCGAAATTCGCGAGTGCGAGCGAGATGCGTTCGAAAGCCAGTTCGGCGTCGTCGATGGCGTCGAGCTTGTTGACCGCGAACACGATCGACTGCACGCGCAGCAGATGGCACAGCAAGGTGTGGCGGCGGGTCTGCGGCAGCAACTCGCGCCTGACGACTTCGCCGTCGCCGACCTCGGCCGCCCAGGCCAGCTTGGTCGCATCGACCAGCACAACGGCCGCATCGGCGCTCGAAGCGGCCGTGACCATGTTGCGCGTGTACTGCTCATGGCCGGGCGCGTCGCCGATCACGAACTTGCGATGCGCCGTCGAGAAGTAGCGATAGGCCACATCGATCGTGATCCCCTGTTCGCGCTCGGCGGAGAGCCCGTCGGTCAGCAGCGCCAGATCGGTCTCGCCGCCGCGCTGGACGCCAGCCAGTTGATCCTGCAGCACGGTCTTGCTGTCGACCAGGAGCCGGCCGATCAACGTGCTCTTGCCGTCGTCCACGCTGCCGCAGGTGATGAAGCGCAGCGCCGCGCCGGTCTCGGCGGCATGGGATTCGGCGGAAGCAGGGTTTGCAGTGGTCACGTTCATGTTCAATTCTCAAATGCTGTCAGGCTCACGCCAGAAACACCGCCGATCCGGCTCCGCCGGTCCGCAGGTGTTGCCCCGGCCGGGGGGGCGAGTCAAAAGTACCCGTCTTTCTTGCGCTTTTCCATCGAGGCTTCGGACGTCTTGTCGTCCATGCGGGTGGCACCGCGCTCGCTCACATCGGCGGCCAGCGTCTCGATCACCACGTCGCCGGCATCGGCGGCCAGGCTGTCGACCGGGCAGGTGCAAGTGATGTCGCCGACCGTGCGGAAGCGAACGTCGCGCACCTCGATCTGCTCGCCATCGCGTGGCGGCGTGAGTTCGGTCACTGGCACCAGCAGGCCGCGGCGCTCCACCACTTCGCGCTTGTGCGTGTAGTAGATCGAAGGCAGGGCGATGTTCTCGCGCTCGATGTACTGCCACACGTCGAGTTCGGTCCAGTTCGAGATCGGGAACACGCGGAAGTGCTCGCCGGGCGCCAATCGGGTGTTGAACAGCGTCCACAGCTCCGGGCGCTGGTCCTTGGGCTGCCACTGGCCGAAGCTGTCGCGATGCGAAAAGATGCGCTCCTTGGCGCGGGCCTTTTCCTCGTCGCGGCGCGCGCCGCCGATCAGTGCGTCGAAGCGGAATTCCTCGATGGCTTCGAGCAGGGTGACCGACTGGTGCACATTGCGCGATTCGTCGGGGTGCGCAAGCCGCACCGTGCCGCGCTTCATCGAGTCCTCGACGTTGCGCACGATCAGCTCTGCGCCGAGTTCCTTGGCGCGGGCATCGCGGAAGTCGGTCACTTCGGGGAAATTGTGGCCGGTGTCGATCATCAGCAGCGGGTAGGGGATGCGGCCGATGCCGAAGGCCTTTTCCGCGCACTTGAGCAGCACCAGCGAGTCCTTGCCGCCCGAAAACAGCAGCGTCGGCCGCTCGAAGGATGCGGCGACTTCGCGCAGGATGAAGATGGTCTCTTCTTCCAGCGCGTCGAGTTGCGTGTTGGAAAGGCGCGCGAGCGACTGCGATGTGGATTGCAGGAGCAGGTCGGTGTCGGTACGGGCGTTCATGAAGCGGGGCTCAGTTCGGGATGGCACGAATGGGGATGGCTCGGTTCGGAAGCGGTGAGACGGGCGAGACAGCGGACAGGGGCTCGAAGGCAGCGGGCTCCTCGCCCTCGTGGCTGCCGTCCGCGGCGACGTGCAGGCCGCATTCCTTTGCGCTTTCCTGTTCCCACCACCAGCGTCCGGACCGGAAGTCTTCCCCGAGCGTCACGGCCCGGGTACAGGGCGCGCAACCGATGCTGGGGTAGAACTGGTCGTGCAGCGGGTTGTAGGGCACCTTGTGGATGGCGATGTAGTGCCACACATCGCCCCAGGTCCAGCGTGCGAGCGGATTGATCTTGACGCGCTCGGGCTGCTGCTCGATGAACTCGACCTCTGCGCGCGCGCCGGATTGTTCGCGCCGCAGGCCCGTGATCCAGGCGCGCTTGCCGGCGAGCGCGCGCTCGAGCGGCTCCATCTTGCGGATGTGGCAGCAGGCCTTGCGCAGTTCGAGGCTGCGGTACATCGCTTCCTCGCCGTTTTCCTTGACGAAGGCGGCCGCATCATCCGCGACGGGGCGGTACACCTCCACCTCGCGGCCGTAGTGCGTCTGCAGGCGGTCGAGCAAGCCCAGGGTCTCGGCGTGCAGCTTGCCGGTTTCGAGCACGAAGACGCCGCTCTGTACCTGGAAGCGATGCAGGATGTCCGTCACGACCATGTCCTCCGCCCCCAGGCTGGAAGCCTGCGTGATCGGCGTGAACTCGGCCGCTGCCCCGCGCAGCAGTGCCACGGTCTCGGCGAGCTTGTCGTCGAAATCGGAGGAGGGCTTGGCGTAGAGCGAGATGGCGTTCATGTCGAATTGGCTGGGCGCAGGGCGCTGGCTGGTGGATGGAGTTCAGGCTGTT
The DNA here is from genome assembly GCF_030317115.1 of Variovorax gracilis. Taxonomy (GTDB): domain Bacteria; phylum Pseudomonadota; class Gammaproteobacteria; order Burkholderiales; family Burkholderiaceae_C; genus Variovorax; species Variovorax gracilis. The sequence goes on from NZ_JASZYF010000009.1 coordinate 178,119, forward strand.
TCGCGCTTGAAGATGGGCGTCGCTTGCACCGCGTCGCCCTGGTAGAAAGCGGCGAAACGGTCGAACTGGCGCTGTGCGGCGGTGGCATCCACGCCTTCCTTCAGGACGGCGCTCGAGAAGCCGGTGCGCTGCATCTGCACCAGTTGATCGATCAGCACGTCGCCGGTGGCGCGAATGTCTCCCTTGAAGCCGAGGCGGCGGCGCAGCAGGAAAGCCTGGCTGTAGGCGCGGCCATCGGTGAACTTCGGGAAGTCCAGATCGATGCGTTCCACGTCGTCGAGGCACACCTCGATCGCCAGCGGATCGGCGTCGTTGGGAAGTTGCAGCACGTTAGGGTCGCCGTTGTCCACGTGGTCTTCGGCGGCAATCAGTTGAAGCGTCTTGTTCATGCGGCCTCCTCGACCTTGAAGCGCGCGCCGTTGGCGGCGGCCTTGAAAGGCTCGATGCCGACGCGCCGCAGCGCATCGATGAAGGTCTCGCCCGCCTCGCGGGTGTCGCGGTAGGTGTTGAGCACGGCCTCGATCACGTCCGGCACCTCGGCCGCGGAAAACGAGGGGCCGACCACCTTGCCGGGCTGCGCCGCACCGCTGAGCGCGGAGCCGTCGGAGCCGCCGAGGGTGACCTGGTACCACTCCTTCCCGTCCTTGTCGACGCCGAGGATGCCGATGTGGCCGCTGTGGTGGTGGCCGCAGGAGTTGATGCAGCCGCTGATGTGCAGGTCGATCTCACCGAGGTCGTCGAGTTCGTCCAGGTCCTGGTAGCGCTCGGTGATGGCCTCGGCGATCGGGATCGAGCGCGCGTTCGCAAGCGCGCAGAAGTCGCCGCCGGGGCAGGCGATCATGTCGGTCAGCAGGTGCACGTTGGCGCTGGCAAAGCCGGCTTCTCGTGCGGCGAGCCACAGGGCGTGCAGGTCTTCGGCGTGCACCCAGGGCAGCAGGAGGTTCTGGTCGTGCGTGACGCGGGCTTCGCCGGCGCTGAAGCGGTCGGCCAGCAGGGCCGCGGTGTCGAGCTGGTCGGCGGAAGCATCGCCGGGCGCCTGCAGGCGGCGCTTGAATGACAGCGTGACGGCACGCAGCGCCGGATTCTGATGCGGCGCCACGTTGCGCGCCAGCCAGCGCGCGAACATCACGTCGTCGGCTGCCTGGGCGCGAAGTTCGGCGTCTGTTTCCTCGGCGCTGCGGAATACGCGGGTCGCCAATGTCGGCGGCACGAAAGAGGCGCTCACGCGGTCGAGCTCGGCCTGGGTGATCGTGTGCGGCGCGCCGTCGTGCTCGATGATCTGCTTGTACTCGGCCTCGACATCGTCGATGTAGCGTTGCCCCTCGGCCTTCACCAGGATCTTGATGCGCGCCTTGTAGATGTTGTCGCGACGGCCGTAGCGGTTGTAGACCCGGATCACCGCTTCGAGGTAATTCATGATCTGGTTCCACGGGAGGAACTCGCGCAGCACCGTGCCGATGATCGGCGTGCGGCCCATGCCGCCGCCGACCTGCACGCGAAAGCCCAGCTCGCCCGCGTCGTTCTTCACCAGGTGAAGGCCGACGTCATGCCAGCCGGTGGCGGCGCGGTCTTCCGCGGCGCCGGTGATCGCGATCTTGAACTTGCGCGGCAGGAAGGCGAACTCGGGGTGCAGCGTGCTCCACTGCCGCATGATTTCGGCGTAAGGGCGCGGATCGGCGATTTCGTCGATGGCCACGCCGGCACGCTCGTCGCTGGTGATGTTGCGGATGCAGTTGCCGCTGGTCTGGATGCCGTGCATGTCGACCGAGGCCAGCAGGTCCATCACGTCGGCCGACTTGGACAGAGGGATCCAGTTGTACTGGACGTTCTGGCGCGTCGTGAAGTGCGCGTAGTGCGTCGGCAGCTTGTGCGTGCCGAGCTTGCCCTGGGTGGCCAGCGCGGTCTTGTAGACCTCGGCCTCGGGCTCGTCGTAGACGCGCGCGATCTTGGCCAGCACGCGCAGCTGCCGGCTCGACAGCTCGCCATAAGGCACCGCCACGCGCAGCATCGGCGCGTAGCGCTGCACATACCAGCCGTTTTGCAGCCGCAGGGGACGGAATTCGTCCTCGGAGAGCTTGCCCGTTTGCCAACGTTCGAGCTGGTCGCGGAATTGAGCCGCGCGCAGGTGCACGAACTGGCGGTCGAAATCTGTGTATTGGTACATCGTGTGTCAGTTGCTGGAAGGCGGTGCGTCCACGGCCCGTCAACGCGAGCCCAGGAATGTAGAAGCGAGCCTTATGGAAACAAACTATTTTTTGGTTCGCGCCTTATGCGGATAAGCTTATTCGCCAGCCACCATGCGGGTTTGCGGGCGATGGAATGCTTATTCCGGATAAGGCGAGCGACGTCCGGATCGCCGTTGGAGCGACGGGTCCGGGGCCGAATCCCGGGGTGATTCTAGGAAAGGACGCGCCCCCGCGTGCGCGTCATTGCGTGGCGTTGATGCCGCCGTCCAGATACAGCACCTGGCCCGTCACGAATGCCGCGGCCGGCGCGCAGAAGAACACGGCTGCGCCTGCCACGTCCTTCGGGTCCGCCACCCGGCCGAGCGGAATGCGTTCCAGCAACTGCCGGTGCGTTTCGGGGTTTGCCAGCCAGTGGCGCGCCATCTCGGTTCGGACGACCGTCGGCGCGACCCCGTTGACCGTGATGCCGTGCGGCGCCAGTTCGGCGGCGTGCTGGCGGATCAGCATGACCAGGCCGCCTTTGCTGCTCGCATACGCCGAGTAGCCGCGGCCGCGCAGTCCCAGTTGGGAGCGCACCGACAGCAGGTGCACCTGCGCTCCCCCGCGGCCGCCCGCAATCTGGTGTCTTGCCACCGCCTGCGCCAGAAACATCGCTGTCTTGAGATTGACCTGGACGACCTCGTCGAAAGCCTCTTCAGTCACATCGAGCAAGGCTTGCTCCCGCTGGATGCCGATGCAGTTCATCAGCACGTCGAGCCTGCCGAAGTGCGCCGCGACGGCGTCGACCGACGCCTGCATGCCGGTGACCGAATGCGCGTCCATGGCAACGCCCAGCGCTTCATGGCCGGCCGCCTGGAGCGACGCCGCCAAGGCCTGCGCCTTGGCTTCGTCCCGTCCCGACACCGCCACCTTGGCTCCGGCCAGCGCCATCGCCCAGGCGATGGCTTCGCCGATGCCGCCATAGCCGCCAGGGATGTATGCGACCCGGCCTTCCAGCCTGAACAGGCCCGACAGCTCGCGAGCAAAGTCGATGCGCGGCGTGAGTCCTTCTTCCATGCGGTCAGTCCATGAGCAAGCCGCCGTTGAGATCGACGATCTCCCCGGTGATGAAGCCGGCGAGCGGCGACGCGAGAAAGCGCACGACGTGCGCAAACTCGTCCGGCTCGCAGAAGCGGCCGACCGGAATGTCCTTCAGCAGGGCCTGCCTTTGCTGCTCGGTCAGTTGCTCGGTGATCATGGGTGTCTTCACATAGGCCGGCGAAATGCCGTTGGCGGTGACGCCGAAGGATGCCAGTTCCCGGGCGAGCGAGAAAGTCAGCGAGGTCAGCGCGCCCTTGGAGACGGAATACGCCGTCCCCGCCGTGAGCCCGCCGGTCTTCGCCGCCAGCGAGCAGGTGTTGATGATGCGGCCGGCCCGTCGCGCCTTCATCGACGGCATCACCTGCTGCGAAAGGTAGAAGGCGCCATCCAGGTTCACCGCGAGCACGCGCCGCCATTCCGCGGCGTCGGTCGCTTCCGCCTTGTTGTTCGACAGGATCCCGGCGTTGTTGACCAGCACGTCGACCGGCCCGAAGGCATCGACGATCTGCCCGTGGCCGCGTTGCACGGCCGCGGGGTCGCTGACGTCGAAGCAGAAGGGCAGGGCGCCGGCGCCCAGCTCCGCCGCGAGCGCGAAGGTCCGGTCGCGGCTGGCATCCACGAGCGCAACCTTGCAGCCGTCGTCGAGCAGGAACCGCGCCGCCGCCAGGCCCATCGTGCCGGCCGCCCCGGTGACCAGTGCGACCTTGCCCTGCAAGGGCTTCGGTTGAAGTTCAGGCATCGAGCACGCTCTTCTTTCCGAACAGTCCGCGCGAGCGGAAGGTGACGACCGCGATGAACAGCAGGTACATCGACATCAGGGACCATTCCGACGCATAGGAGCCAGTGAGCCCTACGACCATGCCCACCATCAGGCCTGCGATCACCGCGCCCCAGAGCGAACCCACGCCCCCCAGCACGATGATCAGGAAGGCCGGCACCACCGCATCCACGCCCACGTGCGGCCGCACGCCCCAGATCGGCGCCATCACCACGCCCGCGATCGCGGCCAGCGCCACACCCAGCCCGAAGACGAACAACCGAAGCCGCGACAGGTTGATGCCCAGTGCGCGCACCATCTCGCTGTCATGCGCGCCGGCCTTGATGATCGCGCCGTAGGGCGTCTTCTGGAGGAAGAGCCACAGCAGGAAGATCATCAGCACCGCGAAGGCGCTGGCAAAGAAGCGATAACGCGAATAGATGAGGTCGCCCAGCATCAGCGCGCCCGAGATCGCCTGCGGCAGCGGAATCTGCTTCTCGGAGGAGCCCCAGACGAGCCGGATGCCTTCCTCGATCACCAGCGCCGCGCCGAAGGTCAGCAGCAGGCCGTAGAGCGGGTCGCGCCCGTAGGTACGCCGCATGCACAGCTCCAGCAGCATGCCGAACACGCCGACGAACACCGGCGCCAGCACCAGCGCGAAGAGGTAGCGAACTTCGATCGGCAGGGCCATGTACGCCGCCTGCAGGGCCGGAAACATGCCGAGTTGCGGCGCGACGATGAAGAGTGCGACGTACATGCCCAGCGCAAACAGGGAGCCGTGCGCCAGGTTGATGGTCTCCATCACGCCCACGATCAGCATGAAGCCCAGCGCGATCAGCGCGAACAGCAGCCCCAGCGAAATGCCGTTGACCAGGTGGGGCAGCAACTGCAAGAGAAAGTCCATCGCGTCTCGGCCCTGCGGTTCAGACGTCGTAGCTCGGCGTCGAGTCGTAGCTCTCCAGCTTGCAGTTGGCCGCGGCGTCCTTGTCCTGCACGTCCTTCGGATCGGCTTGCGTCAGGATCTTGAAGATGTCGTCCTTCTCCACCGGCGCATCGTTGTAGCGCGCCATGTAGATGGTCTGCTGGCACTGGTGCGTCGCCGGGTCGATCCACGCGTCGTAGTGCTGCAGACGGTCCGCCGCGGTCATCTTGCGGCCTTCGAGCTTCTTGATGACCGCGATGTTCTGCGTCGTTCCCGCTTCCTCGACGCAGCGCAGCAGCTCCCGCGTCGCCATGTAGGCGTTGTGATAGACGTTCCCCGGCACGCGAATCGCCATGCCAGGGAACTGCTTCTGGTAGGCGGCCACGAACTCCTTCACGCCCGGCAGGTCGAGGCGGTAGTACCAGGTGGTGCCGAACACGCCGAAGATCGCGTCCGGGCCGAGGCCGTACACATCCGGCCAGTCCTGCTGGTTGTTGATCCACGCCATGCTCTGGTTCAGCTTGAGCTGCACCACCTGCTGGCGCAGGGCCTTGATGTCGTCGCCGCCCACGGCCGTCGCGACCACGTTCGGCTTGAGCTGCTGCAGCTTGAGCAGGTAGGACGAGAAGTCGCGCGTGTTCTGCGGCACCAGCAGCTCGTCGACGATCTTGCCGCCGTTGGCTTCGACGATGGCGCGCGTCGCCTTCGAGGTCGTGTGGCCCCACACGTAGTCGTTGGTCAGGAGTACCCAGTTGCGGCCGCTGGCGGTGATCGCGTTCTTGACCGTGGCATTCGAGAAGTTGGTGCCGTTGCCGTCCCACACGAACTTCACGCGGTGGCAGTCCTTGCCGGCCTCGGTGGGCGAGCTCGAATTGGTGTTGAGAAAGATGGTCCCGTACTTCTGCGCGACCTGCGAGATCGCATTGGCCACACCCGAGTGCACGGCGCCGATGAGGAAGGCGGCTTCGTTGCGTGTGATCATCCGCTCGGCCACGCGCGATCCGGTGGCCGGCGTGGTCTCGGTGTCGATGTGGATGGCCTCGATGCGCCGCCCCAGCACGCCGCCCTTGTCGTTGAATTCCTTGATCGCCATCATCGCGCCCAGCCGCTCCTCGCCCCCCGATGCGGCGTACTGGCCAGAGGCGTCCATCGTCAGTCCGATGACCAGCGGCTTCTTCTGCGCGGCCTGCGCCCACACGCGGTTGTGCTTCCACGGGCCCATGAAGGGCGCCACGCCGTAGAGGCCCGCGCCCGCGAGGGCGAGGCCGGTGCCCTTGAGCAGGGCGCGGCGTGAATCGGAGGGCGTGTTCGTCTTCTTCATGGTCGTTGTCTCCTGCTGTTGTTGGGAGGGACTAGCGCGGAATGATCTTCACGTTGCTGGCCTTTTCCTGGGCCTCGAAGAGTGATGCGATCAGCCTGTCGCCAAAGCCCAGGTTGACGGCCTGGATCAGGCTCTGGTGCGCCGCCTCGCCCATGAAGCTCGACACCGGCAGCGTCTCGGCGAGGTGCGTGTAGTAGCGAAGGTCCTTCTGTGCGTTGGCAATGCCGAACTTGAAGCCGTCCACCGAGCCGTCGGTGAGCGTCTTACTGGTCATCATCTGGAAGATGCCGCAGTTCACTCCACCGACCGACACCACGTCGTAGAGGCGCTTGAGGTCCAGCCCCGACTTGGCAGCCACCGCGAAGGCTTCCGCGATGCAGGCGGCGAAGCTCATCGCCATCATGTTGTTGACCAGCTTCAGTACATGGCCATGGCCGGGCGGGCCGACGTGGAAGATGTTCTCGCAGAAGGCCTTGAGGACCGGCTCGATGACCTGGAAGTCCTCCGGGTCCGCACCCACCATGGTGTTGAGCCGGCCTTCCTCAGCCTCCTTGGGCGTACGGGCCAACGGCGCGTCGATGAACTTCACGCCCTTGGCCGCGAAGTCGGCGCGGATGCGGGTGGTGGACGAGGGCTCGGCCGTCGAGGTATCGACCACGATCAGGCCTTTGCGCGCAGCGCCCAGCAGGCCATCCGCGCCGTAGACGATGTCCTCCACCTGCGGCGAGCCGGTCACGCAGATGAAGACGATGTCGGCCGCCTGGGCAGCGGCGGCAGGGGTGCCCGCCTCGGCCGCGCCTGCCGCCAGCAGGTCCGCGAGATTCGCGCGGTTGCGGTGCGCCTTGAAGGTCAGGGTGAAGCCCTTCGCAAGCAGGTTCTTCGCCATGCCGTGGCCCATCATTCCGATGCCGATGAAGCCGATCCTGGGTGTGGTCATGAGTATGGTTCCCGTGAAAGTTCAAGCCAGAGGGGTCGTGATGCCGGCCCGGGCTTCGCGCCAGAGCCGCATGAGCCGCGCGTAGCGGCCGGCGATTTCGTCGACGACCTGCGCATCGCCGAGCCGCCCGGCAAACCATCCGGCGGCGGCGTCCGCGAAGATCGACCGGCCCACGGCGAAGCCGCGGCAGATGGGGTGTGGCGCTGCTGCCTCGAAGCCATTGCGCAGTTCGTCTTCGCTGGCCTCCAGCCCCAGCAGCAGCACGCCGCGGCAGTGCGGGTCGTGTTGGCGAATCACGGCGTCGATCCGTTCCCACGCCCGCGTGGAATCGGAAGGCGGCAGCTTCCACCAGTCGGGGCGGATGCCGGCCTCGTAGATCTGTACCAGCGCCCGGGCCAAGGTGCCTTCGTCGCTTGGCAGGTCGCGTGGCGGAATGACTTCGATCAGGAACTCATGAAAGGTCGCGACACTGGCGCACTGCAGCTCAGAGAGCCGCGCCAGCTGTTCATCGCGCAGCGCCTGCGTATCGTCCGGGTGATAGCTCACGAGGCATTTCGCGACGTGCTCCCCGGGCCAGCCGCGCATTTCGAGCGAAAGCGGCTTGTCGGATTCAAAGGCCAGCGGACGCGAGCCGGGCAGCTCGACCGGCCGCGCGATCCACCAGCCCTTGCCGGTGAGGGTCGGCAGGATGTCCGCGCCGAAGCGACCGTCGAGGATCATGCCGGCGTCCGGGCCGGATCTCTCGGCCAGTGCGACGCGGCGAGCACCTTCGGCCACCAGCCGCTTGAACGTCTCGACGCTTCGCGGCTCGGCGCCATGCTGCGCTGCAAGCTCGTCGAGCTGCACGCGGTGGTCGAAGGCGAGGATGCCGAGTTCGTTCCATCGACGCATCCGCGTCGTCACGCGATGGAGGTGCTCCAGATGCGTGTCCTCGCGAAGCCGACGCGTGTGCGAGCCCTGCGCAAGAAAATGCCGCAGCTCTTCCCAACTCGCCATGGCCGGCGCACAGCCGTGGCGCGACACCACCAACGCGCCACACGCATTGGCATAGGTGCAGCAGCGCTCCAAGGGCTCGTCCTTGAGCCAACCGCGCAGGAAGCCCGCCATGAAGGCGTCGCCTGCCCCCAGCACGTTGTAGACATCGACCGGGAAACCGGGCCCGCGCAAGCCGTCGTCCAAGTGATCGGGAATCGCGCCATCGAAAACCAGGCAGCCCATCGGCCCGCGCTTCATCACGATCGTGCCGTCGGTGAGCGATCGCAGGCGTCGGACGGCCGTCAGCGTGTCCGAGCTGCCGCCGGCGATGTGGATTTCCTCCTCGGTGCCGACCACCAGATCGCATGACGGGATCACCGTCTGGAAATGCGCGCTGACCTGATCGGACGGTACGAAGCGCTGCTCGCCCATCCCGGGACCGGTCAGGCCCCAGAGCACCGGGCGGTAGTCGATGTCGAGCACCACGCGTGTCTCGCTGGCTATTGCATGTTGGATCGCCGTGCGGCATGCCTGATAGGTCTGCGGTTGCGACAGGTGCGTGCCCGAGAGCAGCAGGGCGGTGGCGGAGGCGATGTGGCCGGGCGTGACGTCGGCCTCCTCGATCGCCATGTCGGCGCAGTGGTCGCGATAGAAGACGAGCGGAAAGGTCTCGCGGTCCTGTATGCCGAGGAAAACCAGCGCCGTCAGCCGACGCAGATCGGTCTTCACATGGCTGACGTCCACGCCTTCCGCGGCCAGCGTCTCGCGCACGAAGCGACCGTTGTGCTCGTCGCCCACTCTCGTGAGCATCGAAGGCTTGAGGCCCAGCCTGGCCACGCCGACCGCCGTGTTGGCGGGCGACCCGCCCAGGTACTTGGTAAAGCTCTGCATGTCCTCCAGCCGGCCGCCGATCTGCTCGCCGTAGAGATCGACCGCGGCCCGGCCCATGCAGACGACGTCGAATGGTCTTGTCATGACGGCTTCCTGGCCGCGGGCGTCTTGCGGGCCCGCTGATGGCTGGCCTGCTCGGCCAGGAGATGCCCGGTGCTGACGACCAGCGCCTGCGCCAGGCACAGTGGCGCCACCAGGGAGCGGAAGGGCTTCGACGAATCGTCGGCCAGCTCGAAGCAGACCTTGGCGGACGCCTTCAATGGCGACAGCGGGCCATCGGTGATCGCGACCACCGCGGTGCCCCGGGCGCTGGCGGCCTGCGCCGCATCGAGTACCTCTGGCGAGTAGTTGCGAAAGCTGGCGACGAGCAGCACGTCGCCAGGCGCCACGGCACGCAGGCTCTCGCGCAGCATGCCGCCGGCACCGTCGAGCAAGTGCGTGCGCAGTTCCAGTTGACTGAGCGCGTAGGCGAGGTAGCCGGCGACCGGAAAGGCCCGCCGCTGCGCCAGCACATGGATATGCGGCGCGTTGGCAATTAGCTTGACGGCCTTCGTGAGATCGGCTTCGTGAATCATTTCTTCCAGTTGGCCCAGCTCGCCGACCGAGTCCATCGCCAGTTGGTGCAGCACGCTGCCGGGCGCGCGTGCCCCATTGGTTTGCTGGCGGCGCATCTCGACGATGCGCTCGCGGTAGCTCGACGACCGCTCCACCAGATGGCCACGAAAAACCTGCTGCATCTCGGAGAAACCGCCGTAACCCACCGCGTTCGCGAAGCGGATCATGGCGGAAGGCTGGACCTCGGCAGCCTCTGCAATCGCCGCCACCGTACCCAGGGCGAGGTCGTCCGGCCGCTCCAGTGCGTGACGGGCAATGCGCTGGAGCTGCTTCGACATGCCGGGGTAGGCCTGCGCGATCCGGTTCTTCAGCTGCTCGTAGGTGGCGATCGGATCCATGTCGAAAAAATAGAATGAATGTTCTTGAACGTTTCGATATTAGAACGTACATTCTGTTTTGTCCAACGACATTTCAAGAACCCGGAGACAAGCTTTTCATGCAACTCGCCGCTGGTCGCGCCGCAGTCTTTCCTGCGCCCATGGTCTTCGTGCTCGGCTTTCTGCTGTCCACGCCGCTGTGGATCGCGCAGGTCGGGCTGTATCAGTACCTGGCGCTCGAAATCATGATCTGGATGATGTTCGCGCTGGGCTACAACCTGCTGCTCGGCTTCACTGGCTTGCCGTCCTTCGGACATGGCGCGTACTTCGGCATCGGGGCCTATGCCTTCGGCCTGCTGCAGCTCAAGGTGTGGGCGAACCTGTGGTTCGACTTGATGGGCGCGGTGCTGGTCGCCGCGATCATGGGCGCGCTGGTCGCGTTGTTCATCTCGCACCGGCGCGGCATCTACTACGCCTTGCTCACCATCGCCTTCGGCCAGGTGTTCTGGTTCATCGCCAACAAATGGCACACGGTGACGGGCGGGGAGGACGGCTTGCTCAACATCCGGCGGCTGCCGGTGGACCTGGGCTTCGCGTCCTTCAGTCTCACCAGCAACAACGCACTGTTCTATTTCTGCCTCGCCGTCTTCGCCGTGGTGCTCGTCGCACTGTGGCGGCTGGTGCATTCGCCGCTCGGCCGCGTGCTGAGCGCGATCAAGCAGAACGAGACCCGCGCCGCCTTCGTGGGCTACAACGTCTGGTTCTACAAGTGGCTGGCCTTCACCTTGTCGGCGGGTGTGGCCGGGCTGGCGGGCGCGCTGTTCGCGATGGCGCAGCAGTCGGCATACCCGAACGTGATGAGCCTGCACAACTCGGGCTTCGTCGTGATGATGGTGCTCGTCGGCGGCGGACTCGTGAGCTTCTGGGGACCACTGATCGGCGCTGCCTTCTTCATCCTCGCGCGCGACCTGCTGGGCGTCTACACGGAAACCTGGCTGCTCTGGTATGGGCTGATCTTCATGGCCATGGTGATCTTCAAGCCCGACGGCATCGCTGGCATCTGGCAGGCGTGGCGGCAGCGCGTATCCGCCAGCCGCCGGGCGTTGGCCGCCGGCGCGGCGGTATCGGCGGCGTTGACTCAGCGAGGTGCGGATGAAGCTGTTTGAAGCCACAGGCCTTTCCAAGCGCTTCGGCGACCAGGTGGTGCTGGAGGACATCACGCTCGACTGCGAGGAGGGTGAACTCGTCGGCATCATGGGCCCGAACGGCGCCGGCAAGACCACCTGCTTCAACGTGCTCACGGGTCGCTACAAGCCCGACCGCGGCACAGTTCGATTTGCAGGCGAGGACATCACGGGTCTCGCGCCGCGCGAGATCGCGCGCCGAGGCATCTCGCGCTCGTTCCAGATCATGAATCTGTTCGACGACTACTCCGCCCTGGACAACGTGCTGATCGCAACGCCGCACGTGCGCAAGCAAGGCTTCAATCCCTGGCGAGACCTCGGGGCGGACAGCACCGCGCAGGACCTGGCGGCGACAGTGCTCGACAGCGTGGGGCTGGCGGGCAAGGAGCGGGCGCAGGCCAGGAGCCTGTCCTACGGGGAACGCCGGGCACTGGAGATCGGCGTTGCGCTGGCGGCCGAGCCGCGCATGCTCTTCCTGGACGAGCCGACGGCCGGCCTCGGTGCGGAAGGCACCGCACGCCTTGCGGAACTGGTGGCGCGCTTGAGGAGCCGCCTGACGATCATGATCATCGAGCACGACATGAAGTTTCTCTTCGGGCTGGCCGACCGGATCTCTGTCATCCATTGGGGCCAGGTCATCGCGCAGGGCACGCCTGACGCGTTGAGACAGAACGAATGGGTCGCGCGCTCCAACCTGGGGATGCTGGCATGAGCGCCGTGGCGATGTCACGCGTCGCTGCTCCAGGGCAGGCGGCGCAGCCTGCGCTGCTTTCCATCGAGCATATCGACACCTACTACGGCGAGACGCAGGTGCTGTTCGACGTCTCGCTGCACGTGGGCTCGGGCGAGGTCGTGGCGCTGCTGGGCCCGAACGGTGCGGGCAAGACCACGACGCTGCGCTCGATTCTCGGCCTCACGCCGGGTCGCGTGGGAACGATCCGCTTCGACGGCCGCGATATCACGCATGCCTCGACCCATGAGATCGCGCGCTGCGGAGTCGGCTGGGTACCGGACGACCGGCGCATCTTCCCGACCCTCACCGTGGCGCGCAACCTTGCCATCGCGCGCAAGAAGTCGCGCTTTCGCGCGTGGACCGAGAAGGAGTGCTTCGAGATCTTCAGCGCGCTCGAATACCTCATGCACCGCGAATGCGAGAACCTCTCCGGCGGCGAAATGCAGATGGTCGCCATCTCGCGTGCCTTGCTCGGTTCACCCGGGCTGGTGCTTTTCGACGAGCCGAGCCAAGGCCTCGCGCCGAAGGTGGTGCAGGACGTGATGAAGACCATCACGCGGCTGAAGGCCGAAGGCGTCTCGGTCCTGGTGGTCGAGCAGAACGTGCAGAGTGCGCTCGAAGTCGCCGACCGCGTCTATGTGATGAACCTTGGCACCATCGTCCACGAAGGTCCGGCTGATGCGTTGCGGCGCGACGCGTCGCTGCGGCGCCAACTGCTGGGAGTGTGAATACGATGGGCGCACCGCTTCTGCAGGTCGAACGGGTCGGCAAGCAATACACCCGTGGACTGATCCGTCCGCAGGTCACTTTCTCGCTGGCGGCCGATTTCGAGGTGACCGAGCCCTCCGTCGTGGGTGTGCTGGGGCCCAACGGTTCAGGCAAGACGACGCTGTTCGAACTCATCACCGGCAGCAACCACCCCGACGCCGGTCAGGTGCTGGTCAACGGTCAGGATATTCATCAGGTGCGCACGCGCGAGCGGGACCGGCTGGCGATCCACTACCACCAGTCCTATCAGGTGCGCTCTTTCCAGCGCAAGCGGCCGAACTTCATGCTCGAGCACGCCGCCAGCGATTCACCGCTCGTGCATCTCTTTGATGAGCCGCAGTTCAACACGCAGGACGGCTACATCGGCTTCATGCTGGAGTTCTTCAAGAAACTCCGTGGTGCGGGCCGCGTGGTGTTCTTGTGCCTCCACCCGAACGAGCCGTATCACATCGACATCCTGCGCGAGAGTTGCGAGCGATTCATCTTCGTGCAGAAGGGCGTGGTGACGCAGCTGCCGAGCTTCGCGGCGCTGCTGGGGGACGAACGCGTGAGGGCCTACCTGGGGGCACTCGCGCCCACGCGCGAGCGATAGGTTCGGCGCGACCTAAAGGACGAACTGCGTCACCGTGATGTAGTGGCAGAGCGTGCCGCCCAGAACGAACAAATGCCAGGTACCGTGCGCATGCCGCCAACCGCGAGGATTTCGATAGAACACGGTGCCCGCCGAGTACAGGGCGGCGCCGACCATCAGCCAGGCCAGTCCTTCTCCGTCGAGCCGCGCGATCAGCGGCGCGCCGACCAGGGCACCGAGCCAGCCCATCCCCATGTAGAGAAGAAGCGACGTCTTCGGTGGCTCGCCGGGGCGCAGTTCGCGACCGATGCCGAAGATGGCCGCACTCCAGATCGCCGCCAACAGCGCCCATCCCCACGCACCTTGCAGAGTGACCAGCGCGAAGGGCGTGTAACTCCCGGCGATGAGCAGGTAGATCGCGCAATGGTCCATCCGCTGCCAGAACAGCTTCACGCGGCCGCGCGTGCTGTGGAAGAGCGTCGATGCCGCATAGAGCGTCATCATCGAGACTGCGAACACCACCGCGCTGGCAGTCTTCGCCGGGTCGCCGTCCGGCATCGTCTTCGTCAGCAACGCAGCCGAACCCGCCGTTGCCAGCAGGAGGCCGAGCAGGTGGCTGTATCCGTTGAATCGTTCGCCGTGGTACATGGTGGCCGCCGAGTCAGGTTGATGAGAGATGTCGAGTGGGCCGAAGCATTGCTGCAGCCTGATGACATGAGACCCGAAGACGCCTCGTCGCGCATCAACCGTTGGCGCTGGCGAATCGGCCAGCAGGGGCACCGGTGGCGCGTCTATCTCTGCCCATCGACAGACGTCACCGGCGGTCGCCGTAGACCATCAGAAGTTGGCCGGCCGAGGAATTCTTCTCATTTCCGACCGGATCGGCATCTTCGTCTTCATTCCCGGGCCCTGTTGGGCGCACAGACCGTTGCGGTGGAGCTTCGACGTCCTGCGGAAACCGGAATGCGCTGAGATGGCGCGCCAGCGTGGGCTCGAAGTCGGGTTGGGGCATGGCGAGCGGCATGGTGTGTACTCCTTTTTGCCTTTGCGAGCACCTTAGGCCCGTGATCGGCTTGCCGTTGTAGGAGCCCGACGCCGCGCAACGACGCGACGGCTGATTTGCGCCTTCCGAAGGTCCTACGAAATCGCGTTCTTGTCCGCTGCGTCGTACAACGCTTTGCGCCAAACGGCCGTCTGAAGTGAAATCGACCGCTGATGCCAGACACAAGAGGAGACGTCATGCCGGCCTTCAACACCGTCCTCGTCGACAGGGACTCGCAGCATCCGCGCATCGCGCGCCTGTTGCTCAACCGCCCCGACAAGCTCAATGCCATCGCCGACACGACGCCGTCGGACATCCGGCGGGCGGTCGAATGGGCGCAGGCCGATGACGAGGTGCATGTCATCGTGGTCGAGGGTGCCGGCCGTGCTTTCTGCGCCGGCTATGACCTGGGTGAGTACGCCGAGGGCAAGGGTTTCGCCGGCGCCGCCGACCACCCGTGCCGACAGGAAAAGACGCCCTGGGACCCGATGCTCGACTACGCAGCGATGAAGGCCAACACCGACGACTTCATGTCGTTGTGGCGCTGCACCAAGCCCACCATCGCCAAGGTGCACGGCTACGCCGTGGCGGGCGGCAGCGACATCGCCCTGTGCTGCGACCTGCTCGTGATGGCGGACGACGCGAGGATCGGCTACATGCCCACGCGCGTCTGGGGCTGCCCCACCACCGCGATGTGGACCTACCGGCTGGGCGCGATGCGTGCCAAGCAACTCATGTTCACCGGCGACACCATCACCGGCACGCAGGCCGCCGATTGGGGACTTGCCAATTTCTCCGCGCCCGCGGAACGTCTCGACGAAGCCACGCTGCAACTCGCCCGGCGCATCTCGGGCGTGCCGCGTTCGCAGTTGATGATGCACAAGCTCGTCGTGAACCAGGTCTGGCAATCGATGGGACTGGAGCAGTCGCAGATGTTCGCGACCGTGTTCGACGGCATCACGCGCCACAACCCCGAGGGCCTGTGGTTCCGCCGCCATGCGGAGGTGGAAGGCTTCAAGAGCGCCGTCGCGTGGCGCGACAGCGGCAGGCCGATTCCGGAAGGTGACGAGGCGAGGGCGCTGGTGGCGGATCTCGAAGCGCGGCTGGCCAGGGCCCGGGCGGCGCTCGACGGCGCATAGTTCAGCAGCAGCGCGCCCCGCCCTTGCCGTACCGGCGCTCGATCACAAGTGCGCAATATTCGCTGCGCGACAGCACCGGCGCGCCCGGATGCAGCCCGGCCGCATGCGCCAGGTAGCGTTCGTAGTCCGGCATGCCGAAGACCTGCCGGCACACCGAGCAGAGGCTGCGGAGGTTCTGGCCCAGCCAGCGCTGTGCGCCCGCTTCGCATTCGTCGTTCATGGCAGGGCTCCCTGTGCGCCGGTCAGTGGCGGAATCTCCTGGGCGGTCGGCTTGGCCTGCTTCAAGGCCTGCAAGCAGATCTTGGCTGCGAAGATGCACATCGCCACCACGAGCAGGACGAAGAAACCGCAGACGAAGGCGTCGAGGTAGTTGTTGAAGGCCACGCGCTGCATCTCCTCGATCGACTTGGCCGGTGCGATCACCTTGCCCTGGGCCACGGCGTCGCTGAACTTGCGCGCCAGCGCGAGGAAGCCGATGGCCGGGTCGGGATGGAAGATCTTCTGCACGCCCGCCGTCAGCGTGGTGACCAGCAGCCACGCAGTAGGCACCAGCGTGACCCACACGTAGCGTTGGCGCTTCATCTTGACGAGCACGCTGGTGCACAGCAGCAGGGCGATGCCCGCCAGCATCTGGTTGCCCACGCCGAACAGTTGCCACAGCGTATTGATGCCGCCCAGCGGATCGACCACGCCCTGGTACAGGAAATAGCCCCACAGTGCCACGCACAGTGCAGTCGCGAGGAGGTTGGCGGGCAGGAATTCGGTGTTGCCGAGCGGCTTGTACACGTGGCCCAGCATGTCCTGGATCATGAAGCGGCCCACCCGCGTGCCGGCATCGACCGCGGTGAGGATGAACAGCGCTTCGAACAGGATTGCGAAGTGGTACCAGAACGCCTCCATCGATTTGCCGCCGAAGGCCTGCCCGAGGATCTGGGCCATGCCGACCGCCAGCGTCGGCGCACCGCCGGCACGCGAGAGGATGCTGGTCTCGCCGATGTCCTTGGCCGTCTGCGTGATCAGCTCGGGCGTGATGACGAAACCCCAGCCCGAGATCACCTGCGCGGCGTTGGCCGCGGTGGTGCCGATCACTGCAGCGGGCGCGTTCATCGCGAAGTAGATACCCGGATCGAGCACGCTCGCGGCTGTGAGCGCCATCACCGCGACGAAGGACTCGGCCAGCATGCCGCCGAAGCCGATGAAGCGCATGTGCGACTCCTTCTCGACCATCTTGGGCGTGGTGCCCGAGGAGATCAGCGCATGGAATCCCGAGACGCTTCCGCAGGCGATGGTGATGAAGAGGAACGGAAAGAGCTTGCCCGAGAAGACCGGCCCGGTGCCGTCGAGGAAGCGCGTGGTCGCCGGCATCGCCAGCAATGGCGCGACGTAGTAGATGCCCAGCGCCAGCGCGACGATGGTTCCGATCTTGAGGAAGGTGCTCAGGTAGTCGCGCGGCGCCAGCATCAGCCACACGGGCAGGCTGGCGGCAATCGCGCCATAGACGATCAGCGCCCAGGCGAGCTGCGGGCCAGTGAGGGTGAACAACGGCGCCCAGGTCGGGCTTTCAGCCACCACGCGCCCGAGGAAGATCGACAGAAGGAGCAGTACCACGCCGAAGGCCGAGGCTTCGCCGACGCGCCCGGGCCGGATGATTCGCATGTAGATGCCCATCAGCAGCGCGATCGGAATGGTCGCGAAGATGGTGAACAGGCCCCACGGGCTGCCCGTGAGCGCCTTGACCACGATCAGCGCCAGCACCGCGAGGATGATGATCATGATCGCCAGCACCCCGACCAGCGCCAAGGTGCCGGGAATGGGGCCCAGCTCCATCTTGATCATCTCGCCCAGCGACTTGCCGTCGCGGCGCACGGACGCGAAAAGCACGATGAAGTCCTGCACCGCGCCGGCCAGCACCACGCCGGTGAGGATCCAGAGGGTTCCGGGCAGATAGCCCATCTGCGCGGCGAGCACCGGCCCGACCAGCGGGCCCGCGCCGGCAATGGCCGCGAAATGGTGGCCATAGAGCACCCATTTGTTCGTCGGCACGTAGTCCATGCCGTCGTTGTGGCGGATGGCCGGGGTGGGGCGCGAGTCGTCCAGCCTCAGCACCTTCTCGGCGATGAACTTGCTGTAGAAGCGGTAGGCGATGAAGTAGACGCAGAGCGCAGCGGTGACCAGCCATACCGCATTGACGCTTTCCCCGCGCCCCAGCGCCAGCGCGCCGAAGGAAATGGCTCCGACGATGGCCACCGCCGGCCACAGCAAGAGGGATGTGAGGTTGTGCATGGCGCCGCTCCTCTCAGGAAGGGGCGCCATCATCCTGCCGCCGCGCCCGTCACGCAAGGCGCAGACGTTTCCTGCCTGCAACCGGGCGAAAAGACTACGGCCTAAGCGATATAGACCTACACGGGTGAAAAGTAATACATAAGTAGTCTGTGTCCGAACTTCAGGGAGGTCCGCCGTGCAACGATTGAGGAAAGGCGAAATGACCCGGCTGCAACGCGCGGTCGTCATGAGCCGTCTCGCGGTCGACACGGCGCGCGGGGATCTCATCGAGGCGCTGGGAGACTGGATGTGCGGGGGCGAGCGCGCACCGCCGAGCCCGGAGGAGATCGCTGAACTGGCCCGTCTGGTGGATGCGCAGGAACAGGCCGAGGCCGACTATGCGCGGCGCGTCGCCGCGCTGTCCGAGGAGTGGGTCACGCGCGCTCGCCGCAGGACGAGCTGAGCCACCCGCCGGCGCGTTCAAAACGAGCCCAGCGCGGTCCCGAGCGCGATCACGGCGATCAGCGCGATCAGGGCGCCCACGATGCCCACCATCACGATGTCGAAATAGCTTTCACGGTGGCCCGTGCCGCACACCGCGAGCAGGGTGACGACCGCGCCGTTGTGCGGCAGGCTGTCGAGCGTTCCCGCGCCGATCACCGCCACGCGGTGCATGAGGGCCGGGTCGATGCCGGTCGCGGCAGCCAACTGCATGTAGGTGGCGCCGAGCGCGTCGAGGGCGATCGTCAGGCCGCCGGAAGCCGATCCGGTGAGCGCAGCGAGGATGTTGGTCGACAGGGCCAGCGACACCAGCGGCCCGCCGCCGATCCCCAGCACCCATTCGCGCACCAGCTCGAAGGCCGGCATGGCGGCGACGACCGCGCCGAAACCCACCAGGCTGGCCACGCACACCACCGGCAGCACCGAGGCGTTCGCGCCGGCGTCGACCGTCGCGCGCAGCGAAGGCAGGCGCCGCCAGTTCAGCGCCACCAGAAGCGCGATGGCGGCAATCAGCGCCACCAGTACCGCCCAGACACCGCCCACGTTCGCGAGGGTGATGCCACCGAAGCGCGGCTCTTCGAGATAGCTCGTGTCCAGGCTTGGGAGGACCACCAGGGCCATCAGCAGATTGACAAGGACCACCACGACGAGCGGCAGCAGCGCAACCAAGATGCCGGGCTGGCCGGCGCCATGCTGGCCATGGGTGACCTCTGCGGGATCGAAGCTTCCGGAAGTCGTCGCGCGCTCGCGCACCACCGGGTCTTCCGCGGCGCTCACGTGCTTGTCGACTGCGACAGGGACGTAACTTTCGCCGGACCGGCGTGCGGCACCTTCGGCGCGGCGCAGCCACCACATGCCGAAGCCGAGCATGATGGCCGCGGCGATGACGCCCAGCCCGGGCGCGGCGAAGGCCGTGGTGCCGAAAAAGGGCATGGGGATCGCGTTCTGGATGGCCGGTGTGCCGGGCAACGCCGACATCGTGAAGGTGGAGGTTCCCAATGCGATGGCTGCCGGCATCAGGCGCGACGGGATGTCCGCCGCACGGAACAACGCGTGCGCCATCGGCGCGAGCACGAAGAAGGCGACGAAGAGACTGACGCCGCCGTAGGTCACGAGGGCGCCGGCCAGCACCACCGCGAGCATCGCGCGCTTGGGGCCGAGCTTCTCTGTCATGAAGCGCGCGATGGTCTGCACCGAGCCGCTGTCGTCCATCAGCTTGCCGAATACCGCGCCAAGCAGGAAGAGCGGGAAGAACTGCGCCAGGAATCCGGCGGCCGAACTCATGAAGGTCTGCGTCCAGTGCGCGAGCAGCGGCTCGTTCGCGAACAGCGCCGCGATCAGTGCCGCGGCGGGTGCCAGCACGAGCACGCTCCAGCCGCGGTACGAGAGCCAGATGAGCAGGCCGAGGCCCACGAAGATGCCTGCGAGTCCCATGGCTCAGACTCCTTCCAGCAAGGCGTCGAGATCGAGCGTCGAGCGCTTGCCGATGTCGCCTCCGTGCGCTTCGATGAAAGTGTTCGCCGAGCGTCGCCCCTCGTCGCGAAGCTTGCACAGGAAGGCCCACTCCGTGATCATCTTCGACGAATAGCCCAGCTCCAGCATGGCCTCCGTGGCAATGCGATGGATGCGCATGCGCGCCCATGCCGCGCCTTCACCGCGGCCCGGGTCCGCCACCTGATGCAGCATGGCGATCATGCGCAGCTCCTTCAGCAGGGGCGAGTTGAACGAGATTTCGTTCAGGCGGTTGGTGATCTCCTGCGCACTGCGCGGCACGCCGGGGCGTTCGACCGGATTGATCTGCACGAGGATGGTGTCGCTGGACTGGCATTCGCGGATCAGCGGCGTCATCGTCGGGTTGCCCGCGTAGCCGCCGTCCCAGTAGGGATCGCCATCGATCTCCACGGCGTGAAACATCGTCGGCAGGCACGCCGACGCAAGCAGGACTTCTGGGCTGATCTCGGCATTGCGGAAGACGCGGCCGCGGCCCGTGCGCACGTTGGTTGCGGTCACGAAGAGCTTGATCGGCGACGAGCCCAGACGTTCGAAGTCGATCAGGTCCGCCAGGATGCCGCGCAGCGGATTCATGCCTTGAGGATTGAGGTCGTAGGGCGACCACAGGCGCGTGGCCATCTCGATCGCGACGAACGCGGGCGAACTGTCGAGGGACCAGGTCCCGGTGATCATCTCGGTCCAGCCGCGCCGGAAGGGGCTGAAGCGGGCCGCCTCGGAAACGCCGCGCCAGAAGTTCTCCAGCGCCTCGCGTGCACCTTCGGAGCCGCCCGCCGCGTGCCCGCAGGCCAGCACGGCTGCATTCATGGCGCCCGCCGAGGTGCCCGAGATGCCGTCGAGGCGCACCCAGGGTTCTTCCAGCAGCCGGTCAAGCACGCCCCAGGTGAAGGCGCCATGGGCGCCGCCGCCTTGCAGCGCAAGGTCGATGGGAAGGGTTTTCATTGGGGTCCTCCAAGTGCGTACCGAAGCCATTCAAGCTCCGTGCCAACAAGTTCGTTGAGTCCGCACGAGAACACGAAATCGATTCCAACGTCAATTGGCACAAAGTGCATGGTGGTACGTCGACGCACCTGCCGTCTTGCCCATCACCATCTTTGAAGCGATATTAGCGATTCAACAGCAGCCTTGGCTCGGGTCGCTCGCCTGCCTCAGCGCCGGTCCTTCGATCCTCCGTAGGCAGGAGGAGCGCGGCTTATGGCTTTGCATCTCGTCGGGACATGGGCTCGTGCCTGCGGTGCGGCGTCGATGCTCGCAATGCTCGTTGCTTGCTCAAGCAAGGAGGCGGAAAAGCCGCCACCGCAGGCGAGCGAAGTCTCGGTACAGACCGTCAAGCTGCAGACCGTGCCCGCGACCTTCGAGTTCGTGGGCCAGACCGAGAGCTCGCAGCAGGTCGAGATTCGTGCACGCGTCGCCGGCTTTCTCGAGAAGCGCGTGTACACCGAAGGCGCCTTCGTCAAGCCCGGGCAGGTGTTGTTCCTCATGGATGCCAAGCCCTTCGAAGCCAGCGTGAAGGCGGCGCGCGCCGAACTGGCGCAGCAGCAGGCCCGGCTCAACACTGCTCGCGCGAATCTCGCTCGCGTGAAGCCGCTCGTTGCCGACAACGCACTGGCCGTCAAGGACCTGGACGATGCCACGGGGCAGGAACAGGCCGCTGCCGCCGCCGTGGAGGCTGCCGGCGCCAAGGTCACTGACGCGATGTTGAACCTCAGCTACGTCACGATCACCGCTCCCGTTGCAGGCCAGTCGTCCTTTGCCAAGGTTCAGGACGGCGCATATGTGAGCGCGGCGAACAGCCTGCTGACTTACGTGGCCAAGCTCGATCCGATGCGCGTCAACTTCAGCCTCTCGGAAAACGAATCGCTGCGCACGCAGGACGAGATTGCGAGGGGAAAGCTGATCAAGGCGCCGCATGACGACTACGCGGTCGAGATCGTCCTTGCCGACGGCACGAGTTTCCCGGCGCAAGGGCGCATCACCTTTGCGGACGCGGCGTACAGCCAGGACACGGGCACCTTCCTGCTGCGCGCGGAGGTGCCCAATCCGAAGGGGGACCTGAAGCCGGGACAGTTCGTGCGCGTCAAGGTGCACGGCTTCACGCGGCCGAATTCGATCGTCGTGCCGCAGCGGGCCGTGCAGCAAAGCGCGCGCGGCGAATTCGTCTGGACGGTCGACGGCGAGGGCAAG
Source organism: Variovorax gracilis (assembly GCF_030317115.1). Lineage (GTDB taxonomy): Bacteria > Pseudomonadota > Gammaproteobacteria > Burkholderiales > Burkholderiaceae_C > Variovorax > Variovorax gracilis. The sequence continues at coordinate 200,013 of NZ_JASZYF010000009.1, forward strand.
GCGAACCCGCGTCCCATTCAGGTAGGCGACTGGATGGGAGATCAATGGCTCGTGACCGGTGGCCTCAAGGACGGGGAGCGCGTCGTGGTCGATGGATTCATGCGGCTCGCGCCCGGCGCGCCGGTGCGAGCCAAGGAAGTGCCTGCGTCGCCATTGCCCCTGAGCGGCGTGGCGCAGGTCACGACGGCGACGCCTCAAGGCGCGGCGACCAGTGCGGGCGGTGCCGGGGGGGCGGCTGCCCGGCCGGCCGCCGGCGCTGCCGCAACGCCCTCTGCCGCCGCCGCTGCTGTTGACAAGGATGCCGTGTACTTCGATCGCGGCCGGACATCGCTGGACGCGACCGGCCACGCGCGACTCGTGGCGGTCGTTGCTGCATTGAAGGCACGCCCCGAACTCCGTGTCGAACTGCATGGCTACGTCGACGCAAGCGGCGACATGACGCGCAACGCAGCCCTCGCCAGGCAACGTGCAGAGTCGGTGCGTGATGCGCTGCTGGCGGCCGATGTGCCTCCCGGGCGCATCGTGCTGAGGGCTCCGGCCAATATCGTGGGGGGCGATTCGCCCGCGCTGGCACGCCGTGTCGATGTCGTGCTCGCGGGGGCACGATGAAGTTTGCGCACTTCTTCATCGACAGGCCGATCTTCGCATCCGTCATCTCGATCATCCTGGTCCTCGCGGGGCTGGTCGCGATGCTGAACCTGCCGATCGCGCAGTTCCCCGACATCACGCCGCCGCAGATCTCCGTCAGCGCGACCTATCCGGGCGCGAGCTCTGAAGTGGTGTCGCAGAACGTGGCCGCGCCCATCGAGCAGCAGGTCAACGGCGCCGACCGCATGATGTACATGAACTCCACGTCGAGCTCGACCGGAAACATGACGTTGTCGATCTACTTCGAGATCGGCACCGATCCTTCGCTGGCGCAGGTCGACGTGCAGAACCGCGTGAACCTCGCGCTGCCCACGCTGCCTTCGGCGGTGAGCAGCCAGGGCGTCTCGGTGGCGAAGAAGTCGCAGGCCTTCATGATGATCGTGGCGATCTATTCGCCCGACAACAGTCACGACCCGACCTTCATCGCGAACTACGCCAACATCAACGTGCTCGACGCGATCAAGCGCGTGCCGGGCGCCAACCAGAGCTCCATCTTCGGCTCGCCGGACTATGCGATGCGCCTCTGGCTCAAGCCCGACCGGATGGCCGGCCTCAGCATGACCGCGACCGACGTGCAGCAGGCAGTGGCCGCGCAAAACCAGCAATACGCGGCAGGCCGCCTTGGCGCTTCGCCCACGGCCACGCCGGTGCAGCAGACCATACCCGTGGCGACCTCCGGCAGGATGACCGAGCCCTCGCAGTTCGAGAACATCATCCTGCGGGCCCAGCAGGGGACGGGTGCGATCGTTCGCGTCAAGGACATCGGGCGTGCGGAGTTGGGCGCGAAGGACTATTCCATCCGCTCCAAGTACAACGGCAAGACCGCCACCCTGATTGCGATCTATCAGCAGCCGGGCGCCAATGCGCTGCAGGTCGCCAAAGACGTGAAGGCACTCCTCCACGGGATGAAGCCGACCTTTCCCGAAGGGCTGGAGTACGACATCGCGCTGGACACGACCGAGTTCGTGCAGGAGTCCATCAACGAAGTGGTCCACACATTCGTCGAGGCGGTGGTGCTGGTCGTGCTGGTGGTCTTCATCTTCCTGCAGAGCCTGCGCGCGACGCTGGTGCCGATCCTGGCGGTGCCCGTGTCCATCCTCGGCGCCTTCATCGGCATGACGGCCATGGGCTTCTCGATCAATATGCTGACCCTGTTCGGCATGGTGCTTGCCATCGGCATCGTGGTGGACGACGCCATCGTCGTGGTCGAGAACGTCGAGCGCAACATGGCCGAGTTCGGCCTGTCTCCCAAGGAAGCCGCGAAGAAGGCGATGGACGAAGTCAGCGGCCCGGTCGTTGCCATCGTGCTGGTGCTGTGCGCGGTGTTCATTCCGGTGGCTTTTCTATCCGGCATCACCGGGCAGCTCTACAAGCAGTTCGCCATCACGATCGCGGTGTCGGTCGTGCTGTCGGGACTGGTGGCGCTGACGCTTTCACCGGCGCTGGCGGCGATCCTTCTGAAGCCGCCGAAGGCGGGCGAACACGGGAAGAAGGGCTTCTTCGGCTGGTTCAACCGGCGCTTCGAACGGCTGACCGAGGGCTACACCTCCACGACGCGGCTCGCCATCCGGCGCGTGGGCATGTCGGTGCTGCTGATCGCCGGGATGATCGTGATCATGCTCGGGCTCTTCAAGCGGGTGCCGTCGACCTTCCTGCCGGTGGAAGACCAGGGCTATATCTTCACTGCGGCAATCATGCCCGATGCGGCGAGCCTCGACCGCACCGAGGCCGCCACGGATCGTGCGCAGCAGTGGTTCAGCAAACAGGCGGCGGTGAGATCGGTGGCGTCGGTACCGGGCTTCAGCTTGATCGACTCCCAGCTCAAGTCCAACGCGGGCGTGCTGTTCGTTTCGCTCAAGGGTTTTGCGGAGCGCCAGGCGCCGGGAGATCGGGCCGATGCACTGATCCGCAACGCGAGCGCGGAATTCGCGACCTTCGAGGACTCGGTGATGATCCCCGTGAACCCGCCTTCGATCCCGGGCCTGGGCACGACCGGCGGCTTCGAGTTCTGGGTCCAGAGCGAAGGCGACGCGAGCCTGCAGCGAGTGGAGGAGGTCACGCGCGAGATCATCGCCAAGTCGCGGCAGCGGCCCGAACTGCGGGGCGTGAACTCCACCATCAACACGCGCTCGCGGCAGTTGCTCGTGGACGTGGACCGCGACAGGTCCGAAAGCCTGGGCGTGCCGGTGCAGGACGTGTATTCGACCTTGCAGACGCTCTTCGGTTCGCTCTATGTCAGTCAGTTCCCGAAGAACAGCCGGCTGTTCCAGGTCATCCTGCAGGCCGAGCCGGACTACCGCACCAGGCCCGAGGATCTGCAGAACATGTACGTGCGGAGCCGCACCGGCGAGATGGTCCCGCTGAAGGCGGTCGCCACCACGCGCTACGTGACCGGCGCCGACATCGTGACGCGCTTCAACAACTTCACCGCCGCCAAGATCTCCGGGGACTCCGCGCCCGGGTACAGCTCCGGGCAGGCACTCGATGCCATGGAAGCGCTGGCAAGGGAGGTGCTGCCGCAGGGCTTCTCCTATGCGTGGTCGGGGCAGGCGTACGAAGAGCGCAAGGCCGGTTCGACGGCCGGACTGGTGTTCGCGTTCGCGCTGGTGATGGTGTTCCTGATCCTCGCGGCGCAGTACGAGAAGTGGACCTTGCCCATCGGCGTGCTGCTGGCGGTTCCCTTCGCGCTGTTCGGTGCCATCGCGGCGATCTGGATGCGCGGTATCCAGAACGACGTGTACTTCCAGATCGGGCTGACCGTGCTGATCGCCCTGGCCGCGAAGAACGCGATCCTGATCTTCGAGTTCGCGGTCGAACTGCGGCACAAGGAAGGCCTGTCGCCCTACGACGCGGCCGTCGGCGCAGCCAAGCTGCGTCTGAGGCCGATCATCATGACCTCGCTGGCCTTCATCCTGGGCTGCATCCCGCTGGCGATCGCGAGCGGCGCGTCGGCGGCGAGCCGGCAGTCTCTGGGCACGGGCGTGATTGGCGGCATGCTGGGCGCGACGGTGATCGCGATCTTCTTCATTCCGATGTTCTTCTGGGGCTTCGAGGTGCTCAGCGATCGCACGGCGGGGAAGAAGGCTGGGGCTCATCCGGCCGGCGAGCCGGCCCCGGACGGGGAGGGGGTGGCCGATGGTCCGCGCTGATGCGGTTCGCGGTGGTGGCGCGGCCTTGCTCGCCGTGCTGCTGACCGGATGCATGATCGGTCCCGACTACAAGCGGCCGGACCTGGATGTCCCGGCGCAATTCGCAGGCGAGCCGAAGACAGCCTCGCCCACTGCGGCCGACACGGCTTGGTGGAAGCAGTTCGGCGACCCGCAACTCGATGCGCTGATCAGCGAAGGCCTGCGAAACAACCAGGATCTGGTCGCCGCCGCTGCGCGCGTGGAGCAGTTCTACGGTGCGCTCGGCACGACCCGCGCGCCCTTGTTCCCACAGCTCGGCGCGCAGGCGACCGGCAGCCGCACACGCGCCAGCGAGCTGACCGTCGGCCGTGCGCCGATACCCAATCCCTACAACGCGACGCAGGTGAACCTGCTCGCGAGTTGGGAGATCGATCTCTTCGGCCGCACGCGCCGGCTTACCGAGGCCGCGACGGCCGAACTGCTGGCGAGCGAGTCCTTCCGGCGCGGCACGGTGCTGTCGGTCGTGGGCGCGATCACGACCGGGTACGTCGACCTTCGCGAGCAGGACCGCGAGCTGGAGGTGGCCAACGAGACGCTGACGCTGCGCAAGGACACATTGAACCTGTTCGAAAGACGCTTCCGCGGCGGCGTGGTGTCGGACGTCGAAGTCAGCCAGGCCCGATCCGAATACGCTGCCGCGCTGCGGACCATACCGGCGCTGCACCAGGCGATTTCCGAACGGGAGAACGCACTGTCCAACCTGCTGGGCCGCAATCCGGGGCCGATCGTCCGCGGTCGGGCGGTCAACGAACTCACGGTGCCCGTGGTGCCTTCCGGCTTGCCCTCGGATCTGCTGGAGCGGCGCCCCGATATCCGTCAGGCGGAGGAACTGCTGATGGCAGCCAACGCACGCATCGGCGCGGCCAAGGCGGCGTACTTCCCGAGCATCAGCCTGACCGGCGCGTATGGCCAGGCGAGCCGGTCGCTGTCCGATCTGTGGGACGGCGCCGCGCGTGTCTGGACCTACGGCCTGGACGTCAGCGTGCCGATCTTCACGGCGGGCGCCATCGCAGGCCAGGTGCAGAGCGCCGAAGCGCAGCAGCGCGCATCAGTGGCGCAATACCGCAAGGTCGTGCAGGCCGCATTCAGCGAGACGGAAAACGCGCTGGTCGGCATCGGCAACTCGCGCCAAGGCCTCGACGCAACGCAGATGCAGGTCAATGCGCTGGCCAACTATTCGCGGCTGGCGCGCAAGCGGTTCGAGGGCGGCTACACCAGCTATCTCGAAGTGCTCGACGCCGATCGCAGCCTGTTCAGCGCGCGGCTGCAACTGGCACAGACGCAAGGTGACGTGCTGCTGCAGGCGGCAGCGCTCTACAAGTCGATGGGTGGCGGATGGATCGGGCTGGCGGACCAGGAAGCGCCACAACCGGATGTGCGCCTGAGCGAGCGGCCGGCGGTCTTTCCCTGATCAGTTCGATATGCGCCGCACCACGACGGAGGCGTCCAGGCCCTCATAGGCTTCGGGATCGCCGTACCAACTGCCGGAAATGGGCGCCGCCAGCGCCGGATCGCGCGCGACGCCGACGCGAATGAGCTGTCCGCCGCTGCCCATGAGGTTGTTGGTTGGATCGAATGCGATCCAGCCTGCGCCGGGCAGGTAGGCGTGCAGCCAGGCATGCGTGCTGCCGGCGCCGGTCATGGAGTCGCCGGGCTCGCTGCCGCCGGTATCGAGCGACGCGTCGTACAGGTAGCCGGTGACGAAGCGGGCGGCGACGCCGAGACGGCGCGCAGCCTCGATCATCAGCAATGCGTAGTCGCGGCAGCTTCCGCTGCCGAGCGCAAGCGTCTGCAGCGGCGTCTGGGTGCCTTCCTCGTCGCGCGGCACATAGCTCAGGCTCTGGCCGATGTGCGCGTTCATGCGCTGCAGCACATCGCGCGTACTGTTGCTTCCGTCGGCATACAGGAACTGATGGGCCCAGCGGATCAAGGTGCCGTCCGGGTCGTCGTAGTGCGGGCGAAGGTAGTGCTCGAGGTCGAGCCGCTCATGCACCGCGTAGGCGAAGGGCATCATCTCCGCCGCCGGGTCGAGCGACAGCGTGTCCAGCGGCGCGACCACGTGCTCGATGCTGAAGGTGCAGACGATGCGCAGTTCCGTGGCCTCGCCCATCGGCTGGACCAGCGCGATGGAGTTGGAGTAGGGGTCCTGGATCATCCGCACATGCGCCTGCGGACTCACCTGCAGGTCGGTCGCGAGCACGCGCAGGTCATGGCTGTCACGCGGCCGGAACATCACACGGTGCAGCCCGAAAGTCACCGGCGTCTTGTAGCGGTAGATGGTCGTGTGCGTGATGTCGTAATGAGTAGGCATGGCGGACAGGGTGCCGGTGGTGATGTCTAGACCTTCTGGAGGATTTCGGGATCGCTCAATACATTGTGAAATGGTTGACCGCGTCCCGCGAGACCTGGAGAGGCTGATGGACAAGGAATCGAAATCTGGGTCCGGAGGGTTTCCCAACAATGGGATCGTCGCCATCGTTCTGCTCGCCGCGGGCGTTCTGTTCGTGCGCGAGTCGCCGCTGCAGACCACCCGCCTTCCGGTCACCGAGCCGCGCCTGGAGCAGCACTACTCGAAGCAGGATGTGGATGCGCGACTGTGGCAGGACCCCTTTGGCGCAGTCGCCAAGTATCGCTCCGAACTTCGAAAGAACAATCTCGAAAAGCTCAGGAAGGAAGACGTACAGCGCACGGCCGACGACCTGGCGAAGGAAGTGGCCGCCATGGTCGCCAAGGCGCCCGACAAGCAGCCGCAGATCCTCGCGGTCATGCTCGCCGGTGGCCCCTACTCGGAGAACGTCGAGAGCCGCCGGCGCGGACGCTACGCCGTGCTGGCTGCGCTCAACGCCAGCCGCCTGTCACCGGTCGATACGGAGCATCTGGGCTATTTCGTTCCGGCTTCCGCGGGCGGCGAGGCGGCGCGGGAGCCTGTTCCCTACGAATGGTTCGAGCCGGCGAGCGATGTGCAAGTCCGGGAGTTGTCGAGAAGCGGCTTGCAGTCCCCGGTGCTGGTCATGTGGCTGCAGACCGAGGCGTTCGCGGACTCGCCGCTGAAGCGGATGGCGGAGCTCGCCGAGCCTTTCATCAAGGCCGGCGCGAGTTGGCGCGTCCTGGGGCCCAATGGATCCGACGGCCTGAAGGCGATGATCGAAGAGGCCGCGGCACCGGGCTTCGAGGGCGGGCCGATCCATGCGTCCATGCGCTTCTATTCGCTCTATGCCACCGTGCCGGACGCGGTCTTGCTCGAAGGCAGGAAGGACGAGCAGGAACGCAAGGGCGGCATCTCGAAGTTCCTCGAAGACCGCAAGGTCGCCCTGGTGCGAACCATTGGCGACGACGGGCGGCTGGCCGACGGATTGATCGAGGAATTGCGCCTGCGGGGGCTGAAGCCGCGCAAGCTGCTCAAGGGCTCCGGGGACGAAGCCCAGCGCTACCAGGAAGCGTGCAGGACGCGCAGCGACGACGATGCGCCGAGCGAGATCGCCGTCGTCGCCGAGTGGGACACGCTCTACGGCCGCAGTCTGCGGCGCGAGTTCAGGGCGAAGAAGGATGAAGCCGGGTTCTGTGTCGAGCGCTTCAACTACGTGCGGGGCCTGGATGGCCAACTCCCTGCCGCGGGCGACGGTGCGTCGAGTTCCGGGGGCGCCGCAAAGCCCGGCCCCGGCGACAAGGACAACGGCCGCCGCAAGGACGGCACCTTCGTCGAGGTGGCCGAAGGGCAGGGGCAGTTCGACTACCTGCGCCGGCTGGCGGTGCAGATGCACATCCGCGACGAACAGGTGCGCAAGACCAGCGCCGACGGCCACGGATTTCGCGCCATCGGCGTGCTGGGCAACGACGTGCACGACAAGCTGCTGGTGATGCAGGCGCTGCGACCGGAGTTCCCCGACGCGATCTTCTTCACCACCGACATGGATGCGCGCCTGCTGCATCCGCGCGAGCAGGCGTGGACCCGCAACCTGATCGTTGCATCCAACTTCGGATTGCGGCTGACCGATTCGTTGCAGGGCGGCGCGCCGCCTTTCCGTGACAGCTACCAGGTTTCGGCCTTCCTTTCGACGCGCCTGGCGATGGACGATGCACGGCGTGCGTTGCAATTGGACGAGGGCACGGGCGACGCCCGGGAGCCCGCGTCGCAAGCCGAGATTCGCGAGTGGTTCAAGGAGCCACGAATCTTCGAGATCGGTCGTACGGAGGCTTTCGACTTCAAGGGCCAATGGCCCAAGGGCATCGACAAGGACAACTGCCGCGGGCTCGCCTGGGCGCAGTGCGACGACATCCATCCCGCCGGCTCGCCCCTTTACCCCGCGCCGGGCGTTGCGGTCATGTTCCTCACCTTCAGCGTGCTCATGCTCGCGGTCTGGGTACCGCCTCTGGTCGTCAGCCGTGGTGCGAAGGCCCGCCTCTCGGAGTTCGTGACGGGCGACGAGGATTGGCGTGCGCGCCGGGTGCGATGGGTGCGGCTGGCGCTGCTCGTGATCGTCGTGCAGATCGCCTTGCCGCTGGGAATGGCGCTTGGCTGGGAGACGTTCGCGGAATGGCTCACGCGAGGGGGCAAGCCCCTGGTCGCGATCGAGGGCATCAGTCTCTGGCCCACCGAAGCGCTTCGTGTCTTCACGCTGCTGGTGTGCTTCTACCTGCTCCTGAGAGGGTGGCTGATGCTGACCTACAACCTGGAGGAGATCGGGAGGGACTTCGAAGCCGACGTCGCACACGCGGACATGATCGAGCGGCAGGCCAAGGCCGACCGCAAGCAGACCCGGTGGTGGAAGCTGGTTCAGATGTTCTCGATGCGCTTCATCCCGCCACTGCACCGCCAGCGCCGCACCGGCGACGACCACGGCATGACGCAGGAGGCCATCGATTTCTGGGGCCGGCACATCGTGCAGAACAGGCTGATGGCGCGGCTGGTGCGCACCAGTTCGTGCGTGGTGATCGCGGCGATCTTCAGCGGCCTGCTGATCGTGGCGATCGGCGAATCGCGCTTCGTGCCGCAGCGGGGCAACCTGTCGTTCGTCGTGCATGAGCTGTTGCGAATTCCGGCACTGGTGATGATGTTCTTCCTGGTGTTCTTCGTGGTGGATGCGACGGTACTGTGCGTGCGATTCGTGCGAGGGCTGCTGCGGCTGCGCCGCCTGCATGAGGTCGCGGCCAATTGGCCCGAGGCGACCTTGAAGAAGTTCGAGGACGAGATCGGCATCCCGCGGGCCTGTCTGGAAAACTGGATCGACCTGCAGTTCGTTGCACGGCGTACCCAATGCGTGACGCTGCTCATCTACTACCCGTTCGTGGTGATCTCGCTGTGGCTGCTGTCGCGCAGCGCGGTCTTCGATCGCTGGACGATGTCCGTCAGCACGGTGGTGCCCGCTGCGGTCGGCGCCGCGGTGGCGCTGGGCTGCGCGGTGGCGCTGCGGCTCGCCGCCGAAGACTCGCGCACGCACGCGCTGGAGCAGGTGAGGAATGCGGTGTCGTGCGCCAGCGCGAAGGTGGCGCCGGGCGGTGGAGCGCTGCCGCCGTCGCCTTCCGTCGAGCAGCTCAAGCTGCTGCAGGGGCGCATCGAGAGCCTGCGCGAAGGAGCCTTCGCGCCGTTCTGGCAACAACCGCTGCTCAAGGCCGTGTTGCTGCCGTTCGCGACGCTGGGCGGCACCACGGTGCTCGACTACATGGCGCTGGCCAACCTTTGAGCTTTCTCGTCCGCGGGCCAGGCGCGCCGTGCATCCAGCGCCTGCGCGAGCTTCGCGGGCAGCGGCAGCGGTTCGTGGTGCCAGCGGGCCGCCAGAAGTTCGGCGCACAGCACGGCGAAGCTGAGTCCGCGTGAGCCCAGGGCGGTGCAGAGCCAGACACCGTCTGCCGATCCGGAAGACAACGGGCCGACCAGGGGTCGGCGGTCGCCCGACGCACAGCGTATGCCGACCCATGCGCGTGTTTCGCCGCGAGCGAAGGCAGGGGCCAGCAGCGCTGCCGCGTCGGGGTGTAGTCGATTGAGGCGCCCGCGATTGAACTCGGTGTCCGAGGCACGGGGCGCGACATCGTTGCTGTCGCGGTCGAAGGTCGCGCCCACGAGCCACAGCCTGCCTTCGGCTGTCGGTACATGGGCAATCAGGTGACCATCGCCATTGATGGGTGTGGCCGGCAGTCGGGCACCTGCAGGCATGAGTCCCCATTCGACTTGGCCGCGCACGGCTTGCAGCGGGAATTCCGGTGCGAGTGCATGGCTTTCCATGCCGCCCGCGATGACGATGCGATCGGCTTCCGCGAGCATTGCGCCATTCGCGTCGCGGACGACCCAGCGTTTGCCTTTGCCATCGATGTGCTCGATGCGCTCGATGCGAGCCACCCGGCATCGCGCCCTGACGCGAATGCCGGGCAGCGCCAGCCAGGCTGCGATCAGCCGCGACGGTCGCACCCAGGCGCCGCGTGCGTGCCAGAGCGCGACGGCATCGGGCGGCAGACCTGCTTCCCCAAGCTGCGGGAGGCTCGCGTGCCATGACTCGTTGGGCCCATCGGCGATCCACTCTCCCGGCAAGCGGTCGTCGCCAGTGGCCCTCCGTTCGAGCACGCCAGTGGCACGCCAGTCCTCGCCTTCTGCCAGCAATTGCTCCAACTGCTGCCAGGTCGCCCGGATGCCCGCGCGCGTCAGCCGCGAGAGCAGGGCATCGTCGGGCGATACGTGCGGCGCCAGCATGCCCACCGGCAATCCCGAGGCGCCCGTGGCAGGGCGTTCCGCCGCTTCAAGCACATCCACTTCCCAACCGCGCCGTGCAAGACTCGCCGCAACGGCAGCACCGGCCAATCCCGCGCCGACGACCACGCAACGCCCAGCTTCCGCGGCGGGCAAAGGCACCGGGCCGCGGCGACGAACCTGCCATGCGGGCTCGAATACCCCTTGCAGGCAATCTCTTTTCGGCGGCAGTCCCGGCGCCTTCGTTACCTGGAAACCGTTCTGAGCGAGCGCGTCACACACAGCGCGCGCGATCGTCCAGGTCGCGACACGCGTTCCGCGCCGGGCGAAGCGCGAAACGGCCTTGAGCGTTTCGGACGACCACATCGCCGGGTTGCGTTGCGGGCTGAACCCATCAAGAAAGATGCTGTCGGCCTCGAAGCGCTGTGCACGCAGCATGGCCTGCACATCGCCGATGCAGAGGGTGAGCAGCACACGGCCTTCGTCGAACGAAAGCCGATGAAAGCCCGGCAGCAATCCATGCCACTGCGCCGCGAGGCTTTCCGCCAACCCGAACAGATCGGGATAGCCGGCCGCAGCGCGCAACAGATCGTCTCGCGAAACCGGGAAGGCCTCGATCGAAACAAAATGCAGCAGTCGCGGACGCTGCGGGTGGGCGCGCCAGGCCTGCCAGGTTGTCAGGAAATTGAGCCCAAAACCGAAGCCGGTTTCGAGAATCCGCCATTTCGATTGGCCGACCCAAGCCCCAGGGAGCCCGCAGCCCCCTAGGAAGACGTGCGAGGCCTGCGCAGGGGCACCGCTTTCCGTGTGATAGATGTCGTCGAACCGCGCGCTCCGCGGAATCCCGTCCGCACGCCAGTCGACCGGCTCGGCCATGCGGAGGACTGGAACTCAGTTCGTGGGGGGGACGTAGCCTTGGGCCACATCGGCACCGTCGCCGAAGAAATGCTTCTCCATTTGCCGCGCAAGGTATTGCCGGGCGCGCGCATCCGCCAGATTCAGGCGGTTTTCATTGACCAGCATGGTCTGCTGCTTGAGCCACGCGGCCCAGGCTTCCTTGCTGACGTTCTCCCACAGGCGTTTGCCCAACTCGCCTGGATACGGGGGGAAGTCGAGACCTTCGGCCTCTTTGCCGAGCTTGATGCACTGAACCATGCGTGCCATTGGGATGCCTTTGTGGGTGTCTTAGTTGATTTCGCTATTTAGAACTGAGAACTCAGTCGTTCCCGTTTCCATATGCCGTATCCAGAATACGTGGCTTCAGCTTTATGCCATTTGTGAGCACAAGACCATGAGCCTTCGCCGCGACTTTATCAAGCTTTCCCTCGGCGCCGCCGCAGCGGCCAGCTTCGCCCTGACGGCATTGCCGTCGTTTGCGCAGGGCGTGACCCTGCTCAATGTGTCGTACGACCCGACGCGCGAACTCTATGTCGACTACAACCAGGCCTTCGCCAAGTACTGGAAGGGCAAGACCGGCCAGGACGTGACGATCAAGCAGTCGCATGGCGGCTCCGGCAAGCAGGCGCGCTCGATCATCGACGGCATCGACGCCGACGTCGCGACGCTGGCCCTGGCCGGTGACACGGATGCCCTTGTCACGCACGGCGGCCTGGTGAAGCCCGACTGGCAGAAGCGCCTGCCGCACAACTCGGCACCGTACACCTCGACGATCGTCTTCCTCGTGAAGAAGGGCAATCCCAAGGGCTTGAAGGATTGGGAAGACCTGGTGAAGCCTGGCGTGCAGGTCATCACGCCCAATCCCAAGACCTCTGGCGGCGCCCGCTGGAATTACCTGGCCGCGTGGGAGTTCGCCAAGCGCAAGTACGGCGGCGACGACAAGGCGAAGGAGTTCGTCGGCAAGCTCTACAAGAACGTGCCCGTGCTCGATACCGGTGCGCGCGGCTCGACCATCACCTTCGTCCAGCGCGGCGTAGGCGATGTGTTGCTGGCCTGGGAGAACGAAGCTTTCCTCGCGCTGAAGGAATTCGGTCCCGACAAGTTCGACATCGTCGTGCCTTCCATCAGCATCCTGGCGGAGCCGACGGTGACCGTGGTCGACAAGGTCGTCGACAAGAAGGGCACGCGCGCCGTCGCCGAGGAGTACCTGAAGTACCTCTATTCCGACGAAGGCCAGGACGTTGCAGGGCGCAACTACTACCGCCCGACCTCGGAGAAGGCCAAGGCCAAGTACGACAAGCAGTTCCCGAAGCTGACGCTGTTCACCATTGATGAGGCCTTCGGCGGCTGGACCAAGGCGGACAAGACGCACTTTGCCGACGGCGCTTCGTTCGATCAGATCTACACAAACAAGTAGTCGCTTCGCCCACCCCTTGACCGGGGGGCGGGCCTGCCCCTTCGGGCGGCCGGCGCGGCGGCCCTCCCGAATACCGTTGTCCTGAAAGTGAATTGACTGTGACTGTTCTTCTGATCGCTGGCAGCCCCTCTGCGCCTTCGCGCTCTGCGGTCCTGCTCGACGCCGTGGCCGCGCGGCTTGGCGAGCGCAGCGTGCCGGTCGATCGGCTCGCGATCCGCGAACTCGCGGCACATGCCTTGCTGCTGGGGGAGGCGTCCCATCCCTCGGTGCAGCACGCGGTGGAGCAGGTGCGGCGTGCCGACGTGATCGTGATCGCGACGCCGGTCTACAAGGCGGCGTACAGCGGCGTGCTCAAGGTGTTCCTCGACCTGCTGCCGCAGTCGGCGCTCAAGGGCAAGACCGTCCTGCCGCTGGCAACGGGCGGAAGCCCGCATCACATGCTGGCGCTCGACTATGCGTTGCGTCCCGTGCTGCAGTCGCTGGCGGCGCGGCACATCCTGCCGGGCGTGTATGCGACCGATGGCCAGGTCACTCTGCAGCCGGAAGGCGCCTACCAGTTGCAGGCGGAACTCTCGCAGCGTCTCGACGATGCGGTCGAAACGCTGGCGAGCGAAGGGCTCAAGCTGCCCCCGACCTGGGGCTTCGAGCCGGTGGCCTTCTCGCGCGTGCGATGTAGCGTTTGACGGCGTAGCGCCATCGTCGCATCCATCCCGGCGCCTCTTCTCCCATCCCGATCGATTCTTTCGCCGCTGCGTGCGGCGCGGGATTCCCTTTGCCCTGAAAGAAATCCATGCCGCCCGTTCTCACCGACAACTTTCAACCACCGCGCCGCCCGTGGCGGGTGCTGACCGACCTGGCGATCAGCGTGGTGGTGGTGGTCGCGATCGCACTCATCACCAGCTTCCTGGCGGCCACTTCGGCGCCTCTGTGAAGCCATCGACACCTTTACCTGGAAACACGCACATGACACTGCATTCATCGACACGCCGGCAACTGATCCAGGGCGCCGCCGCTGCCATTGCGCTGCCATCGCTCTACGCCTTCGCGCAGGCGCCTGCACGTCAACTTCGCATCGGCCACCAGAAAGGCAGCCTCAGCCTGCTGAAAGGCAGGGGCACGCTCGAAAAGCGCCTCGCGCCGCTGGGCGTATCGATCAAGTGGACGGAATTCACGGCCGGCCCGGTGCAACTCGAAGCGCTCAACGTGGGCTCGATCGATTTCGGCGATGTCGGCGAAGCGCCGCCGATCTTTGCGCAGGCGGCCGGCGCGCCGCTGGCCTATGTGGCGGCGACCGTGCCGCGTCCGCAATCCGAAGCTGTGCTGGTTCCCAAGGGCTCGACGATCCGGTCGGTAGCCGATCTCAAGGGCAAGAAGGTCGCGCTCAACAAAGGCAGCAACGTTCACTACTTCCTGGTGAAGCTGCTCGAAAAACACGGGCTGGCCTACAGCGATGTAAACGTCGTCTTCCTGCCGCCCGCGGATGCGCGCGCCGCCTTCGAGAAGGGGTCGATCGATGCATGGGTGATCTGGGATCCTTTCCTCGCCTCGGCGGAGAAGACGCTCGACGCCAAGGTGCTGGCGGACGCCACGGACGTAGTGGGCAACCGGGCCTATTTCTTCTCGTCGCTCGACTACGCGCAGAAGAACCAGGACGTCATCAAGATCCTCGTCGAGGAACTCGACAAGATCGACCAGTGGGCACAGGCCAACCTCGGAGCATTCGCCACGGAGCTTTCGGCCATCTGGGGCATTCCCAAGCCCGTGGTCGATGTTTCTGTCGGCCGCACGAAGTTCGGTACGGGGCCGATCACCAAGGCCATCCTCGGCGAGCAGCAGAAGATCGCCGACACCTTCTTCGCGCTCGGGCTGATCCCGAAGAAGATCAACCTGCTCGACGCCGCGGCGGCGGGCATCGCCTGAGGACGCGCCATGCAAATCCTCTGGTTCCTCCCCACGCACGGCGACAGCCGCTACCTCGGGTCCACCGAAGGCGCGCGCACGGTCGATCTGGCCTACCTGCAGCAGATTGCCGGCGCGGCCGACAAGCTCGGCTATGAAGGCGTCCTGATTCCCACCGGCCGCTCCTGCGAGGACCCCTGGGTGATCGCATCGAGCCTGATCGGCGCAACGTCGCGGCTCAAGTTCCTGGTAGCGGTGCGGCCGGGACTGCACCAGCCGAGCCTTGCCGCGCGCATGGCCGCGACCTTCGACCGGCTCTCCGGCGGGCGCGTGCTGGTGAACCTCGTGACCGGCGGCGACCAGGCCGAGCTCGAAGGCGATGGCGTGTACCTCGACCATGCCGCACGCTACGAGCAGTCGGCAGAGTTCATCCGCATCTGGCGCGAGGTCATCGCGCGCAGCCATGAGGGCCTGAGCTACGACTACGACGGCAAACACCTGAGCGTGAAGGGCGCGAAGCTGCTGTTTCCACCGACGCAGAAGCCGTATCCGCCCGTGTGGTTCGGCGGGTCGTCCGCCGCTGCGCACGAGCTCGCGGCGGAGCAGGTCGATGCCTACCTGACCTGGGGCGAGCCGCCCGCCGAAGTGGCGAAGAAGATCGCCGACGTGCGCGAGCGCGCCGCTCGCAGGGGGCGCACCGTGAAGTTCGGCATCCGCCTGCACGTCATCGTGCGCGAGACGGAAGACGAAGCGTGGCGCGCCGCCGAATCGTTGATCAGCCGTGTGGACGACGAGACGGTGATTCGCGCGCAAGCCGCCTTCGCGCGCATGGACTCCGAAGGCCAGCGCCGCATGGCTGCGCTGCATGCCGGCGGAGCCAGGCGAACGCGGGAGGACCTGGAAATCAGCCCGAACCTGTGGGCTGGTGTGGGCCTTGTGCGCGGTGGCGCGGGCACGGCGCTGGTGGGCGATCCGAAGACCGTCGCGGCGCGGATCGAGGAATACGCGGCGCTGGGCATCGACAACTTCATCTTCTCGGGCTATCCGCATCTGGAGGAGGCCTATCGCTTCGCCGAGCTGGTTTTCCCGCTGTTGCCACGCAAGCAGCGCCCGGGTCTGCCGGGCGAGACGCTGACGGGGCCGTTCGGCGAAGTCGTCGCCAACCTGGATGCGCCGTCGCGCCTCCGCTCGCAGAGCTGATCGCGCAGCGATTCAAAGGACTTTCATGACTGAACAAGTGCAGACCTTGCCAGCCGCGGCACCCTCGCTGAACACCGCCAAAGCCTTCGCTATTGGCGTCGCCAGGCGCCTCGTCCCCTGGCTCGTGCCCGTCGGCCTCATCGTGGTGTGGCAGATCGCCTCGTCGCTTGGCTGGCTCTCGACCCGCGTGCTGCCGGCGCCCATCGACGTGGTCAAGGCCGCGTGGACGTTGGCCGCGTCGGGCGAACTGTGGACGCACGTGAAGGTGAGTGCCGGGCGCGCACTGGCCGGGCTCGCGATCGGCGGCGGCCTGGGCCTCGCGCTGGGTTTGTTGACGGGCTCGGTCAAGTTTTTCGAAACACTGCTCGACTCCAGCATCCAGATGGTGCGCAACATTCCGGCGCTGGCGCTGATCCCGCTCGTGATCCTCTGGTTCGGCATCGACGAATCGGCCAAGCTGTTCCTGATCTCGGTGTCGGTGTTCTTTCCGATCTACCTCAACACCTTCCACGGCATCCGCAACGTCGATCCGCAACTCATCGAGATGGGCCGCACCTACGGGCTCACGCGGTGGCAGCTCTACAAGGAGGTGATTCTTCCGGGCGCGACGTCTTCGATCCTCGTCGGCCTGCGCTTCTCGCTGGGATTGATGTGGGTGATCCTGATCGTGGCCGAGACCATCTCTGCGCAATCCGGCATCGGCTATCTCACGATGAACGCACGCGAGTTCCTGCAGACCGACATCGTGCTGGTGGGCATCCTGCTCTACGCGCTGCTCGGCAAGCTCGCCGACTTGTTTGCGCGCGGATTGGAGCGCTGGTGGCTGCGCTGGCATCCGGGCTACAGCGTCGCCAAGTGAAGGAGCAACGAAGATGACTCACACTCTGTCCCTCACCCGTCGCGGTGCCCTGGCCACGCTGGCTTCGGTCGCCGGTGGCGTGGCCTTCGCGCAGAACAACGCGCCATCGACCGTGCGCATCGGCTACCAGAAGTCGTCGACGCTGATCGTCGTGCTCAAGACTCAGGGCACGCTCGAGCGTCAGCTCGCACCGCTGGGCGTGAAGATCGGTTGGCACGAGTTCACCAGCGGATTGCCGCTGCTGGAGGCGCTCAATCTCGACAACCTCGACTTCAGCGCGGACGTCGCCGACACCGTGCCGGTGTTCGCCCAGGCCGCTGGCGCCAGACTGACCTTCGTCGCGCAAGAGGCGCCTTCGCCATCGGCGCAGGCCATCGTGGTTCGCGCCGATTCGCCGATCCGCTCGGTTGCCGACCTCAAGGGCCGCAAGGTGGGCTTCGCCAAGGCGGCCGGCGTGCACTACCTGCTGATCGCTGCGCTCGACAAGGCGGGCCTCACATTCAGGGACATCGAGCCTGCCTACCTGACGCCGGCCGATGGCCGAGCGGCCTTCGAGCGCGGTGCGATCGACGCGTGGGTGGTCTGGGACCCATTCCTCTCGGCGGCGCAGCGGCAATCGAGCGTGCGCGTCCTGGCCGACGGCACGGGCATTGCGTCGTACCAGCGCTACTACCTGGCGGGGACGCCTTTTGCGCAGTCGCGGCCCGACGTGCTGCGTGTGCTCTTCAGCGAACTGCAGAAGGCGGGCGCCTGGGTCAAACAGAAGCCGAAGGAGGCCGCCGCGTTGCTCGCGCCCGTGTGGGGCCTGGATGCCGCCACGGTCGAGCAGGCCAACGCGCGCCGCAGCTACGAAGTGCGCCCGGTGTTGACCGGCGGCCTCGGCGAGCAGCAACGCATCGCCGATGCCTTCTTCGCCGAGAAGCTGCTGCCAAGAAAAATCAATGCGCTCGACGTGGCGCTGTTCACCCCGGGAGCCTGAAGACCATGAGCGCCATCCTCCATGCAACGAACGACGAGGGACCGGGCGGTGTCCGACTGGACATTCGCGGACTGTCCAAGCGCTACGGCGAGCGCGAGGTGCTGCGCAACACGCAGCTTTCCATCGAGCCCGGGCAATTCATCGCCATCGTCGGCCGCAGCGGCTGCGGAAAGAGCACCCTGCTGAGGCTGATCGCGGGACTGGAAGAGGCCTCCGACGGGGCGCTCTACACAGACGGCAAGGCCATCGATGGCCTGCATGACGACACGCGGATCATGTTCCAGGAAGCGCGCCTGCTGCCGTGGCGCCGCGTGCTCGACAACGTGACGCTGGGCCTGCCCGCCGAGAGCCGTGCGCGTGGCGAGGAAGTGCTGGCGCAGGTCGGCCTTTCCGAGCGGCGCGGCGAATGGCCGGCGCGCCTGTCGGGTGGACAGCGGCAGCGCGTGTCGCTCGCGCGGGCGCTGGTGCATCATCCGCGGCTGCTCCTGCTCGACGAGCCGCTGGGCGCTCTCGATGCGCTCACGCGGATCGAGATGCACCGTCTGATCGAGAGCCTGTGGCAGCGCCATCGCTTCACCGCGCTGCTGGTCACGCACGACGTGCAGGAGGCCGTGGCGCTGGCCGACCGCGTGATCCTGATCGAGGATGGGCGCATTGCGCTCGACGAAACCATCTCCCTGGCTCGGCCGCGATCGCAGGGCGACCCGGCATTCGCGGCGATCGAGAAACGCATCCTCGATCGCGTGCTTCAAAAGCCCGAGAACCCCGAGCCCGCGAACGACACCCGCTGGGCCGATGGTCCCGCACACGTGCTGCGCTGGGCTGTGTGAGCGCAGCCGATTTCAGACCCCTCATTTCCAACCAAGGAGTTTTCCATGTCCATCCAAGCCATCAATGTCCGCAACCAGTTCAAGGGCAAGGTCCGCGAGATCATCCGCGGTGATGTCGTTTCCGAAGTCGACGTCGAGACCGCGTGGGGCATCGTGACCTCGGTCATCACCACGCGCTCGGTCGACGAACTGCAGCTCAAGCCTGGTTCCGACGTGGTCGCGCTGGTGAAGTCGACCGAGGTGTCGATCGCCAAGCTTTAAAATGGGGATGATCCAACTCTCTGACATTCACCAGATTTATGACGGCCCGAGCGGGCCGGTCGAGGCCCTCAAGGGCATCGACCTGACGGTGGCGCCGGGCGAAGTGTTCGGCGTGATCGGGCGCAGCGGGGCGGGCAAGAGCTCGCTGGTGCGCACCATCAATCTCCTCAATCGTCCCGTGCGCGGCAGCGTGCGCGTCGACGGCCGCGAACTCACGGCGCTGGACGACGCCGAGCTGCGCGCCGCGCGACAGGGCATCGGCATGATCTTCCAGCACTTCAACCTGCTGGCTTCGCGCACCGTCTACGACAACGTGGCGCTGCCGCTCGAACTTGCGGGCCTGCGCCCGTCGGACATCCAGGCGCGCGTCGAGCCGCTGCTCGAGCTGGTGGGCCTCACCGGCTTGCGCGACCGTTATCCGGCGCAGATCAGCGGTGGCCAGAAGCAGCGTGTGGGTATCGCACGTGCTCTGGCCAACCGGCCGAAGGTGCTGCTCTCGGACGAGGCCACTTCGGCGCTGGACCCCGAGACCACGCGCTCGATCCTCGCGCTGCTGCAGCAGATCAACCGCGAGTTCGGCCTGACCATCGTGCTCATCACGCACGAGATGCAGGTCATCAAGCAGCTCGCGCAGCAGGTCGCGGTGATCGACCATGGCCGCATCGTGGAGCAGGGCGCCGTGCTCGACGTCTTCACACGGCCGCAGCATGAAACCACTCGCAGCCTCCTGGACGACATCGCGCCGCAGGCCTTGCCCGAGAGCGTGCTGGCGCGCATCCGCGCCTTGATGCTCGACGGCGGCAGCCAGACGCCGCAGCTGCTGCGCCTGGCTTTCGCGGGCGATGATGCCGCGGACCAGCCCCTGTTGTCACAGGTGATCCGGCGCTTCGGCATCGACCTGTCGATCGTGCATGGCCAGGTCGACGAGATCCAGGGACGGCCTTTCGGCTCGCTGGCCGTGCTGGCCCGTGGCGCGGGCGAATCGGTGGCTTCGGCGGTCGCGTACCTGCGCGGCGCCGGCGTCGTGGTGCAGGAGGTGGCGCATGTTTGACGTCTTCACCGGCCCCATGCTGGAGCTCTTCGCGACCTCCTTGTGGGAAACCATCGTCATGGTCGGCATCTCGGGGTTGATCGGTGCCGCGGTCGGCGTGCCGCTCGGCGTGTACCTGCATCTCACGGACACGGGCGGCGTCCTGCAGAATCGGCCCGCCAATCGGATTGTCGGCGCCATCGTCAACGCGGTGCGCTCCACGCCTTTCATCATCCTGCTGGTGGCGATCATTCCGCTCACGCGCTTGCTGACGGGTTCGTCGATCGGCACCGCCGCGGCTGTGGTGCCGCTGAGCATCGCTGCTGCGCCTTTCGTGGCGCGGCTGGTCGAGACCTCTTTGCGCGAGGTCGATCGCGGTCTGGTCGAGGCGGCGCAGGCCATGGGTGCCACCACGCGCCAGATCGTCTGGAAGGTGCTGTTGCCCGAAGCCCTGCCCGGCATCGTGGCCGGCGTGACGATCTCCTTCGTGAGTCTCACCGGTTACTCGGCGATGGCGGGCGCGATCGGCGGCGGCGGCCTGGGCGACCTGGGCATTCGCTACGGTTACCAGCGCTTCCTGCCCGAGGTGATGCTGGCAGTGGTGATCGTGCTCATCCTGTTCGTGCAGGCGCTTCAAAGCGGCGGCGATTGGCTGGTGCGCAGGCTCAGCCACAAGTAGTTTTTTTCTCTCTCCAAGGAATACGTTTCATGAATCAACCCAAACGCAAGCTTCTCCAGTCGATCGTCGCAATGGCGATCGTGACGGGCTTTGCGGCCGTTCCGGCTTTCGCGCAGGACAAGCCGATCAAGATCGGCGTCACCGGCGGGCCGCACGCTCAGATCTTCGAGCAGGTCAAGAAGGTCGCCGAGAAGGACGGCCTCAAGATCCAGGTCATCGAGTTCAGCGACTACGTGCAGCCGAACGCAGCATTGGCCGCCGGCGACCTCGACGGCAACAGCTACCAGCACAAGCCGTACCTCGACCAGCAGGTCAAGGACCGCAACTACAAGTTGGTGGACGTGGCCTACACGGTCAACTTTCCGATCGGCATCTATTCGAAGAAGGTCAAGAGCCTGAAGGACCTGAAGGAGGGCGCGCGCTTCGGCATGCCGAACGATCCGACCAATGGCGGCCGCGTGCTGCTGCTCTTGCAGGACCAGGGTCTGATCAAGCTTCGGCCCGAAGCCGGACTCAAGGCCACGCCGCTCGACGTGATCGACAACCCGAAGAAGATCAAGTTCGTCGAAGTCGACGCCGCGCAACTGCCGCGCACGCTCGACGACCTCGATGCCGCGGGCATCAACACCAACTTCGCGCTCTCCGCCGGCCTCAATCCCGGCAAGGATGCGATCGCGAGGGAGGGCGCGAAGAGCCCCTACGTGAACATCCTGGTCGTGCGCGACGCAGACAAGGGCAAGCCCTGGGTCGCCAAGTTGGTGAAGGCCTATCACTCGGACGAGGTGCGCAACTACATCCAGAACGAGTTCAAGGGCTCGGTGCTCGCGAGCTGGTAAGTCGCCACACGGCGCTTGGCAGGGCGACCCTGCCGAGTAACCCGGTCGCGGTGGGGTTTTGTGCGATGCTGCATGGTCGAACCCCCACCCACCGGAGGAGATGACATGTCTCAATTCGACGTCAGCGACATCGTGACCGCGCTGCGCGCTGCTCGCGACGAGTGGCGCGATTCACAAAAGCGCTCGCGCGAGCCCGGCAGCCGCGAGTTTCCCTCGCGCGACGCGCTGGCGGGCATCGTGGAGTCGCTGAAGGGTGCGCTCTTCCCGATGCGCCTCGGCCCGCCCGACCTGCGGCACGAGAGCGAGGATTTCTACGTCGGCTACACGCTGGATTCGGCGCTGCAAGCCCTGTGGGTGCAGGCCTCGCTCGAATTGCGCTACATGGCGCGCCATCAGCCTCGCGCGGCGGAGGAGATCGATACGCAAGCGACGGCCGCGGTGCGTGAATTCGCGGCCGCGCTGCCGGGCATCCGGCGCCTGCTCGATGGCGATGTGCTCGCGGCTTTCCAGGGCGATCCTGCGGCGCGCAGCGTTGATGAAGTGCTGCTGAGCTATCCCGGCATCCTCGCGATGATTCACCATCGACTGGCGCATCGGCTCTACGGGCTGGGGCTGCCGCTGCTTGCGCGCATCGTCGCCGAACTGGCGCACAGCCAGACCGGCATCGATATCCATCCGGGCGCGCAGATCGACGCCGGCTTCTTCATCGACCACGGCACGGGCGTCGTGATCGGGGAAACCGCGGTGATCGGCAAGCGTGTGCGCATCTACCAGGCCGTGACGCTCGGCGCCAAGCGTTTTCCGACCGATGTCGAAGGCAATCTGCAGAAGGGCCTGCCGCGCCATCCGGTGGTGGAGGACGACGTCGTGATCTATGCCGGCGCGACCATCCTCGGCCGCGTCACGCTCGGCAAGGGCGCGACCATCGGCGGCAACGTCTGGATCACCGACGACGTGCCGCCGGGCGCCAGCGTCTCGCAGGCCAGCCTGCAGAACGCGCCGGTGCGCCGGACGACGTGATCAGGCTTTTCCACACAAGGTCGTGTGCGCTTCGCATAATTTGTCGCGACTCCCTTCAACACCATTTCCAAAGGAGCTTTCATGAGCCAGACCAAGATTGCTGTCGTCATCGGCAGCCTGCGCAAGGATTCGTTCAATCGCAAGCTCGCGTTGGCGATCGCGCATCTCGCTCCCGAGGATTTCACTTTCGAGCACGTACGCATCGACGATCTTCCGCTGTATGACCAGGACCAGGACGGCAACCAGGCGCCGGCAGTCAAGCGTCTCAAGACCGAGATCGCGGCCGCGGATGGCCTGTTGTTCGTCACGCCCGAATACAACCGCTCGATTTCGGGCGTGCTCAAGAACGCGCTCGACAACGCATCGCGGCCCTATGGCCAGAGCGCATGGGCCGGCAAGCCGGCGGGTGTGGTGGGAGTGTCTGTCGGCGCCGTGGGCACCGCGGTCGCGCAGCAGCATCTGCGCACCATCCTGGCCTACCTCGATGTGCCGACCCTGGGCCAGCCCGAGGTCTTCCTCCAGAACAAGGAAGGGATGTTCGACGACAAGGGCCACATCGCCGAAGGCAGCAAGCAATTCCTGCAGGGCTGGGTGGACAAATACGTGGCCTGGGTCAAGAGCCACAAGGGCTGAGCCTCCACCCGGATCGGGCGAAGGCTCTCGACTTGTGGATCAGGCCGCCAGCACGGCTTGATCCTGGTTCGCCGCCTTGCCGATGGCTGCGGCGATGTCGGCACGGGCCGAACCGATCGCAGCGGCCTTGGGGGCATCACCCATCGCGACGCCTTCGGCGCGGACGAAGCGCACATCGGTCACGCCGAAGAAGCCGAAGACCACCTTCAGATAGCTTTCCTGGTGTTCCATCGCCTGGCCGCCTTCGCTGGTCGAGTAGATGCCGCCGCGGGTCGAAGCGACGATCACGGTCTTGCCGGTGGCGAGTCCGACCGGACCCTTGTCGGTGTACTTGAAGGTACGGCCGGCTTGCGCGAGCCGATCGATCCAGGCCTTGAGCTGGGTCGGCACCGTGAAGTTGTAGAGCGGGGCGCCAACGACGATCACGTCGGCGGCCAGGAACTGGCTCACCAGGCGCTCGGAAACTTCATTCTCGCGACGCTGGGCTTCGGTCGGCTCCGCTTGCACGCCGACCTTGATGCCGAGTGCATCGGCGCTGAAGTGGTTGGGGGCATCCACCGCCAGGTCGAGGTACTCGACCGTCGTGTTCGGGTGGCTCTTGCGCCATTCGGCCACGACCTCGGCGGTGAGTTGACGGGACACGGAGTTGGTTCCCAGGACGCTGGAATCGACGTGCAGCAGTTTCATGATCAATGCTCTTTCGTGGAAAGTGCCGGCACTGAAATCGGTCGGCGTGGGAAGAATTCTATTTTTGTGGCGATTCTTTGATAAGTCGGCAAAAATGGCTTAATTCGTTCCATGGATAGGACAATGAAGTCATGCAAGACCTGAACGACATGGTGTTTTTTGCCGAGGTGGCCGAGCGTGGCGGGTTTGCTGCGGCCAGCCGCGCGCTGGGCATTCCGAAATCCCGGCTGTCGCGGCGCGTGGCCGAACTGGAGGCCGAGCTCGGGGTGCAGCTGATGCAGCGCAGCACCCGGCGCCTGTCGCTGACGCCGGCCGGAGAGATCTACCTTCGGCATTGCGCCGCGATGCGCGACGCCGCCCAGGCAGCCGCCGAAGCGGTCGCGCAGGTGCAGACAGAGCCGAGTGGCACGGTGCGGCTGAGTTGCCCCGTGACGCTGGCGCAAAGCAGTGTCGGCCCGCTCATGCCGCGATTCATGGCGCGCTACCCGGCGGTGCGCGTCGAGATGCGCGTGCTGAACCGGCCGGTCGATCCGGTCGAGGAGGGCGTGGATCTCGCGCTTCGCGTGCGGCCCGAGATTGAGGACAGCGCTACGCTCGTCGCGAAGACCTTCGGCATCAGCCGGGGCATCCTGGTCGGCAGTCCCGAACAGTTGCAGCGTCAGGGGCCGGTCGTGGTGCCGGCGGACCTTCACAAGATCGACACGGTGGCCATGTCCACGGGCGATGGCCGCGCCAACTGGCGGCTCGAAGGCCCGGCGGGCAAGGTGATCGTGCACACGCACACGCCGCGCTATATCGCCGACGACTTGCTGACGCTCAAGTTCGCGGTCGTGCAGGGGGCCGGCGCTTCGGTGCTGCCCGACTACATGTGCCGCAGCGAGCTCAAATCCGGCGCGCTGGTGGAGGTGCTGCCGGGCTGGGGGCCCGCGCCGGGCATCACCCACGTCATGTTTCCGGCGCGCCGCGCGCTGGTGCCGGCGGTGCGGCGACTGATCGACTTTCTGGTCGAAAACCTCGACAGCGACGAGCCGCACGACCTCGCTGGCTGAGTCCTTATGCGCAAAACACCATATTCAAACAAGTAGATATTCGTTTGTCATTGAAGCAATGCTTCGGAGAATCGCCGGTTCCCATCCATTTCAAGAGCGACCATGGCGACCCTGCGACCCGGCAACATCGCCCTCAACTTCATCCAGCGCGCGTGACACGACCGACCATCGTCATCGTGCCGGGCTGGCGCGACTCCGGCCCCGGCCATTGGCAAAGCCTGTGGGCCGAGCGGATGCAGGGCGCAGTGCGCGTGGAGCAGGACGACTGGATCACGCCCGCCCGTGCAGCATGGGTCGCTTCGCTCGAAAAACTCATCCTCGAGAGCCCGGGCCCGGTGGTCATCGCCGCCCACAGCCTGGGTTGCATCGCGACCACGCACCTGTCCGAAACTGCCGCGGCGCGCATCAGCGGCGCGCTGCTGGTCGCACCGGCGGACCCAGAACGCCGCGCGGTGCTGACCGATTTCGCGCCCGTGCCGCACGCGAAACTGCCGTACCGCAGCATCGTCGTGGCGAGCAGCAACGACCCGTATTGCCCTGTCCGACTGGCCGGCGCCTATGCCCGCGCCTGGGGAAGCGAATTCGTTCGGATGCAGAATGCCGGCCACATCAACATCGAATCCGGGCACGGCGACTGGCCTTTGGGCCTGGCACTGCTCCAATCCTTGACGGACGAGCCGACCACGCTCATGGACGGCCGTCGCAATTTCGAACCTTTGGCAACTCTATGACTTCCAGAATCAAGACGATCCTCGGCGCTTTGGTGCTCGCCGCCACCGGTGCCGCTTCGGCCCAGACCAGCCTGCTCAACGTTTCCTACGACGTCGCGCGCGAGTTCTACAAGGACTACAACGCCGCCTTCGTCGCCAACTACAAGAAGACCACGGGCAAGGAAGTCAAGATCGACCAGTCGCATGCCGGCTCCAGCGCCCAGGCGCGCGCCGTCGCCGACGGCCTGGAAGCCGACGTGGTGACGATGAACACCACCACCGATATCGAATTCCTCGCGAATGCCGGCGTCGTCGCCAAGGACTGGGCCAAGCGCTTTCCGTACAACGCCGCGCCCACCACCTCGACCATGCTGTTCCTGACGCGCAACGGCAACCCGAAGGCCATCAAGGATTGGGATGACCTGATCAAGCCCGGGGTGCAGGTCGTGATCGTCAACCCGAAGACGGGCGGCAACGGCCGCTACGCCTACCTCGCAGCATGGGGCTACGTGAAGAAGAAGGGCGGCACCGACGCGCAGGCGGCGGAGTTTGTCGGCAAGCTGTTCAGGAACGTGCCGATCCTCGCCCGCGGCGGCCGCGACGCGACGACGGCCTTCCTGCAACGCAACATCGGCGACGTGCTCATCACCTTCGAATCCGAAGTGGTTTCCATCGATCGCGAATTCGGCGCCGGCAAGGTCGATGCCGTGTATCCGTCCATCAGCATCCTGGCCGAGAACCCGGTCGCGGTGGTCGAGCGCACTGTCGCCAAGAAGGGCACCGGCGAACTCGCCAAGGCCTACCTCGACTATCTGTATTCCGACGAGGCGCAGGAGATCGCTGCCAAGCATGCGCTGCGTCCGCGCTCGGAAGCCGTTCTGAAGAAGTTCGCTTCAACTTTCAAGCCGGTGCAACTCTTCACTGTGCAGGAACTGTTCGGAAGCCTCGGCGAAGCGCAAAAGGTGCACTTCAATGACGGTGGCCAGTTCGACAAGCTCTATACGCCTGGCGGCAAGTAAATGAGCGGTGCTGTTTCCTCGGCGCTGCCGTCCACGGCGGCGCCGCTTGCGCGTGCGGGCAACACAGGGGTGTCCCGGCGTGTGCTGCCGGGCTTCCACCTGACGCTCGGTTATTCGCTGCTCTACCTGAGCCTGATCGTCCTGATTCCGCTGTCGGCGCTGGTCTTCAAGACCTTCACGATGAGCTGGGAGCAGTTCTGGGTGGCGGTGACGGCTCCCCGCGTCATGGCTTCGTACCGACTGACCTTCGGCGCTTCGCTGATCGCCGCGCTGGTCAATCTCGTCTTCGGCCTGCTCGTCGCCTGGGTGCTGGTGCGCTACAAGTTTCCGGGCAAGCGGATCGTCGATGCGCTGGTGGATCTGCCGTTCGCATTGCCCACGGCCGTGGCCGGTATTTCGCTGACCGCGCTGCTCGCGGGCAATGGCTGGGTCGGCCAGTTCCTCGAGCCGATGGGCATCAAGCTGGCCTTCACGCCCGCGGGCGTGGTGATTGCATTGATCTTCATCGGCTTGCCCTTCGTGGTGCGCACGGTACAGCCTGTGCTGGAAGACACCGAGAAGGAACTCGAAGAAGCCGCGACAAGTCTCGGCGCGACGCGCCTGCAGACCTTCACCAAGGTGATCCTGCCCTCGATCATGCCGGCGCTGCTGACCGGCTTCGCGATGGCCTTCGCACGTGCGATCGGAGAGTACGGCTCCGTGATCTTCATCGCCGGGAACATGCCGATGATCTCGGAGATCACGCCGCTGATCATCATCGGCAAGCTCGAACAGTACGACTACGCGGGTGCGACTGCAGTGGCGCTGGTGATGCTGGTGATCTCCTTCATCCTGCTGCTGGTCATCAACGGCCTGCAGGCATGGCAGCGTCGTCGCTCGGGAGCCTCCTCATGAGTGCGAACGCCAGGACCATTCGCCGCGAGAAGGCGGGAACGACCGAATCGGCATGGGTGCGCTGGACGCTGATCGGCATCGCACTGGCCTTCATGTTTCTCTTCCTCGTGCTTCCGCTCGCTGCGGTCGCGGCCGA
Organism: Variovorax gracilis; assembly: GCF_030317115.1. GTDB lineage: Bacteria > Pseudomonadota > Gammaproteobacteria > Burkholderiales > Burkholderiaceae_C > Variovorax > Variovorax gracilis. Next base: position 227,563 of record NZ_JASZYF010000009.1, read on the forward strand.
GGCATTGCGCAAGGGCTTCGGCGCCTACGTCGATGCATTGAAGGAGCCTGATGCGTGGAGCGCCATCCGCCTGACCCTGCTGACGGCCGCGATCGCGGTGCCCATGAACCTCGTCTTCGGCATCGCGGCCGCCTGGGCCATCGCCAAGTTCGAGTTCCGCGGAAAGGCCTTCCTCACGACGCTGGTGGATCTGCCTTTTGCCGTGTCGCCCGTGGTGGCGGGCCTGATCTACGTGCTGGTGTTCGGCGCGCAGGGCTGGTTCGGGCCGTGGCTCGCGGCGCATGACATCAAGATCATCTTCGCCGTGCCCGGCATCGTGCTGGCAACCGTGTTCGTGACCTTTCCCTTCATCGCACGCGAACTGATCCCGCTGATGCAAGCGCAGGGCACCGAGGAGGAGCAGGCCGCGATCGTGCTGGGTGCGACCGGCTGGCAGACCTTCTGGCGCGTGACGCTGCCCAACATCAAGTGGGGGCTGATCTACGGGGTGATTCTCTGCAACGCGCGCGCCATGGGCGAGTTCGGCGCGGTGTCGGTCGTGTCGGGCCACATCCGAGGCCAGACCAACACCATGCCGCTGCATGTGGAGGTGCTCTACAACGAATACCAGTCCGTCGCTGCCTTCGCGGTCGCTTCGCTGCTAGCGATCCTGGCGCTGGTCACGCTCGTCATCAAGTCCTTCGTCGAATGGCGTCATGAGCGCGAGATGAAGGCCATCGCCGACCTGCCGCCGGAACGACCGACGGCCGTCGCGACCTGAAAGAGAGAAATCATGAGTATCGAAATCCGCAACGTCAGCAAGCAGTTCGGTGATTTCCACGCGCTGCGCGATGTGAGCCTGGACGTCTCGTCGGGCGAACTGGTCGCACTGCTCGGCCCCTCGGGCTGCGGCAAGACCACGCTGTTGCGCATCATCGCGGGTCTGGAAACCGCGGACACCGGCAGCATCCTGTTCTCGGGCGAGGACACCACTGACGTGCACGTGCGCGAACGCCAGGTGGGCTTCGTGTTCCAGCACTACGCGCTGTTCCGCCACATGACGGTCTTCGAGAACGTGGCCTTCGGCCTGCGCGTCAAGCCACGCAGCGTGCGGCCGGGCGAGGCGCAGATCAAGTCCAAGGTGCACGACCTGCTGAAACTGGTGCAGCTCGACTGGCTGGCCGACCGCTATCCGTCGCAGTTGTCCGGCGGCCAGCGCCAGCGCATCGCATTGGCGCGCGCGCTGGCGGTGGAACCCAAGGTGCTCCTGCTCGACGAGCCCTTCGGCGCGCTCGACGCCAAGGTTCGCAAGGAACTGCGCCGCTGGCTGCGCCGCCTGCACGACGAGTTGCACGTCACCAGCATCTTCGTCACGCACGACCAGGAAGAAGCGCTCGAAGTGGCCGATCGCGTGGTGCTGATGAACAGCGGCCGCGTCGAGCAGGTCGGCTCTCCGCAGGACGTGTGGGACCATCCCGCAAGCCCATTCGTCTACGGTTTCCTCGGCGATGTGAACCTGTTCCACGGCCGCGCGCACGAGGGGGAAGTGCACGTCGAAGGCATTCGCATCGACACGCAGGAGAGCGCATTCCGCGACGGCAAGGCGCTGGCCTATGTGCGTCCGCACGACCTGAATGTCGAGCGCTACACGGCCGGCGCGACGGGCATCGTCGCGACCTTGAGTCGCGCCATCGTCGTAGGCCCCATCGCGCGCCTGGAACTCGAGCCGGTCGAATCGAATCCAGATAATCCGGGCTCCGGAACCATCATCGAAGCGCAACTCCCTGCGCAACAGTTCCGGGACCTGGGCCTGAAGGAAGGCGACACCGTCGTCGCCACGCCGCGCAAGGCCCGGGTGTTCGTTGAAGAATGGGTTTCGCCGTGATCGATTGGTATTTTGGTGCGCCTCGGCGCGCGTTCGCGCTGATATGTGCTGCATGCGTGGCGATGCTCGCCTTCGGCATGTATTTGCAGCACGTGGTTGGCCTGGAGCCGTGCCCGATGTGCATCGTGCAGCGCTACGCGCTCGTGCTGGTCGCCGTCTTCGCGGGCCTCGCGGCGGCGAGCAGCCGCAGGGGACTGCAGGTGACAGGCTCCTTGCTGGGGCTCGTCATGGCCGTCGGCGGCGCCTACACCGCCGCGCGCCAGAGCTGGCTGCAATGGCATCCGCCGGAAGTGGTGTCCTGCGGTCGCGACATCTACGGGATGATCGAGACGTTTCCGCTGCAACGCGCCTTGCCGATGATCTTTCGCGGCGCCGGTGATTGCTCGCAGATCGACTGGACCTTTCTCGGCCTGTCGATCGCAAACTGGTCCTTCATTGCCTTCACCGTGTTCGCGGTGTTGCTGCTGGTCCTGCTGTTCCGCCCCTCGCGTCAGAGCGGCAGGGTGTCGAAGGCCGCGTAGGCGGTCGCCAGCCAGGTCTTCACGCGCTGGCGTTCCAGCAAACCCAGCGCGTGCGGTCCTTCGCGGTCGTTGACCGCCTTCCAGAAGCTCGTGTTGCGCGCATCGATCTTGCGCATGCTGGCGTCGTGCAGCCGGGGCAGGGCGATGACGCGAGCACCGTTCGCCGTCGCCTTGCTGAGCGACTGCGAACCGAGCAGCAGGCCGAAGTCGTTCCCGCGCCCATAGTTCTGCACCACGATGTAGTTCGGCCGATTGCCGAAGGTGTCGATCAGCACGCCCAGCAGATCGCTCGAATCCTTGCCGTCGTCGAGCACATGCCAGAAGTTGACGGCCACGCCGAGTTCATCGAACACGTCGAACAGGTCGGATTCCTTGATCCACCGTGAAAGCGGCGCCAGCGTCTGCGCCGCCAGGTCGACGATCACGCTTTGCTGGGGATTGGTTTCGAAGCCGTTCACAACCGTGTCGAGGCCCTCGAAGCTGTCCACCACCACCGGCGAGGCGAAGCCCTCGTAGAAACGGGTGAAGGAACTGTGCGAGCGATCGGTGTCGAAGCCGACGAAGGGCCTGCTGTGATCGATGAAGTACTGCGCCAGAACCCGTGCCGTGACCGACTTGCCGACACCGCCCTTTTCGCCGCCGATGAAATTGATGGAGCTCATGAGGTTCCTGGGTGAATGGGTTGGAATGTGCGATTCATTCTAGGGGCCGAGTCGTGGCCGACAGTCGCTATCCGCATTTGCACCTTTGATTGGGCAGGGCTGGCTTGTGCCTAAGTTAATATGCAAACTGACTTGAGAGCCGGCGCATTTGTGCACAATATGTTTTGCATCACTAACGTTTGCATAATTTGATGATCATGGGCACCTTGGCTGAGATCGGCCGCTTTCTGCGTCAGGCGCGCAAGGATCGGGCCATGACGGCCTCCGAACTGGCGCTGAAGGCCGGCATCTCCCGGAACACCCTCGGCGCGCTGGAGGCCGGGCGCGGCAACGTCGAACTCAACACCCTGCTGGCGCTGCTCCGAACGCTCGAGCTGGAGATGCAATTCGTCCCCCAGGAAGTGGCTGCCTTGACCCGTGGCGACGCCGACGCCAAATCCACGGGCCTGCAGGACGAGGTCGAAAGTCTCATGCCAAGGTCCCGCAGGAGCCCGCCGGCAAGGCCTACCCGATGAGCGTCGTCCGGTCACTGCGAATCCGGCGGGGCAGGACCGACGTCGGCTCGCTGTTCGGGCTCGACGACGGGCGGGTGTACTTCCGGTTCGACGACGAGTACGCCAAGAACCCCGCGCGGCCTGTCCTGTCGCAGCTCTACGTGGTTGCGCCGGTCATCTCGGGCAGCAGCGAGAGAGTCGCGCAGGCGATCGCCGAGGCCGAGGCCGCCACCGTGGCGCAACTGCTGGATCCGACGCTCGACGTCAATCGCGGCGACGGCAAGTTCGGCCTGCCGCCTTTCTTTCAGAACCTGCTTCCCGAGGGGCCGCTGCGCAGGCAGCTGGTCGGGGACCTCGGCCTGGAAGTGAATGACGAACTTGGGCTGCTGGCAGCCTGTGGAGGCGATCTTCCCGGCGACGTCTGGGCGGACGCGGAGACGCTGGAGGAGCGCGCGCTCGGACGCCTGATCGGCCAAAGCCGCGACAGCTACGAGATGAGTTCAGGGCAGGTGCCGACCCCGCAGCAGACCTCGATCTCGGGCGTGCAGCCCAAGATGGCGCTGGTGCGGGGCGGGCCGGGGCGCTACGTGATGCGCTCCAGGCGATCGGATGAAAGGCACTTCATCGGCAAGCTGCCGACGGCCGAATACGACCGGCTCCCCGAGGTCGAATACAGCTCGCTGAAGCTGGCCGCTGCCGCCGGCGTGAACACCTGCGAGGCATCGCTGCAACCGCTTTCGGCCATCGCGGACCAGTTGCCTTACGCACTCCAGAAGGACGAGCGCAACTTCTTGCTGGTGTCGCGTTTCGACCGCGACGTCGATACCGAGACTCGACGGCTGCACATGGAGGATTTCGCGCAAGTCACGGGCACGCCGTCCGAGTACAAGTATTCAGGCACCTACGCGGCCATCGGGCTGCTGCTCAAGCGTCGCTCGGCGAAGGGCGAGGCCGACGTGGCCGAGCTGTTGCGACGCATCAAGGTCTCGGAGTTGCTGGGCAACTATGACGCGCACCTGAAGAACTTCAGCCTGGTCTACCCACCCGGCCGGACCAGGCCCGAACTATCGAAGGCCTATGACATCGTCGCCTACGGCGTGTATTTCAAGGGGTCGGGGCACGGTTTGCAGTTCTTTCCCGGGCAGAAGGACAGAAGCCTGCTGACGCCCAGCACGCTGCGCCAGCTTGCCAACGCGTGGGACATCCCCGAAAAGCACCTGTCCGAAGTCGTCTCGGACTGCGTCGACCAGGCGATGAAGAACTGGCCCGGCCTGTTGAAGGCGCTGCCGCTCGCGCCTGTCCACCGGGCGCGACTGGCCGAGCACATCGAATCCAATGCCAGCGTCGTGTCATGGCGCAAGCGCCATCGCGACGCGGCATGGTTCTAGTCCCTCAGCGGAGTGCCGGCAGCCGGCTCGCTTCGTCGCGTAAGCGCTGCATGAGCATGTCGACCATCTCGCTCGACCGGAGAATCGAAATGTGGTCTTCGTCGAAGCCGAAGATGAAATCTGCGCGCGATTGAATGTCGGGCGCCAGCACGCTGTCCAGTGACACGGCGCCGTCGTTGTTGCCGGAGACGAAGCGCGAATGGCCGCCGAAGCCGAAGAACAGCGTGTACCGGATGTCGGCCGGCCGCGGGACGACCATCAGCTCGCTCAGGTACGGTGAGTTGGGCGCCATGTCGAGCCACGATCCGGGGACGCGCGTCGGCCCGATGTCCGCCCAGCGCGCAGCCGAGTGCCCCAGCCACGGCGTGGAGATCGTCACCACGTGATGCACCGGCGGCGCGCGACCTTCGCGAACGATGATGTTCAATGCGCCGCGGGTCACCAGTCCTCCCATGCTGTGCGCAACGACGACACTGGTGGGAAAGGCATACCGGTAGTGAAGCTCGTCGACGGCGTTGTTCAGGAACAAGGCCGAGAGGCCGATGGAAAAGCCCGAGGGGTAGAAGAAGACCCACGGCTGGAAGCGCGTTCGATCCAGCTTGTCGATGACGTGTTCCCAATCGCGGGGCGATCCGCCGGCCCCGTGCACGAAGATCACCGGGATCCGCTTCGGATCGTAGGGTTCGAGCATGAAGAGCCCGGCGCGGCCTTCCTCGACGAATCGAAGGGGCTGGAACAGTCCTTCGCGCACCCGGCTAGGCGCGAATCGGCCTTCATCGATGGCGGCCTGTGCGCCGAATCCCTCGTTGCGTCGACGCACGAGTGCAGCATAGGCCTCGTCGAAGACAGGCGGCAGGGCCTTGGTGGTCGCAATGGATGGAATCCTGATGTGACCAAGTCCCTTCGCCGCCGTGGGCGGATCGTCGACGGCATCGATGCTCAGCGCGGTGCCTTCGTAGAGCACGGCGGGCTCGCCGCTGCCGTACGCCATGTCGCGATCGACGTCCTCGAAGGCCAGGATCCCGTACTGCCCCGGTGGGCCTGCCAGGTGGTAGACACCTCGGCTTCTCGGAATCACGTCGAGGAAAACGGGCTCCGGCGTGGCGCCGAGCCGGTACAGCACCACCACGATGGGGCCGCGAGCCTCTTTCTCGGTCTCGGCGATGCCGGTGAAGTACACCGCCGCGTCCAGCCGCCTCATTTGCCGGTCGGCCTGAAGGAGGCCGCAGCCGCTGGCCATCACGCAAAGCGCAATCAGCGCAATGCGCAGTGCATGCGAAAGACCGTGGGCAGCGATCGTCGGCATCAGTTCCTGGGCACCATCGAGAAGAACGGACCAAGACTACCCAGAAACCAGTTCTGGCTGAAGTCGAGCGCGGCCCGGCGGTACTTTTCATCGGCCTGAGCGGCCAGCAGATCGAGTCGGGCAACCACCTTGGACAGTTCGCGATCCACGACCAGGTTGCGCCCGCGCTCGCTGATTTCGGTTGCCAGCAGCAGGGGTTGACCATCGGGGCCCGTCCTGGAGCCGATGAGCCAGAGCGAGATCTCCATATTTCGCGCCGCGCGAAAGCTGTTCTCGGCGTTCACCCCGTCGAGCATGGTCTGCTCCCAGGTGTTGCCGTTGGCCTGCTTGAGCAGCGAGGCCCAGCCGACCACCAGCGCCGCGACGCGATCGCCCTCGTAGGGCTTCGGGCCGGTCGTCTCGAAGGCCAGCCGGATGGCGTCGATGCCCGTCGCGCCTCGGAGTTGAGGCAGGGCGGTTTCCTGCGAGACGGAATCCCAGGTGCGCTTGATCGCATCGTCCGCAATGTCGGCCCACTTTCGCCATTCACGCGGATTGCGCCGGTACAGCGACACCTGCACCCGCCGAACGGACTGGAGGTTGTCGCGCAACGCGAGATTGGCGATGCGATTGCTGCCCGTCTGCAGCCATTCGTTGTTGGCGTAGGGCTCGGCGCGCTCGGTGGAGGCGCATCCCGCCCCGCCGATAGTCGCAACGGCCGTCGCGAGCAGCAAGACACGACGTCGGGAGGCAGGGAAAACGGGGGTCTCGCTCATGGCTCGCACGTTATCATCCTCGCCTCAGGTGGCGGCCGATCTTCCGGGTCCAGGCCAGCGAAATCTCCTTACAAATCAACACCTTGCCTTAGGGCTGACCCGCCGTGCGTCTCAATTCCATCAAGCTTTCCGGCTTCAAATCGTTCGCCGAACCCACCAATTTCCTGCTGCCGGGCCAACTCGTGGGCGTGGTCGGGCCCAACGGTTGCGGCAAGTCGAACATCATGGATGCCGTGCGCTGGGTGCTCGGCGAATCGCGTGCTTCCGAATTGCGCGGCGAGTCGATGCAGGACGTCATCTTCAACGGCACGACCACGCGCAAGCAGGCGAGCCGATCGAGCGTGGAACTCGTTTTCGACAACGCCGACCACCGGGCAGGCGGCCAGTGGTCGCAATTCGCGGAAATCGCTGTCAAGCGGGTACTGACGCGCGACGGCAATTCCAGCTACTACATCAACAACCAGCCGGTGCGCAGGCGCGACGTGCAGGACGTGTTCCTCGGCACCGGCCTCGGCCCCCGCGCCTACGCGATCATCGGCCAGGGCACGATCAGCCGGATCATTGAATCCAAGCCCGAGGAATTGCGGCTCTTCCTCGAAGAGGCGGCCGGCGTCTCCAAGTACAAGGAACGCCGCCGTGAGACCGAGAACCGCCTGGGCGACACGCGCGAGAACCTCACGCGCGTCGAAGACATCCTGCGCGAACTCAACAGCAACCTCGAAAGGCTGGAGAAGCAGGCGGAGGTCGCCGCGCGCTACAACGCGCTGACCGGTGATGCCACGCGCAAGCAGCACCAGCTCTGGTTCCTGAAGCGCACCGAAAGCGAATCCGACCAGAGCCGCATCAAGGCCGACGCGGAGAAAGCCATCAACGACCTCGAATCGCGCACCGCCGATCTGCGCCATATCGAGGCCGAACTCGAAACAGTGCGGCAGGCGCACTACGCCGCTGGCGACCAGGTCAACCAGGCGCAGGGCAAGCTGTACGAGGCCAGCGCGGAGGTCGGCCGGCTCGAAGGCGAGATCCGCTTCGTGGTCGAAGGCCGCCAACGGGTGGAACAGCGACTCGTCCAGCTGCGCGAGCAGATCGCGCAATGGAGTGCCCGCCGCGAGGACGCCGAAGCCGAGATCGAGACGCTTGCCGGCCAGGGCGTGAACGCCGAGGAACAAGCCGAATTGCTGGCCGCGCAGCTCGAAGAGCACGATGCCCGCATGCCGGAGCTGGAGGACGCACAACAGCGCGCACAGGACGAGGCCAATGCCCAGCGTGCGACCGTCGGGCAGGTTCAGCAGCAGATCCAGGTCCTGGCGGCAGACCAACGCAATATCGAAGAACAAAGTCGCCAACTCAACCAGCGCGCCGAACGCCTGCGCAGCGACCAGAACGCGCTGGCGGCGCCTGACGAAGCGCGTCTGAGCGATCTCCGGGAGCAACTCGCTGCAGCACAGGAAGCTTCCGCCGAAGCCGACGCTCGGTTGCAGGATCTGCAGGAAGCCGTGCCGCAGCTCGACGACGACCGCCGCACGCGCCAGCAGGCTGTCAACACGGAAGGCGCACGCCATGCCGAATTCTCGGCGCGGCTCGAAGCGCTCAAGGCACTGCAGGAAAAGGTCAAGACCGACGGCAAGCTTGCGCCCTGGCTCGCGAAGCATGGCCTCGAAAGCCTGCAAGGCTTGTGGAGCCGCATCCACATCGAGCAGGGCTGGGAAAACGCCCTCGAATCCGCCTTGCGCGAGCGACTCGGCGCACTCGAAGTCAGCCGACTCGACATGGTCCGCGCCTTCGGTGGCGATGCACCGCCGGCCAAGCTGGCCTTCTATTCGCCGCCGGTGGCCGGCGTGCCGCAGGGCCCCGCCACGATGCCGCGCCTGTCCGATCTGCTGCGCCTGAGCGATGCCGGCCAGCAGGCCTTGCTGGCCGAATGGCTGCATGGGTGCTTCACGGCAGAGACGCTGGAGGACGCGCTCGCGCAGCGGGAGAAGCTCCAGCCCGGCGAAGTGATCTACGTCAAGAGCGGGCATGCCGTCACCGCGCACAGCGTGAGCTTCTATGCCCAGGACTCGGAGCAGGCCGGTTTGCTGGCCCGTCAGCAGGAAATGGAAAACCTGGAGCGCCAGTTGCGCGCCCAGACGCTCATCGCCGACGAGTCGCGCACCGCGCTCGCGCGCGCCGAGGCTGCCTACGGCGACGCCGCCCAGCGCCTCGTCACGGCGCGCCGCGAGGCCGCCGACACACAATCGCGTGCCCACGAGCTTCAAGTCGAGACACTGCGCCTCTCGCAACTGGCGGAGCAGACGCGGGCCCGCAGCGAGCAGTTGTCCAACGATCTCGGCGAAGTGGTCGCGCAGCTCGAGGAATTGCAGGAACGGCGGGTCGCGGCCGAGTCGCGTTTTGAAGAGCTGGACATGCAGCTGGCCGATAGCCAGGAGCGCCACGCCCAGCTCGACGAACGCGTGATCGAGGCCGGTCGCGCGCTGGCAGCGAGCCGCGAACAGCATCGCGGCCTGGAGCGCCAGGCGCAGGAGGCGACCTTTGCGCAGCGCACCCTCGAAGCGCGCCGCGGCGAACTCAGCCGTGCCATCGAGACGGCCTCGCAGCAGAGCGTGTCGCTGAACGAGGAAGACGAACGCGCCCGTGCCGAGTTGGGTCGACTGTCCGACGCGGCGGCGCAGGCCGGCCTGCAGGATGCGCTGTCGCTCAAGCTCGAACGCGAATCCGCGCTCGGCGCTTCGCGCAGCCAGTACGACGACCTCACGATCAAGCTGCGCGCCAGCGACGAACGCCGCCTGCAACTGGAGCGCGAGCTCGACCCGCTGCGCCAGCGCATCACCGAGTTCCAATTGAAGGAACAGGCGGCGCGCCTCGGCTTCGAGCAGTACCAGCAATTGCTGACCGACGCCGAAGCCGATCTCGAAGCGGTTGCGCTGTCGATCGAAACCGACAAGGTGCGGCTTACCGGCCTGCAAGGCGAGATCGATCGGCTGAACCGCGAAGTGGCATCGCTCGGCGCCGTCAACCTCGCGGCGCTCGACGAACTGAGCGTGGCGCGCGAGCGCAAGACCTTCCTCGATTCCCAGTCGGCCGACCTGAACGAGGCCATCGGAACGCTCGAAGACGCGATCCGCAAGATCGATGCCGAGACCCGCGACCTGCTCGGCGGCACCTTCAAGATCGTCAACGAGCACTTCAGCCGCATGTTCCCCGAACTGTTCGGCGGCGGCAACGCCAAGCTCATGATGACCGGCGACGAGATCCTCGACTCCGGCGTGCAGGTGATGGCGCAGCCTCCGGGCAAGAAGAACCAGACCATCCACCTGCTTTCGGGCGGCGAGAAGGCGCTGACGGCCATCGCGCTGGTGTTCGCGATCTTCCAGCTCAACCCCGCGCCGTTCTGCCTGCTGGACGAAGTGGATGCGCCGCTGGACGACGCCAACACGGAACGCTACGCCAAGCTCGTGACTGCCATGAGCCGCGAAACCCAGTTTCTCTTCATCAGCCACAACAAGATCGCGATGGAAATGGCCGAACAACTCATTGGCGTGACCATGCAGGAGCAGGGCGTTTCGCGCATCGTGGCCGTGGACATGGAATCGGCCGTCTCGATGGTCGAGGCAGCCTGAGTCGACGCGGTCCATGAGCAGCCTTACCGTCGCCCTCGCCATTCTTGGCGGACTCGTCCTTGCCACCGTGGTCGGCTACAACGCCTGGACCTCGCATCGGAACGCACCCCGTCAGCCCGATGCCGTGGACAGCGAGCCGCCCGACTCCGACCTCCCGCAACAGAAGGGCGACCAGGAGCCCGTGCTTCACGTCGATCCGCATCAGGTGCCCGGCAACGAGCGGCATGAGCCGTTGTTCGACCCGGACCTCCCTGCGCCATCTGCGTTGTCCGTGCCCTCGGCAGACCGCCGCGGTGGCCTCGACCCGCTGATTGACGTGATCGCACCGGTATCACTCGACGGACTTGCCTCGGGCGACGCCGCCATCGCGGCCATGCCTGCCACGCGTCGTGCGGGCAGCAAGCCGGTCGCGGTGGAAGGCCTCAATGAACACACGGGCGAGTGGGAGCCGGCGGTGCCTGGGCAGCGCTATGGTGCATTTCAGGTTGGCGTGCAGTTGGCCAACCGCACTGGCGCGCTCAACGAGATCGAGTACTCCGAATTCGTCGTCAAGGCCCAGGCCTTTGCCGATGCCGTGAACGGAGCGCCGGAATTCCCGGAAATGCTCGACGAAGTCGGGCGGGCTCGCGAACTCGATCAGTTCGCGAGTTCGCATGACGCTCAACTCGGTTTCGTGCTGCGCGCACGGCATGCCGCGTGGAGCCCGGGCTACGTGCAGCAGAACGCCGCGCGGCTGGGCTTCGTGGCCGGCATCATCCCGGGGCGCATGGTGCTGCCCGCAGGCGAGGTCGGATTGCCACCGATCCTGGGCTTGTCCTTCGACACGCAGGCCGCATTGGCAGATGACCCGGCGCAATCCGCCATCCGTGAACTGACGCTGAGCCTCGACGTGCCCCAGGTCGACCGCAGCGAGCGGCCTTTCGAGCGCATGCGCGAAGCCGCCGCCACGCTCGCGCGCGAGATGGACGGCGTCGTCACCGACAGCGATGGCCAGCCCTTGCGCGACGAGACCATGGATGTGATCGGCGGCGACCTCGAGCAGCTTTACGACACGCTGGATTCGCGCGATCTTTCCGCAGGTTCTCCGCTCGCTCGTCGACTCTTCAGCTAGGGGCCCCTCATGACGACGAAGCACGAAGACGCGGCTCGCGAAGCTGCCGCATTGAGCGACCAGTTGCATCGCCACGCCCATCTTTACTACGTGCTCGACGCGCCGGAGCTGCCGGATGCCGAGTACGACAAGCTCTTCCAGCGCCTGCAGGCGATCGAGGCCGAGTACCCCGACCTCCGCACGCCCGATTCGCCGACCCAGCGCGTGGGTGGCAAGCCGCTCGATGGATTCATCAAGGTGCGCCACAAGGTGCCGATGCTGTCGATCCGCACCGAGACCGACATCACGCCCGCCGGTGCGAGTGCCTTCGACGCGCGCGTGCGCAAGGAGCTTGGCCTGGCCGAAGATGCGCCGCAAGTCGAGTACGTCTGCGAACTCAAGTTCGACGGGCTGGCTCTGAACCTGCGCTACGAGAACGGCGTTCTGGTGCAGGCCGCGACGCGCGGCGACGGCGAGATCGGCGAGGAGGTCACGCAGAACATCCGCACGGTCCAGCAGATTCCGCTGCGCTTGCAGGGCCCGGCGTCAGAGATCCCGCCGGTGGTGGAAGTGCGCGGCGAGGTCTACATGCGCCGCGACGATTTCGATGCGCTCAACGAGCGCCAGCGCGAGAAGATCGCGGCGGGCCAGAAGAACGAAAAGGTGTTCGTGAACCCGCGCAATGCGGCGGCCGGTGCCGTGCGCCAGTTGGACCCTGCGATCGCGGCCGCCCGTCCGCTGAGCTTCTTCGCATACGGCCTCGGCGAGGTCACGCCGCCCGGACAGGGGGGGCCCGGTTGCACGACGCAGTTCGACTGGCTCCAGCAGTTCCACGCCTGGGGCTTTCCGGTTGCGACACAGACCACGCGAGCGCGAGGCGCGATCGAACTGATCGCATTCCACGAGACGACAGGACGCCAGCGCGATGCGCTGCCCTATGACATCGATGGCGTCGTCTACAAGGTGGACAGCCTCGAATTGCAGCGGCAACTCGGCTTCGTCTCGCGCGAGCCGCGCTGGGCCGTGGCGCACAAGTACCCGGCTCAGGAGCAACTGACCGAGGTGCTGGCGATCGAGGTGCAGGTGGGCCGCACCGGCAAGCTCACGCCGGTCGCCAAGCTGGCGCCGGTGTTCGTGGGCGGTGTCACGGTGACCAATGCCACGCTGCACAACGAGGACGAAGCGCGACGCAAGGACGTGCGAGTGGGCGACACGGTCATCGTGAGGCGGGCAGGCGACGTCATTCCGGAAGTGGTCGGCGTTTTGCCCGAAAGCGCGGCCAGGCCCGATGATCAGCGTGGCCAGGTCTTCACCATGCCGCACCGGTGCCCGGTCTGTGGCTCCGACGCCTTGCGCGAAGAGGGCGAGGTCGACTACCGCTGCACCGGTGGCCTGTTCTGCGGTGCACAACGCAAGGAAGCCATCCTGCATTTCGCGGCGCGGCGCGCACTCGACATCGAAGGCCTGGGCGACAAACTGGTCGAACAACTGGTCGACGCCAACCTGATCCGCACGCTGCCTGATCTGTACAAACTCGGCTTCAGCACCCTGGCGGGACTGGACCGCATGGCCGACAAGTCGGCGAAGAACATCATCGATGCGCTGGAGGCGTCGAAGAAAACCACGCTGCCGCGCTTCCTGTTCGGCCTGGGCATCCGGCACATCGGCGAAAGCACCGCCAAGGATCTGGCCAAGCATTTCGGCAAGCTCGACGCGATCATGGACGCGACCGAGGAGCAACTTCTCGAAGTCAACGACGTGGGGCCGGTGGTCGCCACCAGCCTGCGCACCTTCTTCGACCAGCCGCACAACCGCGAGGTCGTCGAGCAGCTTCGCGCCTGCGGCGTGCATTGGGAAGAGGGCGAGCCCGCCGCGCGCGTGCCCAAGCCGCTCGCGGGCAAGACCTTCGTGATCACCGGAACGCTTCCTACACTGAGCCGCGACGAGGCCAAGGACAAGCTGGAGTCAGCCGGCGCCAAGGTGGCCGGTTCCGTGAGCAAGAAGACCGACTACGTGGTGGCCGGCGCCGAAGCCGGCAGCAAGCTCGACAAGGCGCGCGACCTGGGCGTGGCGGTGATCGATGAAGCCCGGTTGTTCGAGATCCTCGAAAAAGGTCTACCGTAGGGTTTTCCGGACTTGCCCTGTCAACAGCGACGCTCGCGGCTCGTTGAACGGCAGGATGACCCCAGGAGGCTCGAATGATCCGAATTCGCTCTCTGTCAGCCGGCATCGCCCTCGGTGCTGCCGCTTTCCTGGGTGGCTGCGTCGCCCCGGGTCCCTACTACACCAGCGCGTATCCGTACTACGTCGAGCCGGGACCGGTGGTCGTGTCACCCTCGGTCTATATCGGCGGTGGCTGCTGCTGGGGTGGTTACTGGGGCAACTATTGGGGCCGGCCGGGCTACTGGGGCGGCTACTACGGGCGTCCCGGCTACTGGGGGCCGGGTTACTACGGTCGCGGCTACTATGGCCGCCCCGGGTACTACGGCGGTGCCTATGCGCGAGGCCCTGGCTACTACGGGGGGCGCGGAGGACGGCGATAGGGCCGAGAGCCGGGTCCTGCGACCGTGCCACCGCGATAATCCCGCGATGGCCATTCGTGAAATCCTCAAGATGGGCGACCCTCGCTTGCTGCGCGTCGCGCAGCCGGTTGCCGCCTTCGACACCGACGAACTGCACCTGCTCGTGCGCGACATGTTCGAGACCATGCATGTCGTCAATGGCGCCGGCTTGGCTGCGCCGCAGATCGGGGTCGACCAGCAGGTCGTGATCTTCGGTACCGACACCGTCAATCCGCGCTATCCGGACGCGCCGATCGTGCCGCGGACGGTCCTCGTCAACCCCGTCATCACGCCGATCGGCATCGAGGAAGAAGAGGGCTGGGAGGGTTGTCTGTCGGTACCGGGCCTGCGCGGCGTGGTCCCGCGCTTTGCCAACATCAGGTACACGGGCTTCGACCCGTACGGCGACCCGATTGACCGCACCGTCAGTGGATTCCACGCCCGCGTCGTGCAGCACGAGGTGGATCATCTGCTGGGCAAGCTGTACCCGATGCGGATGCGCGATTTCTCGCGTTTCGGCTACACCGAGGTCCTGTTTCCAGGCCTCGATGCGAGCGAGGACGACTGAGGCCGCCCCTCTGTAGTTCCTTCAGTTGTACTTGCCGCTGGTGCCGCCGACGCTGAAGCGTCCTGCGCCGAGGAAGGCGACCGCCAATGCGGCGAACAGGAACATGCCCTGGAGCTCCAGGGCCCAGCCGCCGGTCTTGCCGAGCGATCCGATGTCCTTGAGGTGCACGAGCCAGATGGCGACCAGCATGTTGATGACCGTGATCCACGCTGCCGGCCGCGTGTAGATGCCGACGATCAGCAGGACGGGCGCAACGATCTCGCCGATATAGACCAGGTACGCCAGCGCCGCGGGCAGGCCGTGCGAGGTGAGCATGCCTGCGATACCGCCGACCCCGCCAGTGATCTTGGCGATGCCGTGCAACAGGATCAGGATGCCGAGGGCGAGGCGCAGAACGAGTTTGCCGGTGTCGTCGGAACGGATCATGAGAAAGCCTTTCAGTTGAAAAAACAGGCGCGATTGTGGTCGATAAGGGAGCGTTTCGCGGAATTTGCTTCCGACAGGAGGTTCTTTGGCAGACTCCGGCACCCGCCCGTAAACTGCCCGCTGCTTCCATTTCGAAGAGAGAGAAGAGGTTTCCAGAATGAATCAACGCATCCGTCCGGCGCTTGCCGCCATCGCAGCCGCCTTGGCCTTGGGGGCCGCACCGGCCTTTGCAGGCAAGACGCTCGACGCCGTGAAGCAACGCGGCACCGTCAAGTGCGGCGTGACCAACGGCGTGGCCGGGTTCTCGGCGCCCGACACCCAGGGCAACTGGTCGGGGCTGGATGTCGACACCTGCCGCGCCATCGCAGCGGCAGTGCTTGGCGACGGCAAGAAGGTGGAGTTCGTTCCGCTCAATTCGCAGCAACGCTTCTCGGCGTTGCAGGCGGGCGAGATCGACATCCTGGCGCGCAACACCACTTGGACGCTGACGCGCGACGCATCGCTCGGCTTCCACTTCACGACCATCACCTACTACGACGGCCAGGGCTTCCTGGTGCCGAAGAAGATCAAGGTGACGAGCGCCAAGCAACTCAAGAACGCCACCATCTGCACGCAGTCGGGCACCACCAACGAGAAGAATGTCGCCGACTACTTCAAGGCGCAGAACATCCCGGTCAAGACGGTCGTGTTCGAGAGCTTCGAAGCCTCGTTCAAGGCCTTCTTCGCAGGCCGTTGCCAGGCCTTTACCACCGACACTTCGGCACTCGCGGGTCTGCGCAACAAGGAAGCGCCCAACCCCGACGACTACGTCATCCTTCCCGAACTGATCTCGAAGGAGCCCCTCGCGCCGCTGGTGCGCCGCGGCGACGACGAGTGGTTCGCCATTGCCAAGTGGGTGCCCAATGCGCTGATCGAGGCCGAGGAGTACGGCGTCACGCAGGCCAACATCGACGAACTCAAGGCCAGCAGCAAGGACCCTGCCCAACAACGCCTGGTCGGGACGGGCGATGACCTGGGCAAGCTGCTGGGCCTGGACAAGGATTGGTCCTATCGTGCGATCAAGGCGGTGGGCAACTACGGCGAGGTCTTCGAACGCAACGTCGGACCGAAGTCGGTGCTCAAGCTGCCGCGCGGAACGAACAATCTGTGGAACAAGGGCGGCCTGATGTACGGATTGCCGGTTCGATGAGCGCGGCGCCCGACGGGCGCCGCGCCGTCTGGCTGGCCTGGGCGGCACAAGCGTTGCTGATTGCGGTGGTGGCGGGCGGCGCTTTCTGGCTCGTTCACCACGCGCTCGAAGTGTTGCGCGCGCGCGGTGTGCGTTCCGGTTTCGACTTTCTCCTGCAGCCTGCGGGATTCGAGATCTCCGAGGGCTGGCTCGACTTCCACTCGGGCCAGCCTTTCTGGCGCGCCTTCCTTGCCGGACTGATCAATACGATTCGCGCAGCCGTTCCGGCGGCGGTGATGGCGGTGCTGCTGGGGACGCTGATCGGCATCGGCCGCCTCGCGCCGCATGTGCTCGTGCGGGGCCTGTGCGGTGCCTACGTCGAGACGGTGCGGAATGTTCCGCTGCTGGTGCAGTTGCTGATGCTGTACTTTGCGCTGACGCAGTTGCTGCCTGATTCGACCGAGCCGCTTGAACTGTTGCCGGGCTTCTGGCTGAGCAAGGGAGGGCTGTCGATGCCGTGGCCGGTCGCAGCGGAGGGCGCCTTGTGGCCAAGCCACTTCGAATGGCCCGAGCGCGGGAGCTTCAACGTGAGCGGCGGCGCGGCACTGAGCCCTGAATACCTTGCGGTCGTGATCGCACTGGCGCTCTACACCGCTGCCTTTGTCGCCGAGATCGTCCGTGCCGGGATCACCTCCGTGTCCCAGGGCCAGAAGCTCGCGGCCCAGGCGCTTGGCCTGTCACCCTGGCAGCAACTGCGGCTGGTGGTGATGCCGCAGGCCTTGCGCGTGATCGTGCCGGCGCTGACCAACCAGTTGCTGAGCCTGACGAAGAACTCGTCGCTGGCCGTGGCGGTGGGCTATCCGGAACTGGTGTCGATCGCCAATACCTCGCTCAATTCGACGGGTCGCGCCTTTGAATGCATTGCCGTGATCATGGTGGTGTACCTCGCGCTTTCGCTTGTCATCTCGGGCGGCATGAATCGCTACAACGCGCGCGTCGCGCTGAGGGGCTGGCGTTGATCGGCGCGACACGACCGGCCATCATGTGGCGCAAGGAACTGTGGGGCTCGCCGCTTCGCGCGGTATCGACGGTCCTGCTGATGCTCCTGTTCGCCTGGGCAGGCTATCACGCACTGGACTGGGCGGTACTGCACGCGGTGTTCCGTCCGGATGCGGAGGCCTGCCGCGCCGTGCAGCGCGGCGCCTGCTGGGGCGTGGTCGCCGAGAAGTGGCGCCCGATCCTGTTCGGCCGCTATCCGTACGAGGACCAGTGGCGGCCGGCCATCGCTGTCACTGGGCTGTCGCTGACCACCATGCTCAGCGCCTGGCCGCGTACATGGCGCTGGTGGCTGCTGCCGTTGTGGGTCGTGGTGCTCGCGTTCTTCGTGGTGATGATGCGCGGCGGCGTCCTTGGGCTGGAACTTGTGCCGACCAATCGCTGGGGCGGATTGCCGCTGACCATCGGACTGGCGGTGGTCGGGCTGGCCCTGGCCTTTCCGCTGGCGCTGCTGCTCGCGCTGGGCCGGCGTTCGCAATGGCCGGTGGTGCGCACGCTTTGCGCGACCTACATCGAGCTGGTGCGCGGCGTGCCGCTGATCTCGGTGCTCTTCATGGCCTCGTTCCTCCTGCCGTTGCTCTGGCCTGCCGGATGGCAGCCCGACGTGTTGTTGCGCGTTCTCGCCGGCCTGTCGCTGTTCGTCGCGGCCTACCTGGCCGAGATCATCCGCGGTGGCTTGCAGGCGGTGCCGCGCGGACAGACCGAGGTCGCCATGGCGCTGGGCTTCGGCCGCTGGCCGGTACAGCGCGACATCGTGCTGCCGCAGGCGCTGCGCCTCGTCGTGCCGGCGCTGACCAACAACGTGGTCGGCACCCTGAAGGACACCTCCCTCGTCACCGTGGTGGGCCTGTTCGAGCTGACCGGCGCGCTGGGCCTCGCGCTCGGCGGCGATCCGACCTGGCGGCCCTTCTACCTCGAGGGCTACCTGTTCATCGCGCTGGTCTACTGGGTGCTGTGCTTCGGCCTCTCGCGCTACAGCGTCTGGCTGGAGCGACGGTTGGCGGCAGGGCGCGACTAGCGGCCCTCGACTTTGCGGATCGCCAGTTCAGCGTAGCCGGTGGCGGGGTCGAACGCCCGAGCCAGCCGCCATTCCGGCAGCCATGCCACCAGAACTTCGGCGGTCGTCCGAACCACGCAGCCGGGCGCGGCGTGGCCACCGAACACGCGACCCTGCGCGTCGGCCACGCTCATGTGCAGGTGCGAACCGTCGGGAGTCAGGGTGCCGGACAGTGTGAGGATTTCCAGGTCACCCGTCAGCGTTTCCGGCCTCTCGGCGCCGGCAAGGCGCAGGCGTGCGGCGCTCAGACTGCCGATGCCCGCAACGACGAATGCGGCTGCACAGCCCTTCGAGGCCAGCGCGGCATCCAGCGCGCCGCGCAGGTCGTCGCCGGGAATCAATCGCAGCGGCGTCGCATCCAAGGCGTGCTCCTCAGGCGGCCAGCGCGTCGAGCAGTTCCGTCTCGATCGCCAGCTGGGCCCGCTGCCCCTGCAACTCCGGCCCGCTGATCAGGAAGGTGTCTTCGACGCGCTCCCCGAGCGTCGTGATCTTGGCGAGCTGCAGGTTCAGGTGGTGCCTTGCCAGAACGCGCGCCACCGAATACAGCAGGCCCGCCCGGTCGCTCGCCGAGATGCTGAGCAGCCAGCGCTGCGCCTTCTCGTCGGGCAGCAGGCTGATGCGTGGCTTGATCGGAAAGCTGCGGACCCGCCGGGACACGCGGCCCTTGCTCGGTGCGGGCAGGGGGCCCGCTTCGGTCAGCGTCTTGGTCAGCCCGGCCTCGACCATGTTGATCAGGTCGCGGTAGTGCTCGGGGATGAAGGTGGTGACCACCTGGAAGGTGTCCAGCGCGAAGCCGTTGCTCGCGGTGTGCACCTTGGCATCCAGGATGCTGAACGAGGACTGGTCGAAGTAGCCGCAGATGCGCACGAACAGGTCAGGCTGGTCGGGTGTGTAGACCACGACCTGCAAGCCTTCGCCGACCGGCGACAGCCGGGCGCGCACGATGGGCGGCGTGTGCGGGTCGATCGGCACGCCCGGGTGCGGCACGTGGCGCGACAGCTGCTTGGCGTGCCAGGCGATCTCCGACGCGTCGTGGCGCATGAAATAGCCGACGTCAAGCGTCTCCCACAGCGCCTTGTGTGCGTCCAATGGCTCGGCGTGCAGCGCGAGTTGCACCAGCGCCTCGCGCTTGCGCGACTCGATTTCGGCGCCGGGGTCGGGCATGCGGCCACCGAAGGCGCGCAAGGTATAGCGGTAGAGGTCCTCGAGGAGCTTGCCCTTCCACGCATTCCATACGCGCGGCGAGGTGCCCCGGATGTCGGCAATGGTGAGCAGGTAGAGCGCCGTCAGGTAGCGCTCGTTGCCGACCCGCTTGGCGAAGGCGCTGATCACTTCCGGGTCGCCCAGGTCCTGCTTCTGCGCGACCTGGCTCATCACCAGGTGTTCCGAGACCAGGAACTCGATGAGCTTGGCGTCCTCGCGCGGAATCTCGTGCTGCCGGCAGAAGCGCCGGACGTCGCGTGCGCCCAGCGTCGAATGGTCGCCGCCGCGGCCCTTGGCGATGTCGTGGAAGAGCGCCGCGATATACAGGATCCACGGCTTGTCCCAGCCCGCCGCGAGCTGCGAGCAGAACGGGTACTCGTGCGCATGCTCGGCGATGAAGAAGCGGCGCACGTTGCGCACGACCATCAGGATGTGCTGGTCGACCGTGTAGACGTGGAACAGGTCATGCTGCATCTGCCCCACGATGCTGCGGAACACGCGGAGGTAGCGCCCCAGCACCGAGGTCTGGTTCATGAGCCGGAGCGCATGCGTGATGCCGCGCGGTTGCAGCAGCATGCGCATGAATGTCACGTGGTTCGCGGGGTCGTTGCGGAACTTGCTGTCCATCACGTGGCGCGCGTTGTAGAGCGCGCGCAGCGTCCGGGCCGACAGGCCGTTGACGCCGATGGTCTTCTGGTAAAGCAGGAAGGTCTCGAGGATCGCGTGCGGATCCTTCACGTAGAGGTCGTCGCTCGCCACCTCGATCAGCCCGGCCTTTTCGAAGAAGCGCTCGTTGATCGGCGTCGGCTCCTCGGCCTGCGGCTGCAGGCGGTCGGCGATGTTGAGCAGCAGGATCTGGTTGAGCTGCGTGACGGCCTTCGCCGCCCAGTAGTAGCGGCGCATCAGCGCCTCGCTGGCCTTGCGCTGCGATTCGCCGACATAGCCGAAGGTGGCGGCCACGGCGGTCTGCAGGTCGAATACCAGCCGGTCTTCGCGCCGATTGGCCGTGACGTGCAGGCGCGCGCGGATCAGGCTCAGCAGCGCCTCGTTGCGCTTGATCTGCTGGATCTCGAAGACGGTGGCAAGGCCGTTCTTCGCGAGGTCGTCCCATCGGTTCCCGAATCCGGCGGCCTTGGTCATCCACAGGATGGTCTGCAGGTCGCGGAGGCCGCCGGGCGATTCCTTGCAATTGGGTTCGAGCGCATAGGGCGTGTTCTCGAACTTCTGGTGCCGGTGCCGCATTTCCTGCGACTTGGCGGTGAAGAAGGCTTGCGGGTCGATGGCTGCCAGGAAGCTCTTGCGGAAGCCGGCATAGAGCTTCTTGTCGCCGACGACCAGGCGCGATTCGAGCAGAGAGGTCTGGACCGTCACGTCCTTGGCGGCTTCGGCCAGGCATTCGGTGACCGTTCGGACGCTGGAACCGATCTCGAGGCCGGCATCCCAGCAGTGGCCGATGAAGGCTTCCAGCCGGGTGGGGTCGATGTCGGCCCCGTGCCCCTCGGGCAACAGGAGCAGCACGTCGACGTCCGAATAAGGGAAGAGTTCGCCTCGCCCGAAGCCTCCGACCGCGACGAGCGCGAGCTGGTTGCCGAATCCGGCGTCCGACCAGAGCGCGTTCAGCGTTTCGTCGGCCAGGGCGGCCAGCTGGCGCAGCACCGTATGGACGCTGCGCGTCGGCGCGCGGGCGCTGCGCAACTGGTCGAACAGAGCCAGTTTGTGCGTCCGGTAGGCGTCACGCAACGATGGGATGTCCACCATGAGCGCCCTGAAAGGCCGGCGCCGCGTCAAGCCGCGGCACTGACGAACGCGGGGGGCGGCGGGCTGCCCGTCGACAGGGTGAGCACTTCGTAACCGGTCTCGGTGACCAGCACCGTGTGCTCCCACTGTGCGGACAGCGAATGGTCGCGCGTGACGATGGTCCAGCCGTCGTATTGCCCGCCCTTGGCGTCTTCCTTGATGTCGCGTTTGCCGGCGTTGATCATCGGCTCGATGGTGAAGGTCATGCCCGGCTTGAGTTCCTCGAGTGTGCCGGGTTTGCCGTAGTGGAGCACCTGAGGCTCTTCATGGAAGCCCCGGCCGATGCCGTGGCCGCAGAACTCGCGTACCACGGAGAAACCGTTGCTCTCGGCAAAGCGCTGGATCGCGAAACCGATGTCCCCCAGGCGGGCGCCCGGCTTGACCTTGACGATTCCGTGCCACATCGCCTCGTAGGTGAAGGCGCACAGGCGCTTGGCCGCGATGGAGGCATCGCCGACGACGAACATGCGGCTGGTGTCGCCGTGCCAGCCGTCCTTGATGACGGTGATGTCGCAATTGACGATGTCGCCCTTCTTGAGCGGCTTGTCGTTCGGGATGCCGTGGCACACCACGTGGTTGACCGAGGTGCAGATCGACTTCGGGTAGGGCACGGTGCTGGCGCCCATGTAGTTCAGCGGGGCCGGGATCGCGCCCTGGACCTGCGTGATGTAGTCGTGGGCGAGCTTGTCGATTTCGTTCGTGGTCACGCCGGGCTTGATGTGCGGGGTGATGTAGTCCAGCACTTCGGAGGCGAGGCGGCAGGCCACGCGCATGCCGGCCACGCCTTCGGCGTCTTTGTAGGTAATGCTCATGCCGGGAATTATCCCATCGGGGCCGCTAAAATTCAGGGTTAGCGCGGATGGCCCCAGTCAGCGGCCGCCGCCTCGATCTCTTCATTCTCAACGCGGCCCCCGGCCGATCCGACTGTGACGTTGCCCGTGAATCCGCTCTCCCATTCCGCGACCCCTGTGGTGACTTTCTTCGAGGGCGGCAGTGCGCTCAGCGAGTTCCGGGCCCGCCAGATCCTGCCCCGGCTGCAAGCCGTCGACCCGCGCATCGAGGGCCTGAGCGCCCGATTCGTGCACCTGGTCGTCACGGAGACGGCATTGGATGCGGCCGGGCGCGAGCGCTTCGCCGCCCTTCTGGGCTACGGCGAACCCTTCGTGGCGCCGGCCAGGCCGGGCCCGACCATCGTCGTCACGCCACGGCTGGGCACGGTGTCGCCCTGGGCGTCCAAGGCGACCGACATCGCCCACAACTGCGGTCTCGCGCTGCGCCGCGTCGAGCGGGTGACCGAGTACCACCTCGTGCTGAAGGCCCCGCTGCTCGACAAGGCCCTGGGCAAGCCCGCCACGCTGGAAGGCGAGAAGCTCGCCCTCGTCGGCGATCTGTTGCACGACCGCATGACCGAATCGGTCCTGGCTCGACTCGATCAGGCGGCGGGCCTCTTCGCCGAGCTGCCGGCCCAGCCGATGGCGCAGGTCGACGTCCAGGGCGGCGGGCGCGCGGCGCTGGTCGAGGCCAACAAGAGCTTCGGGCTCGCGCTGGCGGAGGACGAGATCGACTACCTGGTCGATGCCTTCACCCGCCTTGGCCGCAATCCGAGCGACGTCGAACTCATGATGTTCGCGCAGGCCAACAGCGAGCACTGCCGCCACAAGATCTTCAATGCCGATTTCATCATCGACGGCCAGGCGCAGCCGCAGAGCCTGTTTTCGATGATCCGGCACACCGAGCGCCAGAACCCGCAGCACACGGTCATCGCCTATGCCGACAACGCCTCGGTAATGGAAGGCACACGCGTCGAGCGCTTCGTCGCCGCGTCGGACTCGGGCAGCTACGAAAAGCGGGATGCCCTGAGCCACGTGCTCATGAAGGTCGAGACGCACAACCATCCGACCGCGATCTCGCCCTTTCCGGGGGCATCGACAGGCGCGGGCGGTGAAATTCGCGATGAAGGAGCCACCGGGCGCGGCTCGAAGCCCAAGGCGGGCCTGACCGGCTTCACGGTCTCCAGGCTCTGGCCGGAAGAGGGCAGCTACGGCAAGCCGGGCCACATCGCGAGTCCGCTGCAGATCATGACCGAGGGGCCGCTCGGCGGCGCGGCCTTCAACAACGAATTCGGCCGACCCAATCTGCTCGGATACTTCCGCGAATACGAACAGGCCATCCACAGCGACGGCGAGACCGTGCAGCGCGGCTATCACAAGCCCATCATGATCGCGGGCGGACTCGGCAGTATCGACGCCGAGCAGACCAGGAAGATCCAGTTTCCGGCTGGCGCCTTGCTGATCCAGCTCGGCGGGCCCGGCATGCGCATCGGCATGGGCGGCAGCGCCGCCAGCTCGATGGCCACGGGCGCCAATGCGGCCGAGCTGGATTTCGACTCCGTACAACGCGGCAACCCCGAAATCGAACGCCGAGCGCAGGAAGTCATCAACCATTGCTGGCAGCAGGGCGACGCCAACCCCATCCTCGCCATCCACGACGTGGGCGCCGGCGGCTTGAGCAATGCCTTCCCTGAACTTACCAACGACGCCGGCCGCGGTGCGCGCTTCGACCTGCGCGCGGTGCCGCTCGAAGAATCGGGCATGGCGCCGAAGGAGATCTGGTGCAACGAAAGCCAGGAGCGCTACGTGCTGGCGATCGCGCCGGAATCGCTCGCGCAATTCCGCGCCTTCTGCGAGCGCGAGCGCTGCCCGTTCTCCGTCGTGGGCGTCGCGACCGAGGCACGGCAGTTGCTCGTGGCGGACGAAGGCGCCGAGGCGCAGCCGGTCGACATGCCGATGGACGTGCTGCTCGGCAAGCCGCCCAAGATGCTTCGCGACGTGAAGACGGTCGATCGCCGCTTCAAGCCGCTGGACCTCACCGGCGTGGACTTGCAGAAGGCGGCGATCGACGTGCTGTCTCATCCCACCGTCGCCTCCAAGCGCTTTCTCATCACCATCGGCGACCGAACGGTGGGTGGCCTCAGCCATCGCGACCAGATGGTCGGCCCCTGGCAGGTGCCCGTTGCCGATTGCGCCGTGACGCTGGCCGACTACAAGGGGTTTGCCGGCGAGGCGATGAGCATGGGCGAGCGCACGCCGCTTGCGGCCATCGACGCGCCGGCCTCCGGCCGGATGGCGGTAGGCGAGGCCATCACCAATCTGCTCGCGGCACCCATCGAGCTGTCGAGGGTCAAGCTGTCGGCCAACTGGATGGCCGCCTGCGGCGAGCCGGGCGAGGACGCCGCTCTCTACGAGACCGTCAAGGCGGTCGGCCTGGAACTCTGCCCGGCGCTCGGCATCTCGATCCCGGTCGGCAAGGATTCGCTGTCGATGCGCACGCAATGGCAGGACGGCGGCGAGCAGAAGAAGGTCACGTCGCCCGTCAGCCTG
The DNA here is from genome assembly GCF_030317115.1 of Variovorax gracilis. Lineage (GTDB taxonomy): Bacteria > Pseudomonadota > Gammaproteobacteria > Burkholderiales > Burkholderiaceae_C > Variovorax > Variovorax gracilis. The sequence goes on from NZ_JASZYF010000009.1 coordinate 252,479, forward strand.
ATCGTGAGTGCCTTCGCCACGCTGGTGGACGTGCGCGGCACGCTCACGCCGCAACTCGACGCCAACGAGCCTGACACCACGCTGGTGCTCGTCGACCTTGGCCGCGGCCAGCATCGCATGGCCGGCAGCATCCTGGCGCAGACGCTGTCGCAGAGCGGCGATACGGTGCCTGATCTGGACGATCCGCAAGAGCTCGTCAAGCTGGTCGCTGCAGTCAACGCGCTTCGCGCCGAAGGCAAGATCCTCGCGATGCACGACCGAAGCGACGGCGGCCTGTTCGCCGCCGCTTGCGAGATGGCCTTCGCCGGGCATGTCGGCGTTGCGCTCAATGTCGACCTGCTCGTCACCGAGGGCGACGGCATCAGCGACAGCCGTGCCGAGTACGGCGATGCGAAGAACTGGGCCGGCCAGGTCAGCGCGCGCCGCGAGGAACTCACGCTCAAGGCGCTCTTCAATGAAGAGCTCGGCATGCTGCTCCAGGTGCGGACCGCCGAACGCAACGAGGTGATGCAGGTCCTGCGCGCCCACGGCCTGAGCACGCACAGCCACTTCGTCGGCAAGACCCGTCCCGTTAACTCGACCATGGACGCGGGCAAAGGGAAGGTCGAAGTGTGGCGCGATGCCAAATCCGTCTTCAGTGCCAACCTGAGCGACCTCCACCAGGTCTGGGATTCGGTCAGCTGGAAGATCTGCCGCGACCGGGACAATCCCGAATGCGCCGATGCTGAACACGCCGCTGCCGGAGATCCGCAAGATCCGGGCGCGCACGTGCTGCTGGCGGACGGCGTGGCCGAGAACGTGGCGGCGCCTTTCCTGAATCTCGCCAGGCCCAAGGTCGCGATCCTGCGAGAGCAGGGCGTCAATTCACACGTCGAGATGGCCTACGCGTTCACCGAAGCAGGCTTCGACGCTTTCGACGTTCACATGACCGACCTGCAGACGGGCAGGGCGGACCTGGCCGATTTCAAGGGCGTGGTCGCCTGCGGCGGCTTCAGCTACGGCGACACCCTGGGCGCCGGTATCGGCTGGGCGCGCAGCATTACCTTCAACCCGAAGCTGGCGGAACAATTCAAGGGCTTCTTCGGACGGCCCGACACCTTCGGCCTCGGCGTCTGCAATGGCTGCCAGATGTTTGCCGAACTGGCCGACATCATTCCCGGCGCCGAGGCCTGGCCGCGTTTCACGACCAACCAGAGCGAGCGCTTCGAGGCCCGGCTGTCGATGGTCGAGGTGCTCGAATCTCCCAGCCTCTTCTTCGCCGGAATGGCAGGCAGCCGCCTGCCGATCGCGGTGGCGCATGGCGAGGGCTATGCGAACTTCAAGCACCGTGGCGACCCGGCGAAGGCGATCGCCGCGATGCGATTCGTCGACAACCATGGCCAAGCGACCGAACGCTATCCGTTCAACCCCAATGGCAGTACGGGCGGGCTCACCTCCGTGACCACCGCCGACGGCCGTTTCACTGCGCTGATGCCGCACCCCGAGCGCGTGTTCCGCAACATCCAGATGAGCTGGACCTCGGGAGCCCAGAGCGAGTTCAGCCCGTGGATGCGGATCTGGCGCAACGCGCGCAAGTGGGTCGCGTGAGCGGAGCAGGGATGCGCCGGCGCGACGTGCTCCACGCGGGCGCCCTCGCGGGAGGCGCACTGGCCGGCATGACGTCGCTGTCCCATGCCGCCGAAGCATTCAGATCGCTGAAGAAATCGCCGCGCATGCCGGTCATGTTCGTCGGCCACGGCAGCCCGATGAATGCCATCGGCGACAACGCCTACCGGCGCAGCTGGCAGGCGCTGGGCGCCGACTTCGGCAAGCGGTATCCCGCGCCGCAACTCGTTCTCTGCGTCTCCGCTCACTGGCTGACGCGAGATGGGTGGTATCTCACGGGAATGGCACAGCCCAAGACCATCCATGACTTCGGCGGCTTTCCACAGGAGCTGTTCGACCAGCAATACCCGGCGCCGGGCGCACCGGCTGCGGCCGCTGAAATCGCGCAGGCCGTTCGCCAGCCGGTGAGTGGTTTGGCGCTTCGCCTCGACACATCGGAATGGGGTTTCGACCACGGCACATGGTCAGTGCTGAAGCCGATGTTTCCCAAGGCCGGCATTCCGGTCGTGCAGCTGAGCATGGACTACAGCCGCGCGCCGGTCGAGCACTACAGGATCGGGCAGCAACTCAAGGCGCTGCGAGAGCGCGGCGTGCTGATCGTCGGAAGCGGCAACATCGTCCACAACCTCCGGGCCACGCGGCGTGGCTCGGCGCCGAACCAGGCATACGACTGGGCGATCGAGTTCGACCGCATCGTCGGCGAGCAACTGACGAATGGTCAGTTGTCGGCATTGCCGAACTTCAAAGGCCTGGGCGCTGTCGCCACCCAGGCGCATCCGACGCACGACCACTATCTGCCGCTGCTCTACGTCGCTGGCGCCGTCGATGAGAACGAAGTCCCCCGCTTTTTCAACGCCGACTTCCAGTCGGCTTCGATCTCGATGCGTTCCGTCGTCTGGGGTTGAGCGTTGCAACAAAAAAAAGCGGCCAGGGGCCGCTTTTTTTGTACTGGGTGACCACACGAAGTGGGCGAGCCCGAGGGTTATTCGATTTTTGCCTTCGCGCGCAGGTCTTCCTGGTACTTCTGCAGGCGCTGTTGCTGAAGTTGTTGCGTGATTTGCGGCTTGACCTCTTCAAGCTTCGGCAGCTGCGCCTGGCGAATATCGTCCACGCGGATGATGTGATAGCCGAACTGAGACTTGACCGGCGCGGCCGTCGTCTCGCCCTTCTTGAGCTTGATCATCGCCTCCGAGAACTCGGGCACGAAGCTCGCGGGGGCAGCCCAATCCAGGTCGCCGCCGTTCGCACCCGATCCCGGGTCCTTGCTCTGCTTCTTGGCGATATCTTCGAACTTGGCGCCCTTCTTGAGGTCGGCGAGGATTTTCTTGGCTTCGTCTTCCGTGGCGACCAGGATGTGGCGAGCCTTGAACTCCTTGCCGCTGTTGGCCGCGACGAACTTGTCGTACTCGGCCTGCACGTCGGCATCGGAGACGGCATTGGTCTTGCGGAAGTTCTCGAACAACTGGCGGATCAGGATGGCCTGGCGGGCGAGTTCGAGCTGGTTCTTGTAGTCGTCGGTGGCGTCCAGGCCCTGCTTCTGGGCGGCTTGCATGAACACTTCGCGCGCGATCACTTCCTCGCGCAACTGATCCTGCATTTCCGGCGTGACCGGGCGACCCGCTGCAGCAAGTTGTTGAGCCAGCACTTCCATGCGTGCCTTCGGCACCGGCTTGCCGTTGACGATGGCCGCGTTCTGCGCAAAGGCAGCAACGGGCAACGCGCCAACGAGTACGGCGGCCGTGAAGGCCTGCAAGATGTATTTCTTCATAGAGGGAGCCTCGGTCCTGGAGGAGAAAACGCGCAGTGATTTAGAAAAGCGCTTTATGGAAAAGAGGGGGTTTTTCGCCGCACAGAGGAGGCGGGAAGTAATCAAAGCGCTTCAAAGCGTCTCGATGGCAATCGCGTGAAGGCCCTGTGCGATGAAAAGTTGCAGCGCATCATACACAAGCCGATGGCGCGCCACGCGGGGCTTGCCGGCGAACAGCGGGGAAGCGATGCGCACCCTGAAATGCGTGCCGTAGCCCTCGGGACCCGCACCGGCGTGACCGGCATGCGAGGCGCTCTCATCGATCACTTCGAGCACGGTGGGTTGAAGCGCTTCGCGCAGGCACGCTTCGAGATCCTTGGAGGTCGGAAGGCTCATGCCGCTGGCTTGTCCGACTTGAGGTACGGAGAGATGTAGAGGCCCTGCGCGACCAGGAAGACGATCGGGAACACATAGCCCCACAGCTTGAAGTTGACCCAGGCCTCGGTGCTGAAGTATGCCGCCACGTAGCCGTTGATCACGGCCATGAAAAGGCAATACGCGATCCACGCCACGTTCAGTCGGCCCCAGATGTTTACCGGCAGTTCCAATTGCGCGCCCAGCAGCATCTTGAGGAAGTTCTTCTTGAACCCCCACAGCGCCACGGCCAGCGCCAGCGCCATTGCGCCGTAGAGCACCGTCGGCTTCCACTTGATGAAGCGATCGTCGTGTAGCGCCAATGTGAGCGTTCCGAAAAGCAGGATCAGCACCAGCGTGGCCTTCTGCATCGGCAGCAACTTGCGCTCGGTGAACCAGATGATGGACATCTGGATGACCGTGCCCGCCATCAGCACACCGGTGGCGGTGTAGATGTCATAGAGCTTGAACGCGCCGAAGAACAGGAGGATCGGAAAGAAGTCGAGGATCAGTTTCATTTTTTCTGGAAATCCAGCGAAGCCGAGTTCATGCAGTACCGCAGGCCGGTTTCGGTCGGGCCATCGGGAAACACGTGGCCGAGGTGGGCGCCGCAATTGGCGCACACATTTTCGGTGCGCACCATGCCGTGCGAGCGGTCGACGATGTTGCGGATCGCGCCCGGCACGGCTTCCTGCGAAAAGCTCGGCCATCCACAGCCGGCGTCGAACTTGGTGGCGGACTCGAACAGCTTGGCGTCACAGCAGATGCAGTGATAGGTGCCGTCATCCCAATGGGCTTCGTACTTGCCGGTGAACGGGCGCTCGGTGGCGGCATGGCGCGTGACTTCGAAGGCGCCGCGCTCGGCGCCTTTTTCAGCGAGGATGGCTTTCCATTCGGCGTCGGTCTTCTGGATGGGTGAAGTCATGATGAGCAACTGATTTCGATGGTGGAAGCCCAGTCGGGCGGGAATCCGGCGAAGTCGTCGTGGCCGGGGTGCTCTTCACATGGGGTTTCGAGCAGCGCGAGCAAGGTCGATACGCCGGAAAAGTCCTTTTGCTGCGCCGCTTCGATCGCCCGCTGGCCCAGGTGGTTCCGCAGCACGAACTTGGGATTGGTCTTGAGCATCAGGTCTGCCGACTGCGCCGCCGGGGTCTGCGCGCGACGGTCCGAAAACGATTGCAGCCAGGTATCGAGGGCAGAGCGATCGATGAAGAGATCGCGCACCGAACCCGGATTGTCGCCTGCAACGTGTCCGGAGAGGCGGCGCCAGAAGATCGTGTAGTCGACCTTTTCCTGTGCCAGCAGCTTGAGAGCGCCCTCGATCAGTGCACGATCGGTATCCGCCGTATCGACAAGGCCGAGCTTCGCGCGCATCCGCGCCTCGAATTCGGCGGGAAAGACGGTCTTGTACGACTCCAGCGCCGCGACCGCGACTTCCTGGTCGCCGATCAGCGGCAGCAGCGCCTGCGCGAGGCAGAAAAGATTCCAGTAGGCGACGTTGGGTTGCTGGTTGTAGGCATAGCGGCCTGCCGTGTCGCTGTGGTTGCAGATGTGGCGCGGATCGAAGCCGTCCAGGAACTGGAACGGTCCATAGTCGATGGTGAGCCCCAGGATGCTCATGTTGTCGGTATTCATCACGCCATGGCAGAAGCCGACCGATTGCCATTGGGCGAGCAGCGCCGCTGTGCGCTCGCTCACCGCTTCCAGCAGCGCGGCATAGACGTTGCCATTGAAGCGTTCCGTCGTGCGGCAACCGGGGTAGTAGCGGTCGATGACGTAGTCGGCCAAGGCGCGGAGTTCGTCGTCGCGCTGGTTGGCGGCGAAGTGTTCGAAATGGCCGAAGCGCACGAAGCTCGGCGAAACGCGTGTCACGACCGCGGCGGTTTCGAGTTCCTCGCGGCGCACCCGGGCATCCGAGCCGGTCACGCACAGCGCGCGGGTGGTCGGGATGCCCAGCGCATGAATCGCCTCGCTGCACAGGAACTCGCGAATGCTCGATCGCAGCACGGCTCGCCCATCGCCCATGCGGGAATAGGGGGTCAGGCCACTGCCCTTGAGTTGAATCTCCAGCCCCCCAGCCGTTTCACCCAGCAGGATGGCCCGGCCGTCGCCCAGTTGCCCGGCCCAGACGCCGAACTGATGGCCGCTGTAGACGCTGGCCAGCGGCCGCGTTCCCGCGATCGCCACGTTGCCCGTGAAAGCCGCCAGCCCCTCGGCGGAATGGAGCCAGGACTCGTCCAGGCCGAGTTCGCGCGCGACTGCCGAGCTGCGGCCGACCCAGTAGGGTTCGGGCAGCGGGCTGGGGTTGAGTTCGGTGAAGAATTTGGGACCGAGCGCTGAAAACCCCGGGGCCCAGCGCAGGCCCAGGTCAACGACATCCGCTTCGTCTGCAAGCATGCTCATGGGGATGGATTGTCCCGCACGGGCGCCAACCCCGTCCCGCGCAGGCCAACCGTGGATACCCGACGGTGCACTGCGGGTTTCTGACATTGTGTGACGAACCGAAATTGAGCGAACCTCACGGTCGCTACAGGGCAACCGATGGTTACATTGCATTGCCCTTCAATACTTGAAGCCCATTTCCACAGGAGTCAATAGATGCTGGGTTTGATGCAGGACCAACCGTTGCTGATCTCGTCCTTGATCGAGTTCGCCGAATGTCACCACGGCGACGCCGAGATCGTGTCGCGGCGGGTCGAGGGAGACATGCACCGCACGACGTGGCGGCAAATCGCCGCGCGATCGCGCCAGGTCGCCAATGCGCTCGACGACGAGCAACTTCTGTTCAGCGACCGCATCGCCACCCTGGCCTGGAACGGTTATCGCCATCTCGAGCTCTATTACGGCGTGAGCGGGTCGGGCCGTGTCCTGCACACCATCAACCCGCGGCTGCATCCCGACCAGATCGCCTGGATCGCGAACCATGCTGAAGACCAGATCCTGTGCTTCGACCTGACCTTCCTCCCGCTCGTGCAAGCCGTGCACGCCAGGTGCCCCACGGTCAAGAAATGGATCGCCCTGTGCGATGCCGAGAAACTGCCGGCCGACAGCGGCGTGCCCAACCTGGTCAGCTACGAAGCCTGGATGGGCCGGCGCTCCAGCGAGTACCCCTGGCCGAGCTTCGACGAGAACTCTGCTTCGAGCATGTGCTACACGAGCGGCACCACAGGCAATCCCAAGGCGGCGCTCTACAGCCATCGCTCGACGCTGCTGCACGCCTACGCTGCCGCGCTGCCGGACGTGATGACGCTGTCGGCCCGCGATTCGGTGCTGCCGGTGGTGCCGATGTTCCACGTCAATGCGTGGGGCATTCCTTACTCGGCCGCGCTGGTCGGCGCCAAGCTGGTATTTCCCGGTCCAGCGCTCGACGGCAAGTCGGTGTATGACCTGCTCGAATCCGAGAAGGTGACTTTCGCCGCCGGCGTGCCGACCGTCTGGCAGATGCTGCTGGGCCACCTGCAGGCCAACGGCCTCAAGTTCTCGACGCTCAAGCGCACGGTGATCGGCGGTTCCGCCTGCCCGCCGGCCATGATCAACGCTTTCCAGCAGCAGTACGGCGTGGAGGTGCTCCATGCCTGGGGCATGACCGAGATGTCCCCGCTCGGCACGCTCTGCACCCTGAAGAACAAGCACCTCGAGATGTCGCCGGAGCAGCAGACCGCCATCCGCATGAAGCAGGGGCGCGCGATCTTCGGCGTGGACATGAAGATCGTCGACGGCGACGGCAAGGATCTGCCCTGGGACGGCAAGGCCTATGGCGACCTGCTGGTCAAGGGCCCCTGGGTGGTCAAGGAATATTTCAAGGGGGAGGGCGGCGACCCGTTGATTCCGGACGAGCAGGGGCGCGGCTGGTTCCCCACCGGCGACGTCGCCACCATCGATGCCGACGGCTTCCTGCAGATCACCGATCGCAGCAAGGACGTGATCAAGTCCGGCGGTGAATGGATCAGCTCGATCGACATCGAGAACATCGCGGTGGCGCACCCGGGCGTCGCGATGGCCGCCTGCATTGGCGTTGCGCATCCCAAATGGGACGAGCGGCCGATCGTGGCGATCGTGAAAAAGCCGGGCGCCGAGGTTTCGCGCGATGAGTTGCTCGCCTTCTATCAGGGCAAGACAGCCAAGTGGCAGATTCCCGATGACGTGGTGTTCGTCGAGGCGATCCCGATTGGCGCCACCGGCAAGATCCTGAAGACCCGGCTGCGCGAACTGCTGCGCGACTACAAGCTGCCCGGCGTCTGAGCGGCGGGGACTTGATTTCGAGGCGCATCCTACCGGCGGGTAGCACCATCCGGACGCGCTCTGTCGCATGGGTGATAGAAACGGCCCTCGCGGCCGACTTCTTACGGGCATTCCCTGACGGGCGAGGTTCCAAAGGCTTGTAACCTCGCCTCGCACTGACAGCATGACCAGGAGATACGGAATGAAATTCGCTCTGAAAATCGCAACTGCCGCCGTCCTCGCAGCCACCGCCACCGGCGCTCTGGCTCAAAAGGGTGAAACCGTGAAGATCGCCTGGCTTGACCCGCTGTCGGGCCTGATGGCCGCGGTCGGAACCAACCAGCTCAAGACCTTCCAGTTCCTGGCCGAGGAGTTCAACAAGAAGAACGCCGCCGGCGTCAAGTTCGAGATCATCGGCATCGACAACAAGCTCAGCCCACAGGAAACCACGAGCGCGCTGCGCTCGGCACAGGACCAGGGTGCGCGCTACGTCGTGCAGGGCAACGGCTCGGGCGCCGCACTGGCGATCATCGACGCGCTCGAAAAGAACAACGCACGCAATCCGGGCAAGGAAATGCTGTACGTCAACTACGCTGCAGTCGATCCCGACCTGACCAACAGCAAGTGCAGCTACTGGCACTTCCGCATGGACGCCGACACCTCCATGAAGATGGAAGCGCTGACGACCTTCATGAAGGACCAGCCCGACGTCAAGAAGGTCTACCTGATCAACCAGAACTATGCGCACGGCGTGCAGGTCGTGAAGTTCGCCAAGGAGAACCTGGCACGCAAGCGGCCTGACGTGCAGATCGTCGGCGAGGACCTGCACCCGCTGGCGCAAGTGCGCGACTTCGCGCCGTACGTCGCCAAGATCAAGGCATCGGGTGCTGACACCGTGATCACAGGCAACTGGGGTTCCGATCTGGCGCTGCTGATCAAGGCCGCCAACGACGCCGGCTTGAACAACGTCAAGTTCTACACCTATTACGGCACCGTGAGCGGCACGCCGACGGCCATGGGCGCGGCATCGGCCGGCAAGGTGTATCAGGTCGGTTACGGCCACTACAACATGGGCGGCGATTTCGAGCGCCTGACCGTGGCCTTCAACAAGAAGTTCAAGGAAGACCTGTATACGTCGGCGGCCTTCACGACGCTACAGATGCTCACCGACGGCTTCGTCAAGGCCAAGTCGACGGACCCGGTCAAGGTGGCCGCGGCGTTGGAAGGTATGAGGTTCAAGAGCTTCAACGGGGACGTCGAGGTGCGCAAGGCTGACCACCAGCTTCAGCAGGGCCTCTACATCACCAAGTGGGACAAGGCGGGCGGCAAGTACCCGATCGACTCGGAAGGCACGGGCTACACCTTCGTGCCGGTGAAATACTACGAGCCCTACGTGGCCAGCACGCCCACGACGTGCGAAATGAAGCGGCCGAGCCCCTGATTTCCCCGCAGGGGTTGACCGGTCGAGGCCCGACTTCAACACTCGGGCCTTTTTCTTTTCTTACGTGATCCCAAGGACCGATGAACGTCGAATTCTTCGTCATCTCGCTGCTCAACGGCGTCAGCTACGGCTTGCTGTTGTTCATGCTGAGCTCTGGCCTGACGCTGATCTTCAGCATGATGGGTGTGCTCAACTTCGCGCACACCAGCTTCTACATGCTCGGGGCCTACGTGGCCTACACGCTCTCCGGCATCATCGGCTTCTGGCCGGCGCTCTTCATCGCGCCGTTGCTGGTGGGCGCGCTGGGCGCGGCCTTCGAACGCTACAGCCTGCGGCGCGTGCACAAGTTCGGGCATGTGCCTGAACTGCTGGTGACCTTCGGTCTTTCCTACCTGATCCTCGAAGTGGTGCAACTGGTCTGGGGCCGTTCGACGGTGCCCTACGGTTTGCCGAGCCAACTGCAGGGGCCGCTGTTCACGCTGTACGGCACACAGTTTCCCAAGTCGCGCTCGTTCATCATGCTGGTCGCGCTGCTGATGCTGCTGTCCGTCTGGCTGCTGCTCACGCGCACGCGCATCGGCCTCGTAATCCAGGCGGCGCTGAAGCATCCCGAGATGGTCGAGGCGCTGGGCCACAACGTGCCGCGCGTCTTCATGCTGGTGTTCGGCGGCGGCGCTGCGCTGGCGGGCCTCGCGGGTGTGGTCGGCGGCAATACCTACGTCACGGAGCCGGCCATGGCCGCTTCCGTGGGTTCGATCATCTTCGTGGTCGTTGTCGTGGGCGGCATGGGCTCGCTCGCGGGCGCCTTCCTGGCGTCGCTGCTGATCGGGATCATCCAGACCTTCGCCGTGGCGATGGACCAATCCATGGCGACCGGGCTGCGAGCCATCGGCATGGCCGTGAACGAAAGCACCTTCGGCTATCCCTTGCTCAATCTCACGATCTCGCAAGTGGCGCCGATCCTTCCCTACCTGTTCCTTGTTCTCATCCTGATCTTCAGGCCGAAGGGCTTGCTCGGCACGCGGGAAGACTGACACATGACCACGCAGTACTACCGCTTCAAGCCCTGGAACATCGGGCGCTACTTCATCTGGTCGCTGTTCGCGATCGCGCTGATCGTCGCCCCGATGGTCTTCAAGACAAGCCTGGCGCTGACGATGCTCTCGCAGATGGGTTACCTCATCATCATCTGCCTGAGCTACAACATCCTGCTCGGTCAGGGCGGCATGCTGAGCTTCGGGCATGCGGTCTATACCGGGCTCGGGTCGTTCATCGCCATCCATGCGATGAACCTCGCGAGCAAGGGCGGCTTGCCGATTCCGCTGGTGTTGATCCCGGTGGTCGGCGGCCTGGCGGGCATGTTCTTCGCCATCCTCTTTGGCTTCGTCACGACGAAGAAGTCGGGCACCACCTTCGCCATGATCACGCTGGGCATCGGCGAACTCGTGGCCTCCATGGCACTGATGTTCCCCGGCTTCTTCGGCGGGGAGGGTGGCGTGACCACCGACCGCGTCTACGGCCGTCCGTTCTTCGGCATCACCTTCGGGCCGCAGATCCAGGTCTACTACCTGATCGCCGTGTACTGCTTCGTGTGCACCGCCTTGATGTATGCCTTTACCGGCACACCGCTCGGCCGCATCCTGAACGCAGTGCGCGACAACCCGGAGCGGGTGGAGTTCATCGGCTACAACACGCAGCGCGTGCGCTACTTCGCCTTCATCATTGCCGGCTTCTTCGCCGGCGTGGGCGGCGGACTGGCGGCGATCAATTTCGAGATCGTCAACGCCGCCGACAGCCTCAACGCGATCCGCTCGGGCGGTTATCTGCTCTTCACCTTCCTGGGGGGCGCGGTATTCTTCTTCGGTCCGATCATCGGCGCGGTGCTGCTGGTGTTCGCGTCGGTCCTGCTGTCTGAGCTCTCGAAGGCCTGGCAGCTCTACTTCGGGCTGGTGTTCGTGTTCATGGTGATGTTTGCCCCGGGCGGCATCGCGAGCCTGATCATGATGAACCTGCGCGTGGCGAAGTTCGGCAAGTTCAACCGGCTCTGGAAACTCTATATCGGCTTGCTGCTTGCGGCTATTCCGGTGGTGGTCGGTGCCGCCGCCCTCATCGAGATGATCTATCACATCCAGCTCAATTCGGCCCTGGGCCCGGAACTCAGGTTCTTCGGCGTGCCGCTCGACACGTCCGGCTTCGCAAGCTGGGCTGGAGCGGTCATCGTCCTGGCAATGGGACTTGTCGTGCTGGAGGTCGTGCGGCGGCGCTTCGTGCGGGTCTGGGGGCAAGCGCAGGAAGAGATCGAAGCCGAGATCAAGCGGAGGGAACTGGCATGACGCACGCACTCGAACTCAAGGGACTTCGCAAGAATTTCGGCAAGACCGAAATCATCCGTGGGGTCGACCTGGCGGTCGAGGCGGGCGAGCGCATCGGCATCATCGGGCCCAATGGGGCGGGCAAGTCGACCTTGTTCAACCTGATCAGCGGGCGGCTCGCGCCCACCAGCGGCGAGGTCCTGCTCAACGGGCATCGCATCGACGGCAAGAAGCCCTTCGAGATCAACCGGATGGGCCTGTCGCGCAGCTTCCAGATCACGAACATCTTTCCCAAGCTCAGCGTCTTCGAGAACCTGCGCTGCGGCGTGCTGTGGAGCCTGGGTTATCGCTACACCTTCCTGCGCTTTCTGTCGAACCTCGACGATGCCAATGAGCGCACCGAAGAACTGATCCATCAGGTCGGCCTCGACAAGAAGCGCGATGTCCATGCGGTGAATCTCACCTATGCCGAACAGCGCGCGCTGGAAATCGGGGTGACCATTGCAGGCGGCGCCAACGTGATCCTGCTGGACGAGCCGACGGCCGGCATGAGCAAGACCGAGACGGCGCACTTCATCGCGCTCATCAAGCAGGTCACCGTCGGCAAGACCCTGCTGACGGTGGAACACGACATGGGTGTGGTGTTCGGCCTCGCCGACAAGATCGCGGTGGTGGTCTACGGCGAGGTCATCGCCTTCGACACCCCTGCCGCCGTGCGCGCCAACTCGCGCGTGCAGGAAGCCTATCTCGGCTCGGCCGTTGCCGACGCACAGGGCGCTGGACACTGACATGCTGAAGCTCCACGACATCCACGCCTATTACGGCAAGAGCCATGTGTTGCATGGTGTTTCGTTTGACGTCGGCCCCGGCGAAATCGTCGCCTTGCTGGGTCGAAACGGCTCGGGCCGTTCGACGACGGCCAAGGCCATCATGGGCCTTGTGCATGCGGAGGGCACGCTGCGCTGGAAGGAGCACGACATCCTGCGCCGGAAGGCCTACGAGATCGCGCACCTCGGCATCGGCTATGTGCCCGAGAACCGGGACATCTTCCCCAAGCTCACGGTGCACCAGAACCTCCTGCTGGGCCAGAAGGGCAACGGCAAGGGCAGCCGCTGGTCCTTCGACGACATGTACGGCATGTTCCCGCGCCTGAAGGAGCGCCAGCACACGGAAGCTGGCGTGCTCTCGGGCGGCGAGCAGCAGATGCTGACCCTGTGCCGTACGCTGATGGGCGATCCCGACCTGATCATCATCGACGAGCCGACCGAGGGCCTTGCGCCCAAGATCGTGGAGCTGGTGGGGCAATATCTCCGCACGCTCAAGGACAAGGGCATCTCGGTGCTGTTGATCGAACAGAAGCTGACCATCGCCATGCAGATCTCCGATCGAGCATTGGTCATGGGCCACGGCAGCATCGTGTTCGACGGCACACCGGACAGCCTCCGGGCCGATGCCTCTACCCGCAAGGAGTGGCTGGAGGTCTGAACACGCTCCGACTGCTTCCTGAGTTTGTCTCGACAGCGACTTGGGGCCGTTGCCTGGCCCCAGGAAACGCCTAGAATTTCACAAAAAAAGAACACTCGTGCTTTTTAAGTGCGAGGGCGTCGGCGCCGAGTGGGTGCGCCACGCTCTCGAACCCTTTTTCGATCCTCTCCCATCCCAAAGGAACGCAGCATGACGGCTGAATACAAAGTGCTCGGCGATGTCGCCGTGATCACGATGACCAACCCCCCGGTCAATGGCCTCGGTTTCTCGACACGCATCGGCATCACCGACGGTCTCTCGAAGGCCATCGATGACCCGGCCGTCAAATCGATCGTCATCACCGGCGCCGGCAAGGCCTTCTCCGGCGGCGCCGACATCAAGGAATTCGGCACGCCCAAGGCGCTGCAGGAGCCCAATCTGCTGAGCGTGATCCTGGCGCTCGAGGCATCGCCCAAGCCCATCGTCGCCGCGATCCACTCCGTCTGCATGGGCGGCGGCCTTGAATTGGCCCTGGGTTGCCACTACCGCGTGGCCGCACCCGGAACCAGCGTCGCGCTCCCCGAAGTCAAGCTGGGCCTGCTGCCCGGTGCAGGCGGCACTCAGCGCCTGCCGCGCGTGCTGGGCGTCGAGACCGCTCTCAACATGATCGTGAGTGGTGAAGCCGTCAAGAGCGAGATGCTCGCTTCGCTGCCCGGTCAGAAGCTGTTCGACAAGCTGGCTGCATCGCCCGAGTCCGTGTTCGACGAGGCCGTCAAATTGGCGAAGTCGGTTGCCGGCAAGACGGGCGCCGAGTTGCCGCTGGTGCGCAGCCTGCCGTGCAAGCATCCGCAGGGCGACGCCTACTTCCAGTTTGCCAAGAACATGGTGGGCGGCATGTCGAAGAATTACCCGGCGCCGCTCAAATGCGTCGACGCTGTGCAGGCCGCGACCAAGATGAAGTTCGACGACGGCATGGCCGAAGAGCGCCGTCTCTTCACCGCGCTGATGTTCACGCCCGAATCGATGGCGCTGCGCCACCTGTTCATGGCGGAACGTGCGGCTTCGCGGATTCCCGACGTTGCGGACGACACGCCCCAGCGCGCCATCAAGTCCGTGGGCGTGATCGGTGCCGGCACCATGGGCGGCGGGATCTCGATGAACTTCCTGAACGCGGGCATCCCCGTGAAGATCCTCGAGAT
>NZ_JASZYF010000090.1 GCF_030317115.1 Variovorax gracilis
GAGGCTGTGTGAAAACGGTTGAAGGACTCACACAACTCGCCTAAGTTATGGCAACTCGTCGAGAGGGGTCACATGAGGCGATTCATCGAAGGAGAGGACCGAACTCAGGTCACCTTGCTGCCGGAGTGCCTCGAGGACTTCATCGCGGAGGACAACTCGGTCCGAGTGGTCGATGCCTTCGTCGACGATCTGGACTTTCAGGAACTCGGGTTCGAAGGTGTTTGCCCCGCTTGCACCGGTCGGCCCGGTTATCACCCGGGCGTGCTGCTCAAGATCTACATCTACGGCTACCTCAACCGTATCCAGTCCAGCCGGCGTTTGGAGCGTGAATGTCAGCGGAACCTGGAGTTGATGTGGCTGACTGGCCGGCTTGCCCCTGACTTCAAGACCATCGCCGACTTCAGGCGCGACAGCGGCAAGGGCATTCGCAACGTGTGCCGGCGCTTCATCGTGCTGTGCCGCGAACTGAAGCTGTTCTCTCAAGCCGTGGTCGCAATCGACGGCAGCAAATTCAAGGCGGTGAACAGTCGAGAGCGCAACTACACCGAAGGCAAGCTCGCCCGTCGGGAGCGGGAAATCGAGATCAACATCCAGCGGTACCTTGATGCGCTGGACACCAACGATCGCACTGGGCCGAGCGACTGGCTTGAGAAGACGGCCCGGCTGAGCGCCAAGGTGCACGATCTTCGGCAGAAGATGAAGGCGTTGCGCGGCATGCGCGAGCAGGTTCGGGCGGCGCCTGACGGCCAGGTCTCGCTGACCGACCCCGATGCCCGTGCAATGACCACACACAGCAATACCGGCATGGCGATGGTCGGCTACAACGTGCAGGCGGCGGTCGACGCCAAGCACCACTTGGTGGTGGCCCATCAGGTGACGAACACGGGCAGTGACAGGGCCCAGCTCAGCAAGATGGCGCATGCTGCGCGCGAAGCCATGGGGAAGCGGCGCCTGAAGGCCATCGCAGACCGTGGGTACTTCAGCAGCGCGCAGATCAAGGCGTGCAGCGATGCGGGAATCGAAGCGTATGTTCCCAAGCCAACGACCTCCAACGCCAAGGCAGAGGGCCGGTTCGACAGGGCGGACTTCGTGTACATCGCTCGCGACGATGAATATCAGTGCCCCGCTGGGCAGCGCGCGATCTACAGGTTCACGCGCGAGGAGAGCGGCCTACAGATGCGCCGATACTGGACCAGCGCCTGCCCTGAATGTCCGATGAAGGCGCGCTGCACACCCAGTGACTACAGACGAATCTCACGATGGGAGCATGAAGACGTTCTCGAGGCAATGCAGCGACGCCTTGATCGCCAGCCGGATGCGATGTTGACGCGCAAGAAGACCATCGAGCACGTCTTCGGCACGTTGAAACACTGGATGGGCTGGACGCACTTCCTGACGCGTGGCATCGAGAACGTGAGTACAGAGTTCAGCCTCAGCGTGCTCGCTTACAACCTCAAGCGCATCATCTCGATCTTGGGTATCGCCAAAACGATGAAGGCAGTGAGGCTGGCGGGTGGGTGACCACCCTTTTATGCCGTAAACGGCCCTTTCCACCTCAAGTAAGCATCTCGACCTCGCCGTACTACTGGACGACCACCATGGCCGGCGATCGTCTACTGGCGCGGGTGACCGCCATGGCGGCCGTTCTCACACAGGCTTA
>NZ_JASZYF010000091.1 GCF_030317115.1 Variovorax gracilis
GACAAGGCCAATGCCAATGCGGCCTCGACCCGCACGACGCAATACTTCGAGATGATCGCCAACCGCGGGATCTACCACGACGGCTGGTACGCCAACACGACACCGCCGCACGGGCCGTGGATCCTGAATGCGCCGCTGCCCCCGATCGCCGACTACAAGTGGGAGCTGTACAACATCAAGGAAGACTATTCGCAGGCGAACGACCTCGCCGCGAAGATGCCCGAGAAGTTGAAGGAAATGCAGGCGCTGTTCGTCCAGGAGGCCGCGAAGCACCAGGTACTTCCCCTCGACAACCGCTCGTTCGCGCGGGCGGTCGAGCCGCGACCAAGCACGACAGCGGGCCGCTCGGAGTTCACCTACACCGGCGTCAATCCCGGCATCCCGGTGGCCAATGCACCGAACATCCTCGGGAAGTCGTACACCATCACCGCGGATGTCGACGTACCGCAGGGCGGCGGCAACGGCATGCTCGCCACCATCGGCGGACGCTGGGGGGGATGGGGTCTTTACCTCGTGAATGGCAAACCCGTCTTCGACTACAACATGCTCATCCTGGCGCACTACCGCTGGGTCGGCCAGGAAGCGTTGACCCCGGGCAAGCACACCATCGTCTTCGACTACACCTACGACGGCCCCGGCATCGCCAAGGGCGGCAGCGGCGTGCTCAAGGTGGACGGCAAGGTGGTCGCGACCGGCAAGCAGCCCAACTCGATCGCCTTCCTCCAGGTGGCCGACGAGACCTTCGACGTCGGCGTCGACTTGCGCACCGAGATCAACGCGAAGGACTATCAGGTGCCCTTCGCCTTCAACGGCAAGATCGACAAGCTGGTCATCAAGCTGGGCAAGTCGCAACTCACCGCAGCGCAGCAGCGCCAGGTGGACACCATGGTCGCCAGGGCGCGCGATTGATGAGCCCGCTATGGAACTGCATCGGGCCCGGGCTGCTGCTGGCGGTAGCGCTGGTAGTGGCGCGGCCGGCCCTCGCGCAGCAATCGGCAGCACCGGGCGCAGTGGCCGGCAAGGCCGATCCCGCGGCGCTAAAAGGTGCATGGAAGCGGCCCGATGGCAACTACATCATCCTGGTGCGCGAGATCGACGCCGCCGGCGAGCTTACGGCGATGTATTTCAACCCGAATCCGTTGCCCTTTGCCAAAGCCCATGCGTCGGAGGAGGCCGGCGTGCTGCGCGCCTCCTTCGAACTGCAGGCCGGCGGCTACAGCGGGTCGACCTACGAGCTGCGTTACGACCCGGCGAGCGATCAACTTGTCGGGGTCTATTACCAGGCGGTGGCGAAGCAGAAGTTCGAGGTCCACTTCGTTCGCCAGCGCGTCGCCGCTGCCACGCGCTGACCGATGCGCCCTGTGCGCGTCATTCGCCCGAGTTCCATTGATCTCTACTACCGGAGCACAACGATGACTCTCACCCTCCATCGAATCAGCCGACGGCTCGGCCTCGCCATGCTCACTGCAGCGGCGCTGCTGGGCGCCGAACGCGCTGCCCTCGCGCAGGACACCAAGCCGGCGCAGGCGGCAGCGCCCGCCAAGGACTTCAAGGACGAGCGCGCGCTCGCGCTGCTCAGGGGCATGAGCGACACGCTGGCCGGCGCGAAGACATTGA
Source organism: Variovorax gracilis (assembly GCF_030317115.1). Lineage (GTDB taxonomy): Bacteria > Pseudomonadota > Gammaproteobacteria > Burkholderiales > Burkholderiaceae_C > Variovorax > Variovorax gracilis. Next base: position 1,618 of record NZ_JASZYF010000091.1, read on the forward strand.
GCTTCAAGGTGCGCGGCATCGTGCCGGCG
>NZ_JASZYF010000092.1 GCF_030317115.1 Variovorax gracilis
CACAAGCGCCTGGAGACCACCACCGTGTACACCCACGTGGCCACCGATCTGCTGCACGAGGTGCTCAGCCCGCTGGAGGCATTGCCACCGGCGTGACAGGCTGGCCGTGGGCCGGCCTTCCCTGGAGGTCGCCGACATCTTCCGCCAACACGCGCCGGCGTGGCGCGCCGAGCAGCGCGGCCATCTGAGCCTGGCACAGCTGAAGGTCATGTCGGCCATCGAACAGTGCCGCAGCGCGGCGCTGGGTGGACACGTCTTGCGCTGCGAGGGCTGTGGCGCCGATCAGATCGCCTACAACTCCTGCCGCAACCGCCATTGCCCCAAGTGCCAGAGCACCGCGGCGCAGCGCTGGCTTGACGCGCGTCAGGCCGATCTGCTGCCGGTTGAGTATTACCACGTGGTGTTCACGCTGCCCGCGCCCATCGCAGACCTCGCCTACCAGAACAAGGCTGCGCTCTACGGGCTGCTGTTCGACCTGGCCGCTGAGGTGCTGATCACGATCGCTGGCGATCCGAAGCACCTGGGCGCCAGGATCGGTGCCACGCTGGTGCTGCACACCTGGGGCTCGGCGCTCACGCACCATCCTCACGTACATGGCATCGTGCCCGGTGGTGGCCTGGCCCAGGACGGTACAAGCTGGGTGGCCTGCCGTGCGGGCTTCTTCCTTCCGGTGCGCGTGCTCTCGCGCCTGTTCCGGCGCCGCTTCCTGGAGGAGTTGCTGCGCCTGCATGCCGGCGGCCAGCTGCGCTTCTTCAGCGCGCACGCGAACCTGGCCGATGCCCATACCTTCAAGACCTGGCTCGCGCCACTGCGCAAGATCGAGTGGGTGGTCTACGCCAAGCGGCCCTTCGCGGGGCCGCAGGCCGTGCTGGCCTATCTGTCGCGCTACACGCACCGGGTGGCGATCTCCAACGGCCGGCTGCTTGCGCTGGACGAGCGCGGCGTGACCTTCCGATGGAAGGACTACCGCGCCAAGGGTAGGACGCGCCACAAGGCCATGACGCTCTCGGCGCACGAGTTCATGCGCCGATTCCTGCTGCATGTGCTGCCCACGGGCTTCCATCGCATCCGCCACTACGGACTGCTGGCCAACGGCGCACGCACGGCATGTCTGGCCGCCGCCCGCGAGTTGTTGAATGTGATGCCCATGCCATCGCCGTCCACCCACACCGGCGAGCCGGACGCCGAGCAAGACGCCGAGCGCCCGACGTTCATCTGCCGGCACTGCGGCCACGCCATGACCATCGTGCAGGTCTTCCTCCGCGGCGAAGCGATTCGCGCGCCACCATGACGCCAAGAGACTTCCTTGCGTCCTTGATGTCGATCGGCGAGCGCATCGACGGAGTCGGCGTGCGCTCAATGCGCCCCTTGGCCGCGACAACTGCGCCCCACGCGCCCATCACCGCCTGCGGTGGCACTGAGAAACCACGGGCTCCTTCGTGTAGCGTATCCGCGCGCCTCTCGCGTGTCATGCTTGACGGCTGAGCACTCACCACTATCGCCATAGCGTCACGGTCCTGAAAAACCGCCGCGCTGTGCTCCGCGGTTTCCTCCCTCGAGGCTTGAGGGACACCTGCCCTCAGGTCATGGTCGATCTATGCGCTGCGCGTCTGCCGGGCAGCTGTCCCACAACCCTT
>NZ_JASZYF010000093.1 GCF_030317115.1 Variovorax gracilis
AAGTCAATATGACCCCCGGCAGCGGGGCTGACCACCGCGCGACATAGCGCGGATTAGCATCGTGCCAGAGCCGCATTGGGTGGGATCGCGGGGACCCCTACCCAAGGAACTTTTCAACGCGGAGGTCAGCATGGAAGACGATAGCACTTTGTACGTTGGTCTGGACGTTCACAAGGATTCGATCACGGTGGCGTACGCCGCAGGCATGGGTGAAGTAGAGCTGTTGGGCAAGATCAGAAGCACGGATGCCGAAGTGGATCGCATGAGCAAGCGGCTGCAGTCGAAGGCGCGGCACGTCTTCATGGTTTACGAGGCAGGGCCATGTGGCTACGGCCTTTGTCGGCAGCTCGTTTCGAAGGGGTTCGACTGCATGGTGTGCGCGCCTTCGTTGATTCCGCGCAAGCCAGGTGAGCGCGTCAAGACCGATCGCCGCGACGCGATGAAGCTAGTGCGCTCCCTGCGTGCAGGCGACCTCAGCGCAGTTCATGTGCCGACCGTCGAAGACGAGTCGTTCCGGGATCTCGCGCGTGCTTGGTCAGCTGCCCGGGAGGATCTGAAGCAGGCGCGGCAGCGGCTGAAGTCTTTCCTGCTGACGCATGGCGTCCACTATCTCGGCCGACCCAACTGGGGTGCGACGCATCGACGCTGGCTGAGCACGTTCTCGTTTGACAGTGCTTGGCAGCATCTCGCGTTCGATGAACATCGGCGAACGATCGAAGATCGGATGGCCCAATGCCAGCGACTGGAGGCGGCGTTGCACGAAGCGGTTGTCAGCTGGCGTTTCTATCCCGTAGTGCTTGCCTTGCAAGCGATGCGCGGCATCCAGTTCACGTCGGCTATCGGACTGGTGTCCGAGCTGGGAGACCTGTCGCGCTTTGATCATCCTCGCCAGTTGATGGCTTGGATCGGCGTCACTCCGTCGGAGCATTCTTCGGGCGGCAAGCGTCGCCAGGGCAGCATCACCAAGACGGGCAACAGCTATGCAAGAAAGTTGTTGATCGAATCCGCGTGGAGCTACCGGCACCCGGCCCGGGTGAGCGTCGACATCCAACGGCGACACGAAGGGATCCCCAAGCCTATTCTTGATCGAGCGTGGGATGCGCAATTGAGGCTATGCCGCAGATACCGAAGGCTGGTCGCTAAAGGCAAGAGTCCGAACGTCGCGATCGTTGCCATCGCGCGAGAACTGATCGGCTTCATATGGGATATTGGGCGCACGGGGATGGCCATGGCGCATCCGCGCGAGGCGGTGACCACGTAGGCATCCACGCCTCCACACTCAATCGACAGAAGTTCAGACGAAAGGAGAGAGCTTCCTGAGGGCGGCGCAGCCCGGTATTCGAGCAACCCGCGTCCGCGTTTGGCAACGGCCTCGGCCGGCTTGCGGAGCAAGAAAGCGGCAGGCTCTTGAGACGGACCTCTGTAATGCGGCACCAATCCGCGAATATCAGCGTGATCCACCGTCGAGACTTACTGCTGCGCCGCCCTTAGGAAGTTCGCCCGTAGAAGTTCTTGGAAGACCCTACCAACCCAACCAATACGCTGGTTGACACCGGGAGTCATATCAGCG
>NZ_JASZYF010000094.1 GCF_030317115.1 Variovorax gracilis
CAATACTGTTCGGTTACGCAGAAAATCCGCCTGAGGGGTTTGTTGGCGACCATGGCCGCACGCCGGAGCGCCGGACAATTTGTATAGGGGCACCTGGCCGCCCTGAGAACAAGCAGGGCGCGAAGTCCACGGGGACGCGAGTCGCAGCGTTCCGGTCGTGACCCGCGTACGGTGAGGTGCGTCTTTTTGCCATCCGCGGAGAACGCCGATTGAGGGTCCTCGTTGCGCGAATGCTGCCGCTAGCCTGGAGCAGTTCACGGAACCAGCGTCGTCGCTTTTTGGGCCTCGCTGGGGGGGAAGGCCCCGGAGTGGGGCTGCGTACGTCTCAGGAGTTCTACGTGTCCTTTGAAGGACAGCTCGGCGTGAGGTATTCGGTTGTTGGAGGCCCCTTGATGCAGCAGCCATCTCACCGCGTAATGCGCCAGGACCCAGCCGTAGAACTCTTGACGCACCAGCTCGGGTGTCTTGCTGCGCAGCACCCGCCGGCTCTGCCGCAAATGCGTCTTGAGTTCATCGAATACGGACTCGATCTCCCAGCGCTGGTGATACAGCGCTGCCAGCTCCATGGCGGGTGCGCGCTGCGGGTCCAACAACGTCGTCATCAGTCGATAGCGCGGTTGCGCGTCCTCCAAGCCTGGCAACTCATAGTCGATCACGCGCACCGTGATGGCCTGCTGGTCGGCCTGCGCTCGGGTGACATTGGTCGGGCTGATGACACTGAGGAACGACCCATCATCGAGCACGCGTTGGACCGGCATCTTCCAGGTGCTCCCGCATCGCCATAGCAAGTCTGCTCCCGTGGCTGTGGCTTGGCGCCATTGTTCGAATGAATTGAAGCCCCGGTCGGCCATGCAAAGCATGCCTGATTCAAGACGCGGTAGCAACGCGGCTGCGAGCCCTCGCTCGCCATCGCTAAAGGCCCCAATGTTCGCGCCGAGGATGGCGTGTGTCGCGCACTCGATCAATACGGCGCAGCGAGCCTGCGGATAGCCGGCATGGCCGGCGGTGATCGCACTGCTGCTCGGGTAACCGAAATCCCGCGCGTTATCAGCCTCGTCAGGTAGCTCGAACGTGCTGCCGTCAATCGCCACGAGCCGCAAGCCAGCAAAGAACGCTTGCGGATGATCCTGGGCATCGGCCAACGGCACACAGCAGCGCTTGACCAAGTCACTCAAGGGTGCCGAGCCGATGCGGCTGCGCAAAGCGCTAATGGAAGACTTGGCCACAAGTGCCGGCTGCGCGGCCCCACTGGCCCAGGCCAGACCCTGAGAGACGACGGCGAAGACCTCCTCGTAGGCTGCTTCGGGATAAAGGCTCAAGGCCATGCAGTAGTAGACCCCGGCCACCGCAGGGAAGCTGCGAATGCGTTGGCTGTTGCAGCCGTGCTCGTCCAGCACAGCGTGCACGACATCGGCTGGCACCACCCGCGCCAGCAAACTGGCCGCCAAGAAGTCGCTAAGCCTGGCTCCCTCGCCCAACACCGCCTTCGTCCGTGCCATATCCCGTCCGCCATCGAGTTGCCACGGAAGCAATTGTAGGCGTCATTACTCTAATCGAACAGTATTG
>NZ_JASZYF010000095.1 GCF_030317115.1 Variovorax gracilis
GGGATCGCTTTCCACCCGGATGCGGCCTCCGTGCGCTTCGACGATGGTCCGCGCGATCGACAGGCCCAGCCCCATGCCTCGGCGCTTGGTGCTGAAGAACGATTCGAAGAGCTTGGGCAGATGCTCGGGCGCGATGCCCGGGCCTCGGTCTCGCACGCTCACGGCAAGCCCGTCGCCTTCCGGCTCGACCGAGGTGACGACAGTGCGCCGGTCGCCGGGCATGCCCTCGATCGCATCCATCGCATTGAGCACGAGATTGATGAGGACTTGCTGGATTTGAACCGGATCACCGAATACGCGGCCAGACCCGGCGGAGTTTCGCAGCACGAGATTGACCTCCCTGCGCCGGGCTTCGGCCTGCAGGATGGCACAGGCATCGGTCACGACCGCCGCGAGGTCAAAGGCCTGGCGCTCGATCCCCTTGTTGGACAGGAGCGTGCGCAGGCGGCGAATGACATCGCTGGCGCGCAGGTCGTCGCGGCGGATGTCGGCCAGGATCATGTGCAGGTCCTCGTGACGATCGGCCCCGGACTGGAGAATCATCTCGGCCGCATCGGCATTGGTCAGGATGGCCGCCAGCGGTTGATTGATCTCGTGCGCGATCGACGCCGTCAGTTCCCCGGCAATCGCCAGGCGCGACGCGTGCGCGAGTTCACCGCCACGCTGCGCCAGCGCCATCTCGGCCTTGCGACGACGATGGTGTTCGATCATGAGCGAGGCGATGAGCCCGGCCTGCAGCAGGATCACGGTGCCGCCGACGATCGCCACGGTCCGGTAAGCCTCCCAGAATGTGGGCTCCCTGAACTGCATCACCGCGTCGGCCGGGATGTCCTTGTCGGGGATGCCCCATCGGCGTGTTTGCCGCAGGTCGACGTTCAACTCGTTGGGCATGGCCTTGGGCAGGTTCAGCGCCGCCGGCGCCACGCCGTCGAGCAGGCTGTTGACGATCTGCCCAGCCTGCCGCCCCGTGGCCTCGAAACTCGGGACGCGACCTCCCACGGCCCCTGTGCCGATGAAGCTGCTGAACGTCCCGTAGACGGGGGCGTTGGCCGCCTTGGCCATCATCTGGACCGATTCGCGCGCTGTGTACCTGATGGCGTCGCTGCCTTGGTAGAAGCCCGGCGTGAACACGATCCAACGACCGTCCAGGCCGCGCAGGCGCTCCACCACCTGCTCGGTCGACGCTCCGGCCAGGAATTCGATCGCCACGCGGCCTTGGAACTGGGCGAAGGTCTCGCGCAGCAGCGCCTCCCATTCGCGGTCGCGGGGGATCGCACCGGTCACGACGAGAAGATGGCGCGCCTTCGGATGCCAGCGCAGCGCCTGCTCGATGGTGCCGGCGGGGTCGTACTCGACCGGTACGCCGACCACGTCGGCGGGGAGCGCGGGAAACGGCTGGGGGTACGCCCTGAACGCGGCCGTGTGGACGA
>NZ_JASZYF010000096.1 GCF_030317115.1 Variovorax gracilis
CGTCGGCTGGGAAATGTTCCAGCTGATGCTCGACGTGGCGAGCGGCCGCAAGAAGACCTGGGCCGAGCACTGGAAGCTGCACAACGCGCTGGTGCTGTTCAATCCCGCCCCGGTGACCTGAGCGTCACGTCCCCTGCACTCCATTCATCCACCACCAGTCCCGTCCAGAGAGACCTTTCAATGAATCCGCAAGAACTCAAGACCATCATGGGCTCCGGCCTGCTTTCGTTTCCGCTGACCGACTTCGACAGCAACGGCGACTTCAACAAGAAAGGCTACGAGAAGCGCCTGGAGTGGCTGGCGCCCTATGGCGCCTCGGCGCTGTTCGCCGCGGGCGGCACGGGCGAGTTCTTCTCTCTCACGGGTGACGAATACCCCGGCATCATCAAGACGGCCGTCGACACCTGCCGTGGCGTGGTGCCGATCATCGCGGGCGCGGGCGGCCCGACGCGCTTCGCCATCCAGTGCGCGCAGGCGGCAGAGAAGGCCGGCGCCCACGGCATCCTGCTCTTGCCGCACTACCTGACCGAGGCGGGCCAGGAAGGCCTGGCCGCGCACGTGGAGGCGGTGTGCAAGAGCGTCGACTTCGGCGTGGTCGTCTACAACCGCGGCGGGGCCACCCGCTTCAAGCCGGACACACTGGCCGCATTGGCCGATCGCAACCCCAACCTCGTCGGCTTCAAGGACGGCGTGGGCGACATCGAGGCCATGGTGGCGGTCTACCAGAAGATGGGCGATCGCTTCGCCTACCTGGGCGGCCTTCCGACCGCCGAGGTCTATGCCGCCGCCTACAAGGCGATGGGCACGCCGGTCTACTCCTCGGCTGTCTTCAATTTCATCCCGAAGACCGCGATGGACTTCTATCACGCGGTCGCTGCCGACGACCTGAAGACGCAGCACCGCCTGCTGAAGGACTTCTTCATGCCGTACCTGGAGATCCGCAACCGCATGCAAGGCTACGCGGTGAGCATCGTCAAGGCCGGCGCCAAGATCGTGGGACACGATGCGGGGCCGGTCCGCGCGCCGCTGACCGACCTGAAGCCCGATGAAATGGAAGCGCTGAAGGTGCTCATCGACAAGCTGGGCCCCCAGGGCCTCTGAAAGAGAGCGCACGCATGCAGCAACACGACAACCTGATCGGCGGCGAATGGGTCAAGGGCCGCGCGTACAGCCGGAACCTGAACCCGTCGAATCTCGGCGACACCATCGCCGAATACACGCAGGGCGATGCCACGCACGTCGAAGCGGCGGTGGCCGCGGCGACCGCGGCGTTCCCCGCGTGGGCGACAGGCAGCATCCAGGCTCGCTCCGATGCGCTCGACAAGATCGGCAATGAAATCCTCGCGCGCAAGGAAGAACTCGGCACGCTGCTCGCACGCGAGGAAGGCAAGACCCGCGCCGAAG
>NZ_JASZYF010000097.1 GCF_030317115.1 Variovorax gracilis
GTGCGCCGCTACAACGTCGTGATCGGCTATGCGCTGAAGGCGATCCCCGCCGGAAGCTGGGTGCATGAGCGGCTGCTCGAGATGCCCGCGGCGCGCGAACTCGTCGGGCTGCCGATCGCCACCGTCAAGCCCGAGCCGCAGCCTCCGCTGGAGGGCTATACCTTCGAGGGCTACCGCAACCTGGACGGTTCGGTGGGCACCCGCAACATCCTGGCGATCACGCAGACCGTGCAATGCGTGGCGGGGGTGACCGATTTCGCCGTCAAGCGCATCAAGTCCGAGCTGCTGCCGAGGTTCCCCCACGTCGACGACGTCGTGGCGCTCGAACACGGCTACGGCTGCGGCGTCGCCATCGATGCGCCGGACGCCATCATCCCGATCCGCACGCTGCGCAACATCAGCCTCAACCCCAACTTCGGCGGCGAGGTCATGGTGGTGAGCCTGGGCTGCGAGAAGCTCCAGCCCGAGCGCCTGATGCCGCCGGGCACCATCCCCCTGATCGACGAGCGCAACGTGGCCGATGTCGGCGACAGCGCGGAGAGCAAGCTCGATGTCGTGTGCCTGCAGGACGACGCGCACGTGGGCTTCATGTCGATGGTCGATTCGATCATGCGGCAGGCCGAGGAGCACCTGGAGCGCCTCAACGCCCGCCGCCGCGAGACCGTGCCGGCGAGCGAGCTGGTGGTCGGCGTGCAGTGCGGCGGCAGCGACGCCTTCTCGGGCGTCACGGCCAATCCGGCGGTGGGTTTCTGCACCGACTTGCTGGTGCGTGCCGGCGCGACGGTGATGTTCTCGGAAGTCACCGAGGTGCGCGACGGCATCGACCAGCTCACCTCGCGCGCCACCACGCCCGAAGTGGCCGACGCGATGATCCGCGAGATGGCCTGGTACGACGCCTACCTGGACAAGGGGCGGGTCGACCGCAGCGCCAACACCACGCCCGGCAACAAGAAGGGCGGGCTGTCCAACATCGTGGAGAAGGCGATGGGCTCGATCGTGAAGTCGGGCAAGTCGCCCATCTCGGGCGTGATCTCGCCGGGCGAGAAGGTCCGGCAGAAGGGGCTGATCTACGCGGCCACGCCGGCCAGCGACTTCATCTGCGGCACGCTGCAGCTCGCCGCGGGCATGAACCTGCACGTGTTCACCACCGGCCGGGGCACGCCCTACGGGCTGGCCGAAGTGCCGGTGATCAAGGTCGCGACACGCGCCGACCTGGCGCGCCGCTGGCACGACCTCATGGACATCAACGCCGGGACGATCGCGACCGGCGAGAAGACCATCGCCGACGTCGGCTGGGAAATGTTCCAGCTGATGCTCGACGTGGCGAGCGGCCGCAAGAAGACCTGGGCCGAGCACTGGAAGCTGCACAACGCGCTGGTGCTGTTCAATCCCGCCCC
>NZ_JASZYF010000098.1 GCF_030317115.1 Variovorax gracilis
GCATCCAGGCTCGCTCCGATGCGCTCGACAAGATCGGCAATGAAATCCTCGCGCGCAAGGAAGAACTCGGCACGCTGCTCGCACGCGAGGAAGGCAAGACCCGCGCCGAAGGCATCGGCGAGGCCGCGCGCGCCGGCCAGATCTTCAAGTTCTTCGCCGGCGAATGCCTGCGCCTTTCAGGCGAGGTGCTGCCTTCGGTGCGTCCGAACATCGGCGTCGAGATCACGCGTGAGCCCGTGGGCGTCGTGGGCCTGATCACGCCCTGGAACTTCCCCATCGCGATTCCCGCATGGAAGATCGCTCCGGCGCTGGCCTTCGGCTGCTGCGTGGTGCTGAAGCCCGCCGACCTCGTGCCCGGCTGCGCCTGGGCGCTGGCGGAGATCATCAGCCGCTCGGGCATTCCAGCGGGCGTGTTCAACCTGGTGATGGGCCGCGGCAGCGTGATCGGCGATGCACTGGTCAATCACCCGGGCATCCATGCGATCAGCTTCACCGGCTCGGTGGGCGTGGGCCGCAACATCGCCATCCAGTGCGCGACCAACCACAAGAAGGTGCAGTTGGAGATGGGCGGCAAGAACCCGCAGGTGGTGCTGGACGACGCGGACCTGAACCAGGCCGTGGAGCTGAGCGTGCAGAGCGCGTTCTATTCGACCGGCCAGCGTTGCACGGCATCGAGCCGGCTGATCGTGACCGAAGGCATCTACCCCAAGTTCATCGAGGCGATGAAGGCGCGCATGGCCAGGATCAAGGTGGGCGATGCACTGGCGCAAGGAACGGACATCGGGCCGGTCTCCAGCGAGAGCCAGCTGCAGCAGGACTTGAACTACATCGAGATCGGCCAGGGCGAAGGCGCCACGCTGGCTGCGGGCGGCGAGCGGCTCAAGCTCGACACCGAGGGCTTCTACATGTCGCCGGCGCTGTTCAGCGAATCGGTGGCCTCGATGCGCATCAACAAGGAGGAGATCTTCGGGCCGGTGGCGAGCGTGATCCGGGTGAAGAACTACGAAGAGGCGCTGGCCACGGCCAACGACACGGAGTTCGGGCTGTCGGCCGGCATCGCGACCACCAGCCTGAAATACGCGACGCACTTCAAGCGTCACAGCCAGGCCGGCATGGTGATGGTGAACCTGCCGACGGCGGGGGTGGACTACCACGTGCCCTTCGGCGGCCGCAAGGGATCGAGCTACGGCCCGCGCGAGCAGGGCAGGTACGCCCAGGAGTTCTTCAC
>NZ_JASZYF010000099.1 GCF_030317115.1 Variovorax gracilis
TGCGGATTCAACCGGTCGATGCAACACACTGAGAACTGCATAGGCAGAAGGAGTGTTGCAGATGAAGTACCGAACGCGAACCTACTACACCGACAATCAGAAAGCCTTGATGTGGGAGCGTTGGAAGGAAGGTGACAGCCTCCAACAGATCGCTCAGCTTTTCAACAGATCGCATTCGTCGGTAGAAGGAATTCTGTCGCGCACGGGCGGCATACGTCCGCCAGAGCGTCACCGTTGCGCGTTGGCGCTGACCTTGGCCGAGCGAGAGGAGATTTCGCGTGCCATGGCGGCGGGCTTCTCGATCCGCGCGATCGCCGTGATCCTTGGGCGAGCGCCTTCCAGCGTCAGCCGGGAAATCAAGCGCAATGGTGGTCAGGTGCGCTATCGGGCGACCGAGGCCGATGAGGCGGCCTGGAATCGGGCGCTTCGCCCCAAGAGCTGCAAGCTGATCCAGAACCGATCCTTGGCTTGCCTCGTAGCGACCAAGCTCCAGGCGCTGTGGTCGCCAGAGCAGATCTCAGGGTGGCTCAAGCATACTTATCCGTGCGATGAGGACTACCAGGTGTCACACGAGACCATCTACCGCAGCCTCTTCATTCAGGCCCGCGGCGCCTTGAAGAAGGAGCTGTTGCAGTATCTGAGGCGTACGCGAGTCATGCGCCGCTCGCGCCATCACACGCAGAAGACCGACAACCGCGGAATCCTTGAAGCGGTATCGATCAGCGAGCGCCCGGCCGCGGTAGAAGATCGGGCGGTGCCCGGTCACTGGGAAGGCGACCTCCTGTTCGGAGGAACGAGCAGTCGGATTGCCACACTGGTCGAGCGCCAGACACGCTACGTGATGCTGGTGAAGCTCAACGGGGCGGACACCGAGACGGTCGTCAATGCGCTGATCAAGAATGCCCGCAAGCTGCCGCAGGAGCTCTACAAGTCGCTGACCTGGGATCGAGGCACGGAGATGGCGGGTCACAAGCGCTTCACACTGGCGACTGACATCAAGGTCTATTTCTGCGATCCCCACAATCCTTGGCAACGCGGAACCAACGAGAACACCAACGGCCTGCTCAGGCAGTACTTCCCCAAAGGAATCGATCTCTCGAGATACTCGCAAGCCAAGCTGAATGCTGTTGCGAGGCAATTGAACGAGCGTCCAAGGAAGACTCTAGACTTCCATACACCCGCTGAAATGTTCAGCCAAAC